>NZ_CP152051.1:0-3724142 GCF_038635285.1 Bacillus sp. FSL H8-0516
ATGGAAAATATTTTGGATCTGTGGAATAAAGCACTTCAAAAAATAGAGACAAAATTGAGCAAACCCAGTTTTGAGACATGGATGAAATCGACAAAAGCCCATTCTCTTCAGGGAGATACGCTTACAATTACGGCACCTAATGAATTTGCTAGAGATTGGCTAGAGTCAAGATATCTTCACTTAATTGCTGATACCATCTATGAACTAACAGGTGAAGAGCTCAGCATTAAATTTATTATTCCTCAAAATCAGGATGAAGAGGAAGCCATGCCAAAGTCTCCTATCAAAAAAATGTCTAAAGAAGAGCCCGTTGACATTCCACAAAATATGCTGAATCCAAAATATACATTTGATACTTTTGTTATTGGTTCAGGCAACCGTTTTGCTCATGCCGCTTCACTTGCAGTCGCGGAAGCACCAGCAAAAGCATATAACCCGCTTTTTATTTATGGGGGCGTTGGTTTAGGAAAGACTCACTTGATGCATGCGATTGGTCATTACGTGATCGACCATAATCCATCAGCCAAAGTGGTCTATCTATCATCTGAAAAATTTACTAATGAATTTATCAACTCAATCCGAGATAACAAAGCTGTCGACTTCCGTAATCGCTATCGGAATGTAGATGTGCTTTTGATAGATGATATTCAATTTTTAGCAGGAAAAGAACAAACACAAGAAGAGTTTTTCCATACATTCAACACACTTCACGAAGAAAGTAAGCAAATCGTCATTTCTAGTGACCGGCCTCCGAAGGAAATTCCGACACTTGAAGACAGATTACGCTCTCGATTTGAATGGGGCTTAATTACAGACATTACCCCGCCAGATCTAGAAACGCGTATCGCGATCCTGCGAAAAAAAGCAAAGGCAGAAGGCTTAGACATTCCAAATGAAGTCATGCTGTACATTGCCAATCAAATCGACAGCAACATTCGTGAGCTGGAGGGTGCTTTGATTCGTGTCGTTGCTTACTCATCTTTAATTAATAAAGATATTAATGCAGATCTAGCAGCTGAGGCGCTAAAGGACATCATTCCTTCATCAAAGCCTAAGGTCATTACAATTAAAGATATTCAAAGAATTGTAGGGCAGCAATTTAATATTCGATTAGAGGATTTCAAAGCAAAGAAACGTACAAAGTCAGTTGCTTATCCAAGACAAATTGCCATGTACCTCTCTAGAGAAATGACCGATTCCTCTCTGCCTAAAATCGGAGAAGAATTTGGCGGTCGTGATCATACGACTGTCATTCATGCTCATGAGAAGATTTCGAAATTAATTGTTGAAGATGAACAGCTTCAGCAGCATGTCAAAGAGATCAAAGAACAATTAAAATAACTAAGCTGATATAATGAGTACGGGAAAATGTGAATAACTAGAGCATAGTCATACACAGTCTGTCCACATGTGGATAGGCTGTCTTTCCTTTCTTTTTCTCGACTTATCCACATATTCACAAGCCCTACTATTACTTCTACGATTTTTATTAATAAAATATATATACATGTCATTAAGAAAATTTAGGAGGACCACTATGAAATTCACGATTCAAAAAGATCGTCTTGTCCAAAGTGTCCAAGATGTATTAAAGGCCGTATCCTCTAGAACAACGATTCCTATTTTGACAGGGATTAAAATTGTTGCGTCTGATGAAGGGGTTTCTCTAACAGGAAGCGATTCTGATATCTCAATTGAATCTTTCATTCCTCAAAGAGATGGAGATTTAGAGGTTATCACCATTGATCGTCCGGGAAGTATTGTGCTTCAAGCCCGCTTCTTTAGTGAAATTGTAAAGAAACTGCCTATGTCTACTGTCGAAATTGAAGTAGAACAAAATCACCTGACGATCATCCGCTCTGGTTCAGCGGAATTTAACTTAAACGGCTTAGATGCTGAAGAATATCCGCATCTTCCACAAATTGAAGAGCATCATGCATTTCAAATTCCGACAGATCTGCTTAAAAACTTAATTCGTCAAACTGTTTTTGCAGTGTCCACCTCAGAAACACGACCTATCTTGACAGGTGTAAACTGGAAGGTAGAAAAAGGTGAATTAATATGCACAGCAACGGATAGCCACCGTCTTGCATTAAGAAAAGCGAAGTTAGATATTAACGAGGAAAGTTCGTATAATGTCGTGATTCCAGGGAAGAGTTTAACTGAGCTAAGTAAAATTCTTGATGATGGACAAGATCTTGTGAGCATCGTCATTACAGAAACCCAAGTTCTTTTTAAAGCACAAAACGTGCTGTTCTTCTCAAGGTTGCTGGATGGAAATTATCCAGATACAGCCCGTCTGATCCCGCAAGAAAGTAAAACGGATGTCGTGGTCAACACGAAAGAGTTCCTTCAAGCCATTGATCGTGCATCACTTTTGGCAAGAGAAGGACGTAATAATGTCGTGAAACTGTCAGCTGATCCTGAACAAAGCCTTGAAATCTCTTCTAATTCGCCTGAGATCGGTAAAGTGGTGGAGACGGTTCAAGCAGATGACATTAAAGGGGAAGATCTTAAAATCTCCTTCAGTCCAAAATATATGCTGGATGCGTTAAAAGTATTAGAGGGAACAGATATTCATGTAAGCTTCACTGGTGCAATGAGACCGTTCCTGCTGCGTACGCCGAATGATGATTCTATCTTGCAATTGATTCTTCCGGTAAGAACGTATTAATTCAATCTAAAATGGCTGCTGTGTGAGTGCACAGCAGCTTTTCTTCTCGTTTTCCATGCTTTCTTTCATCCCAGTTCGCTTTCCCCCTTTCCTTCTTGTCTTGTTTTTTAGTACAATTAGATATTAGTGATATTGAAAGAGGTCGATACAATGCCTAATCTTATAACCATTGAAACAGAAATGATTACATTAGGGCAGTTTTTGAAATTAGCCGAAGTCATCCAATCTGGCGGAATGGCGAAATGGTTTTTAAGTGAACATGAGGTGTTCATTAATCAAGAGCCAGATAATAGACGGGGACGCAAACTATACCCAGGAGATGTTGTCGAGATTGAAGGTTACGGCACATTTCAAGTTGTGAATTAGAAACGGGTGACAATACATGTACATTCAAAGTCTGGCGTTAACTTCATACCGAAACTATGAACACACCGAGCTTCAATTCGACAATAAGGTGAATGTCATGATCGGTGAGAATGCCCAAGGTAAAACGAACTTGATGGAAGCGATCTATGTATTGTCGATGGCAAAGTCTCATCGTACGTCAAATGATAAAGAACTTATCCGATGGGACCAAGACTATGCTAAAATAGAAGGTAGAGTCATTAAAAAAAATGGTCCACTCCCAATGCAGCTCGTGATCTCAAAAAAAGGGAAAAAGGGCAAGGTCAATCACATTGAACAACAGAAGCTCAGTCATTATGTTGGTGCGTTAAACACCATTATGTTTGCGCCAGAGGACTTAAGTCTTGTGAAGGGCAGCCCGCAAATCCGCAGAAGATTCCTCGACATGGAGATTGGACAAGTTTCTGCTGTCTACTTGCATGATTTATCGCTCTATCAAAAAATCCTCTCTCAGCGGAATCATTACTTGAAACAATTGCAGACAAGAAAGCAAACGGATCAAGCGATGCTGGAGATTTTAACAGAGCAGTTGATTGATGCGGCAGCGAAAGTGGTCAAAAGACGACTGACTTTTACGAAACAGCTCGAAAAATGGGCGCAGCCGCTGCATTTTGGGATTTCTAGAGAGCTAGAAACACTTACGCTCCAATACCAGACGGCAATAGAGGTATCAGAAGCGTCAGACTTGTCGAAAATAAAGAATAGCTATGAAGAATCGTTTCAGAAACTAAGAGAGAGAGAAATCGACCGAGGGGTGACACTGTGGGGACCTCACAGAGATGACCTGCTTTTCTTTGTGAATGGTCGGGATGTTCAGACATATGGCTCTCAAGGGCAGCAAAGAACAACAGCTCTTTCACTAAAGCTGGCAGAAATTGATCTGATACATGAAGAAATCGGAGAATATCCTATTCTTCTACTTGATGATGTGTTATCTGAACTTGATGATTACAGACAGTCTCATTTGCTCCATACCATTCAGGGACGTGTACAGACCTTCGTCACCACAACAAGTGTTGAAGGCATTGATCACGCCACCCTGAAAGAAGCGGAAATTTTCAGAGTAGCCAGTGGAAAAGTAATTGACTGATAAATGAGGTGTGAGTCTTGTATATTCATTTAGGTGATGATTGTGTTGTTTCTACACGAGAGATTGTCGCAATTGTTGATTACAAAATGAGGTCGTCTTCTGTTGTAGAAGAATTTCTACAAAAACAAGAGAAACATATCATTTCGTTATCACAAGGGACACCCAAATCCATTGTCGTCACAACTGAATCTGTTTATTACTCTCCTCTTTCCTCAAGCACGCTCAAAAAACGTGCTTCGTTTGTGGTTGAAATTGAAGTCTAAAAACTCAATTCATATAAATATATCGTTTAAGAAAAGTGTAGGTGAATGTACGTGGCAATGGAACAGCAACATAATAGTTATGATGAAAATCAGATACAGGTGCTTGAAGGATTAGAAGCTGTTAGAAAACGTCCAGGAATGTACATTGGGTCAACCAATGCAAAAGGGCTTCACCATCTTGTATGGGAAATTGTCGACAACAGTATTGATGAGGCATTAGCTGGTTATTGTACAGACATTACAGTGCAAATTGAAAAAGATAACAGCATTACAGTAAAAGATAATGGCCGCGGGATTCCTGTTGGAATTCATGAGAAAATGGGGCGTCCTGCCGTAGAGGTCATTATGACTGTTCTTCACGCTGGCGGTAAATTTGACGGCAGCGGTTATAAAGTATCAGGCGGTCTGCATGGTGTAGGGGCATCTGTTGTAAATGCATTATCTACTACCTTAGACGTGACTGTATACCGTGACGGGAAAATCCATTATCAGCAGTTCAAACGCGGCGTTCCAGTGGGAGATTTAGAGGTTATTGGTGAAACTGATGTAACCGGGACAACCACTCACTTTGTGCCAGATCCAGAAATTTTCACGGAAACCATTGAATTTGATTACGATACACTTGCTAACCGTGTTCGTGAGTTAGCCTTCTTAACAAAAGGTGTAAACATCATCATAGAAGACTTGCGTGAAGGCAAAGAGCGGAGAAATGAATACTGCTACGAAGGCGGTATTAAGAGCTATGTAGAACATTTAAACCGCTCAAAAGAAGTCGTTCATGAAGAGCCTGTGTACATCGAAGGTGAGAAAGACGGAATCACGGTTGAAGTAGCATTACAATATAACGATTCCTATACAAGCAATATCTATTCCTTCGCCAACAATATCAACACGTATGAAGGCGGAACACATGAAGCTGGTTTTAAAACCGGTCTAACGCGTGTCATCAATGACTATGCTCGTAAAAATGGCGTATTCAAGGATGGGGATGCGAATTTAAGTGGTGAAGATGTGCGAGAAGGCTTAACAGCCATTATCTCCATCAAACATCCAGACCCTCAATTCGAAGGACAAACGAAGACAAAGCTTGGGAACTCAGAAGCGAGAACCATCACAGACTCCCTTTTCTCTGAAGCACTTGAGAAATTCTTGCTTGAAAATCCTGATTCTGCGAAAAAAATTGTGGAAAAAGGACTGATGGCGGCTCGTGCAAGAATGGCTGCCAAAAAGGCTCGTGAGCTGACAAGACGTAAAAGTGCACTGGAAGTCTCCAGCTTACCTGGGAAACTAGCGGACTGTTCTTCTAAAGATCCTTCCATCTCTGAACTCTATATTGTAGAGGGAGATTCTGCGGGCGGATCTGCTAAGCAGGGCCGTGATCGCCACTTCCAAGCGATCTTACCGTTAAGAGGGAAGATCCTAAACGTAGAAAAAGCTCGTTTAGATAAAATTTTATCGAACAACGAGGTTCGTTCAATGATTACAGCGTTAGGAACTGGAATCGGAGAAGACTTTACTTTAGAGAAAGCACGCTATCACAAAATTGTGATCATGACAGATGCCGATGTGGATGGAGCACACATTCGAACGCTGCTCTTAACATTCTTCTATCGCTACATGCGTGAAATCATTGAAAACGGTTATGTGTATATTGCGCAGCCGCCTTTATATAAAGTGCAGCAAGGAAAACGTGTGGAGTACGTGTATAACGATAAACAGCTGGATGAGCTGTTAAAATCACTTCCTCAAACACCAAAGCCTGGACTTCAGCGTTATAAAGGTCTTGGAGAAATGAATGCTGCTCAGCTTTGGGAAACAACAATGGACCCTGATGCGAGAACACTTCTTCAAGTCACACTTGAGGATGCGATCGATGCTGATGAGACATTTGAAATGCTGATGGGAGATAAAGTAGAACCGAGACGAAACTTTATCGAAGAAAATGCGCAATACGTGAAAAACCTTGATATTTAGATAGATCCCTCCTGAGAACAACCTTATTTCTTGTTTGGAATAAGGTTGTTTTTCAAGAAATAGGGGCGTGTAACGAATGTCCTGGTTTTCCGTGTTTTCGTTGATTTTCTAGTAAATAAATGTGTATAAAGCCGAGATTATTGATATAATGGAGAATAGTCTTGTGAAGATAAATACATATTTTACTCCCACATAATTTATTTCATGTGATACGTAAAGGGAGGTTCTTATAGTGAGTGAACAACATACACCAAATGTACGCGAAGTAAATATTAGTCAAGAAATGCGTACGTCCTTTTTAGATTATGCAATGAGTGTTATTGTTTCGCGTGCATTACCAGATGTGCGAGACGGATTGAAGCCCGTGCATCGAAGAATTTTGTATGCGATGAATGACCTAGGTATGACAAGTGATAAACCATTTAAGAAATCTGCACGTATCGTTGGGGAAGTTATCGGTAAGTACCACCCTCACGGTGACAGCGCTGTATACGAAGCGATGGTTCGTATGGCGCAAGACTTCAACTATCGAAATATGCTGGTTGAAGGTCACGGAAACTTTGGTTCTGTCGATGGAGACGGTGCAGCGGCAATGCGTTATACTGAGGCGCGTCTATCTAAAATTTCAATGGAAATCCTGCGTGATATCACCAAGGATACGATTGATTATCAAGATAACTACGATGGCAGTGAAAGAGAACCAATCGTCATGCCTGCTCGTTTCCCGAACTTATTAGTCAACGGGGCAACAGGTATCGCTGTAGGGATGGCAACAAACATTCCGCCTCACCAGCTAGGTGAAGTGATTGATGGGGTACTGGCGATAAGTCAAAACCCAGAAATGACTACACAGGAACTAATGGAGATCATTCCAGGACCAGACTTCCCAACTGCGGGACAAATCATTGGCCGAAGCGGAATCCGCAAAGCATATGAAACAGGCCGAGGTTCTATTACATTACGTGCAAAGTCTATCATCGAAGAAACATCCAGCGGTAAGCAGCGGATTGTCATCAATGAAATTCCATATCAGGTCAACAAAGCACGTTTGATCGAAAAAATCGCTGATCTTGTGCGCGATAAAAAGATCGATGGCATTACAGATCTCCGTGACGAGTCTGATCGTAATGGAATGCGGATCGTGATTGAACTGCGAAGAGACGCGAACGCCCACGTTCTATTAAACAATCTTTATAAACAAACGACACTTCAAACGTCATTTGGGATCAACTTATTGGCACTAGTTGATGGACAGCCGAAAGTCTTGTCCCTCAAACAATGTCTTGAATATTATTTAGAGCATCAAAAAGTGATTATTCGCAGAAGAACAGCATATGAACTTCGTAAAGCCGAAGCAAGAGCTCATATTCTAGAAGGTTTAAGAATCGCTCTTGACCACTTAGATGAAGTCATTGCATTAATTAGAAGCTCTCAAACTGCTGAAATCGCGAGAAATGGCTTAATGGAGAACTATAGCTTGTCCGAAAAACAAGCACAGGCCATTCTTGATATGCGTCTTCAGCGCTTAACTGGTTTGGAAAGAGAAAAGATAGAAGAAGAATACAAAGGACTTGTTGATTTGATTGCTGAGTTGAAAGCCATTTTAGCAGACAATGAAAAAGTTCTTGAAATCATTAGAGAAGAGTTAACAGAAATCAAAGAACGTTTCAATGATACGCGCCGTACTGAAATTGTGACAGCAGGTATTGAAACAATTGAAGACGAAGATTTGATTCCTGTTGAAAACATCGTGATTACGCTGACTCATAATGGTTATATCAAGCGTCTGCCTGCATCAACATACCGCAGTCAAAAAAGAGGCGGTAAAGGTGTTCAAGGGATGGGAACCAATGAGGATGATTTCGTAGAACAGCTGATTTCAACATCTACCCATGATACGATCCTCTTCTTCTCTAATAAAGGGAAGGTTTATCGTGCGAAGGGATATGAGATTCCTGAATTCGGACGGACAGCGAAAGGGATTCCGATTATTAACCTGCTTGAAGTAGAAAAGGGAGAGTGGATTAATGCCATTATTCCGGTAAGCGAATTTGATGAAGATTCGTATCTCTTCTTTACAACAAGACACGGTGTATCAAAACGAACGTCATTGTCTCAGTTTGCCAACATTCGAAACAATGGACTTATCGCATTAAGTCTTCGTGACGAAGATGAACTGATGGCTGTCCGTTTAACCAATGGAGAAAAACAAATCATCATTGGAACGAAAAAAGGTATGCTGATTCGTTTCGACGAGACAGATGTTCGTGAAATGGGGCGTACGGCAGCTGGCGTGAAAGGAATTACGCTTTCTGAAGATGACATCGTCGTTGGGATGGAAATCCTTGAGCCAGATGCAAACGTATTGATCGTCACCGAAAAAGGGTATGGTAAGTTAACACCTGAAAAAGAATACCGTGTTCAAAGTCGGGGCGGTAAAGGTCTTAAAACATGTAAAATCACTGACAACAACGGTCCGCTTGTCGCGGTGAAGGCGACGAATGCTGAAGCTGAAGAGGACTTGATGATTATTACAGGAAGCGGCGTGATCATTCGTATGGCCGTTTCAGATATTTCAACAACAGGTCGAGTCACTCAAGGTGTCCGCCTGATTCGTCTAGGTGATGATGAACATGTCGCTACAGTGGCATTAGTTGAACAATCACAAGAAGATGATGAAGAGAATAGTGAAGAAAACGTAGAAACTATAGAGTCAGATCAAGAGCAATCTGAGTAAAAATAAAGCCGGTTCTTTACCGGCTTTATTTTTTTTTTTTAAAACATGAGTTTTTTTTGAAATTTATAATGCTTTTTTCATAGATATGTGTTAATCTTTCAAAGGAGCAAAAAGAGGCTCTATTTTTTATCTCTTTTACAGTGGAAACTTCTTAAAAAAATAAAATGTTTTTCAAGAAAAATGTTGACTGTTGATAGAGATATATGATATATTTAAGTGGTCGCTTTGAGAGAGAGACACACAAGTTCTTTGAAAACTAAACAAGACAAAACGTACCTGTTAATTCGAGTTTTTATAAAAAAATCCTATGATACTTCATAGGTAGTCAGTCAAACTGGCGAAAAGCAAAACTTCGGTTTTGTACTTTTTCGGAGAGTTTGATCCTGGCTCAGGACGAACGCTGGCGGCGTGCCTAATACATGCAAGTCGAGCGGACAGAAGGGAGCTTGCTCCCGGATGTTAGCGGCGGACGGGTGAGTAACACGTGGGTAACCTGCCTGTAAGACTGGGATAACTCCGGGAAACCGGAGCTAATACCGGATAGTTCCTTGAACCGCATGGTTCAAGGATGAAAGACGGTTTCGGCTGTCACTTACAGATGGACCCGCGGCGCATTAGCTAGTTGGTGGGGTAATGGCTCACCAAGGCGACGATGCGTAGCCGACCTGAGAGGGTGATCGGCCACACTGGGACTGAGACACGGCCCAGACTCCTACGGGAGGCAGCAGTAGGGAATCTTCCGCAATGGACGAAAGTCTGACGGAGCAACGCCGCGTGAGTGATGAAGGTTTTCGGATCGTAAAGCTCTGTTGTTAGGGAAGAACAAGTGCGAGAGTAACTGCTCGCACCTTGACGGTACCTAACCAGAAAGCCACGGCTAACTACGTGCCAGCAGCCGCGGTAATACGTAGGTGGCAAGCGTTGTCCGGAATTATTGGGCGTAAAGGGCTCGCAGGCGGTTTCTTAAGTCTGATGTGAAAGCCCCCGGCTCAACCGGGGAGGGTCATTGGAAACTGGGAAACTTGAGTGCAGAAGAGGAGAGTGGAATTCCACGTGTAGCGGTGAAATGCGTAGAGATGTGGAGGAACACCAGTGGCGAAGGCGACTCTCTGGTCTGTAACTGACGCTGAGGAGCGAAAGCGTGGGGAGCGAACAGGATTAGATACCCTGGTAGTCCACGCCGTAAACGATGAGTGCTAAGTGTTAGGGGGTTTCCGCCCCTTAGTGCTGCAGCTAACGCATTAAGCACTCCGCCTGGGGAGTACGGTCGCAAGACTGAAACTCAAAGGAATTGACGGGGGCCCGCACAAGCGGTGGAGCATGTGGTTTAATTCGAAGCAACGCGAAGAACCTTACCAGGTCTTGACATCCTCTGACAACCCTAGAGATAGGGCTTTCCCTTCGGGGACAGAGTGACAGGTGGTGCATGGTTGTCGTCAGCTCGTGTCGTGAGATGTTGGGTTAAGTCCCGCAACGAGCGCAACCCTTGATCTTAGTTGCCAGCATTCAGTTGGGCACTCTAAGGTGACTGCCGGTGACAAACCGGAGGAAGGTGGGGATGACGTCAAATCATCATGCCCCTTATGACCTGGGCTACACACGTGCTACAATGGACAGAACAAAGGGCTGCAAGACCGCAAGGTTTAGCCAATCCCATAAATCTGTTCTCAGTTCGGATCGCAGTCTGCAACTCGACTGCGTGAAGCTGGAATCGCTAGTAATCGCGGATCAGCATGCCGCGGTGAATACGTTCCCGGGCCTTGTACACACCGCCCGTCACACCACGAGAGTTTGCAACACCCGAAGTCGGTGAGGTAACCTTTATGGAGCCAGCCGCCGAAGGTGGGGCAGATGATTGGGGTGAAGTCGTAACAAGGTAGCCGTATCGGAAGGTGCGGCTGGATCACCTCCTTTCTAAGGATATATGGAGCAGCGTACGTTTTCGTCTTGTTTAGTTTTGAAGGAACTTGCAAAAGATCCTACAACATCATATCTTCGATATGAAAGATGGGCCTGTAGCTCAGCTGGTTAGAGCGCACGCCTGATAAGCGTGAGGTCGGTGGTTCGAGTCCACTCAGGCCCACCATCTTCTATTAAATTGGGGCCTTAGCTCAGCTGGGAGAGCGCCTGCCTTGCACGCAGGAGGTCAGCGGTTCGATCCCGCTAGGCTCCACCAACGTGTTCTTTGAAAACTAGATAACAATAAGTAATACATTCACATTGAATGCAATGCAAAGTTCATCACACATAGTGATTCTTTCTAAAGTAAGAAATGGTTAAGTTAGAAAGGGCGCACGGTGGATGCCTTGGCACTAGGAGCCGATGAAGGACGGGACGAACACCGATATGCTTCGGGGAGCTGTAAGCAAGCTTTGATCCGGAGATTTCCGAATGGGGAAACCCACTGCTCGTAATGGAGTAGTATCCATACTTGAATACATAGAGTATGAGAAGGCATACCCGGGGAACTGAAACATCTAAGTACCCGGAGGAAGAGAAAGCAAATGCGATTCCCTGAGTAGCGGCGAGCGAAACGGGAACAGCCCAAACCAAGAGGCTTGCCTCTTGGGGTTGTAGGACACTCTATACGGAGTTACAAAGGAATGATATAAGCGAAGAGGTCTGGAAAGGCCCGCCAAAGAAGGTAACAGCCCTGTAACTGAAATGTTGTTCTCTCCAGAGTGGATCCTGAGTACGGCGGAACACGTGAAATTCCGTCGGAATCCGGGAGGACCATCTCCCAAGGCTAAATACTCCCTAGTGACCGATAGTGAACCAGTACCGTGAGGGAAAGGTGAAAAGCACCCCGGAAGGGGAGTGAAATAGATCCTGAAACCGTGTGCCTACAAGTAGTCAGAGCCCGTTAACGGGTGATGGCGTGCCTTTTGTAGAATGAACCGGCGAGTTACGATCCCGTGCAAGGTTAAGCAGAAGATGCGGAGCCGCAGCGAAAGCGAGTCTGAATAGGGCGCATGAGTACGTGGTCGTAGACCCGAAACCAGGTGATCTACCCATGTCCAGGGTGAAGTTCAGGTAACACTGAATGGAGGCCCGAACCCACGCACGTTGAAAAGTGCGGGGATGAGGTGTGGGTAGGGGTGAAATGCCAATCGAACCTGGAGATAGCTGGTTCTCTCCGAAATAGCTTTAGGGCTAGCCTCAAGGTAAGAGTCTCGGAGGTAGAGCACTGATTGGACTAGGGGCCCCTACCGGGTTACCGAATTCAGTCAAACTCCGAATGCCGATGACTTATCCTTGGGAGTCAGACTGCGAGTGATAAGATCCGTAGTCGAAAGGGAAACAGCCCAGACCGCCAGCTAAGGTCCCAAAGTATACGTTAAGTGGAAAAGGATGTGGAGTTGCTTAGACAACCAGGATGTTGGCTTAGAAGCAGCCACCATTTAAAGAGTGCGTAATAGCTCACTGGTCGAGTGACTCTGCGCCGAAAATGTACCGGGGCTAAACGTATCACCGAAGCTGCGGACTGTTCTTACGAACAGTGGTAGGAGAGCGTTCTAAGGGCTGTGAAGCCAGACCGGAAGGACTGGTGGAGCGCTTAGAAGTGAGAATGCCGGTATGAGTAGCGAAAGACGGGTGAGAATCCCGTCCACCGAATGCCTAAGGTTTCCTGAGGAAGGCTCGTCCGCTCAGGGTTAGTCGGGACCTAAGCCGAGGCCGAAAGGCGTAGGCGATGGACAACAGGTTGATATTCCTGTACCACCTCCTCACCATTTGAGCAATGGGGGGACGCAGGAGGATAGGGTAAGCGCGGTATTGGATATCCGCGTCCAAGCAGTTAGGCTGGGAAATAGGCAAATCCGTTTCCCGTAAAGGCTGAGCTGTGATGGCGAGCGAAATTTAGTAGCGAAGTTCCTGATTCCACACTGCCAAGAAAAGCCTCTAGCGAGGTGAGAGGTGCCCGTACCGCAAACCGACACAGGTAGGCGAGGAGAGAATCCTAAGGTGATCGAGAGAACTCTCGTTAAGGAACTCGGCAAAATGACCCCGTAACTTCGGGAGAAGGGGTGCTTCTTAGGGTGTTAAAGCCCCGAGAAGCCGCAGTGAATAGGCCCAGGCGACTGTTTAGCAAAAACACAGGTCTCTGCGAAGCCGTAAGGCGAAGTATAGGGGCTGACGCCTGCCCGGTGCTGGAAGGTTAAGAGGAGCGCTTAGCGTAAGCGAAGGTGCGAATTGAAGCCCCAGTAAACGGCGGCCGTAACTATAACGGTCCTAAGGTAGCGAAATTCCTTGTCGGGTAAGTTCCGACCCGCACGAAAGGCGCAACGATCTGGGCACTGTCTCAACGAGAGACTCGGTGAAATTATAGTACCTGTGAAGATGCAGGTTACCCGCGACAGGACGGAAAGACCCCGTGGAGCTTTACTGCAGCCTGATATTGAATGTTGGTACAGCTTGTACAGGATAGGTAGGAGCCTTGGAAACCGGAGCGCTAGCTTCGGTGGAGGCATCGGTGGGATACTACCCTGGCTGTATTGACCTTCTAACCCGCTGCCCTTATCGGGCAGGGAGACAGTGTCAGGTGGGCAGTTTGACTGGGGCGGTCGCCTCCTAAAATGTAACGGAGGCGCCCAAAGGTTCCCTCAGAATGGTTGGAAATCATTCGCAGAGTGTAAAGGCACAAGGGAGCTTGACTGCGAGACCTACAAGTCGAGCAGGGACGAAAGTCGGGCTTAGTGATCCGGTGGTTCCGCATGGAAGGGCCATCGCTCAACGGATAAAAGCTACCCCGGGGATAACAGGCTTATCTCCCCCAAGAGTCCACATCGACGGGGAGGTTTGGCACCTCGATGTCGGCTCATCGCATCCTGGGGCTGTAGTCGGTCCCAAGGGTTGGGCTGTTCGCCCATTAAAGCGGTACGCGAGCTGGGTTCAGAACGTCGTGAGACAGTTCGGTCCCTATCCGTCGCGGGCGCAGGAAATTTGAGAGGAGCTGTCCTTAGTACGAGAGGACCGGGATGGACGCACCGCTGGTGTACCAGTTGTTCTGCCAAGGGCATCGCTGGGTAGCTATGTGCGGACGGGATAAGTGCTGAAAGCATCTAAGCATGAAGCCCCCCTCAAGATGAGATTTCCCATTCCGCAAGGAAGTAAGATCCCTGAAAGATGATCAGGTTGATAGGTCTGAGGTGGAAGCGTGGTGACACGTGGAGCTGACAGATACTAATAGATCGAGGACTTAACCTATATTCTATTGTGAAGCATGAACATTGTTATCTAGTTTTGAGAGAACATTCTCTCCATCAGGTTTGGTGGCGATAGCGAAGAGGTCACACCCGTTCCCATACCGAACACGGAAGTTAAGCTCTTCAGCGCCGATGGTAGTTGGGGGTTTCCCCCTGTGAGAGTAGGACGCCGCCAAGCTTCTATAAAGATCAGTTCCAGTCGGAACTGGTCTTTTTTGTTTTTTCTTCTAACAGCATCATGATGTAAGCTGGGAACTTCTCTTCTGCAATCTCCATGTAGCGTTCAATCATGACGTAATCATCGCTAATGTATTGAGACAGCAGCTCGTACCACCATTCTGTTTCGTAGCGGGCAATCATACTAAGGTTATACATCAATAAGTAATGGCTGATGATCTCAGGAATCCCTAGAAAAGCATCTCGTGTTGACGGTATAAACCATTGATCCATTTCTAAATCATAATGAAGATGAGTAGCAAGTGCTGGGTTTTCTTCAAGAAATACATCAAACGTCAGTTTTTTAGCCTCTCTCTGTTTGAGTTTCCAGCTTGTATGAAACTCAAAGTATTCAATAAAGCGTTCAGCAGACATGTTATAAAGTAATGGAATATGATCTTGAATCATCATTCCATTAGCCTTTTCTACTTTAACTAAAGTCGAGGGCTGCTTTTGAAACTCCAGAATATGACTCATTTCAGGTATTTTAGACAGGAGATGGATCATCGTAAATCGCTCATCTTCAAGACCATTTAATTGAAATAGATGCTTTAACACATGCATACATAGCCCATTTCTTTGGATTTTCACCTCATCTTCACTAAAACGGTAATGCTGTTTCTTCCTCTTTCTCGATGTTACGCCATGAGCTAAAACAGAGGTTTGAGAAGGATAATGAGGGTCCACTGTCAGCAAACATGCTTTTAGCAGCTGTGCCATTCCATAAAACAATAAAATGGGTTTAAGTTCTAGAGGCGCGATCTCAGCCTGTTCATAAAACGTGTGGCCATGTTTTAGAAAGTAAATAAATCGTTCACAGTTTTTATAGGCTTGCTGGTTTGCATCTTGAATGTTCCGTTTCTCATATTGTTGAAATAGAAACTTTTGGGAGGTTTCGAGCGAGTAAAAACGTTTTAAATCCTTCCATCCTGAACTTTTCATCTTCTTCCTCAACTCTCTTTATATTTTCTAAAAATTGCAACTGTTTGTTGCTTCCTTGACATGCTGTTTGCTAGTTGATAATCTACATATAATATTTTGCCGAAAAGAGGGGGATTTACTAATGTGGGAAAGTAAATTTTCAAAAGAAGGTTTGACGTTTGACGATGTTTTGCTTGTTCCAGCAAAGTCTGAAGTACTTCCGCGTGATGTCAATTTATCAGTGGAGCTAACAAGCACATTAAAGCTTAACATTCCAATTATCAGTGCGGGAATGGACACAGTGACGGAATCACAAATGGCGATTGCAATGGCACGTCAAGGTGGTCTTGGTATTATTCATAAGAACATGTCCATTGAACAGCAAGCAGAGCAGGTAGATAAAGTAAAACGCTCAGAGCGCGGCGTTATTACAAATCCATTCTTCTTAACACCAGAGCATCAAGTATTTGATGCAGAGCATTTAATGGGTAAATACCGTATTTCAGGTGTGCCGATTGTGAACAACGAACAAGACCAAAAGCTTGTTGGTATTATTACGAACCGTGACCTTCGTTTTATTTCGGATTATTCAATGAAGATTAGCGACGTGATGACAAAAGAGGAACTTGTGACAGCTTCTGTTGGTACAACATTAGAAGAAGCTGAAAAAATCCTACAGCAGTACAAGATTGAAAAATTACCTCTTTTAGATGACGAAGGAACGTTAAAAGGTCTTATCACAATCAAAGATATTGAAAAAGTGATTGAATTCCCTAACTCCTCTAAAGATGCACATGGCCGTTTAATTGTTGGTGCCGCTGTTGGTGTCACTGGCGATACAATGACACGTGTGAAAAAATTAGTCGAAGCCAATGTGGATGTCATTGTCATTGATACAGCACACGGTCATTCTCAAGGTGTTCTAAACACTGTATCGAAAATCCGTGAAACGTATCCTTCTCTTAACATCATTGCTGGTAATGTTGCAACAGCCGAAGCAACAAAAGCATTGTTTGAAGCAGGAGCAGATATTGTAAAAGTCGGTATCGGACCAGGATCTATTTGTACAACACGTGTTGTTGCAGGTGTCGGTGTACCACAAATCACAGCGATCTATGACTGTGCAACAGAAGCAAGAAAACATGGTAAAGCTATTATTGCAGATGGTGGAATTAAATATTCAGGTGATATCGTGAAAGCATTAGCATCTGGCGGACATGCTGTTATGCTGGGAAGCCTTCTAGCTGGTACATCTGAAAGCCCAGGAGAAACAGAAATTTTCCAAGGTAGACGATTCAAAGTTTATCGTGGTATGGGTTCTGTCGCTGCAATGGAAAAAGGAAGTAAAGATCGTTACTTCCAAGAAGATAATAAAAAATTCGTTCCTGAAGGTATTGAAGGCCGTACACCATACAAAGGGCCAGTCGTTGATACAGTGTATCAACTAGTTGGCGGTATTCGTTCTGGTATGGGTTATTGTGGAACACAGGATTTACGCACTCTTAGAGAAGAAGCACAGTTCATTCGTATGACGGGTGCAGGACTTCGTGAGAGTCATCCACATGACGTACAAATTACAAAAGAATCACCAAACTACACAATTTCTTGATAAATTGTGACAATCAAATTACATTTGACAGGGTCTAAGACTCTGTCTATTTTTTTTGTCTTTATTGTGATAAAATTTATACTGTTGTGTTGAGATAAGCCCTTGTGGATTACATATATATGAAAAACGTCGAAAAAAGATGAATACGGAGGTATGACGATTGAACAGCAAGATGTTGAAACAGCTTATGGTCTCTATCCTTGCATTGGCATTGATTGTTACAGCATTTACACCAATGTCCAAAGCAAAAGCTGCTGAAGATCCATTCAGTGTGAATGCGAAAGCAGCGATCCTTATTGAAGCTTCTACAGGTAAAATTCTTTATAGTAAAAACGCAGATCAAAGACTGCCTATTGCAAGTATGGCAAAAATGATGACAGAGTATCTATTACTAGAGGCAATTGCTGAAGGAAAAGTGAAATGGGATCAAAAGTATACGCCAGATGATTATGTATACGAAATTTCTCAGGACCGCAGCTTATCCAACGTTCCTTTGAGAAAAGATGGTTCGTATACAGTAAAAGAACTTTATCAAGCAACGGCTATTTATTCGGCAAATGCAGCAGCGATTGGTTTAGCAGAAGTGATCGCTGGATCAGAATCGAAGTTTGTTGAAAAAATGAACGCAAAAGCAAAAGAACTTGGTTTAACAAACTACAAATTCGTGAATGCAACTGGTCTGGAAAATAAAGACTTACATGGCCAACAGCCAAAAGGTACAGGTCCTGATGAAGAAAGTGAAGTATCTGCAAAAGATATGGCTTTGCTTGCACAGCATCTCATCAAAGACCATCCAGAAATTCTTGAAACAGCAAGTATTGCGAAAACAAAGTTCAGAGAAGGCACAGACGATGAAATGGACATGCCTAACTGGAACTTCATGCTTAAAGGACTTGTGAAGGAATATAAAGGTGTTGACGGTCTGAAAACAGGATCTACAGATTCAGCCGGTTCTAGCTTCACAGGTACAGCAAAACAAGGGGACATGCGTGTCATCGCAGTTATCTTGAATGCAAAAGGTAATCTTCATACAGCACGTTTCGACGTGGCAAAAAAACTGTTCGACTATGCGTTTAAAAACTTCACGATGAAAGAAATGTACAAAAAAGGCCAACAAATTAAAGGACATGAAAACATCGAAGTGGATAAAGGCAAAGATAAAGAAGTACCTGTTGTGACGAAAGAAGCATTTTCTGTGCCAGTAAAAAATGGTGACGAAAAGAGCTATAAAGCAAAAGTAAATATGGAAAAAAAGAACCTAGAAGCTCCTATTAAAAAAGGAACGAAGGTTGGCATGCTGACGACTTCTTATTCTGGTGATGAGAAGGACTACGGCTATTTAAATAAAGACCAATCAGGTGTTGAGCTTGTGACGAAAACAAGCGATGAAAAAGCAAACTGGTTCATCCTTGCAATGCGCGGTGTAGGTGGATTTTTCGCTGGCATTTGGGGCGGAATCGTTGACACAGTAAAAGGCTGGTTCTAATAAAAAAACTGCTCTCTATACATGAGAGCAGTTTTTTTATCGTTAAAAGAAGAGCGATTGCTTCTGATTTTGAGGAGTGGACAAGGCTTGCTGAAAAATACCACATAACTTTTCCACGCCCTCGGTCAGTGCTTTTTCATTTACATAGGAAAAGCTGAGGCGGATATAATTCTGTTTCGGCTCTCCAGGATAGCAGACAGAGCCAGGCAGAAAAGTAATTTGCTGCTTACGTGCTTCATGTAAAAGTGCTCGTGTATCGACCCAGGAAGGAAAGCTGAGCCATAAATTGAGCCCGCCCTGTGGAATTTGCCACGTTACATCTTTCGGTGCGTGCTTCGTTAACACATCCATCATCAAATCGCGTCTCACCTTCAAGGCGGTTCTTAGCTTCTTCGTATGATCAATCATTTTCTTCGATGTCAGAAACGGCAATATGGCCTTTTGTGTGAGGAGAGGGCTGCCTAAGTCATTATTAGCCTTTGCAGCTAATAAACGGTTAAATATCGAGCCTGACGCGGTGATAATCCCTATTCTGCATCCTGGAGCCAGTGTTTTACTTAATCCTCGTAAATAAATGACGTGTCCATCATGATCCAAGCTTTTAATAGGTGCTGGCGGCTTCTTTTCAAAATAAAGCTCACGATATGGGTCATCTTCTACAATGAGACAATCTATGCTTTGAGCCAGTAAGAGAAGCTGTTTTCTGCGTTTCATCGACATACTGGCTCCTGTCGGACTGTGGAAAGTAGGAATCGTATAGATCAGCTTCGGTTTATATTTATCACAAATGCTTTGAAGCTGCTTCATGTTCATTCCTTCATGATCGACAGGGACGGTAATGATTCTTGCTCCTCTGCCCATAAAGACATCAATGGCCCCGGGATAGGTCGGTGCTTCCATGACAACCACATCATCCGGCCCAATAAACGTACGTGCCACCAAATCAAGCCCTTGCTGAGAACCACTTGTTACAAGGATATTTTCAGGGGTAGACGGCACATCCAACTTTTCTAAAAAGGACTGAATGACTTGTCGCAGCTGAAGATCACCTTGTATTTCACCATACTTCGACATGATTTGAGGATGTCTGGCTAGCACATGCTGCATTTCTTTTTCTAAATACCGGTTTGGCAAAAGACCTGGATCGATCATAGAGGAAGAAAGGTTAATGGCTTCTTCGACATAGTGATACTGGGCGAATTGAGACCGTGGTAAATAATCTGGAATCGACAACTGCCAATCGAAAGAAGTAGAAGAAGGAATTGGGATATCTACCTGTTCTCGCTGCTCATTCACAAAAGTTCCCTTACCTTGCACCGTTGTTAAATATCCGTCGTCCTTTAATCGTGTGTATGCCTTAGCTGCCGTGACAAGACTGACATTCAGCTGCTTAGCTAAATCACGGACAGTTGGCAGCTTTTCTCCTTGCTGAAGCAAACCCGATTGAATGTGATCGATGATTGAAAAGTAAATTTGATTTGAAAGAGATGTATCAGAGTGTCGATGGATATCAATATGCATGAAACCCCTCCATAGAATGCAAAATTGTTATACATGAATTTTAATTGTTATAGTTGCATTATAGCATGTAAATCACACTTGAAAGAGAAAACGATATGTTTTTAGCTGAAAATCCTTTGTTTACAAGGGTTTATCCTTATTCCCCGGTTGGTTGAATTGTTATACTATTCTCTTTATTGTTATACTTCCTCGCTTGTATGATAAAGATGTTGAATGAATCGAATAGACAAATGGGAGGAAACTATTGTGAGCAATAAGGGAACTGAACGAGTGAAACGTGGAATGGCAGAAATGCAAAAGGGTGGCGTCATTATGGATGTCGTCAATGCGGAGCAGGCAAAAATTGCAGAAGAAGCAGGTGCGGTGGCAGTCATGGCACTAGAACGAGTACCAGCTGATATCCGTGCAGCAGGCGGTGTTGCCCGTATGGCAGACCCAAGAATCGTAGAGGAAGTACAAAATGCAGTAACGATTCCAGTCATGGCAAAAGCACGTATCGGCCACATCGTCGAGGCTCGTGTTCTTGAAGCACTTGGTGTTGATTATATCGATGAGAGTGAAGTGCTGACGCCCGCAGATGAGGAATTCCATTTAAATAAAAATGAATACACAGTACCTTTTGTCTGTGGATGCCGCGATTTAGGTGAGGCAACCCGCCGTATCGCAGAAGGCGCTTCTATGCTTCGTACAAAAGGAGAACCTGGGACAGGCAACATCGTAGAAGCTGTGCGTCATATGAGAAAGGTCAATGCTCAGATTCGTAAAGTATCGGCTATGAGTGAAGATGAACTGATGACAGAAGCCAAGAATCTTGGCGCGCCTTATGAATTATTGCTGCAAATCAAAAGAGACGGCAAGCTGCCAGTTGTGAACTTTGCAGCAGGAGGCGTTGCGACACCAGCAGATGCTGCATTAATGATGCAGCTTGGAGCAGACGGTGTATTTGTCGGGTCTGGTATTTTCAAATCAGACAATCCAGCTAAATTTGCAAAAGCGATTGTTGAAGCAACGACTCATTACACTGATTACCGTCTCATTGCAGACCTTTCAAAAGAGCTTGGAACAGCTATGAAAGGAATTGAAATTTCAAATCTACTGCCAGAAGAACGTATGCAAGAGCGTGGCTGGTAATTAAGGGAGCGCAAACGAACATGCTGACAATTGGTGTACTTGGGCTTCAAGGAGCGGTGAGAGAGCATATTCAATCGATTGAAGCCTGCGGCGCAGAAGGAAAGATTATCAAACGCGTAGAAGAGCTAGAATCCGTTGACGGTTTGATTATCCCTGGTGGAGAAAGTACGACGATGAGGAGACTTATGGATACGTACCAATTCATTGAACCGATCAAAGCGTTCGCTGCTCAAGGGAAACCGATTTTCGGGACATGTGCCGGTTTGATTATGCTGGCTAAGCATATCGAAGATCGAGAAGATGCTCATCTTGGCCTGTTAAATGTATCTGTTGCACGGAACTCTTTTGGCAGACAGGTAGACAGTTTTGAAGCAGATTTAAAAGTAAAAGGACTGGATGCGCCGTTTACAGGGGTATTCATCCGTGCGCCTCATATCATCAGCGCAGATAATGACGTAGAAATCATGGCTGAATATGATGGCAGGATTGTGATGGCGAAAGAAAACAATATCTTAGGCTGCTCTTTTCATCCAGAGCTGACAGACGATCACCGGTTAACACAGCTGTTTGTAGACATGGTGAAGTCCTACAAAACGAAGCTTGCTGTATAAAACGGTTGAAAAGAGATAAAACTTATAGTACATTAAAATCACAATCAAAGATCGAAAAAGCGTTGACGGGAAATAGTAAGAAGCCCCTCTTTCTCAGAGAGCCGATGGTTGGTGAGAATCGGTGAAAGATGCATTCTGAATCCATCCTTGAGCGAAATGCTGAAACACGAGAAGTAAGCATTTACGGTGATACCGTTACAGAGGAAAGAGGAAAGCATGCTTCTGCATGTTTTCAATCAGGGTGGCAACGCGAGAGCTCTCGTCCCTTTCATGGGATGAGGGCTCTTTTTATTTTTCGATAAAAAAAGGAGTGTTACACATGCTTGATATTAAACAACTGCGCACGGACTTTGATCAAATCAAAGAAAAATTAGCACACCGAGGCGAAGATTTAGCGGATTTTGATAAGTTTGGTGAGCTAGATCAAAAAAGAAGAGAATTAATCGGGAAAACAGAAGAATTAAAGAGCCGAAGAAATGAAGTATCACAGCAAGTGGCCGTTCTAAAAAGAGAAAAGAAAGACGCCGATCACATTATTCAAGAAATGCGTGAGGTAGGAGATGAGATCAAGAAGCTGGATGATGAGCTAAGAACAGTAGAAGAAAGCTTGCAGCACATCCTGTTCTCAATTCCAAATATCCCTCATGACTCTGTACCAGTTGGTGAAACAGAAGACGACAACGTGGAAGTGAGAAAATGGGGCGAACAGCCAGCCTTCTCATTTGAGCCAAAACCACATTGGGACGTAGCTGATGAGCTAAAAATCCTTGATTTTGAACGTGCAGGAAAAGTGACAGGAAGCCGTTTCGTTTTTTATAAAGGGCTTGGCGCACGCTTAGAGCGCGCATTGTATAACTTTATGCTTGATTTACATGTGGATGAGTTTGGTTTTACTGAAGTGCTTCCACCTTACATGGTCAACAGAGCAAGTATGACAGGAACTGGGCAGCTTCCAAAATTCGAAGAGGATGCCTTTAAAATTCGTGAAGAAGATTACTTCCTCATTCCAACAGCTGAAGTGCCAATTACGAACATGCATCGTGACGAAATTCTTGAAGGTGAACAACTGCCGATCAACTATGCAGCATTCAGTGCTTGCTTTAGATCAGAAGCTGGATCTGCTGGAAGAGATACACGTGGACTCATCCGTCAGCATCAATTTAACAAGGTAGAGCTTGTGAAATTTGTCAGACCAGAAGATTCTTATGAAGAATTAGAGAAACTAACAAATCAAGCAGAAAAAGTTCTTCAGCTATTGAACCTGCCATACCGTGTCATGAGCATGTGTACGGGAGATTTAGGATTCACAGCTGCGAAGAAATACGATATCGAAGTGTGGATTCCGAGCCAGAATACGTATCGTGAAATTTCTTCTTGCAGTAACTTCGAAGCATTCCAGGCAAGACGTGCAAACATTCGTTTCCGTCCAGAACCTAAAGCGAAGCCAGAACATGTCCACACATTAAATGGATCTGGCTTAGCGGTAGGAAGAACCGTAGCGGCTATTTTAGAAAACTATCAACAAGAGGACGGCACAGTGATCATTCCTGAAGTACTGCGTCCTTATATGGGAAATAAAGAAGTGATGAAATAAGATGCCGTCAAGGCATCTTTTTCTTTTTACCAAAAGTCCTACAGTTTTCCTAAATTTAGCCGATAAAAAAATTAAAAGCTTCTAGGAAAGAAGGAATAACCTTGAATAGGCTTGACTATTATGTTGAAATGGCTCATTTACTTAGAAAGGTACTAGATGAAAGTATTCTTTTCGGCATCACAGATACAGAGAAGATACTATGTTATTACCCGTCTAACACAATAGATTTTGGTATGAAAGTTGGAGACCCATTGAACCCAGAAGACCAAAATGTGGCGACGACATTAAGAGGACAAGAATATGACGGTCATTTACCAGAGCATTTATATGGTTATGAAATTGCTGTAAAAGGTTACCCGATTTTTGATGAAGATAGAAAAGTAATTGGCTCTTTTTTAGTGGCATTTTCACATCATCGTGAAAAGAAATTAAGCGGTTATATGGAGCAAATCAATAAAGTAGCGAAAGAACTCCAAGGTGGAATTGAGCAAATTGCTGCACATTCTCAAGAGCTGGCTGCCACAAGTTTAGAAATAAGCGAACAGGCAGGAAGAGCGGAAGAGAAATCTGCGAATATTGAAGAAGTCGTCAAAACCATTGGCGGGATCGCTAGACAAACAAATCTGCTCGGTTTAAATGCTGCAATTGAAGCCGCAAGAGCAGGCGAGAACGGAAAAGGGTTTGCTGTCGTTGCTGATGAAGTTCGCAAATTATCAGATGGCTCGAAGGAAGCGGCTGAAACCATTAATACATTTTTAAAAGAAATCCAAGACAGCATTGGCACTTTGTCTGAAAACATCTCACAAATCAGCAGTTCAACAAATGAACAAGCCAAACAAGTGACAGACTTTACGAAGATTATCGAGTCATTAAATGAGTTTAAAGTAGAGATGAATCAGTTTATTGAAGAAATTAGACAGGATACGAAATAGATCAAGAGCAGCCGTCAATGGCTGCTTCAGCGTGTAGACAAACCCTCGCATTCGGTGTCAGGTCTGCGCTTCGGTGCTCACGAATGTCAAATTCGCTCCGCTCCGGTGCTCGCCCTTCCTAGGGCTGCAAAGGTTTTCTATCACGCTGAAAAGAAGACAAAGGGCTAAAATCAAAATCATTTTAGCCCTTTGTCAACAATCTGGAGCAGCCATCAATGGCTGCTTTTTTATAGGCAAATATCATGCCGAAATCACATATTGAAATTTTTTTCGAAAAGATGTTGACTTCAAATAAAATGATATGGTATATTAATTCTTGTCGATACGGAGGAATACCCAAGTCCGGCTGAAGGGATCGGTCTTGAAAACCGACAGGGGTGTCAAAGCCCGCGGGGGTTCGAATCCCTCTTCCTCCGCCATATTGATTTTTTACCTTAGTTGAATTGAACGCAAGCATAAAAATTGGAAATTGTCAAACCGCTGCATTTCGCGAATGCAGCGGTTTTTTTTATTTTGTTTTAGAGCGATTTTTTTGAATAACAGAAGCTATTTCATGAAGAATGGGATCAAGTGAGCTTTCATCATGAAGTAAGTCGTAATCTTCAATATTAATTTTAATCACTGGGCATAAATCAAATTGATCGATCCATTCCGTGTATCGAGTGTACATTTCTTCCCAATAAGCTCGGTCAGTTTGAGTTTCCATCTCTCTGCCGCGTTCTTCAATACGATGTAAAATATGATCTAAATCCCCGTGTAGATAGATGAGGACATCAGGGTGAGGGAAGTAAGGTGTCATCACCATCGCCTCAAATAGGCTTGTATACGTTTCATAATCGACCTCAGACATCGTACCTTTGTCCGCATGCATTTTTGCAAATATGCCAGTATCCTCATAAATGGAACGATCTTGTACGTATCCTCCGCCAGATTCAAAAATCCGCTTTTGCTCCTTAAAACGCTCAGCTAGGAAATAGACCTGTAAGTGGAAGCTCCATCTTTGGAAATCTGAATAAAAAGGCTCTAAATATGGGTTATCATCTACTTTTTCAAGAGAGGTTTGAAACCCTAGCTTGTCCGCTATTGTTTTGGTCATAGTTGATTTGCCGACACCAACAGTCCCGGCAATTGTGATGACTGCGTCCTTTGGTATTTCGATCTTGTTCATAGCACTTGCTCCTTTATGTTCTGTACAATTTGCTGGTAATCTTGCTTTGAGGAAACGAAGTCTGTATGATCTCCTTCAATTGTAATGATAGGAAGCCCTGGCTCAGTCTGTTTTAAATGTTCAATGGCCAGCTCGTAATCTTCAATGAGTGTTTTTAAATAAGCTGGGTCGATGTCTTCTTCAAAAGAGCGTCCTCTCATCTGTATTCTTTCAAGTAAGGTGGGAAGGCTGGCTTTTATATAGATCATGGCATTTGGTTTAGGAAGATCATCTGTTAGCAGGTGATAGATCTTTCTGTATTTATCCATGTGCTTTTTTGATAATGTTCTTTCTGCAAATATCATATTTTTATAGACGTGATAATCAGTGACAACTGGCTGCTGTTTATTCACATAGTTTTCTTCAATTGATTCTAACTGTTTGAACCGATTGCATAAAAAGAACATCTCAAGCTGAAAGCTCCATTGTTCCATATCTTCATAAAATTTATCTAAGAATGGATTTTCTTCTACAATCTCTTTTACTAAAGGAAATTGAAATTCCTTCGCAAGCATTGTAGCCAAAGTTGTTTTTCCGGCTCCAATCGGGCCTTCCACTGCAATAAAAGGGGCAGGATACATAGGCGTTCTCCTCTATCTATAAAGTTAAAGTTGCAAACCAATGTATATTGTACCATACCCCTTCTAATAGATAGAGTGAATGGATTACGATGTCGTTCTTTTTTCAATATTAAATTGATCTGATAATAAGAGCCAGTTTTGTGGGAAAGATAGACCTAATTTCCAATAAGCAATGCCGTTCAAATTTAGCTCTTTGATGAGGTTGAACTTTGCTTGAATTGATCTAGCGTCTTCGAACCAGACCTCATGCTCTTTGTTGTTGGCATCTGTATAACGAAAATGGGGTGCTTGTGCTGTTTCGTCGTATAAGATAGAGACATTGTGCTCTCTAGCAAGTGCAATTGCTTGTTGAGGACTGACGGCTTTGGCTATGGGGCCGCCCTGGACGAAAGGAAGTGTCCAATCATAGCCGTATAAATTCTGCCCCATTACAATTTTATTGGCAGGTATGACAGTTAGTGCATATTCAATGACTTGGCGGACAGGTCCAATTGGAGAGACAGCTTGTGGAGGGCCGCCGCTGTACCCCCATTCATAGGTCATCAACACAACGTGATCGACGATCTTACCGATTGCTTCATAGTCATGGGCTTCATACCATTTGCCCTTTTGCTGACTACTTGTTTTTGGTGCAAGTGCAACAGATATTGTCCATCCTTCTTGATGGAAACGGGCTGTTGCTTCTCTTAAAAATTGAATATAAGCATCTTTATCAGCAGGGCGTAAATATTCAAAATCAAAATGGATTTCCTTGAATTGATACTTTTTGGCAACTCGAACAATTTCATTTAAAAATGCCGTTTTGACAGATTGGTTAGTTAAAAGAATACGCCCAAGTTCATCACTGAATTTTTCATTCTCTAGATTTGTCACCACCATGGTTAATACAGTTCTGTTCTGAGCGGCAATCTGGGGTAGTTGGTCTAACGGTGGTTCTCGCAGTGTCCCATCTCTTTGTGCTTGAAAACTAAAGACGTCTAAATGGGTTAAGTATGGGGAGGCCTCTCTAGCTGCCTGCTTTAAGTTTTCACTGACTTGATTTCCCCGTGGTTCAATATAAGCATTGGAATTAATGTTCCTTTTCGGTCTTTGTGGAATATAGAGCAAGAAACGAATAGGCAGTATCGCTTCAGGTCGAATTCTGTTCACGCGTGCCAATTCTTCCACTGAGATTTGAAACCGTCTACCAATTTGATATAGTGTGTCATTTTGTTTGACCTCATAAAATTGACCTCTAATTGGAATGACAATTGTTTGTCCAATGACGAGTTGATTTGGTGTTTCGATTTCGTTAGTACGGATGATTTCATTGACTGTCGTTTTAAAACGCATAGCAATGTCGTTTAAAGTATCTCCTCTTTTGACAACATAAATTTGAATAGTCAACGCCCCCTTTGTTATTGCTAACAATTTATGAGGGTTATAGCTAAATCATGTTTGATTTTCATTCGTGATTTCCTTAGCGGTAGTGATTTTGGCTAGAAGAACGTTCTCCATCATCGTTAAAGCGTAGTCGTTATCTCTGTCGTCGTTTGAAGCGATACAATCTTTAGGTACAATTAGATTGTATTCTCGCATGTATGCGTCATTTGCAGTGAACAAAACGCAAATGTTTCCGGCAATTCCAGTTAGAATAATGTCCTCAACACCTAATTCATTTAAGAGTGTCTCTAGTGCAGTACCGTAGAAGGCAGAATGCTTAGGTTTAATTAAGAAGTAATTATCTTTTGATGGTGTCATTTTCTCTAAAATAGGAGCGCTTCTTTCGTTTTTGCATGTTTCTAAAACAGCTTGGATATCAGCCTTCCAAAGTCCGTAGTGATCGTTGATATAAATGATTGGCCAATTTTCCTTGAAAGCATGTTGTTTAAGAGCTAAAATTTTATTGGTCATTTGCTCTGTTTTTTCTGCAAGCACATGTCCCATTTCAAAATCAAAATCATTAATCATGTCGATAATAAGCAGCGCCTTTTTTTGCTTTGACAAAATAAGACCCCCTTTAAAAGATTGTGATAATATGTTAACCTCAATTTCCTTTTAAAAAACATGAAAAGAGAGCCATGCCATGACGAAAGATGAAAAGTTTATGCAAGAAGCCATTTCTGAAGCCTTAAAAGCAGAACAAATTGGGGAAGTGCCGATTGGTGCGATCATTGTTGTTGATGATCAAATCGTGAGCCGGGCTCATAATTTAAGGGAAAGTGAGCAGCGTTCGATTGCACATGCAGAATTACTTGCTATTGATGAAGCATGTAAAGCGACAGGGAGCTGGCGTTTAGAAGATGCTGTGCTTTACGTTACGCTTGAGCCATGCCCAATGTGTGCGGGTGCTATTGTTCTCTCTAGAGTGAAAAAGGTCGTTTTTGGTGCATACGATCCAAAAGGTGGATGCGCAGGTACTTTAATGAATTTACTGGATGATGAACGGTTCAATCATCAGTCTGAGGTCATCGGTGGTGTACTTGAAAATCAGTGTGGTGAGCTGTTAAGTCAGTTCTTCCGAAACCTCCGTCAGCGAAAGAAACACGCCAAAAGTAAATGAATGGATGTCGTTTGCAATTTGAGCTGTAAGAAGGTATACTTATGTCTGCGTCACTAACAATTTAATATTCATTTTGCCGTGCTAAGCGGGGAGGTAGCGGTGCCCTGTACTCGCAATCCGCTCTAGCGAGGCCGAATCCCTTCTCGAGGTTCGTTTACTTCAAGGTCTGCCTTAAATAAGTGGTGTTGACGTCTGGGTCCTGCGCAATGGGAATTCATGAACCATGTCAGGTCCGGAAGGAAGCAGCATTAAGTGAAACCTCTCATGTGCCGCAGGGTTGCCTGGGCCGAGCTAACTGTTTAAGTAACGCTTGGGGTAGCGAATCGACAGAAGGTGCACGGTAAATCAATATTAAATGTAACTCATCTAGTTTAACTAGGTGAGTTTTTTGTTGCTGTTCCAAGAATAGCTTAACTGCTTTGGTTATACAAATAGATAAAAAGTCTTTTTAGAGCCATTTGTTTTTTCACTAACCGCAAAAGGAACTGGTGTTCTGTTTGGGGTTTCAGGTCTTTTTACAAAGCTAGAAAATACGTTTTTAATACATAGAAAGTAGAAAATCTCTAGTTGAAATCATCTTTTTGGCATATTAGAAAATAAAGGTGTGCTTTTGAATTGATCGGTGCATCATGTATAATGAAAAGGATGATAAATGGAGGAGGGCGTATTTGTGAGTTATCAAGCTTTATATCGAGTGTTCAGACCTCAAGTTTTTGAGGATGTTGTTGGACAAGAACACATCACAAAAACGTTGCAAAATGCCCTTTTGCAGAAAAAGTTTTCTCATGCTTACTTATTTTCAGGTCCTAGAGGAACAGGTAAAACAAGTGCTGCCAAAATCTTTGCTAAGGCAGTGAACTGTGAAAAGTCACCTGTTAGCGAGCCGTGTAATGAATGTGATGCCTGTAAAGGGATTACAAACGGTTCAATTTCAGACGTGATTGAAATAGATGCTGCCTCGAATAACGGGGTAGATGAAATCCGGGATATACGTGATAAAGTGAAATTTGCTCCTTCGGCGGTTACATATAAGGTTTATATTATAGATGAAGTACATATGCTCTCTATCGGTGCATTTAATGCTCTCCTTAAAACGCTGGAAGAACCGCCTGCTCATTGTATCTTTATTTTGGCTACCACAGAGCCCCATAAGATTCCTCTTACCATCATATCTCGTTGTCAGCGATTTGATTTTAAACGAATCACGACTAAAGATATTGTTGGAAGAATGGAGAAAATTGTAGATGCAGAAGGCCTTGACGTACAGGAGGGTTCGCTCGAGATTATTGCTAGTGCAGCTGATGGCGGTATGCGTGATGCACTAAGTCTCTTGGATCAAGCGATCTCATTTAGTGGTGAACAATTGACAATTGATGATGCGCTGCTCATTACAGGTGCTGTATCTCAGCATTTCATTAGTCAGCTTGCTGAAGCAATTTTTGATCAAAATATTGCCACAGCGTTAGATACATTAAATGAATTGCTCCAGCAGGGGAAAGATGCTGCTAAATTAATAGAGGATATGATTTTTTACTTTAGAGATATGCTGCTTTATAAAACGGCACCAGATCTCGAGGGTGTCCTTGAAAAGGTAAAGGTCGACGAAAGTTTCGTGGCGCTGTCAGATCGTGTGACACCTCAGTTTCTGTATGAAACCATTGAAGTCCTGAATAAAAGCCACCAAGAAATGAAATGGACAAATCATCCAAGGATTTTCTTTGAGGTAGCTGTTGTAAAGCTGTGTCAGTCAACAGCAGGATTGACACAAGGCCATGCTGACGCTGATTTAACAGCGCTAACAGATAAAATAAACAGGCTGGAACAGGAACTATCGAGGCTAAGAGCCGAAGGTGTACCAATGTCTCCATCTCATAGCCCTCAAGAAAAAAAGGAAGCGCCTCGACCACAAACGAGTAACAAAAATGGCTATCGTGCTCCTGTCGGCCGAATTCATGAGATTCTAAAAGAAGCGAAACGGCCTGAGTTAGAAAAAATTAAAAGCAAATGGGGAGAGCTCCTTGCCCAGTTGAAACAGCAGAATAAGGTGTCTCACGCTGCGTTATTAACGGACAGTGAGCCAGTTGCGGCTGCTTCGCATGCCTTTGTTTTAAAATTCAAATTTGAAATACATTGTAAAATGGTTGCTGAAGATAAAAGCGGTGTTCGGACCAATCTTGAACAACTGCTAGAGTCTATGTTAGGAAAAAGAGTGGAATTAGTTGGCGTTCCTGACGCTCAATGGGGTAAAATAAGAGAAGAATTTTTAAGAGATCATCAGCCGGATGAACAAGCAGATGGTCAGGGAACTTCTACTGAAGAGGATCCATTGATTGCGGAAGCAAAAAAATTAGTAGGAACTGATTTAATTGAAATTAAAGATTAATAAAAATGAAAGAGAGTGGTGTTCATATGCGCGGTGGAATGGGAAATATGCAAAAAATGATGAAACAAATGCAAAAAATGCAAAAGGATATGGCGAAGGCTCAAGAAGAGCTTGCAGAAAAAGTTCTTGAAGGTACAGCTGGTGGCGGTATGGTCACTGTCAAAGTAAATGGACAAAAAGAAGTCGTTGATGTAGCAATTAATGAAGAAGTTGTTGATCCAGAAGATATCGATATGCTTCAAGATCTTGTACTTGCTGCGACAAACGATGCATTGAAAAAAGTCGATGAGCTAACGAATGAAACGATGGGTCAATTCACAAAAGGAATGAACATGCCAGGTTTATTCTAGGAGGAATAACTGAAGATGCAATATCCTGAACCAATATCAAAGCTGATTGACAGCTTTATGAAATTGCCAGGAATCGGACCGAAAACTGCGGTCCGTCTGGCTTTTTTTGTTCTTAGTATGCAGGAAGATGTCGTACTAGATTTCGCGAAGGCGCTTGTAAATGCAAAGCGTAATTTAACTTATTGTTCGGTATGCGGTCATATCACAGACCAAGATCCTTGCTATATTTGTGAAGATACAAGAAGAGATCAATCTGTTATCTGTGTAGTGCAGGATCCAAAAGATGTAATCGCAATGGAAAAAATGAAAGAATACAACGGCTTATATCATGTGCTTCATGGTGCCATTTCGCCAATGGACGGAATTGGCCCAGAGGATATTAAAATTCCTGACCTATTAAAAAGATTGCAAGACGATCAAGTGACAGAGGTGATCCTTGCAACCAATCCAAACATTGAAGGAGAAGCAACAGCCATGTATATCTCCAGATTGTTAAAACCATCAGGAATTAAACTCTCTCGCATTGCTCACGGACTTCCAGTAGGCGGGGATTTAGAGTATGCGGATGAAGTTACACTGTCTAAGGCTCTAGAAGGCAGACGTGAGATGTAGGAAGGAGAAGTACGGTACATGGGTTTTCTTCGCAGAAAATCAATTCGAAAAGAATTCGATGAGAAATTAATTCAACAGCTTTTTAAGCAAAAGGAAGAATGGAACAGACAAAAAAAGCTTGTCGCAAATAGCGTTGAGCCTTCACCGGACATTCTATTCGAATTAAAGCTTGCTCAAGCAAAGTACTTTTTCTATCTGAGAGAAGCGAAAAAGAGGAATTTACGTTTAAACAACTGGAAATAGCAGGTCTATTATACATAGTCCTCTCATATGCTTGTACTATTCATATGAAGAGGAGATGAGAGGATTATGGAACCTGTTATTGTGATCGGGTCAATTTTGCTAGCTGTGCTATTGTTGTTTATGTCAGGTGTGCAGGCGAATCCATTCAAATGGTTAGGGCTTATCGGAGTGAAGTTTATAGCAGGCGCTCTTTTTTTATTTTGCCTCAACCTATTTGGCGAGAGTCTAGGATTACATATCTCTATTAACCCTGTAACGAGTGGAATTAGTGGTTTATTGGGTATTCCGGGCGTAGCAGCTTTAATCGTTATTGAAAAGTTTATTATTTAATGAAAAATATTATTGACTTTGATTCGATAGGGTGGTAAATTAATATACGTCGCTGATGACGAAGAAACGAAAAAACATAATAACAAAAAAGTTGTTGACACTAACAACTTGGATGTGATAAGATGTTCTAGTCGCTTCTGAAGCGGTAAACAAGTTCTTTGAAAACTAAACAAGACAAAACGTACCTGTTAATTCGAGTTTTTATAAAAAAATCCTATGATACTTCATAGGTAGTCAGTCAAACTGGCGAAAAGCAAAACTTCGGTTTTGTACTTTTTCGGAGAGTTTGATCCTGGCTCAGGACGAACGCTGGCGGCGTGCCTAATACATGCAAGTCGAGCGGACAGAAGGGAGCTTGCTCCCGGATGTTAGCGGCGGACGGGTGAGTAACACGTGGGTAACCTGCCTGTAAGACTGGGATAACTCCGGGAAACCGGAGCTAATACCGGATAGTTCCTTGAACCGCATGGTTCAAGGATGAAAGACGGTTTCGGCTGTCACTTACAGATGGACCCGCGGCGCATTAGCTAGTTGGTGGGGTAATGGCTCACCAAGGCGACGATGCGTAGCCGACCTGAGAGGGTGATCGGCCACACTGGGACTGAGACACGGCCCAGACTCCTACGGGAGGCAGCAGTAGGGAATCTTCCGCAATGGACGAAAGTCTGACGGAGCAACGCCGCGTGAGTGATGAAGGTTTTCGGATCGTAAAGCTCTGTTGTTAGGGAAGAACAAGTGCGAGAGTAACTGCTCGCACCTTGACGGTACCTAACCAGAAAGCCACGGCTAACTACGTGCCAGCAGCCGCGGTAATACGTAGGTGGCAAGCGTTGTCCGGAATTATTGGGCGTAAAGGGCTCGCAGGCGGTTTCTTAAGTCTGATGTGAAAGCCCCCGGCTCAACCGGGGAGGGTCATTGGAAACTGGGAAACTTGAGTGCAGAAGAGGAGAGTGGAATTCCACGTGTAGCGGTGAAATGCGTAGAGATGTGGAGGAACACCAGTGGCGAAGGCGACTCTCTGGTCTGTAACTGACGCTGAGGAGCGAAAGCGTGGGGAGCGAACAGGATTAGATACCCTGGTAGTCCACGCCGTAAACGATGAGTGCTAAGTGTTAGGGGGTTTCCGCCCCTTAGTGCTGCAGCTAACGCATTAAGCACTCCGCCTGGGGAGTACGGTCGCAAGACTGAAACTCAAAGGAATTGACGGGGGCCCGCACAAGCGGTGGAGCATGTGGTTTAATTCGAAGCAACGCGAAGAACCTTACCAGGTCTTGACATCCTCTGACAACCCTAGAGATAGGGCTTTCCCTTCGGGGACAGAGTGACAGGTGGTGCATGGTTGTCGTCAGCTCGTGTCGTGAGATGTTGGGTTAAGTCCCGCAACGAGCGCAACCCTTGATCTTAGTTGCCAGCATTCAGTTGGGCACTCTAAGGTGACTGCCGGTGACAAACCGGAGGAAGGTGGGGATGACGTCAAATCATCATGCCCCTTATGACCTGGGCTACACACGTGCTACAATGGACAGAACAAAGGGCTGCAAGACCGCAAGGTTTAGCCAATCCCATAAATCTGTTCTCAGTTCGGATCGCAGTCTGCAACTCGACTGCGTGAAGCTGGAATCGCTAGTAATCGCGGATCAGCATGCCGCGGTGAATACGTTCCCGGGCCTTGTACACACCGCCCGTCACACCACGAGAGTTTGCAACACCCGAAGTCGGTGAGGTAACCTTTATGGAGCCAGCCGCCGAAGGTGGGGCAGATGATTGGGGTGAAGTCGTAACAAGGTAGCCGTATCGGAAGGTGCGGCTGGATCACCTCCTTTCTAAGGATATATGGAGCAGCGTACGTTTTCGTCTTGTTTAGTTTTGAAGGAACTTGCAAAAGATCCTACAACATCATATCTTCGATATGAAAGATGGGCCTGTAGCTCAGCTGGTTAGAGCGCACGCCTGATAAGCGTGAGGTCGGTGGTTCGAGTCCACTCAGGCCCACCATCTTCTATTAAATTGGGGCCTTAGCTCAGCTGGGAGAGCGCCTGCCTTGCACGCAGGAGGTCAGCGGTTCGATCCCGCTAGGCTCCACCAACGTGTTCTTTGAAAACTAGATAACAATAAGTAATACATTCACATTGAATGCAATGCAAAGTTCATCACACATAGTGATTCTTTCTAAAGTAAGAAATGGTTAAGTTAGAAAGGGCGCACGGTGGATGCCTTGGCACTAGGAGCCGATGAAGGACGGGACGAACACCGATATGCTTCGGGGAGCTGTAAGCAAGCTTTGATCCGGAGATTTCCGAATGGGGAAACCCACTGCTCGTAATGGAGTAGTATCCATACTTGAATACATAGAGTATGAGAAGGCATACCCGGGGAACTGAAACATCTAAGTACCCGGAGGAAGAGAAAGCAAATGCGATTCCCTGAGTAGCGGCGAGCGAAACGGGAACAGCCCAAACCAAGAGGCTTGCCTCTTGGGGTTGTAGGACACTCTATACGGAGTTACAAAGGAATGATATAAGCGAAGAGGTCTGGAAAGGCCCGCCAAAGAAGGTAACAGCCCTGTAACTGAAATGTCATTCTCTCCAGAGTGGATCCTGAGTACGGCGGAACACGTGAAATTCCGTCGGAATCCGGGAGGACCATCTCCCAAGGCTAAATACTCCCTAGTGACCGATAGTGAACCAGTACCGTGAGGGAAAGGTGAAAAGCACCCCGGAAGGGGAGTGAAATAGATCCTGAAACCGTGTGCCTACAAGTAGTCAGAGCCCGTTAACGGGTGATGGCGTGCCTTTTGTAGAATGAACCGGCGAGTTACGATCCCGTGCAAGGTTAAGCAGAAGATGCGGAGCCGCAGCGAAAGCGAGTCTGAATAGGGCGCATGAGTACGTGGTCGTAGACCCGAAACCAGGTGATCTACCCATGTCCAGGGTGAAGTTCAGGTAACACTGAATGGAGGCCCGAACCCACGCACGTTGAAAAGTGCGGGGATGAGGTGTGGGTAGGGGTGAAATGCCAATCGAACCTGGAGATAGCTGGTTCTCTCCGAAATAGCTTTAGGGCTAGCCTCAAGGTAAGAGTCTCGGAGGTAGAGCACTGATTGGACTAGGGGCCCCTACCGGGTTACCGAATTCAGTCAAACTCCGAATGCCGATGACTTATCCTTGGGAGTCAGACTGCGAGTGATAAGATCCGTAGTCGAAAGGGAAACAGCCCAGACCGCCAGCTAAGGTCCCAAAGTATACGTTAAGTGGAAAAGGATGTGGAGTTGCTTAGACAACCAGGATGTTGGCTTAGAAGCAGCCACCATTTAAAGAGTGCGTAATAGCTCACTGGTCGAGTGACTCTGCGCCGAAAATGTACCGGGGCTAAACGTATCACCGAAGCTGCGGACTGTTCTTACGAACAGTGGTAGGAGAGCGTTCTAAGGGCTGTGAAGCCAGACCGGAAGGACTGGTGGAGCGCTTAGAAGTGAGAATGCCGGTATGAGTAGCGAAAGACGGGTGAGAATCCCGTCCACCGAATGCCTAAGGTTTCCTGAGGAAGGCTCGTCCGCTCAGGGTTAGTCGGGACCTAAGCCGAGGCCGAAAGGCGTAGGCGATGGACAACAGGTTGATATTCCTGTACCACCTCCTCACCATTTGAGCAATGGGGGGACGCAGGAGGATAGGGTAAGCGCGGTATTGGATATCCGCGTCCAAGCAGTTAGGCTGGGAAATAGGCAAATCCGTTTCCCGTGAAGGCTGAGCTGTGATGGCGAGCGAAATTTAGTAGCGAAGTTCCTGATTCCACACTGCCAAGAAAAGCCTCTAGCGAGGTGAGAGGTGCCCGTACCGCAAACCGACACAGGTAGGCGAGGAGAGAATCCTAAGGTGATCGAGAGAACTCTCGTTAAGGAACTCGGCAAAATGACCCCGTAACTTCGGGAGAAGGGGTGCTTCTTAGGGTGTTAAAGCCCCGAGAAGCCGCAGTGAATAGGCCCAGGCGACTGTTTAGCAAAAACACAGGTCTCTGCGAAGCCGTAAGGCGAAGTATAGGGGCTGACGCCTGCCCGGTGCTGGAAGGTTAAGAGGAGCGCTTAGCGTAAGCGAAGGTGCGAATTGAAGCCCCAGTAAACGGCGGCCGTAACTATAACGGTCCTAAGGTAGCGAAATTCCTTGTCGGGTAAGTTCCGACCCGCACGAAAGGCGCAACGATCTGGGCACTGTCTCAACGAGAGACTCGGTGAAATTATAGTACCTGTGAAGATGCAGGTTACCCGCGACAGGACGGAAAGACCCCGTGGAGCTTTACTGCAGCCTGATATTGAATGTTGGTACAGCTTGTACAGGATAGGTAGGAGCCTTGGAAACCGGAGCGCTAGCTTCGGTGGAGGCATCGGTGGGATACTACCCTGGCTGTATTGACCTTCTAACCCGCTGCCCTTATCGGGCAGGGAGACAGTGTCAGGTGGGCAGTTTGACTGGGGCGGTCGCCTCCTAAAATGTAACGGAGGCGCCCAAAGGTTCCCTCAGAATGGTTGGAAATCATTCGCAGAGTGTAAAGGCACAAGGGAGCTTGACTGCGAGACCTACAAGTCGAGCAGGGACGAAAGTCGGGCTTAGTGATCCGGTGGTTCCGCATGGAAGGGCCATCGCTCAACGGATAAAAGCTACCCCGGGGATAACAGGCTTATCTCCCCCAAGAGTCCACATCGACGGGGAGGTTTGGCACCTCGATGTCGGCTCATCGCATCCTGGGGCTGTAGTCGGTCCCAAGGGTTGGGCTGTTCGCCCATTAAAGCGGTACGCGAGCTGGGTTCAGAACGTCGTGAGACAGTTCGGTCCCTATCCGTCGCGGGCGCAGGAAATTTGAGAGGAGCTGTCCTTAGTACGAGAGGACCGGGATGGACGCACCGCTGGTGTACCAGTTGTTCTGCCAAGGGCATCGCTGGGTAGCTATGTGCGGACGGGATAAGTGCTGAAAGCATCTAAGCATGAAGCCCCCCTCAAGATGAGATTTCCCATTCCGCAAGGAAGTAAGATCCCTGAAAGATGATCAGGTTGATAGGTCTGAGGTGGAAGCGTGGTGACACGTGGAGCTGACAGATACTAATAGATCGAGGACTTAACCTATATTCTATTGTGAAGCATGAACATTGTTATCTAGTTTTGAGAGAACATTCTCTCCATCAGGTTTGGTGGCGATAGCGAAGAGGTCACACCCGTTCCCATACCGAACACGGAAGTTAAGCTCTTCAGCGCCGATGGTAGTTGGGGGTTTCCCCCTGTGAGAGTAGGACGCCGCCAAGCTTCTATAAGGATCAGTTCCAGTCGGAACTGGTCTTTTTTGTTTTTTAAGAAAAGGAACAAACACTCGATCTGACATGGATACATATACTAAACTACCATCTAAAACATTCTTAATTTTGTATACAATTGAAAGCGCTAGGGCATACTGAAGCTATAAGTGGAGGTGTCACAATGAGCAAAAAAGAGCGAGAAGCGATTTGTTTGATTTGTGAAGAGAAAAAAACAAAGGGAATTTATTTATATCATCAGTTTTTGTGCCGAGAATGTGAGAGAAAGTTAATTTCTACATCGACCTCGGATCCTAGCTATGCCGATTATGTTAGAAAGCTAAAAAATCTTCATACGCCGCCTTTGTATTCATAGACCATTAGATGGTCTTTTTTTATGAGCTATGGAGGATTGGGCCTGTTTTTTGGAACTTAGTTTGGACATCATCCGTAATTAATAATAAGATAAACAGAGAGCCTGATTATTCATAGGAGTCGATGAACATGAAATCAATCTTTTATACATTTATATGGGCCATCCTCTCTACTTTTTTTTCGCTTGTGATTTTAACCGTCAGTATTGGGGTTTTCCATCATCATGTTGGATTATCGATACTGTATGCGATGATGGGGTGGGGCGTGATGTTTGCAGGGAGCAGATGGGTTGCTTTCCAGTTGTTTTTAAAGAAACACGGACTGTCTCGTAGTGATTATGTATATATCAAACAGCATTTAAAAGAAGCAGGACAAAAGCTCGTACGTTTAAAGAAGGCTTTATTTGCTGTGAAGAACGTACAGACGATCAAACATAATTATGAAATTCTCCGACTTGCACGACGAATCTATACGATTACAAAAAAAGAGCCGACCCGGTTTTATGATGCACAGCGTTTTTATTTTGAAAGCTTGGATTCTGTCGTTGAACTAACTGAAAAATATGCACTATTGTATAATCAGCCTGATCGCAGTCATGAGCTGGAAATGACACTAAGCCAAACTCGAGTGACGCTGACAGAACTGCAAAAGCAATTGACGAATGATTTGCAGCAAGTATTAGGAAGAGACATAGAAGCCCTTCATATTGAGCTTGAAGTGGCAGATAAAATGATAAAGAAATAATGAAAGGAGTCAAACGTAATGAAACCAGAAGATCACATCCCAACAGCATCTGCTTCCACTACAGATCTTCAGTTTCAGGTGTTTGATACCTTATCTGATGAGGAGAAACAAGAAGCCATACAGCGTGCTGAGCAGATCCCTGACAATCCGCAAAAGCTGCTTTTCTATGGTACACGTGTTCAGGAACGATTATTGGAACAATCACAACAAATGATGAAATATGTTGAGAAAAAAGATATCGATCAAATAGGAGACGTGCTTGAGGCCTTTTTGCACCAGCTGCATGTAGTAGAACCGGAGGACTTACTGCCAAAGAAGCAGGGCTTTTTTTCGAAGTTATTTCGGCGGGAGAAGCGTTCTACTCAGGAAATCATATCGCGTTTTCAACATGCAAAATCACAGATCGAGAGATTATCAGCAAGGCTTCGTTACGCAAAAGGCGGATTAATTTCGGATCATATGTTATTAGAGCGTTTATTTGAAGAAAATCAAACTTTTTTCCAAGAAATGACGCTGCAGGTTGCAGCAGTTGAAGCGAAAATGACCACTTTAGAGAAGCAGATCATATCAGAACCGGAGCAGATTGGTAATCGGACTATAGAGGAGCAATTGATGAGTCAGGAAGTCAATGCAGAAGAATATATGGAGAGGTTGAAAGAACGGAAATATGATTTGCTGCTAAGCCGGCAAATTGCGTTGCAATGTAATGCCCAAATTCGAATGATCCAGCATACGAATCATACATTGGCCAATCACATTCAATCAACAGTTTCTGCATCTATTCCTCTATGGATCAACCAAATGTCGATTGCATTAACGCATATTCAACAGCGTGCCAATTCAGCTCTTGAGAATCGAATCCAAAAAACATATGAAAAGGTATCAAAGCAGCAGGGGGAGCTTCTTGAAGAGGCAGCTTTTGCACCTATAGATACGTTGAAAAAGGTTCAACGCCAATTAGCTGAAACCTTACAGGAAACGTTACAGGTGAAAGAGCATGGAAGCCAAGAGCGAGCCCAATTGAAAAACAGCATGTATGAGGCAGAACAGCAGCTGGCGAATCACCAGCCAATAAAGGAATGAGAATCCATCTTTCGGTTCCCTTGTATGAACGTTATAATAGACATAAGATATCGTTAAAGTGAAAAGGGTCGATTTGTTTGAAAATACCTTTATATACAGCATTAGCACAACATGCGGAAAAGAAGCCTTATTCTTTCCACGTTCCAGGACATCACAATGGAGATGTCTTTTTTGATGAGGCACGGACTTATTATGACTCAATTCTTCAGCTGGATGTAACAGAACTTGAAGGATTAGATGATCTCCATCATCCAACTGGTGTGATTCAAGAGGCTGAACATTTATTGGCAAAGCTATATGGATCAGATCAAAGCTTTTTTCTTGTGAATGGGACAACTGTCGGAAATTTAGCGATGGTGATGGCAGCCTGTCGTGCGGGAGATGAGATTTTCGTCCAGCGAAATTGTCATAAGTCTGTTTACCATGCGATTGAGCTTGCAGGAGCAACGCCTATTATGGTAGAAGCTGAGATAGATCAACACCTGCATGTTCCAACACATGTGACGGATGAAACAGTCAAAAAAGCCATTGCCAAACATCCTAATTGCCGGGCGATCGTTTTGACTTATCCGAACTACTATGGTCATGCAGCTGATTTATCAAAACTGATACACATGTGCCACGAAGCAGGCATGATCGTTTTGGTTGATGAGGCACATGGTACACATTTTGTATTAGGCGGCGCTTTTCCTCCATCTGCTCTTTCCTATGGAGCTGACGTGGTGGTACAATCAGCACATAAAACCCTTCCGGCTATGACGATGGGTTCCTACCTTCATCTTCAGGGGGAGCGAATGGATGCAAAACGTTTGAAAACATTCCTCACGATGCTTCAAAGCAGTTCTCCATCCTATCCAATTATGGCCTCATTAGATGTGGCAAGGGCCTATGTCGAGGAGATCAAGAAAAAAGGGATCTTGGATGGAATCATGAAAGGGCTGGCAGAGCTGAAAAATGAGTTCAATCGTATACCTCAGCTTGAAGTGGTAGAGTCTGAATTGCTTTCTAACGATCCATTAAAATGTGTGATTCGATCAACAAAAGGGCTGACTGGCTATGAACTAAAACGAGTACTTGAATCAGTGGAGGTTCACCCAGAGCTTGCCGACGAACATCAGGTTTTACTTGTCTTTGGTTTAGAACAGAAGAAGGATATACCTTTTAAACGAATAGAGCAGGCCCTTAATCAAAGCAATTCATTGCTCAAAGGAAAAGATCATTTTCAAAGAGAGGCGCTGGCTGATGACAACGAGGAGCATAGACAGGATATAGAAGCCGTCCCATTTGAATATGCAGCAGGACGGGTTAGTGCAGAATCGGTGATTCCATATCCACCGGGTATTCCTTTAATCGTTAAGGGAGAGCGTATTGAAATCGATCAGATTGCGGCTTTAAGCCGTTTGCTTGGACATCAGGTTCATGTTCAAGCCAGTCAGGTGATTCATCAGAGAAAATTATATGTTTATATAGAAGAGGAGACACTATGAGCGGTATGTTTATTACGTTTGAAGGGCCAGAGGGTGCCGGAAAAACGACAGTGATTCGAAAAGTGTATGAAGAAATGGAACGCCAAGGATATGCAGTGATGGCGACACGTGAGCCTGGCGGCATTGACATAGCAGAGCAGATTCGTGAAGTCATTTTAAATGAAAAAAACACAAAAATGGATGCGAAAACAGAAGCTTTGCTGTATGCAGCCGCAAGAAGGCAGCATTTGGCTGAGAAGGTAGAACCGGCATTACAGCGCGGGCAGACAGTTTTATGTGATCGTTTTGTCGATAGCTCCCTTGCTTATCAAGGCTATGCGAGAGGGCTTGGGATTGAAGAAGTAAAGTCAATTAACGACTTTGCTATCAATGGCACGATGCCGCAAATGACCATTTATTTTTCAATTACACCTGAGGAAGGGCTAAAGCGAATTAATGCCAACCAGGGAAGAGAAAAGAATCGATTAGACATGGAGACGCTGAATTTCCATCAGCTTGTCAGAGAAGGCTATGAACTGCTTATTGCACAATCGCCAGAACGATTCCGTGTAGTGGATGCGTCTCAGCCGATGCAGGATGTCTATGAAGAAGTCCTTCAATTGATTCAGGACACATTAAAGCAAAATCAAATATGACCTAATTCCCAATCGTTGTTATAATATAGAGGAAGACATCGGCATGTCATCTGTGCCTAAAATAAAGGAGGCCAATCAAATGAAATTAATTGTTGCCGTTGTACAGGACCAAGATAGCAGCAAGTTGTTGAAAATATTGACTGAACATCATTTCGGCGTGACAAAATTAGCTTCAACTGGTGGGTTTTTAAAGTCTGGGAATACGACTTTTATTATTGGTTGTGATGATGTCCGGGTGGATAAAGCATTACAGCTTATAAAAGAAAATTGCCGTAAACGTGATCAAATGATCGCGCCTGTCTCCCCAATGGGCGGAAATGCAGATTCATACGTACCATACCCTGTTGAGGTTGAAGTTGGCGGAGCTACTGTTTTTATTCTGCCAGTTGAACAATTTCATCAATTTTAAGGATGGGTTGCTGTGAAAATTAATCAAGATATGCGGCTGCGTTTAGAAAAGCGTGAACTTCAAGCGATGAAAGGAAGCCAGACATCTGCCTCCTTTAAAGCTTCGATGGAGACGCAAAGCGGCAAACTGCGCTTAGAACAGCTGACGGTCATGCTGAGTGATATCGAAGTGTTCGGAAAAAAGCTCGCAAAGTCACGAAACCTAAAGGATTTGGCTAGGTTTAAAGGACTGGTGAAGCGCTTTGTGAAAGAGACAGTCGATAATGGTTTAAATATAGAAACATCAAGGAGCTTTGACATTTATGGCAACACACGTACACTTGCTTTGGTCAAAGCCTTAGATGAAAAGCTGATTGAATTAACCGAGGAAATGATGGATCAAGAGAAACCATCTATTGATTTGCTTGAACGTATTGGAGAAATAAAAGGTTTATTGATTAACCTTTACACATAGAGAGTGATAACATGGCAATTAGCTGGGATGACATGAATGATTTGCAGCCGCGCGTCATGCGGCTGATTTTTAATAGTATTGATAAAGACCGACTTGCGCACGCCTACTTATTTGAAGGAAAAAAAGGAACCGGAAAACTGGATGCAGCGATGCTTTTGGCTAAGAGCTTTTTTTGTTTGGAATCAGGAGTAAAACCATGTGAATCCTGTCAAAACTGCAAAAGGATTGCATCAGGAAACCATCCCGATTTACATCTTGTGCAGCCCGATGGCCAATCAATTAAGAAGGCGCAAGTGCAGGCATTGCAAGAGGAATTTACAAAAGCAGGTGTAGAATCTCACCGGAAAATGTATATTATTCTTCATGCGGACAAAATGACGGTCAATGCCGCGAACAGTTTATTGAAGTTCCTAGAGGAGCCTAATCGGGAAACGATGGCGGTTTTAATCACTGAGCAATCGCATAAAATGCTGGATACGATTATTTCAAGATGTCAGATGCTCAGCTTTCAGCCGCTGCAGCCACAATCCTTGGAGCAGCAGCTTTTACAAGAAGGCGTACCTCAGCATCTCGCAAGGCTTTTGTCGAATTTAACCAATAATTTAGCAGAAGCACTCGAATTAAGTCGAAATGATCAGTTTGCAGAGTCTAGAGCGAAAGTGATAAAATTGTATGAAGTCTTACACCAGCGAAAAGAACATGCATTTTTTTATATACAGGATCAATGGATGCCTTTTTTCAAAGAGAAAGACCTTCAAGAAACAGGTCTGGATATGCTTTTATTTATATATCGTGATGTATTGTCGATTCAAATAGGAAATGAAGATAAAGTCATTTATCAAGACTTATTCCAGACAATGAAGCAGCATGCGCTGCATTCCACACAGCAGATGGTGACCAGCCAGATCCTTGCTGTATTAGAAGCGAAAAAGAGACTTCAATCCAACGTGAATGCCCAAGGGCTGATGGAGCAATTGGTGTTGATGTTGCAGGAGGGATAAGCTTGTACAACGTAATTGGTGTTCGCTTTAAAAAAGCGGGCAAAATCTATTATTTCGATCCTAATGGATTTCATATAGAAAATGATAGTTGTGTCATTGTAGAAACGGTTAGAGGGGTTGAGTACGGACAAGTGGTCATCGCCAACAAAAAAGTAGATGAACACGATGTGGTTCTCCCTCTGCGTAAAGTCATTCGTGTAGCAGACGAACGTGACCGGCTCATCGTTGAGGAAAACAAAGAAGCAGCGATGACAGCCTTTGATACATGTCTTCAGAAAGTAAGTGAACATGGGCTGGAAATGAAATTGGTTGATGTTGAATTTACATTTGACCGAAACAAGGTCATCTTCTACTTCACAGCAGATGGCAGAGTTGATTTCCGTGAGCTAGTGAAGGATCTTGCATCAATCTTCAAAACGAGAATTGAACTTCGCCAGATTGGCGTAAGAGACGAGGCAAAAATGCTTGGCGGCATTGGTCCTTGCGGGCGAATGCTTTGCTGTTCGACATTCTTAGGAGACTTTGAACCAGTGTCTATTAAGATGGCAAAGGATCAAAACCTGTCGTTAAATCCGACAAAAATTTCAGGCCTATGCGGACGTTTGATGTGCTGCTTGAAATATGAGAATGATGAGTATGAAACAGCGAAAGAACAATTACCGGATATCGGCGAAACGATTCAGACGTCTAATGGCTCTGCAAAGGTAGTAGGGCTCAATATTTTAGAACGAATTTTGCAAGTTGAATTAACCGGGCAAGAAAAAGTGATAGAATATACATGGGAAGAATTATTACAAGAAGGCGTTGTATCTGCACAAACAACTGAGTAACGAGGTGTGCCACCTTGGATAAAAAGGAACTATTTGATACGGTGATTAATTTAGAAGAACAAATCGGTTCTCTTTATCGCCAGTTAGGTGATTTGAAAAATCATATCGGTGAAGTGATTGAAGAAAATCATCAGCTGCAGATGGAGAATCAGCACTTGCGTGAACGTCTGGATCAGTCCGATCGAGACAAATCGTCTGAGGCAGAGAATGATTCTGCCCAGAAGCCAAGTCATTCTGATATAGGAGAAGGTCATGATAACCTGGCCCGGTTATATCAGGAGGGCTTCCATATTTGTAATGTACATTATGGGAGCATTCGTAAAGAGGGAGACTGTTTGTTCTGTCTGTCATTTTTAAATAAAAAATGAGAAAAGGCTTCCGCTGAATCGGGAGCCTTTTTCACAGGAAAAGAAAGGATACATCATGGTTTCGTTAAGAGAAGATGAACGGTTAGATTACCTGCTCGCCGAAGATATGAAGATTATTCAAAGTAAAACTGTGTTTGCCTTTTCATTGGACGCAGTGTTATTAGCTAAATTTGCGTATGTGCCAATCCAAAAAGGAGAGATCATTGATCTTTGTACCGGAAATGGCATCGTGCCATTGCTGCTTTCAACTCGATCTAGGGCCTCGATTACGGGGGTTGAAATTCAAGAACGACTGTTTGATATGGCAAAAAGAAGTGTGGAGTATAATCAACTTGCGCACCAGATTGAATTGATTCATTGTGATTTGAATGATATGCCGGAACGCTACGGCAACCATAAAGTTGATGTGATTACATGTAACCCGCCATATTTTAAGACACCCTCTAAGGATGAAATCAATGAAAATGAATATTTGGCGATTGCCCGGCATGAAATTCATTGTACATTAGAAGATGTTATTCGTGTTTCTTCCACGCTGCTAAAGCAAGGGGGGAAACTGGCGATGGTTCATCGACCAGGACGGCTGCTTGAGATTGTTGAATTAATGAAAAAATACCGAATTGAGCCGAAACGAATTCAATTTGTTTATCCCAAACAAGGGAAAGAAGCCAATACTATCTTGGTAGAGGGCATAAAAGATGGAAAACCAGATCTGAAAATTCTCCCGCCTCTTTTTGTTTATGGGGAAGATCAGGAGTATACAGATGAAATCAGGACGATACTGTATGGAGAAGCATAATCATTATTTCTATGTATTAAAATGTGCAGATGGCAGCCTGTATGCGGGTTATACAAATGATTTACAAAAAAGACTGATAACCCATAATAGTGGAAAGGGAGCAAAGTATACAAGAGCGAGACGGCCGGTTGAGCTTTTTTATCATGAATGTTTTGCAACCAAAAGAGAAGCCATGCAGCAAGAATATCGTTTCAAAACGTGGACGCGGAAAAAGAAAGATATTTATATAGAAGAAATGCGAATGGAAAAGGAGGCGGCACATGAAAAAGACACAGAAAAGCTTTGATGGTCAATCTGATATGGGCATTCTTTATCTCGTTCCAACCCCGATTGGAAATCTAGAAGATATGACGTTCCGAGCGATACAAACGTTAAAAGATGTAGATTATATTGCCGCAGAAGATACAAGGCAAACGAAAAAGCTTTGTCATGTATACGAGATTGATACACCCTTAACGAGTTATCATGAGCATAACAAAGACAGCAGCGGCCACAAGTTAATCGAATGGCTAAAAGAAGGGAAAAATATCGCACTCGTGAGTGATGCCGGTTTACCGACGATTTCAGATCCAGGGGCTGAAGTGGTTCGAGATTTTACTAGCATCGGAGGCTATGTCATTCCGTTACCTGGCGCAAATGCTGCACTAACGGCACTCATTGCATCAGGAATCGCGCCTCAGCCATTTTTCTTTTACGGTTTTCTCGACCGTCAAAAAAAAGAAAAGAAAAAGCAGCTTGAAGCCTTGAAAAAACGCCAAGAAACGATCATTTTCTATGAAGCGCCTCATCGGTTAAAAGAAACGCTGACTTTGATGAAGGAAGTGTGGGGAAATCGGAACATCGCCATTACGAGAGAACTAACGAAAAAATTCGAAGAGTTTATTCGTGGGGATTTAGAATCTGTGCTGACATGGGCTGCGGAGAATCAAATTCGAGGTGAGTTCTGTCTTGTAGTACAAGGAAATGATCAAGCTGAAGAAGAGCTGAATGAAGAAGCTTGGTGGACGTCCTTATCTGAAAAAGAACATGTGATCCATTACATAGAGGAAGGATTAACGTCGAAGGAAGCCATTAAACGTACAGCTGTCGAACGTGGTGTACCAAAGCGCACGATATACGATGCTTATCATATTGAACAATAAAGAAAGGTTCTTGCAAACGGTGCAAGAACCTTTTTTATATGAACCTTATTTTTGTGATTGAAGTTGGTTTTGGATTTCGTTAATGATTTGCTCTGCACCTTCGCGGCTAAGAACTAATTTACCATTAGCAAGTTTAAGGTTATCGTCTGATACTTCACCTGTTACTTGGCAAGTCATGTTTGGTTTATATTTTTTTAAGATAATTTTTTCATCATCAACATAAATTTCCAAAGCGTCTTTTTCAGCGATTCCTAGCGTACGGCGAAGTTCGATTGGAATCACCACGCGTCCTAATTCGTCAACTTTACGTACAATACCTGTAGATTTCATCTTCATTCTCCTCCCAAAAAGTTCTTATTCTTAAAATAATATTATCTTCGTCATTATTCGACAAATTCCTTACATTCCTAGCATAACAAGGTTTCCATAAATCGTCAATCATTTTGTTTACTATTGTTTGTAAAATATGACTCTTAAAGTCAAAAGACCTTGAAACTACTGCTGTATAAGGATTTTGTAGGCTTTTTCTATGAAAATATAAGAAATGACGAGATCAGATTAACAAGACTTTTGCCCTAAATTAGCCAAATGTAAATCTGGAAATAGATTTCATACGACAATATTCGACAAAATGTCGACGGGTTTGTCGTTTTTTTCGAAAAACTCATCTTTTTCGATCATTTCATCTTGTTCTATGTATATATGCTTGATCTTAAAGGCTAAGATGGTATCATAGAGAAAGCACAAGTGCAAAATTGAATGAATTGATCTGACACATTTTCATGTAATGATGATAACCGCTCTCGTCCATTGGGCGGGAGTTTTTGACATTTACACACACGCAGGAGGTTCCGACATGCCGGAAAAGAAAAAAACGTTTTATCTGACAACACCTATTTACTATCCGAGCGGAAAATTACATATTGGACATGCTTATACGACAGTAGCAGGAGATGCTATGGCTCGTTATAAACGTCTTCAAGGCTATGATGTGATGTATTTAACAGGTACAGATGAGCACGGACAAAAAATTCAGCAAAAAGCTGAAGAACAAAATATCACACCGATCGAGTATTTAGATCCAGTCGTTGAAGACATTAAATCATTATGGAAGAAACTCGACATTTCGAATGATGACTTCATCCGTACAACAGAAAAAAGACATACGAAAATCATTGAGCAAGTCTTCCAAAAGTTGCTTGATCAAGGCGATATTTATTTAGATCAATATGAGGGCTGGTACAGTATTCCTGATGAGACATTCTATACGGAAACACAGCTTGTTGATGTTGAGCGTAATGAGAAAGGGGAAGTCATTGGCGGGAAAAGCCCTGACAGCGGCCACCCTGTTGAATTAATTAAAGAGGAATCATATTTCTTCCGTATGAGTAAGTATGCGGACCGTTTGCTCGATTATTACGAAAAAAATCCATCGTTTATTCAGCCTGAATCAAGAAAGAATGAAATGATTAATAACTTCATTAAACCAGGTTTAGAGGATTTAGCAGTATCAAGAACAACCTTTGATTGGGGAATTAAAGTTCCTAACAATCCAAAACACGTCATTTATGTATGGATTGATGCGTTATTCAACTATTTAACTGCGATTGGCTATGGAACAGATCAAGATGAAAAATATAAAAAATATTGGCCTGCCAACGTACATCTCGTAGGAAAAGAAATTGTACGCTTCCATACGATTTATTGGCCGATTATGCTGATGGCATTAGATCTGCCTCTGCCGAAACAAATTTTCGCACACGGCTGGCTACTCATGAAAGATGGCAAAATGTCTAAATCAAAAGGGAATGTGGTAGATCCAGTCACATTAATTGATCGTTATGGTCTCGATGCCCTTCGTTATTACCTGCTTCGCGAAGTACCATTTGGTGCAGATGGTGTGTTTACACCAGAAGGATTCGTGGAACGTGTAAACTATGATCTTGCCAATGATTTAGGTAACTTGCTTAATCGTACAGTTGCGATGGTACAAAAATATTTTGACGGCACATTAAGCAGCTATAAAGGCCCTGTTAATGAGTTCGATGAAGAGCTGAAAGCAGTAGCTGAACAAACAGTCAAAGCCTATGAAGAAGCGATGGAAAATCTTGAATTCTCTGTGGCTCTTTCAAATGTTTGGACATTAATCAGCAGAACCAATAAATATATTGATCAAACAGCTCCGTGGGTGCTGGCAAAGGATGAAACAAAACGAAAAGAATTGCATTCTGTTATGTATCATTTAGCAGAATCACTTCGAATCACTGCAGTACTCTTAACGCCGTTCCTAACGAAAACACCTGAGAAAATCTCCTTCCAGCTTGGAATTGAAGAAGATAAGCTCAAAAGCTGGGATAGTATCCTATCATTTGGTGCGATTCAACAAGCAACGGTACAAAAGGGAGAGCCTTTGTTCCCGCGTTTAGAGGTTGAAGAAGAAGTAGCCTACATTAAAGAAAAAATGCAGGGAAGTGCACCTAAGGTAGAAGAAGAGAAAGTGGAAATCGAAGAAACGGAATTACCTGAGCTGGGAGCAGAAATTGCATTTGATGATTTCTCAAAAGTTGATCTTCGAGTTGCACAGGTATTGGAAGCAGCCCCAGTGAAAAAAGCGGATCGTCTTTTAAAGCTTCAGCTTGATTTTGGATTTGAAAAAAGACAAATCGTCTCTGGGATTGCCAAGCACTATCAACCAGAAGAATTAGTAGGGAAAAAGCTCGTTTGCGTAGCGAATCTTACCCCAGTTAAACTCAGAGGGGAAATTTCCCAGGGAATGATTTTAACTGGAGAAACAGGCGGGAAATTGCAGGTTCTTGAAGTAGATCAAACTCTAGCAAATGGAACGAAAATTTTATAAATCAACAAAGGTGTTCCACGTGTAACATTTCGTCGAACACCTTTTGTTTTTTAGCAGAATTGTCGAAAGGAGCAATCAACCATGTTATTTGATACACATGCCCACTTGAATGCAGAACAATACAATGAAGACTTAGAACAGGTGATCGAAAGAGCGAAAAGCGAAAAAGTTGAGAAAATCGTGGTGGTAGGGTTTGACCGCCCAACAATTACGAGAGCGATGGAATTGATTGAAGAGTATGATTTCATATATGCAGCTATCGGCTGGCATCCAGTCGATGCTATTGATATGACAGATGAGGATTTGGCTTGGATCAAAGATTTATCTCAACACGAAAAAGTGGTTGCGATTGGTGAAATGGGTCTGGATTACTATTGGGACAAGTCGCCAAAAGATGTGCAAAAGGAAGTCTTTAGACGCCAAATTGCTCTTGCGAAGGAAGTGAAGCTTCCAATCGTTATTCATAATCGTGACGCAACGGAAGATGTCGTGACGATTTTAAAGGAAGAGGGAGCAGCTGAAGTTGGAGGTATTATGCACTGCTTTACTGGCAGTCTGGAAACTGCAAAAGCGTGTATGGAGATGAACTTTTATATTTCATTCGGTGGACCCGTGACATTTAAAAATGCCAAAAAGCCAAAGGAAGTTGTAAAGGAGATACCGAGTGACAAACTTTTGATTGAAACAGACTGCCCATACTTAACGCCAGTGCCATTTAGAGGGAAACGTAATGAGCCAAGTTATGTCAAATATATTGCAGAACAGATTGCGGAGCTGAGAGAAATCAGCTTTGAAGAGCTTGCTGAATTGACAACAAAAAATGCAAAAAAAGTTTTCCGTATAAACTGACAGTATATGATGTCAATCCTTGTTTAAGCTTGTCCAATTGTGAAACATAACGAAAAAGTTCTACACGTTTGCGCCTCCTCATAGGATAAGTTGTCGATAAGTCTTTCTTCCCTTCCTTCCATAAATCTCCCATAATAGGTTTACAATCGAGCATTTTTGTACAGTGGGTGGAAGGGTTGACAGGTTTTGAGATACTCTATATAATCTCTCCGAGGAGAAGGAGGCGTTTTTCATCGTACAAAAAATGAAAAATCTGTTTTCTGTGAAGCTAGGAAAAGGCAAGGTTTTATTACTAGTTGTTTGCTTGCTTTTAGCTGGAACTGGAACGGCTTACGGTGCGCATGAGCTCACTAAGCAGTCTATTACCATTTCAATCAATGGTAAAGAGAAGACAATTCGTACACATGAAGAGACAGTAGCTCAGCTGCTTTCAGAACTTGGCATAAGGACCAAGGCGGAGGATCATATCTCTCCAAGTCTAAATACAAAGATTCAAGACAACATGAACATTGTGTATGATGCGGCTATACCGGTTCATCTGACCCTAGATGGGAAAGAGAAAACGATATGGACAACAGATCAGACGGTTGGAGCATTATTGAAGAATGAGAAGATAGATATTGGGAAGCACGATCAAGTAACTCCAGGAAAGAATGACAAGTTAACAAAGGATATGAATCTTGTGGTTCAGCAGGCCTTCCAGGTCAGCTTAAATGATGGAGGAAAAGATAAAAAAGTGTGGACCACTTCGACTACGGTCGCTGACTTTTTAAAGCAACAAGAGCTAAAGCTCAAGAAGCACGATAAGATCAAGCCTGCGTTACATAGTAACCTTTCTAAAAAGAGCGCAGATATAAAGATCACTCGGGTGGAAAAAGTCACCGATGTAGTGGAAGAGAAAATTGCTTTTGATACCAAACATAAAAAGGATCATTCTCTTGAAAAAGGGAAAGAGAAGGTACTTAAAAAAGGTGAAGAAGGTAAATTGAAGAAGCACTATGCCATTGTGAAAGAAAACGGCAAAGTGGTGTCTAAAGAATTGATTAAAGAAGTGACCGAAAAAGATAGTAAGGACCGATTAGTGGCTATTGGTACACAAGTGGCCAAAAAGGAGCCTACAGCGTCCCCTGCGGTTTCACGAAGCAATGAATCGTCAGGAAAAGAATTTTATGTGGCGTCAACAGCCTATACAGCGAGCTGTGCTGGATGTACGGGCAGAACGTCTACAGGCTTTAATTTAAAAGCAAATCCGGGTGCAAAGGTTATAGCAGTTGATCCGAGTGTCATTCCGCTGGGCTCAAAAGTGTATGTGGAAGGCTATGGATATGCCGTTGCATCAGACACTGGATCTGCTATAAAAGGGAATAAAATTGATGTGTTCGTCCCAAGTAAGTCGGCAGCTTATCAATGGGGAAATAAACGAGTGAAGATTAGAGTACTCAAATAAACACATCAAATCATTTATATGAACAGAGGGCTTTGCGCACCCTCTGTTTTTTTGGTTATAATAGAAGCACTGTTTTCTAATTAATTAGACGCAAAAGCAGCATGAAAGGTTTCGTTTTTTTAACCAAAAAATGTAGATTGTTTTTGCAAGCGGAGGAATACATGAAAATCAAAGAAATCATTGTGGTGGAGGGTCGTGATGACACTGCCAGAGTGAAGATGGCGGTTGATGCAGATACGATCGAAACAAACGGATCCGCCATTGGCGATACAGTCATTCAACAAGTGCGTCTTGCGCAGGAGACGAGAGGGGTCATTATTTTAACAGATCCTGATTTTCCTGGTGAGAAGATCCGTAAAACCATCGCAGAGGCAGTTCCTGGCTGTAAGCACGCTTTTTTGCCAAAACATCTTGCGAAGGCGAAGCGGGATAAAGGAATTGGTGTCGAGCATGCTTCCTTGGACAGTATTCGGGAATGTCTTGCCCATGTCCATGAAGAAATGGAAGAATCGGAAAGTGACATTACATTAGACGACTTATTTGACGCAGGCCTTATCGGTGGCGAAGCGTCGAAACGCCGCCGCGAACGACTAGGAGTGCTTTTAAATATAGGATATACCAATGCGAAGCAGCTGCAAAAGCGCCTTCACATGTTCCAAATAACCAAACATGATTTTATTGCGGCCTTAAAGACCGTCATGCAGGAGGAAGCCGATGAATAAAGATATTGCGACACCCGTCAGAACGAAGGAAATACTGAAGAAGTACGGTTTCTCTTTTAAAAAGAGCTTAGGGCAGAACTTCTTAATTGATACAAATATTTTAGATCGCATTGTCGATCACGCGGAGGTTACAGATGAGACCGGCGTCATTGAAATTGGGCCTGGTATCGGCGCATTGACAGAGCAGCTCGCTAAACGTGCAAAGAAAGTCACCGCTTTTGAAATCGATCAGCGTTTATTGCCTATTTTAAACGATACGCTTTCTCCATATGATAATGTCACGATCATTCATCAAGACGTATTAAAGGCGGATGTGAGAAAGGTCATCGAGGAAAATTTTGCTGACTGTAAAGAAGTGATGGTCGTAGCCAACCTTCCATATTACGTGACAACACCGATTATTATGAAATTGCTTGAAGAAAACCTTCCATTGAAAGGGATTGTGGTCATGCTGCAAAAAGAAGTAGCAGATCGTATGGCAGCTGCCCCTTCATCAAAGGAATATAATTCACTGTCTATCGCAGTTCAATTTTATACGGAAGCAAAAACGGTGATGGTTGTGCCTAAAACGGTTTTTGTTCCTCAGCCAAATGTTGATTCGGCTGTGATTAAGCTGACTGTTCGTGAAACGCCTGCTGTTTCAGTAGAAAATGATGCGTTTTTCTTTCAATTGATTCGAGCGAGCTTTGGCCAGCGCCGGAAAACATTGTTGAATAATTTGATGAATAATCTACCTGATGGAAAAAAACATAAAGCCATCATTGAAGAAGCACTTCAAACAGCAGATATTGATGGAAAGCGCCGCGGAGAATCATTATCCATTGAGGAATTTGCCCGTTTGTCGAATGTTTTACAAAAAGCCCTTTCGTAAGGGCTTTTTTCTTTTGTTTTTCACCACTTCAACTGTTCGGGCATAGGCTAGAAAGAACAGCACATATGAAAGACGATACCAACAGGATATGAGCCTGATTGTGGAGTGAACAGCATGCAATTTCAAATAGGAGATATGGTGACGAGGGCATCCTATCAAATGGATATTATGTTTCGAATCATTCGAATTGATGAGACAGATCAGCACGAAGCCACTGCCATATTGCATGGGAATGAAGTAAGGCTGATTGCTGATGCTAAGATGTCGGATCTCGTCTTAATTCAAAAAGAGGAGCAGCTGACAAGGGAGAAGGACGACGAACGGAAAATTAACGAATCGCTCGACTTACTAAGACAGGATTATCAGCTGCTGCGTGAAAAACAAGAGTATTATACTTCTGGACAATATCAGCATCAGGAGCAGTATTTTCACATGCCTGGAAAGGTCCTTCATTTAGATGGAGATGCTTCATACTTAAAGAAATGCTTAGATGTATATGAACGAATTGGTGTGCCTGTATATGGAGTACATTGCCATGAGAAGAAAATGCCAAGCGTGATCGATTCGTTACTTGATCAATATCGGCCTGATATTTTGGTCATTACAGGGCATGATGCGTATTCCAAGCAAAAGGGCGGCGTAAATGATATCGGTGCCTATCGCCATTCTCGTCATTTCGTTGAGACGGTTCAAAAAGCAAGAAAGAAAATTCCTCATTTAGATCAACTTGTGATCTTTGCAGGCGCCTGTCAATCTCATTTCGAATCATTGATCCAAGCAGGTGCCAATTTTGCAAGCTCACCTTCACGTGTGAACATCCATGCGCTCGATCCCGTCTATATCGTTGCGAAGATCAGCTTCACTCCATTTGTAGATCGAATCAACGTATGGGATGTGCTTCGTAATACATTAACAAGAGAAAAAGGACTCGGAGGCATCGAGACGAAGGGTGTTTTAAGGGTAGGTATGCCATATAAAAAAGACCATGAATCGACATAACCCGACTGATTTCAGTCTGGTTTTTTTTATGTGTAAAAAGAAATTTCAAACGGATACATAATTCACCGGAATTTGAGAAAAATAGGGAGGAGAAAAGGTAGAAGTTTGTCAAAATTATTTTGTTGACAATGGCTCGTGTTGGTTGATATAATTTAATTTTTATTTGACAAAAATGGGCCGTTGTTGTATAATTATCTCAGTGAGGTGGATGCAATGGCGAAGACTTTGTCCGACATCAAAAGATCGCTTGATGGTAACTTAGGTAAACGTTTGACGTTAAAGGCTAACGGAGGCCGCCGTAAAACAATTGAGCGTTCGGGCATTTTAGCTGAAACGTACCCTTCTGTATTTGTGATTCAATTAGATCAAGATGAGAATTCGTTTGAAAGAGTTTCTTACAGTTATGCAGATATACTGACTGAGACGGTCGAATTAACGTTCGATGATGCCGCTAGCTCAGTCGCCTATTAATGGGCAGTGAACTTCTTGTTTACTGCTTTTTGTTTTGCCTTTTTTTCTGAATGGGAGTCTGTCCATTTTTTGAAAGGGGTAAAAGAAAAGATTCGATACAAAATAAGAAAGCCACAAAAGCAGTGGCACTGATTCGAATTCTCGACTAAAGGGGCTGTTTCGTTTGGGTAGACGCCGAGGCATTATGTCAGATGAGTTCAAATACGAGCTGGCGAAGGATCTTGGATTTTATGATACCGTCAAAAATGGAGGCTGGGGAGAAATTCGTGCGCGTGACGCAGGGAATATGGTCAAACGTGCCATCGAATTAGCTCAGCAGCACATGGCTCAGGAAGAGAATCAATGATAGAAAAATGGTCAGGGATACCTCAGGTGTCTCTGGCTTTTTTTGTTGGAAAAGTCAGTGTGCTGGGCGTAAAAGCCAATATTCATCAGATCCATCAAATGTGATACAATATTGATACTTATGTTTAGATGGAGAAGTAGGTGAAATGTTTGCGTATTTTAGAAAAAGCACCGGCAAAAATTAATCTCTCACTTGATGTTCATGGAAAAAGACCAGATGGATATCACGAAGTGGAGATGGTGATGACAACAATAGACCTTGCAGATCGACTTGAGCTGACGGAGCTGGATAAAGACGAAATCCGTGTATCATCTCATAATCGATTTGTGCCAGATGATCAGCGTAACCTGGCTTATCAGGCAGCTAAATTACTCAAAACAAGGTTCGGTATTCAAAAAGGAGTATCGATTGTCATCACAAAAGCAATCCCTGTTGCAGCAGGTTTAGCTGGAGGCAGCAGTGATGCTGCAGCAGCGCTTCGCGGTTTAAACCGTTTGTGGAAGTTAAATCTCACGTTAGATGAACTGGCTGAGCTTGGAGCGGAGATCGGCTCAGATGTGTCTTTTTGTGTACACGGAGGCACAGCACTAGCGACAGGACGTGGAGAAAAACTGAAGCATATCGCGACACCGCCGCATTGCTGGGTGATTTTAGCGAAGCCGGTGATTGGGGTATCTACAGCTGAAGTTTATAGACAATATGACGCAAGCAAAGTAGAACACCCAAATGTACAGCGTATGATTGAAGCCATTGAGGCGAAAGATTATAAAGAGATGTGCGGCTCACTCGGTAATGTTCTGGAGTCTGTGACATTAAAGATGTATCCAGAAGTAGATATGATCAAAAGACAGATGAAGCGTTTCGGTGCTGATGCTGTATTAATGAGTGGAAGCGGCCCAACGGTATTTGGCTTGATTCAATATGAATCAAAGGTACAAAGAATATATAACGGACTGAGAGGATTTTGTGATCAGGTATACGCTGTCCGCATGATCGGCGAACAAAATGCCCTTGATTAAATCCGTATATTAAGTTATATTATTCATAAATTATTCGGGTTCTGGGGGTAAGTTCATGAAGTTTCGTCGAAGCGGCAGATTGGTGGACTTAACAAATTATTTGTTAGCCCACCCGCACGTACTAGTACCTTTAACTTTTTTTGCAGAACGTTATCAATCTGCAAAGTCCTCCATTAGTGAAGACTTAACGATTATCAAACAGACCTTCGAACAGCAGGGAATAGGCACATTGCTTACTGTACCTGGCGCTGCTGGCGGAGTGAAATATATTCCAAAAATACACCTAAAAGAAGCAGATGACGTAGTAAACGATATCGGAGAGGCATTATCAACTCCTGAACGTGTACTTCCTGGCGGTTATTTATATTTAACCGATGTTTTAGGCAATCCATCGATACTTGCGAAAATCGGTAAGCTGTTTGCGACCATCTTTGCGGACCGTGCGATTGATGTCGTCATGACCGTTGCGACAAAAGGTATTCCGATTGCCTATTCTGTTGCGGGTTATTTAAATGTGCCTGTTGTGATCGTTAGAAAAGATAATAAGGTAACCGAAGGATCAACTGTCAGTATTAATTATGCGTCAGGTTCTTCTAACCGAATTCAAACCATGTCCCTTGCAAAGCGAAGCTTAGATAAAGGCTCCAATGTGTTGATCATTGATGACTTTATGAAAGCGGGCGGAACCATTAACGGCATGATGAATTTGCTTGAGGAATTTAATGCAAATGTTGCAGGGATCGGTGTTCTTTTAGAAGATGAAGGCGTAGATGAACGTCTTGTCGATGAATATGTCTCGTTGTTAAAGCTTTCTACCATTGATATGAAGCAAAAAATCATTGAGATCAATGAAGGCAATTTCCACGAGTTTTTTCATTCGAAAGCGTAAGCTTTGATTAAACATGTATTTGAATGGGAGAGATTAATATGACAAAAGTTGTTCAAACCAAACATGCACCAGCAGCCATTGGACCTTACTCTCAAGGAATTATTGTCAATAACATGTTTTACAGCTCAGGGCAAATTCCATTAACCCCAGCTGGAGATTTTGTAAATGGAGATATTAAAGAACAAACACATCAAGTATTCCGTAATCTTGAGGCTGTACTTGAAGCAGCAGGTGCTTCCTTTGAAACAGTCGTGAAAGCAACTGTTTTCATTAAAGATATGGAACAATTCGCTGAAGTGAATGAAGTGTACGGTGAGTATTTCCATACACATAAGCCAGCTCGTTCATGCGTGGAAGTGGCAAGACTTCCAAAGGATGCGCTTGTAGAAATAGAAGTAGTTGCATTAGTTAAATAAACAGGCACTCTCAATGAAAGCCGTTTGGTTTCATCATATGCAGGGAAAGACATCATCATGATGTCTTTTTTTATGCTGAGAATGTAAGCGTCGTCACGAATATGACAAATAATGTATAAATATCCCGATATTTCAAAAAAAGTTTAAAAAAAGAGCAGGAGAATCACCACGATCGTTGAATACCTAAGTAATGCTTTTATATTGGGAAAAGGTGGTGAACTACTGTGGAAGTTACTGACGTAAGATTACGCCGCGTGAATACCGATGGTCGCATGAGGGCGATTGCATCCATCACGCTGGACCACGAATTTGTTGTTCATGATATTCGTGTGATTGATGGAAACAATGGGTTGTTTGTAGCAATGCCTAGCAAACGCACGCCTGATGGAGAGTTTCGCGATATTGCACATCCAATTAATTCAAGCACTCGGGGTAAAATCCAAGATGCTGTATTAAATGAATATCATCGCTTAGGCGAAGAGGAAGAAACAATTGAATATGAAGAAGCTGGAGCTTCTTAATCATATGTGAACCTAAAAAGGCGGCTTTAAGAGAAAATGAATGTTTTCTTTTAAATGCTGTCTTTTTTGCGTTCTTTCTCTTGTTTCTTAAGTCTTTCATTTGTTAGAAAATTATTGTACTTCCTTATGTATCCTTGAAATCAGTCTTTATTTAGGATATATTTTTCTATGGATAATAGGGATATTGGAGGCCAATCAATGGATAAGCGGTTCGCAGTGATTTTAGCAGCGGGAAAAGGAACGAGAATGAAGTCAAAGCTATATAAAGTACTTCATCCAGTTTGCGGAAAGCCAATGGTCGAGCATGTGGCAGATGAAGCGTTAAAGCTTTCTTTAGCCAAGCTGGTGACGATTGTCGGTCATGGTGCAGAGGACGTGAAAGAGCAGCTTGGAGACAGAAGTGAGTATGCACTTCAAGAAGAACAGCTGGGAACAGCCCATGCCGTCAAACAAGCAAAGTCGTTCCTCGCGCAGGAAAAGGGAACAACCATTGTCATTTGTGGTGATACGCCATTATTGACAGCGGAAACAATGGAAGCCATGTTAAGCGAGCATCAAAAACATCAAGCGAAAGTCACTATTTTAACAGCACATGCGGATGATCCGACAGGCTATGGCCGTATTATTCGTGACGAAACAGGTGCTGTCGTGAAAATTGTGGAGCATAAAGATGCGAACGATGCAGAGCGTCAAGTGAATGAAATTAATACAGGGACTTATTGCTTTTCAAATGAAGATCTCTTCCGTGTGATTGAGCAAGTGTCGAATGAAAATGCACAGGGTGAATACTACTTGCCAGACGTTATTGAAATTCTAAAAAATGAAGGGCAAACAGTTGCAGCTTATCAAACACCGCATTTTGAAGAAACACTTGGAGTTAACGATCGTATCGCTCTATCACAAGCAGAGCAATTCATGAAGCGACGTATTAATCATCAGCATATGAAGAATGGTGTGACCTTGATTGATCCTGAGAACACGTATATTTCGCCAGATGCTGTCATCGGTGAAGATACAGTTATCTATCCTGGGACGGTCATCAAAGGGAATGTAAAAATCGGTGCAGACGCCACTATTGGGCCAAACACTGAAATTGTTGACAGCATCATCGGAGATCGAACAGTCATTAAGCAATCTGTCGTCTGCGATAGTGAGGTTGGAGTTGATGTGACAATTGGACCGTTTGCTCATATTCGCCCGTTGTCGAAAATTGGCGATGAAGTAAAAATCGGAAATTTTGTCGAAATCAAGAAAACAGTTTTCGGAGACCGCAGCAAAGCATCTCATCTAAGCTACATTGGAGACGCAGAGGTCGGAACTGATGTAAACCTTGGCTGTGGTTCCATTACAGTCAACTATGATGGGAAAAACAAATTCTTAACGAAGATTGAAGACGGCGCATTTATTGGCTGTAATTCAAATCTAGTTGCACCAGTCACTGTCGGAAAAGGGGCATATGTTGCAGCCGGTTCAACGGTTACAGAAGATGTACCGCAGGATGCATTGTCTATTGCTAGAGCAAGACAAGTCAATAAAGAAGATTATGTGAAAAATATTCATAAAAAATAATCCAAATACCCGGAGGTTTACCATACCATGTCTAATCGTTATGCTGATGCGAATTTAAAGATATTCTCTTTGAATTCAAACCCTGAACTTGCCAAAGAAATTGCCGATCGTATCGGAGTTGATGTAGGAAAGAGCTCTGTTAAACGCTTTAGTGACGGTGAAGTCCAAATCAATATTGAAGAAAGTATCCGCGGCTGTGATTGTTATGTCATTCAATCAACAAGTGCGCCAGTCAATGAGCATATTATGGAACTGCTCATTATGGTGGATGCACTAAAACGCGCTTCTGCGAAAACTGTCAATATTGTGATCCCTTATTACGGATATGCACGTCAAGATCGTAAGGCAAAACCTCGTGAGCCAATCACTGCGAAGCTTTTTGCGAACTTGCTTGAAACAGCAGGTGCTACACGTGTGATTGCACTTGATCTTCATGCGCCGCAAATCCAAGGTTTCTTCGATATTCCAATCGATAACTTAATGGCTGTGCCAATCTTAACAAACTATTTCGAACAGAAGAACTTGAATGATATCGTTGTTGTGTCTCCTGACCACGGTGGTGTGACACGTGCGCGTAAAATGGCAGACCGCCTGAAAGCGCCAATCGCAATTATCGACAAACGCCGTCCAAAGCCAAACGTTGCTGAAGTCATGAACATTATTGGTAACATTGAAGGCAAAACGGCGATTCTGATCGATGATATCATTGATACAGCTGGTACTATTACACTTGCAGCAAATGCGCTAGTCGAAAATGGAGCAGCTGAAGTATATGCTTGCTGTACGCACCCAGTATTGTCTGGACCAGCAGTAGAACGCATCACAAACTCTAAAATTAAAGAATTGGTTGTGACAAACAGTATTCAATTAACTGATGACAAGAAAGTTGGAAAATTCATTCCGCTTTCGGTTGGGCCTTTGCTTGCAGAAGCCATCATCCGTGTACATGAAGAAGAATCTGTGAGCTACCTTTTCAGCTAATTTTCTGATTAAAAAAGGCCCTAGGCATCAAGCTTGGGGTCTTTTTGCTATCATCATTCACGGCAAATAGGTTTAAAATGATTCGGTTATGGGTAATTATGAGAGTAGTGACAAAAAAGAAATAGGATGGTGCTGAATATGGCAACTTTAAAAGCAAATAAAAGAACTGATTTCAAACGTTCCACACTGCAAAAAATCCGTCATTCAGGACACGTTCCTGGTGTCATATACGGAAAAAATACAGACAGCCTGGCTGTTTCATTAGACAGCATCGATTTATTAAAAACCTTACGTGATGAAGGGAAGAATACAATTATCACCTTAGACGTGGGTGGCGAAACGAAATCTGTGATGGTGACAGAATTACAAACAGATCCGTTGAAAAACGAGCTTGTCCATGCTGATTTCCAAGTCGTTGACTTACAGCGTGAAATTGAAGCAGATGTACCAATACAGCTGATTGGCGAGTCTAAAGGGGTAAAAGATGGCGGTGTGCTTCAGCAGCCACTATTTGAACTATCTGTTACAGCCAAACCAAAAGATATCCCGCAGAATATTGAAGCTGATATTACAAACTTAGAAGTCAATGATGTCTTAACAGTTGCTGATCTGCCTGTTCAGTCATCTTATCAAATCAATAACGATCCAGAAGAAGTCGTTGCTTCCATTCTGCCGCCTCAGCAATCAGAGGTTCCTGAGCCGGATAGCGAAGAAGAGCCGCAAGAGCCTGAGGCCATTAAAGAAAAGGATGACGATGGAGAATAACTGGTCATTTAAAGACGTAACCCTCCCGCGGTTGCGTCTTTTGTGCTAGAATGAAAAGAATTCATACGTTTTTACATGAGGCAATCTGATTGGCTCATTTTTTAGGCGTGTGCTGTGTGACAAAGGAGGTTATTGGTTTCATGATTGCATTCGTTGGATTAGGCAATCCAGGAAAAGAATATGAAAAAACAAGACATAATGTCGGGTTTATGACAATAGATGAATTATCGAAAAAATGGGACATTCCTTTAAATCAATCAAAATTCCATGGACAATTTGGAACTGGGTTTGTTTCGGGGCAAAAGGTTCTACTTGTAAAGCCGCTTACATATATGAACTTATCAGGAGAATGTGTGCGTCCGCTGATGGACTATTACGATATTCCCCTCGAACATTTGAAAGTGATCTATGATGATCTTGATTTGCCAACTGGCCGGATTCGCCTACGTACAAAAGGAAGTGCAGGCGGGCATAATGGAATCAAATCATTGATTCAGCATTTAGGTTCACCTGAATTTGACCGATTCCGTATCGGCATTGGACGTCCTCAAAACGGCATGAAGGTCGTTGATTACGTACTAGGACGTTTCTCAGAAGAGGAACAGCCTGACATTGCATCAGCCATTCAATCGTCTGTCGAGGCTTGTGAAGCGGCTTTAAAAAAGCCATTTTTAGAAGTGATGAATGATTTTAACAAGAAGGTATAAGAATGATAAGCGAAGCACATACTGATCATAAAATCTCAGCATGGGAGGATCACGTATGGCTTTGCATTATTACTGCCGCCACTGTGGTGTAAAGGTTGGCAGTCTAGATGAATCCGCTGTCCAAAGTGAAGCACTTGGATTTCATCACTTAACAAATGAGGAAAGAAACGATATGATTTCTTATAGGGAAAATGGTGATTTACATGTACAAACCATTTGTGAGGATTGCCAAGAGGCGCTCGAAAGAAATCCTGATTACCATCAGTATCATACTTTTATTCAATAAAAAAGCTTTGGTGTAGATATTAGACCAAAGCGTTTTTCTGTTTTAAACAAACAGGGAGGAGGAGCCAAATGAAAAACATACAATCATTTATCAAACAAAGTGATGATTTTCAGTCCATTTTTAATGGGCTAAAGGAAGGGTTAAAAGAACAGCTGCTTGCCGGACTATCAGGCTCCGTCAGATCTTTATTTACAGCCGCGATATCAGACGAACTGAAGCGGCCGATGTTTATTGTGACTCACAATTTATATCAGGCGCAGAAGGTAACAGATGATCTAGCAAGTGTGATGCCGGATCGCTCGGTTCTTCTTTATCCTGTCAATGAACTCATCGCTTCAGAAATTGCAGTGGCCAGTCCTGAGCTGAGAGCACAGCGTTTGGATGTCTTGAATCGACTTGCGAATGGAGAAAAACCTATTATCGTCACTCCCGCTGCTGCGGTTCGGAGGATGCTTCCGCCAGTTGAGCTCTGGAAGGAGAGCCAGATCCATTTAAAGATCGGTGAAGAAATTGATTTGGAGGCGTTTTCAAAACAGCTCGTACAAATTGGTTATGACCGGACGTCGATGGTTGCAGCGCCCGGAGATTTTAGTGTGCGCGGAGGAATTATCGACATCTATGCGTTAACGGAAGATCATCCAATCCGTATTGAACTGTTTGATACAGAAATAGACTCGATTCGAACATTTCATTCGGATACACAGCGTTCATTAGAAACCCTTCAAGAAATCAAAATAGGTCCTGCAAAAGAGTTAATTGTGAGAGGTCCTGAACGAGTGAGAGCCATTGAACAGCTTGATCAAGGGCTGGCGAAGAGCTTAAAGAAATTCAACTCAGATCAGCAAAAAGAACTGCTTCATCAAAATATATCTGCTGATCGCGAGAAGCTGCTAGAAGGCATCGTGACACAGGAAATGACGAAGTACCTGTCCTATTTCTATGAAAAGCCTGCTAGTTTGCTAGATTACACATCGCAGGATACGATTATTATTTTAGATGAAATCAGCAGAATTCAGGAGATGGAAGAACAGCTTGAACAGGAAGAAGCCGATTGGACAATTAGTCTGCTTGAAGAAGGCAATATTCTTCATGATTTATCTCTATCTTTCCCGTTCCAAGAACTGATCAATCAGCAATCGAGATCCATTCTGTACTACTCTTTGTTCCTGAGACATGTCCAGCAGACAAATCCTCAAAATATCGTCAATGTATCTAGTAAGCAAATGCAGAATTTCCATGGACAGATGAACGTGCTGGCGAGTGAAATTGAACGCTATAAAAAACAGCAATACACGGTTGTTTTCTTAGGTGCTGATGATGAGCGGACAGAAAAGCTGTCGTCTGTTCTGCATGATTATGACATTGAAGCCGCTCTTGCTAAACCGGACGCTGAGCTTGTGAGCGGACAGGTGTATATTTTACAAGGTGAGCTGCAAACAGGCTTTGAACTGCCGTTATCAAAAATTGCTGTGATCACAGAAGGTGAACTCTTCAAGAAACGTGTGAAAAAACAGGCGCGTAAGCAAAAGCTGACCAATGCAGAGCGGATCAAGAGCTATTCAGAGCTTCAAGTCGGTGATTATGTGGTGCACATTAACCACGGGATCGGTAAATATTTAGGAATTGAAACGCTTGAAATCGGCGGCATTCATAAAGATTATTTAAATATTCATTATCAAGGAAGCGACAAGCTTTATGTACCGGTTGAACAAATTGATCAGGTGCAGAAATATGTAGGATCAGAAGGTAAAGAACCAAAGCTGTACAAACTGGGCGGCAGCGATTGGAAACGCGTGAAGAAAAAAGTTGAAACATCTGTACAGGACATCGCAGATGATCTGATTAAACTGTACGCAGAACGCGAGGCAAGCAAAGGATATGCTTTCTCGCCTGATCATGAGATGCAGCGCCAGTTTGAATCTGCGTTCCCTTATCAGGAAACAGATGATCAAATCCGTTCGATTCACGAAATTAAACAGGATATGGAGCGGGAACGTCCAATGGACCGTCTGCTTTGTGGAGATGTGGGTTACGGAAAAACGGAGGTGGCTATTCGTGCGGCCTTTAAAGCGATTGCTGACGGGAAGCAGGTAGCCCTGCTTGTTCCGACAACCATCTTAGCACAGCAGCATTTTGACACAATCATGGACCGATTCCAAGACTACCCTGTCAAAATTGCGCAGCTGAGCCGTTTCCGTACAAGAAAAGAAACAACTGAAACGTTAAAAGGGCTGAAAAACGGAACGATTGATATGGTCATCGGCACACACCGTCTTCTTTCAAAAGACATCGTCTACAAGGATTTAGGACTGTTGATCATTGATGAGGAACAGCGTTTTGGTGTGACGCATAAAGAGAAAATTAAGCAGATGAAAGCCAATATTGACGTACTGACATTAACAGCTACCCCAATTCCGCGTACGCTTCATATGTCCATGCTTGGCGTACGGGATTTATCAGTGATTGAAACACCGCCTGAAAACCGTTTCCCTGTTCAAACCTATGTGGTCGAGTACAATGGTGCTTTAGTCAGAGAAGCGATTGAGCGAGAATTAGCACGCGGCGGTCAAGTGTACTTCCTTTACAACCGTGTTGAGGATATTGAACGAAAAGCAGATGAAATCTCCATGCTAGTCCCAGACGCAAAAGTCAGTTATGCGCACGGGAAAATGAGTGAGAACGAGCTGGAATCAGTGATGATCAATTTCCTTGAAGGTGAATCAGATGTATTGGTCAGTACCACCATCATTGAAACGGGAGTCGATATTCCAAATGTGAACACACTCATCGTCCACGATGCCGATAAAATGGGGCTTTCTCAGCTGTACCAGCTAAGAGGACGAGTCGGGCGTTCGAACCGTGTTGCTTATGCTTATTTCACGTATCGAAAAGATAAAGTTCTTTCTGAAGTTGCGGAGAAAAGACTTCAAGCTATTAAAGAATTCACAGAGCTCGGATCTGGGTTTAAAATTGCGATGCGTGATTTAACAATTCGAGGAGCAGGAAACTTACTTGGTGCTCAGCAGCATGGCTTCATTGATTCAGTTGGATTCGACCTCTATTCTCAAATGCTGAAAGAAGCCATTGAGGAAAGAAGAGGCGATACAACGGCTCAAGATAAATTCGAGCCAGAAATTGATCTGCAAATTGATGCTTACATCCCAGACACTTATATTTCGGACGGCAAGCAAAAGATTGAAATGTATAAACAGTTCAGAGCAATTGGATCGATTGAAGAGAGAAAAGAGCTTCAGGATGAAATGATCGACCGATTTGGTGAATATCCGCAAGAAGTGGCTGACTTGTTTACGATTGCGACAATGAAGGTGTACGCTGTCCAGGAACGTGTCGAGCTGATCAAGATGGAGAAAGGCATTGTTAGAATGACTCTTGATGAGAAAGCAAGCAGTGAAATCGACGGTCAAAAATTATTTGAGCTCGGCAGTAAATATGGACGTGAAATCGGGTTAGGAATGGAAGGCAGCAAGCTGATTATTTCTGTCCAAACGAAAGGCAAGAAGACGGAGGAATGGCTTGAGGTTGTTCTTAACATGCTTCGAGGCCTTCAAGATGTGAAAAAAGAAACCATTCCATCTTCATAAAATTTTGTTTGTCTCTCGTGTATATTACGTTTGATGTGACGGATACTAAACTCAGGGTCAAGTGGTGAATGTTGCATAAAGTGGACGCTTTTGTTCCATTCACCCAACACATCATCAAACGAAAGAGAGGCAGCAGTGAATGAAAGCAACTGGAATTGTACGCCGCATCGATGATCTAGGTAGAGTGGTTATTCCGAAGGAGATTCGCAGAACATTGCGCATCCGGGAAGGAGATCCGCTTGAGATTTTCGTCGACCGCGATGGAGAAGTGATTTTGAAGAAGTATTCGCCGATTAGTGAGCTAGGAGACTTTGCGAAGGAATATGCTGATGCATTATTCGACAGTCTGGGTCATTCCATCCTGATCTGTGATCGAGATACGTATATTGCTGTATCCGGCAGTTCGAAAAAAGAGTACTTAAACAAATCGATCAGTGATTTACTTGAACGAACAATGGATCAGCGTAATTCTGTGTTAGAAGAAAGCAAAAAAGAAATTCAACTTGTCGATGGTATTGATGATGACGTATCTGCTTATACCATTGCACCTATTGTTGCAAACGGAGATCCAATTGGCGCCGTCGTCTTATTTTCTAAAGAGCGTTCAATGGGAGAAGTGGAGCATAAAGCGGCAGAAACGGCAGCTGGCTTCTTAGCCCGTCAAATGGAACATTAGGTCTAATAACTCTATATCATCTTGATAAAATGAAAGAATGCCGATGAAATCATTTGATTTTGTCGGTTTTTTATATGGGATGAAACAAAACGAGACATGTGCCGTCTACTCCTTAGAAAGAAACGTCTTTTCATTCACGTATGTTATAATGAGTGCGTTTAACTGTAGATTTATTTTAAAGGAGTCATCCATGAAAAATGCTGTGAATCAGCCGCATTGGCTTTTCCAGGGTGCGGTGATTTTGACCATCGCAGGCTTGTTATCAAAGATATTAAGTGCCGTTTACCGTGTCCCGTTTCAAAACATCGTAGGGGACACAGGGTTTTATATTTATCAGCAGGTATATCCTTTCCTTGGCATTGCCATCATGCTTGGTACAACAGGTTTTCCTGTCATGGTGTCCAAGCTTTTGAGTGAGCATGGGGAAGAGAATCGACGGATCATTACAAGGGTATCCTTGGTCTATATCACTTTACTGAGCCTAGTCTTATTTCTTTGTCTTTACATAGGAGCAGGCACAATTGCGAGTCTTATGGCAGACAGTCAATTAATTCTGCTCATCCAGATGAGTGCTTTTGTGTTTCTATTTCTGCCGTTCACTGTGATGCTGAGGGGAGTTTTTCAGAGTGACGGTCTGATGCTTCCAACAGCTGTTTCTCAATTGGTTGAGCAGCTCATCAGGGTAGGTGTCCTGCTTGTTTTATCCTTCTATTTCGTGAGGCACGGCTATTCGCTTTATGAAACAGGGGCGGGTGCGGTGTTCTCTTCTATCGCAGGAAGTGCGGCCTCGCTCATTTTGCTTCTTTTCCTTTGGCTGACCTATCGAAAGCAGTCTGCTGCAAGTATGTCGGGCAAACAGGCGACACTTCGAAAAAAAGATGTTATGAAGAGTTTGGTGCTGTATACATTGACGATTTGTGTCAGCGGTTTGCTCATTTTATGGATGCAAATGATTGATGCTTTTCATCTGTATGCGTTGCTGCGCAGCGAGGGTCTCAGTGAAGCGGCGGCAAAGGCGGCGAAAGGTGTATATGACCGAGGCCAGCCTTTCTTACAGCTCGGAACGGTGTTTGCCATCAGCATCGGAACCTCTCTTGTACCATTTTTATCGGCAGCCATGAGGAATGGAGAGCATGAAACGATACGGCAAAAAGTTCGCTCATCGGTTAAGACCACGTCAGTATTAGGGATAGGGTCAGCGGTTGGACTGATTTGTATTTTAGCACCAGTCAATACAATGCTTTTTCGTAATGACTTAGGCACCGATGCCTTGCAAATATTCTGTATATCGATCGCCTTTACGTCGATTGCCATTACGCAGGCGGCTTTACTGCAAGGGCTCGGGCATACTGTATATCCTGCTGTTGTGGTGGTTCTCAGCGTGCTGGTGAAATGGATTCTAACAATTGAGTTTGTACCGTTATTTGGCATCCACGGTGCCGCGTGGTCAACTGTGTGTGGTTTTCTCACAGCAGCCGTGCTCAATGCCGTTTATTTGAAGCATAAAGGATGGATTTCGTTGAGAGAGCTGTTCCCGGTGAAAATTCTTTTATCAGCCGCCTTCATGGCTGTGGTCTTAATAGGATATCAGGCTCTGTTTTCATGGGTGATCCCCTTTGAAAAACGCCCGTTTTCCGTTTTAGAGAGCCTGACATCAGTTTTTATTGGTGGTTTCGCCTTTTTATATAGTATTCTTAAGCTAGAAGTATTTACGGACGAGGAATGGAAACTCATTCCATTAGGAGAAAAGATTTTATATTTTAAACAGATGAGAGGGAATCAAAATGGCAGGTAAGATTACCGTCGTCGGTCTCGGGGCAGGCGACATAGATCAGCTGACGCTCGGTGTATATAAGCAGCTGAAGCAGGCGAAGGAAGTATTTATGAGAACGCAGGATCATCCGCTTACCGCAGAGTTAATGCAGGAGGTCCCATCTCTCACCTTTTTTGATGAAATTTATGAAAAGCATGATCAGTTTGATCAGGTGTATCAGGAAATTACCGAAATATTATTTGCAGAGGCAGCGGAAAAAGACATTGTGTATGCTGTACCTGGTCATCCATTTGTGGCAGAAAAGACCGTACAGCTGCTCGTCGCCGGGCAGAAAGAGCGCGGGATTGAGGTGTCTGTCGCTGGTGGACAAAGCTTTCTAGATGCGACATTCAACTCCTTGCAGATTGACCCCATCGAGGGATTACAATTCGTTGATGCAGGGGATATGAGAGCGGATGATCTGAAATTAACCCAGCACGTCCTGATTTGTCAGGTATATGATCAGATGACAGCTTCGAATGTGAAACTCACGCTTATGGAAAAGCTCCCCGACGATTATGAAGTTTATATTGTGACTGCAGCTGGAAGCAGTCAGGAACAGATTACTGCCGTTCCTTTATTTGAACTTGATCGAGATGTGTCGATAAATAACTTAACGAGTGTTTATGTTCCTCCAATTCAAGATGAACAGCTGCTTTATCAACAATTTGACACCTTCCGTGACGTCATACGTACATTAAGAGGTCCGGGCGGCTGTCCATGGGATCAAAAACAAACCAATGAGACACTCAAACCATATTTAATTGAAGAATGCTACGAACTGCTTGAAGCGATAGATGAAGATGACCCAGATCATATAGTGGAAGAGCTCGGCGATGTGCTGCTTCAGGTGTTACTTCACGCTCAAATTGGCGAAGATGACGGTTATTTCTCAATCGATGACGTCATTCAGCATGTCACAGAAAAAATGATTCGGCGCCACCCCCATGTGTTTGGTGACACGAATGTTTCTGAAGCAGCAGATGTGGTGGCCAACTGGGAAAAAATCAAACAGCAGGAGAAGCCAGAGCGGACCGGTTCTATTTTGCAATCGATTCCGGCGACACTTCCGGCACTAACAAAGGCATATAAGCTCCAAAAGAAAGCTGCCAAAGTAGGCTTTGATTGGACAGATGTTCAAGATATTTGGAACAAATACGAAGAAGAAAAGCAGGAATTTCTCGTTGAAGTGGCAGAGAAGACGGACGAAGGTGCAACGAAGCAGATGAAAGATGAATTTGGAGATCTTTTGTTTGTTCTCGTCAATATTGGCAGGTTCTATCACCTAGAGCCTGAAACGGCACTCGCTTCTGCCAACACAAAATTCATACGGCGCTTTCAGCATATCGAACAAAAAGCAAAGGACATGGGCCGTTCATTAGATGACTTAACGCTAAAGGAAATGGACGATCTATGGAACGATGCGAAACGCATAGAAAGAGGTGAACACACATGAGACTAGATAAATTTTTAAAAGTGTCCCGTTTAATTAAAAGAAGAACATTGGCAAAAGAAGTAGCTGATCAAGGCAGAATATCTATTAACGGAACACAGGCGAAAGCAAGCTCTGACGTGAAAGAAGGAGATGAGCTGCAAATCCGCTTTGGTCAAAAACTAGTGACTGTTCAAGTCAACGAGTTAAAGGACACGACGAAAAAAGAAGAAGCGGCTGGCATGTATACTGTGCTAAAAGAAGAAAAAACAGCAGAATAGGGCTTGTTCTAAAAGACCCTCTTATCACATACAATGCAGTAACATGCAAGTATGAGATATGGGGGATGTATAGATGAATCAATATTATAATCAACCTCAAGGCACGAAGCTGTCATCAGACGCGGAGCACAATGTCACAATGCGAAACAGAAAGCATTTAGATATTACTGGTGTCAAACAAGTGGAAAGCTTTGATAGTGAGGAATTTCTGCTGGAGACGGTCATGGGGATTCTCGCCATCCGCGGAGAAAATCTGCAAATGAAAAACCTAGACGTCGAAAAGGGCGTTGTGTCGATCAAAGGGCGTGTCTTTGATTTAATCTATGTTGATGAGCAGCACGGGGAGAAAGCTAAAGGATTTTTTAGCAAGCTGTTTAAATGACGCTGACAGTCCAGTTTTATACGATGCTTTCCATGGCGGCGATGGGCATCTGGCTGGGCGCATCGCTTGATACGTACAAGCTGTTTGTGAACCGGGAAAAAACAGCAAAATGGCTTTTGGCTATCCACGATCTCCTTTTTTGGATGGTACAGGGTCTCTTATTCTTTTACGTCCTGCTGCTGACAAACGAGGGAGAATTCAGGCTTTATATTTTTCTAGCCGTTGCTCTAGGTTTCTCGATGTATCAGGCATTGATGAAACATTTGTATCTCAAGATTCTCAAGTTTATCATGATGTGTGTATATCAGACTGTTCTCTTCCTAAAAAGGCTGGTCATGTCGGTTGTCTTCCAGCCGATCCGCTGGATGATCACATTGATCATAAGTGCTATTCTGTTCTTGCTCCACTCGCTCTTACGTCTTGTTCGTTTTACGTTTCGGCTCGTGTGGAAGGTGCTGTCGATTGTTTGTTATCCGCTCATCTGGTTACTCAATGTGACCATTATTCATCGGATTCCCGAAAAATGGCGAACATCAATGAGATTGTTTTTCTCAAAAGGAGCAGGAATTTTACAAGGGGCCAAGAAATTATCTGGTACCATCAAAACGAAATGGAAACAATTCTGGACAAAGTAAGAGAGGAGGCCTTCAATCTTGAACAAGAGAAAACGAAATATCGCACAAATTCAAAATGATTACCAAAAACAAATGGAACAGCAAGCACAGCGCTTAAAACGCAAACGTCGCGGACTCCTTAGAAGGCTTACCGTGTTTGGTGTCATCGTGCTCATGTTTGCTGTCTTGGTGACAAGTGCCCTCTGGTCGCAATCGTCTTCACTAAAGGAAAAAGAAGAGAAGAAGGTTGCGCTCGAAAAAGAGTTGAAGCAATTAAAAACAAAGCAGGAAGATATTTCTGATGAAATTAAGAAGCTGAAAAGCAAGGAATACGTACTCGAACTGGCACGACGGGACTATTATATGTCCAAAAAAGGCGAAAAAATCTTTGATGTGGGCAATAAGAGCGATTAGCCTTGTTGACACTTAAAATTCAGTTTATGTATAATTGAACAAATGAGATTTTTTTATAAGTCTAAGGAGGAGCACTTTTTTTATGTCGATTGAAGTTGGCAGCAAGTTACAAGGGAAAGTTACGGGCATTACAAATTTTGGAGCTTTTGTGGAGTTGCCAGGCGGTTCAACTGGTCTCGTTCATATCAGTGAGGTAGCCGATAACTATGTAAAAGATATTAATGAGCATTTAAAAGTCGGTGAACAAGTTGAAGTGAAAGTGATTAATGTTGAAAAAGACGGTAAAATCGGCTTGTCCATTAAAAAAGCAAAAGATCGTCCTCAACAACAATCAAGACCAAGCAGAAATGATTTCCGTCCGAAGGAATCGTTTGAACAAAAAATGAACAAATTCTTAAAAGATAGCGAAGATCGCTTAACATCTTTAAAACGTAACACGGAATCAAAACGTGGGGGGCGCGGAGCAAGAAGAGGTTAACTTGTTGCTGCTTTCTATATATTTTCACAACAAAGCATCTGCTGTTCAGCAGGTGCTTTTTTTCATGATCCATCCGACATTTTTTGAGATTTCGTCATTTAATTTAAAACTTTCTATTGACGGACAAGCGAATCCTTTGTATTATAGTTCTTGTGCTTCTTAGCGCATTTTCATTATGGCGGTGTAGCTCAGCTGGCTAGAGCGTACGGTTCATACCCGTGAGGTCGGGGGTTCGATCCCCTCCGCCGCTATCCTTTTAACTAGAACATAAAGCAAGGCCCGTTGGTCAAGCGGTTAAGACACCGCCCTTTCACGGCGGTAACACGGGTTCGAATCCCGTACGGGTCATATTCGAAACAGCTTTCTATAGGAAAGCTGTTTTTTTGTGCCTTCGTAAAATTCTGATGAAAGACATCGACTTTCATGAAAGTATGCCTCTTTGACGAATAAAGCGTCGAACGTTTTATGGAAACGACAACTTCTTTTGACAAAATTTCTTTTTCACCTTCGCTATAATGACAAGCAACGAATATCAGGTGGGGGATGAGAAGATGGAAAAACTAGAAAGAAGAACTGATTTAACAGGAGCGGGGTTTGAAAGAATCAGTGCGGGGTTAAAAAAGATGAAAAACCTGTTTCTTCATCACACGCATTCTCTTTTTTTCTATAAAGGGTTTATTTATGTTGTTCTAGGCTTTTTATTAGGACGAGCCTTTATATTATCTGAAATTATGCCGTTTGCTCTGCCTTTCTTTGGCTCCATGCTGCTTATTAAAAGAGATAAGGCGATGCTGGCTTGTCTAGCATTACTCGCTGGGGCGATGACGATATCACCTCAAAATGCATTGTTTGTGTTTGCGTCGCTGCTCATGTTTATCCTTATGTCAAAGGTGGTTTCTTTCATCATCAAAGACCCAGTGAAAACATTACCGGTTGTCATTGTTCTCTCAATGCTGATCACCCGGGGAGCGTTTGTTTACTTAGAGCAAGGTGCTGTGCAAAGTTATGATTACGTCATGGCGGGTGTCGAAGCAGGACTTGCCTTCATTTTGACTCTGATTTTCCTTCAAAGCCTGCCGATTTTTACAGTCAGGAAAATTAAACACTCTTTAAAGGTCGAAGAAATTATTTGTTTTATGATTTTAATTGCCTCAGTTTTAACTGGTCTTGCTGGGATCACTTTTCAAGGAATGCAGGCAGAGCATATTTTGTCACGTTATGTAGTGCTGACGTTTGCCTTTATTGGCGGAGCCAGTATTGGTTGTACGGTCGGTGTTGTGACAGGATTAATTCTCGGTCTCGCTAACATCGGAAACCTTTATCAGATGAGTCTTCTTGCCTTTTCAGGCTTATTAGGCGGATTGCTGAAAGAAGGGAAGAAAGCAGGGGCAGCCATCGGCTTAATTGTGGGTTCCTTACTCATTTCACTGTACGGGGAAGGGTCAGCAGGTCTCATGACCACACTGTATGAATCACTTATAGCGGTTGCGCTCTTTTTACTCACGCCGCAATCAGTTACTTCCAAGGTAGCGAAATACATTCCTGGTACGGTAGAGCATGTACAAGAGCAGCAGCAATATGCTCGGAAGGTACGAGACGTGACAGCAAAAAAGGTAGATCAGTTCTCTCATGTATTTCATGCGCTGTCTGAGAGTTTTGCGACATTTTACGAATCCATTCCTGAAGAGAAGAAGCAGGAAGAGGATGTAGATCTTTTTTTAAGTACGATCACAGAACGATCCTGTCAAACGTGCTATAAGAAAAATAAATGCTGGGTGCAGAACTTTGATACAACCTATGAACTAATGAAACAAGTTATGCATGAATCTGATGAAAAAACGTATGAGCATAACCGAAAATTGAAAAAGAAATTTAGTCAGCACTGCTCAAAATCAAAACATGTTGAGGAATTGATCGAAGAGGAGATCGCTTACTATAAAGCCAACCAGACACTGAAGAAAAAAGTCCAAGACAGCAGGCGTCTTGTGGCTGAACAGCTGATGGGGGTCTCACAAGTGATGGAGGATTTTTCCCGGGAAATAAAACGAGAAAGAGAGCAACATTTTATTCAGGAAGAGCAGATGATAGAAGCACTTCAGCACTTTGGCATTGAGATTCAGCAAGTAGAAATCTATAGCTTGGAGCAGGGAAATGTGGATATTGAAATGAGAATCCCATATTGCCAAGGGCATGGGGAATGTGAAAAAATCATTGCGCCAATGCTTTCAGATATATTAGAAGAACAGATTTTAGTCAAAGCAGAACAGTGTGCAGAGCATCCAACCGGCTATTGCCACGTTGTATTTGGCTCTGCTAAATCATACCGAGTGGCTACAGGCGTGGCACATGCAGCAAAAGGCGGAGGACTGGTATCTGGAGACAGCTACAGCATGATGGAGCTTGGAGCAGGGAAGTATGCCGCAGCTATTAGTGATGGAATGGGCAACGGAGCACGTGCTCATTTTGAAAGCAATGAAACGATTAAGCTGTTAGAAAAAATATTGGCGTCAGGTATCAATGAAAAAGTGGCGATTAAAACCATTAATAGTATTTTATCTTTACGAACGACGGACGAGATCTATTCAACATTGGATTTATCGATCATTGATTTACAGGATGCGAGCTGTAAGTTCCTCAAGATTGGTTCAACACCCAGCTTTATTAAACGGGGTGATCAGGTGATGAAGGTACAAGCAAGCAACTTGCCGATTGGCATTATTGATGAATTCGAAGTCGAGGTTGTGAGCGAACAGATGAAAGCAGGAGACCTATTGATTATGATGAGTGACGGTATTTTTGAGGGGCCAAAGCATATTGAAAATCATGATCTGTGGGTGAAACGGAAAATGAAAAGCTTTAAAACAGAAGATCCCCAAGAAATTGCTGATTTATTAATGGAAGAGGTTATTCGAACAAGAGCAGGCCAAATTGACGACGATATGACAGTTGTTGTCATCAGGCTCGACCACAACACACCAAAATGGGCTTCCATTCCGACCGGTACATTCTATCTTGAGAAACAAGAGATTTCTTAAAATATCGTATAATATGAATTTCTTCTGGCGATGATGGGGATATAAGCATTCAGTTACAATCCCAGGAGGAATGAAGATGCGAAAAGGTCACGTCAACCAAATCTTATTGATTACAGATGGCTGCTCAAATCACGGGGAAGATCCGCTTGCGATTGCCTCATTGGCAAAGGAACAAGGGATTACAGTCAATGTCATTGGCATTATGGAAGAAAACAGACACGATCATGAAGCAATGAAGGAAGTAGAGGGGATTGCTCTCGCAGGCGGAGGCATCCATCAAGTTGTCTACGTCCAGCAGTTATCTCAAACAGTACAAATGGTCACGAAAAAAGCGATGACACAAACCCTACAAGGTGTTGTGAATAAAGAATTGCAGCAAATACTCGGCAAAGACACTGAAATTGAAGAGCTTCCACCTGATAAGCGCGGGGAAGTAATGGAGGTCGTCGATGAGTTAGGAGAAACGGTTCACCTTCAAGTACTCGTGCTTGTTGATACAAGTGCAAGTATGAAACCGAAGCTGCCAACCGTCAAAGAGGCACTTATCGACCTTTCCATCAGTTTAAATTCAAGAATTGGAGAAAATCAGTTTGGGATGTGTGTATTTCCCGGGAAAAACTCAGATGCTGAAATTGTGTTGAATTGGACGCCTCGATTCGATTCATTATCATCTATTTTCCCAAAACTGACCACTGGAGGCATCACCCCAACGGGACCAGCGCTTCGGGAAGCACTTCAGCATTTCAAATCAGTTCGTTCACGCAAAGGGCTGCTTGAAGCAAAGGAAGAGCATAATGATGAATTCGGCTTCTAACATCCCGTTAGGCACGGTGATTCAAGGGAAATGGCACCACCATCATTACCGTATTGTAAAAGAGCTTGGAAAAGGGGCGAACGGGGTTGTCTATTTGGCCGAATCGCCACATGGGCAAGCGGCCCTTAAAGTGAGTGATGACAGTATGCTCATTGCATCTGAAGTCAATGTATTAAAATCCTTTTCAAAGGCTCCTGTGAAAACCATGGGGCCTTCTTTTTATGATATGGATGATGCGATTTATCCCGGTATGCCTCAAAAACGCTCCTTTTATGTGATGGAATATGTCAGAGGTCCATTATTGCTTGAATTTGTGAAACAAAAGGGTGATGAGTGGATCGTTGTTTTGATGATTCAGCTTTTATCCAGCCTGGCTCATTTACATCAGGAAGGATGGATTTTTGGTGACTTGAAGCCGGATAATCTCATTGTTTCTGGTCCCCCTGCCACAATCCGGTGCATTGATGTGGGAGGAACGACGAAAGCGGGCAGGGCAATTAAAGAGTATACCGAGTTTTTTGATCGAGGCTATTGGGGATTCGGTACACGAAAAGCTGAACCAACCTATGATTTATTTGCCCTGACCATGGTGATGGTCAACTGTGCGTATAAGAAAGAATTCAAAAAAGGAGCAGAACCAGATAAACAGCTTTATCGAGCCATTGAAGGACATCCTTTATTAAAGCGATATGAAAGGGTGTTAAAAGCTGCTCTACAAGGTAAATATCAATCAGCAGCAGACATGAAAAGTGCGATGCTGAAAGAAGGACAGCTGATTGCATCAAGAAAATCGCGCCAAAAGAAGCAGCAGCCAAAACCCGCTGTTAATCAAAATCAACAAGTGACTACACGATCGCGGGCTGCAGCAGCAAAAAGAACGTCAGCACGTAAAAAATCAGGCGGGCTTTTTGAAACCATTCTTATCGTGTGCAGTGTACTCGCTCTTTACTGTGCATATGTGGTTTTGTTCCTGTTGTAGAGCTGTAAAAAATCAGGCTTCTTCTTTGCTTGGAGCTACTGAAAGTGATAGGATATGTATATCTTTAAATTACCTGCTCTTTGTGAGGAGGAAGTTGTGAATAGAATTGAATCTTTTTTGGAAAAACATGATGTTTACCTTGAAAATACGACAGTCATTGTCGGGGTTTCCGGCGGACCGGATTCCATGCTCTTACTGCATGAACTTAACAAGCGCCGCAAAGGTTCCTATCAGCTGATTGCAGCCCATGTAGATCACATGTTCAGAGGAGAAGAGTCCTTTGCTGATTTGGCATTTGTTGAGGCTTACTGTCAGGAGCACGAGATCCCTTTTGAATCGTCCCGCATACAGGTCACCCAATATGCAAAAGAAAACCGCTTAAACAAACAGGCAGCTGCAAGGGAGTGTAGATATGCTTTCTTTCGTCAATTGATGGAGCAATACAACGCTCAATTTATAGCGCTTGCACATCATGGAGACGACCAAGTAGAAACAATGTTGATGAGACTTGCGAGAGGGACTGTTGGTATAGGACTCGCAGGTATCCAAGCAAAACGTCCTTTTCAAAATGGGTGGCTGATTCGTCCGCTCATTGGATACTCTAAGGACGACGTGCTAAAAGCTTGTGAAAAAGAACATGTACCCTATGTCATTGATCAAAGCAATCATACAGATGACTACTTGAGAAACCGGGTAAGAAGACACATTCTTCCCGTGTTAAAAGAAGAGGCACCTCATGTACATGAAAGCTTTCAGTTTGTAAGTGACATGCTGACTGAGGATGAGCAATACTTGCAGGCTTTAACAAAGGAACAAATGAACCAAGTGATAACGAGTCAATCGCCTAAGCAAATTGAGATTAAAACGAAGCCTTTGCTTGACCTGCCTTTGCCTTTACAAAGAAGAGGCATTCAACTAATATTAAACTATCTTTATGAAAACACTCAATCAGCGTTTTCAAACCAGCATATTCTAGGGACTTTAGACTGGTTATCTCATACCGATCAACCGTCTGGATCATTAGATTTGCCAAAAGGTTTACAAGCTGTCAAGTCTTATGATCACTGTATGTTTACCTTTGAGCGATCGCATGTATTAGACCAGTCTTATGCTCTTCACTTAAAGGTTGAGCTCGGAGAAGAGCTTTTTCTCCCAAATGGACAGTCTATCGCCGTATCAAATCATGTTCCGAAGGATGCACGGAACGGAAACCATTTTTTCTTGCTTCAAAAAGATCATGTTCGTCTCCCTTTGATCATTCGCTCACGAAAAAATGGTGATCGAATCAAACTTAAAGGGATGAATGGATCAAAAAAGGTGAAGGATATATTTATTGATAAAAAAGTGCCTCTTGCAGAAAGAGACAGCTGGCCGATCGTCACTGACTCGGATCATCAAATCATCTGGATCCCAGGTCTGAAAAAATCCGTTTTTGAAGAAATTGATATGACAAACAGCGATCTCATTGTATTACAATATAGACAGCACGAAAATTTGTAGGGGGCAAGCAAAAGCATGAAACAAGATATTGAAAAGATTTTGATCTCAGAAGAAGAGATCCAGCAAAAAGTGAAGGAACTGGGTGCAACATTAACCAGTGATTATGATGGTAAATTTCCCCTGGCTATTGGTGTTTTGAAAGGGGCTCTTCCATTCATGGCAGACCTGATCAAACACATTGATACATATTTAGAACTTGATTTTATGGATGTATCTAGCTACGGAAAGTCTACCGTATCTTCTGGAGAAGTAAAGATCATTAAGGATCTAGATACTTCTGTTGAAGGAAGAGATATTTTGATTATGGAAGATATCATCGACAGTGGGTTAACTTTGAGCTATCTGGTAGAGCTTTTCCGATACCGTAAAGCAAATTCCATTAAAATTGTGACATTGCTTGATAAACCAAGCGGCCGCAAAGCAGACATCAAAGCAGATTATGTTGGATTTGAAGTACCAGATGCATTTGTTGTCGGCTATGGATTGGATTTCGCTGAACGTTACCGAAACCTCCCGTATATTGGAGTGTTAAAACCATCTGTTTACGAAGGCTGATCAGCATACGTATACATGAGGTTATTGGTTGTGTTGGAATGATTTTCTATGATACTATTGAACATAGTTGTGCTTACTGTGGGAGGAGGTAAGGAATGAATCGGGTTTTTCGTAATACGATTTTTTATATACTTATTTTATTACTTGTGATAGGGGTCGTCAGTTGGTTAGGATCCCCAAATCAAAAGCCTGAGAACATGTCTTACAGCAAATTTTCGCAAAATCTAAGTGCGGGAAAAGTGGAGAGTATCTCCATTCAGCCTGTAAGAGGGGTTTATGAAATTCGTGGTCAATTAGATGGCGCGAAGAAAGATCAATACTTCATTACCCATGTTCCAGATGGTCAAGGTGTTGACCAAATTTACAGTGCACTGAAGAATACAGATGTAAAAGTAGAACCAGCACCTGAAACAAATGGATGGCTGCAAGTTCTGACAACCATCATTCCGTTTATCATCATCTTTATCCTGTTCTTCTTCTTATTGAACCAAGCTCAGGGCGGCGGAAGCCGAGTCATGAACTTCGGTAAGAGTAAGGCGAAGCTTTACACAGAAGAGAAGAAACGTGTGAAATTTAAAGATGTTGCCGGTGCAGATGAAGAAAAGCAAGAGCTTGTAGAAGTGGTTGAATTCCTGAAGGACCCACGTAAATTTGCGGAGCTTGGCGCAAGAATCCCTAAAGGGGTTTTACTAGTAGGACCTCCAGGTACAGGTAAAACATTGCTTGCGAGAGCATCTGCAGGAGAAGCAGGCGTTCCTTTCTTCAGTATCAGTGGTTCTGACTTCGTCGAGATGTTCGTCGGTGTCGGTGCATCACGTGTACGTGATTTATTCGAAAATGCGAAAAAGAATGCACCTTGCTTAATCTTTATTGATGAGATTGATGCAGTGGGTCGTCAGCGTGGAGCCGGTCTTGGCGGTGGTCATGACGAGCGTGAACAAACGCTTAACCAGCTTCTTGTTGAAATGGATGGTTTTAGTGCCAACGAAGGTATTATTATCATTGCTGCGACAAACCGTGCAGATATTCTAGACCCTGCATTGCTGCGTCCGGGACGTTTTGACCGTCAAATTACGGTTGACCGCCCAGATGTTATTGGCCGTGAAGAAGTACTGAAAGTTCATGCGAAAAACAAACCGCTTGACGAGTCAGTTAACTTAAAAGCCATTGCAAGCAGAACACCAGGGTTCTCTGGAGCAGATCTTGAGAATTTACTAAACGAAGCAGCACTTGTTGCTGCCCGTCATAACAAAAAGAAAATCGATATGCGTGATATTGACGAAGCGACTGACCGTGTCATCGCTGGGCCGGCGAAGAAAAGCCGTGTCATTTCGAAGAAAGAACGTAATATCGTGGCTTACCATGAAGCAGGTCATACCGTCATTGGTCTTATCCTAGACGAAGCGGACATGGTGCATAAAGTAACGATCGTTCCTCGTGGTCAGGCAGGCGGATATGCGGTCATGCTTCCAAGAGAAGACCGTTATTTCCAAACGAAGCCAGAGCTTCTTGATAAGATTGTAGGCTTGCTCGGCGGTCGTGTTGCAGAGGAAATTACGTTTGGTGAAGTAAGTACAGGCGCTCACAACGACTTCCAGCGTGCAACAGGCATTGCAAGAAGAATGGTCACAGAGTTCGGTATGTCTGATAAACTTGGTCCGCTTCAATTCGGTCAATCACAAGGAGGTCAAGTCTTCCTTGGACGTGATTTCAACAATGAGCCGAATTACAGTGAAGCGATCGCTTACGAAATTGACCAAGAAGTTCAGCGTTTCATTAAGGAGAGCTACGAACGTGCGAAACAAATTCTCACTGAGAATAAAGATAAGCTAGAAATCATCGCACAAGCCCTTCTAGAAGTTGAAACATTAGATGCTGAACAAATTAAATCTCTTTACGAAACTGGAAAGCTTCCAGAGCGTGTATACGCAGATGACGAAGAGAAAAACGATGATGTGAAAGTAAACATCAAGAAAAAAGAAGATGAGGAGATCTAATCTCCTTCTGTGAAAGCTGTCGGGATCACCGGCAGCTTTTTTTATTTCGATTCATGAATGGATCGGTTTCGAATTGTTTACAAATGGAACTCAGTTCGTGTATGGTATGATAGAAAGTCGAAAAATGCTCTTTTTGAGAAACTATTCAAAGTGGTGATGAAGTTGTTACTCGTGATAGATGTAGGAAACACAAATACCGTTTTAGGTGTTTATCATAATGGCGATCTAAACTACCATTGGCGAATTGAAACAAGCCGTCATAAAACAGAAGATGAATTTGGTATGTCCATTAGGGCCTTATTCGATTATGTGGGGCTGATGTTTGACCAAATAGAAGGAATTATCATCTCCTCTGTTGTCCCGCCAATGATGTTCGCACTTGAAAGAATGTGCGAAAAGTATTTTCACATAACACCCCAAATTGTAGGGCCTGGAATGAAGACTGGATTAAACATTATGTGTGACAATCCAAAGGAAGTCGGGGCAGATCGAATTGTCAATGCAGTAGCAGCCATTCATCTATATGGGGCGCCTCTAATTGTGGTAGACTTTGGAACAGCAACAACCTACTGTTATATCAATGAACAAAAACAATACATGGGTGGAGCGATTGCACCGGGTATTACCATCTCAACTGAGGCTTTATATACAAGAGCGGCGAAGCTGCCGAGAATTGAAATTGTCCGTCCTGATCACATTGTTGGAAAAAACACCATCAGTGCGATGCAATCCGGCATCCTTTATGGATATGTTGGCCAAGTCGAGGGAATAGTGAAACGGATGAAGCAGCAAGCCAAACAAACACCGAAAGTCATTGCAACAGGCGGTTTGTCTACATTGATTGGAACTGAATCAGACTGTATTGATATTGTCGATCCGTTCCTTACATTAAAAGGACTGCAGCTCATTTATGAACGTAATCGTGTCGGTGTATTATAGGAGGTTTAAATCAAATGGATTATTTAGTTAAAGCGTTAGCATATGACGGAAAAGTCCGCGCATATGCTGCAAACACAACAGATACAATCAACGAAGCACAAAGAAGACATCATACGTGGCCGACTGCATCAGCAGCCATCGGCAGAACGATGACAGCAACAGTCATGATGGGTGCTATGCTGAAAGGTGAAAATAAGCTAACTGTCAAAATAGAAGGCGGTGGCCCAATCGGCGCCATTATTGCTGATGGAAATGCAAAAGGCCAGGTGCGAGGATATGTCTCAAACCCACAAGTTCACTTTGACTTAAATGAACATGGCAAGCTGGATGTTAGACGTGCAGTCGGAACATCTGGAACGTTAAGTGTTGTCAAAGATATCGGGCTGAAGGACCACTTTACAGGGCAAACGGAAATCGTTTCTGGTGAAATTGGAGATGACTTCACTTATTATCTTGTTTCTTCTGAGCAAGTGCCTTCTTCTGTAGGTGTAGGCGTCCTTGTCAATCCAGATAATTCGATCCTCGCAGCAGGCGGTTTCATCATTCAACTGCTGCCTGGTACAGAAGATGCTGTCATTGAAAGACTAGAAAAGCGCCTGTCAACCATTGAACCAATCTCTAAACTCATTGAAAAAGGGATGACACCAGAAGAAATATTAGAAGAAGTACTCGGTGAAAAACCTCAAATTTTAGAAACTGTACCTGTCGAATTTTCTTGTAACTGCTCCAAAGAACGGTTTGCAAATGGCATTATCAGCCTAGGAAAAACCGAAATTGATGATATGATTGAACAAGACGGACAAGCAGAAGCTCAATGCCATTTTTGTAACGAAACGTATGTATTTACAAAAGAAGAGCTAGAAGAGCTACGTGAAGAATTAACCCGCTAGCTCTAAGCAGCGGGTTTTCTTTTTAGAATGGAAAGGAGACGAAAGATGAGACTAAAAGCAAGAGTGGTTTGGACATTTATTCTCGTGTTGCTCATGATTAATGCCGTTGTCATTGCATATGTATTAACAAAGTCACAAATGTCACAGGCTTCTTCTAACGGGAAAAGTGGTGAAGAAATTGCGTCGATTGGAAAAGAGAAGGTGACGCGTCAAGAATGGTTAAAGAAAATGGAAGACCGCTACGGAAAGGCGACTCTTGAGCAAATGATCAATCAGAAGGTGGTCAATCAGCTTGCCAAGCAAAACAAGCTGGAAGTGTCTTCAAAAGAGATCAATCGTGAATTGCTCATGCTCAAAGCGGTGTCTAATAATTTCTATGAAGATGGACATACAAGTGAGAAGGAATGGAAAGAACAGATTCGTTATCAAATTTTATTAGAGCAGCTTTTAACAAGAGATGCCGTCGTTTCTGAAAAAGAAGCGAAATCGTTTTATGAAAAAAACAAGGACTTATATCAATATGATGATTCATACCGCATTCGCCATATCGTCGTGAAGACAAAGAGCGAGGCTGAAAATGTATTAAAAGATTTAAAAGGTGGGTCTAGCTTCGAAGCCGTGGCAGCTGAACGTTCAATCGACCGTTACACCTCACCATACGGCGGAGATCTTGGATTTGTGACAGAAGAGCAGGAAAGTATCCCAGCCCTATACATACAAGAAGCTCAAAAGCTTCAGCCAGATGAATGGACGAAAGAGCCGATTCAGACCAAAAACGGGTATGCCATTATTCAGTTAAAAGAAAAATTAAATGGCCGTTCTTTCTCCTATGACGAAGTCAAAGATCAGATAAAAAGGCAGATCGCCATGGAAGATCTAGGTGAAAAGGCGAATGTCAAAACCCTGTGGAAAGAAGCAAAAGTCACATGGTTTTACGATGGAGAGCAGGACTAAAAGCATTGACAAAATTTTTTGAAATTGATAATTTAATATTAATACAATAAAATTACTCGGAGATAGAGGTGTTAGTGATGGCTCGTATTGCAAATTCAGTTTTTGAACTAATAGGAAATACACCAGTCGTTAAATTAAACCGTTTAGTAGATGAAGACAGTGCGGATGTCTACTTGAAACTTGAATATATGAACCCGGGCAGCAGTGTCAAAGATCGTATTGCTTTAGCGATGATCGAAGATGCTGAAGCAAAAGGTACATTAAAAGCCGGCGATACGCTTATTGAACCAACAAGCGGAAACACAGGAATCGGCCTTGCAATGGTAGCGGCTGCTAAAGGAATCAATGCGATTTTGGTTATGCCGGACACAATGAGTCAGGAGCGCCGCAACCTTTTACGCGCTTATGGTGCGGAACTTGTCTTAACACCAGGTGCAGAAGGAATGAAAGGTGCCATCAAAAAAGCGGAGGAATTAGCAGAAGAGCATGGTTACTTCATGCCTCAGCAATTTAGCAACGAAGCCAATGCAGAGATTCACCGTCGTACAACTGGGAAAGAAATCCTTGAACAGTTTGACGGCGAGCTTGATGCATTTATTGCAGGTGTTGGTACGGGCGGTACGATTACAGGTGCTGGTGAAGTCCTAAAAGAAGCTATCCCATCCATCCAGCTTTATGCAGTAGAGCCGACAGATTCTCCTGTATTGTCAGGCGGTAAGCCGGGTCCGCATAAAATTCAAGGGATTGGAGCAGGTTTTGTTCCTTCAATCTTGAACACAGAAATATATGACGGCATCATCCAAGTGAAAAACGAAGATGCATTTGAGCTTGCAAGAAAAGCAGCGAAAGAAGAAGGAATCCTTGGCGGTATTTCTTCTGGAGCAGCTATTTACGCAGCGCTTCAAACAGCGAAGAAGCTTGGTAAAGGGAAAAAGGTTCTGGCCATCATCCCAAGTAATGGTGAGCGTTATCTCAGTACACCTCTTTATCAATTCGATTAAACCAATCACCCCAGCATTTGCTGGGGTTTTTTTATGAATTCTGAAGATGGAAAGCAAATACTATTTTCTAAATAAAATGGATTGCATTACAATAAGGTTAATGAAAATGAAAAAGGATGATAACATGACACAACGCAGGCCGATGGGCATCAAAATTCCTTTTACGAAAGATGCATTTTTGAAAAGATACGAACAATTAACTGCTCGTGAAACACATCATGTGCTTCTTGAAAGTGCGCGCGGCGGTTCTTATAGCATCGCTGGTATTCACCCGATCGCAAAAGCGAAGGGGAAAGATGGAATGACGACTATCCATTATCAAGATGAGGTGCTGTTCAAAGAAGGTGATCCATTCAGAGCCTTTACGGATTGGTTTCAAACCCTTCGAACTGAAACGAACGTCGAATATCCCGACTTTCAAGGCGGAGCCATTGGGTTTTTAAGCTACGATTATGCTAGATACATCGAACATTTTAAGATGCTGTCAATTGATGATCTTCAAACACCAGACCTTTATTTCCTCGTATTTAACGATGTTGCAGTTTTTGATCATAAAGAGCACGCGCTGTGGCTGATTACGCACATAGAGGAAACGGAATCAGGGAGTGAAGCAAACCAAAGGCTTGAAGAATGGAAGCAAAAATGGACAAGCTCTTCAGAAGAATCAGCACAATCACCTGTCAGTGAACCTTCCACAGAATTTGTACCAGCAGCACCATTCACTGAAGAAACCTTTGGGGAAGCAGTAGAGAAAATTAAGCAGTATATCGCAAACGGTGATGTGTTCCAAGTGAACTTATCCATCAGACAAGATGAACAGCTTCACACTCATCCGTATGATTTATACAAAACGTTACGTCAGGTAAATCCATCTCCTTACATGTCTTACTTGCATACGCCTGACTTCCAGATTGTTTGTGGATCTCCAGAGCTGCTTATTAAGAAAAAAGGAACTCAGCTAGAAACAAGACCAATTGCCGGAACAAGATCACGAGGCAAAGACGACGCTGAGGATCAAGCGCTGGCAAAAGAGCTCATTGAAAATGAAAAAGAACGCGCAGAGCATGTGATGCTTGTTGACCTTGAGCGGAATGACCTTGGACGCGTATCCACTTATGGATCCGTAAAAGTGAACGAATTTATGGCGATTGAGAAATATTCGCACGTGATGCATATTGTATCCAATGTACAAGGAGAGCTGCGTGATGAATGTGACGCGGTAGATGTCATGAGAGCTGTATTCCCAGGTGGAACGATTACAGGTGCTCCAAAAGTGAGGACGATGGAAATCATAGAAGAACTTGAGCCAACAAGACGTGGGCTTTATACTGGATCTATAGGCTGGTTTGGATTCAATCACGATATGCACTTTAATATCGTCATTCGTACTGCGTATTGTACAGAAGGAAAGGCCTTTATGCAGTCAGGGGCGGGGATCGTCATTGATTCTGTCCCAAAACACGAATACAAAGAATCAATTAAAAAAGCCTATGCAGTGAAAAAAGCATTACAGCTGAGCAAAGAAGAGACTATTTTGAGTTAGAGGTGAGCAGAGTATGATTTTAATGATTGATAATTATGATTCATTTACGTACAACCTGGTCCAGTATTTAGGTGAGCTTGGAGAAGAATTGATCGTGAAACGGAATGATCAAGTAACCATTCAAGAAATTGAAGAGCTCAAGCCGGATTTCCTCATGATTTCTCCAGGGCCATGCAGTCCTGATGAAGCGGGGATTAGTATGGAGGCGATCAAGCACTTTGCAGGAAGTATTCCGATCTTCGGTGTGTGTCTAGGTCACCAATCCATCGCACAAGTCTTTGGCGGGGATGTCGTTCGAGCAGAGCGCTTAATGCACGGTAAAACGTCAGAGATTAAACATGACGGAAAAGGTGTCTTCACAGGACTTCAAAATCCGCTCGTTGCAACGAGATATCATTCGTTAATTGTCAAAAACGAGACATTGCCAGAGTGCTTTGACGCAACAGCCAGCACAAAAGAAGGCGAGCTCATGGCGATTCGCCATAAAGAACTGCCGATTGAAAGTGTGCAATTCCATCCTGAATCGATTATGACATCCTTCGGAAAAGAAATGCTGAAAAATTTCATTGAAACCTATCGTAAAAAGGGGCATGAAGTAAACGCATGATCATTTATCTGAACGGTCAGTATATAGAGGAGAAAGACGCGACTCTTTCTCCTTTTGATCATGGTTTTCTATATGGCATCGGTGTATTCGAAACATTTACCAGCCTGGCAGGACAAGTCTTCCTGTTAGATTGGCATCTTGAAAGGCTCAATCAATCATTACGTGACCTTTGCATCGAATCCACAATAGAGAAACCATTTGTACTCGACATCATTCATACTTTACTGAATAAAAACCAAATAGCCGGCGGCCATGCGAGAATTCGCTTGAATGTTTCTGCGGGCAGGGGCAATGGGTTTTCTGCAGATCCTTATAAAGAGCCTGTCGTTTTTGTCATGATCTCTCCATTCCGTCCTGAATCTATTTTGGGTGAGAAAAAGGGAGTCATTCTTCAAACAAGAAGAAACACACCAGAAGGGCCAAGGCGCCTCAAGTCTCATCACTATATGAACAACCTGCTCGCGAAAAGAGAAGTGGGGAACGACCCGGCGTTAGAAGGCATCTTTTTAACGAAAGAAGATGATGTGGCAGAAGGTATTACCTCGAATGTTTTTTGGCGGAAAGATGATGTGGTCTATACACCGTCACTTGATACAGGCATTTTAAATGGGGTCACTCGTCGATACTGTATGGAAACGCTCCACGCGATGGGGGTTTCGCTAAAGGAAGGACGATACCCAGTCTCACATTTGCTCTCAGCTGATGAGGCATGGATGACTAATTCTGTTCAGGGAGTTGTACCTTTCGGGAGTATAGGAGACATCCACTTGCCCAAAAACAGCCGGACCATCTCAACAAAGTTAAGAATGCAATACACAAAAGAACGTCAAGACCATAAAGAGTAGGTGGACACAATGACACAACAATTGATAAAACAGCCTAAAATCATACAGGCCAAGCATCACACCCTTAGCTATGAAGAAAAGACATTGGTCATGGGCATTTTAAATGTCACGCCTGACTCTTTTTCAGATGGAGGAAAGTTTAATCAAGTAGATAAAGCGCTGGCTCATGCAGCGCAGCTGATAGAAGACGGGGCGCATATTATTGATATTGGCGGAGAATCGACTCGCCCAGGAGCGGCACTTGTCTCGGAAGAAGAGGAGCTTTCAAGGGTCATTCCTGTCATTGAGAAGATCACAAAAGAATTAGATGTACCTATCTCTATTGATACGTATAAAGCCCGTGTTGCAGATGAAGCGGTGAAAGCTGGAGCCTCCATCATTAATGATGTATGGGGAGCGAAGGCAGATCCCCAAATGGCACATGTGGCAGCGAAGCACAATGTCCCAATCATTTTAATGCACAATCGGCCAGAACGAAACTACACACATCTGATTTCAGATATGATCGCCGATTTGAAAGAAAGTGTCCAAATTGCCCAGCAAGCGGGTGTCCGTGATGACATGATTATATTAGATCCAGGGGTAGGATTTGCGAAAAATAAAGAGGACAACCTGAAGGTCATGAATGAACTTGAACATTTTTGTCACCTTGGGTATCCACTGCTGCTAGCTACATCACGAAAACGATTCATTGGTGCTGTTTTAGACCTGCCTCCTGAAGAACGTACTGAAGGAACAGGTGCGACAGTTTGCCTTGGGATTCAAAAGGGCAGTGCGATGGTCCGTGTACATGATGTAAAAGAAATAGCAAGAATGGCAAAAATGATGGATGCCATGCTGAATAAGGGAGGCGCTTATCATCGATAAAGTATATGTAAATGGAATGGAATTTTACGGGTACCATGGTGTATTTGCAGAAGAAAATAAATTAGGGCAGCGATTCCGCGTGGACTTAACAGCTTCACTTGATTTAAGTAAAGCCGGACAAACTGATGACCTCAATGAGACCATTAACTATGCAGAGCTTTACCAAATCTGCAAAAGCATTGTAGAAGGTAAGCCGGTCAATCTCGTTGAAACACTGACAGAAAGAATTGCAAACCAAGTGTTAAAGGACTTTCCGACAGTTCAGGAATGTACAGTGAAGGTGATCAAACCAGATCCGCCAATTCCAGGACACTATCAGTCCGTTGCAATTGAAATGACGAGATCGCGCACATGAACAATACAGCATACATCGCATTAGGCTCAAACATAGGTAAAAAAGAAACCTATTTAAAAGAAGCCGTCAAAAAACTGCATGAACATCCAGAGGTTCAAGTAGAATTAATCTCATCGATATATGAAACAGCACCTGTAGGATATGAAAACCAAGATGACTTTTTAAACATGGCCGTGAAAATTACCACTTCACTTCGTCCGGAGGAACTACTATCTCTTACTCAGAAAATCGAGCAGGAGTTAGGCAGAACAAGAGAAGTGAGATGGGGACCACGAACGGCTGACCTTGACATTTTACTTTATAATCGTGAAAATATTGAAACAGAACAACTTGTAGTACCGCATCCTAGAATGTACGAACGTTTATTCGTTCTTGTCCCGATGAGTGAGATTTGCCCAGAAATCGGCGAAGTACAAATAAATGCCGTAACAGACCAAGAAGGTGTAAGCATATGGAAAAAGACATGTGGGGTAGAAGAATTCGTGCATACCGAAAGCTAAAAGGGTATACTCAGGAAGGGTTCGCGAAAAGACTGGGCATCTCTGTCTCTGTCTTAGGAGAAATTGAGCGAGGCAATCGATTACCAACAAACCAATTGGTTGGTCAAATAGCAGATGCTTTAAATATAACGGTGGAAGAACTTTCGCCAATTCTTGAGGAAGAAAGGAGGGGGAAAAATGTTTAAAATCGGAGAGATCGAGATTAAAAACAAAGTAGTGCTCGCACCAATGGCGGGTGTGTGCAACTCTGCCTTCAGACTGACGGTGAAAGAGTTTGGAGCGGGCTTAGTCTGCGCTGAAATGGTCAGTGACAAAGCGATCCTGATCAACAACGCGAGAACAATGGGTATGCTATACATTGATGAACGGGAAAAGCCTTTGAGCCTTCAGATATTTGGAGGGGAAAAAGACACACTCGTCGAAGCGGCAAAGTTCGTAGACCAGAATACCACAGCTGATATTATTGATATTAACATGGGCTGTCCTGTACCAAAGATTACGAAATGTGATGCAGGAGCGAAATGGCTCCTTGATCCAAACAAGATTTATGAAATGGTCTCTGCTGTCGTAGAAGCTGTAGACAAACCAGTTACTGTGAAAATGAGAATGGGCTGGGACGAAGACCATATCTTTGCTATCGACAATGCCCGTGCTGTTGAACGAGCAGGTGGACAAGCGGTTGCGCTTCACGGACGGACACGCGTGCAAATGTACGAAGGAACAGCGAATTGGGATATTATTAAAGAGGTTAAACAATCTGTTTCAATTCCTGTCATCGGCAATGGCGATGTCAAAACCCCTCAAGATGCAAAACGTATGCTTGATGAAACGGGTGTGGACGCTGTCATGATTGGAAGAGCTGCACTAGGAAACCCGTGGATGATTTATCGAACGGTTCATTATTTAGAGACGGGTGAACTGAAAGAAGAGCCAAACGTGCGTGAGAAAATGTCAGTGTGCAAGCTTCACTTAGACAGACTCATTGATCTAAAAGGCGAGCATGTGGCTGTTAGAGAAATGAGAAAGCACGCAGCATGGTACTTAAAAGGTGTCCGAGGCAATGCGGACGTAAGAAATCAAATCAATCAAAGTGAAACGAGAGCGGAGCTTGTACAAGTTCTTGATGACTTTACGATCGAAGCCGAGGCAAAAGAGCTTCAAAGTATAAAAGTAGGATAAGATTATCTTTCTTTTTGTAGCTCACTGCTAGTGCATGTACTGGCAGTTTTTCTGCTTTTCTCTGCAAAATACATTATTGGAGTGATATAAATGAGTAATGAAGGGCTTAATAACGAAGAATTAAATGACCAATTCCAGGTCAGACGTGACAAAATGAATAAAATGAGAGAAGAGGGTATCGATCCATTCGGTGAACGATATGACCGTTCTCATCAATCTGCGCAAATTATCGCTGAATATGACGAGTTTTCTAAAGAAGACTTAGAAGGAAAAGCGGCTCAAGTAACAATCGCTGGACGTATGATGACAAAGCGCGGAAAAGGTAAAGCTGGCTTTGCGCATATTCAAGACTTAGAAGGACAAATTCAAATCTATGTTCGTAAAGATAGTGTAGGGGAAGAAGCCTACGAATTATTTAAAAGCTCAGACCTAGGCGATATCATCGGTGTAACAGGAACTGTTTTTAAAACAAATGTAGGAGAACTTTCTATTAAAGCGACTAGCTTTGAGGTTCTGACAAAAGCACTTCGCCCGCTTCCTGATAAATATCATGGATTAAAAGATGTTGAACAACGCTATCGTCAGCGCTACCTTGACCTCATTGTAAATCCAGAAAGTAAGCAGACATTCATTATGCGAAGCAAAATCATTCAATCCATGAGAAGATACTTGGATTCTAAAGGATACTTAGAAGTTGAAACACCAACAATGCACAGCATTCCTGGTGGTGCATCAGCGCGTCCTTTCATTACTCATCACAATGCACTTGATATGCCGCTTTATATGCGTATTGCGATCGAGCTGCACTTAAAACGCCTAATTGTCGGTGGTCTAGAGAAAGTATACGAGATTGGCCGCGTATTCCGTAATGAAGGTGTATCGACTCGTCATAACCCAGAATTCACTATGATCGAGCTGTATGAAGCATACGCAGACTACAAAGACATCATGAATCTGACTGAAAACTTGATTGCCCATATTGCCCAAGAGGTGCTGGGAACAACAACCATTCAATATGGAGAAGATGAAATTGATCTCAAACCTGAATGGAAGAGACTGCATATGGTTGAAGCGGTCAAAGAAGCAACAGGTGTAGACTTCTGGCAGGAGATGTCTATAGAAGAAGCAAAACAACATGCTGCTGATCATGGTGTTGAATTCACGAAAAATATGACAGTAGGTCATATTATCAATGAGTTCTTCGAGCAAAAAGTAGAAGAAACATTGGTTCAGCCTACATTCATTTACGGACATCCAGTGGAGATTTCTCCATTAGCTAAGAAAAATCCTGAAGATCCTCGCTTCACAGATCGCTTTGAGTTGTTTATCGTGCGCCGTGAGCATGCAAATGCATTCACAGAGCTAAACGATCCAATTGATCAAAGAGAACGCTTTGAAGCTCAATTAAAAGAACGTGAAGAAGGAAATGACGAAGCACATCTAATGGATGACGATTTTGTTGAAGCATTAGAATACGGCATGCCTCCAACAGGTGGTTTAGGAATCGGGATCGACCGATTAATCATGCTTTTAACAAATTCTCCATCAATCAGAGATGTACTGCTTTTCCCGCAAATGAGAAACCGCTAATACATCAATCAAAGCGCCATTTTATCTATGGCGCTTTTTATTTTTCATAAAATGAAACTTTTTTTAAAAAAACTATTGCAAGGAAAGATTCCAGGTGGTATATTATTATTCGTTGCCGCAAAACAGCAACGAGGTTAAAAAAAGAAATTGAAAAAAGTTCTTGACTTTAACCGATGTAAAATGGTAAGATATTAAAGTCGCTTACGAGCGATAACGAACATGATCTTTGAAAACTAAACAAGACAAAACGTACCTGTTAATTCGAGTTTTTATAAAAAAATCCTATGATACTTCATAGGTAGTCAGTCAAACTGGCGAAAAGCAAAACTTCGGTTTTGTACTTTTTCGGAGAGTTTGATCCTGGCTCAGGACGAACGCTGGCGGCGTGCCTAATACATGCAAGTCGAGCGGACAGAAGGGAGCTTGCTCCCGGATGTTAGCGGCGGACGGGTGAGTAACACGTGGGTAACCTGCCTGTAAGACTGGGATAACTCCGGGAAACCGGAGCTAATACCGGATAGTTCCTTGAACCGCATGGTTCAAGGATGAAAGACGGTTTCGGCTGTCACTTACAGATGGACCCGCGGCGCATTAGCTAGTTGGTGGGGTAATGGCTCACCAAGGCGACGATGCGTAGCCGACCTGAGAGGGTGATCGGCCACACTGGGACTGAGACACGGCCCAGACTCCTACGGGAGGCAGCAGTAGGGAATCTTCCGCAATGGACGAAAGTCTGACGGAGCAACGCCGCGTGAGTGATGAAGGTTTTCGGATCGTAAAGCTCTGTTGTTAGGGAAGAACAAGTGCGAGAGTAACTGCTCGCACCTTGACGGTACCTAACCAGAAAGCCACGGCTAACTACGTGCCAGCAGCCGCGGTAATACGTAGGTGGCAAGCGTTGTCCGGAATTATTGGGCGTAAAGGGCTCGCAGGCGGTTTCTTAAGTCTGATGTGAAAGCCCCCGGCTCAACCGGGGAGGGTCATTGGAAACTGGGAAACTTGAGTGCAGAAGAGGAGAGTGGAATTCCACGTGTAGCGGTGAAATGCGTAGAGATGTGGAGGAACACCAGTGGCGAAGGCGACTCTCTGGTCTGTAACTGACGCTGAGGAGCGAAAGCGTGGGGAGCGAACAGGATTAGATACCCTGGTAGTCCACGCCGTAAACGATGAGTGCTAAGTGTTAGGGGGTTTCCGCCCCTTAGTGCTGCAGCTAACGCATTAAGCACTCCGCCTGGGGAGTACGGTCGCAAGACTGAAACTCAAAGGAATTGACGGGGGCCCGCACAAGCGGTGGAGCATGTGGTTTAATTCGAAGCAACGCGAAGAACCTTACCAGGTCTTGACATCCTCTGATAACCCTAGAGATAGGGCTTTCCCTTCGGGGACAGAGTGACAGGTGGTGCATGGTTGTCGTCAGCTCGTGTCGTGAGATGTTGGGTTAAGTCCCGCAACGAGCGCAACCCTTGATCTTAGTTGCCAGCATTCAGTTGGGCACTCTAAGGTGACTGCCGGTGACAAACCGGAGGAAGGTGGGGATGACGTCAAATCATCATGCCCCTTATGACCTGGGCTACACACGTGCTACAATGGACAGAACAAAGGGCTGCAAGACCGCAAGGTTTAGCCAATCCCATAAATCTGTTCTCAGTTCGGATCGCAGTCTGCAACTCGACTGCGTGAAGCTGGAATCGCTAGTAATCGCGGATCAGCATGCCGCGGTGAATACGTTCCCGGGCCTTGTACACACCGCCCGTCACACCACGAGAGTTTGCAACACCCGAAGTCGGTGAGGTAACCTTTATGGAGCCAGCCGCCGAAGGTGGGGCAGATGATTGGGGTGAAGTCGTAACAAGGTAGCCGTATCGGAAGGTGCGGCTGGATCACCTCCTTTCTAAGGATATATGGAGCAGCGTACGTTTTCGTCTTGTTTAGTTTTGAAGGATCATTCCTTCAAAACATGTCTCTAGCGAGACAGGATTGTTCTTTGAAAACTAGATAACAATAAGTAATACATTCACATTGAATGCAATGCAAAGTTCATCACACATAGTGATTCTTTCTAAAGTAAGAAATGGTTAAGTTAGAAAGGGCGCACGGTGGATGCCTTGGCACTAGGAGCCGATGAAGGACGGGACGAACACCGATATGCTTCGGGGAGCTGTAAGCAAGCTTTGATCCGGAGATTTCCGAATGGGGAAACCCACTGCTCGTAATGGAGTAGTATCCATACTTGAATACATAGAGTATGAGAAGGCATACCCGGGGAACTGAAACATCTAAGTACCCGGAGGAAGAGAAAGCAAATGCGATTCCCTGAGTAGCGGCGAGCGAAACGGGAACAGCCCAAACCAAGAGGCTTGCCTCTTGGGGTTGTAGGACACTCTATACGGAGTTACAAAGGAATGATATAAGCGAAGAGGTCTGGAAAGGCCCGCCAAAGAAGGTAACAGCCCTGTAACTGAAATGTCATTCTCTCCAGAGTGGATCCTGAGTACGGCGGAACACGTGAAATTCCGTCGGAATCCGGGAGGACCATCTCCCAAGGCTAAATACTCCCTAGTGACCGATAGTGAACCAGTACCGTGAGGGAAAGGTGAAAAGCACCCCGGAAGGGGAGTGAAATAGATCCTGAAACCGTGTGCCTACAAGTAGTCAGAGCCCGTTAACGGGTGATGGCGTGCCTTTTGTAGAATGAACCGGCGAGTTACGATCCCGTGCAAGGTTAAGCAGAAGATGCGGAGCCGCAGCGAAAGCGAGTCTGAATAGGGCGCATGAGTACGTGGTCGTAGACCCGAAACCAGGTGATCTACCCATGTCCAGGGTGAAGTTCAGGTAACACTGAATGGAGGCCCGAACCCACGCACGTTGAAAAGTGCGGGGATGAGGTGTGGGTAGGGGTGAAATGCCAATCGAACCTGGAGATAGCTGGTTCTCTCCGAAATAGCTTTAGGGCTAGCCTCAAGGTAAGAGTCTCGGAGGTAGAGCACTGATTGGACTAGGGGCCCCTACCGGGTTACCGAATTCAGTCAAACTCCGAATGCCGATGACTTATCCTTGGGAGTCAGACTGCGAGTGATAAGATCCGTAGTCGAAAGGGAAACAGCCCAGACCGCCAGCTAAGGTCCCAAAGTATACGTTAAGTGGAAAAGGATGTGGAGTTGCTTAGACAACCAGGATGTTGGCTTAGAAGCAGCCACCATTTAAAGAGTGCGTAATAGCTCACTGGTCGAGTGACTCTGCGCCGAAAATGTACCGGGGCTAAACGTATCACCGAAGCTGCGGACTGTTCTTACGAACAGTGGTAGGAGAGCGTTCTAAGGGCTGTGAAGCCAGACCGGAAGGACTGGTGGAGCGCTTAGAAGTGAGAATGCCGGTATGAGTAGCGAAAGACGGGTGAGAATCCCGTCCACCGAATGCCTAAGGTTTCCTGAGGAAGGCTCGTCCGCTCAGGGTTAGTCGGGACCTAAGCCGAGGCCGAAAGGCGTAGGCGATGGACAACAGGTTGATATTCCTGTACCACCTCCTCACCATTTGAGCAATGGGGGGACGCAGGAGGATAGGGTAAGCGCGGTATTGGATATCCGCGTCCAAGCAGTTAGGCTGGGAAATAGGCAAATCCGTTTCCCGTAAAGGCTGAGCTGTGATGGCGAGCGAAATTTAGTAGCGAAGTTCCTGATTCCACACTGCCAAGAAAAGCCTCTAGCGAGGTGAGAGGTGCCCGTACCGCAAACCGACACAGGTAGGCGAGGAGAGAATCCTAAGGTGATCGAGAGAACTCTCGTTAAGGAACTCGGCAAAATGACCCCGTAACTTCGGGAGAAGGGGTGCTTCTTAGGGTGTTAAAGCCCCGAGAAGCCGCAGTGAATAGGCCCAGGCGACTGTTTAGCAAAAACACAGGTCTCTGCGAAGCCGTAAGGCGAAGTATAGGGGCTGACGCCTGCCCGGTGCTGGAAGGTTAAGAGGAGCGCTTAGCGTAAGCGAAGGTGCGAATTGAAGCCCCAGTAAACGGCGGCCGTAACTATAACGGTCCTAAGGTAGCGAAATTCCTTGTCGGGTAAGTTCCGACCCGCACGAAAGGCGCAACGATCTGGGCACTGTCTCAACGAGAGACTCGGTGAAATTATAGTACCTGTGAAGATGCAGGTTACCCGCGACAGGACGGAAAGACCCCGTGGAGCTTTACTGCAGCCTGATATTGAATGTTGGTACAGCTTGTACAGGATAGGTAGGAGCCTTGGAAACCGGAGCGCTAGCTTCGGTGGAGGCATCGGTGGGATACTACCCTGGCTGTATTGACCTTCTAACCCGCTGCCCTTATCGGGCAGGGAGACAGTGTCAGGTGGGCAGTTTGACTGGGGCGGTCGCCTCCTAAAATGTAACGGAGGCGCCCAAAGGTTCCCTCAGAATGGTTGGAAATCATTCGCAGAGTGTAAAGGCACAAGGGAGCTTGACTGCGAGACCTACAAGTCGAGCAGGGACGAAAGTCGGGCTTAGTGATCCGGTGGTTCCGCATGGAAGGGCCATCGCTCAACGGATAAAAGCTACCCCGGGGATAACAGGCTTATCTCCCCCAAGAGTCCACATCGACGGGGAGGTTTGGCACCTCGATGTCGGCTCATCGCATCCTGGGGCTGTAGTCGGTCCCAAGGGTTGGGCTGTTCGCCCATTAAAGCGGTACGCGAGCTGGGTTCAGAACGTCGTGAGACAGTTCGGTCCCTATCCGTCGCGGGCGCAGGAAATTTGAGAGGAGCTGTCCTTAGTACGAGAGGACCGGGATGGACGCACCGCTGGTGTACCAGTTGTTCTGCCAAGGGCATCGCTGGGTAGCTATGTGCGGACGGGATAAGTGCTGAAAGCATCTAAGCATGAAGCCCCCCTCAAGATGAGATTTCCCATTCCGCAAGGAAGTAAGATCCCTGAAAGATGATCAGGTTGATAGGTCTGAGGTGGAAGCGTGGTGACACGTGGAGCTGACAGATACTAATAGATCGAGGACTTAACCTATATTCTATTGTGAAGCATGAACATTGTTATCTAGTTTTGAGAGAACATTCTCTCCATCAGGTTTGGTGGCGATAGCGAAGAGGTCACACCCGTTCCCATACCGAACACGGAAGTTAAGCTCTTCAGCGCCGATGGTAGTTGGGGGTTTCCCCCTGTGAGAGTAGGACGCCGCCAAGCTTCTATAAAGATCAGTTCCAGTCGGAACTGGTCTTTTTTGTGTTTTGCATGACTTGCTTCTATATAATAGAATAGGTTCTTAAAGTGAATTGTTCCCTCGTGGGTTGCTAAATAAATCAAACTTTACGCTCTTTCAATTTAACATGTCGGTCATCATATGAACCAGCAGCCAAATTATCAAGGGTCTACACTAAAAGCATAGAAAACTTCACCTTCGGCTAAATAGAGATAGAAAGGCGATGTATAGGGCACTAAATAGAAAGACTTCATCCCGAAGGGGATGGTCAGCTATTGTTGCATTTCCAATTTAAAAAGATAGAAGAAATGAAAGAAACAATACTCATTTTATTTCTCCTGTTAAAATTTTATATCGATGATAAAGCTGTTGAATATTTTGAAGCAGTAGAAAAATGATGTGAAACAATTTTGTTGAAAAATAGTAAAGACCAGCAGTATTTTCACACTTTTTTATGCAAAAAAGATTTCTCAGAAAAATAAAATAATAACAGAATTTCTTTTTTGAATGTTTTTATCCAGAGATATATGAAATAAAATCAAGGGTATGAAAGCTTCGAAATAGCTGTTTTCAAAGGAATAAAGCCTTATTAGTACTCTTTTTAACAAAAAAACATAAAAAAATGAAAAAAAGGCTTTTAAAATGATGAGACAAGTGGTAAACTTCTTTAGGTGCCTTAACGAAAAGATGGAAAAACAGCTTTAAAATAAATTCAAAAATTATTTTAAAAAAGTCTTTACAAACAATATCTTATCGTTATATAATACTATTTGTCAGATCGAGAGACACTTCGAAACGACACAATATGGAGGATTAGCTCAGCTGGGAGAGCATCTGCCTTACAAGCAGAGGGTCGGCGGTTCGAGCCCGTCATCCTCCACCATATTTATTCTTACATAATGTTAGGATAGATAAAGCCGGTGTAGCTCAACTGGTAGAGCAACTGACTTGTAATCAGTAGGTTGGGGGTTCAAGTCCTCTTGCCGGCACCACTTTCATATGGTAAGATAGACAAGTCGCTTTTAAAGCGAGCCATTAGCTCAGTTGGTAGAGCATCTGACTTTTAATCAGAGGGTCGAAGGTTCGAGTCCTTCATGGCTCACCATGTTTCATGCGGGTGTGGCGGAATTGGCAGACGCGCTAGACTTAGGATCTAGTGTCTTTATGACGTGGGGGTTCAAGTCCCTTCACCCGCATTGCCAAATAAAATAAAGAAATCCTGTAATGCGGAAGTAGTTCAGTGGTAGAACACCACCTTGCCAAGGTGGGGGTCGCGGGTTCGAATCCCGTCTTCCGCTTATACCATCCACGCCGGGGTGGTGGAATTGGCAGACACACAGGACTTAAAATCCTGCGGTAGGTGACTACCGTGCCGGTTCAAGTCCGGCCCTCGGCATTATAAATAAGCGCCCGTAGCTCAATTGGATAGAGCGTTTGACTACGGATCAAAAGGTTAGGGGTTCGACTCCTCTCGGGCGCGCCATTAAGATCGGGAAGTAGCTCAGCTTGGTAGAGCACTTGGTTTGGGACCAAGGGGTCGCAGGTTCGAATCCTGTCTTCCCGACCATCTTTTATGGGGCCTTAGCTCAGCTGGGAGAGCGCCTGCCTTGCACGCAGGAGGTCAGCGGTTCGATCCCGCTAGGCTCCACCAATATGATCTTTGAAAACTAAACAAGACAAAACGTACCTGTTAATTCGAGTTTTTATAAAAAAATCCTATGAAACTTCATAGGTAGTCAGTCAAACTGGCGAGGCAGGAAATGATCACATGCTAAGTTCGCTACATCGTGTAGCAACGCATGTGTGATATGCATCCTGCATACCTCGGAGAGTTTGATCCTGGCTCAGGACGAACGCTGGCGGCGTGCCTAATACATGCAAGTCGAGCGGACAGAAGGGAGCTTGCTCCCGGATGTTAGCGGCGGACGGGTGAGTAACACGTGGGTAACCTGCCTGTAAGACTGGGATAACTCCGGGAAACCGGAGCTAATACCGGATAGTTCCTTGAACCGCATGGTTCAAGGATGAAAGACGGTTTCGGCTGTCACTTACAGATGGACCCGCGGCGCATTAGCTAGTTGGTGGGGTAATGGCTCACCAAGGCGACGATGCGTAGCCGACCTGAGAGGGTGATCGGCCACACTGGGACTGAGACACGGCCCAGACTCCTACGGGAGGCAGCAGTAGGGAATCTTCCGCAATGGACGAAAGTCTGACGGAGCAACGCCGCGTGAGTGATGAAGGTTTTCGGATCGTAAAGCTCTGTTGTTAGGGAAGAACAAGTGCGAGAGTAACTGCTCGCACCTTGACGGTACCTAACCAGAAAGCCACGGCTAACTACGTGCCAGCAGCCGCGGTAATACGTAGGTGGCAAGCGTTGTCCGGAATTATTGGGCGTAAAGGGCTCGCAGGCGGTTTCTTAAGTCTGATGTGAAAGCCCCCGGCTCAACCGGGGAGGGTCATTGGAAACTGGGAAACTTGAGTGCAGAAGAGGAGAGTGGAATTCCACGTGTAGCGGTGAAATGCGTAGAGATGTGGAGGAACACCAGTGGCGAAGGCGACTCTCTGGTCTGTAACTGACGCTGAGGAGCGAAAGCGTGGGGAGCGAACAGGATTAGATACCCTGGTAGTCCACGCCGTAAACGATGAGTGCTAAGTGTTAGGGGGTTTCCGCCCCTTAGTGCTGCAGCTAACGCATTAAGCACTCCGCCTGGGGAGTACGGTCGCAAGACTGAAACTCAAAGGAATTGACGGGGGCCCGCACAAGCGGTGGAGCATGTGGTTTAATTCGAAGCAACGCGAAGAACCTTACCAGGTCTTGACATCCTCTGATAACCCTAGAGATAGGGCTTTCCCTTCGGGGACAGAGTGACAGGTGGTGCATGGTTGTCGTCAGCTCGTGTCGTGAGATGTTGGGTTAAGTCCCGCAACGAGCGCAACCCTTGATCTTAGTTGCCAGCATTCAGTTGGGCACTCTAAGGTGACTGCCGGTGACAAACCGGAGGAAGGTGGGGATGACGTCAAATCATCATGCCCCTTATGACCTGGGCTACACACGTGCTACAATGGACAGAACAAAGGGCTGCAAGACCGCAAGGTTTAGCCAATCCCATAAATCTGTTCTCAGTTCGGATCGCAGTCTGCAACTCGACTGCGTGAAGCTGGAATCGCTAGTAATCGCGGATCAGCATGCCGCGGTGAATACGTTCCCGGGCCTTGTACACACCGCCCGTCACACCACGAGAGTTTGCAACACCCGAAGTCGGTGAGGTAACCTTTATGGAGCCAGCCGCCGAAGGTGGGGCAGATGATTGGGGTGAAGTCGTAACAAGGTAGCCGTATCGGAAGGTGCGGCTGGATCACCTCCTTTCTAAGGATATATGGAGCAGCGTACGTTTTCGTCTTGTTTAGTTTTGAAGGATCATTCCTTCAAAACATGTCTCTAGCGAGACAGGATTGTTCTTTGAAAACTAGATAACAATAAGTAATACATTCACATTGAATGCAATGCAAAGTTCATCACACATAGTGATTCTTTCTAAAGTAAGAAATGGTTAAGTTAGAAAGGGCGCACGGTGGATGCCTTGGCACTAGGAGCCGATGAAGGACGGGACGAACACCGATATGCTTCGGGGAGCTGTAAGCAAGCTTTGATCCGGAGATTTCCGAATGGGGAAACCCACTGCTCGTAATGGAGTAGTATCCATACTTGAATACATAGAGTATGAGAAGGCATACCCGGGGAACTGAAACATCTAAGTACCCGGAGGAAGAGAAAGCAAATGCGATTCCCTGAGTAGCGGCGAGCGAAACGGGAACAGCCCAAACCAAGAGGCTTGCCTCTTGGGGTTGTAGGACACTCTATACGGAGTTACAAAGGAATGATATAAGCGAAGAGGTCTGGAAAGGCCCGCCAAAGAAGGTAACAGCCCTGTAACTGAAATGTCATTCTCTCCAGAGTGGATCCTGAGTACGGCGGAACACGTGAAATTCCGTCGGAATCCGGGAGGACCATCTCCCAAGGCTAAATACTCCCTAGTGACCGATAGTGAACCAGTACCGTGAGGGAAAGGTGAAAAGCACCCCGGAAGGGGAGTGAAATAGATCCTGAAACCGTGTGCCTACAAGTAGTCAGAGCCCGTTAACGGGTGATGGCGTGCCTTTTGTAGAATGAACCGGCGAGTTACGATCCCGTGCAAGGTTAAGCAGAAGATGCGGAGCCGCAGCGAAAGCGAGTCTGAATAGGGCGCATGAGTACGTGGTCGTAGACCCGAAACCAGGTGATCTACCCATGTCCAGGGTGAAGTTCAGGTAACACTGAATGGAGGCCCGAACCCACGCACGTTGAAAAGTGCGGGGATGAGGTGTGGGTAGGGGTGAAATGCCAATCGAACCTGGAGATAGCTGGTTCTCTCCGAAATAGCTTTAGGGCTAGCCTCAAGGTAAGAGTCTCGGAGGTAGAGCACTGATTGGACTAGGGGCCCCTACCGGGTTACCGAATTCAGTCAAACTCCGAATGCCGATGACTTATCCTTGGGAGTCAGACTGCGAGTGATAAGATCCGTAGTCGAAAGGGAAACAGCCCAGACCGCCAGCTAAGGTCCCAAAGTATACGTTAAGTGGAAAAGGATGTGGAGTTGCTTAGACAACCAGGATGTTGGCTTAGAAGCAGCCACCATTTAAAGAGTGCGTAATAGCTCACTGGTCGAGTGACTCTGCGCCGAAAATGTACCGGGGCTAAACGTATCACCGAAGCTGCGGACTGTTCTTACGAACAGTGGTAGGAGAGCGTTCTAAGGGCTGTGAAGCCAGACCGGAAGGACTGGTGGAGCGCTTAGAAGTGAGAATGCCGGTATGAGTAGCGAAAGACGGGTGAGAATCCCGTCCACCGAATGCCTAAGGTTTCCTGAGGAAGGCTCGTCCGCTCAGGGTTAGTCGGGACCTAAGCCGAGGCCGAAAGGCGTAGGCGATGGACAACAGGTTGATATTCCTGTACCACCTCCTCACCATTTGAGCAATGGGGGGACGCAGGAGGATAGGGTAAGCGCGGTATTGGATATCCGCGTCCAAGCAGTTAGGCTGGGAAATAGGCAAATCCGTTTCCCGTAAAGGCTGAGCTGTGATGGCGAGCGAAATTTAGTAGCGAAGTTCCTGATTCCACACTGCCAAGAAAAGCCTCTAGCGAGGTGAGAGGTGCCCGTACCGCAAACCGACACAGGTAGGCGAGGAGAGAATCCTAAGGTGATCGAGAGAACTCTCGTTAAGGAACTCGGCAAAATGACCCCGTAACTTCGGGAGAAGGGGTGCTTCTTAGGGTGTTAAAGCCCCGAGAAGCCGCAGTGAATAGGCCCAGGCGACTGTTTAGCAAAAACACAGGTCTCTGCGAAGCCGTAAGGCGAAGTATAGGGGCTGACGCCTGCCCGGTGCTGGAAGGTTAAGAGGAGCGCTTAGCGTAAGCGAAGGTGCGAATTGAAGCCCCAGTAAACGGCGGCCGTAACTATAACGGTCCTAAGGTAGCGAAATTCCTTGTCGGGTAAGTTCCGACCCGCACGAAAGGCGCAACGATCTGGGCACTGTCTCAACGAGAGACTCGGTGAAATTATAGTACCTGTGAAGATGCAGGTTACCCGCGACAGGACGGAAAGACCCCGTGGAGCTTTACTGCAGCCTGATATTGAATGTTGGTACAGCTTGTACAGGATAGGTAGGAGCCTTGGAAACCGGAGCGCTAGCTTCGGTGGAGGCATCGGTGGGATACTACCCTGGCTGTATTGACCTTCTAACCCGCTGCCCTTATCGGGCAGGGAGACAGTGTCAGGTGGGCAGTTTGACTGGGGCGGTCGCCTCCTAAAATGTAACGGAGGCGCCCAAAGGTTCCCTCAGAATGGTTGGAAATCATTCGCAGAGTGTAAAGGCACAAGGGAGCTTGACTGCGAGACCTACAAGTCGAGCAGGGACGAAAGTCGGGCTTAGTGATCCGGTGGTTCCGCATGGAAGGGCCATCGCTCAACGGATAAAAGCTACCCCGGGGATAACAGGCTTATCTCCCCCAAGAGTCCACATCGACGGGGAGGTTTGGCACCTCGATGTCGGCTCATCGCATCCTGGGGCTGTAGTCGGTCCCAAGGGTTGGGCTGTTCGCCCATTAAAGCGGTACGCGAGCTGGGTTCAGAACGTCGTGAGACAGTTCGGTCCCTATCCGTCGCGGGCGCAGGAAATTTGAGAGGAGCTGTCCTTAGTACGAGAGGACCGGGATGGACGCACCGCTGGTGTACCAGTTGTTCTGCCAAGGGCATCGCTGGGTAGCTATGTGCGGACGGGATAAGTGCTGAAAGCATCTAAGCATGAAGCCCCCCTCAAGATGAGATTTCCCATTCCGCAAGGAAGTAAGATCCCTGAAAGATGATCAGGTTGATAGGTCTGAGGTGGAAGCGTGGTGACACGTGGAGCTGACAGATACTAATAGATCGAGGACTTAACCTATATTCTATTGTGAAGCATGAACATTGTTATCTAGTTTTGAGAGAACATTCTCTCCATCAGGTTTGGTGGCGATAGCGAAGAGGTCACACCCGTTCCCATACCGAACACGGAAGTTAAGCTCTTCAGCGCCGATGGTAGTTGGGGGTTTCCCCCTGTGAGAGTAGGACGCCGCCAAGCTTCTATAAGGATCAGTTCCAGTCGGAACTGGTCTTTTTTGTGTTTTTGAGAGGTTTGATACCATATGAATGTGGAAATAATATTGTTAGTTGAGCGATTATCTTGAAAAATCGATCGAAAAAATTTATAGTAAGATTAAAGTCAAATATAGTCAAAGTCAATGGAGGAGGAGGCGGAGTGGCACAAAATATTTCTGATATCATCGAGCAGTATTTGAAGGAAGTCTTGGATCAGAACGGTCGAGAAATATTAGAAATTAAGCGCAATGAAATTGCAGATAAATTTCAATGCGTACCTTCACAAATTAACTATGTTATCAATACACGCTTTACGAGCGAGAGAGGCTATATCGTTGAAAGTAAGCGTGGCGGCGGTGGCTATATCCGCATCATTAAAGTCAAAATGAATGATGAAGTCGACTTATTGAACAACATTATTTCTCAAATATATCATCGTTTATCACAGGCTGCATCTGATCATATCATCATGCGTCTTGTTGAAAATAACATTTTATCTGAAAGAGAAGCTAAGATGATGATTAGTGTCATGGATCGTTCTGTATTGCATATTGATTTACCTGAACGTGATGAACTGCGTGCTCGGATGATGAAAGCGATGTTAAATGCTTTGAAATTAAAGTAAAGCGGGTGAAAAGATTGATTTGTCAAGAATGTAATGAGAGACCAGCCACTTTTCACTTTACGAAAGTTATAAATGGAGAAAAACAAGAAATGCACATATGTGAACAATGTGCAAAAGAAAACAGTGATTCATATGCTATGAGTGGAAACCAAGGTTTCTCGATTCACAACTTATTATCAGGCTTATTGAATATTGATCCTAGCTTCACCACAAGTGCTAACAAGGGCTCTTCTATTTTTCAAGAAGCGAAAGAAGTGGATCAATGTCCTAAGTGTGGCTTAACCTTTCAACAGTTCAGAAAAACAGGCCGATTTGGCTGTGCAGAATGCTATCGTACATTTGATCAGTATCTGAACCCTGTTTTACGGAAAGTCCATAGTGGAAATACAGTCCATAATGGGAAAGTCCCAAAACGAATTGCCGGCAGCCTGCATGTTCGCCGGAAACTTGAGTTAATGCAGCAAGAGCTGAAGCAGCTGATTGAACAGGAAGAGTTCGAAAAGGCAGCGGAAGTTCGAGATCAAATTCGTGCATTAGAGCATGAGCAATCTCAGCAGAGGGAGGGAGATTAACAACATGTCGCTCCAGCATTTTATTCAAGACGCTCTAAGTCAGTGGATGAAACAAAAAGGACCAGAAAGTGACATTGTTCTAAGCAGTCGTATCCGGCTAGCTCGCAATCTAGAGCATGTTCGTTTCCCAACTCAGTTTTCTCAAGCTGAAGCTGAAGCTGTTCTCCAGCAATTCGAACAAAAGTTTGCTAGCCAGGAAGTGAAGGACATTGGAAATTTTGTTCTGATTCGAATGAATGAAACGCAGCCTTTAGCAAAGAGGGTACTTGTTGAAAAGCATTTGATTAGCCCCAATTTAGCTGAATCAAGATTTGGCGGCTGTTTGCTTTCTGAAAATGAAGAAATCAGTGTGATGCTGAATGAAGAAGACCATATTCGAATCCAATGCTTATTCCCAGGTTTTCAGCTAGCCAATGCATTAAAAGCGGCTAATCAGGTTGATGACTGGATTGAAGAGCAAGTGGATTATGCGTTTTCTGAAAAGCGAGGATACTTAACAAGCTGTCCGACCAATGTAGGTACAGGTATTAGGGCTTCGGTCATGATGCATTTACCAGCATTAGCGCTCACAAGACAAATGAATCGGATTATTCCGGCCATTAATCAATTAGGTCTTGTGGTCAGAGGAATTTATGGTGAGGGCAGCGAAGCAATAGGAAACATCTTTCAAATATCAAATCAAATGACACTTGGTCAATCAGAAGAAGACATTGTAGATGACTTGAATAGTGTGACCGCTCAGCTCATTGAACAAGAGCGATCTGCACGAAAAGCGTTATATCAAACATCTAAAATTGAACTTGAGGACAGAGTGTACCGTTCCTTAGGGATTTTGGCCAATTGTCGTATGATTGAATCAAAGGAAACAGCAAAGTGTTTGTCAGATGTGCGGCTTGGAATTGATTTAGGTATCATTAAGGGGCTTTCAAGTAATATACTGAATGAACTCATGATTTTGACTCAGCCCGGCTTCCTTCAACAATATTCAGGAGGAGCCTTGGAGCCAAATGAACGAGATATAAAACGAGCAGCGATTATTAGAGAAAGGCTGCGCTTAGAAATGCATAGGAATGGACAGGAGGATGAAACGATATGATGTTTGGAAGATTCACTGAAAGAGCTCAAAAGGTATTAGCACTTGCACAAGAAGAAGCCATTCGCCTAGGCCATAAGAACATAGGTACTGAGCACATTTTACTTGGCCTTGTACGTGAAGGTGAGGGCATCGCTGCCAAAGCGTTAGAAGCACTGGGCCTTGTTTCAGATAAAATCCAAAAAGAAGTCGAAAGCTTGATTGGAAGAGGGCAAGAGGTGTCTCAAGCTATTCCTCATTATACGCCTAGAGCGAAGAAGGTCACTGAGCTTTCAATGGATGAAGCAAGAAAGCTAGGTCATTCCTATGTAGGGACAGAACATATTCTATTAGGTCTTATTCGTGAGGGAGAGGGTGTCGCTGCCCGTGTCTTAAATAACCTCGGAGTGAGCTTAAATAAAGCACGTCAGCAAGTTCTGCAGCTGCTTGGAAGCAATGAAACAGGTGCATCTGCGGCAGGCTCTAATAGCAATGCAAATACACCAACACTAGATAGCTTGGCAAGAGATTTGACAGCTATTGCAAAAGAGGACAGCTTGGACCCTGTCATTGGCCGAAGCAAAGAAATTCAACGTGTCATTGAGGTCCTAAGCAGAAGAACAAAAAATAACCCTGTGCTGATTGGTGAGCCTGGTGTTGGTAAAACAGCCATCGCAGAAGGTCTTGCACAGCAAATTATTCATAACGAAGTGCCTGAAATCCTGCGCGATAAACGAGTGATGACACTGGATATGGGAACTGTTGTAGCTGGGACGAAATATCGTGGTGAATTCGAGGATCGTTTGAAAAAAGTGATGGACGAAATTCGCCAGGCAGGAAATATCATTCTCTTTATCGACGAGCTTCATACACTCATTGGTGCTGGTGGAGCAGAGGGCGCGATTGATGCGTCTAATATCTTGAAGCCATCCTTAGCACGTGGTGAGCTTCAATGTATTGGGGCAACAACGTTAGATGAGTACCGTAAATACATTGAAAAGGACGCTGCGCTTGAACGACGTTTCCAGCCAATTCAAGTAGATCAGCCGTCTGTTGATGAAAGTATTCAAATCTTAAGAGGGCTTAGAGACCGGTATGAAGCACATCACCGTGTGTCTATTACAGATGAAGCGATTGAGGCGGCGGTGAAGCTGTCTGACCGTTATATTTCTGACCGATTCCTTCCAGATAAGGCGATTGATTTAATTGATGAGGCAGGTTCGAAAGTCCGTTTACGTTCGTTCACAACACCGCCTAACCTAAAAGAGTTAGAGCAAAAGCTGGATGAAGTACGCAAGGAAAAGGATGCGGCAGTTCAAAGTCAAGAATTTGAAAAAGCAGCTTCTCTTCGCGATACAGAGCAGCGTTTGCGTGAAAAAGTAGAAGTGACAAAGAAATCATGGAAAGAAAAGCAGGGACAAGAGAATTCAGAGGTATCTGTAGATGATATCGCAATGGTCGTTTCCAGCTGGACGGGAGTGCCTGTTTCGAAAATTGCTCAAACGGAGACAGATAAGCTTCTGAACATGGAACAATTGCTTCATTCTCGCGTGATCGGACAGGATGAAGCGGTTGTCGCTGTAGCCAAAGCGGTGAGACGTGCGCGTGCTGGCCTGAAAGATCCGAAGCGTCCAATCGGCTCCTTTATCTTCTTGGGTCCAACAGGGGTTGGTAAAACGGAGCTTGCAAGAGCACTCGCTGAGTCTATTTTCGGTGATGAAGAAGCAATGATCCGTATTGATATGTCTGAATACATGGAGAAACACTCTACATCCAGACTTGTTGGGTCACCTCCAGGCTATGTGGGCTATGATGAAGGTGGACAGCTGACTGAAAAAGTGAGAAGAAAACCTTATTCTGTCGTTCTTTTAGACGAGATTGAAAAGGCGCATCCAGATGTATTTAATATCTTACTGCAAGTGTTAGAAGATGGTCGTCTGACAGATTCTAAAGGGCGTACCGTTGACTTTAGAAATACGATTTTGATCATGACATCAAACGTTGGAGCTAGTGAGCTGAAGCGCAATAAATATGTTGGCTTTAACGTGCAGGATGAAAGTCAAAATTACAAGGATATGAAAGGCAAAGTAATGGGCGAGTTGAAACGTGCGTTTAGACCTGAGTTTATCAACCGTATTGATGAAATCATTGTCTTCCACTCGCTTGAGAAGAAACATCTCAAAGAGATCGTGTCTCTCATGTCTGATCAATTGACAAAACGATTAAAAGAACAAGACCTATCAATTGAATTGACGGAAGCAGCAAAAGCGAAAATTGCCGACGAAGGAGTAGATCTTGAGTACGGTGCGCGTCCGTTAAGAAGAGCGATTCAAAAGCATGTAGAAGATCGACTTTCTGAAGAGCTTCTGAAGGGGAATATTGAAAAAGGTCAACATATCGTATTAGATGTGGAAGATGGAGAAATTGTCGTAAAAGCGACGGCTGCTACGAACTAATATAGTAAGAAAAAAGTGTGAGGCATACCAGTAAGGTGTATGCCTCCCTTTACTTATTTTCTGACCAGTATAAGGAGTTGTATTCTTCAATCTATGGCTAAGACAAAATCAAAATTTATATGCCAATCGTGCGGTTATGAGTCAGCCAAATGGATGGGGAAATGTCCAGGCTGCGGCACGTGGAACAGTATGACAGAAGAGGTCGTTCGCAAAGAGCCGGCAAACCGTCGAAGTGCTTTTAATCATTCTGTTCAAACCATTCAAAAACCTTCACCTATATCTGCAATTGAAACATCCGAAGAACCCCGAATTAAAACAAATTTAGAAGAATTTAACCGAGTATTAGGAAGTGGAATTGTCAAAGGTTCTCTTGTTCTCATCGGCGGAGATCCTGGGATTGGGAAGTCCACATTGTTATTACAAGTATCAGCACAGCTCTCAGACAAAAATCAGAATGTGTTATACATATCTGGTGAGGAGTCCATTAAACAAACGAAGCTAAGAGCGGACCGCCTTGGCATTGAAAGCGCCTCTTTGCATGTTTTGGCTGAAACCGATATGGAGTATATAACGTCTGCTATACAGGAGATGAAACCTGCTTTTGTTGTGGTGGATTCGATTCAAACCGTTTATCAAAGCGATATTACGTCAGCTCCCGGCTCTGTATCTCAAGTTAGGGAATGTACAGCGCAGCTGATGAAGATTGCCAAAACAAATGGTATTCCTATTTTTATCGTTGGTCACGTGACCAAAGAAGGCTCGATCGCAGGTCCACGCCTTTTAGAGCATATGGTGGACACAGTTCTTTATTTTGAAGGCGAGCGTCATCATACGTTTCGTATTTTACGGGCGGTCAAAAACCGATTTGGTTCAACGAATGAATTAGGAATTTTTGAAATGAGAGAGGAAGGGCTCACGGAAGTATTAAACCCATCAGAAATCTTTTTAGAAGAGCGGTCGGCAGGTGTATCTGGTTCGTGTGTTGTTGCCTCAATGGAAGGAACAAGACCCGTACTTGTCGAGATACAGGCGTTAATTTCCCCGACAAGCTTTGGGAATCCGCGAAGAATGGCCACTGGCCTTGATCATAATCGAGTATCGCTGCTCATGGCAGTTTTAGAAAAACGCGTGGGGCTGCTGCTGCAAAACCAAGATGCGTATTTAAAGGTCGCAGGCGGTGTGAAGCTTGACGAACCGGCGATTGACTTGGCCATTGCCGTTAGTATTGCATCAAGCTTTAAAGATGCAGCGCCGCATCAAGCGGATTGCTTTATAGGAGAGGTCGGTCTGACGGGAGAAGTCAGAAGAGTATCAAGAATTGAACAGCGAGTGCAGGAAGCTGCAAAACTAGGATTTAAGCGAATGTTTATTCCTCAGGCGAATATAGACGGATGGAAAAAGCCGAGAGGGATTGAGTTAGTTGGTGTAGAAAATGTAGCGGAGGCACTTCGAATTTCACTAGGGGGATCATAGAAATGGAAAAAGAGAAAAAAGGAGCGAGAGAACTCGATCTCTTAGATATTGTACAGTTTGTGGCACCAGGAACACCTCTGCGGGCAGGGATTGAAAACGTCCTGAGAGCCAATACTGGCGGGCTCATTGTTGTTGGTTATAATGACAAAGTAAAGAGTGTGGTAGATGGAGGATTTCACATTAATTCAGCCTTCTCCCCAGCACATTTATATGAATTGGCGAAGATGGATGGGGCCATTATTCTTAGCGATTCTGGTCAAAAAATCTTGTATGCGAATACACAGCTGATGCCAGATGCAACCATCCATTCATCGGAAACTGGCATGAGGCACCGGACGGCTGAACGTGTAGCAAAGCAGACAGGCTGCTTAATCATTGCTATTTCTGAACGGAGGAACGTCATTACCTTATACCAAGGGAATCGTCGTTATACGCTGAAAGATATTGGCTTTATTTTAACAAAGGCGAATCAAGCCATTCAAACACTTGAGAAATATAAAACGATTTTAGATCACGCCATTTCTGCGTTAAGCGCCCTAGAATTCGAAGAACTTGTGACCTTTGGGGATGTATTATCCGTGCTGCACCGCTACGAAATGGTACTCAGAATCAAAAATGAGATCAATATGTATATCAAAGAGCTTGGAACAGAGGGACACTTGATTCGTCTGCAGGTCAATGAACTGATTACAGACATGGAGCAGGAAGCGGCTTTATTTATTAAAGATTACGTGAAAGAAAAGATCAAAGATCCGTATGTACTGCTTAAACAACTTCAAGATATGTCGAGCTTTGAGCTTTTAGATGATTCCATTCTGTACAAGTTACTTGGATATCCCGCTTCTACAAATATTGACGAATATGTGTACACAAGAGGATACAGGTTGCTCCATAAAATCCCTAGACTGCCAATGCCAATCGTCGAAAATGTGGTTGAAGCATTCGGTGTGCTAGATCGAATTATGGAAGCGGATGTACAAGAATTGGATGAAGTAGAAGGAATTGGAGAAGTAAGAGCGAAAAAGATAAAAAAAGGATTAAAAAGGTTACAAGAAAAACATTATATCGACCGTCAGCTTTAAGAAGAGAAATTTTCCTCTACTACGGTTAAAAATGGATGAATATGGGTATATTAATGATGGTTTTGTTTTCTGTTGTTCATGATAGGAAACTTAAACATATATCAATGTCAGATGAAGGTGGATTGACAGATGAAAAATAAAGGAGGTGAAGGTATGTTAAAAAGAATCGTTCAGGCGTTTTTTATCATTTTGGGTGCAGTTGTGGGGATTTTTATCATTCCAGAGTTATTTCTGCTTTTAAATGTAAAGGACATACCTTTCATAACAAATGCTTACTCTTCAGCACTAATAGGAGCCGTTGTGTTCTTCATCATTGGTAAATGGTGCACAGGTTATGTGGTAAATTGGGTGAAATGGATCGAGGATTCTCTATTGAAGGCGCCTCTTCCTGATCTTATATCTGGAAGTTTCGGATTAGTATTTGGACTTATTCTAGCATATCTTATTGTAAACGTGATCCCGCTAAACAATATCCCATATCATATTTTTGGTACCATTATTCCGATTTTCCTGGCTTTCTTTTTAGGATACCTTGGGTTTCAGGTAGGCTTTAAGAAGAAGGATGAAATGATAGGGCTGTTCTCCCGATCTGCAAAGGTCACAAAGAAAAAAGGATCAGCTGATGATGAACCTGAAATAGAAGATAAAAAGCTGAAAATTTTAGACACAAGTGTTATCATTGATGGAAGAATCGCAGATATTTGCCAAACTGGATTCTTAGAAGGTGTCATGGTCATTCCTCAATTTGTACTCGAGGAATTACAGCATATTGCAGACTCTTCAGATGTATTAAAGAGAAATAGAGGCCGAAGAGGGCTTGATATTTTAAATCGTATTCAAAAAGAATTGGATATCAAAGTTGAAATTTACGAAGGTGACTTCGAAGACATTCAAGAGGTTGATAGCAAGCTTGTGAAGCTGGCGAAATTAACTTCAGGTGTTGTTGTGACCAATGATTTTAATTTAAATAAAGTATGCGAACTTCAAAAAGTAGCAGTGTTAAACATCAATGATCTAGCTAATGCCGTTAAGCCGGTTGTACTGCCTGGGGAAGAAATGAAGGTACAGGTCATCAAAGATGGGAAAGAGCATAACCAAGGTGTTGCTTACTTAGATGACGGGACGATGATTGTGGTCGAGGAAGGACGCAATTACATTGGAAAAGACATTGACGTGCTCGTCACAAGTGTGTTGCAGACTGCTGCTGGAAGAATGATTTTTGCGAAGCCAAAACTTCTGGAGAAGGCGCTCTAAAGGGAGAACGAACATGTATTATGAAGTAGTTATTCCGGCTGCGGGGCAGGGGAAACGAATGAAGGCCGGCCGCAATAAGCTTTTTATTGAGCTGAAAAGAATGCCGGTCATCATTCATACACTAAAGGTGTTTGACGCTCATGCACAATGCAAACGAATGATCCTAGCGATCAATGAAGAGGAGCGTCAAGACTTTGAAAGGCTACTCAAGGTACACGCTTTTCAAACGCCTGTTTCACTTGTCACTGGCGGTGAAGAACGTCAGCAAAGTGTATACGAAGGATTAAAGGCTGTGAAAGATGCGGACATCGTGCTTGTTCATGATGGGGCAAGGCCTTTTATTAAGCATACACAGATTGACTTGCTCGTTAAAGCGGCGATTGAAAAAGGCTCCGCAGTTGTAGCGGTACCAGTGAAAGACACAATCAAACGCGTTCAAGAAGGCAAAGTGGAACAAACCATTGAACGTCAGAGCTTGTGGGCAGTCCAGACCCCACAAGCTTTTCGTCATTCTATTTTAAAAGAGGCGCATGAATATGCGGAGCGGACAGGCTTCCTTGGAACAGACGACGCCAGTCTTGTTGAACAATTACAAGGTGAGAATGTGTATATTGTCCAAGGAGACTATACCAATATTAAGCTGACAACACCGGATGATTTATTGGTTGCCAAGGCAATTATGGATGCGGAAAGAGGGTACTAGATCATGTTGAGAATAGGACAAGGTTTTGATGTACATCAATTAACAGAGGGAAGACCTCTAATTATCGGCGGGGTCGCCATCCCTTATGAAAAGGGACTGCTAGGGCATTCAGATGCTGACGTACTGCTTCACACAGTGGCAGATGCATGCCTGGGTGCGATTGCTGAAGGAGATATCGGCAGACATTTCCCAGACACAGATCCTGAGTTTAAGGATGCAGATTCTTTTAAATTATTGCAGCATGTGTGGGCACTTGTGAAAGAAAAGGGCTACACTCTTGTGAATATTGACTGCACCATCATGGCGCAAAAGCCAAAAATGGCACCTTACATACAACCAATGTGTGAGAAAATTGCAGAAGCGCTTGAGGCAGATGTCACACAGGTGAATGTCAAAGCAACAACGACAGAGAAACTCGGATTTACAGGAAGAGGAGAAGGAATTGCCTCTCAGGCAACAGTGCTTCTTCAGAAAAAGTAAAATCCATTTTGATGAGAATAGGTTTTGATGATAAAATACGTTTATAAAAAATTGGTGTCAGACAACATGATGCAGATGAAAGGAAGTTAAACTCATGGGAAATGAAGTGCGTGTTCGTTATGCACCGAGTCCAACTGGTCATTTACATATTGGTAATGCTAGAACGGCTCTTTTCAACTATTTGTTCGCACGCAGCCAAGGCGGCAAATTTATTATTCGAATCGAGGATACGGACCAAAAGCGTAATGTAGAAGGCGGGGAGGAAAGCCAGCTTCGCCACCTGCAATGGCTCGGTATTGATTGGGATGAGAGCATTGATAAAGATGGCGGTTACGGTCCTTACAGACAATCAGAGCGTAATGATATTTACAAAAAATATTATGACGAACTGTTAGAGAAGGACTTGGCGTATAAGTGCTATTGTACGGCAGAAGAGCTAGAGGCAGAGCGTGAAGCACAAATCGCCCGCAGCGAAATGCCTCGATATTCTGGTAAATGCAGTCATTTATCAAAAGAAGAAGAGGACAAACTGATTGCTGAAGGAAGAGAGCCAAGCATCCGCTTCCGAGTGCCAAAAGGAGAAATCATCAAATTTGACGACATGGTCAAAGGTGAAATTTCATTTGAAACAGACGGCATTGGTGACTTTGTTATTGTGAAAAAAGATGGCACGCCAACTTATAACTTTGCCGTAGCCGTGGATGATCATTTGATGAAAATGACTCACGTTCTTCGCGGAGAAGATCATATTTCAAATACCCCTAAACAAATCATGATTTTTCATGCATTTGGCTGGGATGTTCCGCTATTCGGACATATGACGTTGATTGTGAACGAGAACCGCAAGAAATTAAGTAAACGTGATGAATCAATTATTCAATTCATCGAGCAATATAAGAATTTAGGCTATTTACCTGAAGCCCTGTTTAACTTCATTGCATTACTTGGATGGTCTCCAGTAGGCGAAGAAGAACTGTTTACAAAAGAGCAATTCATCGACATTTTCGATGTAAACCGACTTTCTAAGTCACCAGCTCTATTCGATATGCATAAACTAAAATGGGTGAACAACCAATACGTGAAAGCACTTGATCATGATCAGGTTGTGGCACTAACACTTCCGCATCTTCAAAAAGCAGGCAAGGTAAGTGAGCAGCTGACTGAAGAAGAAAACACGTGGGTACGCAAGCTTATTTCTCTGTATCACGAACAATTAAGCTACGGAGCAGAAATTGTTGAGTTAACAGAGTTGTTCTTTAAGGAGCAAATTGAGTATAATCAAGAGGCAAAGGAAGTTCTAGCAGAGGAGCAAGTACCAGAAGTGATGGCATCTTTTGCAGGTCAGCTTGAACAGCTTGAGTCTTTCACACCTGATGAAATCAAGGCTGCCATTAAAGCGGTACAAAAAGAAACAGGGCATAAAGGCAAGAAACTATTCATGCCGATTCGTGTGGCTGTCACAGGACAAACGCATGGCCCAGAACTTCCGCAAAGTATTGAATTACTAGGTAAAGAAACGGTATTAAACCGCATTAAACAAATATAAGGAAATCGTTGCGAGGGAGAAGTACAATGTACTCGTCCATCACAGAAAGAGTCTCCACCGGCTGAAAGAGACTTATGGGCAGACATTGGAAATGCACCCTCAAGACCCTTGAGGAACACGTACGTTAGTATGCAAGGGCGGTACCCTCCGTTATGGGATTAAGTTGAGAAGGCTGAAAGATAAGTAGCTTTCTAAACAGAGTGGAACCGCGTTTTCAAAACGTCTCTGTCATTTGGCAGAGGCGTTTTTTATTTGTCCAAAAAAAGAGAGCAAGTCCTAAGAGAGATTCATGGGGAAGAACGGGGGGAGCATGTGTTTTTCAAAATGCTGAAAGAAGATATTGATACTGTGTTTGATCAAGATCCTGCTGCTAGAAGCTATATTGAAGTAGTGCTAACCTATTCAGGGCTTCATGCGATTTGGGCTCACCGTATTGCGCACGCATTTTATAAGCGGAAGCTGTATTTTATTGCGCGGATCATTTCTCAGGTCAGCCGCTTTTTCACAGGGGTGGAAATTCATCCGGCGGCAACCATTGGCAGGCGGTTCTTCATTGATCACGGCATGGGCGTCGTGATCGGGGAAACATGTGAAATTGGAGACAACGTCACTGTTTTCCAAGGCGTGACATTAGGGGGAACAGGGAAAGAAAAGGGAAAGCGGCATCCGACCATTTTAGATGATGCCCTCATTGCGACAGGTGCCAAGGTGCTTGGTTCTATCACGGTTGGAAAAGGGTCCAAGATTGGTGCAGGGTCGGTCGTGTTAAAAGACGTCCCAGACCATTCCACTGTTGTAGGTATACCTGGGCGAGTGGTCGTTCAAAATGGAAAGAAAATCAATCGTGATCTCAACCATCAAGATTTGCCAGATCCAGTTTCCGATCGTTTTAAAGAATTGGAACGAGAAATGGAAAAGCTAAAAGGTGAGCTGGCTTCATTGAGCAGAAAGGAAGAACAATCATGACAATCAATATTTATAATACATTGACACGTAAGAAGGAAGAATTTGTCCCGCTTGAGCCAGGAAAGGTCAAAATGTATGTGTGCGGACCAACCGTTTATAACTACATTCATATCGGGAATGCTAGACCTGCTATTGTTTATGACACTGTACGTAAGTATTTAGAATACAGCGGTTACGATGTGAACTTTGTATCAAACTTTACAGATGTGGATGATAAACTCATCAAAGCAGCCAATGAACTCGGAGAAGATGTGCCGACAATTGCTGATCGTTTTATCCAAGCTTACTTCGAAGACGTCAGTGCGCTCGGCTGCAAAAAAGCAGACCTTCACCCGCGAGTGACGGAAAACATGGATGATATCATTGCGTTTATTGCGACATTGATTGAAAAAGGCTACGCCTATGAAGCAGATGGTGACGTGTATTACAGCACACGCTCATTTGAAGGTTATGGAAAGCTTTCTCACCAATCAATTGATGAACTGAAGACGGGTGCTCGTATTCGTGTAGGTGAAAAGAAACGAGATGCGCTGGACTTTGCTCTTTGGAAGGCTGCAAAGGATCAGGAAATCTCTTGGGATAGCCCGTGGGGCAAAGGACGCCCAGGCTGGCACATCGAATGCTCGGCAATGGTCAAAAAATATTTAGGTGATACGATCGACATTCATGCTGGCGGACAGGATTTAACATTCCCTCACCATGAGAATGAAATTGCCCAATCTGAGGCTTTGACAGGGAAGCCTTTTGCGAAGTATTGGATGCATAACGGGTATATTAATATCGATAATGAAAAAATGTCAAAATCACTTGGCAACTTTGTGCTCGTGCATGACATTGTGAAAGAACAAGATCCTGATGTGCTCCGCTTCTTTATGTTGTCGGTTCACTATCGCCACCCAATTAACTACTCAATGGATTTATTAGAAAGTACAAAGAGTGCGTTTAACCGACTCAAGACATCGTATGCGAATTTACATCACCGTCTTGAGAGCAGCACGAATATCACGGAAGATAATGCTGAATGGCTGGAAAAAATTGAAGAGCAGCGTGCGACATTTGTTTCTGAAATGAATGATGACTTCAATACGGCAAATGCGATCTCTGTTTTATTCGAATTAGCAAAACAGGCGAATTATTATATGGAAAATGATCATACTTCGGAGGAAGTGATCAAGGCATTTATCGGCTTGTTCCAAGAAATTACGTCTGTTCTCGGCTTCTCATTAGAAGAAAAGCACACGCTTGACGAAGAGGTAGAAGCGTTAATTGAAAAACGCAATGAAGCTAGAAGAAATCGTGACTTTGCTCTATCTGATCAAATTCGTGATCAATTAAAGAACATGAATATTGTGTTGGAGGACACTCCTCAAGGTACTCGCTGGAAAAGAGGAGAATAGGCAATGTTGAATTTTGAAAAGCTGAAAGACGGTAAACAGCTGAACGGACTTGCGCTGGCTTATATGGGTGATGCCATTTTTGAAGTATATGTGAGGCATCACCTCCTCCAAACGGGGGCGACAAAACCCAATGAGCTGCACAAACGAGCAAGCAAAATTGTTTCAGCTAAATCACAGGCTGCTATTTTATTTACGCTTCAGCAGCAACGCTTTTTCACTGAAGCAGAAGAAGCGGTGCTGAAAAGAGGAAGAAACGCAAAATCAGGCACAGTGCCTAAAAACACAGACGTTCAAACGTATCGTTATAGTACAGCGTTTGAAGCGCTTATGGGTTATTTATTTATCGAAAAGCAGGACGAACGCTTAGAAGAGCTGATTGGTCAGGCGATTGAAATCGGAACGTCAGGGAGGAAGACAAATGAGTCAGCAACATGATTATGTCATTGGGAAAAATGCAGTGATTGAGACACTGAAGTCAGATCGGGAGTTATACAAGCTCTGGATGGCAGAAAACACTGTAAAAGGACAAGCCCAGCAGGTCATTGAACTCGCTAAAAAGCAAAATATCACCATTCAGTATGTTCCGAGGAAAAAGCTTGATCAAATGGTTACAGGTCAGCACCAGGGAATCGTTGCACAAGTAGCAGCATATGAATATGCAGAATTGGACGATCTGTATCAAATCGCTGAAAAGCGGAATGAGCAGCCTTTCTTTCTGATTTTAGATGAAATTGAAGACCCGCATAATTTAGGATCTATTATGAGAACGGCAGATGCTGTAGGTGCACACGGGATTGTCATTCCGAAAAGGAGAGCGGTCGGTCTAACAACAACAGTTGCTAAGGCATCCACTGGAGCAATTGAGCATATTCCTGTTGCAAAAGTGACCAATCTTTCAAGAGCCCTTGATGAAATGAAAGAAAGAGGAATCTGGGTTGCGGGAACAGATGCGTCTGCTAAACAGGATTACAGACAATTTGATGGCACAATGCCGCTGGCTCTTGTGATTGGCAGTGAAGGAAAAGGAATTGGCCGATTGATTAAAGAAAAGTGTGATTTTCTGATTAAACTGCCTATGGCCGGGAAGGTTACTTCGTTAAACGCATCAGTTGCGGCTGGTCTATTGATGTATGAAGTGTATCGAAAACGTTATCCGTTAGGAGAATAGAGATGGATATCCTCTTAGTCGATGGATACAACATGATAGGTGCATGGCCTCAGCTGCAGCACTTAAAGGAAAACAGCTTTGAAGAAGCCAGAGACGTGCTGATTCAACATTTAGCAGAATATCAAGCCTACACAGGGTATCGAGTCATTGTCGTATTCGATGCCCATATGGTCAAAGGAATTGAAAAAAAGCGGACCAACCACCGAGTAGAGGTCATCTTTACGAGAGAGAATGAAACGGCGGATGAGCGGATTGAAAAGCTGGCGCAGGATTTGAATAATATCCGGACGCAAATTCATGTGGCAACTTCAGATTTTACGGAACAATGGGCTATTTTTGGACAAGGAGCTCTTCGGAAGTCGGCTCGTGAGCTTTTAAGAGAGATTGAAGTGATAGAACGAAAGATTGAAACGAGGGTCAAAAAGATTACGTCTGATAAACCAGCATCTAAGATTGAATTGTCAGAAGATGTATTGAAAACGTTTGAAAAATGGCGGCGCGGGAATCTGGAATAGCTTGACGATATTTCAACCATTAATGTATAATATTTCTATCTAGGTGCGGTCGGGGGGATCGAAGTGAATCTAAACAACAGCAAGGGTAAGTCCATCAGAGAGCAATTTTGCCAGTTGGAAGATGAACAAGTCATTGAAAGGGTTCATGTCGGAGATAGTGATGCGCTAGATTATTTAATAACGAAATACCGCAATTTTGTACGTGCGAAAGCAAGATCTTATTTCTTGATAGGAGCGGATCGAGAGGACATTGTCCAAGAGGGAATGATCGGACTTTATAAGTCTATCCGCGATTTCAGAGAGGACAAGCTTACTTCATTTAAGGCTTTTGCAGAATTATGTATTACCCGCCAAATTATCACCGCAATTAAAACAGCTACTCGCCAAAAACATATCCCGTTAAATTCCTATGTATCATTAGACAAGCCGATCTACGATGAAGAATCGGACAGAACATTATTGGATGTCATTTCCGGTGCTAAAGCGCTTAACCCAGAAGACTTAATCATTAGCAAAGAAGAATTTGATGATATCGAAATGAAGATGGGTGAACTGCTAAGCGAGCTGGAAAGAAAGGTACTTGTGCTTTATCTTGATGGCAGATCCTATCAAGAGATTTCGGAAGATTTAAACCGTCATGTGAAATCAATTGATAACGCACTCCAAAGAGTAAAGAGAAAATTAGAGAAATATTTAGAGCTTCGCGAGATTAGTCTCTAATCAAACCTATATTGACAGCTTTTTCGACACTGTGATAAGGTACTAATGAAATGATGTCGAGAAAATAGGTGTAAATATGAGGAAAAAGATTACTCTAGCCTGTAAAGACTGCGGAAGCCGCAATTATACGACAATGAAAAGTGTTGCTTCAGCAGCTGAAAGATTAGAAGTTAAGAAATATTGCAAGACTTGTAATTCACATAAAACACATTTAGAAACGAAGTAAGATTTGCGTTCTTTAATCTGTGGAGGTCTTTTACATGCGTATTATCAGTTTCTTAAAAAGTGTCGGAAAAGAAATGAAAAAGGTCAGCTGGCCAAAGAAGAACGAAATGGTCCGCTACACAATCACTGTTATTTTAACAGTCGTATTCTTTGCCATCTTTTTCTCTTTTCTTGATATAGGAATCTCACAATTAATCGAATTAATTCATTAATACTTGAATAATGGTCTGCTGAACGTGCTATAATAGATCATAATATGACTTGCCAAAAAACCCGTTTTACGGGTTTTTTCAATTGCTTGAAAATATTTACCGTTACTCGAGATTCGTCAAATAGACATTATGAAATGTGGGGAGGGAAGGACTAAATAGTCCTGAACGAAAATGGAAAAGAATTGGTATGTTGTGCATACGTACTCTGGCTATGAAAACAAAGTAAAAGCGAATTTGGAAAAGCGTGTTGAATCAATGGGCATGCAGGATAAAATCTTCCGCGTCGTCGTACCAGAAGAAGAAGAAACGGATATTAAAAATGGTAAGAAAAAAGTCGTCAAAAAGAAGGTATTCCCTGGCTATGTTCTAGTGGAAATTGTGATGACTGACGACTCTTGGTATGTTGTTCGTAATACACCAGGTGTCACTGGATTCGTTGGATCAGCTGGATCAGGCTCAAAGCCGACTGCACTGCTGCCAGGCGAAGCCGAAACCATTCTGAAGAGAATGGGTCTTGAAGAACGCAAAACAGAAATCGACTTTGAACTGAAAGAAACAGTTAAGGTCATTGATGGACCATTTGCTAACTTCACTGGATCGATTGAAGAAATTGATTACGATAAAAGCAAAGTCAAAGTATTCGTTAATATGTTTGGTAGAGAAACACCTGTTGAACTTGAGTTCACGCAGATCGATAAATTGTAATTTAAAAGAGCTTGAAATGAGTGTATAGAAGTGGTAATATAGCAAAGGTACGTCTTGAGTTCACTCAAGATCGCTAGCTAGTTATTTCGTCATTCATATAAAGAATGAAGTTGTTGAGTGGGAGGGGGATTCCCCTATTACCACATCACGGACTTTAAGGAGGTGTGTCTCGTGGCTAAAAAAGTAGTTAAAGTTGTTAAATTGCAAATTCCTGCTGGAAAAGCTAACCCAGCTCCACCAGTTGGACCTGCACTAGGTCAAGCCGGTGTTAATATCATGGGATTCTGTAAGGAGTTTAACGCTCGTACAGCTGACCAAGCTGGTCTTATCATTCCTGTTGAAATTTCGGTTTTTGAAGACCGTTCATTTACATTTATTACTAAAACTCCACCTGCTGCAGTTTTACTTAAAAAAGCAGCTGGTATTGAGTCTGGTTCTGGTGAACCTAACCGTAATAAAGTGGCAACTGTTAAGCGTGATAAAGTACGCGAAATCGCGGAAACAAAAATGCCTGACTTAAACGCTGCTAGCGTTGAATCAGCTATGCGCATGGTTGAAGGTACTGCACGCAGTATGGGTATTGTCATCGAAGATTAATTTTTTGTCTTGTTGGGTTGCGAGTTTGGTTTTGACAAGTTCGCAACCCTTATTCGTGGGAGGTTATTCCGCTAAAACCACATAAGGAGGATTTTTATAATGGCTAAAAAAGGTAAAAAGTATGTAGAAGCTGCTAAGCTGATCGATCGTACAAAAGCGTATGATGTAGCTGAAGCTGTTTCTCTTACAAAAAAAGCAAATACAGCTAAATTTGATGCGACTGTAGAAGTTGCTTTTCGTTTGGGCGTAGACCCTCGTAAAAACGATCAACAAATCCGCGGTGCAGTTGTACTTCCTAACGGAACTGGTAAAACTCAACGCGTTCTTGTGTTCGCTAAAGGCGAAAAAGCAAAAGAAGCAGAAGCTGCTGGAGCAGACTACGTTGGAGATTCTGATTACATCACTAAAATCCAACAAGGCTGGTTCGAATTCGATGTAATCGTTGCGACGCCTGACATGATGGGTGAAGTTGGTAAGATCGGTCGTGTACTTGGACCAAAAGGTCTTATGCCAAACCCTAAAACAGGAACTGTAACGTTCGAAGTTGAAAAAGCAATCAATGAAATCAAAGCTGGTAAAGTAGAATACCGCGTTGATAAAGCTGGTAACATCCACGCGCCAATCGGAAAGGTTTCTTTCGAGGACGAAAAGCTTGTTGAGAACTTTGCAACAATCTATGACACAATCCTTAAAGCAAAACCTGCAGCGGCTAAAGGTGTATACGTGAAAAACGTTTCTGTTACATCTACTATGGGCCCTGGCGTGAAAGTAGATCCATCTTCTTTCTCTGCAAAATAATTCTTGACTTATGACAACCATTTTGATAATATCAAAATGTTGTAAAATAGAATAATGTCCATTTATACCGTAGACAGCAGGGGCCTTATGGCTTAATTAACCCGCCGAGGTGTATATGTCACAGTCTTACGTTAACGTATGCTTGTATATACAGCCTCCATGTCTTAATGGAGGCTTTTTATATGGAGAACCGTTCGTTAGGAACGTGATGGCCTGATCGGTATAAGTGTTACACAAAGAATGTACAGGAGGTGTAACCATGAGCAATGCAATCGATACTAAAAAAGTTGTCGTTGATGAAATTACTTCTAAATTTAAAGATAGTATGTCTACTGTCATTGTAGATTACCGCGGTCTTTCAGTTTCTGAAGTGACTGAACTTCGTAAACAGCTTCGTGAAGCTGGCGTAGAATTCAAAGTTTACAAAAACACTTTGACTCGCCGTGCAGTTGAACAAGTTGAACTAACGGGTTTAAACGATTTCTTAACAGGTCCAAACGCTATCGCATTCAGTAACGAAGATGTTATCGCACCTGCGAAAATCATCAACGAATTTGCGAAAAGCCACGAAGCTTTAGAAATCAAAGCTGGTGTCATCGAAGGAAACGTAGCGACTGTAGAAGAAGTGAAGGCTCTTGCGGAACTTCCGTCTCGCGAAGGCTTACTTTCTATGTTGCTTAGCGTTCTTCAAGCTCCAGTTCGTAATCTTGCTCTTGCTACTAAAGCAGTTGCAGATCAAAAAGAAGAACAAGGCGCTTAATGCGTACTTTACGTTTACGTAAAAAAACTTAAAATGGAGGAATTACAAATGGCTTTAAATATCGAAGAAATCATTGCTTCAGTTAAAGAAGCAACTGTACTTGAGTTAAACGACTTAGTAAAAGCAATCGAAGAAGAATTTGGCGTAACTGCTGCTGCTCCTGTAGCTGTAGCTGCTGGTGGCGGTGCTGCTGCTGAAGAAAAAACTGATTTTGATCTAGTACTTGCTGGTGCTGGAGACCAAAAAATCAAAGTTATCAAAGTGGTTCGTGAAATCACTGGTCTTGGCTTGAAAGAAGCTAAAGAACTTGTTGACAACACTCCAAAACCACTTAAAGAAGGTATTGCTAAAGAAGAAGCTGAAGAACTTAAAGCTAAGCTTGAAGAAGTTGGCGCTTCTGTAGAAGTTAAGTAATCTTCGCCTAATCTTTTGGGAAAGCTCGCTTTTACTGGCGGGCTTTTTCTTTTCTAATCTCCTGAAACGATTGAATCCAGAGGAGGTCCATTCACCATGAGTGACCACTATTATACGGAAAAGCCATCAGTGAAAAGCAATAAACAGACATGGGACTTCACCTTGAGAAACCGTACCTTTACTTTTACAAGTGACAGTGGAGTGTTTTCTAAGAAAGAAGTCGACTTTGGTTCAAGGCTTTTAATTGAAGCTTTCGAAGAACCTGACTTGGATGGCGATGTCTTAGATGTCGGTTGCGGTTATGGACCGATCGGCTTATCGTTAGCAAACGAAATGACTAGCCGTACCATTCATATGATTGATGTGAACGAAAGAGCAGTCGAACTTTCAAAGGAAAACGCTAAACATAATCGCATTGATAATGTTCGCATCTATCAAAGTGATTTGTTCTCGAATGTTCATTCCTCAGCTGCTTTTGCCTCTATACTGACCAATCCCCCAATACGGGCAGGGAAGAAAGTTGTACATGCGATCTTTGAAAAAAGTGCTGATCATTTATTGCCGGAAGGTGAGTTGTGGGTGGTTATTCAGAAAAAGCAAGGTGGACCATCTGCGATTGAAAAATTAGAGCAGCTCTTTGGAGAAGTCGAGGTTGTGCTGAAAAAAAAGGGCTACTATATCATCAAAGCTAAAAAAGTTTGACGCAGTTTCCTAGCTGTGTTAACATTATAAAATGCCAATGTGTATATTTTGCTTGATAGGCTTAAAAAACAACTATTTTGTATAAATTATGCATACTTGGGAAAACTAATAAAATCGGTATTTGTTTTTGGATGTGGTTTTCTTATTTTAGAAACCCTTTTTTCTTTTGTCTTGTAAAAGTATTTCTTTACTGACATTTGAAAGACAGAAATACTTTTTACACATATAATACGCATGATTTGAGGGGTGAATCAGTTGACAGGTCAACTAGTTCAGTATGGACGACACCGCCAGCGCAGAAGCTACGCACGCATAAGCGAAGTGTTAGAATTACCAAATCTCATTGAAATTCAAACCTCTTCTTATCAGTGGTTTCTTGATGAGGGTCTTAGAGAGATGTTTCAAGATATATCCCCAATTGAGGATTTTACTGGTAACCTTTCTCTTGAATTCATTGATTACAGCCTAGGGGATCCTAAGTATCCTGTAGCAGAATCAAAAGAACGTGATGTAACTTACTCTGCTCCACTAAGAGTAAAAGTTCGTTTAATTAACAAAGAAACTGGAGAAGTAAAAGACCAAGATGTGTTCATGGGTGATTTCCCAATCATGACAGACACAGGTACTTTTATTATTAATGGTGCGGAACGTGTAATCGTTTCTCAGTTAGTGCGTTCTCCAAGTGTATATTTCAGTGGTAAAGTAGACAAAAACGGTAAAAAAGGTTTTACTGCGACTGTCATTCCAAACCGTGGCGCATGGTTAGAATACGAAACTGATGCGAAGGATGTAGTCTATGTACGCATCGATCGCACACGTAAGTTGCCGGTTACGGTTCTTTTGCGTGCTCTCGGCTTCAGCTCTGATCAAGAGATTCTTGACCTCATTGGCGAGAATGAATACTTACGCAACACACTGGAAAAAGACAATACAGAGAATGCGGATAAAGCACTTCTCGAAATCTACGAGCGCCTCCGTCCTGGAGAGCCGCCAACTGTTGAAAATGCGAAAAGCTTGCTAGACTCTCGCTTCTTCGATCCGAAGAGATATGACCTAGCAAATGTTGGACGCTACAAGATTAATAAGAAGCTTCATATTAAAAATAGACTGTTCAATCAAAAATTGGCTGAAACGCTAGTTGATCCTGAAACAGGTGAAATTCTAGCAGAAAAAGGTCAAATTTTAGACAGAAGAGTTCTTGATAAAGTTCTTCCATACTTAGAAAACGGCATCGGATTTAGAAAGCTTTATCCTAATGGTGGCGTAGTAGAAGATGAAGTAGAACTTCAATCTATTAAGATTTATGCACCGACTGATCAAGAAGGCGAGCAAGTGATCAACGTGATTGGTAATGCATATGTAGAGGAAGCTGTGAAAAACATCACGCCTTCTGACATCATTGCGTCAATCAGTTACTTCTTCAACCTTCTTCATGGTGTAGGTGACACAGATGATATCGACCACCTTGGTAACCGTCGTCTGCGTTCTGTAGGTGAACTTCTGCAAAACCAATTCCGTATTGGTCTAAGCAGAATGGAGCGTGTTGTCCGTGAAAGAATGTCAATTCAAGACACAAACACGATCACACCTCAGCAGCTGATCAACATTCGTCCTGTGATCGCTTCTATCAAAGAGTTCTTTGGTAGTTCTCAGCTTTCTCAGTTCATGGATCAAACAAACCCGCTTGCTGAATTGACGCACAAACGTCGTCTGTCAGCGCTTGGACCGGGTGGTTTGACACGTGAGCGTGCAGGAATGGAAGTTCGTGACGTTCACTACTCTCACTATGGACGTATGTGTCCGATTGAAACACCAGAGGGTCCAAACATTGGTTTGATCAACTCTCTATCTTCATTTGCAAAAGTGAATCGCTTCGGATTTATCGAAACACCTTACCGCCGGGTTGATCCTGAAACTGGTAAAGTGACACCGAGAATCGATTACTTAACTGCTGATGAAGAGGATAACTACGTAGTAGCACAAGCGAACGCTCAGTTAGCTGATGATGGTTCGTTTATCGATGATAATATCATTGCTCGTTTCAGAGGGGAAAACACCGTTGTTCCTCGAAACCGCGTTGACTACATGGACGTTTCGCCAAAGCAGGTTGTTTCTGCAGCGACAGCATGTATCCCATTCTTAGAAAACGATGACTCTAACCGTGCTCTAATGGGAGCGAACATGCAGCGTCAGGCTGTGCCTTTGATGCAGCCAGAATCACCGATTGTTGGTACAGGTATGGAGTACGTATCAGGTAAAGACTCTGGTGCTGCTGTCATCTGCCGCTACCCAGGTGTTGTAGAACGTGTAGAAGCAAAAAATATTTGGGTTCGCCGTTATGAAGACGTTGACGGACAACAAGTCAAAGGAAACCTAGACAAATACAGCCTGCTGAAATTTGTCCGCTCTAACCAAGGGACTTGCTACAACCAGCGTCCTATCGTAAGTGTTGGAGATGAAGTCGTTAAAGGGGAAATCCTTGCAGACGGTCCTTCTATGGAAAAAGGTGAATTGGCTCTAGGACGTAACGTCATGGTCGGCTTCATGACTTGGGACGGTTACAACTACGAGGATGCGATCATCATGAGTGAGCGCCTTGTAAAAGATGACGTCTACACGTCTATTCATATTGAAGAATATGAATCAGAAGCTCGTGATACAAAGCTTGGACCAGAAGAAATCACTCGTGATATTCCAAACGTTGGGGAAGATGCTTTACGCAACCTTGACGAGCGCGGAATCATCCGTATTGGTGCAGAAGTAAAAGACGGAGACCTTCTTGTAGGGAAAGTAACGCCTAAAGGTGTAACTGAACTAACAGCTGAAGAACGTCTATTACATGCAATCTTCGGTGAAAAGGCTCGTGAAGTTCGTGATACGTCACTTCGTGTTCCACACGGCGGCGGCGGAATTATCCACGATGTAAAAGTCTTCAACCGTGAAGATGGAGATGAATTACCTCCAGGTGTAAACCAGTTAGTCCGCGTATACATCGTTCAGAAGCGTAAGATTTCTGAAGGTGACAAAATGGCCGGACGACATGGTAACAAAGGGGTTATCTCTAAAATCCTTCCAGAAGAAGATATGCCGTATCTTCCAGACGGAACACCGATCGATATCATGTTGAACCCTCTAGGGGTACCATCTCGTATGAACATCGGTCAGGTACTGGAGCTTCATATGGGTATGGCTGCACGTTACCTCGGCATCCACATTGCGTCACCAGTATTTGATGGTGCGCGCGAGGAAGATGTTTGGGAAACGCTTGAAGAAGCAGGTATGTCCCGTGATGCGAAAACAGTCCTTTATGACGGTCGAACTGGTGAACCATTCGACAACCGTGTATCTGTCGGAATCATGTACATGATCAAACTGGCTCACATGGTTGACGATAAACTTCACGCTCGTTCAACTGGACCATACTCACTTGTTACGCAGCAGCCACTTGGCGGTAAAGCACAGTTTGGTGGTCAGCGTTTCGGAGAGATGGAAGTATGGGCACTTGAAGCTTACGGTGCAGCATATACACTTCAAGAGATCTTAACAGTTAAATCGGATGACGTTGTGGGTCGTGTGAAAACATACGAAGCCATCGTCAAAGGGGATAACGTACCTGAACCAGGTGTCCCTGAATCATTCAAAGTGTTAATCAAAGAACTTCAAAGTTTAGGTATGGATGTGAAAATCCTATCTGGCGATGAAGAAGAGATAGAAATGAGAGATTTAGAAGACGATGAGGAAACGAAGAAAGCAGACGGATTAGCGTTATCTAATGACGAAGATGCTGCAGACCTCGCACCTGTCGATCTTGAACGTGACGCAGTCACAAAAGAATAGCAGAAACGATTAGAGCAAGTGACTAGGGTATAACCCGAAGATTAAAAGGGAGGTAGGCCCCTTGCTAGATGTGAACAATTTTGAGTATATGAACATCGGTCTCGCATCACCTGATAAAATCCGTTCTTGGTCTTTTGGTGAAGTGAAAAAGCCTGAAACGATTAACTATCGTACACTGAAACCTGAAAAAGATGGTCTCTTTTGTGAACGTATCTTCGGACCGCAAAAAGACTGGGAGTGTCATTGTGGGAAGTATAAACGCGTTCGGTATAAGGGTGTTGTATGTGACCGTTGTGGTGTAGAAGTAACACGGGCAAAAGTCCGTCGTGAGAGAATGGGGCATATCGAACTGGCTGCCCCAGTTTCCCACATTTGGTATTTCAAAGGTATCCCAAGCCGTATGGGTCTTGTTCTTGATATGTCACCACGTGCGTTAGAAGAAGTGATCTACTTCGCTTCTTACGTCGTGACAGATCCGGGCAACACACCGCTTGAGAAGAAACAACTTCTTTCTGAGAAAGAATTCCGTGCTTATTTAGATAAATACGGTAATACATTCCAAGCAGCTATGGGTGCAGAAGCAATCAACAAACTTCTTCAAGATATCGATCTTGTAAAAGAAGTAGATACACTGAAAGAAGAGCTGAAAACTGCTCAAGGACAGCGCCGTACACGTGCGATCAAACGCCTTGAAGTATTAGAAGCCTTCCGTAACTCAGGAAACAAACCATCTTGGATGATTCTTGATGTACTTCCGGTTATTCCGCCAGAATTACGTCCAATGGTTCAACTTGATGGTGGACGTTTTGCTACTTCGGACTTGAACGACCTTTATCGTCGTGTCATCAACCGTAACAATCGTCTGAAGCGTTTATTAGATCTTGGCGCGCCAAGCATCATCGTTCAGAATGAGAAGCGTATGCTTCAAGAAGCTGTCGATGCCTTGATTGATAATGGACGTAGAGGCCGACCAGTAACAGGACCAGGAAATCGACCATTGAAATCTCTTTCTCACATGCTGAAAGGGAAACAAGGACGTTTCCGTCAAAACTTGCTTGGTAAACGTGTTGACTATTCTGGACGTTCCGTTATCGTCGTAGGACCACATTTGAAAATGTATCAGTGTGGACTTCCGAAAGAAATGGCTCTTGAATTATTCAAACCATTCGTGATGAAGGAGCTTGTTGAAAAAGGATTAGCTCACAACATCAAGAGTGCGAAGCGTAAAATTGAGCGCGTGCAGCCGGAAGTATGGGATGTTTTAGAATCAGTTATTCGTGAGCATCCAGTCTTACTAAACCGTGCACCGACTCTTCACAGACTTGGTATTCAAGCGTTTGAACCTACACTTGTGGAAGGACGCGCAATTCGTCTTCATCCACTTGTATGTACAGCCTACAACGCTGACTTTGACGGTGACCAAATGGCGGTTCACGTACCATTATCTGCTGAAGCTCAAGCTGAAGCTCGTATCTTAATGCTTGCGGCTCAAAACATTTTGAACCCGAAAGATGGAAAACCAGTTGTTACGCCATCTCAGGATATGGTGCTTGGTAACTACTACCTTACACTTGAGCGCAAAGGTGCTATCGGAGAAGGTATGGTCTTCAAAGATACTGACGAAGCCCTTCTAGCTTATCAAAATGGTTATGTGCATCTTCATACACGTGTAGCTGTTGCAGCTAGCTCGTTGAAGAATGTCACATTTACTGATGAACAGCGTTCTAAATTGTTGATTACAACAGTTGGAAAACTGATCTTTAACGAAATCTTACCGGAATCATTCCCATACATGAATGAGCCGACAAAGAGCAATATTGAAGAAAAAACACCTGATCGTTTCTTCCTTGAAAAAGGTGAGGATGTAAAAGCTGCGATCGAGAAACAAGAAATCAATGCGCCGTTCAAAAAAGGTATTTTAGGTAAAATCATTGCTGAAATCTTTAAGAGATTCCATATCACTGAGACATCTAAAATGCTTGACCGCATGAAAAATCTTGGTTTCAGATACTCTACTAAAGCCGGTATTACGGTTGGTGTGTCTGATATCGTCGTATTAGATGATAAGCAGCAAATTCTTGAAGAAGCACAAGCAAAAGTAGATAACGTCATGAAGCAATTCAGACGTGGTTTGATTACTGAAGAAGAGCGTTATGAGAGAGTTATTTCAATCTGGAGTTCTTCTAAAGATGTGATCCAAGGTAAACTGATGAAGTCCCTTGATGAAGTCAACCCAATCTACATGATGAGTGACTCTGGAGCGCGTGGTAACGCATCTAACTTTACTCAGCTGGCTGGTATGCGTGGTCTGATGGCCAACCCGGCTGGACGTATCATCGAACTTCCGATTAAATCTAGTTTCCGTGAAGGTTTAACCGTATTGGAATACTTTATTTCCACTCACGGTGCGCGTAAAGGTCTTGCCGATACAGCCCTTAAAACAGCTGACTCAGGTTACCTCACGCGTCGTCTCGTTGACGTTGCACAGGATGTCATCATCCGTGAAACAGATTGCGGTACAGACCGTGGAATCTTGGCGAAGTCTATTAAAGAAGGAAATGAAATTATTGAGAAACTTGAAGAACGTCTGATCGGACGTTTTGCAAGAAAACCAATTGTTCATCCTGAAACAGGCGAAGTCATTGTAGCCGAAAACGAACTAATTGATGAAGATAAAGCACTTGAAGTAGTTGAAGCAGGAATTGAGGAAGTATGGATCCGTTCTGCATTTACATGTAACACGCCTCATGGTGTATGTAAACGATGCTACGGCCGTAACCTTGCAACTGGTACTGACGTTGAAGTCGGTGAAGCAGTTGGAATCATCGCTGCACAATCAATCGGTGAGCCAGGAACACAGCTTACAATGCGTACGTTCCACACCGGTGGGGTAGCAGGAGACGATATCACTCAAGGTCTACCTCGTATCCAAGAGCTATTTGAAGCGCGTAATCCGAAAGGGCAAGCGACAATTTCTGAAATTGATGGTGTCGTTGCTGAAATTAACGATGTTCGTGACAAGCAGCAGGAAATTGTGGTTCAAGGCGAAGTTGAAACTCGCTCATACACAGCTCCTTACAATGCGCGTCTAAAAGTTGTTGAAGGTGACACAGTTACTCGTGGTCAAGTACTGACAGAAGGTTCGATCGATCCGAAAGAACTTCTTAAAGTGACTGACATGACAGCTGTTCAAGAATATCTGCTTCATGAAGTACAAAAAGTATACCGTATGCAAGGGGTAGAAATCGGAGATAAGCACGTAGAGGTAATGGTTCGCCAAATGCTTCGTAAAGTGCGTGTCGCTGATGCAGGGGATACAGACGTATTACCAGGCACACTTCTTGATGTACATCAATTCACTGAAGCGAACAAAAAAGTACTATTCGAAGGCAAACGTCCTGCAACAGGCCGTCCAGTTCTTCTTGGTATTACAAAAGCTTCGCTTGAAACAGACTCATTCTTGTCTGCGGCATCCTTCCAAGAAACGACTCGTGTCCTAACAGATGCGGCGATCAAAGGAAAACGTGATGAACTGCTTGGCTTGAAAGAGAATGTGATCATTGGTAAACTTGTTCCTGCTGGAACGGGAATGCCAAACTACCGTAAAGTTAAGCCGGTTTCGCAAGTGCAGCCGTCTGACGATATGGTTCCTGTAGAGTAATCTTTCTCGTGAGATTCCTATAAAATCATCAAAAATGGTGAAGGATGTCAAGATAATCTGTCATACGATATTGACATCCTTCTGCCATGATGATAATATAACCAAGGTGCTCAAAATAAAACCTGTTACTTTGGAGGATATTCGATGTCTTATGATAAAGTATCACAGGCTCAATCCATTATTATCGGTACGAAGCAAACAGTAAAAGCTCTAAAACGAGATTCAGTAAAGGAAGTCGTCGTAGCGAAAGATGCTGATCCTGCTTTAACTGCTAGTGTATTGAAACTAGCACAAGAGAAGGGTGTAGACATTTTAGTGGTAGATTCCATGAAAAAGCTCGGCAAGGCCTGCGGAATTGAAGTTGGGGCAGCAGCTGTTGCCATTATGTTATAACGTACTTGTTTTGTTTTTGCATGCTTAAAATGCAAAAGCATTGTTTTTTGCCTTTTGATGAACCACCTGGGTATGTGGGTTATAAAAAAAGTAATGAAGGGAGGAATAACAACATGCCTACAATTAATCAGCTAGTACGCAAAGGACGCGTGAGTAAAGTTGAAAACTCAAAGTCACCTGCACTTAACAAAGGATACAACAGTTTCAAAAAAGAGCACACTAACGTAACATCTCCACAGAAGCGCGGGGTTTGTACTCGTGTCGGTACAATGACACCGAAAAAACCAAACTCAGCACTACGTAAATATGCTCGTGTACGTTTGTCTAACCTGATTGAAGTAACAGCTTACATTCCTGGTATCGGACATAACCTACAAGAGCACAGTGTAGTACTTATCCGTGGCGGACGTGTAAAAGACTTACCGGGTGTACGTTACCACATCGTTCGTGGTGCGCTTGATACTGCCGGAGTTGACGGTCGTATGCAAGGACGTTCTAAATACGGAACAAAACGCCCTAAACAAAGCAAATAATACAAACAAACATAAGGGTTTTTAGAAGTTGATATCAGATCAGTGGAGTCAGGTAACTGACAATGATATTGAGATGAGAGACAGATAGAAATCCTTTTAAAAGAGAAGGGAGGCTATTCAGATGCCACGTAAAGGTCCTGTAGCAAAAAGAGACGTATTGCCAGATCCAATTTACAATTCTAAACTTGTATCTCGTTTGATCAACAAAATGATGATCGACGGTAAAAGAGGAAAAGCACAAACAATTCTCTACAAGTCATTTGATATCATCAAAGAACGTACTGGTAATGAAGCGATGGAGGTTTTCGAACAAGCCTTGAAAAACATCATGCCAGTTCTTGAAGTTAAAGCACGTCGTGTAGGTGGAGCTAACTACCAAGTTCCTGTAGAAGTTCGCCCAGACCGTCGTACGACTTTAGGTCTTCGCTGGTTAGTAAACTACGCTCGTCTTCGTGGAGAAAAAACGATGGAAGAGCGTCTTGCTAACGAAATCCTTGACGCAGCTAACAACACTGGTGCTGCTGTTAAGAAACGTGAAGATACACATAAAATGGCAGAAGCGAACAAAGCATTCGCTCACTACCGCTGGTAGGATTTATACCAAACTAAAAAAACTATTCCCTAATGAGGAAGGAGAAATTACCCAATGGCAAGAGAGTTCTCCTTAGACAAAACTCGTAATATTGGTATCATGGCTCACATCGATGCCGGTAAAACGACAACGACTGAGCGTATCTTATACTACACTGGTCGTATCCATAAAATTGGTGAAACTCACGAAGGAGCTTCACAAATGGACTGGATGGAGCAGGAGCAAGAACGTGGTATTACAATCACTTCTGCTGCTACTACAGCACAATGGAAAGGTTACCGTGTAAACATCATCGATACACCAGGACACGTAGACTTCACTGTTGAAGTTGAACGTTCTTTACGTGTACTTGATGGTGCGGTTGCTGTTCTTGATGCACAATCAGGTGTAGAGCCACAAACTGAAACAGTTTGGCGCCAAGCAACAACTTACGGAGTACCTCGTATCGTATTCGTTAACAAAATGGATAAAACCGGTGCGGACTTCCTTTACTCTGTAAGCACATTAAGAGATCGTCTTCAAGCGAACGCTCATGCAATACAATTGCCGATCGGCGCTGAAGATCAATTCGAAGGAATCATCGACCTTGTAGAAAACGTAGCATACTTCTACGAAGATGACCTTGGAACTCGCTCTGATGCTAAAGAAATCCCTGCTGAGTATAAAGACAAAGCTGAAGAGCTTCGCAGCAGCCTAATTGAAGCTGTCGCTGAGCTTGATGAAGAGCTTATGGAAAAATACCTTGAGGGTGAAGAAATCACAATTCCTGAATTGAAAGCTGCAATCCGTAAAGGAACATTGAATGTTGAATTCTACCCAGTTCTTGTTGGATCTGCTTTCAAAAACAAAGGTGTTCAGCTTGTACTTGACGCTGTGCTTGACTACCTTCCTGCACCAACTGATGTTGCTGCAATCAAAGGTATCCTGCCAGATTCAAATGAAGAGGTTGTTCGTGAGTCTACTGATGACGCACCATTCGCAGCTCTTGCATTTAAAGTTATGACTGACCCTTATGTTGGGAAACTAACTTTCTTCCGCGTATACTCTGGAACACTTGATTCTGGTTCATACGTGAAGAACTCTTCTAAGAACAAGCGTGAACGTGTTGGACGTATCCTTCAAATGCACGCAAACAGCCGTGAAGAAATCTCTACTGTATATGCAGGGGATATCGCAGCAGCTGTAGGTCTTAAAGATACTTCTACTGGTGACACTCTTTGTGACGAGAAAAATCTTGTTATCCTTGAGTCTATGGAATTCCCAGAGCCAGTAATCGATGTAGCTATCGAGCCTAAATCGAAGGCTGACCAAGATAAAATGAGTATCGCTTTAGCTAAACTAGCTGAAGAGGATCCAACATTCCGTACACAAACAAACCCTGAAACTGGTCAAACGATCATCTCTGGTATGGGTGAGCTTCACCTTGATATCATTGTTGACCGTATGAAGCGTGAGTTCAAGGTTGAAGCTAACGTAGGTGCTCCTCAGGTTGCGTACCGTGAAACATTCCGTTCTGGTGCAAAAGTTGAAGGTAAATTCGTACGTCAGTCTGGTGGACGCGGTCAGTTCGGACACGTTTGGATCGAGTTCGAACCAAACGAAGAAGGCGCAGGATTCGAGTTTGAAAATGCAATCGTCGGTGGGGTTGTTCCACGTGAATACATCCCAGCAATTCAAGCAGGTCTTGAAGATTCACTTGAAAATGGTGTATTAGCTGGATTCCCATTAATCGACATCAAAGCAAAATTATTTGATGGATCTTACCACGATGTTGACTCTAACGAAATGGCATTCAAAATTGCTGCATCTATGGCATTGAAAAATGCTGTCAGCAAATGTAACCCAGTTCTACTTGAGCCAATGATGAAAGTGGAAGTTGTTATCCCAGAAGAATACATGGGAGACATCATGGGTGATATCACATCTCGTCGTGGACGTGTAGAAGGTATGGAAGCTCGCGGTAACGCTCAAGTTGTTCGCGCTATGGTTCCACTTTCTGAAATGTTCGGATATGCTACTGCACTCCGTTCTAACACACAAGGACGCGGTACTTTCACTATGCACATGGATCACTACGAAGAAGTGCCTAAGAGCATCAGTGAAGAAATCATCAAAAAAAATAAAGGTGAATAATTGATTTTGCCTTTAAACTAAAGTATAACTACTATTGAAGATCAGAAAGTGAGAGGTAACTCTTCACTTTCTATCACTCTATACCAAATACAATGAACCTTTAAGGAGGATTTTTAGAATGGCTAAAGAAAAATTCGACCGTTCCAAATCGCATGCTAACATTGGTACAATTGGACACGTTGACCATGGTAAAACAACTCTAACTGCTGCTATCTCAACAGTTCTTCATAAGAAATCTGGTAAAGGTACGGCTATGGCTTATGACCAAATCGATGGTGCTCCAGAAGAGCGCGAGCGTGGAATCACAATCTCAACTGCACACGTTGAGTATGAAACTGAAACTCGTCACTATGCACACGTAGACTGCCCAGGACACGCTGACTATGTTAAAAACATGATCACTGGTGCTGCTCAAATGGACGGCGCGATCTTAGTAGTATCTGCTGCTGATGGTCCAATGCCACAAACACGTGAGCACATCCTACTTTCTCGTAACGTAGGTGTACCATACATCGTAGTATTCCTTAACAAATGTGACATGGTTGACGATGAAGAGTTACTTGAACTTGTTGAAATGGAAGTTCGTGACCTTCTTTCTGACTATGACTTCCCTGGTGACGATGTACCAGTTATCAAAGGTTCTGCTCTTAAAGCTCTTGAAGGAGATGCTGATTACGAAGCAAAAATCTTTGAACTTATGGATGCGGTTGATGAGTACATCCCAACTCCAGAGCGTGACACTGAGAAGCCATTCATGATGCCAGTTGAGGACGTATTCTCAATCACTGGTCGTGGAACAGTTGCTACTGGTCGTGTTGAGCGTGGACAAGTTAAAGTCGGTGACGAAGTTGAAATCATCGGTCTTCAAGAAGAAAACGGTAAAACAACTGTTACAGGTGTTGAAATGTTCCGTAAACTTCTTGACTATGCTGAAGCTGGTGACAACATCGGTGCACTACTTCGTGGTGTATCTCGTGAAGATATCCAACGTGGTCAAGTACTTGCTAAACCAGGTACAATCACTCCACACAGCCGTTTCAAAGCTGAAGTTTATGTACTTTCTAAAGAAGAGGGTGGACGTCATACTCCATTCTTCGCTAACTACCGTCCGCAGTTCTACTTCCGTACAACTGACGTAACTGGTATCGTACATCTTCCAGAAGGTACTGAAATGGTAATGCCTGGCGATAACACTGAGATGGAAGTTGAACTTATCTCTACTATCGCTATCGAAGAAGGAACTCGTTTCTCTATCCGTGAGGGTGGACGTACTGTAGGTTCTGGTGTCGTTTCAACTATCATTAAGTAATAAACATACAAAAGAGACTCCTTGCAAAAGGGTCTCTTTTTTTGCTTTTCCAGATCAGAACGGCTACTATAAGCTATAGAATCTAAATGGAACCGAGAGGATCGCTGGAATGGCAAAGACATATTTGAAAAAATGGTCGATTGGTGGAATTGACCAATGGATTAGGATGAAAGAAGATCAGACGAGTGAAACGAAGCCTGTACTTTTATTTTTACACGGCGGGCCCGGCTCGGCTCAAATCAGTTATATCGATTCCTTTCACGAGGAACTTGATCAGGACTTTACAGTTGTGCATTGGGATCAGCGGGGCGCAGGACTTTCTTATCAAAAGAATCTTCCTGATGCATCGATGACCATTCAGCAATTTATTGAAGACACGATTGAATTGACAGAGAAGATCCTATCTTATCTAGGTCATTCAAAATTGTATATCGCAGGATACTCGTGGGGATCATTAATTGCCATACAAGCAGTACATAAGCGTCCGGATCTTTATCATGCTTATTATGGGATTAGTCAGGTAGTAGATGTGTTAAAGGAAGATATCGTATCATACGAGCTTCTTTTGAAGAAATACCATCGCAATCGGCTGTTTACTGGGTGTCTGCGATTACTGACGCCTCCTCCATGGAAACGGACGTCAGCTCATGCCTTGTTTTCTCTATATAAAGAGTTTGCGAGCGTAGGTCTCACACATAGATGGAAGCCGGTTTTTCAAATACTAAAAGGGTTTCTTTTTAGTAAGCAATATCAGCTGAAAGATAAATGGAAGTTCATAAAAGGGCAGAAGTTTAGTCAAGACAAGTTATGGGATCAGCTAATGAATGAGAGTATTCAATACCGAGTTTCTACTATATTAATACCGTGCTACTTTCTCATTGGCGATCACGACTTGATTACACCAGCTGCTGTATCAAAACCATATGTTGATCAATTAAAAGCGCCAATCAAAGAATGGTTTACCTTTAAAGACTCTGCACATTCTCCGCATATCGAAGAGCCAGATGAATTTATACGTATCATAAGAAAGACTGCTATACATCATCTTCAGGGAAAGCTTGATTTATAGGCTGAATCCCTGTATAATATGAAAAGTGTGCAAATCATAAATTTATCCGATTTATTATTGCAACACGCAGGCCAATTTGGTACAATAGTGCATGTTGGTCTTTGACTGCGATGAAGTGAGAGGTTGCTGACACACCCGGCCGCTTTGCCATGGCGAGGTGATCAGGTTTTTCTCACGGAGAACTGTCTAACGTAAGTAGGCGAAAAGGAGGGAAAATAATGGCAAAACAAAAAATTCGTATTCGTTTAAAAGCATATGATCATAGAATTCTTGATCAATCTGCTGAGAAGATTGTTGAAACGGCTAAGCGTTCTGGTGCTAGTGTATCTGGTCCAATCCCGCTTCCAACTGAAAAATCAGTTTACACAATCCTTCGTGCGGTGCATAAGTACAAAGATTCTCGTGAGCAATTCGAGATGCGTACTCACAAACGTCTAATCGACATCGTGAATCCAACTCCGCAAACAGTTGATGCACTTATGCGTTTAGATTTACCATCTGGTGTAGATATCGAAATCAAACTTTAATTCAAATAGAAAACACATATTATAGGAGGTGTGACTAATGACCAAAGGAATCTTAGGTAGAAAAATTGGTATGACGCAAGTATTCGCAGAAAACGGTGATCTTATCCCTGTAACTGTTGTTGAGGCTGCTGCTAACGTTGTTCTTCAAAAGAAGACTGTTGACACGGATGGCTATGAAGCAATCCAAATCGGTTTTGATGACAAACGTGAAAAGCTTTCTAACAAACCAGAGAAAGGCCACGTTGCTAAAGCGGAAACTGCTCCTAAGCGCTTCGTAAAAGAATTACGCGGTGCGGAGTTAGATGCGTATGAAGTTGGTCAGGAAGTCAAAGTTGATATTTTCGCAAATGGAGATATCGTAGATGTAACAGGAACATCAAAAGGTAAAGGATTCCAAGGGGCTATCAAACGCCACGGACAATCACGCGGACCAATGACTCACGGTTCACGTTACCACCGTCGTCCTGGTTCAATGGGACCTGTTGATCCAAACCGTGTATTCAAAGGTAAACTTCTTCCAGGTCGTATGGGCGGAGAGCAAATCACTGTCCAAAACCTTGAGATCGTTAAAGTTGATGCAGAACGCAATCTTCTATTGATCAAAGGAAACGTACCAGGAGCTAAAAAATCTCTAGTAACTGTAAAGAGTGCAGTTAAATCTAAATAACTCTCTTAGGAAAGGAGGAAACAAGTCATGCCAAAAGTAGCATTATATAACCAAAACGGTTCTACTAACGGTGAAATCGAATTAAACGCTTCTGTGTTTGGAATCGAGCCAAACGAAAGCGTAGTATTCGATGCTATTCTTATGCAAAGAGCTTCCTTACGTCAAGGAACTCATAAAGTAAAAACTCGTTCTGAAGTACGTGGCGGAGGTCGTAAGCCTTGGAGACAGAAGGGTACAGGTCGTGCTCGTCAAGGTTCTATCCGTTCACCACAATGGCGCGGAGGCGGTATCGTATTCGGTCCAACACCACGCAGTTATTCTTATAAATTACCTAAAAAAGTTCGCCGCTTGGCTATCAAGTCAGTATTGTCTTCTAAAGTAATCGACAACAACATCATCGTTCTTGAAGATCTGACTCTTGATGCAGTGAAAACGAAAGAATTCGCAGGCATCCTTAAAGGATTATCTGTTGAGAAGAAAGCGTTGATCGTCACTGCGGATGCAAACGAAACAGTTGCTTTATCTGCTCGTAACATCCCTGGAGTAACAGTTGTTGAAGCTAACGGTATCAACGTTCTTGACGTTGTCAACCACGACAAACTTCTGATCACTAAAGCAGCGGTTGAAAAAGTAGAGGAGGGACTTGCATAATGAAAGATCCTCGTGATGTTCTAAAGCGCCCTATCATTACTGAACGTTCTGCTGATCTAATGACAGAGAAGAAGTACACGTTCGAAGTTGATGTCAGAGCTAACAAAACAGAAGTGAAAGACGCTGTTGAAGAAATCTTTGGAGTGAAAGTTGAGAAAGTCAACGTTCAAAACTACAAAGGAAAATCAAAACGCGTTGGACGCTACACTGGTATGACTAGCCGTCGCAGAAAAGCGATCGTGAAATTAACTGCTGACAGCAAAGAAATCGAAATTTTTGAAGCGTAAATCTTAAAAAGAAGGAGGGAAATTCAAAATGGCGATTAAAAAGTATAAACCAACCAGTAATGGTCGTCGTGGCATGACTACTTCAGATTTTGCTGAAATCACGACTGACAAACCAGAAAAATCGTTGCTTGCACCGCTACACAAAAAAGGCGGACGTAACAACCAAGGTAGATTGACTGTTCGTCATCAAGGTGGCGGTCACAAACGTCAATACCGTATCATCGACTTTAAGCGTGATAAAGACGGTATACCTGGACGCGTTGCTACAATCGAGTATGATCCAAACCGTTCAGCTAACATCGCTCTTGTAAACTATGCAGATGGTGAGAAACGTTACATTCTTGCTCCGAAAGGAATCCAAGTTGGTACTGAAGTTACTTCTGGACCAGAAGCTGACATCAAACCAGGTAATGCTCTTCCACTTATCAACATCCCAGTTGGTACAGTTGTGCATAACATTGAATTAAAACCAGGTAAAGGTGGACAATTAGTTCGTTCTGCTGGTACTTCTGCTCAAGTTCTAGGTAAAGAAGGTAAATACGTTCTTGTACGTTTGAACTCAGGAGAAGTTCGCATGATTCTTTCTGCTTGCCGTGCGACTATCGGTCAAGTTGGAAACGAGCAACACGAATTAATCAACATCGGTAAAGCTGGACGTTCTCGCTGGAAAGGCGTACGCCCAACAGTTCGTGGTTCTGTAATGAACCCTAACGATCACCCACACGGTGGTGGTGAAGGACGCGCTCCAATCGGACGTAAATCACCAATGTCTCCATGGGGTAAACCGACTCTTGGATTCAAGACTCGTAAGAAAACCAACAAGTCTGATAAATTCATTGTACGTCGTCGTAAAAACAAGTAACGGGGTTGTCTACGGTTCATTTAGGACCGTAGTTCAATCACGAAGGGAGGTTCCACAATGGCTCGCAGCTTAAAAAAAGGACCATTTGTTGATGATCATTTGATGGCTAAAGTCGAGAAATTGAATGAAACTGACAAAAAGCAAGTCGTAAAAACTTGGTCTCGTCGTTCTACAATTTTCCCACAATTCATCGGTCACACAATCGCTGTCTATGACGGACGCAAACATGTACCTGTTTTCATTTCTGAAGATATGGTAGGTCACAAATTGGGCGAATTCGCACCAAGCCGTACTTACAAAGGTCATGCTAGTGACGATAAAAAAACAAGACGCTAATGAGAGGAGGCTTTTAAATGCAAGCTAAAGCTGTCGCAAGAACAGTCCGTATTGCTCCTCGTAAAGCACGTCTAGTAATGGACCTGATCCGAGGTAAGCAAGTAGGAGAAGCAGTTTCTATCTTAAACCTTACACCTAAGGCTGCTTCACCAATTATTGAAAAAGTATTAAAATCTGCTATCGCAAACGCTGAGCACAACTACGAGTTGGACGCTAACAGCCTAGTGATTACTCAAGCATTCGTTGACGAAGGTCCAACACTTAAGAGATTCCGTCCACGTGCTATGGGTCGTGCGAGCGCAATTAACAAACGTACTAGCCACATTACAATCGTTGTATCAGAAAAGAAGGAGGGATAATCCGTGGGTCAAAAGGTAAATCCAGTAGGTCTTCGTATTGGCGTCATTCGTGATTGGGAATCTAAATGGTTCGCAGGAAAAGATTACGCTGACTTCTTACATGAAGACTTGAAAATCCGTGAATTCATCAGCAAGCGTTTGTCTGACGCGTCTGTTTCTAAAGTAGAAATCGAACGTGCTGCAAACCGCGTAAATATCACAATCCACACGGCTAAACCAGGTATGGTAATTGGTAAAGGCGGATCTGAAGTTGAAGCACTTCGTAAAGCTCTTAACAGCCTAACTGGCAAACGTGTACACATCAACATTCTTGAAATCAAGAGAGCAGATCTTGATGCTCAGCTAGTTGCTGAAAACATCGCTCGTCAACTTGAAAACCGTATTTCATTCCGTCGTGCACAAAAACAAACAATCCAACGCACAATGCGTGCTGGAGCACAAGGAATCAAAACAATGGTTTCTGGTCGTCTTGGCGGTGCAGATATTGCTCGTTCTGAATATTACAGTGAAGGTACTGTTCCATTGCACACACTTCGTGCTGACATCGACTATGCTACTGCTGAAGCTGACACTACTTATGGTAAGCTTGGCGTAAAAGTATGGATCTATCGTGGAGAAGTCCTTCCAACTAAGAAGAATACTGCGGAAGGAGGAAAATAATATGTTATTGCCAAAACGCGTGAAGTATCGCAGAGAACATCGTGGAAAAATGCGTGGTCGTGCAAAAGGCGGTACTGAAGTACATTTCGGTGAGTACGGTATCCAGGCTCTTGAAGCTTCTTGGATCACAAACCGTCAAATCGAAGCTGCTCGTATTGCTATGACTCGTTACATGAAACGTGGCGGTAAAGTTTGGATTAAAATTTTCCCTTCTAAGCCATACACAGCTAAACCTCTAGAGGTCCGCATGGGTTCCGGTAAAGGTGCTCCAGAAGGATGGGTAGCTGTAGTAAAACCGGGCAAAGTTTTATTTGAAATTTCTGGTGTGTCTGAAGAAGTTGCTCGTGAAGCTCTTCGTCTTGCATCTCACAAATTGCCAATTAAAACGAAGTTCGTAAAACGTGAAGAAATTGGTGGTGAATCAAATGAAAGCTAATGAAATTCGTGACCTTACCACTGCTGAAATTGAACAAAAAGTAAAGTCTCTTAAAGAAGAACTTTTCAATCTTCGTTTCCAATTAGCGACTGGGCAGCTTGAAAACACTGCTCGCATTCGTGAAGTGCGTAAATCAATCGCACGCATGAAAACTGTGATTCGTCAAAGAGAAATCGCTGCTAATAAATAATAATTAGAGGGGAGGCCCCGCAAACATGAGCGAACGTAACCAACGTAAAGTGTATCAAGGTCGTGTTGTTTCTGACAAAATGGATAAAACCATCACTGTTGTAGTTGAAACATACAAAAAGCATTCACTTTATGGCAAACGTGTAAGATACTCTAAAAAGTTCAAAGCACATGATGAAAACAACCAAGCAAAAATCGGAGACATCGTAAAGGTCATGGAAACTCGTCCTTTATCTGCGACTAAACGCTTTCGTCTAGTTGAAGTTGTCGAAGAAGCCGTTATTATCTAATAAAGTTCGGATTTCTTTTTCCGAAAGGAGGTAACATTAATGATTCAACAGGAGACTCGTTTAAAAGTAGCTGACAACTCTGGCGCACGCGAAGTACTAACGATTAAAGTTCTTGGTGGCTCTGGACGTAAAACGGCTAACATCGGTGATGTCATTGTTTGTACGGTTAAACAAGCAACACCTGGAGGCGTTGTCAAAAAAGGTGAAGTTGTGAAAGCAGTTATCGTTCGTACTAAGAGCGGAGCTCGCCGAAACGATGGATCTTACATCAGTTTCGACGAAAATGCATGTGTCATCATCCGTGACGACAAGAGCCCACGTGGAACTCGTATCTTCGGACCAGTAGCACGTGAACTTCGTGAAAACAACTATATGAAAATTGTTTCTCTAGCACCAGAAGTACTTTAATGAATACAATCCGCGACTCAAGGAGGTGCGATTAAATGCATGTTAAAAAGGGCGATAAAGTAGTGGTTATCTCTGGTAAAGATAAAGGTAAACAAGGTGTCATCCTTGCTGCTTTCCCTAAAAAGGAACGTGTTTTAGTAGAAGGTATTAACCTTGTGAAAAAACACTCTAAACCAACCCAAGCTAACCCTCAAGGCGGAATTTCTGAACAAGAAGCGCCGATCCACGTATCAAACGTAATGCCGCTTGATCCTAAAACGGGTGAAGTGACACGTGTTGGGTATAAAGTTGAGGACGGAAAGAAAGTCCGTGTAGCGAAAAAATCTGGGCAAGTTCTAGATAAATAGTAAATAAGGAAGGGAGGTCTTTCTCATGAACCGCCTTAAAGAAAAGTATGTAAAAGAAATTACACCTGCATTAGTTTCTAAGTTTGAATACACTTCAGTAATGCAAGTGCCAAAAATCGAAAAAATCGTGATCAACATGGGTGTTGGTGACGCCGTTCAAAACGCTAAAGCAATCGATACTGCTGTTGAAGAATTAACGTTTATCGCTGGTCAAAAACCTGTCGTTACTCGTGCGAAGAAGTCTATTGCTGGATTCCGTCTACGTGAAGGAATGCCAATCGGTGCGAAAGTAACACTTCGCGGAGAGCGCATGTATGATTTCCTTGATAAACTTATTTCTGTGTCTTTACCACGTGTACGTGACTTCCGCGGGATTTCTAAGAAATCTTTCGACGGTCGTGGAAACTACACGCTTGGTATTAAAGAACAGTTAATCTTCCCAGAAATTGATTACGATAAAGTAACAAAGGTCCGCGGTATGGATATCGTTATCGTTACTACTGCCAATACGGACGAAGAAGCACGTGAGTTATTAACTCAAGTAGGTATGCCGTTCCAGAAATAATCAATGAAAGGGAGGCGAAATCGTGGCTAAAAAGTCTATGATTGCGAAACAACAACGCAAACAAAAGTTTAAAGTTCAAGAGTATACGCGCTGCGAACGTTGTGGACGTCCACATTCAGTTATTCGTAAGTTTAAACTTTGCCGTATTTGTTTCCGCGAACTTGCATATAAAGGACAAATTCCTGGCGTTAAAAAAGCCAGCTGGTAATCCCCATAAATGGGAAGGAGGTTATTAAATAATGGTTATGACAGATCCGATTGCAGATTTGCTGACTCGTATTCGCAATGCGAACATGGTACGTCATGAGAAGCTAGAAGTACCGGCTTCAAAAATCAAAAGAGAAATTGCTGAAATCTTAAAGCGTGAAGGTTTTATCCGTGACGTTGAGTACGTCGAAGACAGCAAACAAGGAATTATCCGTTTGTTCCTTAAATACGGCCAAAACAACGAACGTGTTATCACTGGTCTTAAAAGAATCAGTAAACCTGGTTTACGCGTATATGCGAAATCAAATGAAGTACCACGTGTACTTAACGGACTTGGAATCGCAATTATTTCTACATCACAAGGTGTTTTATCGGACAAAGAAGCCCGTGCTAAACAAGCTGGTGGAGAAGTACTTGCTTACGTATGGTAAAAAAAGTTTAAGATGAATGGAGGTGCTTGGTATGTCTCGTATAGGTAAAAAACTAATCGAGATCCCTTCAGGAGTAACTGTGACAAACAACGATAACACAGTGACAGTAAAGGGACCAAAAGGTGAACTAACTCGTGCATTTCACCCTGATATGGAAATTAAAATTGAGGACAACGTCTTAACTGTAAGCCGTCCGTCTGAAAATAAAGAACACCGTGCATTACATGGTACAACACGTAGCTTGATTGCAAACATGGTTGAAGGTGTATCTAAAGGTTTCGAAAGAGGTTTAGAACTTATCGGTGTCGGTTACCGTGCAGCTAAATCTGGAAACAAACTTGTTCTTAACGTTGGATACTCTCATCCAGTTGAAATCGTTCCTGAGGCTGGAGTTGAAGTAGAAGTTCCATCTCAAACGAAAGTAATCGTTAAAGGTATCGATAAAGAGCGTGTAGGAGCTCTAGCTTCTAACATCCGCGCTGTCCGTGCTCCAGAGCCTTACAAAGGTAAAGGAATTCGTTACGAAGGTGAATTCGTTCGCCGTAAAGAAGGAAAAACTGGTAAGTAAGATCGCTTAAAGTGAAGAAAGGAGTGACTCGGATGATTACGAAAACTAGCAAAAACGCTACTCGTCTTAAAAGACATGCTCGTGTTCGTGCGAAACTTTCAGGTACTGCTGAAAGACCTCGCCTTAACGTTTTCCGTTCTAACAAGAATATCTACGCTCAAGTAATTGATGATGTTAACGGTGTAACACTTGTAAGTGCTTCTACTCTTGATAAAGAGTTAAAGATCGAGAATAGTTCTGACACTGCAGCTGCTACGAAAGTTGGCGAACTTGTTGCAAAACGTGCTGTTGAAAAAGGAATCTCTAACGTGGTATTTGACCGCGGAGGATACCTATATCATGGACGTGTAAAAGCTCTAGCTGAAGCTGCTCGTGAGGCTGGACTTAAATTTTAATAAAAGAAGGAGGGACACATCCGAATGAGTCGTATTGACCCAAGCAAATTAGAGTTAGAAGAACGCTTAGTTACGGTTAACCGCGTAGCGAAAGTTGTTAAAGGTGGACGTCGTTTCCGTTTTGCAGCTTTAGTTGTTGTCGGTGACAAAAACGGTCATGTAGGTTTCGGTACTGGTAAAGCACAAGAAGTACCAGAAGCGATCCGCAAAGCTGTTGAAGATGCGAAAAAGAATTTAATTGAAGTACCAATGGTTGGAACTACAATTCCACATGAAATCATCGGTCGATTCGGTGCAGGAAACGTTCTATTGAAGCCTGCTTCAGAAGGTACAGGAGTTATCGCTGGAGGCCCAGTGCGTGCGGTACTTGAGCTTGCTGGTCTAGCTGATATCCTTTCTAAATCTCTAGGTTCTAATACACCGATCAACATGATCCGCGCAACACTTCAAGGTTTAAGTGAGCTTAAACGTGCTGAAGATGTAGCGAAGCTTCGTGGAAAATCTGTAGAAGACCTGTTAGGATAAGGAGGGAACAATAATGGCAAATAAATTAGAAATTACCCTCAAACGCAGTGTAATCGGTCGCCCTGAAGATCAGCGTGTCACTGTTCGTACTCTTGGTCTTAAGAAAACAAACCAAACAGTCGTACATGAAGACAATGCAGCGATCCGCGGCATGATTAACAAGGTGTCTCATTTAGTTTCTGTTAAAGAACAATAAAACATTTTTAATCGATAAGGAGGTGCCCAAATGAAACTTCATGAATTGAAGCCTTCAGAAGGTTCACGTAAAGTACGCAACCGTGTTGGTCGTGGTATTGGATCAGGTAACGGTAAAACTTCTGGTAAAGGTCATAAAGGTCAAAACGCTCGTTCTGGCGGCGGTGTACGCCCTGGTTTCGAAGGTGGTCAGATGCCTTTATTCCAACGCCTTCCAAAACGTGGTTTTACAAACATCAACCGTAAAGATTACGCGGTAATCAACTTAGACAGATTAAACAGTTTTGACGAAGGAACGGAAGTAACTCCTGAACTTCTTCTAGAGACTGGTGCAATAAGCAAGTTAAAAGCAGGAGTAAAAATTCTTGGCAACGGTAAATTAGAAAAAAAATTAACTGTAAAAGCCAATAAATTCTCTGCTTCTGCGAAAGAAGCGATTGAAGCTGCTGGCGGTACAGCCGAGGTGATCTAACTTGTTTAAGACAATCTCCAATTTTATGCGCGTGAAAGATATACGGAATAAGATTATATTCACACTTTTAATGTTAGTCGTCTTTCGTATAGGTGCTTTCATCCCTGTGCCTAATGTGAACGCCGAAGTTCTCCAGGCACAGGATCAAATGAGTGTTTTCGGAATCCTCAACACGTTTGGGGGCGGGGCACTTTTCCAATTCTCCATTCTTGCAATGGGGATTATGCCGTATATCACTGCTTCGATCATCATTCAGCTCTTGCAGATGGATGTTGTTCCGAAGTTTACTGAGTGGTCAAAGCAAGGAGAGGTTGGCCGCCGAAAATTAGCACAATTCACAAGGTATTTTACAATTGTTCTAGGATTTATCCAGGCGCTGGGAATGTCATATGGATTCAACAATATGGCAGGAGGCATGCTGATTGAAAACCCTGGTGTTTCAACGTATCTCTTAATTGCGGTCGTACTCACTGCGGGAACAGCATTTTTAATGTGGCTGGGTGAGCAGATTACTGCTCACGGTGTTGGTAATGGTATTTCGATTATTATCTTTGCCGGTATCATCGCTGGTATCCCTCAAACATTAAAACAAGTGTACGCTCAACAATTTGTAGGTGGAGATGGACAGCTGTTCATGCAAATCCTTAAAATTGCCCTTATTGTCATTGCCATTCTTGTCATTGTTATCGGTGTTATTTACATTCAAATGGCAGTGAGAAAGATTGCAATTCAATATTCAAAAGGAACTGGCCGTGCACAAATGTCTGCTAGTCAAGCAACGCACCTTCCATTGAAAGTGAATCCAGCAGGGGTGATTCCAGTCATCTTTGCCGTTTCTTTCATTATTACTCCGCAGACGATCGCATCGTTCTTCGGAACCAATAATGTGACAACTTGGATAACCAACAACTTTGACTATACTAAGCCAATCGGTATGACGATTTATGTAGCACTGATTGTTGCTTTCACATATTTTTATGCCTTTGTCCAAGTCAATCCTGAACAAATGGCTGAAAATCTGCAAAAGCAGGGTGGCTATATCCCGGGAGTTCGTCCAGGGAAAATGACTCAAGATAGAATTACGAGCATTTTGTACCGACTCACGTTTGTGGGCGCCATTTTCTTAGCCGTGATTTCAATACTTCCTATCTTTTTCATTCAATTCGCTGGATTACCTTCCGCTGCACAAATTGGCGGCACAAGTCTTCTCATTGTTGTAGGTGTTGCACTTGAAACAATGAAGCAGCTTGAAAGCCAATTAGTGAAACGAAATTACCGTGGATTTATGAAATAAAACAGAGGGCTGGGCAGCTGCCCAACCTCTCTAAGTAAGGAAGGGGAAATCCGAAATGAACTTAGTCTTAATGGGGCTTCCGGGTGCTGGTAAAGGCACTCAGGCAGAACGAATTGTTGATGATTATGGGATCCCTCATATCTCAACAGGAGATATGTTCCGCGCTGCTATGAAAGAGGAGACACAACTTGGGCTCGAAGCAAAATCCTTTATCGATAAAGGAGAGCTTGTTCCTGATGAGGTCACAATCGGTATTGTTAGAGAAAGACTTGGCAAAAATGATTGTGAACAAGGTTTTCTTCTGGACGGATTTCCGCGAACAGTCGCTCAGGCTGAAGCTTTAGAAGAAATTCTAAAGGACCTTGGCAGAACGATTGATTATGTCATTAATATTAAAGTCGATAAAGATGCTTTGATGGAGCGTCTGACTGGCCGAAGAATTTGCAAAAATTGCGGAGCAACATATCATTTAGTATTCAATCCACCTGCGAAAGAAAATGTTTGCGACAAGTGCGGAGGCGAGCTTTATCAACGTGCAGATGATAATGCAGAAACCGTTTCGACTAGACTTGAAGTAAACGTAAAGCAGACTGAACCTTTACTGAACTTCTATTCAGAAAAAGGATATCTTGCAAACATTGATGGTGCGAAGCACATTAACGATGTATATGCAGATATCAAGGACCTGCTTGGGGGATTAAATAAATGATTATCTGTAAAACTCCTCGCGAGCTTGAGATTATGAGAGAAGCTGGACGTATTGTCGCACTGACTCATGAAGAGCTGAAGAAACACATAAAACCAGGTATTTCGACAAAAGAATTGGATCAAATTGCCGAACGTTTTATTACAAAGCAGGGTGCAATCCCATCTTTTAAAGGGTATAATGGTTTTCGCGGGAGCATTTGCGTTTCGGTGAATGAAGAACTCGTTCACGGTATTCCTGGTAAACGGGTTTTACGTGATGGTGACATCATTAGTATCGATATTGGCGCAAAGTTAAATGGCTATCATGGTGACTCTGCTTGGACTTATCCAGTTGGGGTAATCAGTGATGAAGACCGCAAACTACTGGAAGTCACAGAGGAATCTCTATATAAAGGCTTACAGGAAGCAAAGCCAGGCGAACGTCTGTCGAACATTTCCCATGCCATACAAACGTATGTTGAAAATGAGAATTTTTCAGTTGTTAGAGAATATGTTGGACATGGGGTCGGACAGGATCTTCATGAGGACCCTCAAATTCCTCATTATGGTCCGCCCAACAAAGGCCCGCGGCTAAAACCTGGAATGGTGTTGGCCATCGAACCGATGGTGAACGCAGGCAGCCGATATGTGAAAACATTGGCTGATAACTGGACGGTTGTAACGGTTGATGGGAAAAAGTGTGCTCACTTTGAGCATACGATTGCGATTACAGATACAGGTTTTGATATACTGACTAAGATTTAGGTCTTCACTGAAGCCTTTCAGGCCCAAATCGGGCAGGTTGTCTGTATAGTCCAAAGAAAGAACAAGATCAGTATACAGGTGTCATCGGCATATTCGTTGACTGCCATGTACTAATCGCAGACGGAGAAAAGCGTAAATTTCATTCTCCTAAGAAAAAATATCAATCATATAACCTTTTATGATTGCGTATCTCCGGAAGTTCAGAACAGTATATTCAAAACAGGTCGGGTGATAGATGAACAATTGAGAGATTCTCATTTGGACATTTGTCAGAGAGCAAGTTACTGATTTGAAGAAGGGAGAACACTTGAATGGCGAAAGACGATGTAATTGAAGTGGAAGGTACTGTAGCAGAAACTTTGCCAAACGCAATGTTCAAAGTTGAACTAGAGAATGGTCATACAGTTTTGGCTCATGTATCAGGAAAAATCCGTATGCACTTCATTCGCATTTTACCTGGAGACAAAGTTACGGTAGAATTATCTCCATATGACTTAACTCGTGGTAGAATTACGTACCGTTACAAATAAAGCAACTCCGGAAGAAGGAGGTTGGAAACACATGAAAGTGAGACCATCTGTTAAACCTATCTGTGAAAAATGTAAAGTGATTCGCAGAAAAGGAAAAGTAATGGTGATCTGTGAAAACCCAAAACATAAACAAAAACAAGGCTAATAACAAGGAGGTGCCCAAATCATGGCTCGTATTGCTGGTGTAGATATTCCACGTGATAAGCGTGTTGTCATTTCTTTAACATATGTTTTTGGAATTGGTCGTACGACTGCGCAACAAGTCCTTAAAGAAGCAGGTGTTTCTGAAGACACTCGCGTTCGCGATCTAACTGAAGACGAACTTGGTAAAATCCGTGATATCATTGACAAACTTAAAGTAGAAGGTGACCTTCGTCGTGAAGTTTCACTTAACATTAAGCGTCTAATTGAAATCGGAAGCTACCGCGGAATCCGTCATCGTAGAGGACTTCCTGTTCGTGGACAAAACACAAAAAACAACGCGCGTACTCGTAAAGGTCCGCGTCGTACTGTAGCTAACAAGAAAAAATAAGTAAAGGAGGTAGTTAAAGAATGGCTGCTGCTCGTAAACAAAATACGCGTAAACGTCGCGTGAAAAAGAATATTGAAGCTGGAATCGCTCATATCCGTTCCACTTTCAACAACACGATTGTAACGATTACTGATGTTCATGGAAACGCAATTTCTTGGTCAAGTGCTGGTGCATTAGGATTCAGAGGTTCTCGTAAATCTACTCCTTTCGCTGCACAAATGGCTGCTGAAACTGCTGCTAAAGGTTCTATCGAACACGGTCTTAAAACACTTGAAGTAACTGTTAAAGGTCCTGGTTCTGGTCGTGAAGCTGCAATTCGTGCACTTCAAGCTGCAGGTCTTGAAGTTACTGCAATTAGAGACGTAACTCCAGTTCCTCATAACGGATGCCGTCCACCAAAACGTCGCCGCGTGTAATTTGTTTGTATAGATTTTGTGTCCCTGTCAATAATGGGTTATGATACAGTTATTTATGAGACGAATACACGACTCGTTGCCTGAGCACATACGGGACTAAACAATGAGGAATTTCGGATGGAATCTCATATGATTCTATTCGAGGTTTCGACGTTTTGAAGGAGGGTTTTATTAGATGATCGAAATTGAAAAACCAAAAATCGAAACGGTTGAAATCAGCGACGATGCCAAGTATGGCAAGTTTGTCGTAGAGCCACTTGAGCGTGGATATGGTACCACTTTAGGGAACTCCCTTCGTCGTATCCTTTTATCCTCACTTCCTGGTGCAGCTGTAACATCGATCCAGATAGATGGTGTCTTACACGAATTCTCAACGATCGAAGGCGTGGTTGAAGATGTTACAACGATTATCTTAAACATTAAAAAGCTTGCACTCAAAATCTACTCTGAAGAAGAGAAGACGCTTGAAATTGATGTACAAGATGAAGGTACTGTAACAGCTGCTGATATTACACACGACAGCGATATTGAAATCTTAAATCCAGATCTTCACATCGCAACTCTTGGCAAGAATGCGAGCTTCCGTGTTCGCTTAACTGCACAAAGAGGTCGCGGGTATAATCCTGCTGATGCAAACAAAAGAGACGATCAGCCAATCGGTGTGATTCCGATCGACTCAATCTATACACCTGTATCTCGTGTGACTTATCAAGTGGAGAACACCCGTGTTGGGCAAATCACAAACTATGATAAATTAACACTAGATGTATGGACTGATGGAAGCACAGGACCGAAAGAAGCGATCGCTCTAGGTTCTAAGATTTTAACTGAACACCTGAATATTTTCGTTGGGTTAACTGACGAAGCTCAGCATGCTGAAATCATGGTTGAGAAAGAAGAAGACCAAAAAGAAAAAGTGCTTGAAATGACAATTGAAGAGCTTGATCTTTCTGTTCGTTCTTACAACTGTTTGAAGCGTGCGGGTATTAACACTGTTCAAGAGCTTGCTAACAAGACAGAAGAGGATATGATGAAAGTTCGTAACCTTGGACGTAAATCTCTTGAAGAAGTGAAAGCGAAACTAGAAGAACTTGGACTGGGTCTTCGTAAAGACGATTGACTAGTTTCATTGTGAACTAGGATTTTCGTGTGTTTTTTATTCATACAGCATCTCTAATTAAGGAGGGGACATCACATGGCATACAGAAAGCTAGGACGCACTAGTGCACAACGTAAAGCAATGCTTCGTGACCTAACGACTGATTTGATCATCAACGAACGCATCGAAACAACTGAAACACGTGCGAAAGAACTTCGCTCTGTAGTTGAAAAAATGATCACTCTTGGCAAACGCGGAGATCTTCATGCTCGCCGTCAAGCTGCAGCTTACATTCGTAATGAAGTAGCTAACGCTGAAACAAACCAAGATGCACTTCAAAAATTATTCGCTGACGTTGCAACTCGCTACGAAGATCGCCAAGGTGGATACACTCGTATCATGAAGCTTGGACCTCGTCGCGGCGATGGCGCACCAATGGCTGTCATTGAATTAGTTTAATCACATATCGTGTATCTAAGAAAGGGCGGGACAGTTCATAACTGGATCTATGCCCTTTTTTAGGTACTACGGCTTTTTTAGGAATAAGCAAAGAAGAGGTTGAGCTGAGAGGAGGTCCGGTAGAGATGGGGAAGACATTAATTGACGTAAAGGACATTGTATTTCGTTATCACAAGGATGCGGACAAGCCCGCTTTAGATCAAGTGTCACTGCATGTGAATCAAAATGAATGGCTCGCCATTGTTGGTCATAACGGTTCAGGTAAATCCACACTTGCCCGTGTGCTGAATGGGCTCATTTTACCGGATGCTGGTACGGTCAAGGTTGGAGAGATTGAGCTCAAAGAAGAAAGTGTTTGGGATATTCGCAAAAAGGTCGGAATGGTCTTTCAAAACCCAGATAACCAATTTGTGGGCTCAACAGTTCGTGATGATGTGGCTTTTGGTTTAGAAAATAACGGGGTTGAGCGGGAATTGATGATAGAACGTGTAGATTGGGCTGTCAAACAGGTCAATATGCAGGAGTTTCTTGATCAAGAGCCGCACCATCTATCAGGCGGGCAGAAGCAGAGAGTCGCTATTGCAGGTGTGCTTGCCGCAAGCCCTGACATCATGATCTTGGATGAAGCAACATCAATGCTTGATCCGATTGGCCGTGAAGAAGTGTTAGAGACTGTTAGACTTCTGAAGGAACAAGGTACAGTCACAGTCATTTCCATCACACATGATTTAGACGAGGCTGCCAAGGCAGACCGCGTCATTGTGATGAATGACGGGAAGAAATTTGCCGAGGGAACGCCAGAGGAAGTATTTGAACTAGATGAACAGCTGGTTCAGATTGGACTTGATCTGCCATTCTCCTATCGATTGAGCAAGCAATTGAAGCAGCAAGGTGTGCCGCTTGCAAATGCCCATTTGACACAAGAAGGATTGGTGAAAGAGCTATGGACATTACGATCAAAGAATTAGAGCATCGTTATCAAATGAAAACGCCGTTTGAGCGTCTCGCTTTGTATGATGTCAATGCTTCCATCAAAGAGGGCAGCTATGTCGCTGTCATTGGTCATACGGGCTCTGGCAAGTCTACATTGCTGCAGCATTTAAATGGATTGCTCAAACCAACGAAGGGGAGCATTGCGCTTGGAGAGACCATTTTACAAGCCAATAAAAAGCAGAAGGATATGAAACCCCTCCGGAAAAAGGTAGGCATCGTGTTTCAGTTTCCTGAACATCAGCTCTTTGAGGAAACCATCCTCAAGGATATCTGCTTTGGTCCAATGAACTTCGGTGTCCCTCAAGAGAAGGCAGAAGCGAAGGCGAAGGAGATGCTGAAACTGGTGGGTCTTCCTGAATCCCTATTATCTCGATCTCCCTTTGAACTAAGCGGCGGTCAAATGAGACGTGTGGCGATTGCAGGCGTTTTAGCGATGGAGCCAGAAGTGCTTGTGCTTGATGAGCCGACTGCTGGATTGGATCCACGCGGACGGAAGGAAATCATGGACATGTTCTATGACCTTCATCAAAAGGCAAACCTCACCACGATCCTCGTCACACACAGTATGGAGGATGCCGCTCATTATGCGGATCAAATGATTGTGATGCATAAAGGGACAGTGAAGGCAACAGGCACGCCGAGAGAGTTGTTTGCCAATCGTAAAGACATGTCTTCGTTTGGTCTCGACCTCCCAGAAACGATTAAATTCCAGCAGACTGTAGAAGAAAAGCTTGGTATTACGTTTCCAAGGCCGCTTCTGACCATGGATGAGATGGCAGAAGCCTTAACAGCTCTTTATCAGGAGGACACGACATCATGATGGATAGTATGATTATCGGCAAATATGTGCCAGGCTCATCCTTTGTCCATCGTCTTGACCCAAGGACAAAGCTGTTATCAATTTTCTTTTTCGTCTTTATTGTCTTTTTTGCTAATAATTACATCACTTACGGGCTTTTAGGTGTCTTTACCATCCTTGTGGTGATGGTTTCTCAGGTGCCGCTATACTTTATTCTCAAGGGAATGAAGCCGATCCTATGGATTGTCCTGTTTACCTTTATTCTTCATATTTTCATGACGAAGGATGGCGCCTTGCTATTCCACTTTGGTTTTCTGAATATTTATGAAGAAGGTCTAAAGCAGGGGATCTTCATTTCACTCCGTTTTGTCTATCTCATCATGATGACGACACTTCTTACGTTAACGACAACGCCTATAGAAGTGACAGACGGGATGGAAAAACTGCTGCACCCATTCCGTAAAATCAAACTGCCTGTTCATGAGCTTGCTCTCATGATGTCCATCTCTCTTCGGTTTATTCCGACGTTATTAGAAGAGACAGACAAAATCATGAAGGCACAAATGGCACGAGGCGTTGATTTTACAAGCGGACCTTTAAAGGATCGCCTGAAAGCTATCGTTCCTTTGCTTGTTCCGCTTTTTGTCAGTGCGTTTAAGCGTGCAGAGGAACTGGCGACCGCGATGGAAGCGAGAGGCTACCGCGGGGGAGAAGGACGGACGAAATACCGTCAGCTTGTCTGGGGCATGAAGGACACGTTCACGCTGCTTCTATTCATCCTGTTAACAGCACTCCTTGTGCTGCTTAGAAATTAGGTGATTCCTAGATGAAGGTCAAATGTACCGTTTCCTACGATGGGACACATTTTAAAGGCTATCAGGTGCAGCCAGGGCAGCGAACCGTTCAGACGGAGATTGAGTCTGCCCTTGCAAGAATGCACAAACAGGATGAACTGATTCCGATTGTGGCTTCCGGCCGGACAGACAGCGGTGTCCATGCAAAGGGGCAGGTCATCCATTTTGAGACCCCGCTCTCGATCCCGATGGAGAGATGGCCTTTTGCCCTCAACAGCCTGCTGCCGGGTGATATCCGTGTTCTAAAGGCTGAGGAGGTCGATGATTCGTTTCATGCCAGATTTGGTGTTGTTTCGAAGGAGTACCGTTATAAGGTCTCAACAGAAACACACCAAAATGTGTTCACGAGACAGTATGCCTGCCACTATCCTTACCGGCTGGACATCGATAAAATGAGAGAAGCCGCAGAGCACCTGATTGGGACACATGACTTTACAAGCTTTTGTGCGGCCAATACAGAGGTTCAGGACAAGGTGAGGGTTATTTATGCCCTCGAGTGGAAAAGCGTCTCAGACGGGCTTGAAATGCGTGTGAGAGGGAATGGTTTTTTATACAACATGGTGCGGATTATCGCTGGAACGTTGCTTGAAATCGGTTCTGGTAAATTTCACCCTGATGACATAAAAACCATGCTTGCCGCCCGAAATCGCGAAGCGGCAGGTAAGACTGCGCCTAGTCACGGACTGTATTTATGGGAAGTTTTCTATGACAACTAAACCAGGTGTAACATGTTCTTGACACAGGAAGCAGAAAGTTATAAGATATCATATGGTATGTATTTCAACCCCACAAATAAGCCCCGGAAGACTTATCTGTGTTTTGAAATAGAACGTAGCATTTGATTCAAGGAAAATTCATTGATTTATTTAGGAGGGAAACTCATGCGTACAACACCAATGGCGAACGCAAGCACAATTGAGCGCAAATGGCTAGTTGTTGATGCGGCAGGCAAGACTCTAGGTCGTCTTTCTACTGAAGTAGCATCACTTTTGCGCGGTAAGCACAAACCAACTTATACACCACACGTTGATACAGGTGATCATGTGATCATCATCAATGCTGAGAAAATCGAATTAACTGGTAAGAAATTGACGGACAAAATTTACTACCGTCACACGATGCACCCAGGTGGTTTGAAACAAAGAACTGCTCTTGAGATGCGTACAAACTACCCTGAAAAAATGTTGGAGCTTGCTATCAAAGGTATGCTTCCAAAGGGTCCACTAGGTCGTCAAATGTTCAAAAAATTAAATGTGTACCGTGGTTCTGAGCATCCACATCAAGCACAACAACCTGAAGTTTACGAACTTCGCGGTTAATTATAAGGGAGGTTAACAATTTGGCACAGGTTCAATATTACGGTACAGGTCGTCGTAAAAGTTCTGTAGCGCGCGTTCGCTTAGTTCCAGGTGAAGGCCGTATCGTCGTTAATAATCGTGAAATTACTGAATACATTCCATTCGCTGCTTTAATCGAAGACGTGAAACAGCCTTTGAACATCACAGAAACAGCTAACAGCTACGATGTTCTTGTAAATGTTCACGGTGGTGGATTCTCTGGTCAAGCTGGAGCAATTCGTCACGGTATCTCTCGTGCTCTTCTAGAAGTAGATCCTGAGTACCGTACACCACTTAAACGTGCTGGACTTCTTACTCGTGACTCTCGTATGAAAGAGCGTAAGAAATACGGTCTTAAAGGCGCTCGTCGCGCACCTCAGTTCTCAAAACGTTAATCAATTTTATATTGTATGGACGTTTTACAAAGGTTTGTTACAGACAAACCTTATAAAAAAAGCATCAGCATCCTGCTGGTGCTTTTTTATTTGTGTTTTTTTCTGTATGGAAACATATAAAATAGGATTATAACAAGGTTTCTGTTTAAAACACGAAGTCTATGGAGGGGGTGTCATATGAATCTAACAACAGAAAGGTGTATCATTCGCTCATTTGCTGAGGATGATTGGCAGGATGTCTATGCATATACTTCTGATCCGGAAGTGATGAAGTATATTCCGGAAGGTGTTTTTTCTAAAGAAAATGCGCAGGAATTTGTTAAAAATAATCGTCTTAAAACAGCCAAGAATTTTGCTGTTCTATTAAAAGAAGATCAGATATGTATCGGGCATATCGTGTTTCATCCTTACTTTGGTGAGCACACTTATGAGATTGGCTGGGTTTTCAATCCTGCCTATCAAAACAAGGGATATGCATCAGAAGCGGCTTATGCTGTCCTGCATCATGGTTTTCACACACTAAACTTACATCGGATCATCGCCACTTGTCAGCCTGAAAATGTGCCCTCGTGGAGAGTGATGGAGAAAATGGGGATGAGGAGAGAGGGGTATTTTAAAAAATGTATACCACAAGGAAATGAGTGGTGGGATGAGTTTTACTATGCCATCTTACAAGAGGAATGGTTCGTAAAGAAGAATTGGTAAGTTTTAATGATATAAAGTGATTCATCATCCCGAATATTCTCTGGCTTTTTTAATCGATATAGTCAGTTCAAATAAGCGGAAGAGGGGGGCGGGCATGAGGATTTTTGATTTTATGTACATTTTCATTTCATTGATTGTGATTTTCCTATTCAAGAAAACCAAAGGTATACACCGCCAAGTTATGTGGTGAATGATTATAGGAGATAGACAGCTGTTTGGGGATTGTAGGTGGAGTAATTGTGTCAGGTTTATTTCAGGGCTTTGATCAAGGCTATTTGTTGAAAAGCACTAGATGAAATGGGAACGGCTTTTTGCGGTGTAACCCATTACCTTTTACAGCAACTGATGATGAGATTGTTCATTTGGATCAACAAGAGGTAAAGGTTTTACGATTTAATGTGAAGCGGGGCGGTTCGGAGGGAGGACATTTCAAAGCTCGATTATTTTGCGAGAAGGGTGAATGAGCTGGCTGGCATAGTGAACTCTACATAGACTTAAGCATCTCCCTGACATCTCATCTACGCTTGAACAGCTGCCGGCCTTTTCAATTTAATCATTAAGGCTTATCGGAAGAAGAATTGCTGCATTTGCTCAAGCTCGTTGAAAAAGGTGTTCGTTTGAAAGCAACGGGCTTTGGACGTGTTGATTTAAACATCGAACATACATTGACATCCATTTATCAAACGAATCCTGATGCAGTGATGTTTAGATAGACATTCCATCTACATGGGCGCAACTTCCATTTAATACGGTGATATTCAATTAATTCAACATCTTTTTGATGTTTTAAAATATAAGATTCTTAACGAATTGATGCGAATCAAGGATAATTAGTTAATTGTATTTGATTTTATATTTTTAATAATCTTATTATGAACTATTAAAATTAAAAACACTTTAAGAGAAAGAGTTCTTCGCTTAAAGTGCTTTTTTGTTTCAGGAATCACAGGTACTTAAAAAGTATTTTAATTTATTTATCCTTTGTTGAGTTTAAATCTTGATACAGGTCTTTTCGTGCTTTGTTTGAGTTAACTAAATTATCCACTAAATCTTTTTTCCAAAGTGTTTCACTCTCTTTATATTCTATATATGAGTGTGGTAATTTTTTTTCAAGTTGCTTTCTCTTAAAAGCCACTTTATTTTCTCTGGGTCCTTCTAATTCAAATTGTACCTCATCTAAGTTCTCAATTAAGATAAAGGCAGCTAAAGCATTGTATAGAAAGTTCTTTTTGATAGTATCATTATTGAGCCAATAGTCAGTGAATTGTTCCTCGCTTATTGATGAGTTTTCTTTTAAGCCATATACAACTTTTAGCTTGTTTCCATCTACTATTTCAAATTCTTTATACATGTCTCCACCTGGAAGTATAGAGATTATAGAGCCAACAGATGAGTTGTTTCCAAGCTGTGTTTCTTTATGTTCTAGTAGCTGCTGTAAATTATCTTTTTTTTCTTGGTTATCGTTAGCGTCTTTATTACTGCACCCGGTGCTTAAAATAACAATAAACATTAACATCAATATCAAATATTTTTTCATTATATAATGCTCCTTCAATTATAATCAATTAATTAATAAATCTATATCAGATGAGGTGTTCTCCTTAATAACCCTCTTGATAGTGCCATTTTGTATTTTAAAGACTCCTTTATCAGAGAAAATATATTTTTTGTTCATAAAACCATTGATATTACCAACATCTAATTTTAACACTTCAGCATTTGGTTTACTAAAGCTATTGGTATTATAAATTTCTAGGTAAGAAGTGTTAGAAGTTCCCGAAATGATATAGAGTTTATTATTATCAAATTGCATGAATTTAGGTGGATAAGTAGTATCTATTTTTTTTTCAAGTTTATTTTTTATAAAGTTATATGTCATTATAAGTTTAACCGGTTTTTTTTCTTTTTGAGATTTTATATTTATGTCCATTAATTCTTCCTGTAGAAGCAACCACAATTCACCATTTTTTAAGAAGGCATTTAAATCATAAGCTTTATCAAAAACTTGAGTCATTTGAAGCTTTTGAGTTTTTGTATTTAGGGAGTATAAAATGGTGTTGTTATTTATTGTTAATATATATATATTGTTAGAAGTTTCATCAAAAAGCATTCTCTCCGGTAAACCTTTCAGACTCCAAGATTCAATAGGTTTTTCTATATTATCAATATTATATTTATTTAGTGTTACTTTATTGGCCTGATTTGGAGGATATGCCAGTACATAAAGATAATTATTTATAATCATGGCTTCATGTATTGGTTCTTTTATTAATCCAATCTTTTTTATTTCATCCTGATCTTGAACAAAGATCTGGTATCCATACGGCTCTAATTGTTGAGTTACTACAACTGATTTTTTTTGCTTTTCATTATAAGTTGTTGAAGAATATAAATCTTTCTCTTTTTGAATTTTAAATTTTTTTATAATTTCCTCTTTATTAAAATTAAATACATTAATCATAGGAACACCTTTGTCTTCTGATAAATAACTAATTGATTCTCCACTATTGTTTTGAAGCTGGGTGTTTTGAGGAATAAATAACATAACTACATAGATAATTGAAATTATTGCGATCAAGATAGCAATAATCTTTAAAATTCTTTTCATGAATCATTACCTCTAATAATTTCTGTAATATGAATTGAAGATGCTTTAAGAATAGGTCTAAAACTTGAAATAAAACTAACTAATACAATTAAAATAAAACTAATGAAAATCTGTATCCATGTCATATTAACTGAAAAATCAAAGTTAACTCCAATAGATTTTTCTAAGTAAGAGTTTAATAACTCAATGATAATAAAACTTGAAATAATAGAAATAACAAAAGATATTAAAGATATAAATAAAACCTCTATAGAGAATAGCTTGATAAGGTGAGACTTTTCATAACCAAAAGTTCTCATAACTCCAATTTCTTTATAACGATTTCTTAAAGATTGGCCAATAACTGATGCAATACTGACCCCTGAGAAGACCAATAGTACAACTAAGATAATACCTCCAATAGCAATAATTATTTTAGCTACTAGTGGAATAGACTGAGAGGCTTTTAATGAATAGCCTGTGTCATAACCTAATTTCTCAATATCATTAGCAACTTGAGTTAAATTTTCCACATCATTTACAATAACAGTTCCAAACTCATAGGTTAAATTTTTTCTGTAATCTTTTAAGGGAAGACCAAGAAAATCAGCATTAAATTTTTCTACAAAATCAATACTACCTAATGATACATCATCTGGATAGTTATCTAAATAGAACTGATCAAACTTTGATTGAATCGTAGTGTTTTTTGTTTTCCGAATACCTTCCCCTTCTTTAACCTTAACCGTGTAACTAATTTTTATTTGGTCATTTGAGGCTAACTCGTCTGCTAAAGAGGAATTAATTACGATTTGATTATTGTTTATCATTTTATCTTTATTGGATGTAAAGTACTCTAATCCTTTATCATTAACCCCAACGAGATTTGTCGTGGTCTTACTGTTTTTATATTCTACTCCTACAAAAGCTTCTATCTTAGGGAATGCTGTTACAACATTATCTATTTCATTTAATTTCTTAAAAGAACCAGAAGTTAACTCATTTTCTGAGTTTGATGATATTTCTATAAGTTTGAGGCTTTGATTTTCAATAACAGTAGTATTTACACTAGCAGTAATGCTTGAAAATAATGATAATATGATATTTAATATAATGATGCTAAGAGTAATGATTGTAATAGGCGCAATGCTTTTAAACCCATTTCTCAAAAAGTTGTTCCAACTAAGTTTTAAATAATCATTTAATCTCATTTTAAACTGTATCCTCCTGAAGTATTCCAGATCGCATTGTGTAGAAATGATCGCTATATTTCGTGAAAATTGGGTTGTGAGTAACTATAACAATTCCAACTCCAGATGAAGATAACTTTTTAAAAAGTTCTATAATTTTAATTTCATTAGCTTCATCGACATTACCAGTAGGCTCGTCAGCCAGAATTAATTTGGGATTGTTTATCAATGATCTTGCTATCGCAACTCTCTGTTTTTCGCCCCCAGATAATGATCTAGGAAAGTGAGTAATTCTGTGTGATAGACCCACTAGATTTAATAATTCTTTTGCACGTTCTTCCCTTTCCTTTTTACTTATATTTTTATGAATCAATAAGGGAAGGGTTACGTTATTTAATACGTCTAAATTAGGTAATAAATTGAATTCCTGATAAATAAAACCTATAAACTCTGATCTTAATTTAGCTCTACTTCTTTCATTCAGTTCAGTCGTGAATAGTTGATTTAAACAAATAGACCCTTCTGATGGGCTATCAAGAAGCCCCATTAAATTTAATAATGTACTTTTACCTGAACCGGAAGGTCCCATTATTACACTGAAATCACCTTCCTTAACTTCAATATTTACTTTTTTGAGAATTGAAAGGTGCTGGTTTTTCAATATAAAAGTTTTCTCAACATCTTTTAATTTTAGTATTGTATTACTCATTTTTTTCCCCCATTACCATTTTGTTAACGCTCGTGATTAAATATGTAGAGTACATATCAGGGAAATTTTGCTTTTCATTTAAGGTGTACCCTGTGTTCTTATATAGTACTGTTATTTGATCGGCGATTTCATTCTTATCGTATTGAATATCCAATTTTTCCATTAGTGATACTTTATAGTAAATTAAATAGGCTGCAATATCAAGACTGGTATTTATAGAGACATTACGTATGTCAGATTCAAGTTTTTTCAATTCGGTAGAATATAAATTAGTTCTAGCTAACGTATCTAAAAAGATTAGTGAAGTTATTTTGTTCTCTTCGTTAAAGTAATTTCCAGGATACTTTGTTATTTTGTTAATTTTGTCTTCTGTATTCACTGGCAGAAAGTCTTTATTGAAGTCCTTTTCCAAAATTAGAAGAGATCGAGTATAAAAACTCCAATTCATTACATTTTGTACATTAATAGGTTCTCTTGTTTTTTTTATTAAGTATTTTTTTAATTGCATACTTAATTGATTATCTGGGTGTTGTGCTCCAGTTAGATCTAAAAGTGCTAGGTAACTATAAATTTCTAATGCGTCTAATTTTAATAAGTCGTCTAAAGTCACCTTGGCGATATGTTTTCTAATGATGGTATTTATTTTCTTTGTTTGATCATTAGAAAATTGAGAAAGATCTTTACCAATTAAGATTGGAGTAAATGCATTGTTAAATGGTGTAATTGTTGGAAACATACCGTTATTATATTCAAAAGTTGAGTATTTGTTTAAGAAAGCATCTTTCTCTTTTGAATTGATAGTCACATTTAAATTCCTCAAAATATTCAGTTTAAAATATTCACTTTGCATGTCAGAAACTTCAATAGATAGGTATTTAATTTTATTAGATATTGATTTTAATAACTGTTTATCTGCTTTTAACATATTACTTTTATGGATATTCACATAACTGTTAATCTCTAATAAGTCATCAAAGTCTAAAGTTTTTTTAGTTATTCGTTTTCTAATTATTTCATTATTCAAATTAAATTTTTTATCAATCCCTAAAAATCCATATATGCCAAGGAGTGTTTCTAGAGTAACAAAATCCTTTGGTTTAATGTTATCAACCCACATATTTATTTTATGCTTATTCACTTTTTCGATTAAATTTAGATTCGATAGTAATGCTAGCATCATATAAGTGTGTTGCAATTTTACATCCTGATAATCTGGATTATTTTTAAATTCTTTAAATTCTTCAGATAAAAAAAACCCGTTTTTATAAAAGGATTCTTTAAGAAGATATTGTGTATGTTTTTTTAATAAAGGAATTGCGTCTGTTTTACAATTTTGTATTGATTGATATGCTCTATAGACTCGTTCAATTCCAGTAAATATCATATTATCAGTTATATCTCTTGCAAAGGATTCTTCCTCCAGTTTCTTTGTTATTGTCTTACAGTAATTGTTGTCGGTTGGTTGATTCAAAAGTAAAGCAGACTGGTGGAAATAATAGGAGGTATATTCATCTTCTGTACCATTAATTGCATTTACAAGAGTAAATAATGAATCATCTTTCCAACTATATTGTATATTTTGAATACTTTGTTGTTGTTGCTGTTTCAGTTCCAAGGAGAGTTCATTGGACAATTTAGTCGTATGTTCGATTCCCTTGTTATAAAAAAGTAAAAAATAAATTGAGAGCAGCAATATGAAGATTATTAATATTGAGATTATTTTTTGAGAAGTTTTCATTTATCATCTATCCCCGATAAAGTTTTTTACAGTCTAAAAAGTGAATACAAATGTATTCACTTTTTTTGTGGTTACACATATATAATTTTAGTAAAGGCGGAATATAGAAGCTGTTGTAGAACGTTTTACACCACGAGCTAAGAAACTTGCAGTATTATTTAGGCTTCCTGTTAATGGTGCTCCAGAAATCTTATAAGAACCAGCAATGTCTGAAATCCATGCATTTTTATTAGTCCATGTCCCTGAAAGAGAGTTGCCACTAGTTGAACCGGCGCTAGCACCTTTTAAAGATACACCAATACCGTTTGCTTCAATATTGTAAGAAGTCTTGACCCAATTTGCTTTTGGAGGGTTATTGCCTAGGAATTTTGCGCTTACTTTAAAGCTTTGTTTTTGTAAAAAGTTTGTGTTACTCATCCAAGCATTAGATTGAATCGAGTTACCTTTTAATTGAGGGATAGATTCTTTTGAAGAATCAGAATAAGCATTTACTGTGCCCTCTAGATTTAATGATAATATTCCAATGATTAGAAATGCAGATAATTTGACGAAAAATTTACTTTTCATTATTTTCCTCCTATGTTTTTTTTTGCAACCACATACCAAATTATATTTTTTTTAGGAAAATTGTCAATTGATTTAAAGTAAATTTAAGGTTTTTACCTATGATTTTTTATTATTTGGTTTAGTTACATTTCGAAAAAGGGGATTTTATCCTAAGTATCTGATATGTAACATATTTATTTAGTAAATTATAGTGTGTAATTTTGTGAGATATGTTATAGATAAATGCTAATATAATCTTGTTTTAAATTCATAAGGATAATTTTGGTGCTTTACTGAACTGCATGTTTTGTTCAAACCAACGAACAATACAAAGAAAAAAGGAGTTCAGTCCATGGCAGAAGTGCTTTCATTTTATCAACTAAAAACAAAACGAGATGTCACGCTTGAAAAGAAGCTTTTGCGTACATTGTCTCTTCAACAAGTAACGGCCGCTTCTGAGAAATTCACAAAGAAGCTGTTTCCATTTGCAGATGATCCAGCTGGGATTATGAGTGATGGCTGTATCGATTTCGCCATTGAAGCTTTTTTAGCTGGCGGGAGATACGGTGAGTCGAGTAAATACGGGGAATCGTTCGACGATATCAAAAAACGGTCCTCTCAGGAGGAAGCCGAGCTGATTGAAGAGCTCGCAGGTTGCTTGCAATCGTGGGGGAATATGTTCCGTATGGAGCGCAAGATGTCATGTTTATATCCATTTGCGAAGGATTTTTTAAGCATGTGGTGGCAGGAAGGCTTTCGTGAATCAGAAAAAAGACACAAGCTTCGGCTGCACTAAGCATATTTCCAGCCCTTGTCCCATATCTATAAAATAATGGTGTATGGGAGGGACAGGGATGAAAAGAAAGCTGAAGTGGACAGGGTTTTTAATCGGGTTTATTGTCCTCTTATTCTTATTCAGGTTTCAATTTCTAAATGATGATTCTTGGAAATCGTGGAATTTGCCTCTAAGCGGGAAGATCATCTATTTAGATCCGGGTCACGGCGGTCCAGATGGCGGGGCTGTAGGAGGAGAGCTGCTTGAGAAAGAGATTGCACTGGATGTATCCATGAAGATACGTGACTATTTGCAGGAGCAGGGAGCACTTGTTCTCATGACCCGAGAGGATGATTCTGATTTATCATCAAAGAATACAAAGGGTTATGCCCGGAAGAAAGCGGAGGATTTAAGGAACCGCGTTAAAGTTATCAATGAATCTGAAGCGGACCTCTATTTAAGCATTCATTTAAATGCGATACCATCGAACAAATGGAGTGGGGCTCAGACGTTTTTTTACGGAAAGTATGAAGAAAATGAAAAGGCAGCGAAGTTCATTCAAGATGAATTGCGCAGAAACCTTGAAAACACAGATCGAAAGGCGAAGCGGATTAATGGCATTTATTTAATGCAAAATGTTACAAAGCCAGGAGCTCTTGTGGAAATTGGATTTCTCTCCAACCCGAAAGAGGCTGGCCAGCTGGCAACACCTAAATATCAGGATCAAATTGCTGCCTCTATTTATAAAGGGATTTTAAGATATTTAACAGAGCAAAAAGAGCCGCCTGAATAAGGGGCTTTTTCCTTTTGATCGCAGGCAAACAGGACAGACATTGTAAGGATATGTATGATATACTTGGATTGTAAACGAATTCAATAAAGGGTGAGGTTCTGCTATGATCGGACAAGATGATGTGAGAAAACTAGTTGGGAAGATGGACGAACCTTTCCTTCATATACCGCTTGGTGAGCTGGATGCCATCAAGGAAATCAGCCTAAAGCCTGAGAAAGAGCATGTGAGCCTAAAGGTGGCTATTGCCAAAACAGGCACTGCTGAGCAGATGAAGCTGCAGCAAGACATCGTACAAGCCTTGAAATCAGCTGGCGCTAACACAGTAGGACTTCGTTTTGAGGAACTTCCTCAGGAAACACTTGAAAAGTTTATGCCATCACAAGATGAGGAAGAAACCCTGCTTAACTCTAAAAATCCGCCTGAGTTCTTAGCGATTGCGAGTGGAAAGGGCGGCGTTGGTAAATCGACTGTTTCTGTTAACCTTGCTGTAGCGCTCGCTCGTCTAGGGAAAAAAGTCGGACTGATTGATGCTGATATTTATGGCTTTAGTGTACCGGATATGATGGGAATCACTGTCAGACCAACAGTTAAAGGGGAAAAAATTATTCCTGTGGAGCGCTTTGGTGTCAAAGTGATTTCAATGGGCTTTTTTGTTGAAGAAAATGCACCTGTTATTTGGAGAGGACCGATGCTTGGAAAAATGTTAAATAACTTCTTCCACGAAGTTGAGTGGGGAGAATTAGATTACTTACTATTAGACCTTCCGCCTGGAACGGGAGATGTAGCGCTTGATATTCATACAATGCTGCCTAGCTGTAAAGAAATCATTGTCACTACACCACATCCAACGGCTGCCTTCGTTGCAGCAAGAGCAGGCGCAATGGCACTGCAAACAGATCATGAGGTGCTCGGGGTCGTTGAGAATATGAGTTATTATGAAAGCAAAAAAACAGGTGAAAAGGAATACGTCTTTGGAAAAGGCGGCGGGGACAAGCTGGCTGAAGAGCTGCGTGTATCAGTCCTTGGCCAAATTCCTTTAAGACAGCCTGATTGGAATGAGGATGATTTCGCGCCTTCTGTCTATGATGCAAGTCATCCGACAGGAGAAGTGTATCAACACATTGCGAATAAAGTCATTGAACAATTAGCAGTGAAAGCATAATGAATGCCCGAGTGGATGAACGCCACTCGGGTGATGTTTAACTAATCGCTTCCTTCGCTATCTTTCGAGCCGGAATCACTGCCGCTTTCAGATGCTGCCTTTTTGAGCTCATCTTCGAATTTCTTCTTATAAAGAGGGCTGCTCAATGTTTCCGTAATGACTTTTTCTAAGTGCTTTCTAAACTCTTTGCTTTTTACAAGTTCACCGTATTTCTTTTCCATCTCAGGATCCTTGAGAATATCCATCATCAGCTGTTGATAGTCAGGATCCTTCATTAACTGTTTTAACATTCTTTCATGCTGTTGCTGCATGGATTTTGCGAAAGTCTCGGCAAATTTAGAATCCTCAAAGACCTTCTTCCAGAACTCTTTGCCTTTATCAGAAGTCAGTGTTTTCTCTATCGTTTTTTTCACAGTTTGTTCATCCATTACCAAAGCTTCATTCATTGCCTCGTCATTTAATAACTGTTGAATGGCCTTTTTACCGTCATCTGTCTTTAATATATCGACGACCATTTTTTTTGTTTCGTCATAGTCCATATTAGATGAGGATTGGGTTTTGGGAGCACAAGCTGTTAGAGATAAAAGAAGAAAACAGCTCATTATACGCAAGATGCCTTTTGACATACTGTGGCTCCTTTCGTTACATGTCTTACTTTTAATATGAATGTTTCACGTAAATTTATACATAACAAAAATAGGGGTTGGATCAATTCAATGAAAAGTCGGGATTTAGTTCGTTTTTTCTTCTCTGTGCTAGCTGTTGGAGCGGTCATTACAAGCGTGGTAGGCTTTGCGCTGGAGTGGGGGAAATATCAGAAGCTTTTTATATCGTTTGAAATTCTAGAGATCGCATCTGTGTTGTTTTGGTTCATTGGTGTAGGGATGATCTTTAGTGTTATTAGCCAGATGGGGTTTGTTGTCTTTTTGACAGTCCACCGGTTTGCGTTAGAGATTTTCCGGTCGCATTCTTTATGGAATACCATTCAGCTGTTTCTTGTGATTTTTGTGCTGTTTGATTTAGCTTACTTGCGATTTTTGTTTTTCGGGGAGAATGAATCATTTTTTCCATACTTGTGGCTGCCTTTATTTATCGGTGTGTTTGCTTTGATCGTGGCTTACTTTAAACAGCAGCAGTCCTCTAAGAAAACATTTGTTTCTGCAATGTTTCTCATGGTCGTCATCACGTCGTTAGAATGGTTCCCGGCGCTTAGAGTCAATGAAGAGGACTGGCTGTATTTAATGCTATTCCCGCTATTAGGCTGTAATGCGTTTCAGCTGTTAGCGATGCCGCGGTTTTCAAAAGCGAAAGCTACTTAACTTCCGATGACTTTGTTTTCGTATTGGAGATCAGTTCGCCAACCGTCACATTTTTTAAATGCTTTTCTTTTATTTGTTTCAAAATAGCGGGTAAGGCTTGGGCGGTTTGGGTTGCTGAATCTGAGGCGTGAAGGAGAACAATGTCTCCGCTTTTCATTCGATCATTTACATTCTGAACAATCTGGTCGACACCCGGATTCAGCCAATCCTGTGAATTGATACTGTAATGAACAACGGTATAACCGTACTGTGTGGCTATTTTTAGTGCTGTTTCGTTAAACTGTCCAGTTGGCGGTCTTAATAGTTGAATGTCATCTAGCCCAAGCTTTTGAAATGTATTTTGTGCACGGACAAGATCTTGCTTGATCTCACTATCTTCAAGCTGGCTATAATTTTTATAAGCATAGCCGAGGCTTCCGATCTGGTGGCCGTCCTCCCTAATTTGTTTCACGATATCAGGATGACGCTCAGCCCAAGAAGCAGACAGAAAGAAGGTGGCGTTCTTTATACCGTACTCTCGAAGGACATTTAAAATAGGAACAGCCTTCTCATCCCCCCAGCCAATATTAAAAGTGAGAGAGACATGTTTTGATGAAGTCTCGCCTTTATAAATGGCTCGGGGTCCATGTTCAGTTTTAAATACCGACAGCGGCGGTGCCTTTTGTACATAAAAAAAGGTTGCAGCTGCAAGGGCTGCTACAAGAATAATGACAACTTGCTTCAGCCGTTTAATAGGCAACACATATAATCGACTCAATTCAAACACTCCTGCCTTGTCCAAGATTGTTACTTGATTGTATGCAGGACAAGGATTTAAGATGCTTAATAAAACTATTTCAAAAAAAGTTTTGAAAAGACATTGACCAAGAGAATGTTTTCGTGATATATTATTAATCGTCGCTGACACACAGTGACAAACACAAAACGCTTCGGGAAATAAACTTGAAAAAAGTTGTTGACATAAGATGAAGCGAAATGTTATATTATTAAAGCCGCTAAGAACGGCGGAGATGATCTTTGAAAACTAAACAAGACAAAACGTACCTGTTAATTCGAGTTTTTATAAAAAATCCTATGATACTTCATAGGTAGTCAGTCAAACTGGCGAAAAGCAAAACTTCGGTTTTGTACTTTTTCGGAGAGTTTGATCCTGGCTCAGGACGAACGCTGGCGGCGTGCCTAATACATGCAAGTCGAGCGGACAGAAGGGAGCTTGCTCCCGGATGTTAGCGGCGGACGGGTGAGTAACACGTGGGTAACCTGCCTGTAAGACTGGGATAACTCCGGGAAACCGGAGCTAATACCGGATAGTTCCTTGAACCGCATGGTTCAAGGATGAAAGACGGTTTCGGCTGTCACTTACAGATGGACCCGCGGCGCATTAGCTAGTTGGTGGGGTAATGGCTCACCAAGGCGACGATGCGTAGCCGACCTGAGAGGGTGATCGGCCACACTGGGACTGAGACACGGCCCAGACTCCTACGGGAGGCAGCAGTAGGGAATCTTCCGCAATGGACGAAAGTCTGACGGAGCAACGCCGCGTGAGTGATGAAGGTTTTCGGATCGTAAAGCTCTGTTGTTAGGGAAGAACAAGTGCGAGAGTAACTGCTCGCACCTTGACGGTACCTAACCAGAAAGCCACGGCTAACTACGTGCCAGCAGCCGCGGTAATACGTAGGTGGCAAGCGTTGTCCGGAATTATTGGGCGTAAAGGGCTCGCAGGCGGTTTCTTAAGTCTGATGTGAAAGCCCCCGGCTCAACCGGGGAGGGTCATTGGAAACTGGGAAACTTGAGTGCAGAAGAGGAGAGTGGAATTCCACGTGTAGCGGTGAAATGCGTAGAGATGTGGAGGAACACCAGTGGCGAAGGCGACTCTCTGGTCTGTAACTGACGCTGAGGAGCGAAAGCGTGGGGAGCGAACAGGATTAGATACCCTGGTAGTCCACGCCGTAAACGATGAGTGCTAAGTGTTAGGGGGTTTCCGCCCCTTAGTGCTGCAGCTAACGCATTAAGCACTCCGCCTGGGGAGTACGGTCGCAAGACTGAAACTCAAAGGAATTGACGGGGGCCCGCACAAGCGGTGGAGCATGTGGTTTAATTCGAAGCAACGCGAAGAACCTTACCAGGTCTTGACATCCTCTGACAACCCTAGAGATAGGGCTTTCCCTTCGGGGACAGAGTGACAGGTGGTGCATGGTTGTCGTCAGCTCGTGTCGTGAGATGTTGGGTTAAGTCCCGCAACGAGCGCAACCCTTGATCTTAGTTGCCAGCATTCAGTTGGGCACTCTAAGGTGACTGCCGGTGACAAACCGGAGGAAGGTGGGGATGACGTCAAATCATCATGCCCCTTATGACCTGGGCTACACACGTGCTACAATGGACAGAACAAAGGGCTGCAAGACCGCAAGGTTTAGCCAATCCCATAAATCTGTTCTCAGTTCGGATCGCAGTCTGCAACTCGACTGCGTGAAGCTGGAATCGCTAGTAATCGCGGATCAGCATGCCGCGGTGAATACGTTCCCGGGCCTTGTACACACCGCCCGTCACACCACGAGAGTTTGCAACACCCGAAGTCGGTGAGGTAACCTTTATGGAGCCAGCCGCCGAAGGTGGGGCAGATGATTGGGGTGAAGTCGTAACAAGGTAGCCGTATCGGAAGGTGCGGCTGGATCACCTCCTTTCTAAGGATATATGGAGCAGCGTACGTTTTCGTCTTGTTTAGTTTTGAAGGATCATTCCTTCAAAACATGTCTCTAGCGAGACAGGATTGTTCTTTGAAAACTAGATAACAATAAGTAATACATTCACATTGAATGCAATGCAAAGTTCATCACACATAGTGATTCTTTCTAAAGTAAGAAATGGTTAAGTTAGAAAGGGCGCACGGTGGATGCCTTGGCACTAGGAGCCGATGAAGGACGGGACGAACACCGATATGCTTCGGGGAGCTGTAAGCAAGCTTTGATCCGGAGATTTCCGAATGGGGAAACCCACTGCTCGTAATGGAGTAGTATCCATACTTGAATACATAGAGTATGAGAAGGCATACCCGGGGAACTGAAACATCTAAGTACCCGGAGGAAGAGAAAGCAAATGCGATTCCCTGAGTAGCGGCGAGCGAAACGGGAACAGCCCAAACCAAGAGGCTTGCCTCTTGGGGTTGTAGGACACTCTATACGGAGTTACAAAGGAATGATATAAGCGAAGAGGTCTGGAAAGGCCCGCCAAAGAAGGTAACAGCCCTGTAACTGAAATGTCGTTCTCTCCAGAGTGGATCCTGAGTACGGCGGAACACGTGAAATTCCGTCGGAATCCGGGAGGACCATCTCCCAAGGCTAAATACTCCCTAGTGACCGATAGTGAACCAGTACCGTGAGGGAAAGGTGAAAAGCACCCCGGAAGGGGAGTGAAATAGATCCTGAAACCGTGTGCCTACAAGTAGTCAGAGCCCGTTAACGGGTGATGGCGTGCCTTTTGTAGAATGAACCGGCGAGTTACGATCCCGTGCAAGGTTAAGCAGAAGATGCGGAGCCGCAGCGAAAGCGAGTCTGAATAGGGCGCATGAGTACGTGGTCGTAGACCCGAAACCAGGTGATCTACCCATGTCCAGGGTGAAGTTCAGGTAACACTGAATGGAGGCCCGAACCCACGCACGTTGAAAAGTGCGGGGATGAGGTGTGGGTAGGGGTGAAATGCCAATCGAACCTGGAGATAGCTGGTTCTCTCCGAAATAGCTTTAGGGCTAGCCTCAAGGTAAGAGTCTCGGAGGTAGAGCACTGATTGGACTAGGGGCCCCTACCGGGTTACCGAATTCAGTCAAACTCCGAATGCCGATGACTTATCCTTGGGAGTCAGACTGCGAGTGATAAGATCCGTAGTCGAAAGGGAAACAGCCCAGACCGCCAGCTAAGGTCCCAAAGTATACGTTAAGTGGAAAAGGATGTGGAGTTGCTTAGACAACCAGGATGTTGGCTTAGAAGCAGCCACCATTTAAAGAGTGCGTAATAGCTCACTGGTCGAGTGACTCTGCGCCGAAAATGTACCGGGGCTAAACGTATCACCGAAGCTGCGGACTGTTCTTACGAACAGTGGTAGGAGAGCGTTCTAAGGGCTGTGAAGCCAGACCGGAAGGACTGGTGGAGCGCTTAGAAGTGAGAATGCCGGTATGAGTAGCGAAAGACGGGTGAGAATCCCGTCCACCGAATGCCTAAGGTTTCCTGAGGAAGGCTCGTCCGCTCAGGGTTAGTCGGGACCTAAGCCGAGGCCGAAAGGCGTAGGCGATGGACAACAGGTTGATATTCCTGTACCACCTCCTCACCATTTGAGCAATGGGGGGACGCAGGAGGATAGGGTAAGCGCGGTATTGGATATCCGCGTCCAAGCAGTTAGGCTGGGAAATAGGCAAATCCGTTTCCCGTGAAGGCTGAGCTGTGATGGCGAGCGAAATTTAGTAGCGAAGTTCCTGATTCCACACTGCCAAGAAAAGCCTCTAGCGAGGTGAGAGGTGCCCGTACCGCAAACCGACACAGGTAGGCGAGGAGAGAATCCTAAGGTGATCGAGAGAACTCTCGTTAAGGAACTCGGCAAAATGACCCCGTAACTTCGGGAGAAGGGGTGCTTCTTAGGGTGTTAAAGCCCCGAGAAGCCGCAGTGAATAGGCCCAGGCGACTGTTTAGCAAAAACACAGGTCTCTGCGAAGCCGTAAGGCGAAGTATAGGGGCTGACGCCTGCCCGGTGCTGGAAGGTTAAGAGGAGCGCTTAGCGTAAGCGAAGGTGCGAATTGAAGCCCCAGTAAACGGCGGCCGTAACTATAACGGTCCTAAGGTAGCGAAATTCCTTGTCGGGTAAGTTCCGACCCGCACGAAAGGCGCAACGATCTGGGCACTGTCTCAACGAGAGACTCGGTGAAATTATAGTACCTGTGAAGATGCAGGTTACCCGCGACAGGACGGAAAGACCCCGTGGAGCTTTACTGCAGCCTGATATTGAATGTTGGTACAGCTTGTACAGGATAGGTAGGAGCCTTGGAAACCGGAGCGCTAGCTTCGGTGGAGGCATCGGTGGGATACTACCCTGGCTGTATTGACCTTCTAACCCGCTGCCCTTATCGGGCAGGGAGACAGTGTCAGGTGGGCAGTTTGACTGGGGCGGTCGCCTCCTAAAATGTAACGGAGGCGCCCAAAGGTTCCCTCAGAATGGTTGGAAATCATTCGCAGAGTGTAAAGGCACAAGGGAGCTTGACTGCGAGACCTACAAGTCGAGCAGGGACGAAAGTCGGGCTTAGTGATCCGGTGGTTCCGCATGGAAGGGCCATCGCTCAACGGATAAAAGCTACCCCGGGGATAACAGGCTTATCTCCCCCAAGAGTCCACATCGACGGGGAGGTTTGGCACCTCGATGTCGGCTCATCGCATCCTGGGGCTGTAGTCGGTCCCAAGGGTTGGGCTGTTCGCCCATTAAAGCGGTACGCGAGCTGGGTTCAGAACGTCGTGAGACAGTTCGGTCCCTATCCGTCGCGGGCGCAGGAAATTTGAGAGGAGCTGTCCTTAGTACGAGAGGACCGGGATGGACGCACCGCTGGTGTACCAGTTGTTCTGCCAAGGGCATCGCTGGGTAGCTATGTGCGGACGGGATAAGTGCTGAAAGCATCTAAGCATGAAGCCCCCCTCAAGATGAGATTTCCCATTCCGCAAGGAAGTAAGATCCCTGAAAGATGATCAGGTTGATAGGTCTGAGGTGGAAGCGTGGTGACACGTGGAGCTGACAGATACTAATAGATCGAGGACTTAACCTATATTCTAATGTGAAGCATGAACATTGTTATCTAGTTTTGAGAGAACATTCTCTCCATCAGGTTTGGTGGCGATAGCGAAGAGGTCACACCCGTTCCCATACCGAACACGGAAGTTAAGCTCTTCAGCGCCGATGGTAGTTGGGGGTTTCCCCCTGTGAGAGTAGGACGCCGCCAAGCTTTTTGTTTATATCCTTCCAATGGAAGAAGTTACTTTATCATTCCGCAGTAGCTCAGTGGTAGAGCTATCGGCTGTTAACCGATCGGTCGTAGGTTCGAGTCCTACCTGCGGAGCCATGCTTCCATAGCTCAGTAGGTAGAGCACTTCCATGGTAAGGAAGAGGTCAGCGGTTCGAGCCCGCTTGGAAGCTTTCCTCTATATGTTGATATGACAAGGTTTCTCGATGATGAGAAGGCTTTTTTTGTTTGTTTACATATATATTGAACTGCTCGATGATCAGTAGACTGAAGACATTAGGAAAGAGAATAAAACGGCTTGCACAGAAGTGTTGCATCGATTTTTTACTTATCTCCTTCTTTTTGTTCTTGATTCTTCATTCTCTTTCTTTTATTCTTACTAAAGTGATATCCTCTATATTAAAAGACTCTGTACGTTCCTCTTTTCCCCCGAAAGTGAAGTATCGTTTGTTTTCCCTTTCTTTATCTCCAGGTATAGTTGATCTTCTTTTTCCATGTACGGTATGTATATAAAAAGGAGTAGATGGTTTGAAAGATTTATTTGTAAAGCAAGAATGGTTTGGACATGTACGTCAGGACGTGCTTGCGGGTATATTAGTCGCACTGGCTTTAATTCCTGAGGCAATTGCGTTTTCGATTATTGCGGGCGTTGATCCGAAGGTCGGCTTGTATGCATCATTTTGTATCGCGATTGTGATTTCGTTTGTTGGTGGACGCCCAGGCATGATTTCGGCTGCAACAGGGGCTATGGCTCTTGTCATGGTTAACTTGGTCGCTGATTATGGGTTGCAATATTTGTTTGCAGCTACGATTTTGACGGGTTTGATTCAAATTGTGTTTGGATTGTGCCGAGTGTCTCGTTTGATGAAATTTATTCCGAGGTCCGTCATGGTTGGCTTTGTCAATGCGTTGGCTATTATGATCTTCATGGCTCAGCTTCCACATTTCGTTGGGGAATCAATGGCTATGTATATGATGACAGGGGGCGCCTTGCTGATCATTTATTTATTGCCTATGGTGATAAAGGTGATACCTTCCCCACTCATTGCCATTATTGTAATGACGATATTGGCCGTATTTGGACATATTGATGTTAGAACAGTTGGAGATATGGGAGAGCTTCCTAGTTCTTTGCCTGTTTTTCTGATACCTCAAGTTCCGTTTAACTGGGAAACACTTGCTATCATTTTTCCTTATTCTTTAGCACTTGCGATGGTTGGTTTACTTGAGTCTCTTTTAACCGCACAGATTGTCGATGATATGACAGAGACGTCTAGTAATAAGAACAAAGAAGCGAGAGGTCAAGGGATTGCCAATGTGGTTGCTGGATTCTTTGGTGGTATGGCTGGCTGTGCGATGATTGGCCAATCTGTGATTAATACGAAGGCAGGAGGACGAGGCCGGCTTTCTACCTTTGTAACGGGTGCTTTTTTAATGGTGCTGATTTTTGTACTAGGTGATGTCGTGGTTCAAATTCCGATGGCTGCTCTAGTGGCTGTGATGTTCATGGTCTCCATTGGCACATTTGATTGGAGTTCCTTTCAGCAGCTAAAAAAGAATCCGAAAACAGATTCTATTGTGATGGTTGTCACGGTCGTGACGGTGGTGTTGACTCATGATTTATCAAAAGGCGTTTTTGCAGGTGTACTGCTTAGTGCGGTATTCTTTGTCGCGAAGATATCGAAGCTTCATATTACGTCTAAAGAAAGCCAGGCAGGTACTTGGGAATATCGAGTTAAAGGACAAATTTTTTTTGCTTCTGTCACTGATTTGATCCAAGCTTTCCATCAGGGGAAAGAACTCCAATCTGTTGTGATTGATTTGTCTGAAGCACGTATATGGGATGAATCAGGCGTAGCAGCGATAGAACGTATAAAGGAAAGGTATCAATCAAATGGCGTCCAGGTGGACGTAGTTGGAATGGATACATCAAGTCAAAAGCTTGTGAAACAAGTGAATGGTTCTTAAAAAGACCTTTCTGTCTGTTACAATAGAAAAGGTAAGAAAGTGAAGGGATGGAGGTGGCCGGCATGCTTGTGCGTTTGAATCAAGTGCTCGGCCGGATGATGCCGCTCATTACACCTTTTAGTGTGTTACTCGGTGTTTTGTTGGCGGCCTATTTAAAGGATTTTACGTTTTTGGTGCCATGGGTATTTGCTGTGATGACCTTTGCAGGGAGTTTGTCTTCTACTTTTTCGGCTTTAAAGCATACGGTGATGCACCCATTGCCTTTGATTTTATCGTTTATGATTTTACACGTATTGATGCCTCTTTATGCTTGGTCAGCGGGACATCTCATATTTGCGGGTGATGCCATGACGATCACCGGTTTGACACTTGCAATGGTGATTCCCACAGGAGTTTCTAGTTTAATATGGGCGGCAATGTATAAGGGGAATGTTGGGTTAACGTTATCCATTATTTTAATTGATACATTGCTTTCGCCATTGATTGTGCCAGCCAGTTTGTCACTTTTAGCCGGTACACAGGTTCATATGGACATGGTCGCGATCATGAAAGGACTGTTTGGGATGGTGGTGCTTCCATCTATTTTAGGGATGCTCGTTCGTCACTATGCAAAGCCTGCTGTGACGAAAATGATCAGTCAGACACTGTCACCTTTTTCAAAAATAGGCTTGTTTGTAGTGGTGTCGATTAACAGTTCTGTTGTTGCGCCATACTTGCGTGAACTGGATGCCGCATTTTTTAGCAAGGCAGCGACTGTGTTTCTCATTGCGATGAGCGGATATGCGTTTGCATGGTTGATTGGAAAGACGATGAAATGTACTCAAGGAGAGATTGTGGCCATCGTGTATACGGGCGGTATGAGAAACATTAGTGCGGGGGCTGTGCTTGCCATTAGCTTTTTCCCGCCAGCTGTCGCTGTTCCTGTGGTGATCGGCATGCTGTTTCAGCAAGTGCTTGCTGCCTTGTTTGGTTTCTTACTCAATCGTTTTGAGCTGAAAGCACCTGCTGTGACCAAATCTTTCTCATGAAAAAACCTCCATCCTTTGATAGATGGAGGTTTTTTCTGTGATTTAATAGATGAGATATTTTTTTCGCTTCTTTTCGAATGTTTTGAGGTCGTGATGATAGCGTTTCATAATGTGTTTGACGGAAGTTCCTTTATTGATCTCTTCTTTCATCCAGCCATTCCCAATGAGTTTGTCAAAGCTGCCTGTTTGAAGGAACTGAAAGTCATTAGGGTATAAATCATGTATTGCTTTGATAATGGATAACCCCGTTTTCACCGCTTCGAAGGATGAGCGGTCTGTGACGTATAACTGCACACCATGAGATAGTGTACCGGCATGTTTAGAAAATGTGGGGGTGAATGACACAGGTCTAAATTGAACGCCTTTTAGTTTTAGCTGATTTAAGTGATCTGCCAGCTCGCTGCTATTGATATATGGTGCACCAATGAGCTCAAATGGTTTAGTCGTTCCTCTGCCTTCAGAGACATTTGTGCCTTCAATTAATCCTGTGGCAGGATATACAAAGGTACTATCCACTGTTGGCATGTTAGGAGAAGGAAGGACGAACGGCAGCTTTGTGTCATCAAATGTCATGGACCGCTTCCAATTTTTCATTTTTACGACTGTTACATCAGCATTGATATGAAACTCTTTGTTAAACAGTTTTGCAAGTTCACCAGTGGTCATTCCATGTCTTAATGGGATTGGATAGAGCCCTACAAATGAGGCGTGTTCAGGCTCTAAAACAGGTCCTTCTACTTTTAGTCCGCTAATGGGATTTGGGCGGTCTAGGACAACAAAGGGAATGTTGTTTTCCTTAGCAGCTTCCATCGCATAGGCCATTGTGTAAATATAGGTGTAATAACGAGCACCAACGTCTTGAATATCAAACAGCAGGATATCTACATTTTTCAGCATTTCAGGAGTTGGTTTTCTTGTTTTTCCATAAAGAGAGTAAACAGGAAGACCTGTTTTTTCATCGGTATAGGATTCGACGCCTTCTCCTGCTTGTGCATCGCCGCGTACGCCGTGTTCAGGTCCATATAAAGCAGTGAGCTTGATATTTGGATGTTCAAATAGGAGATCGACACTGCTTTTCATATTTGCATCAATGCCAGTCGGGTTGGTAATGAGACCAACTCTTTTCCCTTTTAGCCATGAAAGGTTGCTTGAGAGAAGTGTTTCGATCCCTGTTTTGACTGTTGCTTTTTTTCCTTTTGTATCTGTTCGTTCTTCTGCGGGAGAGGCGGCGGTCAATGTGCTCATCATGAGAAAGCTTGCGAGTATGAAACTGACTGTTTTCTTCAAGAGAATCCCTCCTATTTGAACTGTTTCCCTTTCAAGTTGAGGCCATAGCCGAATGGGTAAAGGGTTTGATTTGGATGAGTGACAGATGGGATATCAACTGGCAGTTTCCCTTTAGGTGATGCAGCTCCAAATATCACTTCTAGTCCAGCAGGAATATTTGGCTGATTGAATTGTCCGTTTGAGTAGCCTTTAAAACCGTACACAGCTAGTAAGGCATCAGCTTCTTCAAAATTTGCCACATCATAAGGGTTTCTAAGACTCATGATGACCATTTTTTTGTTTTGTGCTGCTGCTTCTTTCATGACAGCACGAGGGAAGGCAGTTGCCCATTTTTTCGGGTCCTGGACATTGTCATCAATTACGCCGTCATTCACAGCTGGGTCATTTTGGACAACGTAAGAGCCCGTGATGACATAGTCAGCTTCTTGAATCAGTTTGGCTGTATCTTTGGTGAACGTTTTATCCGCAAAAGCATATGACTGGATGCGTACAGGCTTGATCTTTTTTTGTTTCATGAGAGATTCGACTGTGACAGACATTGCTTTAGTCTGATCTTCGTAAGGTGCCATGACCACGATTTTGTCATTCTTTTTAGGCTTGAAAGGTAAGGTCTTTTTGTTGTTTTTAAGCAGGGTGATTCCTTCACGTGCCATTTTTTGTTCTGCTTTAAGGTGCGACTTTTTCCCGACGACTTGAGTGGCTTTTTTGATTTTTTTCTCAAGACTGATTGGTTTTTTGGAGGAAATAATGCCGCGTTTGATTTTCAATTGAAGAATTTTTTCGACAGATTCGTTAATCTGCGACATCGGAATCTCTTTCTTTAAAATCGCTTGTTTGACAGCATTGAATACATTCTCTAGGTTTTTCTCTGTTTTTAATGAGGTGACTGGTGCTGGCATGAGAGCTATGTCGACCCCTGCTTTAATGGCCATCACTACGGCTTCTTCCTGTCCGAAATTATCTGCAATCGCTTTCATATTTAGAGCGTCTGTCACAACAACACCTTGAAAGCCCATCTCTTCTTTTAATAAGTTTGTGATAACTTTTTTTGATAAGGTTGCTGGAACCATGATGTCCTCGCCATCTTTTTTGCTTCGATACGTTGTGTCATCAATGGCAGGAAATTGCACATGAGCGGTCATGACCATATCTGCACCAGCATTGATCGCTTGTTGGAACGGATACAGCTCAACCTTTCTTAAACGATCTAGATCATGCTCTACGAGCGGCAAGCCGTAGTGACTATCGACGGCTGTATCACCATGTCCCGGGAAATGTTTTAGTGTGGAAATGGTCTTTTCCTTTTGAAGTCCTTTCATGGTTTGAAGGCCAAGTCTAGAGACAAGAGCAGGATCAGAGCTAAAGGAACGGACACCAATGACGGGGTTGTTTGGGTTATTATTCACATCAAGCACAGGAGAGAAGTTTGTATTGATGCCTAAGGCGTTTAATTCTTTTCCGATGATTTTTCCTGTGTCATATGCATTTTTTTTGCTTCTAGAGGCACCAATCGACATATTTCCTGGGAAATGTGTTCCCTTTTGTAACCTTGTGACGATTCCGCCTTCTTGATCAATGGAAATGAGTAAAGGAATGTTTGGTGATGCTTTTTGAAATTCATGGGTGAGTTTCACGGTTTGTTTTGTATCAACGACATTCTCAGCAAATAAGATGACACCGCCTAGATGATATTTTTCTACAAGATGAGATACTTCGTTATTCATCTTTGTGAAGCCTGTAGGTGCGGATTCATCTTTTGTTTGCCAATTGCGAAAGTCCGGCATGAGCATTTGACCTATCTTTTCATCCAGTGACATGTCTTGAACCATTTGTTTAGCAGTTGGCAGAGAGGCAGAGCTAACCTTTTCCGTTGGAATGGAAGAGGTTAGCAGAGCTAAAACCAGTGCAGCGGGGAAGAGAGCTTTCAACATCGAATTCCTCCTTTTACTGAAAAGATTCGTAGATTGCGGTCATGATGCTTCCATAAGTACCAGTTGGGAACAGGTCGCCTTCAAATTGATTAGGATTTGTTTCTGGTGAAACAACGGGTGAATGTTTCTTATTCGTCAGCAACACGACACCTAAATTGTGTTTAGGATCAATCAACGTCATTGTGCCGGTCCAGCCAGTATGCCCATAGGCTTCGTTACTTGCATATTTTCCAAACATCCATTCCATGTCAGTATGACCGTTTTTTCGCCAGCCTAGCCCGTAAGTTGGGTTCGTATCAGATGAGGCTGTAAAGAGATCGATAGAAGCCTGATCAAAAATGGTTGTTTTTCCATAGCCTCCTTTATTAAGCATCAGTTGAAGCAGCACGGCCATATCTGAGGTATTCGAGAAAAGTCCAGCGTGGCCGGAGATACCCGCCATTGAGTAATATGCTTTCTCGTCGTGTACTTCACCTAGCAGGGTGTACCGTCGGATGTTTTCAAAATCGATGACACCGTCTCGTGAATTGCCTAAACGTTCAGTTGCTGCAAAATGTTTCGGCTTGAACCCTTTTTGCAGCGGCTTGAACATTGTATGTTTGAGACCTAGCGGCCGATAAATCGTTGACTCGACATATTGATCAAGAGGCATGCCTGTTTTTTTCTCGATGATCATGCCTAGCAGCATGTAATCAATGTCACTATAAATGTGCTGGGTACCTGGCTTGTATTGCAGCGGTACCTTTGGCAGCCATTTCATCGTTGTTTTTCTGTCTTGAGAGAAAAAAGAGCCAGCTGATTCTTTGCTATAAAATAAGACACTGGAAGGGAGACCCGCAGAATGGGTGAGAAGATCTTTTACCCGAAGCTGGTCTTTACCGGTTACCTTTGCATCAGGTTCATCCTGAAAATCTGGAAGGATGGTCTGTATTTTTTCGCTGACATCAAGTTTTTTCTCGTAGACAAGCTTTTGCAGGGCATAGTTGGTCGCATACATTTTTGTATTGGATGCCAAATCGAATAGTGTATCTTTTTTCATTTTTTTATACGATTTGAGTTCTGTTGTGCCATCATATTTTTGCCGGTAGCCATAGGCTTTTTGATGAACGATCTTTCCGTCCTTGATAATGATGAGAGCGGCTCCTGGAAATCCTGCTTTGATGTCATTTTGAATCATTTGATCAACCTTCCTCAGCTGCCTGGAAGAAACACCTACTTGTTCCGGTCGTTTTGCTTTTTTTAAGACGGGATATTCTTCATGAGCTGTTTTAGACAAAGACGATACAGGATGGGAGCTAGTTGCAAATGTTTGTACTGGTAACCCAAGGAGCATGAGCAGACATGTGATCAAAAGAAAACATTTCTTCAAGGTCTAGACCTCCTTATTGATTGTGATCCTCGAATTCAACAGCCATATCATCATGAAACCCAAATAAGTATGTGAAGAAAAATCCAGCAACATATGCGATAAATAGTCCAATTAAGTAAAGAAGCATTTGATGTGTGTGAACAATAAAGGTTAATGGAAGACCGGATACCCCGATGGCTTTCGTCGCAATTTGGAAGTAAGCTTGAAATGCGCCGCCGATTCCTGCACCAAGACAAGCGGTGAGAAATGGTCGTCCCAGCGGGAGTGTGACACCAAAAATGAGTGGTTCGCCAATGCCCAGCATCCCTGAAGGAAGTCCACCAGCAATGGCTCTTTTGAGTTTTTTCTTTTTTGTTTTCATATAAATGGCGAATGCAGCGCCTACCTGTCCTGCACCGCCCATAGCGAGAATTGGCAGAAGCGGGTCATCTCCAATTGAATTGATGAGTTCCATATGAATCGGTGTCAGCCCTTGGTGAAGTCCTGTTACAACAAGTGGGAGGAAGGTAGCACCAAGAACAAATCCTGCGAAAATTCCGCCCATATTCAATAGATAAGTCAGTCCTGAGGTGATGGCATCAGATATAAATCCGCCGACTGGCATGAAGACAACGTACGTGAAAATGCCTGTAATGAGTAGTGTGATGGTTGGTGTGACGATGATATCAAGTGATTGCGGGACGAAGCGTCTAATTCGGGTTTCCACAAGTGCCATAAAGATGGCGGCTAGAAGAACACCGATGAGTCCGCCTCTGCCTGGTAGAATATTTGTGCCAAATAACATAATGTCTGCGGAGGCTGGGTTAATAATAAGGATACCAGCTAATGCGCCTAATGCAGGAGAGCCTCCAAATTCCTTTGCGGCATTTGTTCCGACTAATATCCCGAGATAAGCGAAAAGTCCAGAACCGATAACCGTTAAAATAATCGCAGCTTGAGATTTTTCGTCAAGCCAGCCTGCTTGCACGATTGCTTTTGTTATCCCGGTAATCAGACCTGAGGCAACTAGTGCCGGAATGATTGGAATGAAAATGCTGGCAATCCGACGTAAGAACAGCTTGAACGGGGTGCGGTTTTTTTGTGAAATGGCTTGCTTGTTTTTTTGTGCTTCGTTGTTTAAATCATAAGAGCCAGAGGCATTTAGTAGCTCTTCAAACGCACTTGATACTTGGTTGACAACGCCAGTGCCTAAAATGATTTGAAGCGTTTCTGCTTCGACGACGCCAATGACGCCATCGAGTTCTTTGATTGCTGTGACGTGAACTTTTTCATTGTCCATCGGTGTAATTCGGAGCCTTGTCATACAATGTGTATGGGAAGAGATATTTTCAGAACCACCACAGAGTGAAAGAATGTCTTTCGCCAACTGCTGATATTTCTTTTGATGACTCATGTTGAATCCCCCTTTGATTTTCGTTTCATGGAGCGGATGGCATGTCTTGTTTTGTCAATATATTGGGCTGTCTCTTCATATTGACGAGAAGCTAAACTGAGGAACAAGACATCAATTAAGTAGAGCTGTGCCATTCTAGAGGAAGTGGCAGCACTGCGAAAAGGTGCTTCATTGGAACCGGACGTCGATAGGTGAACATCACATAAGGCAGAAACGCTTGTATGACCTGGATGTGTTAAAGCAATGGTTTTCACTTGATTGTCTTTTGCGAGCTGAAGGGCTTGAATGATGTCTAACGTTTCTCCTGAAAAGGAGATACCAAACACAATGTCATTCTCTCCTGCATTTGCGATGACGGTGGAGGCAATGTGCATGTCAGTGAAGGCTGTTGCTGCATAGTTAATTCTGAGAAATTTCTGCTGGGCATCAGCTGCGACGATGCCAGATGCACCAACACCGATAAAATGAATTTGGTTTGCATGCAGGAGTAATTGAACAGCCTTTTCTAAAGCATCTGCATTTAAAATAGAAGCGGTGTCCTTAATCGATTGAATCGAGTTTCCTGCTGTTTTTTGAATAATGGATTGAAGCGGTTCATCTTGTTCGATATCTCTGTAGCCTTGTTTATCGTCATGCATCAAGTCTCCAGCGATCCGCATTTTTAAATCTTGATAGCCATCCAGCCCGAGAGATTTACAAAGACGGATGACTGCAGAGCTGCTTGCGCCAGCTGCCTGACTAATTTCATGTACTGTGCTTTTAATGACTTTGTCAGGATGGGCAAGGATATAGTCTGCAATGATTTTTTCAGATTGGGGAAGCTTTGATTTGATTGTGTGTAGTAGGGTAAGTCCACCTGCTGACATGAGCTCTGCCTCCTTTAGGATTGATAACGTGAGATCGCTTTGTCAATATGGCCATTCGTTTTGTTGAGTAAATCTTTGGCTGTTTTCTTATCTGTATTTGTTTGGAGCATGACGATGGCCGTTTTGACTTCTAAGTCTGCTGCTTCAAGAGTCTTCACGGCTTGTTCGTAGGAAGCATTTGTCACATGTTGAATGATGGTGATGGCGCGTTCTTTTAATTTATGATTGCTGACTTTTACATCAACCATCAGGTTTTCATATACTTTGCCTTGTCTGATCATGACTGAGGTGGAAAGCATATTTAAAATCATTTTATGAGCGGATGCTGCTTTCATTCTTGTTGACCCAGTGATGGCTTCTGGTCCTACAATAACCTCAATGGCGCAATCTGCAAGCTCGCTAATTTCTGCTTGTTCATTGCAGCTGAGTGCTACTGTTTTAGCTCCAATTGACTTTGCGTAGTTTAAAGCGCCGATGATATAAGGTGTCCTGCCGCTTGCGGCAATACCGACGACTGTATCTTTTGATGTCAGGTGGATGTGTACTAAATCCTGTTTGCCGGCATCTTCACTGTCTTCCACATCTTCGGCAGCTTGAGAAAAAGCTGAGTCTCCGCCTGCCATGATGCCAACAATGACATCAGGTGAGACGCTATAGGTTGGCGGACATTCGACAGCATCCATTACGCCAATTCTGCCGCTTGTTCCGGCGCCTAAATAAACGAGTCGGCCTCCATTTGAGATGGACTCATAAGCAAAGTCACTTGCTGTTTTGACATGTGGAAGTACAAGGTTGACTGCTTGAGCGACCTTCATATCTTCTTCATTGATCATCTGGAGTATTCCAAGCGGATCTGCTTGAGAAATTCCCATTGTGTTTGGGTTTCTTGATTCTGTTGTCAAAGAACGCAGTTGAGATGGCTGCATGTGACATACCTCCTTATTTCTTCATTTTCAGTATATTGAGTATGATATGAAATTTCAATATTATATTTGAATATTGAAATTATATTTCAGTCAAATTGTTGAACGAATAGGGAGTAAATAGTTAGAAAATAAAAAAAATAAAAATCCCCTTTACAAAAGGGGGACAACCTGTATATAATAACTTTTGTCAGCTTCACGGAAACAACAAACTTGACAAACTGGCCCGTTGGTCAAGCGGTTAAGACACCGCCCTTTCACGGCGGTAACACGGGTTCGAATCCCGTACGGGTCACCATGATGTGGAGGATTAGCTCAGCTGGGAGAGCATCTGCCTTACAAGCAGAGGGTCGGCGGTTCGAGCCCGTCATCCTCCACCATATGCCGGTGTAGCTCAACTGGTAGAGCAACTGACTTGTAATCAGTAGGTTGGGGGTTCAAGTCCTCTTGCCGGCACTGTTTTTTCTTTATCAATTCCATATGTGGAGGGGTAGCGAAGTGGCTAAACGCGGCGGACTGTAAATCCGCTCCCTCCGGGTTCGGCGGTTCGAATCCGTCCCCCTCCACCATTTTTGGGCTATAGCCAAGCGGTAAGGCAACGGACTTTGACTCCGTCATGCGTTGGTTCGAATCCAGCTAGCCCAGTTAAGACACCTTTTTGAAAAAGGTGTCTTTTTTTATGTTGGCAGAGGGACTGTATAACTATTCAAAATGTTGTCGAGTTGAGTCAGAAGGCATCAAGAAAGTAAAATATAAGCATGAACGGAAAGGGGATGTACATATGGGAGAGCAAAAGAAGGTCACGATTATTGGAGTTCCAATGGACTTGGGTCAAACGAGAAGGGGCGTCGATATGGGCCCGAGTGCGATTCGTTGTGCAGGCGTAAAAGAAAAATTGGAAACGCTCTCATTTGATGTAGAGGATCTTGGAGATATTCCAGTTGAACAAAGAGATGATGAGAAAGGTTTATATACAAGTGAAAAGCTAAAAAATTTGACGGAGAATGCTGGTGCAAATCAGCTGCTTGCTGAGAAGGTTGACAGTATTGTGCAATCTGGTTCGTTTCCGCTCATTTTAGGCGGTGATCACAGCATTGCGATTGGCACACTTGCTGGGGTAGCCAAGCATTATGAAAACTTAGGTGTCATTTGGTATGATGCACACGGGGATTTGAATACGGAGGAAACCTCTCCTTCTGGAAATATTCATGGCATGCCGCTTGCTGTCAGTCTCGGTTTTGGGCATGCTGATTTAACGAACATTGGCGGTTATTCGCCTAAATTGAAGCCTGAAAATGTCGTTATAATTGGTGCTCGATCTTTAGATGAAGGAGAGCGGGCATTGATTCGAGAGAAAGGCATTAAAGTGTATACGATGCATGAAATTGATCGTTTAGGGATGACAAGGGTGATGGAGGAAGCGATTGCGTATCTAAAGGAGAGAACCGATGGTGTCCATCTGTCGCTTGATTTAGATGGATTAGATCCAGCGGAATGCCCTGGTGTAGGTACTCCGGTAGCAGGCGGCATTAGTTACCGGGAGAGTCATCTCGCAATGGAGCTTTTAGAGGAGGCGGGTATTCTAACGTCTGCTGAATTTGTTGAAGTAAATCCGGTTTTAGATGAGAAAAACAAAACCGCTGAAGCGGCAGTTGCGTTAATTGGTTCATTAATGGGTGAAAAGCTATTGTAGAGCGGGACTTGTTCCCGTTCTTTTTTTTGTTTTGGGAAAATTTAAGGATATGTTAAGGTTTTTACCGGTTGATAAGCGTAACACACTGTCAAAAATTTGTTACACTATTTTTTAGAGGAGAATGAAACCTTTTGGAAAGAGGTTCGTATACATAAAGACCGGTGAAGGCAGAGGTTGAATATACTATGGACACAATGATTAAAAAGAGAATTAAGCAAGTGAAAAAAGGCGACCAGAACGCATTTGCAGACATCGTAGACCTGTATAAAGACAAAATTTATCAGCTGTGCTACCGTATGCTTGGGAATGCACATGAAGCGGAGGATATTGCGCAGGAGGCGTTTATTCGTGCTTATGTGAATATCGAAAGCTTTGATGTGAATCGCAAGTTTTCCACGTGGCTGTACCGCATTGCAACCAACCTGACCATCGACCGTATTCGCAAAAAAAAGCCGGATTATTATTTAGATGCAGAGGTGGCAGGAACAGAAGGATTAAATATGTATTCTCAAATTGCTGCTGATGGCATTTTGCCAGAGGATGAGGTGGTGTCTCTTGAATTATCGAGTACCATTCAGCAAAAAATTTTAAGATTACCCGACAAATATCGTTCGGTCATCGTATTAAAGTATATTGATGAACTCTCGTTAAAAGAAATTAGTGAGATTCTGAATATACCAGTTGGTACGGTGAAAACGAGAATACACAGGGGTAGAGAGGCTCTCCGGAAACAGTTGAGAGACCTTTGAGTGAGGTGATTTTGATGAGCTGTCAGGATAGAATCGTCCAGCTTATGCATCAGTATTTAGACGGGGACATTGAGCCCCAAGACGAAAAAGAATTAAAAAGCCATCTGCAATCGTGTGAGGAGTGCCGTACTCATTTTCAACAAATTGAGAAATCCATCGCGCTAGTGCAGAGTACATCTCATATAGAAGCACCATCTGATTTCACTGCAAAGGTGATGGCAGGTCTTCCAAAGGAGAAAAAGCGTGTGTCGGTTCAAAGATGGATCAAAGCTCACCCGCTGATGGTAGCCGCTGCCCTCTTTCTCATTTTAATGGGAGGCAGTCTGTTTACGAGCTGGAATACCGATCATAATTTCAGTGTGTCAAAGCAGCCGAATCTCGTCGTTGAAAATGATACAGTGACCGTACCTAAAGGGGAAACCGTAAAGGGTGATGTCACTGTCAAAAATGGCAAGCTGATTGTAGAAGGCAAGGTTGATGGAAATGTCACCGTCGTCAATGGGGAACAGTTGACTGCTTCTGCCGGACAAGTCACTGGTCAAATTAATGAAATTAATGAAGTATTTGATTGGATCTGGTACAAAATGAAATCAACAGCACAAAACGTAATGCGGGTCATTGGGCCAGAGGAGCAAAAGTAACTCAATCAGCTTAAAGAGCAGTCTCTAAGGGGGCTGCTCTTTTTCTATACATTGGCGGGATTCACGCATACTAGCAACTCAGCCAGATATGGCAACTATTTTCCTTGCTGAAACAAAATGTGGTATAATAGCCACGCTATGTATTGATACATAGGCTATTTTTATATTAAAAAATGCATCAAACGAAGAATAACTGAAAATTCTGGAGGACGAGGAAATGGCTTTAGGGGATATTCCTTTTTTGCAGTACCTCGGTAATGCTGTTGATATTCTCGTTGTTTGGTATGTGATATATAAATTAATGATGGTCATCCGCGGAACAAAAGCGGTTCAGCTTTTAAAGGGAATTGTGGTCATTGTTCTCGTCAGGATGGGAAGTGCGTATCTCGGTCTTAACACACTTCAATGGCTGATGGATCAAGCGATTACGTGGGGATTCCTTGCGATCATTATTATTTTTCAGCCAGAGCTAAGGAGAGCGCTTGAGCAGCTTGGGCGCGGCCGTTTCTTCTCAAGAAGCGGGACACCTGTAGAGGAACAGCAGCAGAAAACGATCGAGGCAATTACAAAAGCAATTAACTATATGGCGAAACGCAGAATCGGCGCGCTGCTGACAATTGAGCGCGATACCGGAATGAATGATTACATAGAGACAGGAATTCCTTTGAATGCAAAGGTGAGTTCAGAGCTGCTCATTAATATTTTCATTCCGAATACACCGCTTCATGACGGTGCTGTCATTATGAAGCGGGATGAGATTGCAGCTGCAGCTTGCTATTTACCGCTGTCAGAAAGCCCTTTTATCTCTAAGGAGCTGGGGACGCGTCATAGGGCGGCAGTCGGAATTAGTGAAGTGACAGACAGCTTAACTGTCATCGTTTCTGAGGAAACTGGCGGTATTTCTGTTGCAAGGAATGGTGATCTCCACCGAGAATTGACAGAAGAAGCGCTTGAAGAAATGCTGATTGCTGAATTTAGTAAGAACAGCAAAGATGCTTCCTCGACCAAATGGTATTGGAGGGGCAAGAAAAATGGATAAGATTTTGAATAATCGCTGGGCCGTTAAGCTTCTTGCATTGGTCTTCGCTTTATTGCTGTATGGTGCAGTCAATTCAGCGCAAGCGCCCACGCCGAAAAAAATCGGTGAATCCTTTTTCCCAACATCGACGACAGATGAAGCAACTTTAACCGACATTCCTGTTAAAGCGTATTATGATGACGAGAAGTACGTCGTCACTGGTGTGCCGCAGACAGTCAATGTCACGATTAAAGGATCAACTAGTGCTGTGAAAACAGCAAGACAAACAAAGAATTTTGAAATTTACGCAGACATGCAGAACTTATCGACAGGTACACATAAAGTGGAGCTGAAGGCAAGAGATGTATCGAAGGGACTCACACTATCGATTAATCCATCTGTGACGACTGTGACGATACAAGAAAAAACGACAGCTGAATTTCCTGTTGAAACCGAGTTTTATAATCAAAATAAAATCAAAGACGGCTATTCACCTGAACAGCCCATTGTGAATCCGAAAAAGGTCACAGTTACTGGATCAAAGGACGTCATCGACAAAATTTCTGTCATTAAAGCTTTTGTGAACTTAGAAGATGTCGATCAGCAAATTGAAAAAGAAGCGAAGCTCACTGTGTATGATAGCAGCGGGAATGAGCTGCCAGTTGAAGTAAGTCCGTCCGTGGTGGATATTACGGTCCCAATCTCGAGTCCAAGCAAAAAGGTTCCTTTTAAAATTGAGCGGACGGGCAGCTTGCCAGAAGGGATCAGCATCTCAAGCATTGAGACAAGCCCGAGTGAGGTCACAGTGTACGGCTCTCAAAAGGTGCTGGATGCCCTTGATTTTATTGATGGCGTCAAGCTGGACCTAAGCAAGATCAAAGATGATACGGAGATTGATGCCGATATTCCCCTGCCAGATGGTGTGAAAAAGGTATCACCCGAAACCGTTAAGATCAAAGTGAAGGTTGCAACAGCTGAAGAAAAAAAGATCGATAATGTACCGATTTCTATCGTGGGTTTGAGCAAGGATCTCACTTCTGATTTTGTGAGCCCCTCTTCTGGACGGCTCACGTTAACAGCAAAGGGATCAAAGAGTGCGATTGATAAACTAAAGGCTTCAGATGTTGAAGCCTATATCAATGCAGGGGACTTGAACGAAGGAACCCATGAGGTCAAAGTTCAAGTAAATGGTCCTCAAAATGTGACTTGGACATTATCGAGATCAAAGGTCAAAGTGAAACTCACTTCTACTGATACAGAGGATCAGCCGGCTTCGACGAATGATCGGAAGGATCAAAAAGATCAACAAGATCCATCAACTGATGATGATGATCAGGGTGAGAAGAGTAAAGAAGAATCCACGCAAGATAAAGCAAAGAAAGAATCGAGTCAAAGACAGCGGGTCAAAGAAGATAAAAAAGAGGACGAAGCGTCCTCTTGAATGGTAAAAAGGAGCGATTGAAACATGGGCAAGTACTTTGGAACTGATGGTGTAAGGGGTGTAGCGAATAGCCAATTAACGCCAGAGCTCGCATTTAAAGTTGGGAGATTTGGCGGCTATGTGCTCACGAAGGATAAAGAACGTCCAAAGGTACTCGTTGGTCGAGACACACGTGTATCTGGTCATATGTTAGAAGGAGCGCTTGTTGCAGGCTTACTTTCAATTGGAGCTGAAGTGATGCGTCTAGGTGTGATCTCAACACCTGGTGTGTCTTATTTAACGAAGGCAATGGATGCTGAAGCGGGTGTCATGATTTCTGCTTCACACAATCCAGTTCAAGACAACGGCATTAAATTCTTCGGCGGTGACGGCTTTAAGCTGTCAGATGAACAGGAAAACGAAATTGAGCAGCTGATGGATCAGCCAGTCGATCAATTACCACGCCCAGTTGGAGCCGATCTTGGAACGGTGAACGACTACTTTGAAGGCGGTCAGAAATACTTGCAATTCTTAAAGCAGACAGCGGATGAGGATTTCACAGGTATTCACGTGGCGCTTGACTGTGCACACGGTGCAACCTCTTCTCTAGCGACACATTTATTTGCAGATTTAGATGCTGATGTGTCCACAATGGGAACATCTCCAAACGGATTGAATATCAATGATGGTGTAGGCTCCACTCATCCAGAAGCACTTTCTGCTTTTGTGAAGGAGAAGGGTGCCGATATTGGTCTTGCGTTTGATGGTGACGGTGACCGTTTAATTGCAGTCGATGAAAAAGGTGATATCGTAGACGGCGATCAAATTATGTACATATGTGCACGTTATTTGAAGGATGAAGGCCGATTAAAGGATGACACCGTCGTGTCAACGGTTATGAGTAACCTTGGTTTCTATAAAGCGCTTGAGAAGCAAGGCATTAAGAGCATTCAAACTGCTGTTGGTGACCGCTATGTGGTCGAAGCGATGAAAAAGGACGGCTATAATGTCGGCGGCGAGCAGTCAGGTCATTTGATTTTCCTTGATTACAATACGACAGGTGATGGCATGCTTTCTGCGATCATGCTTGTGAATACGCTCAAAGCGACAGGAAAAACATTATCAGAGCTTGCAGCGGAAATGGAAAAGTTCCCGCAGCTTTTAGTGAATGTGAAAGTGTCTGATAAATATAAAGTAGAAGAAAATGAAAAAGTAAAAGCGGTGATCCAAGAGGTCGAAAAAGAGATGAATGGTGACGGCCGTATCCTGGTTCGTCCATCGGGGACAGAGCCGCTTGTACGTGTCATGGCAGAGGCGAAAACAAAAGAGCTGTGTAATGAATATGTGGCTCGAATTACAGCTGTTGTGAAAGAAGAAATGGGTATTGAGTAATAGATGAAAGCAAACCGCTGCCAGCGGTTTGCTTTTTTTCGAATAAACGACATAATTGGATGGATCTATACGAATGATATAAGCGAGGGCAATTTGAAGCTGCCTTCATACATAGGAGAGCACATCAAAGGTAGAACGTGACAAGCCTCATCGCATATAGTGTATGGAGGTCTCACTTTCTCAAATGAAGGGGATCACCCGCTAAATTGTGATTGACGGAGGTCAGACCTTATAGTACAATCATCCTTGTGTTACTGGATTTTTATTCTATCAGGAAAGGCAGGGTAGATGTTCAGAAACTCTCTTATAATTATAGCGCCCGAACTAAGCGATCGGACGAAAGATGCTTAGTTGACGAGGATGGAGGTTATCGAATTTTCGGCGGATGCCTCCCGGCTGATCAAAAAAGAGATCACAGCCGTAAGTGTTTCTTTAAAGCAAAGAGGTGACTCTTTGTACAAAGGGAATACACATGATCTCCCAAATTAAACATGTAGAGAGGGACGAAGAAATGTCCCTTCTATTTTAGTAGGCTTTCTTTGTCCCTTTCACATGATCGGGAGGAAGAATATTTATGTGTGGAATCGTAGGTTATATTGGTCAGAATGATGCGAAGGAAATCTTATTAAAAGGTTTAGAGAAGCTTGAGTACCGCGGGTATGATTCAGCAGGTATCGCTGTGGCAAACGAAGATGGCGTGCATGTGTTCAAAGAAAAAGGACGTATCGCTGAGCTTCGTGAAGTCGTAGATGCAAACGTAGCATCTTCAGCAGGAATCGGACATACACGCTGGGCAACTCACGGTGTACCAAGCCATTTAAATGCACATCCGCATCAAAGTGCTTCTGGCCGTTTTACGCTTGTTCATAACGGTGTCATTGAGAACTATGTACAATTGACACGCGAATATTTACAAGACGTCACACTAAAAAGCGACACAGATACAGAGGTTGTTGTTCAAGTCATCGAACAATTTGTCAGCAGAGGTCTTGATACAGAGGAAGCTTTCCGTCAAACGCTTCTTCAACTAAAAGGCTCTTACGCAATTGCCCTTTTCGATAACGAAAACAAAGAAACAATCTATGTGGCGAAAAACAAAAGCCCATTATTGGTTGGTTTCGGCGAAGATTTCAACGTTGTGGCTTCTGACGCAATGGCGATGCTTCAAGTAACAAACGAATATGCGGAATTAATGGATAAAGAAATGGTCATTGTCACAAAAGACGAGGTCATCATTAAAAACCTTGACGGTGATATCATGACACGTCCTTCTTATATCGCTGAGCTTGATGCAAGCGACATTGAGAAAGGCACATATCCTCACTACATGTTAAAAGAAACGGATGAACAGCCGCTTGTTATGCGCAAAATCATCCAAGAATATCAAGACGAAAACGGCAAACTGTCAGTCGCTGGCGATATCGCAAGCGCAGTAGCAGAAGCAGACCGCATTTACATTGTGGCTTGCGGAACGAGCTACCATGCTGGACTTGTCGGTAAACAATACATTGAAGACTGGGCGAAAGTACCTGTAGAAGTCCATGTAGCAAGTGAATTCTCTTACAACATGCCGCTTCTATCGAAAAAGCCGTTGTTCATCTTCCTTTCTCAATCTGGGGAGACTGCGGACAGCCGCGCTGTACTTGTTCAAGTTAAAGAGCTTGGTCATAAAGCATTAACGATCACAAACGTACCAGGATCTACGCTTTCTCGTGAAGCGGACTTCACATTGCTTCTTCATGCAGGACCAGAAATCGCAGTGGCTTCAACAAAAGCCTACACAGCACAAATCGCTGTACTTGCAATCCTTGCATCTGTTGCAGCTGAATTAAACGGTCAATCTCTTGACTTTGATCTTGTGAAAGAGCTTGGGATTGTAGCAAACGCAATGGAAGCCCTTGTCGATCAAAAGGATGAAATGGAACAAATCGCTCGTGACTTCTTCACAGTGACACGTAACGCATTCTTTATCGGAAGAGGACTTGACTACTATGTGTGCCTTGAAGGTTCACTGAAGCTAAAAGAGATCTCTTACATCCAAGCAGAAGGCTTTGCTGGCGGAGAACTCAAACACGGCACAATTGCTTTAATTGAAGAAGGCACACCGGTCATTGCCCTTGCAACACAAGAGCACGTGAACCTCAGCATTCGCGGGAACGTCAAAGAAGTCGTTGCACGCGGAGCAAACCCATGTGTCATCTCACTAAAAGGCCTAGAAGACGAAGGCGACCGTTTCGTCCTTCCAGCTGTACATCCAGCACTTGCACCACTTGCATCTGTTGTCCCATTACAGCTGATCGCTTACTACGCAGCCCTTCACCGCGGGTGTGATGTGGATAAACCACGTAACCTTGCGAAGAGTGTGACGGTGGAGTAGGAATTAAATAAAATCGGATTTTTGATACCCCTTTAGATATCGTTTCTAAAGGGGTGTTTTTGTGTCAAAAGAACTAGAAAATGATAGATTTGATCGTACGATGTTCTTTGATTCAGGGTACAATATTAGAAGGCTACAGTTTTCAGATTGTTTTCAAGGGGGAGATGTTATTTTTAATCGATACTTAAAAAAAGAAAAATGGGGAATTGTTTTTTTCTTGATTGGTTATATTGTATTGTTTATTAGCTCTTATTTGTTGATTGGCGGTCCTGCAACGATTGAAGGACCAATTTGTATTTTACTTGGATTTTGTATCGTTCAATTTCTTAGATATAGAGCTTTCAAAAAAGATGAAGAGAATAAAAAGGGAAATAGTAAAGGTTTATATCATCGTTTTTAAGTTGTATTAATAGCCTGATTATCATGTGTAAGTACATTGCTAAACAAACCTTGCGCAAGCAATACAACCTAATAGCTAATATATAAAAGGAAGAGAGAAGAAATCATGGCCAAACATAAAGTTTACACAATGAGCTTTGCAAAAGTCTATCCTCTCTATATCGCAAAGGCAGAGAGAAAGGGACGAACAAAGGCTGAAGTCGATACGATTATTTGTTGGTTAACAGGATACAGTCCAGAAGAGCTGCAGGAACAGATAGATAAACAGATAGACATTGAAACCTTTTTTGCTGAGGCTCCTGAGCTTCATCCTTCCCGCAGTTTAATCAAAGGCGTCATTTGTGGTGTTCGGGTAGAGGACATTGAGGAAGAAACCATGAAAAACATTCGGTATATGGATAAGCTGATTGATGAGTTAGCGAAAGGAAAGAAGATGGAAAAGATTTTAAGAGGTTCATCATGAGCAAGCCCAGTGAACTAACCTTCACTGGGCTTTTTTCTATCTTATAGATCAATCGATCGATAAAAATAAAATCCGTTTGAACGAATCCTTTCTTCATGTCGTCAAAAGAAGTGATATTAAAACAAATTGGCGTTTGAAAAAGGAGTGGCGTGGATGGATATGAAGATGTTATTACCTCTTATTTTGCTGCAAGCGATGTTGATGGTGATTGGTTTGTTTGATTTGCTGAAAAGAGATCCATCGAGGATCAGAGGAGAGGTGAAGTGGATTTGGGCGTTGGTGATTGTGTTTGTGGCGAGTGCCGGTCCTATTGCGTATTTCATTTTTGGTCGTAAACAATCTTAGTAGGGGTGATTCACTTGAATATGCTGGAGTGTCACGGGCTGACGAAATCGTATGGCCCGAATAAAGTGTTAAAAGATGTTTCGTTTTCTGTTGGGGAGGTTGGATGTGTTGGTTTTTTAGGAGCCAATGGAGCGGGGAAGACAACGACGATCCGGATTTTGACGGGGCTTGCTCGTCCTACGTCTGGCGTCGTGAAGGTGGCGGGTATGGATGTCACAAAGGACATGGATGACATTAGTCATGTGATAGGGTATTGTCCGCAGCATCCTGCATTTTATCAGGATATGACGGGGCAGGAGTGGATGCATTGGGTTGGCGGGTTATTTCACTTAGAGAAAAAAATCATTCGCTCCAAAACAGAGGAGCTGTTGAAGCTTTGTGGTGTGTATGAGGCGAAGGATCGTGCCATTGGCAGCTATAGCGGAGGCATGAAGCAGAGGCTGGCCATTGCGCAGGCGCTCATCAACAGCCCGAAGGTTCTGATCTTGGATGAACCTGTGTCCGCACTTGATCCAATGGGGAGAAAAGATGTTCTGACTTTGATTGAGCGTTTAAAGCATGAGATGTTGATCTTTATGTCGACCCATATTTTAGATGACATTGAACGTGTGGCAGATCATATTATCATGATCAACAGTGGCAAAATTGAGATGTCTTCTTCCATGAAACAGATCAAAGAAGACTATATCCAGCCAGTGATTGAATTTCAATTAGAACAACAGAATACAAAACTAGTGGCTTTGCTAAAAGAGCGGGATTGGGTGGAGGAATGCTTTGAGACAGGAGATGCTTATCAGGTGCGAGTGAACGATCAACAAATAGCATTGAAGGAGCTGCCTCGTCTCATCACTGAATCTGGCGGTGTTCTCCTCCATTATCGACTATCTAAGCTGACGCTTGAAGATATTTTCATGAAGGTTGTGAATGCATGATGATGTTGAAAAAGGAATTTAGGGAGTTATTTACTAGCTATAAAATCTTATTTGTTCCTATTATTTTTACGATTTTAATGATCACACAGCCTATTACGCTCAAAATGCTGCCGGATCTTCTATCGGAATCAGCTAATTTACCTGAAGGAGCTACATTTTACATACCAGAGCCTAGTGCAGGAGAGGCTTTGGCGAGTGCATTGAGTAAATTTGATTCGCTAGGTGTGTTTATCCTGATTATGATCGTGATGGGGACGATCGCTGGAGAGCGTGCCTCTGGAGTGACTGCGATGATTATGGTGAAACCGATCAGTCGAACGAGTTACTATGTCTCGAAAATATGCGCCTATGCCTGTTTGACTTTGTTTAGTTTGGTGGTGGCGGTGCTTGTCTCTGTTTATTATGTGGACATTCAATTTGGGCATGTGGATTGGGTCAATGTGTTAAAAGGAACACTTCTTTATTATCCAAATTTATTGCTGATTGTGGTATCGACCATTTGTGCTTCGGCGTTCTTTCAACGTTCTGTCACAGCTGGCGGTGTGTCGCTTTTAATCAACCTTATTCTGTTTACCGTACCTTCATTTTATGAAGAGACATTAGGGAAGTTTGCGCCTAAAGGCGTGACAAGTGCAGCCGAAGAGATGATTCATAAAGGGACTTATTTGGATCAGGCACTTACAAGTTTTCTAGGTGTATCGGTATTGATTGTTTTCTTTTTTCTCATCGGATGGTTTCTTTTTAGAAAACAAGAATTATAGCAGTATCTTCAGGTTTACTTTGAGCATAAAAATCTGAATACGGTTGAAAATTTGATATGATGATAAAAATTAACTGTATTTTCAGAAAAGGGGTTTTTATTTATGAGAACATCACGTAATCCTGAGGCCATTCACCCGCCACTTGCACCATATACCCATCAAATAGAAACAACTGGACCACAGCGGTGGTTAACTCTATCAGGTCAAGTGGGGATGGAGGCGGATGGAACAATTCCTGAGAGCCCGTTGGAGCAGCTAGAGCTAGCGTTAGAGAATGTGAAACGAAATGTAGAAGCGGCAGATATGGCTGTGGAAGATATAACGAAACTAGTATTTTATCTCGTGGGAGAGTTCGATGCTGAGAGCAGGAAACGAATCATGGGGCAGTTTTTAGGTGATCATTTGCCTTGTATGACGATGATTTATGTGGTGGCATTGGCTTCTCCTGCTTTTAAGGTAGAGGTGGATGCTTGGGCGTGTCAGGAGATCGTTTTAGTTGATGGAGCGGTTTAATAGATAAAAGATTGGGATACTGCAACCCAATCTTTTTTTATTTTGTACATAATATAATTTCTTTTTCCGTTGTTTATAGAATGGATTATCTCATTTCTATTACCTTGTTATTCTCTATATGGTAATATTAGGGTAATGGATTAGTGGGTCTAATGACATTTGTTTTTTGATTTTATAACACACCATAGATAAGCATACATCACTCTAATCAAAGGGAGAGATTTGATGCCATTCATGGAGGTTCAGAATGTAAGCAAACGATATAGCAATGGTGATGGGATAGAGGGTCTGTCATTTTCCATCGAAGCAGGAGAGATTGTGGCGCTGCTAGGGCCTAATGGCGCCGGGAAGACGACAACAATTCGGTGTGTAACAGGTCTATATAAACCAGATGGAGGGGAAATTCTCATAGAGGGTTTCCCGCCTGTTCATGCCCATGTCCAAAAACAAGTAGCTCTTATTCCAGATCAGCCATATTTGTATCCAGACTTAACGGCTGCTGAACATGTTCAATTCCGGGCACGTGGATATCATAAAGGCTTAAAACAGATCAAGGAAAAGGTATATGAAGCGTTGAAAGAAGTACATATGGAAGAGAAGATGAATGAACTGTGCGGAAGGCTGTCAAGAGGCCAAAAGCAGCGTGTTGTCTTAGCAGGAGCCATTGTTCAGGATGCCTCCCTTTTTATATTAGATGAACCGACTGTTGGGTTAGATATACCGTCAAAACAGTGGCTGTCGGATTGGCTGAGACAAAAAAGCAGTCAAGGGGGGGCGGTCTTTGTGTCGACTCATAGTCTGGAGTTCGTTCTCGATACGGCCAGCAGGGTGGTATTGATTCGAGAAGGTGCCATCATGAAGAGTATGGATGTTCCTCAATTAAAGGAAGAACAGAGTGAGTGGAGGGCAGAAGTTATTCAACTTTTGGGGGAGTGGTCAAGTGAATAACACACTCTCCCTACTATGGATGAAATCTCAAAGGCGCTTGATCAGTAAAAATCAAGAAAAGAAAATGCCTTTTCTGATCTTACTTCTTTTCATAGCGGCAATTGGTTTTCAGCTAAGCGCAGTTTCAAGTATGGGTGATTGGGATACAAGTGCAGCAGGATGGATCATTGTCTGTTTGTTTGTTCTTTATACGGGTTTTGGTTTGTTTACGAATCGGCTGCCTAGTCAGATGAACGATATCATTTGGTTATATGGAAATGGCGCTTCTTTATGGACGGTTGTTATCAGTGTGTGGATGTATCACATATTCTGGCGAGGGGCTCTTCTCATTATCTCTGCTTTGGCTGCGGACCTTCTTCTGTTTTTTATGACGCAGCAGTACCCGTTTCTGCTTGGCAAATCACTTATCCTGACAGGGCTGTTATGTTTGGTTGAAACTTGGATGATTGCGGTGTCTTGTGCTAGAACTATTAGAGTATACAAGCGACTGCTCTTACTCGGCTTTGTATTGATGTTTTTCAGCTATGCACTGCTTGTTTTGAATCAATTAATGATGAAACAGCCCTCGTTGATGAACATTGCTGATTCTTTGATGTTTCAAGTTGGACGTATGATCGAAGAGTTCTCCATTCTTTCTGTCTTCATTTTTATTGGAGTGATGTTTCTATCTTTCATGATGATGTACAGTGCTAGTCATCGTTTAGAGATGAAGGAGTCTTTAGTCAAGGAGGCAGTATTTTGGGAGGAATTTGAGGGGAAACATATTCATTCAAGTCCAATCGTTCAAAAAAAGGGCAAGACATGGTGGGGACTTCCGGCATTAACGGGCAGCTGGGCTTTTCTTTGGATTGAATTATTGCTGATAAAAAAGTATATGATTTTCCATGTACTATCTACTATGCTGTTAATTGGTACTTACTATGTCGTCCTTACTTATTTTTCAGATTGGCTGAATCTATTCTTGATCGTCATCGCGGCATCCGTTCTTTTTAGTTCATATTATGCAGGGATTGTAAGACACGCACAAACAGGAGTGCTCTACCTTTTTCCAGGTGCTTTATATCAAAAAATCATTCTGTTAGAGGTGTTTCAAACCTTTTGGCTGTATGCTTTCTACTTGATTTCTCTTTATTTAGTTGAGATTCAGGATGTTTTGTATTGGACCTTATTTGGTGGAGGAGTTTATATATGGTTTTTGGCCATACGACTCTTTGCCTTTATACAGCCTCTGAGACGAGAAATGAGTTTTGCTTTGGCTGCCTATTATCGATCATTGCTATTTGCGTCTGTGATCAGTGCTATGATCGTTATTAGCATTCATCTCATCACTGATGGCTTGTTGACTACAATTGTATCTCTAGTGGCTGGGGCTGGATTTTATGTGATTTGTTATCGATACCATGCGGTTCATTAAAAAGAGGAGTTGATTGTAAATGAAACCAGAAAATAAGCTGTCTCAATCCATTCAACAATTGGCCAATACAAATGAAGTAACGATCGTTCAAGCAATAGGAGATTTAAGAAAATGTGGAAAAGATGCAGTGCCCGTCCTTGTTGAGGCTTTAAAAGAAAAAGGCTCTCTGCGGAACATTGCAGCAGCTGTACTTGGTGAATTTGGAGCAGATGCGGGGGACGCAGCAGAACCGCTAGCTCGGCTATTAGAAAGTGACGAAGAAGATACAAGAATGGCCGCTGCCATGTCACTCATGAGGATTGGGCAGCCTAGCTTGCCATTCCTTCTGGCACTGGCTAAACGTTATGAGGGACCTACTTGTTTCTGGGCATCATGGTGTATCTCTTGGATTGATCCATCAAAAATTGAAAAAAACATGTACGAGTGCTTAAAACAAGAACAAGAAAATCCAACAGGCAGCGTTACTCCTTTTGCTGCTGAGGAAGCATTAGGAAAAATCATCGCCTTTCAGCTAAAAGATAAGGGGGATGAATAGTGGGGACGCAGAAACTCAACTGGCCTGAGCATCTTCCTTGGATTTGCCCTTAAGATCAAAGGAGTTTTTAGGGTCAATGAATAGCTTGGAAAAAGGGAGATATCGGCTGGTTAGAAAAACATTCATTTGGTTAGTAAGTATTAAGGAGGAGAGAGTGTTGTTTCAATCAAACAAAGAATTAAAAAGAAACGTCATTTTTTTCGCAGGTGTTGGAGCGGTTTTGCTGATTTTAATGATGCTGAAATGGTTGCCGATTTCTGCAGACTGGGAAATAGCGTTGATTTTATTCGGTTTGGGAATTTTGTTTTATTTGAAGCGTGTGCTGCGGGAAGAAGAAAGTCATAAGTATTCAGTATGATACCTAGAATGTATATTCTAGGTTTTTTTATTAAATTTACCTTAAAACACACTTTTTCACATGGGTATGGAAACCATTTTTTTAAAAGTGTGGTAGGATAAATACGCTTTATCTTTATATTGTCCGAAGGAGCTGTCGAGTTGAAGGGATCTAGGGTTGAGTTAATTGATAGTTTACGTGGTTTTAGTTTATTAGGTATTTTGATTGTGAATATGCTTAATTTCCAATATGATTATGATTTTGAGAAAATGTTTGATTCGAGTTTTTGGGGACAGGAATTCGGTGTATATCTGACGGAGATTTTGTTCCAAGGGTCTTTTTATCCGATCTTTTCCTTTTTGTTTGGGTATTCTTTTATCAAGCTGATTGAATCGACGAAGGCTAAGGGACTGAATACGAATGCCATTGTCGTTCGCCGTGGTTTTGGTTTGATTGTGCTTGGGATGCTGCATTACATCTTTATTTGGAACGGTGACATTCTTCTTTATTATGGAGCTTGTACGTTTTTCTTGATGATGTTTTTGAGCAGCCGGATTAAAACAATGCTTATTTGGTCGGGTGTGTTAGGTGCGTTGTCATTAGTCGTTTTGCCATACATGATGAAATTTGTTTATGGAACTGATGATTTATTAACCGATGTGTATGCGAAAGGTGATTATGGAGATATTTTGCTCAGCCGGATTACGGTTGAAGACGATATGATGATTGTAACCATGATTCTGGCGATCGTGACCATTACGCTTATGCCGATATTAGGTTTTCTTTTTGGTACGATCATGGTTGGCCCGTTTGCACTGCTTGGTATGGCGGTTGGGAAACTTGGACATCTGACAGAAAAAGATCGAGGCATGGCCTATCGAAAAGGCTGGGTGTGGATGATTGTGATCGGGCTTGTGCTTAAATGTGCGACGTTCATTGAGGCCCCTTGGAGTGAATTGGTGATTACGCTGGGTGCCTATGTGCTGACGATTGGGTATATTCAAGCCTTTATTGTTTTCTACTATTCGAAGGCAGCCCAAGGTTTAAAACGCCTGCTTGCAGGGCTTGGCCGTTTGTCTCTCTCAAACTATTTGGCGCAGTCGATTATTTGTACAACGATTTTCTATTCTTATGGACTTGGTCTATATGGACAATTGGGATCAATGTTTGGGCTGCTGCTTGCTGTCGGACTGTACACAGCACAGCTGTTCATCAGCTATCTCTATTTGAAAAAATGGAGAAGAGGTCCTGTGGAGTGGCTTATGGGAAAATGGGTATATTGGAAATAAAGCATTTTGTTAAAGAACCGCATGGCTTAAGGGCTGTGCGGTTTTTTTATTGCATTCTATTTTAAAAAAATGAGGAGAACATTTTTAAAATGGTTGAATATTCTTTCAGTGTGTATATAATGTATATATACAATGTTTCGTTCCAACTATCTGAAAAAAGAGGTTTTTATATGCAAATTACGATTTCAAACCATTCTAAGGAGCCTATCTATGAGCAAATTACGAATCAAATCAAATCGATGATTTTAACGGGTGAGCTTGCGGAAGGTGCAGCGCTGCCGTCTATTCGAAAGCTGGCGAAGGATTTACAAATTAGCGTGATTACAACAAAGCGAGCGTATGAAGAGTTAGAGAAGGCGGGATTTATTTATTCAATTGTAGGCAAGGGATCATTTGTTGCGGAACAAAACTTAGAAGTGATGAGAGAGAAGAAATTGAAGGTGATCGAGGAACAGCTTGGAGCCGTTGTCACAAACGGGAAAGAATTAGGCTTATCTTTTGATGAATTGCAGCAGTTATTAAAGTTCTTATATGAGGAGTGAGATGAATGGAGCATGTGATTGAATTCAAAGGAGTATCGAAACGATTCAAGGATTTTTCCGTTCAGGATATTGATTTACAGGTCAAGAAAGGCTTTGTCACAGGGTTTATTGGAGAGAATGGAGCGGGTAAGTCCACCACCATTAAAATGATCATGAATTTGTTAAAGCCCGATTCAGGTGACATCAAGGTTTTTGGATTGGATTATCATACTCATGAAAAAGAGATTAAGGAACGAATCGGATTTGTTTACGATGCCAATGTTTTTTTCCCAGGGTTGAATTTAAAAGACATCAAACGGATTGTGGCACCAGCCTATAAACGCTGGGATGATCAGCTTTTTGATCAATATATTGAACAGTTTGGTCTTCCGCTGAATAAAGCGATCAAAACATTTTCAAAAGGGATGCAGATGAAGGCGTCACTTGCGATTGCGCTGTCGCATCATGCAGAGCTGATTATTATGGATGAACCAACTGCTGGTTTGGATCCGGTTTTTAGAAGAGAGCTGCTCAGCACGTTACAAGAATTGATGATTGATGGAAATCGGACGATCTTTTTCTCGACGCATGTGACGACTGATTTAGACCGGATCGCGGATTATATTGCGTTTATACAAAATGGAAGATTGGTCTTTCAACAGTCGATTCATGAAGTGGCAGAAAGTTATGCGCTTGTGAAAGGAAGCCTGGAGTTATTGGATCGAGACACAGAAAAGGCGTTTATCCATATTCAGCGTACATCAGCAGGTTTTGAAGCATTATCAGATCGGATTGATGAGGTGAAACTTATTTTTGAGGATGCTGTTGTGATTGAACCGGCGTCGCTTGAGGATATCATGTTTTATTTGAAAGGCGGGGCTGCGCATGTTTCATTTAATTAAGCGTGATGTGATTTTGCAAAAGAAGCAGTTACTTATTTTTATTCCGTTTATCTTATTTTTTATTTTCATGGATGTACATCCAGTATTGACGTTTATAGTCGCTAGTGTCTTCATTCCATTTAACACATATGCGTATGATGAAAAGGCAGAAACGAATATCCTATTAAATTCTTTGCCTTATACCCGGAATGAAATTATTGCCTCCCGTTATCTTGGTGCCGTTTTTTATATGGTCATTGCGATCGGGCTGACAAGTGCTGCATTACTTGTGTTTGGGAAACTGTTTTCGCTGTCAGATATTGCGATTGGCAGCGGGTTGTTTTTATTGTTCGCGGCGTGTACGTTTCCATTGTTTTATATCTTAAAGCCTGGTTATATTACAATGGCAGTGATCATTGGCTTTATCGTATTATCTGCTATGGGACCGCCTGTTGTTCTCTATTTAGCAGAGCAATTTAGTGGGCTCACTAATTTTATTATGAATGTATCGATCCCTGTTTTATATACGGGGTCAGCTTTGCTGATTATGCTCTTCTACTTGTTGTCTTGGGGACTTTCTACTGTGATTTACCAGAGGAAAGTGTTTTAGGAAAGCATTTGCCGAAATTCCTATAAATTTACAATTTGAGCTTAGAAGACCGTGTGAACGGTCTTTTTTTGAAGATTTTTCTGATTATTGATTATATCAATATAAAATAATTTGAACTTACTTTTATGTCAGAATATTTTGTTAATAGTGTTTTCCTCAAAAAAACAATTGTTTTTTAAGGGTAGATTTATTATGATAATATACATCGAAAGATTGATGTTTCTCAATCAGAATGAAAATTCTGATTTTTATTTTTTATGTTGTTTGTTGATGAGGGGGAAGAAAAGTGGCTCAAAAGGAATTAAAGAGAGGGTTAAGTGCCCGCCATATTCAAATGATCGCTCTTGGCGGCACAATCGGTGTTGGCTTATTTATGGGGTCAGCGAAGGCCATTCAGTGGACAGGTCCATCGGTTCTTCTAGCTTACGCAGTGTGTGGTATTTTTATCTTTTTTATTATGCGTGCGATGGGAGAAATGTTATATCTTGAGCCGAGTACAGGGTCATTTGCTACATTCGGGCATCAATATATTCATCCGCTTGCAGGGTATATGACGGCTTGGAGTAACTGGTTCCAGTGGGTCATTGTCGGAATGTCTGAAATTATTGCGGTTGGGGCTTATATGAAATATTGGTTCCCAGAGCTGCCTGCGTGGATTCCAGGGTTAATTGCGATGATCATTTTAGGAGCGGCCAACTTGATTTCGGTTAAGTCGTTCGGTGAATTTGAATTTTGGTTTGCGATGATCAAAATTGTGACAATTATCTTGATGATTGTTGCAGGTTTAGGCATTATTTTCTTCGGTTTTGGAAATGGCGGAACTCCTATTGGGCTGTCTAATCTTTGGGCGCATGGCGGGTTCTTTACAGGTGGGTTTAGCGGATTCCTGTTTGCATTGTCTCTAGTTATTGCTGCTTATCAAGGTGTCGAGCTCATTGGGATTACAGCGGGTGAGGCGCAAAATCCGCAAAAGACGCTGACAAATGCCATCAAAAGTATCATCTGGCGTATTTTGATTTTCTATATCGGTGCGATCTTTGTCATTGTGACTGTGTATCCTTGGGATCAGCTGAATACCCTTGGCAGTCCATTTGTAGCGACGTTTGCGAAGATCGGGATTACAGCAGCAGCTGGTATTATTAACTTTGTTGTCATTACAGCAGCGATGTCCGGCTGTAATAGTGGTATTTTCAGTGCGGGCCGTATGCTTTATACATTAGGTGTGAATGGTCAGGCGCCTGCTTTCTTTACGAAAATTTCGAAGAACGGTGTACCGTATTTTGGAACATTCGCTGTGCTGATTGGTTTAGCGATAGGAGTGGTCCTGAATTATGTTTCTCCGCCAAACATTTTCGTCTATGTGTATAGTGCGAGCGTCCTTCCTGGGATGGTGCCTTGGTTTGTCATTTTGATTAGTCATATTGGCTTCAGAAAGGCAAAAGGGGCAGCACTTGATCAGCACCCGTTCAAGATGCCGCTAGCACCGTTTTCTAATTATCTTACAATCGGATTTTTATTGATGGTTCTTGTGTTTATGCTCATTAATCAGGATACTCGAATTTCTCTCATTGTGGGAATTGTGTTCTTGATTGTAGTGGCACTTAGCTTTTTTGTATTTGGGATTGGAAAACGGAAGCCGATTGAAACAGCTTCTTCTGATCAAACGGTAAAATAATCAAAGGCCTTGCGGGATGGACCGCAAGGCTTTTTTTATTTAGAGTGAAGCTTTTACACGGTTAAAGACATCTGGATAGTTGGTGAAAAGACCGGTGACGCCGTATTGCAGTAGACGGGTCATATCTGCTTCGCTGTTTACCGTATATGGATGAAGGAGGAGTCCATGGCTTCTGACCTGCTGGACGTTTTCAGGTGTTAATGCTCTAAAATTCGGTCCAACCCCTACAGCGTACGTTTTGATAAAGTCGAGCTGATCGTCTGTGATGGATGTCATTTGGTTTCTGTCTAATAGCTGTACTTTTGGCAGACGTGGGGCTAATTTTTGAAGCTTTAGCAGGCTGTCTTCACTAAAGGATTGTATGATGACCTGGCCTTTTCTTGTATGTTTCCCAAGAAGGTGATGTTTCTTTAAGGCGGCCAATAGTTTTTCTTCCATTTGCGGATAAAGGTCTGGTTTTTTTGTTTCAATATAATAATTCTCTCGTTTTCCGAAATAGCGCAGCACCTCATCTAATGTAAGGACTCTCTGTCCGATATAGTTGGCATTTTGTCTGTCGGGATTGGCTTCGTTAAACCAGGTACCAGCATCAAGCTGTTTGATTTCGGCAAGTGTGAGGTCTTTGACCCAGCCTCTTCCGTTTGTGGTTCGGTCAACGGTTTCATCATGCATCACGATGAGATGTCCATCCTTTGTCATTTGAAGGTCGAGTTCGAGGTAATCTGCATTCATCTTTGTGGCGAGCTTGTAGGAAGCCAGGGTATGCTCTGGTGCATACCCTGATGCTCCGCGGTGTGCAACGGTTAAGATGCGATCTGGAGATAAAAGGTTTTCATGTGCCGATACGGTGGCCGGCACCCACGCAAAAGACAGTAAAGCAAAAGAGAGCAACACGAAAGCAAGTAATCTACTTTTCTTCATATTTTATCCTCCTTTTACGGTAACTGCCTCCATCATAAGAAATAGATGTAAAGAGCATGTTGGGCGGATATGAATCTTTTATGTGATTTTCATTAAGCTTGCTCAACGCGTTTTCCTGTATTCCATGTCATCGCGAGGAAAACAATCGCAAGCACACAAGAACCAACCAGTAAAATGAAGCCTCCTGTCCAGTCATAGTGATCCACGACAACACCCATCATGGCATTGGCAAAGGCAGAGCCGCCAATGTAGCCGAAGAAGCCTGTCAGTCCGGCAGCAGTGCCAGCCGCTTTTTTCGGAGCGAGATCAATGGCTTGAAGTCCAATGAGCATGACCGGGCCGTAAATCAAAAAGCCGATGCTGATGAGGGCAATGTTATCGACCATTGGATTGCCTGCAGGGTTTAGCCAGTAAACAAGAACGGCAATTAACACCCCGGCCATAAAGATGACGCCAGCTGGTGCGCGGCGGCTTCTAAAGAAGCGGTCACTGATCCAGCCGCACAATAATGTACCGGGAATGCCTGCATATTCATAAAGAAAATAAGACCAGCGTGAATGCTCTGGTGAAAAGCCCTTTGCTTCTGTTAAGTAGGTCGGCGCCCAGTCAACGACACCGTAACGGACAAAGTACACAAACACGTTGGCAATGGCGATATACCATAGGAATTTATTGTTGAGTACATATTTAAATAAAATCTCTTTCACTGTTAATTCTTTTTCTTGATCCTCATAGTTTTGTGCCGGATAGTCATTTCGATATTCCTCGATTGGCGGAAGACCAGTGGATTGCGGGGTATCCCGTACGAGAAGAATGATCACGAAGGAGACGATAATGGCAATGATGGCAGGGAAGAAAAAGATACTTTTCCACGTCGCAAACAGCACAATTCCCAATGTGATAAGCGGTGCAAGAATCCCCCCGCCGATATTGTGAGCGACGTTCCAAATGGACATTTTCGTACCACGTTCACTAACCGAAAACCAGTGCGCCATCGTACGCCCGCATGGCGGCCACCCCATGCCTTGAAACCAGCCGTTTAAGAACATGAATAAAAACATGATCCATACACTGGATGTGACCCACGGAAATGAGACAAATAGGATATTGATAAGAGCTGATAAAAAGAGTCCGGCGGCTAAAAAGTATCTGGGGTTACAGCGGTCTGAGATCATCCCCATGATGAATTTACTAAAGCCATAAGCAATGGATACGGCTGCGAGTACAAAGCCTAATTCACTTTTCGTGAACCCCTCTTCCTGTAGATATGGAATGGCAAAAGCGAAATTTTTGCGCAGCAAATAGTAGCCCGCATACCCGATAAAGATGCCTAAAAAGACTTGCAGCCGCAGCCGCTTATACGTCTCATCTGTTTTGGCATCATCAAGCCTGTCGATATGTGGAGCAGGTTTAAACCATTTGAACATAAAGATCCTCCTTTTGTAGATGTCCGATTGACTGAAGCAAAAGTACGAGAATTGCTTTTGATCCTGTACCTTTTCAGAGACAAAAGAATTGTTAGCGCTTTCTTTTGTACTCCCATCATATCGGATGGAAGAGACGTTTATGATGAGGCTTTTGTCATAAATTTGGAAAAATGGTTCATGAAGTAACAAAAAAATCCGCACAATGGCGGATTTTTTCTTAGCAGTTATAGAGACACATTAATTTTCGCAGACTTCTTTAGTTTTTCAATTTCTTTTTGGACTTCTTTTTGCTTTTCTTGAGATTCTAGCTGTTTTTTAATTTGTGATTTAACCTCTTTGTATTCTGGTGCTTTTTGCTTTTGTTTTTTCATTTGGTCTGCGTATTGATCATAGTACGCTTTGACATCTTTCTCAGAGACGGAGGCTGATTTGATTTCTTTGTCGACATATTTGCTGTATTTGATGCTGTCGGCAATGTCGCTTTTCAGCTGATCCAATGTGAGTCCGCTCTTTTTCAGTGCTTCTTCGAATTGAGCGTTGTCTTTAAACTGTTTCTTTTCTTCCTTTAGCTGCTTATCTACCTCTTTGTCAGAGGCTTTGAAGCCCTTCTTCTCAGCATCTTGCAGGATGAGCTCTTGGCCTACGAGCGCATCAATGGTTTGTTTCTTGACTGCTTTTTCGCCTTCTTTAGAAGTGGGGTCTTGCCCGGACTGCTGAAGCTGGCCTTGAATGGTAGATAAAGCGCTATTGTATTCACTGCCTGTGATTTTGTCTTTGTTGACGGTCGCAACGACCTTTTGATCATCGATTTTTTGTGCGTCTAATTTCTTTTGCATTTCTTCCATTTGCTTTTGCTGCTCTTTTTGATCAGCCTGTGTTGTTTCCTTGTTTTTGGCTGAATCGTTTTGCTTATCTTGTTTGGCATCGTTTGACGAGCAGGCTGCAAGTCCAACAGATAACAAACAAGCGATGAGTGTGTATGATACCTTTTTCATCATTTTCTCTCCCTTCGGTATGAGAACGTCTAGTGCGCATTCTAACCGTTTTTTAGGAAAAATAAAACCGTACAGACAATTTGTTAGCGGATTGACATGTTTTTTATCTGTTTGTCCTCATTTTGTCTTCTCATAGTCATCTCATGACAAACTCAATTGTGGAATAATTGTTCCATCGCTTCGTCGATATCGGTGATTGGCTGGCGGCAGCTGTAGTTTTCACAAATATACACGGTGGTTTTTCCATCGATTGTTTTGTAATCTTTTGTAAAGGGCGCGAGCTTCGCTAATTCTTCCCCTGTTTCGGCAGTCAATATGATATCAAATGGCACGAAGCGTTTTTGAAGCGCCTGTAAAAGCTGTTCTTTTTGAGGGTCGCCGTTTTTTCCGAGAATGATGATTTCTCTTTTCGTTGCATATTGACTTAAGAGCCCTTGCAGAAACGCTGTATGACCGCTTGGATAGGACGAGACATCGACATAAAAGGCTTGGAACATCTGCTGTAATGTGTCTAGCCAATCCTGACGTCCGGTCAGTCTGCTAAGCATGAGAAGGTGCTTGAGTGCAGTGCTGTTGCCAGAAGGCATAGCGCCGTCGTACACTTCTTTTTCTCGAACGAGGAGCGATTCCGCATCTGATCCCGAGAAGAAAAAGCCCCCTTTTTCCTTGTCCCAAAATAGCTCAAACATGTTCTCAGCAATGGCTGTGGCTTTTTCCAGCCAATCTAATTCAAAGGTCGCTTCGTATAAAGACATATGGGCTTTTAGCATATGCGCATAATCCTCGATAAAGCCGAGATGCTTCACGTCACCTTCTCTGTAGCGGACCATCAGCCGCTCATGTTGAACAAGATGTGTTTCTAGAAAAGACATCGCCTGCTTCGCCATATGGATCGCTTCCTCTGCATCAAAGACCTTTCCTGCTTTGGCGAGAGCTGCGATCATCAGCGCATTCCAAGATGTAAGCACCTTGTCATCGACAAGCGGCGCGGGTCGCTGCTGTCTGACTGATTGTAAAATATGCCGGGCTTCTTGCAGCTTAGACTGAAGGGTTTTATCGTCGATCGAAAAAGAGGCCTTGATGTCCTCAAAAGAGGTGGAAATGGTATGAGGGATGTTTTCCCCTTCAAAGTTCCCCTCTTCTGTGATGTGATAGACTTCGCAAAATAAAGCGCCAAGCTCCTCCCCTAAATGGGTGATGATCTCATCTTTTGACCAGACGTAATATTGCCCTTCTTTCCCTTCGGAATCTGCATCTATCGCTGAATAAAAGGAGCCACTAGAATTCATCATATCTTGTTTAATAAATTGGATCAGGCGTTGGACGAGTTTTTCATACACAGGTTTTGAGGCGAGCTGATACGCTTCTGTGTAAGCTTCCATCAGCAAGGCATTATCATACAGCATTTTTTCAAAATGCGGCACAAGCCATTTTTCATCCGTCGAATAACGAGAAAAGCCCGACCCAATATGGTCGTATATACCGCCATTTGCCATTCCATCTAACGTTTTCGTGACTGCATACAGCGCATTCTCCTGCCCTGTCCATTCGTAATAGCGCATTAGAAATGAGAGCATATGAGGTGCAGGAAATTTTGGTGCGGAGCCGAATCCGCCATACAGCGTATCAAAGCTGCTCATGAGCTGATAATAGGCTTTGTGAACTGCCTCTTGAGACAGCGTGTTTTCTGTCTGCCCTGCTGCTTTAATCCGCAGATTATTTGTCGCTTTCTCTGCCAATGATTCAATATGATCTCGGTCGTTATGGTACGCATCCAGCAGTTGTGTCAGTGCCTCGATGAAGCCAGGACGCCCGTATGCATTTCTCTTTGGGAAATATGTCCCCGCATAAAAAGGCTTTTGATCCGGCGTGACAAACACGTTGAGCGGCCAGCCGCCTTGCCCCGTCATCATCTGACAAACAGACATATACATCGAGTCGATGTCTGGACGCTCCTCACGATCGACTTTGATGGAAATGAAATGCTCATTTAAGATGTCAGCGACTTGTTGATCTTCGAAGCTTTCGTGTGCCATGACGTGGCACCAGTGACAAGTGGCATAACCGATGCTGACAAGCACAGGTTTATTTTCACGTTTGGCTTTATCGAAAGCTTCTTGCCCCCACGGGTACCAGTGAACTGGGTTGTGGGCGTGCTGAAGGAGGTATGGTGATTTTTCATTGATGAGTGGGTTGGGTGTTTCGTTGTTTGACATGGGTCACCTGCTTTCTAAATGTTTTTAGTATTCTCTTTTCTCCATTTAATATATCAGATTGCTGAGGCTCGTCATCATTTGTCTGTGAGGTGTTCCCAAAATGAAAAAAATCAAGGGCTATAAACCCTTGATAGCTACATCAATCGTAATGCTTTAACAAGATGGCTGAATTATGTCCTCCAAAACCAAAAGAATTGGATAGCCCATATTTCAATGGAAGCTTTCTTGCTTCTAATACAACATCTAAGCTGCAATCTGGATCTTGATTCTCTACATTAATAGTGGGCGGAATCATACCTCGTCTCAAACTTTCCACTAAAGCAATTGCTTCTACTCCGCCGGCAGCACCAAACATGTGCCCAGTCATTGACTTGTTCGCCGTTGTTGGAATTTCACTTGAACGATCACCAAATAATTTCTTAATAGCTAGAACTTCTGAACGATCACCTACTTGTGTACTTGTTGCATGAGCACTAATAACATCGATGTCATCAGTTGATATATTTGCACTTTTCAATGCTTTTTTCATGGCTAAGTAGGCACCCTTACCTTCTGGGTGGGATGCTACCATATGATGAGCGTCTGAACTAGCTCCGTATCCCACTACTTCACATAGTATCGGCGCATCTCTAAGAATCGCGTTTTCTAATGATTCTAATACTAAGATACCTGCGCCTTCACTCATAACAAATCCATCTCTATCTGTGTCGAATGGACGGCTCGCTCGACTTGGGTCTTGGTTTCTAGTAGATAGTGCATGTGCGTTTCCAAAACTAGCCAAGGATATCTGTGAGACGGCAGCTTCTGCTCCTCCGGCAAATATAATATCTGCATCATCATTTCGGATCGCATTGAAAGCTTCGCCAATAGCGGTGTTCCCAATAGAACAAGCTGTGACTGGTGACAATGATGGTCCTTGTGCTCCTAATTTTATGCTGATTTGGGCCGCTGCTGCATTTGAAATCATCATGGGTACAAGGCTGGGGCTTACTCTTGAGGGACCTCGTTTATCTAATACATTGACATGATCAACAAGCGATTGGATTCCCCCGATTCCTGAACCAACATATACGCCTAAACGTTCAAGATCAACTTGATCTAACTGTAATTGCGAATTTTCTAATGCTTGTTCGGCTGCTGCTAAGGCAAACTGACTAAAACGGTCTAATCGTTTTGCTTCTTTTCTTCCCAATATTTCATCTGCATCGAAATCACGAACGATTCCAGCTATTTTTGTTTTATAATCAGTTGTATCAAAAGAATCAATGAGAGATATTCCCGATTGTCCTTTGATTAGTTGATTCCAAAAGCTATTTACATCATTTCCAAGTGGAGAAATAATTCCCATTCCAGTAATGACAACTCTTTTCATGATCATTCCCTCCTTGTTTTTATTAACTTTAGCCATTGTGTTATCCTATTACAAGTTGTTGTTTATCCTAGTATAATTAATAATATTTTAAAGGGAGATCTTCATGAAACCTGAAACAAGACTTCAAGCATTATCAGAATTTCTAAAAAACCAACGTTCGAAAATTACGCCTCAAATGGTTGGTTTACCTGTAGGAACCCGCAGAAGAACACCAGGACTGAGAAGAGAAGAAGTGGCTCAACTAGCCGGTGTGAGTCTTACTTGGTATACATGGTTAGAGCAAGGGAGAGATATAAAAGTATCGACTTCGGTATTAGATGCGATTTCTCGAGCATTACAATTAAATAACGATGAAAGGAGATATTTGTACGCTTTAGCGTTAGAGGAAGGAGTGAAACAATCCTTTATCATTGAGAATGAGAAGGAAATCAGTCCGGCTTTAGTGAAAATTTTGCAGGAACTTCGTTATTGCCCGACGATTGTATCGGATAGAAGAAGTCAGATTGTTGGCTGGAATCAAGCAGCTGCGAATGTATTTTTGGACTTTGAACAAATCAACCCGGCAGAAAGGAATATCATACGCTTACTATTCGCAAGAAAGGAATTTAAAAGTTTAGCGGTGAATTGGGAGCATTTTGTTAGAGGATATATTGCCATATTTAGAACGTATTATGGGCAATATGTGGCAGATGACTGGTATGAGCAATTTATAGAAAAAATGGAGCAGGCATATCCTGAGTTTCGTAAAATCTGGAATGAAAATGAGATCAGCTATGCACCTGAAGTATTAATTGAATTTCGTCATGCTAAGGCAGGTAAAATGTTGTTTAATCTCACTTCATTACAAGTGTATGGGGATACTGATCTAAGATGCAGCGTCTATACTCCAGTTGAGGATACTGAAACGGAGCTTAAGTTAAAACGTTTGATTGAAGGCTAGTTATCGTTTGGATGAAGTTATTGAGTGCATTTAATATAAAATAGATCCCAAGCCATCAGTGACAAGGAGCATAACCGATGCTAACAAGCACCGGTTTATTTTCACGTTTGGCTTTGTCGAAGGGCTTGGCCCCAAGCCTATATCTTTTCTGGTAAATGGTGTTGATACATCTCAATAGCGTCTGTATGTTCTTTTAAAATACTCATTGTTTTTGGATGGGGTCTTACATATATCAAAGGATAGTCGACTTCATCTAATTCTTGTTGGGTATGAAAAGCTAATCTTTCATGATCAAGTGAGAATTGAGCATCAATTCCTGTTTTGTTGCCGCGAGAGTCTAATCGACTCCATTTATTAAGTGATTGCAGAAATACTGCATTTAATGCGTGAATACAATATCCTTTATCTGGCGTATCGAACAACATTAATCGCTGGTAACAGAAACCTGTGGGTATTCCTTGTGAGCGCAATAGAGCAGCTAATAGGTTCGATTTTGCGTAGCAAATTCCCTCTTTATAAGTTAATACCTCTGATGCATGACAAGTCACTCGTTTGGATTGGATATCCCATGTATGGGGAATTTCATCTCGAACAAACTCATAGGCTGCTTTTGCTTTTTCTATTTCTGTCTGCAATGGATTGAAAAGTTCATTTGATTTTGCTCGAATAAGAGGATGAGAATAATCAACTTCAGCTAGTTCACATAAATAATCATCTAAATTTTTAGATTCACATGTCAAGTTCATGATAATGTCCCCTTTTCTCTATACTTTTACCGCAGGAGGTCTATTTCTTCACCAACACATATTGTAAGTTTTCTAATTCAAACATATCAATCAGTTCATCGATCTCTTTAAAATCGATATGTTTTCCAAACCGTTTTTTGCTTAGGTCAATTTCTACGTCCAATTGATCATCCTTTTCTTTCGTTTCGAGTCCATCTACACAAGAATAGATTTCGATGGTTTCTCCTTTTGACAGCTCTTTTTCAATGAATTTAAAAAGTGCACGAAGAGAATGAATGATGTCTAATTCATAAACAAAAGGATGCGTGAATTTGTTTCTTACCGCTTCATAGACGGGATCTAGATAATCAATGTGAATGCCTTCGAAATCCTCTTCTGTTTCAAATACTTCTATCAAAAGTTCTTCTTTTTGATAGGTTTTTGGCTTTTTTTGTTTTTTATCAAACATGTTGATATTGAGTTCAGAGAACGGTTTATAGGTAGGATTTTGACCAATGGTACCAAGTGGCAGTTCTTTGTTTGATCCAATATAATGATGTAAAGTCATGGGCTGTCCTCTTTTCTTCAATGATTTCTCGTTCGTTGATTATTTTCTTTTTATCAATAAATGGTGGAATGTGCAATTCTTTTCACATACGTTCTCTACAAAAGAGAAGGGCAAGTCGTTTGACTAAATACCTCTTAGGGTATACTATCTGTTCATAGAAACAATAGAAAGGGGTACTTGTGCATGGAATATAATCAACAGATGAAGAACCGTCTTCGCCGGATTGAGGGGCAGATTAAAGGGGTTCTTGCGATGATGGAGCAGGGAAAGGATTGCCGCGAGGTGGTGACGCAGCTGTCTGCATCACGCAATGCCATTGATCGTGCAATGGGTGTGATTGTAAGTACAAATCTTGAACAATGTGTCCGAGAAAGTCTTGAACAAGGCAAGGATACGGAGGGTCTTGTGAAAGAAGCAGTAGAGCTATTGGTGAAAAGCCGGTAAGAAATTCTTCAGCCTTTGAAGGTTGACGGATTTTTTTACTTGTTATAATATACCCTTACCGGTATGTGTATATATTTTTTATTTTGTATATACCCCCATGGGTAATTTTGAAGGAGGAGCAGGATGGCAGAACAGAAAAAACGCACGACGATTGTGCTATTTAGTGGAGATTATGATAAAGCAATGGCGGCTTACATTATTGCCAATGGTGCAGCAGCCTATGATCATGAAGTGACGATTTTTCATACCTTTTGGGGGCTGAATGCCTTGCGCAAGGATGAGATGGTGCCAACGAAAAAAGGTTTTTTAGAAAAAATGTTTGGCAAGATGATGCCGCGCGGGGCTGATCGAATGGGCATTTCAAAGATGAATTTTGCTGGAATGGGCCCAAAGATGATTAAGCACGTGATCAAAAAGCACAATGCCATGACCTTGCCGCAGCTCATTGATATGGCGAAGGAACAGGAGATTAATCTCGTAGCATGTACAATGACGATGGATCTTTTAGGGCTGCAGGAGAAAGAATTATTAGATGATATTCAATATGCTGGTGTCGCCGCTTATTTAGCAGAGGCTGAAATTGGGAATGTGAATTTATTTATTTAGTGAGGTGATGAAATGATTCAAACGATTTTGTTCATCCTGGTGATTGGCTTACTTGTGAGCCGTTTCCTGCCGGTTCGAGGTGTAAACCAAATGGATGCAGCTGATATGAAGAAAAGGCTGAAAAACAAAGGTCAACAGCTCATTGACGTACGATCTCCAGTAGAATTTCAAACAAACCATATTAAAGGGTTTCGAAACATTCCTTTACCTCAGTTAAAAGAACGAGCTTCTCAGCTTGAGAAAAATGAAGAGATCTACGTGATATGCCAAAGCGGAATGAGAAGTATGCAGGCAGCGAAAATATTGAAGAAGCAAGGATTTACTCATATTACAAACATCAAGGGTGGTATGAATGCTTGGCATTAAGCACGCATAAAAATATACCCCCACCCCTATATAAAGGAGGATATCACATGCAGCAACCAACAGTCATTTTAGATGCAAAAGGATTGGCATGCCCGATGCCGATTGTGAAAACAAAAAAACAAATGAATGAGCTTTTGCCAGGAGATGTACTTGAAGTGCAAGCTACCGATAAAGGATCAGCAGCGGATTTAGCGGCTTGGTCAAAAAGTGCCGGCCATGAGTTTTTAGGAACAAAAGTAGAGGGTCAGGTGCTCCATCATTTGATTCGTAAGGGCGGAGCGCAAGAGGAAGAGCCTATGATTTCGGAAATATCTTTGAATGCCTTTCAACAGAAGGTAAAAGAAGATCAATCTCTGTTTATTTTGGATGTACGAGAGCTGGATGAATACGAAGCGGGGCATATCCCAGGAGCTGTTCATATCCCGCTTGGTGAGGTGGAACATCGTGCAGAGGAGTTAACAAGAGAATCGGACATTTATCTCATCTGTCATTCAGGCAGAAGAAGTGAATTAGCTGCGCAAAAGCTAAAAGAGAAAGGATTTCAACAATTAATCAATGTGGTGCCAGGCATGAATAGCTGGACAGGAGCCATTGAAAAATAGGAGCTGAATAAAACATGACGGTAAAAGCCATGACTGCAGAGCAGTTAACAAAAAAGATCGTGGGCAAAGAGCCGCTCTTTTTGCTAGATGTGCGAAATCAAGCAGATGTGCAGGACTGGAAGATTGAAGGGGAAGCAATCGTTGATTTGAATGTGCCTTATTTTGATCTGCTTGACGGAGTAGAGGACCTTTTACAGCACATTCCTAGTGACCGTGAAGTATTGGTGGTTTGTGCTAAGGAAGGTTCCTCTATCCTGGTGGCGGAGATGCTGTCAGAGGCTGGCGTGCCTGTTCATTATTTGCAGGGCGGCATGAAGGCATGGAGTGAGCATCTAGAGCCAGTGAAAATAGGTGATTTAAGCGGCGGCGGAGAGCTGTATCAATTTGTACGGATGGGCAAAGGGTGTCTGTCCTATATGATCATGTCCAATGGAGAAGCCGCGGTTGTGGATGCAGCTCGAATGACGGAGGTCTATATCGATTTTGCGAAAAAGCATGATGTCTCTGTGACGCATGTGCTGGATACTCACCTTCATGCAGATCATATTTCTGGTGGGAAAAAGCTGGCTGAACTAACGGGTGCTACCTACTGGCTGCCGCCAAAAGATGCCGAAGAGGTAACCTTTGAATATGAACGTCTTGAAGAAGGACAGCGGATAACGATTGGAACAGCTTCTATTGATATTCAACCCATTTATTCCCCGGGACATACGATCGGCTCAACATCTTTTATCGTAGACAATCAATATCTTCTTTCAGGTGATATTTTGTTCATTGATTCGATTGGAAGACCTGATCTTGCTGGAATGGCGGAGGACTGGGTAGATGATTTGAGAGAGACGCTTTATGAACGGTATATGGCGCTTTCAAAGGAATACATCGTTCTGCCTGCGCACTTCATGACCATCGAAGAAATGAACGAAGACGGCAGTGTTTGGAAGGAGCTCGACTCACTTTTAAAAGAAAATCATGGGCTTCATATTGAAGATCAACATGTGTTTAGACAGATGGTGACGGAGGGATTGCCTGCACAGCCGCATGCCTTTCAAGAGATTCGTAAAACCAATATGGGGAAGCTGAACCCAGATGTGGAAGAGCAGCGTGAAATGGAAATGGGTCCAAACCGTTGTGCGATTCGGTAATGTCCAATAAAATAAGAGACGAGGAACAATCAAATGACATCAGATCAAATTTTAGACGTAACAGGGCTCGCATGCCCAATGCCGATTATTCGAACGAAGAAAAAAATGAACGACTTGGCGGAAGGTCAAGTTTTAGAAATACATGCAACAGATAAAGGGGCTAAAGCTGACTTAGCCGCATGGGCGAAGTCAAGCGGACATGAATTGATCACGCAGACAGAAGAAGGTCACGTGTTGAAGTTCTGGATGAGAAAAGGGTCCTAAAGGATGTAGGGGTATCTGCTGAAGATCCCCTTTTCCTTTTGCAAAGGAGGAGACCAGCGTGGATTTTGCATTTTTGATTACACTTTTTATCATCGGATGTATTGGTTCCTTCTTATCAGGAATGGTGGGGATCGGCGGATCGGTGATCAACTATCCCATGCTGCTTTATATCCCGCCTCTTTTCGGTGTGATGGCACTATCAGCACATGAGGTATCAGGGATTGGTGCCATTCAAGTGCTTTTTTCGACACTGGGTGGTGTACTTGCTTATCGGAAAAGCGGATTTTTACATCGCTCGCTGATTTTATATATGGGAAGCAGTATATTGGCGGGCAGCTTATTAGGCAGTTATGTATCACATTTTATGCCGGAGAAAGGGATGAATCTCGTCTATGGATTACTCGCCATTGTGGCGGTTATTCTCATGCTGATTCCGAAAAAAGGACAGCGTCCAGACGCAGAGGGAGAAGTCACTTTTCATAAAGGACTGGCATCAGGTATTGCCTTTGTGATTGGCAGTGTTTCCGGGGTATTAGGTGCAGGCGGCGCATTTATTTTAGTGCCTGTGATGCTGTCTATTTTAAAAATTCCTGTACGGATGACGATTGCGTCGTCACTTGCGATTACGTTTCTTTCTGCGATAGGCGCATCGACTGGAAAGGTATTGACGGGTCAGGTCATGCTTCTTCCTGCTGTTGTGCTGATGACGGCAAGTTTGATGGCAGCTCCGATTGGTGCGAAGGTCGGTCAGAAAATCAACGCCGTCTACTTGCAATGGGCACTTGCTGTGATGATTACGGCGACAGCGGTCAAAATTTGGCTGGATATTTTATAAAGAAAAGACCAACAAAGCAAGCATGTTGGTCTTTTTTATTGGACGTCATCGTGCTCGATATACGTTTCTAGTGCTGGGTGGTACTCTTTTTGATAATGAAGGTTGGGACATGTTTTCACGACTTTGCCTTGCAGGGCATTGGACTTTGAGACTTCTAATGCTGATTTACATTTAGGACAGCGTTCGGCAAAGAATGAGGGCCAGCGTTTCATGTATCACCACTCCAGTTAAAGTCTTAAAAACCGATTATATTAATATGAATTATAGGGGATCATGCAGGGAAGGTCAATGGGTGTTTGGGTCTTTTTAACAAAAAAAGAAGCATCATGAGAGATGCTTCTTTATCGTTCATATTCTTAATAGGCTTTCGCCCAGAACACCATATCAGATGCAGGCTTTCCGCAGCAGACACATGTGTCAGAAATGGTTTCCTGTTCGAATGGAATACAGCGTGAGGACGCGCCTGTTCTTTCTTTAATGTCGTTTTCACAGGCTTCATCACCGCACCACATGGCTTTAATCAATCGGTTTTCTTCGGCAAGAATTTGCTCGATGTCTTCGATTGTGTGGGCGTGTGATGTCTTTTCATGTAATCGTTCCTTCGCTTTTTCGTACATCGTCCGCTGGATGTCTTCAAGCGTTGCTGTGATGGTTTGTTCAAGGGCATCTAACGTGACAGATTGCTTTTCACCAGTGTCTCGTCTTGCAAGCATCACCTGTCCTTTTTCGATATCCTTTGGTCCTACTTCTACACGTAGCGGAATACCCTGCATTTCACACTCGTTGAATTTCCAGCCTGGCTGTTTATCGCTTGCGTCGATGTCAGCACGTGCGATGCGGGCGAGTCGATTCTTCAATTCGTAGGCATGATCCAGCACACCTTCTTTATGAGAAGCGATTGGGACGATACGCACTTGGGTTGGCGCAATATTTGGCGGGAGGACGAGCCCTCTGTCATCGCCATGAACCATGATCATAGCGCCAATGATTCTTGTTGTGAAACCCCAAGAGGTTTGCTGGACATGCTCTAGTTTTCCTTCACGGTTTAAGAATTCGATGCCAAATGCTTTGGCAAATCCGTTCCCGAAGAAATGAGAAGTGGCAGTTTGCAGCGCTTTTCCATCATGCATCAAGCTTTCAACCGTATAGGTGAAGCGAGCGCCGGCGAATTTTTCCTTCTCTGTTTTTCTCCCTTTAATGACAGGAATGGCAAGGAGATCTTCGCAAAGAGAAGCGTAAATGTGAAGCATTCTTTCTGTTTCTTCAATCGCTTCTTGCTCAGTCTCATGGCACGTATGCCCTTCCTGCCATAGGAATTCAAGGGTTCTGAGGAAGGGACGTGTTGTCTTTTCCCAGCGGACGACATTGGCCCATTGGTTATATAGCTTCGGTAAATCGCGGTAGGAATGAATAATGTTTTTGTAATGCTCAGCGAACAGCACTTCAGAGGTCGGTCTGACGCAGAGCCTTTCTTGTAATTCGGATTCACCGCCATGTGTCACCCACGCCACTTCAGGAGCAAAGCCTTCGATATGATCTTTTTCCTGCTGAAGCAGGCTCTCTGGGATAAAGAGCGGCATATAGACATTCTCATGACCCGTTTCTTTAATCTGGCGGTCAAGTTCGTCGCGAATATTCTCCCAGATTTTAAAGCCGTACGGCTGAATGATCATACTGCCTCTTACGCTTGAATAATCGACGAGCCGCGCCTTTGTGACAACATCTGTATACCACTGGGCAAAGTCGTCTTCCATGCTTGTAATTTTCTCAACAAATTGTTTCTTTGACATTGCAGGTTCCTCCTTTTTTAAAACAAAAAAGCTGTACTTTAAGTTAGGGACCATTCCTGGTGGTACCACCCTAATTTAAAGCACAGCTTTACACTCAATCATGATAACGGTATAAACCGCTGTATGAAACAGAACTAAATCGGCAGGTTCACTTGAAGATGTCAGTAGGAACTTCTCAGCACCGTTCCCTCTCTGTTAAAGATCGATTCAAGCTACTATTCCAGATCTACGTTGATCCTTGTTCGTTGATTTTTCATCAGTTTACCTGTAAACGGAGGAGAAAGCAAGTTGTTCTGATTCCTTTTACGGCGCCTTTTGTTTAGGTAACGGAATGGCAGTATTTTTCTATTTTTACAGCTTGCGAGTTATGAAAGGCTATGCTAATATATTTTAAGAAAAAAATAGACTTGTATAACCTCAATAATATGGTTTGAGGGTTTCTACCAGGATCCGATAAATCCTGATTACAAAAGCGCGCTTTCCTTTTTTGTAATCAGGGTTTTTTTGTTTGTCTGCACCCTGTATCAAAAGTGAAAGCGATGATATACAGAAGGGATGTTAGACATGAACTGGAGAGTATATTTATTAGCCGTTTCTACTTTTGCGGTTGGATTAGTTGAGCTTGTGGTCGGGGGCATTCTGCCAAGTCTTGCAGAGGATTTGAATGTGTCTCTTGCAACAGCCGGACAGCTCATTACGGTATTTGCGATTGTGTATGCCATTTCAGCACCCGTGCTGCTGACCGCTACAGCTAAAATCGAACGAAAGCGCCTTTATTTAATCGCGTTATTGGTGTTTACATTAGGGAATGTGTTCACTTATTTTAGTTCGACCTTTGCCCTTGTCATGATATCAAGGGTGTTGATTGCGATGAGCACAGCGCTTGTGGTGGTATTATCTTTGACGATCACTGCCAAATTAGTGGAACCAGCGCATCGTGCAAAGGCTTTAGGGCTGATCTTTATAGGAATTAGCTCCTCACTTGTTCTCGGTGTACCGATCGGTATTTTTATTACAGAGAGCTTTGGCTGGAGAGTGATGTTTTTAGGAATCAGTATTCTTTCTGCCATATCGATGGTGCTGATCTATTTTCTATTAGAAAAAATGCCTGTTGAAAAAGTGACGCCTCTTAGAGAGCAGATTCGTTCTTTAGGGCATCCGAAAATTTTTAGTGCACACTTGATCAGTTTGTTTATGCTTGCAGGCCATTATATGCTTTATTCTTATTTCACTCCATTTCTGATGGAAGTTCTGCATATGACCCCGTTTTGGATTAGTATTTGTTATTTGATCTTCGGACTTGCGTCGATAGGCGGGAATGGATTTGGCGGCTGGCTGAGTGACAAACTGGGTTCTGGGAAAGCCATTTTGCTTGTGACAATCGCGTTTGCGGTTGTCATGTTTACCATTCCTTATACAGCGGGGGTGTTCGCGCTCTTTATGGTCATGGTTGTCCTTTGGGGTGCGCTCAGCTGGGCACTGACGCCTGCTTTGCAGAGTTATTTGATTCAAACAGATCCTGTCACGTCTGATATTCAGCAGAGCTTAAATACATCGGCCTTGCAAATCGGTATTTCGATTGGATCTGCGGTTGGCGGAGTCATGTTTACGATGACCGGTTCATCTGTTGATCTGGCTAAATTCGGTGCTGTGTTTGTACTGATTGCCTTTAGCTGTGCGGTGATTTCGTTGAAGAGACCGCCGCTTTATATGGATCGTCAGCATCATGCTGAAATGAAGACAAAGAGCTAAAATAAAGATCATTTTAGCCCTTTGTCAACAATCTGTAGCTGCCTAACATTAGGCAGCTTTTTTATGTTCATTTCAAATTCACACGAAAAGTCCTTTCTATTCAAAGACAGCCATTTCGCTGATTGGTTGGAAGCCGGCGCGTTGGTAAATATTTTTGCCGTCCGCTGATGCTTGTAAGATGACACATTTTTGTTTATTCTCTGTCTGGGTTAGAAGGTAATGGAACATGTCACTGCCAAGTCCTTTTCCGCGGTGTTCTGCCTTTGTTATGACATCATAAATACCGTAGCTGTCGTTTGTCTCGAATAATAAGCCTGTTGTGACCGGCTTACGGTGTTCGTATCCCACAAACATGCGAGCTTTTGAGTGTAATGCTTCAATCGAAAAACGCTGGAAATAGTCTTCTAAGGCGGCGGCCTCAATCGATCCTTTGAATAGTTCAATAAAGATATGTTTGTAATCAAAGAGTGTCTGCTCATCAAGAACTTCCTTGATTGTAAGTGCTGAAGATGTGACTGGATCAATGTCACCTGTATGCTCAAGCATCATGATGGTATTGCGTTCGACCTCTTGAAGCTGATATTCCTTTAATAAATCAGCCCAATCAGGATGGAGTAAACGGTGATCGACCCATGTGCTGAAGATGAGTTTCTGTGACCGCATATGTTCAATGGCTGCTTTCACTTTTTTCGGATCTTGGATTTGAGCAGATGTTGGTAAGAGCAAATTGAACGTGTCAGTCGATATATGAGTATTTGATAGAACGAAATCGTCCGATGCAAGGAAGGTTCCGTTCACAGCAGAGGAAAACAGGTGTATCTTTTCTTCTAACTGGTGAATGGCCATTTGTTGTTCAGGTTTCATTTAGATCACCTTTTCATTATGATAAATTGGATGACATCCCCATGATTATAGCATGTGACATGATGAGGGGAATCTAGTATAAAAGTGCATATGCGATTTTCAGGTCTGATGTCCTATTATTTTACTTACATCGACATTTCTTTTGACTCCTTTCTTCATTATTAGTACCATTTTATTAACCAGTTAAGAGTGGAGGTTCAGATGGAAACAAAAGAGCAGATTGTATTAAAAGCGATTCAAGATCTGATTATGCATAGGGAAAAGAGACGGAATGATCCAACAGATCCACTGATTACCACGACTGATACACTCAAACAAGAATGGACACTCACACAGCTTCACATTTTATCGATGATTCAAGCCAATCCAAACGAATCAAATAATACATTTCTATCTCAACAACTAAAACTATCAAAGCCAGCTATTACAAAGGCTGTGAAAAAACTAATTGAAAAAGGCATGGTGGACTATTGCCACCGGCAAGGTGATAAGAAATCTGTCTATTATTCTTTGACAGAGGAAGGCAAGCAATTGGCGGCGCTGCATGATGAGTTACATGAAAATGCAGTCACGTCCTATTTAGAATTTCTTCAGCAGTTTCATGAAGATGAATTACAAGTCATTGAGCGTTTCTTAAAGGCTTGGAAAGAAAAGATATAGATAAAAAACCGAAACCATCGTACAAAGGGAGATGATGGTTTCGGTTTTTTTATGGTAAAATTAACATATATTGACGTTGTTCTTAGCCATGATGAAAGGGAGGGAGCTCATTGGAAAAAGAAATGATAGAAAATTATAAAAAATACGCATTCATCATGCCATTCGTGGGATTGTTTGTCAGCTTGCTATTATTTGTTTATTTTTTTGGTATTGCAGGACCTGGAGAGCCAATTTGGGCTGCTGCTTTGTATTGTGCTCTGCCCTTTTTGGTGAATACGATATGTTTCTTGCCTGTATGTATTTATTTTAAAGTCAGCAAAAAAAGTGAGGAACATACATGATTGTCGTCAGTGCTTGTCTTGCTGGGTTGAAGGTTCGTTATAATGGCAGCCATCGATTAGATCAGCGAATTGAGGAGCTTGTTCAGGAGGGAAAGGCGGTCACAGTTTGTCCTGAGTTGCTTGGCGGCCTTTCCACGCCAAGGCCTCCCGCAGAAATCATTGGCGGAGACGGACATGATGTATTACAGGGCCTCGCCTCCGTGATTGATGTACATGGAAATGATGTCACGGAGATGTATGTAAAAGGCGCGAAGGCCGCGCTGGAACAGGTTCAGTCTCTGAAAGCGACGGCGGTTGTGTTAAAAGAGTACAGCCCTTCCTGCGGCAGCCGGATGATTTATCGCGGAGATTTTAACGGGGGGACAAAAGCTGGGGATGGTGTGACATCCGCCTTGCTTAAACAGCACGGAATTCAGGTTTTCTCTGAGGATGATGATTAGACTTCGTTGTTTTTATAGGTGTGGTGTGAATAGAAGGAGGAGTTAGGTTGAAAAAGTGGATGATTGGTTTAGTCGTCATTATTTTATTAGGAATTGGTATTTATTTTCTAATCAATGCAAAAACATACTCTTTTGATGATGTGGCCTCAATTGATCAAAACAAGGTGACTTCGATTCAAATTGAGCATGATAATGAGCGTGTTATGGTTGAAAAGAAAGAGGATATTCAAAAGCTGCTGAAGGAATTTTCGGGTATGAAATTAAAGAAGGTGAATGACTCTAAAAAAGACACAAAAGAGTCTTATTGGATCAGGGTGTTAGAGGATGGCAAAGCGACATACGGATTCATCTTTTACGATCAAGCTTATTTAGAAACATATGATGGTTCTAAAACAAAAAATCGGATCAGCGAATATCAAATCGTTGACGCCAATCAAGTTGATATGGGAAAATATATCAAATAACTCAGTCAGAATGTCATGCATGATCAATCGAAAATTCGGGTATAGTGCTTGGTAAGTAAAAAGGAAGCGGAGGTTTGTTTGATGAGTGGATTAACAGATACAGTCACATTAGCAAACGGAGTAAAAATGCCGAAGCTAGGCTTTGGTGTATGGCAGGTAAAAGATGGGGATGAGGCTGTAAATGCCGTCAAAGACGCTCTTGAAGCGGGCTACCGCAGCATTGATACAGCAGCCGCCTATCAAAATGAAGAAGGGGTAGGCAAAGCCATTCAGCAATCAGGCATCTCTCGCGATGATCTATTCATTACGACAAAGGTCTGGAATAATGATCAAGGCTATGAATCAACACTCGAAGCCTTTGAAACAAGTATGAACAAGCTGGGGCTAGATGTATTAGACCTTTACTTAATTCATTGGCCAGTTGAAGGCAAATATAAAGAAACATGGAAAGCGCTAGAGAAACTATATAAGGATGGACGCGTTCGAGCGATCGGAGTGTGTAATTTCCATCAGCATCATTTAGAGGATTTATTGGAAGAGGCAGAAGTTGTGCCAATGGTGAATCAAATCGAGCTGCATCCGAAGCTGACGCAGGAGCCTTTACGAGACTACTGCAAATCGAAAGGAATTCATGTTGAGGCGTGGTCGCCATTAGGAAGCGGGAAGCTTCTAAACCATCCTGTTCTCCAGGATATCGCGAAAAAACATGACAAGTCAGTAGCGCAAGTGATTCTTCGCTGGGACTTGCAGCATGGCATTATCACCATTCCAAAATCTGTGACAAAGAGCCGAATCATCGAAAACACACAAGTCTTCGATTTCGAGCTGTCCGCACGTGAGATGGGTGTCATTGATCAGCTCAATGAAGATGAGCGCACAGGTCCAGATCCAGATAACTTTGATTTTTAATCGAAAGAGAAGCACAGGTGCGATGCCTGTGCTTTTTATTTGCCTTCATGTGTAGACATATTTTGAGATTGAAAGGTCTCAATGATTTGAATGGCGTCGATAATCTTTTCTTTAGTATAGTCTCCAATCAAACAAAAGGTTTCATCTTTACGTGCAGCATGGTTTGCCACTGTAAGTGCCGCCTCGTCCAGCTGAGTTGTAATACCAAGATCGCGCATATTTTTAGGTAATCCGAGTGTTTGGTAGAGTTCAAGTAATTCCTCTACCTCGGACATTCGGTTTTCTGCGGCAAGCTGGACAAGGATGCCATAAGCCACTTTTTGTCCATGTAACACATGATGCGTTTCTTCAATAAATGTCAATCCATTATGAACGGCATGGGCTCCTGCCATTCTTCCATAACGTCCCCCATAGCCTCCGACTGTTCCGGCTAACGTAATAATCGTATCTGTTACATCTGCAAATGCTTGTGAAAGCTGACCTGTTTTTAAGCTGTTAACCGCTTCTTCACTATGAGAAAGAAGAATGTCTCGAACATATACTGCCTGCTTTAATGCAGCATGCACCATGAGCGGCAAGGCGCCTTTTGTGTTACGAATAATCGCTTCCGCTTCATACCATTTTGCCAGCGTATCACCAATGCCGCTTTGAAGGTAGGAAAGAGGAGAGGAAAGCAAAAAAGTATGATCAATTACGGTGAGGTAGCTGGATCGTTTATGATAATCGACTCTCATGAAATTGCCCTTTTCATCATAAATGACGCTGAGTGGTGTAGAGGCAGCACATGTGCCGGGAATCGTTGGTACCATGATAACTTCGATTTGAAGAGCATCTGCAACTGATTTTGCGGTATCTAAAATCGTACCGCCTCCGATACCGATAATCACATCTGACCCGTTAAGCTCTTCTGCGATCCATGTGACCGCATTGGGTGAACTGTATCCTTTGTGCTGAATGACAGGCCACTCGGGCGGCAGCTTTGTGTATTGTGAAAAAGCTTGGTATGAATCATATCCTGTCACCACAGCAGGTGACTGAAAAGCAGATACAAGGGAATCTAGTTCATGATATATTCCCTTTTGAGAAATAAATTGGTTAGGACCGCTTCTGACAATATCTTCTGGCTGGATCATGATCATTGCTCCTTTACTACATCATATCATTCATAAATCATCTCATTTAACAGAAAGTTCTGTCAAATAAATATGAGAAGAAAGGCCCTTCCGTTTTATGGAATTAAGCCGCCGACATTGCCTTTAGGTATGTATTTCCTGTATGATAAAGAATGGTATGTTTTGATTAAATTTAAGAGGTGTTTATATAGATGGAAAAACAATATCGCGTTTTACTTTACTATCAATATGTCCCCATTGAGGACCCAGAGACGTTTACAGCAGAGCATTTAGCATTCTGTAAGGAGCTTGGTTTGTTAGGCCGTATCCTCGTATCAGCAGAAGGCTTGAACGGAACTGTTTCTGGAACCATTGAACAAACGGATAAGTACATGCAAGCGTTAAAAGAAGATCCACGCTTTGCGTCTATGCCGATCAAAATTGACGAAGCAGATGGTCATGCGTTTAAAAAAATGCACGTCCGTCATCGGAATGAACTAGTGAACCTTAGCCTAGAGGATGATGTGAATCCGTTAGAATTAACGGGGAAACATCTTAGCCCGGTCGAATTTTACGAGCAAATGCAATCACCTGATACGGTTGTGATTGATGCACGTAATGATTACGAGTTTGATGTTGGTCACTTCAGAGGGGCAGTCCGTCCTGATATTGAGACATTCCGTGAATTACCTGAGTGGATTCGTGACAATAAAGAGATTCTTGAAGGGAAAAAAATCCTGACGTATTGCACAGGCGGTGTACGCTGTGAGAAATTCTCAGGCTGGTTAAAGCGTGAAGGCTTTGAAGATGTCTCTCAGCTTGACGGCGGAATTGTCACTTACGGAAAAGACCCAGAAGTGCAAGGGAAGCTATGGGACGGTCAATGCTATGTGTTTGATAATCGCTTAACAGTACCAGTGAATCAAACAGAGCATGTGGTGGTCGGAAAAGATTTCTTCACTGGTGAGCCTTGCGAGCGTTATGTGAACTGTGCGAACCCTGCATGTAACCGTAAGATGATTGCCACTGAAGAGAGTGAGCATAAGTATATGCGCAGCTGCAGTCATGAATGCCGCACAAGCGAACGGAACCTGTATGTGAAACAACACAATTTATCTGAAGAAGAAGTTCAAGAAAGACTAGCTGTCATTGAAAAAGAACAAGCGATTTCACAAGGATAGAGGGAATCCCCTCTATCCTTTTTTTCTATACATGACGGGGGTTAGAAGATAGAGGAAGTCATTTCCTCTATCTTTTTTGTTTTGTTTTTTTCAAAATAAGGGTAAAGGTAGTTATTCAGTCTAATAGATTGAACAGGTGAAAAAGCGCTTTCTTTTGAAATAAGCATGTTCGACTATTTCAGAAAATGAAGAATTGAGAGATAATATAACAGGCAAAAAAATGAACAAAGGTAAAGGTTCATTAGAAGAAATATTTGCCAGTAAAATGAACAGTGAGCTGCTTTGAAAGAAAGACGCGTGCTTGACACATGCTCTGTATTTTAATCGAAAGGTGTTATGAACATGAATCATTTGCATCGTAGGATGGGAACTTTCGCTTTAATGATGGTAGGCCTTGGCTCAATCATTGGTTCAGGATGGCTCTTCGGTGCTTGGCGTGCAGCTCAAATCGCCGGTCCTGCTGCTATTTTATCCTGGTTGATTGGGATGGTTGTGATTTTATTTATCGCTTTGTCTTATAGTGAACTCGGATCGATGTTTCCTGAGGCAGGCGGAATGGTGAAATATACGCAATATTCACACGGATCTTTTATTGGGTTTATTGCAGCTTGGGCGAACTGGATCGCCATTGTCTCCGTGATACCAGTTGAGGCGGTTGCTTCCGTCCAGTACATGAGCTCTTGGCCTTGGGAATGGGCAAAGTGGACATCCCATTTGGTCACAAAAGGGGTATTGACGACAGAAGGTCTTATGGTTGCCAGTGTGCTTCTTGTGATTTACTTTCTGCTTAATTATTGGACAGTTGGGTTATTTTCAAAAGCAAATACATTCATTACCGTATTTAAAATTGTCATTCCAGGATTAACAATTGGTGCGCTCTTATTCATAGGTTTTCATAGTGAGAATTTTACTTCTGGAACAAGTATTGCCCCTAACGGCTGGGCGAGTGTGCTGACAGCTGTTGCGACATCTGGGATTGTGTTTGCCTTCAATGGCTTCCAAAGCCCGATTAATATGGCCGGTGAGGCAAAAAATCCAGGCCGGTCGATTCCAATTGCCATTGTCGGATCGATTTTCATTGCAACTGTGATTTATGTGCTTTTACAAGTCGCCTTTATCGGTGCTGTTGATCCATCTATGATTGTGAACGGATGGGGTCATTTGAATTTCAACTCGCCATTTGCGGACCTTGCCATTGCGCTTGGGATTAACTGGCTTGTTTTGATTTTATATGCGGATGCGTTTGTGTCACCTTCTGGTACAGGAATTACGTATACCGCAACGACGTCTCGGATGATTTATGGAATGGAAAAAAACAAATACATGCCAAGTGTGCTTGGCCGTCTGCACCCTATTTACGGCGTGCCTCGTCCAGCAATGTTTTTTAACTTAGCCGTATCGTTTATCTTTCTGTTTTTATTTAGAGGCTGGGGTGTACTTGCAGAAATTATCTCTGTCGCTACACTCATTTCTTATTTGACTGGACCAGTGACCGTCATGACGCTGAGAAAGACAGGGACAGATTTATATCGTCCGCTTCGAATAAAAGGACTCAGCATCATTGCTCCTCTCGGTTTTGTCTTTGCCTCATTGACGCTGTATTGGGCAAGATGGCCGTTAACAGGTCAGGTGCTGTTCATTATTCTCATCGGTCTACCTATCTATTTTTACTATCAAGCAAAAGCGAAGTGGAAAGGATTCGGCCGCAACTTTAAGGCGGGTGCTTGGATGGTTGTGTACCTGCTTGTGATGATGACGATTTCCTGTCTTGGCAGTGACAAATTCGGCGGTTATAACATCATTCATTATGGCTGGGACATGGCACTGATTACAGTGGTAGCTCTGCTATTTTATATGTGGGCACTCAAAAGTGGATATGAAACAGAGTTTTTAGAGGATGCGAAAAAAATCAATGATGAGCTGCGTGCTTCTCAGAAAGAAGCTGCAGCAACCAAAGAATAAAGAAACGGCTGCCTAAACACTCGGGGCAGCCGTTTTTATTTGGATGAAAGGTGCATCACATGCCGTTTCAGCCAAGTGGTGACGCCGCGCAAAACGGCCGATGTGACAAGTGAAATGAGCACATATCTCCAAAGCTGGCCTAAGCCTTGTCCACTCAGCCAGAACACGATGCCTAGAATGATGAGGGTGAACATGAGCAAGAATAAAAATGATGCAGACCAGAAAAAAGCCTTCACAGAAGGTCACCTCCTCAGGAGTATTGTATGCAGGCAATTGAAGGATCAGACCAGCTATGTAAGGGTAGAATCATGGTGAAATCTATTGCAAAAGTCAGATAAAAATGCCAAGTGATTTGACAATTGTGTTAAGATGAGAGCATATTTTGAGTAAAGTTGTTGGTCATAGACGGAGGTGTTTGGAAATGCAGATTCAAAAGGTTCTAAACAATAATGTCATTAGTGTCATAGATGAACATGGAAAAGAAATCGTTGTCATGGGCAGAGGCATCGCTTTCCAGCGACGTCCCGGGGACCCGGTGGACGAATCGTTAATTGATAAAGTCTTCCGCCTAGAGGATCATTCCGTTCACGAGCGGATGAAAATGCTGCTTCAAGAGGTTCCGTATGATGTGGTCAAGGTGACCGAAGAAATGATCCAATATGCACATACAAAGCTGAACCGAAGATTAAACGAAAGTCTGCATGTATCGCTGGCAGACCATATTCATTACGCCATCGAACGGCTGAAGAAAAATCATCTGATTGAGAATTCGCTTATTTGGGAGATTAAACGCTTATACAAAGATGAATTTCTTGTGGCAAAGGACTGTCTTGAGATGATTGAAGAGCGTCTTCATATTGAACTGCCTGAGGATGAAGCGGGCTTTATTGCCATGCATATCATTAATGCAGAGCTCAATGAGGATATGAATACGACGGTCAATATCACAAAGGAAGTCAATGCCATTCTCACCATTGTGAAATATCATCTCAACATGGAATTTGATGAAGACTCGCTTAACTTTTACCGTTTTCTCACGCATTTGCGCTTTTTCGTCCAGCGTCTGATTAACGAAACATTGCTTGTCAGCGAAGATCAGGACTTATATCAGCTGATCAAAGTGAAATATCCGAAAGCATACGATTGCGCAAAGAAAATCGCTGAATATGTCTATCAAACCTATCACCGGGATCTCACATCAGAGGAGATGCTGTATCTATCAATTCACTTGAATCGACTGATCAAACGAGAAAAATAAAGATAGATTTTAAAAGAAAGCGTTGACATGAGAAAAGGTGAGTGGTACTATTTGCTCATAAACATAAAAGAATACGGTTTCACAATGATCGTCTTAGAGGATTGTGACTGTTCGGCAGGCAAAACCTAAACGTTCACTGAAAAAGCGCAACAGCAAGCTGCGACTATTTTTGGTGCCCGTTTAGGTTTTTATTTTGCCCAAAAACGTATTTTTTTGAAAAAAAGGGGTTTTTGTATGAGTTATCGTCAATTAGCAGAAGACATTATCAAACACATTGGCACAGAGAAAAACGTTCATTCATTGGTTCATTGCGCCACAAGGCTTCGTTTCACCTTAAATGACAGATCAAAAGCAGATAAAGCGGCCATTGAAAAATTAAATGGCGTCGTTACCGTTATGGAAAGCGGCGGCCAATTTCAAGTGGTCATTGGCAATACCGTACCAGAGGTATATCGAGAAATTGGAGAGTTTACGAATCTATTAGAGGATTCCGCTGCTTCATCTGCAAAATCAGGTGAAGAGAGCACAAGCCTTTTCGGGAAATTCGTCGACATTGTATCGGGGATTTTCACACCACTTCTCGGTGTCATGGCGGGTGCAGGTATTTTAAAAGGTCTATTAGGCATCTGTATCAACGCGAAATGGTTATCTCCTGAAGATACGTCGTATCAAATTTTATTTGCTGCATCTGACAGCTTGTTCTACTTCCTGCCATTATTGCTCGCATTCACTTCTGCCAGAAAGTTTAAAGCGAATCCGTTTGTCGCTGTGACGATAGCAGGTGCACTGATTTACCCAACCATTCAAGAATTGTCAAAAGGCGGCGGAGATGTGACCTTCTTCGGGATTCCAGTCGTCTTAATGTCTTATACATCTACGGTCATCCCAATCATTTTGGCAGTGTTTGTCATGGGATATATCGAACGTTTCTTTAACAAAGTCATTCATGAAAGTGTCAAAAACTTTATTACACCACTCATTTTACTTGTTACGGTTGTTCCGCTGACACTCATCGTATTTGGACCATTTGGTGTGTATGCAGGGAATGGCATTGCAGCTGTTTTGCTGAAAGTATTCTCCTTTAGTCCTACACTTGCAGGTGCTTTAATTGCGATGGCTTGGCAGATTCTTGTCATCTTCGGAATCCACTGGGGACTTGTGCCAGTGATTTTAAATAATATCGCAGTCCATGGGAAAGATCATATCAAGCCGGCCACTGCGCCAGCTGTATTTTCACAAGCCGGTGCTTCCATCGGTGTTATGCTGAAAACAAAGAATAAAAAACTGAAATCACTGGCTGGATCAACAGCAGTTTCTGCTGTGTTTGGGATCACAGAGCCAGCTGTATACGGGGTCACACTTCGTTTGAAAAAACCATTTATTGCAGCCGTTATCTCTGCTGGGGTCGGCGGTGCGATTATCGGTTATTCACAAAGTATTGCAATTGCGTCAGGCCTTCCAAGTTTACTGACACTGCCGATTTTCTACGGTCAAGGATTTACAGGGTTCATCATCGGTATCTCGGTCTCGTTCGTCCTTTCGATCATCTTAACTTATTTGATTGGATTTAAAGATCCAGTAGATGAAGATGCAACGCCGGCAGCCGCTTCTGCTCCGGTAATTGAAAACGAACATGGGGTCAAAGCCGCTCATGTGAAAAGTCCTTTAAAGGGCGAGGTCATCAAGCTCGAGGAAGTGCAGGATAAGGCATTCTCATCTGGTGCACTAGGAAAGGGCGCGGCCATCATTCCATCAGAAGGAAAGCTGTTTGCACCAGTATCAGGAGTTGTGACAACGGTGTTCCCAACTGGACATGCGTATGGTCTAACCTCAGAAAGCGGAGCAGAGGTACTCATTCACATCGGACTGGATACCGTACAATTAGGCGGAAAGCATTTTACCCCGAAGGTTGTTCAGGGGCAAACCATCACAGAAGGCGAACTGCTTGCTGAGTTTGACATAGAAGCCATCAAAGCTTCAGGCCTGTCAGTCACAACACCCGTTATTATTACCAATTCAGGTGAGTTTAGCGATATCATTGAAACGGAAGAGAAACAAATCACACCAGGCCAATCATTTTTACATCTAGTTTAATCAAAAGGAGGAAGAAATCATGAGATATTCAACACTAGCATCATTTCCAAAAGACTTTTTCTGGGGCGGATCTACTTCCGCCTATCAGGTAGAGGGTGCGTGGAACGAGGATGGCAAGGGGCCTTCTGTCATTGACATGAGAGCAAGTTATCCTGAAGGGACAACGGATTTTAAAGTGGCAAGCGATCACTATCACCGTTATAAAGAGGATGTGAAGATGTTTGCGGAAATGGGCTTGAAGGCTTATCGCTTTTCCATTGCGTGGACACGGATCATTCCAGATGGAGACGGGGAGATCAATCAAAAGGGGATTGAATTCTATCATTCACTCATCGATGAATTGCGCCGCTATGGCATTGAACCAATCGTGACAATGTATCATTTTGATCTACCTCATGCGCTTCAAGTAAAGGGCGGATGGTCTAACCGCGGGACAGTGGATGCGTTTGAACGCTATGCAGAGGTGCTATTCAAGGAGTATGGTCAGAAGGTAAACTATTGGCTGACCATTAATGAACAAAACATGATGATCTTACATGGATCAGCGCTCGGTACACTTGATCCAAATTTGGAAAATCCGAAAAAAGAACTGTATCAGCAGAATCATCATATGCTCGTTGCACAGGCAAAAGCCATGACGCTTTGTCATCAAATGCTGCCTGAAGCGAAAATTGGTCCAGCGCCAAACATTGCGCTCATTTATCCGGCTTCTCCAAAGCCTGAAGATGTGCTTGCTGCGGCGAATTACAATGCGATCCGCAACTGGCTTTATCTTGATATGGCGGTGTTCGGGCGTTATAACAACCTTGCTTGGGCGTACATGAAAGAAAAAGACATTCTTCCTGTCATCGAAGAGGGAGATATGGATATTTTGAAAAGCGCGAAGCCAGACTTCATTGCCTTTAACTACTACACCTCACAAACGGTTGAAGCGAGTAAAGGAGATGGCAACGACGAATTTGCACGCGGCGGAGATCAGCATTTGAAATCAGGTGAAGATGGCGTCTACAAAGGCGGCAACAACCCATTCTTAAGTAAAAATGCGTTTGGCTGGGAGATTGATCCTGTCGGCTTCCGTTCAACGATGCGGGAGATTTATGACCGCTATCAGCTGCCGCTTATTATCACGGAAAACGGATTGGGTGCATTCGACAAGTTAGAAGAAGATGGATCAATTCAGGATGATTATCGAATTGATTATCTAGAAAAACATATCGAGCAAATCAAATGGGCGATCACAGACGGCGTTGAGGTATTCGGATACTGCCCGTGGTCAGCCATCGACTTAATCAGCACACATCAAGGATGCTCCAAGCGCTACGGGTTCATCTACGTCAATCGCGACGAATTTGACCTAAAAGACCTCAAAAGAATTCGCAAAAAGAGCTCTTATTGGTATGAAACCTTGATTCAGCAAAATGGAGACAACATCGGGAAATAACGATAAAAAAGCCAATCACCTTATGCGGGTGGCTGGCTTTTTTTCGTTCATTTTATTGGAAAGATCATATTGTTCGAGTTGTTCTAACATGATAGCTAGATTTTAACAGCCTAATAAACTGTTTTCTTTTATAATCCGAAGAATATCACAATCCATTTCGCTGTTTAGCCAGTTTGTATAAAAATTGCGGCTATTCTTTTTTATGTGCATTTTGAACTTTTTCGATATAATCTGCTACTTTGTAAAAACCTGATGTCGCTTTCTTTGCATATTTCTTGCCTATTACTTTCGATAAGGATTTTTCTAGATATGTGCCTGACTTGCGAAGAGCCTGAACAGCAAGTTTTTTTGCTATTGTAGTGACGATATTTTTAGTTGGGGCTTCTTTAGATTGTGGTGGGAATATCTTGCCCCATTGTTTAGGAACATATGCATTTCGGCTTGTGTCATTTGTCTACCACAGAAATTTTCACCAAAACGAAGTTCTAAAAAATGATTGCGGACACCGCAACCAAAAAAGGAATTTTCTTAAATCTATCTTAAATCCATTGATACACTCATTTTAATTCGATAACCTTGATTTTGGAATTTAATACAAAAGGAGGAAATATAAATAAGATGTTCAAAAAAACACTTTTAACCCTAATTACCCTAGCTCTTGTCATATCAATATGGACTCCATTTTCATCAGAAGCATCAGCAGAAACACACTTTATCAATTCACAAGAATTAGAAGCATTAGTAACACCAACAGTTCTACAAAATGAACAAATTACCAAAGAATTAGACGAACTTGAAATGAAAATGGGAGAATACATAGAAAACCTTCCATTTACAGAAAAAGAATTTGAAAGCATGTCAGAGTCAGAACAAAATAAAGTGATAGATCAATATTTCAACAATGAAGAATTTTTAGCTTTAGAAAACCGAATGAAACAACTTGATTCCAAAAGTAGTCAGAGTGAAATCACAACACAAGCACTACCAATATTCTTCGTACCAATCGCAATGACCGTAGGAAGAGTTGCTTTGTGGGCCATAAGATCAAAAGGCGCAAAAGTTGCACTGAAGTATTTGAAGAACAGAATAAAAGGTTTTGGGAAGAACTATCATATCGATTGGTATGTAAAAAATAGAAAAGGAAAAGTCGAGAGTCTCGTAAAAGTGTTCCATAAAAAAGGAAAAAAGAAAATACGAGTATTTGCAGTTGATAACGGAGTCATACCACTAAAACCAGGATCATCAAACTGGTACTGGCATTTTCATGTAGCTCCAAAAATTCAAATACACCATGCTCTTAGAGCATCAGTACCAAGTAAACACAAAGCTGTAAAAGGTAGAACAATACTCCACTAAAAAAGAAAAGCCCTTTTATAAGGGCTTTTCTTTTTTAGCATCGTAATCTTTAATAATTTCAATTGGATCAATTGCATCATCATCTTGTACATATTGCTCTACATAAGGAGTCATCAACTTCTCAAACTGATTTTCATCATCTACTAAAGCAATACAAGTTTCATATCCTTCAAAATCAGATGGGTATAAATTTGCAACAGCACTACCAGTTTTTAAAGCCTGATCTATCGCATTTTTTAATTCCAATAAACCCTTCCTGTTTCCTAAAATCAATGCTTCTCTATGATGAGTTTCTTGAGCATATATATTACACATCTCTAAAACATTATCATCATCCACTTGAATAGACATACAAAAATCACCTCTGAAGTAAAATTTAGTTAATTATATAATTATTGATGCCAGCATGCCAAGACCTCAAACGTCTCATTGGCTACTTTATCTTCATCTTCTTCAATCCTGATCAGATCTTCTTCCTAGGCATCAATACGCTATTTCCCAAACTGCCACCAATTTTTTCTTTCCTTTTCATCCTGTTCCGTTGCAGTTTTTCTTATGGCCTCTAACAGCTTTTTATCTCTTTCAAGAAGACTGATTTGTATGTATTCTTGCTGTTTTTTCAACTTGCTGGAGCTTACACATCTTACTCTCTACTATCATTATACCCCGAATTTATTGAAATTTATAGACTGTTTCTCGCCCATATCTAGCCGTATACTGTTATACGCAAGTCAAAAACGATAAGGGGTGTGGCTGTATGAATGACAAGAAACAGGTGTTAGATCCTGGGCCATTTTTTCATGGGACAAAAGCGGAATTGAAGATTGGAGATCTGCTTGAACCGCTGCATTTATCCAATTATCAGGATAAAAAATCAAACCATATTTATTTCACCGGAACACTAAACGCGGCCAAATGGGGTGCTGAATTAGCTAGGTCTGATGCGAAAGAAAGAATTTATATTGTAGAACCATTAGGCGAGTTTGAAAATGATCCAAATGTGACTGATAAAAGATTTCCCGGCAACCCAACACGTTCTTATCGATCGAAATCTCCGTTGAAAATAGTCGCAGAATTAGGTTCTTGGGAAAGACATTCCGATGAAGAAATCAATCATATGCTGAGCTCCTTAAAAAAATTAAGTGAAGAAGGAAAAAATGTCATCTACGATTGATGATGTATATCTAAATAAAAAGGCCGCCTCATGAATTGGGCGGCCTTTTGTTTGATCTTATTGAAACAACGCATCCATCAGCTCATCAAAAGTGTTGGCTTGCTTGAGGGCGCGAATGCGGTCTGGATTGTCTAGTAAATCGACGGCCTGTTCAAAGAATTGGTTCATGCAGGCAGCGTCATCCTTATGAATCGCTAATAAAAAGACAATTGATACTTGGTCTCCCTGCCAGTCAATCGGCTGTTTTAAATGTGCGATGGCTACAGAGGAGGTGCCTTCATTTGTGATGAGCGGGTGCGGCATGGCAATGCCGCTGCCCAGATAGGTAGACGACATTTGCTCCCGCTCAAGCACCGAGGGCCGAAAAGAAGACGATACTAGCTGATGCGCCTCTAAACGGTTGCATAGTATATCTAATACCTCCTCCTTGCTGCTTAGATCAGCATTCATGAAAGTCAATCGCTCTTGAAAAAACGCCATCAGCTCTTTTGAGGGTGCCCCGTGTCCATTTAATAAATGAATGACTTCATTTACACGCTGTATATCATGATGTTCAAAAAAGGCGCTGACCTGAATGATTGGTTTCCCCTTTGATGTGAGAGGCACGGTTGTGATGATGACGTCACACGGCAAAGAGGAGCTCATGAGATAATCCTGATAGGAATAGAGCTCAACAATGTCAAGCTCGTGCTGAAAGGCTGCCTTCAATTTAATTTCAAGCAGTCTGGCCGTCCCTAGTCCAGACCCGCACACGATAATCGCTTTCTTTTTTTGCGAGGTATCGAGCTGACTTCTTTCAAATGAAGCAGCGATATGCAAGGCAACATATGCCGCTTCATCTTCATTTGGCGTCCGCACCAGCTGTAAGGCATTCAGCCCGCTGACAGCCAAATCAAACGGGTAAGGATAGGACGTTTTGATCTCATGCAAAAGCGGATTTTGTAATGATACGCCATATTGGATGCGATTTAATAACGGCTTCATATGAAGCATCAAGTCTTGCTGCAGGATGCTGTCATCAGCAAAACGATGACCGCTTATTTTTTCAATGTGCTGTAGAAAGACTGTAACCGCCTGCTGAACTTCCACTGTCGTCTGATGCTGGGCGGCTTCTTTCCACGTTTGATTCGCCAATAGATGTATGACTAAGTAATCTGTTTCATCCTCTGATAAGGTCACACAAAAAGTGTCACTCACCTGCTGTATGATTTTTTGTGCAATTCTCATCAAAACGGGTGATCTTTGTGTACGTGCAGTACTAGCGGATATTCGCTGGTTTTTTCGTGTTTGCTGAATCGCAATGGCTAAGTGAATGACTAAATTTTTTAAGGCAATGTCTTTAATGAGCAATGATTCTTGATGCAGGTTCGTCAACACAATAGATCGAATGGTTTCAAGAGAAATATCAGGAAAATGGAGCTGCTCCCGCTCGGTGATATGAGAGAGAGCAGGCTCTTCTTCAAGAAGTAAGTCTGCATAGCACGTTCTTTTTTGCAGCTCATCTCCTTCAATCTTTAAGCCAAATCCAGGCTTTGATACAAGTGTCATGCCGTAACGGGCTAACAGCTCTCGTCCTTTTTTTAAATCGCTGCTGACCGTCATGCGGCTGATAAACAGTTCTTCAGCCAGCTGGTCAATTTTTAAGTAATCTGATTGAAGCAGCAGCTTTCTCATCATAAATCGTACACGCTCTTCTGGCATGACGGGGACAAGAGAGCGGGCAGGAAGTTTTTGTTGATGAAGCCAAAGTAAGAAAGCGTCTTGGTCACTCGTTAAAAGAGTATATCCCTTTCCGCGAATCGTTTTAATCATGGCCCCAGTTTCCTTTAAATACTCATTTGCTTCCTTGATTAAATTGCGGATAGAGCGGTCAGATAAGCGAAAAGAGGCAGTGAGCTCCTCCAGCTTCACGAACCCCTTCGTTTCAAAAAGCCGCTGAATCAGCTGATAGGTTCGAGGATCTGCCGTCATCATCATTGCGCGGCTCCTTGCGCCTGTAAGGCATCAGTTCCAAGAGCGATGGCGCCCATTAAACCAGATAGTCCATCAAAGGATGGTTTTGTGATAATTTCATGTAAAGGCTTTGGCAGCTGCAAATAGCCGTGAAGCCGTTTGTCTGTTTCATCAAGAATAAGCGGCAGTATAGCCGGCTGTTTCATTACGCCTCCACCTAGAATGATGCGTTCTGGTGAAAGGGTGAGCAGCAGGTTAGCAGTCATTTGCCCGAGATAGTAAGCATGAAGTGACCAGGCTGGATGATCCTCTGGCAGCATTTGTGCCAGTGTATGATAGCGTCCTTCTATGGCAGGTCCAGATGCCAGTCCCTCTAAACAGTCATGATGTATAGGGCAGCAACCTCCGTAGGTGTCATGAGGATGCCGCTGAACGGTGATATGACCCATTTCTGGATGCAGCAATCCGTGAATCAGGCGATGTTCAATATAGGCACCTCCGCCTATTCCAGTCCCAACAGTAATATAAACCAAGGAGGCAGGCTTTTCTGCTTCAGTTGAAAAACGGGCTTCTCCGAGTGCTGCACAGTTCACATCGGTATCAAGCTTCATCGGGACCCCGAGGGCTTGTTTTAAGGTAGAGAGGAAAGGGAATTGGCGCCATGCTGTTTTTGGTGTGTCTAAAATCGTCCCATAGCTTAGGCTTTGCTCTTTCACATCGACAGGCCCGAATGCCCCAATTCCAATGGCATCGACACGATGCTTTGTAAAGTAATCGATTACTTGCCGGCATGTTTCAACTGGATTCCCTGTTGCAAAGGAAGTCATGTGTTCAATCGTTCCATCTGTTGTTCCGTAGCCGCAGACAAATTTTGTTCCGCCTGCTTCAATGCCTCCAATTCGCATGATCAATGCCCTCCATTAAAGAGGGGCGGAATCCAATGGATCCCGCCCCTACATGTTCATTTTTTCTTTACAATGTAGGTTTGTACCTGACAAGGTGTAAGCGGTTCAATGTGTAATGATCCATGTTGTGCTTTGAGTATATGTCCTTCAGGTGTTTCTCCTAAATTCGCTGTTTCTCCGTGTTGTAGAGATGAACTATTGATTGAAGCGGCTGTTTGACGCGTTAAATATGGATTGAAGAGACGAATGACAATGCCTGTTCCATGCTCTTCTTTTTTCAGAGCGCTTAGAATGGCACCATCTGTCTCAATGTCAAGCAGGCTATAAGTAGATTGTAAGTCTTCTTTTTCATCTCGGAAAGAGAAAATTAAACGACCGTTTAAAAAGTCTGCCCGCTCGTAGCATTGAACAGGGGTGGTGTACCGTTTGGCAAGCTGTGCTAAGTGTCCCTCGCTGACTGCGTCCTTGCTATAGTGCATTCCAAATGAGAATGACAATGCACCTTGCAGCTGAGCGTCAGGTGTATCAACAATTTTTTCCCCAGATGCGCGTCCTGGACGGTAAAGAAGGTTTTCTTTCCCCATTTTTCCGAAACAGCGGAAGAGCGTATATGCAATCGTTGTATAGCCTTCTCCTGTGATCTGATATTCTCTCACGCAGTCGGTCAACAGAGCGGCACCATATGCTTCATCACGAAGTGCGACAAAGGATTGCATCGGTTCAATGGTGATCGGTTTTTCTTCCCAATGTTCATTGATCCACCATTCTAGCTCTTGCGTCAGCTCTGTTGGGCGTTCGATTGTACCAAACTGTTGATCGCTCAGTGATACGTTTGATGCGATGCCTGTATCAAAAAGAACGCGCAGGCGATGATCTAACGCATGGTTGTCCACATCTACATGAAAACGGATGACAGCATCGTCTTTGTTTAATGCTATCTTTGCTGTGATCGGAAGTGAAGTCGCAGCCAATTGCTTAGAGCGCTCCTCTAGGTCGTAAGGGACAGTGAGCTGAAGCTTGATGGTCAGCTCTTGCTGCAGGCCGCTTTTAGCCACAGAGATGTCGGCTGATGAAAGATCCTTGGATGACACATACAGATCCTCACGAGGGGGTGAATAGTTGTAGGAATCCCCATCATCTCCATTGTCTTCAAAGATCATTTGCTCAGAGAATGTCCGGCCAGTTTGTTTATCTGTGATGTCCAGTGATCCGTTGTCATTTGCCGCAATGCGGTAATACATATTTTCAATCACGCGTCCTTCAGTTTGTTCCCATGCCGATTTGCTTGATTCATCGAAGATCATGCTGACTTGTGTATAACCTACTGACGGTAAGTCGAGGGCTTCAATCAGCAGCACAGCTTTCCATACTTGCTTTGGCATGTACACTTCTTTACTTGGGTTAAGAGAAATTTGCTGTGCCAGCACATAATCTGTGACATCGGTTTTGCCTTTCACTGTGTACTGAAGCGTTCTTCCATTAGCATCCTTTAACGTAAATGGACGTTCTGTGATAAAGGTTTCGACTTCAATGACTTCAGAACGCTTTGAAGGCAGGGTATTGAACAAGGTGAATGTGATTTCCTGCTCTGTTTGCAGTCGAATAGCGATGAGACGCATGTGTAAGTCCACAAGATTCTCGGCGATTTCCTTTGCCTGTTTGTAGCGGAAGAAGACGTCTTGATTTGTCGTGTCGCTATTACAGCCGCCAATGCTGTCATGCGCTGCATTTTCAAACATGAGGTACCAAATATCGCGAACCGTATCATGCGGATAGTCGTGTCCGAGAGAATAGCTGATCGTTAGGATGGGCTCCATCACATTCACGAGATAGTTTTCAATTTGATTGTTTAAGATTTTTAAATCCGCTCGTGTTGAAAAGATCGATTTGTGAATCCTCATATGCTTCGCGTGAATGAGCTCTCCGTGTAATGTCTCAAAAGATGTCCGCTCTTTTTTCACGGCTGCAATATAATCTTCTAAACTGCTGATTTCATAGTGATGCTCGTCAAGTTCATTGGCTTTTTCTAATAAATCAGGCAGGTTTTTGCGAATCGGTGCTTGGTCAAAGCCATTCGGGAAATAGACATTCTTTGTGGTGGCCTTTGCTTGCAGTGCACCGATTTTTTCAGATAAAAAGGCTTGTAAGTCCTCATCCTTCTCAGGGATATTTCCACCATAGTAGTAGCCAAATGGCAGATTCACAGCAAAGACTTCACTGCCGTCAGTACCGCGCCAATTGAATTCAGTATGGTTCGTCATATGGTCAGAAACGCCGCGCCAAAATGCTGTATCGACAATACCGAATCCGCGATAAATTTGAGGCATTTGTGCGGATTGACCGAAGGAGTCAGGGACATAGCCGACTTTCATCACGTGGCCGAACTGTTGACAGCGTTCAATCCCATATTGTAGGTTCCGCACAATCGATTCACCTGAAATGACGAGCTGGTCGGTTTGGGTATACCATGGGCCGATGATGAGACGTTTCGCTGTGACAAGCTTTTTGATTCGATTCTCATCCTCTGGCCGCCATTTCAGATAATCATCTAATAAGGAAGCCTGGGCATCGAGCATGAAGTAATGGAACCTTTCATCTGTTTCAAGGGTATCTAAGATGTCCATTACGCTTTTCATTAAGTAAATACGGGAGCGGGAGGTGGTGAAATACCATTCCCGGTCCCAGTGAGTATGTGGAATCACATGTACATTGACAGTCATTGATCAACGACACCTTTCTTCGTTCAAATTATCCTTCTAGCACAAGGTCAAAATCGTCTTCTTCTTTCTGCTTCTGATCATGTTCCGGCGTTTTTGGCTCTTTTTTCTCAGAGAAATTCACAAGTAGGTTGGCGCCAATACCGATGACGAGTGCGCCAGTTAGAGCTCCAATTAAATAAGCCCACCAGTTTCCGACTGAGAAGAAGCCGTATAGCCCGCCAATTGGCGGCATGATGTCATGAACTCCTAATAATGCAGCGACCCCGCTTCCAACAGCACATGCGACAACATTGAGCGGAATCAATTTCAAAGGATTGACGAGGGTAAAAGGGATCGCCCCTTCCGTAATACCGATAATGCCCATGACAAGGCCGCCTCGTCCTGCTTCTCTAAAGGTTGGGGAGAAGTTGCGTTTTCGAATCAATGTCGCAAGCCCGTATCCAAGCGGTGGAATGACAATCGCAATATTGACGAGAATGGCAGGGAGGTAGACACCTGATAGAAAGAGGGCGTTACCAGCCATCCACGCTGATTTATTCACCGGTCCGCCAAGATCGAAGCCAATCATCGCACCTAAAATGAGAGCGAGTGCGAGTGTGCTTGTTCCATCAGCGACCATACCTTTGATCCATTCAATTAAGGCTGTGTTCAAAGCGCCTAATGGGCCGCCTAGCAGAACTGACATAAGAAGTCCGGTTAAGCCAACGGTAATAAGCGGCAGGATGAGCAGAGGGACGAGCCCAGCTGCAGAGCCTTGAATTTGAATTTTTCTTTTCACAAAAAGAGCAACATATCCTGCGAAGAAGCCTGCAATGACGGCACCAATAAAACCAGCATTGGTTGAGCTGGCGAGAGCACCGCCGATAAAACCGGCTGCAAGACCTGATTTATCCGCAATGGAATAGGCGATAAATCCAGCGAGCAGAACGTTCATTAAGCCAATACCTGTCCAGCCAACCTGCTCCATTAAATAGGCACCGTGCAGTATGCCGCCAGCATCCTTATAGGTGTTTAAATCTGAAACACCAAACCCTAACCCGACCAGTTTTGCTAAACCAACGATAAGTGAGGCACCGATGATTACAGGAAGAATATAAGAAATACCGGTCATGAGATGGCCTTCAATGACTTTTAATTTTGCTTTCATTTTCTTTGCTCCTTTCTATATGGCATTGCTCATGTTTATTGAGATTCAGACTTTTTCTTTTCAACAAGTGCTACAGCTTTAGTGATAATTTGCTCGGCATTTTTTAGGGCACGTCCGATTTCGACACGTACAGTGGGAATGCCTGAGAAGCGTTCCGCATCGTTGATATGCTGATTTGAAGCAATGATGCAGAGGTCTGCCTGCTGTGCTTCCTCTGCTGTAATGCCGTTCACCTGTCCCATAATCCCCTGCTGTTCGATTTTGATCTCGTGTCCGAGCTGTTTACCTGCATTTTCTAACGCTTTGGCTGCCATTGGAGTATGAGCTAACCCTGCTGGACATGAAGTGACACCGACAATTTTCATTGTGTAATCCCCTCTTTCAATTGTTGTTCAATGACTTCGTAATAGTAATCAGCTGTTTGACCTGGTTGAATCTTCTCGATAAAAGCAGGTTCCATTAGACTGGTCGCAATACCTGACAGTAATTTCAGATGTGTGACATTTGCTTCTTCTAATGGAACGAGCAGTGTAAATAAATAGCTTGTGGGCAAATCATCGAAGCTTCCCCATTCAATGGGTTGTTCAAGTTCTAAAAAAAGAAGTGAAGCCGTTTGTACAGCGGAGCTTTTTGTATGTGGAATGGCGAAGCCTTGCTGAAGTCCTGTTGAGACTTCGTCTTCGCGTGTCAACAAATCTGCTAATAGCCCCGCCTGATTGTTTGTAATCTGAAGGTCTTCAGCTTTCTCGGAAATGTATTGTAAAATCTCATTCTTTGATCGTCCGTTTACTTGTGTGAAAACATGATCTTTTTGGAACAAGCTGATCCCTTCTCTCTTGTTTGTTAAGCGCTTACAAGTTGATTGTAATGTACTTTTCAGCATGGTTAAATAGCATCATTTTCCGTTTGAAATGGCAAAAAGTTTATGAAGCTATCCGTCTTGCTGACTGAATATCTCAAATCCTAGCTTAAAACGAGTTTAATTATGTAAAAAACAGATTCTACTATATGTATTTCTGTGATATTCTTCCAAGGTATCATAAAAGATAAGGGGGTCTTTTCATGTTCAAAAAGCAGGTCAAATCCTGTGTGATCGTACTCATGGCCATCATTCTATGTATGGCAGCATTACCTGGATACGAGGCAGCAGCTGCCAGTCATGGAACAAGTGTCAATGAAGCCATTGGGTTAAAAAATGGTGAAGTCATTTCAGGGACATTACAGAATGAAAAGGAAGAGTCGTGGTATGAAATCACGCCATCTGCACAAGAGGTGGCAAAACATACACACATGCAAATTTCTGTGAAAAGTAAACAAGTGCTGTCCGTATCGGTCTATCCAAGCAAGGACAGAGCGATGAAGGATGACACATATTCAAGATATCGCGTGGACACAGCGAGCGGAGAGACAGAGATCAACTTCCCGCATGCATGGTCAGGTCCCTATTATGTCAAAGTGCTCTATTTAGGGTCAGAGGAAGACAGCCGTGATGAGGAAGAGGATGCGGCATATACAATCGGATATAAAGGAGCTAATCTTCCGCCTTCTGAACCTGTTTTTCCTGAAGAAGATGAGCCTGAAATCATCATTATTGAGAAAAAGTACGGGCGTGAAATTCTTCAATCGATTCGTACAATCGAAGATAAACGATTCAATGAAACGGCAGAAGGTCAAAAGCTTTCGCGTCTGCTCCAAAAGACAAAGCCGTTTCTCAAATCAAAGCTCATCAAACATCAAAAAGAGCAGCAAAAGGTTTACAACCATCTGCTCACATTAAAAACACTGCTAAGTGACGTAGAGAAAAATGGTGCATTTAGTGGTCATATCGTAACAGAAAAAGAACAACAGGCGATCGGCTCCCTTTTTGATATGCTCAAAGAAGCAAGTCCAGCATATTTAAAAAAGGAATTAGAAGCCGTCAGTCAAAAAATTGGCTTCGATCAGCTTGAAGGAAAGTCAGTTGGTTATGTATTAGAGAAACAAAAGCTTGTAAAAGAAGAGAAGGTTAAAACGAATAAGATCATTTTTAAATTAAAGGATGGCCAAACACTTCAATCTGCGAAAAAGAAAATGAAAAGCTACGGCATCCAAGAAAACCGTGTGACATCACAGTCAGTTAGTCCTTTATTCAAAGGAATGTATGTCTATGATGTGCCAGCAGGGCAAGAATCAGCTGGAAAGACACTAAAAGCAGGCAAAGCGGCGATCAAGAGCACGGCAAGAAAGCTTTCCAGCATGCCGAATGTTGAATTTGCAGAGCCTGTTCAAACGTATCGTGCGCTAAGCAACGACGCGCAGTATGGTTATCAGTGGCCGCTGAAAAACAGTGCGCAAAACAGCGGGAAAAAAGGCGCTGACGTCAAATTTGAACAAATGAATACACTGATTGGCACAAGCAAAATGAAGCAAACATTAATTGCTGTTGTGGATACAGGTGTAGACAGCCGTTTGACAGATTTAAACGGGACTGTTCGTACAGACTTAGGTGCGAATCTCATTGGACGAAACAAAGATGCGATTGATGACAATGGACACGGTACGCATGTGGCAGGCATCATTGCCGCAAAATCCGATAATCATTACTCAATGGCAGGTCTCAATCAACATACGGGCATCATTCCGGTGAAGGTGCTGGATGCCTATGGCTTTGGCGATACAGAGCATATTGCGCTTGGAATCAAGCATGCAGTGGACAAAGGCGCAAAGGTCATCAACATGAGCCTTGGCGGCTACTACAGCAGAGTGATTGAATATGCCATGAATTATGCTGCTCAAAGAAATGTACTAGTCGTCGTGGCAAGTGGAAATGATGGCGTACCAGAAATGGGCTACCCTGCGACATCAAAATACGCAATGGCGGTTGGTGCAAGCAACCGTATGGATATTGCCGCTGAGTTCTCAAGCTATGGCAAAGGACTGAGCATGTCAGCCCCAGGGTCGGATATTCCGAGCCTCATGCCTGATGGGAATGTCTCATACCTTAGCGGGACATCAATGGCGACACCATATGTAGCAGCAGCAGCAGGGTTACTGCTTTCTAAAAATCCATCCTTAAAGCCAAATCAAGTGAGAAATCTTTTGCAAAGTACAGCAGATGACATCTCATTTAAATCTATTGATGGAAAAGACGACGTTTTCTATGATGAAAACGAGGAGCCAATTGTCGATCCGAAAATCCCAGGAATTGATTGGATGACAGGACATGGTAGACTGAATGCATTTGCTGCATTAAGTGCTGTCGAATTGAATGCATCAGTGAACAAAGTGGAAGATCAGCATCAAAAGGTGACAGGTAAAGCAAAAGCCGGTGCTGCTATTGCTGTGTATAGAGGCAAAACGCTGCTTGGAAAAGGTACAGCAGGCAAAAAAGGAACCTTTAGTGTGAAGATTAAGCATCAGAACAAAAACAAGGTCCTTCACATTAAAATGTCAAAAGGAAAGGCCGCTACGACGCTCAAAACCGTCGTGAAAAAAGGCAAAGCACCAGCTAAGCCGAAAGTTAGCAAAGTAACAGTCAAAAGTAAAGCCGTCAAAGGGACTGCGGGTGCAGGTTTGACCATTAAAGTGAAAAACAAATCAAAGAAAGTCATCAAAACAGTCAAAACCAATAGCAAGGGCGCATTTACTGCCCAAATAAAACCACAAAAAGCCAAAACGGTTTTATATGTGACCGCATCAGATGTGAGAAAAAGAGAAAGCAAAGCGGTAAAAGTGGTTGTGAAAAAATAAAAAAAGGACTTCCCTTTCTAAAAAAAGGGAAGTTTTTTTGTTTTTAACTGGAAAAATACCAATTAATGTCGATAGTAAAATAGTAGGAAAAAAAAGGAGGATTTATCGATGAAAAAAATCATGTTTGCTTTCGTTCTATCATTGCTTCTCGTATTCCCAAGCTTTGCACATGCTGAAGAAACAGGTGCAGTACCAGCATCAGTAGAAGTAACAAGTGTCACAGCAGCCGATAGTGGAATAGTGAATTACGGCTATGGCAGTAAATATCGCGTGGGTTCTTATTATCCAGCTACGTTTAAAGGGACACTAAAAGATGCAAGCGGAAACCTCATGCCTAATCAGCCGATCAAGCTTTATTTTGAAGCAGCCATCAAATCATATGCTCAAACAGCGACAGGCACTACAGATGAGAATGGACAGTTTTCGCTGACGTTTCAAGTTCCTGCAGGTGCAGGCTACCAATCATACAATAATGCAGGCTGGTCAACACATTACTACGATGTCGTTCCAGTGACGTTCACGTCAAACGACATCAAACTATCTTCAAATGTCACAAGTGTGTACCATTTGGCATATACATCACGTTACTAATCTCATAGAAAAAAAGGATGTCATCAGGTGACATCCTTTTCTTTTTGTTAGCAAACCTGCTGGGCGGCAACCGAAAGAGTCGATAAACAAACACTTTTACTAGCGATATCCTTTTTTGTCAATGAAAAAACCCTGATGTTTATACACCAGGTTTTTCTCGTTTTTTCTGAATCCAAGCTGTTACGTAATAGGCAGCATAGCAGAGCGCAATGAAAGGAATGCCGCAGATGAGGGCAATCCGCTGATTTGGGTCAAAGGCAATGCCGATGACAGATGCAAGACATAGGAGGAAGGCTGCAATCGGAACTACTGGATAGAGCGGTGTTCGAAAGGATAAATCATGAAGCTGTCCGCCTTCCTGTAAAAATCTTTTCCGGAACATCAACTGTGAGGCAGCAATCCCCATCCATACGACCACAACGGCCAGTCCAGAGATTGACACAAGGACAAGGTATACCGTTTCTGGTGCGATCACGCTCGATAGCAAAGAAAGAATACCACCGATCATACTTAAAATGAGTGCATTCAAAGGAATGCCTTTTGACGTCAGCTTCGCCAGTTTTTTAGGAAGTGTCCGTTCCTCAGAAAGCGACCAAAGCATACGAGATGATGCGTATAATCCTGAGTTTGCGGCAGATAAGATCGCGGTCAGGATGACAAAATTCATGAAATCTGCGGCATAAGGAATCCCGATACGGTCAAATACCACGACAAATGGGCTTTTGATCACCCCGGCTTCTTCTACTGGAATCAAGCCAGCCAACACAACGATCGTTCCAACGAAAAACAGGACGAGACGCAGGACGGTTGTGCGAATGGCTCTTGGAATGGTCTCGTCAGGATTGACGCTCTCACCCGCAGCAATCCCAATCAACTCTGTACCTGAAAAAGCAAAATTGACAGCAAGCATCGTCATTAAAATCGGTAAAAAGCCGTTTGGGAAAAGTCCGCCTTCGCCAGTGAAATTAGAAAAGAACGGAGCGGCCTCACCGCCCTTTAATGGGATCAAACCAAACATTGCAGCTCCGCCAAGAATAATAAAGAGAATAATAGCCATCACTTTAATACTGGAAAACCAAAACTCTGATTCTGCAAAAAACTTGACTGTAAATGCATTCAGTAAAAAGATGAGAAGAGCAAAAACGCCACTCCACATCCAAACCGAAGTGTCTGGAAACCAGCGCTGCATTAATAGTCCTGCCGCTGTAAATTCCGAACCGAGTGCCACTGTCCATGTCAGCCAGTATAGCCAAGCGACCGTATAGCCTGTACCAGGTCCAATGTATTTTGTTGCATACGTATGAAAAGCCCCTGTGACCGGCATTGCGACAGACAGCTCGCCTAAACAAAGCATCACGAGGTAGACAATTAAAGCCCCGACAAGATAGGCAAGAATGGTCCCCGCAGGTCCGGCCTGATTGATGGTATACCCGGAGCTTAAAAAGAGCCCTGTTCCAATGACGCCGCCAAGAGAAAGCATGAACAGGTGCCGGCTCGTCATTTTTCGTTGATATTGTTGTGACTGATCTTTTGCTTGTTCCATGTCTTCCCGCCCTTTTGCTTAGAAGTATGTGTGATGATTCATGATGCTATGATGTGGTTCGTTTTAAGATGTCATTGATATCTTCTGGGGTCGTCCGGCAGCAGCCGCCGATGATATGCGCGCCGTCTTTGTACCATTGATGCGCACATTCCCCAAAAGTAAGATGAGACGTATCTCCGTTCCATACCTTTTCTTCAGGATCATATATTTCACCTGAGTTTGGATAAACCACAATCGGTTTGCTCGTTCCCTTTTTCATCTCTTGAATAAGAGAAGTAATAAATTGCGGCGGCGTACAGTTCACACCGACAGCAGCGATTTGTTCATAAGGCTCAAGCGCCTGTACACATTCTCGTATAGAATCACCTTCACTAATGTGCAGGCCATCCTTTGCGCTGAATGTGATCCAAGCAGATGTCCCGCTGAATTCATCTTGCAGCAGCTTTGCAATGGCAGTTGCTTCAATCAGACAAGGAATCGTTTCGCAGGCAAGAATATCTGCACCCGCTTCTACTAATGCCTGAATTCTTGGCCTGTGAAAATCAATGAGAGCCTGCTCTGAGAGTCCGTAATTTCCTTTATATTCTGAACCATCAGACAAATAAGCGCCGAATGGCCCCACAGATCCAGCGACAAATGGTTTTGTCCGTCCTTCACGACGCGCTTCATCCTGCCAAAAAAGATCGCGTGCCTCTTTCGCTAGAGTGACAGAGCGTTTCATAAGTTCAATTGCTTCTTCTTTTGTATAGCCTTTTTCAGCAAAGCCTTCAATCGTTGTTTGGTAACTGGCGGTTGTTGCGCAGTCAGCACCTGCTTGGAAGTAGTCCAAGTGTACTTGCTGAATCAATTGTGGCTGTTCAATAAGTATTTTGGCTGACCATAAACGATCGTTTAAGTTACAGCCCTTTCGTTCAAGCTCTGTTGCTAATGCACCGTCTAAAATCAAAGGTGCGTGAGCCTGTAAACGGCTTTGAATAGGATTCATTGGAATCAAACAGCCTCCTTTTTAGATCGGAAATAATGGATATGATATGAGGCAGTAGTTTAAATGACTAAAGTGTTTTTGTCAAGGAGAGGAAAAAGCATCGTAGGGCGGAAAAACCCTGAAAACATGCGGGTTTTGATGCATAAAAATGCAGTCAAAATAATAGAAAACCAAGTCATTGACAGCCTCTAAAAAGAGATATATATTATGGAAAGATTGATTTCAGAAAGCTTCATCAAAAGGCGCGCCGTCTTTTGATTTTTATGTTGTCCAACGACTGTCTTCTTTCGTGCAGAAAGAGGGTTTTTTATATTCTTAAAAAAGGAGGAAAGAAGAAATTGAAAAAATGTGTAAAAGATATAGCGATGATTCTAGTTGGTTCTTTTTTATTTGCCGCAGCAGTGAACATGTTTGTCATTCCGCTTGAATTTGGTGAAGGCGGTGTCACGGGGCTGTCCATCATTTTTTATTATTTGTTTGAAATAGCACCGTGGCTGACGAACCTTGTGTTGAATGCGATCTTATTACTTGTGGGATATAAATACTTGGACAAAAAGACCACGATTTATACGGTGGTTGCCGTTGCAAGTAACTCTCTATTTTTACACTTGACCACAACATGGGTCGTGAATGTACATGAATTGATCATTGGAGCGATTTTTGCAGGAATTATCATCGGAATTGGGATTGGTCTTGTGCTCAGAGCCGGTGGAACAACGGCGGGTTCTGCCATTCTCGGAAGAATTGCCAACAAGTATTTAGACTGGAACGTGAGCTATGCCATCTTGTTCTTTGATCTGATCGTTGTATTTGCTTCCTATTTTATTATTGGTGCGGAAAAATTAATGTTTACCATTGTGATGCTGTACGTGGCGACAAAGGTGATGGACTTTGTGATAGAAGGACTTAACACGAAAAAGGCAGTGACGATTATTTCTTCATGCAAAGATGATATTGCGGAAGAAATCAATCACACCCTGGACCGAGGCGTCACGATTTTAAACGGACGAGGTCATTATTCAAAGGAATCGAAGGAAATTCTGTACGCGGTCATTCAAAAGCAGGAGCTCATGCGCCTTAAGAAAATTATTAAGAAAATAGATCGAGACGCATTCGTTGTTGTCCATGACGTACGCGATGTGTTCGGAGAAGGATTTGTGAATATATAAAAATGAAAGACCCTAAAACGGGTCTTTTTTTATTCTCTATACCTCTTGTCACACAATACTATGTAATGTATAGTATAAAGAGTTAGGAGTTGTAAACATGAATGCACAATTAAAAAAAGGATTACTGGAATTTTGTGTACTGGCGGTATTAAAGAAAGGCGATTCCTATGGTTATCAAATCATTAAAGATATGTCCCATTGTATTGAGATTTCAGAATCGACATTGTATCCGATTTTAAAGCGTTTAGAGCAAAACAATTATGTGGAGACCTATTCCCAGGAACATAACAGTCGATTAAGAAAATACTACCGCATGACAGAAAGCGGGCGGGAGCATATGGCGCAGTTTTTAGAGGAATGGGATCAGGTGATGGCGATTTACGACTTTATTTCTGGAGGACAGGGCAATGAATAAAAAAGAATTTTTGAGCAGCCTAAAGAAGCATCTGCATCTTCTAGGCGACAAAGATAGTGATCGGTTTATCGAATACTACGATGAAATGATTGAGGATTATCAGGAAGATGGCTACAGTGAACAGGAAGCGGTTCATCAAGTCGGGCAGCCTGCTATGATCGCTGAAGGGATTATGAAGGAACAAGGAATAAAAACCGTTCAGGTGCCGACGTTTGGAGAAAAAGCCACAAGACTCTCCATTCTCATTTTAGGTTTTCCGTTATGGGGCAGTATTCTAGCAACAGTCTTTCTGCTGATTCTTTCTGTGTATATGGTGATTTGGTGCATTCCACTCGTGACAGGTACATTGACGCTTACTGGTCTGCTCGGCGGTTTTTGGAGTATCATTGGTTCTCCATTTATCTTTCAGGACGGTTTGCATGTGGTGGTGACGCAGATTGGTGTTGGTATTCTTCTATTAGGTGTCGGATTATTAAGCGGCATAGCCACGGCGTATTTGACAAAGCTATTTGTGCAAATAACTATTCAAACCACTAAGGCATTCATGGGAATGTTTAAAAAGAAGGTCGTGAGAGTATGAACGTGAACGATTTAAAAAAGCAAGTCATCAAATGGGGGATCATCTTCACCGTTGCCGGAGGAATTGTCATGGCAATTGGTTTTGGCATATCAGGCTTTGATCTAGATGCATATCACAACAATGACCAGAGCAACGTGTTCCGCACCATCAATTGGAGCAAACCATAATAAATGAAAAACCCGCTTATGTGTCTCAGCGTGTAGACAAACCCTCGCATTCTTTGTCAGTTCTGCGCTCCGATGCTCACGAATGTCAAATTCGCTCCGCTCCGATGCTCGTCCTTCCTAGGGCTGCAAAGGTTTTCTATCACGCTGAAAAGAAGACAAAGAGCTAAAATCAAGATCATTTTAGCCCTTTGTCAACAGTCTAAAAAAACCCGCTTATGCGGGTCTTTTTTTCGCCCGGGCCACAAAGAAGAAATAACAGCAAAGTGCGCCTAGATCACAAAGCATGATGATCAGACCCATTGGAAAGGCTGTTTGGCTTCCGGCTAGTCCGACAAGAGGTGTCATGCAAGCGCCTAGCAGCATTTGCGCAACACCGATCAGTGCAGCTGCACTTCCTGCATGCGCTCCGTGATGCTGCATCGCAAGAGACGGCGCAGAGGTGCCGACAATTCCAACACTTGAGACAACAAAAAACAGCGGAATCAGAATGCCGTACAATCCTGCATCAATCGAGATCATCAAAAATAAAGTGACTCCGCCTAATGCAGCTGTCAGCAATCCAATGCGAAGGACTTTCTCTTCGCCGATTTTCGCAGCGACTCGGGCAAATACTTGTCCAGCCGTGATGATTCCAAGACTATTTACCGCAAAGGCCGCACTAAATCCTTGTGGAGAAAGGTTGAAAATTTCCTGAAGCACAAACGGTGAACCAGAAATATAGGCAAACATCGCTGCGAATACAAGACCTTGTGAGAGAGCATATCCAACAAAGAGACGATCACTGGCTAAAATTTTCATCGCGCCTGCAATCTGTTGAAAGCCCCCCGTCTGTCTACGCTCTGCGGGTAAGCTTTCTTGCAGTGAAAAAATCGATCTCAGCAGCATCAATGCCCCGAGAATTCCGAGTAGGACAAATACACCCTGCCATGTCGTGAAGCGTAAAATCTGTCCGCCTGCAATAGGCGCGGCTGCCGGAGCAACCCCGTTGACTAACATCAGCAGTGCAAAGAATTTCGTCATTTCTGATCCTTCATAATGATCTCGGACAATGGCTCGTGCAATGACAATGCCAGCTGAACCAGCAAGTCCTTGAATCAATCTAAGAAGAATGAATGTCCAAATCGATGTGACCACTGTACAAAGAAGGGATGCAACAATAAAGATGACCAAACCAATCATCAGCGGCTTTCTTCTGCCGATCGTATCGCTGATCGGACCTGCAATCAGCTGGCCAAGCGCCAGTCCAATGAGACAAGCCATCAGACTTAATTGAGACAACGCCGTGCTCGCCTCAAAATCACGAGCAATATGAGGCAAAGCAGGTAAATACATATCCATTGCCAGCGGAGCAAGGGCTGTTAAAGATCCGAGCAATGCGGCTAGGAGAAATCGACTTTTTTTCGATTCTTGGGGATAAGATAAAGAACTCATATGATGACAACACTCCTCGTATACTTCCTCAACACAGCATAATGAATCAAGCGTTCCTTTTCAATGAAAAATTTTCAAAGATGATTCCGTGCAAAATGATTGATCTTTCGAATGAGACTCTTTACATTGAATGAGTAGAGAAAAGAGTAAGGTGATCGCATGCAGTGATTGTATGATGCGTATACCCACTAATAGAGAGCAGGAGGTGCTGACATGAAGCAGCAAGAGCTGATCATTCGTCAAGCAGTCAAAGAAGATCATGAGGCCATCACACGCGTGCTGATCAAATCCTATGCACAGTATGAGCCTCAATTTACAGAGGAAGGCTGGCAAAATTATTCTGCCGCGCTTGCAGCAGCTGTAGATAATCCGAACATGGAGCTGATGCTTGTGGCGGAACTTGACGGCAAGGTCGTGGGGACGCTTCAAATGTTCCGGTCATCAGAGCAAGCGTATGACAAACCTGAAATGGGCATTACATCAGCCATCGTCCGGTTTTTAGGAGTAGATCCCGATGTGAGGGGAAAAGGCATTGCAGAATCATTGCTGCGTAAAAGTATTGAACTGACGCAATCATGGGGCGAAAATGTCCTGTATCTTCATACATCTGATAAAATGCAGGCTGCCATTCGCCTATATGAAAGAATGGGCTTTGAGCGTGCGCTTGATAAAGAATTTGTGAACCAAAATGGGACACATGTCAAGAGCTATCAATATGTGATCAAGAAAGAACAGCCGGCAGGCTCATAATATAATGTGCAGCAAAAGGAAGAGCTTACCTCCATGGACAGCTCTTCCTTTTTTCAATTTACGCCCACAGTGCCAGCGCCCAATAGGATACCACCCACGAGATGAAACCGAACATGACAAAGAATTTTAACATGCGCTCGTAAGGAGACAGCTTTCGTTCTCTCTTCGTTTTCACCAGCTGCCAATAAAGGACATAGCCGCAAATCATGAGAATGATTTGTCCAAGCTGTGTAAAATTTTCAAGAATCGTGATTCCGTTCATTTATTTCACCTCATCATAGGTCTTCCATAAGTAAAAGAGGCAATCCTTTATTTCTTCAAAAAAAATCGGTGTATACTGGAAAGAAACGAGATGTTTAGAGGGAGTTGTGACATGTTGTTTTCGCTGCATGCGAATCGTTGGGATGAAGTCATCGAGAGAAAAATCAAATACGATCAGAAAGTTGTGGAACATACCTGTCAGCTGTTAGACACAAAGGAGCAGCAGGCTGTGCTGTTTCACAAGATTGAAGAACCGTTTACGATGAGGGCAGGTGAGGGTGCTCTAACCATTCCAAAAGGGAGCTATACGACCGCCTATTATTGGAAGGATCGTCCTTATAACATATATTTCTGGAGAGATGATCAAGGGAAGGAACTAGGATCTTATTTTAATATTGTGGGAGATACACAGTTCAACGGCCAGCTGGTCATGTTTGAAGACCTCATTATTGATCTTCTCGTTCTTCCGAATGGTGATGTCTTTGTGCTGGATGAAGATGAATTGCCGGAGAGTTTAGCGGATTTTGAACACGGTACAGTGCGGCGGGCATTAGAGAGCGTGACAGCTTCGTTAGAAAGCATTCTCAATCAAGTGAGGGCAGATGCCGAAGGGAAATATCATCACAGCTTGTTTGAGCCGATGTTGAGATAGAAAAAAACGATTCCTCGCTGAAAGGAATCGTTTTTTTCTGTTAAACCTTAATACGGTTTAATCGTTTTTGTAAATTGGTTTTTGTTTTGGAGGCTTTTAGCTGTTTGACAGCGCTTTGAGCCGCTGCTTTTGTTTTCTTTGTTCGTTTGGTTTCTGCTTTTTTGACCTTTTGTTTAGCGTCCGTCACTTTCTTTTGATAAGCGACTTGTTTTTTAACTTTGTCGAGCCGGTTTTGCAGGCTTGTTTTTTCTTTGCCTTTATTTAGTTTTTTGATGGCCGTTTGAGCACTTTTAATAGCGCCCTGTGTTTTGTTCTTTTCGGCTGTTTTGACCTTTGCACGTGCCGAGCGGATATCAATGGCTGCTTGGACTTTCTTCACCCGTTCTGTGAGTGCTGTTTTTTGCTTGCTTGCAGTGAGCCGGCCAATTCTCGTTTTGGCTTGATTGACATCTGCCTGCTTTTTAGATGTTTCGGCTGTTTTGACAGCACTGGCCGCAGCCTTTAAAAAGGTGGATTGCGGCACATATTGCACGCGGCCATAGCCGAATTGCGGATCCTTCCCTTTTGCGCCAAGATCCACTGTATAGCTGCGCAATAAAGTGCGAAGCTGTGCATTTGTTTTCTTCGGATGAAGCTGCTTTAACAGTGCCAGCATTCCTGTGACATGCGGCGTGGCTTGTGATGTCCCCGTTGCATACCAATATTCATTTTTTAAATAAGTGCTGATAACGTTCTCGCCAGGGGCAGAAAATTCAATCCCTTTCCCTGTATTCGAGATAGACGCGAGTTTATCTTTGGAAGTTGTTGCAGAAACGGCAATGACGCTATTGTAAGCGGCTGGATAGCTAATATGATTCTTTTTCCCATCATTTCCGCTTGCAGCAACCACGAGCAGTCCTTTTTTATATGCTTCATCTACTGCTGAATGCAAGATTGGGATATTGTCTTCAAAGCCTAAACTTAAATTAATAATGTCCATCTTGTTGGTAATCGCCCAATCGATGCCTCGAAGCAGACTATATAGGTCGCCTTCTCCCTTTTTATCTAACACTTTCACAGCATACAACTTCACACCAGAAGCGACGCCGACTGTTCCATAATCGTTATTAAGCGCACCAATCGTGCCGGCGACATGTGTGCCATGTCCTTCATCATCTTTATAAGAGGATGTGTAGTTCACGAATGATTTACCGCCGGATACCTTTAAATCCTCGTGTGAGAAAATACCAGTATCTAAAACGGCTACTTTTACATTTTTACCAGTGACGCCTTCTTTTATTGCTTGCTTTATATTTAGTTTTTGCAGATTGTAAGATTTTTGTACCAATGCATCCTGATTAGTAGCAGCGGCTGTTTTCTTCACAGTAGAAGCCGCGAGTTTGACCTTTACGTTTTTTGAGACGTAAGCGATGTTTGGGTCTTTTTTGAGTGAGGTGACCGCTTGTTCATCTGCTGTCACAGCGACAGCCGGAAGATGTATGTACTGTGCGTTCACTTTCTCACTTTCCTCAATAGCTGTTTGTTTTCCTTTTTGATTTTTATAGACGATGATGACATCTGTTTCTTTTGGCGGTGCAGCTGCCTGCGAATGGAAGGGCAAAGCAGTTGTCAACGCAAGAAGAAACGCAATGACGATAAGTAATTTCTTTTTCAATGCGTGGCTCCTCTCATCCGATGACCTCGGTCTTTTTTTCTCTATTATATCGGAGAAAGCAGAGGGATGGGATAGTAGAATTGTCGTCTTGTTCAGAAAGTTATTTTTACAAGTAACCTGAAATTGAAATTCATAGAATTCTAGTAGACAATAGAGACATCATGATAAGAGAAAGAAGGACATGCTGATGAACGTAAAAGAGTATATGACGTATGATGCGACTGGCTTGGCAGCACTTGTGCGGAATAAGCAGGTAACGCCCGAGGAGCTTATGCAGGCGGCATTTGATAGATTGAATGAGGTCAATCCAGAACTAAACGCTGTGATACGGACAAGACAAGAACAAGTTTTAAAAGATATCAAGGTGTTACATGAGTATCAGCCATTTGCGGGCGTTCCGTTTGTGCTGAAAAATATATCACAAGGGATTAAAAATGAACCGCTGACAGCAGGAGCTTTGCTGTTAAAGGATGTAAAAGCAAATTCGGATTCGCACTTTGTTGATCGGTTGAAGCAGGCTGGTTTTCTCATGATCGGACATACAAATACACCGGAATTCGGTTTAAGAAATGTGACGGAGCCTGCGTTACATGGTCCAACGAGAAATCCTTGGAATACGGACTATTCTCCGGGAGGCTCAAGCGGCGGTACAGCAGCAGCTGTTGCAAGCGGCATTGTACCTGCTGGCGGAGCAAGTGATGGCGGTGGTTCCATCCGGATTCCAGCATCCTTTACCGGTTTGTTCGGCCTTAAGCCTACGCGGGGAAGAACGCCAGTAGGCCCAGGCGCAGGAAGGCAGTGGCAAGGGGCTTCCATTGACTTTACACTCACAAAAACAGTGCGGGACAGTGCAGCCCTTCTTGATCTTCTTCAAGTCATTCAGCCTGAAGCTGCTTTCCAAACCCCATTATACGATGGCAGTTACCAAGAGGATCTGGTGAAACGTACATCTTCTATGCGAATTGCTTACAGCGTAGAATCTCCAGTTGGCACGAAGGTCAGTGAGGAGGCGAAGCAGGCGGTTCAGCAAACAGTGAAATGGCTGAGTGAGCAAGGTCATCAAGTAGAGGAAACCAAGCCGGAAATTGATGGGATTCATCTCATGCAGCAATATTACGTGATGAACAGCGGAGAAATGTCTGCGTTATTCACTTCCTTGGCTCGTTCGTTAGGGCGTCCAGTAAAGCCGGAGGAAACGGACATCGTGGCATGGGTGCTGGCGGAGGCTGGCAAGAATGTGACCGCTGCTGCTTATACAGAAAGTCTTGATGCGTGGGATCGGGCTGCTGCACAAATGGCATCATTTCATCAAACCTACGATCTCTATGTGACACCAGCTACTGCCTATTCAGCTCCAAAGGTTGGTGAGCTTATGCATTCAGATCAGGAAACAGCCGCACTTTTACGTGTGTCATCTCTTTCCATGCAAGCGCAGCAGGATCTTATTTATGACATGTTCCTCAAGAGCTTGACCTACACCCCATTTACACAGCTTGCCAACTTAACAGGTCAGCCATCAATGAGTGTTCCTGTTCATCTGACTAGCGCGGGCATGCCTTTAGGGGTACAAGTGACAGCACCTAAAGGAAAAGAGGACTGGCTGCTCAGGCTTGCGGCGGAAATGGAAACATCCTCGATTTGGAAAGGAACTAGTCAATTAAATCAATAACGCATGATAAGCGACTTTGGTCTATGGAGGGAAAAGAGTGTCACACGTGAGTACGAAGGATAAAATCATTCAAACGGCAGCACTTCTTTTACGTAAACAGGGATACCATGCGACAGGATTGAATCAAATTATCAGAGAGAGCGGCACACCTAAAGGCTCTCTTTATTATTACTTTCCAAATGGAAAAGAAGAGCTGGCCATTGCATCTGTTGAATACATTAGTCAAAAGGTCATCAATCAAATTGAAGAAGGCTTTGCCTATTCGGATGACCCATATATCGCTATCGATCGTTTTATGACAAAGATCATTCGAGGATTTATGGAGAAAGAAAGTGAAAGAGGGATTCCAATTGTCTTGCTTGCGGCAGAGTCCAAGCCTGAAAACGCGCAGCTTCATGCTGCATGCAAACAAGAAATGATCCGCTGGCAGGAGCTTGTAAAAGAAAAGCTAATGAACAGCGGGTATGAAGAAAACAAAGCGGATGAGCTGGCTTCTCTCCTTCACTCAATGGTCATCGGGGGTTTATCGATGACCACTGCACTCAAGCAAACGACCCCTTTAGAACACGTAAAAAGTTACCTTAGACACTTATTTATGCGGGAAGAGTAAAATCTCTCGCATATTGTCTATCTATTATATCAATTGGTCTATATAATATAGATAGTCAATTTGTCATGAGGAGTGATGGGATGTCGGAGCAACCGCAATCGATGAAGCAATCCGAAGGTACCCCTTTTTATACCGTGTCTGGTTCCGGAAAGATGTATGGGCTGGAGAATCAGCTTGTTCATATGCTGGCAGAAGCAAATCAAACGAATCAGCTGTTTGAGCTTGCCTTAATCACAGGTGGGAAAGGAGCATATTTCCCGCTGCACTGTCATGAGCACTTATTTGAAACCATTTTTGTGCTGGAAGGAAAGCTTGAAGTGATGCTGGACGGTAAAAAATACATGGTCACAGCCTTTGATTATATTCATATCCCGCCCAAAACGATTCATGGCTACAGAATGCATAGTCATAAAACAAGATTTATTTCATATACGCTGGGCGGAAAAATGACAGATGTCTATCAGCAAATTGGGAAGAGGCTTTTTCAGAATAAATGGTCTATGACTCATTATGCTTTCGATGCAACCAGTTTTCAGCAGGCTGAAAAAGAAAGCGATATCATCCTGATGCATGGAATCAGAGAACTGTCTAATACAACGAGGCCCTCCGTTTTATTTCATAGTCAGCTTCCTCACGAGGTACAGCCTTATGTATTAGAGGCTGGTGAAGGGAAGCAATACATCATTGATGGTCAGATTCATGAGCTGATTGCAACAGTAGAAACAACAGGAGGCGGATTCAGTCATTTTGTGGTTGAAGGAGCGAAGGAGAAATATTTCCCGCCGCATTATCATCAAGTTCATACAGAAGCAATCTATTGTGTTGAAGGGAAGATGAACCTTCATTTGAACGGAGAGGATATTTGCTTGATGCCGGGTGACTTTGTCTATATCCCGCCGGATACGATCCACTCTTATGAATTTGTGTCTCATTCAAATAAAATGTTGGTTTTGCTGCTTCCAGGAGAAATTGAGCAGGTGTATGAGCAGTTTGAAGAATCTCCAAGCCCAAATATATGCCCCTATTTTATTCAAGAAGGGAATTTCATGTTCAATCGGGAGACTTCAACTCAATATGATTTGTTTTTTGTCGAAAAGGAATAAGTGTGTAACGCGTTACACGACATCATGAGTCTGTCGAAACAATCGACAGGCTTTTTTTGTTTTTTGCCTCCTCCACATAAATTTCTCATTTGATGAATGAACCATTCATTCAAGGTGAAGCTATGTAAAGATGACTTGAGCTAAAGGAGGAAATCCATGTGAGAGCTGTTACTTATCAAGGGAAAAATAGCATTGCAGTGAAGAAAGTAGATGCACCGTGGATTCAAGATCGGGAAGATGTGATCATACGTATTACATCAACAGCAATTTGTGGATCAGATTTACATTTGTATCAGGGGAATTTCCCGCTTCCAATCGGCTATGTGATTGGGCATGAACCAATGGGGATTGTGGAGGAAGTTGGCCCGGATGTCACAGCCGTAAAAAAGGGAGACCGTGTCGTCATTCCATTTACAGTTGCATGTGGTAAATGCCAATATTGCGATCATCACTTAGAAAGCCAATGTGACAACTCAAACCCGCACTACGATTCGGGTGGACTTTTTGGCTATAGTGAGAAATATGGGAATTACCCCGGAGGACAGGCAGAGTATTTACGCGTACCTTTTGGCAACTATACACCGTTTAAGATCCCAGAAGATTGTGAGCTGGAGGATGAACAATTGCTGTTCTTATCAGATGTCCTGCCAACCGCCTATTGGAGTGTAGAGCACGCAGGTGTGAAAAAAGGCGATACGGTCATCGTGCTAGGCTGCGGACCTGTTGGGTTAATGGCACAGCAATTTGCTTGGCAAAAAGGAGCAGAACGTGTGATTGCCGTCGATTACATTGATTACCGCCTACGGCATGCAAAACGAATGAGCGGCGTTGAGGTCTTTGACTTTACAGAAGATCCCGACATGGGAGAAACGTTAAAGGAGCTCACCAAGGGCGGGGCCGATGTTGTGATTGATTGTGTGGGAATGGACGGGAAGAAGTCGCCGCTTGAAAAAATTGAGCAAAAGCTCAAGCTGCAAGGCGGAACGATCGGACCCATTCAAATTGCCACAAAAGCCGTTCGCAAATGTGGAACAGTGCAGATGACGGGTGTGTACGGCGGCCTGTACAACATGTTTCCATTAGGCGCTTTTTTCGCAAGAAACGTCACCCTGAAAATGGGCCAAGCCCCGGCGAGAGGATACATGTCAAAGCTCTATCAAAAAGTGACAAGCGGTGAAATTGATCCTAGAGCCATTATCACTCACAAATTACCATTAGATGAAGCTGCACATGCGTACCACATCTTCAATGACAAACAGGATGATTGTATAAAGGTCGTTTTAAAGCCATAAAAAGAAGGCTTAGGAGTATTCCTAAGCCTCAGCGTGTAGACAAACCTTCGCATTCGGTGTCAGGTCTGCGTGCCGGTGCTCACGAATGTTTAATTCGCTCCGCTCCAGTACTCGTCCTTCCTAGGGCTGCAAAGGTTTTCTATGACGCTGAAAAGAAGACAAAGGGCTTTTAGCCCTTTGTCAAAAATCTAAAGGCTTAGGAGTATTCCTAAGCCTTTAATGTGTGCTCGTCCATCATTTTTTCGATTAATTCAAAAAATGTTTTTTTATCTTCCTCTGAAAGGTGGTTGAACAATTGATTCACAAGCAGCTGGCGATTGTCGATCATTTGTTTAGCAATTTGTTCACCCGATTCAGAGAGTTCAATCCACACAGTACGGCGGTCATTATTATTTCGAGAGCGGATGATCAGCCCTTCGTCTTCTAAGTGATTGAGAGCGGTTGTTGTTGCAGAGGGAGATAATGAAACTTCCTGCAGAATATTTTTCACAGTACATGATTGATGGCGGTAGATGATACGTAAAATAAACCCTTTAACATTCGTCACGTTTTTCGGAATATTTTCTTCATCTATTTGTTTCGTCGCCTTTAAATACTTCGTCAGTGCATGGTCTAACAAACTTGCCTCTAGCTCGAAATGTTGCATTCTCCATACCTCTTTTCCTATTGCATTCGCATTTTCCGATCAATTACTAGGTCTATCTTATCATAATAATCATCATGATTTAAACCAAAATGGAAGACGGCTATAAAATTACCTATATTATCAATTAATATAAAGAACAATTCCAAAATGAAATGATTTTACTTTCAGCTGTTTTTATTTTAGAATGTGAATGAGATAAAATCTGCCAACCCAATTCGCTGGAAATTGGCTATTGGAAATCAAACGTTTGGAGATGAAGATATTGAATACTTTACAGGCATTACTAAACGACAGAATGGAACGCTCTTCACAAATTGAGGCGGTAACTGGCGGAGGGGTGTCTTATACATTTGAAGAATATGCAAAACGCATCGACCAGCTTGCTCATTACTTAAATCAAAAAGGAATTCGAAAAGGTGACCGCGTTTGCTTTATTTGTCAAAACCATCATCACTTTTCAACGATTATGCTGGCAGCCATTAAAGCAGGTGCAGTCGCAGTTCCGCTTAGCTGGCAGCTTACTTCATTTGAGCTGGAGGGTATTTTGAAAAAAGCAGAGCCAAAGGCTTTATTTTTTGACCGAGAATTCCGTGAGATTATTTCTGCGGTGAATGTGTCTTTAGACAACTGTCTCATGGTGGAATCTGGTGTAAATGCGAAAACAACGCAGCTGTTTGAAGACATATTGGCTTCAAATGATGGCAGTGATCTTGCGGAAGAGGTATCAGAAGAGGATCTAGCGATGATCTTATTTACCTCTGGGACAACGGGGAATCCAAAAGGCTGTATGGTCGGACATGGACGAATCTATCAATTTTTAACAAGACGCGGGAATCGAGGATTTGACTTGAAAGGGAAACGGTACTTGGCGAGTCACCCTCTCTATCATATGAGTTCAATTAATCATCTGATCGCTGCTGCCATTGAAGGGTATACACTTGTTTTCTTACATGATGCAACGCCGAAGCGCATTTTAGAAACGATCGAAAAAGAAAGAATAACGTTCATGATGGCTTTCCCATCAGCTTATACGTACATGCTGGAAGAAATGAAGCGCGGTTCGTATGACCTTTCATCCTTTGAAATTGCGATTTCTGGCGGTACGAAGGTGCCGGTCCGTTTGATTAAGGACTACAAAGAAGCAGGCATTCAGATGATGCATGGCTACGGAAGCACGGAAGCATGGGTTGTCAGTGCGTGGCATCCTGCGATGGGCGAGGATAAAATGGGCTCTGCTGGTAAAGTGGATCCAGATGTAGAAGTGAAAATCGTTCATCCTGAGACTGAGGAAACACTGCCAGCTGGAGAAATTGGCGAAGTTGTCATGAGAAGCCCATTTTATTTCTTAGGCTATTATCATCAGCCTGACGCTACTGCGAAGGTACTCAAAGATGGCTGGTTCCATATGGGAGATGCAGGCTATCTAGATGAAGATGGTTTTCTATTTATCACAGGCAGATACAAAGATGTCATTTTATACGGCGGAGACAATATCTATCCTGACCAAGTAGAAGAAGTCATTGAACAAATACCAGGTGTGATTGAATCAGCTGTCATCGGGGTGCCAGACGAATTATATGGTGAAGTGCCAAGTGCGTATATCGTAAAAGACGAATCCGCCGATTTCTGCGAAGAAGATGTGGTGAACTATTGTCAGGAACGTTTGGCAGATTACAAAGTGCCATCCATTCATTTCATCAGTGATCTGCCAAAAAACAAGCTTGGTAAAATTATGAAGAAAGATTTACGTGAATTGGTTGTGAATGCTTAGTACCTATTCTGCTATAATGAAATTTGAATGATTTTTTGTTTTTCTAACGTTTTGGAGGGAAAGGGTTTGCGACATATTCTTCGTAAGAAACACGTTCACGATTTGTTGGAACAGAGCAGACAGCAAAAGGTAAAGAAAACACTGGGCGGGCTAGATCTCACGCTTCTTGGTATAGGGGCAGTGATTGGTACAGGGGTTATGGTGTTAACTGGTATAACAGCGGCTAAGGATGCAGGACCGGCTGTTATTTTCTCCTTTGCGATTGCAGCCATTGTGTGCAGTTTGGCAGCACTTTGTTATGCAGAAATGGCTTCAGCGCTTCCTGTATTCGGCAGTGCGTACATTTATTCATATACGACCATGGGCGAGCTTGTAGGTCATTTAATGGGATGGACCTTATTATCCGTCTATATGCTGACTGCTTCAGCTGTTGCCAGTGGCTGGTCGAGTTATTTCAACAGCCTGCTCGAGGGATTTGGAATTTCGATTCCGCATCAATTCTTAGCGGGGCCGGAGCAAGGCGGATATATGAATCTGCCGGCGATTATCATTGCTTTACTGATTGCGTGGATCTTATCTAGAGGAACGAAGGAAAGTAAAAAATTTAATAATATCATGGTGTTTGTGAAACTCGGTATTATTGTTCTTTTCATTGTAGTAGGCGGCTTTTATGTTCAGCCATCCAATTGGCAGCCATTTATGCCGTTTGGCGCAGAAGGTGTCATTGCCGGTGCTGCTGCTGTGTTTTTTGCCTTTTTAGGGTTTGATGCAATTTCTGCTTCAGCAGAAGAGGTGAAAAATCCGCAGCGGAACCTGCCAATTGGGATCATAGGTTCATTACTTATTTGTACGATCATTTACATTGTCGTTTGTTTGGTCATGACAGGCATGGTGCACTATACACAGCTGAATGTCACAGAGGCTATGTCATATGTCCTGCAAAGTGTACATCAAAATAGCGTGGCTGGTATTATTTCCGTTGGTGCGGTCATTGGATTGATGGCTGTGATTTTCGCCAATAATTATGCAGCAACTCGAATTGCCTATGCGATGGGCCGAGACGGACTTTTGCCTAAAGTGTTTTCAAAAACAAACAAAAGCGATACGCCTGTTGCTAGCATATGGATGATTGGCGGAATGACAGCTGTTATTTCAGGCTTTATTGATTTGAAGGATCTGTCCAACTTAGCGAATATCGGTGCATTATTAACGTTTGCCATGGTCAGTTTATCTGTACTTATTTTGAGAAAGACACATCGGCAGCTTGAGAGGGGCTTCAGGGTTCCTTTTGTGCCTGTTTTGCCGATTATATCAATGGGCTGCTGCTTGTTCCTTATGCTCAACTTACCAGGCCGGACATGGCTTTACTTTGGGGTTTGGTTGTTAATCGGTGTCGTCATGTACGCAGCGTATTCAAACAAACACAGTGAATTAGCGAAATCTTAATGAGAAAAAGGTGCAAATCCGTTGACGATTTGTGCCTTTTTTCATACGATTTGGGATAAGCTATAAAAGAGATAATGGACGGAACAAGAGGAGGATGAGGGATATGATTAGTGTTAGTCCTTATATTGTTGTAGAAGATGTGAAAGAATCTCTTCAATATTATCAAGGGATTTTTGGTGGAGATATTCAGATCTTAAATGAACACCAGGACCGTGTCCTACATGCTGAATTGCATCTTGGGGAATCACTGCTTCATTTTTCAGATACATTTGGACGCACGCCAAAGCCAGAGAATCTCAGATTGATCATGCAGTTTGACAATGAAGAAGAACTAAAGGCTGTCTATGAAGCGCTGGAAGCTGATGGAGATGTACTGGTCGAATTACAGGATACCTTCTTTGGCGCACTTCACGGACAAGTACAGGACCGGAAAAATGGGTTGATTTGGGTTCTGAATTATATGAAATAGACGAAGACCTTCACGAGTGTGAAGGTTTTTTTGTGAGTGTTTTTATTTTCTGAAAAATGGAAAATATGCTATGTTGGAAGAATAAAAGGACAAGGAGAAGGGTGGCAAAGGAATGGAACAAATTGAGTTTCAATCAATCCAAACAAATGGTGTAACACTTCATACAGCAATGGCTGGACCGGAAAATGGCCCGCTGCTTGTGCTGCTCCACGGGTTTCCTGAGTTTTGGTACGGCTGGAAAAATCAAATCATCCCCTTGGCTGAGGCAGGCTATCGTGTTGTTGTTCCTGATCAAAGAGGCTACCATCTAAGTGACAAGCCAGAAGGAGTCGAATCCTACGTATTAGATAAACTGAGAGATGATATTGTGGGTTTGATCAAGACGCTGAGCCCGAACCAAAAGGCGATTGTCGGCGGACATGACTGGGGCGGAGCTGTTGCTTGGCATTTGGCTTCAACCCGATCTCAATATGTCGAGAAATTAATCATTGTCAATATGCCGCATCCGCGGGTGATGATGAAGGTTCTTCCTTTTTATCCGCCGCAATGGAAGAAAAGCTCCTATATCGCTTTTTTTCAGCTTCCGAATGCTCCAGAGGCAGCACTTCAAGAAAATCACTTTCAAAAGCTGGATGAAGCCATTGGGCTGACGGCAAGGCCGCATTTGTTCACGAAGGAAGATGTCTCAAGCTACAAGCTCGCTTGGACGCAGCCAGGCGCCTTGACCTCAATGCTGAATTGGTATCGAGCCATCAAAAAAGGCGGCTTTGAAAAGCCAATTTCCAAACGAATTCTCGTCCCTGTTCGCATGATCTGGGGGATGGAGGACAAATTTTTAAGCAGAAAGCTGGCGAAGGAAACGATAAAGATCTGTCCAAATGGCCAGCTGATCTTTGTCGATGATGCCTCTCATTGGATCAATCATGAGAAACCAGAGGTCGTCAACAAACTCATACTTGAATTTTTGACATAAAGAAAAAAGCTCTGATCAGTTGACCAGAGCTTTTTTGATTTATCCGATTTGATTCTTTTTCAATGCAGTAGGTTCGTCGTCCCAGCATTCAATTTTCTCATTGTTTGGAACGGCATTTTTATAGAAAACAGGATCTTTGCCTTCTTTTTTCTGTCTCGTGTAATCCTTCAGTGCTGCGAAGGCGACCTTAGACAGCATGGTAATGGCGATGAGGTTGACGATGACCATGAGTCCCATGAAGAGATCGGCTAGACCCCAAACGAGAGGAACAGTGGCAACTGAACCGAACAGAACCATTCCAATAACGGCAATTCGATAGATGTTTAGCCAAATTTTGTTCGCTCCTAGGAATTCAATGTTCGTTTCCCCATAGTAATAGTTACCGATCAATGTACTGAACGCGAATAGGAAAATCATGATGGCAAGGAAGCCAGAGGCCCATGGTCCAATATGCTGACTAAGAGAAGCCTGTGTTAATTCAATTCCTTGCAGGTTTGTTGTTTTATACGCATCAGAAAACAGAACAAGGAAGGCTGTGCTTGTACAAATAATTAACGTATCTGTTAACACGCCGAATGCTTGGATTAATCCTTGTTTAACAGGATGGCTTGTGACAGCCGTTGCTGCTGCGTTAGGTGCACTACCCATACCGGCTTCATTCGAGAAAAGACCGCGTTTAATCCCTTGTAATAAAGCACCGCCTAGCGTACCGCCAGCGAACTGTTCAAACCCGAAGGCGTGTTTCACAATCGTGCTGATGACACCAGGAAGTTCCGTGATATTTGTGACAATGACAAAGAACGCAATTCCGATATAAGCAACTGCAAGCACAACGACAATGTATTCAGAAGCCTTTGCGATCGCTTGGATGCCTTTGAAAATGATTGCTGCAATAATGACAGCCATCACAATACCGACGGTTAAACGGTCTAAACCAAAGGAGTTTTTAAAAGCGACAGAGATCGTATTTGATTGAACTGCGTTAAAGACGATTCCAAAAGAAATCGTAATCAGGATCGCAAATAAAATCCCCATCCAGCGCTTGTTTAACCCTTTTTCCATGTAATAAGCAGGTCCTCCGCGGAAGCCTGTTTTGTCTTTTACTTTATATACTTGAGCTAGTGTACTTTCAACGAAACTTGAAGCAGATCCGATAATGGCTACGATCCACATCCAAAAGATGGCGCCAGGGCCGCCAATGGCAATAGCGATAGCAATCCCTGTGATATTTCCTGTCCCTACACGTGCTGCCATACTGATGGCAAATGCTTGGAACGGTGATATTCCCTCTTTTTCTTTTCTTCCTTCTTTCAGGACACGCAGCATTTCTTTCATCATTCTCACTTGCATGAAGCGTGTTCTATATGTGAAGTAGAGTCCAACTCCAAGTAACAGAGCAATCACAATATAAGTCCAAATAAAATCATTTGTATGTGTTAAATAAGATAGCAAAGCTTTTTCGTTCATAACATCACCTCTTCGAATTCATCACTGTTCTTTTTAAAAAATACTGAGATCCCACTCTTTGGCGAGCTTTTTCAGCATCATGACACCGGTAATACTATTTCCGCAATCGTCAATGGCGGGACCGTAAATACCGATTCCACAGCCTGTCTGAAACGGAAATTCTCTTCTTGCGCTTGGCGGAACGCAAGCCATAATTCCTCCAGACACACCACTCTTCGCTGGTACCCCTACGAAAGCAGCAAAATTCCCAGACGCATTATACATGCCGCATGTCAGCATCAATGCCTTTGTTAGTCTGGCGATATCCTTTGGGATGACTTGGACTTGTTTAAAGGGATGATAGCCATCACTTGATATAATCAGTCCAATCAAGGCGATGTCCTCTGTTGTGACCTCGATGGAACATTGCTTTAAATACACTTCTAACGTGTCCTCGACATCCGATTCTAAATAATTGGTTTCTTTTAAATAATAAGCAAGTGCTCGATTTCGGTGCGCAGTTGCCCATTCTGATTGATAAACCTCTTCATTAACAGAAGGACGCTTACCTATTAAGTTTTCGATTAAATCGAAAATATATGCTAGCTTTTCTGTAGAAGTCTTTCCGGGAAGGATGGAGGATACGGTAATAGCTCCAGCATTAATCATTGGATTAAAGGGCTTCCCTGGTTTATGCATCTCAAGACGGTAGATGGAATTAAATGCATCACCAGTTGGCTCTACATCTACCCGATCCAAGACGTAAGGAACGCCTCTTCCTAAACAGGCAGCTATAAAGCTGATGACTTTTGAGATACTTTGCAGGGTAAAGGGAACGTCCCAATCACCATATCGTACAGATGATCCATCTGGGCCTATCACGCTGATACCAAGTTGAGAGGAATTCACTTTTCCAAGTGCTGGAATGTAGCCAGCATTCTGTCCGTTTATGTAATACGGACGTATTTCTTCTGCCCATTGATCAACAGAAGACTGGCATGCGTGTTGTGTATTATTAGAAATTGCTGTTTTCATACGATTCCTCCAATCAAAAATCAAAAAGTACCCTATTGAATTGGCGGATGACAAAAAATGCGATCAAATAGGCACGAAAACATGTTACACATCTTCAAAGAACTTGTCATGCGCTGCTTGCACCACTCCTTTACACCTAAATATATGTACAAATGAAGGCATTGTCGGCGGAAAAACAAAAAGGGTTTTTAGTGAAAATTAAGAAAACGCTTACATATAGTTTCACTAAAATTATTCATTCAATTTATCTTGGAAACTACACAATCTGACGTAAATCTACAGAAAAACTTACAAATAAAAATCAGTCTGTCGATGATTGTCTAAACAATTCCTATTATTGTCGTCAATGATCAAAACAGTGAATAGCTGAAAGGTCACCTTGCTGCCCCGGAGAATAGTCATAAAAAAGGATTTTGAGGATAAAAGGAGCAGTAAAAATTATTTTTTTGTACATTGTGGAGAAAAGAGTCTCCTTGTATACTGTGGCTATGCAAACAGGGGAAGGGATGTCAGTCATTTGAGTTTAAATCAGCTTGTCAAAAAGGACGCATTCATTTTAATTTTTATGATGGTCATTGTGCCGCTTGCAGGAGAGCTGAAGTTTTATCCTGTGAATGAGACGTTTCGCATCAGTTTTGGCGCACCTGCGTTTTTCTTTTGCTTATTACTCTTAAGAAAATCTAAACCGCTATTGCCGGGATTTTTAACAGGCGCAGCCATTGTGCTTTTTCGGGTAGGTTTAGATTTGATTCAGCAGAATGCTGATCTGGCTTCATCATTTTATCAGCAATTCCCAAGCTTCTTTTTCTATTTCACTTATGCTTTCCTGTTTTTTGCCGTCCGTACGGGACGCTTTAAACAGCGCTCTATTTTCATTGGGATCATCGGCCTGATGATCGAATTAGTTGCTGATTTTGTCGAGCTGTTTGTACAATTTCTAGTGTTTGATACAACGATGACCTTATCAAAGCTGAGCGATATGTTCCTCATTGCATTTGCTCACAGCTTTGTGGTGATCAGTTTTTTTAATATGATGAAGCTGTATGAGGCTCAATCAAGAGAAAAGCAGATCATGAAACAAAATGAGCATATGATGATGGTCATTTCGAATTTATATGAAGAAACGGTGCATTTAAAGAAAACGTTAAAACATACAGAGCATATTACACAAGAATCATACCGGCTTTACCGTCTGCTGCATGAACACGAAGCGGGGAAAAAAGTGAGTCAGGAGCTGTTAAAGCTCGCAGGAGAAATTCATGAAGTGAAAAAGGACAATCAGCGTATTTATGCTGGGCTTTCAAAGCTGATTTCGAAGGAAAATATGCAAGACTATATGATGGCGGAAGAGCTCGTCCAAATTGTCATCCGGATTCAAGAGAAGTATGCTTTATCTCTTGGGAAAAACATCTCCTTTACATCTGATATAAGGGGCATTCATCTGCATGATTATCATGTGTTTATTTTCTTATCGCTGATTAATAATTTAATGGCCAATGCAGTCGAAGCAATAAAAGATACCGGGATGATCTCACTCGAATTGAAAGGAAGTCATGATAAAATAGAGATTCGGATTGAAGATGACGGACCAGGGATTCCTAAAAAAATGAGAGAGATTGTGTTTGATCCAGGGTATACCTCCAAATTTGATGCATTTGGAACACCGTCTACAGGGATTGGCTTATCCTATGTGAGAGAGCTGGTTCAAGAGCTTGGCGGTCAGATTCAAATCGAACCAAAAGAAACAAAAGGTGCAGCTTTTCTGCTTGTCCTTCCTATACAAAATTTAATACAGAGAGGGTGAGTGTATGCGATTCTTCATTGCAGATGATGATCGTGCAATACGCTCGATTTTAGGTCAAATCATAGAGGATGAGGATTTGGGAGAGGTCGTAGATGAAGCGGGTGACGGAGTTGGATTAGAGGCACATTCACTGAACCTCAAGAAAGTAGACATCCTTTTGATTGATCTTTTAATGCCTGCTAGAGATGGCATTCAAACCATCCGCCATATTCACCCTGAATTCAAAGGCAAGGTCATTATGATTTCCCAAGTAGAGGCGAAAGAGATGATGGCAGAAGCCTATGAACTAGGGATTGAATATTATATCCATAAGCCTGTCAATCGCATTGAAATCGTCAGTGTGATTCGAAAAGTCATGGAGCGTATCAAACTGGAAAAATCGATTTACGATATACAAGCCTCCCTTCGCCACGTGCTGCCATTAGAGCCTGTCATTTCTCAAGGTACGGGCGCTGGGGCGAAGAGAAGAACGATGAAAGAAGCTGGGGAATTCCTCTTATCCGAGCTGGGAATTGTCGGTGAGAGCGGCTCTAAGGATTTACTGGAGATACTCATCTACTTACATGAAACACAGTCAGCCAATTCTCATGAGGTCAATTTCCCGCCGCTAAAGCAGCTGTTTATCAAAACAGCAGAAAGAAAGCTGGATCATGGTGCAACCGATGTAGAAGTGATGCGGGAAGTGAAGGCGGCGGAGCAGCGGATTAGACGAGCTATTCACCATTCTTTGAATCATTTTGCCTCACTAGGATTAACAGATTTCTCAAATCCTAAGTTTGAGCACTATGCGTCGAAGTTTTTTGATTTTACCGATGTCAGCCAAAGAATGAAAGAAATGCAGAAGACATCTTCACCTTCAGGATCAACGGGTAGAGTCAATACGAAGAAATTCGTTCAAATCTTTTATTTTGAGGCAAAGCAGTTATTCGAAGGAATGAGCTGAGGAAAATCTGTTGGTATGATTGGAGAAAATAAACAGAGAAAGTCTGTCTTTCCTATGATCTATTGTGATCTTCAGGTGTTTTTATAATTTAACTGATCATTCAGATTTTTCTTTTTTCTTGAAAATAAAACCCTCCTGTGCAATCGTTTGTTAAAATAGTGAGGTTAGACTAGAATGTCGGAGGTTTTATTTTGGGAAAAATTAAACGAAATGCGCTCTGCCCTTGCGGAAGCGGAAAAAAATATAAACATTGCTGTGGTCAAAAATCAGGCGGAGAACAAACGTCTGAGCTTGTGTTTAAGGAAGCTGTACAAGTTCAAAAGGATTTAATGAATTATGCTTTTTCTAAGCATCAGAGAGCGATCAATCAATTCATTAATGAGTTTTCTTTCCTTGCAGATATGGATAAAGAAACGCAACAAATCTCAGTTTTCCATTTGAGTGTATGGGGAATCTTCTTCCGTCCATTAACTGATCAGAAAGAGACCATTTTCCAAGAGTTCCTGACAAAGAAAGCAGAAGATATTACCCGTCCGAAAACAAGACAAGTGGTCCAATCTTGGACAGACATGGAGCCATCTTTGCTTTTTTTAAATGAAAAAACGGACGAGTCTCTTTACTTTGAGAATATGATAACAGCGGAGAAGGTTGAAGTAGATGTAAAACCTGATCAAACGGTACTGCCTGAAAAGGGAAGTCTCGTGCTTGGTTTTCCTGTTCAATTTGAAGAAAAGGCAGAGTTTTTCATTCAATATACGATGTTTGCGAAAGAGTTTACAGATACTCTTCTTCTTCAAGTTCGCCAGCTTGTTGACGCATATGAAGCAAATGGAGGGGCGCGCAGCACATTTATGAGAGAATCATTCCCTGACGTGCTGAAGTGTATGTTTGCGAAGCAAGAAGTAGAAGAATCAGAAACACCTGCTCAAACAGAAGGCGATGCAGGTCTATCAGCAGATCGTATGGACTGGGCAAGTGACGTCCAGCTGGAAACTGCTAAGCTGATTGAAGACGGAATGAAGGAGCACGGTGACCAAAGCCTGACAGATGGTGCTTTAACGGTTTGGAAAGCCTACTGTGATCAGAAATCACCTGTGATCCGTAAAGCAGCGTCATTTGCTGCCGGAATCGAATACTACATTCATTCACTTGCAAGCGATGCCCCGCTTTCTCAAGCACAAGTAGCGAAAAAGTATGGCATTAGTGCGTCGACTGTATCGAGCCGTTTTAAAGATATCGAAAAAGCGGTGAAAGAAGAGCAAGAGGCGACAGTATAATTAAAAAAAAAGACGCGGCTCCTTCAGAGGCCAGCGTCTTTTTTTAGATTATCTCGTTTTAATAAAACCGCTCATGTACTGCTCTGTATTATAATCATTGAGGTCAATTTTCCATTGACCATCCCCATTACGTTTCATTTTCACTTCATATTCAGCTGGGCTGGAAACGGGAGGAAGTTTTTCGAATTCAGATGCGTACATGTTTAAGCTTTTTTTATACAGTTCTTCTTTAGAACGGATTTTCCCGTTGTAAAACTCGTCTCTTTGCTTGTCTAGCTTGTCTTTTAAGTTAGAAGCATCAATGCCGGTTACTTGAGCGACAACCTTTGCTTCGTCATCAGAGATGGTTTTCACACTTGTTTCTACTTTCGCTTTATCCTTCATGGTGTTTTGAATGCGTTTGTACATCGACAGAATATCTCGGTCACTCACTTCATTTCCGTATATTCCTGCACTTCTTTTGAAGTCTTTTACAAACATCTCATGGTATTTATTGACGACATCCGATTGGTTGTCACCCGTTAAATCTGCGAATTCATCGTTCTTTTTATCAAAAACAATAATATCGGTATAAGCGGATAACGCTTTTGCTGGGTTATCCAGCTTTTTTGCTGAATCGAGTATTTTGTTTCCATCTAGGTCGATTTGGATGGAATCACTGTTTTTCTTGATGCTGTCCTGATAGACGAACTGATATTTTTTCCCTTTGTCTACTAGGAAATAAAGAGCTCCTGAAATTGACTTGCCTTTGTTCAATGAACCAAGGTCAAGACGGTCTTTGCTGCCGTAGAATTTTAAATCAGATACTTTGGCGTCGTCCTGATAAAGGGAGAAGTCAGAGTTATATAATGAAAGGGCTTTGTCACCTTTGTTTGTGATCGTCAGATTTACTTTTAGTACCAATTCATTGTCTCTCAGGGTAGTTGTTGAGTCTTCTGGTAACGTATATTCGTAGCTATTGACTTTTACCTCTGCTGTTTTTGTTGACTTTTGATCAGCGTCGGTTGATTTGGCTGAGCTCTGACATGCTGCAGAGATGATCATCACGAATGAAATCATGAGGAGTGCACTTATTTTTTTAAGATTCACAGTTGAAGCTCCTTTGCTTTTCTTTCGTCATTTCATTCCCGCTATCTGACTATGAAAAAAGAAACAGATAGATTGGTATATTCGGGTGTTAAAGGGGAAAATATCCTAATGACGATTTGCACTATTCATTCTATCGAAATTCATTCATGATGAGGAATAGGTTTTAGTCCCTATTTTTGATAGCTTTTAACACAATAACCTATAAAATAAGGAATTAAATAAGCACAATATACTAGTTAATAAGTATTAATTTATAGATTTATTTTAGGTTTTAAATGTTTTTTGTATAAAAATCTTGAAGTGAAGGTAGTTTTTATTTCACGAGGCGGTGCCGGATGGCGAAGACGACAGCCTGTGTACGGTCTTGTGCATTGAGCTTTTGTAAAATACGGTGCACATGCGTTTTTACCGTACTTTTGCTGATAAATAATTGATCAGCAATGTCTTCATTCTTTAAGCCATAGGCCATTTGCTGTAATACATCGCGTTCACGTTCTGTGAATGATTCGTGAAGCAGATGAGTGTGATGTGTATCATTTGCCTGCTGAAGAGCTCGTGCCATCATGTGCTCAGAGGCTGCCGTTCGAAAGACAGATTCACCAGCAAAGGCGGTACGGATGGCCTCAATTAATTCCTCAGGCATTGTATCCTTCAGCAAATAACCGACTGCCCCTGCACGAATTCCGTCAAAGACGTATTCTTCCGTATCAAAGGTCGTGAGAATCACAACTTTTACATCTGGATGCTTTTTTAAAATGTGCTCTGTTGCTGTGATGCCATCCATTCCAGGCATTTGTACATCCATCAGCAGTACGTCTGGTGTGTTGATCGAGCAAAGCTCAACCGCCTCCTGACCGTCTGACGCCTCCCATATGACGTCAATATCCTCTTGAGCGCTTGCAATATAACGAAATCCTTGGCGGATCAGCGGCTGATCATCAATAATGCCAATCTTAATAGGGTTTGTCATGTCTCGGAGTCCTCCTTGATAGGAATTTGAACATGGATACAAAAGCCGTGCGGCTCGCGTATGGACGTCTTGAGGGAACCGCCTGCTGCGTCACACCGTGCCTTCATGCCTGACAGTCCAAAGCCAAATGAAATATCTTTTTCGCTGGTCAAATATCCATCGTCTTCAATGTTCATCATCAGCTCATGCTGGTCGTTAGATAGTGTAATGGTCATCGCGGTGGCCTTGGCATGGCGAATTGTATTGGTGATGGCTTCTTGTAAAATGCGGTAAAGCAGTTCAGATACGGAGAGCGGCCATTTTTTATACGTAAGCTGCTCTGTATGAAAGTGAATGTCAAGCTCTCCCGATATCTCTCCTTGCTTGATGAGGCTGCGAAGTCCGGCAAGGCCGAGACCTGCATCATCTGACGCCATATGATGAACCACAGAACGAACTTCGGTGAGACAATTTTTAGAAATATGGATCAGCTCCTGAAACGTCTGCGTCATCTGCTCTGGTTCTTCCTGCTTTAAACGGTAGGGCAAAGACTGCAGCTGGACAATCATCGAGGTTAATTGGTGACCGATACTGTCATGCAGGTCACGTGCAATTCTGCTTCGCTCCTCCAGCACTGCAAATTGGAGTGACTGAACGGTCGCTTCTTCAAGCTCCATATGCGCCTTTTTCAATTGTTCATGGGCTTCTGATAATTCCTTGTGAACCAATTGCAGTTCTCCGAAGTGTTCTTCCTTTAATTCCTGTTCACGCCGACGCATTCTAGAAATCAAAACAAGTGTATACACAAGCAGCTGGAATAGCGGGAGAGTGATCACCATGTTCCAAGAAAAATCGTTTATATAATAGCTGATCCCACTGGTGAAAAAGATGATAGCAAATAGATAGGGATGATGCGCCTCTGAAAAACGAAAAGCGATAAAGCCGATCATAAAAAAGGTCAGTCCAATACTGTCTTGAATCTGACCTGTCACCAGCCACAAGAGATGTGTCAGAATCCACATCAAGAGGAGCATAGAAAATTGCTTTTTAGGTGACAGCTTGTTTTTTGGAAAAAGACAAAGGAGAAACACCAAATAGACGAAGGTGCGAAACACCAATTCGCCTAATGAAAGGGGCTCATACATTTGAATATACATATAGGTCAATACAAGGCCTAATACGAATTTCCGCCTTATTTGACCTAAAAGCTTGAGTGGCTGCTGAAGGTTCATATCAAAAACTCCTGTCTGTCAGTTAATAGCAGCAGATGCTTTGATGTTCATATATCTTTTTAAAAGAATAAAACGTAATCCGATCATACTGCCGATTGGAAGGAATGTCAGGCCATTTGCGAAAATGATCAGGGAATGACCGCCATCCTGTACAATTGAACCTACTGTCATCCGGATAAGGATGATTCCGATGAAAAAAAGTGTTCCATAAAGTGAGCTGGCGGCGGTGATACGCCCCGACTGTTGATCATATGTTACTTTGTATAGTTTACCTCTCCATAGCCCGATTGCAAAACCTGTGAGTGCAAAGACAATCATTGCAAGCAGGCTCATCGCCGTGATTTCAATATGCTGAGTAAAGGAATAAGAGAGTGTGCCTAATAAAATGAGCGGTCCTATGAGAAGCCTGATGGGGCGGATTTCTTTTTCCTTGCCTGTTCTTAAAAGCAGAATAATCATAATGATGACAATTTGAATGGTCATGACAAGATCTCCTTTTCGTTTTAGTCTATCTTCATCATACGCATCTTCTATTTTCGCGGCGTCCACCTGCAGGTTGATTTTAGAGAGCGGTATACTTGAATGTTGGAAATGATTCGTGGGAAAATAAGGATGATTATGTAGATAAGGGAGATGAGCTTTTGAAAAAGGTAACGCTTGGACGAACTGATTTGCAGGTAAATCCGATAGGGCTTGGTACGAATGCAGTAGGTGGACATAATTTATTCCCGAATCTTAGTGAGGATGCTGGACGGGAGCTTGTGGAGACGGCTCTTGATCAAGGTGTCAATTTCTTAGATTCTGCTTTTATTTATGGGCTGGGCCGTTCAGAGGAATTAATCGGTGAGATCATTGCCAAAAGAGGCGGCAGAGAAAAGCTTGTCCTTGCGACAAAAGGAGCTCATAAGGAAGTAAACGGGCAAATTGAACTTGATAACAGCCGTGATTTCTTAAGAGAGCAGGTTGAAAATAGCCTGAAACGACTGCAAACTGATTATATTGACTTGTACTATATGCATTTCCCGGATGGACGCACGCCGCTCGAAGAAGTAGCAGGCACATTAAAGGAATTGAAGGATGAAGGGAAAATCAGGGCAATCGGTGCATCAAACCTTGATTTTGAACAGCTTCAAGCCTTTAACCGAGATGGCTACTTAGACGTGCTTCAATCGGAGTATTCTCTGCTGAAACGTCAGGCAGAGCAGGATCTTCTTCCATACTGTGTCGAGCATGGGATCTCCTTTATTCCTTATTTCCCATTGGCATCAGGCTTGTTGACTGGGAAATTTACAAAAGATGCGACATTTGATGATATTCGAGCAAAGGACCCGCTTTTCCAAGGCGATGCATTCCTTTCAAATCTCGAAAAAGTAGACAAGCTGAAAGCCATTGCTCAATCAAAGAATGCAGAAACAGCACACGTCGCACTCGCTTGGCTCTTAGCGCAGGATGGCATTGATGCGATTATTCCAGGAGCAAAACGAGCAGACCAAGTGCTGAAAAACCTAAAAACAAACGATGTTCAATTAACAGAAGAGGAAATCAATCAAATCGATAAGATCTTCTCTTAACACTAAAAAAAGGTGCAGCTATGCACCTTTTTTTTATGACATGGTGAGAGGGATTTTGATGACGAGCCGCAAATTTGGAGAACGGTAAGTGAAATCAAGTGTACCGTCTGCCTTTTCTACAAGCTGTTGAATGATATACGTCCCCATGCCTTGATGATCGCCGCCTTTTGTCGAGCGGCCAAAAGTTTTGAACAAATGATCTAGCACGTGTTTTTCCATACCTTTTGTGCTGTTTTCACAATGGATTAAAAATAGCCCGCTCCGAATAGAGGTCTTGACCGAAATGCTGCCCTCTTTTCCGGCTTGCTTCGCTTCAATCGATGCATCTAGAGCATTATCAAGCAGGTTGCCAGTAAAACTAACCTGATCCGCCTTTGAAAAAGGAAGCGATGAAAAGGGTGCTTGAAGGTCTAGTGAAAGTGCAATGTCCTCTTTCTCAGCCCGCTCCAAAAAGGAATGTAGGGTTGAGGCTAAATATGCATTTTCTCCTTTAATCCATGGGAAATGTTTGACGTATTGCTGAATTAAATCTTTGATTTCATGTTCGTCGTTCGACGCGGAAAAGGCATTTAAATGTCTGGCTGTTTCATGATGTTTACTGCGCAGTTCAAGAAGTAATTCATTGGTTCTTGATTCTGCGTTTATGAGCTCTTGAAGCCGTCCATTTAACTGTTTCTCTGTCTGCATCACCTTCAACGAGAGGATATCGACAGTCACCATCATGATGAGCGCCAAAAGACAGCTCAGCTCATTCGGTTGCGTTAGAAAGAGCAAAAGGCCTGTGCAGGTAATGAGTATAAAAGCGCCTAATATCACATCACCACTCGTATGAGGCAAAAATCTTTTGTACATGAAAAATGTATAAACACATATCACACAAAAGGTAAGAAGCCACAACACAATGGATGAAAGCGGCAGAAAGGCTTCAGCAGCTGCATGAAACGCAAGACCTAACCATATGAGAGCATAAATGCGAAATCCAAGATAGAAAGCGTTCACGTTCGTTCTCCTTAAAAATAGTATTTCTTAAAGAATTCTAATTGCTGCTTGGTCATCATGGCTTTTTTATCTGTCCCTTCAAAAGACACGATATACGAATTTTTAGCATACGCCGAGAAATTCTTAATGTAATGAATATTGATAATAAACGATCGGTGGGAGCGGATAAAATCCTTTTCAGCCAGATCGCCCTTTAGCTCATTTAATGTCTGATAGGTCTGGATATCTCCTGTCGTTGTCACGATAGTTGTTGACCGGCCTGTTCGCTCAACAAAAATAACATCCTTTTTCTGCAGCACATGAATATCTGACTGCTGTTTAATGAGAAGCCGTCCATGAATGCTTTTCTCCTGCTTGGTGGACAGATAACGCTCTAAGCATTTGGCAATTCGATCAGCATGGTAGGGCTTCATAATATAATCATGTACATTCAAATCAAACGCATGGACCGCATATCCACTGTTTCCTGTCACAAAGACCACATCGACATTCAGTGCGTGAGAGTGAATGAGGTCCGCTAATTCATAGCCGGACATTCCAGGCATTTCAATGTCAGCGAACAACAGATCAATGTCTCCTTTTTTGACCTTCTCATATGCATCCTCTGCTGACTGCGTGACAAAGACGATGTCCACAGCCTCCATCCTGCCTACAATGGCGTGCAACTTTTCTAAATCTACTCGGTAATCGTCGACGAGACCTACTTTTATCATAAAAATCACCTATGACCATTCTTATTATTTGTCTATTTTACCATTTGTTTTTTTGAAATAGATCATTTCAAGACAGAAAAAGGACGTTTCGCGACATTTTTATATCAGGCAAGCGTTATTTTTTCTATCATAGACTTAGAAAGTTGAAAGGGGCGAACCACATGATTACTCTCAGCGATTGCAGCTGCTGGTTTAAAGATAAGAAAAAAGTCGTAAAAGCGATGAAACACATGACGTTCTCCGTGAAGGAAGGGGAAGTCGTTGGCATTCTAGGAGAAAATGGTGCAGGAAAAACAACATTATTGCGCGCTGTAGCCACATTATTAGAGCCTACACACGGAACAGTCACTGTCGCAGGCTTTGATACAGTGAAAGAAGCAACAGAAGTGAAAAAGCGAATTGGTGTCTTGTTTGGCGGAGAGACGGGGCTTTACGATCGTTTGACGGCAAGAGAAAACCTTGAATACTTTGGCAAATTATATGGCTTAGATCAGCATGAAATCAAAGCAAGAATAGAGGATTTAGCAAAGCGTTTTGGGATGAGACAATACATGGATCGCAAGGTGAAAGGATTCTCAAGAGGAATGAAACAAAAGGTGGCGATTGCCAGAACGTTAATTCATGATCCTGACATTATTTTATTTGATGAGCCGACAACAGGCTTAGATATCACGTCGAGTAATATTTTCAGAGATTTTATCCATCAGCTCAAGCAGCAAAATAAAACGATCCTCTTTTCAAGCCACATCATGGAAGAAGTCAGCCAGCTTTGTGACAGTGTGATGATGATTCATCAAGGAGAGCTTGTTTACAAAGGGACACTTCCAGAATTATATGCACAGGAACAAAGTGAAGACTTGAACTATATCTTTATGTCGAAGCTCGCTAGGGGGATTTCATAATGTGGAAAACCGTCTTTATGAAAGAAATGACAGATGCGCTAAGGGATCGAAAAACGTTGCTCTTAACCGTACTGATTCCTCTTTTGACCATGCTTGGGCTGGTGTTCTTTTATGAAAGCATGATTGCAGATCCAGGGGATAAAGCCTATACAGTCGCCATCAATGAACAGCTTCCAGCCGAAATGAACCAAATGATCAAAGAGGTCAAAAACCTAAACCTTGAAACATTTGATGATCCGCAGCAAGCTGTCAAAGATGGGGAGGCAAATGCTTACCTGGAAATGCCGAAAGAGGCTGGCGATATGCTCAAGCATCAAAAGCCATTCGCCATTAAAATTCATGGATATACGACAGATGATGATTCGGTGATCACCGTTCAAATGCTGCAATCGTTGCTGGAGCAGTATCAAAACCAGGTGGTCGAGAAGCGTTTAGCAGCGGATCAAATCGATACGTCCGTTATTCATCCGTTCGAAGTGCAGTCCGTTGATGTAGAAGAAGGTGATGAAGGGGAAAACGGAGTGACTGCTATGCTGTTGTCGATTCTCCTTCCAATGATTTTGGTGACCTCCGTGATCTCAGGTGCTTTGCCGGCAGCGCTTGATATTGTAGCAGGTGAAAAAGACCGAAAATCAATTGAAGCTTTATTCCTGACGCCGGCCAGCAGACTCCAGATTCTCATCGGAAAATGGCTCGCTGTCTCTATGTTCGGTATTTTAAGTGGGATTGTGGCGATCGGGATGCTGCTTCTATCCACTTTGCTCTTTACAGAAAAGCTGAAGCAAGCTCTGAACTTTGGTGATCAAATGTGGAGCATTATCGGCGTTATGTTTGCGGCGCTTATCATCTTCTCCTTCATGGTATCCATGATTGAATTGCTGCTCAGTGTGATGTCGGGCTCAGTCAAAGAAGCGCAATCGTACATGTCCATGATCATTACACTAGGTGTGCTCCCAATGTTCTTTACCATGAGAGCAGGTGCTACGCAGCTAGATACGTATTACTTTGCCATCCCATTTCTCAATATTCATGCGCTGTGTAAGCAATTGATGTTTGGTATCATCGATCCAATGTCCATCACCCTGACACTCGGCTCCTCAGCCTTGGCAGTCGTCATCCTGTTTGTCATCGTCAGAAGCTTGTTTATGAAAGAGAAATGGATGCTTGCGAAATAAAGAAAAACTTGCAGATATATTCTGCAAGTTTTTTATATTCAGAGATTCATATAAAAGAGGCTCGCGATAGCATGATGGAAGAGGAAATGATATGATTATCCTAATTTTACCAAGGAAAGGAGTTCGGGTATGTCTTATCAAACAGATGACGATGATGTGTTAGGACTATGTAATATATATGCTCAGCAAACACACCATTTTGAAGCCTTTATTTTGGGAAACAGGGTAGGTTTATTAGAATTAAAAAATGCAATAGACAAGGCTTTAGAAACCGGTAGTTCTACTGCAACGTTATTCCCTTCTGATTATGAGGGATAATGATGTCTATATTGCTTTAGTAGACGATGAGCAAAGGTTTGAAAAATTAACAACTCCTTATGTAGAGGAATACGCACAAGAGGAAGATGCGATTGATCCAATTGAGATCATTAAAGAATATGAAGCTGAAAAGAGGAATTCATCTTTATAAAATGTTTGCGATATGAAAAAAGCTCGATCTCACTATATTAATAGTAGCAGCCATTACTATATTTATGGTGGACATTCAGTGGGGTGGCTGGCGATTTTCTTGCTTTCTTGTATGTATTTCAGAATCAAATATAGGAAACAACCGAAATAAATTAAGGAAAAACCCCCGATTCCGGGGGTTTTTCCATTAGTTCTTGATGAATTTCTCAACTAATGAGCTTGTTTTGTAGTCGTTCAAATCAAGTTTCCATTGGTCGATATCATTTTTCTTCATGTTGACTTCTACTGTTTCTTCAGAAGATGATGGTCCTAATTTTTTAAACTCATCTGGGTAAATTGATAGTAAGTATTTTTGCGCTTCATCATAAGAAGCTGAACGGTTTTTGCTGTAGAACTCAGTCGCTTTCTCTTTCAAACGATCGACAAGCGGACTTGCATCGATTGGTGTCAGAGTCACAGTCACGACAGCTTTATCACCACTGATGGATTTTGTTTTTGTTGAAACTTTTGATTTTTCAGCTAATGTTTCTTTCACAGCTTTTAAAAGCTTATCAAGGTTTTCGTCCTTCGCTGAGCTAGAAGAAATACCTGATGAAGTGATGTAACCTTGTTTGAATGATTTATCAAATTCGTTCACAACAGTTGATTTGTTATCACCTGTTAGTTTTTCGAAATCATCGTTTTTCTTACCAAAAATCATCACATCAATATAAGAAGAAAGAGCTTTTGCAGATGCTTGTAGTGTATCTGCTTTTTTCATTAAGTCTTTTCCTTTAATATCGAATTCTAGTGTTTTGTCATCTTTTTTCGATCCGCTTCCTGGCTCTGTGTAAACAAGCTGATAGTCTTTGTCTTTGTCAACAACAAAGAAAAGACCGCCTTTTGTTACTTTGTCTGCATTTAAAGAGCTTGAAGATAATACTTCGTTGTAGTCATCTGGAGAGATCGTAGATACCTGTGCGTCATCTTGGTAAAGCGTGAAGTTGCTTTTATCAACATTGAGAGGCTCTTTGCTGATATTTTTTACAGATACATTCACTTTTAGTACATACTGATCATCCTGTACAGATGTATCGTATTGAGGTGGTAATGTGTACTCAGCACTTTCTACCTTTACCTCTGCTGCATCAAGAGATTTTTTGGTATCGTTTTCTTTCGCAGCTGTTTTGTCTTTTCCACCACTACAAGCAGCAGCGACAACAGTTACACACAAGATCAGAAGAAACAGGGATAATTTCTTTTTAAACATGGCGTGTTTTCCTCCTCGGGTTTATGGTGAATTTCATTGAAAAGCTGTAGTTCATATCATTCTTTTTGCACAAAAAGAAAAATACTGTATGTTTTTTACTGTAGAATGAAGCGAAAGTACTGTCAATACCTCAGTGCGTTTCCGAGGTTGATTGGCTTCAAGTAGTAAAAATGACACTAAGTTGAGAGGAGAAACTTGTAATTTATTATTTGATATCTCCTGTAGAAACTCAACATTTTATATTTTAAGGTTTTGAGTCGGATTATTGAATAGGTTCAAATGACTGTTTTTGAAGATGATGTCGCAATTAGAAGGATTTTTATGACTTGTAAATGAGTATATAGTAATGAATATTTCTTCCTGTTATGTATATGGTCACTTGGTTTGAGTGTTGTTGGCAGCGAGACACATGTCCAGCAAATTTAGACAGGCTGCCGACACTGAACGTGCTTTTTCATGTCAAAATGGCAGTCATCTACACAGAAACGCTACATAAAATAAAAGAGAAACGAACTGGAGGTGGATGTATGGCAGTGGTAAGAGCGACAAGCTCTGATATTGATTTAATGGCCAGACTGCTGAGAGCGGAGGCAGAAGGTGAAGGGAGGCGAGGGATGCTGCTCGTAGGAAACGTGGGCATCAATCGTTTGCGTGCCAACTGCTCTGACTTTAAAGGGCTGCGTACGATTCCACAAATGATTTATCAGGAGCATGCATTCGAAGCGGTCACGCATGGTTACTTCTATCAGCGAGCACGAGAAACGGAAAAAACACTTGCGCGGAGAAATATTAACGGAGAACGTTTTTGGCCGGCAAAATTCAGCCTTTGGTATTTTAAACCGCCTGGCGATTGTCCAGCGACTTGGTACAATCAGCCGTTTGTGGCAAGGTATAAGTCGCATTGCTTTTATCAGCCAACCGCCGAAACGTGTGAAAATGTTTATAACACCTTTTAGCTTGATGAAACGCACAACCCTCTTAGAGTACAAATGCAGAGGGTTGTGTTTTTGTTTTTTCCAAAATGGGTAACCATTGTGTATCAGCAAGATGAAGCACGTGAATGGAGGAAATAAAGATGTATCAAGATTTAAAAGGAAAAACAGCCATTGTCACAGGCTCTTCAAAAGGAATTGGACAAGCGATCGCATTACGGTTTGGACAAGAGGAAATGAATGTGGTTGTAAACTATAAAGGCGATGAAGATGGAGCTGAAGAGACCGTAAAAGCCATTCAGCAGCACGGAGGTGGGGCGGTGAAAGTACACGCAGATGTCTCCAAAGAGGAAGGCATCCAAGCCATCATGGATACAGCACTGGAGCATTTCGGTACAGTAGATGTATTCGTCAATAATTCAGGCTTCAACGGCGAAGAAGCGCTGCCGCATGAGATGACGCTGGAGCAATGGCAAAACGTCATCGATGTGAACATAACAGGTGCATTTTTAGGCGCAAAGGCTGCGCTCGCCTATATGATGGAGCATGACATCAAAGGATCTATTTTAAATATTTCCAGTGTCCATCAGGAAATTCCGCGCCCGTTCAACGTTCATTATTCCACTTCAAAGGGCGGAATGAATATGATGACGAAGACGCTGGCTCTTGATTATGCCGAAGCAGGTATTCGAATCAACGCGATTGCGCCGGGTACCATGGCAACCGAATCGAATGATGATTTACAGGATGAATTGAAAAAACAAAAGCAGCTTGAGAAAATTCCGATGAGAACCTTTGGTGAACCGAAGGAGATTGGGGCCGCTGCTGCATTCCTCGTTTCTAAGGAAGCGGCGTATATCACAGGCACCACCTTATTTGTAGATGGTGGAATGACACTTTATCCTTCTCAAATCAATGATTAATCCAAAAAACATCCGCCTGTTCAGCCGGCGGATGTTTTTTGTTCGTAGCGTTGAGCGGCTTTGGTCGGTTTGCCGAGCAGCATCGGGTATTTGCTCAGGAAGGAGATACATGGCACCATGAGCAGCAATGTGCCGATCGTATAAAAAAGTGTCCAAGAGAGCTGTGCTGTATCAGCAATATTGATACCGAGTCCATAAAAAACAAATGCTTTCATGATATCGATACCGGCAAACTGCAAGACAAGAATGACAATAGAATTACGTCCTAGATACGTCAAAATAGGGGATGTTTTCAATTTAAAGCTTAAATAAATCACGGCAGCTGAACCGAGCAGAGCACATGCATAGAAAATAAAGAGATCACCGTAGTCGTTGACGCGCATATCGATCCGTGAATTAAAGCTTTGCATGTAAGCCGTCAGCACAAGCAGACCTGTACATAAAAGAAGGGTTGGATCTGTTTTTAATTCCACAAACCATTGCTTTGCTAAAAATCCAATCGAATAAAACACAACAGCTGTCAAGGCGACATTGGCGTTCCAAGGAAGACTTTGATCTAAAAGCAAGGTAGAGGCATATCCAGCACCGCCGCAAAGAACAGTCAGCAAGATCACGGTAGCGGGTTTTCCTTTAGAAAGACGATGCATAAAGAGAAATAAAATTTCCACTAAAAAGAGCGTCGTTAAAAACCAAATCGCTGGGTTATGTGTCAGTCTTGCTTCATCTGCATTGGATATGAAAATACCTGTAAACGGAACGAAAGGATCAATATCCGTTTGTCCCTTGAATGCGAAAAAACGGGTAACGGAGAACCAAAATACATACGTAATGATGGAGAAATAGAGATAGGGCAAGAGTAAGCTTTTGGCTTTTTTCTGAATAAATGACAAAGCAGGGGATGAGGATGATCGAAACATCATGCCTGATAGTAAAAAGAAAAGCGGCATATGAAAAGAGTAAATGAATTGCTTGAGCGAATCTGGAATGGGCACATGCGCCATGACCACGAGCAGAATGCCAATCCCTTTAGCTGCATCAACCCAATCGAGTCTCTTTTTCATGTCTGTCATCTCCTTCTTTCTCAGCGTTGTAAACCGTTCATTGAATATGTACCTCTACTATATAAAAGGTACACCTCTTATGCGTTTACAGTTCGCTAACGATTAGAAGACACATTTGCGATCAGATGACAGACGGAAGGATTTTGACATCTTGATGTTACATTTCCCATTTTTTATGACAATGTAAAAAAGAAGCCTGGAAAGCTGGCTTCAAAATAATTCTGCTATTCGCTTGAAGGAACGTTGTTTTTCGATCGGATCAAAGGAATTGTTCAGAATCATGATGTCATCCGTTTGATAGCGGTCCATCAAGGTCTGTAATTGCTCTTTCACCGTTTTCTTCGAGCCGACAATCATCCGCTGGCGGTTTTGCAGCACTTTTTTCTTTTCCTGTATGGTGTAGTGATAGGCGCTTGCTTCTTCTATAGAAGGAACGCGGCTGTCCAGTCCCTTTTCAACACGAAGCAGCCATAAATCTGTACTGCTGGCGATCCTGTCTGCTTCTTCATCTGTTTCACCGCAGATGACAAAGACGGCAAACATAGATTGTGGCTGCCTAGAAAAGACAGATGGAGAAAAGTGTGATCGATACGTCTCAAATGCTTGTGTGCCGCGAGCAGGATGGATAAAGTGGCCAAAAATATAGTTGATTCCAAGCTCCGCCGCCTGCATGGCACTATTTTCTCCCAGCCCAAGCAGCCAAACCGGCGGATGAGCATCAACAAGCGGAGCAGCTTTCACGCCTGCATGCGGATGACCAGAAGGCAGGCTGTCTGATAAGTAAAAAAGAAGGTCCTTCAGCTGGCGGTCAAACTGAGACAGATCTTTAGGCACGCCGTCCGTCAAAGCGAGTCTCGTCCTTTCGATCCCGCCTGGAGATTTGCCGACACCAATCTCAATCCGTCCAGGATAAAGGGCTTCAAGTTGCCGCGTGACCTCTGCTACTTTAAAAGGACTGTACTGAGGAAGTAAAATACCGCCAGATCCGGTACGCAAGGTCGTTGTATGAGCCGCAATATGAGCCATTAATATTTCAGGCGCTGTACTAGCGAGCCCTCTTGTGCTGTGGTGTTCGGCGAACCAATAGCGCTCATACCCAAGCGTTTCAGCCAGCTGAGCCAGCTGCGTTGTATGAATCAATGTCTCCTGAGCAGACTGACCTTTAGGAATGGCGACTTGATCTAATATATGAAGTGATGGCATCATCAACATCCTTTCATCAACATGCTGAATATAAGTATAAAGAAATCCATAGGTGGAAGGAAACGAAAGGTTTTATCCTTTGCTTTTATCTTTTCTATATCAACATATGAAACCACATCAATACCCTCCTTATCAGCAAGAGCTGTTCATCGGGAACTTTCGACAATGTTTCACATGAAACACTTCATTAACGACATGAACCATTCCAATGTGCATCTTTCGTTAAAAAAATATAAAGAGTTTGAAACCTATCTTGAACATAGATCGTATATACTAGTAAATAGAAAAAAGAGTAAGAGGCTCCAATGTCATTTCATGAATTTTGTCGAATTTTCATGTATGATGATTTTAATAGGGTCCATCGCTTAATAAATAGATTTTTATTATGCTGGAGGAGTGATTGATTTGGCGATTACATTAGAAAAAGGTCAACGTATTGATTTAACAAAAGGGAAAACAGGGCTGACGAATATTCTTGTTGGACTTGGCTGGGACCCTGTATCACAAGGCGGCGGATTTTTAGGAAAGCTGTTTGGCGGCGGAGGCGGCGCTGATGTTGATTGTGATGCTTCAGTGCTCATGCTGAAAAATGATAAGTTTACGGAAAATAAAGATTTGATTTATTTTGGCAACCTAAAGAGCAAATGCGGCAGTGTTGAGCATACAGGTGACAACCTGACTGGCGAAGGAGACGGAGATGATGAACAAGTCCTTGTCAACTTGAGCAAGGTGCCGGGTAATGTGAATAAATTGGTGTTTGTCGTCAACATTTATGATGCCCTTAGAAGGAACCAACACTTTGGTATGATTCAAAATGCTTACATCCGTATCGTTGATCGTTCAAACAATCAAGAATTAGTGAAATATAATTTAAAAGATGATTATGCAGGAAAAACATCATTAATCGTCGGGGAGCTTTATCGTCACGAGAATGAGTGGAAGTTTGCGGCGCTTGGAAATGGTACAAATGATGCGAAGCTTGCAGATATTACGAGAAACTATATTTAAACAGAAGGGAGAGGTTCCTAGTGGGAATTTCTTTAGCGAAAGGTCAAAAAATTGATTTAACAAAAACGAATCCGGGTTTAACAAAAGTAGTCGTCGGTCTTGGCTGGGACGTCAATAAGTATGACGGCGGACATGACTTTGATCTAGACGCAAGTGTATTCCTTTTAGATGCGTCAGGTAAAGCAAGCTCTCCATCTGACTTTGTCTTTTACAACCAAACAACTGGCGGAGGCGGCAGTGTCGTACATACAGGCGATAACCGCACTGGCGAAGGGGACGGAGATGACGAGCAGGTCAATGTTGACCTTGCAGCTGTACCAGCAAGTATTGAGAAGATTTCATTTGTCATTACAATTCATGATGCAGAAGCGCGCAGTCAAAACTTCGGACAAGTGTCTAACGCATATGTACGTATTTTAAATGCGGCTTCGAATGAAGAACTCATTCGCTACGATTTGGCAGAGGATTTCTCAATTGAGACAGCCATTATTGTAGGTGAATTATACCGTCATGGCGGGGAATGGAAATTCTCAGCTGTCGGATCAGGCTATCAAGGCGGTCTTGCCCGCATTGCAACGGACTTTGGCTTAGATATCGGATAACGCAATAGTTTCCTATTTTCAAAGACAGGAGAGATACGAATATGGCGATTCAGCTTTCAAAAGGACAACGTGTCGATTTAACCAAAACCAACCCAGGGCTGACGAAAGTGATGATCGGTCTTGGCTGGGATACGAATAAATATTCTGGCGGAGCCGAATTTGATTTGGACGCTTCGGCTTTCTTGGTGGATGCAAACAATCGTTGTCAGCAAGATACAGATTTTGTGTTCTATAATAACCTTCAGCATCCGAGCGGCAGTGTCACTCATACAGGTGATAACCGTACGGGTGAAGGAGATGGAGATGACGAGCAAATTCTCGTTGATTTCTCGAAAATTCCTGCTAACATTGATCGTATCGGAATTACAGTTACGATTCATGATGCAGAAGCGCGCAGCCAGAATTTTGGACAAGTCTCTAATGCATTTGTTCGTGTTGTAAATGAAGAGGGCGGGGAAGAATTGATTCGCTTCGATTTAGGCGAAGACTTCTCAATTGAAACAGCTGTTGTGGTATGTGAATTGTACCGACACGGAAGTGATTGGAAGTTTAACGCGATCGGAAGCGGATTCTCTGGCGGACTTGCAGCTCTTTGTCAAAATTATGGGTTAGAAGTGTAAATAAGAGAAACAAATCAATTCAAGAGATGCTGTCAAAAGCTCATATGAGGGCCTTTTCCTAAGTGAGAAAGAAACAGCGATCAAGAATAGCAGCAGGCGAAAGCCTGCTGATGCTTCTACACTTATAGGAGGAAAACCAGTTGGACATTTTGAAACATATGTTGGATACATATGCCTCGTTTTTTGATTGGCATATGTGGGCAGAGGTATTAACAGACCCTGTCTCTTGGGGGCTTATTGGGACTCTTGTCGTGCTTGAAGGATTGTTATCAGCAGATAACGCACTTGTATTAGCTGTGATGGTGAAACATCTACCAGAAAAGCAGCGTAAAAAGGCATTAACCTACGGATTAATTGGCGCTTATTTCTTCCGTTTTCTATTCATTGGCGTAGGGATGCTGCTTATTAAGTTCTGGTGGATTAAGGTCCTCGGAGCTGCTTACTTAGCATGGCTTGTTATTAAGCACTTCTGGTTAGGTGACGGCGATGATGAAGCGAAGGAACTGAAAAAAGAAGGCTGGTTGATTCGAGTCTTTGGTGTGTTCTGGGCAACTGTTATTTCTGTAGAAATTATGGACCTTGCCTTCTCGGTTGATAGTATTCTTGCAGCATTCGCTGTATCTGAGGAAGTATGGATTCTACTATTAGGCGGAATGCTTGGAATTCTCATGATGCGTACAGTCGCACAGTTATTCCTTGTTCTCATTGACCGTATCCCAGAGCTTGAGAATACAGCGTTTATTCTCATCGGGATCATTGCGATCAAAATGGGCTTGAGTGCTGCTCACATTGAAATCCCGCATCTTGTATTCTTTGCGATTATTATCCTAGCATTTATCGGAACGTTTATCGTTCATAAAATCAATAAGAAGAAACATCAAGAAGTGACAAACGAAGCTGCGGCTTCAAAAGAAGAATAGGACGATCAAAAAGGAATGGAGTTGATTAGCGGCTCCATCCTTTTTTGAATCATCAAGTCATTTGTTCGATTTTCTCTCAACAACAGGAGGTGGCACAGCATGCGGTATTTTCAGTTTTTATCAGAGGCGAGGCAGCACGATATTTTTTTCAAACGGCCGGGGGCGATGCATTTGATGACGCCAAGGCACGTACTTGCGCATGCATTAGGTGCTACTTTGTATATGCCTGCGACAAGACAGGATATAGCAGACATGCTGCTGTCGCAGAAATATGAAGCGCTTTGCTCTGTTGTATTTTGTTTAGAGGATGCCATCGGTGATCAAGAAGTGGAAATGGCTGAACAGAATCTAGTGGTACAACTCGCCAAACTGTCGGACAAATTAACGCATACACCTGAAATGGCTGAACAAATGCCGCTTTTATTTATTCGGGTTCGTTCGCCGAAGCAGCTGCTCAAAATGGCAGATTTGCTTGGTCCATCTCTTCGTTTATTGACGGGTTTTGTATTTCCAAAGTGTTCTATTCATAATGCGAAGGATTATTTGGACAGCTTGAAACAGGCGTCCGCACAAACGAAGACAACGCTGTACGGTATGCCCATTTTGGAAACACCCGATTTATTAGAAAAAGAAACAAGATATACGGTGCTGTCTAAGTTAAAGCAGATCATGCTGAATGATGAAGAATATATTTTGAATATTCGTATTGGGGCAACGGATCTTTGCGGCTTATATGGCATTCGCCGTGATCGCGACACCACCATCTATGAAATCAGATTGATTGCTGATTTGATCACAGATATTATCAATTATTTTGGTCGTTCCTTTGTTGTATCAGGTGCTGTATGGGAGCATTTTGGTCCTGCACGAAAGGAACAAAAACCATTCATCCGTGCGCTTTCTAAGGGAGGTGAGCTGTCCTTATCTGAATTCGATGACGTACAAGGTTTACTCAAAGAGACAAGACTCGATGTAGCCAACGGCATACATGGAAAGACAGTGATCCATCCAACACATCTCAAGCCAGTGCAAAGCATGTACGTTGTGACAAAGGAAGAGTACTTGGATGCTTTAAGCATTCTGGAACATGCCGACGGCACAGTTGGCGTGATGAAGAGTGCTTTCTCTAATAAGATGAATGAAACAAAGCCGCATTACAGGTGGGCAGAGCACATTTTAATGAAGTCAGACATTTACGGGGTGTTTCATGAAAATAGAAGCTATATCGACATACTCACAGAATCAGAAGCGGCATACGCTGAACATCTTGGAACATATGGAGGTTGAGCTTGACCTCAAAGAAGGTGCGCTCCAGCTTGAAAAAGAGCATCTTTTTGAGATGGCGGCAAGGGTGAACAAAAAAAGAGCCTTTTTATTCGTGAGTAAGGTGCTTGGAAAGCATATTCCTGTTCATCCAGTAAAACCGCTCCTTGTCTCGGGTCTTTTAGCGATGGCATATGCCAAAGAGCAAACTGGAAAGATGCCCCCGCACCAAGATCTTCTTGTAGAGGCACTCAAGACGAATGATCACACGGTGTTAACGGCAGCCTATGAAACACTCAAAGAAGAAAAGCTTTCAGTAGGCAATGAGCCTGTCGTCATCGGCTTTGCGGAAACGGCAACAGCCCTTGGACATGGTGTGTATGATGTGATAGAAGGCGCATCATACATTCATACGACACGTGAACAGCTGCTGGATCTTGACCCGTCATTGGTATTTGAAGAAGAACATTCGCATGCAACAGATCAGCTTTGTTATGCAGACGAAGCATTCCTTCGCACAGACCGCCCCATCGTGTTAGTAGATGATGAAGTCACAACAGGTCGTACCAATATCAACATCATTCGTGACCTTCATGCAAAGTATCCAAGGCATTCTTATACCATTCTTTCCATTTTGGACTGGCGGACGGAGGAGCATGAGATAGCCATGTGCCAGCTTGAAGAGGAGCTTGGAATTCACATCACATCATTGTCTTTATTAAAAGGGCAGATGATTTTTCGAGGCAAAACGCTCGATGAGCCAGCTTATTCGTATGAGATTGCGGAGCAAGAGAAGCAGCCAAGTCTCTCTTTTCACTCTCTTCAACCTTTCTTTAAGCAAGTGTCCTATTCACTTTCTCATGCAGCAAATTCGGCTGGTCATTCGCCATATATACATGAAACGGGTCGTTTTGGTTTAAACGCAGCAGATACGGAAGCGCTCGACCAAGCAGCTGCTGAAGCGGGATTGAGGCTGCGGCAGGAACGCAAAGGAAAACAAACACTCTGCTTAGGGACAGGTGAGCTGATGTATGTCCCGATGAGACTGTCTGCACACATGGGGGAAGGCGTTCTCTTTCATTCAACAACGAGAAGCCCTATTCACCCAGTCGAAAAGGATGGATACGCTGTCCAAAATGGGTTTACCTTTATGAATCCAGAGGATGCCCGAATTCAGCACTACGTGTACAACATTCCAAAAGGTGAATATGATGATGTATTTCTCTTTTTTGAGAAAAAGGTCTCTCAGGAGGCATTGCTTCCGCTTGTTCACTTATTTGCTGAGCGGCATGTGAAGCATGTGCATATTGTGACTTTATCAGACGAGGTGAAGGTGAATGGCTAATGTGTATACAAAGATGGGGAGCTATCCAGAGCAGGATGTAACCTTCTTACTCAAAGATTTATCCTCTATTGAGATGGAGAAAAGTACAGAAGAGCGGGAGCGTTCGATTCAGAGCGGTGCGCATTATTCAGAAATGCTGCCAATTGAGTACAAACCAACGGCATCTTATATGACTTTATTCTATCAATCTCTTGAAGAAAGTAAGGAAAAGGTAGCAGAAGCAGTAGCTGTTGTAGCAGAACAGATTGTGAAGAAGCGAGGCTTCCAAACCGTGCTTTGCAGTTTGGCGCGTGCGGGGACACCGATCGGGGTGCTGATCAAACGATATATTCGAAAGACGTATGGTGTCGATCTGCCTCATTACAGCATCTCTATTATTCGCGACCGCGGAATAGACGAGAATGCACTGCATTATATGCTGAAAGAACATCCAGGTTTTGAAATTGCTTTTATCGATGGATGGACTGGAAAAGGGGCGATTTCGAAAGAGCTCCAAAAAGCTGTTCTTGATTTTGAAAAAAAGTATGGTGTGCGTCTCTCGAGTGAGCTGGCTGTGCTGGCAGACCCCGGCTATTGTACACATGTATACGGAACGAGGGAGGACTTTCTCATTCCAAGTGCCTGCCTGAATTCGACAGTATCAGGGCTTGTCAGTCGTACGGTATTAAACAACCGCTGGATTAATGCCGATGATTTCCATGGGGCAAAGTATTATAAAGAGCTACTTGATGAAGATGTGTCCAATCTATATGTGGATACAATTGAAGAAGCATTTTCCAGCCTCGGACCAAATGTACAAGAGAAAGCAGAAACCATACTTACGCAAGGAGCACCGGCAGATTGGCGGGGAATGGCATCCATTGAAGCAATCGGTCAGGAGTTTCAAATTGAAAATACCCACTTGATTAAGCCGGGTGTTGGTGAAACGACCCGCGTGCTGCTTAGAAGAATCCCTTGGAAAATCTTGATTCAGCCTGGATCTCAGGAGAAGCTGAAGCATATCTTGCTTTTGGCAGAGGACAGAGGTGTTCCTGTCATTGAATATGCCAATATGTCTTACACGTGCTGCGGGTTAATTCGTCCGCTGGAGCAAACGTCATGAAGACATTTGCATTTGCCAGTGATTTAGACAGGACGCTGATTTACTCACATCGAGTGCTTGACCAGTATGCGTATGAAGGAGAGTATGATTTAGTTGAGGTGCTGGACGAACGGCCGCTTTCCTATATGTCTGTTAAAACGAAAAAATCTTTGCAGACGATTCATCAATCAGGCTGGTTCATTCCAGTGACGACAAGAACAACCGCACAGTATGAACGAATCACCTTCTTTGAGCAAGAGCTTAAACCGGAGTATGCTGTCACAACAAATGGGGGCTGTATTCTTCATCATGGCAAGCCGCTTGAGGATTGGCAGGCCATTGTTGATGAGAGACTTAGGGAGTGTATGCCAGTCAGAGAGATGCTGAGGGCGATCTCGGAACTTCCGGTTGCGGCATGGGTGAAGCGTACCCGTACAGCAGAGGGAAGATTCCTTTATTTAATTATGAAAGAGGAGTATCTATCTCACATCCCGCTTGCTGAATTGAAGGTGTGGGGTGAGGAGAGAGGCTGGCAGGTTTCTCTTCAGGGACGGAAGCTTTATTTTATTCCACAGCCGCTTAATAAGTGGGATGCTGTTGCTTTTCTAAAGGACAGGCTGCAGCTTGAATACGTCTATGGTGCGGGTGATTCTCTGTTAGATGCAGGGCTCATTCGTCAATCAGATATGGGTTTTGCCCCAAGACATGGAGAAGTTCTCGGCTTTGCCCCAGAACTTGAGCCGACAGCAGCATCTGGCATGGCCGCAGCGGATGAAATCACCGCTTGTGTCATCGAGCAGATGATGAACGCAAAAAAGCCTTCGATTCGATAGCAGAAGTAGAAGGCTGAATGATATGATAGTAGTAGCTTTCGAGAAAATATAGGAGAAAGGAAGGAGCGGCGTGAGTTATAAAGAAATCAATGTCACCCATACACGGGCGGAGCAGGAAGCCTGGAAAAATGTGCTGAAAAAGCCGCTCCCTGAAAGAGACGGTTATATAAAGGACGAGCATACGTTGTCCTTGCCGCGTCTCGCCGCCCGGGTCCTTGGAACTCCGCATGATGCAACCGATTATTTTATTTATTTACATGAATTATACGAAACAGACGGCATGCATATTTTAAGTGAAACACTCAATCGTCATATTGAGCCGGAGCATTTTCAAGCGCTGCAGCGTATTCATTTGATTAACCAAGAAGAAAAGGGATTGTCCGTGAATCGCTTTGTGGCTTTTTTGGATGGTGAACAGCTGATTGTACGCCATCCAAACCCTGTGATGAACCGGCATATCCGTCTTTCATTGATCAAGGTATTTGAGCATTTCAAGCAGCTGCACGAGGGTGGATTTCAGCATCCTGATTTCCGCCGGGTCCTGCTGGATGTCGTGAAGTTTTCAAATAATCATCTAGGTCCATGGCTGAAGGAAGTCAATATCGAAGAAAAAATGCCGGCTGTCATTTGGTATGGAGAGGCGAATAAAAGTCAGCTTTATTTTCTTTACTACGTCATGCTGGTTGGCTGTGATGTTGTCCTATTTCATCCAGAAGGCAAGGATTCGTTCCGCGAATTAGATCCAGAAGAAAAGCTGACTTTTATTGATCAGTACCCGGGGACTTCAAAGCTTGAGCCGTTCCCTACTGAAAAGCCTGAGAGGAAATCAACGGTGGCGTACCGCTCGACAAGAGAGCTTGAAGAGGTGCTTCACACGGAAGATTCAATGCTGTATAAGCCGTGGCAATTCAGAGATCATACTCCTCATTCTATTACGCTGAAGACCACGTATGATGAGCTGTTTTTAATTGCAAAGGAACGATCCTTTATCCGCCCGAATTTCAAAGCAGACCGGGACACGATACAGATTCCGAATCTTTTTGCGAAAATGATGGGTGTCACACGAGACAAACGTGAATACTGGGATCGCATTCACACGTTAATGGAGGGGAAAGAGACGAAGACCATTCGCCATTTTCCTTTTACGAAAGAAGTGACATCGAATTATCAATTTCATTATCAGCATGCACTTTCTTCTAATGGAGAGATTGATCCTGACTTATTAATGAAAAGCAATGTGTGGCAGTTTTCTCATCTATATGAGGGCACGCAGCGTGCGATAGCAGAGGCGATATCTCGAATCTGTCAGCATCCGAAGCTATTAAAAGAAGGCAATGAGACCGAATTAGATGTCCGTATTTATTTATTCAAGCAGGTTCTGCATTTAAGCCAGGATCTCATTGAACTGATTCAAACCTTTGATTACGCACAAACCGTACCGAAAGTGATTTTATACCATACGGAATATAATGAGGAGCTGACTCGTTCTGATGCGGCCGCCCTGATTTTCCTAAATGAAATGGGTGTGGATCTCTTCGTATATCATCCAGCGGGATATCAGTGTATCGAACGGTATATCGATGACCAATTATTTGATACCCATTGGCTTGATGAGATGGTCATGAACCAGGAGTTTAAAGAGCCGTCCATCGTTAGAAAGTTATTTCAATCCATTAAAAACCGATAAGGAGATCAAAGCTTATGACAAATACAAACGGAAATGACATCATTTCAATTGATAAAGAGGAAATCACAATTGAGAAAGCAGACGATATTCGCGTTCAGCTTCGAAATGAACCAGAAGTGCAAAATATTGCGAGACAGATCGATGCGAAAAATCAGCTGGAATTGCTTGAATACGGAAAACAGCCGGCCGTTGAAATCTCTAAGTTCTCTGATCGTATCCTTTCAATGATGCGTTCAACAAGTGTCACTGACTCAGGAACAATGCTGACGCAGCTTGGTAAGATTATGGATCGTTTTGATAAAAATGATTTTGACGAACCGAAGGGTGGTTTGTTGTCAAAAATCTTTAAGCGCGGCGGCAGCATGATCGAAAAGATTTTTAGTAAATATCAAACGCTCGGTGCAGAAATTGAAAAAATTAATGTGGAAATTAGTAAATATAAAGATGAAATGACCAAATCGACTGTGACGCTTGAAGAAATGTATGAGCATAACATTCAATACTATTTGGAGCTGGAAAAGTATGTCGTAGCCGGTCAAATGAAAATCGAAGAATTAAAACAATTGGTTCCTTCATATGAAGAAAAAGCAGCTAGTGGAAACCAGCTGGCACAAATGGAGCTTGATACGCTTCGTAATGGCATTCAAGCGCTTGAAGAGCGTGTGTATGACCTTGATATGGCACGAATGGTGGCGCTTCAAACAGCACCGCAAATCCGTTTGCTTCAGCGTGGGAATACGAAATTAATCGGTAAAATCAACTCTGCCTTCATCATCACGATTCCAATTTTCAAAAATGGGATCATTCAAGCTGTTACAGCGAAGAGACAAAAGCTTGTGGCTGATTCTATGAGTGAGCTGGATAGAAGAACAAATGAAATGCTGAAACGAAATGCTGAAAACATTTCAAGTCAAAGTGTGGAGATTGCCAAATTATCTGGCCGTCCAAGCATCGACATTGAAACGATCGAATCTTCCTTTAATACAATTGTACAAGGGATGAAAGAGACGAAACAGATCGAAGAAGAGAACAAGCGATTACGCGAAGATGGAACAAAACGTATGCTTGAGCTTCAAGATAATATTAAGCGGGCTGCCCTAGAGTCCTAAAAAAACAAGCTGTCTGTAACTAAAGTTGCAGGCAGTTTTTTTATGAATTTAAATAAAATTTGAGGAAAAAGGTTTTTATGTGACCATTTTCGGGTAAATCCTGTTAAGGGGAATGGTTCGCCCATGATTCAAAAAACCGCTATGACGAGGATTCGACTTATTTTTTAGCACAATTAGGAATTTCCAGTAAAATATTGTCTGATGAGAGGAAATACCCCGTAAAATATGTAGTTTATGAAGCATTCTATAGGATTTACGAGTAATACGGCGTATAAACTCTAATGACCAGACCTCTATATGGAATTCATACATATTGTGGGGAAATAAGCGAATTCTAAAGATTGTTCGCATCATAACGCTTATGTTACGGTTATAAAGATGCTAATTTGGAGGGAAAATATGAATTCTGAAGAGAGAAATATCAAAATCAAGATAAATAATGTATCTAAAATTTTCGGTAAAAATGCTAAAAAAGCATCTCAAATGCTTGAAAAAGGGAAAACAAAAAGAGAGATCCTAAAAGAGACCGGCGCAACAGTTGGTGTCAATCGAGCAAATTTTGATGTGTATGACGGCGAGATATTTGTCATCATGGGGCTATCAGGGAGCGGAAAGTCCACACTTGTGCGGATGCTAAACAGGTTAATCGAACCAACCTCCGGTGAAATATATATTGATGGGGATATGATAACAAATATGTCAAAGGATCAATTGCGTGAAGTCAGACGGAAAAAGATCAGCATGGTTTTCCAAAACTTCGCATTGTTCCCGCACCGTACAATTCTTGAGAACACTGAGTATGGTCTTGAATTGCAAGGTGTCGATAAAGAAGAGCGCAGACCAAAAGCGCTTGAATCTTTAAAGCTTGTTGGACTTGAAGGCTTTGAAGAGCAATATCCAAATCAATTAAGTGGTGGTATGCAGCAGCGTGTTGGATTGGCACGTGCGTTAGCAAATGACCCTGACATTTTATTAATGGATGAAGCATTCAGCGCACTAGATCCATTAATTCGTAAAGATATGCAGGATGAATTGCTTGAGCTTCATACATCTGTAGGAAAAACGATCATTTTCATTACCCATGATTTAGATGAGGCGCTTCGTATTGGTGACCGCATTGTCCTCATGAAGGATGGAAATATCGTTCAAATCGGAACACCAGAAGAAATTCTGATGAACCCATCGAATGAATATGTTGAACGCTTCGTTGAAGATGTTGACCTTTCTAAAGTATTAACCGCTGGTCATATTATGAAACGTGCAGAAACAGTTCAGATCGATAAAGGGGCACGTGTTGCGCTTACGCTCATGAAAAACCTTGGGATTTCGTCTATCTATGCAGTAGATAAGAAAAAGCATTTATTAGGTGTCATTTCTGCCCAAGCAGCGAAAAAGGCAGCAGAAACGGGAGCGTCACTTGAAACGGTTCTCGATAAAGAATTTACGACAGTGTTGGAATCTACGTATTTGACAGAGATCTTTGATGCGGTGTCTGATGCGAATATTCCGATTGCCGTTGTCGATGAGAAAAACAGAATGAAGGGCATTGTGGTCAGAGGTGCATTGATTGGTGCATTATCAGGAAATGATGAGTATATCAACATGTCTTCTAACAAGCTAGAGGAAATTAAAGCACAAGAGCCTTCTGCACAGGAGGTAGAATAAGATGTTTAGTATGAGTGATTTACCTAGAATTCCGTTTGCGGAATATATCGATCAATTTGTTGACTGGTTAACATTAACGTTTGGTGGTTTCTTTGATGGCATCACAAATGGATTAGCAGGAACAGTAAATGGGATTGTGGCAGCACTTGGCGTCATTCCATCCATTATTTTAACCCTTATCTTTGCCGGCATTGCCTGGTGGATTAGTACAAGAGGAGTTGCTCTTTTCACACTTATTGGATTTTTACTGATCGACTATTTAGGCTACTGGCATCCAATGCTTCAAACACTTGCACTCGTTTTGACCGCTGTGGTCATTTCCATTGTGATCGGGGTTCCGATCGGTATTTGGGCATCACAGAAGGAAACTGTGCGTAAAATTGTGACACCTATTTTAGATTTAATGCAGACAATGCCTGCATTCGTTTATCTATTACCAGCGATCTTCTTCTTTAATATTGGGGTTGTTCCTGGGGTTGTGGCATCGGTTATTTTCTCCATGCCGCCAACGATTCGTATGACCATTCTCGGTATTAAACAAGTACCAGCTGATTTAATTGAAGCTACCGAAGCATTTGGTTCAACGACATTCCAGCGTTTATTCAAAGTTCAGCTTCCACTTGCAACAAAAACCATCTTAGCTGGTATTAACCAAAGTATCATGCTGGCTCTATCAATGGTCGTCATTGCGGCAATGGTAGGTGCACCAGGACTTGGTTCAGAAGTATATAGTGCGGTAACGCAGCTGAAAACAGGTATTGGTTTTGAAGCAGGTATTGCCATTGTGATTGTGGCGATTACACTTGACCGTATTACACAAAACATTAAAACGAAAAAATCCAGGGGGAATGCTTAATGTGGAAAAAGTCTCTCTACATTGGGATGACCGCCCTGCTTGTCTTTTTACTAGCCGCTTGCGGTGCGCAGACAGATTCAAATGCGAGTGCCGCACAGCAGGTGAATAAAACCATTATCGGAATCGATCCTGGTTCAGGGATTATGGCACTGACAGATCAAGCGAAAAAGGATTACGGCTTAGAGGATTGGACGGTTGTGTCTGCATCAAGTGCAGCCATGACGGCAACGCTTAAAAAATCTTACGACCGTAAAAAGCCAATCATCATCACTGGATGGAATCCACACTGGATGTTTTCCCGCTATGATTTAAAATATTTAGATGATCCAAAAAAATCTTACGGTGAAGCGGAAGAAATTCATACGATTTCACGTAAAGGCTTTGCAAAGGATCAGCCGGAAGCAGCCAAAATGCTTAGTCAGTTTAAATGGTCTCAAGATGACATGGGCGAAGTCATGATTGATATCCAAGATGGTGTGAAACCAAAGGATGCCGCCTTAAAATATGTGAAAAAACATAAAGACCAAGTAGCGAAATGGACAAAAGGCGTGAAAAAGTCGAATGGTGGAAAAGTCAATCTGGCCTATGTTGCATGGGATAGTGAGATTGCAAGTACCAATGTTGCGGCAGAAGTATTGCGTGAACTCGGGTTTACGGTGACTTTGACTCAGGTTGAAGCAGGTCCAATGTGGACAGCAATTGCAACCGGAAGTGCGGATGCATCATTATCCGCTTGGCTGCCAAATACGCATAAAACGTATGCAGCGAAGTTTAAAGGGAAATATGATGACCTTGGTACAAGTATGAAAGGTCTTCGAATGGGGCTAGTTGTTCCGAAATATATGAAGAACGTAAACTCCATTGAAGATTTGAAAAAATAGTCAATGATATAGTGGTTCCCTTATAATAGAAGGGAGCATGTTGAAAAAGCAGTCTGCTCAAAAAGCGGCTGCTTTTTTCTTATATAGAAGGATGGAGTTGTCGGACGATGGATAAGTCAATCATGATTTTTCTGCATGGTGGAGGAGTAAGCAGCTGGATGTGGCAGGAGCAGGTTGAAATATTGAAGGACACGTATGAATGCTTTGCTCCTGATCTCATTGGACACGGGACAAGAGCAAAAGAACAGATATTTTCAATGAATGAAAGCACCCGTGAAGTCATCTCATGGATCAAGGAAAATGCGAATGGGCGTCAAGTGATTCTGATTGGATTTTCTTTAGGTGCGCAGATTGCAGTTGATGTGTTATCAAGAGAGCCAGATATCGTAGACATAGCCGTCATCAATAGTGCCCTTGTGATGCCTTTGCCATGGCTCCATTTCATGGTGAGACCCCTCTTGCCACTGACGTATCCATTATTAAAGAAAGATTGGTTTATCCAGCTCCAAGCTGAAAAGATGGGGCTCTCGCAACATGTACTGCATCATTATGCGGCGGAATCGAAACATCTGCAAAAGAAAACCCTTCTTACGATGTTTCAAGAAAACCTTCATTACAAGCTCCCTGACACGTTTCAACAAGCGAAGGCACGCATTCTTGTCACAGTGGGAGAAAAAGAAAAAGGCATTATGAAACGGTCAGCAAAAAAAATAACGAATTCACATCCGAAGGCAACAGGCTTCATCGTTCCCGGTATTGGACATACATTTACTTTTGAGAAGAAAGAACTTTTTACAGAAATGATCAAATGCTTTATAGAGGCACGTGCATTACCAGTCGAATTAAAGGAAATCCAGTAGCCGCGCCAATCAATAAGTGAAGACGAGCATAAAAGGGGCGCCGGTCTCTTTGAATCTGTATGATATAGGTATAAAACGCTTACAGTATGTGTGCCATAGAAGGAGGAGCTATGAGTAAAAACTATATCATATTCGGTGCAAGTCAAGGATTAGGAGATGCTTTTGTAAAGGGTCTCCCTTCAAGTGGAGATACAGTTTGGATTGTGTCGCGTAGTGAACCAAGCAGTTTGAGCATAGATGACGGTGTACATAGAATTTGGCTGAAAATCGACTTATCAAGCCGAACGCATATCCCTTATATGCTTGAAGCCCTTGAGAACCAGACGATTGATGTACTCATCTATAACGTCGGTTTATGGGAAAAACGAGGCTTTGAAGGCGATTATTCCTTTGATCACGATCAGCCAGAGGATATTGCACATTTAATCAATGTGAATGTCACCTCAACCATTACATACATCCAGGCACTGCTTCCGCACGTAAGGAAATCAGAGAATGGGAAAATCATCGTGATTGGCTCAACGGCTGGACTCGACCATACAAACCTGCCGCAAGTCTCGTTTGTTGCATCTAAATTTGGCCTGCGCGGAATTGTGAATGCACTGAGAGAGCATGTGAGGAAAGATAAAATATCCGTCACCTGTATCAATCCAGGAGAGCTGGCGGCGGAGGTTCCGTATGAGGATGGAGCCGAAAAGGCCATCACTCTATATGATGAAACGAGAATCCCTGTCCAGGATATTGTGGAGCTTGCGAGATGTGTGATTCATTTATCAAGGGTATCTTGCGTAAAAGAAATCAACGTTCCAGCCATGGCAGATCTGAATGCATAATATAAAGCAGACCACCCGCTTGATGAGAAGGCGGGTGGCTTTTTCATTTATGATGAATGCTGCTGGAGTGTTTGATAGACAGCTTCGGTCAAAATCTCAATGCCGGTAAAGATTGCAGAGCGGTCGAAGGTCATATACGGATGATGAAGACCAGGCTTTAAATCACAGCCTAAACCGAGCATCGTGGATTTGATATGCGGAAGCTTTGCTGCATAAAAGTGAAAGTCCTCTCCACCTGTTGTGACAATCGGGGGATCAAGCTGCTCTTTACCTAAAACCTGTTCAATTGCATGAGACATGATCTGGACAGCTTCCTCATTTAAGGTGGCGGCAGGCAGACGATGGTCTGTTGAAAGTGTAATGGAAGCGCCAAAGGCATCCGCTACAGAATGAACCGCTCTTTCAATTTCTTTTTCTAGCTCATCCATTACTTCGTTTGTTTGCGCCCTTACATCTAATGTAAAAGAAGCTTTCCCTGGGATGATGTTTGAGCTGCCCCCGCCAGCATGTAAATTGGTCATTTTGACAGAATGCGCGACTCTTGGATCGACATGGATATGCGCGAGTCTCTGCACTAGAGTTGAAGCCACTTCTATTACGTTGACGCCAAGATGTGGGCGTGCGCCGTGCGCTTCCTCGCCAATAATGGTGCCGACGTAATGATTACTTGATCCGTGCAAAATAGCAGGAGCGCAGCGTCCGTTTAATGTTTCTTGAATTGGGCGCACATGTACGCCATATAAGTAATCGACATCTGCGAGCACACCTTTTTCAATCATTTTCAGCGCACCGCCGCCTCTTTCCTCAGCAGGCTGAAAGATGAAACGGATCGTGCCGTTCGGTCGTTCTTTTTCCTTTAATGCCATGAAGGTGCCAAGAGCCATTGTCATGTGTGCATCGTGGCCACATGAATGATTGGCTTGAAACTCACCATCTACTTCCTGCCAAAGTGCATCAATATCAGCTCTCACAGCGACCACTGGTGCGCCTTCTCCAATTTCACCGATCACCCCTGTACAGTCGTCAAATGTTTGAGTTTTGCAGCCCAATTTTTTCAATATATCTTCAATATAAGCGGTCGTTTCTGTTTCTTCCCAGCTGATTTCTGGGTGGGCATGCAAGTGTTCAAAGATGTCTGTCACGGTTTGTTTCATTTCGTTTGTCAAAGTTGTCATGAGAAGCCTCCTTGCTGACAGATAATCTGCCAAAACATTATTTTAGTGAAATAATATTGATCTTAAATATCAACAGTGTTTATAATATAACACATCATTTGATTATTCTGAAAATTAAGTGAAATTCCGATCGGGACAAAGGGGTTTTGACACATGAAAACAGCGACAGTATCAGCACCAGAGAAACAAAAACGAAAACTTCAAATGCCAGATGCGTATGTTCTCTTATTTATGATTGCACTGATTTGTACAATAGCAACGTATTTTGTACCAGCGGGTGAGTTTGACCGAAAGACATCTGGGGAGATCACAACAGCCGTTCCTGGCAGCTATCACCGTATTGATCAATCACCAGTAAGTCCAGTTGGCTTTTTTACAGCGATACAAGAAGGAATGGTAGGGTCCTCTTCTATTATTTTTCTGATTCTATTTACGGGCGGAACCATTGCCATTCTGGAGAAGACAGGTGCTATTAACGGGATGATTCACCATGTCATCAGCCGGTTTCAAACGAAGCAATTATTGTTTATTTGTATTGTTGGGGGATTATTTTCAGTCCTTGGAACGACCGGAATTGTCGTGAACTCTGTCATTGGGTTTATTCCAATCGGCATCATTGTAGCACGATCCTTGAAATGGGATGCTGTGGCAGGAGCTGCTGTCATATACATCGGCTGTTATGCAGGATTTAACGCAACGATTTTATCTCCATCTCCATTAGGTTTATCACAAACGATTGCAGAGCTGCCGATCTTTTCCGGCATTGGCCTGCGTGTCATTATTTATCTTTGTTTTCTTATTTCTAGTATTGTGTACATCTATTTATATACAAGACGTCTGAAGAATAAAGAAAAGGGAAGCATTCTTGGCGATCAATGGTTTCCTGCTAAGGGGCTTGGCGGAGCCGATGCGGAATCTGTGGACAAGCCTGCATTTACTGGCAGACATAAGCTGATTTTAGCAGTGTGCGGATTGTCACTTGGAGGTTTCTTATATGGCGCACTTCAGCTTGGCTGGACCGATAAGGAAATGGCGGGTGTGTTCATTTTTATGGCTATCGCTGCTGGACTGCTCGGCGGTTTAGCGGCGAATGATATTGCGAAAACGTTTATTATCGGGTGCCAAAGCCTTGTATACGGCGCACTTATTGTTGGGATGGCACGCTGTATTTCGGTCATTTTAGAAAACGGGAAGCTGCTTGATACAGTGGTTAATGGCTTGGCGAGTATGCTGACAGGCTTTAGTCCAATCGCTGGTGCGATCGGGATGTATATTGCGAGTGCGCTTCTTCACTTTTTGATTTCATCAGGATCAGGAGAAGCTGTTGTCTTTATCCCGATTCTTGCGCCGCTCGCTGATTTAATGGGTATCACAAGACAGGTAGCTGTAGAAGCAGTGATGCTTGGCGAAGGGGTAGTCAACTGTATCAATCCGACTTCTGGTGTATTGATGGCTGTGCTTGCTGCAAGTGGTATACCTTATGTAAAGTGGCTGCGTTTTATGGTGCCGCTTGCCCTTATTTGGTTTGTCATCGGTCTTGTATTTATTTGTATCGGGGTCATGATCAACTGGGGACCTTATTAAATATGTAGGAAGCTGCCGACGAGCGTTTGGCAGCTTTTTTCTTGTGGAAATATGTATGGAGCCAGCGCTTTGAAAGCACAATAAATGTGTTCACAAATTCGCTACATATTTTTTTTGAGCAGTCCCCTTGCAAAAGTTTGTGAAGTGTTGCACAATAAGAATGTGAAATACTTCACATAAGAAAAGCAGCCTAGTTTTACTCAGGAGGATGAGATAAATGACAAACGAAAAAGTAAACAAAGTAGCCCTTATTGGAGCAGGTTTCGTCGGCAGCAGTTATGCCTTTACATTAATAAATCAAGCAATCACAGATGAATTGGTTGTCATCGATTTGAATCAAGACAAAGCAATGGGTGACGTGATGGATTTAAACCATGGAAAAGCATTTGCCCCGCATCCTGTGAATACATGGTATGGAGATTATGAGGATTGTAAGGATGCAGATATCGTCTGTATCTGTGCTGGTGCAAACCAAAAGCCAGGTGAAACAAGACTTGACCTTGTTGAGAAAAATTTAAATATATTTAAAGGCATTGTAGAAAACGTAATGAAAAGTGGATTTGATGGTATTTTCTTAGTTGCCACAAACCCAGTGGATATTTTGACATATGCGACTTGGAAATTCAGTGGTCTTCCAAAAGAACGAGTGATTGGCAGTGGTACGACGCTTGATACGGCAAGATTTAGATACATGCTTAGTGAGTATTTTGAAGCAGCGGCACACAACGTGCATGCTTACATCATAGGCGAGCATGGAGATACAGAGCTTGCTGTTTGGAGTCATGCGAATATCGGAAGTGTACCAATTACAGAATTAATGAAGAGAAATGAGCAATACAAACAAGAAGACTTAGATGAAATCATGGAAAATGTTCGTCATGCCGCTTACCAAATCATTGAGAAAAAAGGCGCCACTTATTACGGCGTAGCAATGAGTTTAGCCCGCATTACAAGAGCGATCCTGCACAATGAAAACAGCATTTTAACTGTCAGCACTTACTTAGATGGAGAGTACGGAGCAGAAGATGTCTACATTGGTGTACCAGCCCTTGTGAATCGAAATGGTGCAACAGAAGTGATGGAGCTTGCTCTGGATGATACGGAGAAAGAAAAATTTGCACACAGTGTAAATGTGTTAAAAGAGATTTTGGCTCCTCATTTTTAATCAATCAAAAGCAACCTATCTGAGCAGAAAAGGATGAATCACTATGTGGCAGCAAATATATGATCCGTTTGGTAATGAATTCGTCAGTGCATTGGTGGCAATGCTCCCAATCTTGTTTTTCCTTCTTGCATTAACCGTTTTTAAGCTAAAAGGTGTTTTAGCCGCTTGTTTTACCTTAATCGTCAGTTTTGTAACAGCTGTTTTCTTCTTTCATATGCCAGTTGAAAAAGCATTATCTGCTGTGCTGCTCGGTATATCTAATGGGCTGTGGCCGATTGGATATATCGTCATCATGGCGGTATGGCTCTATAAAATTGCCGTGAAATCTGGTAAGTTCGATGTCATTCGATCTAGTATTGCAGGAATCTCTCAAGATCAACGTCTTCAGCTCTTATTAATTGGTTTTAGTTTTAACGCATTTTTAGAGGGCGCTGCTGGGTTTGGTGTACCGATTGCGATCAGTGCCGCTCTCTTAACAGAGCTTGGGTTTAAACCGCTGAAAGCTGCGATGCTCTGCTTAATTGCCAATGCTGCGTCTGGTGCATTTGGTGCTGTAGGCATTCCAGTGATTACAGGGGCGCAAATGGGCAATATGACGCCGCTTGCGTTATCTCAAACCCTTGTATATACGATCCCGTTTATTTCATTCTGTATTCCGTTTCTCCTTATTCTGATTGTAGATGGATTGAAAGGAATCAAAGAAACTCTGCCAGCCTTACTTGTTGTGAGTGGTACCTATGCCATTTTGCAAGCTGTCACAATGGTGACGATGGGTCCTGAGCTTGCCAATATTATTTCTGCCTTAGCAAGTATGGGAGTTTTGGCTTTATTTCTTCGGAAATGGCAGCCAAAACACATTTATCGTGAAGAAGGAGCGCCAGATATTGAACAGAAACAAACGTATCGCGGCGTTGAAATACTGAAAGCATGGTCTCCGTTCTATATTTTAACTGCTGTTATTACGGTATGGAGTCTGCCGGCATTTAAAGCATTGTTTGCTGTAGGAGGACCGCTTAACTGGACGACCATTTTAGTGAAAATGCCATTTTTACATCAGCAAATTGTGAAATTACCACCAATTGCACAAACGGAAACACCTATTGATGCGATCTTTAAAATTGATGTCATCAGTGCCACGGGTACTGCCATTCTGATTGCGGTGATGCTGACAGGGCTGTTTAGCAGACATATTACATTAACAGAAGGCGCTGTCTGCTTAAAAGCAGCGGTGAAAGAGCTTTGGGTTCCTGTTCTTACTATTTGTTTTGTTATGGGCTTTGCCAACCTTGCGAACTTTGCTGGACTAAGTTCAGCGATTGGACTTGCTCTTGCCAAAACGGGCGATTTGTTCCCGCTTGTCAGCCCGGTGCTTGGCTGGATCGGCGTGTTTATTACGGGGTCTGTCGTGAGTAACAACGCCTTATTCGGTAACCTTCAAGCGGTCACTGCTTCTCAAATCGGTTCACAGGCAGGTTTGTTAATTGGGGCGAATACGACCGGTGGTGTGATGGCGAAATTAATTTCTCCACAATCAATCGCTATCGCTACAGCAGCTGTTGGAGAAACAGGGAAAGAATCTGAGCTCTTCAAAAAGACCGTGAAGTACAGCTTCATCTTGCTCGGTATTGTATGTATATGGACATTCATTCTCGCTCAATTTGTATAGGTTGATAGATAGGTATAAAAAAGACTGAGATCTCTCTCAGTCTCAGCGTGTAGACAAACCCTCGCATTCTTTGTCAGGTCTGCGCTCCAGTGCTCACGAATGTTTCAATTCGCTCCGCTCAGGTGCTCGTCCTTCCTAGACTGCAAAGGTTTTCTATCACGCTGAAAAGAAGACAAAGGGCTAAAATAAAGATCATTTTAGCCCTTTGTCAACAATCTGAAGGACTGAGATCTCTCTCAGTCTTTTTCTTTATGTAGATTCTCTTGTCACGAGCCGGGTAGGCAGCTGGATATGTTCGCGCTGTAATGGTTTTTGATCTTGCAGGAGTGCGATCATTTGCTGTACAGACCGCTGGCCAAGCTCTACGATCGGTATGTCAATTGTGGTGATCGTTGGAGCTGTCACCTCACAAATGTCTTGGTTGTCATAGCCGATGACCGCTAGATCCCCGGGGATTTGATAGCCGTATGAAATAGCCTGTTTAATGAGTCCTGCTGCGACTTGATCATTGCCGGTGAAAATGGCATCAGGCGCTTCCTTCATATGATGGATGACCTCCATTAAGCGAAAGCCGTCTTCAATGGTAAAAGCCTCTCCAAACAGCCAATCATCCTGCAGCGGCAAACCGTGAGCTGAGAGTGCATCAAGATATCCCTGTTTCCTTTGTTTCTGCGCTTCACTGCTTTCTGTATCAAAGCAAAACCCAATCGATTTTCGCCCCGACCGAATCAAATAGTCCACCGCTTTATAGGCGGCTTCCCGTTCATCGTATCCAATAATCGGGATGTTTGCTGTTTGGTGATATTCATTTGCCATGACAATGGGGCCGTTCGTTAAAAATGGCTCAATTTCCTCCCACGTATTTTCTAACGCACCCAATATAAACCCATCTACTTCTTTTCTTTTTAATAATTGAAGCCCTTCAAGCTCTAATGCTTCTTGATAAAACGTCTGGAGCACGATGGCTTTATATCCTTGATCCAGTGCTTCCTTTGAAATGCCTTTAATCAATTGTGCAAAAAAAGGATGGTCCACAGCTGGAACAGACACAGCAATGGTTTTTGTCTGATGTGACCTTAGTGTGCGGGCTGCTGAACTCGGTGTATATTCCATTTCTTTCATCACCTGTAAAATGAGCTGCCGCTTTTCTTCTGACACATATGGGTGATGGTTTAGCACTCTAGAAACGGTGGTGGTTGAAACCCCGCAGCGTTTAGCAATTTCATAAATTGTACACATATTAACAAATCCTTTACACAAAGTTATTGTTCTGAAATCGATAACATCATTTACAATGTGAAACAAGTTAAATATTAACAAAAGGAATTGATTAATTGGAGGGAATGGAATGCAAATATTGACGAAGATATCAGGTAAAAGCAAGGATTATCTTCCTTTGCTAGATATGATCAATCAAGGTGTTCAAGTAAAGGCTGATTCAGTTGAAAAGCATCTAGCAAATGAAAAGCTGGTGACGTTCCTTGAGCAAGATATAGAGCGCACAGGTTTGGAAAAAATTCTCTTCCATTATAAACAAAATAAGGAAAAAAAGATACCGTTTCTGCCAGTTGACAAACTGATTTCAGAAGATGAAATCGATGATATTATGCTGGTGCTGAAGGAAGTATTGAGCTCTGGCCGTTTTACTTCAGGGCCATATATTCCGACATTTGAAAAGGCGATTGCTGAGTACTTAGGGAAAAAATATGTCATTGCCACGTCAAGTGGAACAGATGCATTGATGATCAGTCTCATATCAGCAGGCGTCTATCCAGGAGACGAGGTGATTTTGCCGGCCAATAGCTTTGCTGCAACAGAAAATGCAGTGCTTGCCATTGGGGCTGTTCCGGTATATACCGATATTGATCCTGAAACCTACTGCCTCTCACCGAGTGAAATAGAGAAGCATATCACAGATAAAACGGTATGCATTCTACCGGTTCATTTATATGGAAAGCAAGCGGATATGAAGGAGATTTCGGCGATTGCGAAACAGCATGGGCTGAAAATCATTGAAGACGGCTGCCAGGCGATTGGCAGCAGCGGCCTTGGCGCTTATGGAGATGGACTTGTTCTCAGCTTTAATCCATACAAAAACCTTGGGGTCTGCGGAAAGGCAGGAGCCATAGCTACAAATGATGAGGCCTTAGCGGAAAAATGCATGGAGATCAGCTATCACGGCTTTGCAGCTGGAAAGAAAAATGTCAAACGCAGTGACTACGGCTTTAATTCGAAAATTGATAATTTGCAGGCAGCGATTGGACTCGAACGAATGAAGTATTTAGGACTGCAAAATTTCAAACGTTTTTACTTAGCCAAGCGATACATTGACCAGCTGCAAACGCTTGAGAATGAAGGATATATGAAGCTCCCGACGCTGACAGATGATCATGTATGGCATCTATTCCCGATTAGAGTGCTGAAGGGAGAACGAGATGAACTGGCAGCGAAATTGCTGGAAATGGGCATAGAGACGGATGTCTATTACCCGGTTCTATCGCATCAGCATCAAACAAATCTTGTTTCTCAAAAATATAGACAAACGACACTTCCACACACGGAAAAAGCAGCGCAGCAATTACTTCACTTGCCGCTTTATCCAGGAATGCCGCTGCAAGATCAGGAGAAGGTCATCGAGGGGGTTCATCATGTTATCAAGTCTTCCATTCAATAAAAAACTGCTGAATCTGCCGAAGAATCCGCAGTGGATCGTCTTCTGTGATTTTGATGAAACGTATTATTCTCATGGAATGACAGAGGAGCAGAGAGAGGATGTCAAGCGGCTGGAAGCCTTTGTAGCAGAAAAGAGTGAAGCGGGACAGCTCTTGCTGGGCTGGGTGACGGGAAGCAGCCTCGATTCTGTCACGAGCAAAATGGAAAAAGGCGGGTTTCATCAATTCCCGCATTTCATTGCGTCGAACTTAGGGACTGAGATTGTATATACGTCGGATGCTCATTTTGGACAGCCAGATGCAGAGTGGATGAAGCGGCTGGATGCACAGGGCTTTTCAGATGAAAAAATCGAAGACATCCTGGAAACCATCCGAGAAAAGGGCATTTCCCTTAGACCGCAAACGCAGCTGGGCAGTTCAGGGTATAAGAAGAATTTCTATTATCAGGAGCAGGATGAACGGACAGATCTTCATCATCTATCATTTATCCAAACACTGGCTAAAGAGCGAGGCGTGGCAGTCAACATCAACAAATGCAACCCGCTTGCAGGAGATCCTGCGGATTGCTATGATGTCGACTTTTTACCAGTCGGAACAGGGAAGGATGAAATTGTCCGTTTTATGCTGAACCAATATGATTTATCGAAAGATCAAGGCTTTGCCTTTGGTGATAGCGGGAACGATTTGCGGATGCTTCAATCCGTCACACACGGTTTCCTTGTCCAAAATGCGACAGCCGAAGCCAAACGGCACCATCACCAAATTTGTCATCATGGGTATGCAAAAGGAATCTATGAAACACTGAAAACAGTGATGTATAAACATGAGGAGGCACATTCATGAAGAAAATTGGAATTGTTGGAGCAGGGAATATTGCAAAAGCACATGCAAGAGCATTATCAACGATCAAAGGTGCAGAATTATCCGGTGTCTATGATTTGCATGAGTCGGTCGCACAGGGATTCATTAAACAGTACGGCGGACGTGTGTATTCAAGTATCGAGACACTGGCAGATGCATCTGATGGATTGATCATTGCATCCCCTAATTTTTGTCACAAGGACCATGCCCTTCAGTCGCTAAGAGCAGGACAGCCGATTTTATGTGAAAAACCAATGGCTGTGTCGCTGAAGGAAGCGAAGGAAATGGTGGAGACAGCCAAACAGTTCCAAGTTCAAGCCAGTATGGGCTTTAACTATCGTTATTTATCCTTTGTGAATATATTGAAAAACTTGATTGCCAACGGTGAATTAGGCCGCATTTTAACCGTCAGAACTCATTTTAAGAAAAACAGTGCCCTTAGAAGAAAGACTTTTTCATGGAGAGACAGCGGCGAAAGTCTGCGTACGAGCGGTGCACTAGGGGATCTTGGCATTCATTTGATTGATATGCTGTGGTACTTATTTGGCAGTGAAATGAAGAAAGAATCACTTAACACCAAGATGCTGACACATGTAAAGGAAAAAGAAGAGAAAAAGGTTCAGGTGGATGATCATACCGAAATTTTCGGGCAGATGGAGAATCAAGTGTTCTTTCATTTGGTGACATCCAAAAGCACGCAGCCTGAGGAATGTGGATTTAGTGTAGAAGTCGTTGGTCATGACAAGGTATTCAAATACCATACGAACATGAAAAACGAATATGAGATCAGTGATGGATTGTGTGTGGAGCGTCATCAAATGCCGCAAACTTTGCTGACAGATCCGCCAAATGAATTTTACGGATGGTCCGATACATTCCGCGATCAGTTGATGCATTGGGTGAATACTGATCCATACCCATCTCATATGAAGGTCGCTGATTTTGAAGATGGTTATCGCGCTCAGGCTGCGCTCAATACATGCTTTGAAAGGGAAGAGGCAGTCGTCTCTGCCCAGGCATATTAAAGAGGTGGAGCGGAGGATATCATGACTCCGCTCCTTTTTAGAGGAAGTGAAAAGATGAAAAAGGTATTTTATTTTGGCTGTGTCTTTTATTTTTTTATTGGGACCATTCATGTGTTTTTTGGCAGCTTAACACCTTATTTGCTGTCTAGTTACGATAAAGGCCCCGGGGAATTATCATCTTTAATTTTTTTTCAGTTTATTGGTTTTTTGACTGGTGTTCTGTTATCCCCCATTCTAGTGAGAAAAAAAGGCTATGGCGCTGTGCTGACGATGGGTCTTTTGCTGATGATCGGCTCACTTCTGCTGGGGCTATTGGTGCCGGGCTGGACAACGCTTGTGCTGGCAGGTTTTTTTCTTGGGAGCGGCGCTGGCAGTCTTGAGACAACAGCCGGTGCGTATGTCATTTCGATGGCTAATAGTGCAAAGCGAATCAGTATTATGGAGGTCTTTTTTGGACTAGGTGCGCTGTTATTTCCGCTAGTGATTCTGCTGACTGTCACAGAACAGACATGGCAGTATGTGTTTTTATTTCAGGTGGGTGCGCTGACATTTTTCCTTATGCTCTGGCTGGTTTTTATGAACAAACTGCCTCATGGACAGATGGATGCTCCTTCTACAGGGGGGACGCGGAAACCGTCTTTACTTGTTGATCGAAATAATCGAATGATTGTGGTGATCATGATTTGCTTTGCCTTTTTCTACGCAGGGATTGAAACGAACTTTGCGAATTTTTTGCCGTCAATCATGCTGGAAAAAGGGGGAGAAAATTGGGGACTCTTCGCAGTCTCTACTTTCTGGACAGCGATCGTCATTGGCAGAACCGTGATCGCGAGAAAAGCTGATCAGCTGCATCCGCTGCGTTTTTTAAAGCTAAGTGCATCACTGATGATTTTGCTGCTTGTGATATTCGCTCTGACAACCCACATGACCGCGCAGCTGATTCTCATCTTTTTCATCGGCCTTTGCGCAGCTGGCATGTTCCCAATCGCACTGACAGCGTCTGCCTTAATGATTGAAAATGCCATCGATGAGGCGACAAGTTATTTTATTGCAGCTGCGAGCTTAGGCGGAGCCTGCTTGTCTTTTTTGATTGGATTTAGTCTGGAATGGGCAGGAGCGGCTAGTGCCGTCTTTGTATTTGCCTTCTTAGCTGTTCTTCTGTTCGCAGCTGCGATTCAAATGAATCGTTCTAAGAAAAAAGAAACGGTACACGCGCAGCAGTCAGCACTGAAAGCAGACCGCTAAGCCTCCACCTGAAATGATGACAAAGGACTTGTACTAAAACGCAGAAAGTTTGAATAACATGTACAAGTCAGCATCAAAAGGAGGACGTCTATGTGGCGGTGTTTTTTGGTTATATCTTTTTAGGGTTGTCACTTTCAGCGCCTGTTGGGCCAGTCAATGCAGCCCAAATCGACAGAGGGATTAAAAGTGGATTTTGGCATGCGTGGATTTTTGGTGTGGGGGCTATGGCTGCGGATATTGTCTATATGCTTCTCATCTATTTTGGTGTCGCCCAGCTTTTGACTGCACCTCTTGTCAAAACCTTTTTGTGGCTGTTCGGCTTTTTCGTTTTGACCTATACCGGCATTGAAAGTCTGCGTAAAATCAATTTACAGGAGAGTCCGAAAAAGGACAGCGAAAACACATCAATTGGCAAATCGTTCATGACCGGATTTTTCATTTCTCTATCTAATCCGCTCAGTATTTTGTTTTGGCTTGGCATCTATGGCAGCATCTTAGCCAATACGATCGAAAAGTATGGAGCTTCCCAAATGCTCATGTACAGTATGGCTATTTTTATCGGCATGCTGATCTGGGATTTCAGTATGGCGCTGCTTGCTAGTTCGTTTAGGCGTTATTTAAGTGAACGTGTGTTACATGGCTTATCTGTTCTTGCAGGTCTATCTTTACTTGGTTTCGGTGCCTATTTTGGGTATCAAGGGATTATGGCGTTGATTGGGTAGAAAAACAGACTGACACATTCAGTCTGTTTTTTTGTAAGGATTGACAGACATAACACATTCTTGAATAATGATGGAATAGAAAATGGATTGAAGGAGCTTCTGCTATGCGACTGTTTTTGCCAGTATTCAACTATGTGTGTATGTTGATTTTATCAGTCATCACAGCAACATTCGTTTATACGTTTTTATTCATGCCGCCTGAAGTGGGCTTTAGTTATGTGGAGATGACCAGTCTGTTCATTTTGCTCGCTTATGTCATTTTTGCTGCACCGATTCAGCTTGTTTTACACCGGCATCCTAAGAGGTTTTCGAAGCCGTGACTTATTGATTTATTTTATTGCGGCATGGGTAGTTTGTTCGGCTTTGGCTTTATGGATTGATTATGGGCTTGTTGTGTTCATCAGCTATAAAGTCTATTTGTTTAGCTTCTGCGCAGCCCTTATTTATTGGGTGCTGGATTCCGTCTTTTTGATGGAGAATCCATCGTAGGTATGACGAAAGGCTCTCTATTAACTTTCACTAGTCTGATCATAGGAAACCCATCTTGTCATACGCTAGGAAGTCGTGGAAGGACAGTCACCACAGCCATTTGCACCTCATAGGCTATGGAGAAGACACTAAAACGAGGTGTAAGGAAATGGCCCAGCTGTATGCGAAAAGTTGCCTTGATCAAAATCTACGATCACTAGAAGAATGGAAGCAGGATGCTTTCACACAATTTGGCGAGATGGTAGGAGATGAAGCCGATACATTCCCTTGTGTACCCGGAAGACAGGGATTTTTTCTCGATCATTTACGCTATGGGTTTGTTGGTGACCCGAGGGAAGAGGAAGCGGTGGATGAATTAGCCCAGCTGCTGAGAGAATATCAAGGCTGTGCGAAAGAAACCGGTCAATATGCTTCATTTATCTGTTTTTTTGAAACACCGCAGGATTTAAAGGAAAGCTCGCTTGAAGAGTTTGAGCAGCAGTTTTGGTCGCTGCTTCAACGGCTGCATCATAAAGATGAAGAACCGTGGCCTGAGGAGATTTCGCTAGATACTCATCATCATGAGTGGGAGTATTGCTTCCATGGGGAAGCGTATTTTATTTTGTGTTCCACTCCTGCTCACAAACTCAGAAAAAGCCGCCACTTCCCTTATCTCTTGATGGCATTTCAGCCTAGATGGGTGTTTGAGAAATTGAATGGATCGACCAAGTTTGGACAAAAAATGAGCCAGCTCGTTCGCAAGCGGCTCAAAGCATATGATGAGGTCAGTGTTCACCCATCATTAAAATGGTACGGGGACCCGACCAATCATGAATGGAAGCAATACTTTCTCCCAGATGAAGAGGCGGAGAAACCAGCCTCCGCCAAATGTCCATTTACTGCATTAAAAAACATGATGAAATTATGATGCGGTCTGATCCTGCTTCCACTTTTTCCTCATAAATAGCACCATGATGGCAATCACTGCAATGATCCCAAGGCTGATAAAAAAGCCAGGTCGTCCGCTTGCCTCTGTTAATGTGCCTGATACAGCGGCTCCAATTAAGAGCAGCGCAAGAATCATTTCGCACGTTTGGCGGGTGGATGGCTTGGATAGCTTTTTACTTGAGAACAGAATAAAAATCCATGTGTACAGCAAGGTAAGACCGGCTGCTGTTGTGAGATGCTCGTAGATGTGTTTGGACAAAAAGAGTGCAAGCAAAATCGAGACAATTAAGCCAGCAGCAGTTAAGATAATCGAAGACCATCTCACATGCGAAGGATCTTTTTGTTTAAAACAAGCAGGTGCATCCTGATGCTCTGACATTGTGCCGAGCAGCGTTGTGACCGCATAGAGAGAGGCAACCAATGTCGAAAAACCAGCAATAATGAAAATGCCATTAAAGATATGAAGAAAGATCGATAAATGAAACGGCTCTAATGAAGTAATAAATGGACTGCTGTTCTCATTAAAAGCTGTCACTGGGACAAGCAAGAGAGCAAGTCCGATCGAGACGATATAGATGACCGCTAGAATGATCAGCATGACACGTCCAGCTTTTGCCGCATCCTTCGGGTCCTTTAAATGAACCGCCATCAGCCCCATGACTTCAATTCCCCCAAATGCATAAAACGCATAAATCAATCCATTCCAAAGACCAAGCGGACCAAGAGGCATCCATTCGTGATCCTTGTTAGGCAGATGAAGGGTCGGTTTATGTTCTGTCAAAATGCCGAATAATACAAGCACCGCAAGAATCATAAATAGAAAAATCGCCGCTGTTTTCAGTACCGCAAGAACATTTTCTGTCTTTTGAAAAGAAGAAAGCCCAATGATAATCACGAGCAGGGCAAGAGCGGAATAAATCGCAGAAAACACCCAAAGCGGAACAGAAGGAAACCAGTGGCGGGTAAACAGAGAAATGGCGGTTAACTGACTTCCTGTAATCAGCATTTCTGCAAACCAATACACCCAGCCATTGCTAAACCCTGCCCAGCGTCCGTATGCTTTACGAGCATAGGAACAAAATGACCCTTTATCAGGATTATCGGCTGTCATCGCAGCTAAATGTTTAAAGACGAGATACGTTCCGGCCGCAGCAAGCAAAAAGGAGATGCAGACGGAATAACCGGATTTTGTAATGGCGATGCTGGAACCAAGGAAGAACCCAGTGCCAATTGTACAGCCGACTCCGATGAGAGAAAGCTGCCACCAAGATAAAGATTGTTCTTCTTTCAATGCAAGTGCAACACCTTTCTATTTCAATGACATTAGCTTGTGACCGCGTCTTTTTTTTATACATGATCAAGGGGACATTTTGGGCATACTGTCATGGAAAGGAGTGCATGTGATGAACGGAGAACACGTCATTTTACCAAAGGGTAGACTCGGCTTACGTTTAGGAAAAGGCCAATGTATGCGAGTGGTTGATGTCGAAGGCCAGCAAGTAGCAGATGTGATGGCCTATCATGAAAAGGATTTTTATGAAAAATTTGACCAAGGTGCGACGATGGACAGTTTGTTCTCGTCTAAAGTGAAAAAAGGCGATAAGCTCTATTCTAATTTATATAAACCGATGTTTACGATCATTGAAGATACAGTGGAATGCCATGATTTATACATGCCCGCCTGCCGGCAAGAGATGTATCAGCTTTTATACGGCCGGACGCACTTAGAGGTCATGCATACATGCTACGACAATTTGCGGACTGCCTTTGAGCCCTTTGGAATTCCAAAGGAGGATATGTACTATCCTTTTAACGCCTTTATGAATACAGTCATTGATGAAAAAGGAAAGCTGTCTGTGGAGGAGCCAAAATCGCTGCCCGGTGACTACATTCGCCTACGGGCTGAAATGGACCTCATTGTGGCCGTGTCCGCATGCCCTGCTGATATTGGGAAGTGTAATGGATCAAGCTGTACATCCATACGGGTAGAAATTGATTAAAAAAGAAAAGGACCAGTCCATAAAGACGTGGTCTTTTTCGCTTGTGAATGTTTGATCATCTAAGAAATAGGGGAACGTCTAACAAAATGTTCTTGATGAAAACATGGTATAATGGAGATTCAAAAAACGTTGTTAAATCAATGAATTGTGAGTAAAACCTGTTCTCTTCATGTAGAGGATGCTTAGGAGGAAAAGTGTATGAGTTTGCAAAAAAAGATCAGCCAAGAGTTGCATGTGCAGCCCTCAATTGACCCAAAGCAGGAGATCGAAAAACGGGTTGGATTTCTAAAGGAATACTTGAAAAAAACCGGGGCAAAAGGATTCGTTCTCGGCATTAGCGGCGGGCAGGATTCAACGCTTGCCGGCCGTCTTGCACAGCTTGCTGTCAGTGAGCTTCGTCAAGAAGGAAAAGAGGATGCGGTCTTTATTGCGGTACGCCTTCCGCATGGTGTGCAGCAGGATGAAGATGATGCACAGCTCGCCCTATCATTTATTCAGCCAGACAAGTCGTGGAAATATGATATTGCACCTGCCGTGTCAGCATTCAGTGATCAATATCAAAAGGAAACGGGCGGCCCATTGTCTGACTTTAATAAAGGGAATGTCAAAGCACGCATGAGAATGATCGCGCAATATGCTGTCGGTGGTGAGGAAGGATTGCTTGTCATCGGTACAGATCATGCAGCTGAAGCAGTAACCGGCTTCTTCACGAAGTATGGTGATGGCGGTGCAGATGTTCTTCCGCTTACAGGTTTGACAAAACGCCAAGGCCGTGCGCTACTCGAAGCGCTAGAAGCGCCGGAGCGCCTGTACTTAAAGAAACCAACAGCTGATCTGCTGGATGATAAACCTCAGCAAACGGATGAAACAGAGCTCGGCATTACGTACAATGAAATTGATGATTACTTAGAAGGAAAACCAGTGTCAGATCAAGCCGCCGAAGCGATTGAAAAGCGTTATGTTCAATCAGAGCATAAACGCCAAGTACCCGCTTCCATGTTTGATGACTGGTGGAAATAAAAAAGAAACCTCTCCAGAAGATGGAGAGGTTTTTTATGTTGAATTGAGTTTGACAAAATAACCAAAAATTCATTAAATTAGTAGAACGATATACTTAAGTCCATTTAACTAAATATTGATTTTTTTGAACAATAATAGCAAACATAATTAGTTCGATTCACTTAATTTCGCTCCTATTGACAGTATTTTCAGAAAAAATAATTGACGAATAAAAAGAATGCGCTTACAATGAAACCACATTCCGAAAAGTGAAATTAGATTCCACTGGATGGAATAAAGGAGTGGTTCACCTCCAAATAAGAAGCTAAAGGAATGATTCACACAATGAAAAATCGAAGTGCACTGGAAATTTACAAAGAGGGAGGCGCTTGGTGGGAGACTGAGATTAGTCATATTCAAAAAAATTCAATTGAAATTCGAGGGTATCCGATTGAAGAACTGATTGGTGAATTGTCTTATCCACAAATGCTCTATTTACTGCTTGTTGGTGAATTATTGGATGATTCAAAAGCAGCTCTTTTTGAAAGTGTTCTTGTCGCAGGTGCGGACCATGGACCAAGAGCACCATCTATTGCAGCAGCTAGAATGGCGGTGACTTGCGGCATTTCGTTTAATTCCTCTGTAGCAACAGGGGTGAATCTATTAGGTGACATTCATGGCGGAGCCGGAGAGAAGGCCATGCGTATGTTATACGAGGCCAAAGCGATCTACGATGATCAAAAGGATATACAGGCTGCGGCAAAGCAAGTGTGTCAAACATGGTTAAATCGCAAGGAAAAAATCCCGGGAATCGGCCATCAGCTTCATGATGATGATCCGAGGGTGAGACGTCTATATGAGCTGAGTCACAAACATGTCCAGCAAGGTCTTATCAGCGGCACATATTTACGGTTAGCCGAAGCGATTAGGCATGAGCTTGAACAACTGAAAGGGAAGAAAATCACGATGAATATAGATGGTGTATCTGCTGCCATCCAATGTGAATTAAACATTCCAGCAGAAGCAGCAAAAGGCATTTTTTCCTTATCCAGAGGAATGGGAATCGTGGCGCATGCATATGAGGAGCTGACAAAGGGAGCCCTCGTGAAAGGACCTTGTCCGAATGAAGAAAGATTGGTTCGTTATGCAGGACATGGAACGCGGCACTTGAAGGAGGGAGAGAAAATTTGAGTAGTTTGAGAGCGTTGTCATATATAAACGGCGAGTGGCTGGATACCGGTCGTGTGAAAACAGATATCATCAATCCTTACTCAGGAGAAAGGATCGGTACATCCTATCTCGCCTCATCAGAAGACATAGAACAGGCACTTTCTAGTGCGCAGCATGCTAAAAAACAAATAGCGGGAATATCGGCAATCGACCGCTCAAGGCTTCTAACAAAAGCAGCCACCTTGCTTGAAGAACAAAAAGACCATTTTGCAAAATTGATTTCGCTAGAATTAGGCAAACCGCTTAAAAATACAAGAGATGAAGTTTCGCGGTCAATCGAGACGCTGGCGCAATCGGCGGAAGAAGCGAATCGATTAATAGGTGAGACCATTCCTGGCAATGTATCATCGCGCGGACAGGGAGCAATGGCCATGACATTTAAAGTACCAGTCGGAGTTGTGCTGGCGATTACCCCTTTTAATGCACCGCTCAACTTAATTTGTCACAAAGTCGGTCCGGCCTTTGCGGGAGGGAATGTCATCATTTTGAAGCCTGCACCGCAAACATCAGCTGTTGCCACAGCGTTTGTCGAACTCCTTCTCGAAGCAGGATTTCCTGAGGCTGGTTTGCAGCTTGTGATTGGCGGGGTCGACGCCGGGAAACAGTTAGTCACTGATGATAGAACGAATCTCATCTCTTTTACCGGCGGGGCTGCCGGAGGCGAACACATTACAACCTCTGCGGGATTAAAAAAGGTACTGCTCGAACTCGGAGGGAATGGAGCGACGATTGTTCATCACGATGCAGATATTGAACAAGCCGCATCCATGTGTGCCAAAACAGGCTTTAGTAATTCCGGTCAAAGCTGTATTTCTGTTCAAAGAATTTATGTCCACCAGGAAATGATGCCGTCGTTTACTGATGTATTAAAACAAAAAGTAGAGCAGCTTGTTGTTGGAGATCCGCTGTCCAGTGAGAGTGATATCGGCTGTATGGTCGATGTACAGGCCGCACAGCGTGTTGAGGCATGGATACAAGAGGCAGAGAGCATGGGTGCCCAGCTTTTATGCGGGGGGAAAAGAAATGGAGCGAGCATCACACCGGCTATTTTGCTAAACCCTCCGAAACAGGCAAAGGTCGTCTGTGAGGAAGTGTTCGGCCCAGTTGTCAGCATTCTCCCTTATGAGGAGCTGGAGGAGGCAATTAAAGAAGCAAATGATAGTCGATATGGTTTGCAGGCAGGGATCTTTACGAATCAGCTGGATGTGGCATTACACGCAGCAAAAGAGCTTGAAGCTGGCGGGGTTGTCATCAATGGGACATCGAATTTTAGACTGGATCATTGGCCTTATGGCGGGATTAAACGAAGTGGCCTTGGAAGAGAAGGTCCGCGTTTCGCCATCGAGGAGATGACCGAAACCAAAATGGTCGTGCTTCCAAATGGTCTGTGAAAGGGGCGTATGGATGTGAATGCATTTCAGCAAAAGGTAAAAAGTGTGCAGGCAGGCGGTCAGCCAATGATTTGTACGCCGCTCATCGGACAAACAAAGGAAGAATTGTTTCATGAGGTCGAGGTGTTAACAGAGAAGAAGCCTGATGTGATCGAGTGGCGGGCGGATTTTTTTCATCACCTTCATGACAAGGATCAAGTGATAGAAACCCTTAAGGGAATGGTAGAAAAGGCAAAGGGTATCCCATTTTTATTCACCATTCGTTCTGAAAAGGAGGGAGGCGAAAGGATATCACTCTCAGAATCTGAGAAGGTTTCTCTGCTTGCCGAGCTTTGTTCCACACAGCTTGTGGACGCCGTTGATTATGAATTAATGCATGATGTGACACATATACAGCAAGTCAGTCAGGCAGCTAAAAGACATGGCGTTACCTTGATTGTGTCGTATCACGATTTCGATCGCACCCCTGAGGTGGATCGCCTCGTGCAGCTATTCGTCAATGCAGAATCAGTCGGCGCCGACATCGCAAAGATCGCAGTGATGCCGCATTCCTATGACGATGCATTAACACTGCTCTCGGCGACCAGCCATGCGAAAAAGCAGCTGTCAATTCCCGTTATTTCGATGGCAATGGCGGAATACGGTGCTTTTACAAGAATGATTGGCGGGCTTTTTGGTTCTGTGATGACCTTTGCTGTAGGGAAAGAAAGCTCAGCTCCCGGGCAAGTGGCGATACAGGATTTGAACAATGTTCTATCTATTGTGTTTTCAAAGAATAAGTGAGTAGCAGATTCATAGCTGCACCGTGAGAGGAGAGAAACATGAAGAAGAATATTTCTACACAGGTTATTCAGTACTTAGAAAATCGGGGAGTCGAGCATATTTTCGGCCTCTGTGGTCATACGAATATTGCTTTTTTATCAGCGCTTGAAAAAAGCTCGATTCAATTTGTAAATGTCAGACATGAACAGATAGCAGCACATGCAGCAGATGGTTATGCGCGGGCGAAGAAACAGACGGCTGTTGTTCTCAGTCATCTAGGACCTGGACTCACCAATGCCGCAACAGGGGTAGCGAATGCAGCACTTGATTCCATTCCAATGGTTGTCATTGCAGGAGATGTCCCAAGTCACTATTACGGAAAGCACCCACACCAAGAAATCAATCTTCATTCCGATGCCTCTCAATACGAAATTTACCGGCCGTTTGTGAAAAGAGCATGGCGAGTCGATATTCCAGAATTATTTCCAGAGATTTTATCAAAAGCATTTCAGTTAGCTGAAAGCGGCCGTCCTGGCCCGGTGCTTATTTCTGTTCCAATGGATGTGTTCTCAAAAGATTTAGATGTGTCCCTGTTTGAACAAATCAACCATCATACACACACCATTGAAAAACCTTCTATTGATGATCAAACGGCCAATCGGATATTAGATCGATTGCTGCAGGCAGAAAGACCGCTCTTATATGTTGGGGGAGGCATTTTATTAGCTGATGCCGCTGAAGAACTAAAGGCATTTTCTGACCATCTAAGTATCCCTGTCGCCCATTCTTTGATGGGGAAAGGAGCCATGCCGGATGATCACCCAATGACCCTTGGAATGACAGGGTTTTGGGGGACGAAATTTATCAATGATCAGTGCAAAGAGGCGGATTATATATTGGCTTTAGGCACTCGTTTTGCTGAAGCTGATGCGAGCTCGTGGGAATCAGATTATACGTTCCGCTTCCCATCAACCAAGCTCATTCATATTGACATTGACCCGAATGAAATTGGACGTAACTATCCTGTTGAAATTGGAGCAGTAGCCGATCTTAAGCAAGCCTTGACTGTACTCAATCGAGTGGCGAGAGAAAGGCTGCCAAAAGGACTGAATCGTCCTGAATTGAAAAAGGAAATTGCGGCATATCGTAAGGATTTTCAGGCTAGCAATCTGACGAATGTTCAAGATGAATCCTTCCCAATGAAGCCGCAGCGTATTTTGCAGGAAGTGCGGGAAGTATTGCCGCCAGATGCTTTCATTACAACGGATGTTGGCTGGAATAAAAATGGGGTCGGACAGCAATTTCCTGTGTTGACGCCAGGAACCATTTTAACGCCAGGCGGCTTTGCAACGATGGGATTTGGAGCCCCTGCCGCACTTGGGGCAAAGATTGCCCAGCCTGACCATGTTGTTGTGTCACTCGTTGGAGACGGCGGCTTCGGTCAAAATCCATCCGTTCTCGCAACAGCCGTTGAAGAGAACATTCCTGTTGTGTGGATTGTGATGAATAACAGTGCATTTGGCACAATAGCCGGCTTGCAAATGGCGCACTATGAAACGACGTACGGCACTGTTTTCAGTAAAGCTGGAGAAAGCTATTCACCGGATTTTGCTGCCATTGCGAGAGGTTATGGAATGAAGGGGATTAAAATCACCTCTGCTTCTGAATTCAAAGAAGCTTTAGCTGAAGCCATTGCTTCTCAGGAGCCTTGCGTTATTGATGTCGCAATGAAAAATGATCCTGTTCCTACGGATGGACATTGGAATATTAATGACATTTATTCACCAAATTCAAAGCGCTCACATGTCAGCGTGAATTAATCAGAACGAGGGAGGAATTAACAATGAAAATTAAAGTATTGAATCCGTTTCAAGATGGGAACCCATTATGGTTAGGCTTAGATCGTCCAGAGGAGCAAATGGTTCGAAAGGTATTTCAAACCATTACACCGGATACAGTTGGATCAGAACATATGATGGCGGGTCTCACCATTTTTGAACCAGGGGAAGCAAGTTCAGTGCACAATCACCCGGGTTCAGAGGAATTTGATTTTGTGATTAAAGGATCTGGCGAAGTCATTTGTGATGGAGAAAGGCAGTCCTTTAAACAAAATGATTTCATGTTCATTCCTGACGGTGTCCCGCACCAGCATGTCAATACAGGAGATGAACCTTTATGGCTCATTTGGCTCTACACACCGCAAGGGCAGCTTCCAAAGGATTAAAAACCTGCACCGGTAAGCCCTCTTTTTGAATCATCAAGGCTTTCCGGGTCAATCAGAAAGATGAAAAGGGCTAAAATTAGGAATGATTTTAGCCCTTCATCACTTGAATGAAAGGGAGTCAAGCAATGAATATGAATACACCGCTCGAAGGAATAAAAATATTAGACGTCTCTACGATGATTGCTGCACCCTATGGCGCGGTGCTTCTAGGGGATTTTGGAGCAGAGGTCATCAAAGTCGAGATTCCTGGCAAAGGCGATACGCTGCGGCATGTCGGCCCTTTTGCAGATGGGGAACCACTTAGATGGTCTGGTCTCTCACGGAATAAGAAATCCCTTACACTGGATCTGCACAAAGATGAAGCAAAAGACATTTTTAAAAAGCTTGCGGGTCAGGTCGATGTGCTGATTGAAAATTTCCGCCCTGGCACCCTCGAAAAATGGGGCGTTGGGTACGATGTGTTAAAAGAAATCAACCCTCGTTTAATCATGATTCGTGTATCGGGTTATGGTCAAACGGGCCCGTTTAAGGACAAAGCCGGATTTGGAACACCAGCGACGGCGTTTAGCGGCTTTACATATATTCAAGGGTTTCCAGACCGGCATCCAGTCAGCCCTTCCTTTTCTCTCACTGATTATATTGCTGGCATCTATGTGGCGTTTGCTACTGTGACAGCGATGTATTACAGGGATACACATCCAGAAGGAACTGGGCAAATGGTGGATTTAGCCCTCTATGAATCTGTGTTTCGTATGTTAGAGTTTTTGGTTGCAGAATATGACAAGCTTGGGAAGGTGCGTGAGCGTTCACCGGGGCTAAGTGGACATTCAAGCCCTGCCGGCACCTATGAGACAAAGGATGGTCATTATTTGGTTCTTGTGACGAGTACAGATTCGACCTTCAATCGATTGGCAGAGGCGATGAATCGATTAGATTTACTAGAGAATGAAAAATTCGCGGTCAATGCATCCAGGCTGAAGCATAACAAAGAAATGGATGCGATCGTCTCTGAATGGATCGCGTCGAAAACAAGGGATGACGTATTAGAAATTTTAGATACACACGGTGTTCCTGTGAGCCCAATCTTAAGTATTCGGGATATTTTTGAGCATCCGCAATTTAAAGCACGAGAGAATATCGTCGAGGTGCATCACCCTCGTCTTGGAAAAGTGAAGGTGCCTGGGATCATTCCAAAGTTTGAAAAAACACCTGGAAGTATCCGTCACATTGCACCTGATTTAGGCGAACATAATTATGAAATTTTAACAAATATGCTTGGCTTAACAGAAGAAGAGTGTAAGCAGTTAGAAGAAAAAGGGGTAATTTAATACGCTCAACCGAACCGCACGCTGCGGAAACAAAGGAGGATGGTTATGAAAGTGCATTCAGAACTGAAGGGGAATGAATTGCAGCCCGCATATGTGAAACCAACGAAAGCCCGTTTTGGCATATTGATTCTGTTGTTTTTTATTACCGCTATTAATTATATTGATCGAGCCAGTGTATCCATTGTTGCTCCTGCAATTCAATCTTCATTGCAATTAAATCCTGCCTTATTAGGCTTGATTTTTTCAGCATTTAGCTGGACATATACAGCGATGCAAATACCAGGCGGTTTTATTCTCGATAAATTTGGCTCAAAGGTAACGTATGGGATATCACTTGTTACTTGGTCTATTTTCACAGGCTTACAGGCGTTTGCGAACAGCTTTGCCTTTTTATTCGGCTGCCGTTTGTTTATTGGGATTACAGAATCTCCCGCTTTTCCTGCAAATAACCGTATTGTCACCACATGGTTTCCAAGGCGGGAACGGGCTTTTGCAACAGGTGTTTATACTGCTGGAGAGTATGTGGGTCTTGCATTTGCGACACCTCTTCTATTTTGGATCATGACGACTTTCGATTGGAGAACCGTCTTCATTACAGCAGGTGCGCTCGGTATCATATTTGCTTTCTTTTGGTACAAGTATTATCACGAACCGAAAGAGCATCCGAAGATAAATGAGGATGAGTTAGAATTAATCCGGCAAGGCGATGGGCTGACAGTCGCATCACAGGAGAAGCTGAAATGGGCAGACTTTGCCGCCCTTCTAAAATATCGTAAATTGATCGGGCTTTATATTGGCCAATTCTCTGTTGCGTCTACCCTTTTTTTCTTTTTAACATGGTTTCCGACCTATTTGGCAGAGGCGAAAAATATGGCGTTTCTCAAGGTAGGTTTTGCTGCGTCTCTTCCTTATATTGCTGCATTCTTTGGGGTCTTGTTTGGAGGTTATGTGTCTGATTGGCTGCTTAAAAAGGGCGTATCAGTGAATGTAGCGAGAAAGCTGCCAGTAGTGGTTGGCTTGCTGATGACGAGTACCATTGTTTTAGCAAACTTTACAACAAATATCCCGCTTGTGCTGACCATTTTATCCATCGCTTCATTTGCGCAAGGTCTGTCTAATATCTCTTGGACGATGCTGTCTGAGGTGGCACCGCGGGAAATGGTTGGGCTGGCTGGCGGCGTATTTAACTTTTTTGCTAATTTAGCTGGGATCATCACTCCGCTGATTATCGGATTCATCGTGTCGGCGACAGGCTCTTACAATGGAGGAATTTTATTCGTCAGTTTAGTTGCTTTAGGCGGGGCATTGTCGTACATCTTTATCGTAGGTAAAATTGAACGTATTCAATTAAAGCCATAGAGAGAAAGCAAAAGAGAACTCAAGGGTGAGTTCTCTTTTCAGCGTGTAGACAAACCCTTGCATTCGTTGTCAGTCCTGTGCGCTGGTGCTCACGAATGTTCAATTCGCTCCGCGCCCGTGCTCGTCCTTCCTAGACTTCAAAGGTTTTCTATCACGCTGAAAAGAAGACAAAGGGCTAAAATCAACATCATTTTAGCCCTTTGTCAACAATCTGAAAAGAGAACTCAAGGATGAGTTCTCTTTTTTATGTATAAAAGATAACGGTGATGATCGCTGCACATGCGATACCCATGCTGATATAAAAGCTGGCAAACCATATATTCCAGCGAGTGATACGGTAAGGGTTGACCTTCATCAAATCAGCTAATAGGGAGACAGAAACATTAAAAGGGCTAAACATAACAGTTGATGTGCCAGCAACGATCAGCATGATGGCAATGGGAAGAGCAGGCAGTTCATGGATGACTGGTGCCATCATACTCACTAACAAAGCAAGTGAGACGAGCGGATGAAAACCGCAAAGGGCGGTGATCAGAAAATACAACCCAATGACACAATAAACCCAAATGGCATGGTCTGATATACTGACAATAAATGCTTGAATCGGCTGCATACTGTTTGTCGCAAGGAGCATATCGACAAAGAAGCCTGCACTTAAAAATAGACACATATAGTTGGAGAGCTGACGGGTTCTTTCTTTCCAATGAGGCACAGAGACAGCGATATATTGTTTTCTTTTTTTGATAACAGAAGAGAATAATAGAGCAAATGGAATAATCGTCAGTACTACAGCGAATAAATACCCTTTCCCAATCCATGCATCGACAAGTGAGACGACTGTCATAAAACCTAGCAGCATGAAAGCGAGCTGAAGGGTTTTTCGCTTAATTCGATGAGGATTGGCGTTTGTTTCTGAAGACTGAATGATGTTTGGTAATCGTTTGCTTTGACGAGAAAAAAGCATCCAATCTATCGCCAGTACGACGACCATTAAACCAAAAGTAATAGGTGCAATTTGATAATATTTTAGTTTGGTTGCATCAATGGTGACGCTTACCAGCACTTCAACAGGACTCCAGCTTAAACATAATGCATATGACCTTAAGAGGTTGCGTGTATAAAGATGTTGTTTCACTTGTTCTTTTAGGGATTCAAGCGACGGTTTGAGCGATGTATAGAGTAAGGGAATCGTCGCGATATTTAAAAACATGCCGAGTATATGAGTGACAAATGAACTCTTGCGATAAAGCTGATTTGAGCTCGTTGTATGCAGTGTGAGCAGTTTATTTAATTGTGTATCGAAATGTCCAACATGTATGAGAGAATGAATAAAAGGCAGCATGAAAAAGAGAGAAAGCAAGCCCAGCATGGAATGAAAGTGAAGAAAAAACGTGTGCAATGGCTGGCCGGATAAGAAGAATAAGAACAACCCAATGATGAGAAATACAGCACCTGTTTTCAAATAAAGCCCGCTTGCTTTCTTAAAAGAAATGGTGAGCGAAGCAGCGGCCAGCAGACCAACAAAATAGGAGAGTATGAGAGCAGGAAATAGTTGATGAACTATATATAGACTGATAAGAAGTGTAAAAACGAGCAGGTACATTCAAATATCTCCTCCATCAAATATCTTCAATTGATTTTATTCCGTCTGGTGGAATTTGTTTTCTTTTAATGGAACGTTTAAAATGGATTATAGCAAAATCGATCGTTGATGTCGATAAGAAATCAAAGGGGAAAAGGAGAAAGTGAATATGGCTGATAAAAAGTCAAAAGAAGAATCAGGACTGCGTACAGTTCAGCGTGCTTTGGATATTCTTTATTGTTTTAGTGAAGAACGTCAAGAGCTAACGCTAACGGATATTTCAAAAGAGATGAATTTAGCAATGTCTACGACAACGAGACTGCTCAAGGCACTTGAAATGAATCATTTTGTGGAGAAGAATCAAGAAACAATGAAATACCGATTGGGTCAAAGGCTTTATCTCCTCGGATACATTGCAGGGAAGTCCATTAAATTGAGGGAACTGGCTAAGCCACTCATGTACTCACTTCGTGATGAAACAAAGGAAACCGTCAACCTGTATGTACTGGATTCAACAAGCAGGGTTTGTATTGAACAAGCGGAAGGGCTGCAATCGATTCGGCATCTTGTCAAGATTGGTGAAAAGCTGCCATTGTACGCAGGTGCAGGCGGAAAGGTATTATTGGCATTTCAAAGTGAAGAATTTCAACAAAAAGTATTAGCGTATGAGGCTGATCATGTGATGAAGGGTGACTGGCAAAAGGAACGTAAACATATTCTTGACACATATACTTCTTGCAGCATCGATGAACGCGAGGTAGGATCTGCGGCAGTAGCGGCACCAATCTTTAACATTCATGGTGAAGTGAAAGCCTGTTTATCCATATCTGGTCCAACCCATCGGTTTACTGAAGAAGTCATTCCTCAGCTGCAGCAAAAAGTGAAAGAACAGGCACAGCGGCTTTCTGAACAGCTCGGCTACGTCGTCAAACACAATTTTTAAGATTGCCTATCTTTTCGCGCTCCATTTATCATATAATAGAAACATTATGTAGCATTCCTTGTCGTAGGGAGGACGTGTCACGACCATGAAAATCAATAGAGAAATTCCTGTAAGACAGCGGAATATTGTCCTCATTGGCTTTATGGGTGTTGGGAAAACAACCATTGGGCAGCTGGTTGCCAAAAAGCTATATAGAGATTTTATTGATGTCGATCAGGAGATTGAGAAAAAGTACAACATGACGATTCCAGAGATGTTTCAGCAAAAAGGAGAAGCATTCTTCAGGCAGGCTGAAAAGGATTATATCGTCGATTTATGTGAACATACACAGCTCAAGATCGTTTCCCTTGGAGGCGGTGCATTCAAACAGGAAGAAATCAAACGCGCCTGCTTGAAGCATTGTACCGTTCTTTTCCTTGATCTATCGTGGGAGAATTGGAAGCAGCGGCTTGATATTTTAATCGAAAACCGCCCTGTTCTTCACAACCGGACACTTGATGAGATGAAAGAGCTGTTTGAAGAGCGCCGGGAGATTTATTCTCTTCATAACTCAAGAGTGGAAACAGATCATTTAGAGGCTGAGGAAGTCGCCAATTATATTGTGGACACACTCAAGCTTGGCTGGGATTTATATTCGAAATAAAAAAAGTCTACCGTTTAGGGTAGACTTTTTCTATAAGGTCAATTCTTAATTCCTTGAAGCAGTGCAGCTTTTAAACAGAAGGAAATAGGCTGATGCTGTGCATCGAATTGAAGCTGAAACAGCTGCTTTGTGTCAGAGTCTGCGGCTTGAAGGTGGGAAACGATCTCCTTTTGAATATTCTCTGGCGTGCGACCACGTATAATCCAGTCCTGATAATCAATATGCAGATCCCAGTAACGACTCTCTTTCTGAGTCAATTGGTTGTCATCGAAAAGCTCTTTCCATTCTGATAACGAGCTTTCCCGCACATGAGAAGGGTCTCTCAGTCTATTTAAGTGATTAATAAATGAATCCTGTGCAGGGTTTTCAGGTGCATAATGGTCGACGAGCAGAAATTGGCCGCCTTTTTTTAAGACTCGACTGATTTCCGACATGGCTGCCGGAAGGTTTGGAAAGTGGTGAGCAGCAAATCGGCACGTCACGAAATCAAATGATTCATCAGAGAAGGGCAATGCTTCTGCAGCTGCCTGTTCAAAAGTAATATGTTTTAGTTGGCGTTCTTCCGCGAGTGCTGCGGCCACCTCGATCATTTTTTGTGTGACATCAACGCCGACCCCTTTAGAGATAACGTCTGAAAAGGAAAAAACGGTATGTCCTGCCGCGCAGCCAATATCAAGTAAATGCTCATGTCCCTTCGCATTTGCTGTTGATTTCATCCATTCCAGCTCTTCTCCGGCTGCAAATATAGGTGAATCTCGATAGTTCTCGGCATTTTGTGAAAATTGGTTTTCGGCTTTAGCATATGGATTCATTTCTTTTCCCCCTTTGTGGTCTCTTTATCGTAGAATTCCTTCTGTTATTTGTCTAAGACATAAAAGATATGACATGGATAGTTAAAACCTATGAGGTGATGAAAGTGGATATACGAATGATGGAATATGTCATTGAAGTGTACCGGCAGCAAAGTTTTACAAAAGCAGCGGATCAACTTCATATTGCACAGCCTTCTTTAAGCCAGCAAATGAAGAAGCTGGAAGAGGAATTAGACACACCGCTATTTATTCGAAAGTATGGACAAGTAACGCCCACACCTCAAGGGAGACGATTCATTAAAAGGGCTGAGAATATTTTGAAGGAAAGAGATGATTTGCTGCGTGAAATGGGAGAAGCAGCTTATGAAATCGGGAAAGAGCTGAACATTGGAGCGCCAGCAGTGACTGGGGGATATGTCTTGCCCGGTTTATTAAAAACCTTTTGTCAAACGTATCCTCATGTTCACGTTCAACTGATAGAAGAGTCTCCTCGTGAGCTCGAAAAACGTCTATTGGCTGGAAAACTGGATTTGGCTATTTTATCTATGCCTGTCGAGCATGAATCATTGAAAACGAAACAAATGCTGACAGAGCCGCTCCTTCTTGCAGTTCCGCAAGCTGCTCAGCCATGGTTATCAGAGGAATTGAACGAGATCATCAAGCAAGCAGGGCAAAAAGCGTCCGGTCACGAAATCGTTCCCTTTCAACTTCTTGAAGGTATCCCATTTATTATGCTGAAAGAGGGATACGGTTTTCGGCAAGTGGTCATGGAACTGTGCCGTCATCACGGTTTTCAGCCAAAAGTGGCTTTTGAAACAAGCCATATTCAAACAGCACAGGCATTGGTCAAAAACGAACTAGGTGTGACCGTTGTGCCGAAAATGGTGGCACAAGAGGATAGGAACGGGGTCATTTATTTACACATTGATTCATGCCCAACCCGCACACTTGTGTTTGCATATGTGGAAGAAAGGTATTTAACGAAAGCCGCTCAAGCCTTCATGGACCTTTATCAGAATCAAGGGAAAGCTTAAACAAACGTTTAATTAAACGCAAAAAGCAGGGGAGCACCCTGCTTTAAGATTGTTGACAAAGGGCTAAAATGATCTTGATTTTAGCCCTTTGTCTTCTTTTCAGCGTGATAGAAAACCTTTGCAGTCTAGGAAGGGCGAGTACAGGAGCGGAGCGAATTTGACATTCGTGAGCACCGGAGCGCAGACCTGACACCGAATGCGAGGGTTTGTCTACACGCTGAAAGCAGGGGGGCACCCTGCTTTTTAATATAAGTCCAGACGCTGATCCGTCATAACCGGAATTTGCTGTCTGACTTCATCCACCAGCTGAAGATCAATTTCCGCATAATAAATATCTTCGTCATCTTTTGTTTCAAGCAGGATGCGGCCGAGTGGATCAATTACCATAGAGTGTCCAGGGAATGCCGTGTCTCTGCTTGTGCCTGTTCTGTTCACAGCAATCATAAATGACTGGTTTTCAATCGCTCTTGCGATGAGCAGGCTGCGCCAATGGTCCACTCTTGCTGACGGCCATTGTGCCGTATTGACGAGCACCTTCGCTCCTTTGTTCACAAGTGTTCTGGAAAGCTGCGGGAAGCGGAGGTCATAACAAATCATCGCACCAATTGTTACATCTTCACCATAGTCAAATAAACCAAGCTGATCACCAGCGGTTAAATAGTTGTGCTCATCCATTAAGCGGAATAAATGAATTTTATCATAATCTAACACAAGCTCACCTTGGCGGTTAAAAACATACATTGTGTTGGTAATGTGTTCATCTTCTGTCCGTTTATTTAATACACTGCCTGCGATGAGATACACTTGGTGCTTCCGTGCAAAGGAGGAAAAGAGCTGTTTTGTGCGTTCACCGTTTATATCCGCAAGCTGATCGGCTTGTTCAAGGGCGTAGCCGGTATTCCACATTTCGGGTAAAATGATCAGATCAGGCTGCTCGCGGACCGCATCTTCTAAAAACGCTTCTGCTTTTTTAAAATTCACTTCAGGTTCTCCAATTTGTACGTCCATTTGGACAAGGGCGATTTTCATATGGGTTCCTCCTTTATTCGCTATATGTCATGTGAAAATCATGAATGTATGTAATGGTTTATTCTAGTCTTCAAGGCCAGTTTCTTTATCATAAAGGTTTCCATCATCTTTGCCAATAGAAATGTCAGAAGGTTTTGTTAAATGACTTTCTCAATTAAGAAATGAGTGGTATGATACCTATAACTAATAAAACAAAGGGGAATAGTATGATATGCAATTGTTCGATTTATCACTAGAAGAGCTAAAAAAATATAAACCAAAGAAAACTGCACGTCCTGATTTCTCAGACTTTTGGAAGAAATCGCTCGAAGAACTGCGCCAAGTGGAGGCAAAGCCATCACTTGAACCGTATGACTATCCAGTGAAAGGCGTCAAGGTGTACCGCCTGACATATCAAAGCTTTGGACATTCTAAAATTGAAGGCTTTTATGCTGTACCTGATCAAACTGGCCCGCATCCAGCGCTCGTTCGTTTTCATGGCTATAATGCCAGCTATGACGGCGGCATTCACGACATCGTCAACTGGGCGCTCCACGGCTACGCCACATTTGGTATGCTCGTCCGCGGTCAAGGCGGCAGTGAAGATCAGACAGTGACACCAGGCGGTCACGCTTTAGGGTGGATGACAAAAGGCATTTTATCAAAAGAGACCTACTATTATCGCGGTGTTTATTTAGATGCGGTTCGTGCACTCGAAGTCATTCAGTCCTTCCCTGAAGTGGATAAACACCGGATCGGCGTAATTGGTGGAAGCCAGGGAGGCGCATTAGCGGTAGCAGCAGCAGCTCTTTCAGATATTCCGAAGGTCGTCGCGGCAGATTACCCTTATTTATCAAACTTCGAGCGTGCAGTGGACGTGGCATTGGAGCAGCCTTATTTAGAAATCAATTCATACTTTCGGAGAAATAGTGACCCGGAAGTGGAAGAAAAGGCATTTGAGACATTAAGCTATTTTGATTTAATCAATTTAGCTGGATGGGTGAAACAGCCAACATTGATGGCGATCGGTCTGATTGACAAAATTACCCCGCCATCTACTGTGTTTGCGGCATACAACCATTTAGAAACAGATAAAGACCTTAAGGTATATCGCTATTTTGGACACGAGTTTATCCCGGCTTTTCAAACAGAGAAGCTCTCCTTCTTACAAAAGCACTTACTCAAATAAAAGAACAAAGAGGCCGCTCTAGGAGGGCCTCTTTTTTAATAACTCGTATTTTGTCTCGTTTTTTCATCAGGCACTAACGCGGTGATAATAAGGGCAAGAGCTGTGATGATATGAAGGATGAATCCAAGTATCGGAATCCAGGCGAGGCAGGATGTGATAATCCCAATGATGCTGCCAATCATTGGTCCTTGGTCTCGCTTCGATAAGACGAGTGTGATAATATGCAGAATAAGCATGACCATGAGCGGTGAATAGCCATTGCTAATAATAAATAGGCCTCCGATGACAGGGATGGCAAGACAGGCTTCAAAAATTCCGGTGATCCATTTCATGATGCGAGATATAGACATGAGATCCAACTCCTTTTTCATATATGTCTTATTCGTATTTTACCAAAACGTGAAGAAGTCATGCAGATTTCTATAGAAAGAGTTGATGGATGATGAGAGAGAGAATCAAGGAAGAGCTGAAAATCATCGAAGAAACGTATGACGTGAAAATTTGCCTCGCGGTCGAGTCAGGCAGCAGAGCATGGGGATTCCCCTCGACTGATAGTGATTACGATGTTCGTTTTTTATATGTTCCTCGAAAAGAATGGTATTGGGCAATGGAAGAACATCGTGATGTCATTGAACGGCCGATTGATGATGCGCTTGATATCAGCGGCTGGGAGCTTAGAAAGGCACTTCGCTTATTCAATAAATCAAATCCGTCCATCATGGAATGGCTGTCGTCTGACATCATCTATGCTGAATCTTTCTCTTTGGCAAAGCAGCTAAGAGAATTAAAGGATCGAGCGTTTTATCCTCCAGCATTGATGTATCATTACCTCAATATGGCGAAGCGGAATGAAAGCGGGCATTTACGAGGAGAGCAGGTGCGAATCAAGAAGTATTTCTATGTGCTTCGTCCGCTGCTTGCCTGTCAGTGGATTGAACGATACCGGACGGTTCCGCCGATGGACTTTCATGAACTGCTCGAAGAACTAGTGGAGAAAGGTCCGCTTTTAGCGGAAATCCATGAGCTGCTCAAACGTAAAATGGACGGAGAAGAAATGGATGTAGAGAACCGCCTCGCTTATGTCCATCCATTTATCGACAAAGAGCTCGCGCGATTTGATGAATTGGTGAAAAGCTACAATCAGCCAAAAGACAACCTGATGCAAGAATTAAATGAGCTGCTGCAGTCTACCCTTGATGAGGTGTGGGCGTAAGTAGGAAAGAGCCAGCCGGATCACGGCAGGCTCTTTTTTATCTCTTATTGTGATAAAACCACAAAAAAAGTCAGAATTTTTGTCATCTTCAAATATTGTAGCGGACAGCTTATGAGCTTTACAATAAAGACATAGCTTACAAAGAGTGGGAGGTGCCCTTTATGGAGTCGGTCACAAGAAATTTCTTCTTGTTTTTGTCAAAGAGCAGTCTCTTGAACCATATTGCTCGTAATTGGGGAAGTGCTGTTGCATCTAAGAAAATCATCGGAGGGAAGGACTTTGAGAGTGCCATCCCTGTCATCAAACGATTAAATGAACAAGGAATGGCTGTGACAGTTGATCACCTTGGTGAGTTTGTCACAAAGGCAGAGATTGCCAATGAACGGACGACTGAGTGTATACAAACCATTCAGCGGATTGCAGAGGCGGGACTCAATTCTCACGTGTCACTCAAAATGACATCACTTGGCCTGGATATTGACGATGACCTTGTGTATCGCAATATGAAAAGGATTTTAGATACGGCAGAGAAACACCGTATCATGGTGACAATCGATATGGAGGATGAACAGCGCTGTCAAAAAACGCTGGACATTTTTAAAGAGATGAAATCTCAATATGAGTATGTTAGTACGGTCTTGCAGGCGTATTTGTACAGAACAGAAAAGGATCTTGATGACTTAAATAAGCTGCAGCCATTTTTAAGACTTGTAAAGGGTGCCTATAAGGAATCCGCCGAAGTGGCGTATCCAAACAAAAAAGACGTCGATCAGAATTATCAAAAGCTGATCGAAAAGCAATTGCTCTCAGGGAACTATACAGCCATTGCGACACATGACGATCGAATGATTGAGTTCACGAAAAATATTGTGAAAAAACACAATATACAGACAAGTCAGTTCGAATTTCAAATGCTGTACGGCATGAGATCAGAAACGCAGCAGGCACTCGTGAAAGAAGGCTATCAAATGAGGGTCTATACTCCGTATGGACGAGAGTGGTATGGCTACTACATGAGACGTCTTGCAGAACGGCCGGCAAACATTGCCTTTGCTCTAAAAGGGATGACGAAAAAATAATTTGAAACGGGAGCGTGACAAAAATGACAACACCTTACAAGCATGAACCATTCACGGATTTTAGCCAGGAAGAAAACCGCAAAGCGTTTGAACAAGCATTAGCTAAAGTAACAGAATCACTTGGTCAAACCTATCCGCTCGTGATTAATGGAGAAAGAATTGAAACGAAAGACAAGATTGTTTCGATCAATCCAGCGAAAAAGGATGAAGTGGTTGGAACCGTATCAAAGGCCGGGAAGGAAGAGGCAGAACAAGCGGTTCAAGCAGCAGCGAAAGCATTCGAAACATGGCGCTACACGTCTCCAGAAGAAAGAGCTGGCGTATTATTCAGAGCTGCGGCAAGCATTCGCCGTAAAAAGCATGAGTATTCAGCCCTTCTTGTCAAAGAAGCAGGTAAGCCTTGGAATGAAGCGGATGCAGATACAGCAGAAGCGATTGACTTCCTAGAATATTATGCCCGTCAAATGCTGGAGCTGGCGAAAGGCAAACCAGTGAACAGCCGAGAAGGCGAACGCAATCAATATGTTTACACACCAACTGGCGTGACGCTCGTGATTCCGCCGTGGAACTTCTTGTTTGCGATCATGGCAGGAACAACAGTAGCCCCAATCGTCACTGGGAATACAGTTGTTTTAAAACCAGCGAGTGCGACGCCTGTCATTGCAGCCCGTTTTGTGGAAGAGCTTGAGCAAGCTGGTCTTCCAAAGGGTGTTGTCAACTTTGTACCAGGAAGCGGAGCAGAGGTCGGGGATTACTTAGTAGATCATCCGAAAACAAGCCTGATTACATTCACTGGATCAAGAGAAGTAGGGACACGTATCTTTGAACGCGCAGCAAAGGTGCAGCCAGGCCAGCAGCATTTAAAACGTGTCATTGCTGAAATGGGCGGTAAGGATACAGTGGTTGTCGATGAGGATGCAGATGTTGAATTAGCGGCTAATGCCATTTTCACATCAGCCTTCGGATTTTCAGGTCAGAAATGTTCAGCTGGATCTCGGGCTGTCGTCCATGAGAAACTGTATGACCAAGTGGTTGAGAGAGTGAAGGAAATCACAGAAACGAAAACAACAGCCAATCCACTTTCTGCGGATGTTTACATGGGACCTGTCATTGATCAAGCGTCCTTTGACAAGATCACGGATTATATCGAGGTTGGCAAACAGGAAGGCCGCTTAGTCACTGGCGGAACGAGTGATGATTCGGAAGGATACTTTATCCACCCGACCATTTTTGCAGATCTTGAGCCAACTTCCCGTTTAATGCAAGAAGAAATCTTTGGACCAGTCTTGGCTTTCTCAAAAGTCTCTAGCTTTGATGAGGCACTTGAGGTAGCCAACAACACAGAATACGGTTTAACAGGTGCTGTCATTACGAATAATCGTGATCACATCAACCGTGCGAAGCAGGAGTTCCATGTAGGGAACCTTTACTTTAACCGTAACTGCACAGGTGCCATCGTTGGTTACCACCCATTCGGAGGCTTCAAAATGTCAGGAACGGACTCAAAAGCAGGCGGTCCAGATTACCTAGCTCTGCACATGCAGGCAAAAACAATTAGTGAAATGTTTTAAGATGGAAAAAGCATGAACCTGCACTGATGGGTTCATGCTTTTTTTGCCTGCCTGCGACTTGTTTCTATACAAATCTGACTGGAAAGAAGTATGATAAATGTATCACTTAATCAGGGAGCAATCGGGATGGAAGAGATATTAGAAAAGCTTCATACATTTTTTGATGTCGATAAATTAATTGCATTTATTAGCGGATATTTAAAAAAACCAGTCATTTTAGAAAGCACAGAGTGTCAGCTCCTTGCTTATAATTCTTACAGCATTCAGCAGTTTGACCCAGTCAATCAGCAAACGATTTTCTCAAAGGAATGTCCGGGGTCTGTGGTCGATTGGTTAAAGAAAACAGGGGTAATTGAGCGGCTTCACAAGGAGTCAAAGCCTTTTTATGTGAGCGGCCATGACGAGCTCGGATTTAATCGGCGGGTGGCTGTGAGCGCCAAGCATAAACAAGAGGTAGTAGGCTTTATTTGGGTGCAGGACATTGAGGACTCCCTCTCTCAGGAGGAGCTGCAATTTTTACACGAAGCTTCCTTTCAGGTTGGAAAAGTGATTTATAAGAATAAGAAACAGCTTGAGAAAAAGGAAGGCAAGATTGAAGAGTTTTTCAAAAAGGTCATGGATGATCATTTTTATACTGAAGAAGAGCTGAAATGGGAGGCTGAGAACTTAAGCATTCCACTGCCAGCCGTATTTACCGTTATGGTCGTGCACGCTGCCGATAACAAAAGTGAGACGGCAGAAGATGTGAAGGATGTCATTCGAACGTATTTGCAGCTAGAGGATAAAGTGAATCACGTCTATTCGGTTCAAGCAGATATTGTCGTTATATTAGGCAGCCTGTCAGACCGGCACTCACCGAAAGCGACTGCCGCTGATGTCATCGCACATCTGCAATCAAAAACGAATGCCCATCCTTCCCCTTTGTATATTGGGATGGGAAGAGAGTATCGTGATGTCATGAAAATGAGTACAAGTCGATTTGAAGCGATAGAGGTCGTCAAGGCAGTGAAAATTGTCGGAGGACAAGAACTGATTCCATATGATTATGAGAATTTAGGGGTCTTCCGGTTTTTAGACTCTATTTACAGCCATCAAAAAAAGAAAAACGACTTCAATCCAGATTTGTTACGCTTGAAGGAAAAAGACCGCGAGAGTCAAACTTCGTTTTTAAAAACGCTGGAAGTTTACTTATTGAATAACTGCAAGCTAAAGCCAGCGGCGGAGCAGTTGTTTATTCATCAAAATACATTAAACTATCGAATGAAACAAATTTTTGATATGACCTCGATCGACTTAAGTCATTTTAGCCAGCGGTGTGAGTTGTTTATTGAATTGATGCTGATGAAAAAAGATCAATAATCATGATGGAATCCGCAGGTGCATAGGATCACCTGCGGGTTTTCATGTGACATGCGAAAATGGCATACAACTGAAGCATTTCGTTGTATGATAGATAAAGATTTTATGAGAAAAGTGAAAGGGGGGCCACCTTTGGGATCAGTCACCTTAGCCATTTTGATTTTCATCATGACCCTCGTCCTTGTCATTTGGCAGCCAGGACGTGTCACCATAGGATGGTCAGCATGTGGAGGCGCCATTCTTGCACTTGCCTTTGGTGTCGTTCATCTGGGCGATGTGTGGGAAGTCACGCAAATTGTATGGAACGCTACCTTTGCCTTTATTGGCATTATTATCATTTCGTTAATTTTAGATGAGATCGGTTTTTTTGAATGGGCTGCCCTGCATATGGCAAAAGCCGCAAGAGGCAACGGTGTCCGCATGTTTATTTACTTAACATTGCTCGGCGCTGTTGTGGCTGCTTTTTTTGCCAACGATGGAGCGGCACTGATCTTGACCCCAATCGTTCTATCTGTGGTGAGAGCGTTGAAGCTGGATGAGCGCATGGTGCTTCCTTTTGTGATGGCAAGCGGTTTTATTGCAGACACAACCTCCTTGCCATTTGTCATTAGTAACCTGGTCAATATCGTATCAGCCGACTATTTTCATATTGGTTTTCTAGAATATACAGCGAATATGTTCGTGCCAAACCTTGTGTCGCTTGGAGCGAGCATGCTGGTTCTGTATGTATTTTACCGAAAGCTTATCCCAAAAACCTACGATCTGTCACAGGCAAAGGAACCGGCGTCAGCTATTCGAGATATCCGTATGTTCCGTTTGGCTTGGTATGTGCTCGGCTGTCTGCTTGTGGGTTATTTTGCGGGGGAGCTGATCGGTATTCCAGTGTCCATCATCGTAGGCGGGATTGCCCTTGCTTTCTTGTGGCTGGCGAGAAGAAGTCCGCAAGTGGCGACAAAGCGAGTGATCAAAGAAGCGCCGTGGTCCATTGTGTTTTTCTCGATCGGTATGTATGTCGTCGTATATGGACTGAAAAATGTCGGTCTTACAGAAATATTGGCGGCATGGATCCAGCAAGGGGCTTCACATGGCTTGCTTGCAGGAACGATGTTTATGGGCGTGCTTGCCGCAGTGCTGTCCTCTGTGATGAACAATCTGCCGACCGTTTTAATTGATGCGATTGCCATTGGACATACAGATACAGCAGGTGTCATGAGAGACGGACTGATTTATGCCAATGTCATCGGCTCCAACCTTGGACCGAAAATGACCCCAATCGGCTCATTGGCGACATTGCTGTGGCTTCATGTCTTAAAGAAAAAAGGCGTCCATATCTCTTGGGGGGCGTACATGAAAGCCGGAATCATCCTGACCATCCCAACCTTGATTCTCACATTACTCGGGTTATATGTATGGTTATGGCTTATTCATTAATTATCGTGTAGACAAATCCTCGCATTCGCCCGCAGGTCTGCGCTTCGGTGCTTAGGGCTGCAAAGGTTTTCTAACACGCTGAAAAAGAGCAGATCCATGAGATCTGCTCTTTTTTTGCTACAGATATTTCGCATAGCGTTTTTCTAAAAAGTCCTGAAGCAATGAGACGACACTACAAATGCCCCAGTAAATGAGTGCGACCAAAATATACATGGTCATATAATCGAATTCTCGTCCGCCTACAATTTTTGCTTGCTGGAAGAGCTCTGGTACAGTAATCATTGCTGCCAGTGAGGAAGCTTTGATTAAATCGAGCATGACATTGGTCAATGGAGGCAGGGCGATGCGGACGGATTGAGGCAAAATGACACCACGCATCGTTTGCCAATAGCTGAGACCTAATGATTTAGCAGCTTCCACCTGTCCACTTGGAACAGAGGAGAGGGCCGCCCGGTTAATTTCTGCAATATAGGCAGCACTATTAAAGCTGAACCCAATAATGGCGGCAGTGACCGCTGTGAACTCAATGCCGATATAGGGGAATCCAAAATAGAGAATAAACAAAATCACCAGAATGGGCACGCCTCGCATGAATGAGATATACAGTCGTGCAGGCAGCCGAAGAATCCATGAATTCGCCATCCTGGCAAGAGCGATAAAAAAGCCAAGAATGGTACCAAAAAACATGCTCACAAAGGAAATGAGCAGCGTCAGCCAGATGCCTTTCATAACAAACGGAAATGACGCCTTTGCCAGTGCAGGATTAAATATATATTCTAAATGAATATCTCCCACGATTGCGGCTCCTTATTTGGAAATGTCGACATCTTCGACATCAGCATCAATTTTCTTAGAGACGTCTGCATGATTAAAGAATTTCTCAGAAATCTTTTTCATTGTTCCGTCTTTTTTCATGTCGCCTAATACACGATTTAATTCTTTTTGAAGCTCTTTGTTGTCCTTCTTCATAACAAAACCTTGTTCATTCGGCATGTACTTCAAGTCAGGGTGAATCGTAATATTTAGTTTAGGAAATGCAGCAAGAGCCAGTGTCTGCAAGTAATAATCATTTAGAATGACATCTGTACGGCCGTTTGCAACATCCTTTAGGTATTGCTCGTTTGTCGCATTATCATAAATGACTTCCTTTGCACCGTACTTACGAGCAACATCCATATAAATCGTTGTGGCAGCCCCTGCTGCTTTCTTTCCTTTTAAATCTTTTAAAGTTTTAATGCCAGATAAATCATCTTTCCGAACGATAGCCGTTCCGTAGGAATATTTATAAGGTGTTGAAAAGGCAAACTTGTCTTTTCTGTCATCTGTGATGTCGATATCATTTGCAGCGGCATCCACTTGACCAGAATTAATGGCGCTCAGCATCCCATCATAGCCCATTTCTTTAAATTCTACTTTCACATCAAGACGTTTAAACGCTTCTTTGACGACTTCTACTTCATAGCCAGTTAATTGATCCTTGCCATTAGAAGTATCATGATAAGAAGTTGGATAAAGGGTGCCTGAAGTTGCAACCACGATTTTCCCTTTCTTTTTAATCTGATCCCACTTTGTGTCTTCAGATTGAGATGAACCTGATTGACTGCAAGCAGACATGATAAGGATGAAAGCAGATACAACAAGCATGATCCATATAGGTTTTTTATGATAAAAACGACTCATTTAAGAATCCTCCTCTATTTTTTATACAAAACAAAACATAGCACGCTTTCTCTATAAGGACAACGTTTTCAGAAGAAAAGTGAAAAAGTAAGAATATTATAAGCAATTTGCGTGTTAGAAATAATGTATAAAAAAGGAAAGCGAGCGCAAAATAAAGGCGAATAAAGGAGGGAACAACAATGATGAAAAAAATAAGTAGTTTGATCATCTTGTCGATGATGCTGTTATTTGGTTTTCATATAGAAACGGCTCATGGAGAAACACCTCAAATGGAAAAGCGCCCGGTGACACATCAAGTGAAATTAACAGCAGAACAACAAAAACAAATTGAAATCCTTGAGCAGCAAATTCTTTCTAAGCGAAAAGAAGTCATTGAGAAATATGTACAGTACGGCGTGTTAACAAAGGAACAAGGCACACACATCACGAAACGAATGGATGAGCATTACACTCATTTGAAAAAGAACGGATTTGTTCCATTGCTGAAAAAACCACAGCACCATCGCCCATGATAATGATGAAACCGGCAGCGAAGTGCCGGTTTTTTATTGTCGATCAGAAGGTGAGAGTTTCCCCATCTTGAGGGACAAAAATGGCTTGATCTGCATGATGCTCTTGAACGTAAGCTTCTAAAGCAGCTCTTGTTAACAGGCAATGATTCACAGCTTCAAGATGACAGGCGACAATTTGAGCTTTTGGCTGAGAACGGTGAATGTCTAGAATCTCTTCCTTGGTCATTGTAATGGGATCGCCTTCTAAAAATTGAGCAGCCCCGCTATTGACCACAATGACGTCTGGCTTGCTTGTATTCACAACCTCTTTCGGTTCATCACACCAAATGGTATCACCTGCAATATAAAGGGTAGGTTCATCAGGGTGAGAGAAAACAAAACCGCTCACCTGCCCCATCCGCTTCGCCGTTTCTCCCGTCCCATGCTGTCCGCCTGTACGTTTAATATGAACGCCGCAAATGTCCATTTCATCTTCAATGCATGTGACATGCTGAAATCCAGCTTCTTCAACTTCTTTTCGATCCTTCTCCGATTGAGTATAAATTGGTTGATCCTGAGCTAATTTCCTTTTGGCCTCGTCGTCAAAGTGGTCCACATGTAAATGAGAGAGTAAGACAGCATCTGGGTGTAACAGACTGTCTAAATCTATATTTACAGGAAGCTCCACAATAGGATTGTTCAAATGTTGATTGGCTGTATGAGGGAACGGTGGATATGTTCCTTTTGCTGCTAAAAAGGGATCGATTAAAAAAGTTGAATGACCATAGTGAAGGTATAAAGTCGCATTGCGAATGAGTGTAATTTTCATAAAAAGGCCTCCTTTTTTTCTGATTAAGTTTACAGTATATTAAAAGAGTTCTACGTGACAGAGGATTATGAAAGTCTTTTGGCAGAAGGGCTTGATTTTTGAAAGAGGTGAGCCAATGCTAGACCAAACAGATATGAATATTTTAAAAGAACTATCAAAGAACAGCCGATTAACGATGAAAGCTCTAGGTGAAAAAGTTCATTTAACCGGCCAAGCTGTTGCAAATCGGGTGTTAAAGCTAGAAGAAGAAGGCGTGATTGAAGCATATACCATTTCAATTGATTGGCAGACACAAAAGACGATTCAAACCTTTTTGCAGCTATATACCCGTAGTCATCATCATGAACCACTTTTGTCGTTTCTTTATAAAAAGGAAGAAATCAAGAATTTGTTCAAAATAAGTGGTGAAGGCTGTTATATGGCTGAAGGACATTTCTCCAGTCATGATGAACTTGATCAGTTTTTAACGGAGCTGACGAATTACGCCAATTACAAACTGTCTATTGCGGTTAAACGTCTCATTCATCAGTAATAGAAGAGACGCAGGAGGAAAAGGAACGATGCAAAAATTAATCGAAAATCAAGCTGAACCGATGACAAAGGAAAGAATCAAAGCAGACTTGGTTCAACTTGGTGTGAAAAAGGGCATGATTTTATGTGTTCATTCATCTTTATCATCAATCGGCTGGGTAAACGGAGGCGCTGTAGCCGTCATACAAGCATTGATGGAAACCTTAACAGAAGAAGGGACACTGATTATGCCGGCACAAACGTTAGAGCTTTCTGATCCCGCCGATTGGATCGATCCGCCTGTTCCTTATTCATGGTGGAAATCGATCAAAGAAACAATGCCCGCATTTGACCCAGCTTACACGACGCCAGCAGCAATGGGAAAGGTGGCGGAAACATTTTGGAAATACCCAGGCGTGGCGAGAAGCAATCATCCCCATTTTTCATTCACCGCCTGGGGGAAAAGAAAACATGAAATTCTGAAACACCATGCACTTTCCTTTGGATTAGGAGAGCAGTCGCCTCTTGGCCGCATGTATGATCTTCATGCTCAAGTGCTGCTGCTTGGTGCATCATTTGAGAGCATGACAGCTTTTCATCTAGCTGAATACCGAATCCCTCAGCAGGACCTCATGACAAGAGGAGCCCCTATTTTAGAGAATGGGTGGAGGGTATGGAAAGAGTACCAAGATATCATCACAAGAGAAGAACTATTTGAACAGATTGGCCGTGATTTTCTGCAATCAGGAGGCATTCATCAGCACAATCAAGTTGGACTTGCCAGTTCATATTTACTGCCCATGAGAGAATCGGTAGACTATGCGGAACAGTGGCTTGATCTATACGATCAGTCGTAATCTACACTGTTTGGAAATTTACATAATAAATGTCTTGATCAGGCTGCTGTGAGGTGTAGCAGGTAAGCTGATAGTTTCCTTTTGGAATGGAAAAAGACAGCACATTGGCCATGACGCTTGTGATATAAACTTGGTCACTTGTAAGCGTAAAGGGAACTGTTATGGCTCTATCAACCGAGACTTGGGGCTCATCGCTATTTAATGTCACAATAATAGACGCCTTTCCATTATTGATTCCTTCAAAGGAAACTCCTTGATCTCCTGTTGCAAATCCTTGAAGAATGTCCTCATCTGTCCAATCAATAACAGGTGGTGTTTCGCTTCCGGTGTATACCGTGATTTGGTGGTAGGAGATAGATAGGGAATAGGCTTGATTTAAGTGATTCATATAAAAAACTCCTTTATTTATGATTTTCGTTGGAACGTGAATGGTTAAAGAGTGATTCTTGAGGAGAAAGTTAGGCAGCAAGACGATTGTCGCCGTCTTGCGCTATTTGGTGTGGGATCTAGATGTGAAATTGCGAGACCATTGCTTTTAAATCTCCTGCTAAATGGGCAAGCGCTTCTGATGAAGCTGTTACTTCTTCCATTGCAGCAAATTGTTCTTCTGTTAAACCGGCTACTTGCTGTGAATGTTCACTCGTTCGTTTCACGCCTTCTGTAATAGACGCAAAAGACTGTTTCGCATCGTTTGTATAAACTGCGATTTTTTGTGATGCACTTGATAAATGCTTAATGCCATTCGCCATTTCTCTCATCGACTGCTGGATATCATGAAATGATTCCTCTGTATGAGAGATAAGTACAGCCCCTTGAGCCGCTTCCTCTCTTACTCGTTTGATGGCATTCGTCGAATGAGTCATCTCTTTTTGTATTTCAGAAATGAGATGGGAAATCATGTTTGATGATGCTTGAGATTCTTCTGCAAGCTTTCTCACTTCGTCTGCTACAACAGCAAATCCTTTTCCATGCTCACCTGCCCGTGCTGCTTCAATTGCTGCATTAAGAGCTAGCAGGTTTGTCTGGCTGGCGATATCTGTAATGACTTTGGAAATATGATCGATTTCAGCTGAACGTGTTTCCAATGCTTGAATCGCTGTACCATTTTCTTCAATTGATTTGGCAATAGACGTCATTTGTGAATGAACTTCACCGATATTGTGTACACCTTTTTGGGCCACTTCTTGTGCGGAGTGACTTCTTGAAGCCATTTGTCCTGCATTTTCAGTGATGTTTGCCAGCTCGTTTGATACTTGAATCATTTTGTGCTCACTAGCTGTCATTTGAGTGGACTGTTCTTCTGAAGATTGTGCCACTTCTTGAATCGTGTAGGTGATTTTTTCTGATGCTGCACTCGTTTCTTCTGCGCTAGCTGACAGCTGCTCAGAGGATGTGGCCACTAATTCAGACGTGTTCATGACATTTAGAATGGTTTGATTTAATTTTTCACGCATCTTATTGAAATGGCCAGCCAGATCAGACAATTCATCACCCGCAGTATCCGTCACATTGATGGTTAAATCACCTTCGCCTGCACTCTTAATGGCAGAAGCCATATGCTTGAGACGTGCCTGAATCCGTTTAGTGAAAATAGAAATAATGATGACCGAAACGATCAGACTTAACAAAAGGACGATGACAAATTGTATATAGAATGACTGAAGCATTTGTGAAATCATGCTTTGATTGGCGCCAGTATAAAAAATACCAATTGTTTCGCCTGCTTCATTTTTGATCGGCATATAAGCCGTTTGATAGTCTTTCCCGGCAACATTTGCAGTGCCGTAATAGTTTTCTCCTTTATCTAAAACAGTGGTCTTCACTTCAGGAGAGACTTCTGTACCTACAGCTCGTTTCCCGTTTAACATGACATTCGTAGCAACGCGGGTATTTCCTTGAAAAATCGTGATGGTATCACCGGTATATTCGGCTAATTGGTCAACCAATGTGTCATGATCATTCATTTGCGTATTTCCTTTGAATAGCTTGTTCTCTTTAATCTGCCACGAGCCTTCTACTTTTTCATTCAGGTAGGCGTAGCCTAGTTTTAAATCACCTTTTGCTTTTTCAGTTGCCATTTGCTTGATGTTTTCTGTCATCTCGCGATTCACCACATAACCAACAACTGCGGAAAAGATGATGAGGACACTTAAAAAGATCAGCAAAATTTTGGCGCCAAGCCTCAGTTTTCCCTTTTTCTTCATGCTTTTTAACTCCTTTAGGTATAAGGTAGGATATCCCTCCTTAAGGATTATCGGCATGAAAAAAGTGTTTAAAATACCTGCATGCAGTCATGTGAAAATTTTTTTAATATAGAAAAGGGAAAGGCTGCTAATCGATGATAAATTGAATTCTTGTGCCGTCAGGATCATCCGATAATTGATGACTTACCCACGAGCCTGCGCCTCTATTATCAGAAGGGCGTACATATTTGACAGAAGCTCCTGTGCCTCCTTCTTTGCACATTGCCATTGGCCATTCGTCACGATCATACCCGCGCTTTGTTGGAACGCCATGTAATGATCGATCCCTCTGCTCATCACTATGTTTACGGTCAATTGTACAAATGGATGAATGACCTTCATCAATGGCTTCTTCTATGTGCTTGGCTGTTTCGGGATAGCGGTCTGATGGAAAATGAATCGTTTTGTCATAAGATGAATTCGCTGTCTCTTGTTTCCCTTGCTCCAGCTGGATATAGCCTGTTGCTACACCAATAACAATCAATAAAAGCAAGAGAATCATTTTAAGAAGTTTCATAGGTGCTAGCTCTCTTTCTTGTTTGCGTATTTTGTAAACAGAAGTATAGCAGAATTACTTACCAATTTCTCCTGGTTTTGAAAAAACGCCTTTTAAAATTCAAAAAACAGATTTTACTTGATTTCTTGTTTTTCATTTTTGTAGAAATTCATAAAAATTTTAATTTTGTAGATCATAAAACGATTATGCTCATCCAAAATGGCTTTATCACTGCTTTTTGAGCTAATTTCAAGAATTTAACACACAGAAATTTCAAAAAAATAAAATTGACTAGACCGATCTGCTTTAATAATATGGAGTCAAATATCAAAAAATGTCGTAATTTATCAAAATATGATTCAAATTACATTGTAGGAGGGAAGTACAAATGGCGGATGTCTCATACCGGCTCGGAATAGACATAGGCGGAACATTTACTGATTTATCGTTGATAAATGAAGCAACAGGGGAGCTGACTGAACTCAAGACACCCACAGTGACTGATGACCCAGCCCAAGGTATTATCAATGGGTTAAATCTTCTAAAAAAAAGAGGTGTTGATTTATCCAACATCCAATACCTCGTTCACGGAATGACAATCGGTCTTAATACATTATTGCAGCGAAAAGGAGCAGATTTAGCTCTTTTTGTGACAGAAGGATTTCAAGATATATTGTCACTTCAACGTTTACGACTACCCATTCCTTATGACTTCAATTCTCGTTTGCCAGAACCATTGATACCTCGGAAGCATGTATATCCAATCTCTGAAAGGTTGATACACGATGGTACGATCAAAAACCCTCTCCATCTGCAGCAGTTAGATGATGCAGTCCAGCATGTTATATCTAAAAATCTAGCAGGTATCGTCATTTCTTTTTTACATAGTTATCAAAACCCAGTTCATGAATTACAGGCAAAAGCCTATATCAATCATCATTATCCACAGTTAGAAGTCCTTACCTCATCTGAATTATGGCCTCAAATGAGGGAATACGAGCGTACAGTGATGTCTGTTGTTAATTTGTACATTCAACCAAAGGTGAAACAGTATTTACAAACGCTGAAAAGTCGTTTGAAGGAAGAAGGTGTACCAATTTCTCCATACATTACACAATCAAATGGTGGTTTAATGGATGCAGAAAGTGCGGCAACCTCGCCTGTTAAGACTCTCTTTTCTGGTCCGGCAGCTGGTGTCATCGGTGCGGCGAGAATTGCAGCATCAGCTAGTGAACCCAACCTGATCACTTTTGATGTCGGGGGGACGAGTGCAGATATCTCGATTATTCAAAATGGACAGCCTACAATGGCGCAATCCAATCAGCTTTCAGGCTTCCCAATTATTCTTCCATCTGTTGCGATGTATTCAATAGGAGCAGGGGGAGGTTCGGTAGCATGGATTGATCAGGGCGGACTTCTAAAAGCGGGGCCAGAATCAGTTGGCTCAAATCCGGGACCAGCTTCGTATGGAAAGGGAGAAAAAGCAGCTTTAACTGATGCGTTTCTCATATGCGGTTATCTCAATCAAGAACGTTTTGCCGGAGGACATTTACAATTACAGTTGTCTGCGGCGAAAAAGGCCTTTCAGCCAATTGCTGATCAGCTCAACAAAACGGTTGAAGAGGCGGCTGACCAGCTCATTCAAGTAGCCGTAGCCAATATGTACACAGAATTAAGCAATGTGATGGAGCAGCAAGGATTTGACCCTAGAGATTTTAGTTTGCTGGCGTTTGGCGGAGCAGGGCCGGTTGTAGCGAATTTTCTTGCGAGAGAAATTCATGCGAAAAATGTGGTTGTTCCTCCGAGTCCGGGTACATTATGTGCATTAGGTGCTCTGACCGCTGACTTTATTCATGATGCGGTGCTGTCGAAGAAAATATGCTTACAAGACTATTCGATCAACCAACTAAAACAAGATTATGAGAAGCTGTCGCGAAAAGCGACTGATTGGGTCAGCCAGCAGGACATTCAGCATATCAATCAGACATCCATTCTATTATTAGCAGACGCACGTTATCAAGGACAGGCATTTGAGATTGAATTGCCATTATCGATTGATTGGCTAAAACAAGAACAAGACATCCACCAACTCATTGAAGCCTTTCACAAACTGCATCAGCGTCAATATGGTCATAGGGATGATCAGGCAAACATCGAGTTTACTCATTTACGCGTTCGAGTCATAGGCGAGACGCCTCCGCTGCCTTTTTCACCTGTTCATGAAAGCAGCGGACAGTCTTTGAAACCATATGAATATAGACGAATCTTTATAGAGGAAAAAGAATACGAAGCATCGGTTTATAACCGGGACACTCTGTCAGTAGGTTCTATTGTAAATGGACCAGCCGTTATTGAGCAGGATGATACAACAACATTAATTTTGCCAAACTGGGCAGGCAGCATTGATCCGTCAGGTAACTTAGTGATTTCAAAGGAGGCAGCTTTACATGAGAACTGATCCAGCAAAGCTTGAGATGATGCGCAGTTATTTTAATGCGATTGCATCAGGCATGGGACATGTCATTGAACGAACGTCATTTACGACCTTCGTCAAAGAATCTGCTGACTTTGCGACAGCATTAGCCACGCCTTCTGGAGATTTCTTTGTTTATCCGAAGACAGTGGGTGTGACGATCTTTTTAGGGCTGAGTCTAAAAAAAGCGATTGAAGAAAGCGGGCCGATGCAGCCAGGAGACATTATCATCACTAATGATCCTTATACGACAGATGGTTTGGCGACTCACCTGCCAGATGTCCATATCATTAAGCCGATTTTTGTAGATGATGAAATCGTAAGCTATGCTTGGTCTTTTGTTCATGTCAGTGATGTGGGTGGACTTGTGCCTTCGAGTATTTCACCGACAGCAACGGATGTTCATCAAGAAGGATTAAGAATTCCGCCAGTAAAAATTTATGAAGGCGGGAAAGAAAATCAGATCGTACGTACCTTTTTAAGAGCTAACAGCCGCGCTAGTCATCTAAATGATGGTGATATCAATGCGATGATTGCTGCAGTGAATACAGCAGATATTCGGTTAAAAGAAATGATTGAGAAATTCGGAAAAAACGAAGTGAAACAAGGAATGATAGACTTGCTGAAGCAAGCCGAGGATCGTGCTGGAAAGGTCATTGAAGCTATACCGGATGGAACGAGTGAATTTGCTGATTATTTAGATGATGATATGATCTCAGGCGTCCCGATTCGGTTGAAAATCAAGCTAACGATCAAAGGGAAACGGCTGACGCTCGATTTTTCTGAGTGTGATCCGCAAGTAAAAACAGCCTTTAACCTTGTTACCAATGGTCAGAAACATTCCTTTCTTTATCAAGGGTTGATTAATTACATCATTAGTAAGGATCCTTTTATACCGATTAATGGTGGAATAACGTATCCAATTGACGTGATCTCTCCTAAAGGAACGCTGGTGCATCCAGAATACCCGGCTTCTGTCGGGATTCGTCACTCGATTACGATGAGGCTGTACAATGTCGTGCTGGGCGCCATTGGTAAGCTGCTGCCTGAAGCAGTGCCGGCAGCAGGTGCAGGTCAATCTGCCATTGTGGTTCTCTCTGTACCTGATGATCAAACGGGTGGCAGGAAAATGTCCGTTGTCGAACCATTAGGCGGAGGCGGAGGTGCTCAAAATGGTACTGATGGAGTGGACGGTATTGATCATTCGTCAGGCTTTTTGAAGAATACCCCAATTGAGAGTTTAGAACAGCATATTGATATTCATGTTCACCGATATGAGCTTCTGCCGAATACAGGTGGAGCTGGTGAAAATCGAGGCGGACATGCGATTGGTTTGGAATTTGAAATGATAAAGCCTGAATCGATGGTGACAGCACGAGGAATGGAACGGATGAAGTTTCAGCCTTGGGGATTAATGGGCGGCCGAGCAGGAGCGGTTGGTGAGGTCAAGCTGATGACAGCTAATGGTGAGAAACAAGACCAGCCCAAAATAGATGTCTTGCGACTTGATAAAGGCGATATCGTTCAATTGATTTCACCAAGTGGAGGCGGCTGGGGGAATCCATTTGACAGGAAAAAAGAAAAAGTCCTTCAGGAAGTGGAAGCAGGTCTATTAAGTGAAGAAAGAGCGCTGCAGCAATATGGTGTGAAAGTATATTTAGACCAAAATGAATGGAAGATTGATGAGGAGCAGACGAGCAGGGTGCGTGAAAAGGTTAATCATTCTCCATCTACTGACGTGTGGGATTTCGGAGAACAAAGAGCAGCTTATGAGAAAGTATGGACGGACGAAGCCAGCAGTGAGCTTGCCGTTCAGCTTCGTTCCTATCCGGCTAATGAACGTACGCACTATAAACATGCAGTTCATCAACATTTCAGTCATAGAAATGAGCCGTTAACAAAGAAAGATATTACTCAAGCACTTCGTCAAATGAATGGACAAAAAGGGGGAAATGAATCATGAAAAGAAGATTAATCGCTATTTTTGCAGGCATCCTATCAATCGTTGTACTGCTGACCGCTTGTGGTGGAAATGGAAAGGATCAAGGCAAACAGCAGCAGACTGTGATTGTTGGCGTATATGGAGGCGATTGGGAAAAGAATATCAAACCAATCCTCGAAAAGTTTGAAAAAGATACAGGAATTAAAGTGCAAACCGTCTCTGGGGCGGATTCTGAATGGTTTACAAAATTAAAAGCGTCAAATGGGAAAAATCCACCATATGACTTACTAATCTTACAGCCTGATACGATTCAAAGAGGTATCGCGGCAAACGTTCTTGCGCCTATTGATGAAGATCAAGCGCCGAACGTCAAAAAGCTTTACCGTTCTGTCCAAAAGAAGCTTACTGTGAATGGAAAACAATATGCAGCAGGTTTTAGTATGGGGCAGCTTGGTATTGCTTATAGAAAAGACCTCGTCAAGCAGGAACCAAACAGCTGGACTGACCTATGGAGCAGTCAGCTGAAAGGGAAGGTAGCCATTTCATCTCCGACTTATTCAGCCGGTTTGCAATTTTTCTCTGCACTTGTTCATGCGCAAGGGGGGACAGAATCAAATCCTAAGGATATTGATAAAGCATTTAAAAGTCTCGCGCAGTTAAAAGGTCATGTTGCTGCTTTTCCAGATAACCCAGGATCGATTCAAACCTTGTTAGAACGTGGGGATGTTGCGGCTGTTCCATATTGGGACGGGCGAGTATTTGCACTTGAAGAAGAAGGCATGGATATTGGTTTTTCATATCCGAAAGAAGGTGCTGTTGCAGCTGTTGCGAGCTGGGCTTTAACGAAGGGAAGTCCGCATGAAGAAGCGGCGTACAAACTATTAAACTACTTAAGTGGAAAAGAAGCTCAGGAGGCTTTCTCGGAAAAATCTTATTATGGCATGTCGAATTCTGATGTGAAATACGATGACAAGATTAAGGGGAAAGTGAAAGTTGGAGAAAATTATTACAGCAAGCTGACTTGGGTAGATTATGAAACAGCGACCTCTGAGCTTGGCAATTGGACAAATCGATGGAACGAAGTATTAGGCGGAGGAAAATAGGTGATCGCATGAGTGGAATTCATTTAGAACACATCAGTCAGCACTTCGGTGAGCAGATTGCTCTCAACGATGTCAGTCTTACGGTGAATGAGGGAGAGTTTTTCTCCCTTCTTGGTCCTAGCGGCTGCGGAAAATCAACATTATTAAACATCATTGGCGGTTTTTTAGAACCAACAAAAGGCGTCGTCTATATTGGCGATCAGGATGTGACAGCTTTGCCGCCTTACCAAAGAAAAACAGGTATGGTTTTTCAAAGCTATGCACTTTTTCCACATCTGACTGTATTTGATAATGTGGCGTACGGGCTAAAGGTTCAAAAGAAAAAGAAGGCGGAAATTAAAGAGAAGGTGATGGAAAGCTTGTCTCTTGTTCAATTAGAGGCATTTGCGAAACGGATGCCCCACCAATTAAGCGGTGGTCAGCAGCAGCGGGTAGCGATTGCAAGAGCGCTGGCGATTCAGCCGTCTGTTCTCCTTCTTGATGAACCGCTCAGCAACCTAGATGCCAAACTAAGAAAAAACATGCAGACAGAGCTGCGAAATATTCAAAGGAATGTCGGGATTACAACCATTCTTGTGACACATGATCAAGAGGAAGCCTTAAGCCTTTCTGATCGGGTTGGAATTTTAGGAGAAGGAAGAATTCAGCAGATTGGGACGCCTTTAGAGGTGTACCGCCAGCCAAACAATCGATTTGTAGCTGAATTCATCGGACAGGTGAACATCTTTGAGGCCGTGTACAATGAAGCTGATGCGGCATTTACAGTTCCGCATGTCACCCATTCAAACGGTCAGCATCTTCAGCTGCAGGCTGCGGCACATCAAGAAAAGAGGGAAAAGCAACTGCTTATGCTGCGTCCTGAAAGAATTAGCATCTCTTCTGAGCGGGAGGAAGTAAAGCCGAACCATGTATCAGGCGTGCTGTCAGATGTGAGCTATATTGGGCATTCATTACGTTTGGTTGTGGGGCTTGATAAAGGTGAAATCATTGTCCATGCTTCTGATGCGGCATTTCCCGAGCTGCCTGAAGTTGGAGAAACCGTCCATATCCATTGGCAGCCTGAAGATATCGTTTTCTTAGATTCGAAGGTGCATACGTGATGCGAATCAAGAAAAAGAATCAACGATTTCATTGGTTTATGCTGCTGCCAGCCTGTTTGTTTCTTGTAGTATTTTTACTAGCTCCTCTGGTGATGATGCTCGTTCTCAGTTTTCGCGATGTCGATTCGATGATGAATACATTACAAACGTATAGCCTTTCTCAATATATTCATGTGTTCACGACAGATGCATATGTAAAGGCGATTGGAAGTACTGTGTGGGTGGCTTTGCAGACAACGGTGATTTGTTTATTGATGGCATACCCCGCAGCATACGTGCTCGTCAAAGCACCTAATCCGCGTCTGCGGGCATTTTTCTATATCCTACTTGTGTCGCCGCTTTTGACAAGTGTTGTGATTCGGACATTTGCATGGATTGTTCTTCTTTCGCAAAATGGTCTGATCAATGGCATGTTACTAGATTTACAGGTGATTGAGAAGCCGCTCTCGATGCTGTGGAATATGAATGCGGTCATTATTGCCTATGTCCAAGTCATGCTGCCATTTGCAGTACTGCCGATCGCAACAAGCTTAACCGATATGGATCGTCACTTAAGACCGGCTTCTATGAGTCTTGGAGCTGGCCGGATTCGAACCTTTTTTCATGTCACCTTACCACTGACCATTCCAGGCATGGTGACTGGCGCGATCATCGTCTTCTCACTGGCAGCAGGAAGTTATATCACCCCGCTGTTAGTCGGCGGACGGATGCAGCCGCTGCTGCCGCTGTCAATTTATCAGCAGGTCATGCAGGTGTATAATCTGCCTCTTGCTGCGGCTATGTCCTTTACATTATTGGTTTGTGTGCTTGTGGTAGTCAGTCTATTAAGCTATTTATTGAAGCGTTGGGAGGCGAGGATGCATGCGTAAAAAGTCAATAGGTGACCGCTTGCTTTCCATCCTGATTTGGACTGCTGGGTCATTGGTTTATCTTTTCTTAACCATACCTGTTCTTGTGATCGTCCTATCTGCTTTTAGTCCAAATGCCTTTCCTGAATTTCCACCGACTTCGTTCTCTGTGCGCTGGTTTCATGAGGTCGTGTCAAATCCAGAATGGATGGAATCTCTTCGGATCAGTGTGATTCTGCTGTTCATCGTGACGCCTCTCACGGTTCTTTTAGGGACAATGGCATCGTATGCTTTAGCAAGGCTTTCCTTTAAGGGAAAGGAGGCTGTCCAAGCTTTCATTCTGTCACCTCTCATGATTCCTCAGGTGGTGTTAGGGATTGCAATGCTTTACTTGTTTACGGCTATGGGCTTTACAGGGTCTTTGTGGGCGCTCGTCATTGGTCACGTCATCATTGGTTTTCCCTATGTGGTTCGAACGGTAGGCGTGAGTGTTTCGAATTTAGATCCGCGGCTTGAGCTGGCTTCAATGAATCTTGGCGCAGGACCCATTCGCACGTTTTTTCGAGTCACATTGCCTTTGATTAAGCCAGGAATCATTGCAGGAGGGGTGTTTTCAGCTGTGACGTCATTTGGGGAAATATCGATCAGTTTGTTCGTTTCCTCTCCTCAAACCATTACAATTCCTGTCAGGACCTTTAATTACATTGAGCAGACCTTTGATCCAAGTGTCAATGCGATATCTGTCATATTTATTATCATTTCTATCATTGCGCTGCTCATTATTGAAAAAACGATTGGTCTGTCTAAGGTGATGTAAATATAATGAAGAAACAAGGAGTTGTCATTTGAAATGACAGCTCTTTTTTTTGTTGTTTTTACAGTAAAAAAATTCATTTTTTTAGGGAATATAGTTCTTAAGATTTAAGAATTTGCGGGGAACGCAAGGAGACCTCTATCCTACATTTTCGGTCATATTTTCAAAATTTAAGGGAAAATATGAAATTTTTGCGGTATTTAGTCGATTATTTTCGGTTGAACGCAACTATTATTAGTTATTTTCGGTAAATATCGTCAATTCTCACAGGATCCCTTCGGTATAACGCATGAATCTTTACACCCATTTTTCGGTGAAAAAAACAATATTTTCATATAAAGTGGACGTAAATAGAAAATATCTAAAAGAAAAGAAGAAAAAGGCAAATCTATGGAAACATAGAGACGCAAAGCCATGTCCTAAGGTAAATGATTCTTTTTTTGCTAAGGTCGGCAGGCTACCGAATGAAAATGGGAGTCCCTCCGTTTTATTCGGGGTGGGCTCCTTTTCGGTTTAACCGTCTATTTTAATGAAATAGACTTGGTTCTTTTGATATAGAGGGTGCAGGGTGAAATTGGTGGAGAAAACATAGAAGAGGCGGAGGATGAGAATGAATACAGTTTATTACCCCTTAACACATGCGCAAAAGCGAGTATTCTACACGGAAAGATTTTATCCAGGTACAAGTATTTCTAATTTGGGTGGATTCGCCAGGTTGAGATCAGCATCTGGTCTCGATCCTTCTTTGGTCGTCGATGTGCTTCAAGCGTACATTCGACAAACTGACTCTCTTCGGCTGAGGCTTGTGTATCGAGATGAAGAAGAGGAGCCTGTTCAATATATCAAACCTTATGAAAAACAGCCGATTCGCATGGAAAAGGGCTGGAGTGAAGAGGAAGTAAGGGTTTGGGCAAACGAGCAGATTCGTGAGCCGATGCCATTGATTGACAGCCCTTTGATTGAATTTACGGTGTTTCAAATCAGTGATCAAGAGTGCTGGCTGTTCTGTAAAGCACATCATATTGTCGCGGATGGTATTTCCATCATTCTAATGGGAAATCGCATTATTGATTTATATCATAACATGCTGCAAGGAGTAGACATCTCGCCAGTTGAGGAGATTTCCTTCGTTGATCACATCATGAGTGAGCAGACCTATGAATCTTCTAAACGTTTTCAAAAAGACCAAGCTTTTTGGAATGAGCAATTTGCTCATATTCCAGACTTCGCATCTTTAAAACCGCATAAGGGATACGAGATGAGTTTGCATGCGGAGCGATTTTCAGGGGATGTTCCAGATTCTTTAAAGGAGAAGCTTCGTGTTTTTTGTGAAGAACAGAAAGTCAGTATGCTTTCGATGTTTATGTCCACTGTCTATATTTACTTACATCGCTTTAGCGGTATGGAGGATGTCGTTCTTGGAACCTTTATGGGCAACCGGACGAATGCCAAAGAAAAAAAGATGATTGGGATGTTTGTATCCACGATTCCAATGCGTGCATCTGTTCAAGGATCGCAATCGTTTCTTGATTTCGTAAAGAAGGTCATGGCAGATCAAATGAAGATCTTGCGACACCAAAAGTACCCTTACAATTTGCTCATGAATGATTTGCGGGAAAGAGAAGGCTTTACAGGACGCCTTTTTGATATTTCTTTAGAGTATCAGGTGATGCAGTGGCAGAAAAAAGAGAATCTGTCGTTCATTACTGAACCGATTTTTAGCGGGAGCGGAATGAATGATATTTCAATACATGTGAAAGACCGCTGGGATACTGATACATTGACCATTGATTTGGATTACCGTACAGATGTATTCACAGAAGAAGAAATGAGTAAGATGTTTGATCGATTCTTGATATTACTAGAAGCGGCCGTCTCTCAGCCTGATCAGCTGATCGGGACACTGCCTTTACTTTCAGCAGGTGAACAAAAGGAGCTGCTGCAATTATCTGAAGGAGAATCGTTTGAAAGGCCAGCAGCAAAACCGGTTCATCACCTGTTTGATGAGACAGCCAACAAATATGCAGACCGGACAGCCGTTGTAGCAGAAGATGGAACAATTACTTATGGAGAGCTGCAACAACAGGCAGAAAAGCTGGCACGTTTTTTACAAATGAAAGGTATCTCACGTGATGTGCCTGTTGCTGTTTTGATGGAGCGGAAGACAGATGCCATGGCAGCAGTCTTCGGCATACTAAAGGCTGGCGGGGCATATGTACCAATTGATCCGGCATTACCTGAGGAGCGCATTCAATTTATTGTGGAGGATTCAGGTGCTTCTATTGTGTTAACAGAGGAATCGTTCATTCAAGAGTACCCAGCCCTCTCGGAAAAATTGATCGTGCTGCAGCAAATATTATTAGATGATGGACGGCTGCCTGAGCTTGTAGATCAGACGGCGCCGGATGATTTAGCCTACATGATTTATACATCGGGTACGACTGGAAAGCCGAAGGGCGTCATGATTGAGCATCTTCAGCTTCATCATTTGGTCCATGCTTTGCATCATGAGATTTATCAAGGGGCGAATGAGCTACAAATGGCGCTTCTAGCCCCATTCCATTTCGATGCATCGGTCAAACAAATCTTTGCTGCCCTTTTATTTGGACAGACGCTTCATATCATCCCGCGAGAAACGACGAGAAATGGTATGCAGCTAGCGGCTTATTACAGAAAACATCAAATTGAAGCGGCAGATGGAACACCGGCGCATGTGCAGCTTTTACTTGCTGCGGATTTGGACGGGCTGTCATTGACGCACATGTTGATTGGGGGAGAAGCGCTGCCTGCGAAAGCAGCACGTTCACTCATTGAAGCAGTTCGTATGAGTCAGCCTGATTTTACTCTGTGGAATGTGTATGGTCCAACTGAGACGTGTGTGGATGCGGCGGTGCATCGTCTAGATCTCAGTGAGTTGAGCGAATCAACTGAACAGCGCTATGTGTCGATTGGAAAACCGCTTGGTCATCATCGCATTTATATTTTAAATGAACATGATCAATTGCAGCTGCATGGGGCAGCAGGAGAACTGTGCATTGCCGGTATAGGTGTTGGGCGAGGCTATGTGAATCAGCCTGAATTGACGGAGAAGGTATTCACAGCAGATCCGTTTTCTCCGCATGAGCGGATGTATCGAACGGGGGATCTAGTCAGATGGCTTCCAGATGGCACGATTGATTATCTTGGCAGAATGGACGATCAAGTGAAAATAAGGGGTTACCGGATAGAAACAGGCGAGATTGAAGCTGTGATGGAGCAGGTAGATGGAGTTGATAAGGCTGTCGTGCTAGTGGTTGACGAAGCGGATGGAGAAAAGGCGTTAAGTGCTTATTATCAAGCTCGTCATGAAGGTGTGTCTGTTGACATGCTGCAAGCGGCTATCAAACATCAGCTTCCAGCGTACATGATGCCTCTTTATTTCAAACAGCTCGATGCTTTTCCACTCACAGTCAGCGGCAAAGTCGACCGTCGTGCACTTGCTGCATTAAAAGGTGATAGAGCGGTACATGCTGTTTATACGGCACCTAGAAACGATATAGAAACGAAGCTTGTTCATTTGTGGGAAGACATTCTAGATCAAGAGAAGATCGGTGTGTATGATTCTTTCTTCGATCGAGGCGGGCATTCGCTCAAAGCGATGACCGTACTTACCAAGGTTCAGCGAGACTTTGAAGTGGAGGTGCCGCTCTCCGTTTTATTTGAACAGCAGACAATTGCTGCTCTAGCTGCTTATATTGAGAAAGCAGAAAGGTCTTCTGAAACGGTGATACCAAAAGCGCCGGCTGCTGATCATTATCCATTGTCGCCTCCACAGCAGCGCGTCTATATGGTGAGTCAATTGGAGCAAAGCACTGCATATCATATGCCTGCTGTTGTGAGGTTAAAAGGAACTCTGCAGCTTGAGAAGCTGACTGAAGCCTTTGACAGGCTGATTTCACGTCACGATATGCTGCGCACTTCTTTTCATACGATAAAAGGTGTTCCTCGTCAGCGGATCGTTTCATCAGTGTCCTTTCAAATAGAACAGCTGACAGGCGGTACGATGGAAGAAAACATGCAGCAATTTGTCAGACCTTTTGATCTTGAGTGTGCGCCGCTTCTTCGAATTGGTTTGCAGTCATTGCATGATCAGGAGCATTTGCTCTTTTTCGATATGCATCATTTGATTTCAGATGGTCTTTCGATCGATTTGATGCTGCGTGAGCTGTCAGATGCTTACGAGGGATCGGTTAAAGCACCATTGAAGCTTCAATATCAAGATTATGCAGTTTGGCAACAGCACCAAGGCTTTCAAAAAGAAGAGGCATTTTGGCTGCAAGAATTTTCGGGTGATATTCCGGCTTTACAGCTGCTGACTGATTATCAGCGTCCAGCTGTCCAGTCTTTCGCAGGTGATCGTGTCATCAAAGAAATAGATGAAGCGTTAAAGAATCAATTACAGGAGCTTGCAGCAAACCATCACACGACACTGTATACGGTCTTGCTTTCTGCTTACTATACATTGCTTGCCAAATATACAGGTCAAAAGGAATTTGTGGTCGGCACACCGGCGGCAGGGCGTGTGCATACAGATTTGAATGACATGATCGGTATGTTTGTCCAGACACTTGCTTTGCGGTCTGAGGTAGATCCGAATGGAACCATGTCTCAGCTGATTGAGCAAGTAAAGAAAAAGACAATGCAGGCATTTGAGCATCAGCAATACCCATTTGAACGGCTGCTTGAAAAGCTGAATGTGCCAAGAGATTTTAGCCGTCATCCATTGTTTGACACCGTCTTTACACTCGCGCCGGATCATGGAGCAGCCCAGCATATTGGAGACATGCTGGTCGAGGTTGAAGAAACCAATTTTCATATTGCGAAATTTGATTTAACACTGCAAGCGATGGAGTCCGATCAAGGTTTATCCTTTGTACTTGATTACAGTACGGCGCTATTTAAACGAAGTACGGCAGAGCAGATGATGAAACATTATGTTTATCTGCTGGAGCAGATGGTTCAAGCGCCGCAGGAAGCTATTCAATCCTATCGATTACTGTCTGAACAAGAAGCAGAAGCTCAGTTAAATAGGTGGAATCCGTTACCTTCGCCTTATCCAGCAGAAGAAACCATTGTGACGCAGTTTGAAAAACAGGTGCAGCAGCATGGTCATCAGCCTGCATTGCAATGTGAAGATAAGATTCTTTCTTATCAAGAGCTGAATGACCGAGTGAATCAGCTGGCTCATTATTTGCGTGAAAATGGTTTTGAAAAAGGGATGAAAGCGGCCTTATTCTTTGAACGTTCCAATGAAATGGTGCTCTCTGTTTTGGCTGTGCTTAAGGCTGGCGGTGTCTATGTACCAATTGACCCCGATTTCCCTGATGAGCGCGTGAAGCACTTTTTAACAGACAGCGGTGCGCAATTCTTACTGACACATCAAGTGCTGCGCCATCGCTCAGTGCTCACTGCATTTGAGGGAACCATCATAGAAACAGAAGATCAAGCGATTGCTCAGCAGTCAGACAGCCCTATAGATGCTCATATTTTACCTGAGGACTTGGCGAATTTGACCTATACATCAGGTACAACCGGTAAGCCTAAAGGAAATATGGTGACACACCGGAACATTTTGAGAACGGTGAAGCAATCGAATTATCTCACCATTCATCATGAAGACACGGTGATGAGCCTCTCAAACTATGTATTTGATGCCTTTATGTTTGATGTGTTTGGTGCATTATTAAACGGAGCGAAACTCATTGTTCTGCCAAAGGATCATATTTTAAACATGAATGAGCTTTCTGGAGTGATTGAGAAGGAAAATGTCAGTATTTTAATGATCACAACAGCTCTTTTTCACTTACTCATCGACATGAAAAAAGACAGCCTGAAAAACGTAAGAAAAGTGCTGTTTGGCGGAGAACGTGCTTCTGTGCCTCATGTAGTGACTGCACTTGAGACAGTTGGGAAAGACAAGCTTGTTCATATGTACGGACCTTCTGAGAGCACAATTTTCACCACATATTATCCTGTGAATCATATTGAGAAGCAGGCGTTATCCATCCCAATCGGAAAGCCAGTGAGTCAAACGGCTGTTTATATTGTAGATGAGTTTGGACATGTTCAGCCGCCGGGTGTGGCGGGAGAGCTATGTGTCGCTGGTGATGGACTGGTGAAAGGATATTATAAGCAGCCAGAACTAACAAGCGAAAAGTTTGTCAACAATCCTTTTCGCCCTGGAGAGACCATGTATAAAACGGGCGATCTTGCACGCTGGCTGCCGAATGGAAATATTGAATTCATTGGACGGATCGATCATCAAGTGAAGATTCGCGGACAGCGTATCGAGCTTGGTGAAATTGAACACCAGCTGCTGCAGCATCCTCAGGTGAAGGAAGCTGTCGTCATTGCTGCTTCGAATGACACCTTATGTGCGTATTTCACAGCAGAAGGATCTGTTTCATTATCTGATTTGCGCGAGCAAGCAGGGCGTGAACTGCCTGTATATATGATGCCGGCATTTTTCATGCAATTAGACGAGCTTCCTTTGACGAATAATGGCAAGGTCGATAGGCGGGCGCTGCCAGCACCTGATCTCAGTGAGCAGGGGGCAAATGAATACACCTCTCCTCAAACAGAAACAGAGCGTCTGCTGGCGAACATTTGGGAGGAAGTTCTTGAAGTGCCGCGAATCGGCAGGCACGATCATTTCTTTGAATGCGGGGGCCATTCGCTGCGCGGCATGAAAATGCTAAACAGGCTATATGAAGAGATGCAGGTGGAGCTCACTTTGAAGTCTTTATTTGAATCCCCAACATTAGAAGCGTTCGCCCTTGCGGTTGATCAAGCGGATCAAACGGAGATCAAGCGAGTAGAAGTTGCCAAAGAGGCGTCCTATTATCCAGTGACATCTGCTCAGAAAAGACTGTTTGTTTTGGAGAAAATGACTGATGCGGAGCAAAGCTATCATATGCCGGCTGCCTTAAAGATAGAAGGAGCCTTTGATGAAAAACGATTTGAAAAGGCAATTGATCAGCTAGTCCAACGTCATGAAGCTTTCCGAACGAGTTTTGATTTTGTTCAGAATGAACCTGTTCAACGGATTGAAACAAATGTCTCTGTAGACATTGAAAAAATTGAACAGAACGGCCGAGACATACAGGAATTAATGAATGACTTTATCAGGCCATTTGATGTAGAAAAAGCGCCTTTACTCAGAATAGGGCTGGTTTCCGTCTCCGTAAATGCCCATTATTTACTGATTGATATGCATCATATCATTTCAGATGGTGCGTCTGTTGGCATTTTAATTGAGGAGCTATCAGCCCTGTATCGAGGAGACAAACTAGAGGAATTACCTGTTCAATATAAGGATTATGCAGTTTGGTCAAAAAGTGAGGCATCTGCTGCGCAAAAAGCAGCTGAAGAGGCTTTCTGGCTGGATCAATTACAAGGGGAGCTGCCTGTACTGGCACTGCCAGAAGATCTGCCAAGGCCAAAAGTGCAAACATTCGCAGGAGATCGTGTCTCATTTACAATCGCAGGTTCGCTTAAAGCGAAATTGGACGAACTCGTTAGAGCGCTCAACAGTACGACCTATACAGTCCTGCTTGCTGGCTACAGTATTCTTTTGAGCAAGCTTTCAAGACAAGAAGATATCATCATTGGTTCTCCGGTTGTTGGCAGAACCCATCCTGATATTCAATCTGTGATCGGCATGTTTGTGAACACGCTGGCACTTAGAACAAGACCATCAGGACATCAGACAGCTGCTGAATTTGCTTCAAATGTTCATCAGCTTGTGTTAGAGGCAAATGAGCATCAGCTGTACCCATTTGAAGAATTGGTAGATCAGGTGCAAACGGTTCGCGACACAAGCCGTCATCCAATTTTTGACGTGGTATTCTCAATGGAAAATGCGGATATTCGTGATTTATCAATGGATGGGCTTCACATTGTTCCACAGCCATTCGAAGAGAATATTGCCAAATTTGATTTGATCTTAACTGGAAACGAATCCGCAGATCAAATTGAGCTCGTGTTTGATTTTAATTGTTCTATCTTTCAAAAGACATCAATTGAAAAGTGGAAAGAATATTTCCTTCATTTGCTGGAACAAATGGTGTCAGCACCAGATCAATCGTTAGATCAAATGCAATTATTGTCACCGCAGCAGCAGCAAAAACAGCTGAACGAATGGTTAGGTCCTGTTCTAGACGTCCCGTCAGATCAAACCGTCCATGCCTTGATTGAGGCTAAGGCTCAAGAAGCACCGCACCAAAAAGCAGCGACCTTCTGCGGAACGAGCTGGACGTATAAAGAGCTGAACAGCCGGGCGAATGTAGTCGCTTCAAGACTCATCGCAAACGGCACAAAACCAGGCGACCGCGTCGGTATTTTCACTCGTCCGTCCCTTGACATGACGGCAGCTGTTCTTGGCGTTCTCAAGGCAGGTGCGGCATTCGTTCCAATTGATGCAGACTATCCAGCGCAGCGTATTGCCTACATGCTGGAAGACTGCGGGGCAGAGGTGCTTCTGATGCAAAAAGGACTCACTGCACCATCTTCATTTACAGGTCAAGTGCTGTTCATAGAAGATGCCGTAGAAGGAGAAGCTCACGAGATTCAGGTTCATATCAAACCAACGGATCTCGCTTATATGATTTACACCTCTGGGACGACAGGACAGCCGAAGGGTGTCATGGTCGAGCACCAGTCCCTTGTGAATCTTGCATTCTGGCACAATGAAGCCTTCCAAGTGACGAAAGACGATCGAACCGCGAAATATGCCGGCTTTGGCTTTGACGCCTCCATTTGGGAGATGTTCCCAACGTGGATCGCCGGCGCAGAGCTGCACATTATTGACGAAGCGATTCGTCTCGATATGATCAAACTCAATGCGTATTTCAATAAAGAAAACATCACCATTGCTTTCCTGCCGACTCAGTTATGCGAGCAGTTTATGTCAATGGACAACCATTCTTTACGCTATTTACTAACAGGCGGAGACAAGCTGAAACAGGTAAAGCCAGTCCCATACAAACTAGTGAATAACTACGGTCCAACTGAAAATACAGTCGTAGCGACAAGTGGAGTCATCGATCCAGAACAAGGCACGATTCCGATAGGAACAGCCATTGCCAATACACGTTTTTACATCATGGGTTCGTTATACGACCTGTCGCCGCCAGGCGTACCGGGCGAGCTCGTCATTGCAGGAAAAGGACTGGCGAGGGGCTACTGGAATCTTCCAGAGGAAACCGATAAACGATTTGTCCCAGATCCATTTTATCCAGGCGAGCGCATGTACCGTACAGGCGATTTAGTGAAATGGACAGACGATGGTCAGCTGATCTATCTCGGCAGAATAGACCATCAGGTCAACATCCGCGGCTTCCGTATTGAGCTGTCAGAAATTGAAGCCCAGCTCCTGACGCTGGATTCGGTCAAAGAAGCTGTCGTGACCACGGTCAAAGATGCGAGTGATCAAGATGCACTTATCGCTTATGTCATCGCGGCTGAAGAAACAACAACCCTGAAAGAAAGCCTAAAACGAACGTTGCCTGAATACATGGTGCCATCATGGATCATAAAACTAGATCAATTTCCAATGACGGCCAATGGAAAGGTCGATCTCAAAGCATTGCCAGCTCCTGATATCGAAGCGAACCAAACGGTATACGAAGCACCAAGAGACGAAGTGGAAACACTGCTTTGCGGCATTTGGGAAGATGTCCTTGGCGTCAGCCAAGTCGGCATTCACGATCATTTCTTCTTCCTTGGCGGAGATTCGATTAAAGGTATCCAAATGGCAAGCCGACTCACGCAAGCAGGCTGGAAGCTCGATATGAAACTTCTATTCCAGTACCCAACGATTGCGGAGCTGCGCCCATATATTGAAGAAGCCGATCTTCTCACAGCCGATCAATCACCTGTCGAAGGAGAAGTCATTTTAACACCGATTCAGCGCTGGTTCTTTGAACGAAACTTTACGAATCAGCATCACTGGAACCAATCGATGATGCTTCATGCGCCAAATGGCTTGGATGAACAAATCGTTCAGCAAGTACTGGAGCAGCTCATGATTCATCATGATGCATTGCGAATGGTATATCCGCTCGAAGAAGGGCGCGTCATCCAGCGTCATCGAGGAATCGAGGAAAACAATGTGGCAATTGATGTGGTGGAAGTAAAAGGAGAGCTGTCGCAGCAGATCCAGCAAGTAGAAAAGCTGGCAAATGAAGTGCAGGCGAGTATGTCGTTAACGGAGGGACCACTAGTGAAACCTGCCATTTTCCGAACAGATCAAGGAGATCATTTATTGCTCGCTGTACACCATCTTGTCATTGATGGTGTGTCATGGCGCATTTTCCTTGAAGATTTCATGGCTCTTTATGAACAGTTGAAGCGTGGGGAAACTCTTACCCTCCCTGAAAAAACACACTCCTTCCAAGAATATGCCCAGAAGCTGACTGAATACGCTGTGTCAGATGAGCTGCTATCGGAAAGAGATTATTGGAAAAAGGTGCTTGCGCATTCCGTTCCTCCGCTTCAAAGGGAACATGTCACGGAGGATCAACGAATGCTTCATACACAGACCATTCGTTTTGCATTGTCTGAAGAGGAAACACGCAGTCTGCTAACGGATGTACATGAAGCCTATCAAACAGAAATCAATGATATTTTGCTGACGGCATTAGGGTTGTCCATGAAAGAGTGGACAGGTGAAGACAGGCACTTTATTCATCTTGAAGGGCACGGGAGAGAGGACATCCTCCCTGCGGTCAATGTATCACGGACCATTGGCTGGTTTACTAGTATGTATCCTGTGTTATTGGATATGTCGCATGCAGACGATCTTTCTTATCAGATCAAGTATTTAAAAGAGGAACTCAGACACATTCCGAACAAGGGCATCGGCTATGGCGTTTTAAAATACTTAACGCCTGACAAGATGAAGGACGATATCGATTTTCAAGTCACACCAGATATCAGCTTTAACTATCTTGGTCAATTTGATGAACAGATCGGTGGCGGTGAATTGAGGCGTTCTCCATGGCATGCAGGACAATCGCTGAGCCCTGAATCTGAGAAACCTCATGCGCTGGATATTGTTGGTTTCGTAGAACAAGCCATGCTCCATGTGACGATATCCTATCATCACCTTGAATTCGAAGAACGTACGATCGAACAGTTCAAGGAACTCTTAGAAAAGAATGTGAAGGCATTGATCTCACATTGTCTATCACAGGATGAGAGTCAGATCACACCTAGTGATGTGGGGGATGAGGATCTCACCATGGACGAACTTGAAAAGCTAATGGATCTATTTTAAGCAAAAATGAAGAGGTGGACTTATGAGCAAGCAGAAAATTCAAAAGGTATATCCTTTAACACCAATGCAAGAGGGCATGCTGTATCATGCCATGCTAGACCCTAATTCCTCCTCTTATTTCACACAGCTTGAGCTTGGAATAAGCGGAGATTTTGATCTCGATCTTTTTGAAAAGAGTCTCAATGAACTCGTACGGACATATGACATTCTGCGTACAGCCTTTGTCTATCAGCAATTACAAAAGCCTCGTCAGGTTGTACTGGCTGAACGTCATATAGATGTGTATAGAGAAGATCTATCTCATCTGAATCATCAAGAGCAGAAAAAGGTATTGGATCAATATAAAAAGCAAGTGAGAAAGCAAGGATTTCACTTAACGAATGATCTGTTGTTGAAAGTCGCTGTTTTTCAATTAAATGAAACAAACTGGCACCTGATTTGGAGCAACCATCACATTATTATGGATGGTTGGTCCATGGGTGTTTTGATGAAAAAACTGTTTCATTACTATGAATCTTATCGGAACGGCCGAACGCCGGATCGCTCACAAGGTAAGCCTTATGCGGACTATATCCAGTGGCTTGGAAAGCAAAACAAACAAGAAGCGGAAGACTATTGGACGGAGCGGCTGGATGGTGCTGTTCAGCACCAAGGGCTGCTGCAGCAAAAAGAAGCGAACGGACAATATGACCATCAGGAATGGACGTTTACATGGGACGCTCAAACCGTACAAGCCATTCAAGATGCGGCAAGACAATGCCAAGTGACAGCACCGAACCTTTTTCAGGCTGTCTGGTCCGTTCTTTTAGGCACCTATCATGCAGCAGATGATGTCACATTCGGAACAGTCGTATCAGGCAGACCTCCAAGTGTGTCTGGGATTGAGCGGATGGCAGGGCTGTTTATCAATACGATACCTGTTCGGGTGACATTAGATCAGGAGCAGACCTTTAAACAGCTGTTTCAAACGGTTCAGCAGCATGCATTGGAAGCGGAAAACTATGATTTTATGCCGCTTTATGACATTCAGCAGAAAACAGCTGCTGGAGGAAAACTCTTTGATCATTTGGTTGGGTTTGAAAACTATCCTTTAGATCAGGAGCTGTCTGGTGACACCATGTCTGCACGTCTCGGTTTTGCCATTGATGTAAAGGACGGATTTGAACAAACGAATTTCGATCTCAATGTCCTTGTCTATCCTGGTGAAACGTGGACATTGAAATTCAAATACAATGCGATGGCTTTTGAAGAAAAGGTCATTGAAAACATATCCAAACATCTGACCAACCTCATGAAGCAAATCATTCACAATCCTGACATACGTCTTCATGAAGTAACATGTATCACAGAAGAAGAAAAGCAGCAGATTGAAGCATGGAACCAGACGGAGCGAGATTATCCGAAGCATCTGTCCATTCCTGAGCTGCTCGATGAACGTATCAAGGCGCAGCCTGACCATCCGGCATTAGTCGAAGGCGAGCGAACATTCACATACGAAGAGCTTGGACAGGAAATCCGTCGTTTAGCGAGCAGTCTTGTAGAAAACGACGTTCAGCGGGGGGATGCTGTCGCGGTATATATGAACCGATCAGCAGATGCGGTGATCTCTATTTTAGCCATTTTACATGCAGGGGCTGCTTATGTACCGATTGATCCAGCTCAGCCTGAGGAGAGAATCCGTTGGATGCTTGAAGACAGCGGCGTATCCGTTTTGCTCTATGCTGACAGCCAGCCGCCAGTTGATGAAAGCATCAAAGCTGTTCATGTGACCGGCATGTCTCATCACTCACAAGCGGAGTTATCAGTCGAGACGTCTCCATCTCAATTGGCATATATCATGTTCACTTCGGGATCAACTGGACGGCCAAAAGGAGTTCAAATTGAGCATCAGCATATTGTGAGGTTAGCATGCTCTCAGGAGAAAATAGGATTGAACACGTCGGATCGTATGGCGCATACAGGAGCTGTCAGCTTTGATGCGATTACCCTTGAAATCTTCACTACGCTTCTGAATGGGGCGACGCTTTATCCTGTTGACCGTGATACTTTGTTGGATATTCACCGATTTGAACAATTTATCCAAACACATCAGATCACAGCGCTCTTTTTAACGACTGGTTTATTTAATCAGCTCGCTCAGCAGCGGCCGCAAATGTTCAAAGGGTTAAAAACATTATTCACGGGCGGTGATGTGATCAATGTGAAAAGTGCGGAGCTTGTGAAAAAGCATCATCCAGCACTTACCTTGCTGAATGTCTATGGCCCAACTGAAAATACAACCATCTCGACCATTTACGAAGTAAGAGGAGATGAAATGGGCCCGATCCCAATTGGTCAGCCGATCAATCATACGTCAGCTTATATTTTAGATGACTATCAAAGACTTCAGCCAATTGGAGCCCCAGGAGAGCTGTATGTGGGCGGAGATGGTGTTTCAAGAGGGTACATCAAACGTCCAGATTTGACTGATCAAGTATTCATGGCAGATCCTTTTAAGCCGTCAGGACGGATGTATCGAACGGGGGACTTGGCTAGATATGGTGCAGATGGTCAGATTGAATTCCTCGGCCGTGCCGATGATCAGGTGAAAATTCGTGGTTTCCGTATTGAGCTTGGTGAAATTGAATCAGTGCTTCACCAAGAAGTGGGCATAGATGAAGCAGTTGTACTTGTTCAGCAGCTTTCTTCAGATGAAAAGGAAATCATCGCTTACTTCACAGGGACACTGACAGAAGAAGAGGTACGAGATGTATTCAATCAAAAACTGCCAGCTTATATGGTGCCGCACCATGTGATGAAGCTGGATACCTTTGCACTTACATCGAACGGGAAGGTAGATCGAAAAGCTTTACCTAAGCCAGACGAAGTGCATCGCGAGGAAATCAAAATCATTCTGCCTGAGACTGAGACAGAAAAGGCACTCGCTGACATTTGGGAGGAGCTTCTTGGGAAAATGATTGGGATAGACGAGCATTTCTTTATGGCTGGCGGGCACTCGCTCAAGGCGATGATGATGTCTGCGAAGGTTCAAGAAGTGCTTCAAAAGGAAGTGCCGATTCAAGTGATTTTCGAGAAGCCGACGATTCGCTCATTAGCGGCTTACATCGATCAGGATGGTCAAGAAGAAGCCGGACATCCTATTTTGCCAGCAGAGCAGGCGGACGAATATCCGGTATCACCAGCTCAGCGCCGTTTATATATTTTGCAGACACTTGAACCTGACAGCACGAATTATCATATTCCGATCGTCTTAACGCTTGAAGGAACACTTGAATATCAGCGGCTCAAATCAGCATTTAATCAGTTAATCCAAACACATGAAATCTTAAGAACGAGCTTTCATATGAACGGAGAAGACATTGTCCAAAGGGTGCATGAATGGACTGAATTTGACCTTCCTGTTCATGACATCAAGGAAGAAGAGGCGGAGGCATTTCTTACTGAACGTCAATCGCCATTTGATTTAACAGCAGCACCCCTTTTGCGAGCTCAGCTGCTGAAAGTCAGTGAGAACAGTCATCTTCTCGTCTTAGAAGCACATCATCTCATTACAGATGGCAGCTCCATGAAGACATTCATTCAAGATTTGGCGAAGGCTTATGATGGAGAAGCTCTTGCTGAACGAGCCCTTCATTATAAAGATTACGCTGTCTGGCAGCTAAGTGAAGAAGAAACGGAGAAACAGAAGGAGCATGAAGCGTATTGGCTGAAGCAATTTGAAGGAGATTTACCGGTTTTAGAGCTGCCAACTGATTATCCTCGTCCAGCAGAACGTGATTTTACTGGAGAACGATTCATGTTTGGCTGTGATCAAGCAACGACTCAGCGAATTCAGGAACTGCTTCAGAAAACCGATACGACCATGTATATGTTCTTGTTATCCGCCTTTCAGGTGCTGCTTGCCTCCTATAGCGGGCAGGAAGATATCATTGTGGGTTCGCCTGTTGCTGGACGGACACACCCTGATATCCAGGACATGCCGGGAATGTTTATCAACACCATTGCGATGCGCGGAAAACCAGAACAAACCAAAACATTTTTACAGCTGCTTGAAGAAATAAAAGAAACAAGTGTTGATGCTTTTGCACATCAAAGCTATCCGCTCGAAGAGTTAATTGCACATCTTCCATTAGACCGTGATACAACTCGGAGCCCGCTTTTTAGCGTGTCATTTAACATGCAGAACATGGAGGTACCAGCGCTAAAGCTCGGCGATCTGCACATTTCGCCTTATGCCATTCAGCATCACTCGGTCAAATTTGATCTATCTTTAGAAGCATTTGAACGCGAGGGAGCATTAAAGCTGAGCTTTGACTATGCAGCGGCGTTATTTAAAGAAGAGACCGTCCGCCGGTTCGGAACTCATCTTCTGGCGATTATTCGGGAGGCGGTTCGTCATCCAGAGGAACAGATCGGCTTGCTCCATATACTGGATCAGCATGAACAAATAGAGCGTCTGGAGAAAAAAACCGAAGGGCAGACGAATCGTCATGAGCCATTCCATGTCCAATTTTCACGTCAGGCGAAGGAAACACCGGATGCTATCGCCGTCATGGATGATCAAAGAAAACTCACCTACCGCGAGCTTGAGGATAAGTCATATGCACTTAGCTGTGAGCTTAAGAAACGAGGCGTCGAGAAGGAACAAACTGTGGCACTGATCCTTGACCGCTCTGTCTATGTCATCGTCTCCATGCTTGGTGTGATGAAAGCAGGAGGAGCGTTTGTCCCGATTGATCCGGCCTTTCCGGCTGAACGAATCCGCTACACATTAGAGGATTCAGGTGCACAAGTCATCGTGACAAATGAGTCTCTAGCAGATTCCTATCAAAATCATAAGTCGATTCAAGTGGTGCAGGTTGAACAAGCAGTGCATCAAAGCCATCCACTAGAATTGCCGGAAGTATCGGTTGATCAGCTCGCTTATGTCATTTACACATCTGGAACAACGGGGAAGCCGAAGGGTGTACAGCTCACGCATCGTAATCTATCACACTATGTCAGCTGGCTGATAAATGAGGTGACATTGCAGGAATGTGATCAGACGGCACTGCTTTCTTCTTATGCGTATGATCTTGGTTACACAAGCATTTTCCCTGTTTTAAAAGCAGGGGGGACACTCTATGTTCCTCATGAAGACGTGTATACAGACCCTGTACGTTTGATGCGGTTGATTGATGAACAAGAGCTGACTTATATCAAAATGACACCATCCTTATTTCATATGATGGCAGATTCTAAGGAACATTCATTAAATGCTTTACGCCTGGTGGTACTTGGAGGAGAACCGGTGATCCCTGAGGATGTTGAAACATTTATGATGCAGCATCCATGCGTGGCAGTCATGAACCATTACGGTCCGACTGAGACAACCATTGGTACAGTGACCAAGCTGATCACATCGCAAGAGCTGGACGCTTTGAAGGAACGATCTTTGATCGGACAGCCAATTGCTCACACAAGAGCGCTCGTATGCAATCAGCAGCAGCGGCTTGTCCCTTATGGCGCGCCGGGAGAGCTTTATATATCTGGAGAAGGCGTGTCGAGAGGATATTTGAATCAGCCTGAGTTAACAGCAGAACGTTTTCTTGAAAATCCATATGATCCTCAAGAGAGAATGTATCGCACAGGGGATTTGGTCAGACAGCATGCAAATGGAGATATTGAGTTTCTTGGACGAGTCGACGATCAAGTAAAAATCCGCGGCTATCGCATTGAGAAACAGGAAATTGAGCATGCCGCACGTGCTCTGACATCTATTCAAGAAGTCTATGTAAAAGTCCTGCACCTGTCTGGGTTGCCGGAGCTTGCACTCTATTACACAGCGCCTGAACACATTGGAACACTGACGTTTAGAGAAAATCTTGCGGAGACACTGCCGGATTATATGATTCCAACGTACTTTGTGAAAGTCGATCACATTCCACTCACCCAAAACGGAAAGGTGGATGCGAAGTCTCTGCCGCTTCCGCATGAGGTGCATATGAACCATGCGACGCATGTGGCACCAGAAACGGAACTTGAGCGGGCACTGTGTGACATTTGGTCAGAAGTTCTTGGGGTGGAACAAATAGGAGTTCTTGACCACTTCTTTGAATTGGGAGGTCATTCCCTCAAGGGCATGGTGCTCATTTCGAAGGTGCAAGCAAAGCTGAACAAGCATGTGCCGCTCAAAGTCCTTTTTGAAAAACCAACCATACGGGCAATGGCAGCCTACTTGGAAGAAACAGATTCTTCGGTGGTGACATCCATTCAGCCAGCGGAAAAGCAAGATTTCTATCCCGTCTCTTCTGCTCAAAAGCGTATGTATGTACTGCAGCAGCTGCATCCAGAAGCAGTCACTTATCATATGCCAGCCGTTTTAATGATGGAAGGCAGTCTTGATGTGAAGCAGCTGGAAGCAGCGCTTCAAGCCTTGATCGACAGACATGAATCACTTCGGACAGCCTTTGTAGAAATTGACGGCGTACCCGTTCAAAAAGTCTATCGCCAAGTACCGTTTACGTTAGAATCGGTTGAAATAGAGGGCGATCAGGAGCAGCCTGTCATCGATTCATTCATTACACCATTCTCATTACATCAAGCACCATTAATGAGGGCAAAAGTGGCGAAGTTTTCTGATGAGAAATATGTATTCATGATGGATATGCACCATATCATTGCAGATGGTGTCACACGCAGCCTGCTCATTCAAGAACTCGCAGAGCTGTATGAGAAAAAGACGTTACCGCCAGTTCAGCTGCATTACAAGGATTTTGCGGTATGGCAGCAGGAAGAAAAGCAGCAGGCGCTGCTTGAGAAACAGCGGCAGTATTGGCTGGAGCAATATGCACAGCCGCCGGAAGACTTAGCGCTGCCTCTTGATTTTCCGCGCCCTCATGTTCAGTCATTTGAAGGGGGCCGAGTCGATAGATGGTTGTCTGCTGAAAAGGTGCAGTCCATCAAAACGCTCATGGCGGAAAAAGGTGTGAGCTTGAACATGGTGATGCAAACGGCATTTGCCATTTTCCTTTCCAAGTTAACTGGGCAGACAGATATCGTCATAGGCGCTGTGACCGCAGGACGTACGCATGCTTCGATCGAACGGGTTCCAGGCATGTTTGTCAATACACTGGCTCTTCGAAACGAAGTGCAGCCAGAAGAAACGACAGCGCAGCTGCTTGAAAAAATGAAAGATCGCAGCCTATCAGCCTATGAACATCAAGAATTCCCGTTTGAGGAATTGGTGGCTCAGTTAGATCTTCCGAAAGACACGAGCCGCAATCCATTGTTTAGTGTCATGCTGACAACAGATGACCGTGACCTGACGTTACCGGATTTGAATGGACTCAAGCTTTCGCAAAAGCAGCAAGATACCGTTCATGCAAAATTTGATATAACGCTCGGTGTATTTGAAGAAAATGACCAAGTGGGCTTGCGCTTTGAGTATGCAGCGGCCCTGTTTAAAAAGAGCACCATTCAGCGCTGGAGCAGGTATATTGAAAAAATCATAGACGATATGCTGGCTAAGCTGAATCAGCCAATTTCAGCGCTATCTCTCATAACTGAAGAGGAAAAACGAGAGCTGATCAATGAATGGTCAGGACCTGCCCTAGACGTCCCGTCAGATAAAACCGTTCATGCCTTGATTGAGGCTAAGGCACAAGAAGCACCTCATCAAAAAGCGGCAACCTTCTGCGGAACGAGCTGGACGTATAAAGAGCTGAACAGCCGGGCGAATGTAGTCGCTTCAAGACTCATCGCAAACGGCACAAAACCAGGCGACCGCGTCGGCATTCTCACCCGTCCGTCCCTTGATATGACAGCTGCTGTTCTTGGCGTTCTCAAGGCAGGTGCGGCATTCGTCCCAATTGATGCAGATTATCCGGCGCAGCGTATTGCGTACATGCTGGAAGACTGCGGGGCAGAAGTACTTCTAATGCAAAAAGGACTCACTGCGCCATCTTCATTCACAGGTCATGTCCTGTTCATAGAAGATGCGGTAGAAGGAGAAGCTCACGAGATTCAGGTTCATGTGAAACCAACAGATCTCGCCTATATGATTTACACATCGGGGACGACAGGAAAGCCGAAGGGTGTCATGGTCGAGCACCAGTCCCTTGTGAATCTTGCGTTCTGGCACAATGAAGCCTTCCAAGTGACGAAAGACGATCGAACTGCGAAATATGCCGGTTTTGGCTTTGACGCCTCCATTTGGGAGATGTTCCCAACGTGGATCGCCGGCGCAGAGCTGCACATTATCGACGAAGCGATTCGTCTCGATATGATCAAACTCAATGCGTATTTCAATGAAGAAGGGATCACTATTGCCTTCCTGCCAACGCAGTTATGCGAGCAGTTTATGTCAATGGACAACCATTCTTTACGCTATTTACTAACAGGCGGAGACAAGCTGAAACAAGTGAAGCCTGTTCCATACAAACTCGTCAATAACTACGGTCCAACTGAAAATACAGTCGTAGCGACAAGCGGAATGATCGATCCAGAAAAAGGCACGATTCCGATAGGAACAGCCATTGCCAATACACGTTTTTACATCATGGGTTCTTTATACGACCTGTCGCCCCCAGGCGTACCGGGTGAGCTCGTGATTGCAGGAAAAGGACTGGCGAGGGGCTATTGGAATCTCCCAGAAGAAACCGACAAACGATTTGTGCCAGATCCATTTTATCCAGGTGAGCGCATGTACCGCACAGGCGATCTAGTGAAATGGACAGACGATGGAGAGCTGATTTATCTCGGCAGAATAGACCATCAGGTCAATATCCGCGGTTTTCGTATTGAGCTGTCAGAAATTGAAGCGCAGCTCCTGACGCTGGATGTCATCAAAGAAGCCGTCGTGACCACGGTCAAAGATGCAAGTGATCAGGACGCCCTTGCCGCTTACGTGATCACGAAGAACGATACAGATACAGAGAACTTAAAAGAAAGCCTAAAACGCACGTTACCAGAATACATGGTGCCATCATGGATCATAAAACTAGACCAATTTCCAATGACGGCCAATGGAAAAGTCGATCTGAAAGCATTGCCAGCTCCTGATATGGAAGCGAACCAAACGGTATACGAAGCACCAAGAGATGAAGTGGAAACGCTGCTTTGCGGCATTTGGGAAGATGTCCTTGGCGTCAGCCAAGTCGGCATTCATGATCACTTCTTCTTCCTTGGCGGAGATTCCATTAAAGGCATCCAAATGGCAAGCAGACTCACGCAAGCAGGCTGGAAGCTCGATATGAAACTTTTATTCCAGTACCCAACGATTGCAGAGCTGCGCCCATATATTGAAGAAGCCGATCAAATGACAGCCGACCAATCACCTGTCGAAGGAGAAGTCATTTTAACACCGATTCAGCGCTGGTTCTTTGAACGAGCATTCAGCGATCAGCACCATTGGAATCTCTCGATGATGCTTCATGCACCAAATGGATTTGACCTTTCCATTACAGAACAAGTCATGCAAAAACTACTTTCACATCATGATGCACTGCGTATGGTATACAAGCAGGAACATGGCGGCATCCTGCAATACAACCAGCGGGAGCTCACGGAACCGCTGGCGATTATTTCTCATGATGTCTCAAAAGAGCACGACGTGAAAAAGGCTATTTCCACATATGCCAATGAGTATCAGCGTCAGCTGAATCTCGAAACAGGTCCGTTAATGAAAGTGATTTGTTTCCATGCAGAAGATGGCGATCATTTACTCATCGTGACACATCATTTAGTCATTGACGGTGTCTCATGCCGAATTTTACTAGAGGACTTTATGTCTCTATATCAGCAGGCAGCTCAGGGACAAAAGCTTGTCCTGCCGCTGAAAACTCATTCCTTTAAAGAATGGGCAGAGGCCATTGAACGTTATGCACAGTCACAGCCATTAAAAAATCAGCAGGAGTATTGGGCAGAAATTGAAAGCAAACCATTAACCGCATTACCTGTTGATCATGAAGTGACAAAAAGAAAAGTTGCCGAAACCAAATCCGTTCAAATGCAGCTGACAGAAACAGAAACTGAGCATCTTTTGACCGATATTCATCTGCCGTACACAACGGAAATGAACGATATTCTTTTATGTGCTCTCGGTCTTGCTGTTCAAGAGTGGACAGGTGAGTCCCATGTACATGTGCAGCTTGAAGGTCATGGTAGAGAGGATATTTTATCAGGGCTGGATGTCTCTCGCACGATTGGCTGGTTTACGAGTATGTATCCAGTTGTTCTTGAAGCAAAGCCGGAACAGACCATAGCTGATGCTATTAAAGGAACGAAAGAAATGCTGCGGCGTGTGCCAAATAAAGGAATCGGCTATGGGATCTTAAAATACATGACAGCCGCTGAACCGTCAGGGCAGCACGTACAGCCTGAAATCAGCTTGAACTATCTTGGACAGATTGATCAGGAAGTGACGACAGAACTCTTTGGGCCGTCGACTTATGATATGGGACGACAAGCAAGCCCTGATTCGGAAGCTGTTTATAAGCTGAACCTTAGTGGTCTTGTTCAACACAATCGATTCATTTTGTCTTGTTCCTATTGTGCAAGTGAATATGAAGAACAGACGATACAGCAGTTCATGGCATTGTTGAAGGGGAAAATTCAATCCATCATCACCCATTGCTTAGCGCAGCAAGAACGGGAATTTACGCCAAGTGACTTCTCTGCGGCTGACCTTGAAATGGATGAAATGGACGACATTTTTGACATGCTTGAGGAGAAATTGACTTAACAACACGAGATGAATCATAAAAAAGGAAGGGAGGATGAAATAGATGAGTCAATTTAAAAGGGATCAAGTTCAAGACATGTATTATCTGTCACCGATGCAAGAAGGAATGCTGTTTCATACCCTCCATCATCAGGAAAAGGGCTTTTATGTAGAGCAAATGGATATGAACGTTAAGGGCACACTGCGTTATGACTTACTTGAGAAAAGCATGAATATCATCGTGGAGCGGTACGATATTTTTCGTACCGTGTTTCTCCACGAAAAAGTAAAGCGCCCTGTCCAAGTTGTACTAAAAGAACGTCCTTTTACACTTGATGTTGTGGACTTGCAAGATCTTTCCGAAGACGAACAGCTTGAACGTATAGAGAAATTCAAACAACAGGATCAGCTGAGAGGATTTGACCTCTCGAAGGATTCTCTCATGCGGGCATCTGTTTTCCAAACGGGCCCTGCCAGCTATCGCTGGATATGGAGCTATCATCATATCCTTCTGGATGGCTGGTGCTTTGGACTTGTGGTGCAGGAGTTATTTGCGATTTATCATGCACTTTTACATGACGTCCCTTACAAGTTAGAGCCAGTCAAACCATATAAAGAATATATAAAGTGGCTGGAAAAACAAGATAAGCAAGCATCACTTCAATATTGGCAGCAATCATTAGCAGGGTTTGATGGACAATCGACCTTTAAAGAGCAGCGGAAACAAACGAATGAACATGAATTAGGCGAAATTGAATGGTCCATGAGCAAAGAAGAAACGGCCGCTTTATCAGAGTTAGCGCTGCAGCAAAATGCAACGTTAAGCAGTGCGCTTCAATCCGTCTGGTCGGTTCTGCTGAGCAGATATCAACGGTCAAATGATGTGCTGTTTGGAACAGTTGTGTCAGGACGTCCGGCAGACTTGGCTGGCGTTGACAGGATGGTTGGATTGTTCATCAATGTCATCCCAAGAAGAATTCAGCTGACAGATCACATGACATTTCGTGCACTCCTTTCAGAAACACAACAGCAGTCTCTTGCAGCCGAGCCGCACCAATATATTCCGATTTATGATATTCAGGCAAAGTCAGGTCAGCAGCAGCTCATTGATCATATTGTTGTGTTTGAAAATGTCCCAGCCGCAAAGAAGGACGAGCAAGAGGCACGATTAGGGTTCACGGTGGAGGACATGAATGTCTATGAAAAATCAAACTATGATCTGAATCTGCTCGCATCGCCTGGAGAAGAATTACTATTGAAGCTGGCCTTTAACCAAAGAGCGTTTGATCCTCAATTTGTTCATAAGTTAAAGGAACAGCTCAGCCTATTGATACATGAGGCGGTCAAGCATCCTGATCAATCGGTTCATACACTCCCATTCGTCACAAAACAGGAAAAACAGCTGATTCTTGAGGAATGGAATGCACCTGAGCTTGAGCATGACCAGCTGTATTTGTCGAAATGGTTTGAGCATAATGTCCGCAAACAGCCAAATGCAGTGGCACTATCAGCAGAAGAGCAAACGATGACATATGCTGAGCTGAATGAACAAGCCAATCGATTGGCACGACATTTGCAAAAAAATGGAGCCGAACATCAAACGGTCATCGCCATTTTAGCCGATCGAACGCCTGAACTCATTGTCAGTCTGCTTGCTGTCTTAAAAGCAGGCGCAGCCTATGTGCCAATTGATCCTGACTATCCAGAAAGCCGCATTCAATACATGCTTAAAGACAGCGGAGCGACGCATCTTCTGACTCACTCATCCTTTATTGGTCAGGCGAAGGGGCTCGGGTTTGCTGGCACGTATCTGTTTGCAGATGATCAGGAGATTTCACTAATGAGCTCAGAGAATCTGCCGCTGGAAGCAGGTTTACACGATACGGCATATATCATGTATACATCAGGCACAACGGGTCAGCCAAAAGGCATCATGACAACCCATTCCAATATTGCCCGGGTGGTCAAAAATACGAACTACTTAACCATTTCAGAAACAGATACACTGCTGTCGCTATCCAACAGCGTATTTGATGGCTTTACCTTTGATGTATACGGTGCACTTTTAAACGGAGCAAAGCTTGTCCTGCCGAAAAAAGAAACCATTTTAGATATGCATGAGCTGACGGAGCTGATTAAAAGAGAAAGCATTTCTGTCATGTTTGTTCCAACTGCTTTATTTAATCTTCTTATTGATGAAGAAACCGATTGGATGCGCAGTGTGCGCAAGGTGCTGTTCGGAGGTGAGCGTGCATCTGTACAGCATGTGAGAAAAGCCTTTGATGTCATGGGGAAAGGCAGACTAATCAATGTCTACGGCCCAACTGAATCAACGGTTTTCGCCACCTATTATCCTGTAGATGAAGCTCCTCCGATCGAAGCGCATTCTATTCCCATCGGAAAGCCGATTAACCAAACGGGTGCTTATATATTGAGCCAGCAAGGACAGCTTCAGCCGATTGGAATGGTTGGAGAACTTTGTCTCAGCGGCAAAGGACTTGCGAAGGGGTATTTGAATCGTCCTGATCTGACAAAAGAAGCCTTTATCACACATCCATTTGCTGCGGGAGAAAGGCTGTATCGTACGGGTGATTTGGCTTATTTTCGAGCTGACGGTCTGATTGAGTATGCAGGCAGAGTGGACGATCAGGTGAAAATTCGCGGCCACCGAATTGAGCTGACAGAAATTGAAGCCCACCTTCTCATGCATCCGGGCGTAAAGCAAGCTGCCCTTATGACGGATCAGCATGGCTCGCAGCATACAAGACTGCTCGCCTATATGACGTGTGAGGAGGAGTGGAAAGACAAAGTTGATGTGATCAAGTCAGGGCTGAAGGAGAAACTTCCTGCTTACATGCAGCCTCATGAGCTGATCAGACTTGAGAAAATGCCGCTGACACCAAACGGAAAGATTGATAAACGTCAGCTGCCAAAGCCGGAGACGCCTCAAGGAAACCGCCATGTGAAGCTTCCGGCCAATGAGATAGAACAAAAGCTGCTTGTCATGTGGCGTGAAGTACTTGAACGAAATGATATCAGTACAGATGACCATTTCTTTGAGCTTGGAGGACATTCTTTAAAAGCGATGTCACTTTTATCAAAGGTGTCGAAGGAATTCGATGTTCAGGTGCCTATTCACTTGCTGTTTGAGACGCCGACAATTGAAGCCATCAGCCGTTATATTCAACAGCAGGATGACGAAGCTGCCGGCTATCTTGTATTCAATGAATCTCAAACGCCAACAGTCTTTGCTCTTCCGCCATTACCAGGCTACGGCTTTATCTATCAGGAAGCTGCCAAAACGCTTGATAGCGTTCGTTTGATTGCCTTTGACTTTATTGAAGCTGATCAACGCATGACGCAATACGTTCAGCATATTCAGCACCTTCAGCCTGAAGGACCGCTGACTTTGATGGGCTACTCTGGCGGGTGCTATCTGGCCTTTGAGCTCGTTCAATCGCTTGAACAAGCAGGACGGACGGTGGAAAAGGTCATCATGATCGATTCCTATAAGAAAATTGGTGAAAGTGATTTAGAAGGACGATCCATTGATGACGATATCGCAGCGATTGTCCATCAATCAAAGCAAAGTGAACTTGCCCAAGAAGAGCTCGTTCAAGAAGCGCTTGCTCAAAAAACGCGGGCCTATTATGAAACATTTGTTAAGGGGGTGAATCAAGGAAAGATACAAGCAGATATTGATTTCATCCAATCAGAAGAGCAAATTGATATTCCAGACTGGATGGATCATTGGGAAGAAGCGACGACCGGTGCTTATCGTTATTATCAAGGCTATGGTCAGCATGCTGACATGTTCAAAAACAAAGAATGTGCAGCCCAAAATGCCCAGCTGATCCAAAAGATCGTCAATCAAAAAAATAGAGAAGCCGTTTTGTAAACTTTAGATCAGGCAGGGATGCACATTAGCAGTCCTGCCTGATAAAAAAGGAAAGGAACTCATATGAAACCATCAATTATGAACCAATCAAATGTACATGAATCAATGGATACGATTTTACAAGATGTACAGAGAACCATTTTACAAACCAACGAAATCGAACGCTTCGCTGTTTTTTCTCGTGAAAAAACCATTCGACCGCGGCCATATCACCTCTCTCATTTATTTCTCGACAATCACATGGAGCAGGAGGCCGCATCTGAATCGATACAGACGCAAACGGCTTCCCCTGCTTTAGCGGACATGCCGCCCGCCCTTTCCTATGGAGGGGATCTAGATGTTAAGGCAGGAGCCCAAACCTTGCAGGACGCCTTAACGGAGGCGGCAAAAACGAAAAATGGACTGACTTATATCGTCAATAGTGAAAATGAACTCACACAATCCTACGCGCAGTTAAAGGAGGATGCCGAGCGGGTTCTGACAGGTTTGAGGGCGCTCGGACTTGAACCAGGCGATCCTGTCTTCTTTCAGTTTTCATCTAATCATGCGATGGTAACCGCCTTTTGGGCGTGTGTGTTAGGCGGATTTGTTCCAACACTAGTGTCCGCTGCACCGACCTATCGTGAAATGAATGCCTCCGTGAAGAAGCTTTATCATGCGTGGAATCTGCTGGAGCATCCGCTCATTTTAACAGATGACTCGCTGATTGATGAGGTGCAAGGCTTAGCTTTATTGTGGCATACAGACAAGTTACGTGTCGCAGCCGTTGAGCCGATGCTTTCTTTAGCAAGAGATATAGAGGCTTATCCAGCGTCACCGGATGATTCAGTCTTTTTTATCTTAACGTCTGGAAGTACAGGGATGCCCAAATGCGTAGAGCATTCTCATCGAAGCGTGCTGGCGAATGTCAAAGGAACAGTGGCAGCCAATGGGTTTACACAAGAGGATGTGTCGTTAGACTGGATGCCTTTAGATCATATTGGCGGTATTGTGATGTTTCACCTTGTCAATGTGTACACGGGCTGTGAACAGGTTCGGGCAAGAACAGATGATTTTATCGCTCAGCCGCTGCGCTGGCTTGACTGGATGGACCGCTACCGTGCAACGAAGACATGGGCGCCTAACTTCGCATTTGCAATGATCAATGATTATGAGAAAGACATTTCGTCAGGATCTTGGGATCTTTCTGCTATGTCTTGTATGATCAATGGGGCAGAAGCGGTCGTACCGAAGACGATTCACCGATTTTTACACTTGCTGGCTCCGCACGGCTTAAAGGGAGACGTCATGAGACCAGCATTCGGCATGTCTGAAATCTCTTCAGCCGTTGTCTTCTCTTTTGCGATAGAGCGGGGAGATGAAAGCAGCGGGGTTCTAACCTTTGAGGAAACATCACTCACAGAGCAGCTAAGACCAGCGGAGGCACGTGAGACAGGAACCGTCAGCTTTACAGAGCTGGGAAGACCAATTCCTGGTATCACGATTCGTATCGTTAATCATCAGCATGAACTTCTTCCCGAAGATCATATTGGCAGTGTACAAATTAAAGGGCCGACGACAATGAAGGGCTATTACAAGAATGACGAAGCGAATCGAGAAGTCTTTCAAACAGACGGCTGGTTTCACACGGGGGATTTAGGTTTTCTACACGAAGGAAGGCTGACATTAACCGGAAGAGAAAAAGACATGATCATCATCAACGGGAAAAATTATCACAACTATGAAATAGAAGTCATTGCAGAGGAAGTACCCGGCGTCGAAACGAGCTTTGTAGCCGCTTGTTCTGCCCGGATGGAAGCATCTGCATCCGACGAGCTGATTCTCTTTTTTACACCGAAGCTGTATGAACCTTCTTATATCATGAGGGCAAGTCAGAATATCAAAACCCATATTGCAACAAAAATGGGGTTGACTGCATGGCGTGTGATCCCTGTCCAGAAGCACGCCTTTCCGAAAACAAGCTCTGGAAAAATAGAAAGGGCACAGCTCAAGAAGCGATGGCAGGAAGGCGAATTCGATGAAATCATCAAGGAGCTGGACATCAGACTTGAAAATGAGCACACCTTGCCTGATTGGAGTTTACAAAAGAAGTGGACACCTGCTCCGCTTCATGAAGCGGAAAAACAAACAGAAGGGGACACGGTGATCTTTGCAGACACATTAGGGCTGGCAGATCAATTGAGATCCCTTTCAAGCAATGAACAAACTTATATTACGGTTGAACCGGGGCAAGCATTCACACAACTCACACAAACACACTTCATCATCCACCCGAATCGGCCGTCTGACTACGAACAACTCTTTGAGACGCTCCGTTCGTATGGCGTTTCGGTGAAACAAATCATTCACCTTTGGAACTACACAACTCAAGAAGATACACTTCATGCAGCGTTGGCGAAAGAAGCCCAGAAAACAGGCAGTATGAGTGCACTATATGTAACTAAATCGGTCGCTGCCTATGATGAGCCGGTAGAGATCACCTTTGTCTCTGCCAATGCGATGAATTTGCCGGAAGATCAAACACATGATGTGGAGAAAGCAACGACAGCAGGACTGATGACAGCTGTTCAGCATGAATGGCCGTTTATCAAGGTGCGGTGTCTTGATTTTTCTCTGACAGAACCGGATGCTGGCCGTTCTCATGCATCATCGATCATGACAGAGCTCACACATGACACAAGCCATCATATCGCCGCTTATCGTGAAGGTGTTCGTTATACTCCTCTTTTGACACCGCTTCATCTGGAAAAAGAACAAAGGATGAAGACACCGCCATTTGAATCATCCGGGCTTTACGTGATGACAGGCGGGCTTGGCGGCATTGGGAGGATGCTTAGTGAGCACCTGCTGACATCCTATCAAGCGCAACTTGTGCTGGTTGGAAGAAAGGCGCGCGAGACTTTATCTGCGGAGCAGCAAGACGTATTGATTTCACTTGAGAAACTAGCGGAAAAGCGCGGCGGTACAGTTCTTTATGAAAAAGTAGACATTACTGACGCAAAAGCCATTGAAGCCCTGATCTCAAGAGAGGAGACGGCTTTAGGTAAAAGGCTGCATGGCGTTATTCATTTCGCTGGCATCATTCAAGAAGAGCTGCTTCGTGATATGACGTCTGTATCATTAGATGCGATGTACGAGGCGAAGGTATATGGCACGATTGCGCTACATGAAGCAGCCTCTAAACGGCAAAATGTCTTATTTCTTTCTAGCTCGTCAGCTCGAACGTTAAAGGGCGGGATGACCGTTGGCGCTTATTGTGCGGCCAATGAGTTCGTTGAACAATTTGCTCATTATCAGAGGCTGACATCTACAGTAAAACCGTATTGCTTTAGCTTTAGCATGTGGGATAAGACCGGAATGAGTGAAGGTTCGATGATCAAAGGCATGCTAAAAGAAAGGGGCTATCTCCCGATTCAAAAGCGGGCGGGCATTCAAACTATGCTGGCATGCTTGATGACAGATGCTCCCCTCACTTATATCGGGCTGGATCGGTCGAAGCAGGAAATTCAAGAGATGATACAGGGGGAGACCCAAACAGAGCAGGTCGTATATGTCTTTTTCAAAACCGATCAAACAAAGGCTGTTGAAGAAAGGCTGTATCAGTCCATTTATACGTGTTTACAGTCTCGTCTCTCTGGTGAATATTCCGTCCATCTATATCCTGAAGAATACTGGAAAGAAACAGAGGATGGGATGCCGGACGAAGTGCATTTCAATGAATTAATAGAGGAAAGCGGACATGCTTCAGAGGACAGAGCACCTCAAACCGAGACGGAGAAACTTTTGGCACACATTTGGTCCGAACTGCTTGATGTTTCAAACATCAGCTGTGGTGATCATTTCTTTCTACTCGGAGGTCATTCGCTTAAGGCAACGCAAATGCTGTCTGCTGTTAGACAGAAAACGGGATTTGACGTGCCGCTCGCTGTTCTTTTTGAGCATACGAGACTTGGAGAGTTAGCGGAGTGGATTGATTCACATGCCAAAGCCGATGAAGCGATTCTGATACGGAAAATAGAAAAGGGTCAGGAGCTTCCGATGTCCTATGCCCAGCAAAGACAGTGGTTTCTCTATCAATTACAGCCTGATCTGCCATTATACAATAATACGATTTCCTTTCGGATGAATGGACCTTTAGATGTAAAGGTGCTTCAGCGCAGCTTACAGCAAATGGTGCAAAGGCATGAATCGCTCAGAACATCCTTTGCGATGAACGGCGATGAACCGGTACAGATCATACATGAGCATATGACTCTTCCAGCGCTTGAGGTGGTCGATGTATCAAATTTGGCATCACAGAAAGAAAAAGAACAAAAAGCGGCTGAGTGGGCGAAAAAAGAAGCGGGCACGCCTTTCCGCTTAGAGCATGATGCACTTTTTCGCGCGAAATTAATTCGGCTGTCAGAAACAGATCATTTGCTGCTGATGTCTATTCACCACATCGTGTCAGATGGCTGGTCGATTGGCATTGCCGCAAAGGAGCTGTCCGAATGGTATACAGCGATCATCGAAGGGAGGGAGCCTGATCTCTCACCGCTGCCGATTCAATATGCAGATTACGCACTATGGCAGAAGGAGTATTTGACGGGAGAAACGCTTCAGAAGCAGCTTTCCTATTGGAAGGAGCAATTTGCGGTACCTGTGGAAGAGTTGCTGCTGCCGTATGACTATACGCGTCCAGCCGTCCAATCCTATAGGGGGAAAACGAAAAAATACCGCTTGTCGAAGCCGCTGTCTGACCAGCTGGCTGCTCTTTCTCAGAAAACAGACAGCACCCTCTATATGACATTACTTTCGGCTTTCTCTACCTTGCTGCATCGATTATCTTCACAGGATGAGTTTGTCATTGGCTCCGTCATTGCCGGAAGAAATCGGGCAGAGATGGAGCAGCTCATCGGATTTTTCGTGAATACACTGGCACTTCGGATCGATCATAGCGGGAATCCGGCTTTCACAGAGCTATTAGAGCGAGTGAAGGAAACAACAATGGGCGCCTATGCGCATCAGGATGTGCCGTTTGAGATGGTCGTAGATGAGCTGAATATTGTACGTGAGGCTGGCAAGCAGCCGCTGTTTCAGGTCATGTTCGTTCTGCAAAACCTGCCCCTTGAAGCTTCTCCAATGGGTGAGGCGACATCCGTTTTAGCCATTGAGGATAACGATACGGCTAAATTTGATCTATCTCTGTTTGTTTTTGAAGGAGCGGAGGGTCTTCAATTAAAACTGGAGTATGATGCAGACTTATTTTCTGACGACACGATGGATCGGTTCCTTTGTTACTACGAGCAGCTGCTTGCATGTATTTGTGAAAATCCAGCACAGCCGATCAGACAAATGAATTATCTGCCAGAGAAAGAGAGGCAGCAGCTGCTCTATGAATGGAGCGGCAAAACAGAACAACTAGCAGGCCCGCTTCTCATCACAGAACGGTTTGAAGCACAGGTGAAAAAGACACCTCATGCGATCGCCCTCGAATCTGGGGGAAAACAGTGGACGTATCAGGAGTTACAAGAGAAAGTCGACCGGCTTGCCGCTTATCTGCAGCAGCGAGGAGTGAAGCCGCATGAACCAGTAGGGCTTCTGATCGACAGGTCGCCTGAAATGATTTTTGGGGTGCTGGCGATTGTGAAAGCAGGCGGGGCCTACGTCCCAATTGATCCTGAATATCCAGATGCACGCATTGATTATATGCTGAGGGATACAGGTATTCAGCTGTTACTGACAAAAAATGAATGGCTGAAACAAGTCTCGATCAGTCAAACCGAGCTCATTTGTCTTGATCAGGGGTATGAAGAGTTTTTATCAGAGGCAGAATTCAAACCTGCTGCTTTAAAACCTGATGGACTCGCTTATATCAATTACACATCAGGATCAACCGGTCAGCCAAAAGGGGTTTTAATTCCACATCAAGCGGTCATCCGGCTTGTATGCGAAACAGATTATGTCACCCTTAATGAACAAACGCGTATTTTACAAATCGCGAGCTTTTCCTTTGATGCCTTTACGTATGAAATATGGGGAGCCCTGCTCAACGGGGGAAGGCTGATACTGACTGATCGAAATACGATCTTATCAATGGATACACTCGCTGACACGCTGACATCTTACAAGATCACAACAGGATTTCTGACAGTGCCGCTGTTTAACCGATTAACAGAGGAACATCCAGAAGCTTTATCTGGATTCGATGCCTTATTGGTCGGCGGTGATGCTTTGTCAGCTGCTCATATCCGTAAAGCGCTGCCGTATTTACCTGAAGGCCTTTTAAACGGCTATGGACCAACTGAGAATACGACGTTCTCCTGTGTGCATCACATTCGGGCACTGGATGAGGGGCAGGTGGCGGTTCCTATCGGTCAGCCAATTGCGTATTCTCAGGCCTATGTACTAGACGACCAGCTACAGCCGGTTCCGCAAGGTGTTATTGGAGAGATTTACGTAGGAGGTACAGGGCTTGCACTCGGATACCTTGGAGATGAAGAAAAAACATCGCAATCATTTATCCCGCATCCTTTCCAAGAAGGAGCGCGTTTATATAAAACAGGCGATATGGGCCGCTGGCTGCCAAACGGCATCATCGACTGCCTTGGAAGAATCGATCATCAAGTGAAAATTCGCGGGCACCGCGTCGAATGCGGAGAAATTGAAGCTGCTATGCTGCGCTTTGAAGACATCATAGAATGTGCGGTCATTCCGCATCAGCATGAGAGTGGTCATAAGCGATTGATCGGTTACTTTGTCCAAAAGGGCAGCATGACCACGCAAGACATTCGCCATCAATTAAAAGAAATACTGCCAGATTATATGGTGCCAAGCCTATTAATAGAGCTGGAGGAACTCCCGCTCACGGCAAATGGCAAGGTAGATCAAAAACGTCTCCCGCCGCCAGAGTGGAGACAGGAAGAAGTGGACAAACCGGCTGACAGGGCACTCAGTGAGGAAGAGCGTGTACTGGAAAAAGTATGGACTCAGCTGCTCGGTACGCCTTCGATTGGCGTACATGATAACTACTTTGAGCTTGGCGGAGATTCGATTATTGTCATACAAATGGTGGCGCGCTTAGCACAGGAAGGCTATGTCATTCAGCCGAGAGATGTATTTGAAAAACAGACGATTTCACAGCTGGCACTTGCTATGAAAAGGTCAGATGCTGCTGCGTTCTATGATCAGTCGCCTGTCACAGGAGATGTTCGTCTGCTTCCAATCCAATCATGGTTCTTTGAGCAATCAATGACAAACCAAGATTATTGGAATTTATCAGCACATATGGAATTCAAGCAATCCATACAGCTAAAGCAGCTGACACAGGTTCTCTCAAAAATTGTCGATCATCACGATATGCTGAGAGCGGTATATACAAAAGCGGCAGATGGCTCGTGGATTCAAACCATTCGTGCGCCTGGCATCCCCCCTTGTGTCACCTTCTTTGATTTGACGGGTGTTTCTCAGAAGGAAGCGCTGGAACAAATCCGCATGGAGACCGCCGCTTGTCAAGGAACGTTGTCATTAGAGCGGGGAGAAGTCATCAAAGCCATTCTTTTTCACACAAGTAATGGTACGTCAGAACTCTTTATCGCTGCCCATCATCTTGTGATGGATGGAATCTCATGGCGCATCATACAGGAAGACCTATTAAATGGACTGAAGCAGCTTGCGGCAGGGCAGGAAATCGAGCTTGCAAAGAAAACTGCGTCCTATCAGCAGTGGGCAGATGCTCTTTATGAATATGCACAAACCGATCAATTACAAGAGCAGGTTCCTTTTTGGCAAAATATCATCAGTCAAGAGGAAGAGGGTTCTCCTTTTCAAACACCTGCGCTTTTCAATATAGAAGAACATGCAGAGATCCTGTCTATTCAATTGACGAAGGATCAAACAGATATTTTACTAAGGCAGGCATCACAAGCGTACCGAACAGAGGTAAACGATTTACTCTTATCAGGACTCACACAAGCCGTTGGAAAGCCGCTGCTCATCACGTTAGAAGGGCACGGACGCGAGGATTTATTTGAACAGATGGATTTGTCACGAACAGTCGGATGGTTTACAAGCTCTTATCCTATTTTTATTCCTTTTATTCAAACCGATATTGAGAGACAAATCAAAGATGTCAAAGAAACCTTAAGAGCTGTGCCGCAAAAGGGAATCGGCTATGGCTTGCTTCAATACATGACAGCATCTCGTTTCCTCAAAAAGGCAGCGCCGCAAATGAGCTTTAATTATCTTGGACAGTTAGATCAAATAGACGGTGAAGCACATCTTTATTTAGCAGATGAACGAAATGGACTTGTACATGATCCAAAAGCAGAAAGACAGCATTTGATCGATGTGTACGGATATGTTGTGAACGGTCAGCTTCAGATGAATTTTATGATTAATCGTGAACTGCTTCAGTATGAAGAGATGCGCCTGTTACCTGAACGGTTCAAAGAAAAAATGGAGGATATTCTGACGCATTGTGTAGAGACAAAAGGCGGCTTTACGCCATCTGATTTTCCAATGGTTCAGCTGACGCAAGAGCAAATTGATGAGCTTCCAGACAATGTAGTGGATGTGTATCCACTATCTCCAATGCAGCAAGGGATGCTGTTTCATGCTCTATTAGATCAAGCGTCACAGGCGTATTTTGGTCAAGTGCATATGACGCTCGAAGGCTTAACGGACGGCGCAGCCTATGAAAAAGCCTGGAATCTGCTTGTGGAGCGTCATTCGATTTTGCGGACAACATTTGCTTGGGAAGGGCTAAAGGAGCCTGTTCAGTTGATTCAATCAGAAGGAAGCATTCATCTCACTCAGCACGATGTGCGCCACCTGAGTGAAACGGATCAGAAGGAAGCCATCCAGCAATATTTGCAAACGGATCGTTTAAAGGATTTCAAACTAGAAGATACGGATGAACCTCTGATTCGTATTGCTTTATTCCATCGGGATGAAAACACATGCACGTTTATTTTTAGCTTTCATCATATTTTAATCGATGGCTGGAGCTTGTTCAGCTTTATTGAAGAATCCTTTTCTTTGTACCGCTCTCTTGTGGATGAACGGGAGGTGGATCTTCCTGCTGTCCGTCCATATAAAGATTTTATCGAGTGGCTGCAAAAGCAGGATCAAGAGAAGGCGCTAGAGTTCTGGAAACGTTATATGACAGGAGTAGAGGAGGCTACACCGCTTCCAGGAGACGGCGGGCAGGCTTCGGATGAAGATGCAGGTGTTGATCAACTAAGTATCAAACTAACGCCCGAGATGCAGCAGAAACTCGAAGAGATGACAGGCAAGAAGAAGGTGACAATGAGCACTTTGATTCAAACAGCATGGGGACTGCTTTTGCATCTTCATTCAGGAGCAGAGGATGTTGTGTTCGGAGTGACAGTATCAGGACGGCCGGCGGACTTACCACAGGTTGAAAGCATGACAGGGCTCTTTATTAACACATTGCCGCTCCGTTTGCCGATCACGCCAGAGTGGACCATTTCCAAGCTGCTGGCACATACACAAGAAACAGTATTTCAGATGCGGGAATTCGAATATACCGTACTGCCAGATATTCAGCAGCTGACCCACATCCCGAATGGAGATTCATTGTTTAACAGCATTGTCGTGTTTGAAAACTATCCAATTGAATCTATCGAGCCATACGGAGTGCGCATTTTAGACATTGCGAGTCATGAAGAAACGAACTATGACCTGACCCTTGTGGCAGTTCCGGGAGATACGCTGGAGCTTCGGGTCACATATCGCTTTAATCAATATACAGAAAAGCAAATACAAGCGCTGATGCAGCAGCTGATCCATACACTTGAAGCGATGACAGAACAAATGGAGACACCCCTCTCTTCTTTCACGATCGTGACGAATGAAGAAAAAGAGCGGATGATCACCGATTGGGCGAAAAATGCACAAGTCAGCGTGCTGTACCCAGATCAAGAAGAGGTCTATTCAGGTGTGCATGATCCTTCCTGTGAGACGGAAATATATGTCCTGAGCGAAGAGCATCAGCTCATGCCGGTAGGATTTTCTGGAGATATTTTTATCGGCGCAAAGGATATTAAAGCAATTTGCGGGGAGCTTGCCGATTGGATGGAGACGCATAAAATTCCGCATCCATTCAAACATCAAACTGGCGAATACCTCTATCCGACAGGGGATGTCGGCGTTTGGACTGAAGAAAACAAGATTCAGATTTTGGATTGGATGTAGGAGGAGAAGAACGATGTTAGTGAGTAGACGAAAAGGACATGCAGCAAATCATATCGTCAGAATCAATGGAAAACGGATGGACCTCAAAGCATTAGAGCAAGTCATGATGCTTCATTTTCCGCTTAAGGAATGTGCCATCATTCCGAAGAAAAATCAAGAAGGCAGTCTATCGCTTGTGCTATTTGCACAGGCGAAGGACCCTTCGCTGACAAGGGAGGACCTGATGAAAGGTCCACTTCACCCTCATGAAGTACCAGCTGCTCTTGTCTTATTACCTTCTTTGCCAAAGACAGAAAGTGGAGCAGTCGACAAAGAGGTACTGCTTTCAATTGAAATCATAGATCAAGAGGAATTAAGAAAGATAGAAGAGCGCACCAAAGCTATAGATGGAGTAGCGGAAGCGGCCGCTTTCATTGAAAGTCAGTCAGAAAAACAAACGCCCTATCACCTAGATGACCTGTTTCCTGATCGACAGCGTACTCAAGGGAACGAACCGCTTTCGAAAAGTGAAGCGGGCAAAACAAAACCATCATCTCTAGATGAGAAGCCGCCCGCACTTGTGTATGGCGGAGATGTGATCAAAAAACCAGGCACACCTGTCACGCTGACAGAGGTGCTGATTCGATCAGCCTTTATGTCACCAGACCGCGGGGTGACTTATTTGAAAGAAGGCGGGCATACGTTGACCCAAACCTATCCTGAATTACTAACTAGCGCTGAACGGGTTCTGTCCGGTTTAAGGGCAGCAGGACTGTCAAACGGTGATCAAGTGTTACTTCAATTGAAAGACCATCAAGATTTTATCACGGTGTTCTGGGGCTGTATTCTCGGAGGAATCATTCCGACCCCAGTCTCTGTGCCGCCTGTTTATGATGAAGTGAATCAAGGTGTGAATAAGCTGAAGGGCGTGTTTCAGCTGCAAAATGAACCTTTCATTATTACGAATGAAGCAAGTGCTGAGGGCATTGCTGGGCTGCGTGAGACATTTGAAGCAAAGGTCGTGCCTATCTTAACAATTGAAGCATTGCTGGCGTATGAACCAGATGAACAGCATTATGAGCCAGAGCCGGATGAGCCTGTGCTGCAGCTGCTGTCTTCAGGAAGTACGGGTGTACCAAAGTGTATCCGTCATCATCATCAAAGCATTTTATCTAGAATTATGGCCTTTGAGCAGGTAAACGGCTTTACACATGAGGATGTGTCGCTTAACTGGATGCCGCTTGATCATGTTGGTGGAATTGTCATGTTTCATGTACATGACGTCTACCTTGGCTGCCAGCAGATAAGTCCATCCATCGATCAATTTATCGAGCGGCCGATGGTGTGGCTGGATTGGGTAGAAACATACGGGGTCACGAGGACATGGGCACCAAACTTTGCCTTTGCCATGATGAATGAATATGAAGACGACATTCGTAAGGGAAACTGGGATCTGTCCACTCTGACTTATATCATGAATGCAGCCGAAGCGGTTGTTCCGAAAGTCACGCAGCGCTTCATGCACATCATGGGGCAGCACGGATTAAGCCGTCATGCGATGGTACCTGCTTACGGTATGTCAGAAACATCCTCAGCCATTGTTCAGTCAAAGAAATTTATGCGGAACAGTGAACAGGATGGACAGCTGACGATTGATCAGACCTCGTTAACAAGTGAGATCGAATATGTGACGCACGATCATCCGAACAAGATGACGTTTACAGAAGTCGGCACGCCGATTCCGTCTGTATGGATTCGAATTGTAGATGAGCATCACGAGGTGCTGCCAGAAGATCAGGTTGGGCGCTTGCAGGTGAAGGGTCCAACAATTATGATGGGCTACTATCAAAATGAGGAAGCCAATCAAGAAGTATTTGCGGAAAACGGCTGGTTTCACACAGGGGATTTAGGGTTTATTCATGAAGGGCGTCTCGTTCTGACAGGTCGAGAAAAAGACATCATTGTTATCAACGGCGCTAACTATTTGAATTATGAAATTGAAGCGGTTGTAGAAGAGGTGGACGGGGTCGAAGTCACTTTTGCCGCTGCGTACGGCATTTATAATCCCGAATCAAGCAATGACACGCTTGCCGTCTTTTTTGTCTCACAAAGGGATTCAATAGAGGAACAAATCGCGATAATTCAACAGATAAGAGAGGCCATCATTCGAAAAATCGGCATAGAGCCTGATCACATCATTCCGGTGAAAAAAGACCAATTTCCAAAAACGGAGAGTGGGAAAATCCAGCGTGCCCAGTTAGGCGCAGCACTAAAAGATGGAGCCTTCCGTGACATTGAACAGGCACTGGATCTTGCTTCTGAAAATGAACAAACACTCCCAGACTGGTTTTTCAAACGCATTTGGGCTAAGGAGCATATCGGTCCAACTCAGCCTTTTACTGATCATGTACTCGTTTTCGAGGATGAAAAAGGGCTGTATCAATCGCTTTACACACAATTTGAGCAAAAGAAACAGCCATATATTTCTGTGAGAAAAGGTCATGAATTTTTGCGTCTGTCCAAAGGGATGTACCAGATAAATCCGAGAATCAAGGGGGATTACGTCAGGCTCATTGCCGCACTTGAAGCAGATGAACTAAAGATCGGGCGTATGCTCCATCTGTGGAATGTGTCAGACAAAGAAGACATCGTTGATCCTGCGCAGTTCAAAGAGCTGCATGCCAGTACCAATCAATCCATTTTGTACTTGTATCAAGCCTTGAGACAAGCAAATAAAGAGCCCATCCGTCTTGTCGTTGTGACAAAAGGTGGTCAATTTGTGAAGCCTGAAGATGATCTTCATGTGGAGAAAACGCCGCTTGCAGGTCTGCTAAAAACCATTCCCCAAGAATGGGAAGGAGCAGAGGTGTCTCATCTTGATATTGAAGCGGAGAATGTAGAACAGGATGCCAAGCATATTGCGGAAGAATTGTCTGCGATTCATATAAAAGCAGAGGTTTCTTACCGAAATGGGGACAGATTCGTACCAAAGCTGGAAAAAGTCAATATGATCGAAGCGCCTCAAACAGAAGGTTTTTTAGAATATGAAGGTCTTTATTTATTAACTGGAGGACTTGGCGGAATTGGGTTTGAGCTGTCTAAGCAAATGCTCCAATTTGGCTTGAAACTCGTATTGATCGGACGGACATCTCTGGAAGACAGCTTGGAAAAGAAAGAAGCCTTGTCACAGCTAAAAGATGCTGGTGACGTCATTTATATCCAAGCAGATGTGACCGATTTACGTGAAGTTGAACAGGCGATTTATGAAGCAGAAAAGCACTTTGGACAATCGATCCGGGGTGTGCTGCATTTGGCCGGTGCTGGTAATGTGTCTGAGCATTTTCAGCAGGCGGACAAGTATACACTGGCTCATACGTCAGAAGAGGATTTCACAAAAGAAATGTCAGGGAAAGCAGACGGAGCATGGGTCCTGCAGGAAGCCTTTAAGTATGATCCGACAGTACCGCTTGTCTTTTTTGGATCGGTCAATGGCTTTTTTGGCGGCACAACATTTGGGGCATACTCTGCGGCCAACAGCTTTTTAGATGGACTCGCGCACGCTCTCAGCTTTCAAGAAGGAAGACGAGCAATCTCTTTGAACTTCAGTATGTGGGATAATCTCGGTTTGTCTAAGGGGCATACCGGAGCAGCTCTCACCGTTCGCAAGGGATTTCAATTGATTGGAAAGAAGCAAGGTCTCCATTCATTATGTTTAGGTGTCCGGCTCAATGAAGCGCATCTATTTATCGGTCTGGACGAAGCAAATCCAGACATCGCCGGGTATCTTCAGCCAGCTCCAATACCGGTCTTTGAGAAAAAGCTTTTTTACACCGTTCAGCCGGGCAAAGAAGTGCATGTTGAAGGGATCACGAGCGTCTCAAAAGGCAAATGGGACATTCAGCAAGTACAGGAAATACCGAAAAAGCTAGATGGCTCTATTGATTATGAAGCACTCAAATTGAATCATGACAAAAACGGACAAAGCCTTGAAAAGCAATTGCCAGAAACGAAGACAGAGCAGCTTCTTGCCGCCATATGGGAGGACATTTTAGATGTAGATCGTGTGTATAAAGAGGATCAATTCTTCGACCTTGGCGGGCATTCACTAAAGGCAACTCAAACCATTTCCCGGATCAATCATGAATTTTCAATGAAGGCGCCTTTAAAAATATTATTTGAAAGCAAGCATCTGGCACATCTGGCGCAAATGGTTGATGACATCAAAGGGGCGCCAGTCGTTCAGGAAGCTAAAATTCCAAAGCTTGAAAAGCAAACAAGCTATGAGCTGTCACATGCCCAGAAGCGTATTTGGTTCTTATCCACATTAGAAAAGAGCCATCATTACAATATATTAGGTGCTTGGAAGCTGACAGGACCATTACACATTCAAGCATTAACAAAAGCGATTGGCCTTTTAACAAAGCGGCATGAAGCACTTCGGGCAGTATTTAAATCACTTGGCGGCAAGCCGGTTCAACTCATTCGTGAAGACCTTCCGCCATCTGTGACAGTGGCAAATTTCTCGTTATTTAATGAAAAAACAAGAGCGAGAAGGCTCAAGCAGCTCATTCAGCAAGAGGCAGACCGCGTTTATGATTTAGAAAGAGGACCTCTTGCGCAGTGGACGATAGTAGATATGGGCAAGGAGGAGTATTATCTCCTTTGCGCGCAGCACCACATCATTTCAGATGCATGGTCACTCAGCCTGCTCATTCAGGAATTAGAAGTGGCGTATGAAGCGCTGCTTGCAGATGAAACGCCGCAGCTCCCAGCCTTAGAAATCGAATGGACAGATTATGTACATTGGGAAAATGAACAATTAAAGCAGCATCAAGAAGATCAAACCTATTGGCTCAATACGTTACAAGATGAACTTCCAGTTCTGGAGCTGCCGTTTGACCGTCCTCGTCCGCCGGTTCAAACATTTAACGGTGCTACAGAGCAAATCGTACTGAATGAACCGCTTATTCGCCGCTTGCAGGCCTTGTCCAAGCAGCAGGGCACGACGCTGTTCATGACGATGCTGTCCGCATACTACGTCCTGCTTCACAAGCTGTCCGGACAGACAGATATTATCATTGGATCGCCTATTGCAGGGCGGGATGCCAAGCAATCAGAGCAGCTTGTTGGGATGTTTGTGAATACACTTGCGCTGAGACAGGACGTCTCAACAGCAGAGACGTTCACTGATCTCTTGGAAAATGTGAAAGAGATGACGTTAAAAGCCTTTGAGCATCAGCATTACCCATTTGACAAGCTTGTCGATGATCTTTCGTTAGATAGAGATTTAAGCCGATCACCTATTTTTCAGGCGGCCATGGGGTATGTCACCGATTCGCTCGATGTAAACCTTAAAGGGCTGACCAGTGAACATGTGATGGTCCATCATACAGTATCTAAATTTGATCTCACCCTGCACATATTTGAACAGGAAGAGCAGCTGTCAATTCATGTGGAATACAATACGGATTTATTTGAACAAGAGACCATCCAACGTTATATGAATTATTATCTCCATTTGTTAGATGGCATGACGGCTCAGCCTGAGCGTGCATTTGCTGATTATTGCTTAATGGACAAAGCGGAACAGGCGGCGATGATTCTAGGGAAAAATCAAACAGATACGCCATATCCAAAGCGTACGCTTCAAGAACTGTTTGAAGAGCAGGTGCAGCGTGATCCGCATCGTATTGCCTTGTCCTATATGGATGAGCACATGACGTATGAAGCCTTGGATGAGAAAGCGACAAAGCTTGCTGCTTACTTGCAGTCAAAAGGAATTGGACCAGGCTCCCTTGTACCGATGCTATTTGATCGCTCCTTTGACATGATTGTGTCGGTCCTAGGAATCGTCAAATCTGGTGCTGCGTATGTTCCGATGTCACCTGAATATCCTGATGCACGCATCCGTCTCATCGTTCGTGATACGCAAAGCGATGTGATCATCACCCAGTCTCATCTTGCAGATCGTCTAGTAGACTTTACAGGTACAAAGATTGTCATGGACAAGCCAATACCAGAAACAAATGCAGTGTATCAAAGAGAAGCATCGATCATAGGGGAAGACCAGATCGCCTATGTCAACTACACATCAGGCTCAACAGGTACACCAAAAGGCGTGATGCTCCCTCATGCAGGAGTTGTCCGCTTGGTTAGAGAAACAAATTATATCAAGCTCGGTCCAGATGATAAAATGCTTCAGCTCTCAAACTATGCTTTTGATGCCTTTACATTTGAATTATGGGGAATGCTGCTGAATGGCGGTCAGCTGATTCTGCTCCCAAAATATGCAGCACTGAATATGGACGAATTAACGCAGTTCATCAAAACGCATCAAGTCACAGCCAACTGTCTGCCAACCGCTTTATTTAATCGATTGGTGGAGCATGATCCAAAAAGTGTGGCAGGCTACCGCACATTACTCGTTGGCGGGGAAGCCATGTCTAGTGAGCATGCACGAAAGGCACTGCCGCATATGGAAGGTGTGCTCGTCAATGCTTACGGTCCAACAGAAAATACGACATTAGCCACAACACATCAAGTCACACACGTGCCAGCAGGCGCAAAATCAGTTCCAATTGGTGTGCCGGTGTCGAACTCAACTGTCGTCATACTGGACGATGCGCTGAATCCAGTACCAGCAGGCGTCAAAGGAGAAATTTATATCGGTGGAACTGGTCTTGCGAAAGGTTACCTTCATGATCCAGAGCAGACAAAGGAGCGGTTTATTGACAATCCTTTCCCTGAACTAAAGGGAGACAAGCTGTATCGTTCAGGCGACCTTGGTACATGGCGATCAGATGGCACCATTGAATATCTCGGCCGAAAAGATCATCTAGTGAAAATTAGAGGCTACCGAATTGAATGCGGAGAAATTGAGACAGCCCTGCTCAAGCATCCACAAGTCAAAGAATGTACAGTCATCGCCAAAACGTATGGCAGCTCAAAACGGCTGGCGGCCTACCTTGTAACAAACGGAGAAAACCCTGTTCCGGGCTGGAAAGCCTTTTTGCAGGAAAGCCTGCCAGGCTATATGATTCCAAGTTACTTTATCGTACTGGATGAAATGCCGGTGACAACGAACGGAAAGGTTGATCAAAAAGCATTGCCAGAGCCAACAGAAACAATTTCCCTTTCCCATGATGACGACAAACCGGTCACCGAAACGGAGGAGCGGATTGTCGCAGCTTTCAAGGAAGTGCTTGGTGTGAAGCAAGTAGGTATGCATGACTCCTTCTTTGATCTGGGCGGCGATTCCATTATGAGTATTCAGGCTGTGGCCAAATTAAAAGAAAAAGGTGTTCGTGTTGATCCAAAATGGATTTTCATGCACCCGGCGCCTGCGCAATTAGCCGCCCATTTGGACGCAGTGCCAGAAGCCGCTGAGAACGTCGAAAGGTCTCCGAAGGACTACGTGATCGAGCTGAAAAAAGGCGATCCAGCCGAACCGAGAATATTCTTTGCGCCGCCTGCGGGTGGAACGGTGATGGGCTATATTGATGTTGCTAAGCTCATGACACATCAAGGTGCTGTGTACGCCTTGCAGTCTCCTGGCCTATATGAGGATGAAGAGCCGCAATTCCTCCATTACACGGAGCTTGTGACCCTTTTTATAGAAGCCATTGAAACGTTCTACCGTCCGGGGATTGACTATCTCGCAGGGCATTCAATGGGCGGGCATCTTGCCTACGGAATGAATCAGCGGCTCTCTCATGCAGGAAAAGCACCGAAAGGACTCATCATTTTAGATACGGTTCCAGTGCTAAGAGATGAGGCAGATCAGGCACTTCATGCCGATATGAACGAAGAAGAAGTAAAAATGCTCGCGCTTGTCCTTGGAATGGGGAACCTGGTCGGCATTCAGCCAGAAGCTTTACAAGGATTGAGCTTCCAAGAAGTGAAGCAGAAAATTCTCAAAGAGGCAGAAAAGGATGAAGTTGTTCATCAATTCATGAATGATCAATATTTAGATAAATATTTGCAAATGCAAACGCATAATACGATCATGTCACAAGCCATTGAATTAGAAAAAGAACCATTTCCTGTGCCATTTTATATTGTCCAAAGCAGTGATCACGCAAGCGATTTCCAGAAGAAGTTCGCAGATTGGGAGGCTTATACGAAAGAGTCGTGCTCGTATTACCACATCAAAGGCGATCATGTCACCATGATGAAAAGACCGCAGGCAGATGAACTGGCACGGATTCTTCAAACGATTATAAAGGGGTAAAGACGTATGAATCAGTTATTGAAAACCTTTGAAAAAAAATCAGATCTCATTCAACTTATATGTTTTCCTTTTGCCGGCGGATATTCCGCCTCATACCGTCCGCTCTTTGAACAGCTAAAAGACGTGGCCGAAGTCACAGCAGCAGAGCCCCCAGGGCACGGCACCAATCTCATGCCGCTTGAATCAAGCATTGACCGGCTGGCAGAGCTGTATAAAGAAGGACTTACGGACAAATTGAACCGCTCATTTATTCTGTTTGGACATTCAATGGGAGGGCTTGTGGTATACAGACTAACCCAGCTGCTAGAAAAGGAAGGAATTTATCCTGCAGCAGTGGTGATCTCAGCCATTCAGCCTCCGCAAACAAAACGGCAGATGCTGACACATTTATCCAATGAAGCATTTGTACAGCATATTGCCGAAATGGGCGGGATTCCAAAGGAATTACTAGAGAACAAACCAATGATGGATTACTTTACGCCGTCATTGCGTGCAGACTACAAGGCACTAGAAACCTTCCAGCACACAGATCAATCGATTATCGACACACCTGTTCATTTATTCAATGGAAAGCAAGATGAGAAATGCATGCAGGATGCAAGCGGCTGGTTAAAATGGGCAAAAACGATCGAACGCACCAATTTCGATGGAGGCCACATGTACATCAACACACACCTTGAGCCATTTGCAGAGCAGATGAGACAGGTGATTGAGCTTACAGCCAAGCAGCAATTGATCAGACATTAAAAAAGAAAGCGGCTCTCTATAAAGAGGCCGCTTTTTCTTATGAATGCTGTTTCTTCACCACATTCCCGCCAATCACCCCGCCAATGACTAGCACCCCTCCGAGGAGATGGTACCAATCAATCGTTTCGTGTAAAATGAGAACTCCGGCGGCGACCGTGATAAACGCGGATAAATTGTTAAAGATGCTGACCTTTGCCGCTTCTAGCTGCGAGAGTGCATAGTTTGATAAATATGCGGTAAGAAGAGATGAAAGAATACCTAAAAAGAGCATCGACCATACAAAGGATGCTTCTGTAAATGGACTGAAAAACTGAGGCAATGATCCATTGATCGAATGCCGGATAAGCGCGGCGGCATTGAAAAAGACAAAGCCAAAGAAGGTCATCACAAAGGTGAGTTCGATCACATGGAATCGTTTTGTAATCACTCTGGCAAACACACTATATGCACTGGATGACAAGGCTGAAAGTAAAATCAGCACATAGCCGATGAAGTGAGAATGCTGGACATCAATTCCTTTCATGACAAAGAGAAGCATTACCCCGCACACAGAAAGGAAGGTAAACAGCACTTGTATCCATGTCGCACGTTCCTTTAAAAACCAGGCTGCCAGCAGCATCGTTAAAATGGGAATCGTCGCTTGAATGATGCCAGCCTCTGAAGAAGATGTATACATCAATCCCCACACTTGAAAAGCAAAGAACAAAACAGGGTAAAGCAAGGAAAACGGTACGATATAAATGAGATCACGCCATTGAATGGATATGCGATACTTTTTTCGTAGAAACGGATACAGCAATAGAGCGGCTGCAAAAGAAACGGTAAAGCGGTGTGCCAATAAATCGATTGGATTTGCTGATTCTAATGCGATTTTGACAAACAAAAAGGAAAAACCAATGATAGAGGCGTATGCGATCGCGGCAGCATACGCTTTTTGTTTTGACATATTCATAACGTGCCTCCTTACATGAGCATGCATGCTTCAAATGAATTGACCGGTTCTGTTCTTCTATCGTAATCGGATCATCTAACGTGTACAATAAGAGAACATGATATCTGTACCGGTACAAGGAGGAAATGGCGTGAGGAAATATGATCAGCTTGTCTTGAGCTTAAAAGAAAAAATGGATTCTGGTGAGTACAGTGCTGGGATGAAAATTCCATCCATTCGTCACTTAGCGGCTCAATATGCAGTGAGTAAAAGCACTGTCATCAAAGCGCTAGACACATTGGAGCGTGAACATCTGCTGTATTCTGTAGAAAGGAGCGGCTATTATGTCGTGAAAACGAAGCAATCAGCAGGTAAGCAGGACAGCACATGGATTGATTTTGCTTCATCTGCACCTGATCCCGTTGTGTTTCCATATGTCGATTTCCAGCACTGTATCAACCAAGCGATCGATTTGTATCAAAATGACTTATTTATTTATGGCACATCCAACGGTTTACCATCCCTGCTGCCAGTCATTTCAAAGCGATTAATGGATTATCAAGTGTTTGCTCATCCAGAACAGATCGTCATGACCTCTGGTATTCAGCTCGCTTTATCCATTTTAAGCACCATCCCTTTTCCGAATGGAAAACAAACCATACTAGTCGAACAGCCGGGGTATCACTTATATCTCCAATATTTAGAGAAAAACCAATTGCCTGTGCGTGGAATTCAACGGACGGAAAAAGGGATCGATCTGATCGAATTAGAACGTATCTTTCGAGAAGAGGAGATTCGTTTTTTCTATACGATGCCAAGATTTCAAAACCCGCTTGGAACGAGTTTATCAAAACGAGAAAAAAGAGCGATTGCAGCCCTTGCTGAGAAATATGATGTCTACATTGTTGAGGATGATTATCTAGCAGATTTAGAATTCGATACAAAAAGAGACCCGATCTATTCATACGATCAGGCAGGAAAGGTTATTTATTTGAAAAGCTTTTCTAAAATCATCTTTCCGGGGCTACGAACAGGAGCTGTCGTTTTACCTGAAGAACTGATTACACCTTTTAGCGAACACAAACGGCTGATTGATATCGACAGCTCCATGCTGTCCCAGGCAGCTTTAGAAATCTATTTAAAAAGCGGGATGTTTGAGCGGCATAGAGACAGGGTGCGGGCGAGCTATCGAAACCGCTCCAAGCAGCTCGTGGCAAGTTTAAAAAATGATCAGAGCGCTTATCAGCTGGGAGAACAGGAGCCGGCTACCCATACACATGTACGAGTCGATCGATCGATTCCTGTGAACCAGCTGATTCAGCAGCTGAAAAAGGCATCTGTTTCCATTCAGCCAATTGACCGTAATTATCTGCAGGCCTATCAAAAGGATCCCATTCTTCAGCTGAATATCTGGCAGGTGAAAGAAGAGCAGATCACACGGGGAGTCGATCTATTAAAGACGGTAATTCAGCAAAGTACGCGTTATTAAAGGCGGGACAGTATATCACTGCAAGTAAGTCTCTCAACGCTTTCAGCCGCAGCAGACTTTCGTGTGCATACCGCCATTTGGTAGGCAGGGTCAAGTGAATATGTTTGAACAAGGCAAGGCGCTTCATGATCAGGTAATGTCAACGCAGCCTGTCCATCCTTTGACAGACGGGCTGTAAAGGACGAAAGCCCATAGGATAATCCTTTTCCAGTCAGCTTGATAAAGGCCTCCTTCATTGACCATAAATGAAAGAAATAGGCTTCCTGTCGTTCTGCTGGCTGTGAGAGTAAATCCTGATATTCATCCGCTGAAAAAAATCGTTTGGCAATCGCCAGATCAATAGGTTTGATCTCCTCAATATCAATGCCCACAGGTGCATCATCTACTGCACAAACGACCCAATTGCCAGAATGAGAAAGATTAAAATGAAAAGAAGGAAGATGCCGGACGACAGGCTTTCCATTGCCCTCTGTTTCAAAAACGATCTGATCCATAGGCAGCTCGTACATATCATGGATCGTTTGACGAACCAGCACTTCACCTAATAAGGTTCTTCTTGCATCGATCAAAAAACGAAAGCGTTCAGCGGCAGCTCGCTTTTCAGATGACACAAAGGGTTTCAGACGCTCTATTTGTTGTCGTGCATTGATTTCATCTAAGTGTTGTAATTGGATAGCAAATATCTTCATAACGAACCTCTAATTTTTTACATTGATTGTACCATTGGAGAGCGCCGTGCAAAAGAGTCCATTAACGTAAAAAGGCAGCGAGCCTCGCTGCTTTACGTCTGTTTCACGATGTGGACACCATTCGGATCAATTGTATTCATTTCATCAACATTCGTCATGTTCACGTCAAGCAGGGAAAGCCGTTCTCCTTTTTGCCAGTGAATGGGCTGATGCAAAGGTGATAGCAGCTGATCTACTTTAGGTGTCTGTGACAAATCAGGAACAGCAATTGTCATAGCGTGCAGCGCATCGGTTCCCGTTTCAATGACATCTGTACGCCGCTGTAACTCAAGCCTTAAACGAAGAGGTGTCGAAAGAAACGTTCTTCGTTCCCCAGCTTGGATTGGCCAGTTTAGTTCTTTAGCTTGTGCAAGCAGTTGATCATATTCTTCGTCTGAGACAAGAAAGCCGATGTGATCAAAAAGGACTTTTTTGCTATAGCCAAATGTGATATTGATCTGGCCTTTTCTCATTTCGATGATTCGAAAGGTCGGCTGCTCTTCTCTAAAATCTTCCCAAGTGAGCGGGGGATGAAAGGAGCCATCTTTTGTGAAACGACCTTTTACCTCAAAGCCTAGCGAACGATACGCTTGTTCTGTCTCTTCAACAAATGGTGTCCAGTAATGATAGTGGAAAAGCTGCATAGTCTCCATCTCCTGTGCGTGAATATTCTGTTTATTTATTTTAGCACAAGAAAAGCCATTCTAATTATAGAATGGCTTGTTCTCATCTAGTCAGGGTTTGAACAGGTTTTTCGGCTGTTTTTGTAATGAGCAGCTCCAGAAGCCGTGTTGATTGCGGCAAGGAGAAACGAAGGACAAGACCTGTGAAGATCGCAGTCAAAATCGTTCCAATGCCAATCGGTCCACCGAGCATCCATGCAAACAAAAGCACTGTTAACTCAATGCCATTTCGAACCCACTGTACGTTCAGTCCCGTTTTCGCTGAGATGAGCAGCATTAATGAGTCCCGTGGCCCAGCGCCAAGATTAGCTGAAACATAAATGCCAACGCCATATCCAGAAACAACAACACCTGTAATAAATACATATAAGGCCGGTAAATATCCGTGTGGCGCAGGTAATATCGCATTAAAGAAATCAATAAACACCCCAATCAGCACCATATTCAGTAAAGCGCCGATCTTTGGAAATGATTTCGTAAAAATAGAAGTCAGTGTCACAATAAGTGCACCAATAATAATGGACCATTGTCCAATTGTGAGTCCAAAATGCTGAAACAGTCCGTAGTGGAAAGCGTCCCAAGGACCAATCCCAAGGATCTTCCCTTTCACTGTCAGCGATAGTCCAAAAGCTAGTACGATCAACCCAACAAAATAAAAAAACCAACGTAAAAGATGTTCCCGCTTCAAAAGCATTCCCTTCTTTCTTAAACACTCGAGTTCCATCGTAACATACTACCGCGCCCCTTTAAATGGCTTTGTTCAATTGTAATCGCTTACTTTTAAAAAGATAAAAAAAGGCTGTCCTCACCACGTGAGAACAGCCTTTTTTCATCATACTGGATTCAAAATCCGGTTTAAGAATTGTTTTGTTCGTTCTTCCTTTGGTCGTTTGAAGATTTCTTCTGGAGGACCTTGTTCGACGATGACACCGCCATCAATAAAAATCACTTCGTCTGCTACTTCTTGGGCAAACTTGATTTCATGTGTGACAACTGCCATGGTCCAGCCTTCCTTCGCTAGATCCTTCATGACCTTTAAGACTTCCCCGACAAGCTCAGGGTCAAGCGCAGAGGTTGGTTCATCAAAAAGCATAAGCTCTGGCTGAATGGCAAGTGCACGGGCAATCCCGACACGCTGCTTTTGACCGCCTGAGAGCTGGAATGGATACAGATCCTTTTTATCTTCCAGACCGACCTTTTGCAAGAGCTGAATGGCTTCTTTTCGAACTGTTTCCTTTGGACGGCGCTGCACCTGGACAGGACCTTCCATCACATTTTCAAGCACTGTACGGTGAGGAAACAGGTGATAATCCTGAAACACCATTCCTGATTTCCGGCGTAACTTCAGGAGATCAGCTGATTTATTTTTTTTCGAAAAATCAATCGAGAAATCATCGAAGGTAAAGGAGCCACCATTTGGTATTTCAAGTGCATTTAAACAGCGAAGCATCGTTGTTTTTCCTGAACCAGATGGACCGAGAATGGCCACAACCTGCCCTTTGTTGATCGAAAAATCAATCGACTTTAATATTTCGTTTTCACCAAAGGATTTCTTGAGACCTTTGACTGTTAGCATGTCGTTCCCTCCTTACCTTGCGACATATCGATCAAGTCGTTTTTCAATTTGATGCTGAATGAGCGATAGAATGAAGCAGAATACCCAATAGATGAGGGCTGCTTCCATATAAATAAACAAGATTTGATCCAAGTTCGCCGCAGCAATTTCCTGTGATTTACGGAACATCTCTGCCACGAGAATTTGGGAGGCAAGGGATGTATCCTTCACCAAACTAATAAATGAATTAGAGAGCGGTGGAATCGATACACGCACAGCCTGCGGTAAAATCACGCGGACGAGCGTTTTGCGATGTGTCATCCCAATGGAATAACCTGCTTCCCATTGTCCTTTTGGAACAGACAGGACAGATGCACGGATAATTTCAGACGCATACGCACCTACGTTTAAAGAAAAAGCAATAATGGCACTTGGATATGGATCCAGTGTGATATTAAATGTCGGAAAGAAATAGAAAATAATAAACAATTGCACAAAAAGCGGCGTTCCGCGAACGGCCGACACATAGATGGAGAAAATCCATCTGAGGGCTTTAATCTTAGACATTCTAGCAAGAGCTGTCACAAGCGCGATAAAAATACCAATAATAAAGGCAATGGTGGCGAGGGGAATTGTATAATAAATCCCCTGCATCACCATTGGCCAAAAAGATTGCTGAAGAAGATCCCAAGGAATGACGACTCCTAGGATATTATTTTGTAACATCTTCACCAAACCATTTCTTAGAAATCTTAGCAAGTGTACCGTCTTTCTTCATTTCTTTTAATGCGCCATTCACTTTGTCAACGACTTCGCCGCTGCCTTTTCTGAATGCGAAATACGTTTCTTGAGGATCTCCTGTTTCAAATGCAACTTTTAGGTTTTTGTTACCGCTTGTTTTCAAGTAATTCAATACAGCCAATTTGTCATTGAACGTTAGATCAGCACGTCCTTGCTGAATCAATTGAATGGATTGTGCAAGACCTTCAACGCCTTCAATCTTAGCGCCAGCATCTGTTGCTAATTTATTGTAGTTACTTGTTAACGATTGTGCTGCTTTTTTGCCTTTGACATCAGATAGTTTCTTGATGTCGTTGTTATCTGATTTTGTCACAACAATAGCTTGAGATGTCGTGTATTTATCAGAGAAATCGTATTGATTTTCACGTCCAGTTTTCCCCACTTGGTTCGCTACCACGTCAAAACGTTTTGCATTCAGTCCAGCAAACATACTGTCCCATTGTGTTTCTTTGAATTCAGGTTTTAAGTCAAGGCGTTTTGCTACTTCAGTGATGACTTCTACATCGTAGCCAGTCAATTTATCTGTCTTTTTGTCATGGAAGGTGAAAGGAGCATAAGTTCCCTCTGTTCCGATGGTTAATACACCTTTATCCTGAATGGATTTCCAAAGGTCGCCTGATTCCTTAGACCCAGATTGTTTATTCGCGTTGTCGCTTGCACCAGATCCACATGCCGTGATCAATGCAACACAAACGCCTAAAATAATGGCAAAGAACATTTTTTTCATTTTATTCCCCACTTTTCTTGTTGGTATTTACAACATATGATCTTACAGAGAAGCAACCTAAAAGTAAAGCATTTGAAACTAGCTTGAGCGAATCTCACCAACTTTATGCCCTCAAACGGTCGAACGGACAAACGATAGAACTATACCCAAGTTAAAAGGTGAATAAAACCATACACAAGTTCAAGATGATTAAGATGATTTGATTGGTGGAACGTGCTAAAAGCAGAATGACTTGTGACAAAAGTGATCATAAGAACTGTCTAAAATGAGACTCGAAAAGAATGAAACGAAACCAGTGTGCAACGATAAAGTTTCATGCTGGTTTTTTTGTGCAATATTTTAGATATATGGCATCCTATCAAATGGTTTGATTCACCACATAGTTGTGCGAACATTACTAAAATAAAGACTTTGAGACAGTGACCATAGAAGGAAGCATATTTATTATAAAAGATGTATAATTAGTAGGTTGTTTTGAAAATGGAATGAATCACATGGAGACATGTTTTGATAACAGAGCATCTTAGAAGAAGGAGGGCATCATTGTGGATGTTGGACAAAATCAGCCCGAACAATTGAAAAGGGCGATGACCTCCCGCCATTTATTTATGATTTCACTTGGCGGTGTCATTGGGACAGGCTTTTTCTTAGGAACGGGCTATACGATTGGACAAGCAGGGCCAGTCGGAGCTGTTCTTTCATATATTGTGGGCGGATTGATCATGTATTTAACCATGCTGTGTCTTGGTGAGCTGTCGGTTGCACTTCCTGTGTCGGGGTCGTTTCATACGTATGCGACGAAATTTGTCAGCCCTGCAGCAGGTTTTGCTGTCGGCTGGATTTATTGGCTCGGCTGGGCAGCAACGGTCGCCCTTGAGTTCTTATCAGCAGGGCAGCTGATGAGGCGCTGGCTCCCGCAAGTAGATGTGTGGATTTGGTGTCTCATATTCGGACTCTGTCTTTTCTTATTAAATGCCCGGTCAGCGAAAGCGTTCGGGGAGTCGGAGTTTTTCTTTTCTACCATTAAAATTATTGCAATTTTACTCTTTATTGGCGTAGGCGGAGCGGCGATGTTTGGGTTTATTGAAACAACGAGCGGTGAACCCGCCCCATACTTCAGCCATTTTGTGAGTGACGGGCTGTTTCCAAATGGCCTGCTCGCTGTTGTGGTTACGATGATCACGGTGAATTTTTCGTTTCAAGGAACAGAGCTGATCGGGATTGCGGCAGGAGAAAGTGAAAACCCTGAGAAAACCGTTCCCCGTTCGATACATCAAACCGTATGGCGTACACTTGTCTTTTTCGTCTTATCGATTTTCGTCTTAGCAGGTATGGTGCCTTGGAAGGAAGCTAGTGTGCTGCAAAGCCCATTTGTTACTGTGTTTGAGAGAACGGGCATCCCTTTTGCGGCAGACATCATGAACTTTGTCATTATCATTGCTTTATTATCTGTTGCGAACTCTGGCTTGTATGCATCAACGAGAATGCTGTATTCCTTATCGAAGGAAGGAATGGCAGGAAAAGCATTTAGACGCGTCAATCAGCGCGGTATTCCGATGAATGCCTTACTGCTCACCTTCCTATTTACAGGGATTTCGCTGTTATCCGGCTTCTTTGCAGAGAAAACGGTATTTGCCTGGATCGTGTCCATTGCCGGCATGAGTGCCCAGACAGGCTGGATCACGATTACATTATCACAGCTTCTTTTCCGTAGAAAATATTTGAAAGCAGGCGGAAAGCTGGAAAACTTAAAATTTAAAACGCCTCTTTATCCGGTGCTGCCAATCATTGCAATCACACTGAATACCATCGTGTTGGTCAGCCTTGCCTTTGATCAAGAGCAGCGCATCGGGCTATATGTTGGTGTACCGCTCATGATCATTGGGTATATTGTCTATCACCGCTATGTGAAAAAGCATCAGGCACAAAGTGAGCCACTGAAGCTGCAAATCCATGGAGATGATGAGATCCGGTTTTAAAATCAAAAAACACTAAATGTAAGATATTTAAAAACACCTCTGATATCAATCTGAAGGTGTTTTTTTCTTGAAGTGATTCTGGAACCTCTCATATCAATAGAAGTACTATTTAACTGAGCTGTAGTTCTCAACTAACAACAAAAGTTAGTTCATATCCTGTTTAAAATCTTGTTGTTCAAAATGTTGGTGCTTATTCTGATATCCTACGTTATTATGACCCCAAAGCTTCTCGTAATCCCATCCTGTTAGCGCTTTCAAAACACTTCTCGTTTCATCATCAGCCTGTTCCATTGAACCATTATTCTTTAACCTATTAATTTCATTAATCATAATGGAATGAGTTTTCTTAGATAATTTAAATTTAAATGAAATGACTAAACTAATACCGACTAGCCCTACAGTTCCGAAAAACAGAATACCTACAATCCCATTTATTGCTGTCGTAGACTGTGTCGTCGCGCTTGCAACGAATCCACTTTCCTGTAAAATAACTCCTACCAAAAATGTGGCTAAAGCTGTAGTACTTTTGCGTGTAAACGTCATAATACCTGCAAATATTCCTTCTCTTCTTTTACGAGTGACCATTTCATCTACATCAGGAATGAAAGTGTAAATATTCCATGGTATATAATATAATCCACTCTTTCCGATGCCTAAGATAACAGAGAAAGCATACAGCGCTATAATCATATAAGCTGGTTGTGTGAAGTATAAAAATATATAACCGCTGATACATGTAATAATCGCAATATAAGATATTTTCAAAGATGGCGCAGGACCTATTTTAATCACGAGCCAACCAAACAATATTGTACATACCATTTGAAGTAATGAACCAATAGATAATAAATCGGCTGCCAGCACTGCATCTTTATTTAAAGAAAACACAACAAAGTAGACAAAGACAGCGTTTAAAATATCCATGGCCGTAAACGAACAAATATACATCGTGAGGTGCTGACGGAAACTTCTTATTCTAAAAGTAGATGTCAAGTCAATGATGACTTTTTTGATGGATTCTATAGCAGGTACTTTTTCTACACCATCAGGTTCTATCATGTCTTCTTCTATTTTACGTTCCCATGTTGTTCTATGTGTAATTAATAATGCAGCCATAAAAATAAAGGTGAAGATAATCCCATTGTAAAGAAAAACTTGAGGTGAATCTTTTCCGAATATTTCGAATAATCTGCCTGGAATAAAGGTAGCTAAAAATGTTCCTAGTCCTGAATAGATTAATCTTATTGTTGAGAGCTTGGTCCGTGCATTAAAATCATTCGTCATTTCAGCTCCAAGTGTTTCAAATGGAATTAATACCATTGCGGCAAGGAATTCTAACAAAATATAAACCGTTAAATAGTACCAGTAATTCATATCAGAAATCCAAAGAAGGGAATAAATAATCATCAAAGGGCTTCCAACTAGCAAAAAGAACCTGCGTCTTCCAAATTTTTTCCCAAGTTTTGTACGACCAAAATTATCAGTGATATGGCCCATAATTGGGCTTGCTATCGCATCAATAATACGAGCAATTGCAATAATAGATCCTGCTTCAACAGGGGTAAGACCGCAGTATGTAATGAAAAAATATAACATCCATGCGCCTATTATAGCGAATGCTCCCCCTCCAAATAAATCCATTGTTCCATACCCAATGTAATTTTTGAGTGTTAGTTTCCTGTTCTCAGTCTGCATTCTTATGTCTCCTTTCCAAGCCTACTTATAAATTTAAAAAAACATATAAAATAAAGATGTATGACAAGGAAAAAAATAAAAATATTAAACACCTGAATACGCCATAAAACCTCCATCAACAGGAATTGTCACGCCGGTAACAAATGCTGACATATGATCATCAACAAGCCATAATAGGGTACCAAGAAGATCTTCTGGCGTACCAAACCTTCTCATTGGTGTGTTCGAAATAATCTTATGAGACCTCTCTGTATAATCTCCATCTTCATTTAGGAGAAGGTTTTTATTTTGTGAGGTTAAAAAGAAGCCCGGTGCAATAGCATTTACTCTAATTCCTGCCTCAGCCATATGAACAGCTAACCATTTGGTGAAATTTTCAATTGCTGCTTTTGCTGCGCTATAAGCAGGCACTTTGGTCATAGGAGAAGGGGCACTCATAGATGACATGTTGATGACAACTGCTCCCTTTTGATGAACCATATGTTTAGTGAAAATTTGTGTAGGAATGAACGTCCCCATAAAATTTAAATCAAATACATTTTGTACACTATCTGTACTTAAATGAAAAAAAGTATTTACCTTAGGATTAGTAAGATCTTCTGTTTGAAATATTTCGTTGGTTGTATTTGCACTGGAGTGGTTACCACCAGCTCCATTTATCAATATTGTACAATTGCCTAATTCCTCTGTTACAATCTTCTCGGCTTGTTCCACACTATCTTTATTCAGAACATCACATTTAATCGCAATCGCTTTCCCGCCCATAAGGTTAATTTCTTCGGCTACCTTTTCGCCCTTTTCGCCTGTTCTATTTAAAATAGCCACAGACACGCCATGTCTAGCAAGTTCCTTTGCCATGGCGCTGCAAAGTACGCCACTTCCTCCTGTGATGACAGCTACTTTACCAGCTAAATTTTTATTTTCTTGTATGTTTACCATGTAGCTTCCTCCTTTGCTTCTTTTCGTACAGACTGTTTATTTTTTAAAGCATCCCAAGCTCCCCACAAATACATAATTCCAAGTGCTCTATCATAAAGACCATATCCAGGCCTACATTGTTCATCCCAAATGTGTCTTCCATGATCGGGTCTGCAATAACCTTTGAATCCGCTTTCATAATAAGCGTGTATAATGGCTGAAACGTCTACTGATCCATCTTTTGATCGATGCGATGTTTCAACAAAGTCCCCGTTATCATATACACGTACATTTCTTATATGAGTAAATGGTATTCTATCAATAAATTCGTGAATCATAGAGACTAAATCATTTTCTAAATTTGCTCCTAAAGATCCTGTACAGAGCGTTATACAATGATATGGGCTGCTATTTAGTTGTAAAATTTTTCTGATGTTTTTTTGGTTAGTTACTATTCGCGGTAGACCAAAGACAGGCCAAGGTGGATCGTCAGGATGAATAGCCATCTTAATATCATGAAGTTCTGCAATTGGAATAATCTGATCTAAAAAATATTTCAAGTTGGCCCATAAATCATCTTCTGTTATATTTTTGTAGGCTTCAAAAAGGTGGTGGAGGTGATTTAACCGCTCTGGTTCCCAACCTGGCATGGTTAAACTGGAGTTCTCACTAATTTTATTTACTAATTCTTTCGGATCAATATCTTTAATTCGACTATGTTCATAAAATAGAGCTGTAGATCCATCAGAAAGTGTTTTATTTAAGTCTGTACGGATCCAATCAAAGACAGGCATAAAGTTATAACATATGACTTTAACACCCACCTTTGCTAGCTTCTGAATTGTTTTCTTATAATTTTCTATGTATCGATCTCTAGTTGGAAGTCCGAGCTTAATGTCTTCATGAACATTCACGCTTTCAACTACTTCAATATGAAGGTTATGTTTATCAGCTAATTTTTTCATTTCTAACATTCTTTCTATTGGCCACTCTTCTCCTACGGGCACATCATGCAGTGCCCAAACAATTCCTTCCACTCCTGGAATCTGCTTTATTTGTTCCAGTGTGATCGTATCGTTTCCTTCTCCAAACCATCTGAATGTCATCCTCATCTATCATCACCCCTAATGTTATTTAAAATAATTTGGATATTCTTTCTTCAATAATTCTTTATCAACAAGTGCAATTTTCAAATGCTCTTCCATGATTTTTTCAGCTTTATCAGCATCTTGATCTTGTATAGCTTTGAAGATATTTACATGTTGAGAAAGAATATTATCCCAATTGTAATCTGTTACTAGCCTTAACATGCGGCTCCTATTAAAGTGTACATTCATCTGTTGAATAACTAACCATGTTTTTTCTTTTTTACACCGTTTGAAAATCGTTCTATGAAACTCCTCATCTAATTCAAACATTTTTTTATAGTCTTTTTTCTTAACGCAAATTTTTTGCATACTTAAATTCATATCTAAATCATTAATCAGCTCTTCAGAAAATTCCTGACAGGCTAGTCTAATCACTGCCTTCTCGAGATGTTCTCGCATAAACCGTGCTTCCTCCACAAGGTTCAAATCAATTAAAGAAACAAAAGTACCTCGTTGAGGATAGATACTTAATAATCCTTCTTGAGATAATTTTAAAAAGCTTTCTCTTACAGGAGTTCGACTAACATTAAATTGAACGGATATTTCTTTTTCAGAAATATTTGTCCCAGGTGGAAGCTTCAGGCTTAATATTTGATCTTTTAGCATATTGTAAACTTGTTCCCTCGTAGAGAGGTTTTGGTTTTTAAAATCAATATTCATTATTCTAATCTCCTTTCTCTAACATACTACCATACAAGTAGATTAGAATGGTAGACATTAATTTCATTTTTCTGAATACTTTCACTGTGAGCATCTCTTGATGATTCCACTATGTAAGCCATAATCAATCATAAAAGTGTAGGATCTTAAAAAGAAAATTCAAAAAACTATACAAAATTCAAAAAGATTAAGTTATAATGTTTTTTGAGCTACCATACTAGTATAACTAGAATATTAATAAAACGAACGGTACTCTGATCTATCAGCTAGGTGAATCATTCAGTTTTTTGAAAGCGCTATCTCATTATTAGAAGTGAAAATTTATCTTATTGCAGAAGGGAAAGATTGATATGTCCAACATCGCCATTATAGGAACTGGATCTATTGCAACTGCCCATATCGAGGCTTATCTTGCAATGCCTGAAATCAGTAAAATTGTAGCTTTAGCTGATATTTATCCTGAAAAAGCAATGTCTGCAGCAACAAAATATAACCTGGAAGCACGAGTTGTCGCTAACTACCAAGAATTATTGAATGATCCTACGATTGATGCCGTTTCCATTTGTACACCTCCTTATATGCACGCAACCATTGCCATCGATTTTCTTAAAGCAGGCAAACATGTTTTAGTAGAAAAACCTATGGCTTCTTCTCTAAAAGAATGTGACGAAATGATAAAAGCATCTATTGAAAGCCAGAAGCTTTTATCCGTTGTTGCTCAAAACAGGTTTATGACGCCCATTATGAGATTAAAACATGTCCTTGATCAAAACCTAATTGGAAAAATCGCTCATACTCAAGTTGATTCTTTTTGGTGGCGTGGTCATAGTTATTATGATTTATGGTGGCGCGGTACATGGGAAAAAGAAGGTGGAGGTTGTACACTTAATCATGCTGTCCATCATATTGATATGTTGCAATGGATGTTAGGATTGCCGGTTGACATTTTTGCAGCAACTAGTAATACCTTGCATGATAATGCAGAGGTTGAAGACCTTTCTATTGCTGTACTTCGATATGGAAATGGCAGCTTAGCACAAGTAACCAGTTCTGTTGTTCATCATGGAGAAGAACAACAATTGATTTTTCAAGGTGAAAAAGCTAGAGTATCTGTCCCATGGAAAGTAAATGCTCAAATAGCTAAAGAAAATGGGTTTCCTCAAGAGAAAAATGATGAGGATTTAGAAAATCGTATTCAGGAAGCTTTTCATCAATATCCGGAATTACTATTTGAAGGGCATAAAGGACAAATAAATAATTTTTTAATGGCTATCAAGGGTAACCAGAAGCTTTTAATTGATGGAACAGAAGGAAGAAAAACACTAGAACTTATTACAGCCATCTATAAATCTGCAAACCAAGGTGTTCATGTGAAGCTTCCTCTTTCAGCAGACGATCCTTTTTATACACGTGAAGGAATGCTCGCGAACGTTAAGCATTTTTATGAAAAACAAAGCAGTGTAGAAAATTTTTCAGACGATACGATAACCGTTGGAGGAAATTACGAGAAACTATGAGTCTAACGTTATTAAATTATTAAAAATAAACTGGAAGCTAGCTAGAGGAGGAACAATCATGCAGAAAAGTGATGGAATGAATTATGCTCCTAAGGGAAAAAGTGCCCCTGTTGTTACAGAAGGACAATTCGTCATGGCGGCAATAGGTCTTGATCATGGACACATCTATGCAATGTGCAATGGATTAACTGAGGCTGGGGCTACATTAAAATGGGTTTATGATCATGATCAGAAAAAAGTACAAGAATTTTGTAAAGCTTATCCGGAGGTACAGGCAGCCAAAAGTGAGAAAGAAATCCTCGAAGATCCAGATGTCAGGCTCGTGGCAGGCGCAGCCATTACATCTAAACGCTGTGATTTAGGGCTGCGTGTTTTAGATCATGGTAAGCATTACTTTACGGATAAATCACCTTTTACAACGTTAGAACAATTGGAGCTTGCTCGTAAAAAAACAGCTGAAACGGGACTTAAATGGGCTGTTTATTATAGTGAACGTTTGCACGTGGAGAGTGCCGTATTTGCTGGTCAATTGATTGAACAAGGAGCCATTGGAAAAGTGGTACAAGTTCTTGGAACTGGCCCACATCGTAGTAATGTGGAAAGTAGACCAAGCTGGTTTTTTGAAAAGGAATATTATGGAGGTATTCTATGTGATATTGGCAGTCACCAAATTGAACAATTCCTTTTCTATTCTGGCGCAAAAGATGCAAAAGTTGTACATAGTAAAGTGGGCAATTATAAGCATCATCAATATCCAGAATTAGAAGACTTTGGTGATGCTACTTTGATTGCTGATAATGGGGCTACAAACTACTTTAGAGTAGACTGGCTGACTCCTGATGGCCTTAGCACTTGGGGGGATGGGCGCACATTCATTCTTGGAACAGATGGGTATATTGAAATTCGCAAATACGTAGACATCGCAAGGGATAAAACAGGAGACCATTTATACTTAGTAAATCAACAGACAGAGCAGCATTTTTCTGTAAATGGAGAAGTAGGATTCCCTTACTTTGGTGAACTTATTTTAGATTGTTTAAACGGTACTGAAAATGCTATGACTCAAGAACATACTTTTAAAGCCGCAGAACTTTGCTTAATTGCACAACGAGACGCAATCTACGTAAATACGGAGTTTGAATTAAGTAAGATCTAAAAAAGTGAGGTGTTATTTTTGTTAATAACACCTTATTTCATTTAATTGAGATTTTCTAAACTAAGTTTGAAGGATAAAGAAACGATAAAATGTATAGAGGTGACGATATTGTCTACATTCCTAAGCGAAGATATGATGCTTAATCATGAAAGTTCAAAAGTTCTTTATCATGATTACGCGAAAAATATGCCAATCTATGATTTTCATACGCATTTAATGGCTGATGACATTGCTGCTAACAAAAAATATGAAAATATGACTGATATTTGGCTTAATGGAGATCACTATAAATGGAGGGCGATGCGATGGTTAGGCGTAGAAGAAAGATTGATCACGGGGAATGCAAGTGACAAGGAAAAATTCTTAGCTTGGGCGCAAACGGTTCCATATACAATAGGAAACCCTCTTTATCATTGGTCACATTTAGAATTAAGTCGTTATTTCAATATAAATGAGTTGTTCTCAGAAAAAAATGCACATCAAGTTTGGGATATTTGTAATGAGAGATTAAATGAAAGTAACATGTCCACAAATGGAATTTTAGAAAAATTTAATGTAAAAGTTGTGTGTACGACTGATGATCCAATCGATACTTTAGAAATTCATCAAATCATACGTAAAGATGTAGGAATTAAAACTAGGGTCCTACCTACATTTAGACCGGATCATGCTTTAAATATTGAACAATCAAATTTTGTAAACTATATAGAAAAATTAGGTGATTCAATCAACGGCGCTGTTTTAACATATGAAAACTTTATCGCTTCATTACATTCACGAATTGATTATTTTCACGCGAATGGATGCAGAATTTCTGATCATGGTTTTGAAATATTTCCATTTTCACCAGCTACTGAACAAGAAGTGTCTTCTATATTTGTACGTGCTCTGCAAGGAAAAACACTATCCCTAGAGGATATCAATAAATTTAAAACAAACACTCTTCTTCACCTGAGTAAAAAATATCATTCTCTTCATTGGACCATGCAATTACACATAGGTGCTTTAAGGAATAATAACACACGAATGTTCAAGTTAACGGGGAAAGATAGTGGGTACGACTCTATGTCTGACTTCCACCTAGCAAGACATTTAAATGGTTTTTTGAATGAATTAGACAAAGATAACCTTTTACCTAAAACCATCATCTATAATTTAAATCCCGCTCATAATGCGATTGTGGCCTCTACTATAGGGAATTTTCAGTCTTCTGATGCCAGAGCAAAAATTCAATTTGGGTCTGGGTGGTGGTTTAATGATCAAAAAGACGGCATGCTAGATCAAATGAAAACATTATCTAATATAGGTTTGCTTAGCACTTTCGTAGGGATGCTTACAGACTCCAGAAGCTTTTTATCGTTCCCTCGCCATGAATATTTCAGAAGAATCTTATGTGATTTATTTGGGACTTGGATAGAAAATGGTGAGCTTCCAAGGGATTACGAATTTATAGGAAAAATAGTCAAAGATATTTGTTATCACAATGCCGTGAATTATTTTAATATTGAAATAAATGAGACAGTACCAATGAAAATGAATGAATAATGCAGTAAGATAATGATTATAATTAAAGTAAAAAACTGGACATGATGTACTCATGCCCAGTTTTTTATTAATGAACGCCTTTCATCGCTTTCTTAATCACTGGTGTCAGTAATAGCATCACAACGCATAAAACGATGGCCAGCAATCCGATGATACCGAAATAGACGGTTTCCGGCACTTTATCAAACAGTTTGACTACTTGCGCATTGATCGCCTGTGCCATTGCATTTGAAAGGAACCAAAGGCTCATCGTTTGCGCTGAGAAGGCAGCAGGGGCCAGCTTTGTTGTCGCTGACAGTCCAACTGGTGATAAGCAGAGCTCTCCGATCACGACGAGGAAGAAGCTCAGAACGAGCCATAATGGGCTCACAAGTGTGTTCGGACCGGACATGTATGCAGGAATGATCATGATGATGAAGGATAACCCTGCAAACAGAAGACCGAGTGAGAATTTAATCGGGGTAGACGGCTGTTTCTTCCCAAGTCTGACCCATAACCAAGCAAACACTGGAGACAGCAGCACAATAAAGATTGGGTTCAATGATTGGAACCATGAAGACGCTAGTGTCATCCCAAGGAAATTCAAGTTTGTTCGTTGATCTGCATATGTTGCTAAAATGTTTGAGCCCTGCTCTTGAATCGCCCAGAACATCACGGCAGCAAGGAACAATGGAATATAAGCGAGAACCCTGGATTGCTCCACTGCGCTCGTCTTTTTACTGAAATACATGACAATGAAATAAACAATCGGAATGAGTACACCAAGGGCACTAACAAACCAAGTGAATAGATTAATTGTGAGTGCGCCTGTTTGAATGCCAATGACAGCAAAAACTGCGAGCAAAATCACAACCAATGATCCGTAAATTTTGAAGTTCTTACGTTCGGCAGCTGATAATGGATTTGTCACATACGTGCCGGCAAGACCAAGGTTCGGTTTTTTTGTGACCACAAATGTAATGAGTCCAACAAGCATCCCGACGGCAGCGAGTGAGAACCCGAGGTGGAAATTCACTTTTTGACCGAGTGTTCCGACAATTAATGGGGAGATAAAGCCACCCATGTTGATCCCCATGTAGAAAATACTAAATCCAGAGTCCCTACGTGGATCTGTTTTTGTATACAGGTCGCCAACAATGTTTGAAACGTTTGGCTTAAGAAGACCTGTCCCAATAATAATCAGTCCCATACTAATAAAGAGCGCTGTTGCTCCACTTGGCAAAGCCAAAATCACGTGGCCAAGCATAATGAAAACTCCGCCATAAAACACCGTACTGGACGAACCAAATACCCGGTCGGCGAGCCATCCGCCAATCACTCCTGACATATAGACAAGCGCACCGTAGACAGACATGATCGAATTGGCTGTCGTCTGGTCAAAGCCTAGACCGCCTTTTGTCACCTCTGTGTACATATAATAAATAAGCAGTGCACGCATGCCATAATAGGAGAAACGCTCCCAAAATTCAGTGAAAAACAGTGTGTAAAGTCCTTTAGGATGTCCAAAAAACCCTTTTTGAGGAACACTTTTAACAATTTTATCGTGGTCAATTGTAGACATGGCATAGATCCTTTCTTAAAAAAAGAGATATGAGAAAAATGATATTCTTGTATAGTTCTTGTGTCAATATAAAACTATTCTAAAACAGGAAAATGTTAGTTCAATAGGCGTAAAGACTCAAAAAAATGAAAAATTCATTGAAGTGAAAATTATCGGAAAGTTATTTCAAAAGAATTTATTTAAAATTTGAAGCAATGTACAAGCAAACCTTTACCACATGCATAGGATGACGAGAGAACATGTGTGAAAAGGAGTGATTAGGTTGGGGGAATTGAATGAAGCTGATCTGAAAAAACCAGTTGTCAATGTACTAGATTTTGGCGTAATTGCTGATGGGAAAACGGATTGCACAGCTAAGCTCAATGAATGTTTAGAGTGGACAAAAGCACAGGGGTATTCCCATATCTGGCTGCCGAGCGGCACGTATTTAATCGATGCGGTGTACAGAGGTGATCCATTTTTTCCTTTCCGAGGTGCAGGTATACGGGTGCCAAGTCATATATGCATTGAGATGGCGTCAGACGCTGTAATAAAGGTGAAACCAAATGATTCATGGGGGTATGCAGCTTTTTATATAGGAAAGGTTGAGCATGTAACCATTCGAGGCGGGCGTATTGAAGGGGATCGACATGAGCATGTATACAAGCCGCTCCCCGCTGAACGAAGAACCCATGAATGGGGCTTTGGGATATGTATTGAAGGTGCCTCCCATGTAGAGGTCAATCATGTCCAAATAAAAAATTGTACGGGAGACGGCATCATTGTCAGTCCCCACGGTTTGTTGACAGAGGGGGAACCATACTCGCCTGCTGCATCTATTGAAATTTCTGGCTGCACCATCACAGATTCGAGACGCAACAATATTTCGATTACAGGCTGTGATGGGGTTATTGTGGAGGACTGTCTCTTGGAAAGAGCAGGAGTAAATGGGGTCGAGCCAAGAATGGGCATTGATATTGAAGGCTATGGAGAAAATGCCGTTAATATGGAGGAGCCTTTGAATATTCAGATTCGCAACAACATCGTCAGAGGAGGTGCTGCAAGCTCCATCTATAACTTTAACGGTTATGGTGTGATCATTGAAGGCAATCATACAGATAGCAGTATCTCCTATGGCTTCTCCACCGAAACGATCATTGCCAACAATATGATTCGTGCAGTGGGAGGAGGTGTGACAAAAGCAGGGATTACGAGTTTAGGCGTCTCACTTGGCCAAACGGAAAACAATGTGATGATTATTGGCAATATGATTGAGGGGTTTGAAAAAGGAATTGATGTGAGAGGAGACAGTGTTCACATTACAGGCAATAAGATTAGTCTTTTTGAAGATGCGGCTGTGTCCGTTTATATGGCGAATCGTATTCTAATAGAAGGAAACCATATTGAATCAGGAACGAATACCGGAAAAAGAAGCGCCTCGTTGCGTATCTATCAATCGGATAGTGTCGTCTTTTCAAACAATACGGTCTACTCTGTTATCGATGCGGCCGTGGTGAGAGGAACGAATATTCTCATCCAGCACAATCAATTCAAAGAATTCAGCAGAGGAATCTGGGTGCAGGAAGGGGAAGCTGGGCTCAACGGCAACCACTTTATTCAAGAAGGACACCCGGAGCTAGATTCTTCGTATACGATCAGTGTCACTGGAAATGCAAAGGCTTTCATCTGGCAGAATCGCTTTAAGCACTATCAAAACTACGCTGTATACAGCAGCACGACGGGGGCATTGGAAATTAAAGATAATTCCTTTGAAGAAACATCCTTATATGTGGTGATGTATATTAAAAATGGTTCACCACAAATTGGAGATAACCGTTTCTATTTAAATCGATCGATCGGACAGCCGACGGCGATCTTTATTGACCAGGCCGCCTCAGCCCGTGTGCTGCGCAATAACATCATCAATCTATCTCCTCAAAAAGCGATTGCTGTCCGCACCGCAAATTCCACTCATTCTGTCATCGCTCACAACATGCTGGAACGCAGTCAATTGGTGACACATACCACAGACCGGCTCATCGGAAATATTGAGATTGATACACCGTCATGAGCGTTTGAAATCCCTTATTTTGGAGGTTCAGAAGGCGGTTGACAATCCTGTAAAAAGGGCATATAGTAATAATTATTTTTCATTTTTCGCAACATTTGCCCTTTTTTTATTAATAAAACCGATTAATTCAATCAGAAAAATGTATCTTCTAAGGACTTCGGTTTGATACATTTAGGATATAGAAAGGATGAAGAACAAGTGTCACAGCCGAAAAGGAAGCTCAAGTTAGGCGTATTCATCGCAGGAACTGGACATCACGTTGCCTCTTGGAGACATCCGAATGCAGTACCAGATGCAGCCATGAACCTAGATTATTTTAAACAATTAGCGAAAAAGGCAGAGGAAGGAAAGCTGGATTTGCTCTTTTTAGCCGACAGTTTATCCATTAATCAAACCTCTCATCCGAACGTATTAACGAGATTTGAACCGCTCACGCTGCTTTCATCCATTGCTGAGTCTACTTCAACCATTGGTTTAGCAGCAACAGCTTCCACTACATACAGTGAGCCTTTCCATATTGCAAGGCAGTTTGCCTCCCTTGATCATTTATCAGGCGGAAGAGCGGCATGGAATGTGGTCACATCTTCTATTGAAGAAACAGCGAAAAATTTTAGCGGAGAAGAGCATTTAGCACACCATAAACGATATGAGCGGGCAGAAGAGTTCGTCGAAGTCGTCAAAGGTCTCTGGGATTCTTGGGAAGAAGACGCCCTTGTCAGAAACAAGGAAACGGGAGAATTCTTCGAATCTAGTAAGCTTCATGAGCTCCAGCATAAAGGTGAGTTCTTCTCAGTAAGAGGTCCTCTCAACGTATCACGGACGCCGCAAGGGCAGCCCGTGATCATTCAAGCAGGATCTTCTGAAGATGGCCAAAAGCTTGCAGCAAAAACAGCAGAGCTCATTTTCACTGCACAAAACGATCTCGATAAAGCGAAGGAATTTTATCAAAGCTTGAAGGGGAAAGTAGAAGCTGCTGGCCGTGCTAGAGAGGACGTCAGCATCATGCCGGGTATCTTCCCGATCATTGCTGATACAGAGGAAGAAGCCCAAGCGAAATATGAAGAATTACAGGAGCTGATTGTTCCTGAGATTGGACTGAGCATTCTGCAAAATTACTTAGGCGGGATTGATCTGTCTCAGTATCCTTTAGACGGACCGCTTCCAGAGATTGATCCGAGCACGTCAAATGCGGTGAAAAGCCGTTTTGATCTCGTGATGAATATGGCGAGAAAGGATAATCTGACCATTCGCCAGCTCTATCAATCAGTTGCCGGCTCACGCGGTCATAATATTTTCATTGGAACGCCGCAGCAGCTGGCAGACGTGATGGAAACATGGCTGGTTGAAGAAGCAGCAGACGGCTTTAATGTCATGCCGCCGCTCTTGCCAGAAGGGCTGGATGTGTTCGTAGACCGCGTCGTCCCAATCCTTCAGGAACGAGGCTTATTCAAAACCGATTACACAGGACAAACCTTGCGAGAAAATCTCGGATTAACAGAGCCAAAAAATCGCTACACGACATAAGGGTGAGGTGACTAACGTTGGGATACACGTTTCGTCTGGCAACAGAGGCAGATATAGAGGCGCTGCTTGAACTGACAACAAGAGCCTACGAGCCAATTCGTGAGCTAGGCATCCAGTTCCAAGCAGCACATGCTGATTTCGCTCTCGTTCAGAATAATGTACAAAAGAATCTTTGCTATGTGATGGAAGAAAACGGAGAGCTTCTATCCACCTTATCACTCCGTATGCCTTGGGGAGAGCAGCCAGGACCGTTCGGCGTCCCTCATATCTGGTGGTTTGCCTCAGAACCAGCCGCCAAAAAAGGCACAGGCTCAGCCTTGCTGGAATGGGTTGAAACCGAAGTGCTAAGGGATACACTGAAGGTGCCGTACGTGTCGCTCGGTACAGCTGATAAGCATCCATGGCTCATAGAGATGTATGAGCGTAAAGGCTATGTCAGAGCAGGTGAAAAGGATTTAGGCAAAGGTCATATCACGGTTTATTTCAAAAAACAATTAAGATCAGATATCACACAACCATAAGAGGAAGAAGGGTTTACAAACATGAAAAACAAAAAGTGGCTAGTCGTTCTATTTGCAGCAATGCTGGCAGTTTTAGCAGCTTGCGGCGGCAACAATCAGAGTGAAGGCAAAGACGAAAAAGTGTTAAAAGTAGGCGCTACAGGACAAAGCTATCCATTTGCTTATAAAGACAATGGCAAGCTTGTCGGATTCGATGTTGAAGTAACAGAAGCCATTGCGAAAAAGCTAGGCTACAAACTAGACTGGCAGCTGAGCGAATTCAGCGGACTAATGGGACAGCTGACATCTGGTAAGCTCGATACAGTGTCAAACCAAGTTGCCGTTACAGACGAGCGTAAACAAACATTTAACTTTACAGATACGTACGCTTACGCAGGAACACAAATCATCGTGAAAAAAGACAACAACCACATCAAAGGTCTTGACGATTTAAAAGGAAAAACAGTGGCGGCGGTTCTTGGCTCTAACCATGCTAAAAACTTAGAGAGCAAAGACCCTGACAAGAAAATTAAGATTAAAACATATGAAACGCAAGACGGCGTATTAAATGAAGTGGCAAATGGCCGCGTAGATGCTTATGTCAACGGACGCAGTGTATTACTTGCTCAAATTGAAAAAACAGGTCTGCCGCTGAAAATCGTAGGCAACCCAATTGTGTATGAAGAAGTAGGCTATCCATTTGCGAAAGATAAAAAGCATGACAAACTAAGAGAAGAATTTAACAAAGCCATCAAAGAATTAAGAGAAGACGGGACACTTAAGAAATTGTCTGAGAAATATTTCAAAGACGATGTGACAGTGCCAATTAAAAAATAACGACAGCGGCGGTGAAGAGCAGACATGAACAAAATTGATTGGCAGTATATGGTGACGGTGTTTCCGACATTGCTTCAATACTTGCCGATAACGATCTTCATGGCGATTGTCTCCATGGTATTTGCCATTATCATTGGTGTGGTATTCGCTCTCATTACGAAAAACCGGATACCTGTTTTATACCAATTTGCCAAGCTGTATATTTCTTTCTTCAGAGCGGTTCCAACCTTGGTTCAGCTCTTTCTCATTTATTTTGGTCTCCCGCAGCTATTCCCTGCGATGACCTCAATGGATGCTTTAACAGCGGTCATTATCGGATTAAGTATTAAGAACTCAGCATACTTAGCAGAAATTTTCAGAGCGGCTCTGAACTCAGTGGATGAAGGGCAGCTTGAGGCATGCTTATCTGTCGGTATGACAAGATGGCAGTCTTACGTTAGAATTATTTTCCCGCAGGCCGTCAGAAATGCAATTCCAGCGACAGGGAATACCTTTATCGGTCTTTTAAAAGAAACATCTCTTGCCTTTACGATTGGTGTGGCAGAAATGTTTGCACAAGGGAAGATGATTGCATCGGCGAACTATAAATACTTTGAAACCTATTTAGCCGTAGGGATTGTGTATTGGGTGCTGACGATCATTTATAGTTTCCTGCAGGACCTATTTGAACGAAAAATCAGCAAACCTTACCGGAATTAAGGAGGTGTGGACATGATCAAGCTCACCAATTTGAAGAAATCATTCGGCGACCTTGTCGTCTTAGACGGAATTAATCTCGACGTGAAAAAAGGGCAGGTTGTGGCCATTATCGGACCTTCTGGCTCCGGTAAATCCACCTTGCTGCGCTGTTTAAATTTATTAGAAACACCTGATGAAGGCACGATTGAAATTGGCGATGCGAAGCTCGATGCGTCCAAATATTCACGTAAAGAAGCCCATCACCTGCGTCAACAAACGGCCATGGTGTTTCAAAACTATAATTTATTTAAAAACAAGACAGCACTGCAAAACATAACAGAATCACTGCTTGTGACGAAAAAAATGACGAAGCAGCAGGCGGATGAAATCGGTATGAAACTGCTGAAGCAGGTAGGGTTAGAGCAAAAGGCTGACAGCTATCCAGTCACGTTATCTGGCGGACAGCAGCAGCGGATTGGGATTGCCCGCGCGTTAGCGGTTGATCCACATGCGATTTTGCTGGATGAACCAACGTCAGCGCTTGATCCAGAGCTTGTCTCAGGTGTGCTTCAAGTCATTAAATCCATTGCGATTCAAGAAACAACGATGATCATCGTCACACATGAAATGGCGTTTGCAAGAGAAGTGGCAGACCATGTGATTTTCATGGCGGATGGTCATATTATCGAGCAGGGGACGCCAACTGAGCTATTTGATGAAACAAAGAATGAACGAACGAAACGATTTATCCAAAAAGAAGCAGCGGCTGAAGAAGCATAAGCTGCTTTTTATTCTTTAGAGAGGTGAGTGTCTAGTGAAACCAATAGGAAATGAAGCTTTAAACAAACGTTTGATCAACATTCGCCGAGCGCTTCATGAGCATCCAGAGCTGGCGTTTGAAGAATATGAAACGACAAAGAAACTGCGCCGCTGGTTAGAAGAGGAAGGGATCACTGTACTTGATATCCCAGCCCTTCAAACAGGCATTGTCTGTGAAATCAAAGGAGAACAAGAGGGGCCGACAATTGCTTTGAGAGCCGATATTGATGCACTTCCGATTGAAGAAGCATCTGGCGAACCATTTTCTTCAAAGGTACCGGGTAAAATGCATGCATGCGGTCATGATTTCCATACAGCTTCTATTTTTGGCGCGGCTCTTTTATTAAAAGAGCGGAAACACGAGATCAAAGGAACGGTCCGTATTTTGTTCCAGCCGGCTGAGGAAGTTGCTCAAGGGGCGAAACACGTCATAGAGGCAGGCGTTTTAGATGGAGTCGATGCGATTTTCGGTATGCACAACAAGCCTGACCTGCCAGTTGGCACGATTGGCATTAGAGAAAAAGCATTGATGGCGAGTGTGGACCGGTTTGAAATCGATATTAAAGGAACGGGTGGCCACGCCGGTATTCCAAATCACACGGTAGACCCCATAGCCATCAGCGGGCAGATCACAAGCGCCCTTCAGCAAATCGTCAGCCGCCGCATCAGCTCCTTGCATCATGCGGTTGTCAGTATCACACGCATTCAAGGCGGTACGTCATGGAATGTGATTCCCGACCGTGTTGAGATGGAAGGAACTGTTCGGACATTTGAGCCTGAAGTAAGAGCGATGATTCCAGAGCTTATGAAACAAATCGTCAGCGGGATTGCAGAAGGATTTGGAGCAGAGACTGAAGTAAGATGGCATCCTTATTTGCCATCTGTCATGAATGATGAGCGTCTGACAAAGGTAGTAGAAGAAACGGCTGGCTCACTTGACTTACATGTCGTGCAGGCAGAGCAGTCACCGGGCGGAGAAGATTTTGCTCTTTATCAAGAACGCATTCCAGGCTTTTTTGTATGGATGGGGACTAGTGGTACGAAGGAGTGGCATCACCCTGCGTTTACATTAAATGAAGACGCACTTCCAGTTTCCGCTGCCTTCTTTGCTGAGCTTGCTGTTCGGGCATTGGAGTCTCGATCATGGAATTAACAAAACAACTGGCAGAAGTAGTGCTTTCTGCTGATCCGCTGCAGGATGAGCGGGCCATTCAAATGGCTAGAAATGGCCTGTTAGACGCTGCGGCATCAGCGTTTGCTGCGAAAGAGGATGAAGGGCTTCAGCAGCTGATGCAGCTTGTTGAACAGGAAGGCGGAGCCGCTCAGATTCCTGTCATTGGACGAGGAAAGAAGGTGAGCCGCCAATCTGCAGCAATGCTGAACGGCTACCTCATCCATGCCCTTGATTATGATGATGTGCACTCAGATGTGAGAGGACATCCGAGCGCGGTCATCATTCCAGCGCTGCTATCACAGCTGACAGAAGGCAAAGGGTATGGCGAGCGGTTTTTAGCTGCCTACATCACAGGTGTTGAAGTGATGGCAAGACTTGGCGAATCCATCGGCAAGGCGCATTATGAGCGGGGCTGGCATAATACAGGAACACTCGGAGCCATTGCGGCAGTGTGTGCGATTGGCTATTTGAAAAAAGTCTCCAAGGAAGAACTGACGAAAGCAATCGGCTTTGCCGGAGCGCAATCAGCCGGAATGCGAAAGCAGTTTGGCTCTGATATGAAACCATTACAAGCCGGCTTAGCTGCTAAAACAGCCGTTTGGTCTATGGATTTAGCTTGTTCAGGTTTTGGCGGGAATGACTCGGTTCTTGATGGCGCGCTTGGTTTCTTTTCACTCTATGGAGATCTGGAACTTGCGAAAAGCCGTTTGCTAGAGGGCTATGGTTCTACATGGCGTATCGTTTCGCCGGGGCTGTGGTTCAAAGTATATCCGTTCTGCTCAGCAGCCCACCATGCAGCAGATGCGATACAATCCTTAATAAAAGAGCGGTCTTTCTTGCCGGAGCAGGTAAAACAGGTCGATGTCATATTCCCGCCAGGCGGAGATGCAGCGCTTATTGAGCGGACACCTTTAACCGGGGAAGGAGGACGATTCAGTGTTGAATACGTCATCGCACTTGCAGTGTTTGGACAGACGCTTACACTGGATGCCTTTACGAAAAAACCCATTCCATCAGACATGCGGACATGGATGAAGCGGGTAAGCAGAGGATATGATCAAACGATAGAACCCCATCCCGATGCTGTTCCAAAAGGACGCTTTACGATTGTGAAGCTCACCTTATCTGACGGCACCACCATGAGCAAGCGGGTTGATATTCCTCAGGGAGCACCAGGCTGTGCGTTATCGAAAGAAGACATCATACAAAAGTTAAGCAGCGTCACAAGCGCATCACAGGCACAGCAGATTTTACAGGCAGTTGAAGAGGAAAACAACACTGCTTATTTGAAGTGGCTGGCATGATAAAAAAGCTCATCGATATAGTGATGAGCTTTTTTAAATAGATCTATCATATAACTGTCAGGAAGTTCTTTCTCTAAATATATGTAAATGACGCTGTCCTATTTCAACTAACATCTTGACCATCTTCTGCAATGCCATCATAAAAAAACCTCATGTGATTCACCGCAGTATTAGTTCTTTCAAAAAGTATGAATAAAAGATGACCAAACGATGATAAGTTCATAAAAACAGTGGAATCCAATTGAGATTTGAAAGGGAACATGTAAAATAAAGCTACATAAAGAAAAACAATGGTAGCAGCGGAGGCTGATCATGAAAATATTAATGATTGAAGATAATCAGAGCGTTTGTACAATGACGGATATGTTTTTTCAACGAGAGGGATTTCAAGCGGAATTCGTTCATGATGGATTAGAAGGATTGAATCGCTTTAAGCAAGAGGAGGATTGGGATCTGCTCATTTTAGATGTCATGCTTCCTTCGATGGATGGTCTGACCATTTGCCAAAAAGTGCGCCAGATCAGTGACATTCCGATTATCATGCTGACAGCCAAGGAAACCGAATCTGATCAGGTGCTTGGTTTTGATCTTGGGGCAGATGATTATGTGACCAAGCCCTTTAGTCCACTAACCTTGATGGCAAGAATTAAAGCGGTGAAACGACGCTTTGCTCATACAACCACTCAAGAAAAGGTAAATGAGGGCGAACGGCTGGAGACAGCACATTTTCAGTTGGATAAAAAAACGAGAGAAGTTTTCCTGGATGGAGAGCGAATAGAGAACCTCACACCGAAAGAATACGATCTGCTGTGCTTTTTTATTCAGCATCCTCGGCAAGTATTTTCACGAGAACAATTGCTTGAGCAAATTTGGGGATACCAATTTTATGGAGATGAACGAACGGTAGATGTTCATATTAAACGGCTGCGTCAAAAAATTGGGGACGGGCCTAAGCCCTTTTTGTATACAGTATGGGGCGTAGGGTATAAGTTCGATGAAGATTAAATATTTTTATCAGCTGCTGATCAGCCACCTTGGGTTATTGCTCATTGCCATTGTCATTATCAGCACCCTTTTATCTCATTTTGTGAAAGATATTGCCTATCAAAACAGAGTGAATGAAATGAGCTCCTATGGGAATGAAATCTTGCAAGATTATAAACGACTCCCTAAAAGCGAGATGACCTTTCGTCTGCGTCCATTTGAAGATATTCTTTCGACAAGGCAAATTCGTTTTTTCGTGTTTGATGAAAAAGGAGATATTCTGTCTCAGCAGCAAGAGATGCCGCCGCATGAAGTATTACTGACAAAGGATTTATGGGCCAAACTCTCAAAAGGAGAGCAAATCATTGTGAAACGAAGTGATTCACGCCGCCTTGATCAAGAGGCATCACTTGTGGCGCTCCCTGTCATGGAGGATGGAAAGCTAAAGGGCGGAGTTGTCCTTATTGCCCCGATTCAAGGCGCTGAACAGCTCATCGCCCAAATGAATCGTTATCTGTATATCATCGTATTTGTGGCGCTGACGATCACCTTTATTCTCAGCCTGTTCCTGTCTAAATTTCATGTGAACCGCATCAAAAAGCTGAGAGAGGCGACTGAAAAGATTGCGCAAGGTGATTACAACATCAAGCTTGAAAACAAACACCTTGATGAAATTGGCACACTTGGTGAGGATTTTAATATGATGGCCAAGCGTCTTCAGCAATCAAGAGAGGAAATTGACCGGCTCGAAAAGCGCAGACGTCAATTCATCGCAGATGTGTCTCACGAATTGAAAACACCGCTGACCACCATTCGAGGACTGGTAGAATGGCTGAACACTGCGGATGTGTCAGCAGAAGAGAAAGAGAAATGCTATGCCTTAATCACTGATGAGACAAAACGTATGCTGCGCCTCGTCAATGAAAATATGGATTATGAGAAAATTAGATCGAATCAAATTACCCTTCAGAAATTTCACTATCCACTCATTGACACATTTGAAGTGATGAAAGAGCAGCTGAGCCGAATCGCTGAAGAGAAAAACAATCAGCTGATCGTGGACGTTGATCCCGAGCTAAAGGTTTATGCAGATTATGACAGGCTCATTCAAATACTTGTCAATATCACAAAGAATGCGATTCAATTCACAGAAGACGGCCGTATTTACTTAAGAGGAAAACAAGAAAATCAAGAGACGATCATCGAAGTGGAAGACACAGGCATTGGCATTGCGCCAGACGAAATCAAACACATATGGGAACGTTTTTATAAAGCGGATATCTCAAGAACGAATACACCGTATGGAGAATACGGATTGGGCTTGTCTATCGTGAAGCAGCTTGTGGACCTGCATGAAGGGCATATTGATATGAAAAGTGAAAAAAACAATGGAACGACATTTACCATACGACTGCCGTTTCCAGAAGAAAAGGGCTAAAATGAAGTTCATTTTAGCCCTTTTTGGTGAATCACCACTTATTCATTTTTAGTAAACGTCAATCCAATATGAGCAAGTGCCTGCGGCAAGTCTTTCCGGATGGTGATGTCTTTAAACGATATATTGGATTGAATCGCACTTAAAGCAAGGTCTTGCTTAATACCTGTTAAAACTGCCGAAATTCCTAAAAGTCTCAGCGTTTGTGCGTAGCTGACCAAATATTGAATGCTTTGTTCATTCAGGCTTTTTGTTCCCGATACATCAATGACCAAATGAGAGAGCGACAGCCTGTAGCTTTCCTGTAAAATGGTTTCTAAAATATGCTGAGCACGTGTCTCTTCGATATCACCAAGCAGGGGAAGCACGGCGACACCGTCAACAACTGGTACGATCGGTACAGACAATTGCCGAATTTGCCGGTTGGCACGGTCTAGTTCGAGGACATAGCTTAATAATGAAGCCATCGTTTCAAACATATACACATGCTCTTCTGTGAACTGCTTCGGCCTCAAATCAAGTCCGCAAATCGTTCCGTAGTTCGTCCCATCGGTGAAATCAATGGGAACTCCAATAAACGAGCCGCCTTGAAGATTTTTCGTAACCTCTAAGTATTTAAAACGGTCATCCTTCGAAATGTCAGGAATCACAAGTGTATCCCGATGATCGACCGCAAGCTTGCAAAATGTCTTTTCGTAAGGAAGTTCTTCTCCTTCTTCAAGAAGCTGCTCGTCATGATTTAGCACCTTTACAATTTGATTGGTGTTTTGATCATTTTTAGCGATAAACAGTGTATTCACACCAATGAATTGACTCATCATGTTTAAAATACTAGTAGAAGCATCATGAAAATTGCGAAACTGTTTTAATAGTTGTTGACGAGGCATTGTTTTAGGACTCCTTGTAGCTCCGAACATAGGCCGGAACAGATAGTTGATTTGTCTCTATCATACAAAATCAAACAAGAAATAGATACACTTTAATGCGCAAAAACACTCTGATCGTCGAGATGAAAAAAGACTGCCGATCCAAAGATCTGGCAGCCTTCTGATTAAAGAGAGACAGGGACAGTAGACATAGAGAAAAATTCCTCATACAAGGCTTGAACAGCTTCTTTTTCTTGAGCCGCTTTGACGCCAAACATCATGCTGACCTCTGAAGAGCCTTGATTGATCATTTCAATATTGACCTTCGCTTTTGACAGCGCCTTTGCCGCTCTTGCTGTTGTGCCAACATTATGACGCATCGCTTCTCCTACAACCATAATCAGCGAGAGATTTCGCTCTAAAACGACCTCATCTGCATCAAGCACGACCTTCAAGCGGTCTAGCAGCTCCTCTTCAATATGCTGCTCCTCCAGCTGATCCTGACGTAAAATAATGGTCATATCATCAATGCCAGAAGGAACATGCTCATACGTAAGCCCATACTCTTCTAGTGTTTGCAGCACCTTTCGTCCAAAACCGACTTCTCTGTTCATCAAATATTTACTAATGTAAATACTGCAAAATCCATTGTCTGAGGCGATTCCAACAACAGGTCCATTTGTATGGTCCCGCTGATTTACGATTTTTGTCCCTTTTGCTGACGGGTTGTTGGTGTTTTTAATCTGAACCGGAATGCCTGCACGGAAGGCTGGAATAAGTGCTTCATCATGGAACACAGAAAAACCAGCATAGGACAGCTCGCGCATTTCCCGGTATGTCAGCTCTGTAATCTCTTTTGGTTCATGAACGATCGTTGGATTGACGGCATAGACAGCATCGACATCTGTAAAGTTTTCATATACATCTGCCTTCAAACCGTTCGCCAAAATGGAGCCGGTAATATCGGAGCCGCTTCGCGAAAAGGTGACGATGTCTCCTGCGAGACTAAAGCCAAAAAAGCCAGGGAATATAATAATGCCAGAGCGCTCTCTTAATTTGTACAAATGATCATAAGACTCCGGCAGAACTTGTGCTTGGCCAGGCTCATCGCTCACAAACAAACCAGCTTCCTTTGGATTCACATAATGAGCTTCCACACCTTGGTGGCGGAAATAGGCGGCAATGAGCTTAGCGTTATTGTCTTCACCGCTTGCTTTAATGGCATCAAGATAGCACTCAGGGCGGGATGAATCAGCCTGTAATAATGTGTCTAAATCTTGCCTGATGGTATCGATAATGTCTTGACCTAATCCGAGTTCATCCGCTATTGAGGCATACCTCTCAATGACTGCTTCCTTTAAATCATGTGCTTCGCCTAAACGTAAATATTGTTCACCGCAGCTAATTAATAGATCGGTGACCTTTGTATCCGTTGAATGCCGTTTTCCTGGTGCGGAAACAACGACTGCTTTTCGAGCTGGATCTGCTGTTACAATGTCAAATACCTTTTGCAGCTGCTTGCCAGATGCAAGTGAACTGCCACCAAATTTAACGACCTTCAATGCATACATCTCCTATAGTAAAAATTTTCTCACAAATTGAATAGTTCCTATTATCAACTCTTTTCTTTAAATTATCAAGGTTTTTCTTCACTAGAAATACAAATGTGTTTACAGAGAGGACGATATTGTATGAGTATATGAAAAAAGAGCCGGCCATATGCCGAGCTCTTTTTCTTATGAAGAAGACGAGGAGGAAGATAGCTCCTGCTTCATCACTTTATTCTCACGTTTTTTTTCCTTTAAGAAAAAGGAGAGGACGAGTCCAATGACCGCAATCAGACCAGAAATGAAGAATGACGTATTCATTCCATGAACGGCCGATTTTAATGGATTGGCCAATTCTGCATTTGCAGCAGAGCTGCTCATGATGGAAACAAGCACAGCCGTTCCAATGGAACCGCCTATTTGTCTCATCGTGTTATTCATCGCTGTCCCATGAGGGATCAAATGAGGCGGTAAAGAGTTAATACCTGCGGTTGTCAGCGGCATCATGATCATCCCAACCCCGATTAACCGAAGCGTGTAGGCGACCGTAATGAGGGCGATCGATGAATCAAGGGTGAGCAGCATAAATGGCAGGGTGGTAACGGTGAGTATCGTAAATCCGCCTAATGCCAGCCCTTTTCCGCCGACTTTATCAAAAATCCGTCCAATAATCGGTGACAGGAGTCCCATGAAGAGAGCACCTGGCAATAAGATAAGCCCTGTATCAAGTGCAGACAGTCCTCTGACATTCTGCGTATAAAGCGGCAGAATCGTCTCTGTCCCAATTAATAAAGCAAAGACAAGCATGCCGAGGAAGGTTGTTAAGCTAAAGATCGCAAATTTAAATACGCCAAACTCCAGCATCGGTCTTGTTAAGTTCGACTGGCGCAGGATAAAGAAGAACAAGCTCACGGCGCCGACAATCAGCGAAATGAGAACAGTCGCACTCGTCCATCCATACGTGCCGACACTAGAAAATCCGTAAAGCAGCCCGCCGAAACCGAACGACGACAAGATGACAGATAAAACATCAATACGTGTTTCTCTTTGCTGCGTCACATTTTTCATTAAGAAGAAAGCAAGAATGAGATCAATGATACCGATTGGCAGAACAATATAGAACAAGAACTTCCAGCTGAAGGAATCAACAATCCAGCCGCCAAGTGTTGGCCCAAGCGCAGGTGCGAACGAGATCACAAGTCCGACCATGCCCATTGCCTGCCCGCGTTTTTCTTTCGGGAAAATGGTTAAAAAGATCGTTTGCATCAGCGGCATTAAAATCCCTGCACCGGCTGCCTGTACGATACGCGCTGCAAGTAACACCGGGAAATTCGTTGCAAATGAAGCAAGAATTGTACCGGCTGTAAAGATGCTAAGTGCCGTTAAAACTAAAGAACGGCTTGAAAATTTCTCAATGAGGAAAGCCGTAATGGGGATGAGAATCCCGTTTGTCAGCATAAAGGCTGTTGTAAGCCACTGTCCTTTGCTGACCTCAATATTGAAATCTTCCATGATATGCGGGATCGCTGGAATGAGAAGCGTTTGGTTTAAAATCGCAACGAATGCCCCAACGAGGAAAATCCCAACAATCACAGATCGATTATACGATGTAGTTGATTGGTTCATGTTATCCCTTCTTTATCTATAAAATGATGTTTTTCAGCTGTGACACGTTTTGTGATAAAACGCTGTTTTTGCCTAAATAATCGAGCAGTGAGCTGACTAAAAAGGTTCTCGGTTCATCCTTTGATAATTCTTGATTGAGCAGCTCATAAGCAGAGAGGAGATCGTCTTTTTCTTCTCCGTTTGACAGTGCGTGAAGCTCTTGTTTGATCTTCGTTAAGTACGAGATGACAAGTTTTTCTTCATCATATCCGTCCTGTGAGGAAAACAAATAAGAGTCCATGAGCTGATCTGTTAACACAGGCTCAATTGAGCAAGGCTTTTTCGATACACGGTCCATCACACCGATAATCATCTCAGCAGCATTTTCTAATTTGATGTTCTTGTGCTCAATCGCCAGCATTAAGATGAATTCTCTCATTAATCCATTGAGAACAATCACAAGATCCCAGACATAAGGAGCGACAGATTCACCATAGGTGCTCAAAATAATGTCTTTGTGCCGCTGCATGATAATGGAGCGTGTCTCGCGTAAGTGTTTAATGACAATAGGCGAATGCTGAGAAAAAGCTTCAAAGGACAGCATGTTCAAAAATTTATGATTCTCTTTAAACTCTTCAAGCTCAAGCTTGATCTTCTTTGTGAATTTTTCCTTTTTGGACAGCGTCGTTTCTGAATGAATGATGCGGGAAATCTCTCTCATTTTGCGCTGATTGTATTTAATCAGTTCTAGTAGAAGAGCTTCCTTTGAATCAAACAGTTTATAAATAGACGCTTTTGATATTTTACAGGCATCGGCAATTGACTGCATGGAGACACTCATATAGCCTTTTTGAGAAAATAATTTCTTTGAAACCCGCAAAATCTCTTCTTGCTTTTCGTTCATCTTCATAAGTCCTTTCCGAATCGGCAAAACCATATGGTCACAATGGAAACCGAGTGGTCACTTTTGCTATGATAACAAAACCAATGACCCATGACAAGAAAATGAACTTAAAAAAATACCCGTCTGCATGACAGGTATTTTACCCTTCCGCATGTGCGGTATATATTTTTGTTTTGCCGTGAAGTTCGACGACCAACATGTCTTCTCTCTCCTTCACAGAGTAAATAGCGGTCCCTTTTTGCAGCCTAGAAGCTGTACCATGTTCAAAATTTTTGGCGGCTGTTTTCTGAATGACACCTACTTGCTGATGTTTTGTGACGTGTAAGGATGTCGTCCAATCTACATTTGTTTCATAGACCGTTCCTTCCCATTGAAATAAATCTGCCTGCTGATCGATAGCTAATAACTCTTCCGCACTAGGTGGTTTTGACTGAGAATATTGGACGGACTGGCAGGCGCAGAGGAAGATCGCGAGAATCATCATCAATAAACTAATCCATATATTATGTTTCAAAACGGGTTCCTTCCCTTCAGACAGTCTCATGAATAATGGACGTTTGTGAAGTCATATCGTTACTTGACTAGTCAGCTCCAGGTGAATGAGATTGTATGTTGGCACAAAATACGATACATTTATTGTATGACGAATCCAAACCATCCAAACCAAGAAGATATGAGATTGATTTCTGTGCTGCACGCATTGGCTGATCCAATCCGGTTAGAAATTGTCCGCTGCTTAGCAGAGGCGGGGGAGAGGACATGCGGCACGTATGAGATGAATATTGCCAAATCTACGCTTTCCCATCACTTCAAAGTGTTGAGGGAGGCAGGCATCGTGAAAGTGAGAATTGACGGGAAGCACCGTTACTATTCTTTAAGAAAAGAAGACATCGAGACTGCTTTTCCTGGACTCATGTCATCGATTCTAGCTGTAGATAAAGAACGGTGGTAAGCCAGCTGTCTATGAAGAGCAGCTGGCTGTTTTATTTCCCAAAAATGGCGTCATACAGCCGTTTCACTGCCGGCTGAATATCCTCTTGCTTCATATGTGAGAAGCCGAGGACGAGCGGGACAAAGCCTGGCTGATGCCCCGGCAATTGCTCATCAAGGGTAAAACGATCCATTCCGTACATTTTCAGCTTTCTTTCTTTCGCTCGCTGTAAAATCTCATGCTGCGTCCGATTTGAGCGGAACTCTGCAATAAAATGAAGACCGGCATTTTCTCCAATAATCCGCACATTGTCAGTAAAAACCGTATTGAGCTCTTCAATGAGCTGCTTCCGTTTTTCCTCATATAAACCATTCATTCTTTTAATATGCCGTTGATACGCCCCATCTTTTATAAAATGAAGAAGGGTGTATTGTGTAAAAAGATTAGCTGTTTGAATGAAAAAATGCTGTTCCTCCTTATAGCGTCTCAATAAATGCTGAGGCAGCACCATATAGCTTAGCCTCAAGCCGGGCAGCAATGATTTTGAAAAGGTGCCCATATAAATGACTTTGTCATATCGGTCAAGACTTTGCAGCGCCGGAATGCTGTCTGTGCCATATTTAAATTCACTGTCATAATCATCCTCAATGATATAACGGTCTGGCTGATCGGCTGCCCAGTTTAACAGCTGAATACGCCGGGAAATCGGCATAATCACCCCTGTTGGAAATTGATGTGAAGGGGTAATGATCAACACATTTGGCTGTTTCTTATGAATGTCGCTCATCCGCACACCTTTTTGGTCAATGCCAATCGTTTCAATTTGGTGATGATTGTTTTTCAGCATTTGATAGAGCCGGCGGTAGCCAGGGTTTTCTAACCCATATATTTGATCGGCCGGAAGAATGCTTGATAACGAATGGATCAGTGACTGTGTGCCTGCACTTAAAATGAGCTGTTCTGGATAGCATTTGACCCCTCGTGCAAGTCCGATCAACCGGGCAATCGTTTCCCGCAGTTCATACACACCTTGTGGATGCGGAAGCTCACCGAAGGCTTCTTGGTGGAGATGGATCGCCTTTTGTTCACTTTTCAGCCAGCTTTTAAATGGAAAGTTCGCTGTATCGACGGAGATATGTGAAAAGGAATACCAGTCGTCTCGTGCAATCGGTTCTTCCTTTAAATCTACAGGAAGAGAAGAGGGTTTCAGCTGACCAGATTCATGAAATGTTTCTAGTGATTCCACGAAAAAACCTTTGCGTTCAACCGAATATAAATATCCCTCAGCAAGCAGCTGCTGATAGGCGCCATTCACTGAATTAACGCTAACGTTTAATGTTTCGGCTAACTCTCGTTTAGATGGTAATTGATCATGCGGCTGCAGGTTGCGATTTAAGATTTCTTCTTTAATTTTCATATAAATTTGATGATAAATATATCCGTTTTGTCCTGTTTGGTCTAGTTGAATTGTCAGCATCTCACCATTCCACCCTCTCTGGTACCATGAAAAAAATGATATTGGTACTTTCTATCATACCAAAAAATATTCAGAATAATAAAAAAGGATATAAAGGGGATGGATGACAATGAGTCAAACGACAACAAACCGTTTTTCAACCGAAGAATGGCAGGGGAAAAGAGACCAATACGTCGCAAGAGGCGTGAGTAATGGCAACCGTCATCTTGCAGCGAAGGGGAAAGGAGCCGAGCTGTTCGATATTGATGGGAAACGATTTATCGATTTTGCAGGCGCCATTGGCACATTAAACGTAGGACATTCACATCCAAAGGTCGTGGAAGCGGTCAAAGCACAGGCAGATAGCCTGATTCACCCAGGATTCAACGTGATGATGTACGAATCATATATCGAATTGGCAGAGAAGCTGTGCCATCTCACACCAGGGGACCATGACAAGAAAGCCATTTTTCTTAATTCAGGTGCAGAAGCTGTTGAAAATGCGGTGAAAATTGCACGTAAATATACGAAAAGACAGGCTGTTGTGTCGTTTACAAGAGGTTTTCACGGCAGAACGAATATGACAATGAGCATGACGAGCAAGGTCAAGCCATATAAATTTGGCTTCGGGCCATTCGCATCTGAGGTGTACCAAGCACCGTACCCTTATTACTATCAAAAGCCTGAAGGATTAAGCGATGCAGCGTACGACGAGTACATCATTGATCAATTTAATCAATTCTTCGTCGCAGCCGTTGCACCAGAAACCGTTGCTTGTGTGGTCATGGAACCAGTCCAAGGGGAGGGCGGATTCATTGTGCCATCGAAGCGTTTCGTTCAGCATGTCGCTTCATTCTGTCAGCAGCACGGGATTGTCTTTGTTGCAGATGAAATCCAAACCGGTTTTGCGAGAACAGGGAAATACTTTGCGATTGAGCACTTTGATGTGGTGCCGGACTTAATCACCGTATCAAAATCTCTTGCTGCGGGGCTGCCGCTAAGCGGTGTCGTCGGCAGAAAAGAACTGCTTGATGCGGCAGATCCAGGGGAGCTTGGGGGAACATATGCAGGAAGTCCGTTAGGCTGTGTAGCTGCACTGGCTGTCCTTGATATCATTGAAACAGAACAACTGAATCAACGATCTGAACATATTGGGCAAGTCATTGAGGACAAAGCAAATGAATGGAGACAGGCGTATCCATTCATTGGGGAAGTCCGCCGGTTAGGGGCAATGGCGGCAATTGAAATTGTGGAAGATCAAACAACGCGTACACCGGATAAGAAAACAGCCGCAGCGATTGCAGCATATTCAAATGAGCACGGGCTGCTTCTTTTAACGGCAGGGATTAATGGGAATATCATTCGCTTCTTAACACCACTTGTCATCACAGATGAGCTGCTTCACGAAGGACTAGGGATTATCGAGGACGCCTTCAAAGCACGCTAAACAACAAAGGGGGATGGTTGTATGCAAAAACAACAAATGGCAAAAACGATGTCGCAGTCTGACGTGCTGTTTTTGTCCATTGGTGCAATGCTTGGCTGGGGCTGGGTTGTACTTTCGGGAGATTGGATTTTAACAGCTGGATTTTTAGGCAGTGTGATTGCTTTCGTTATAGGCGGTATTCTCGTCATCTTTATTGGACTTACGTATGCTGAGCTTTCGTCTGCGATTCCAGAGACAGGCGGAGGGCTTGTTTTTGTCCAGCGGGCATTTGGGATGAAAGCAGCGTTCGTCTCAGCATGGGGCGTATTATTTGGTTATGTGTCTGTGATTACGTTTGAAGCAGTCGCCTTGCCGACCGTCATTGATTATGTGATTCCAACACAGCATGCTGGCTTTTTATGGAATATAGGAGGATGGGACGTTTATTTCACATGGGTATTGATTGGATCTGGCGGGGCATTGTTTTTAACAGCGCTGAATTACATTGGAGCGAAGCCTGCTGCCATTTTTCAATCCGTGTTCACAGTGGCGATTATTCTGACAGGTTTTCTCCTTTTAGGCGGCGCAACATTTAATGGAGATTTTGCAAACCTTGAGCCGATGTTTCAAGGCGGGGTTGGCGGTCTTATGGCGGTGTTAGTCATGATTCCCTTTTTATTCGTTGGGTTTGATGTCATTCCGCAAGTAGCGGCGGAGATTAACGCACCAAAAAAAATCATTGGGAGAATCTTGATTATCTCCATCGTGAGCGCGGTCATTTTTTATCTGCTTATTGTCTTTGGGGTAGCAGCTGGGCTGTCAAAAGGACAGCTCGAAGCTTCTTCATTAGCAACAGCAGATGCGATGGTACAGCTTCTCGGTCATCAAGCGTTTGGAACAGTGCTGGTTATTGGCGGTGTAGCAGGAATTGTGACGAGCTGGAATGCTTTTATTATCGGTGCAAGCCGTATTCTATATGCTATGGCGGAAAGAGGTATGATTTCCAAATGGTTTGCGTATATTCATCCAAAGTATAAAACACCGACAAATGCCATTTTATTTCTTGGAGCTTTAGCTTTTTTCGCTCCATTATTAGGGCGTCCTGCCCTTGTATGGATTGTCAATGCAGGCGGTGTCGGAATCATCGTCGGGTACTTAATCGTGTCCATTGCCTTTATGAGACTTCGCAAAACAGAACCTGAGCTGGAGCGTCCATACAGCATTAAATATTGGCGGACGACAGGTGTTTTAGCCATCGGACTGAGTCTTCTTTTCCTTTCATTTTACTTTCCAGGAATGCCGGCTTCCTTATCGTGGCCAGCTGAATGGATATTGCTTTTAGGTTGGGTACTCATTGGGTATATACTATATGTAATGAATCCAAGAACGAAGGAGACGGTAGAGCATGACAAACGAACTCAAAGTATATAATCCTGCAACAGGAGAAGAAATTGCTTCAGTTGCTCAGCATACAAAAGAACAGATCGAAGACGCAATTTCTCGTTCACACAAAGCATTCAAATCATGGGCAAAAACGTCAGCGCATGAACGTGCCAATATCATTCGTAAGTGGTTTGATCTGATGATTGAGCATAAAGAAAGGCTTGCGAAAATCATCACAGAAGAAAACGGAAAGCCGTATCAAGAAGCATTAGGAGAAATCGTCTATGCGGCTGGTTATATTGAATGGTACGCAGAAGAAGCAAAGCGAATCTACGGCAGAACCATCCCGTCACATACGACAAGCAAACGCCTTTTCGTCACAAAACAGCCAGTTGGTCCTGTTGCTGCCATTACTCCGTGGAATTTCCCTGCGGCGATGATTACGAGAAAGGCAGCTCCTGCGCTTGCAGCAGGCTGTACGTTTATTGTAAAACCTGCTGAAGACACACCGCTGACAGCCATTGAACTAGTAAAATTAGGTCATGAAGCTGGCATTCCAAAGGATGTACTGCAATGGGTTGTGGGAGACGGCAAAGAAGTGGGTGAAATCTTCACAGATAGTCCATTGATTCGAAAAATCACGTTTACAGGCTCAACGCCCGTCGGAAAGCATTTGATCAAAAACAGTGCCAGCACAGTCAAACACGTATCAATGGAGCTTGGCGGTCATGCTCCGCTCATCGTAGACAAGGATGCGAATCTTGAACTAGCTGTCAAACAGGCAGTGGCATCTAAGTTCCGGAATGCAGGACAAACCTGTGTCTGTGCCAACCGCTTAATTGTGCATGAAGACATTCATGAAGCATTTGCGCAAAGCTTCAGCAAAGAAGTAGAAAAGCTGAAAGTAGGCAATGGCTTTGAAGAAGGCACATCTATCGGTCCAATTATCAACAAGCGCGGCTTTGATAAAATTGTCGGCCAAATTCAAGATGCTGTGGATAAAGGGGCGAAAGTTCTTGTCGGCGGCGATACGCATTTCGACGATGACAAATCATATTATTTTGTCCAGCCAACGGTTCTTACACATGTGGATCCTTCGATGAACATCATGCATGAAGAGACATTTGGTCCAGTGGCACCAATTACGACATTCAAAACGTTAGACGAGGCAATTGAATTAGCCAACGATACACCTTTTGGCCTTGCAGCTTATTTCTTTACAGAAAATTATCGGAACGGACTCTACATTTCAGAACATCTCGATTATGGGATTATTGGCTGGAATGATGGCGGTCCATCGGCTGTTCAAGCACCTTTTGGCGGTATGAAAGAGAGCGGAATTGGCCGAGAAGGCGGCATCGAAGGAATCGAACCTTATTTAGAAACAAAATATGTATCCATTGGTTTAGACGAATAAACGTGAAAAAGACTGTCAGAGGAATCTCGGCAGTCTTTTTTATGTTAAACAGCCGGCGGAAAAAGCTGATCCACCGTTTCTTTCGTTTCTTTCAAAATTTCATGTATGTAATCTGCAGGTGCCTGCTCCATGCTGCTGAACAAAAGCCGTTCGACAGGCTGAACGCCAATAAAATTGAAGACTTCAGTATCGGTTGTCATGTGATGAGAGGAGCTGAAGACCTTATTGGAATCAAGAAAAGTCCTCGGTGCATCGTGGGTGTTGATAATGACACCTTTTTTGTGCCGAAGCAAATTTTCAATCTCTCCATCCTCACTGACCTCATAAGCAAAACCTTCAGAAAACACGCGCTCTACATATCCTTTTAGCATGGCCGGCAAGCCTGTCCACCATATTGGAAAAATAAACGTCAGCACATCCGCTTGCTGAATCAGCGTCTGCTCTCTTTGAATAGCGATTGGGACATCACCGCATTTGATGGCAGCCTTTTCTGCAAAGGTGAGCTCTGGCGGAAAACCTAGGGCATAGACATCACGAACAGTCACTTTATGACCATTGTTCAATAGAGTGCTCACAACAAGATCTAATAAGGTTTGATTTAAGCTTTGCTGGGGATGAGCAAATATAATTACATGGTTCATCTCATAGCCTCCTATGTGGTCATCTGTCTCATTATGTCACGCGGCTTTATCCTATTCAATCCTATATTGGTAATAACAAGTTGGGAAAATGGAAAATAATTGATTTCTAATAAAAGTAAACAGTCTGTGGTGCAAGAAAAAGCGATCGTTTCCTAGAAAACGATCGCTCATACAGCTTTTATTTTTTTCTAAAAGCAAGTCCAAGTGCAATCAGTGCCACGACTAGAGCAGCAATGGACAGACCAAGGACAAGTGGTGAGGAAGAAGCAGAGGCTGTTTCAGAGGCCTTCTCTTCTTTTGGTTTTTCCTGACCATGTGAATCCGTTACGGTATTAGATGCCACAATGTTTGTGATGGAATGAGGTTTATCAGCATCTTTATCGCCAGTCCATTCAACGACCGTTCCATCCTTATAATATTGATATGCATCCCATGCAGCTTCACCAGCTTTTTCAGGGTTTTTCGCTACAAAAACGAATTGCTGGAATTGTCCAGCAAGCACACCTTTACCTGTTGCTTCCCAAGTCACTCTTGTTACCTTGCCATCTTTCTCTTCAGTTGACGTTTTCCAGCCAGGTACTGGCTCATATTGCTGGAATTCTACGCCTTTAGGTATTGACAAGACAACCTTTGTCGTCGGGCTGTCACTCTCAGAAGGAACCTTTAATGTATAGGTCTCCCAAGCATTTGTCGCAGATGTATCAGGCTTGACTGTTACGTGCGCACTCACAGGAATCGCTAATAAAAATGAAGCGAGAAGCATTGGTAATAAAGCTTTAACGTATTTTTTCATATGTGATGAACTCCTTTTAGTTTCTTCTAATAAATGTGGTATCGATATTCTTAAAAGAACCAGTTAACGCATGGATTTCAATTTTCCATGTGCCTTTTTCATTTAATAAGAGATTTTCAGCAGAGAAATGACCATTTTTTAATCGTTTCAGCTGAAATTCACTCGGTGTCTCATCACCGAATAAAGCCACCTTATGGATCTTGGCTGTTACAGATTGAATATCAGTGATCGTTTCGCCATTCTTCTTTGTAAATGCCACTTCGAATGAGTTTTTCCCCGGGGCATTCGGGGTAATGCTCAAGGACACAATATCACGATGCTCGACCTGATTTGCACCAAAGAAAGGCTCAGGTGCAGGCGGAGGAGGGCTCGGAATATTGGTAAAGACAGCTGTTAATAACAAAATGGCGATCCCGATCATCCATTCGGCTCGTAAGGAAATGCTGCGTTTCTGCTTCTTTTCCCATCTCAGCATCAAGTAATGCATAAGCCCAAGAAGGCCCATGATGATAAATAAACCAAGCTTGATTAAAAAGGTGCGTCCGTATGCTGATTGGAAAAGAGCGTCAAACGATTGCAAAATAAAGATGGCATTCACAAATCCTGAAAACACAATGAGTCCAACAGAGAGCAGTGCCCAAGGATGAAATGCTGCTAGCGTACTCCGAATGAGCGGCTGATCTTCATTTGGCAGTTTCTTCATCAATAGAAGGACAATGGCTGTTAAACCACCGACCCAAATCGAAGCAGAGACGAGATGGATGAAATCAAGTGATGTTGTGAGTATTTTATTGTCTGTTGCGGCTGGATGTCCGATTTGTGCCTTCAGCCAAAGAAGCACTGTGAAGAGGAGCAGTGGAAACAGCCAAACCCGAAAAGAAGAGAAATCCCCTTTTCTCACCGCCACAATCGTCCAGATGGTGAGAAGAACAAATGACGCCATAAGCATCATCCACAGACTACCGCCAGAAGTGGACGCAATCGTTTCTTGTAAAAGCGAAGGCTGAAATGCCCCCCAAAAGGACACATCTGCCGCTGATTTTGTCTGAATCGGCAGTTGGAACACAAGTGCTCCGCCCATCATCATCAATGACACGGTCAAAAGCCGCTTCATTCGTTTCGCCAATACAGGTGAAATCGCAGTCTTAAACCAAAGCAGTCCAAACAAAATGGTCCCAAGGAATAAGCTGAATGACGTATAAAGAAAGGCTTTATCAATAGTTGAGGCCACATCAATGGATTCATTCGTTTGACCTTGCTCTAATTGGTCAAAACCGCCATCCGCTTTTCCAATACTAAACGGAATCATGCCAGAGACAGAGTGTCCGTCCGCTGATACAGCATTCCACTGGATGGTGTAAATTCCTTTTGGTAAATTCTTTTTTAAAGCCGCTTCCATGATCTTTTGATCTTTAATGACCGTATCTCCTTTATCCACACGATCACCTTTTGCATTTAGCACCTTAATGGCATGAAATCCGCTTTCAATCCCTTCACTAAATGTGATCGAGACTGAAGGAGGCTGCTGATCCAGCTCTTCATTTGCCGCCGGGTTTGAGCTCACGACGTATGCGTGAGCAAATGCTTCCTTTGGAATGAAAAAAACGAACATGACCATAAGAAGCAGAAGCCACTTACTATTTTTAAACAAGGTGAATAACCGCCTTTCTACCTATGAAAATGTCTCATGTATCAGAAAGAAAGCGGCAGTAAACTGTGAGTCACAGAAAAAACCGCTCTTCCTATTGTACCGCCCTCTCTAAAAGGTAAACGAAACAAACAGCAAGATGGTTCACTTTTCCTGTGTCATGTCTGCGCAGACATTTCTTAATTGAATAGGTTTGATCAATTATAAGCCTATTCGATTTAAGAAGAGGAAACAAGAAGAGACCATTTGAAAGTTGTGAAATTCCCATGAATTTTGCTTCAAAACAACAGCAGATCAACCTTTTCTCCCTTTTTGTATTGGGATCTGAAGGTGATGTCACATCATTTTTCAATTTTGTCACACACTATGTGACAAAGTGATATTTAGTTTCAATTGAAGAGAAAGTGAAAGCGTTTTACGATAGGCATAAGGGTTTCACTGAATCTTGTTCTTATATCTTTTGACCTATAAAGCCCTAAATAAAGGGAAAGAAGAAAGGAGTTTTTATAGATGCAGGAAAAAAGCGGATTTCGCGTAAAAGTACAGCGCTTTGGAAGCTATTTAAGCGGTATGATCATGCCGAATATTGGAGCGTTTATCGCTTGGGGACTCATCACCGCATTGTTCATTCCAAGTGGTTATTTTCCAAATGAACAATTAAATACACTTGTTGGTCCAATGATCAACTACTTGCTGCCGCTCTTAATCGGTTACACAGGCGGGAAGCTCGTATATGACCATCGAGGCGGGGTACTCGGTGCAACTGCTACGATTGGGGTTATTGTCGGTTCGGACATCCCAATGTTTCTAGGCGCAATGATCATGGGCCCACTTGGCGGTTATCTCATTAAGAAAATCGACCAGCTGTTCAAAGACCGAATCAGATCAGGCTTTGAAATGCTGATTAATAACTTTAGTGCAGGTATTCTAGGTGCCATTTTAGTCGCCATTGCTTTCTACGCCATCGGTCCAGTGGTACTAGGTTTGAATAAAGCCCTTGCGGCAGGTGTAGATATCATTGTCAATGCACATTTACTTCCGCTGGCAAGTATCTTCATTGAACCAGCGAAAGTATTGTTCTTAAACAATGCCATTAACCAAGGGATTTTAGGTCCATTAGGAGTAGAGCAAGCGGCGAAGACAGGCCAGTCCGTTCTGTTCTTGCTTGAAACAAACCCAGGGCCAGGTCTCGGTGTTCTTCTAGCTTACATGTTCTTTGGAAGAGGGACGGCAAAGCAGTCTGCACCGGGTGCGATTGTCATTCAATTCTTAGGGGGAATTCATGAGATTTACTTCCCATACATCTTAATGAAGCCAAAGCTCATTTTAGCGGTAATTGCTGGGGGAGCAAGCGGCGTTCTGACCTTTACACTGTTAAATGCAGGCTTAAAGGCTGTGCCGTCACCAGGAAGTATTATTGCTCTTATGCTCATGTCACCAAAAGGCGGTCACCTTGCCGTTCTAGCAGGTGTTGTCGTGGCAGCGGTCGTATCGTTCCTTGTCGCTTCTGTCATTTTGAAAGCGTCTAAAGAAGTGGACGAAGACTTAACAGCAGCAACAGAAAAAATGCAAGACATGAAGGGTAAGAAAAGTGCAGCAGCAGCAGCTCTTACAGCACAAAAAGAAGGTGCTGAAGCAAGCGAGCAAGCAGCATCTCCAGATGAAATCAATCCAGATAACGTGAACAAAATCATCTTTGCCTGTGATGCAGGAATGGGCTCAAGTGCGATGGGCGCATCCGTCTTAAAGAATAAAGTCAAAAAGGCAGAGCTTGATATTGATGTGACAAATACATCCATCAGCAACATCCCAGATGATGCCGATGTGGTCTTTACTCATAAAGATTTAACAGATAGAGCCAAGGCAAAACTGCCAGGAGCTGTCCATATCTCAGTTGATAATTTCTTAAACAGCCCGAAATACGATGAGCTGATTGAGAAATTGAAAAAATAACATGACGAAACGGGTTGAGTCCAATTTTTCCAAATTGAACTCCCCGTTTTGGTTGTTTTCTGATTTCTATTCTAAAAAAGGTGTGTGATCTTTCATGAAACAAGTACTTTCAAAAGACAATATTTTTCTAAACGAACAAGCGGGCTCTAAAGAAGAAGCCATTAAAAAAGCAGGCGAAGTCTTAGTAGCAAACGGTTATGTCACAAGTGATTATGTGGACAAAATGTTTGAAAGAGAAAACATTTCTTCTACATTTATGGGCAACGGAATTGCCATTCCTCATGGAACAGAGGATGCGAAAGCGGCTGTCCTTCATTCAGGAATTTCTATTATCCAAATTCCAGATGGCGTTGAATATGGCGAGGGGAATATTGCTAAAGTTGTTTTTGGTATCGCTGGTAAAAACAATGAACATCTCGATATTCTTTCTCAAATTGCGATTGTCTGTTCAGAGGAAGAAAACGTAGAGCGTATCATTCATGCAAAGGATCAGGATGAACTGATCGCCATCTTTAACGAGGTGAACTAACATGAAGGCACTTCATTTTGGAGCAGGAAATATTGGCAGAGGGTTTATCGGATCTTTGTTAAAAGCATCAGGCTTTGAGCTCGTTTTTACCGATGTAAATGAAGCGGTGATCAACGAGCTGAATGAAAAAGGAGAATACACGGTTGAACTCGCAGCACCAGGGCAGCAGCAAGAAATGGTTGGTCCTGTGTCAGCCATCAATTCCGCAAAAGATCCAGCCGCATTAACAGAGGCAGTTGCAACAGCTGACCTCATTACAACAGCTGTTGGACCAGCTGTTTTGAACATCATTGCTTCATCGATTGCCGAAGGTTTAAAACAGAAAAAGCCTGATCATATGATCAACATTGTGGCGTGTGAAAATATGATTGGCGGCAGCTCTCATTTAAAGGAAGCTGTTTTCTCTCACCTAACAGCTGATGAACAAGAAGCGCTGTCACACACAGTTGGTTTTCCAAACGCTGCGGTTGACCGCATTGTCCCCATTCAGCACCATGAGGACATTTTGAAAGTATCAGTCGAGCCATTTTTCGAGTGGGTCATTGATGAGACAGGCTTTATTGGAGACGTTCCTCAGATCGATGGAGCGACCTTTGTACAAGATTTGACGCCTTATATTGAGCGTAAGCTCTTTACTGTCAACACAGGACATGCATTAGCTGCTTATGTCGGGTACGAGAAGGGCGTTCAAACGATTAAAGAAGCCGTCGATACACCAGAGATTCGTCAAGTGGTCGAAGGTGCACTTCACGAAACGGGCAGTTATTTAATCGACACATATGGTTTTCAAAAAGAAGAACATGATGCGTATATCCAAAAAATCATCAAACGATTTGAAAATGCCTTTATCTCTGATGAAGTCACGCGCGTCGCACGTTCCCCGCTTAGAAAGCTTGGAGCAGATGATCGTTTAATCGGTCCAGCGAAAAAGATCAAACAGCCAGAGTATTTAATTAAAGGCATAGTGGCAGCTTTGGCTTACGACTTTACTGGAGACGAAGAAGCTGTTCGTCTGCAGGCATTACGAAAAGAAAAAGGCATTGAAGGTGTGCTGGAAGAGGTATGTGGACTCTCGCCAGCAGACGATCTTTATCAAGCCATTCTTAAAGAAGCAGCTCATTAATCAGAAAATCCCTTTCCAACGTGCGAAAGGGATTTTTTCTGTGACTTTTTTAATACTTTTCCCTGCTTGACGATATATAAAATAAGGGGGAATTTGTACATGAAAAAGAAAGCGTTTGCGTCAAGAAGTGTCTTTTTTCAATTAATGTCTGCCATTATCGTGATCACGATTTTAACAGGCGGACTAGTTGGAACAACGGGATATTTGTTAGCGAAACATGTATTAATTGATGCAGGGAAAGCAGATTTAAAGCACATCGTCAGCGGAGCAATGGCCACACTTGAACAGTTGAATGACCGTGTGGAGAAAAAAGAACTGACGCTTGAGCAGGCGCAAGAACAAGCCCGGCTTTACTTGAGCGGACCCAAAAATGACAACGGGAAGGGATACCAATCTCAAAAATCAGATTTTATCTATAAAAATAAAGGCTATCTGATCGCATATGGCACTGACTATTCAACCCAGGTCCATCCGGTCAACGACATCGGCGTCATTCCAGATAACACGACCAATCGTCAAAAAATGGTCGCTGGTGCCAATGCAAAAGGCGAGGATGCACACTATGTGACCTATATGGATAAGGACGATGCAACCGGCGAAGAAAAAGAAAAGCTCGCCTATATGAGCCAGTTTACACCGTGGAATTGGAGTGTAGGTATCGCTGTCTTCCAGGACGAATTTTATAAAGAATTAGAGCAGATGAAGCTCTATATTATTCTCATTACAGCAGGTGTCGCCCTTCTGAGTCTAGGCGTCTTTTATTTAGCTGCTCGAGGAAAAGTCAGACTGCTGAAGCAAGTCACTGCTGCTTCAAAGGAAATTGCAGCGGGGAATATTGAACGCACGAACTTAAAGGAAACAACGGATGAAATCGGCCAGCTGGCAAAAGGCTTTAACCATATGTCAGGAGAGCTCAGAACACTGGTGAGCGGTTTACAGGAAACGAGCAGTCAGCTTGTTGAATCAGCGACAGATTTATCGGCGATATCTGAAGAAACCTCAGCCAGCAGTGAAGAAATTGGACGAGCCATTGGAGACATTTCGACTGGAACACTTCATCAAGCATCCGATCTTGAAGTAGCCAATCAACAAATGACCCAGTTTAATCAATCTATTGAGAATGTCAAAGAACAGAGTGATCACATTAAACGGATTTCCGACCAATCAAGTCAATCATCACAGCAGGGCCAGCAAATCGTACAGCAATTAAAACAATCGAATGAACAATCGATTCAGGCATCTCAAGGCATTAGAGCAGGAATCGAGCAGTTAACTACAAAAGTACAGGATATTTCTCAAATCACAGATACGATTGAAAGCATTTCAAATGAGACGAATTTACTGGCGCTGAATGCAAGTATTGAGGCAGCACGTGCAGGAGAGCATGGCAAAGGCTTCTCAGTTGTGGCGAGTGAAGTGCGGAATTTAGCTGAACAGACAAAACAATCAGCCGTTCAAATTCAGCAAATGATTCAAGGCATTAAAGAAGAAACGACGGCAACAGCCGGCATCATGTCGAGCACAATGGATCGTTTTGCCGAGCTGGATGAAGCGGTGCATGCAACAGAACATGAATTCAATGCCATCTCTACATTGATTTCACAAACCATCGTTGAAACAAACGCGATGGCAAAAGAGCTGAATACACTGCTGGAGCAAAACGACCTCATCACAAAAGCCATGCACGGCGCAGCACATGTTTCTCAAGAAAATGCTGCGGCGATCGAAGAAATCACTGCGTCCACAGACGAACAAGTGACAGCCATCTCTAATGTGGCTAAAGCAGCAGAAAGGCTCAATGAACTAAGCATGCGATTGAATCAGGACATTGCACGTTATCGTCTATAAATCATTTTGACGATGTATCACTTGTCAGGTACGATGAAGTTAATCAAAACCTTGCTCACGCAAACAAAAGGAGTGTTCCGGTCATGAAAAAGAAGATATTGATGTTCTTACCTTGTGGCTATGGATACTCCACTGCTGTTTTCTTTTAGGATAGATAGAAATTGGTGAAGTCTGTCTACAAAACGAAGAAACTAGCAGAAAAATAAACGTGAGTGAGGGATATCACATGGAAAAAAACCAGAAAGTATGCCGAAACCTGTTGGTCACTACAGTCATATCACAATGGTGCCAAAGGGTGCGGGATTATTTGTGACATCGGGTCAGGTAGGGACAGATATAGATGGGCAGATCCCATCAAGCTTAAACGCCCAAGTAACGAATACGTTTGAAAACATTAAAAAAATCCTTGAATCAGAAGGATTGAATGAAGAACATGTGATCAAGGTCAATATATGGGCAACAGAAGAAATCGACTGGGTGTAAATTTTGGTTTTATTTTTCATTAATACAAAAAGCTATCCATAATAAAGGATAGCTTTTTTTAAGGATACGAATATCAATCGCTTATGGAAATATATTAAAAAATTTCTCTTGACTTGGTGTTCACTCCAAGTAGTAATCTGTGTTTACTATCGGAACCACAGAAAGGAAGAATAAAATGAACGAACAAAATAAAGTGGTATTGATTACAGGAGCCAACTCTGGGATTGGATTGGAACTGACGAAAAAGATTCTATCTCAAGGATGGGAAGTAATTGCTGTAATTCGTTCTGACTTTCCAAATGATCAACCAATAATTATTGATGCTCTTAAAAAGAAGCTATTAAGAGTATATAAAGCTGATTTAGCCGAATTCTCCAGCCTTAGAAACGTACTTAGCCAGATTAAGAAAAGCGAGACCAAAATTGACTTGATTTTTAACAATGCAGGAGTCAGTTTTGCTGAATACAAATATTCCAAACAAGGGCGTGAAATTCATTTTGAAGTTAATACATTAGTGCCTTATATCGTTACAATGGAACTTAAAGAACTGTTACTACATGGGCAGGAGAAAACGATCATCAATACGTCTTCCAATTCTTTATTATTTTTGAAGCAATTTGACTTAAATACAGTAATCGATCCTAAGACAATTCCATTTAAAAAGATTATAGGTCCATATGCGAATAGTAAATTAGCCCTTTCCCTGTGGACGAATGGAATTGCTCCGAAGCTATTGACCGAGGGAATAAAAATTCGCAGTGTCTGCCCAGGACCAAACAGGACGAAGTTGACCAAAGGAAAAAGAATGCCCAGTTATATTCTTCCCATAAGGAACCTTATTTTTTCTCCGCCAAGCAAAGGGGCATCTCGCTTATATGAAGCTGCTTTCAATTTCAACAACGAAATTACCGGGATTTTTGTAAACAAGGGCAAAGAAACTGCAATCAAATTCTCTGGTTATGAGGCACAAGTACTTAATCAACTGATTGATATTTACCAAAACGAGTTTCTCGTTTAGATTTTAATTAATCTATCTGTAAACAAAATTAGTAGGTGATGATGTGAATGCTTATTCTATCAAGCAAGCTTCCAAGAAAACCGGATTAACTGAAGATGCGATCCGCTATTATGAAAAAATCGGATTGCTTCCTTATGCAAAAAGAAAACGAAATGGACATCGAATATACGATGAAGAAGACATAGAGCTAATGGAACTGATCATTTGTCTGAAAAAAACAGGAATGTCATTAAATGAAATGAAAAATATTTTACAATATCCTGTAAAATATAAACTTAGTTCTGTTCCCGAATTAAAAAGAACCCTTTTAGAATATAAAGAAAAAGTGATGAATCAAATACACGATCTTCAACGTATTGTGGAGTTTATTGATTCTAAGCTAGAAAACGATGAGACCCTTTTTCGGCCTCAAAAAAATAAAGGTAACAAAAACGGTTAGTGTATGATTGGTATTTTAACTGTAGTTTAGGTATGAAGCTACCCTTATGGGCTATTACTTAATATTTTGTTTAAATCAATAAGATGCTTCAATATAAGAGTATTTTAGTGCAAATTAGCACTTAAATGAAATGAAAAATAGCTCCTAAAGTGATAGACTGGGACCATCTATATCCTCAGTGGGATACGATCTTCAAAACAGCTTACCCATCAATGACGGTTGCTTATGTATCAGCTTTAGGATGGCCTGAGCTGAAAATTGAAATTGAACTATGGTGTGCGGATATATGATTCAAAAAAAGAACAGTGGAAACTGTTCTTTTTTACTTGAGCCGCTTTGTGATCCATCCAGCAAGGAACGTAAAGACGGTATAGACAATCACCCAAATGAGAAAGGATTCATTCCCGTCAATATAAGTGAACATGAAGATCATGCTCGCTAACAGCACAATCAAAGTAGGCATCCATACATTCTTCAAAAAGAGCGTGCCAAAAATGCCAATCAGCACAGAGAGAATAGGAAAGCCAAATACAATGAATAGAATAAAAACAGCCATAAGACTAACTCCTTTTAACAAGTGTTTACATCAAAACATAAAAGACCGACGCAGCCATGTGTGGAAGTGCAAAAATCATCACAAGAAAAGCCGTATCAAGGCGCCACATGCGGTGTTCTTTTGTTTCAGAATGATAGGCTGCTCGTGTCTCTTCTCCACTTGTCCAAGCACCCATTAGCACCCCAGACATCACGACCCCAATAATTGAGATGCCGCCACTGACAAACCCAATCCATTCAAGGTGCTGCAACAGGATAGCGGCGCTGCAAATCACAATCATTGAGCAAACACCGGCGAAAAAAGCATGTTTTTTTCTCATTCTGGTTCACTCCCTTCAAAGACAATTAGGAGACCGCATCACATATTTCAATGAAATGACCATCAGGATCAGACACATAAGCGACTGTTTGACCCCATGGTTTTTTTGCAGGTTCTTTGATGATCGGTACCCCTTTTTCTTTCATTGATGCAATCGTTTGCTCCACATCATCCACAACAAAGCCAATTTCAAACGTTTGAGATGTTTGATTTGTTTCAGGGACAGGCAATCCGAGTGCTTCTTTGACATCCTGGCGTGAATTAATCGATAACGTCACGTCTCCAGTGTCAAACTCAACATAGGATTCAACCCTCAATTTTATTGGGAAACCAAGTACATGCTGATAGAAATGAATACTCGCCTCCACAGCGTTTACATATAAAATGGTATATTTCATTTTCATGTGAAAAACTCCTCTCTTCATATACGTGTCAAAAACGGAAAGGTTTCCCACTCATTGTACCATATAGGATATAAGGTGTATTTCATGCCAAAAAAACCAAAATATTTAGCTCAATAGTCTTGAAAAACAAAAAGTGGTGACATATGATAAAAATGTAAAATTAGAAAAAATAGGGGGATTTTACATGTTGAAAAAAATCATGGTGGCTGTCCTGTCTTTAGGTCTTTTGCTAAGCTTTACACAAGTCGACACCCACACAGCAGATGCAAAAACGGTCAAGTCTTACAAAAACTGCAAAGCGCTGAACAAAGTGTATAAAGGCGGCGTAGCAAAAAGCAAAAACACGAAAAACAAAGGTGGAAAAACAAAGTACAAGCCTTATGTATCTAAAGCACTTTATCAAAAAAATAAGCACCTTGACCGCGATAAAGACGGCATTGCGTGTGAACGCTAAGCACATGTGAAAAAGACCTGCAACAAGGTCTTTTTTCTATGGGATCAAACTCGTCCCTTTGTACCTTCTTCCTCTTTATATTAAAATAAAGATAGTTTCAAAAATCGATACAAAGTGGGGTACTCAATTTGTCAACACAAGCTCATAAGAAAGACATCCGATTGATTGCCATTGATATGGATGGCACGCTGTTAAACAGTGAGCACATCATTCCAGAGGAAAATAAACAAGCCATTAAAGAGGCTGAAGCAAAAGGGGTCCATGTGGTCATTAGCACAGGGCGGACACTGATGACATGCCGAGAGCTGGTTGAGCCGCTCAAGTTATCGTCTTACCTTGTGACAGCAAACGGAAGTGAAATCTGGGATTCAAACTTCCAGCTGATCGAACGGGATCTGCTGCATCCTGATCACGTCCAAATGATGTGGGATTTAAAAAATAGGTACGAAACCGATTACTGGGCTTCGACTGTGGATAAGGTGTGGAGAGGTGAATTCCCTGAACGAATTCATGACCATGAATGGCTGAAATTTGGCTTTGATATTCATGATGATGACGTTCGTGAGGAAGTCCTCAATACATTGAAAACAAATAAGCACCTAGAGATCACAAACTCAAGTCCAACGAATATTGAAGTCAATGCAGCCGGCATTAACAAAGCGGCAGCTCTTGCAAAAGTAGCTGAACGCATTGGCTGTACGATGGATAACGTCATGTCACTTGGCGACAGCCTCAATGATATGGCCATGATTCAAGAAGCCGGATTAGGCATTGCGATGGGAAATGCCCAGGAAGTGGTGAAAGAGGCCGCTGATTGGATTACGGCTCCTAACACAGAACACGGCGTGGCAAAAGCCATCCAACATTGGGTGCTGTCTAAATAAGGTGCATTTCATTACAGAAAAAGTGAGAGGACTTTGCCTCTCGCTTTTTTGTTTTCTCCTAGTTCAATTGTTATGTTTTCTAACAATGTCATGTGCAATCTAAGCAAAATTGATATAATTAATATAAATTCGAATATTCGGACTTTATATTCCGTATTTCGGAACAACAAGGAGGAATTCTATGTATCAAGTGGATATCAACTGTGATTTGGGAGAAAGCTTTGGTCAATACACAATCGGTGCAGACGAACAAATCTTAGAATATGTCACCTCAGCCAACATTGCTTGCGGTTTTCATGCAGGAGATCCAACGGTTATGAGAAAGACGGTCAGAATGGCACTGGATAAAGGGGTCAAAATTGGTGCACATCCTGGTTTGCAAGATTTGGCCGGCTTTGGCAGACGTCCAATGGCTATCTCCGCAGAGGAAGCCTATGATCTTGTCATCTATCAAATTGGCGCTCTATCAGCCTTTCTCAAGGCCGAGGGCGGTACGATGCAGCATGTCAAACCACACGGCGCCCTCTACAACATGGCGGCTGAAAATACTGAATTATCTGAATCGATTGCGCAGGCTGTGTATGATGTGGACCCAAACCTTGTGTTATTTGGTCTGTCAGGCAGTGAACTTGCGTTAGCAGGTGAACGAATAGGTTTGCAAGTGGCACATGAAGTGTTTTCTGATCGGACGTATCAAACAGACGGGACGCTGACATCGCGCCGCGAACCACATGCACTCATTGAAGAGGATGAACGGGCCGTCCAGCAGGTTGTTCGTATGGTGAGAGAAGGCAAGGTTCGTACAGTTCAAGGAGAAGATATCGAGCTCAAAGCAGATACGGTCTGCATTCACGGAGACGGCAGCCATGCGCTTCAATTTGCGAAGACCATTACAGCGAAGCTAAAAGAAGCCGGCATCCATCTCAAGGCCTTTCAATAAAAATCGTCATCAAAGGGGGAAACAGCATGAAAACAGAGAAAGTCAAACACATGAAGGCTCCAAAGGGGAATCGGTCTATGCTGATGGGCGCTGCCTTTTTAATGGCGACGTCCGCGATCGGACCGGGATTTTTAACACAAACAACCGTCTTCACACAGCAGCTTGCGGCTAGCTTTGGGTTTGTGATTTTGATCTCCATTTTATTAGATATTTTTGCACAAACAAATGTATGGCGCATCATTGCCGTTTCAGAAAAACGAGGTCAGGATATAGCGAATATGGTGCTCCCGGGTCTTGGCTATGTGCTGGCCTTTTTGATTGTCATTGGAGGACTTGCCTTTAACATCGGAAATATCGCAGGAGCTGGTCTCGGTTTCCAGGTGATCTTCGGCGTCGATCCGCGAATCGGTGCAGCCATCAGTGCTGTCATTGCCATTTTGATCTTTGTGATTAAAGAAGCTGGGAAAGCAATGGACCGTTTCACACAAATAGCAGGTTTTGTGATGATTGGCCTGATGCTGTATGTGGCGGTTTCAACAGCACCGCCCGTTGGAGAAGCAACGCTCAGAACATTTGTCCCAGAAGAAATTGATATTTTATCAATAGTGACACTTGTCGGGGGGACAGTTGGCGGCTATATCGTTTTTGCTGGTGGGCATCGTCTATTGGATGCTGGCATTAAAGGAAGGGATGCACTTCCTCAAGTGACAAAAAGCTCTGTTTTCGGCATTCTTATTACATCTGTGATGCGTGTCGCTTTATTTTTAGCCGTTCTAGGAGTGGTCTCAAAGGGCTTACAGATTGATCCAGCCAATCCGCCTGCTTCTGTATTCCAATTGGCGTCTGGAAATGTTGGATATAAAATGTTCGGCATCATTATGTGGGCTGCGGCCATTACATCAGTTATTGGCGCGGCTTACACGTCTGTTTCCTTCTTTAAAACCTTCTCGCCAAAAATTGAACAAAATCAGCGCGGGATTATCATCGGCTTTATTGCTCTCTCGACTATTTGTTTTATTACGATCGGACGACCAGTGAACATCTTGATATTAGTTGGAGCAATCAATGCATTGATTTTGCCGCTCGCCCTTGGCACATTACTCGTTGCGGCGTATAAGAAAGACATTGTCGGAGATTATCGTCATCCATTCTTTTTGACAGTGACTGGTGCATTTGTTGTGGTCATTATGGCGATGATGGGCGGCTATACCATCATTAATGAAATCCCGAAACTATGGAGCTGATTCAGATGAATACTTATCAAACATATGAGCCATCACAGATGAGAGAATTGATTCGCGAAAAAAAGATCACAGGACCAACGGCTGGCTTTGCAGAAGGGTTTGCTCAAGCCAATTTAATGATTGTCAAAAAGGAACTTGCCTTTGATTTTCTTTTATTTTGCCAGCGGAATCCGGCTGCCTGTCCATTGCTTGATGTATTGGACCCAGGTGATCCAGTACCAAGACGGTCGGCGCCTCAAGCGGATATTCGTACGGACTTTCCTAAGTACCGTATTTACCGAAAAGGGATTCTTGAAGAAGAGGTGACAGATATCACTGCTTATTGGGAGGATGATATGGTTGCCTTTCTCATTGGATGCAGTTTTACGTTTGAGCACGCGCTTATGCTGAATGACATTCCTGTCCGCCATATTGAAGACGGTCATAACGTACCCATGTATCAAACGAATATAGCTTGTGAAAAAGCAGGAGTCTTTCATGGCCCGATGGTGGTCAGCATGAGACCCATTCCGGCGCATCAAGTCACAAGAAGTGTTCAAGTGACGTCTCGATTTCCATCAGTCCATGGCGGTCCAATTCATATAGGGGACCCAGCGGTGATTGGCATTTCCGATGTGAATCAGCCTGATTTTGGAGAACCATCTGTGATCAAAGAAGGAGAAGTCCCGGTGTTTTGGGCATGTGGTGTGACGCCGCAAGTCATTGTCATGCATACAAAACCCGACATTGCGATCACTCATGCACCCGGGCATATGTTCATCACAGATCGAAGAGATCAAAAGCTAGGTGTACTGTAGAAAGAGAGGTGTCCTCAAGTGGCTTTTTTAACGATAAAAGATTCCATCACCTACCACCCGTTGGGAGATGCAGCGATCGTCATCCAAGCTGGAGCTGACATACGTGAGGAGATTCATGCACGTGTTGAGCAGCTGTTTGCATGTATTGAACAGCACCCATTTGAAGGATATGTAGAAGCGGTTCAAGCCTTTACAAACGTGACTGTTTTTTACGAGCCTTATACTGTTCATCAATCGGCCCGACTTCAACAACATGACCTGTCTCCGTATGAATGGGTCAAAGGCTATATTGAACAACTTCTTGAAGACAAATGGCAGGAGGGAGTTCAGGTAAAGCGCCGCATCGTTGACATTCCAGTCTGTTACGGGGGAGCGCTGGGCCCTGATTTAGAAGAGGTTGCCCGTATCAATGGTTTAACGCCAGAAGAAGTCGTGCGTATTCACACTGCCGGCACGTACCTTGTCTATATGATTGGATTTGCCCCAGGGTTTCCGTTTTTAGGCGGGCTGTCTGAAAAGATCGCAGCACCACGCAGAGAAACACCAAGGATGTCCATTCCAAAAGGCTCTGTTGGTATTGCAGGAAAGCAGACAGGCGTTTATCCAATTTCCACACCCGGGGGCTGGCAGCTCATTGGACAAACCCCGCTGCCGCTTTTTCGCCCAGACGAGGAAATTCCGAGTCTATTGAAAGCAGGGGACGAGGTCAGATTTGTCCAAATGTCTGAAAAGGAATTTTTCAGCATGAAGGAGGCAGAACGTTGAGTATTCATGTCATCAAGCCAGGAATCTACACAACCATTCAAGATAAAGGGCGGCAAGGCTATCAAAAGTATGGCGTCTTAACGAGCGGCGGCATGGACCCGCTCTCACTTAGAATTGCCAACATTCTCACCGGCAACCAAGAAAATGAAGCAGTGCTGGAAGTGACGTTGATGGGGCCGGGGCCTGTGCTCACATGTGAGAGGGATCAGCTCATTGCATTCACTGGTGCTGATGTTGAGATTGATATTGATGGAGAGCGGGCACCATTATGGAAGCCGCTCTTTGTTCGATCAGGAAGCACGATCACTTTTGGTCTTTGTAAGAGAGGCTGCCGCGTTTATCTTGCTGTGGCAGGTGGATTTGATGTGGAACCAGTCATGCAGAGCAAAAGCACCTATGTCAGAGCAGGGATCGGTGGACTGAAAGGACGATCGCTTGAAAAAGGCGACGTTCTGCCTGTTGGAGAGCCGTCTATCGTAGCGGATCATTTGTTTGATAGGCTGAAAAATAAAGTGAAACAGGCGGGATACAGCGCACCCGATTGGACAGTGAGTCATGATCATTTTTTACCGCTGCGGAAATCACCAGTGATTCGTGTGCTGGCAGGCAGGCATCTTTCTCATTTTCAAGAAACATCTCAAACCGCGTTTTTTGAGCAGCCTTATCAGGTCACACCCCAATCAGATCGCATGGGCTGCCGGCTAAAGGGAGAGCCGGTTCATTTAAAAGAAAAGCTGGAATTGATCTCAGAAGCTGTCGCCTTTGGATCTATTCAAATTCCACCCGATGGCCAGCCGATTATTCTGCTGGCAGATCGGCAGACGACAGGCGGATACCCGCGTATAGGAGAAGTAGCGACTGTTGATTTGCCGCTTATTGCACAGGCGATGCCTGGGGCAAAGCTGTATTTTGAACAAATAGATCATCGGGATGCAGAGCAGGCGTTATTTAAGCAAGAAGCAGAACTGAGGGAGCTGGCCGCAAGAATCAAGCTGGAAGCATTCTCGTTTAGAAAAGGTGAAGAAGATGCAAAACACAAATAAAACGGTTGTGAAATCAATGGAGATTTTGCGGCTGTTTATCGCTCACGATCAATTAACATTAAATGAAATGATCGAGCTTTCCGGTATGCCGAAAACATCTGTCCATCGCATGGCGACCTCTTTAGCCGATATGGGGCTGTTAGAAAAGCAAGAAACAGGTGCTTATCGATTAGGCTTGATGTTCCTTGAATATGGTCAGCTTGTGGCGGACCGCCTTGATATTCGGAGGATTGCGAGACCATTTATGGAAAGCTTACGTGATGAAGTGGGAGAAGCTGTACAGCTCATTGTTCGTGAAGGTGACGAAGCCATTTATGTGGAAAAGATAGAAGGTACGCAGCCTGTTCGTCTCTACACCGCCGTCGGTAGACGCTCCCCCCTATATGCAGGTGCCTGTGCGAGAAGTATTCTTTCCTTTTTGCCAGAGAGCGAAAGACTTGCCTATATTGACTCAATTGAGCTGGGGAAGATCGGAATTGGGACTATTACAGATAAAGAGGTTCTAAGAAACATGCTGGAAGAATCAAATGCGAGGGGATATACGCTAAGCTATTCTGAGCTTGAAAACTATACAGCTGCGATTGGAGCTCCTATTTTCAATCATCTGGGGGAAGTGGCAGCAGGTATTAGCATTGCAGGATTTGAAGCGGGATATCAAAAAGAACGCTTACCTTACTTAATTAAACAGGTGAAAAAAGCCGCCAGTGATATTTCGAGAGAATTAGGCTTTTCTGAACAAATAAAAAGCCAATGACCGTCAAGATCATTGGCTTTTTGCATGCAGTTGATTAGAAAGTTTTTCCTAAAGCTTTCGCACGTTCGATTGCATCTGCTTTAATTTGCTCTGCTTTCGCAGGCTCAGCATTGTGGCCTTCAACGATAAGACCTTCGAAAGAAGGAATTCCGAAGAAGTTAGCGATTGTACCAAGGTAACGGTGACCTGCTTCAAGTTCAGCAGCAGGACCTTCAGAGTAGTATCCGCCACGTGCTTGGATGTGAAGAGCTTTTTTGTCTGTTAATAATCCAACAGGACCTTGCTCAGTGTATTTGAATGTTTTACCAGCTACAGCAACAGAGTCGATGTATGCTTTAAGAACTGGTGGGAATGAGAAGTTCCAAAGTGGTGAAACAAATACATATTTGTCAGCAGAAACGAATTGATCACTTAATTCGTTTAGGCGAGCAACTTTCGCTTGCTCTTCAGCTGAAAGTGTATCGAAACCAGCGCCAGATTGAAGTTTGCCCCAGCCAGCGAATACATCTGCATCAATGTGAGGGATGTTTTCTTTGTACAAATCGATATGTACAACCTCGTCACTTGGATTTGCTTCCTTATAAGATTCGATAAATGCCTTAGCAGTAGCCATACTGTAAGAAACTGTTTCATCATGCGGATGTGCAGTGATGTATAAAACTTTTGCCATGTTCATTCAATCCTTTCTGTTTCGGTTATTTTTTTAGCGTATCCCAAAGGTACACTGAATATGTGGCATCTTTAATCATATTGGAATGCTATGAAAAAGATGTAACAAGCACAGTTACATGAAAACTGATATTTTCATTGTAATCACTATGTAGTTTGAAGTCAAGGTAAAAAGTCTCGAAATCAAGATAAAAAGTTTGTAAATTTTTCTAGAACGCGTAAACACGCAGTTTTCAGCGCAAAAAGCCTACTCTTATTGAACAAAAAATTGATCGATATCGCAAGTAAAGAGTTTGTAAAGGCGCTGCATCTCAAAAAAAGATGGATGCCTCTAAGTCATCTGCTACAAGCATCTGTTCTCCGGTTTCGTATATATAAGAGAAGGCAGGAGAGAGTGAGGGATAAGAGTGGGACGATCCTATGTTGCGATTGGAGATTCCTTAACAGTTGGGGTGGGGGCACGTTTATTTGGCGGAGGATTTGTTCAGCGGTTTTGGTGGATGCTTGAAAAAAAGACGCATGCACCAGTTGAGCTGTCCGTATTTGCAAAATCAGGGTTAACGACTGAGCAGATTTTACAGCTCTTCAAACGGTCAGAGGTGAGACGTTCGATTGCGGCAGCTGACATCATCACCATCACAGGCTGTGGGAATGACCTTGTTCAAGCTGTTCAGCAGTATGAAGAAGGTGAAGATGAAAAGAAACTGCTGCAAGCAGTCATACATTGTCAGGCGAATTTTAGCAAGATGATTCAAGAAATCGCTCAGATCAAAAGAGGGCAGCATCAGCCCTACTACGTGTATTTCATGAATTTATATAATCCATTTCCGCAAATACCAATAGCCGGTCGGTGGCTTCAGCAATATAATCAACAGCTTCGTTTGCTTGCTGCGAATCCACATGTAGAAGTTGTGGATGTGTACCGGGCGTTTGAAGGACATGAAAGAGCCTACTTATCGATTGATCAATTTCACCCGAATCCTAAGGGGTATGAAGCGATGGCAGAAGCATTGTTTAAGGCATACTGTAAACAGCTGTAATCCGGTGGGATTGCAGTTTTTTTCATCCTTTTCAATATATGACGGTTTCGATATGATAAAAGAAACGAAGGCGAAAGAGGTGTGCAGGCATGGAGGAAATCAGTGCGTTTTTTCAAAAGATGTCAGGAACGGCTTATGAAGTAGGAAAACAGCAGGCTGTCTGGCTTAAGGAGAACCCGTTGCTAAAGACACAATATATTCGAACAGAACCGGTAACACAACAGGCTGTGAAAGAAACGAAGCAGTTGATCCGTCCCTTTCTTCCTCAATTAGATGAAGAGATTACTGGATTTTGTGATGAACTGCAATTAGATGAGCGTTATTTGACCTTTTTCTATTCATCTCATCTTCAGCCAGGCTGTTCCCACTGTGTGAGGCAGGGGAATATGGCGGCCGGTCAACAAACGGTCATGCTGCGTAACTATGATTTCTCCCCGATTTTTGATGATATGCGTCTTGTGACGACACATGTAAAAGAATCGGTATGTCATACAGGCTCGTCACTGCTCTTGTTTGGCAGATCTGATGGAATGAATGAGCATGGTCTTGCTGTGACTTTCTCTGCTTGCGGTCCGCCGGTTGGCAATGAACCCGGTTTAAAGCCTCCAGCCGTCGCCGGTTTGCAGGTGTATCATGTGATTCGCTCTGTTCTAGAATCCTGTCCAACGGTCGAGGAAGCCATTCGCTCTATCGAGGAAATGCCCGTTGCCTCAAATGTTCTTATCATGCTTGCCGATCGAAAAGGAAAGGCGGCTGTGATTGAAATCATTGATGGTCAAAAAAGGGTGAGGATACCGGAGAGAGGTTATATTGCTGCAACGAATCATCCGGTAGCTGATCAAACAGCAAAAGGGATGACCAAACATCATTCTGTTGTCAGATACGATATGTTAATGGAAGCTTTAAAAGAGCAACGATCAAGTGATTCTCTTGTGAAACTGTTCCAGACAGAATATCCTGATGGTCTGGCTGTGCACAATTATGAGGAGCTGTTTGGAACGATGCGAACCGTCATGTTCCGTCCAGAAGAAGGCACAATCGATTATTGCTTTGGCTCTCCCGTATACAATCCGACTTATTCTTTAAAAGCCGGAGGTTCACTGCCTTTTCAAGAACAAAAGGTTCAATTTCATCAAAAGGATTATGGACCGTCATTTTGGAGAAGTGTCTGATGATCCCTTGTTTTTAATTTTGTCATAGCCGCTGTGCCAAAGTCAGATCAACTTAAGATTGCATCGCTTGTTGAAAGCGTTTTATATTAAGGTGTGACAATAGACCTATTTATGCAGAAGGAGGCATTTCATGTACATAACGGCACGAGAACAGAAAGTCATTAAATACATCATTCAGCAAAATCGTTATGTCACCATTCGTGAGATAGCCGATTCTGTTCAGGTAAGTACTAGAACGATCCATAGAGAACTAAAATCCATTAAACCAATATTGAAAGATTATCATCTTTCGTTAGATAAACAGCCGGGGAAAGGCTTGAAGGCAGTCGGCGAACAGGAGGATAAACAGCGGCTTCTTGCTCATATGTCAAATGAGGATCAAATCGAATATAGCTCAGATGAACGAAAGCTCTTAATTCTATGTGCGCTGCTTGAAGCGAAGGAACCGGTGAAATTATACACACTCGCAGCTGACTTGCAGGTCACAAATGCGACGATCAGCTATGATTTAGATGAACTAACGGAGTGGATTGCTCCATACGGTTTGCAGCTTATCCGCAAGCGCGGGTACGGCATTGAATTAAAAGGGCCGGAGGAAGCAAAACGAAAAATTGTCGGCAATCTCATTGTTGACCGGCTCGATATTCAATTATTTTTAGAAACGATTGAAATGAATATCAAACATCGAACGAAAGCAACGGAAAAGGTGTTTGGCGTTGTCAGCAGAGGACAGCTGCTAAAGGTAGAAAGGCTGCTCTTTCATTTGAAAGATCGACTGTCACTCTCATTATCTGATAGTGCCTATATTGCACTTGTTGTTCACTTAACCTATGCTATCGAACGTATTCAGCTTGGGGAAACCATTCGAATGGAAGAGGAAGAGCTGCTGGAATTAAAGCGGACGAAGGAATTTGAATCATCACTTCGAATGGCAAGGGCGCTTGAACGCATGTTTAATGTGGAGATTCCTGAAGCGGAGGTCGGATATATGACCATCCATCTTCGCAGTGCAAATCGCAGCTTTGGGGCAGAATACCGTATTGATGAAATTGAGCTGGATATAGCGCTGAGAACGAAAAAGCTCATTGATTTTATTTCAAATAAAACCGGCTATCATCTCAATGAAAATGATTCATTGTATGAGGGGCTCGTGTCTCATCTTGAGCCTGCCATGAACCGTCTAAAGGAAAAGATGAGAATCTATAATCCGCTCACACAACAAATAAAAAAAGACTACTTTTTGCTGTTTATGGCGATAGAAGAGGGAGTCGAGCGTTTCTTTCCTGAGATTGAATTTCCAGAGGATGAAATCGCCTTTATTGTGCTTCACTTTGGCTCAGTGCTTGAAATCAAAAAAGAAGAAACAAAAATTCATGCGCTGGTTGTGTGCTCAAGCGGCATCGGTTCCTCGAAAATGCTCGCCTCTCGGTTGAAAAAAGAATTGCCGGAGATCGCCAAATTCGATCTATCCTCCTTGATGGAGCTAAAGGAAATCGATGCATCGAGCTATGACATGATTGTCTCGACCGTTCCGATTCCCTATGAGCATATCGATTACATCATGGTCAGCCCCCTTTTAAACGAGGATGATGCCATGCGTGTGAAGGCTCATATTAAACGGAAGATTCCTTATATCATCGAGAAAAAAAGAACAAAAGAATCTCCCAAAGAATTGGTGCAAGAAACCATTGATATGATGGCGGTTGCAGAGCAGGTGACGAATTATATGTTTGTGATTCGCAGCATCCTGTCCCATTTTACCATCGAAAAAAGAAAGACGATGCCGCAGCATGATGAAACCATCAGGCAGCTGCTTCGTCAGCTTGAAGAGGAAGGGTTTATCATACATGCGGATGATGTGGCGGGCGGCCTTCTGGAACGTGAACAGCAAGGCGGCTTAGGCATACCTGGCACTGAGTTTGCTCTTTATCATTTAAAGCATACATTCATCAAGGAACCAATCTTCCATATTTATGATCTTGATCAGGCATACGAGGTTAAAAGCATGGATGGCGGGCAGCAGCAGATGTCACGAATGCTCATGATGCTTGCGCCGCAAGAGCTTGGCAAGGAAGGATCAGAAATGTTTAGTCTAATCAGTTCATCCATCATTGAAAGTGAAGAAAGCATGGCGCTTTATGGACAGGGGACAAAGGAAGACATTGAACAGAAATTACATCAGCTTTTCTATCAATTTGTCAAAGAGGCAAAGTGGTAAGAAAAAGGCCGAGAGCTTATTCGCTTCTCGGCTTTTTTGCTGTGACACAGACAGCAAGGGTAGGACGAATTTGTTCATACTCAATAGAAAATTGGTCAAACCCGGCAAACTGCAAGTCGTTTAATATGTTTTCACCCATCTCTTTTGTCCGCTTGGCGTCAGCTCCTTTTTCTCTTGGCTGCATCACAATAACGAGTGTTCCGCCTGGTTTCAAGGTGTGATAAAGATTGAGTAATCCCGTTTTTGGATCATCCCAAATCGTAAAATTGTTAACAGACAGCACTTTGTCATACTGCTCTCCGGGAAGACGTGTTTTCTCGATTTTTCCGACATACAGCCGAACTTGTTTGTCTTTTGCCCGTTTGCTGACGCGTGACTGTGCTTGCTCCTGCATGGTGGAAGAAGCATCAAGCCCATCAATGTGAAGATCTTCATAATGCTTGAGCATATGTTTAATGCTGTAGCCAGGTCCATAGCCAATTTCTAAAATGTTTTCACCATCTGTCAAATCTAAGTGGCGGATGGCCCACTGATTCAATGCTTTATTTTCATTTGCCATAATGAGTCCAGCAATGCTTCCGAGCCAGCCTTTTGGTCTGCTAAAGGTTTTCGAAATAGACAGCATGTGAGAACGCTCCTTTTTGATGATCATGTAACCGATTTTTCCCCTCTTCAAACATGCTGATTTTCGGGAACACATCTGTACAGCTTCATGATGTTTGAGTGGAAAAATGAGGTGGTAATGAAAGGATACATCAACAAATCAAGGAGGAGCTTACACATGGATTTACGTGAATATTTAACAAATGGCATTCCGCGCCAAACGCAGGATCAGCAGCCAGGCAGTGAAAGAGAAATGAATCCAGCGCCGATCTTTGAGGATGAATCATATCAAGGTTCTGGCAAGCTAAAAGGAAAAGTGGCACTGATTACAGGTGGAGATAGTGGAATTGGACGGGCAGTATCTGTTGCCTATGCAAAGGAAGGTGCACATGTTGCCATTGTGTACTTAAATGAACATGAGGATGCAGAGGATACGCAAAAACGTGTAGAACAGGAAGGCGTTAAATGCTTAACGATTGCAGGAGATGTCGGTGACGAAGCCTTTTGTGAGAAAGCAGTAGAAAAAACAGTTGAAGCCTTTGGTCAATTAGACATTTTAGTAAATAATGCGGCTGAACAGCATCCGCAAGAACGTATTCAAGATATTTCGAGTGAACAGCTTCACCAAACCTTTAGAACCAACTTCTATTCCTATTTCTATTTTACGAAAAAGGCACTGGATTATTTAAAACCGGGAAGCTCCATCATTAATACAACATCAATTAACCCATATCGAGGAAACCCAGTGCTGATTGATTATACGGCGACAAAAGGAGCCATTAACGGCTTTACGCGTTCTATGGCACAATCGCTTGTGAAAGATGGGATTCGGGTGAACGGTGTAGCGCCAGGTCCAATTTGGACGCCGCTCATTCCATCTACATTTGATGAAGACAGTGTGGAAAGCTTCGGGGCAGAAACCCCAATGGGAAGACCAGGACAGCCTGTTGAGCATGTCGGCTGCTTTGTCCTGCTGGCTTCTGATGAATCGTCTTATATGACAGGACAAACACTTCATGTCAACGGCGGTTCCTTTATGAATACATGATCTACCGCGGCACCGCCCAGCTTTGATTGGGCGGTGTTTTTAGTATTTCTTGCGATTTTTCTGCACAGATATGACAGACCATACGATAATGCCTACAACAACTGCCGCAATGACAAGTGAACTCAAATGGAACATCGTTTCATGATGCATGTTCAATTTCTCCCTTCATTGAACCTGTTTTCTATAGCATCAGCCAGAAGGTCTCTTTTTATGAAAAACACATTTCTTTGTTTAATGAATGGGCTGTCGTGGAAACCTACGTATACGGATGAAATTTTGAAGGAGTGAAACGATATGTCTCAAGAAGAATTAAAACAGAAGGTATTAAACCTATTAGATGAACAAAAGGTCGGGACACTAGCGACTGTTGAACAGGATAAGCCGCATACTCGCTACATGACGTTTTTCCATGAAGGTCTGACGTTATATACACCAACGAGTAAAGAAACACATAAAGCAGATGAAATTGAAAAAAATCCGAATGTTCATATTCTTATTGGATATTCAGGCGAAGGATTCGGTGATACTTATGCAGAAATTGCAGGTACCGCAACATTAACCGATGATCGGGAACTGATCGACCGTCTTTGGTCTGATGAGATGGAGAAATGGTTTAAAGGAAAAGAGGATCCGAATTTAGTGATTCTGAAGATTGAGCCAACCTCCATTCGTTATATGAATGAAGGAAGCCGTACACCAGCAGAATTATCACTTTAACACTTGCGTAAGCAGGGGGAATGTGTTATAGTTTTATATTAGTGTTGAAATAAGCAAATAAATAAAGAAAGTAAACTTTCTTTTTTCTATGACATAATGAGAAGCAATAGAGCTTCTACTTGATAAGAACGAGACGCTGTCAAAGCGAACAAACTTATTCTTTTCCTTCTGCACCCGCCCCCTATAAAAGCGGAAGAATGGAAAAAAGACGTTTTGATTTACAATTCACACTGGCACGGCTTCGGAGCCGTAAGGACGAATGAGAGGTAGGGCTTTCGTTGTCTTGTTATCCAGAACTTCCATGGCGTTTACTTTCAAACGTAGGTTCACTCGGAACACATATGACACACTGATATGATCGAATCTTAATTCATACACTCCGTAACGGAGATTAAACATTGATTATTTATTTGCATGAAAAGAGTAAGGAACAGGCTGTCATCTATTTGGCAGCCTTTTTCATTAGGTCAAACAATAGAACCCCGAAACCAATGAGCACAAGAAAAGGAAAAACAAAGGTCGCAACCATTCGCATAGCGTCCGCTCCAAAAGGGTTGGACACTAACAGCAGGCCGATAAATGCACAGGTCATCAGAGTGAATAAGATGAGTTTCATTTACTTTGTCCTTTCTTCTGATACTGCCAAATTCGCTCAATAAAAAAGAACATAACCGCAAACAAAATAGAAAACATGAACATATCCAGCAGGGTCACGCCTCTATTTGGGTGCACAAGACCAAACCAAACGAATTGCAGAACAAAAGAGATCACAAAATATAGAATCGATTTTTTCATCATTGTCCTCTTTTCACTTATTTTTTTGTCCCTTAAGCCACATCAGCCAAATGATAAAGGAACCAATCACACATGAGAGCAAAGTGACAGGCGGCAAGGTGTGCCAGCTAGTCAGCCCCTTTACAAAACACATATAAAAAAAGAAAATGGAAATGGATACGAGTACCCATTGCTTGAACCAGCGAGGGACACGCAGCCAAGCTGCTAGAATGATTGATGATAGCTTATCCAATGAGATAACTCCTTTTTTGAATCTGATTGGATTTTATCGTAAACAACAAAGTTTGTAAAATATGGATTTTAGGGGCTTTGATGGTATTCTTCTAGCATGAAACATTTTCGCTGTACTGACGTATAAGTGAAAGGAACCTCATGAAAGGAAGCGATCAAGTGAAAAGAATACCAGTGATTTTCCTCAGGTATATTGTCTTCTTTATTCCAGCAATCATTCTTAGTTTCTTGGTGTGGAACCACTACCAAGATGATTTGTCAGCAGGGAAAGCGACGCAATATGACGTCAGACGAATATTTACATTTGATGAAGGGAAACGAGTGGTGAGTGCTGTATCAAAAGACCAGCAACTCCATTTTGTAATGTATGATCCTCAATCAGGAAAAATAATCAGTGAATGGTCCACGGAAAGCGATACGTTTAATGAAATGGTGCCATCCATTCAAGGTAAAAATCTCTTACTTGCTTTAAAAAATAAAGAGGGGCAGCTTTTGATCGAGAAACTAACGCCTAGCGGAGAAAAGAAAGAGCTCATTAAACAAAACTTGCAGATTCCCTCATTTTTAAAAACGAATACATACCAATGGAATGGACGGCTCGTATTTACAGGAGAAATGGAAGGTGCCGCTACAGTCCTAGGTGAGCTAAAGAATGGTCAGTTTTTTCATGTGCACAATCTCAACAAACTGAAGCTGCCAGCAAGACCCGTTTCCATCGATGCCGTCATGAACTCCTTTAGAGGCCAGACGCCTATACCTATATTTGAATTGACTTTAAAAAATGACCAGAAAGCATATGTCAGCGGAGTCTCAAACGATAAGCATCAGCTTGGGGTCTATGTCTCCAAAAACGCTGAACCGTTTAGCCTCATTAAAGATAAAGTGGAGAAGCAGCTAGCAAAAACAATCGGAACATCCCAAAACTTTGCCGTCGCTGTCGAATCTAACTATCCAAAAAGACCAAGGAAAGTGAATGCAGATGGAGGGCTTGGTGAAGTCGTCCCAACACCAAAACCGATTTATCAAACCTTTATCTACCAGCTTAATGAAGAAGAAGTTCTTCTTGTAGGCTCTACAGCAAAGGACGAAGCAAAAGGCAAGCTGACTGGTTATATTTACAACCACCGCACGAATAAGACGACGTCTGTCAGCAAGCTTTTTCAGTCGTTTTCATATGAAATTTTAAACAGAGAAGGACTATTTTTTCATAAAAATGTGAATAGTGATTGGATCTATTATTCATTCGAAAATCAATTAACGGGTGCATTTGAGACGAAAAGCAAACAGCTAAAGGAATTTCCTTTGCAAAAAGTCATCTCAATCGAAAACGCAAGCCCTGCTCACCAAACATCATTTGACACCTTTATGCAATATGTCATGAAAGGCGGACCGCTCATTCTCAACTGGGCAATATGGCTGTTTATTCCATTGCTGTTATTTGTACTAGCCATCTTCCTGCCGCCGATTTTGAGATTGGTAAGAAACAACAAAATCAAAGACAGTGTCACATTAGAAGCCAATATTGTATCTGTCAAAGAAACAGGCACCTACCTCAACGAACAGCCGATTATCAAAATGCAGCTGCAATTTCAATATGATGGGCAAAATATCGAGAAGACGGTTAAAACGGTTGTATCCTACACCCAGATACCGCAGCCAGGCCAGCGTATTGTCATTCACTATGATCCGAAGAAGAAAAAGGCAATGCTCTTAAAAGAAGGTGACTTCTCACAGCCAAGTCAGCCAAAGTTCATCAAAGGCGCTGTTTTAAGAAATATAGAATCATATGGAACAGTAGGACGAGGCACTGTCTTATCACTCACATTTGAATTGGATCAGAAAACGTATATCATTCCAATGATTCAAGCCGCTGGTTTTGAATTTACAACAGGAGAAAAAGCCGATCTTGTCGACATCAACGGCCAGCTCAAAATGGCAGCCTATGGCCATGAAGTGCGGAATCGATCGGGGAAAGATGTGACGTTAACAGGAACGATCCAGCGGGTGAAGCAGTATCCAGTCACGATTCATAATCAGAAACCTATTATGCTGGATGTGATGGTTTCTAGCGGAGATCAGTCCATTACTAAAACGGTCAGTCAATTCATCCCTGACCATATGGAGGTTGCGCCAGGAACTCAAATCACGATGCAGACAAAACAAGAAGAGCTGGATAAAGAAATCAGTCTTATGCAAGAGAAACAAGGAAGTGCAAAAGTGACCCATGTCGCATTTTCTGGTGTCATCGGCAACCAGCCGTTAGCGACCATTCAGATTGAGAGAGATGGCGTGATGTATGAAGTGAAACAGCCAATCGATCCAATCACTAGCGTACTGCCAGGTGATGAATTGTGGGTGGCATATCACGAAATGACACGTCAAGCAGCCATTGTGAAATATGCATCAATTTAAAAAATACTTTAGCGTGTAGATAAACCCTCGCATTCGGTTTCAGTCCTGCGTGCTGGTGCTTGCGAATGTCAAATTCGCTCCGCTTCAGTACTCGTCCTTCCTAGGTCTGCAAAGGTTTCTATCACGCTGAAAAGGAGAAAAAGGGCTAAAACGAATTTCGTTTTAGCCCTTTTTGATTAAGCTTTTGTATCATACTGGCGAAGCACCTTATCGTAGGCGAAGTTACCGAAAGGAATGAAAGCCGCAAAAAAGCCGGCGATGGACCATTTCAAATGCCAGCGAACTTTAAAAGTCACATATGCCAAAATGAGCATATAGATGACAAACAATGCGCCATGAAGAGAGCCTACAATAGTGACTGCCATCGGAATATCCGCAAAATATTTTAGAGGCATGGCAATTAAAAGAAGGGTTAAAAGAGACATACCCTCAATAAAACCCGCCTGTCGAAGACGGCTAATACTTGTATGCATATACAAATCCTCCTGTATAAAAGCTAGTTTCTCATCTTCTAATATAAACGAAAGATCGTCTGGACATGCTGAAATCTACGAAAAATTCAAAATATGTTCATGTTATTTTTAAAAAATGTCTTTTTTTGTGCTGGATTTATTCAGATTGTTCCTTTTTAAAGTGTTTAAATCATTATGCATTTTCCATAGGTTTTTATCGCCATTGTAGTAAAAGTATTTTTTCGTCATAAAGTGCTCATTTTTATAAGAAAGATCTAATACCATGGATTTTTCTAAGATATTTGCAGAAACTTTTTTTGTTTGCTTTAACCTGAGATCAAGTAAAAAAGATGTAATTAAAATTCCCACTACATATGGTGCAAAAAAAATTGTACCAACACTTATAATATTCGCTTTGGAAAAATTACTTAAATATGTTTTAAAGTTAGAGAAATTATTCTGAATCACTGCGATATCAGTATCCTTGTAGTATTCCAAATTTTTAAGTTCGTTTAATAAAGAAATTGGTGTAAAACTTATACTTACAAAGAAAAAGATTGCTAAAGAGCTTAAGGTTAAAGTGATATTGCTTATTTTAAAAGCTGTACTTAATTGCTCAAGTTGATATGCTGGATGGATAAGTACAGTTATGCATAAAAATACAGTTGAGTAGATAGATAGTGTTATAAACTCGTATGTGTGGTTTTCAACTACATAGGAAAGAATAATTAAAGTTTTTGGCGAAAATAAATTATAAAGTTCTGTAAAAAATTTTTGATTACTATTACTAGCTTCTAAGGGTAAAAAACTTAAAAGTAAAGAGAACAAAGAGAACAAAGATACAACAACTAAAAGCAATGTGAATAATCCTAAAAATGTAACACTAATAATACAACAAAATCTGAAAATATAACTATTTTTAATTATTGCAAGCCCACTAAAAAACAAACAGATAATAAAGCAGAAGAAAGAAATCGTATGAAAATTGCTAAAATAATTATAACCAAGATATTTAAATGTTATAAATCCTAAAATCAAAGTTAATACAGAAATATATATATAGGTTTTCCCTCTAGCTACACGATCTGATTTAAACCCTGGTTCACTAATGTCTATATTTTTGAAATTCTTGAATGAATTAATTATACTAACTATTTTTAATATCCATGTAAAAGGGATTAATAGTATAGAGATAAGTAATAAATATTCATTTTCAGAAAATAATATTAGAGTAGTAATAAAATAGAGAAGAGATGCCCAGCAGAGATCAAAAAAAGATACGTTGTGTATGTAATCATTAAATATTTTCATAAATTACTCCTAATTTGTAAAATAATTTAATTAAATATAACATTATCTGAATTTATTTTCTAGAAGATCATTGAATTTTTTAGTCATTAGAACCACATCTCCACGTCTGCTATAATAAAAGGATGGATAGAAGAAAGAGATGTGAAATCTAGTGTCAAAAACAGTTGTATTAGCAGAGAAACCTTCAGTAGGACGTGACTTAGCACGTGTACTGAAGTGTCATAAAAAAGGAAATGGTTTTTTAGAAGGAGATCAATACATTGTAACGTGGGCCCTTGGCCATTTGGTTACACTGGCTGATCCAGAAGGCTACGGAAAAGAATTTCAATCCTGGCGTTTAGAGGATTTGCCGATCATTCCAGAGCCGCTAAAGCTTGTCGTCATGAAAAAGACAGGTAAACAATTTCAAGCAGTAAAAGCACAGCTTGCAAGAAAAGATGTAAAAGACATTGTCATCGCAACAGATGCTGGACGTGAAGGGGAGCTTGTCGCAAGATGGATTCTTGAAAAAGCACATGTGAAAAAGCCCCTAAAACGACTATGGATCTCATCTGTTACGGACAAAGCCATTCAAGAAGGCTTCAAACGACTAAAAGACGGCAGAGAATATGATAATCTGTATCGCTCAGCGGTTGCACGTGCAGAGGCAGACTGGATTGTAGGGATCAACGCAACAAGGGCGCTGACGACCAAATTCAATGCACAGCTTTCCTGCGGACGGGTACAAACACCAACGATTGCCATGATCGCCAAACGAGAAGAAGACATTCAGCAATTCCAGCCGAAGCCGTTTTATGGAATGACTGCACAAGTAGATGGACTCACCTTGACGTGGCAGGATGCCAAAACAAAGCAAAACCGCACATTCCAAGAGAATGTCATAAAAGAGCGTTTGGCAGGCTGCAAAGGAAAACCAGCAGTGATCGATGCATTGAAAAAAACAGCGAAAAAAGCTTTTGCTCCAGGGCTGTACGACCTCACTGAATTGCAGCGTGATGCGCATAAACGCTACGGCTTCTCGGCGAAAGAAACCTTGTCTACACTTCAACGGTTGTATGAGCAGCATAAGCTTGTGACATATCCGCGTACAGATTCACGATTTATTTCAGCGGATATCGTTCCTACATTAAAAGATCGTTTAAAAGGAATGAACGTCAGACCGTACGCACAGCATGTGAACCGCATTTTACAATCAGGCGTGAAAGCGCACAAAGGCTTCGTCAACGATGCAAAAGTGTCAGATCACCATGCGATCATTCCAACCGAGGAAGAGCTGTATCCTGGTGCATTAAGTGATAAAGAGCGTAAATTGTATGATCTTATTGCCAAACGATTCCTTGCTGTACTCATGAATCCTTTTGAATACGAGGAAACAACGGTGATCGCCAAAATAGGCAGTGAAACGTTCACAGCAAAAGGAAAAACTGTGCAATCAGCCGGCTGGAAAGCCGTGTATGATGAATCCTATGAAGACGAGGAATCAGCCGAAGCAGATCAGCATCTGCCGGTACTTTCCGAAGGGCAATCACTTGAAGTGCGCCAGCTGAAAGAAACAAAAGGAGAAACGAAACCTCCTGCCCGTTTTAATGAAGCCACCCTGCTATCTGCTATGGAGAACCCTGCGGCATTTATGCAGAATCAGGAAAAGGACTTAGTGAAAACCCTTGGTGAAACAGGCGGACTAGGGACAGTAGCCACAAGAGCCGATATCATTGAAAAACTGTTCAACAGCTTCTTAATCGAGAAAAAGGGCAAAGATATTTTCATCACATCGAAAGGGAAGCAGCTGCTCTCCTTAGTGCCTGAAGACTTAAAGTCTCCAGCATTAACAGCGGAGTGGGAACAAAAGCTCTCTAAAATCGCAAAAGGACAGCTGAAGGCTTCTCAATTCATGAGTGAAATGAAGTCCTATGCAAAACAAGCCGTATCTGAAATCAAACAGACGAACCAAACCTTTAAGCATGACAATGTCACTGGCACCCATTGTCCGGACTGCGGAAAACTTATGCTGAAAGTGAATGGAAAACATAGCATAATGCTCGTGTGCCAGGACCGAGAATGCGGCCACCGTAAAAATGTGGCGAAGAAAACAAACGCACGCTGCCCGAACTGCCATAAAAAGCTCGAGCTGCGCGGAGAAGGCGATGGCAAAATCTTCGCTTGTGTGTGCGGCCATAGAGAAAAACTGTCTGTTTTCGAAAAACGCAAATCACAATCCAATCAAAAGAGAGCCAGTAAGCATGATGTGTCTAAATATATGAAGAAACAAAAGAAAGTGGAAGAACCAATCAATAACGCACTGGCTGAGCAATTAAAGAAATTAAAATTAGATCAATAGTATTATAAAAACCCATGCGGAAACGCATGGGTTTTCCAATGTAATCAAGCATATCGACATATTGTTTTTCTGAAAATGGGAATGTCTATGCGAAAAGACTCGTAATTTGGTATAAAATATTTATTTAAATTTAAACAGAAACAATCTATAATAAATCGTTGGAATGCTAAGAGAACGGGAGTTGAAAGGGGACACGAATGGATACACCCATACATCGCATAGGTATTGTTTTACTCATTGTCATTCTACTAGGCGGATGTACCTGGAAGCAGCAGAAGGAATCAGCTGATCCAGTATCACCACAGCCTGTATTGCCTGGAGAATATTTTATTACTCATCACCTCATGACAGATCAAGGCATGATTCGCACTTCATTTGCAGAGCAGCATATCTACTTATCTGAATCGCTTGGGCTTTGGATGGATTATCTTGTTCGAAAAAAAGACCAAAATTCTTTTGACCAACAATTTGGTGTCCTGCAAGATGAATTTTTACTAGACCATCATCTTCTCAGCTGGCAAATCGAATCTGATCAAAAAAGTAAGGCTAATGCTCTAGTTGATGATTTACGGGTAGTGGCGGCACTTCAAAAGGCAGATCGTTTATGGAAGAATGCAGCGTATCAAACCACAGCAAAAGAAATCGCACAAGCGTTAAAAGACAAAAATATGTATAGAGGCATCTTGTCCGATTATTATGATGCATCAACAAATCGAACTTCACACACAATCACACTCTCATATTTAGACCCAAAAGCAATCAAAGAATTGGAATCCCTCAAAATATTCACGAAACAAATGACGAGTAACCAATTGACCATTCTAAAACAAGCACCGAGAAAAAAAGGATTCTTTCCTAAATCCTATGACATAAAGAAAAAAGCCTATTCATTTGATCGAGAAATCAATATGATTGATCAAATCTATACGGCTCTACATGCCGATCGTGCAAAGGTGAATACGTCCGCGATCATGAAATGGCTTAAAACGACTTTTAAAAAAGAGGGAAAGCTGTACGGTAGATATAAACTGAGCACATTGCAGCCATCAGTGACGTATGAATCTCCTTCTGTATATGCGCTGGTCATCTTGTATGCTCTTAAACGAAACGAACCGGAATTCGCAAAAGAGGTGTATGACCGCATGAAAGAATTACAAATTCAAGATCCTCTCGAGGATTATTATGGAGGGTACATGAACGAAAAAGACACACACTCATTTGACAACTTATTGCCCCTCATTGCAGAAAGGGAGCTTTTTAATGAATCGGTTATTCAGTAGTACGTATCGTTTATATTATTCTCTGCTCCTCACATTTGCAGGTCTTATTTTGTTTATGGGCTACCTTGGTGTACATGATGCAGAGAGCTTTTTGATGATCACACTGACTTTTGTCGTGTTAGGATGCGGGATTTTATTTGGCATCTTACCAGCATTAATATTTACCTTGCTGATGCTGTTCTTTATAGGAAGTGCTATGTTCTTTACAGAGCTTGGTCACACAAATCCCTTCTTTTCCAATCAAACATTGCAGGATGTGGTGGTTTGGGGCGCAGCTCTTCTCTTTTTCGCGATTTCAGCAGGAAGCTTGCATGAGCGAATCAAGACGATGCGTCACACCATAGAACAACAAAAGCAGGCGATGAAACAATTTGTGGCGATTGACTCGACAACTGGATTTGACAATGCAGATCGGATGAAGCTGGAATTATCCGAGGAAATGAAACGGGCAGAACGCTACAAACAGCCATTCGTTTTTATCCTTCTTCATATCCATTATGCAGCGGAATTTAAATCGTTATATGGAGAAAAAGAAATGCAGCACCTATTTCAGCAATTAAGTATCAAGATTCGCGAAAGTGTCAGAGAAACTGATAAGAAATTTCGATTATCCGAAGAACGAATAGGATTGCTGCTTACTCACACACCAGAAGAGAATGTCTCTGTCGTCCTTGAGAAGCTAAAAGATAAATTGCAAAAGCATGTGCTGTTAAACGGTCGTGAAGTCACCCTGACTTTTCATGTCTGTCATTTAACAAGCAGTTCGGATTATCGTACGCCAGAGCAATTTTTAGAAGAACTAGAAAAAGAGATGATGATGAATGAACTTTAATTCTTTGATGAAATGCTGTTTGATGATGGCTCTTTTTTTCATTCTTTCGTTTCAATACATGGCTTCAGCCGACGCTCTTGCCAAGCCAGATACCCTGATCGTTTATTCAACAGAATCGGGAGAAGCGACTCCAGCAGTGCATATGCTGGATCTACTCGCCGGACATTTTTCCAAACAGACGACGATTGTATCTGATGAACATTTGGCTGAAAAGAAGATCAGCGAATTTCAGCAAGTCATCTATCTAGGGGAAATAAAGAGAACCTTACCAAAACAGACCATTCGTGTAATGAACGACGCACAGAAGATCATAGCCATTGGATACAATGCGGACCAGCTGCGCCCATTTTCCAAGCTTACTTTTCATAAACAAGAACACACGAGTCAAATCAAATATACAGATGATCCCACTTACCGTCAGCTAGAGAAAAGGATCATTGCGTTAACGGTTCAAGGGGCAGACTTGCAAAGGGAATTTCTATTGAAGAAGCATGAAGCTGATCTTCCATTTGTGATTCAAACAAAGGAAGGTGCGGCCTATATTGGAATCTTAAATGTCGTGCAGCACAGCGAGCTTCTTGCAGAAGTGCTAGAAAAAAAACTGCCTTCTTCTAATCAGCTGACCACAAAGTACTTAAGGCTTGGGAACATTAGTCCTGTCACTGACGAAAAGAAGCTGCTTGAGCTTGGACAATATGCATCCACTCGGCATATCCCGTTTCTGATAGCGGTAACCCCTGTTTGGGTGGATCGAACAACAGGCGATGAAGTGACACTGAGTGACCGCCCGAAGCTCGTAAAAGTGTTAAAACAATTGCAAAGCGATGGAGCCAGCATTATTCTTCATGGATTTAGCCGTACGTATCGAACAGAGAATTCTGGTCAGGACTTTGAGTTCTGGGATGCAAAGAATGATCAGTCCATTACGTCAAATGACCCAAAAAAAGCCGAGAAGAAGCAAAGTGCAAGTCATTTCTCGAATGAAAAAGACTTCCATGCTTATACGAATTCGATTAAGCAGCAAGAAATCATCTACACAGAAGAAAAACTGACAAAAGGCATTGAGCTTCTTGCGCAGCAAGGTCTCTATCCACTGGCATTCGAGGTGCCGCATGATGCCATATCTCAACAAGGCTATGAAGTGATATCAAGGCATGTGTCCAGTCTGTTTGGACAGGTACAGCTGTCGGACCATACGTGGAAAACAGCCGGTGCTCCGCCGCTCGTGACGAAGCCCGCTATGCTTCATGGCATGACCTTATATCCTCAGCAATCAGTAGAGCCAGCGTCTGACCAAGAAGGTTCAAATATTTTAACAGAGCAAAAGATTCAATCCATCCAGCATCTTCAATCACCCGCAATCGGGCTGTCCTATGATGTGGAATCCGGAATAACTGGATTGCAGAATCTGATGACGCTGATGGATGCAATTCCTTCTAGTGAATGGCTGGATTTAAAGAAAACAAAACAAACAGTCCAAACACCACATGTACAAATCAAAACATCAGGAAATGGACATATTCAAGTAGAACAATCCAATAGAGCAGAAACCAAAACAGTTAAACGAAGCGGCATGGAAAATATGCTGCGAATTCTCACCGTCGTGGTGATGCTGTTTATTGCGGCATTTGCTTTTTACACATTGTATTTAAGGCTGACAATGAAAAAACGAATTTTTAAGGAGAGAAAATTAGGTGGCTGATGTCTTATTTTATCTTTCATTAATATTGATTTGGATCATGCTCCTATACCACATGTTTCTCATGCAGGGCGGCTTTCAGCACTACCTGACCTACGAAAAAGTGCTGCCTGAATGGACGAAACAAGGGAAAGAGCTGCCAACTGTCAGCATTCTAATTCCTGCTCATAATGAAGAAGTTGTCATCCGGCAAACGCTAAAAGCAATGGTCCAGCTATCCTATCCTAAACATCTTCTTGAAATCATTGTGATTAATGACAATTCCTCTGATGGCACAGGGGACATCGTGCAGTCATTCAGTGAGCAATATGATCATGTCCATATGATTGAAACGAAGCCGCCATTTGCAGGAAAGGGAAAATCCACTGCACTGAATGAAGGCTTAAAGGCTTCAACAGGAGAAGTCATCTGCGTATACGATGCAGATAACATGCCTGAACAAAAGGCCGTCTATCATTTGGTTCTTGGTTTATTGAATGATCCGAAGGCAGGCGCTGTTGTCGGGAAATTTAGGGTTATCAATGCAGCCAAAAATCTCCTGACCAAATTTATTAATATTGAGACCATCTGCTTCCAATGGATGGCGCAGGGCGGAAGATGGAAGTGGTTTGGTATTGCGACAATACCAGGCACCAACTTCGCCATCCGCCGGCACATTTTAGAAGAACTTGGCGGCTGGGATGTTCATGCGTTGGCTGAGGACACCGAATTAACGATTCGTGTCTATAACCTTGGCTATGTCATTCGATTTTTCCCGGCTGCGATTACATGGGAACAAGAGCCTGAGACGTGGAAGGTCTGGTGGCGGCAAAGAACGCGCTGGGCACGAGGCAATCAATATGTTGTACTCAAATTTTTAAAACAGTTTATGAAGCTGAAACGAAAACGAATGATTTTTGATTTGTTTTATTTCTTCTTTACGTATTTCTTATTTTTCTTCGGTGTCCTGCTCTCAAATGGGATATTTATCGTGAACCTATTTGTTGACCTTCACTTATCTGTAGGAGCTGTTGCACTGATCCTGTGGGGATTGGCCTTCTTCCTCTTTCTAACAGAAGTGATGATTACACTAAGTATTGAGAAAACAGAGCTCACCAAACAAAATATACTCATTGTGGCGCTCATGTACTTCACATATTCTCAAGTATGGATTGCGCTAGTCGTGTACTCCTTATGTGTAGAGGCAAAGAGCCGATTATTCAAACAAGAAGTAAAATGGTACAAAACTGAGCGTTACGATCAACAACAAAAGAAAAGCGGGTGACAAATTGAAATCGGTAAAATGGATGATTTTTATATTGGTGATATCCCTTGCCATTCAGCCTTTTTTCATGGCAGGTCTAGCAATGGCGCAATCAAATCGAGTACAAGTGAAAGATGACTGGATTCGCTCATCTAAAGGAAGCCAGACAGAAACGCAGCACTTATCAGAAGATGTAGTGACCTTGTATGGACAAGAAGACCGCACTGAATTTTCTTATCAAATAGAAAAAGAAAAAGTAGAGTCTAGCACCCTTACATTGAATATAGAGGCTTCACCATTACTCATTTCGCCATCTTCGTTCACAGTCATGATCGATGGAGAGATTGAAAAGACCATTCCTCTAACAGGGAAAAAACAAAAGAAGTCGATTCAAATCAAACTGAACAAATCGCAATTGAAAAAAGGTTCTCATCAAATTCAGCTCGCATTTTATGGCGTGTTAAAAGAAGGTGTGTGTATCAACCAAGAGACACCTGCCAACTGGCTGAAAGTATATCCTGAAAGTGAGCTGGCTTTCAAAGGAACTCAAACGAAAGACGTGACGTTAGACAGCTTCCCTTCACCCTTCATTCAAACAGGTGATCAGAAAGAACAAACAGATATTGTGATTCCAAATTCACCGGAAGCAGCTGAATTAGAAGCGGCTATGAAAATATACCGTACGTTGAAAAACAAAGACCGCCAAGCAAACCTCAAACTCGTCCAAGAAAAGGACCTCAAGCAAATTGCGCATCCAACCATTGCTGTTGGAGCAAAAGGAAACTGGGATGGACGAGTGAAATCGATCGAGCAAGCTGCGAAAATGAAAACCGCAAGCAACCAGCTCACGTTAGCAGTGAGAACACTGACTGGGAAGAAAAAAGAACAGCCCATTTTATTTGTCACTGCTGAACAGCCGAAGACAATTGCTGAAAAAATCAATGTCCTGACTCAACCAGAACTGACCGATCAGCTCACTGGGACAGATTTGCTGCTTCAAAAGGTTACTGCTAAATCATCAAAACCATCTCATCAAATTCGTTTAAAAGATTTTGGTGGTGATGATGTAACGGTTGGAACCAAAAAGACGGCATCGGATCATTACTATTATCCGAAGGCATTGATCGCTAATCAAAAATCAGGTGCAAAGCTAAATCTATCATTTAAAAAATCTGATATAGCGAACAAAGCGGAACGCTTAACAGTCATGATCAATAACGAACCACACGATGTACCGTTAACAAAACTAGGAAACAAAGATGAGAATGGATTCTATCATGTGTCAATTCCAGTAGATTCACAAGTACTCCAAAAGAACGAATATATTGATTTGCAATTTGTTACTACAGGCTTTAAAAACATGGAATCCTGCAGACATACGGATGAAGAAGGCTGGATTTACATTGATAAGAACAGCTCTCTTCAAATACCAGAAGGTACGACTAGTGATACACCGGATTTAGCCGCATGGCCGCTTCCTTTCACATCAAAAACGCAGCAAGGAAAAACATTGATCGTCATTCCAGATCAAATCAAGCAAGAAACGATCAATCAAATGGCGATGCTGACAGAATCATTTAGTCAGCCGGAAGCTGCCCAATATCATTTAATCAAAGCTTCAAATGTGACAAATGATCAATTGAAAGATCACTCTCTCATTTTCATCGGGGGCATTCAAACGTTCTCTCTTTTAAAAGAAAAGGCAGACGATCTCATCGTTCCAGTGAAAAAGGATCAGTATGATGTATCCTCCTTTGGCATGATCAACGAAACGACTGCTCGTATTGTATGGACGCAGCCATCTATATGGAATAAAGAACAGACAATGACCGTCTTTTCAGGAATGAATGCAGCTGACGCTGATCTTTCACATGAAGTGCTTCGTTTCCTGCAAACAAATACGGAAACGGCAACAGTCGCAATCGAGAGCAAAAACAAAGACATGTTCTCTAATCATCAAACGGTCAGCAGCACAACAAATGATCTCCAAAAAGATGAAAAGCAAGGCATCGATGATTCTTGGATTTACTTTGCATGTATCGCTGCGCTAATTATTTTTGTGGTCGGGCTGATTATTTATTTCGTGCGAAAAAACCGCAAAAAGACTGATTGATAAACGATCAAAAGACCTTGAAAAAATGTCTTTACTTTGGTGTCAAACGGGAGTATGATCTCTTTTATAAAAGACCAATCGCTGAATCATTTCAATGAGCGGGGGAACCATTAGTGGTGCAGGACACCACGTGGGGTGAATCCTTTTTAGGTAGGGCAAAGTCTCATGCGCCCGAATCCGTCAGCTAACCTCGTAAGCGTTAAAGAGAGCAAAGACCAACCTGTGATCTAAACAATAGACGCAGGGGCATTCTATTGCCTCTGTGTCTTTTTGGCGATCCATCTTTTGTAACTTAAATCGTTTGACACTAAAGGAGCGGGCATCACATGTACAGTTTGATGAAGCGTATTTTAATTGGGAAACCATTAAAATCACAGGCAGCAGGAGAACAAAAACTATCAAAAATCAAAGCGTTGGCATTATTGTCATCAGACGCATTGTCATCCGTTGCATATGGTACAGAACAAATCTTGATTGTTCTTTCCGTTGTTAGTGCAGCAGCATTTTGGTACTCACTCCCGATTGCAGGTTGTGTATTAATTCTTTTAATGGCGTTAATTTTATCTTACCGCCAAATTATTTATGCTTATCCAGAAGGCGGAGGGGCTTATGTCGTCTCTAGCAGAAACTTAGGTGAAAAGCCAGGACTGGTCGCTGGCGGATCATTGCTTGTAGATTATATTCTGACTGTAGCAGTGAGTATATCAGCGGGTACCGATGCCATCACATCGGCTTTTCCGGCACTATACCCATATCATGTGCTGATTTCAATTATATTGGTCATTTTGATCATGGTGCTTAACCTTCGTGGATTGACAGAATCGGCATCTATATTGGCCTATCCCGTATACTTGTTTGTATTATCACTCCTTATACTAATTGGAGTCGGAGGCTTTAAATTATTAACAGGAGGCATCCCGCCAGCACCTGAGCATACAGCGATCGGCACACATGTACCTGGCATTACATTATTTCTTTTATTAAAAGCATTTTCGTCTGGCTGTTCAGCACTGACTGGGGTAGAAGCCATTTCAAATACCATTCCTTCCTTTAAAAAACCAGCTGCACAAAATGCAGCGAGAACATTATTGATGATGGGTGGATTACTAGCCGTATTATTTGTTGGCGTAACATTGCTTGCGTTTGGTTTTGGCATCTCACCAAAGCCAGAAGAAACGGTTGTATCACAAATTGCATCAGATACATTTGGACGTACATTTTTCTATTATGTCATTCAGGCTGTCACAGCTTTAATCTTGATATTAGCGGCAAACACCGGCTTTTCCGCCTTTCCTTTATTGGCGGTCAACTTAGCAAAGGATAAATATATGCCGCGCATGTTTACAGTAAGAGGGGATCGACTTGGTTATTCTAATGGCATTATCTTTTTGGGTGTAGCTTCCATGCTGCTCATTTGGTTGTTTGATGGGAAAACGGAACACCTCATTCCGCTATATGCTGTCGGTGTATTTATTCCATTTACCTTGTCACAGACCGGCATGTGTGTGAAGTGGATTCGTGAAAAACCGCAGGGCTGGAAAACGAAAATGCCTATCAATATAGTCGGAGCACTGATTTCTTTCACGGTTCTCATGATTCTTATTTTGACCAAGTTCCATCTTGTATGGCCAGTATTTGTTTTCATGCCAATTGTGCTATTGATCTTTCATTCCATAAAAAAGCATTATCTGTCTGTCGGAGAACAACTGCGTTTAATGAATGAAACAGAGCCTGTTGAGATTAAAGGAAATGTGGTCATCGTGCCAATAGCAGGAGTAACACGTGTCGTTGAGCAATCTGTTCAATATGCAAAATCCTTATCAGAGCAAGTCATAGCAGTTCATGTATCTTTTGATAAAGAAAAAGATAAGAAAATTGAAGCGGATTGGGAAAAACTGAACAGCGGTGTGCGGCTTGTGATATTGCATTCGTCTTATCGAAGTCTTATTCATCCGCTTGATAAATTTCTTGAAACGGTTGAGGCTAAAGCAAATGCGCATCAATATAAAGTGATGGTGCTTGTGCCTCAATTTATCCCGAAAAAAAGATGGCATACGATCTTGCATAACCAATCTGCCTTTTTATTAAGATTCCGTCTATTATGGAAACGGGATATTGTGGTCGCCACCCTTCCATATCATTTTAAAAAGTAGCAGCAAGTTGAAACGTTTGATCAAAAGGGTGCGGTGGTATGGAGTAAGAAAAAAGGAGTTTTCTCACATGCCGCAAAGAACCGCAGGAAAAGAAGTAACAGCGCTACTGGAAGAGTGGGGCGTAAAACATATTTATGGAATGCCCGGCGACAGCATAAACGAATTGATTGAAGAGCTTAGGCATGAATCAAGCCAAATACAATTTATACAAACGAGACATGAAGAAGTGGCGGCACTCTCAGCGGCGGCTGATGCCAAACTAACAGGTAAGCTCGGTGTCTGCTTATCCATCGCTGGACCGGGTGCTGTTCACTTATTAAATGGACTATACGATGCAAAAGCAGATGGCGCACCCGTTTTAGCAATTGCAGGGCAGGTTGCGTCGAATGAAGTAGGAAGAGACACATTTCAAGAAATCAAATTAGAGCGGATGTTTGACGACGTCGCTGTCTTTAATCAGCAGGTACAAACAGCAGAAGCTCTGCCTGATTTATTGAATCAAGCCATTAAAGCAGCTTATACCCATAAAGGGGTGGCTGTTCTCACCGTATCAGATGACTTATTTTCTCAAAAAATTAAGCGTAAGCCAGTTTATACATCTCCTCTTTATGTTGAGGGAGAGGTACGGCCAAAGAAAGATCAACTGCTAAAGGCAGCACAGCTAATTAACAATGCGAAGAAGCCAGTCATCTTAGCAGGTAAAGGATTACGAAATGCAAAAGAAGAGCTTCTTTTATTTGCAGAAAAGGCTGCTGCACCTATCGTCATCACACTTCCTGCAAAAGGGGTTGTGCCAGACAGGCATCCATACTTTTTAGGAAACCTAGGTCAAATTGGAACGAAGCCAGCTTATGAAGCGATGGAAGAGTGTGATCTCTTAATTATGCTTGGAACTTCCTTTCCATATAGAGACTACTTACCAGAGGACACACCTGCCATTCAACTGGATATTAAACCAGATCAAATCGGTAAAAGATATCCAGTAGACGTAGGAATCGTGAGTGACAGCAAGAGTGGTTTGCAGGAACTGACCTCCTACATTGAATATAAAGAGCAGCGTGGTTTCCTTGAAGCTTGTACAGAGCATATGATGAAATGGCGAGAAGAAATGGATAAGGAAAAATCCGTTGCCACATCACCACTTAAACCGCAGCAAGTCATTGCTAGACTAGAAGAAGCAGTTGAAGACGACGCCATTCTTTCTGTTGATGTAGGAAATGTAACCGTATGGATGGCCCGCCATTTCGAAATGAAACAGCAGGATTTCATCATCTCCAGCTGGCTTGCCACAATGGGCTGTGGTTTGCCTGGAGCGATTTCTGCTAAGTTAAATGAACCGAATCGTCAAGCGGTTGCTGTCTGCGGCGATGGTGGCTTCACAATGGTCATGCAAGACTTTGTGACAGCGGTAAAATATAAACTGCCGATCGTTGTTGTGATCTTAAACAACAACAACCTTGGAATGATTGAATATGAACAACAGGTAAAAGGAAACATCAATTATGGTATAGAGCTGGAAGATATTGATTTTGCTAAGTTCGCAGAAGCATGTGGCGGCAAAGGAATCTCCGTGTCATCACATGAAGAACTAGCTCCAGCCTTTGATACAGCCCTTCAATCAGATAAACCCGTCATTATTGATGTTGCTGTCACCAATGAACCGCCGTTACCTGGGAAAATTACGTACACACAAGCAGCTGGTTTTAGTAAGTACTTACTGAAAAAATTCTTTGAAAAAGGCGAGCTGGATATCCCTCCACTCAAGAAAAGTTTAAAACGCTTTTTCTAAACAAAATGTAGTCGGTCCTCTCAAAAGAGGACTGACTTTTTTGTAATGAAAGAAAAAATATTTCAATTATCACTTGTTTTATTTCCTCTAAAAATATATGGAAATTATTTTTGTAACTTAAAGCCTATTTTTCCAATTCGCTGAGAAAGGTAAAATAGACTTTATGATCAATAATGGAGGGAGTGAATTCTTCTGGGCAAGATACTTGATGCAAAAGCACTAACAAGTGCCATGGACACAAGGGCAAAACACTATCAGGAACTCCGCGAACAAATGGTAGATTTAAAAAAGGCATTACAAGGTGTTGCCAATCTCGGTGATGATTTCACTGGGAAAGGTGCAGATAACATTAAAAGCTTTTATAAAGAGCTCGCCAGAAATGTAGACATGTTTATCAGCTTCATTGATAAGCAAAAAGCCTTTCATGAAGGTGTTTCTGGGACACTGGATGATACGAGCTTTGGCGGCGATACTTTTATAGAGGAACACTTTTTAGACAACGCAGTACATATGGGCATCAAAAACGCCAAAAGCATTGTAAAGGATCAAAAAAAGGCACTCAAAACCATTTTTCAAGACATTGATGACCTCATTTCCCTAGAGGTATTTGATAGCCAAACCTTTGATGAAAAAATAGAAGATGCGGAAGATGAACGAAAAAAGACGGTCAAAGAACTAAGAGAGCTTGATCAAAATTTAAAAGATGAATATGCTTTGTCAGAGACGGAACAGCAAGCTACAATGGCATTGTACGCTGAAATGATGAATGCGACAAATGACGGAAAAGCGATTTCGCCTATGAATTTTGACAAGAAAGCGTATCAAAATAGCGAAATCTACAAGGCAAAAAGCGATATTGAAAAACAAACTTCTGAATATCTGAAAATCAAAAAAGAACAAGAAGAAGCCCGCAAGATCGCAAAGGAACAAGAAGCCCTCGCCAACCGCCCTTGGTATGAAAAAGCCCTCGATTATGGTGGAAACATCGTGAATGAACTAACAGGTGTGAACGATGCAAAACGTGCCGCAACAGGCGTTGATCCAATCACAGGCGAGGAACTCACTGCAGGCCAGCGAGTCGCGGCAGGCGGCATGGCAGCAGCAGGCTACATCCCAATCGTCGGCTGGGCAGGCCGCATTTTCAAAGGCGGAAAAGCTGTCTATAAAACCACCCAAGCCACATCAGCCGCAGTCAGGGCAGTCGACATTTACAAGACAACACAAAAATCCTTTGACGCCTTAAAAACATCTCAAAAAGGTTTATATGGTCTCACCGCCACCAACGGCTTCAGCGAAGCGATCACAGGCCGAGACATGTTTGGAAACAAGATCTCAAAAGAACAGCAGGAAGCAAGTATGAACGCGGCGCTTGGAATGCTTTTGCCGTTTGGAGCGAAAGGGTTTCATGGTAAAATGGGGATTAAGGGTACGGGTGAAATTGGTTGGAATATGTCAAAAGGTGGAGGAGAAATAAATGGAAGAAAGTATTCTCAGCATGCTTTGGAAAGAATGGCACCTGATATTCCTGAAGTACAAGCTACTTTAACAAGTAGAGCAATTAAAAAAGCTGAAGAATTAGGATTTAAACCACAAACAAAAGAATTTAGTGATTTCATCAAAAAATATGTTGATCCAAGAAATATTCCACCTTCAGTTATTGAAGACGCTATAATGAATACGAAAAAGATACCTGGTAATAGAAGCGGAACGTTTGTTCATGAAACAATGGATGTCAAAGTAATTATAAATGAAGCTGGCGATGTTATCACAGTTATACCGAAATAATTAATAAAAGGATGAATACGAATGTTTATCAAGTATGATGAATATGATCTATTAGAACTTTTTCAAAGTGAGCCGGTGAGTATAACAGGCAATATAGATGATGGAGAATTAATCTATACTTACAAAGATGACCAAAATTTCAAGGTGATTTTAACTTTAGATGTATATAAGCAAACGAGTAGTCTAAGTATTACATTTAATGATTCTATAGTATTTACAGGTGATTTTAATAATGTAACAAGTATAAAAAAAGATGACAATGCTATGGTAATGAACGTGGGCGAAGAAGAGAAGCTAAAAGTTAAATTTTATAAACAAGTTGGAGTGGAGTTACTTTAAAATAGCCTTATTATATTAGAAAGAAATATAAAACAATTATGATATTCTCTCAGATAAATCAGTAGGTGAAGTAGTTGATACTTCTAAATATAATGTTATTGTTATCATACCTTGACTGGCTATATGCCTTTCAAGGTTTTTGTGTTTATTGGCTTTCATACCGAGAAAAACCGTTAAAATGGGAATCTTTTTCCTGAGTGGTTCATCGTATGATAGAGACAAGCAAAACGAACGTATTGAGCACTCTAAGTGCCTTGGTTGGTGTCCCCTTGGAGACGCGCCTCTCCCTTATCAATGGCGTATCTGGATACGGAACAAAAGTGTTGAGGAATGTGGCTATACGAGAGGGACATTCTGAGCCTGAATAGCAGCTGGTCTGCGGCAGCCGTATCGAGGACAGTTTTTCATTTCAATTGATGATTGACTGTAATTGGCATCCTCTCGGAGTGTAGTCATCATTTCAAAATCTATTTAAGCGAATAGCGTAAGGTGGTGTTTATTCAGCTAACAGTGTTCTGTTTCGAAAGAGACAATAAAGCAATCGAAAAGCATTGCAGCTTGATCAAAATAGCGAAATCTACAAGGCAAAAAGCGATATTGAAAAACAAACTTCTGAATATCTGAAAATCAAAAAAGAACAAGAAGAAGCCCGCGAAATCGCAAAGGAACAAGAAGCACTCGCCAACCGCCCTTGGTATGAAAAAGCGCTCGATTATGGTGGAAACATCGTCAATGAACTGACTGGTGTTAACGATGCAAAACGTGCCGCAACAGGCGTTGATCCAATCACAGGGGAAGAACTCACCGCAGGACAGCGAGTCGCGGCAGGTGGCATGGCAGCAGCCGGTTACATCCCTATCGTGGGTTGGGCAGGCCGCATTTTCAAAGGCGGGAAGGCTGTCTATAAAACGACCCAAGCCACATCAGCCGCAGTCAGGGCAGTTGACATCTATAAGACATCACAAAAATCCTTTGACGCCCTGAAAACATCGCAAAAAGGTTTATATGGACTCACCGCCACCAACGGCTTCAGCGAAGCAATTACAGGCCGAGACATGTTTGGAAACAAGATCTCAAAAGAACAGCAGGAAGCGAGTATGAATGCGGCTCTTGGAATGCTTTTGCCGTTTGGGGCTAAAGGGTTTCATGGGAAGATGGGGATTAGGAGTACGAGAGAACTTAAGCATCCAGTTTTAGATAATCCACGAGTAGGTAGTGCTTTAAAAGATGATTTTTATCATAGCTTTAATGATATAATTGACAACTACGCAGTTCATTCTAAGAGATTTGATTTACCAAATAGAAAAGGCCATATGGATTCGTTGTATCAAATAGAGGGCTCGGTGGTTAAGTACGAAACCAAATATGTAAAAGTAAAGAACAACGCCCCAGAAATGTTACAGTCGAAAGAAATAAGGAATGGCGTGTTTGAATGGGTGGTAGATCCAACAACGAATACAGTAACCCATAGAACTTTTATACCTGGTGGCAAAGTTACAGGAAAAATAAATCAATGGGGGAAATAGAAAATTGTATAAAACGGATATAATCACGAAAAATGGTTTTGATTGTAACTGGTCTACACTGTTTGTTGGTAGACAGTTTAATTTAATTTCGGCATTAGAAGTAACAAACTATGCTGTTAAATATCTAGAAAACAACCCTAATGCTAACAATGAATTAATCCTTGAATTAGCTTGGGAACAAGAAGAAGTTAAAGTAGATCATATACTTGAAAGCATAGTCTCTGACAAATCATCGGAAGACATGAAGAGAGAGTATCATAAGTGGCTATATAGCACTATGAAAGAAGTTTATACTAATTCAACTGATGAAAACATATTTGAAGAAATTGAAAATATTTTTTCAATCTTTAATACACCCGAAAATATGTATGATTTTTTTAGAAAAGTTTCAGACGCATTTTATTACCCTCACGATTCACAAAATACAATTAAAGAACTTGTAGAAGAGTTTTTAGAAGATGAAAAGGAATTGATTTTATAACTAGAGAGTTTAATAGAACGATGGACTAATGGTCCATCGTTTTCTTTCATTCTTTGCTGGTAAAGAGATTGGTATGATAAAAAATAAAGTAGATTTGTTAGATCTCGAAAGCAATTGAGGAGAAAACAATGAGTGACCATAAAATAAGCATCCTGTCTGAGAAGTTTGAAAATGAAAATACTGGTGAACTCGTAGAAGGAATTACGATTATGATAGACGATAAATTAAAAAGATGCTAAAAAATACAACAAACCTGAATGAAACAGTCACCTTGATTTTTACCTGCACAAGCCATTCCATTCCCGTCAGAAATTAATGTGTTAAAATAAACCAATAAAAAGGAGCTAAAACCATGCTATGGATTTTCACACAAAACCAGCAAAGTTTCGTTCATGTCCACGAAATCACAGTAGCCGGCAAAAAGATTGAAGGGATGATCGCAGGAAGCGATACTTGGGTCAAGACGCTCGGTAAGTATGACTCAAACGATCGTGCAGCAGAGATCCTTGAAGACATTGTGAAAACAATTGAAGCCAATCAAGATGCCACCGCGACTTACAGAATGCCAAATCAATAAAAAAGAAACCACCTTTCCATTGCGAAAAGGTGGTTTTTGTTTATGATGGTGTTTTTGTAAAGGCTAAAAATAAAGGGATGCCTGTGCCGACAAGGGTGGTGGCAAATAGGAACATACCGCAAATGAATAGAAAATGACTGGCTGAAAAGACAAGTGCCAGAATAAGAAAAACGATGCTGAGTCCTGCCATGCTATATGATGGGACAAAGCGGCGTTTGTATGTGGCTTTCTTTGTTAAGAATGAGAAGAAAATGCCAAATAATAATGGGACAATCCATAAGTAAAATAAAATAATAAGAGACATACTTCATACCTCGATTTTTCCTTCTATTTTATCAGATGCTGATCGCAATCGATACTACAAAGCTTCACTTTGTAAAATAATTCATGCAATCGACACAATTACGTGGGCTGATTCATAGAATGCGTTTTTTCTTTCATATATTCAGGCTGCAAAAGGGCGTATACACAATGATCCGTAAAGCGGTCGCCCAGCCATTCACATTGTCTCAAAATGCCTTCAAGCGAAAAGGATAATCGCTCTGCGATGCGTCTGCTCTTCAGGTTATCGACAGCAGCCCTGATTTCAATGCGGTGCAGTCCACAATCTTCAAATAAATAATGAATGACTGCTTTGCACGCTTTTGTCATAATGCCTTTTCCTTGATAGCCTTCTCCGAGCCAATAGCCAATTGAAACAGTTCTGTCGATCCAATGAATTTGGTGGGTGCCGATGATCCCGACAAGTTCTCCATGTGACCAGATGCCCGCTTGAAAACCGTTGTTCTGCATGGCTTGCTGCATTGCGCCTTGAATGAACGCCATGCTGTCTTCTTCTGTTTTCGTTGAATCCACCCAAAGCATCCATTCACGTAAATGCTCTCTTGACCGCTGAATGAGCAAATATAGACTTCGTGCGTCTCTTGGCTCAAGCAGCCGCATGGATATCTCTTGATCTTGATAAAAAAACATGTGCCCACATCCTCTCAGGGGAATTTTACCATAACCATATGAAAAGAAAAAGACAGCATCACTACTGTCTTTTACATAAATGTATCCACAATTAAAAAGAGATTGAGTGCGACAACAAGAGCTGCTATCACCCAAGATATTCCTGTTACCCAGCGGGCATTCGTTAATTCGCCCATAATTCGTTTTTTACTTGTAAATAAAATGAGCGGAATTAAAGCAAAGGCAATACCAAAGGATAAGACCACCTGACTCATCACAAGTGCGGATGTCGGATTCACCCCAGATGCAATGATCACAATAGGGGGAATAATAGTAATCAGCCGGCGGACATACAGTGGAATGCGGTATTGAATAAAACCCTGCATAATGATATCGCCTGACAATGTACCGACAGAAGAGCTGGATAGTCCGGCTACAAGCAGGCCTACACCAAATAAGATAGCTGATACAGGACCTGCGAGTGTGCTAAAATGCTGGAACGCAACATCCAGATCTTCAACAAAGAGACCATTTTTATAAAATAGAGCGGCTGCCACAATCAACATACTGGCATTGATGGCTCCAGCGACTAGCATCGCAATGAGGATATCTAAAAACTCAAAGCGGAAAATCTGTTTTTTCTCCTTTTCCGTTCTGCCGACGACTCTTCTTTGGGTTAATGCTGAATGTAAATAGATCGCGTGCGGCATCACAGTGGCACCTAAAATTCCAGCTGCAAGCAGTACACTATCTGTGCCTTCAAATTTTGGAATGAAAAGCCCGCCTGCGACACTTCCTATATCAGGCTTGGCGACAAAGGTTTGCACAGCGAAAGCGATCACGACAACGAACAGCATGCCGGTGATGCCGGCTTCTAATGCTCGATATCCACGTCTTTGCAATTCTAAAATCGCAAATGATCCGATGGCTGCAATAATAGATGCTTCAAGCAAAGGAATCCGAAAGAGCAAGTATAAACCAAGTGCCGCTCCAATAAACTCAGCTAAATCTGTGGCAATAATAACGAGTTCTCCCTGAATCCATAAACCGATGGAGACGGGTTTTGGAAACTCTTCACGTGCGATTTCAGGTAAGTTTTTCCCTGTCGCTATTCCAAGCTTTGCGGATAAGGATTGGATGAGCAGCGCCATGAGATTTGATATGAGAATGACCCATAAGAGAAGATATCCATATTTAGAGCCAGCCGCAATGTTGGTGGCAAAATTCCCTGGATCAATATATGCAATGGCTGCGATAAAAGCAGGGCCTAGAAAAGGAAGAAGCCTTCTAAATCCTTTGACCTTACCTTCAAGTGCACGCTCAGCTGCCGCTGACATGTGTGCCTGTGCCTCGATGTATTTGTTTGTCATATGTCATCACCTAGATTCTACAAAGTTTTGCTTGGGCACAAAAAGTTTCCTTCATGCAATTTTTAATCATCATATGCCCATCTTCATGAAAAGTCAACTATCTGAACTAATAGGTTTGTTTATCATATGTAAGTGAAAAAAATAGATACCTTGTCAACGCGCAACATAAAAAACACCGTCCCTTAGACGGTGTCCCTACTGCTTCCTCTTTTATTTGTTTTTTTAAGATACCCTTGATCCCACGCTGCGGAAGATCAGGCTTAAAATAATGACAAAGATGGCTGCTCCTAAGATCGCTGGAATGATCGCAAAGCCTGCCAGACTAGGACCCCACGTTCCAAGCAATCCATGACCAATCCAAGCACCTGCAAGTCCTGCAATCATTGAACCGATCCATCCTCCTGGTACACTACCTCCAGCGAGTGCACTCCCAATGAGACCAATGACAATCGCCACAACTAATGAAATTAGAAATCCTAACATGTTGATCACTCCTCTTTTGTTTGTTTATTAAGCAATAACCGTTTTGAAAAAGATTAAAACCTTTCGGAACCGCTTCAATGTTCTATACGTATGATGGACAAGGATTGTGTATAATAACAGACAAATACTTCAGCGGCATCTAAGGAGGCATATGGCATGGAGGAAAGAGAATGGCTAAAAGCACAATTAAAGGAGATCGAAAAGTGGGAGAAAGACCAGCAAAAGGTATGGTTTTGGGAGAAACTCAGCCGCCTTCCATTTCAAATGCTGGACAAGCTGACGCCTGCTTTTATTCAGAAAAAAATCGGTGTGCTACTTGATGAAATGGGTCATTACATTCAATCTGGCGGTGCCTATTTGACATCGGAAAAAGGCATCATTCATCAATTTCAAAAGAAGTGTGAGGGCGAATCCATTCAGCGCATAGAGGATATTGGAAAGGCCCCAATCGAAATGATGGATGCCATTAGTGAACATATGGGGAAAAACAGAACGAATCTCGCGACTGTGCAAGGGGCGACAACTGGTGTCGGCGGAATGTTTACGCTAGCTGCTGATATTCCTGCGGTCCTGGGCCTCTCTCTGAAAACATTACAGGATATTGCCGTCACCTATGGCTATGATCCTAAAAACAAAGAGGAGCGGGTCTTCATCATTAAATGCTTGCAGCTGAACTCTGCGGATGTCGTTGGAAAGAAATCGATTCTAAAAGAACTCAAAAGCTATCATGCATCCGAAGGGAAGCATGAAAACATGATTTCCCAAATCCAAGGGTGGCGTGAGGTCGTCTATAATTACCGGGATTCGTTCGGCTGGAAGAAACTATTTCAGCTTGTTCCCATCGCTGGGATTTTGTTTGGTGCCGTTTCGAACCGCTCACAATTAAAAGGAATTGCCGAAACCGGCATGATGCAATACCGAAAGCGAAGAATTTTAACAAGATTAGAAGAGCTCACGCAGCAAGAACAGAGTGAGTCCGGCGCATAAAAAAATCCCATATCAAAGGGATTTTTTATTTGCTCTCATCCTCTTCCTGAAAAGCATGAATAGGTGAGTGTTCATAACGTGCACGCAGTTCGCGGATCTGTTTGATGAGGGTGGAGCCGATCGTTTTTTCGGCTTCATCATACAAAGGATCCAGGGCTTTCATCCATTTTTGTCTTTCAGCTGGCGTCAATTCATGAATGGCAATCGGCGATTCACGTTTAATGTCCTCCAGCTGATCTTTGTTCATCTGTTCTGCATGCTTTTCATTCCAAGCCGTAGTTTCTTCCATGGCCTCAAGTAAAATCCGTTTCGTTTCGGGTGTCTGGCGGTCAAAGAAGGATTGATCTGTTAAGACCACATAGCCTAAATACCCGTGATTGCTGATCGTCATATAGTCTTGTATATGATAGAATTTTTTTGAATAAATATTTGAAATGGTATTTTCTTCACCGTCTACTTTTTTTGATTCTAATAGCTGAAACGTTGAATTAAATGATTCCTGATAGGGCTTTGCGCCAAGAAGTTTGAATTGTTTTTCAATCATGTCGCTTTGCATAATGCGGAGAGACTGGTTTTTTAAATCAGCCGGCTGTTTGATGGGCCCTTTATTAGAGGTAATTTGCTTAAAGCCATTTGTCCAATAAGCCATTCCCTTTAACCCATCTTTTTGCAGCGTGCCAAACAACCTTTGTCCAATTGCACCTTGCAGGCCTTCTTGAACCGCATTGTAATTTGAAAAAGCAAAGGGAAGATCAAGTGCCAGCCACTCAGGGGACAGCATGCCGAGCTTCGAGGTAGACGGAGCAATAAATTGAACTTGATTCTCTTTGAGTGCATTTATTTCTTCAATATCAGAATAAAGGCTTCCGTTGGAGAAAATTTGAATGCTGATCTTTCCATCGGATTTTTCGTGCACGAGCTCAGCAAATTTCTTTGCGGCAAGTCCTTTAGGTGTATTGTCTGCCACGACATGGCTGAATTTGAACACAAGCTGGTCCTTCAGTCCAGTCTGTTCATCATCAAAGGTTGTCGCTGATTTTGGCATCATATGATAAAAACCAAAGTATAAAGCGGTTACAAAACCGATCATGAGCAATAGTGTATAAGCGAGTAAATTCTTCATGCGTCAGATCCCCCTTATGTCAAGCATACTTGACAGAGGAAGAATCCGTAAAGATACAGGTGAAAAAATGATGAGAAATCGATTGAAATTACAACAATTATCTATTAGATGGAAGCTTACCATCCTCACATATTTCGTTGTCATTTTCGCCCTTTTAATCGGAGGGATTATCCTTGTTGGGGGAATTCAGCAAACAGAGGAACGGGAGCTTCGAAAAAGACTCATGAACACGGCGAGAACCGTGGCTGAGATGAATGAGGTGAAGCAGGCGTTAGCTGATCAGACAAAGGATCGTGATCAATTACAGCATGCAATCGAAGAGATTCGGATTATTCAAGACGCTGACTATATTGTCGTGATGGATATGGATCATGTGAGATTAACGCATCCAGTGAAAACGAGGATTGGCCAGCGCTCAGAAGGAACTGATGAAGAGCCGGCTTTTGCAGAGCATATTTATTTCTCAGAAGCAGAGGGAGAGCTTGGAACAGCCATCAGAGCTTTTTATCCAGTCAAGGATGATCAATTTAATCAAACAGGGGTTGTGCTTGTAGGAAGAACTCTGCCAAGTATGGCAGATATATTAGGAGAAATGAAGCAGGATATCCTTATGATTCTCCTGCTGACGCTCAGCTTTGGGCTTGTGGGTTCATTTTTGCTCGCCCGTCATATTAAACAGCAAATGTTTAAGCTGGAGCCGCATGAGATTGTCAGAATGCTAGAGGAACGCACTGCAACCTTTCACTCTATTAATGAAGGGGTCATCGCCATTGATAATCAGCACATGATCACCATTTTTAATGAGAAGGCGAAGCAGATTTTTGGCGTAACAGGTGATGTCGTGGGCCGGAATATTTGGGGTGTGCTGTCTGATACGAGACTTCCTGAGATTATTGATCGCGCAGAACCTGTCTACAATGAAGAAATCCATATGAGCGGAAAGCGGATCATGAGCAGCCGGATTCCGATAGTCATGAAAAAGAAGATCATCGGAGCGGTCGCCATTTTTCAAGACCGGACAGAAGCAGCGAAATTGGCGGAGGAGCTCACAGGGGTTAAGAACTTTGTGGACGGTTTGCGGGTGCAAAACCATGAACATATGAATAAGCTTCATACGATTGCCGGGCTGATTCAGCTCGGTAAAGCCGATCAGGCGCTCGATCTAGCCTTTCAAACAACAGAGGAGCAGGAACATGTGACGGACTTTCTTCATCGCGTCATAGAGCATAATGCTGTCGCAGGGTTATTGATGAGCAAAATCAGAAGAGGCAAGGAGCTTGGCATCATGGTCGAAGTAGATGAACATAGCTGTCTGCGTGATTTCCCTGAACGGCTTGATCAGCATGATATGACAAAGCTGCTCGGAAATCTCATTGAGAACGCCTTTGCTTCGTATGATACTGTAGAAAGAGACACAAAAGTCATTTCCATTAGTATCGATCAAACGGAGGATGTCCTCGCGATTTTAATTGAAGACAATGGCTCCGGGATCGAAGAAGAAATGATTCCTTCTATTTTCGATAAAGGCTTCACACATGGCAAAGAGGGCGGAACAGGCTATGGCCTGTACATTGTAAAAACGATTATCGACAAAGGGATGGGAAATGTAGAGGTCACATCAAGCATCGGTATTGGTACCACCTTCTCAATCGAATTCCCAATGACCATAGAGGAGAGAGACAGATGACTCAGATTAAGGTGCTGTTAATTGAAGATGACCCAATGGTGCAAGAAGTGAATAAAGAGTTCATTATGAGTGTCCCTGGCTTTCAAGTCGCAGCTGTCGCTGGAAATGGGGAGCAGGGCATCCAGCTGATCAAAGAGATTCGTCCAGACCTCGTGGTACTTGATGTATATATGCCAAAAAAGGATGGCGTCAAAACGCTGCAAGACATCAGAAAACAGAAGATGAAAGTGGACGTAATTGTCATTTCAGCAGCGAAGGACAAAGAGACCATCGGCATCATGCTTCAAAATGGTGCGCGGGATTATATTATTAAACCATTCAAATTTGAACGAATGAAAGAATCACTTGAAAGCTATAAGGCGTTTAAATCAAAAATTCGAACAGCAGCAGAATTTTCTCAAGAGATGCTCGATGATATCATACGAAAGCCTGCTGTTAAGCAGGAAGATACTTGGCTTCCTAAAGGGCTGAATGTGCATACGATGAACGAAATTAAAGCGTATATGGGCTTGCAGGAAGGCGCGCAGTCTGCAGAAGAAGTCGCCAATGCACTTGGCATTGCCCGCGTCACGGCACGCCGCTATTTAGACTTTCTCGTTAAAGAAGGCGAGCTGAAATTAGATATGCAATATGGCGGGGTAGGACGGCCTGTGAATAAATATATCGTACATTCTGACTAAAGACCAAAAAGACCAAAATGTACGATATGTCCATAAGCTTCACAGCCTTTGATGAAATCGCTATCATTTATCTACAGATAATAGTTAAGCGTTTACATCAAAGGGTGAGGGAGTTGATTTTTTATGAAAAGGATTTTGAAGAACCTGACATTTCAGGTAATTGCAGCTGTCATTATCGGGATCATTGTCGGGATGGTTTGGCCAAACGTCGGAAAAGAAATGAAGCCGCTTGGTGACACCTTTATCAATGCCGTTAAAATGGTCATTGCACCAATTATTTTCTTAACCATTGTTCTTGGTATTGCCAAGATGGGTGATATGAAAAAGGTTGGGAAAGTTGGGGGAAAAGCATTTATTTATTTTGAAGTTGTCACGACACTTGCTCTAGTCATCGGTCTTTTTGTGGTGAATATCATGAAGCCAGGTGCAGGTCTTGACTATAGCAAGCTTGAAAAAGGGGACGTTTCACAGTATACCCAAAATGGGGGACAGGGTATCGACTGGATGGAATTTGTTACACACATCGTGCCATCTAACATGGTTGATGCTTTCGCAAAGGGTGATATTTTACAGGTCTTATTCTTCTCTATTTTATTCGGTGTTGCGCTCGCTGCTCTTGGCGAGAAGGGGAAAGGCATTATCGAATGGCTTGATAAGCTGTCACTTGTTTTCTTTAAAATCATTGGTTATATCATGCGTGCTGCGCCTCTTGGTGCATTTGGGGCGATGGCTTATACGATCGGACACTTTGGTTTGGCATCGATTAAACCGCTGGCGAGTCTGATGCTCTCCGTTTATATGACAATGTTCTTGTTCATCTTCATTGTACTGAACATCATTTGTAAAATGTATGGCTTCAGCTTGTTTAGCTATCTGCGATTTATCAAAGATGAAATTTTAATTGTACTTGGCACAAGTTCTTCAGAATCCGTGCTGCCAAGAATGATGGATAAAATGGAACGCTACGGGTGTTCTAAGTCTGTTGTCGGTCTTGTCATTCCAACAGGTTATTCCTTTAACCTAGACGGAACTTCCATCTATTTATCAATGGCCGTCGTCTTCTTGGCGCAAGTGTTTGGTGTAGACCTATCGATCGGTCAGCAGATCACCATTATCCTTGTGCTGATGCTTACATCAAAGGGAGCAGCTGGGGTGACAGGAAGCGGATTTATCGTGCTTGCATCTACACTTGCAGCACTTCAGGTCATTCCGTTAGAGGGTCTAGCACTGCTGCTTGGGGTTGACCGCTTCATGAGTGAAGGAAGAGCGATTACAAACCTCATTGGAAATGGAATCGCAACAATTGTTGTCGCGAAGAGTGAAGGTGAATTTGACGAAGCGAAGAGCAAAACAGCACTTCAGGAAATGCGGAATATGAAGCAGGCTGTTTAGTATAAAAACAACCAAAAACCGAAACCTTATGTTCTACATGGGTTCGGTTTTTTTGTGTAAAAAAGAAAAACCGATAAAATTAATACAAATCGTAAGACCTCTTTGACCTTTTATTATATAATTTACAGAAAGATCCGATATAATGTATATCAGATACGATGAAAAATAGACTTTAGTCCTGGCAGGTGTGTAACGTAATGACGGCATTTTTAAAATTGTTCGAAAAACCCGGTGTTAAGCGGTTTTCAGTATTTGTAGTATTAGCCACAGCATTATATCTATTAAGAGGAATGATGAATTTAATTCTTTTGACCTTCATTTTCACCTTTTTGATGAATCGGTTGGAAGAGGTCATTAGAGGCTTTTTAAATCGCTTCCTGAAAATAGGACAGAAATCGGTCATTACCATTTTGTATATTCTTCTGGCTGGTGGATTAACATTTGGCGGATTCGTTTTTGTACCAATCATCGCCAAACAGGTAGAGCAGCTATTCCATTTAGGAAAGAAAATTGCAGATCACCCACAAGATTTACCCTTCTTTGACGTCATCACGAACGTATTCGGAGATTTCAAAATATCAGCTTTCTTTGAGAAAGGGTTTAATTTCCTCTATACATACATAACCGATTTCAGCACGTTCAGTATCCAGGTCATTATGTCCTTAATATTAAGCATGTTCTTCCTGTTCGAAAAAGAACGCCTCATTCAATTCATGAACAAGTTCAAAACGAGTAAAATCTCCGTATTCTATCATGAAATTGCCTTCTTTGGACGCAAATTTTCCCGAACGTTTGGAAAAGTACTCGAAGCACAGTTTATTATTGCAACCGTTAATTGTGTGCTAACGACCATTGCGCTAGGCATTATGGGCTTCCCGCAGTTATTTGGATTAGCGGTCATGGTCTTTTTGCTAGGCTTAATCCCAGTAGCGGGTGTGGTTATCTCTCTTATTCCACTCAGCATCATTGCGTATACACTCGGAGGCGGAATGTATGTCCTGTATATTGTGCTGGTGATTGTGATTATCCATGCTATTGAAGCATACTTCTTGAATCCGAAGCTCATGTCAGCTAAAACAGAACTCCCTATTTTCTTCACATTTATTGTGCTGATCTTCTCTGAACACTATATTGGCATTTGGGGACTTATTATCGGTATCCCAATCTTTGTGTTTATTTTAGATATTCTTGAAGTGACAAATAGGGAAGAAAGTAATTAAAAAGTTCATATGAACCTGTTTACAATTTTCTAAAAATAAGGTATAAATGGTATGAAAATATCATATATCCACACGCTTAATCCTTCTAAAGGAATGGGGGACCCATGTTTTTGGGGTGAATTTTTCTTATCTGAGAAAAAAGGACATCTCTTCGTCCTAACCCGTCAGCTAACCTCATCAGCGTGAAGAGAGTAGACAGTGGTACACGTATGGACACGCAGGCCCACGAGAAAACTCTCTCGTGGGTCTTTTTGACGAGGAAGGGGAGATTTTATTGAAGCTGGCGACAAAAATTATTATTGCCTTGTTTGTAGGTGCAATCACAGGATTGCTGCTTAACCTTTTTGCTCCAAATGTATTCAAAGTGTTAGACCCTTATTTATTTACACCTCTAGGTCAAATCTTCTTAAACCTGATTAAAATGCTGGTTGTACCCATTGTATTCTTTTCGATCACGCTCGGTGTAGCAGGCCTTGGCGATCCGAAGAAGCTAGGCAGAATCGGCGTAAAAACCATTACTTATTTCCTGCTCACTACGACTTTCGCCATTATCATTGGCATTTCATTAGCCTTATTGATTAAGCCCGGAGCCTTCGGTAATTTTGATACAAAAGCGGCTGATTATTCCGCAGAGGAAGCCCCATCAATAGCAGAAACACTACTCAACATTATTCCAACCAATCCAGTCCAATCGTTAGTTGAAGGAAACATGCTTCAAATTATCGTCTTCTGCGTATTTTTAGGTCTTGGCATAGCCATGCTTGGTAAAAAAACGGAAGGCTTGCTGAAGCTGTTTGAACAAGGAAATGAATTAATGATGTATCTTGTCGGTGTTGTAATGAAATTTGCACCGTACGGGACATTCGGTTTGATTGCAACCGCGATCGGCAGTCAGGGACTGGATGCCATGAAAGCGATGGGACTTTACTTCTCGGTCGTGTTAATTGCGCTTATCCTGCATTTCTTCCTGACATATGGATCAACCATTGCTATCTTAGCTAAACGAAATCCAATGGCATTCTTTAAAGGATTTTCACCAGCGATGGTTGTTGCGTTTAGTACATCAAGCAGTAACGCAGTACTGCCGGTATCAATGGAAACAGCGCAAAAGCGTTTAAAGGTGCCAGAGCCGATTTCAAGCTTTGTGCAGCCGCTGGGTGCAACCATTAATATGGATGGCACAGCCATTATGCAAGGTGTTGCGACCATTTTTATCGCTCAAGTGTATGGGGTTGAACTGACGCTTGTTCAAATGCTGACGGTTGTCTTAACAGCTGTTTTAGCAAGTGTCGGTACAGCAGGTGTCCCAGGGGTAGGGCTCATCATGCTGGCCATGGTGTTAAATTCCGTGAATCTTCCTGTTGAGGGAATAGCGCTGATCCTTGGCATAGACCGCTTATTAGATATGGCAAGAACCGTAGTGAATATTACAGGTGACGCAGCATGTGCGGTGATTGTTTCTGAAACCGAAAAGAAACACGAAAAAGAAGCGCCGACACCTAACTTATCACTGTAATAAGCAAGAAGGGCTGGCTGGGTCAGTCCTTTTTTTCATGGATTGATTTGTCTTGCGTGATATACTTTTAACAGAATGAGCGGCCATACATGCCGCCATAGGTTTACATCAGAAGGAGGAACCACTTTGCAGTCTGCTGTTTTAAAAGTAGAGAAAGTCGATAAACTAATTGGCCGGAAAATGATCTTGCAGGATATTTCTATAGACATTGGGCAAGGAGAAATTGTTGGATTACTTGGACCCAATGGGTCTGGAAAAACAACTTTGATTCGATTGATCGTTGGCTTGATGAAAAAAAACAATGGCAACATCATGATCAATGGATATTCACAAGATGAGGATTTTCTTAAAGCGATGTCATCTGTTGGTGCGATCATAGAAAACCCAGAATTTTATTCGTATTTAACAGGCTTTGAAAACCTTGAAATGTATGCAGCGATGCACGATGGCGTGACGGAGGAACGCATTCAGGAAGTGGTGGAAAGAGTTCGTCTTGAGGATGCCATTCATCAAAAGGTCAAGACGTATTCACTAGGGATGAAACAAAGGCTTGGGATTGCACAAGCTATTTTGCATCGTCCGAACCTGCTCATTTTAGACGAACCGACAAATGGACTGGACCCTGCAGGAATGAAGGAATTCCGGGAGCACTTACAAATGCTTGTAAAGGAAGAAGGAACCTCGGTGTTATTTGCGACGCATTTATTGCATGAGGTTGAGGAGCTATGTGACCGAATGATTATCATTCAAAAGGGACAGATCAAAGCTAGTACTCATCTCCGGGATATGGAGGGGAAAGAGCAGGTGCTGATGAATATTCAGCCAGTAGAAAAGGCGGTCTCATGGCTTGATGCACACGACTATACATATGAACGAAATGGAGCGCGTGTACTGCTTCAACTGAACAAAGAACGTGTGCCAGAGCTGAACAAACAGCTTGTGCTGGCGGGGTTTGATGTACTTGAAATGATGCCTCAAAAGCAGTCAATTGAAGAGGCATTTATGAAATGGACGGAAGGCGGGACGACAGATGTTTAACCTCATCAAGAATGAGCATAAGAAAATCATGAAGAAAAAGATCACATTCATTGCTCTTGGGTTGATCGTTGTATTTCAACTAGCAATGGCTCTCACCTTGAAACGAGTCATATCAAGCTTTGGTGGACAAGACACAGTCGCAAACTATTTTGCTTATTCCACGAATGTCGTGTTTATTTTACAGGTGCTTGCTGTCGTTATTGGCGCAACCTTGATCTCAACAGAGTTTCAAAAAAGGACAATCAAATTTTTATTGATCCGTCCAAAAACAAGACTGCACATTTTTCTGTCAAAATACATCACACTTGTGCTGACAGTCATTTATTTGTTTGTTTTTTATTATGTTTTGGCTTTTCTATTTGGTCTTATTTTCTTCGGTACTGATTTTGATGAAAGAACGGGGCAATTATTTCAGCATACGTTTGCCGTCATTGGATCTCAGTGGGTGGAAGTGATTATGATGGCAAGCTTTGCTTTTATGTGTTCCAGTTTGTTTAGAAACAGTCTTGTTGCCCTTGTGACCTCGTTTTTTGTTTTATATGCGGCGAAATCACTTGTACCGATCATGTCTCTCTTAGAAAATCAGTGGGGGAAAATCCTCCTTTTTGCGAATACGGACTTTACTCAGTACAGCTTTCAAGGACCGCCGCCTTTTCATGGGATGAGCATTTTGTTTTCTCTATTTATAGTAGGGGCGCATTTTGTTTTCTTTATTGGATCGGCTTGGATTCTTTTTTGGAAACGTGATGTAAATGTGTAAAAATTGTGTCAAATAACAAGAAAAATTCGTGACATCTTTGTGAAAACGAGTCTGTATTTCACGATAACCGGCTGATTTTGTCTTATAATAAGAAGGAGTCATGGAGGTGGCACTATCGTGAAAAATTTCATTACGGCTTTACCAATTTTGTTGCTGCTGTCGTTTTCGTTTGTGTCTTTTGCCTTCCAGTTTGATCACCTTGTTTATTTCAGACTAGCGCTGGGGATCTTTTCGTTAGCGGGTCTTTTCTTTCTGTATACACTTAAAAGAAACATGAAATGGTTCATGGTCTATTTATATGCGAGCTGGATCGTTCTTGCTGCCGTCACAACATTTGAGGAACCAGTCTTTTCTCAATTTTTCTTCGGTGGTTTAACGATGACAATGGGTTATCTCACATATATGCTCATTTATTTAGGAATGAAGCAGGACCGTGTAGCGAAATCACATTAAAACAAAAGCCGATAAAATCGAATAACAGATTTTATCGGCTTTTTTATTTTGTTGAAGCAGACAATAGAGCAGTCAGTGTTGACTGCTCCTCTAATAGTTATGATTCACGCCCAGCAGCTGCAAGCTGCTTCTGGTGTTTTTTGTCGATGGTTTCGTAAATACTTTCCATCATTTGAGGATCGCGCATGATGGCCTTTTTGTTCTCTTCAATCAATTGCTGGTAGGTTTTAATTTTCTTCTTAGACATGTGACTCATCGCTCCTTAATAAGAATGGACGTCTATAGGATTTCACATAGATGAAATTGATAATCATTTTCAATTAGCAACTCCATTATACAAAGACAAATGTCAGAAGTAAAGATTCAATTCAGAAAATTCACGTAACCGACATATTCCAAGCTGGTTCGACGCTGCATTCTTTCCCAGGAAATAATTTTGTCATGACTTGTCGTAAGTGAAACATCAATTTGAAACGTTTTGGCTGTGCAGCTCGTCTTATGAAGAGATTTAAAAAGAAAAAAGACATCAGCAAGAGTTTGCTGATGTCCTTCGTTTCATCAATTAAGAAACGTGCTCTTGAAGAAATTCTGTCACTTCTTCAGGCGATTTTGCATTTGCACTGTGTAAATGACCTGTTTTTTCACCATTTTTGAAAATTAACAGGCTTGGAATGCCCATTACCTGATACGTTTCAGCTAATTCAGGGAAATCATCTTTATTTATTTCAAACCATTCATGGTGAGCATAAGCTTCTAGGATGTCTGGAATGAACATGTCCATTCTTGTGCAGTCAGGACACCATGTTGCAAAGAATTTAACGATAACTTCTTTGTCTGATTGAATAATTTCATTGAATTGTTCAGTACTTGTGATTTTTTTCAATTTGTCACAACTCCTTTTCAATGTCATTTTAATATAAAATAAAGGCGAATGACATACAAATGCTCGGGAGGCGCTTACAACCTTTACAAATCATTTCAATTACGTAACAACAAAAATTAATTAGAGCATTTTTGCTTGAAAGTGATAAGATAGTAAAGATGAATTTTAGTGGGGGGAGTATCCATTGAAAATAAGTTTAGGATTGATTTACGGCGGAAAGTCAGCCGAACATAATGTATCACTGCAAACAGCCCTTGCAGTTACAAAAGCACTTAACACTGAGAAGTTCGATATACATCCAATTTATATTACAGAAGAGGGTGAATGGTTAAGAGGAGAAAAACTCACTGAACCAGTATCAAACGTCAAAATGCTTCAATTTGAACAGACCGCAAAGACGTTTTTACCAACTTCTTTAAATGAAAGCATGTTTCCACAGCCTGCATCGGCTGATGAGAAAATTGATGTTGTCTTCCCGTTGCTGCACGGACCAAATGGAGAAGATGGCACAATGCAAGGATTACTTGAACTGTTAAATATCCCGTATGTCGGCAACGGCGTTCTCGCGTCTGCCGCGGGTATGGATAAAGTCATGATGAAAGATGTTTTTGCACAAGCAGGACTTGCACAAGCAAAGCACCTTTCTTTCAATAAAAAAGACTACGAGAAAGCGACACCAGACAGCTTAGAACAGGTTGAAAAAGTACTGGGCTACCCATGCTTTGTGAAACCTGCCAACATGGGATCAAGTGTTGGAATTAGCAAATGCCGCAGCAAAGAAGAACTGCAGACTGCATTTGACCTCGCTTTCCAATATGATCGTCGTGTGGTCGTAGAAGAAGGCGTCGTTGGAAGAGAAATCGAGATTGGTGTATTAGGCAATGATGAGCCGAAATGCTCTGTCGTTGGTGAGATTGCACCTAAAACAGATTTTTATGATTACAAAGCAAAATATGAAGATGGCGATACAGATTTGATCATTCCGGCGAGTGTGTCAGAGGATGAATATAAGACGATTCATGACATGGCAATTAAGGCATTTAAAGCCCTCGATGGATCTGGTCTCGTACGTGCAGACTTCTTCCTTACAGAAAAAGGTGAAGTGTTGATCAATGAAGTGAATACAATGCCTGGATTCACACCATTTAGTATGTTCCCATTACTTTGGAAGCACACTGGTGTAGAGTATCCAGAGTTAATTGAAAAGCTGGTGTCACTTGCAATTGAACGCCATCGAGAAAAACAAACCATTAAAACAACTTTTTAATGTGAGCAGCAAGCAGACACTATCCTTAGGTAGTGTCTCTTTTCCTTCAAACGTGAAATGAGAAAGAGAGGCGAAAAATCATGATCAAACGTACAGTGAAACAAATCGCCCAAATGGCTGGTGGAACCCTATCTAATCAAGCTTTTGGCGAGGAACAGATTCACGGAGTGACAACAGATACACGAAAAGTATCAAACGGCGCCCTGTTTATCCCGCTTATCGGAGAACATTTTAACGGTCACACATTTGCTTCAAAAGCAGTGGAGCTAGGAGCCTCAGCTGTTCTTTGGAATCAAAAAGAAGCCAATCCGCCAGAAGGCGTTCCAGTAATTCTTGTAGAGGATACACTAGCTGCGCTTCAACAGCTGGCGAAATCATACTTAAAAGAAGAAAACCCTCGTGTTGTCGGTATTACAGGAAGTAATGGGAAAACCACAACGAAAGACATGATTCATTCCGTCTTGCAAACAGCGTATCAAGTTCATAAAACAGACGGTAACTTTAATAATCATATCGGTCTTCCGCTCACCATTCTTGCAATGCCAGAAGGAACCGATATTGCAGTTTTGGAGATGGGCATGAGTGCAAAAGGCGAAATCGAATTTTTATCAGATCTCGCCGAGCCGGATGCGGCAGTTATCACAAATATCGGGGAATCACATATGCAAGATTTAGGATCAAGAGAAGCCATTGCTGATGCAAAATGTGAGATCGTCAAAGGGTTAAAAGAAGACGGTATCTTTTATTACTTAGGTGATGAACCTTTGCTTCGCGAAAGAGCAAGTTCACTCTCTCAGCGTGTAAAAACCTTTGGAGAAGCAGAGGACTGTGATATTAAGGTAACGCACATCAACCAGCTTGCAGAAGGAACAGAATTTCAGGTCGAAGGGTATGCCCAAGGTTTTCTCATTCCTGTATTAGGGAAACATAATGTGAAGAATGCACTTGCTGCTATTGCTATAGGCCAGCATTTTGGGCTGAATGAAAGACAAATAGCCCAGGGACTGATGCAAACGAAGTTGACGGGGATGCGTCTTGAGCTGTTTAAAACAGATAAAGGAATCACTGTCATTAATGATGCGTATAATGCAAGTCCTACTTCTATGAAAGCAGCCATTGATCTAGTGGGTGATATGGACGGCTTCGCCAATCGTATTCTTGTACTTGGAGATATGCTCGAAATGGGCAGCGAAGAAGAAACGTATCATTATGAACTTGGCCGTTACATCAAGCCGGAATTTATTGATCATGTCATGACGTATGGCCGTCTAGGTGCATTCATTGCTGAAGGAGCGAAAAAATCATTCGGGGCTGAGCACGTATTCTCCTTTATGGACAAAGAGGACCTGAAGAAAAAACTAGCTGAAGTGGCAGGGCCTGACGATGTTGTGCTTGTCAAAGCCTCACGCGGTATGAAATTGGAAGAAGTCATTACTGCACTATAAAAGTGAGAAGGTGACAGAATGATTGGCTGTTTATGTATCCACGGTTTTACGGGTGCCCCTTATGAAGTAGAACCGCTGGCGCAATATTTAAAACAGACGGCAGATTGGGAAGTGCAGTCTGTCACGCTTCCGGGGCATGGGGATGAGCTTCAGTTAAAAGGCATTCTTTATCAAGAATGGATAGCGACAGCTGAACTCGAACTTCTATCCCTTTATCGAACTTGTGACACCGTGTATTTGATCGGCTTTTCTATGGGCGGAATGATTGCTTCTTACTTAGCAGCGAAGTACCCAGTTGCCCGTCTCGTCCTATTAAGTGCTGCGGCTAAATATGTGAACCCAAAACAAATGATGCAAGACACAAGGCAGATGGTGAAGGAGTCCCTGTTAGGGATCATTGATACTAACCCTTTATATGATCGATATCGCCATAAGCTCACAAGCACGCCGCTGTCAGCCGCGATAGAATTTATGAAGCTGGTAAAGCAAACGAAGAATTCGCTTGAGAAGCTTCATCTGCCTGTGTTAATTGTTCAAGGTGAAAGCGACGGAATTGTACCTGCTTCAAGTGCAGAATTTATTTATCATAAAGTCCCGTCTCGCCAGAAAGAAATGTTTTATTTGCCCGATTGTAAACATCATGTTTGTCATGAGCCATGTGCCCAGCAATTGTTTGAGAAAGTAGAACATTTTCTAAAAAAAGCAATTTAATATATAGAAAAGCTAAATTGTGGCTAAACTAATATAAATTGAATCCCACTTGTTAAAATTTGCATCATTTTTGTCGAATGAGTGACAGGCATATGGTACAATAGGAAAGAAAAGGTGGTTGATTCGGTTGTTTCAATATGACGGAAAAACCTTTATCCCGCAGTCTAATTCGAGTAACGGAGAAGTATCAGCAGGAACCATATTTCAATATCGTCAGGACGGGAATATATTAACGGGCACATATCAAGGCGGCAGTATCATATCTGGTGTACTTGTAGGAACTGTGAATGAGGATGGAACACTTCATTTTAGATACCACCATGTCAGCAAGGACGGCAGTATGAGAAGCGGGACTTGCAATTCCACTCCAAAGCAGCTGGATAACGGAAAAATTCAACTGTTAGAAAAGTGGAAATGGATGGACGGAGATCAAAGTGAAGGTGAATCTGTCATTGTAGAACAGTAGATATATCCATTTCTGTCTTGTTGAAAAACAAATAGTGTAATGGTAAGATATAAGGTAGGGTAATTCGGGCTTTGTATATAATGGACCTGTCCTTTCAGAAAAGGGCAGTTTTTAATGATCATTCACGAGATTACTGAAACAGCAATTAGAAGGAGTTTGAATAAATTGACTATAACGTTTCAAGATTTTCAATTAAGCGAAAGTCTCATGAAGGCTATTAACCGCATGGGATTTGAAGAAGCAACACCGATTCAAGCAGAAACGATTCCTCTCGGTCTTCAAAATAAAGATGTCATCGGACAAGCACAAACAGGAACAGGAAAAACTGCAGCATTTGGTATTCCTCTGGTTGAAAAAATCGACCCAGCGTCTCCAAATATCCAAGCGATTATCATTGCGCCAACAAGAGAATTAGCGATTCAAGTATCTGAAGAGCTATATAAAATCGGCCAAGACAAGCGTGCACGCGTACTTCCTATTTACGGTGGACAAGATATCGGCCGTCAAATCCGTTCGCTCAAGAAAAATCCTCATATCATCGTAGGGACTCCAGGACGTTTACTCGATCACATTAACCGTCGTACAATGCGTCTTCAAAACGTTGAAACAGTTGTGCTAGATGAAGCAGACGAAATGCTAAACATGGGTTTCATCGAAGACATTGAAGCGATCCTTTCAAATGTACCAAGTGAACACCAAACACTTTTATTCTCTGCGACAATGCCTGCACCAATTAAGCGCATTGCAGAGCGTTTCATGACAAACCCAGAACACGTAAAAGTAAAAGCGAAAGAAATGACTGTATCTAACATCCAACAGTTCTATTTGGATATTCACGAACGTAAAAAGTTTGATACATTGACTCGTCTTCTTGACATTCAATCACCTGAGCTTTCAATTGTCTTCGGCCGTACGAAACGCCGTGTTGACGAATTGACTGAAGCACTTAACCTTAGAGGGTATACAGCTGAAGGAATTCATGGTGACCTGACTCAAGCAAAACGTATGGTTGCGCTTCGTAAATTCAAAGAGGGTTCAATCGATGTGCTTGTCGCAACAGACGTAGCTGCACGTGGACTTGATATCTCAGGCGTAACACACGTGTATAACTTTGACGTACCGCAAGATCCAGAAAGCTACGTGCACCGTATTGGACGTACAGGACGTGCTGGACGTACAGGTATGGCGATGACATTCATCACACCACGTGAAAAAGATATGCTTCGTGCGATTGAGCAAACGACTAAACGTAAAATGGATCGTATGAAAGAACCTACACTTGATGAGGCGATTGAAGGACAACAGCAAGTAACAGTTGACCGTCTACGCACAATCATCAGTGAAAACAACTTGAACTTCTACATGACAGCTGCTGCTGAATTGTTGGAAGATCATGATTCTGTAACAGTGGTTGCAGCTGCGATCAAAATGATGACAAAAGAGCCGGATGCAACGCCTGTTCGTTTAACAGATGAAGCACCGATGATTTCTAAACGTCATCGTAACAACCGCAGCTCTTCTAAACGCAGAGACGGCGGCGGTGGCGGAGGCTACCGTGGAAAAGGCAAGAACAGCCGTTCATCTTATGGTGATAAAAAACGTTCTTCAAATGACCGCAATCGTTCTTCTAGCGATCGTCGTCAAAAGAAATCTTATAACAACTAACATACAAGAGCGAATCCTTTGCAGGGTTCGCTTTTTTTTAACAGGCTGAAATTGAAACTTTTTAGGCTTTGTTACGTAATATATTGATAGAAAAGTAAGAGAATGGGGGAAGAATGTGAGAAAACAGCCGCAACGTCAAATTAGTTTAAATGGTTTAAAGGTATGGCGTCTTCAAAATGGAATTATCTCATTGATTTTCTTACTCATCATCATTGGGGTATTTGTTGCCAGCTACTATTTTCAATGGCCATATTGGATTGGAGCGATCCTTTCTGGTTTATGGGTCTTACAGGTCATTTTTGGCATTTGGCTCATACCAAAAATCCGCCACCACATCTGGCGCTACGAAGTATTCGAAAATGAAATTGAAATACAGCATGGACTCATTCGCGTCACACGTGTCATTGTGCCAATGGTTCGTGTTCAGCATGTTGATACATCGCAAGGGCCGCTTTTAAGGCGCTACCGTTTGGCCTCTGTTCAAATTTCGACTGCTGCCACAGTTCATGATATACCGGCGCTAGAATTAGAAGAGGCAGATGAGCTTCGTGATTACATATCTCGTTTAGCAAGGGTGACGGAAGATGATGTCTGAACCAAAACGTGTACATCCCATTTCGATGTTCATTGATTTTATATCAGATGCTGTATCCATGATCAAAAACTTCATTATCCCTTTTTTCGTGTTGATTTTTGTGAACTCGAATTCGAGCATTCGCTTTTATGCATTTATCATTCTTGGTGTGCTTCTTTTGTGGAAAGCCGTTTTTACCATTTTAGAATGGAGACGATTCACTTACCGGATGGAAGACGATGAATTTCGTGTGGAATCGGGTGTGATTACGAAAAAGAAAAAATATATCTCGTTAGAACGAATTCAAACGGTTAATACAAGTGAAGGCATTTTCCAGCGGATTTTCGGTTTAGTGCGGGTTCAAATCGAAACGGCAGGCGGAACGGATGGTCCAGAAGTGAGCCTGACCGCGATTACAAAAGCAGAAGCGGAACAATTAAAGCAGTCGATTTTCAACCGGAAGAAAAGCTTGCAGGAAGAAGAAATGACGGATGAAGCAGGTGATCTGAATGGCCATTTGACTGCGCAAAAACCTATGCAGGAAGAAATCAATGTCTCCTATCGTATGGGTGTGCCAGAATTGCTTTTGGCTGCGACCACTTCAAGCGGTATCGGTGTCATTATCTCAGGGTGTCTCGCCATCTACACGCAAATAGATGAAATTCTCCCTTTGGACGGGTTCTTCAAGCAGTTCTCTTTTTTAAGCCATGCGAGCATTGAAATCTATGCGATTTTAATATTTCTTGCCGTATTGATCGCTTGGATCTTGAGTGTTGGGGTAACAGCCCTTCAGTATGCGAATTTTGCTGCAAAACGAAAAGGGAATGACATCATCATTACAAGAGGGCTCATCGAGAGACATCAAATGACCATTCCACTTGCGAGAATTCAAGCAGTGAAAATCAAAGAGAATATTATCCGTGAGCCTTTTGGCTTTGCGACAGTGATGCTTGTTAGTGCAGGAGGTTCGATTACAGAGAAAGAAACCTCTTCCGTCTTATTTCCGCTCATTCGGAAGAAAAAAATAAATGAATTGCTGTCACAATTCACCGATCATTATCATGTAGCACCAGAAACAGAGCTGAAAAAGGTGCCAAAGCGTTCACTCAAACGCTACCTGATCTCATATGGCTTTGTGCCGTTACTTGCAGGTGTCATCCTGTCGGTACGCTTTCCGCCATGGGGGTATTTGGGACTCATTCCGTTACCGCTTGCTCTATTCTTCGGCTACTTAGCTTATAAACAATCAGGATATACAATCAAAGATTCATTGATTCAAATGACATCAAGAGGCATTGGCAAGACCACTGGCATTGTCCTTAGAAAACGAATGCAAAACTATACGATGACGCAATCTTTTTTCCAAAAGAAAGGCCGGGTCGCAAGTATTCACACCTTTGTGAAATCCTCTGCGCTGCTTGATTCCTTTGGTGTGCATCACCTTGAGGAAGAAGATGCGGCACGTGTATTTGATTGGTATTCATATGAAAAAAATCAATCGTCTTAAACGAAAAATGTCGATCAGCTCCAGCTTAAGGAGGATCGACATTTTTTATGAGATTAATAGCGTCTTTTTTTCGAATGGAAAAGCAGCGTAATCGGTGCTAGAAGCATACCGCCGATCAATCCAAATAAGTGAGCCATGATATTGATGTTCGAATTGACGAACGTCATGATAACAGAAACAGCAAGAATCGTTAAAATCACTTGTGAATTGCCGCGGTCCATCATGTGCGGTTTAAATAGGACAAGGTATAAATAAACCCCAAACAAACCGAAAATCGCACCAGAAGCGCCAACATGTACATACTCTAAAGGCTCCACCCAATAGGTTCCGAGATTGCCAATGAATCCTGCACCAAGATAAATGATCAGAAATCGAACCTTCCCAAGCAAATGTTCAAGCGCTGGGGCGAATAAGAAAAGGGACATGGAATTAAATAAAATATGCGTGAGACTTCCGTGAAGAAAAATAGGTGTAACGAGACGCCACCATTCCCCAGCCGCTACACCATAATTGAAACCGACGAGATGATCCTGTCCAAGCTGTATAATAGGGATAGGAACCGCAAATATAAGCCACAGGCCAATTTGTAAAGCAAGGATCGCTGTTACGATTGGATACGATCTAATAAATTGTTGAAAGCTCTCCGTTCGAATAAACATAACAAACCCCTTTTGACTAGATAATGGTAAGTTTATAGTAACACGTTTATGAAGCGAACACTTAAATTAGTACGAGTATCATAGGAGGTACCTCATGATTAAAGGAATAGGCATTGATATTGTAGAGATCGACCGTCTTTCGCGAGTGCTCAGCAGACAGCCTCGTTTACCGGAACGCATTTTGACTTTAAGTGAACAGGACGTCTTTCGTACACTGAGTGAAAAAAGACAGCTGGAATTTTTGGCAGGCCGCTTTGCGGCAAAGGAAGCTTTCGCTAAAGCATACGGAACAGGAATCGGTCAGCATTTAAGCTTTCATGACATAGACATTCTAAAAGACGATAATGGAAAACCCTTCATCAAAAGCGAGAAAGCGGAGGGAGATCAGGTTCATGTGTCCATTACCCATACAAAGGAATATGCTGCTGCACAAGTTTTAATTGAAAGGTTGTCAAGCTAGTCTGCATATTGTTTGTCCCCCCTTCATATATTGGGTAGTGCGATAAGGAAGGGCGAGTTGCTAACAGGCTTTGATGGTTCGCGGTACGCAGTTAACTCTTGAGGCGTACTGTTAAAGTCAAACAAGCGGTTTCTTCCTTTTAACACAATTAACGAAGGGGTTGAAAAGGGTGAGAAAAAGCTTTGTTTTGCTTGTAACGGGAATCCTTTTTGTACTGATTCTCTCCGCATGCGGTCAAAAATCTCAGCAAGATATCGTTGGAGATCTAAACAAAAAGGCAGAGGAAATGACATCATACAAAGCCAAAGCAAAAATGACCATTGAGACAGGAAATGACCCGCAGGAGTACCAGGTAGAAATTTGGTACAAGAAGCCGGAGCTTTACCGTGTCTATTTAGAAAATCCGAAAAAGGATCAGAGTCAAGTCATTTTAAGAAATGGCAATGGTGTGTTTGTGCTGACACCTTCATTGAACAAGAGCTTCCGTTTCCATAGTGATTGGCCGAATAATAGCAGTCAGGTCTATTTATTCGAATCACTTGTGAAGGATATTAAAAATGACAGCGCAGCTCAGTTCAAAGCGAAAGAGTCCAAGTATGTGTTCGAAACGAAGACCAATTATCAGCACAACCAAATGCTGCCTACCCAAGAGATTACCTTTCATAAGAAAACAATGGCGCCTGCCAGTGTGAAAGTGCTGGATAGCGACAAAAAGCCAATGGTGAAAGTGGAATTCTCTCACTTTGAATTCAATAAATCCTTTGACAAAGATGCATTTGATGAGAAGAAAAACATGACACTCTCTCAAATGGATGTTGCCACAAGTGCAGACCCATCTGACAGCTTTGCGGTGAAAACACCAGTTGATATGCCAGAAGGCGTGAAGAAGATGGAAGAGAAAGAAATGACGACAGATGCTGGGAAGCGTTATGTGATTACGTACGGCGGCAAGAAATCCTTCACACTCATTCAGGAAAAAGCGCGAGTAGCTGAAGCATCTACGCCTGTCACGATGAACGGCGAGCCGGTCGATCTTGGTATGACAGTAGGGGTTCTGACAGATCAATCCCTCTCATGGACATCTGACGGAGTTGACTACTTAATTTCCTCAAGTGATCTATCGAAAGAAGAGCTGTTGATGGTCGCAAAGAGTGTAGAAGGCCAGTCAGCTAAATAAATGAGATTCTCAGGCGGAAAGCCTTGATAAATGAAGCATCAGCCCTGTGCAAGGGCTGATTTTCTTTGATTTGTTTCACATTATTCTTGATTTTTAGTATCATATGAAGGGATTGAATCATTCAATAGGGAAGTGTGACTGATGGACACAAATGCCTTTTATAGAGACACATGGGCAGAGATTAATTTAACAGCAATCAAGCACAATGTTTCACATATGAAAGATCATATCGGTCAAAATGTTCAATTGATGGCCGTTGTGAAAGCCAATGCATATGGACATGGAGATATAGAAGTGGCAAGAGCTGCCCTCAAAGCAGGAGCAGACTTGTTAGCTGTCGCCTTTTTAGATGAGGCCATTTCTTTAAGAAATCAAGGCATTAAAGCACCGATTCTTGTACTCGGCGCAGTACCGCCGGAGTATGTCAAAACCGCTGTTCGATACAATGTGATCATGACCGCTTACTCCATAGAGTGGCTGAGGGAAGTCGACGCTATGGTGAAAGGGCAGATGGGACAACCCATTCGTTTTCATTTGAAAATAGACAGCGGAATGAACCGTTTAGGTGTGAAAACGTTGGAGCAAGTCAGCGAAGTAAAGAAGCTTGTCAGCGAGCATTCTTATTTACAGCTGGAAGGTGTATTTACTCACTTTGCGACCGCGGATGAAAAGGATGAGAACTATTTTGATCGGCAGGTCGACACCTTTCAAACCCTGCTTCAGCCGCTTCATACGGAGAAGCTGCTCGTTCATTGTGCCAATAGTGCAGCGGGTTTAAGGTTTAAAGAAGTGTTGTTTAATATGGTTCGCTTCGGCATCAGTATGTACGGGCTGTCACCATCAGAGGAAATCAAAGATGAACTTCCTTTCAAGCTGGAAGAAGCCATGTCTCTTCATACAAAGCTTGCCCATGTGAAGCTCATTCAAAAGGGTGAGAGTGTCAGCTATGGGGCGACGTATACCGCTAATCAAGATACATGGATCGGTACGGTACCAGTCGGCTATGCAGACGGGTGGATCCGGAAGCTGGCAGGCACGGAAGTACTTGTTGGCGGAAAGCGCCGGAAGATTGCCGGAAGGGTATGTATGGATCAATTCATGGTTGAACTGAAAGAGAACTTTCCAGCAGGGGAGCCAGTCGTTTTGATTGGTGGACAAGGTGAAGAAATGGTATCAGTCGATGAAATTGCAAAAAGGCTTGAAACCATTAACTATGAAGTCACTTGCTCCATTGGCCACCGCGTCCCAAGAGTATATATAGAGGATGGCAAAAGGGTGCATGTGCGGAATCCGCTGCTTCAAGGCGGGTCAAGCTTTTTCTAAGCAGCTTTCACAGGAACGATCGTCAAACTGACATCGTTCCTTTTTATTCTACAAAGAAGGGGTAAACATTCTCCCTTTTTTAGAGATTTTGGAAATACCGTATGATTTTCGGAAAAAAGCGTATAATGTGAAAGAGGAACTCCATTATCATCTTTGATTTACGGGTGAACAGCCGCTTCATGTTCTAATAAGAAATCATGAAAAAACAGCTTTGCTTGCGCATTGAATAATGGTATGATTAGTCTTGGAATGGATCGAAACGGTATCCGTAAGTTTTGTGGAGGTGTATGTTTTTTGTCTGAATCCAGCGCAACAAACGAAATGAAGATTCGACTACCGGAGGCTTTGATGTCTGAAATCGAACGAGTAGCAGAGCAGGATAAGGTAACAAGAAATGAATTGATCTACCGAGCGACAAAAACGTATATTCGTGAACGTAATATTCGACAAAATCGTGAATCGATGAGACGCGGCTACATGGAGATGGCGAAAATTAATCTGAATATCTCTTCAGAGGCACAATACGCAGAATTTGAGGCTGAGAATACAGTTGAGCGATTAGTCAGCGGGGGTTAAACATTTGATTGTTAAACGCGGTGATGTTTACTTTGCTGATTTATCTCCTGTTGTTGGCTCCGAGCAGGGCGGGGTTCGCCCAGTATTGGTGATTCAAAATGACATTGGAAATCGCTTCAGCCCGACTGCTATCGTTGCAGCCATAACAGCCCAAATACAAAAAGCGAAATTACCGACTCACGTCGAAATTGATGCAAAGCGCTACGGCTTTGAGCGAGATTCTGTCATTCTCTTGGAGCAGATTCGTACAATCGATAAACAAAGATTGACAGATAAAATCACACATCTTGATGATGAGATGATGGAGAAGGTTGATGAAGCCTTACAAGTTAGTTTGGCTCTTATTGATTTTTAATATGGTGAGATTTGGTTGCTCTCTTGGGAGCAACTTTTTTTTGTGTTCAATTTTTATTAACGTTATAATGAAGAAAGACTAAAAGAAGTGCTGTTTATGTACGTAGGGGGTAAAACATGTCGAATCATATCGTGTTAGCTTTTGCAAGAGAGCATCGAGAGGAATTACAAAAAGAGTGGACGGACATTTTTAGACAACTCGGAGAAAAAGAAACGGACATGATGCTGAACGACAATATGTATGAAACCATCTGTTCGGAATATGTTCAATTAATCATTACATCTCTTTCAGAAGGGTATGCTGAAGATTTTGAAGAAAAAGTGCAAACTTTTGCTTTAAAAATTGTTCAAATGGGTATATCACTTAAGTTACTGGCAAATGGTCTAACAGAAATCCGTTCACATTTATATCAAAAAATGAACGATGACAAAGATACAACAGAAGAAAGTCATGACCTCATCTGGCAAATTGATCGATTCATCACACCTATTCATAACGAGATCTTAAACCAGTATTCCATCTCATGGGAGAAAACAGTCAACCTTCAAAAAATCGCGCTGCAGGAACTTTCTGCCCCGCTGATCCCAGTATTTGAGCACATTACCGTCATGCCGCTTGTTGGAACAATTGACACAGAACGTGCCAAAAAAATTATGGAGAATCTGCTCAACGGTGTCGTTAAACATCGCTCACAAGTCGTCTTAATTGATATTACGGGTGTACCTGTCGTTGACACAATGGTGGCGCATCATATCATTCAAGCATCAGAGGCTGTGAGATTAGTAGGTGCGAAGTGCTTGCTTGTCGGTATTCGTCCAGAAATAGCCCAAACCATTGTGAACCTTGGAATTGATTTATCTCAAGTTACAACAAAGAATACCCTTCAAAAAGGAATTCAAACTGCTTTGGAAATGACAAATCGAAAAATTGTTTCATTGGAGGGATAACCCAGTGAGAAATCACCCGAAGATTCCAATCTTAAAACTATATAACTGTCTTCTGATTTCGATACAGTGGGAGCTTGATGATCAAACAGCTCTCCACTTTCAAGAAGACTTGCTGAATAAAATTCATGAAACAGGAGCAAACGGTGTTGTCATTGACCTCACATCCGTTGACATGATTGATTCCTTTATTGCAAAGGTATTAGGTGATGTGATCACGATGTCCAAGCTCATGGGGGCAAAAGTTGTATTAACAGGAATACAGCCGGCAGTCGCTGTGACGCTGATTGAACTTGGAATATCGCTTGAAGAAATTCAGACAGCACTAGATCTTGAACAAGGGCTTGAGACACTGAAGCGGGAATTGGGGGAATAGATATGAAAGACCAATCCTGTGTAAGAATATTGACGGAATGGGACATAGTCGCAGCAAGACAATTGGGGCGGAATGTTGCAAAAGAACTTGGATTTGGAACAGTTGACCAAGCAAGAATTACGACGGCCATTTCAGAATTAGCTCGAAACATTTATTTATACGCTGGTAAAGGTCAGATTTGTATAGATGAAGTGATGGAGCGCGGAAAGCGTGGACTCAAAGTCATCGCAGCCGATGAGGGGCCAGGTATCATGGATATACGTAAAGTAATGGAAGACGGATTTTCAACATCAGGCGGACTCGGAGCAGGTCTTCCGGGCGTCAGACGACTGATGGATGAATTTAAATTAGATTCTACACCAGAACAAGGAACGGAGATACAAGCTGTTAAGTGGCTTCGCTAGGAGGGAAACCATGGATTTTAAGGAGGTAATGGAGCAGCGGTACCATCAGCTGCTCAGTCGTTATATCAGTGATTTAACTGAAACATCGCTTTATCAAGCTCAAAAATTTAGCCGTAAAACCATTGAGCATCAAATACCTCCTGAAGAAATAGTGAGTGTTCACCGAAAAGTGATTCAGGAGCTTTACCCTGATTTGCCGGAAGATGTTTTTCATTCACTAGACTTCTTAATTGAAGTCATGATTGGGTACGGACTTGCCTACCAAGAACATTTAACACTCAGAGGCATCCAGCAAGAAATAAAATCTGAAATCGAAATTGCTGCAAATGTTCAGCAAACCCTTTTGGAAACGAAAATTCCAGAAGGAGATACCTTTGATATTGGTGCGATTAGTGTACCGGCAAAACAGATGAGTGGAGATTATTACCACTTCGTGACGGATCACGATACAATCAATATCGCGATCGCAGATGTCATTGGAAAGGGAATCCCGGCTGCGCTCTGTATGTCGATGATTAAATATGCGATGGATTCCTTGCCAGAGTCAGGGAGCGGCCCAACAAAGGTGCTGAAAACCCTGAATCGTGTAGTCGAGCAAAACGTAGACCCAAGTATGTTTATCACAATGTTCTATGGCAGCTATAATAAAGAAACGCATGAGTTTAAATACGCATCGGCTGGTCATGAGCCGGGCTTTTTCTATTGCAAAAAAGAGAACACATTTTACGATTTAGATGCAAAAGGGCTTGTCCTTGGGATCGCACCAGACTTTGACTACAGACAGTACGAGAAGCATTTGGACGCAGGAGACATGGTGATCTTATTCTCTGATGGGGTCACAGAATCCAAGTCAGAGGATGGTTTCTTAGAGCGGGAGGACATCAAAACACTCATATCTGAGCACCTATCCTACTCAGCTCAAGAAATGGTGGATGCCATCTACGCCAGCTTACTCAAACTGCAGGATTTTCAGCTGCACGATGACTTTACTTTACTTGTTCTCAAAAGAAAGGTTTAGAAAGTGAACATGCGGGTATATAAAACTTTAGGAAACAAGAATTTCGAGGTGAATGCATAATGAATATGTCTGTAAAAGAGCATCAAATAGATCAAAAAACGAAAATCAGTGTCAGCGGAGAAATTGATGTGTACTCCGCTCCTGAGCTAAGAGAAACGCTCATGCCTAAAGCTGAGGCGGGAGAGCATCTTGAAATCTGTCTGAAGGATGTTACGTATATGGATAGTACAGGTTTAGGTGTATTCGTTGGGCTGTTTAAAGCGGCTCAAAAAGCAGGTGGCACATTAAAGCTTGAGAACTTGTCAGAACGGCTTGTAAGGTTGTTTGAAATCACTGGATTAAAGGACATCATTGACATTTCTGCAAAGTCAGAGGGTGGGGTACAATGAACGAATCAGTAGATCTAATCGAGATGAAAATACCGGCGAAACCAGAATATGTAGGCATCATTCGTTTGACTCTGTCAGGCGTAGCGAGCCGGATGGGCTATGCCTATGAAGAGATTGAGGACTTAAAAATTGCCGTCAGTGAGGCCTGTACAAATGCAGTTCAGCATGCCTACAAAGGTGAAGACGGCGAAGATGGAGAGGTGGCTGTTCGCTTTCTTGTCTACGAGGATCGTCTAGAAATCATTGTCGCTGACAAAGGCGGTAGCTTTGACTTTAAGCAAAAACAGGAAGACCTCGGACCGTACACATCTGCTCATACGGTGGATCAATTGGCAGAAGGAGGTCTTGGTTTATACTTAATGCAAACATTGATGGATGAAGTCGAGGTGCAAGCAAACTCCGGAGTTACCGTAGCGATGACAAAGTTTTTAAACAGGGAGCGAGTTGACCATGACACAACCATCCAAAACTATGAAACTAACTAAAGATGAAGTAGACCGCCTCATCCAAAGCTATCAAACCAATCAAGACGAGCAGGCGCAGCTCACGCTGGTCGAATGCTATACAAACTTGGTTGATATGCTGGCGAAAAAATATTCTAAAGGAAAAAGCTTTCATGAGGACCTTAGACAAGTTGGAATGATAGGTTTACTTGGCGCTATTAAACGATACGACCCGCTCGTCGGTAAATCATTTGAAGCCTTTGCCATTCCAACCATCATCGGGGAAATCAAACGCTTTTTACGAGATAAGACATGGAGTGTCCATGTACCAAGGCGGATTAAAGAGCTTGGACCGAGAATCAAAATGGCAGTTGATCATTTGACAACAGAGACACAGAAATCACCTAAAGTCCAAGAAATTGCAGAATACTTAGATGTAACAGAAGAAGAAGTACTTGAAACCATGGAGATGGGCAAAAGCTATCAAGCACTGTCTGTTGACCAAGGCGTAGAGGCTGATTCTGAAGGAAGTACTGTGACGATTTTAGACGTTGTCGGCTCACAGGAAGAGGGCTACGAACGTGTGAACCAAAAATTGATGCTTGAGAGTGTGCTTCATGTGCTGTCGGATAGAGAAAAAGAGATTATCAATCTGACTTACTTGCAAAATAAGAGTCAGAAAGAGACAGGCGATTTACTTGGTATATCCCAAATGCATGTATCGAGACTGCAGCGGAAGGCAGTGAAAAAACTGCGAGATGCATTATCAGAAGATGCGTCTATGGAGCTAGGGTAATGAAGCAGATTGAACAGCATGAGCATGTAAACGCCATTATCTATCAATCGAATAAAGAAGGGAAGTCATGTTGCGGGGACAGTTTTTTTATTAAAGCAGATGATGAAGAACTAATTTGTGCTGTAGCAGACGGATTAGGCAGCGGCCAGTACGCCAATGAATCATCTTCTTTAGTCAGCGAAATTGTCGAAGAATATGGACATGAGGATGTGGCGGCCCTCATCGACAGATGCAATCAGGCTATGAAAAATAAACGCGGGGCCACTGTGGCCATATTAAAGGTGAATTTTTCCCAGCAGCAATTTACCTATTGTTCGGTTGGTAATATTCGGTTTATCTTGAATGCACCTTCTGGCGATTATATTTATCCATTTCCGACATCAGGATACTTATCAGGGAAACCTAGAAAATATAAAACATACACCTATTCCTACGAAAAAGGATCGATATTCATTATGTATTCAGACGGACTGAATGTGCCAAACATGCGCATGTGTTTAAAGCATGGACATTCAGTTGAAGACATCGCCAAACAGCTTGAAACATACACACAAGACAAAAAGGACGATCTCACCTATGTACTTGGTCAGCTTACGTAAAATAGCTGACCTTTTTTCTGTTTTGCCGGTTTTTTTGATACACTAAAAGAGAAGACACAGTGAGAGGATGCAAAGTATGAAGACATCTGACTTTTTATTGAAACAAATTGCGACAGAATTAAAGCTTTCAACAAAACAAATTGAAAGTGTGATCAAGCTTTTAGAGGATGGCAACACCGTCCCGTTTATTGCCCGTTATCGGAAAGAGCAGACAGGCTCACTGGATGAGGTGCAAATTCAAACCATTTCAGAGCGCTATACATATATCCAAAATGTCACGAACCGAAAAGAAGAAGTCATTCGCTTAATTGCTGAACAAGACAAACTGACTGATGAATTAAAACAGAAAATTGAACAAGCTCATAAACTGCAAGAGGTCGAAGATTTATACCGGCCATTCAAACAAAAGCGCAAAACAAAGGCGAATGTAGCCAAAGCAAAAGGGCTGGAGCCGCTGGCGGAATATTTACTCACGCTGCCAAGCGATCAGATCGAGAAGAAAGCAGCTACTTTTATTAACGAAGAAAAAGAAGTGGCAAATGTAGAAGAGGCACTTGAGGGTGCGCAGCACATCATTGCTGAACAGCTGGCAGATGATCCTGATATGCGAAAATGGATTCGCAGTGAAACGTACCAAAAGGGCAGTCTGGTCACATCAGGAAAAGACGTCGAAAGCGATGAGAAAAACGTCTATGAAATGTATTACGATTATCAAGAGCCAATCAAAAAGATTGTTCCGCACCGTGTACTAGCGGTCAACCGCGGTGAGAAAGAGGGCATTTTAAAGGCAGCCATCGAACCCCCTGCTGAAAATATTCGTTTCTATCTCGACAAACAAGTTCTAAAAGGCAAACAGACGACGGCGAGACCGTTTATTGAAGCGGCAATCGATGATGCGTATAAACGCCTCATTCAGCCTTCCATCGAACGAGAAATACGAAAAGAGCTGACTGAAAAAGCAGAGGAACAAGCGATTCATATTTTTGCTGAAAACTTAAGAAAACTGCTGCTTCAGCCGCCTATGAAAGGGAAGCGTGTACTTGGAGTCGATCCCGCATTTCGGACAGGCTGTAAATTAGCTGTCGTGGATGATACAGGCAAAGTCCATCATATTGGCGTCATTTACCCGCATCCGCCCGTGCAGAAAAAAGCGGAAGCGAAACAAAAAGTCAAAGAGATCATTCAATCATCAAACATCGAAGTCATTGCGATTGGAAACGGAACAGCCTCAAGAGAGACAGAACAATTCATTGCAGACTTGATTCAAGAGCTAGATCAGCCGGTGTCTTATTTGATCGTGAATGAAGCTGGTGCAAGTGTTTACTCCGCATCAGCGCTGGCACGAGAAGAGTTTCCAGATCTGCAAGTCGAAGAGCGAAGCGCCATCTCAATCGCTAGAAGATTACAAGATCCTTTAGCAGAACTTGTGAAAATTGATCCGAAGTCTGTCGGTGTGGGCCAGTACCAGCATGATGTCAGCCAGAAGCAATTAAACAGCTCATTAACCTTTGTGGTAGAAACAGTCGTCAACCAAGTTGGTGTAAACGTCAATACCGCCTCACAGGCGCTGCTGCAATATGTATCAGGCCTTTCAAAAGCCGTCGCAGGGAATATCATTAAACGACGCGAAGAGATTGGGAGATTCACAAGCAGAAAAGAATTGAAGGATATCCCAAGGCTCGGTGCTAAGACATATGAGCAGTGTATCGGTTTCCTTCGCATTACAGATGGACAAGATCCGCTTGACCGTACAGGCATTCACCCTGAGAGCTATAAAGAAACAAAACAGTTTTTACGCATGATCAACATGACACCAGACGATCTTGGCACAGAGCAGTTAAAAGAGAAAATTGCTGAAGTGAAACTGGACGATGCAGCCCAGCAGCTGAACATTGGGACAATTACACTTCAAGATATCATTGATCAGCTGACAAGACCTGAGCGTGATCCGCGGGATGAAGTGCCAAAACCGCTGCTCAAAACAGATGTGTTGAAATTGGAAGACTTGAAGCAAGGAATGGAGCTGCAAGGAACGGTGAGAAACGTTGTGGACTTCGGTGCATTCATTGATATTGGTGTAAAGCAGGATGGGCTTGTGCATATTTCCAAGCTAAGCAATCGTTTTGTGAAGCATCCGCTTGACGTTGTATCAGTTGGTGACATTGTGACCGTATGGGTGGACTCCGTTGACCAGACAAAAGGCCGCGTTGCCCTCTCCATGCTGAAACCAGAGTAACAAAAAAACGAGGCGCACCTTAGGATGGGGTGTGCCTTGATGTGACTGAATGTTTTTTTCTATAAAAGTACCAGCATTGATTCAGCAATTTGATTTGATAATGATTTTTCTCATAAAATGCCTTCTGCATCTGATTTTTCAGCCAGTTGGGCATCGCCCATTCCTCCTTTGATCGAAACAGTGGATGTACCTTCAATGTATGCATAGGGGAAATTGTCCCGTTCGAGGTTTTTATAGAAAGGAACGATCTTGATTGAACGAGAGAGAGTTACAGCAGTTAACAGAGCACATTTCCCAGCAGTTCTTTGGCAAGGCATTCCGCCATCAGGCTGTTTTTAATGACCGTCTAAAAACGACAGGCGGACGATATTTACTTGGTACACACAACATCGAACTGAACCGCCGATACCTAGAGGAGCATGGACGAGAAGAATTAATCGGGATCATCAAGCATGAGCTGTGTCATTATCATCTGCACCTTGAGGGAAAGGGCTATCAGCACCGTGACCGTGATTTTAAAGCGTTATTAAAACAAGTAGGAGCCCCGCGTTTTTGTACACCGCTAAAAACCATACAAAATAAGCGCCGTGCGGAGAAACGCCATGAATATATTTGCACAGGATGCGGCCGGTCTTTTATAAGGAAAAGACGGTTTGATACCTCTCGTTATGTATGCGGCGTCTGCAAAGGGAAATTAAAGTGGCTGCGCACAACCAATTCATTGTGAAAAGCATTCCTCTATGGGGATGCTTTTTTTGTTTCTATAGATGTGTGGACATATTGAGACAAAAAGAGACGCATGTCTCATTTTGTCTCTTTTTTTATCGGTATGATTCGTTCAAAACCTAAGTGTTCATGCGTCGTCATGTTGGCACGATTTTTGCTTGTATAGAAGTGCAAGCAAAAAAGATAGGAGGTTTTACTAAATGGAAATGGCATTGACTAAAGAAAAAGCCGTATGGATGTATCAAAAGATGCAGGAAATCCGCCAATTTGAAGACCGAGTGCACACGCTTTTTACAAAAGGAATCTTGCCGGGGTTTGTCCATCTTTATGCTGGCGAAGAAGCTGTTGCCGTAGGAGTCTGTGCTCATCTGAATGAAAAAGACAGTATTACAAGTACACACCGGGGCCACGGCCACTGTATAGCGAAGGGCTGTGATCTAAAAGGAATGATGGCAGAAATCTATGGGAAAGCAACAGGTCTCTGTAAAGGCAAAGGCGGATCCATGCACATTGCAGATTTTGATAAAGGAATGCTTGGTGCTAACGGAATTGTTGGAGGGGGCTTTCCTCTTGCGTGCGGGGCAGCCCTCACAGCTAAATATAAAAAGACAGAAAATGTAAGCGTTTGCTTTTTTGGGGATGGTGCAAACAATCAAGGGACTTTCCACGAAGGAATCAATCTCGCGGCCATCTGGAAACTGCCCGTCATTTTCATTGCAGAAAACAATGGGTACGGGGAGGCGACACCATTTTCTTATGCTTCAAGCTGCAAATCAATCGTAGATCGAGCCGCCGGTTATGACATTCCTGGGATTCAAGTAGATGGAAAAGATGTGATGGCCGTTTATCAAGCCGCAGAGCAAGCAATTGAACGAGCAAAAAATGGAGAAGGTCCGACATTGATAGAATGCATGACATATCGAAATTATGGCCATTTCGAAGGAGACGCCCAGCGTTACAAAACCAATCAAGAAAAAGCAGAACACCAAGAAGAGAGAGATGCGATCGCTCTTTTTAAAAATGAATTGATCAAGCAGCAGCTGCTGACGAATGGGGAGCTATCAAATATTGAAGCGGCTGTAGCAGAAGCGATAGATGAAGCCGTTACATTCAGTGAAGAAAGTGAATATCCAGATCAGGCCGAATTATTGACCGACGTGTATGTTTCGTATCAATAAATCAAAGGGGGAGAGGAAAATGACAAGAGAAATCAGCATGTCTAGTGCATTAAATGAAGCGATTAAACTTGCCATGAGAAGAGATGAGGATGTCATTTTAATGGGGGAAGATGTTGCTGGAGGTGCTCATGTCGATCACTTACAAGATGATGAAGCATGGGGCGGTGTGCTTGGTGTAACGAAAGGAATCGTTCAGGAGTTTGGACGTGAGCGAGTTCTTGACACACCGATTAGTGAAGCTGGCTATGTAGGTGCGGCCATGGCAGCAGCTTCCACAGGGCTAAGACCAATTGCAGAACTCATGTTTAATGATTTTATCGGCACCTGTCTGGATCAAGTGCTGAATCAAGGAGCAAAATTCCGATATATGTTTGGCGGAAAAGCAGAGGTACCGATCACGATCAGAACGACACATGGGGCGGGTTTTAGAGCAGCTGCTCAGCATTCGCAAAGCTTGTATGCGCTATTTACAAGCATCCCTGGATTGAAAGTAGTGGTGCCTTCCTCACCATACGATGCCAAAGGATTGCTGCTGGCAGCCATCGAGGATCAGGACCCTGTCATCTTTTTTGAAGACAAAACGCTTTACAATATCACAGGAGATGTTCCAGAGCGATACTACACGCTGCCGCTTGGCAAAGCAGATGTGAAAAGAGAAGGCTCAGATGTGACCATTTTTGCAGTAGGCAAACAAGTTCATACCGCACTCGAAGCGGCCGAGCAATTAGCTGCCCAAGGAATTGAAGCAGAGGTGATTGATCCAAGAAGCTTGTCACCGCTCGATGAAGAGGCCATTCTAACTTCAGTAGAAAAAACAAATCGGCTTGTCATTGTAGATGAAGCAAATCCAAGGTGCGGAATTGCCGCAGATATTTCTTCTCTGGTGGCGGATAAAGGATTCGATTTACTTGACGCTCCAATCAAAAAAGTGACGGCTCCTCATACACCGGTTCCGTTTTCACCACCGCTTGAAGATATCTATTTGCCGACACCTGATAAGGTTGTGAACACCGTATTAGAGATGGTTGGAAAGAGTCATGACAAGATCTTGAACTAAAGAAAGGAGAGAGGGAGATGGCTGTCGAGGTTGTGATGCCGAAATTGGGCATGTCAATGAAAGAAGGAACGGTATCTGTCTGGAATAAAGAGGTCGGAGAAACCGTAAATAAAGGGGAAAGCATTGCAAGCATCAACTCTGAAAAAATTGAAATGGAGATCGAATCACCTGCAGAAGGAACCATATTGGATATAAAAGTGCCTGAGGGAGAAGGTGTACCGCCTGGCACGGTCATCTGCTATATCGGTGAAGGAAATGAACAGGTCGAGGAAAAGAAAGAAAAAGACCTGCCGCCAAAACAAAGGAAAGAGAGAAAGAAAATCTCCCCTGTGGCACGTAAGATTGCTCAAAGCGCTAATCTGGATATTCATACACTAGTGGGAACAGGTCCAGATGGGAGAATCACGAAAGCGGATGTGCTTCGGGCACTTCCTGATGAAAAAGAAAACCAACAAAATGAACCAAAGCATCAGCCAGTCAGCATGATGCGGAAAACCATTGCTTCGCGAATGATGGAAAGCCTGCAAACAAGCGCACAATTAACAATAACGATGAAAGCGAATGTGACAAAGCTGACAGCATTACAGTCTGAGTTGAACGAAACAGCCGCAGCACGACACGATATGAAATTAACCCTGACCGATTTTGTAGCCAAAGCAGTAGTTCTTTCCCTGCTAGAGCATCCTGCAATGAACAGTCAATATCAGAATGATAGAGTCGAAACTTTTGAGTATGTTCATCTTGGAATCGCTGCTGCTTTAGATCACGGTCTGGCAGTGCCTGTTATTCGGCACGCGGAAAAACTTTCACTTATTGAGCTGGCGAAGAGCATCAAATCGTATGGCAAAAAAGCACGTGAAGGCAGACTTCTCCACGATGAAATTGAAGGCTCTACCTTTACCATCACTAACCTAGGCGCCTATGGTGTGGAACATTTTACACCGATTTTGAATCCGCCGGAAACAGGTATTCTTGGCGTTGGCAAAGCGGATCACATGCCTGTATATCATGGGAATGAATTATGTAAAGGGACGATCCTGCCACTCAGTCTGACATTTGACCATCGCGTGCTGGACGGGGCGCCGGCATCACAATTTTTATCAACTGTTAAAGCGTATTTAGAAAATCCAGTATCCATTCTTTTATAGGAAGAAGGTGAAATGAATGACGCTTGTCATTATAGGAGGCGGGCCAGCAGGATATGTGGCGGCAATAACAGCCGCCCGTTTTGACAGAGAGGTTGTACTAATCGACCAAGGCCTGTTAGGAGGTACCTGCCTGAATGAAGGCTGTATTCCAACGAAAGCACTTTTGCAAAGCGCTGATATGTACGAGCATGTGAAATCAGCTGGACACTTTGGAATTGAGCTTCCAGAGAAGGAGCCTGTCATTCATTGGGATGCCATTCAAAAGCGGAAGCGGTCAGTCGTCAAGCAGCTGACTGATGGCGTTCGTTATTTGATGAATAAAAACAAAATCAGCGTGTTAAATGGGAAGGCATCATTTCTTTCAGCACATGAGCTATTGATAGAAAGTGAAGGGAAATCTGAAATCATCCAGGCAAAACAAATCATTATTGCTTCAGGATCAGAACCTGCTGCTTTACCTTTCGCCCCATTTGACAGAGAGTGGATCATTGATAGTAAGGATGCGATGACGCTCCCTTCAATACCAGATTCGCTTTGTATCATTGGTGGAGGGGTGATCGGCTGTGAGTTTGCAAGCATCTTTAGCCGAATGGGATCAAAGGTTGTCATGGTGGAACAGGCAGCACACATTTTACCTGAAGAAGATCACGATACGGCTAAATGTCTTCACGATCAGCTTCAAAAAGCAGGTGTGGAGATTTTGACATCAACTGCAGTCAAACAGCTTGATGCAATTTCAAAAAAAGTGGTCATTGAGAAGGATCATGGGGAGCGCTGTGACATCCAGTCTGATCATTGTTTAGTCGCCATTGGCAGAAAGCCGAGGCTGGGAGAGCTGAATCTTGAGCAGATCGGCATTGAATTTGACAGGAACGGCATCTGCGTGAATGAACATATGCAAACCAATCTCCCGCATATCTATGCGTGCGGTGATGTGACAGGCGGCGTTCAGCTTGCTCATGCTGCTTTTCATGAAGGAACGATTGCGGCATCACATGCATCAGGTGAAGATGTAAAGGTCAATGAACAAGTGATTCCAAGGTGCATCTATACGTCTCCAGAAATCGCGAGTGTCGGTTTAAATGAAGAGAGTGCTAGAAAACAATATGGGGAGATTCGGATAGGGACATTTGCATTCTCTGCAAATGGAAAAGCACTAATTTTAAATCAGCCAGCTGGTCAAGTAAAGGTCATTGTCGAACCGCAATATCAAGAAATTTTAGGTGTATCCATCATCGGGCCGAATGCAACAGAACTGATTGGACAAGCGGCGGTGATGATGCATACAGAGTTGACAGCTGATACATTAGAGCAGTTTATTGCGGCACATCCGACACTCTCTGAGGCGATACACGAAGCCTTGCTGCAAACAAATGGGCGAGCGGTGCACTGCTGATAGAGAAACTTTCTATCCGAATGACTTCCTGGGTCAGCCAATAATTGAAAGCGCTTTTATAATTATCTATAATGGATAAAAAGCCCCCAGAGGAGAGGATGGAATGAATCCGACGCCTTGTTATTTAAATACTTGGAAACGTTTTGTTCATGAAGGTTTGCTTGATAGGTCTCGTCTGGATAAGAGAGTGATGGAGTCATGGCACAGATGTAAACAGGCAAATGTGAACCCGTATTTAGATAAAGGACAGTCGTTGTTAGAAAAGGAGTTATTCAGTGTTCAAAAAAAGAAGTACTCACTATTCCTAAATGCAGCTCTTCCTTACTTAAATAAAATCAGTCAGCAATTAAAAGAATCGGACATGATGGCATTACTTATCGATGCAGATGGTTATGTGCTAAGTCTGACAGGAAGCCAAAGGACGCTGGTAGAAGCGAAAAAAATAAATTTTATGGAGGGCGCGCGCTGGACCGAAGCCGATGTGGGAACGAACGCTATTGGAACGGCACTGGTCATTGGGGAAGCCGTAGCGATCAACGGAACTGAGCATTTTTCAGTCGCTTCCCACCATTGGAGTTGTTCAGCGGCCCCTATTCGTGATGCAGACGGCACGATCATAGGAGTCATTGATATCTCCTGTATGGCGGATCAAAGTCATCCTTTTACGCTTGGAATGGCTTCAACAGTTGCATATGCCATAGAGAGAGAAATTCAGGTCCAGCAAAAAAGGAAAGAGATGGAGCTGATCAGTCATTGTCTCCAGCAGGTAGAAGCGGACGAGCCGTATGTTGTCTGTAATGAGAAAAAGCAGATTGTTTTGGCAAGTAAGCCGATTAGAGACCGGTTTTCAGACTGGTACGGAATGGATGTTGAGCTGCTCATGGACGATACATTTGTTACACGGGACAAGCAGATCATTCAGTCAGAACAAGACGGAAAGCTGCTTGGGATGTCTTTTTCTCTTGAAGAAGCAGCGAAGAGCAATATAACCGTTTCTTTTGCTCAATTTCCCGGGGAATCTGGAACAAGTACGGCATTTCAGCAGACGCTCAGCGAATTGAAACGAGCGGCACAAACAGATGCAAATGTCTATATTTGGGGAGAAACAGGTACAGGGAAAGAACTGGCCGCTCGAGCGATTCATTTAGCTAGTGAAAGACATAAAGGACCGTTTATTGCCGTGAATTGTGGAGCCATACCTGAAAGCCTGTTAGAAAGCGAACTATTTGGTTATGCTGAAGGTGCTTTTACAGGGGCAAAACGTCATGGAGCAAAGGGGAAATTTGAACAGGCGCAAAAAGGAACGCTCTTTTTAGACGAAATTGGCGAAATCCCTTATGCGATGCAAGTGGCGCTTCTTAGGGTCATTGAAGAAAGGAAAGTCGTACCGCTCGGCGGGACACACGAAATCCCTTTGGATATTAGAATCATTACAGCGACACATCGGAATATGAACGAACTGCTGAAAGAAGGAAAAATACGTGAAGATTTGTATTACCGTCTTCATGTTTATCCAATCAACATCCCGCCGCTTAGAGAAAGAAAAGAAGACATTGTTGATTTATATCGTTATTACCAAAAGAAACACCAATGGAATGCGACATTTCCTGAATCATTTTTTCGTAAACTAGAAGCGTACCATTGGCCTGGAAACATACGAGAGCTTTTTAATCTGTTTGAACATATAAGGGTACTGTTTCCTAAAGGAGGATGGATTGGTGAATCGCAATATGCGGAGGTATTAGAGACGATGGATCAGAAAAAGCAGAAGCTCCATCTACCAGAGTATACCGAGAATCCAAAAGAACTCACGCTAAGGGAACGCATTCAAAAGCAAACGGTGATAGACGCACTGCATAAAACGAAAGGTCATGTGACAGAAGCAGCGAGGCTGGCAGAGGTGCCAAGAAGCACCTTTTATAAGTGGATGCGGAAGTATAAGCTGTCATGAACTCATAGGGAGCGCAGCAGCAAGGAGACCTTGGTCTTTCAATTAGAGGTCGGGGTCTTTCTGGCATGTCTAAACAGAAAACAAAAAGGAAGGAAGAAAGGCTTGACTGTTATATTAGTATATGTTAAATTATAAAAGCCGTCGCTAATGAGACAGGAATGAAACACTTAAAAATTCTTGACACATTTTTCTGGCATAGATATAATGAAACATGTCTTATTATTCCGCAGTAGCTCAGTGGTAGAGCTATCGGCTGTTAACCGATCGGTCGTAGGTTCGAGTCCTACCTGCGGAGCCATAATGGAGAAGTACTCAAGTGGCTGAAGAGGCGCCCCTGCTAAGGGTGTAGGTCGCGCGAGCGGCGCGAGGGTTCAAATCCCTCCTTCTCCGCCATTATTGTATGGCCCGTTGGTCAAGCGGTTAAGACACCGCCCTTTCACGGCGGTAACACGGGTTCGAATCCCGTACGGGTCATGTTTTGTTTTTTGATTCGTTGGGCTATAGCCAAGCGGTAAGGCAACGGACTTTGACTCCGTCATGCGTTGGTTCGAATCCAGCTAGCCCAGCCATTTTTTATATATGTTTTTCTGCATAGCAGATGAGCCATTAGCTCAGTTGGTAGAGCATCTGACTTTTAATCAGAGGGTCGAAGGTTCGAGTCCTTCATGGCTCACCATTGTCACGCGGGTGTGGCGGAATTGGCAGACGCGCTAGACTTAGGATCTAGTGTCTTTATGACGTGGGGGTTCAAGTCCCTTCACCCGCATTGTTTTTCCAAACAGTGCACTTATGAATATATGAGCACATCATACACGCGGTCGTGGCGGAATGGCAGACGCGCTAGGTTGAGGGCCTAGTGGGTGAATAACCCGTGGAGGTTCAAGTCCTCTCGGCCGCATCTAAGAAACCAAAGGTTGTAGACCTTTGGTTTTTTTATTTTTTTATAGGGTTTCAGATGAATGCCCAAAATGTTCCAGCCTACTTTATATAAGTGGGCTTATTTTGGTTGTATTTGATATTTTTTAGATAATGTCATCTAATTTCTCAGCCATAGGTTTTTGTTTGTTTGGTAATAAGTACCGTATCTATTGCTGTCCGAATAGATGCACGTATCCCCCATTGAAGCGCCAATTTCACTAAGCTTCCTCAGTCAGATAATCTGTTCTTTTTTGTTTTGTTTCTGGTAGGAGGGATGCTCCTGTTTAGATCAGTCGGTTTTTTTTACAGTGTGGTATAAAAATGTAGTGGCAACTTCATGAGGACTCGAAATAAAAAAGGTACCGCAGCACAAGGATACCTTTTTAAGATCAGCTTTTATTTTTAAAGACTACATACAAGCATTTTAATTGGCAAAGGTTGATTTCATGGAAATTTCATATCGTATCGACTGATTAATATGAAGATCCCTGGCTCACTGATTGTGAAACAATCTGCCGTACTTCCCGAGCTAAATGTGTAGCTTGTAAGGTAGCCTGCCAAATAACCGGACTAACTGTAGATTGACTGATGGATAATGCCTGTTGTGTGGATGGAACCATTGGACTTAGTAGTCTTTCTGCCTCGTCTACTGAAGATGCATATTGTTGACCGGCTGCTCTTCGAAGGTCAGCTATCGCTGCAGGAAAGTTTGACCATAGGCGAAGTATTGAATTCATACAGCCAATCATAAGAGCAAAATGAGGAGCTCGACCTTGTCCTGTGGCAAGAAGCTCAGCTGCACCTAAGGCAGAATAAACGTGATAACTCAATGGAGTAAGGTATTTCGCGTGTACAATATGAAGCTCACGTAATCCCCAAGTATCTGGAAGGAATCAGAATTCTGAACTCATACCGCATCCAAGAGCAAGTGCTTTGCTGACAACTTGCAGATGTTTCACTACGGTAGCCATCGAGCTTTGGAAAGAGGATGAGTGTACAGGGATATGTTGAATGGTAGATAGAAGGCTACGCATTTTTTGATTTGCCTGACTCAAATCAGGTTGTTGTCTAAAATTATAGGGATAATACGGATCAAAATAATAATACATATCTAAACTCCTTTTATTAAATGTCTTTTAGGAGTAGGTTATGCACCTAGATCATTTTTTGATAAGGGTATTCGCCTAATTTATTGATCATGCAGTCGGGGAAGACGGATCAATAAAAAAATGCCTTCATTGAAATGAAAGGCTTAATAAGAAGATTCCATAGATTGTTTTTCTTTTAAACGCTTTTCTAATACATCTGTCATATATAGAAAGTGATTTGCTTCACGCAAAACATGATCTGCTAGTAGAGGATTGATCACATTTTTAATTTGACATGATTTAATCATCTCTAATCCTGCTTTTTTGAAGTTTCTAAGCTCTGTCGTAGCGTCCTCGCTATCATCATTGAGTTTAGCAATAATAGGGTATGTTGGTTTTTTTCTAAACAACATGGATTCAACATCTCTAGCCTGATTAAGCAAAACCTCGAAATTATCTCCAAATTCACTGGCTTTATGAACAAGTTTACGTTCGGATTGGTCTAATAGTGAGGCAATAAATCTAGAATGTTCCATCATAATTCTCAGCCAGAAAACATTTTCACTAATAATGGCGTCTTGAATAGGGTCAAGTATGCCTTTGTTAAATTTTTGAAGTGTTCGCACGAAATATTCTGCTTCACGAGCAATATGATCAACCAGCAATGGAAAGTTAAACCCTGAAACCTTGCAGTTAATAATCAATATAAGTAAATTTCTTTTGAAATTTCGAAAACCATATGCTAGATCAATACTATCTTCATTCAGTTTACGTACAGCTTGAACATTGTTAGGCGTTTTATAGGCTCGTTGTTCTTGTTGTTCAAAATAATAATGAAAACGGTCTGTTTGTTGGATAAACTGTTTATCTTTACGATTAAAACCTTCACCAAGAAATAAAGCATGTTCTTTCATAATTCTCAGCCAGAACTTATTTTCAATTAATGAACGTTCAATAAATGTTTGTTCTGTTAAGGATTCAGATGGTGCTGCTAATCTTTCTGGTGGTTCCAACATAGGATTATTCGATTGATACTCCTGATCTAGAAATTGATTGTTCATGTCATCCCCCTATAACTTATACTTTTCTAGAAATATATGAGGTATTGAATCTAAGTATGTGGGGTGGTGGAAAATAAAGACTTTTAAATTCGGGTTTATGTGAATGGGAAAGAAAAGGTGAAAACGGAATTTAGAGAGTTCAATGAAAGGAAGATTGGTATCGGTGCACAAAGTTGAGGGCCTAGTGGGTGAATAACCCGTGGAGGTTCAAGTCCTCTCGGCCGCATCAATTATACCAAGGGTTGTAGACCTTTGGTTTTTTTGTGCTTTCTATTAGTTTGAACAGTTATATATGACAGTTTAGGATGATAACAAGTTCAGTGAAAAAAGAATTTTTCTAAAATTGTGATAAAATATTGAAGAGTAGGAAAGGGGAAATAAATACATGTCAATTTACCATAAAGTCATTGGAGAAGGGCATCCTATCGTGATATTGCATGGTTGGACACTTGACCATCAAGTAATGTTACATGCATTGGAACCGGTATTCGAAAAACGAAGCGGTTGGAAGAGAATTTACATAGATTTACCAGGTATGGGACGTTCAAAGCCACATTCGTCTATCCAAAACTCTGATGATATGCTAGAAGCGATATTGCGTCTTTTGGACGAGATTATCCCTGATGAACAGTTTATTGTTTGTGGTTATTCATATGGAGGGTACATAGCCAGAGGTATCGTTCGTTCACGTCAGGAAACTGTTCGTGGATTACTGCTCGTGGCGCCAATGACTATACCAGAATTCGATGAAAGAGTCGTACCAGAGGCGACTGTTTTAAAAAGTGACAGCAGCTTTATATCGCAATTGTCTTCAGAGGAGGCAGATGAATTTTGCTCTATGATAGTTGTGCAAGGAAAAACGGAATGGGAGAGGTTTCGAGATGAAATTTTACTTCCTTCTAAACAAACAAATCATGACTTCATCAACAACATTCATCAAAATGGTTATGGTTTTACCTTCGATATTTCAACTGAACTTAAGTATCCTACGCTCATTATCACAGGGCGTCAGGACAATGTAGTCGGATACCATGATGCATGGCGGCTCATCAAAGATTATCCAAGAGCCACTTTTGCGGTGCTTGATATGGCTGGTCACAACCTGCAGATTGAACAACCCGATGTATTTAACTCATTAGTCCATAATTGGTTAAATAGAATTGAGTTGGAAAATGCTTAGCAAGTTTTATCTAGATGAAAGTCCACTCATTTTAAGTGAGTGGACTTTTTGTTTGAGAATAATATTTTTATATAATGCAGTCCAATCATACTAATACCTTTTAAAAGGGAATATTGTTAAATCCGACGAAATCTCTACCAATGTGACGTATAATGAAAATTTCCATATAAACAACAAAATCATAAAGTGGGGTTGAGTAAATGCTTGGATTACCAAGAGGGGAAGTTTTTTTAGTTCCTTGGTTTGCTGAATGGGTCAAAGAATTTGATATGGAAAAGAAACGAATAGTAGAAGTTATCGGTCAGTACATAGTGAATGTCCACCATATAGGAAGTACAGCAGTAAATGGTTTGAGTGCGAAACCCATTATTGATATAGCGATCGAAATCAATCATTTTCTTGACGGAGAACAGTGCGTAACAGCTTTGCAAGGGCTGGGTTATTCTTATAGAGGGATCAATGTGTTACCTGAAAGACACTATTTCAGTAAAGGAGAACCACGTACACATCAAATCCATATGTATCAAACGGGCAATAGATATCTACTCGAACAAATAAATTTTAGGGATTACCTGAGAAGTAACGAACTAGCAAGAAGTGAGTACCAACAGCTTAAACTTAACCTAGCAAATGTAAATAAAAATGACAAACACAAATATGCAGAGGGAAAAACAGAATTTGTTAAGTCGATTTTAGATAAAGGTTCTCTTTAGGTGCTGAAAAAATTGATTTTATGCACAAGAAAAATCGCTGCAAAGAAGAGTTTCTTCTTTCTAATCAACAAATTGCAATTATTACCGATTCATGCTATAATGAAAAGTAATTATTTTTGTTCGGCGTAAAGGATAGTATGAAGATTGACTTTTCGTCTTGAGGGTACTTTGGGCAAGGATAGTATAATACATTGTGTGGTAAACGCACGAGGAGGCAACAATCATGGAACAAGGTACAGTAAAATGGTTTAACGCAGAAAAAGGTTTTGGATTTATCGAACGTGAAGAAGGCGACGATGTATTCGTACATTTCTCAGCTATCCAAGGCGACGGATTCAAATCTTTAGACGAAGGTCAAAAAGTATCATTTGACGTAGAGCAAGGTTCTCGTGGAGCTCAAGCTGCTAACGTTCAAAAAATTGCTTAATCTTCATTCTTAAAACAGGTTCTCTACGGAGAGCCTGTTTTTTTTGCATGAAAAAACCCTACTCAACGTACAAGTAGGGAGATGGTACAAGGTATTCGTAAAAATTTCATGCTTCAAAGGTTAGTTTAGTATAACATACTGGATTGACAATATGCGGAATTTCCATAAATTAATTTCTTTTATTTTCTTTATAAAGCGGACTGTTCAGTCATTCTGTTATTAAGAAAGATTGAAATGAAGTCATAATTTACTTATTAATCAATTAAATGAATATTTTTCCGGAGTGGAATATGGTAAAATCATTATGTTCTTTCTATAAAAATTGGAAATGTGGTGAATATATTGAAACGTATTTTGGGATCTTTTGTTTTTATATTTATCTTCAGTTTTTCTTTTGTTTTATTCGTAAGTGCAGAAGAGGTGAACATGTCATCTGGAGTCTCCATAAATGGAGAATTGAAATCCAAAAGTTCAATGAACCGATACAATTTTACAACGAATGCTGATGGAGAAGTATACATCAGGCTAGATAAGGCATCTGCCTCTTTTAGTATTACTCTATATGATTCGAAAGGGAATAAGATAGATTCTAATGAATCTTCATTTCCTGGTGAAACTCTGGTTATCGATAATAAATTGAAAAAAGGGAATTATTATATTGAAGTTATGCCCAGTGAATGGGAAGGCGTAACTAAAGGTACATATCAACTAAAGGCGACATATCCAGGTGCTTTTAAGCGTAATTTAACAACCTTTGAACCAAACGACACTTTTCAAACAAGCATGAAGGTATCTAATGGTACCTATTATAAATCAACGATTGATAGTGAAATTGATAAGGATGTTTATCAGTTCACTTCCAACAAAGATGGTGAGTTATATCTTACTTTAGATCAGGAAACATCTGAATTAGAAGTCACTGTCTATAATGAGAACAAAAATGAAATTGTATCTGACTATACGTGGAATGCTGGAGAGAATATTGTCATTCACGAAAATATAAAAAAAGGAACCTATTATGTCAAAATAAAACCATACACTTCTAATTGGGAAGGAATATCAAATGCTAAGTACCGACTTAAAGTGACGTATCCAGGTTCTTTTAAAAGAGATTTAAATACTTACGAACCAAACGACACGTTTGAAACAGCAATTCCGCTCATCTCAAATCAATATTACAAATCAAAGCACGAATCGGATTTGGATAGAGACGTATATCAATTTTCAACAGTGAAAGATGGAAAAGTAAAGATTAATCTAGATAAAATAACAGAAGGAGCCTCTATCGCTTTATACGACAAGAACGGTAATGAAATCACTAGGGAATATTTACCTGATATCTTTGGGACAAGTCCAGTTATTGATTTAAATCTAAAAAAGGGCAAATACTATATTGTTGTTGAGCCTAGACATTGGGATGGTGTATCCAGTCAAACATATCGTTTAAAAGCATCTTATCCAGATAAAACACCAAGCATAAACACAGTAACTGATCAATCAACAAATATCGTAGGTAATGCGGAAACGAATGCCAAAGTTTTCGCATATATTGGTCAAAAAAAATTAGGCTCTACAAATGCAAAAAAAGGGAAATATTCAATCAAAATTCCTAAACAAAAAGCTGGAACTTTAATCACTGTGTATTTAGTAGATTCTAATGGAGCGAGAAGTGGCAGTAAAACAATAAAAGTGTTAGATAGAACGCCTCCCGCTATACCAAGTGTTAATAAAATCACAAAAAATACAACGGTTATAACAGGTAAAGGTGAAAAATATGCTACAGTGTACGTTTATCATAAAAACAAGAAGTTAGGAACTGCAAAATTAAATAAAAATGGACAATTTAAAGTGAAAATAAAAAAACAGAAGAAAAATGCATTGATAACCGTTTATTTAAAGGATGCTGCCGGAAATAAGAGCAAATCTAAAGTGGTAAAGGTTTATTAGTGGACTATGTAAGACAACTTAAGGAGATATTGAAATGCTAAAACGATTCTTATTTATTTTTTCAACGCTCCTCATGGCGATTGCAGTATTGTTTATCGCCGCAAAGGATTCACCGGGTAGGAACACGATTTCATTAGATGACCCATTACCATTTATGCTGTCAGTAGGGGTGGTGGTTTTCTTATTTATTCCTCCTTTGGTGATGTCGTTTTTTGACCATATTGTGGTTAGGGTGATATCTGGAATCTATCAATGTTTTATTGTGTTCTCATTCCTTGTCTTAATCCCTATAGGCTTTTTTATTCCAAACGGGGGAATGACTATTTTGATTTCCATTTTAGGTTTTTTGGTTAGCTTGTCCAGTATGGTTGTTACATTTATGCGAGGTCATCATAAAGAAAAAGAAGTTAGCATATAGCGATCCATAAAAAAGCCACGACTCAATAGAGAAGTGGCTTTTTTACGTTTGATCAAAAATCATAGAATTCCCTTCGGTCAGTCATAAAGTAATAAAATACTGCCATTTCAAAGAATATCAATCACAACGTCGAAATATCAATCACAAACCGGTAACGAACATCACTTTTCAGCACTCGTTCATACGCTTCATCAACTTGATTCGCATTGATGACTTCAATTTGTGGTGCGATGTTGTGAGCAGCTGCGAAATCGAGCATTTCTTGTGTTTCTTGGATGCCGCCAACGAGTGAACCAGCAATGCTGCGGCGGCCGGAAATTAATGAAAAGACGTGGAATTGATCCGGCTTAGGCGGTGCACCGACGTTCACCAAGGTTCCATCTACACGGAGTAAGGACAAATAGGCATCCACATTAATGTTGGCAGAGACCGTATTGAGAATAAGGTCGTACTGACCGGCTAGTGTCTGAAACGTTTCAGGATCACTTGTAGCAAAATAGTCTTTTGCACCAAATGACAGGGCCTCTTCTTTTTTATTCAAAGAGCGGCTCAATACCGTCACTTCAGCGCCTAGAGCACTCGCGAATTGAATAGCAACATGGCCGAGCCCGCCCATTCCGACGATAGCAACTTTTTTGCCAGGGCCTGCCTTCCAGTGCTTTAATGGAGAATAAGTTGTAATGCCAGCACAGAGAAGAGGGCTTGCGGCATCAAGGGGCAGTTGATCAGGAATGCTGACGACAAATCGTTCAGTCACGACAATTTTTTGACTGTAGCCGCCATAAGTCGGGTTCCCGTCATAGTCACGGCTGTTATACGTTTGGACGACCCCTTTTGTGCAATACTGCTCGTCTCCATTTTGACAATATTCACAGGTGCCGCAGGAATCCACAAAGCAGCCAACGCCTACACGGTCTCCGATCTGAAACTTCGTCACATCATCTCCTACAGCTGCAACGACCCCAGTAATCTCATGACCTGGAACCATCGGGAAAATGCCGCCGCCCCATTCATCAAAAGCGCTGTGGATATCTGAATGACAGATCCCGCTAAATTGAATATCAATTAAAATATCATGTGGACGAAGCGCTCTTCGTTCAATGGTCGTTCGTTCAAAGTTTGCTTTGGCGTGTGATACACTTAAAACGTTTGATTGGTGCGTCTGACACATTCTTGATCATCCTTTCAAAAATAAGATACGATTCTTTCCTCTATACTGTACGTCTTAAAGTGAACTCTAAGTCAATAGAACACCCTCTTCAGGCTTTTAATAAAAGAATTGAGCCAAAAGCATCTTGCTTTCTTTTTTATAATGGAGATGATGAGGAAAGGGAGATCGGAAGGTAAGAGAAAGAGGGAGGGCACAATGAAAATAGCACAAGCAGCCAAACAGCTCGATTTATCCACTGCGACACTGAGATATTACGAAAATATTGGTTTGATTAGGGAAATCAAACGTGACGATCATGGGATTCGTGATTATACAGAGGATGATCTTCAATGGATTGAATTTATCAAGTGTATGAGAAATGCAGGGCTCTCAATTGATGCGCTTAGAGAATATACAGCCTTATTTTTTGAGGATAATGATCATACGTTATCTTCGCGAAAAAACATTTTGGTCAATGAACGAGAAAGACTCGTCCAAAAACAAAAGGAAATCGAAGAGACCATTAAACGATTGGATTTCAAAATAGAAAGTTATGAAGATATTATCCACAATCATGAGAAAAAACTCGCTCATCGGCTGAAAACTCATTCTAATTAAACGAAGAAAAACCTGTGACAAGTCACAGGTTTTTTTGATAGAGTTATCTTTTTGTGTAACGCACCCAGTTATAATGTGCGTGGAGCGGGGTAACACCGTTGTAGGAGCCGAGCCATTCATCGACACCTGCACCATTCCACAGGTTCATCATAATTTTCCCTGGTGTTTGAGGAATTTGAGTGGTGGCGGTATGTTTTAATTGTCCATCGACATACCATTTGATAGAGTTTGGCTGCCAGTCAAATGCATACGTGTGATAAGAGTTCGCTGCATCGAAACCAAGGTTGACGATCTTTTCATGATTTCCTACACCATTGGTATAGTAGTTAAACTGTACCTTTGTCGTGTCTTTTCCTAGAAATTCAATGTCAATCTCATCCCAAGGCGTGCCATCAGTCGGTCCCGTATAAGTGAAGAAAGAAGAGACGATCCCCACATTTTTGGCGGGCTTCATGTTGACTTCATATAGCCCATAGCCGTACGTTTGAACGGAGCGGTTTTCTCCGCAGTCAAACTTGTTATAGGCGGGACTTGTGAGTGATAAACGCATTTCACCTGATGAGGTCATCGACACGTTATTTGCACGCCACGTACAGTTAAACATGTTTCCATTCGAGTATCCATCGGCTTTTTGCCATAACCCCGTATTATAGTTGTTAAAAGGTTCATAAAACGATCCACCCGTTTGTGCCGAGGCACCCGCAGTAAATGTGGTTAAACTCAAGACTAATCCAGTGACAACCAGCATCAACATTCGTTTTACATGATAAGACATATAAGCATTCTCCTCTCCTTTTTGGAAGCGCTTTCTTAATAGATCATACATGATTCTGTTAAAATGGAAAATCGGTCTAATTTCTGATATTAAGCAGGAGAGGTTGCTAGAATCTTCCCTTATTCTTGGGAAATGAAGTATCAATAGAAAAGGATCAAAAAACACCAGTAGTGATGGTTGGGTTTTTAATCCTTTATATATGTGTTTTCTTTTTTGATCAGCTACCGAAAAAATCTTTTCGTATGCTGTTTACTATTTTTCTGTAGCTGCAATATCTAATAAACAGCCCACGAGTTCTTTTTTCCTAGAATAGAACGGAAAATGATCAGCATCAAGGGTATAAATACGCTCAAAAGATCTAGTGGCATACATCTGTCTTTGCAAGTCAATCGGAATGGAGCGGTCTTTTGTTGTTTCAATATATACGCTAGGCACATGTCTAAAGCGTATATTTGTTAGAGAGACCTTATCTTCAAAAGGCTGAACAGGCTGTGGGCGTATATTCCTTTTGAACAATCGCAGATCTTCCTCCGAACTTTCGTTGAGCATATTCTCTGCAATGAATTCTTCTATTAATGTAAGGGTCTGATCCTTTTCGTTCAACGCTGCTTTAGGACCACCTGATGCAATATCACTGACGGCTTGTCCATTCTCTGGGACAAAGGCGCAGACATATACAAGTTTTTTGATCTTCTCTGGTATTTCCTCTGCTGCTTGTGATATGACCATTCCGCTCATACTGTGTCCTACTAAAATGACAGGCTGGTCTATTTTTTCAATTGCTGAAACAACTTTTTTTACATAGCTTTTTAGTGATACGTCCTGTGGAGGCGTAACATCTTCGCCGCTGCCAGGTAAATCAATAGCAACTACTTTATGACCTTTTTGTTGAAGAGCAGGTGTTATTTGGTCCCAGCACCAGCCACCTTGAAATGCACCATGAACGAATAGGAATGTATTCAATGAGATCACCTCTATTGTTTGATGTAACTATTATAGTTACACTTAGAGATCCAGTCAAATGATATCGATTAAAAAAGAATGATTGACAAAGCGGACAGTTGTCCGTAAGATAATACCGTTACAATTGTCCTAAAGAGAAGCAAAGAAATTTGATTTACACATAGAGATACGTGCAATGTGGATGAAGGTAAAGAAGGTGAGCATGGTGGAAAAGGATATTGGGGAGGAAATTGAAGAGATCGCATTCTCCTTGTTTCAAGAATTTGGTGTAGAAAATGTTAGCATGCATAAAATTGCGAAAACAGCTGGTGTTGGGCAGGGCACTTTATACCGCCGCTACGCCAATAAAAGTGATTTGTGCCTTTCTATCCTTGGGGAGAGATTTGAACAGCTGATCCCAGCTTTGTATCTTTACTTGAGCAAAATAAGTGATCAGCCGGTTCGTGAACGTTTGCGCTATGTTCTCGAAGAAATTCATCTGATCGTCGGTCACCATCTAGACTGGATTCGGATGCTCACAATCTCTGGGAATTTAGAGCAGACAAGTAAAGTATATGAGAGTCATTACAGTCAATCACTTAGACAAATCATTCGTGATTTGCTTGAGGAAGCGAGAGAAAAGGGAGAAGCAAACATACAGGATATAGAACTGACAACGTTATGTATGTCCTCTCCAATGACGCCTGAGCTCATGTTTTATATACATGAATCTGGCTATTCAATCGAAAAAATTGCTCAATTTGCTGCAGAAAAACAGATTTTATCCGTCTTTCAATAGACATGAAAGTGGCTCATTTCTGACCACCCTGACTTCCTAAGGTTCATCTAAATTGAAAAAGAAAAGGAGCCAACTTAATATGAACAAACAGAAAGCAGCAGCTTCTGAAATTCGAACGCTGCCCATTATTATTTCTTTTATCACGGCTGGATTTATTGGCCTGTTCAGTGAAACGGCATTAAACATGGCGCTGAGAAGTTTAACGTTAGACTTTGGAATTGAAGCGACGACTGCTCAGTGGCTGACAACAGGATATTTATTAACACTTGGTATTCTCGTACCGATTTCAGGACTCATTCTTCAATGGTTTACGACAAGACAGCTTTTCATTACATCGCTCGTCTTTTCAATTATCGGAACATTTATTGCGGCGGTTGCGCCGGTCTTTAGTATTTTAATGGTAGCACGTGTTGTGCAGGCAGTCGGCACAGCATTGCTTCTGCCATTGATGTTTAATACGATTTTGGTCATCATCCCGCCTCATAAACGAGGCCGATCAATGGGGATTATTGGTCTTGTGATCATGTTTGCACCAGCTGTCGGTCCAACCGTCTCTGGTCTTATTCTGAAATCGCTGACGTGGCATTGGATTTTCTGGATTTCACTTCCTTTATTGATTGCTGCACTCGTATTTGGTTATATCTTTATGCAAAATATTACAGAACCAACAAGACCGAAAATCGACATCTTATCAATTGTGCTTTCAACCATTGGTTTCGGCGGAATTGTGTATGGCTTTAGCAGTGCCGGAGAAGGCGGCGGCTGGAGCAGTATGCATGTCATCGTTGCAATCGTAGTTGGTGTCATAGGGATTCTCGTGTTCTCCTTAAGACAGTTGAACATGAAAGAACCAATGCTGAACTTAAGCCCGTTTAAATATCCGATGTTTGTCATTGGGTTACTTTTGATTTTAGTGTGTATGATGGTGATGCTGTCTGCTATGATGATTTTGCCATTGTATCTGCAAACGTCCTTGGCGCTTTCTACATTTACAGCAGGTTTAATGCTATTGCCAGGTGGAATTATCAACGGACTGCTATCCCCAATCATGGGTGGTCTATTTGATAAGTTTGGTCCAAAATGGCTTGTCATTCCAGGTCTTGTCATTGTCGCAGCGACGATGTTTGGCTTTACGAATCTAAGTGTGAATACGTCGATTGGATTCATTGTAACCCTTCATATTACATTAATGATCGGAATTGCGATGATCATGATGCCTGCTCAAACAAATGGATTGAATCAGCTGCCGCCAGAGCTATATCCGCATGGTACAGCGATTATGAATACATTGCAGCAGGTGGCAGGAGCCATTGGTACTGCGATCGGTATCTCGATCCTTTCATCAGGAGCCCGCAGCTTTATGGAAAATGTGTCTGATCCCGCAAATCCGATGAATCAGCTGCTCGCCTTTACAAATGGCGTCCAGCATGCATTTATCTTTGCGGTGATCATGACGATCATCGGTTTGATTATTGCCTTCTTCATTAAACGAGTGAAGGTAGAACAGCAAGTATCATAAGAGAAATGAAAAGCACTGTGGACATAGCGCCACAGTGCTTTTTTATTTGCTCAATGCTTGTTTCAAAGAGAGAGAAAACGGGGAGATAGGTAAAAAGTGAACCAATGAAAATTGCTGCTGATTCAGTAGGAGGAAAAGAGGAAAAGGAAACGAATGAGTAACTAAGAAATGAATAAGATAGGAGTCTGAGATCATGAACTTAGAAGAACAAATCAAAATCGCTGCTTCATTACGCCAGCCATCTGAAGATTCATTAGCGAGTCAATCGGAACTAAAGCCAGTACATCCTCCTGAAGTGAACAAAATGGAATATGATATTCCAACAAGTGCTGGCGAAACAAAGGTGTGGGTATTTAAGCCAGTGAACGCATCCAAACAGCTTCTTCCTGTTTTTGTGAATTTACATGGCGGCGGATTTATCATGGGCAGTGCTGAAATGGATAATCCATGGTGTCCAGTCATTGCAGACCGAGCGCAATGTATCGTTGTCAATGTCGAGTATCAGCTTGCACCCGAGCACCCTTTCCCAGCCGCTCTTCATGAATGCTACGATGTACTGAAGTGGCTGTATGAACATCCTGATGAGCTTCAAATCGATCGGAATGCATTAGCCATTGGTGGACATAGCGCAGGAGGAAATTTGGCAACGGCTGCTTGTCTATTGAATATTCAAAAAGGAAATACACTCCCAATTGCCTATCAAGTGCTTGATTATCCGCCGCTTGATCTTGCCACTGATCCAGCACAAAAACCAGCGTTTGAAGAAGCGATCCCAGTTGAATTGGCGAGACTCTTTAATTCCTTCTATCTGCAAGGCCAAGATCCGCACAATCCGCTCGTTTCTCCGGTTTTTGCAGATCGTTCATCCTTAGCACAAATGCCTCCAGCTCTCGTCATCACAGCAGAGAGGGATTCGCTGGCTGAAGAAGCCGAGCAATATGCTGCCAAGTTAAAAGAAGCTGGAGTAGACGTCACGTCCAGACAATTTAAAGGCGTTCCACACGGCTTCACGCACGCCGGAGATTTAGCCATAGCTGAAGAGGCTTGGCATCTGATGGGGGATCAATTAAAGAAAGCGTTTGAATAAAAAAGCAGAGTGATTCAAAAGCACAGGAGACAATGGGCCTGTGCTTTTATTACTGTTTCTGAAAAAGAAAAGTGAATGTAAAAAGGGTCAGATATCTTTCCTCAAGGAATTATCCCTGGCTACTATATGAATAAGACTCATTGAAATTCCATTTACCTTGATGCAGACATTCCATCCTCATTTGTAGTGGAGTTAATTGAACATTCCTATCAATTGGTTTTTCAAAAATGAACAAAAAAATCTCAGCATGACATCCTCCAAAATCATTCAAAAGGAAGTGACTGAGGAGCTGTATCTCAGTTAGACATAATGCCCTTTGACTCTCTTCAAAATTGACTTGAGCGAAACGCTGTCGTTATAATTTAACCAGTTAGAAGACACGAATAGGGGGATATAAAATGGGCTATACAGTCATTACAGGAGCAAGCTCAGGTATTGGATATGAGGCGGCTCTCGCCTTTGCAGCACGAGGGAAAAATCTTATATTAGCTGCACGCCGGCTTGATAAACTCCAAGAATTGAAGAAGAAGATTCATGATCAATATCCCGATATCAAAGTAGTCATACAGTCAGTCGATTTAACAAACATAGAGCAAGTGTATTCATTTTATGAGTCATTGTCAGATTATGAGCTGGATACGTTTATAAATAATGCAGGGTTTGGTCACTTTGGCTCTATAGGAGAACAAGATTTAAGTAAAATTGGGGATATGCTTCATCTGAATATCGAAGCATTAACGATTCTATCCACCCTATTTGTTCGTGATTATGAGCAAGTAGAGGGAGCGCAGCTCATTAACATTTCTTCACGAGCCGGCTATACAGTCGTCGGCAATGCGGTCACCTATTCAGCAACGAAGTTTTACGTGAGCGCCTTTACAGAAGGGCTGGCCCTAGAGTTGAAAGGAAAAGGAGCCAAATTACAGGCAAAAGTATTAGCGCCATCCGCGACAGAATCAGAATTTGCAAAGCGTTCATTGGATGTTGACGAATTTGAATATGAAGGCAATTTCAAGAAATATCATACATCCAAAGAAATGGCAGCTTGTATGCTTGAGCTTTATGACAGTGAAAAAACAGTCGGTATTGTGGACGGAAAGACATTCGAATTTGAATTAAAAGATCCGATCTTTTCACATGCTGGTACAGTTATGAAATAAAGATTCCATCACTGAGGGAGATATCCTCAGTGATTTTTTTATGGTGTGATTGACTGTGTGGTCAAGCATAGGAGGAATGTAACAAGTGAAGGCGATGAAGCATCACAAAATTGCCCTTCATTACTATACAGAACAGGATTTTGTACGTCCTAGGAAGATCGCTCAAAATGGATACCGATTAGATGAGAAAAATGCTTTAAAGAAACTAATGAAAAAAACACCTTCGCGTTAGGTGTTTTTTTCATGCATTCTTTGATAAAACAAAGAATCACAAGTCCAGTAGATAAGACTGCTCATGATGATGATGGGTAAAGACGCCTTACTCCCAATTCCATCAATAAAAAAGAGCATAACAACCATTGCTATCAGTAAATACGCAGCTAAATAAAGAGGATGGAAAGCCTTTGGCTGCAAAGAAAACAATAACTGCAAAGGAACCGCAAAGACGAAATAAAAAACAAAAAAGATAGGAATATAAAATATCAGAAACGCAGGCTCAGCTTGAATAGGTGGAAATAAGCAGACAAACAAGCCGAGTAAAATAGAGCTGATGAATAGTGTGATTAGGATTTTGTAAAAGGGTTGAAGCGAATGCAAAATGTATACTCCTTTTTTGTAAAATTTACTATATTTTATCATAAATTCATTATCAAGCGTCGGTTATTTTTAAAATACGCCACCTTCAATACTCAACTTAATTACAGCAAAATTAGGTAATAAGAATTGAATAAATCATTAATATAACGCCCTTTTTACCTTTATTTGGTTCTATATCTTTGGCCTCATGTCGATGAATGAAGGTATGGTATAAAGTAAAGCCTATAGAAAGAGATTTAGCCATGAAATCCATCAAATGAGGAAAAGAGATGATCCAATGAACATGACAAAATGGTTAGGTGCTGTCCTTCTTTCTGTTTTATTACTGGTGACAGCAGCCTGTGCGAACACAGGCACTCAAGAGAATACTCAAAGCGAAAAAGAAAACGTATCCAATGAAACAAAAGAGAAAAACAAAGCAGTTGAAACAGGGAATAAGTCCTTATCAAATATTAAGGTATTAGCCACAGGGGGGACGATTGCTGGCAGTTCAGACAGTGATACAGATACGACGGGCTATAAATCTGGTGCACTTGGCATCGATAAAGTCATCGCTTCAGTTCCACAGCTGAAGGATATTGCAAATGTCACGGGTGAGCAGGTAGCGAATGTTGGAAGTGAAAATGTTGATGATGCTCTTCTTTTAAAATTAGCCAAGCGAGTGAATGAACTATTAAAAGATGATCAAGTAGATGGCATTGTCATCACGCATGGAACAGATACACTTGAAGAAACAGCTTACTTTTTACATCTGGTTGTCAAAAGTGATAAGCCTGTTGTGGTCGTTGGCTCAATGAGACCGGCATCGGCTATCAGTGCAGATGGCCCGCTTAACTTGTATCATGCGGTGAAAATTGCATCTACCAAAGAAGCAAAGGGCAAGGGGGTCATGGTCACATTAAATGATCGAATTGCTTCGGCTCGATTTATTACGAAAGCAAACACGACCACAACCGATGCCTTCAAGTCACTTGAGCAAGGATACATCGGAGTAGTTACTGGTGAAGTGGTGTCCTTTTATAACGAACCGACAAGAAAACATACAACTGAAAGCGATTTTGATGTATCGAAGATAAAAGAATTGCCACAAGTCGATATTTTATACGGCTATCAAAATGATCAAAAATATATGTATGATGCAGCAGTAAAAGCAGGTGCGAAAGGGATTGTTGTAGCCGCAGCAGGAAATGGAACGATGTCAACAGAAGCCATCAAAGGAGCAGCAGATGCAGTGAAAAAAGATGTGGTTCTCGTGCGATCAAGCCGTACAGGTAATGGGATTGTCACCCACGAAAAAACGGATGATGAACATCACTTTGTGTCGTCTGATTCATTAAACCCGCAAAAAGCACGTATTCTGCTCATGCTGGCACTAACGAAGACAAAAGATCCAGATAAAGTGCAGAGGTATTATGAACAATATTAATGAAGAAAAAGACCCAAGTCATATTGGGTCTTTTTTTATGCATGTTCCTGATGTTCAGCACGCTCCTTTAAAGAGAGTAAAATATGTCGCCAAATATCGTCTACATCAATAAGAAAGTGCCCTGCTTGATCTATATAATGGGTTTTGACGTTTGGAATCGCCTGAGCTATTTTTTCTATTTCTACAAATGGAGCCATTGAATCTTCTTTTCCGTGCCAGACATCAACAGGGATTTGAATATCTTTCATAGCGAATGCCCATGGTTTCGAGAGTAAAATGGGTTCACGAATACATTCATCCACCGATTGACGAGTCGCTTCGTATAAATGTGTCATCATCATCTCTAACTGCTCATCGGTTTGAAGGAATTGCCGATCCCACGGATGTAAATGCTTGTTCCCGTTTTTGGCCAGATTCTTAAATTTCTCTGGTTTGTTCTCAATCATTTTCTTCTGGGAACGATAGCTTGCTTTCAATAGCCAAGGAAACTTCTTACTAAGGAAAAAAGCCAATTTGTTTTCTTTCAGCATAGCTTTAGGAGTTTTCCCGTTCTGAAAAGGGGTTGTACTTGAGATCAGAGCGGCTGAAAGGATGCGATTCGGCAATTGATAGGCACAACCAGCTGCGAATGCACCGCCTCCAGATACACCCATCACTGAAAAATGTTGAATGCCAAGATCATCTGCCACTTCCAGCACGTCTTTTGCCCAATCTAAAATTGTACGGTCAGGTAGAGGGGTGGATAAACCAAATCCAGGTCGATCCAAACAGATGAGACGAATGCCGAGTTCTTGAGAGATTGGATCATCATCTAAAAACATCACTCTTGATCCAGGTGTCCCATGAAAAAAGAATACTGGAAACCCTTCAAGATCACCGTATTGAGTCAAACCGATGTACCGGCCATCTTGTAAATGAATGCTTTGCATATTTTCATCCCCTTAATAGTTTAGATAACTTAAATGATGATGAGAGAAACACCGTATTAAGGCGCTTCTTTTGCAATCTGATAGATTTTTTCGTGTAGAGATAGTAATGTTTTTAAATCTTCTTTTGGAAGTTTTGCATAATATTTTTGTATAAGGTGCAGTTGAATGTCTTCCGTATTCTTGTGATAGTCATGGCCCTTTTGAGCAAAATCAACAATGATTTCTCTTCGGTTATGTGGATTAATTTCTCGTTTGACATAGCCGAGCTTCTCAAGCTTTGATACAAGCTGGCTAGCTGCGCTGGCAGAAATCGAAAAGTAATCAGCTAATTCATTGATTGTTCTCGTTTTCGTGCGCAGCAGCTCAAGTGTCAGCTCTTGTTTGGCTGATAAATCTGCATACTCATGTTTTAAAAATCGCTGATACTCTTCTACATAAATTGAGCCTAGTGCATTCGAGTATTCAATGATCTTTTTACCGTAATGAATGATTTCCTCATCCAATGACATCACCTCTCTTCTATTATAGGCAATCTTGATATTTAAGTGAAGTTAAATATAAAGAAAAGTTAAATGAATGACGGATATACTTGAAAGGGAGATCACCGGTATATCCACTTTTTCATCAAAAAGGGACAAAGAATACTTCCCATGATTCCCGCACATTCATAAAATGTCGTTGGCTTGAATTTGAACACGTAGTACGCCAAAGTAGCCATGAAAAGGTCGCAGAAGAAAAATACGTATAAGTCCTTTTTGGTGATAGCACAAATGACTGTTCTGTTAGTTTTCACATGAATCACTCCTTATGAAGTCCAATGCCTTTTTCATTGTATTATGAGGAAAAACCATTTATAATAAAAAAATAAACCAACTGGTCGGTTTTATTTTGTTCGTATGAAGAAATGCAGGGTAGAAAGGGATTGTGACACATGACAAGTACACAAAGCGGGGCTGGAAAGAGTGAGAAGACGAAGCAAAAAATCGTCACCGCTTCTCGTGATTTATTTGCGAAAAAAGGATATTCAGAAACATCCGTGCGCGATATTTTAGAGGCTGCTGAGGTGAGTAAAGGCAATCTCTATCATCATTTCAAAGGAAAAGAGTTTTTGTTTCTTCATATTATGGAAGAGGATCACCGTTTGATGATGGAAACATGGCATGAGGAGAAAAAAACACAGCACCGGGCTGTCGATAAGCTCGCTGCATTTGCAGAGATGCTCAGTCAAATGGGCATTAACTACCCATTAATGAGAGCGAGTGAGGAATTTTGTGCCAGTGCTTTTACATCAGACGAAGTCATGGAGCGGCTGAACAAGATTGATGTCGATTTTGATGATGTGATGAGAGATATCTTACTTGAAGGAAACAAAGATGGCAGCTGGTCGATCCAGCATGTGGAGTCAAAAGTGAAAATATTACTTTCCGTTTTTTATGGATTAGACGTGTTATATAAAAATGACACCATTGAGCAGAAGAAAGAGTTACAAAAAGAGGCGATCTCATTGTTTATTCACGGAATCAACCATCATGAGTAACAAGTGAGTCAGTAAAGGGGAAACAAACATCATGCAAAAACCGATTCGTGAGCAAAAAGCAGTACTCGTGATTTTATTAAGTAATATATTTATTGCGTTTTTAGGCATTGGTCTCATTATTCCTGTCATGCCGCTATTCATGAATGTCATGCATCTAACAGGGAGTACGATGGGATACCTTGTGGCGGCGTTTGCCGTTGCCCAGCTCATCGCATCACCTATTGCAGGGAGATGGGTAGACCGCTACGGAAGAAAGATTATGATTGTGTCTGGGCTGTTTCTATTCGCGTTATCAGAACTCGTTTTTGGTCTTGGAACACACGTGTACGTCCTGTATGTTGCAAGGCTTCTAGGCGGTATTAGTGCGGCATTTATTATGCCGGCTGTCACTGCATATGTCGCAGATATTACGACCGTTCAAGAAAGATCAAAGGCGATGGGCTATGTCTCTGCGGCCATTAGTACCGGTTTTATCATCGGCCCGGGAATTGGCGGGTTTATAGCAGAATACGGCGTACGCCTGCCATTCTTCTTTGCGGCAGGAATTGCGTTTATTGCCGTCATTTCGTCTATGTTTATGCTGAAGGAGCCTTTAACAAAAGAAGAGCGAGAGAAGCAAATGAATGAAGTGAAAGAATCGACTTTCTTTAAAGATTTGAAAAAATCAATTCATCCAAGCTACCTCATCGCCTTTATCATTGTGTTTGTCCTCGCATTTGGACTATCTGCATATGAAACAGTCTTTAGCTTGTTCACAAATCATAAGTTTGGATTTGGTCCAAAAGATATTGCCGTCATCATTACCGTCAGTTCGATTGTGGCAGTCATCATCCAAGTACTTGTGTTTGGTAAACTGGTAAATACCCTAGGAGAAAAAAGAGTCATTCAGCTATGTCTGATTATCGGGGCTGTCCTTGCTTTCGTTTCAACCGTTGTTTCAGGCTTTTTGGTTGTTCTGATTGTCACATGTGTCATTTTCCTTGCGTTTGATTTATTGCGTCCAGCATTAACGACCTTCTTATCCAAAATCGCTGGCAACCAGCAAGGATTTGTCGCAGGGATGAACTCTACCTACACAAGCCTAGGTACGATTTTCGGGCCGGCACTTGGCGGCATTTTATTCGATCAAAATATTCATTTCCCATTTTTATTCGCAGGTGTTGTCTTATTTCTTGGATTAGGCTTAACCCTTATTTGGAAAGGGAAGGCAACGGTTGAATCTGATTAGATTAGGGGCTCTAACTAGGGCTCTTTTTTTTGTTCCTTTTGGATAGATTTTTGAAAATAATCACAAGGGCCCTGTTGATAAGGTGTTATTCATGTTAATCTAATACATGTTTTACCAAATACAGGAGGAGGATTTTCAATGCAAATTAAAGAGATTTTTTTTATTCGGTGTATCTCGTGTTTGAGTGTTGTGCTCATTCATGCAATAGCCATTTTATCTAGTCCTCAATCATCATCGATTCTTGTAGCACTACTCATGTTCAGTACACCGAGTTTTATTTTCATTTCTGAGTTTTTATTGGCGCATGCTTATCCAAATCGTACACCTAAAGGATTTATGTGGAAGAGAGTGAAAGCCATCTTTTTCCCATTTGTATTTATTGGGATTGTCGATGGATTTATGCATTCGGCATCGTTAAATGGAGGGGCAGCTGACTTTTTTAAAAGAGCTTCAGCAAATGTCTTATTGGGAAATTATATTGGTTATTTTGTTCTGATTATTTTTCAATTTTACTTTTTGCATATGTTTTTTCACAAAATTGCTAAGCGTACCTCAGCCAAATGGGTATTGCCGATCTCCTTTATCATCACAGTTGGTTATTTAAGTGTCATGAACCTCGTCAAAATCCCACAACCTCAATTACCTAATCCAATGTTTGGCTTAGAATGGATTCCATTTCCAGGGTGGTTATTCTATTTTTGTTTAGCCTATTATTGTGGAGTGAATTATCAGCAGTTTATCACAAGACTTCATCGTTTTAAGTATGCCGTGTATGGACTTGTTTTGATTTCCGCAGCGACCCTTCTAAGCAATTCATATGTAGGCTTTTTCGAGCCTTCTTCTAAGAGGCCAGACGTTGTTCTTTATACAATCAGTATTGTCTTCTTATGTTTTCTCTTGTTTTCTAAAGTGAAAAGCGTTCCACCTTTCGTAGCTGTCATTAGTCAATATTCATTCACCATCTATTTGCTTCACGGGTATTTTCTAGGTATCTCTGTGTTGCTATGGGGACAATTAAAAGATTATCCATTCTTTGTAGGGACAATCATAATATCAGCACTAGCAATTGCTGGATCTATCCTATTGTCATGGTTAGCGAATCATTATAAATATGGCTATATGTTTGTCGGTAAAATCAACAGAACGAGACGAAAAACAGTCGCTTAACCCTGATATGGAAGGGGAAAGTGACAGAAGAAGCATGAGTAGAATAATATCATCCAGAATGTAAGAGACCTTTTAAATGAGGTCTCTTTTTTAAAAAAATTACGCCTTTGATGCAAAATCCCTTTTTTGGCAAAGAATTCTCTATGTCAGCTGCTTTTTCTTTATAATGGAAGGATAGGAGGGAGCATCGTGCATCTATTGAGGCAGCAAAAGACACCATCAATGAAAAAAGGAATTCGGCAGATCGATCCGGCATATCCAGTGTTTGTAGATGCGGTCATGGATGGTTTTATCCAAGGAAATCTTTATGTAGATAATGCAGAGCAGCCGCTTGTTTATTTTCTCGAAGCTTCATGCGGCATTTATTATGTTGCAGGAAGAAGTGAAGTGGAGCTGTTACGCTGCTCAGTCTTCATTGTGGATGTGTACGAAAGGCAGAAAAGACAAAACGGCCGATTTACCATATTTTCAGCAAATCCATTAACAGATGCGATGATGAAAAAATGTCTTGGGTCACATCTGAATGAGATGGAAAGACATGCGTACGTTTATCCACAGGCACATTCTCATGCCACTCAGCCTCATCCAGGCTATAGAGTAGAGCGGACAAATGAGCAGGTGATGACTGCAAGCAGGACTTTTCCTCCTAGCTATTACGAAGCCTATTGGGGAGAAACAGCTCGTTTTCTATCAAAGGGAATCGGGATTGCCATTTTAGATAGAGAGAACGTGGTCAGTGAATGCGTCTCTATTTTTTCAAGTATGGATCGTGCGGAGATAGATATTTGGACAGATGAGTCTTATCGCGGAAAAGGTTTGGCGCTGCTGGCAGCTCAGCATATGATCAGCACCTGTCTTGAAAAAAAGAGGACACCGCATTGGGATTGCGATGTCCATCACCTAGCTTCAATCAAACTGGCAGAGAAGTTAGGCTTTCAGAGGCTCAAAACCTATCGATTGTTTTATGGTTCAAGATGAGAAGGTTTTGAGATACCAAGCATCCATTGCAGAATGCTCAGAGCCTTCAAGCGGTTCTGAAAGAAGAGAAAAGCCATATCGCTGATAAAGGCCTATAGCTGCTGTTAATTCCCGGCGGGTTTCTAAATAACACGCTTCGTAGTATGTAGAGGCATATTCCAGCGCCGTATCCATCAGTTTTTTGCCCGCACCTTTTCCTTGTGCTTTTGGACTTAAATAAAGCTTTTGTAATTCACATACTCCCTTTGTAAATGGAGCAATCCCTACACCGCCCACAATCTCACCCTGCTCTTCAGCAATCCAATAGGCTGCATGAGTCAATGATTGATAGTATTCGAAAAGCTGGTCAAGTTGGGGATCAGTGTAGGCTGTTCCTTCAATCGCTAGATTCGCTGATTCTAGTGACTGGCGGATAATCGCTGCGATATACGGGTTGTCTTTTTGCTCAATGGGTCTAATGTTCATTTGAAGTACCTCCATTGTTATGGGTTAGGAGTTGATATCACATGTTCTGGCTGCAAACCGCCTTTTTTACGATCGTTGTCTTGTGTCTCTCATGGTGGGCAGGGAAAAGACGCCGGCAGCGCCATGCGGGGTTCATTGTCCCAATATGCTTGATTTTATTTGGTTTGGTTTTATTGATTGTTAGTTTTTTTATTGGCAGATGGGAAGGCATGGTGCTTAGTCTAGCGAGTATCTCTATCGTTCTCTCTTCCATCATTTGTTTAATCATCGTCACTGGGATTCAATTTTTTAAAAAAGATGACCCTTCTTAAGCAGGAGCATCTGTATTCATCATGTTTTTATATTCTTCACGAAGGATGCCCATGATGATGACATCTGAGTATGTACCGTTGAAATAGAGCGCTTGGCGTCTTTTTCCTTCATATTGAAATCCGGCTTTCTCATAGCTTCGAAAGGCTCTTGGATTGTGGGAAAAGACTTCAAGCTCTAGACGGTTGAGTTCTAATGTGTCAAAGGCAAATGCTTGAACCATCCGAACAGCTTCAGTGCCATAGCCTTTTTGAAAATACTCTGGCCCGTGAAGCGCAATGCGGAAGCTTGCCGTATGATTGATTGGATCAATGTCCACAATCGCCGCATCTCCAATCATCTCTTTCGTGTCTAGTAGACAAATGGCGAAATCTCGTCTGCTGTCATCCTGCAAAAAGCGAGTATAGGCGGAGCGAATTTCTTCTAGTGTGAACGTTTTTCGTGTACCAGTCATATGAAGTGTTTCTGCATGCTGACACCCTCTTTGAATACCAGGATAATCTTGCTCTTCAATCGGTCTCAAAAATATACGAGTCATGACGGATCACCCTCCTCTATATATCGAGAGATTTCAACTAAATTCAGATCAGGATCACGGATATAAACAGATTCAATGGGACCTAATGTACCGGTGCGTCTGACCGGTCCCTCTTCAATCGGGACCACTTGCTTCCGGAGGTGAAGCAGCAAACTGTCCATGTCTAAATCGGTGATAAAGCACAAATCATGAGATCCAGGAAGAGGATGAGCCGCTTTTGGCTCAAATTCATGACCAGCTTCATGAAGGTTGATCTTCTGTAAACCAAAACGAAGCGCTTTACGGCCTTCACCAAAAGTTTCTTCCTTCATTCCTAATACGTTCGTATAAAAGCGAATGGTGTCCTCCATATGTTGTACAGTCAACACGATATGATCAAGTCGTCGTATCATCAGTCTCTCCTCCAAGTATGATCATTGATTGAACTGACTCTATTATATCATCACCTGAAGAGGATACCTTATTTAATCACGGTTTTATAGCTCCAGCTTTCCAAGGACATTTCCTTTCCGCGCAGTACCCTTTCATCAAACTCCATCCAGCCATTTTTTCGGTAGAAATGACGATTGGCCTCGTTGTGCGTCATCAGTGTGAACAGTCCGCCGCCTTGCCGGGCGATAAAGGGAAAAAGGCATTGCTTTAACATGCGGCTTCCGAGTTTTTTTCCTTGCTGGTCTTTTGCCACGACAAGTGCTTCTAAATACCAGTAAGGCTGCTTTAAGGAAGAACATGCTTTTTTGGCCTCCTTTAACACACGGAACACATGCTGAACCGCCGATATACCGCCAATGAAGAGCAGCTTTAACCCACCTGATAACACATAATCCATGACGCTTGGTTCAGGAAGACGCGGATGCTTTAAAAGGGCAGCAGACACAATGTTCTCGTTTTCAACCCCGACCAAACAGATTTGATGCTGAAAATACACCTTTGTATTGACCAAATGCAGCTGACGAGCGAAAGCAGACCGGTTTGAGACCTTTTCACATAATAGGTCAAAAAATGAATAGTCCTGAAACGAATCATCTAACAACTCTGCCACTTGAGGCAGTTCATCCTCTCTAGCAAGTCTAAAATGAAACATATAATGGTCCTCCTTTACTGAACACATATAGATTATTGAACATGTGTTGAGTATAATAAGAAGTAAACCAATCGAACATCGGCAATGGATGAGATCCTGTTCATAAATAGACATTTGGCGCCTGATTGTTCAACAATGGAGGGGATGTCATGAAGGACAGACGAACAATCAAAACAAAAAGAGCCATTCGGGAAAGCTTCCTTGAGCTGTTAAAGGAAAAGGAAGTGCAGCAGATTACGGTATCAGAGCTATCAAGGAAAGCGGATTTAGGCAGGGGAACCTTTTATTTGCACTATCAAGATGTGTTTGATTTATATGAACAGCTTGAGAAAGAACTATTCGATCAGCTCGGGGGGTTATATGATGAAACCTTTCCAAGTCAGGACCCTCTTGATATGCTTTCCTTTTTAAACAAAACGACGGAGTATTTGAAAGAGAATCAATATATGTTGACGTTATTTGTAAAACCAAATGGTCCAACGACAAACCAATTCAAAGCATTTTTCAAAGAAAAAATCATGAAAGAGTGGCAGCTTGATCAGCGGCCGATTACAGAGAATGAGCAAATAGAGGCCTCTTTTGTCGTGTCTGGTGTCGTGGGTGTACTCGAGGAATGGATTCACGAAGAAATGACCATTGATGCCGGCAAGCTCGCGCATAAATTATACGAACTTCTTCTCAAGGTGGAACAGGAATCGTAAAAAGTTATGTAGCCTTTGTCTTTCCTTTTTGATAAAATAGAATATATGTTCTTATTTGAAGTAAGGGAGTGGTGGGAGTGAGTGAGAAAAGGAAGCTGCTTTTTTATGGGGCGATGAGTATCGATGGATATTTAGCGAGAGAGGATCACCGGCTCGATTGGCTGATAGGGACAGAGGGCGAAGAAGAAACGAGCTACGACACCTTTTATGCGTCAGTCGATACGCTGATCATGGGGCGCAATACATATGAACAAGTGCTTCAGCTGTCACCAGATGAGTTTCCTTATGAAGGAAAGACATGTTATATCATGTCACGTACGTTACAAGACAGTCTGGAAGGAACCCATATCATTCGCGAAGATGTCTTATCATTTGTGAAAAAATTAAAGAATGAAACAGGTCGGAATATTTGGATTGTCGGCGGCGGGGGACTGCTTCAATCTTTCATAAAAGAAAGATTGGTTGATGAGCTTTTTCTTCAAATCGTACCTGTCATCATTGGAAGAGGAATTCCTCTCTTTTCGCCGGCGGATCTTGAATCCAAGTTTTCATTACAGGAAGTAAATCAATATAAACAAATTGCTGAAATGCATTTTATCTTAAAAGAAGAGGATCACTGAACCAAGGTGGTCTTTTTTTTATGAAATAAACTCGTTGACAAGAAAATATCCTAGTGTTAGGATAAATTTATCCTAGTTTTAGGATTTCTTGAAAAAGGAGTAGTTGCCATGGTGCAGCATGATCATGAATTAGATTTAAGGCTATTCCGCGTGTGGATGAAAGCCTATCAAGCCCTTTTTACAAATATCCAAAAAGACATTGAACGTTATGATATCGGATTTGAAAACTTTCAGATCCTTGAATTGCTCTACAGTAAAGGGCCTCAGCCTGTTCAAAAAATTAGCGATATCCTCTCAATCCCAAGTGGAAGCATGACATATGTCGTGAACAAACTAGAAAAACAAGAACTGGTGAAAAGGCAATGTGCGCCTTCAGATAAGCGGGTATTTCATGTACGGCTGACGGAAAAAGGGAAGCAATTGTTTGACGATATTTTCCCTAAACACACAGAGGTCATTTCGCAAAATCTAGCCTTTATTGAAAAAGAAGAAAAAGAGCAGCTCATTGAATTACTAAAAAAAATCGGTTTAGGTGCAAAACAACTTCGCGAAAAGGGGAAACAAGATGACACTCAGCTTTGATACATTGGTACGTGAAAGACGATCTGCATCAAATTTTTTGCCAAATATCTCGATTTCGAGACAAGAGCTTAACAGCATATTTGAAGAGGTCAAGTTGGCACCATCTGCTTTTAACTTACAGCATACACAATATGTTGTCGTCCAAACAGAAGAGCTGAAAGAACAAGTAAGAGAAGCGGCATTTGGACAATATAAAGTGCACTCTGCTTCAGCAGCGATCATCGTACTCGGAGATCCAAATGCTTATGAGCACGCAGGGAACATATATGAAGGCCTGAAAATGCTAGGCATTTTAAATACGCAGCAATATGAAGAAATGGTCAGAGAGACCGTGAATTTTTATGAGCAGAGAGGAGCAGATTTCCAGAAGGAAGAGGCGATCCGCAATGCTTCCTTATCTGCCATGCTGTTTATGCTTGCGGCTAAAAATAAAGGCTGGGATACTTGCCCGATGATCGGTTTTGATCCCGAAGCATTGAAAAAGGTATTAAACATTCAATCAGATTTGGTTCCTGTGTTAATGATTACACTTGGAAAAGAAAAAGTAGAGAGCAGACAAGCGAGAGGCTACAGAAAGCCAGTTTCTGAATTTGTGACATATTTATAAGATAGGGGGTTCCAATCATGGAACTAGGAATTAGTACATTTGTCGAAACAACACCTGATTTTCAGACAGGAAAAACAGTCAGTCACGCACAGCGTATTCGAGAAGTAGTAGAAGAAATTATTTTAGCAGATCAAGTCGGTCTCGATGTATTTGGCGTAGGTGAGCATCACCGTGAGGATTTCGCCGCATCGAATCCAGCAGTCGTCTTAGCGGCTGCAGCCACACAAACAAAAAATATTCGTCTGACAAGTGCAGTGACAGTCCTTTCATCAGCAGATCCTGTTCGTGTATTTCAGGATTTTGCAACCTTAGACGGACTATCAAACGGACGTGCAGAAATTATGGCAGGCCGTGGTTCATTTATTGAATCATTCCCGCTCTTTGGCTATGACCTGGACGACTATGAAGAATTATTTGAAGAAAAGCTTGATTTGCTGCTGAAATTACAGCAGTCAGAGCGTGTAACATGGAGCGGAAAGCATCGCCCATCCATTCAGGATGTTGGGGTGTACCCAAGACCTGTTCAAGATCCGCTTCCAATCTGGATCGGCAGTGGAGGAAACCGTGAATCGGTCGTACGTGCTGGATTACTAGGGTTACCCCTTGTACTTGCCATCATTGGCGGAAGTCCTAGACAGTTCGCACCGCTCGTTCAGCTGTACAAGCAAGCGGCAGTGCACGCTGGACATGATCCTGAAAAATTAACTGTAGCATCACATTCTCATGGATTTGTTGCGGCAGAAACAGACCTGGCAGCAGATCAATTTTTCCCATCCACACAGCATGTGATGAACACATTAGCGAGAGAGCGAGGCTGGGGACCTTATACTCGTTCTACGTTTGACGCAGCGAGAACTTTAGAAGGGGCGCTGTATGTAGGAGATCCAGATACCGTGGCAGAGAAAGTCATTCACCTTAGAAAAAATGTAGGCATCACACGTTTTATGCTTCATGTACCGGTTGGTTCAATGCCGCATGATCAAGTGCTGAAAGCCATTGAGCTATTTGGAAAAGAAGTGGCTCCTAAAGTAAGAGAAGAAGTTGCCCGCTGGGAAGCAGAGCAAAAATAAATAAAAAGGCCGATCAAGAGAATAGGCTTGATCGGCCTTTTCTTATGCTTAAGGATCAGTGATACATGGTTTTACTGTAGGGCATTTGGCAGCAGAAGCAAATGGTGTGATTGCCAAGGAGAAGAGGAAAACAAGTTGAAAACAGATGAGCCATTTTTTCATGAAAACACCTCCGTTCACAATTGTTTCACTAGATTGAGATGAGGATAAATGCATAGAAGTATGTAACGCACTCTATCCAGCATAAGACAATGATATCATAATTTTCAAAAAAATGAAAAAATAAACTTACAAAAGTTCTAAATTATGGTATAGTTTATACGTTCAACAAAAAAGGGAGGGATTTTTTTGTGAAAAAGGTCATGTCTTCTGTTTTGGTTGGAGTAATTGTCTTAACGGGTGCTGGGGTCACAACTGCTCCAGTGGAAGCAAAGGAGCAAACAAACAGTGAAGTAACGGCTCAGGCCAGTCGAACTGTTTCAGTAACAAGAACATATACGACATCAAACATCCCAGAAAGTATTGTATATGCAGAGGATGGCTGGGTAGGGATTTTAAAACAAACCTCTATTGAAGAATTAGGATTAGGAAAATATAGAGTCACATTTACTGGAACAGTGGTACGCGATCCGGCATTTAATTAAATAAACGTAAAGCTGACAGGTGGACAAGCCTGTCAGCTTTTTTCATGAGGATAATAAAGAATCATTTGCATCCGTACCATTTGTTCTCCGGTTTGTTTATACGTGTGCGTCCGGTCCGCTTTAAAACGAATAGAGTCTCCGGCTTTTAAGGTGTATTGTTCATCACCAATGGATAAATCAAGGACTCCCTCAAAAACAGTGATCAATTCCTCTGTTCCCCCAATGTGTTCACTCGCACGAAGCGACCCGCCTCGATCAATTTCCACTCGGTACATTTCAAATTTCCCCCGGTCATCGAAAGGGAAAGTCGTGTATACACGATATTTTCCATCATCTTCAGTTAAAACCTGTGCATCTTCCTTGCGTACTACCTTGATTTCAGGCTGTGGTGCGTGAATGAGCTCACTAAAAGATACCTTTAATCCGTTGGCGATTTTCCACAAAGTCGTGATGGTAGGGGTCGATTCTCCTCTTTCAATTTGTCCAATCATCGTCTTGCTGACACCAGTTAATTCTGCCATCTTTTCGAGGCTTAATTTTTTTTGATCTCTAAGAAGCCTCACATTTTTCGAAATAATCGATTGTACGTCTTCCATGAAAAAAGCTCCTTTCTCTATTTACTTTATAAAGACCGAACGTTACAATAAAACGTAATATACGCAATAAAGTAATTAAAGTCTAAATAACGTATAAGGGAGGCGGCATTTTGATTGTATCCATGTTGATTTATGCTTTTGTTAGCAGCTTTACCCCAGGGCCCAACAACATCATGGCCATGGTCTTTACGAATAAATATGGGGTCAAGCAAACATTTCGATTTTGTTTAGGTGTAGGTATCGGATTTCTCGTCATTTTGTGTTTGAGCTGCTTCTTTAATCTCATTCTTTATCAAGTGATGCCGAAAATAGGCTGGGTCATGGCGTTCATCGGAGCTGCATACATGATTTATTTAGCGGTCAAAATCATGAAAAGTAAAGGCGGGAATGACGAAACACTTGATCGCTACAATCATTTTATCCCTGGTATGATGCTGCAATTTATCAACCCAAAAGCGATCTTGTATGGATTGACTGTGATTTCAACATTTGTTTTGCCATATGGACAATCTAATATGCAGTATGTCATATGGACGCTGATTCTCGCACTCATTGGCTTTCTCGGTACATTCAGCTGGAGCTTATTTGGCTCTTTGTATAAGCGTTTTTTGACTGCTTACGAAAAACCGTTCCAGTATGTGATGGGGCTGCTTCTGATATACAGTGCGATTTCGATGATATGGGGCTATGTGATGTAAGTAGTCAGGAGCTTGGCAGCTGTCTGCCCATCACAACAGTATCATAATATAATCCGTCACTCAGCCGTTTATCGTTTTTTAATACGCCTTCAATCAAAAAGCCGTGGTTCTCATATAACCGAATGGCTTTTTGGTTCGTTTCCAGCACTTGAAGTGACATCTTCTGAATACCCTGCTGATCTGCCCAGTCGATTGAAGCAGCTAAAAGCTCTTTCCCGATGTGATAGCCCCAAGCATCTTTCTGGATGGCGACGCCAAATGTCACTTTGTGAGCAGAGCGCTTGAGTGAATGGCCCTCGCATCTTGAAAAACCAACAATTTTTCCTTCAATAGCAGCGACCAAAAATAAATGCCGGCTTTGCTTGCTATCCTCTTGAATCAAAGCCTCAAATGCTTTTTCATCAAGAAAGGCTTCGCCTGGTTCACGGTCTAAATATTCTGTTTCACCATCGATTTTCAGTCTGAGAGATGATAACTGCTTGGCATCAGCCGCTGAAGCGGACCGAATATGATAGGTCAACCCACGAACTGTGAATATTTTTTCAGAGATGATCATGAAATAGAACACCAACCCTTCTTTCTAATATGTCTATCATACCTGAAACGTGTACATCGCACACTCAGATGTTTTGTATCTTTCAAAAAGGCTAAATGAATAGTATCAAATGTGGAGGTGGAACAAATGAGTAAAGAAAAAGGACATATGGATAAAGCGAAAGGAAAAACAAATCAAGTCAAAGGTCAAGTCAAAGAAAAGCTTGGTGAAGCAACCGATCATCAAAACCTGAAAGCAGAAGGGAAAAAGGATCAAGCAAAAGGAAAGCTTCAAGATAAAAAAGGGGATGTCAAAAATAAGCTGAACGAGTAGAACCGAAACCAGTGCGTTGCTTCATGTATTCCTCATCACGTGTCTTTCATCAAAAAAATGAATAGATGTGTGAAAAGAATTGATTATACGCTCTCACGATCATCATGTAGACTTGAGAGAGAAGACATAATCAAGGGAGATGGATGAAATGGAGCAAGTGTGGGGAAAAGTTGACGAGTATATCACAGACAAGTTGATTCCTAAAGATGACGTATTGGAGCAAACCCTTACTCATAATAAGCAAGCGGGTCTGCCAGAAATTGATGTGTCACCAGTCCAAGGGAAAATGCTTTATTTATTAGCAAAAACGAAGAATGCAAAGCGCATTTTAGAAATCGGGACACTCGGTGGATACAGTACTATTTGGCTGGCGCGTGCTCTTGAAGAGGATGGAGAACTCATCACATTAGAGGCTGTCAGCCATCATGTACAGATCGCACAGCAAAACATCAGCAGAGCGGGCTTATCGGAACGGGTGAGCATTTTGGAAGGAAAGGCATTAGATACGTTATCTCAGTTAAAAGAGAAGGCTGCGCTTCCATTCGATTTGATTTTCATTGATGCAGATAAACCGAACAATCCGAAATATCTGAAGTGGGCGTTACATTTCTCGAAAAAAGGAACAGTCATTATTGCAGACAATGTCGTCAGAAATGGTGCAGTCCTTCATGACTCTGATGAGGATGAACGAGTACAAGGAACTCGTGAATTTTTCGATTTACTCAAACAAGAACCGAGAATAGAGGCAACAGCGATTCAAACTGTTGGGGAAAAAGGTTATGATGGATTTGTATACGGAATCGTCAAATGAAACAAAGCTTAACCACATGTGGTTAAGCTTTTTCTTTTAGAAAAACCATCTAGCAGTGCCCATCAGCATGACGCCGACAAGAACAGTAAGTGACAGGCTTTTTGTCCAAACAGCAATGAGTACAGTAGGAGTCAAGACAGCAAGATACATCCAGTGAATGGTGACGCCTGTGCCTGTTGATGTATGGATGAAGAGATGCTCTGCAATCAAAGCTGTAAAGATACAAATAGGAATAAACGATAACCATTTCAGCACCACTTCAGGCAGCTGAATACTCCGTACAAATATAAAGGGTACGACTCTCGGAATGACGGTGACGATCATACAACCAACAATGAGCCATAACATAAAGCTGCTAATCATTTATCTGTCACCACCCCAATAGTTGCGACAAGTACAGTTGCTATGAGAACAGCCACATGTGATGGAACAAAATGAAGCAGAACAAACATAGCAATGACCATATACAACACAAGCGACAGGCGATGAGTTAACTTATTTTTGGGTACTGTCTGTAACGAAAGGACTAACAGTGCAGCAAACATCGCTGATAAAGCAAAATCAAGACCAAGCGCTTCAGGATTTGAAATCCAATGTCCAAAAATGCCGCCAAGTATGCAGGCCGCAATCCAGCATAAATACGCCGTTAAGTTCAGTCCGTGCATCCACCTGTTATTCAGCTTTCCTTGCTGCGCTAATTTATTTATCGCTACACCGAAGGATTCATCAGTCAGCAATAGACCGAATCCTATATTTTGTTTCACAGAGTAGCGTGTGAAATGAGGAGCAAGCGTCAGGCTGAGCAATAAATGCCGCAGATTGACAATAAATGTGGTGAAAATAATAGCGGAAAGGGGACTCCCTGTCACAAGCAGTGCACAGATAATAAACTGTGAAGCACCTGCGTAAATAAAAATTGATAAAAGCGCAATATCCCATATACTTAACTGTGCGCTAATTCCAACAATTCCGAAGGCAAACCCAATACTCATATAACCGAGCAGGGTTGGCACACAGTCTTTTATTCCCTCGAGAAACGGTTCATGTTCCGTGCTGGGAATGTGTTTCCTCGCTTCAATATCCAACGTCCTCTACTCCTTTTCTCCGTGGCCACCTATAGTTTTACTTACTATATGAAAACGAATTCAGCATGTCAATACCCGTTTATCTTCTATTATATGAAGAAAAATGATGACAAAAAAGGATTGAAGTCAACCAGAATTTGTTATAAAGTAGTCTGAAAATAAAAATAAATGAGGTGACGACAATGCTATGGAAGCCTTTATTTGAACATGATGTACCAAACACCCTCCGTCCATAACGGAGAGTGATCTCCGTTTGTGGATATGGCGATCAATATATCCAGTAACGGAGGGGAAAAGATGAAGGAAAAATATATAGGCGCCCTTTACCTAGCAATCGCTGCAAGTATTTGGGGCGGCATGTACGTTGTTGTCAAAGTAACAGTAGCGGTGGTTCCGCCGCTTGAGCTTGTATGGATGAGATATGCTGTAGCAGGAATCGTGCTGGTATGCACCATTTGGCGCTTGGGCTATTCCTTTCGATTAGATAAAAAAGATATCCCGCTTGTTGTCATGATCGGATTGATCGGAAATTTCCTATCAATTGTGACCCAAGAAATTGGCACCATGTATACGTCGGCACAAATGGGGGCTGTGATTACATCTGCGACCCCTGCTTTTATGGTGCTGTTTGCGTTCTTTCTATTAAAAGAAGCCATGACTGTTCGAAAGTGCGCATCCATCCTGCTTGCTACAGCAGGTGTATGGCTCATGATTGGACCAGTCGCAGTGCACTCAGATGAATTTGTTGGCGGTCTTTCATTAGTTTTCGCTGCTTTAACTTGGGCACTGATGTCTGTTTTGCTGAAACGAGTTCCAGGAAAATACCCTCAAGTCGTGACGACCACATATGCGATCATCATTGCATTCATTGTCTTAACACCAGCTGTTTTATTTCGCTTACCTCATCTAGATGTGGAGCAGATGGCAAGGCCAGAGATTTGGGGCGGCATTCTCTATCTAGGCATCATCTCAACAGCTCTAGCATTCTTTTTGTGGAATAGAGGGCTTCAATTGATGGATGCCTCGAGCGGCGGTCTGTTCTTTTTCTTTCAACCGATCGTAGGGGCAGCTCTCGGCTGGCTGCTTTTAGGTGAAGAGATGGGGATACGCTCATTCATTGGGATTTTATGTATCTTTGCAGGAGTCTATACTGTACTGCGTCAAAAGGAATAAGAAGAGATGTCCCTTATAAAAGGGGCATTTTCTTTAAAATGGATAGGGAAGAGAGTAGAGGTTGGGGGGAAGCAGAATGATACAATTTCCGCATTTGCAAAAAGGACAAACAATTGGCGTCACAGCACCTTCCTCAGGTGTACAGCCATCTTTGCATGACATGTTTCAGCTTTCATGTGAACGAATGAAACATAGAGGATACGATGTCATATGTGGAGAGACGGTCTGGCAGCAGGAAAAGGCAAAATCTGCGCCTGCGATAGAACGAGCAAACGAACTTCAGTACATGATGACATGTGAGGAGATTGATCACATCATCCCGCCATGGGGAGGACAGCTGCTTTTGGAAGTATTAGAGCACCTTGATTTCTCATCGATGAAAAAAAAGTGGATTCTTGGTTACTCAGATACGAGTGCACTTCTGCTGGCGTTAACATTAAAAACAGGCATTGCCACAGCGCATGGACCGAACTTAGTCGATCTTCAGGGAGAAGAGCTTGATCAAATGACTGTTATGTGGGAAGAAGTACTTTCAACAAAAGAAGAAATGGACATAAGCCAGTTTTCTTCATCTATGTATCAAAGGGAATGGCAGCGTGACGATCCGATTAAACATGTCTTTCATTTAACAGAACCTACTGCATGGCATACGGTTGATCCACAAGAAAAGATGGTAAAGGGCAGACTGCTGGGTGGCTGCATTGATGTCATACGTCATTTAGCAGGGACACCTTATGGGGACGTCAAAGCTTTTCAGAAAACATTCATAAAAGATGAACCAATTCTTTGGTATTTCGAAAACTGCGAATTAAATGCTGCAAGCGTGAAGAGATCGCTTGTTCAATTAAAACTAGCAGGTTGGTTTGATCACTGTTCAGGTATGATGTTTGGGCGTAGTGCAGTAAATGTGCCTGTTGAAGGGTATCAGTATCAGGATGTATATGAAGAATTACAAAAGGAATTACAAATCCCCATTTTTTACGACATAGATTGTGGGCATGTCCCGCCGCAAATGACGCTGATTAATGGGGCATATGCAGAAGTACAGCTGCATCCTCAAGGAAAAGCCGTACTAAAGCAAACATTTTTAGCATAAAAAAGGAAAGGGCGAACCCTTTCCTTCATATCACATTACATCCCTTTTGTTTCTTCACCTGCTTTTGGAACTTCCCACGCCGACTCACGGAATACTTTTTCCCATTTAGATACCACAATACATGCAACGGCATGCCCTGGAACATTCACGCCTGTTCGTGCCATATCCATAATTCGGTCAACACCGGCTATGATGGCAACGCCTTCTGCGGGAAGACCGACTGCATGAGCGGTAGCCAAAAGAACAACGAGTGAACCGGATGGCACAGCTGCAATACCTTTACTCGTTAACACAAGAACAAGCATCATTAAAAGCTGCTGTGACAGACTCATGTCGACACCAAACGCTTGTGCAAGAAATACGCAGGCAACCGATAAATATAAACTTGATCCGTCACAATTGAGAGAAAGACCAGATGGAATGACAAAAGAAACGATTCTTTTTGGACACCCGTATTTCTCCATTCGTTCCATCAATTGAGGAAGGACAGTTTCAGTACTCGTAGTAGAGAAGGCAACAAGGAACAAATCCCAAATCATTTTTAATACTTCGAAGTAGTTAAAACGGAAGATCAGTGCGACCAGAGGGAATAAAGCAAAGAGAATAATGAATAATCCTAAAAATACTGTTCCGACAAGCTTCATCATTGGGATTAATAAAACAATGCCATATTGGCCGACAGAAGCAGCCATTAATGCAAGAACCCCAATAGGTGCTGTCACCATCACCATCTGTGTGAGCTTAAACATAATTTGTGCCACTGATTCAAAGAAGGTGAGAACAGGAGCAGAAGCTTTACCGATGCCGCTTGCCGCTACACCAAATAAGATGGCGAAGAAAATGACAGCAAGTAAATCATTCTGAGCCATAACATCGACGATATTGGTTGGAATGATATCTAATACCATTTGTTTAAAGTCAACGACCTTCTCCGTATAACCATCTAATTCCCCAATATCTTTCTTAGCTAATTTAGAGAAATCGAGGCCAACGCCAGGCTTTAGCCCATTTGCCAATAATAGCCCGATCCCAAGAACAATGGTTGTGATGACCTCAAACCAAATGATCGTCTTTAATCCAAGGCTGCCCATTTTCTTCATGCCGCCGCTGCCGGCTGCACCAATAACAATGGTAGAGAACACGATTGGAACAACGATCATTTTAATCAGCCTGATGAATCCATCTCCAATTGGTCTGAGGCCCATTCCGAAGTCAGGGAAGAAATGGCCGATAAGAGCTCCTATCACCAAAGCGATCATGATTTGAAAAGCGATAAACTTTTTCATCATCTCCTACCTCCTTTAAATGCTTGGAAAAATATTAAGAATTTTCCAATAAATAAAAATTCTATGTGGCCATGTTTTGTCCTCCTTTGTATTTAGAAAGATTTTATTTAAGAATCATTGGAATTATGAAGAAAGAGAAGAAAATAGGGCTATTACATGTCTATTGATCTAAGAAAAAATCAATTTTAAAAAACATGAAACTTTTTTAGAAAAATGTATTGACCCTTTTATATGATTCATGGTATATTTTTATTCGTCGCTGATGACGTATTTGAAACACAGACGTTCACACACATGCGGCAAACAAATTTTAAAAAGATGTTGACTTAAGAAAAACGATATGTTAAGATAATTAAGTCGCCTGATTAAGCGCCCGTAGCTCAATTGGATAGAGCGTTTGACTACGGATCAAAAGGTTAGGGGTTCGACTCCTCTCGGGCGCGCCAATACAAACCACGCGGGTGTAGTTTAGTGGTAAAACCTCAGCCTTCCAAGCTGATGTCGTGAGTTCGATTCTCATCACCCGCTCCATTTTTGAACATGATCTTTGAAAACTAAACAAGACAAAACGTACCTGTTAATTCGAGTTTTTATAAAAAATCCTATGATACTTCATAGGTAGTCAGTCAAACGCTGATGAAAAACAAAACTTCGGTTTTGTACTTTTTCGGAGAGTTTGATCCTGGCTCAGGACGAACGCTGGCGGCGTGCCTAATACATGCAAGTCGAGCGGACAGAAGGGAGCTTGCTCCCGGATGTTAGCGGCGGACGGGTGAGTAACACGTGGGTAACCTGCCTGTAAGACTGGGATAACTCCGGGAAACCGGAGCTAATACCGGATAGTTCCTTGAACCGCATGGTTCAAGGATGAAAGACGGTTTCGGCTGTCACTTACAGATGGACCCGCGGCGCATTAGCTAGTTGGTGGGGTAATGGCTCACCAAGGCGACGATGCGTAGCCGACCTGAGAGGGTGATCGGCCACACTGGGACTGAGACACGGCCCAGACTCCTACGGGAGGCAGCAGTAGGGAATCTTCCGCAATGGACGAAAGTCTGACGGAGCAACGCCGCGTGAGTGATGAAGGTTTTCGGATCGTAAAGCTCTGTTGTTAGGGAAGAACAAGTGCGAGAGTAACTGCTCGCACCTTGACGGTACCTAACCAGAAAGCCACGGCTAACTACGTGCCAGCAGCCGCGGTAATACGTAGGTGGCAAGCGTTGTCCGGAATTATTGGGCGTAAAGGGCTCGCAGGCGGTTTCTTAAGTCTGATGTGAAAGCCCCCGGCTCAACCGGGGAGGGTCATTGGAAACTGGGAAACTTGAGTGCAGAAGAGGAGAGTGGAATTCCACGTGTAGCGGTGAAATGCGTAGAGATGTGGAGGAACACCAGTGGCGAAGGCGACTCTCTGGTCTGTAACTGACGCTGAGGAGCGAAAGCGTGGGGAGCGAACAGGATTAGATACCCTGGTAGTCCACGCCGTAAACGATGAGTGCTAAGTGTTAGGGGGTTTCCGCCCCTTAGTGCTGCAGCTAACGCATTAAGCACTCCGCCTGGGGAGTACGGTCGCAAGACTGAAACTCAAAGGAATTGACGGGGGCCCGCACAAGCGGTGGAGCATGTGGTTTAATTCGAAGCAACGCGAAGAACCTTACCAGGTCTTGACATCCTCTGACAACCCTAGAGATAGGGCTTTCCCTTCGGGGACAGAGTGACAGGTGGTGCATGGTTGTCGTCAGCTCGTGTCGTGAGATGTTGGGTTAAGTCCCGCAACGAGCGCAACCCTTGATCTTAGTTGCCAGCATTCAGTTGGGCACTCTAAGGTGACTGCCGGTGACAAACCGGAGGAAGGTGGGGATGACGTCAAATCATCATGCCCCTTATGACCTGGGCTACACACGTGCTACAATGGACAGAACAAAGGGCTGCAAGACCGCAAGGTTTAGCCAATCCCATAAATCTGTTCTCAGTTCGGATCGCAGTCTGCAACTCGACTGCGTGAAGCTGGAATCGCTAGTAATCGCGGATCAGCATGCCGCGGTGAATACGTTCCCGGGCCTTGTACACACCGCCCGTCACACCACGAGAGTTTGCAACACCCGAAGTCGGTGAGGTAACCTTTATGGAGCCAGCCGCCGAAGGTGGGGCAGATGATTGGGGTGAAGTCGTAACAAGGTAGCCGTATCGGAAGGTGCGGCTGGATCACCTCCTTTCTAAGGATATATGGAGCAGCGTACGTTTTCGTCTTGTTTAGTTTTGAAGGATCATTCCTTCAAAACATGTCTCTAGCGAGACAGGATTGTTCTTTGAAAACTAGATAACAATAAGTAATACATTCACATTGAATGCAATGCAAAGTTCATCACACATAGTGATTCTTTCTAAAGTAAGAAATGGTTAAGTTAGAAAGGGCGCACGGTGGATGCCTTGGCACTAGGAGCCGATGAAGGACGGGACGAACACCGATATGCTTCGGGGAGCTGTAAGCAAGCTTTGATCCGGAGATTTCCGAATGGGGAAACCCACTGCTCGTAATGGAGTAGTATCCATACTTGAATACATAGAGTATGAGAAGGCATACCCGGGGAACTGAAACATCTAAGTACCCGGAGGAAGAGAAAGCAAATGCGATTCCCTGAGTAGCGGCGAGCGAAACGGGAACAGCCCAAACCAAGAGGCTTGCCTCTTGGGGTTGTAGGACACTCTATACGGAGTTACAAAGGAATGATATAAGCGAAGAGGTCTGGAAAGGCCCGCCAAAGAAGGTAACAGCCCTGTAACTGAAATGTCATTCTCTCCAGAGTGGATCCTGAGTACGGCGGAACACGTGAAATTCCGTCGGAATCCGGGAGGACCATCTCCCAAGGCTAAATACTCCCTAGTGACCGATAGTGAACCAGTACCGTGAGGGAAAGGTGAAAAGCACCCCGGAAGGGGAGTGAAATAGATCCTGAAACCGTGTGCCTACAAGTAGTCAGAGCCCGTTAACGGGTGATGGCGTGCCTTTTGTAGAATGAACCGGCGAGTTACGATCCCGTGCAAGGTTAAGCAGAAGATGCGGAGCCGCAGCGAAAGCGAGTCTGAATAGGGCGCATGAGTACGTGGTCGTAGACCCGAAACCAGGTGATCTACCCATGTCCAGGGTGAAGTTCAGGTAACACTGAATGGAGGCCCGAACCCACGCACGTTGAAAAGTGCGGGGATGAGGTGTGGGTAGGGGTGAAATGCCAATCGAACCTGGAGATAGCTGGTTCTCTCCGAAATAGCTTTAGGGCTAGCCTCAAGGTAAGAGTCTCGGAGGTAGAGCACTGATTGGACTAGGGGCCCCTACCGGGTTACCGAATTCAGTCAAACTCCGAATGCCGATGACTTATCCTTGGGAGTCAGACTGCGAGTGATAAGATCCGTAGTCGAAAGGGAAACAGCCCAGACCGCCAGCTAAGGTCCCAAAGTATACGTTAAGTGGAAAAGGATGTGGAGTTGCTTAGACAACCAGGATGTTGGCTTAGAAGCAGCCACCATTTAAAGAGTGCGTAATAGCTCACTGGTCGAGTGACTCTGCGCCGAAAATGTACCGGGGCTAAACGTATCACCGAAGCTGCGGACTGTTCTTACGAACAGTGGTAGGAGAGCGTTCTAAGGGCTGTGAAGCCAGACCGGAAGGACTGGTGGAGCGCTTAGAAGTGAGAATGCCGGTATGAGTAGCGAAAGACGGGTGAGAATCCCGTCCACCGAATGCCTAAGGTTTCCTGAGGAAGGCTCGTCCGCTCAGGGTTAGTCGGGACCTAAGCCGAGGCCGAAAGGCGTAGGCGATGGACAACAGGTTGATATTCCTGTACCACCTCCTCACCATTTGAGCAATGGGGGGACGCAGGAGGATAGGGTAAGCGCGGTATTGGATATCCGCGTCCAAGCAGTTAGGCTGGGAAATAGGCAAATCCGTTTCCCGTGAAGGCTGAGCTGTGATGGCGAGCGAAATTTAGTAGCGAAGTTCCTGATTCCACACTGCCAAGAAAAGCCTCTAGCGAGGTGAGAGGTGCCCGTACCGCAAACCGACACAGGTAGGCGAGGAGAGAATCCTAAGGTGATCGAGAGAACTCTCGTTAAGGAACTCGGCAAAATGACCCCGTAACTTCGGGAGAAGGGGTGCTTCTTAGGGTGTTAAAGCCCCGAGAAGCCGCAGTGAATAGGCCCAGGCGACTGTTTAGCAAAAACACAGGTCTCTGCGAAGCCGTAAGGCGAAGTATAGGGGCTGACGCCTGCCCGGTGCTGGAAGGTTAAGAGGAGCGCTTAGCGTAAGCGAAGGTGCGAATTGAAGCCCCAGTAAACGGCGGCCGTAACTATAACGGTCCTAAGGTAGCGAAATTCCTTGTCGGGTAAGTTCCGACCCGCACGAAAGGCGCAACGATCTGGGCACTGTCTCAACGAGAGACTCGGTGAAATTATAGTACCTGTGAAGATGCAGGTTACCCGCGACAGGACGGAAAGACCCCGTGGAGCTTTACTGCAGCCTGATATTGAATGTTGGTACAGCTTGTACAGGATAGGTAGGAGCCTTGGAAACCGGAGCGCTAGCTTCGGTGGAGGCATCGGTGGGATACTACCCTGGCTGTATTGACCTTCTAACCCGCTGCCCTTATCGGGCAGGGAGACAGTGTCAGGTGGGCAGTTTGACTGGGGCGGTCGCCTCCTAAAATGTAACGGAGGCGCCCAAAGGTTCCCTCAGAATGGTTGGAAATCATTCGCAGAGTGTAAAGGCACAAGGGAGCTTGACTGCGAGACCTACAAGTCGAGCAGGGACGAAAGTCGGGCTTAGTGATCCGGTGGTTCCGCATGGAAGGGCCATCGCTCAACGGATAAAAGCTACCCCGGGGATAACAGGCTTATCTCCCCCAAGAGTCCACATCGACGGGGAGGTTTGGCACCTCGATGTCGGCTCATCGCATCCTGGGGCTGTAGTCGGTCCCAAGGGTTGGGCTGTTCGCCCATTAAAGCGGTACGCGAGCTGGGTTCAGAACGTCGTGAGACAGTTCGGTCCCTATCCGTCGCGGGCGCAGGAAATTTGAGAGGAGCTGTCCTTAGTACGAGAGGACCGGGATGGACGCACCGCTGGTGTACCAGTTGTTCTGCCAAGGGCATCGCTGGGTAGCTATGTGCGGACGGGATAAGTGCTGAAAGCATCTAAGCATGAAGCCCCCCTCAAGATGAGATTTCCCATTCCGCAAGGAAGTAAGATCCCTGAAAGATGATCAGGTTGATAGGTCTGAGGTGGAAGCGTGGTGACACGTGGAGCTGACAGATACTAATAGATCGAGGACTTAACCTATATTCTATTGTGAAGCATGAACATTGTTATCTAGTTTTGAGAGAACATTCTCTCCATCAGGTTTGGTGGCGATAGCGAAGAGGTCACACCCGTTCCCATACCGAACACGGAAGTTAAGCTCTTCAGCGCCGATGGTAGTTGGGGGTTTCCCCCTGTGAGAGTAGGACGCCGCCAAGCTTGTTATCTTTATATCATCGCGGGGTGGAGCAGTTCGGTAGCTCGTCGGGCTCATAACCCGAAGGTCGCAGGTTCAAATCCTGCCCCCGCAACCAAAATGGTCCGGTAGTTCAGTTGGTTAGAATGCCTGCCTGTCACGCAGGAGGTCGCGGGTTCGAGTCCCGTCCGGACCGCCATTTTTATGACTTGTAAACGAAAACGTATAGTTTCGTTTTTTTTTATGTCTTTTTCTTTCTACAAGTACTCACGATGCAATGAAATGATTTGTATTTGGCTACACTATATGAAAGAATAGATAGATTACTTCAACCCAGCCTGGTTTTTACACACCAGGCTTTCTTTATATCATTTTTGTTGGAACTGAGACTTATATTCGCTACACTAATACTAACTGTGTTTGACCTCATGTCTACTTAACCAATTGATTGCAAGAAGGGGCTGTCTTTTTATGGATGAATTTGATCTTATTCGCCGAATCACACCAAAAGATACATATCAGCGCTCTTTGATCATGGGCATCGGTGATGATGCAAGTGTTTATCAACCTCATTCACATTGTGAAGAGGTCGTTTGTGTTGATACAATGGTGGAGCATGTTCATTTTCGTTTTGACTTTTCAACACCATTTGAAGTTGGCTTTAAAGCACTGGCAGTCAATGTCAGTGACATCGCTGCAATGGGAGGGACCCCAAAATATTATCTTGTTTCAATTGCGATCCCGCCTCATGGTGATGAGACAATTGTTACGGAGCTTTATGAGGGAATGAAAGCGTTGGCTGACTCCTATCATATGGATTTGATTGGTGGAGATACAGTGGCCACCCGCAGTGACTTTGTCATTACCGTGACGGTCATTGGTGAGGTTTCAAAGGGAACAGCTTGTTATCGTCACAGTGCTCAGACTGGAGACGTTGTCTTTGTCACAGGTGAACTCGGTTCATCAGCTGCTGGGTTATCAATCTTAATGAACGAAGCAGCCCCTTCTAAGGCGGTCGATGCTGATTTTTTTCTTAAGCGTCATAAAATGCCTCAGCCTCATATTGCTGCTGGACACATTTGTTCAAGTTTCCCGCGTGTTACCTTGAATGATGTGAGTGATGGATTAGCGAGTGAGTTAAATGAGATAGCCGAAGCGAGCTGTGTGATGATCGAGATAGAAGCTGATAAGCTTCCAATTCATCCGGATTTACAGGTGCTGTGCAAAGACTGGCTTGAATGGGTGTTGTTTGGGGGAGAAGATTTTGTTTTAACTGGTACGATACCAGAATGTGATTGGGAAAGCTTTGAATTGCAATGTCAAAAAGAAGGCATTCAGATCACACGTATTGGACAAGTCAAAGATAATCAAGCAGCCAGTGTTATGTTAAAAGACAATGATCAACAAACAATGTTAATGAAAAAAGGATATAATCATTTTAAGAAATGAGGTGACATCAACGGTGAAATTAACATGGACGACAAAAGGTGCGGATGAGACGAAACGAATTGCCGCTGCATTGGCCAAACTTGTGATGCCAGGCGATGTATTGACATTAGAAGGAGATTTAGGTGCAGGTAAAACCACTTTTTCAAAAGGTTTTGCGGAAGGCTTAGGAATTACCCGTATCGTCAACAGCCCCACCTTTACAATTATTAAAGAATATACCGATGGCAGACTGCCACTATATCATATGGACGTGTACCGCATGGAAGATGCAGAAGAAGAGATCGGACTCGAAGAATATTTTGAGGGTGAAGGTGTATGCTTGGTTGAATGGGCACATCTTATTGAACCTCAATTGCCTTCTTCCTATTTAAAAATTGAAATGCTGAGAACAGAACGTGAAGAAGAACGGCATCTCACGTTTGATGCAAAAGGGGAGCGTTATGAGACCCTTTGTAAGGAGATGAAAAAATTTGACCATACTGGCCATTGATACATCAAACCATACACTAGGAATTGCTCTTGTAAGAGATTTCACTGTAATTGGCGAGAGCATCACATACTTAAAAAAGAACCATTCCGTCCGAGCGATGCCCACTGTTGAAACATTGATGAAAGAATGTGGTGTATCACCAAGCGAACTAAGCAAAATCGTTGTGGCAAAAGGACCTGGTTCTTACACTGGCGTCAGAATCGGGGTCACCATAGCAAAAACACTTTCTTGGACGCTGTCTATCCCGATATCGGCTGTTTCGAGTTTAGAAACACTTGCGGCAAATGGTCAATATTTTGATGGGTATATTTCACCTCTATTTGATGCGAGAAGAGGACAAGTTTATACCGGACTATATACGTTTGAAAAAGGGTTGATCAAAGAGGTCGAATCAGATCAAAATATCCTGCTCACGGATTGGCTTCATGAACTGAAGCAGACAGGAAAGCCTGTTCTATTTCTTGGACAAGATGTGCACCTTCATGAAGAGAGCATTCGCTCCATTTTAGGAGAAACGGCTGTACTGGCAGAGGGAACATTTCATAACCCAAGACCTTCAGTGCTTGCATTTTTAGGCGCAGATCGTCCTGCTGAAGATGTCCATCAGCTTGTTCCTAACTATATTCGTTTGGCAGAAGCGGAAGTGAAATGGCTTGAAGGACAAAAATAATCTTCACATAGCAGAAATACGACAAATGACAGTAGCGGACATTCCAGAGGTGTATACGATTGAAGTGCATTCGTTTACAGCGCCTTGGAAAAAGGAATCGTTTGTCTATGAGATTCTTCATAACCAATACAGCCATTATTTCCTCATTGAAGAAGATAAGCAGCCTGTTGGATATTGCGGGGTCTGGATTGTCATGGACGATGCACAAATTACGAACATTGCGATTCTCCCTGAGCATAGAGGAAAAGGCTACGGGGAAGCATTGCTTCGATATGTCATGGAATTTTGCAAAGAAAAAAAGACAGATCATCTTTCTTTAGAGGTGCGGGTTTCGAATACACCAGCACAATCCCTCTATGAAAAGCTCGGTTTCAGACCAGCTTCTATTCGAAAGAATTATTATACGGATAATGGAGAAGATGCATTAGTCATGTGGGTGAATATAAATGAGTGAACAAACAGATCGATTCATATTAGGTATAGAAACAAGCTGCGATGAAACAGCTGCGTCCATTGTCAAAAATGGACAGGAAATCATAGCGAATGTGGTGGCCTCGCAAATAGACAGTCATAAACGATTTGGCGGAGTTGTACCCGAAATTGCTTCAAGGCATCACGTGGAGCAAGTCACCATCGTATTAGAAGAAGTGATGGCACAGGCGGGTATGAGCTTTAAGGATTTAGATGCGATTGCTGTCACAGAAGGACCTGGCCTCGTCGGTGCCCTGCTGATTGGTGTCAATGCAGCAAAGGCACTGAGCTTTGCCCATCAAATTCCTCTTGTTGGAGTTCATCATATTGCAGGGCATATTTATGCAAACCAGCTTGTTGATGAATTGGAGTTCCCATGTTTAGCTCTTGTTGTCTCCGGCGGACATACTGAGCTTGTTTTAATGAAGGAGCACGGATCTTTTGAGGTCATCGGAGAAACTTTAGATGATGCAGCTGGAGAAGCATACGATAAAGTGGCCCGGACGATGGGTCTCCCGTACCCAGGCGGACCTCATATTGATCGGTTAGCGCATGAAGGAGAGCCGACAATTAAGCTTCCTCGTGCATGGCTTGAAGAAGGATCCTATCACTTTAGCTTCAGTGGTTTAAAATCAGCTGTGATCAACACCTTACACAATGCGTCACAAAAGGGAGAAACGATTGCCCCAGAGAATCTGGCCGCAAGTTTTCAAGCAAGCGTCATTGAGGTGCTTGTTGGGAAAACATTGAAAGCAGCTGAAGCCTATGGCGTGAAGCAGGTCGTTCTAGCTGGAGGAGTCGCTGCCAATAAAGGACTAAGAAAAGCTTTAACCTCAGCATTTACGAAGCTGCCAGACGTGAAGGTCATTATTCCGCCATTATCTCTTTGCACAGACAATGCAGCCATGATCGCTGCCGCTGGAACCATTGCGTTTGAAAAAGGAATCAGAGGCGATATGGCGATGAATGGGCAGCCAGGGCTGCCGCTAGTCTCATATGAATGAAAACTCCTGTGGATTACAGGGGTTTTTATTTTCTATGAAAGCGATTTATTCACATGTAAACGTTATATATCCACAATTGTTAGAAAATTTTGTTTTAATATGAAGAGGGTGTGTATAAACATGATCTTTTTTGTGGATATGTGATTAAAATTCTGTGGATAAAGTGGATAAGTCTAAAGTATTTAAGAATAATCAAGAAGTTATTGTGGGTATCATTGTGGATAATAAATTTTCTTTGAAAGAAAAAAGAGTACCTTTTAGGGCACTCTTTAAGCTTCTGACAGCTCTTCCCACTCTGCAAAAAGTGATTCCAGCTCTTGATTGAGCGTATCATTTTCTGTTTGAATGGCTTGGACCTTCTCGTGATCTTGAAAAATATCAGGATCACATAGCAGCTGTTCATTTTCACCGAGCTTGTCTTCGACGACAGCAATGCGTTCTTCAATTTCTTCGATTCTGCGCTGCTTTTGTCTTTCTTTCTTTTTCAGTTCCTTTTCTTCCGCATAAGAAAGCTTTGCCTTTTCTGCTGGCTGTGCAGCCTGTTTTTTAAGCGGCTCATTTTCTTGAAGTGCTTCCAGCTCTAATTGTTCATTTTTCTTTTCAAGATAGTAGTCATAATCACCGAGATATTCTCTTGTTTCTGTAGGCGAAAGCTCAAATACTTTCGTGGCGAGACGATTGATAAAATAACGATCATGCGAGACAAATAAGATGGTTCCTGGATAATCAATTAGTGCATTCTCTAAAATTTCCTTACTATCTAAATCCAGATGGTTTGTCGGCTCATCGAGAATAAGAAAATTGGCTTTTTGGAGCATCAGCTTTGCCAGTGCAAGGCGTGCTTTTTCTCCACCGCTTAATGCATGGACAGGCTTTAAAACATCATCACCGGAAAAAAGGAAGTTTCCTAAACATGTCCGAATTTCTTTTTCATTCATATGAGGATAGTCATCCCAAAGCTCATTGAGCACTTTTTTCGAGGATGTCAGTTTGGCTTGCTCTTGGTCATAGTAGCCGATCGTGACATGAGATCCAAAAGTGATGTCGCCTTTTACTGGTGTTAATGTGTTCGTTAACGTTTTTAAAAGGGTTGATTTCCCGATCCCGTTAGGACCAATGAGTGCCACACTATCCTCGCGTTTAATCTGAAAAGAAAGAGAGGATAGGAGCGGTGTTTTTTCATCATAACTAATATCGAGATCATGCACCTTCAGCACATCATTGCCACTTTGTCTCGTAATATCAAAATGAAAGTTTGCGGATTTTTCGTCACCTAAAGGCTTATCTAAACGATCCATCCGTTCGAGCTGCTTGCGTCTGCTTTGAGCGCGCTTTGTGGTCGAGGCTCTTGCCAGGTTGCGATCCACGAAATCTTGAAGCTTTGAGATCTCTTCTTGCTGCTTTTCGTAGAGTTTCATATCACGCTCTAGCTGCTCTGCTTTCAGCTCAAGATACTTACTATAGTTCCCTGCAAACTTTTTCATCGAAGTTCTTGAGACTTCATAGACGTGGTTTACGACTTTGTCTAAGAAATAGCGGTCATGGGACACGATAAGAATAGCGCCTGTATAATTTTGCAAATACTGCTCCAGCCATGATAAGGTATCAATATCTAAATGGTTGGTCGGCTCATCCAGAATTAAGAGTTCTGGTTTCATTAACAAGAGCTTTCCAAGCGCTAGACGTGTTTTCTGGCCGCCGCTTAAGGATTGGACGGTTGTCTCATCTTCAAAATGACTAAAGCCGAGTCCATGAAGAATGGAGCGGACATCTGCTTCATATTGATAGCCGCCTTGGTCTTTAAATTCCTGTTGAAGCCTGTCATAGGTTTTCATAAGGGCATCCAGCTCAGAACCTGTGGAGGAAGCCATTTTCTCCTCAATGGTTCTCATCTCTTGTTCCATCTCTTTTAAATGATCAAAAACCGATAATAATTCGTCTTTTAACGTACGTGTAGACGTCACATCGGTATGCTGTGCTAAATAGCCGATCGATAGGTCTTTTGGTTTGATGATCTCACCTTGCTCGTAAGACATTTGACCGGCAATGATTTTCAAAAGCGTGGATTTGCCTGCACCGTTACGCCCTACAATGGCAATTCGATCCCTTGCCTTGACTTCCAATTTTATATTCGTTAAAACGGTATCAGCGCCAAACGATTTGGACAGCTGATTCACTTGTAGAATCATCATGTAACTTCACCTCTGCTATAATATGTTAAGTGTAGCTTATCAGCAGTAAACCGGCAAATGTTACATACAATCGCCATATTCAAATGAAAGACAGATAGGAAAAAATAGTGTATCATTTGAGTGAGGGAGCGTTGAAAGATGAGTCAATTTAGCCACTTTAACGAACAGGGAAGAGCAAAGATGGTCGACATTAGTGACAAATCGTCTACAGTGAGAACCGCCGTTGCTGCTTCAAGTGTTCGTATGATAAAAGAAGTGTTTCATAAAATAGAGCAACGTGAAATTGGAAAAGGGGATGTGCTGTCTGTTGCACAGGTTGCTGGCATCATGGCAGCAAAGCAAACATCTACTATCATTCCAATGTGTCATCCGCTTGCACTAAAAGGCGTGGATATCTCCTTTAATTGGGAGGAAGACGGAAATGCGCACATCCTGAACATACAAGTACAGGTAAAAACAAAAGGAAGTACGGGTGTGGAGATGGAAGCGCTCACTTCTGCTTCAGTATGTGCACTGACCGTTTACGATATGTGCAAAGCGATTGATAAAGGCATGATCATCGGTCCTACCTATCTAATTGAAAAGACAGGCGGGAAAAATGGTGATTTTCACAGAGCATCTGATATTTAAGTTGGAGGACCTTATATGAATATAGATCAGTCAAAAATTCCACAAGCGACAGCCAAACGTTTGCCGCTATATTACCGTTTTTTAAAAAATCTGCATGCATCAGGAAAACAAAGGGTGTCATCAGCTGAGCTTAGTGATGCAGTCAAAGTGGATTCTGCCACCATTCGCCGAGATTTTTCGTACTTTGGTGCACTTGGGAAGAAAGGGTATGGCTATAATGTCGATTATCTCTTGACCTTCTTCAGAAAGACCCTTGACCAAGATGAAATGACCAATGTCATGCTCATCGGTGTCGGGAATTTAGGGACTGCTTTTTTACACTATAATTTCATCAAAAATAATAATACAAAAATTTCAATGGCTTTTGACGTCAATGAGAGTAAAATAGGAAGTGAGATAGGCGGCGTGCCTGTCTATGATTTGGATAAGCTTGAAGAGCATGTTCAAGAGGTAGGAGATATCCCTGTTGCGATTTTGACAGTACCTGCCGTAGCAGCTCAATCCATTACAGATCGTTTGATTGCCCTTGGCATCAAAGGAATCCTTAACTTTACGCCGGCTCGATTGAATGTGCCGGAACACATTCGAATTCATCATATAGATTTGGCGGTTGAACTTCAGTCTCTTGTGTATTTCTTAAAGCATTACTCTGTTACGCAGGAGGACTGACGAAAAGGGGTAAAGGGGGTGGAGCAAATGGGTCCGATCGGTCCTGGGAGTTTGATTCTGATTGCGATTGTAGCGCTCATTATTTTTGGGCCGAAAAAGCTTCCTGAATTAGGAAGAGCAGCAGGAGATACATTACGTGAATTCAAAAATGCCACAAAAGGCTTAGCTGATGATCAGGAAGAAAAAAAGAAAAAAGAAGATCAGTAGAATAGGATGAGCTTCATGAATGTCAAAGATATGCCGCTTATGGAGCATATTGTGGAACTGCGAAAACGTTTAGTGATCATTGCGATGTTTTTTGTCGCCTTTATGGTGGCTGGTTTTTTTCTCGCTAAGCCGGTCATTGTGTATTTACAAAATACCGATGAAGCGGCAACACTCACGCTGAACGCATTTAAGCTTACAGATCCACTGTACGTGTTTATGCAGTTCGCATTTGTCATTGCTTTGGTTTTGACGTGTCCCGTTATTTTATATCAGCTGTGGGCGTTTGTGAGTCCTGGCTTATATGAGAAAGAAAGAAAGGTGACACTTGCTTACATTCCGATTGCACTGCTTTTATTTTTGAGCGGTGTGGCTTTCTCTTATTTTATTTTGTTTCCGTTTGTCGTCGACTTTATGATGCGAATGTCGAATGATTTAAATGTAGAGCAAGTCATTGGGATTCATGAGTATTTTACATTTCTGATGCAGTTAACACTTCCATTTGGCTTTTTGTTTCAGATGCCCGTCGTGTTGATGTTTCTCACAAGACTTGGCATCATCACACCGATGTTTTTATCAAAAATACGAAAGTATGCCTATTTTGTCCTCCTTGTCATTGCCGCACTCATTACACCGCCAGAGCTTGTTTCTCACCTCATGGTCACCTTGCCAATGCTCGTTTTATACGAAGTGAGCATTATCATTTCAAGAGTGACCTACCGCAAAATGCAGCAAACAGAGGAGAAAGAAAGTCACTATGTCTCATAAAAAAGCATCATGATCCAATGAGGGATCACGATGCTTTTTCTATTGCGTAAGAAATTGATTGATCGCATGAAAGAGGTGCTCATAATAGGCGGGCTCATGCTGGACAAAATCATGAACACCCACTTCGATGCTTTCCTCACGTCGTTCTTCGTTTGCATCAACTTGAAAGCCCTTGATTCGAATTCTTTCACATGTTCCTGTTAACAGCTGCTGTGCATCAAGCAGCTTGGCTCTGTACAGACCAGCGACTTCTTCTTTCTGTAGATAAACTTCCATGTGCTCTTCTTGATTCATATAAAGGTACACATGGCAGAACTCACGGTCGATGAACGAAGGCATATGGATTTCATCCTGTATGAGACCTGCAAAGGTGAGGTCCTCAAAAGGGATAGAAAGACCAAGTTCTTCCTCTACCTCTCTCAAGCCATCAGAAGGCTGTTCATCTGCGAGAAGATGGCCCGCTGCGGTGATATCAAACATAGAAGGAAAATCCTTTTTTGCGGGACTTCTTAGCTGAAAATAGAGATATACGGTGCCATGCTCTTTTTTAAGAAGCCAAAAATGAAATGTTTCATGCCAAAGACCTTGGGAGTGGACATCTGAACGAGCGGCAGTTCCAATCGTTTCATGTTGATCATTGAAGATGCGAAGTTTTTCATGTTCCATGAAGACACGTCCTCCATAAAAAAACCATTTTCCAAACGCGGAAAATGGTTTTTGATTTATTTTTGCTGCTGTTTTTTGAGTTTGACAGAGAAGGCAAACATTTTAAGCGCGATATTGATATTATAGGCCGCAAACACCATCAGCAAAATGCTGTAAAATGACCACATGTCACCTGGGTTTTGAATGGCCATATAGGTGAAAGCGACACCTACGGCAAAATAAATGATGCCCCATACGACTGGGTTTCTCATGAGAAAAAGCCTCCAATAATCATTTGCATGGTTTGAGATTGTTCTTCAATCATTTTTTTCACTGGCTCAATCTGCACAAGAACAACAAGTGAATTCATCAGCATATGAGCGCCGATTGGAACAATGATTCGTTTTGTTTTCGCATATAAAAAGGCAAAGGTAAAGCCCATTGCGGTATAGAGCAAGATATGGGGAAAATCATAGTGTACAGCAGCGAAAACCACTGAACTGGCAAGTGCTCCAAAGAAGAAATTTGTTTTTTCATAAATCACACCAAAGATGATTTTACGGAAAATGATTTCCTCTAAGATTGGACCAATCAGGGCGATGACGATCACAAGCCAAGGAACGGCATCCATAATGGATAAAATGGTTTGCGTATTTTCTGACTCACGGCCAATGCCGAATGCATATTGTTCAATCGCCCCCGCAATCGATTGTGCAAAGAGAGAAAGAAAGAAACCGCCAATGATCCATGCGATAGCAGAACCGATTGAAACTGGCGCTTCATTTCGCAGTGAAGCTTTTGGGACGGTTCGAAGGATGAGCAGAATAATGATCAATCCGATACAAAAACTGATGATTGTCCACGTTCCTGATAATTTTGAAAGCTCTGTTTGAGTCATCGGTGATTGAATGAATCCCAGCCATTTCATAATGAGCACATAAGGAAACGCAGAAACCTGCACCAATATATACGTTAAGATGATGTACCAATATTGTTTTTTCAAGTAACGAAAACCCCTTTACTAAAAGAACTAGATTTATTGTAACACAAGTCTCCTTTTTCGATGAAAAGGAAAGAATCTGAGACCAAAAAAGATCGTGAAAGCGTAAAAATTTTTAAAGGTTTTCACTTGAAATTGCAGAAGACATTCTTTATTATAATAAATGTGTTAGCACTCGCTGGTGATGAGTGCTAAAAAAGACTACATATAAAAATTGAGGAGGTTGTTTCTTATGTTAAAGCCATTAGGCGATCGCGTAATCATTGAACTCGTTGAATCTGAGGAAAAAACCGCTAGCGGTATTGTTTTACCGGATTCTGCAAAAGAAAAACCGCAAGAAGGTAAAATTGTTGCAGCAGGTTCAGGGCGTGTACTTGAAAGTGGTGAGCGCGTTGCGTTAGAAGTAAGCACAGGCGACCGCATTATCTTCTCAAAATATGCAGGCACTGAAGTGAAATATGAAGGCAAAGAATATTTAATCCTTCGTGAGAGCGACATTTTAGCTGTTATTGGTTAATCACATAAAAAACATTGAGATAAATTTTTAAAAAGACTGAGGAGGTTTCGTTATTATGGCAAAAGATATTAAGTTCAGTGAAGAAGCACGTCGCGCGATGTTACGCGGTGTAGATGCACTTGCAGATGCTGTAAAAGTAACTTTAGGACCTAAAGGACGTAACGTGGTTCTTGAGAAAAAATTCGGTTCTCCACTTATCACAAATGATGGTGTAACGATCGCAAAAGAAATTGAATTAGAAGATGCATTTGAAAACATGGGTGCAAAACTTGTGGCTGAAGTTGCAAGCAAAACAAACGACGTAGCTGGTGACGGTACTACGACTGCAACAGTTCTAGCTCAAGCGATGATCCGTGAAGGTCTGAAAAACGTAACAGCTGGTGCAAACCCTGTTGGCGTTCGTAAAGGGATCGAAGAAGCAGTGAAAGTAGCACTTGAAGGCTTGCACGAGATTTCTAAACCAATCGAAGGCAAAGAATCAATTGCTCAAGTTGCGGCTATTTCTGCAGCAGACGAAGAAGTCGGCAGCCTAATCGCAGAAGCAATGGAACGCGTAGGTAACGACGGAGTTATCACAATTGAAGAATCTAAAGGATTCACAACTGAGCTAGAAGTGGTTGAAGGTATGCAATTTGACCGCGGATATGCTTCACCATACATGGTGACCGATTCTGATAAGATGGAAGCGGTTCTTGAAAATCCTTACATCTTAATCACTGATAAAAAAATCACAAACATTCAAGAAATCCTTCCTGTACTTGAGCAAGTTGTACAACAAGGAAAACCATTATTGCTTATTGCTGAAGATGTAGAAGGCGAAGCACTTGCAACTCTTGTTGTGAACAAACTTCGTGGTACATTCAACGCAGTAGCAGTAAAAGCTCCTGGATTCGGTGATCGTCGTAAAGCAATGCTTGAAGACATCTCTGTTCTAACTGGCGGAGAATTGATCACAGAAGACCTAGGACTTGACCTGAAATCAACTGAAATCGGTCAGCTTGGCCGTGCGTCTAAAGTCGTTGTGACAAAAGAAAACACAACAATCGTAGAGGGCTCAGGAGATTCTGCTCAAATCGCAGCACGTGTGAACCAAATCCGTGCTCAAGTAGAAGAAACAACTTCTGAATTCGATAAAGAAAAATTACAAGAACGTCTTGCAAAACTAGCTGGCGGCGTCGCTGTCATCAAAGTTGGTGCTGCAACTGAAACAGAACTAAAAGAGCGTAAACTACGCATCGAGGATGCACTGAACTCAACTCGTGCAGCAGTTGAAGAAGGTATCGTATCCGGTGGTGGTACAGCACTTGTGAATGTATACAACAAAGTCGCTTCAATCGAAGCAGATGGTGACGTTCAAACAGGTGTAAACATCGTTCTACGTTCTCTTGAAGAGCCAATTCGTCAAATCGCTCACAACGCTGGTCTTGAAGGATCCGTTATCGTTGAGCGCTTGAAAAACGAAGAAATTGGCGTAGGCTTCAACGCAGCAACAAACGAATGGGTAAACATGATCGAAAAAGGAATCGTTGACCCAACAAAAGTAACTCGCTCTGCACTTCAAAACGCAGCTTCTGTAGCAGCAATGCTTCTAACAACTGAAGCAGTCGTAGCTGACAAACCAGAAGAAGGCGGCTCAGGCGGCGGAATGCCAGATATGGGCGGAATGGGTGGAATGGGCGGAATGATGTAACACCCTCGAAAACCCCTTGAAATATAGGGGTTTTTGTTATGTCTTCATGATTTTGGTCACATGCAATAAAAAGTATCAGGGATGATGAATTGAAACCCTTACTGTTTCTCAATCGTTAAAATATGATCAAGTGATTTCATGGGTCTTTACCGATATGGTATTTTAAAAAGAAAGCGGTGATCATATGGGCTTCACTACGTGGGTGGCGATTATTGTTGCACTGGCTGTCGTGTTTGGATTGTTTGGATCGAAGAAGCGTGATAAATAAGGAAAGAGTTGAAAACCCACTTCCAATTAAGGAGTGGGTTTTTGTTGCAAATACAACTTTTATCAGTTATATTAGCTATAATTAATTGTTGTAAATACAATAAAAGGAGTTGGAATACATGAAAGAAATATTGCGGGAGATCGGTGTGATAGCTCGCGCGCTTGATTCCATAAGTAATATTGAATTTAAAGAGTACGATTTAACGAAGGGGCAGTATTTGTATCTTGTGCGTATTTGTGAGGAGCCTGGTATCATTCAGGAAAAGCTGGCGGAAATGATTAAAGTGGATCGAACTACGGCGGCTCGGGCTATCAAAAAATTAGAACTGAATGGGTTTATTGAGAAAAAAGATGATCGTGTGAATAAAAAAATCAAAAAGCTGTTTCCCACTGAAAAAGGGGAAGCAGTCTACCCAATGATTAAACGAGAACATGATTATTCGAATCAAGTGGCGCTGGATGGGTTTTCTAAGGAAGAAGCGGAACAGATTTATGAGTATCTTCTCAGGGTGCGAAAGAATATAGAAAAGGACTGGGAAGGTGTGAAAAAAGGGATAAAGAGAGACTATTAATTAATAAGGAGGGACGACTTTATGACCGTCACTTTCATTCGGTGCAATGAACAACATGTAAAGGAGCTTCAGAAAATTGGAACCGATACATTTAAAGAAACCTTTCTGGATCAAAACAAAGTAGAACATATCGAAGCGTACGTGAAGACAGCTTTTCACCTAAACCAGCTGTTAAAGGAATTACAGCACCCTTCTTCACAGTTTTATTTTGTTCAAGTGAATGGGGAAGTAGCTGGTTATTTGAAGATCAATATGGATGATGCCCAATCAGAAGAGATGGGGAGTGACGCGTTAGAGATTGAAAGAATTTATATTAAGCAGTCCTTTCAAAAGCAAGGATTAGGCAGATATTTAATCGATCAAGCCATTGAAATTGCGAAAAATCATCATAAACTGGATGTTTGGCTTGGGGTGTGGGAGCACAATAGAGCGGCCATCGCTTTCTATCAAAAGCTTGGGTTTGTTCGAACAGGGGTGCACGCCTTTCTCATGGGGGACGAAGAGCAAATGGATTTCATTATGACCAAAACATTGAGCTGATCAAAAAGGAGGAAGGGTACATGCATATCCCATCATTTTTTCGAGTGAAAGATATGGAGAAAATCAAATCATTTATTCAATCTCATTCATTTGCTACAGTTGTGACAACAATGAATGAAAAGCCCATTGCGACACATATTCCAGTGAGTTTTCATCAAGTTGGAGACTCGTATGTGATCTCAGGGCATATGGCGATTGGGAATCCTCAGTGGAAAACGTTTGAAGAGAGCGAGAAGACGCTCGTCATTTTTCAAGGGCCACATGCCTACATATCTTCTTCATGGTATGAAAAAGAAGCAGTACCAACATGGAATTACCAGGCTGTTCATGTTTATGGAAAGGCGGAACTGCTTGAAAAATCGGAACTGGTTAAGGAATTAACCACAATGCTGGAGACATACGAAAGTCACAGAGAACAGCCGGTGCTATGGGATACGTTGTCTGAGGAACTGTTAGAGAAGCAAATGAAAGGCATTGTAGGCTTTAAGATCATCATTGATGAAGTTCAGGCTGCTTTCAAATTAAGCCAAAATCGCCACGAAAGGGATTATATCCGCATCATTGAACAGCTGGAAGCAGAGGGTGAAGTGGAAATGGCTGAGGCGATGAAAGAAAGATTATAGGAAGTATGAGAAAAAGCACTCTTATGATCAAGAGTGTTTTTTGTTTGAGAGATATGAGATATCTTGGCTTATAAAGTCACATTTTCTTTAAAATTACATAAAAAAATCCACTATTTCCATAAAAGATCAGATCAATTCCTTATAATAAAGGTATCTGAGAATGGGGAGTGAGTCGAGATGGACCAAAACTTGCTGCAAATGAATCAAGTAAGATCAGAGGACGAATTAACGGTTGTGAATATTTCTTCTACAGAGATTGGTGCGCTATCAAAAGAAACAGCGGAGCGGATTTTACAAGCGAAGGATACGGATTATATTCATCAGCTGATGTATGTTCCGATTGAAAAGAAAGAAGATTTGAATTGGTTGATTCAAAGTGTCGGAGAGGCGTTAGACGATGAGGATGAAGATGACGCTGCACTTGAATTCGCTGATTTGCTCTATTTCTTTGTCATTCCGTTATATGAGGAGTATATAATGAGAGATCATCATTTGTATGAGTATTTAGAGGATTTGCTGGTACGTTTAGCATCAAGGGCTCACTCAGATATTCACGCACTGGTCGATGTTATGAGAGACGATTTAACCGAGATGAACATTAAAAAAAGCTTGTAGATTGCTTCTCTACAAGCTTTTTTAGTTATAAAAAAATTCATCAAACAGTTATTGGGCTCTTTCCCAAGTAATTTTTGTTTCATTTGTTTTTTTCGTTCCCTTTGCCAGCATCTTGCCGTTTTCTTGTTTCACGGTGATGTTTAGGTCATAAAAGGAATAGAGGGCACCGAGGCTGTCATTTTCCGGTTTATGCAGATTGTTTTCTTTTTCAGTTGATGCTCCAATGGCCAGCGTTTTTGCAAAGTTTAAACCGATGACTTCAGCATAATCACTATTGGTATCAGAAGAAGCTGTTACGTTTAAAGAAATGATTTTTTTCTTTTGATCCACGGTGATGTCAGTGTCTTTGATGAGTTTAGACTGCTCCATCACTTCTTTCGTTTCCTTTTGAATGCGTTCATTAATCGTTGGAAGTGCTTTAGATTCTGGTTTTTGTTCTTTTGTCGTATTTGAGCAAGCTGCTAGAATGGAGAGACTTGCAACTAGACTCATGAAAACAAGTAGACTTTTTTTCACGTTCGTTCTCCTTTTTTCGTCGAATGTTGTATGTTTATGTTACCACGAATCTTTGTTTTGATTAAAAGAGAAGTGTTGATAAGCTGTGAACAATAAAAAGCACCCAATGGAGGGTGCTTTTTTCTTATTGTGCTGAAAGGCTTGTACTTAATGGGATAGAAGAAATGACGGTGAATTTAGGAGCTGCGGCACCGGATTCTAAATTTTTACGTAAAAGTGACGATTTGATTGACCCGTCCCAATTTTTATAGACACTTCCTGATGTATTTGCACGAAGCTGTACATTCGAAAAGCTTGCTTGTGAATAGCTGTTTGTTCCATTATCCTGTACGCCATGTACCATTTTGACAACATCAAGGTTTTTCAGACGGCTAGGGTTGTAAACAGGCTGCTTATAGCGCAATTTCCCATTGACATATAGTGACACCGTGCCATCACCATTGTTGATGAGCTTTAAGTTGATACGTGCGCCATCTTTAATACTTGTATCGTATTCGCTGTTCCAGTATTTACTGCCGCCTTGTGAGCCGCTGCCCAGAAAAACTTTATAGCCAGAAGACGTTTTTGAAATACCGCTCTCTACAACAGCAGAGCCGAGACCGAGATACCAGTCCGCATAGCCGTTTTTAATGGTGGCTGTTTTCGGCAGGACAATATCAGCAGAGATACCTGACCATTTGGCTTCATCTGTTTGCGTCACAATAGCGCCGTGACGAGGACTAGCCGCTGAGGCAGGAAGACTTGAAAACATCAAAACGAAGGCCAAACTTACAATCAAAACGGTGAAACACTTTTTCATGAAAATTCCCCCTTAAATTTGATTCACTTTTATTATATAAAATGAAAGAGGGGGGCTGCTTACAATGTTCTGACTGTTTATGGTAGTATTTATGAACTTTATCGGTCATAAAGTGGTCAACTTGTATTTGAATTGTAATGTGTCTGTAAAATAACTGGGTTCATCTTCATGTATAATGAGTGCAGAAACCAAAAACGGAGGATTTCTTAATGAATAAAAAGCTTATCACGACAATCGTAACAGTAGCTAGTTTATTTTTAGCATTCAGTTTCTCACATGGAGCAAGTGCAAAAAAAGTAAGCGGCAATATTACTTGGTATAATGGTGTCGGCAAAAAAGGCGCAGATGGAAAAAAACTCGGTCATTGGGATGCAGCAACTAAAATGGGCTTTGACGTACCGAAAAAAGGTACAAAACTAAGAGTGACAACAAAAGCGAAACCACATAAAGTGATTACAGTATATAAATATGATGTAGGCAGAATGCCAAATGCTGTATTAGACGTAAGTCCAAAAGCATTCAAAGCACTTGGGTATAAAACAAGTAAAGGTGTCGTAAAAGGGCATTACACTTATTAATACATAGGCATGCAAAGAAGCGGGAAAAGTTCATTTTCTGGCTTCTTTTCTTGTAGAGAGGGTCTGAAAGGCAATGAAAAAATCAACATGGTGGATCATCACAGTCATTGGCGTCGCAGTGATTGCGGCAGTTATTTTCTTCATGATGAAGCCGGAGCAAGAGGCGAAACATACAGGAAAAGTCAAAACAAACCAAGATGCAAAAGACGAATTGCTCGTTTCATTTACAGATCAAAAGTTAAACAATACTTATTATTTGCACGATCGGGCGCTTCATACGGAGAAACTGACAGCATATCCTTCAATTGCTTATGATTCTACGAAACAGGTTTTATATTACACGTATACGGATGAAGACACGCAAAAGGTGAGTATTCGGGAATTAAATGTGAAATCTGACGAAGAAAAAACACTGTTTACGAGTGATGATTCTATCGACAGTATGAGGCTGTCTGGTGACGGAAAGAAGTTATTTCTAAGGTATAACAAGGATTCTGGAGAGCAATTTTATGTCGCATCTTTTGATTTGAAAACACACAAAATGAAAGAGCTGTATCCGGAAAAAAGCAAGGATGATACGGTGAGTTCTTTTGCATATGATCCGACTTCAAATGATTTGGCGATCCAGCATTATTCTTTAAAAGAAGATTATCAAAAAACCGATGAAGCGAATGAAAAGGGCAGAGATCCTGAACCAACAACCATGAAGATCACCCTTCAAACAGGTGAGAAGGGGAAACGCATTGCACGTATCTCACAAACGATCAATGATATTTCATTTTCTCCAGATCATAAGAAATTGATTTATACAGAAGTAAAGGTTCGTAAAGAAAAAGAAATATCCTCGATTAAGTTGCTTGATGTAGAAACAGGAAAAACGACGACACTCGTTAAAAACAGCCAGGATGTTCATATTTTAAGTGCTGCACAGCCGCAATTTTCTACGGACGGGTCGTCTGTTTATTTCTTAGGTGTTGCAAAAGACGCAGAAGAATTAAAGGATGACACCGGACGAAAGGCGAAAGTAAGAACGATTTTTGAATACAATATGAAGAAGAAAACAGTGGAAGCCGCTTGGGAGAAGGATGGCGGAATCGTTAATAATTTCACTGTCAATCGATAAAGGAAACGTTCAGTTATTTATATAACTGGACGTTTTTTTATTTTGTCACTTGATATGCTGGAGAAATGGTGGATTTATAGAAGGAAAATCAGTTTTTATGCAGGGATACGAGTGCTATTTTCGTATTTTGCTTATGTGACAGAGGAAAAGAAAAAGAGTAATATGAGTGAACATAAAAAAACGAGAGGACTGATGACATCTCGTTTTCTCTGTTTTATTTGTTTTCATCTAATAAGTTTTGAAAGATAAACAGGGCATTAATGGAGTGAGGGAAGCCAGCAACCTTTGTACAGTGTTTAATAATCTCCATAATCTCTATAACAGAAAGTCCGATATGTAATGCTTGTTCAAAATGAGTCTTTAAGTCTTCATCACAATTGCCTTTTGTGATGAGGGAAGATAATGTGCTGATTGCCTTTTGTTTTTCATCTAATATGAAGTGATTGAATTCTTTTTGTTCACTGAGTTCAATGGTTAGTTGTTCAATGTTTGACCGAATGCTCTCGTTTTCATAAATTGAAAGCTTCTCTCTGTTACCTGCCGCTGTTTCTTGTTCCTGGCAAGTCTCTTTTTCTTCATTCAAATTGAACTCCTCCGTTTTTTATCGCAATTTTCCATTTGTTCGTTCATTATGGCTTATGTGCCTTTTGATAGATGTAATGGGTATATAGTAGTATTATCGGTTGCTGCGTCAACTTTTTAAGTATGGAACGCTCTTCAAAGGAATGATTCATGCGATTTATTTTTCCATTTTGAAATGGATCATAAAAGGGCTAATGACTGGATGTCCGTTAGCCCCTTTGTAATCAGCAGTTTCATAAGTTCTACGCATTTGGCGGAAGAGTGGTTTCATTTTTACTGAATGATATCCATCGGCCTCATCATGTCATAATCTTCATGTTCTAAAATATGACAATGCCACACATACCGGCCGCTGTATGGAACAAATCGAGCAACGATCCGAATGACTTCACCTGCATGCGCCTGAATGGTGTCCTTGTAGCCTTGTTCATGTAAAGGAGGCGCTTCGTTTGGTCCTGTATACACGATTTCTCCTGTCGATTGATAGACTTCTGTATCAAATGGCCTTCTGTCTAAAACCCTAAATTGAACAAGGTGCAAATGAATAGGGTGTGTCCCTCTGGTTGGATTGACGATAGACCATACCTCTAGACTGCCAAGACGAGGATTTTCAGTGACAGGATCATTCCAAAAATGGTTATCGAGCAATAGGATAGGGCGGCCGTATTTATCCTGTGTGCCGGTAAGTGTGAGTGTACGCTCTCTATCAGCTCGACTTGGCCGAAGCGTTGGCAGCGGTTTAAAAATCGGACGTAATGTTTTAGGTACTCTCCCTTTTAGTGGACGTGTGACTTTGAATTGCATAATGTTCGCATCTGTTTCAGGATTCACATCCTGTCCGCAGCCGGCTGTATTTTTGAGAGTGATCGTTTTGTTTTCGTAAGCTGAAAAGTCGATGATGACATCGAAACGTTCAGCAGGCGCGATGCTAAAGGATTGATGGCGAACGGGTCTTGGCAAAAAGCCCCCATCGGAACCAATTTGCAAGATTGTAGCGTCATTATCTAGATGCAGCTCGTAAGTTCTAGTATTGGACGCATTTAAAATACGAAAACGGTATTTTCGCGGCTCTACTTCTAAATAGGGCCATACTTTTCCATTGACTAAGATCGTTTCTCCACAAAAAAAGGGCACGATGGATGGGTCTGGTATGTCACTGTCCTCTGGCGTATCGTTTGGTCTGCTAGGATAAAACAGTGAGCCATCCTCCTGAAACGTCCGGTCCATAATCATTAAAGGAATGTCATAGTCATCTTTCGGAAGCTCTAAAGACTTTTCAAATGCATCTGAGATCAAATAAAACCCAGCTAAACCGGCGTACACATTTAGTCGTGTCAATGCCATCGCATGATCGTGATACCACAATGTGCAGGCTTGCTGATGATTTGGGTAGACGTAAGTCTCTCTTTCAAAAAAAGGGCCGGTTGCTTCAAAGTCCCGTGAAAACCAGGCCTCTGGGTAGCCGTCACTGCTTGCTGGCGTGACGCCGCCATGCAGATGAACGACTGTTTTGACCTCTGGTTCATCGTGATGACCGGAGTGGATGGTGTGATCGACAGGCAGAAAATGTTTCAATGGCAATTTGTTCATCCATTTCACTTTGACCTTTTCATTTCGATTGGCTTTAATGGTTGGTCCAGGCAAGCTGCCATTATAGGTCCATAGCTTGGTTGGGGGCAGGTCTCTATGAACTTTTAAGAATACCTCCTCCATAGCAATTTCATAATACGTTTGTCTTGGGTTCTTTTTGACGGGCTCCGCGACTTCTGGAATTGGAAGCTCGTCAACAAATTTTTCTAGGTTCATGTTGACTAATCCTCACTTAAATTCAATTTGATACAGTATAAGTGCGGACATCCAAATAGGTGAATAAAATAAAAAAACCCGCTTTTCAGCGGGAGAATTACGGGTGTTTATTTTCAAGCGCCGCATTTGCAGGCACTTTTTTATTCGGTTTAAAGATGAAATAAGCAGCCAGTACGCCAAAGGTAATGATACTCGTCAAAATGAGCTGTGGCCGCATGGATTCGATAAACAGCATCGATGCCAAGATGGCGCAAATGACCAAAATGGTAAAGTACGTGAGGTATGGGAACAGCCACATTTTGATTTTGAGCTGTTCTGGATTTTCTTTTTCGATTTTGCGTCGCATTCTTAATTGTGAAACGGCAATGACCAAGTAAACAAGAAGGGCAATGGCACCAGATGCGTTGACTAAGAACAAAAAGATGGTTTCAGGATAAAAGTAGTTCATCATGACGGCAATGTAGGAAAAGAAGGTACCTGCGACTGTAGCCGCTACAGGAACACCACGTTTGCTGATTTTCATAAAGCGTTTTGGCGCTTCGCCTCTTTCTGCTAATGAATAAAGCATTCTGGACGTTGTGTACAAACCGGAGTTTAAACAAGATAGAACAGCTGTTAAGACAATGACGTTCATGACTTGAGCGGCTGATGGAACACCAATGTATTCTAATACCGCAACGAACGGGCTTGTTAAAATACTTGCGGAATTCCAAGGAAGCAAGGTGACAACGACAGCAATTGATCCAACATAGAATACGATAATACGCCATACAACAGAGCGGGTGGCTGTCGTCACAGATTTGACTGGGTCTGCTGATTCACCGGCCGCTATGGCCACAATCTCCGTTCCCATGAAGGAAAAGATGACGACGACGATTCCGAGTAACACAGAGCTGAATCCATTTGGAAGAAAACCGCCGTTCCCTGTTAGATTGGCAAGACCTGAAGTATGATGACCGCCAAAACCAAAGATAAATGCAAAACCAATGAGTAGAAAGAGAATGATGCTGACGACTTTAATTAATGAAAACCAATATTCAAATTCGCCAAAAGATTTAACAGAAAAGATATTTGTTAATGTTAAGAGGATTGTGAGGATAAGACTTGTGAGCCAAACAGGTGCATCTCCATACCAATATTGAATAATGGCAGCACCGGCAATGGCTTCAATGGCGATGACGATCACCCAGAAGAACCAGTAAAGCCAGCCGATTGTAAACCCGGCCCATGGACCGATGGCATCGCTCGCATATTGTGAGAAAGAACCGCTTGTCGGATAGGCACATGCCATTTCTCCAAGCATTCTCATAATAAAGATCACCAGAAGTCCGGCAAAAGAATAGGAAAGAATGGATCCAGGCCCTGCAGAATGAATGACAGCGCCACTACCAACAAATAGCCCTGCCCCAATGACCCCAGCAATGGAGATCATCGAAATATGTCTTGTTTTAAGGTTTTTTTGAAGACCGTTTGTCATGTTGGACATTTCTTTACCTCCAAACATTTCTCATGAATAGAGAATTTGTTTTTAGAATATTTTAAATTTTATCATACTGAATTGTCATTCAGCATTGGACAGGTTATCAAACTGACATTTCAAACCTCTTAACATGATGTTAAAAAGTAGAAAGGATTTGAGAGATTATGTTCCCTCTTTTCCCTCTGTTTATTTTTAAAATAGCATAAAAAAGGAAGGAGGGAAGTTGTGTCTCAAAATAAAATTATTCTGATAATTTACCAGAGAAGAGTGATTTGACGATATGTCCATTTCGAAGAGAATTGGAAAAAGGTTGATGGGAGTAGGTCTTGAGGTCATTTGACCTTGTAAAAATAAGTTTACTTAGGTCAACACATTTCTATTTATCCTATTTTGCTGACATAAGCGAATCATGTTGCTGTAGACCCACACGGGCTTTGCTTTGTAAGATAAATAATAGAAAAGTGATGTGTGAGGAGGCGCGGTTCAACATGGAGCGCTATAACGAATTAAGACAAGGTGAAACAGGTGCTTGGGTCAGCATCATTGCCTATGTGATCTTATCTGCGGTCAAACTCATTATTGGGTATGTGTTTCATTCAGAGGCTCTTTCAGCAGATGGATTGAATAACACGACGGATATTATTGCATCCCTTGCTGTGTTGATTGGGCTGCGTATTTCTCAAAAGCCGCCTGATGAAGATCATCCGTATGGTCATTTTAGAGCGGAAAATATTGCGTCTCTTGTGGCTTCCTTTATCATGATGCTTGTTGGACTTCAGGTTTTGCTGAGTGCAGGCCAGTCGTTCTTCTCATCTGAGCATCAAACGCCGGATATGATCGCGGCTTGGACAGCAGCAGGAAGTGCTGTTGTGATGTACGGTGTGTATATTTATAACCGCAATCTGTCCAAACGAATTAATAGCCAGGCTCTCCATGCGGCAGCTGCTGATAATAAATCAGATGCGTATGTGAGTATTGGAACATTTGTAGGAATTATGGCCTCTCAATTTCAGCTGGCATGGATTGATACGCTAGCAGCCTTTGTCATTGGCTTAATTATTTGTAAAACTGCGTGGGAGATTTTCAGAGATGCCTCTCATTCGTTAACAGACGGTTTTCATATCAAAGATATGTCTAAATATAAAGAGACCATTGAAGCAACACCAGGAGTAGGCGATTTAAAGGATATAAAAGCGCGTTATCTTGGAAGTACAGTCCATGTGGATGTAGTGGTTGAGGTCGAGCCTAACTTGAACATAGCAGAAAGCCATGATATTGCAGATGAAATTGAACGCAGAATGAAACAGGAGCATGATATTTTACACTCTCATGTTCATATGGAGCCAGCAAGTAAGTCAAAAGAAGAGAAGAAGTCTTTCCCATCGTGAGAAGGCTTCTTTTTTATACGTGCTGATGTTATATGCAAATGCGCGTTGTATGGTAAAGTTAGACTATATGAAATTTGACAGAAACGTGATAGGAGGATCAGGATGGCATTTGATGAACCGATGCATTCAGATTTACAAAAAATCGTAGATAACATCAATAAAGTCATGGTTGGGAAAAAAGACATTGCGATATTAAGCCTTGTTGCGATTTTGGCGAAGGGGCATGTGCTGCTCGAGGATGTGCCTGGTGTAGGGAAGACGATGATGGTTCGTGCTTTGGCAAAATCCATTGGCTGTGAGTTTAAGAGAATCCAATTCACTCCTGACCTTTTGCCTTCAGATGTAACAGGCGTGTCGATTTACAATAAAAAGACGAATGAATTTGAATTTAGGCAAGGACCGATCATGGGGCAGATTATTTTAGCTGATGAGATCAACCGGACTTCTCCTAAAACACAATCAGCATTGCTTGAAGCGATGGAGGAAGGCAGTGTCACAGTGGACGGAGAAACGATGCCGCTTGCGGATCCTTTTTTCGTCATGGCGACACAAAACCCAGTGGAATATGAAGGGACTTATCCGCTGCCAGAAGCGCAAATGGACCGGTTTTTATTCAAACTGCAGATGGGATATCCGACCATGCTCGAGGAGCTGGAGGTGCTCAACTTGCAGGAGAAGCAATCCCCGATTGATACGCTCCAAGCTGTCATGACAAAGGAACATATCCATGCGTTGCAGCAGGCAGTTCAGACCATACATGTGGATGCATCCATTAAAGAATATATTGTTGAAATTGCTCAAGCGACGCGTAAACACCCATCTGTTTATCTAGGTGTCAGTCCAAGGGGGTCGATCGCCTTGATGAAAGCGGCACAGGCGTATGCGCTTTTGAATCAGCGTGATTATGTGATTCCTGATGATGTACAGTATTTGGCGCCTTATACATTACCGCATCGTATGATTTTGACATCAGAAGCGACATATGAAGGGAAGAAGGCGGAGACACTGCTGCGGCAAATGTTTGAGCAAATTGGCGTGCCAGTTCAAAAGTCGATGACTCAATGAAGTCACGTAATCGTTTAGCCGTTTCATTATGGTTACGGGTGATGATGCTCATCATTCTCACTGCGGCAGCCTTTTGTTATGCCATGTTTCAGGGAGGGTTTGTGAGTTGGTTCCTTTTTTATGCATTTTTACCATATGCTTTGTATGCATTGCTGTTTGCACTTATTCCGCTTCGCGCGACAGCCAAGAGGACAATACAGCAAACAAGCTTAAAGGCGGGGGATGTGCTGTCCGTTGACCTTGAAATCAAGCGGACACATCCATTTCCGTACGTTTACGTCATGATAGAGGATGCTCCGCCAGATACCTTTCACTTACAGGAACAGATTGAAATGAAGCAAATGCTTTTTCCTTGGTTTCGGAAAACTTGGCGATTTTCCTATCAATTGAATGATGTCATGCGGGGAGAGCATCATTTGACAGCGGTTAGAATCAAAACGGGTGATATGTTTGGGTTTGTTGAAAAAGAAATCATCATTCCGTTAGAGAAAAAGCTGCTTGTCTACCCAAAAGTGCTGGATATCCCTGTAGAGCCTGCTGAGTCAGTGAGTGAAAATGGAGGCAAAGCGGTTCACTCGTGGTTCAATGAACCGGCCCATGTGACAACAGGCGTACGGGAATATCAGCAAGGAGACCGTTTTGCTTGGGTGGACTGGAAGACGACGGCCAGGAGAGGCCAGCTGATGACGAAGGAATTTGAACAGAATCAAGCAAAGGACCTTGTTGTGTTTGCTGATTTTACTGATCAAGCTGTTTTTGAAACAGTCGTCTCTATTGCGGCATCTGTTCTTCAAACGGCTGTGAAAAAAGGCGTGCCGTCAGGTCTTGTCCCTCTAGGAGATCAGCATGCCTTTCGAGTCGATCAAGGAGAACTTCATTTACAGGACATGCTTTATTATTTAACAAGGGTGCAGCATCAGCCTTCTCGCGCACTAGAATATAAACCGTTAGCAGCGAGTGAGTACCAGCACTCAGGAAAATATGTCGTCACGGGTCAGTTGCAAGAGGAGCTTGCGGCAAGTCTCTTTGGAAATCGAAACAGAAAGAACATCACCGTGCTTTTAGTGAAGAAAGCCGTTGACCATTTCACGACAAAAGAAAAACAGCTTGTAGACCGGCTCAAGGCCTCTGGAATACGCATCACCCTTTTATTTGAAGACCGGCTGCACGAAAGAACTGTGAGGTGACAAACATTTATGCTGCATTCGCATCTGCGGCAAAGCCGTTTTGAATTGTTCATCTATTATGCTGTAGCTTTTCTGCTGCTATGGGAGTGGCTGCGTCCACTTCAGGATTTTACAGAGACGAGCCATACGTCTTATTTCATCATTTTTATCGGGCTTACGTGTTTGTTTACGTTCTTTCGTCTGAAGTGGTATGTGACGTTTCCTATTTGTGCTGGACTGATTTTGCTCGCCTTATATTTGATCTTTTATCAATCAGCGCCAGGCTATCCGGCAGCTTTGTTTGCTGATATCAAGGATAATATCACCTTAATGAGCATGGGCATGTGGAGTGACATGTATCCGTCTTTCCGCACATTGTTGTTTTATATTTTGCTGTGGCTGCTTGTCTACTTGCTTCATTATTGGGTGGTCTATCAGCAGCGTATCTTTTTCTTTTTACTGATGACGATTGTCTATGTCACGATTCTTGATACGTTTACGCCATATGATGCGACCTTTGCGATTGTTCGTATTATGGTATTTGGCTTTTGTTTGCTTGGATTGCTGTATTTCGATCGACTGCGTTCAGCTGAGGGTGTTCGGGTGTCACAGAAAGCGCGTCTAAAGTGGTTTTTGCCCATGCTGGCGCTTGTCCTTCTATCAGCGTCACTGGGTGCTTCTTTGCCAAAGTCTGATCCGAAATGGCCCGATCCTGTCCCGTTTTTTAAGGCGGTTACGAATCAAGATGGGACAGTCGGGCAGAATAAAGTGGGATATAGTGCAGATGATTCGGCGCTTGGCGGACCGTTTAGTGAGGACCGCACACCTGTTTTTAAATGGAGCGGAAAGGAGCCATCATACTTTCGTGTAGAGACAAAAAGCATTTACACAGGAAAGGGCTGGGAGGATGCATCAAATGATACAAAGCCTACTCGGTTAAAGGACGAATCTGTGCCGAATCGGTGGTTTACCGAGCGTGTGAAAACAGAGGTGCATGAAACGAGAGTCGATATAGAATCGGACTATCGATTTAATCATGCCGTCTATCCAATTGGGATGATTTCATTGACGCCAATGGAAAACATTCCGCTGCAAATCATGGGCAAAACGGAGAAAATTGTGCCGTCTATGCAAAACCCACCCAAAAATTTAGGGAACTATCAAGTCAGCTTTTTATCTCCTACATTTATCCTGGAGGATTTGCAGAAAATCAAAGTACCGACAAAGAAGCAGGTGAATCAGCAGGTTGGCCGTGAATACTTACAGCTTCCATCGTCACTTCCAGAGCGTGTGAAAACTTTGGCAAACAGCTTAACGGAAACGAAAGATAATATGTATGATAAAGCGAAAGCCATCGAGGATTATTTAGGATCTGCGAAGTTTTCATATGAAACGCAGAATGTCGCTGTGCCTGGTCGTAATGAAGATTATGTGGATCAATTTTTATTTGATACGATGATCGGCTATTGTGATAATTTTTCAACCTCTATGATTGTAATGCTTCGTTCGATTGGGATTCCGGCGAGATGGGTGAAAGGGTATACGTCTGGCCAGTTATATGAAACACAAATGGATGGAAACAATGTGTATGAAGTGACCAATAACAATGCGCATTCATGGGTAGAGGTTTATTTTCCAAACAGGGGCTGGGTCACCTTTGAACCGACAAAAGGATTTACAAACCCAGAGACTTTTACGAATGAAGCTGTTTCAAGCGATCAAACGGATGATCAAAAGGAAGAAGAAGATCAGTCTAGTTCTGATGCAAGTGAAGAAAAGCAGCAAGACCAGCCGAAGCAGCAGGAGACAGAGCAGCCGGCACAACCAAAGGAACAAACAGCGCAGGCAAAGCCAAATATGGTGCATGTTGGTTGGGTTATAGGTTATGCGGCAGGAGCTATTGTCCTGCTTGGATTCATCAGCTGGATGCTTTATCGATTTAGAACAAGATGGCTGCCATTCTTTATTGTAAGAAAGGTGAAACGTCTGCCAGAGGATGAAGCATTCTTCTATGCGTATGCAGCTCTATTAAAGCAGCTAGGGCGCAGAGGAATCGAGAAAAAGCCAGGTATGACACTAAGAGAATTCGCTTCGTTGATTGATGAGAAGAATGGAGATCATCATATGTCAGAGCTGACGCAGTTTTATGAACGTGCGCTCTACCGGCGAGAGGATGCCTCGGCGCTTTGGCAACAATCGGCAAAGTTATGGGAAAATTTAATAAACAGGAGATAGTCTTGACCGCGTACCTTCCTGTTGTTAGAATAGGTGAATATTAAAACCTTCTAAAATACATGAAATTGAAGCGTTCGGATGTGAGTCTGGGCGCTTCAAAAGCGTGATTCACACTGAGAGCAGGTTTTCTCCTCTCATTTTTTCTGTGCGTTTATAAAAAACTATATTGGACATAGAGGTGACACCATGACAAATTTAGTAAATGAAATGATTTTGGTTCTCGATTTCGGCAGTCAGTACAATCAGCTGATCACACGCCGTATTCGTGAATTTGGTGTGTACAGTGAGCTTCATCCGCACACTTTAACTGCTGAAGAAATTAAAGAAATGGCACCTAAAGGAATCATCCTTTCTGGTGGACCAAACAGTGTTTATGATGAAGGATCTTTCCGCTGTGATGAAAAGATCTTTGAACTAGACATTCCGGTTCTAGGCATTTGCTACGGCATGCAGCTCATGACTCACTATTTAGGCGGGAAAGTAGAAGCGGCCAGCCAGCGTGAATATGGAAAAGCAGATATCCATATTAACGGAACACCTGCTTTATTCAAAGACCTTCCAACTGATCAAGTCGTTTGGATGAGCCATGGTGACCTCGTTGTTGAAGTACCAGAAGGCTTTACAGTCGATGCAACAAGTGCACATTGTCCAAACTCAGCCATGAGCTTAGCTGAGAAGAATTTCTATGGCGTTCAATTCCACCCAGAGGTTCGTCACTCTGAGTACGGAAATGACCTATTGAAAAACTTTGTCTTCGGCGTGTGTGATTGCGATGGCAAATGGTCAATGGAGAACTTCATTGAAATCGAAATGCAGAAAATCCGTGAAACAGTAGGCGACAAGCAAGTATTGTGCGCACTAAGCGGCGGTGTGGATTCATCTGTTGTGGCGGTATTGATCCACAAAGCCATCGGCGATCAGCTGACATGTATTTTCGTTGACCACGGTCTTCTTCGCAAAGGCGAAGCAGAAGGGGTTATGAAAACATTTAGCGAAGGTTTCAACATGAACGTGATTAAAGTAGATGCGAAAGATCGTTTCTTAAACAAGCTAAAAGGTGTGTCTGATCCTGAGCAAAAACGTAAAATCATCGGTAACGAATTCATCTATGTATTCGATGACGAAGCGGACAAGCTAAAAGGAATCGACTATTTAGCACAAGGAACACTTTACACAGACATCATTGAGAGCGGAACAGCAACGGCACAAACAATCAAATCTCACCACAACGTAGGCGGTCTTCCAGAAGACATGCAGTTCGAATTGATTGAGCCACTCAATACGCTATTCAAGGATGAAGTCCGTGCCCTAGGTTCAGAGCTTGGCATTCCTGATGACATCGTCTGGAGACAGCCATTCCCAGGTCCAGGACTAGGTATCCGTGTACTAGGTGAAATTTCTGAAGAAAAACTAGAAATCGTCCGTGAATCTGATGCGATTCTACGCGAAGAAATTGCCAACTTCGGCCTTGAGCGCGACATCTGGCAATACTTCACGGTTCTCCCAGACATCCGCAGCGTAGGTGTCATGGGTGACGCAAGAACATACGACTACACAATCGGCATCCGTGCTGTTACATCTATTGATGGTATGACGAGTGACTGGGCAAGAATCCCTTGGGACGTGCTTGAAAAGATCTCAACTCGTATTGTCAATGAAGTGAAGCATATTAACCGCGTGGTGTATGATATTACGAGTAAGCCGCCTGCTACGATCGAGTGGGAATAATTGTAAAAGAGCTAGAAACCTTTGTGTATCAAGGGTTTCTAGCTCTTTTTTATTTTTAACTGCACTTTTCCCTTCCATTTTAATGTGTTAATGAATCATTCCATCCCTTACACACATCAATCCATTGTGAATAACCAGAGTGTTTTTCTAATTGTTTTATCGTGAGTTCAATGGCACTGTTACTGCTCCCGCAGGCTGGATAGACTGTCTCAAAACGTTTGAGTGAAATATCTAAATAAACAGAAACGCCATTCTTTATAGCAAAAGGACATACTCCGCCAATTTCATGACCGACCAAGTCAACGACCTCATGAGGAGAAAGCATTTTAGCTTTTGTTTTAAAATATTCCTTGAATTTTTTGTTATCAACTTTTGCATCGCCAGAGGTCACAATTAAAATAGCTTGTCCATTTATTAGAAAGGAGAGTGTTTTTGCGATTCTTTCAGGTTCACAGCCCAATGCAGAAGCAGCCAAGTCTACAGTTGCACTAGATACTGAAAATTCTTGGATTCGAGTATCCATATCATATTGTTTAAAATAATCTTTTACTTGTTTGATGGACATTATCATTTCTCCTCTTTATTATCTATTATTTAATCGATATTGATGTGGTGTTAGGTGATACTTTCTCTTAAATAAACGAATGAAATGCTCTACATTTTGATAACCTACGGCTGCCGCAATATGATCTACTTGTGAATTGCTGCCAGTGAGCATTTCGCAGGCTTTTTCTAATCTTATTTCTTGTCGAATCTCACTAAATGATTTGCCAAGCTTACGAGCTATATATTTTGACAGGTAAGACTGTGAAAGGTTAAATTTCTCTGCCATCTCCTGAATGGTGATATGCTCACAACATTGCTGAATATATTGGAGCATTTCAATAATACGTATATCACGATATTGTTTGACCTGATTGACGTTCATATGACTTGGTTTGAATCTTAATAAGAGACATAATAATATCTCGAACAAATTATTCATAATCAACTGGTAACTAGGAAACCGATTATAATTTTCTGTAAATAGTTGAAGAGAGCAGTCTAGCAAATGTTTATCTAAGTGACTATGGAAAATAAGAATATTTTTATTTTCTTTTATATACAATGCATTCAAAAAGAACTCTGAAATGACATTGTTTCCTTTTAACATTTTAAAAAACACTTTTTGAAAAGTACTCTTACGGATCATGATTTGCATGGCGATTGTATTCTCCATTACAATTGGCTTGTGTATGGTGTCAGGTGGAATAAAGGCAATATCTCCTGATTTTAAAGTCATTTTTTTATCTTCCACTTCTACATACATCTCATTTTCCAGAACATAGATCATTTCAAAGAAATCATGGATAGCCGACAATTGAGGCATAAAACGGCTATACTTTCTCACTTCGATATCTTTCTCCTGACCTAACCACATAGTATCTTCCTTTTCAAATTCGTTCTGCCCTTTTTGCAAAAATTCTTCTATATATATTTGTTTATGCATTAAATTGTGTTTATCATAATCCTTCAAAAATGATTGCAATGATTGATTGTCATGCTTTTTCTGTTGGTATTGTTGATAAAAGATTTCTTGTTCGTTATATTCTCTTAAATATTGCATCACTTCATGTTTTTCAAGTTTATCTTTTTCCATCTACATCCAAACCTCTAGTTTATTTACTGCAACCACCAGGGCCTTCACTGTTGCTTCTATAATATCTTTATCAATTCCAGCACCCCAATGCATGTTTCCTTGATATGAAATTCCAATTTGTGCACAGGCTTTTGCTTGGGAATCCTTGCCCAAAGAATTCTGTTCATAGACTTCCAAAACATATTCGAGATGAAAATATGCTTTTAACGCATTACTAATTGCATCTAAACTTCCAGTGCCAGTTCCTTGTATTTCAATTTGTTGATCATCTCTCAGCAAAGTTAAGGTGACTTCCTGCTTCTCTCCTTTATGAAATTGATAATCAAGCAGCTGGAAATGAGGGTGATAATCAACATACTGTTCTTTAAAAACATGATATATTTCTTCGACAGACAATTCCTTACTTGCCTGATCAGATACTTTCTTCGCTTCATATCCCATGGCTTCATTCATTTGATAAGGAAGTTGAATGCCATAATTTGTTTCTAGTATATAGCCTATGCCGCCTTTTCCAGACTGGCTATTGATTCGAATCACATCCGTTTGATAATTCCTTCCCAAGTCAACTGGATCTACTGGGATATACGGAACGTCCCATTTATCAACTTTATTTTCTTTTCTATATTTCATACCTTTAGATATCGCATCTTGATGTGACCCAGAGAATGCGGTGAAAACCATTTCCCCAGAATAGGGCTGCCTCTCAGGAACAGTGATTTTTGTTAGTTTTTCATATTTTTTACGAATAGCTTCTAGGTTATTGAAATTCAATTTTGGATCATAACCTTGTGAATACATATTCATCGCCAAGGTAATCAAGTCAACGTTCCCTGTACGTTCACCGATACCAAATAATGTACCTTCGACTCTTTCTGCGCCAGCCAGAACACCAAATTCTGCATCACTCACCCCAGAGCCACGGTCATTATGAGGATGAACAGATAATGTCACACTGTCTCGGTAAGACAGATTTTTGTGTATATACTCAATCTGACTTGCAAAGATATGAGGCATTGAATATTCAACTGTTGTCGGAATATTGATGATTGCTTTATGATTTGGTGTCGGTTTCCAAATATCTAAAACACTATTACAAATATCTAACGCATAATCAACTTCTGTTCCTGGAAAGCTTTCTGGACTATATTGAAAATAAATATCACTTGTTGTTTTTTCGGCAAGTTCTTTTACTAAAATAGCTCCATCAATGGCAATTTGTTTAATTTCATCTTTTGTTTTCTTAAATACTTGTCTGCGCTGCGCTTCTGAAGTCGAATTATATAAATGAACAATCGCTTTCGGTACCCCCTTAATGGCTTCGAACGTTCGGCGGATAATATGCTCTCTCGCTTGCGTGATCACCATAATCGTGACATCGTCTGGAATCATATGATGATCAATCAGTGTCCGCAAAAACCTAAACTCTGTATCAGAAGCAGCTGGAAATGCGATTTCAATTTCTTTAAAACCGATCTCTACTAGTAACTGAAACATTTCCAATTTTTCTTCTAAGTTCATAGGAATAGGTAATGCTTGATTTCCATCCCGTAAGTCCACACTGCACCATATCGGAGCACTTTCTAATGTTTCTTTCTTCACCCAATCATAAGTAAGGTTCGGTGGCAAAAAGTATTTCTTTTCGTATTTTTTGTGGTTAAACATGATCGATTCCTCCTGTAATTGGAATATAAAAAAGCCTTTCATCCCCAAGATTTAACTTGGAGACGAAAGACTTCTTCTTACGCGGTACCACCCCTGTTTCATGATAAACAAACATTATCATGCCCTTATTCGGATACAGATTGTTTGATCTTATATCCTTCCCATATAACGGTGGGGTGCCGACCTTAACTACATCAATCCTTTTCATTTCACTAAGGCTACTCTAAGGTGAGTTCCTTGCCTTTTGTTATTGCTTCTCATCAGCCAGCAACTTTCTGAAAACATTTCGGCAAGTACTATTCCTTATCATTGCATTTGAATTTTCTGATTTTTTCTATTATACCAAGTTTACAAAAAAGAGATAGGGATAGAGATATCTTTTTTGATTGATTTTTTTTGTTCTATGGGTGCCTATCTTCATTTTTAATCCTCTTCACCAAATAAAATTCCAAGGCCACAAATAAAGGTGAGTGAATTCATAGCGAACAATAAAATCGCACCAATTTTTTTCATGGCAATGAACCTCCTCTTAAATTCAGTCTGCTAGCCTTCAAAATTTAAATTCACTGGTTCATCCTCTAAATCATCCACAATATTTTGTTCTGTCACTGGCACACTTTCATCTACCGTTTTAAAACTAAGTTCGTCCATCCAAATTTGACCTTGACCATGCAGCAATATGCCAAACGCAATCACTTCACTTTTTACTGGAACATCTAGAACTACACTAAAATGATTCCAGCCGTTTGTTCCTGTAATGGGACGGTTCATCATGTTGTCAAACGCAAGAACTTCACCTGAAGAATGGTCAATCCTCATCCATAAACCAGCTGAACCTTTCACATTTTCGCTTTTGACAAAGGCAGAAAATTGAAGGCGTTCCCCTCGGTAACGATCAGACTTAATTTGCTGCATTAAGGTCGCGAATCCTCGTGCTTTTTCATCTTTTGATTTTAAATAAGCGGAGTTAGTACCACTGTGTACAATTCTGTTATCCAAACCTGTTTCATAGTCAGATGGGGTGTCCCCCGTCATAATCCAGCCAGTAGGTGTGTTCTGATTTGCAGCCATATTCGTTTCCTCCTTATCAATGACATTCCTTAGTAATTTCCGATAACGTGCGGGTGACATGTCATATATCTTCTTAAAGGCTCTAGTGAAGGATTCCTGTGAACCAAAACGATACTGCAATGCGATATCAATCGCCCGTTGGTCCGTATGAATTAAATCCTTCGCCGCTTGGGTCATTCGACGTTCCCGTATATAATCAACAACTGACTTCTTAATCACTTTTTTGAACATACGGTGAAAGTGAAACCTAGAATAACCAGCATGTTTCGCTAGAGTTTGGAGCGGTAAATCATCTTTCAGATGCTGTTCAATATAATTTAATGTTTCTTGAACCGTTTTCTCATGTTCTTGATAGGACAACCGAGCACCTCCTTGCCTTGTGAGTTTAGTATAGCGGAAATGCTTTTTAGGAAACTTGACTTTTTGTGCTGTGTTGCAATATCAGAGGGAGAATTTCCTAACCTAGGTTTAGAGACTGGTATTCATGACGACATCGTCTAGAGACATCCAAACTCAGGTCCAGGACTAGGTATCCGTGCTGTTACTACAATTGATAGAATGAAGAGTGACTGGGCAAGAATCTCTTGAAGAAGTGCTTTAGAACATCACAACCCGTTTCGTGAATGAAGTTAAGTGTGTTAACCACAGGTATATGATATTACATTATGAGTAAGCTACCTGCTACGACTTAGTCCGAATAACTTTAATAAGGATAAAAAATCTTAACCAATAAGAAACCGAACTATTTAGGAACCACTTTAAAGTGTGTTTCCAATAGTTCGGTTTCTTCTTTTATATTGCTATGCTCATTTTAAATTTTTTCGATTTTATAATTTGTAAATAAAGAATTATGATTTTGATTTTAAAGTTATATGTGATTAACTAATTTTTTTAATTATTTTCCTCTTCATCCATTTCAAAAATGATTCGTTATCAAGTTTGTTTACATTGTTCTTGAGGATATCATTTTCTTTCTTTAATTCTTCAATTTGTTGTTCTTTTTGTTTCAATTTTGAGACTAATTCATTATTTTCTTGAGAAGCTAATAGTAATTCTTGATTAACTTCAACTTTTTCTTTGAGAGTGTATAAATCTTTTTTTAGATTATGAATAATTTCAGATAAATGTAGCTTATGTTCTTCATATTTCTGTATTTCTTCAGATAATTTCTTTTTTCTTTTTTTGTATTTATCTAGTTCAATTTCAGCTTGGGATAACAATAGATAATTCTCCTTATTTTCATCTTCTACTTTAGAGTTTACAATAAAGTCTCCAAATAAAGTCCAATTGTTTTTGCTATAAATTTTAGTTAGTTTGTCAATTTCTTTTTGCCTAAGCTTTTTATTCTTTAATATTTCGTGAGCTTTTGGAATCAATTTTTTAATAACATTAGGAACAGGCGCTTCGTAAGTTGAAATATTATTATCAAGTAATATACGCTTTTTCTTTGGATCAACAGCATGAGTTACTTTAATTTCAATTGCCAACTTTTTATTCCATAGATACTTGTAAGAGTATGGATCAGTTTGTTTGACGCACAATAAGATATCAATTAATATACCTTTTTTATCATTATATTTAATATAAGATTCTATTTCTGCTGATTCAATAGCTACTCTGATTCTCCCTTTTTCTTTGTCTTCAATATTGAATTGAGTTAGTTGTGAAAACATCATTTGAAAAAGGAAATGAGCATTTGTCATTTTTTTTGAATAAAGAATCTGTTTCATGTTTTCTTTATGATAATATCGGAAAAATGGGTCTTTAATCTTTTTTCCCCCTTTAAAAGAAGGGGCAACTGGTAATACTCCGCTTCGAATAGAGAGATTTTTGAAGTCAAAAAATACAGGATTTTCTCCATTCATTTCAATTTCACCTTGATTTCTCAGCCAAAGTGCTTCTAATATATGTATTTGTCTATCCTGAAATGGAAAATAAGCAAAATTTTTTGTTTGTTCATTCATATGTAACCACCTAATATTCAATCTTTTTTGAAGTTATGCTCGTTCATTGTTACTTTTAGATCATGCAAAGCAAATTAATACAGTTACCTACTTCTCATTAATACGAATTTAGCAAAGTTACTAAATGATATTTGTAAATGGACTTAATCTATTTGTTGTGTGAAAGTCTCTACGTGCCACGACTTGTGTGAAACTACTATTGGTTGATTTGACATGAGATAAAAGTTACTTTTTCTTTAGGTAATGAATCCATTAACATCAATCCATTAGAGTATTTAAAGACTTCTGGATTTTTTTGTTGATTTTCTTTTGGTGGTTTTTAATTTGTTCTTTCATTAAATTCGTAGTAAGCGGCGAAATCTCATTAAATATTTTATTGCACTTATTTGCGTATGTGATAAATGTTCCGAATTCTCTTTTCCTATAGTTATATTTTATGTCAGTTCTTTCTCCTAACTGATGATAATGTTGATATATTTTTCTTTTATAAGTTAAGCGTATTCGATCTTTAGTAAAGCCCTTTTTTCTTGAAACAATTTCTCCTTTCTTTATTAACTTATAAACAGTTCTATAGTATTTATAAATGCTTTTTTCTCTTATTCTAACTTCATTACCATCAAAAATGAATCCTAGATAATCAATTTTAGAAAGGCTTTGAGATTTAATATCGAAAATTTTTCTCCCGTCAAAAGTTAAGATTTGCGTTTTTTGGGGATGAATTAATAATTTGTATTTTTTGATTTGATTCTCTATTTGATTTTTAATAGTATAAAAATTTTTTTCGTTTATATTAGTTAAAACCAATATGAAATCATCAGAATATCTTCTATATAAACCTCCTAAGCTATCTAATAAATTAGTAATATATTCATCGATCTTAATCATATATATATTAGAATAAATAGCACTCATAGCTGTTCCTTGAGGAATGCCTTTTATATCCGTATTTACTTTTAGAATTTTGCTGTTATCATTTGTAAGTAAGCTTCTCCCATTTTTGAATTTTCTAAACTCTTTAAATGAAGTGAAATAACTGGTTTGGTTAGTTCTAAATATTTCTTTATCTTCACCCAATCTTAAATTTATCTCTTTTTTATTAATGTATGAATATTTAGTGAGACTCTTGAAGATTTTATATTGATGCGTTGGCATTTTACTTCCGTAAATCAAGTTAATCATTTCTTTAAGTAATTTATGATCTAAAGTGTCGAAAAAATTTTGGTAATCTCCTATGTATATATAGCAATCTGGATTCTTCGCAATGAAGTTAATTACTTCAGCTGCAAAATGTATATTGTTTTGTCTTTTTTTGTTGTTTCTATAGGCAGTTACAGATTCATCAATTTGTTTATCTTTAACATACCTATTATATAAGTCATTTAACTCTAAACTGTAATGTTTGTATATAAAGTTATCTATATGAGCAGCATACATAATCGGTCTTTTTTTTTCTTTAATAGGTACTAATTGACCGTTTCTCTTTATAGCAGTTTCATCTTTAATATCGTTAAACTTCTCAAAGGTTAACTCACTAAAAATTAAAGGTAGAAAACTATGGGATGGGTTTTGTTTAAAACCCAGGACGTAGTTTTCTACCTTTTTATTAAAAGACGCAATTTTATCAAAATGCAAGTAAGGTTTAGATGGATATTTATGTACCATTTAAAACTCACATCCCCTTTTTATTGTTGGAGCAAGTACAGACCTAGTCCCGCTACTATATTTCTTCTGACTTGCACTCTGCCTAAAGCGCCGCGATCCTTAGGCTCTACTATACCACGCGGCATATTATATGGTATGGCGGGGTGAGTTAATACTCACAAATACAAATAATGTATAATATAACAAGAAGACAAGTTCTGATGGTGAGGTGTTCTATGATGATAGATATAACTTTGGTATGCTACTTATCTAGTATGCTGATCTTAAGATTAGCATACGGTATACAAGTTTCAGCTTTCACAGTAATATCTCTTGACATTGTTATACAACATACCTAGTACTCTTGTAAATGATAATAGTACTAGCAATTTAATATTAACATAAATTACTTAGGAAGGAAAACAATAACTTTTAACTTGTAATTAAGAAAAGTAATAGTCTATTTTTTCTCGTAATCCCTCTTCAAAATCGAATACATAAACACATCATCAAACCCATTCTGACCAAGATCATACTCCCTTAATAAACCCTCTCGAACAAAATCAACATTCTCCAATAATTGAACAGAGGACGTATTTGCTGGATCAATAATCGCTTCAATCCGATTCAGATACATTTCCTGAAACCCATATCGTAACACCGCAGCAATTGCTTCGCTCATGATGCCTTTTCTCCAATGATCGTGGTGTAATTCATAGCCGATTTCCGTGCGGCAGTGCTGTTTTTCTAGGTTGAGAAAGCCGCAGCTGCCGATGATCGCAGGATCATCTTTTAGAGAAATGCCCCAGCGGATGCCTGTTTGTTCTTTGAAGATGTCGTGATACCACTTGATTTCTCCTTTTGTGTCTTCAATCGTTTCATGAGCATCAATGCCCATGTAGCGGCACACGGTTTCATTGGATAAGTAGATGTGCATATCCTCAGCGTCTTCGATTGTTGCTTGTTTTAAGATTAGTCTTTCGGTATGTATGGTTGGAAATGATTGCGGGAATATCAGTTTATGTCTATACATATTTTTCTCCTCGTGCAATTTTATTTAAATTATACCTGTACTGGTCGATTTTGTGTAATGCTTTGGTATAATATGTGAGAATGTGATTGCGGGGATAATTCACAAACAGAATTCGATTAAAAGCAAAAGAGGATAATTGAAATGGGTATTTTTCTAATTATGATCGTCATCGTGATGATCATCGTATCTTTAGCGATCTATTTGTTTAAAAAGGGAATCATCCATTCTAAAGTGTTAGTGATTGTAGGTTCTGTTTTAGGAGGAACCGCACTATTTGTTTGGGTGGCTATGTTTTTTAATTTTCACTCTGTATCTTTAACAAATGAATCGCTAGGTCATTTTAAGATTGGTGAAAAATTTGAGAGAGATCATACTTTTGTGGAGAATACTCAATTCTCCCATCCTAAACAGAGGGTCTATATGGAAAAAGAAAATCAAGATTTTGTAGTATCAGTTGATCAACATCATCGAGTTACATCTATTTACAATCAGTCAAAACAGAAAAAACTCAAAACATCTAAGGGAGTCACTATTGGAGACGATTATTCATCTGTGATACAAACATATGGAGATCAATTCAAGAAGCTCTGGTTTGTCGAGGGGTATAGCAAAGGTATACAATATCAAGATCAATCAAACGGTATCATTCTAGAGTTCTTTTTCAATGACAATAAACTAGCACTCATTGAACTTCGTAGTAAACGGAAATAAAAAAGTAGAAAGTAAAAACAAGCATTTCAATTGAAATGCTTGTTTTTATGTTGCTTTTCCATAACATGTCTTACAATAAAAACCCTCTTTTCTTCATTCCTCAGCCAAGCCTTCACCTCTGTCATTCCTTCTATCTTTTTATTACAGCTAGCACACGCGGGTTCTTTGAATAGAAACAAGGGGAAAACTCCTTTTTAATTCAGTTTCTTCCATCATACCAAAAATTGAAATGTTTTCTATTGGTTTTCCGGTGTCTTTCGTTGGGCACGTTTGTGTAAATAAAAAGAATACCGAATCAACATCAACGCCACAAAACTAGCTAATCCGCCAATCCAACTTAAATTTGTTACATTTGTATACTGTATAATCACACCGCCCATAGACGATCCGAGCATCATGCCGATGTTCATAATCGCTGTATTAAAGCTCAGCACGGTTTCTGATGCTTGGGGTTTAAGGGAGATCAGATAGTATTGCTTCGCTGGTGTTGTTGTCCATGTGGCGATGCCCCAAATGGCGAGTGTGATCAAGACGCTAATTGTAGAGAATTGCGTAAAGAATAAGGCAAAGAGAGCGAACATCTGGATCATGATGCTGATCGAGATGGTTCGGTTTGGTCCCCATTGATCGACGGCGAATCCGCCAAAGCGTGAGCCAATAAAAGCAGAAATGCCTAAGACGAGCAAGGCCATGCTTGTCATTTCAAGTGAAAAGCCGGCGGTCTGTCGTAATAAAGGAGAGATATAAGCAAAGACCATCGTGTAGCCTAAGATCCAAAAGACCGTCGTGGCTAATCCGCTGATCACTCTGCGGTCTTGAAGGATGTGTAATTGCTGCTTCAATGGCAGATGAGAGTGTCCCTCTATGCGTGGCAGCAATTGATAAAGAAGCAAGAAGAGACAAGCAGTACCTAGTGCAATGATGAGAAAAATATAGTGCCAATCCACATGGCCTGATAGAAATGTTCCAATCGGCACACCAAATACGAGTGAAACAGTGAATCCAGTGATGACAGTCGCCATTGCGCTTCCCCTTTTTTCTGGCGGGGCGATCTGCGCTGCATAATTCGTGGCGACGACAATATATAAGCCGCCGCTCATGGCCATGATGACCCGAGAGAGCAGGAGCAGTACAAAATGATGGCTGAAAAAGGCGAGCATATTGCCTAAAATAAACACAAAAATAGCTGATAACAAAACCTTTTTTCGGTTCAGCTTCGACGTTGCCATGACTAAAAAGAGAGCGCCTACTGCATAAAAAAGAGAATAGACGGTGATGAGCTGTCCGGCAGCAGGAATAGAGATGTGTAAATCAACAGCAATGATATCTAGAATGCCTGACACGACGAATTCTGACGTGCCTGTGACAAATGAACCGACAGCTAAAAGAACAATCAATAGCTGATGAGATGTGTTTTTCATTTTGAACCCTTCCTTCATATTGATACGTTGTCTTTAGTTTAAATTCCGTGCTAACATAAGTAAAATTGATGTTTTTCATGAAGGAGATGAGTAAATACTCATGAGCTTTGTTCGCTTTGATATTATCGCAAAAGTGGTGGAGCTTGGCAGTTTTACAGCAGCAGCTGAAGCATTAAATATGACGCAGTCAGCTGTGAGTCATGCAGTGGCAAATTTAGAGTCAGAGTGGGGTGTGTCTTTATTCATTCGTGACCGAAAAAAGGGCATTATGCTGACGGACATTGGTCAAACGCTTCTCCCGCATATTAGAGAAGTGTTAAATAGATTGGAGAAAATTCAGCAAGAAATTGCGTTAACGAAAAATATTGAAACAGGTATGATTCGTATCGGCACATTTGCCAGTGCCTCTGCTTGTTTATTGCCTAAACTGCTTGTGAGCTATCAGAAAAAACATCCAAAAATCGAATTTAAATTTTATGAGGGAACGTATGAAGAAATATTGGAGTGGCTGGATTCAGGCATCATTGATGTTGGATTTGTTGTGAAAGGCCATGCGGATGAAGCCTTTGATTTACTGCCGCTTATGAAAGATGAGATGGTGGTCGCCTATCACCCAAATCATCGGTATGAGCAGCAGCCCATTGTAGATATAACAGATTTGGCAGATGAACCATTTATTATGCCGACTGGCATGTATCAATCACATGTAGAGGATATTTTTTCGGAGGCGCAAATGAAGCCAGCTGTTTTATTTGAAGTTCATGATTGTACGACCATTGCCCGTATGGTCGGGGAAGGACTCGGCGTCACGATTGGTCCGGAGTTGTTTTTAAAAACGCAGCAGCTTGTGCATATTCGTCACCTGAATGTCTCTCATCATCGTGAGGTTGCGCTTGCCTGTCCGTCGCTCTCTCAAGCTTCTCCGGCAGTGAAAGAGTTTTTCCATGTAGCCGAAGCGGTTTTTGCAAAAGAGAAGGATTTGGAGAAGGGTGTATAAAGAACTAGATATGAATTTCCAAATTCGTGTAATAAGCCGAATGAAGCGGACATTTCTTTGAAAAATGTTCGCTTTTCGTATTGTGTTTTAAAAATGAAGTTGGTACAATAGACACAGAAATCAAATAGATAGAAGTCGTATAATCGCGGGGATATGGCCCGCAAGTTTCTACCAAGCTACCGTAAATGGCTTGACTACGTCAATTCACACTCGTTTGATATAAATCATGCATTGTTCTTGTTTTATGTCACAGTCTGAATTCACATATGTAGTCAAGCGTCCCAAAATTGTTGGGGCGTTTTTTATTTGACTAGTGAATGGGACAGACTAAAGCAAAAGGACATGAAGGGAGTCAGTTGGCTTGAAACAGTTTTTTCAGTTTGATGAGTTAGGTACGAATTACCGCAGAGAGATCATCGGTGGTTTAACCACATTTTTGTCGATGGCTTACATTCTGTTTGTTAATCCGATCACACTTGCATTAGTGTCTGTGCCGGATTTTCCAGATAAATTACGAATTGATCAGGGGGCAGTCTTTACAGCAACGGCGTTAGCTTCTGCTGCAGGGTGTATTCTGATGGGATTGATCGCCAGGTATCCGATTGCGATTGCACCCGGTATGGGTCTGAATGCGTTCTTCGCCTTTTCGGTTGTGCTTGGCATGGGCATCAAATGGGAAGCTGCACTTTCAGGTGTGTTTGTTTCAGGATTGATTTTCGTTGCTCTTTCTTTAACAGGTTTCCGTGAAAAAATCATCAATGCCATTCCGGCTGAGCTGAAGCTGGCAGTTGGTGCAGGTATTGGTTTGTTCATTACGTTTGTCGGTCTTCAAGGCTCTGGCATTATCGCCAATAATGATAATACACTCGTTTCGATTGGAAATATTCATAGTGGTCCGGTTCTGTTAACGGTGTTTGGTATCGTAGTGACTGTTATATTAATGGTTCTTCGTGTGAATTCAGGTGTCTTCATTGGGATGCTTGTGACTGCTATTGCCGGGATGATTTTTGGTCTTATACCAGTACCGTCTCAAATTGTGGGAAGTATTCCAAGCTTGTCTCCAACCTTTGGTCAAGCCTTGATTCACTTACCAGAAATATTCTCCATTCAAATGCTTATTGTGATTTTAACGTTCCTTTTCGTTGGATTCTTTGATACAGCTGGTACGCTTGTAGCTGTGGCAACACAGGCTGGTTTAATGAAAAATAATGAGCTGCCACGTGCAGGAAGAGCACTCTTGGCGGATTCTTCTTCAATCGTTGTAGGTTCTATTCTTGGTACATCTACAACAACGTCTTATGTTGAATCTAGCTCAGGTGTTGCTGCTGGTGCGCGTTCTGGTTTTGCAGCTGTCGTCACAGGGATTTTCTTCTTGCTGGCGATGTTCTTCTCACCGCTTTTATCCATTGTTACACCTAATGTGACAGCACCTGCTTTGATTATTGTTGGTGCACTGATGGTCGCTCCGCTGGCGAAGATTGCATGGGATCGTTTTGAAATTGCGGTACCAGCTTTCTTAACGATGATTATGATGCCACTGACATACAGTATTGCAACAGGGATTGCGGTTGGCTTTATTTTCTACCCGATTACGATGATCTTTAAAGGGAAAGCGAAAGAAGTACATCCAATTATGTACGGATTGTTTGTCATCTTTATTCTATATTTTGCTTTCTTAAATCATTAATTGAACATTTGAAACAGCGGCTCATGGAAGCTGCTGTTTTTTGTTAAAAAAATCAAAACATAGTTGACTTATAGGAATTATGTGTTTATGATAAAAAGACATAATTCGCTGATTGGATCACCAAAGGCGCTTTGATTTCCTTTTTTAATAGAAGGTTTCAGGGTGCCTTTTTTTCTTGCAGACATTCAAAAGGGGAGGAGATGTCTTTTGTCACGCTGGCTTCGACAGGTGATTGAACGAAAAAAGCAGGTGCTGATTCAAAAGCTCCTTTTATGGGGGCATGAAGAAAAACAGGAAGCGCTCATGCATTATACAATTCATGAGCTGGAAAACGAGGTTCTCTATTTAAAAGAGCGAAAACAAAAATAGGGGGATGAGCGATGGATGAACAAAAGCTGAATTATATTTTATCTGCCTTAAAAGGGATCGACTATGGATCAGTGGTCATCACCATTCATAATGGACATATTACACAGGTTGATACGACCAAAAAGACTCGGTTCCCCGCTCATCAGGAGAATCTCCGGGTCCAGCAAGGAAAGCGGAGTCAATATCGTTCTTGACGGATTTCAACATGATAAAAAGCTGATGGAGGCCGTCAGCTTTTTTGTTTTGTCTTATTTTCTCTCCATTTTAAAACCTCTGCTGCCTTTTATCCGTCTATTCGTATGAACGTCAAGGAATCTTGACTGAATAGAGAGACTCCGCTACTTTAAGAGGAGTCATCCGAACAGTTCATGCACTTTTAGCACTGTAAGGATTGGATAGGAGTTGATATGAGATGTTAGAGAAAGATCAAGATCAGGGGACATCTGAAAAGAAAAACGAAGAGTCATCAATAGATCAAGAAACAAGGCAATCCCGCCTCAGCCGCAGCGCTGCAAAACGAGGAAGAACCTCAAAAACAGCGGATGATGAGCGCTCAGCTATACAGCGTATACTGCAAGGTGTAGGAGGCGCGTTTAAGCGTTATGGTTCATATGGACTGGCGATGTTAAAATCACCGAGCCGGGCCATTAATCAAGCGGAAACATTGCGTATGAAGTACGCCTGGATCTCGATTGTGTTATTCAGCGTGTTTTTTGCTTTAGGCAACTATGTTCAATTAAAGGCGTCAAAGACCCGTTTATTAGGCTTTGGCATTCATTATTCTTTTGGTGACGCCTTTTTGAGGATTGCGGTCTTTACACTCATTTTGTTGACATTGATGATGCTTACCGTCTGGCTGCTCGGAAAGTACATGCTAAAAGGAAACATATCACTGAAAGAAGTGATCATGAAGTTTGGCGCTGCGCTTGTGCCGGTGTTGGTTTTATCCATCCTTTGGCTTGTATTTGCCATGCTGAATATTCCATATGTGACCGTCATATTATCCGTGATGATGTTTGTCGGTCTTCAGTTGATTGCGGTCGTGCTCTTTCGCTCGATTCAATCGGAGCATGATGCCGTACGTGGAGATTTGATGTATGCAGGCTGGATCTTTTTATTGATTGAGCTTGTCATCATTGCGTTGCTCTGGGGCATAGTCGGGGAGTATTTGATTCCATCACTTGTTCCTGTTCGATTCGGATAAAACACACTGAAAACCTCCTTTTTTGAAAAAGGGGGTTTTCATGTTGAGAAGAGAAAAAAACGGGTAAACTCTTGGTAACAAACACCACCCTTGTTGTCGAAAGATATATGTGTTTTGATCGCGTAAATTTGATTGTATCAAGGTATGTTCTCTAGTAGAATATGGGGTGCTTTATTTGATTTTTTAGTGCAGGGGGTTCGAATCGTGCTTCAACAACTTTTATCCAATGCGTTCACCATGGTTTTAATCATTTTAGTGATTAATATTGTTTATGTTTCTTTTTCCACCATGCGTTTAATTTTAACGATGAAAGGCAGACGGTACGCAGCTGCTTTTGCGGGTACGATCGAAATGCTCATTTATGTCATTGGGTTAAGTATCGTTTTAGATAACTTAGATCAAATACAAAATGTCATTGCGTATGCGCTAGGTTATGGGATGGGGATCATTGTCGGGATGAAAATTGAAGAGAAGCTGGCACTTGGCTACACAACTGTTAACGTGATCACAAAAGAATTGGATGTCGATCTCCCAAGACAATTGAGAGAAAAAGGATATGGTGTCACCAGCTGGGTAGCAGGCGGTCTTGAAGGAGACCGGACAGCATTGCAAATTTTAACACCGAGAAAATATGAACTGCAATTATATGAAACGATTAAGACGCTGGATTCAAAGGCGTTTATCATTTCATATGAGCCCAAATCGATTCACGGCGGCTTCTGGGTGAAGGCTGTGAAGAAAAGGAGAATTAAAGAATGACCGCAAAACCAAAGAAGAAAAAATTCTATGTGGAAGACAACATGACGATTGATCAAGTGTTGTCCCAGATGGCAGCGGAAGGCTACTCGCCTGTCCGACGAATGGAGGAACCGATTTTTCAGGAAAAGAAGGAAAATGGGTCGATTCAGATCATTCCGATTGGGAAAAAAATCGTATTTGAAGGAAAAATAGTCTAAATCCGAACATTAAAACGACGACTTCATAGATTGTTCGATAAATCCGTTGACATCATGAACATCCGTTGTTAAGATAAACATGAAATCAAAACACGAGCCTCATATAATCTTGGGAATATGGCCCATAAGTTTCTACCCAGTTACCGTAAATGACTGGACTATGCAGGATAGTGAACAAAACTGACATGGCAATTCAAAAGCGAACAGCGCTTACCATGGCCCGGTTTGTGTTGCTTCCTAACAATGCAATGCAAATCGGGCCTTTTTGTTCGGCGTTTGACAAGCTGCTTAGGTTTGGGAAGCGTGTCAAACGATACAAAATCGAATAACAGCTTAAAGGTGGGGACAAAATGAAGCCGCTTGTAGGTGTCATCATGGGAAGTACATCTGATTGGGAAACAATGAAAAATGCGTGCGACATCTTAGAGGAATTAGACATTCCGTATGAAAAACAGGTAGTATCCGCACACCGGACACCTGACTTGATGTTTGAATATGCGACTGAAGCAAGAGGTAAAGGACTAAAGGTCATCATTGCCGGTGCTGGAGGCGCAGCACATTTACCGGGGATGGTCGCAGCAAAAACGACACTGCCGGTCATTGGTGTGCCTGTACAATCAAAGGCACTAAACGGGCTGGATTCCTTATTATCCATCGTTCAAATGCCAGGCGGTGTACCAGTTGCTACAGTAGCCATTGGCAAAGCCGGTGCAACAAATGCAGGCCTTCTTGCCGCACAAATGATTTCAGCATTTGATGAAAAGGTCGCAGCTCGCCTTGAAGAAAGAAGAGAGCAGACAAAACAGACTGTACTAGAAAGCAGTGATCAGCTTGGCTAAGCAGACCATTTTTCCAAACGCAACCATCGGGATCATTGGCGGCGGACAGCTTGGCAGATATATGGCTGTCAGCGCAAAGCAAATGGGGTACCGGGCAGCAGTTCTAGACCCAGTCGCACAATCTCCTTGCGGACAGGTTGCCGATAAAGAAATCACAGCCGCATATAGTGACCTTGAAGCGATTCGAAAGCTGGCAGACATCAGCGATGTGGTGACTTATGAGTTTGAAAATATTGATTATGATGCACTCAATCAGCTGAAGGAAGAAGCCTATTTACCACAAGGAAGCGACCTTCTCCTTTTAACTCAAAATCGTGAGACCGAGAAAAAAGGAATTGTAGACGCAGGCTGTGAAGTAGCGCCTTACCGCATCATTCATGATGAAAAAGAGCTGGAAGACGCAGTGGACGTGCTCGGTTTGCCAGCCGTGCTGAAAACATGCAGAGGCGGCTACGACGGAAAAGGACAGTACGTCATTAAAGAAAAAGGACAACTTCAGGAAGCAGCTGCACTGCTCACACATGGAACTTGTATTTTAGAAAGCTGGGTTCCATTCCAAATGGAGCTCTCAGTGATCGTCACTCGTTCTGTTCATGGAGAGATTGCAGTATTCCCAGTCGCTGAGAACATTCATAAGCATAATATTTTGTTCCAAAGCATTGTACCTGCAAGGGTAGAGGACCGCATTCAGGAGAAGGCGAAAGAACTGGCAACAACACTTGCTGAAAAGCTGGGGCTGGTTGGTACTCTTGCTGTAGAACTGTTCCTGACAAATGACGGAAAGCTGCTCGTCAATGAACTGGCACCACGACCGCATAATTCTGGTCATTATACACTCGATTTATGTGAGACAAGTCAGTTTGAACAGCACGTCCGCGCTATATGTGGTTTGCCGCTTGGCGGTACAGCCCTTTTATCAGAGGGAATGATGGTGAATTTATTAGGCGATGAAGTGGACATTCCAAAAGAGCATCCTGAGCTTCTCAAAGAAGCGAAGCTTTATCTATATGGAAAGCATGAAGTAAAAGCCGGCCGCAAAATGGGGCATATGACGTTTATGAAACAGCTCGATGATGAATGGATGACAAACATCACAAAGATATGGACTGAAAGAGATGGAGGAAACGGGAAATGATCGAACGTTACGCACGACCAGAAATGTCAGCAATCTGGACAGAGGAAAACAAATTTAATGCATGGCTTGAAGTAGAAATTCTCGCTTGTGAAGCTTGGGCAGAGCTTGGCGTCATTCCGAAAGAAGACGTTGTGACAATGCGCAAAAATGCAAGCTTTGATATTGGACGTATTCTGGAGATTGAACAAGACACGCGCCACGACGTGGTTGCCTTTACGCGTGCTGTATCTGAATCTCTAGGAGAAGAAAGAAAGTGGGTTCATTACGGATTAACATCGACAGACGTAGTGGATACGGCGCTTTCATATCTATTAAAACAGGCGAATGATATCTTGCTCAAGGACATTGAGAGATTTGTTGACATACTAAAAGAAAAAGCAAAAGAGCACAAATATACCGTCATGATGGGCCGTACACACGGTGTACACGCTGAACCGACAACATTTGGCCTGAAGCTTGGTCTTTGGTACGAAGAAATGAAGCGTAACCTAGAACGTTTTAAACAAGCAAAAGCTGGCATTGAATACGGCAAAATCTCTGGAGCTGTTGGCACATATGCGAACATCGACCCGTTTGTTGAGCAATATGTATGTGAGAAGCTTGGCATCAAAGCTGCACCAATTTCAACCCAAACCTTGCAGCGTGACCGCCATGCAGATTACATGGCTACTCTAGCTTTAGTCGCAACGAGCATTGAGAAATTTGCTGTTGAAATTCGTGGTCTTCAAAAGAGTGAAACACGTGAAGTAGAAGAGTTCTTTGCCAAAGGACAAAAAGGATCATCAGCGATGCCGCATAAGCGTAACCCAATCGGTTCTGAGAATATGACGGGAATTGCCCGCGTGATTCGTGGATATATGCTGACAGCTTATGAAAATGTACCACTTTGGCATGAGCGTGATATTTCTCATTCATCTGCTGAGCGCATCATTTTACCAGATGCAACAATTGCACTGAACTATATGCTCAACCGTTTCTCAAACATCGTGAAAAACTTAACGGTTTTCCCTGAAAACATGAAACGCAACATGGACCGCACACTTGGCTTAATTTACTCACAGCGCGTTCTTCTTGCATTAATCGATACAGGCATGGCACGTGAAGAGGCATATGACACGGTTCAGCCAAAGGCAATGGAAGCGTGGGAGAAGCAAGTGCCGTTCCGTTCATTAGTAGAAGCAGAAGAAAAAATCACGTCACGTTTAACACCGGAACAAATCGCTGACTGCTTCGATTACAACTATCATTTGAAAAATGTTGATATGATTTTCGAACGTCTAGGTCTTGCGTAAGAAATGGGCCGCCTGCTTGCCAGGCGCCCAATCCTGAAAATTGCCAACATTCAAATTAGGAGGCCAACCTGAATGACTGTGAAACAAGAACTTCTCTACGAAGGCAAAGCGAAAAAAATCTATCAGACCGATGACGAGCATATTTTATATGTCGAATATAAAGACTCAGCTACAGCATTTAACGGCGAAAAGAAAGCCGAAATCGAAGGCAAAGGCAGACTGAACAACGAAATTTCGAGCTTAATCTTTCAAATGCTGCATGAGAAAGGAATCAACAATCACTTTGTGAAACGCCTTTCTGAAACAGAGCAGCTCATTCAAAAGGTACAGATTGTTCCGCTTGAAGTGGTTGTACGAAATGTGGTGGCAGGCAGTATGTCAAAACGCCTTGGCATTCCAGAGGGAACGAAACTGGACACACCTTTGATTGAGTTCTACTACAAAGATGATGCACTCGGCGATCCGCTCATTACAGAAGATCATATTCGCATCTTACATGCAGCGACACCTGAGCAGGTCGAGGAAATGAAACAGATCACAAGACAAGTGAATGAAGTATTAAAGCAAATCTTCTCAGAATGTCATGTGAATTTAATTGATTTCAAGCTTGAATTCGGAATAGATCACGAGAATCGTATTTTGCTAGCTGATGAGATTTCACCTGATACGTGCAGGCTTTGGGACAAAGATACAAACGAAAAGCTTGATAAAGACGTGTTCAGACGAAACCTGGGCGGCTTAACGAATGCATACGAAGAAATTTTCAAAAGACTTGGAGGCCATAAACATGTATAAAGTGAAAATTTTTGTCAGCTTAAAAGAGAGCGTTCTTGATCCACAAGGAAGTGCCGTGCAGCACGCTTTGCACAGCATGTCTTATCAGGAAGTAAAGGATGTCCGTATCGGAAAATACATGGAGCTTGTCATTGAAAAATCAGATCGTGATTTAGACACAGTCGTCAAAGAAATGTGCGAAAAATTACTTGCCAACACGGTGATTGAAGATTACCGCTATGAGGTGGAGGAGGTTGTCGCACAGTGAAGTTTGCAGTGATCGTCTTGCCTGGCTCTAACTGTGATATCGACATGTACCATGCGATTCAAGATGAGTTAGGTGAACAAGTTGAATATGTATGGCACGACGAAACGAGTCTTGACGGATTTGACGGTGTACTCGTACCAGGCGGTTTCTCTTATGGGGATTACTTAAGATGTGGTGCGATCGCCCGCTTCTCAAACATCATGCCGGCGGTGAAAAAAGCAGCTGAGGAAGGAAAACCTGTTCTTGGTGTTTGTAACGGGTTCCAAATTCTTCAGGAGCTTGGCATTCTTCCGGGTGCGATGAGACGAAATAAAGATTTGAAGTTTATCTGTCGTCCAGTTGAACTCATTGTAGAAAACAACGAAACGCAATTTACAAGCGGTTATCAAAAAGGCGAATCCATTACGATTCCTGTAGCGCACGGTGAAGGCAACTTCTACTGTGATGAAGACACTTTAGCGAAGCTCATTGAACGCGGCCAAATCGCTTTCACTTACGGAGACGATATTAACGGCAGTGTGAATCGTATTGCAGGTGTAACGAATGAAGAGGGCAATGTACTCGGCATGATGCCGCACCCTGAGCGCGCGGTTGATTCATTACTAGGCAGCGCAGACGGACTTAAATTGTTTCAATCTATCGTGAAAAATTGGAGGGACACTCATGTCACTACTGCTTGAACCAAGTCACAAGCAAATTAAAGAAGAGAAATTGTATCAGCAAATGGGATTGAGTGATGAAGAATTCGCTTTAATCGAATCCATTATTGGCAGGCTGCCAAACTACACAGAAACGGGCATTTTTTCTGTCATGTGGTCAGAGCATTGCAGTTATAAAAACTCAAAGCCTGTTTTAAGCAAATTCCCGACAAAAGGAGAGCACGTCCTTCAAGGTCCTGGGGAAGGCGCTGGAATCGTTGATATTGGAGACAACCAAGCGGTTGTATTTAAAATCGAATCACATAACCATCCATCTGCGATTGAACCGTATCAAGGAGCGGCGACAGGTGTCGGCGGAATTATCCGTGATGTATTCTCCATGGGTGCGCGTCCAATTGCTGTATTAAACTCTCTTCGTTTTGGTGAACTGACTTCACCGCGCGTGAAGTACTTGTTTGAAGAAGTAGTGGCAGGGATCGCAGGCTATGGAAACTGTATCGGAATTCCAACAGTCGGCGGAGAGGTTCATTTCGATCAAAGCTATGAAGGCAACCCGCTCGTAAATGCAATGTGTGTTGGATTAATCAACCATGAAGACATCAAAAAAGGGCAGGCCAAAGGTGTCGGCAACACGGTCATGTACGTTGGTGCTAAAACGGGACGTGACGGAATTCACGGTGCAACATTTGCATCTGAGGAATTTTCTGATGAATCAGAAGAAAAACGCTCAGCAGTTCAAGTCGGTGATCCGTTCATGGAAAAACTGCTGCTTGAAGCGTGCCTTGAAGTCATCAAAAACGATGCACTCGTTGGAATTCAGGATATGGGAGCGGCTGGCTTGACAAGCTCAAGTGCGGAAATGGCGAGTAAAGCAGGTTCTGGTATCGAGATGAATCTAGATCTTATCCCTCAGCGTGAAACAGGCATGTCAGCATACGAAATGATGCTGTCTGAATCTCAAGAGAGAATGCTTCTGGTCATTGAAAAAGGCCGTGAACAAGAAATCATTGATATTTTTGAAAAATACGATCTTGAAGCGGTATCAGTCGGTCATGTGACAGACGATAAAATGCTTCGTTTACTTCATCAAGATGAAGTGGTATGTGAGCTTCCTGTTGACGCGCTTGCAGAAGAAGCGCCGGTTTATCACAAACCGTCAAGTGAGCCTGCATACTATCGTGAGTTTTTAGAAACAAAAGTTGAAGCACCTGCTATCACAGATGCAGCCGACACGTTAAAGCAGCTCCTTCAGCAGCCGACAATTGCAAGTAAAGAATGGGTTTATGACCAATATGACTACATGGTTCGGACAAATACAGTCGTTGCACCAGGCTCTGATGCGGGCGTTTTAAGAATCCGTGGAACGAAAAAAGCCCTTGCGATGACAACTGATTGTAACGCACGTTATCTCTACCTTGATCCAGAGGTCGGCGGGAAAATCGCAGTCGCAGAAGCAGCACGTAACATTGTGTGCTCAGGCGCTCGTCCGCTTGCAGTAACAGATAACTTGAACTTCGGTAACCCAGAAAAACCAGAAATTTTCTGGCAAATTGAAAAATCTGCTGACGGTATTAGCGAAGCATGCCGCAAGCTAAGCACACCGGTTATCGGTGGTAACGTCTCTTTATATAACGAATCAAATGGAACAGCGATTTATCCAACACCAGTTATTGGGATGGTTGGTTTGGTGGAAGATACAGCTCATATTACGACGCAGTCGTTCCAGCAGGCTGGCGATGTGATTTTCGTCATTGGTGAGACGAAGGAAGAATTCGCAGGCAGTGAGCTTCAAAAGATGACAGAAGGCCGTATTTACGGAAAAGCACCAGAAATTGATTTGGATGTAGAGCTCACGCGTCAGGAAGCCCTTCTTGCTGCGATTCAAAACGGACTTGTTCAATCAGCTCACGATGTGTCTGAAGGCGGTCTTGGTGTAGCACTTGCTGAAAGTACATTTGGAACAGACGGTCTTGGCGCTCATATCCAAATTGATTTAAACAGTGAAGCTTCATTATTCAGTGAAACACAGTCACGTTTTGTCGTCACAGTGAAACCAGAGGACCGCGAAGCATTTGCTGCGGCTGTCAAAGATGCGAAAGAAGTTGGAACGGTCACAAATGATGGGGTATTCACTGTCAAAAATCAAGAAGGACAACAATGGATTCATGCAGCGGTCAACGAGCTTGAACGCGCATGGAAAGGAGCGATCCCATGCTTGCTGAAATCAGAGGCTTAAACGAAGAGTGTGGCGTCTTTGGGGTTTGGGGACACGAAGAAGCCCCGCAAATCACATATTACGGATTGCATAGTCTTCAGCACCGAGGACAAGAGGGTGCGGGAATCATTGCAACAGATGGTGAAAACCTGACGGCACATAAAGGCCTTGGACTGATTACGGAAGTCTTTCAAAACGGTGAGCTAAAGGATTTGAAAGGAAAAGGTGCGATCGGACACGTTCGGTATGCGACAGCAGGCGGAGGCGGCTTTGAAAATGTGCAGCCCCTCTTCTTCCGCTCGCAAAACAACGGCAGTCTTGCCCTTGCTCATAATGGGAACTTAGTGAATGCAACGCAATTAAAGCAGCAGCTAGAGAACCAGGGGAGTATATTCCAAACATCTTCTGACACTGAAGTGCTTGCTCATTTAATTAAGCGCAGCGGCTATGTTGAATTGAAAGAGCAGATCAAAAATGCCCTGTCCATGCTTAAAGGCGCATATGCTTTCTTAATTATGACGGAAACAGAAATGATTGTGGCTCTTGATCCGAACGGCTTACGTCCGCTTTCACTTGGTATGCTTGGGGACGCGTATGTTGTTGCTTCTGAAACATGTGCATTTGATGTTGTCGGTGCCACGTATTTACGAGATGTTGAGCCTGGAGAAATGCTGATCATTAATGATGAAGGCCTCAAATCTGAACGCTTCTCCATGAACATTAACCGCAGCATGTGCAGCATGGAATACATTTATTTCTCAAGACCTGACAGCAATATCAATGGCATCAACGTGCATAGTGCGAGAAAGAACCTTGGCAAAAAGCTTGCCGAGGAAGCGCATGTCGAAGCAGATGTTGTGACAGGTGTACCAGATTCGAGTATTTCTGCAGCAATTGGATATGCCGAAGCAACAGGTATTCCATATGAGCTCGGTTTAATTAAAAACCGTTATGTCGGACGGACCTTTATTCAGCCGTCTCAAGCATTGCGTGAGCAGGGCGTGCGCATGAAGCTGTCTGCTGTGCGCGGGGTCGTCGAAGGAAAACGTGTCGTGATGGTGGATGATTCCATCGTCCGCGGAACTACGAGCCGCCGCATTGTGACGATGCTAAGAGAAGCGGGTGCGACGGAAGTCCACGTCCGCATTAGTTCACCGCCCATCGCACATCCATGTTTTTATGGAATTGATACGTCCACACATGAAGAGCTGATTGCTTCTTCTCATTCAGTGGAAGAAATTAGACAGGAAATCGGTGCAGACTCCATTGCATTTTTATCCGTAGACGGTTTAATGGACGGGATTGGCAGGAAGTATGATGATCCGCAGCGCGGTCAATGTTTAGCATGCTTTACTGGGAAATATCCGACTGAAATTTATGAAGATACTGTTCTTCCGCATGTGAAGGAAACAGCACTGACGAAATAATCGAATAAAGGAGCAGCAGTCAAGATGATTTGATATGCTGCTCTTTCATTCTGCTGAAAATAAATGGAAGAGAAGCAGCTAAAAGGAGTGAATGGGATGTCAGAAGCATATAAAAACGCCGGTGTCGACATCGAAGCAGGATACGAAGCCGTCAAACGAATGAAAACACACGTGGAACGTACAAAAAGAGCAGGTGTCATGGGTGCTCTAGGCGGATTTGGCGGTATGTTTGATTTATCTGAGCTGCCATACAAAAAGCCCGTTCTTGTCTCAGGAACAGATGGTGTCGGAACAAAATTAAAGCTTGCCTTTTTAATGGATCAACACGATACGATCGGTGTTGATGCCGTGGCAATGTGTGTGAACGATGTGCTGGCACAAGGGGCAGAGCCGCTCTTTTTCTTAGATTACTTAGCAGTTGGTAAAGCAGATCCGATAAAAATTGAATCAATCGTCAAAGGTGTGGCTGACGGCTGTGAGCAGTCTGGTTCAGCGCTTGTCGGCGGAGAAACTGCAGAAATGCCAGGTCTTTACACAGAAGATGAATATGATATTGCTGGTTTTTCAGTAGGCGTCGTTGAAAAGGATGAAATCGTGACAGGAGAGAGCATCAAAGAGGGGCACTTGCTTATTGGACTCAGCTCAAGCGGAATTCATAGCAATGGGTACTCTCTCGTTCGTAAAGTATTGCTGGAAGACGCTGGTCTGGATCTGCATCAAACGTATGAACCTTTTACAAGACCGCTTGGAGAAGAGCTTCTTGAACCGACCAAAATTTATGTGAAGCCTGTTCTCAAACAAGTGAAAGCCGGCAAGATTGACGGCATGGCACATGTGACAGGCGGCGGCTTTATTGAAAATTTACCGCGTATGCTGCCTGAAGGGCTTGGCGTTGAGATTGATAACGGCTCATGGCCAGTACCGCCAATTTTCTCCTTTATTCAAGAAAAAGGACAGTTAAAGGCAGAAGAAATGTTCAACGTGTTTAATATGGGCATTGGTTTTGTCTTAGCGGTAAAAGAAGATGACCTTGTCGAAGTGATCAGAGGACTTGAAGAAGACGGAGAGAAAGCATTTCTCATCGGCCGTGTTCAAAAAGGAGAAGGTGTCACATTCGGCGGTGGAAGCCTCTCATGAAGAAGTTTGCGATCTTCGCCTCTGGAAGCGGGACGAATTTTCAAGCCATTATAGATACATTAAAAAAAGAACAGTGGCAGGCAAAGGCCGCCATTGTGATTTGTGATAAACCGGGTGCAAAGGTGCTGGAGCGTGCCGAGAAAGAGGGCATTCCCTCCTTTGCCTTTACCCCTAAGGCTTTTCCGAATAAAGCCGCTTTTGAACAAACGATCATTGAACAGCTTAGGCTGCATGAAGTGGAATGGATTTTCCTTGCTGGGTATATGAGACTGATTGGTCCGACATTACTTGAAGCATTCAGAGGGAAAATTGTCAATATTCACCCGTCCTTGCTGCCAGCCTTCCCAGGGCTGGATGCCATTGGACAAGCCTATCAAGCAGGCGTCAAAGTGGCAGGCATCACCGTCCATTTCGTCGACGAAGGTATGGATACCGGCCCGATTATTGACCAAGCCGCGATTTATATCGAACAAGGGGAAGAGCTTGAATCGATTGAAAAAAGAATGCATGAACTAGAACACACACTATATCCAAAAGTGATCAAATCACTTTTAGAATTATCTTAATGAGGTGACGAAGGCATGACGATCAAACGCGCATTAATCAGTGTTTCCGATAAAACGAATCTTGTACCTTTTGTGAAAGAATTAACAGAACTTGGCGTTGAAGTGATTTCAACTGGAGGTACACATAAGCTTCTTCAAGAGAACGGCATTGATGTCATTGGAATTTCAGAAGTCACTGGATTCCCTGAAATCATGGACGGACGACTCAAAACACTTCACCCGAACATTCATGGCGGACTTTTAGCAGTGAGAGAAAACGATGAGCATATGGCACAGATTGAGAAGCATGGCATTCAGCCGATTGATCTTGTTGTCGTGAATCTCTATCCTTTCAAAGAGACGATCTCAAAAGACGATGTGACGTATGAAGAAGCGATTGAAAACATTGATATTGGCGGACCGGGAATGCTTCGTGCGGCATCAAAAAACCACCAAGACGTCACAGTGATTGTCGATCCTCGTGACTATGATACAGTCATCCAGCAAATCAAAGAAGGCGGCGTGTCACTCGAGAAAAAACGTGAGCTCGCTGCAAAGGTATTCCGTCATACGGCTGCATACGATGCTCTGATTGCGGATTACTTAACAAACTTTGTGGGCGAAACAGAGCCAGAACAGTTCACTGTCACGTTTGAGAAAAAACAATCCCTTCGTTATGGAGAAAACCCGCACCAAGCGGCGACTTTCTATGAAAATGCTCTTCCAGCCAAAGGTTCTTTGGCTACTGCAAAGCAATTACATGGAAAAGAACTTTCCTACAACAATATCAAAGATGCAGATGCCGCTCTTCAAATTGTACGTGAATTCACGGAGCCAGCAGCTGTCGCTGTGAAGCATATGAACCCATGCGGCGTTGGTACAGGAGAAACGATTGCAGAAGCATTTGACCGAGCATTTAAAGCAGATGAGACGTCTATTTTTGGCGGCATTGTGGCACTTAACCGTGAAGTAGACAAACAAACGGCTGAGGTGCTGCATACGATTTTCTTAGAAATTGTCATCGCCCCATCGTTCAGCCAAGAAGCACTTGACGTGTTAACAGCGAAAAAGAATCTTCGTCTATTAACATTAGATGTAGAAGCGGATCTTGGGAAAAAAGAAAAACAGCTGACAAGTGTCCATGGCGGACTGCTTGTTCAGGATATTGACACGTACGGCTTAGAGGAAGCAACGATTTCTATTCCAACGAAAAGAGAACCAACAGAAGACGAATGGAAAGACTTAAAGCTTGCTTGGAAAGTAGTCAAGCATGTGAAATCAAATGCCATTGTCCTTGCGAAAGATCAAATGACAGCAGGAATCGGTGCTGGTCAAATGAACCGCGTGGGCTCAGCTAACATTGCAATTGAGCAAGCTGGTGAAAAGGCAAAAGGAAGCGCACTAGGCTCTGATGCGTTCTTCCCAATGGGCGATACAGTGGAAGCTGCTGCAAAGGCAGGCGTCACAGCGATCATTCAGCCAGGCGGATCTATTCGTGATGAAGAATCGATTCAAAAAGCAGATGAATACGGCATCGCCATGGTCTTCACTGGCGTTAGACATTTCAAACATTAAGGGGATGACAGTGTGAACGTATTAATTATCGGCAGAGGCGGAAGAGAGCATACCATCGCATGGAAAGTGAATCAAAGTGAACTTGTCAGCCAAGTATTTGTCGCACCCGGCAATGATGGAATGACAGATGCTACGAAGCTTGTACCAATCGACGAAGGCGATCATGAGTCATTAATTCGTTTTGCAAAAGAAAACGAAATCGGCTTAACCATTGTCGGTCCAGAGGTCCCTTTAATCGCAGGTGTCGTTGATGCATTTGAAGAAGCAGGTCTAAAAGTATTTGGACCGAATGCAAAAGCTGCGGTCATTGAAGGCTCAAAGGAATTTGCAAAAGACTTAATGAAGAACTACGATATCCCAACAGCCGCTTACGCTGCCTTTACATCGTTTGAAGAAGCAAAAGCATATGTGGAAGAAAAGGGTGCGCCGATTGTCATTAAAGCAGACGGGCTTGCCGCAGGAAAAGGCGTGACAGTGGCCATGACGCTTGAAGAGGCGGTCGATTGTCTGCATGATTTCTTAGAGGATGAAAAGTTTGGCGATGCAAGTGCATCTGTTGTCATCGAAGAATTTTTAACAGGCGAGGAATTTTCACTCATGGCCTTTGTCAACGGAGAAAAGGTGTATCCGATGGTGATTGCGCAGGATCACAAACGGGCCTTTGAAGATGACAAAGGGCCGAACACCGGCGGGATGGGCGCTTATTCACCAGTTCCGCAAATTTCAGATGAAGTCGTTCAGAAAGCTGTGGAAGATGTCGTCAAACCGGCAGCTCACGCGATGGTGCAGGAAGGGCGTCCATTTACAGGCATTTTATATGCAGGCTTAATGCTGACACCAGAAGGCTCAAAGGTGATTGAATTCAATGCACGCTTTGGCGACCCTGAGACGCAGGTGGTTCTCCCTCGTCTTGAATCAGATCTAGTCCAAGTATTCCTCGATATTCTTGATGGAAAAGATGTGGACTTACAGTGGAAAGACACTGCGGCTGTCAGTGTGGTTCTTGCATCAGAAGGATACCCAGAAGACTATGCAAAAGGCACACCGATCGGTGCCTTGCAAACGACTGTGTCTGATGTTGTGACCTTCCACGCAGGAACAAAAAAAGAAAACGATCAATTCGTCACAAATGGCGGCCGTGTAGCAAATGTAACCGCATTTGACGACACATTTGAAGCGGCAAGATCAAGAGTGTATGAAGCGGTTGAAGAAATCATACAGCCAGGTCTATTTTATCGCCGTGACATCGGTGCCCGTGCGCTGAAAGCTGCGGGGAAAAACGTTTAATCAAAACACCTTTCTATCTGACGAGATGGAAAGGTGTTTTTTGTTCATGAGAAGGGATGCCGGCGGAATATGAAGAAGTAGTATGGGATGACGAGTTTATGAGGAGGCAGCATGGTCATTCAAGGAATCATTCTATTTGCAATCGTGTTACTTATTTTATTTGTACTGTTCTCAAATCTCATCATGTATGAAGCGAGAAAGCAAAACAAAGCCAAAAAAGGCTCAGCCATTCGGTATATGATCATGTCGATTTTTTCTGGTATCGTCATTGTTTCATTTTCCATTTGGATTTTTTTATTAGCTGATTATAAGAGAGGATGAGTATATGGTGCAATTGAAGGAACTTGCGAACGAGCGTTTTTCTGCCTCGATCTGTATTGATTCATTTAATGAGCGAATCCGTTTGGATGACTACAGCGGCAGGGTGCGGGATGTGATTCAGTCGGTTCTTCAGGAAGCTGCAGACTCCAAGGCTTCTAAGGTCATTGTGAAAGTCAGGCGTGAGCATATGCCTCTTTTTTTAGAAAAAGGCTTTCGGCTTGAAGGCGTGTTTTCTCATTATTTTCTTGGAAGTGATGCGTACGGCATGTCGCTCTTTCTGACGGAGGATCGGATGAACAGCCCGTATTGGCTGAAGGAAGATGAAATTGTTGCGTCTATTCAGGAAAAGCCTCTCAAAAAAGACCAAGGCACGTGGCAGGATGAGTATGTGATGAGGAAAGCGGATACGCAGGATATTCACAAGCTGGCAAAGCTCTATGATACCGTTTTTGAAACGTATCCTACGCCAATGAATGAGCCAGATTACATCCAAAAGGTGATGAAGGAAGGGACCGTCTTTTATGCCGTTGAACATGACGGTCACATTGTGAGTGCAGCATCCGCTGAAATCAATGAGCCGTATGGTCATGCGGAATTAACAGATTGTGCGACCCTTCCATCATACAGAAAACTAGGATTCATGCATCATTTGATTCTAGCACTCGAAAAAGAACTTCAATCCATGCACATCTATGTCTTTTATTCTCTCGCACGTGCACTGTCCTATGGAATGAACCAAGTGTTTTATCAGCTCGGCTATACGTATACCGGGCGTTTCCAAAACAACTGCTATATTTTTGACAAAATTGAAGATATGAATCTATGGGTGAAAACGCCAAATGAATCATGAAATGGTTCTCATCTGATCAAGCAGACCAGATAGGCGGTACGCCATGATACTGAGCTGCAGCTTCATCCGATCATCTGTGGATTTGAGGCTGCAGCCTGTTCTCGTTTCAATTTGTTTCAGCCGGTAGCTTAATGTATGCCTGTGAATAAACAATTCTCCCGCAGATTTTTGAATATTTTCATTGTGTGCCAAATACACTTCGAGTGTATGGATCAGGTCAGCCCCCTGTTTTTTCGTATAAAGCAAGGGACTCAACAGCTCCACGTAAAAGTCATGCAAATTCATACCCGCTTCATTCATTTCAAGCAGCATCCCGTATAAGCCGAGCTTTTGATAATGAATGATGCATTCTTCTGTCTTTAAAAGCGGAAGAAGCCTTGCTGCATACTGCGCTTCCTTCGCGCTTTTTGAAAAGAGACCGATCTGGTCATAGGCTCTCCCAATGCCAATCACAATCGGATGGACGGGAAAAAAATAAGACCAAGTGCTCCGGCACTCTTCTGCTGCACGATACCACTCTGCTTCTTGAAACGCTTTTTTTTCTGCTGGTGTAAGAACAAAAATAGAATCGAGCCTTGTCTTTAGTAAAAAAGGAATATGTCTGCGTTCAAATATCGACGTGAGTAATTGAGATAGACGCTGCATCATTTGGTGATCGAGCTGTGTGTGCTGATGCTGAAATTGAAAGTAGATGACCACCTGCTCATCGCTCATATCGTATTGCAGCTTTGTTGCCTGTTCGACCACATAGCTTTCTTCTGTGTATTGCTGCTGCAAAATATCATCTAACAAATGACCTTGCATTTGGTTTTCTGTATCTTGAATGGCTTTTTGCTTCAGCCATTCAATCGCATACACCGCCCCGGCATGCTCGATGGCAATCGCATCGAGATGATGCCATGCTTCCTTTTTCTTCAAAGACACAATAAACCCGAAAATATCACCCATCGCAATCACCGGACATGCAGCAAGGACAAACGCACCGAACGTGTCATAAACGAGCCTTCCTTTCTCCTCAGCCTGCTTGAGAAGAGGTGTCGTTTCGATTGGTTCATGATCTGTCAAAAAGCCAACAGCAGGAGAGTACGTCACTTCATCTTTTATGAGATGAGCTGCGGTTTGATGTAAAAAAACATCTAGCACAACGATGTTCGCCGAAGTGAGGTGTGCCAGCTCATCTGTAATTTGTGTGACATTTTTATTGCTGACATTTAAATGGGTTAGTCTTTGGTGAATGGCTGAAGAATATTTAAGCTGATGGAGCTGGCTGCTGACGATTTGCTCTAGGACGGCTTTTGTGATGTCTGAGAAGTTGACATGTGAAGGAATCTCGATGAGTGGAATGCCGCTGTTTTTGGCAGCTTCGATCAGTGATGCCGGAATTTCCGTTAAGTATACGCCTTTATAAATCGCAATGGCCGATAGACGTTGAGATTGAATCAGCTCCTCAAGCCGGGTGCGCCTTTCCTGGTTGTCTGCAAGCCCAAAGCCGGTTGTGACGAGCAGTTCCCCTTCTGAAAGCCTTGAAGTATCTTCGATAATTTCCACGATGGTCACCCACTGAATGAGGCGGTCCAGTCCATTTTCCCCAGCAAGCAGCTTTGTTTCCTTCATGATATCGAGCGAGAGTGCATCTTTGACGAGAATCGCCATAGACTCATGACCTCCTTTTGAACACTCTTATACACGATGTATAAAAAATGCGTGTGAAATTCGGGCATGTGGCGAATGGAGGATGACTGCCCTCTTGATTAAGCTAATCTTATAACAAGTATACAAAATTTTCTTGCGATTCATGAAAAAAGAAAGATGCAGCTGCTGACGAGAGAGGGAGGAATGACAAAGTGGAGACCCGGGATTACTTAATCAAACCGATGTTGAATCAGCATTATCCTGTGGCTGTGAAAGGAGAGGGGATTTATTTATATGATCGGGACGGGAAAAAATATTTAGACGGCTCATCGGGTGCTGTCACGGCAAGTATTGGACATGGCATACGAGACATCATTGATGCCATGACAGAGCAAGCGGAAAAGGTGAGCTTTACGTACAGATCACAATTCACAAATGAACCAGCAGAAGAACTTGCCTATGAATTGAGTACGCTCTGCCCAGGGAACCTGAACTGGTCTTTTTTTGTCGGAAGCGGATCAGAGGCAACAGAGACCGCCATGAAAATTGCCATTCAGCATTGGCAGGAGCAGGGGAAGGCTGAGAAGAATCACATCATCTCAAGATGGATGAGTTATCACGGCATCACACTCGGTGCGCTGTCGATGTCAGGACATATTGCAAGGAGAGAGCGCTTTGAACCACTGCTCGAAAAACACCCGGTGCTGTCTCCGCCATACAGCTACCGTTCGTGGCTGCCAAAGGAAGAAAGCAAGCAGGTCGAATGGTATGTACAGGAATTTAAAACTGTCATTCAGCGTATAGGAAAAGAGAGGATTGCGGCTTTTATTGCAGAGCCGATTGTTGGAGCAGCGGGTGCGGCGCTTGTTCCGCCAGACGGATATTTTGCGGCGATGAAGCGAGTTTGTGAGGAAAACGATATTTTAATGATTGCAGATGAAGTCATGACAGGCTTTGGACGAACTGGGAAAATGTTTGCCATGGAACATTGGGGCGTCGTACCAGATATTATGGTACTCGGAAAAGGCATGAGCGCCGGCTATTCACCGATTGCTGCAGCTGTCTCAGCGGATCATGTGATTGCACCGATTCTCAGTGGTTCGGGCTCTGTGATGGCAGGCCACACTTATAGCGGCAATCCGCTTTCAGCAGCCGTCTCACTGGCTGTCATTCGATATATGAAAAAACATCAGCTTTCAGAACGGGCTGATCTGTCTGGCCGATATTTAATGAATGCTTTAAAGGATTTGCAAACAAAACATTCCATCATAGGAGATGTGAGAGGAAAGGGGATGCTCATTGGCATTGAATTTGTCGCAGACCGATTATCGAAAACACCATTTCCTGCCCATGCTCAAATGACACATTTAGTTGTGGAGGCGGCAAAGCAAAATGGTTTGCTTGTTTACCCAGCAAGCGCTGGAGAGGATGGTGTGGGAGGTGCAGCGGTTATGATCGCACCGCCACTTTCCATTACGCAGCAGGAGATGGATGAACTGATTCATTTATTCGGGCAGACAATGACGCAGGTCGAACAAGAAGTCATCAATCGAGGGTTTTTCCCATCTGCCATGTAGGGAGGAAAGATGATGAACAAAACAGCGAACTTTGATCAAGTCATCACGCATTTTAGAGACGGAATGACCATTATGTTTGGCGGGTTTGGCGGTGTAGGCTCCCCGCCATCATTGATCGATGCCATTCTAGAAGCCAATATTAAAGACCTGACATTGATCGGGAACGATGCAGGCTTCCCGCAAATCGGTGTTGGCAGGCTGATCACAGAAGGAAGAGTGAAGAAAATCATTGCCTCTCATATTGGCTCAAATCCAATTGCCGGGCAGAAAATGCAGGCAGGGACACTAGACGTTCTTTTTTACCCGCAAGGCATCCTAGCGGAAAAGATCAGGGCAGGCGGGATGGGTTTAGCGGGCATTGTGACAGATGTCGGCATGGATAGTCTCAATCTTGATGAGAAACAATTGGTTCAGCTGGATGGAAAGAAGTATATCCTTGAGCCTGCACTGACTGCGGATATCGCGATTGTGAATGCCCTCAAAGCAGATGAAGCAGGCAACCTGATTTTTGATAAAAGTGCACGGAATACAAACCCGATTGTGGCGATGGCAGGAGACTGGACCATTGCGGAAGTAGAAGAGGTTGTGCCTGTGGGCGGGCTTCATCCAGAGGAAATCGTCACACCAGGCGTATTTGTGAACCAGATCGTGCAATCAAAAGGAGTGAACTGGACATGGGCATGGGAGACATCGATTTAAGACACCGCATAGCCAAACGCGCGGCACAGGAAATTGAAGATGGCATGATTGTGAATCTTGGGATCGGCATCCCGACCCTTGCAGCTGAGTACATCCCAGCACATTACGAGGTGTGGCTGCATGCAGAAAACGGCATTATGGGAGCAGGCGCTTCACCAGCACGAGGGGAAGAAGACCCGAATTTGTGCAATGCCGGGGGTTTTCCCATTACGTTAACAAAAGGCGGATCATATATGGACAGCACAACCGCTTTTGGCATCATTCGCAAAGGGATGCTGGATATGACCATTTTAGGTGCACTTGAAGTCAGCAGTCATGGGGATCTTGCCAATTGGATTGTGCCAGGGAAACGTGTGCCGGGTATGGGTGGAGCCATTGAACTTGCGCAAAAAGCGAAAAAGGTGGTGGTCGTGATGAGCCACCTTGATAAACATGGACAATCTAAGATAAAAGCGGCCTGCACGCTGCCTTTAACTGCTAAGTCTTGTGTGGATCTGATTATTACGGATATGGCAGTCATTGAGGTCAAATCACAGCTGCTCATTTTGCGTGAAGTCATGCCGCCGTATCAGCCGGAAGATGTCATGAGGGCGACAGAGGCGCCGCTCATTTTAGCGCCTGATGTCAAATCTGTTGTGTAGAAAGGATGACTGACTTGCAGCCAACCACACGTATCAGAAACTGGATGAAAGAGCATAAGGAGGAAGCCGTGACGCTTCTTCAGCAAATGGTGCAATGTGACAGCACACAAGGAAATGAGCAAGAAGTACAGCAAATCGTAGCAAATAAACTTTCTGCCATCGGCTTTAATGTTGATGTATGGGACATTGACGGAGATGACTTGCTGAACCATCCGTATTTTTATTCCCCGAGGCGTTCCTTTAAAGGAAGCCCTAATGTCGTCGGACGATTGAAAGGTAAAGGCGGAGGTAAATCTATTTTATTAAATGGGCATGTGGATGTTGTCCCGGCAGGTGATCACAAACAATGGACATATCCGCCCTACAGCGGGCATATCATAAACGGGAGACTTTATGGACGCGGGGCAACAGATATGAAAGGTGGAAACGTTTCTTTACTCTTTGCACTTGAAGCACTGCATGCGCTTCAGATTCCGCTGAAGGGAGATGTCGTGTTTCATAGTGTTGTCGAAGAAGAGAGCGGCGGCGCAGGCACCCTTGCAGCCATACTGAGAGGATATACAGCAGATGCAGCCATCATTCCAGAGCCAAGTCATATGAAAATCTTTCCGATTCAGCAAGGATCTAAATGGTTCAGACTGCATATTAAAGGAAGGGCTGCTCATGGCGGAACAAGATATCACGGCGTTTCGGCTATTGAAAAGAGCACGATAGTCCTTTCACATATAGCGGAACTTGAAGAAGAAAGAAATCAGCGAATCACTGAGCCGCTGTTTCAGCATATCCCAATCCCGATCCCAATCAATATCGGGAAAATTCAAGGCGGTGATTGGCCATCCTCCGTAGCAGACCTTGTCACAATGGAAGGCAGGCTCGGGGTGATGCCGGGTGAAACGGTAGAACAGGCAGAGAAGGAATTAGAAAATTGGATGGCAGGACTCGGAGAAAAAGATGAATGGTTTCAAGAGCATCCTGTTGAGGTCGAATGGTTTGGTGCAAGATGGCTTCCGGGTTCAATCGATACGGATCATCCGCTTTTAGATTTATTGAAGGAACAATATGAAGCGGTCATGAAGCAGCCGCCGAAGATCGAAGCCGCCCCTTGGGGAACGGATGGCGGATTACTGTCACAGGCGGCTGGTATTCCGATCATCGTGTTTGGACCTGGAACAACGGAGCTTGCCCATTTTCCGAATGAATCTATCGACATTGAGCATGTGATAGAAGCAGCAGAAATTATTGCAGGGACAATAGTAGAATGGTGTGAAGCAGCGGAATGAGATGAAAATGATCACAAAAAAAGAAGGCTGCCTTACTCAGCCTTCTCTTTATGTGTGTCCTGCTGCTCACACATGTATGTCACTGGACAAAAACGAAGAATGCCAGATCCCAGTTTCATACCGCCAAACATGATGCCCAAAAGCAGCATTTTACTCCATGGTTTTCTAGCATATAAGGATCCAGCCGCAGTACATATTGTCATTCCGCAGGCAATTCTAATGAGCGCTTCCATTAAGCCGAGATTAGGTTTCATTGAAGGTGAATCTCCTTTTTTAAATTATTTTAAGTGTGATTTCAAGAAATTGTAACGTTTCATTAATGCGTAACGTAGTTCGTTATGTTACGATAGGGCTAATACAAATGAAGGAGAGTATGTGAATGTCCGAACGTACTTTTAATTGGAGAAACAATGACATCCGCACACAAATCGATGTAGTCGACTCAAAAATAGTTCCAACACTCCTTTTAACGAATGGACTCGTGCTTAACCCGTTTTTGAAGCAATGGGTGAAGGCAAATATTTGGATACATGATGATCGAATTGTTTATGTCGGAGCAGAGCTTCCTCAAAATAAATCAGCTAAACGTGTGATTGATTGTGAAGGGAAATACATTGTGCCTGGGTATATAGAGCCTCACGCGCACCCGTTCCATATTTATAATCCCCAATCACTTGCAGAATATGTGTCTCAATTTGGCACAACAACGATGGTCAGCGATAACTTATTTCTTCTTTTGCAAAGCAATGAAAAGAAAGCGCTTTCCACTCTATGTGAATTAAAAAAGCAGCCATTTCAGTATTTCTGGTGGTCCAGATACGATCTTCAAACGGAAGTCAGATATGAAGATGAGATGCTGCCAGTCAACTACCGGAAGGAATGGATTGATCATCCTGACGTCCTCCAAGGCGGCGAATTAACAAGCTGGCCAAGATTGATGGACGGTGATGATCTCATTTTATATTGCATGCAAGAAACGAAGAAGCAGAGAAAACGAATTGAAGGGCATTTCCCAGGAGCTTCTGAGAAAACGCTAACAAAAATGAAGCTGTTTGGCGCGGACAGTGATCATGAAGCGATGAATGCGGACGATGTGTTAAAACGCTTGTCCCTTGGCTATCATGTTTCATTGCGGCATTCTTCCATCCGCCCAGATTTAGTGAACATTTTAAGAGAACTGCATGAGCGTGATTTTAGACACTATGACCACTTTTTCTATACAACAGATGGTGCTGCTCCTCACTTTTATGAGGAAGGCATGATTAACCGTTTGATTTCGATTGCCCTTGAAGAAGGCGTGCCGATCATTGATGCGTATAATATGGCGACATTTAACATTGCAAAATACCATCAAATCGATGATTTATTAGGCGTTGTTGGCCCAGGCCGGCTGGCTTCTATAAATATTTTAGATGATCCAATGAACCCAAATCCTGAAACGGTGATATCTAAAGGGGTTATTCTCAAATTAGATGGCGAGAACCAGCATCAATTCCAAGAAACAAAATGGGAAAATGGCGGGCTTCTTCCATTAGATTTAAGCTATGACCTCACGATGAGTGATTTGCAATTCTCTATGCCGCTAGGTGTCAAGATGAGAAATGCCGTTATTATGGAGCCTTATACAGTGGAAATTGATAACTCAATCAACCAGCTGTCATGTGACCATGATCAAAGCTTCTTTAGCCTGATTGACCGAAAAGGCGAGTGGCGTGTGAATACGATGCTAAAAGGGTTCGCAAATAAAGTGCAGGGCTTTGTCAGCTCATTTTCGCTCACGGGTGACATTTTAGTGATCGGGAAAAATAAAGAAGATATGATGCTGGCACATAAGCGGATGAAAGAAATTGGCGGGGGAATCGTCCTCACAGAGAACGGGAAAATTTTGCACGAAATCCCGCTGCAATTATCAGGCTGTGCATCGGCTGAACCATTTGAGACTGTTCTTCAGCAGGAACAAACATTACGCGAGCTGCTCATTGAGCGCGGCTATCCATTTGACTGCCCAATTGATACACTTGTCTTTTTCCAAAGTACACATTTGCCGTATATTCGAGTGACACCAAGAGGAATATTTGATGTCATGAAAAAAACTGTACTCTTTCCGTCTATAATGCGTTAAAATATAACAGAGTGGAGCTGTATCATCTTTGCTGCATTTCTGACTGCTGTTATAGGGCAGAAGTGAGCCATGGTTCTCTTCACTGCCATGTAAGTGATCATGATCTTATGTGGAGCTGTTGACAAAGCAGAGGGCTTTGACATGACGAATGAAGTACTCTAATTGTAAAATGAATTTGCCGGTTACGCTGACCGGCCAACATATTTTGAATAACCCGAGCAAGGCGGGGCGCATATTTGTGGTCTCGCCGAGCTTTCTGCAAAGCCTGTATATGAGGGCAGAAGACCTAACCAAGCAGAAGTCATCTTTATACTGGAGCAAACAAGTTTGTCAGATTGTCATACAAGGAAAATGACAGAACTTGTCGAATTTGTTTACGATAAAGAAGCTTCGGCTTACGAAAGAACCTGACGGCATTTTCAGCGTAGAACCAAACCTGTCATGATCTGTTCAAAGCTCATTGCTGAGGTTTTAAAAAAATTAGTCAGGAAAGATACCGCTTTCTTAGAAGAAGATCGTGCGAAGCGGTGTGGCAATAGTAAAGGAGAAGATGTATTAAGATGCAAATTGATAAATTAAGGGGCAAAAGCTTAGATCAGTTATTCAACTCCATCTTATCCCTTAAAGACCTGGAAGAATGTTATCGATTCTTTGATGATTTATGTACCATCAATGAAATCCAATCTTTATCACAGCGTCTTGAAGTAGCGCGTATGCTTCGCGAGGGAAACACGTATCATAAAATTGAGACGGAAACAGGTGCAAGCACTGCAACTATCTCACGTGTTAAACGCTGCTTGAACTACGGAAACGATGCCTATACGATGGCTCTTGACCGCGTAGCAGAACAGCAGGAAAATAACGAAACAAAATAAAGCAGCTTTCACTGTAAACAATCCTTTTTACGAAAAATGGACTTGTTTGCAGTTTTTTTATGAAAAGGCGGGCAGGGGCTGATAAAGTGCCTCTGTTTTTTACTTTAGCTCGCCCATAAACCATCTTTCTCCCTCATAGGAGATGCCATCTTCGCTTGAGATGATTTCCTTAAACTCTACTGCTTGCTAACTTTATACGAAAATGTCAATAAAAAAAGGTGCGTTTCCGCACCTTTTCGAGCTAGACAGATGGCTGTGTGCCTGAGAACATCGGCACTTCGCTTGTCTGGCCATTCTCTTGTCTAAAAATAATATGTTTTTCATTAAAATGAATAGGCGATTCTATTCCCGCAGCTGCGGATAAGTTAAACAAACCTTCTCTAAGAGACAGGATATAATTGCACACTCGGTATTTTTTTTCTTCAATTGATAAACCCTTTTGCAGCTTTGGATCAGTCGTGGCGACCCCGACTGGGCATTTATTCGTGTGGCAGACTTGGGCGCGAATGCATCCGACTGAAAACATGAGACCTCTGGCAATATTCACAAAGTCAGCTCCCATTGAAAGGGCAATCGCAATTTTATCAGGCGAGAGAAGCTTGCCAGAAGCAAAGAGCTTCACTTGATCTCTGACCCCGTATTCTTTCAATATTTGATGAACCATTGGGAGTGCCGTGAAAATCGGAAGCCCTGCGGAATCTGCCAATTCATGAAAGGACGCCCCTGTACCGCCTTCTCCGCCATCCACTGTAATGAAATCAGGGTGTTTTCCGCTTTTTTTCATATAGCTGGCAAGCTCTTCAATATTTTCTTTATGTCCGACAACAAGTTTGATTCCAACTGGCTTTCCGCCTATGCTCCGAAGTTGTTCAATGAAATCAAACATGTCAGGAATGGAGTGGAACATCTCAAAGCGGTTTGGGCTGTCAATGGATTGGTGAGGCGGTAATTTACGGATATTCGCTATTTCTTCCGTTACCTTTTCGCCGTCAATATGACCGCCGCGTGTTTTTGCTCCTTGTGCCAGCTTGAGTTCAAAGGCTTTGACTTCCTCGTGTTCGCTTTTTTTCTTGAATTCTTCAAAGGAAAATGCGCCATCCTCTGTTCTGACGCCAAATAAACCGGGCCCAATCTGGCAAATGATATCTGCGCCGCCTTTGAGGTGATAAGGAGAAAGCCCGCCTTCACCTGTGTTCATCCACGTCCCGCCGGCCATTTTTAATCCTGAGGATAGAGCTGTAATCGCCCTGTCGCCTAAGGAGCCGTAGCTCATGGCAGATTGACCGATCAGTCCTTTCACATGGAAAGGCTTTTGACATGTGTGTTCGCCAATGACTTGTACATCCTCTTGATGGAGAAAGAAAGGATTTGCTTCGACTTCTTTGAAATGTTCACTTCTTCGCAGTAAATTGTCTTGATCAATCTGATACACTTTTGTTTTGATTTTTTCAGATTGATCGATTCGTAGTTCATCTCGCTGCTTTGGAAACAGAACGTTTCGAATGTAATAGCCTGGCTTGTCAAAATCACGTTTTGATCCAAAGCCCATCGTCCGGCTTTTGTACTTCCCTGACATGACTGCCTGCTCGTATTCTCTTCTTGAGAAGGGCAGCTCCTCTCGGTCATTCAGAAACAGATATTGGCGAAGCTCAGGTCCTATTTTTTCAAAAATAAACCGCAGCTTTCCAATGACCGGATAATTTCGCAGAACTGAATGTTCCTCTTGTTTTTCATCCCTCATCCAAATCCAGATCAATAGAATGATTGGGATGATCAAACAAATGACTAGCAATGCGCCGATGACAATTAAAGTTGTTGTCATGAAGATCCCCTCTTTTCTCTTTCATTGCTGTTGTTATTCCACTTTTTAATGAAAGAGAAACCACACCAGCATATTGTGACGTTTAGAAATGAAAAGGCGGGGTAACTTACAAATAAGATCATAAGGGGAGGGAACATACATGAATAAGCGTCCAAATGCGTATGTACTTGCAGGATTAGGGGTTGGAGGAGCTGTGTTATTAGCGGTAAAAAATAAACAGCATCTGAAAAAATGGGCAAGCATGTTCCGGTCAGATGAAAAGATTCCTGAAAAAGCCGGCCACCCAGATCCATTAGATATCCAAGACAACAAGATGGTCGACGAAGGGGCCATGACATCCGTTCATTATTTTAATGAAGTGAGACAATAGTTTGAAAAAACCGTTTTGAAAGATCAAAACGGTTTTTTTCTTGTGATGTTATAGCGAAGAGGATCGACAATAGTAAAACCGATCAGCCCATTGTGATCAGGTGTTGAGAATTGGAATTCAACGCCTGACAGTTGATAGGTTGAGAGAATTTCCTGATCCGTCAAACGTAAAGAAAGCTCATCCTCATATACCGGTACGTTCCGCAGGACCTTGGATTCTTCTGCAAATAACTCCAAGCCAGCCACTCGGCCCTCTTTGTCGATATCTACATTGACACATTCATTGACATCTAATTCAATGGTTTCTTTGATTTTCATATGCTCCGCTTGCGGGGTGATATAGATGTATCCGATGTCTATATTTTGTTCATATGTGATCGTTCTTTTCAATGGGGTCACCTCTGTTCAATAGATGGTTTTTAAATCTATGGTAAAATATCCCTTTATTGTATAATGGCATGTGACAAAGTGCCAAAATATCAACCTCTTTCAGCTCCTCTTCTAGTGGATTTTTTATCTATTCTCCAGCAATTTTATGTAAAGTCACGATCACCCATTTTCAAAAGAATGAAACTTTTAGCTAAAGGAGGTTACCCATTTTTTGCAGACACTGATTTTGTTATAATATTTAAATGGAATGAAACGAATGGAGGAACGTTTTTCATGTATGATGTTACCGAGTGGAAGCATGTCTTTAAACTCGATCCAAATAAAGAAATTTCTGATGAACAGCTAGAAGCGATTTGCGAATCTGGGACGGATGCCATATTGATTGGCGGAAGTGATCATGTGACAGAGGACAACGTGCTTCAATTGATGTCAAAAGTCCGCCGGTTTCTAGTGCCATGTGTGCTCGAAATCTCCACACATGAGATGATTGTGCCTGGCTTTGATCTGTATTTCATCCCGACCGTTTTAAACAGCTCTCACCCTGACTGGATTGTTGGGCTCCATAAGGACGCGATGAAGGAATTCGGTGATTTGATGTCAATGGAAGAGATTGTGCCTGAAGGTTATGTCATCTTAAATGAAGAGTGTAAAGCGGCCAAGCTCACAGAGGCAAATACAGCGCTGGATATCGATGACGTCAGGGCATATGCGAGAGTGGCAGAGCATTTGATGAAGCTGCCCATTTTTTATCTGGAATACAGCGGAACGCTTGGAGACATAGAGCTTGTCAAAGAAACAAAAGCAGTGCTTGATGAAACAGTTCTTTTTTATGGCGGCGGCATCGAGAACGCTAAGCAGGCAAAAGACTTCTCCCAGCATGCAGACGTCGTGGTTGTAGGAAATGTCATTTATGACAATTTCAAAGAAGCATTAAAAACAGTGGATGCAGTCAAAAAGTCATCATAGTCAAATAAGACGAAACGGGTTAAAATAGAACATAAGTTCGAATTGGCGGTGAATGGAATGAATGAAATATCGAATCATCTATTAGAAGGGCTGAATGACGCACAGAAAGAAGCAGTCAAAGCAACAGACGGTCCTTTATTGTTGATGGCAGGAGCAGGAAGCGGGAAGACACGGGTGCTCACACATCGAATTGCCTACTTGATGGCAGAAAAGCATGTGGCTCCGTGGAACATTTTAGCGATTACATTTACAAATAAAGCAGCACGTGAAATGCGTGAACGTGTCCAAGCTATTTTAGGGCCTGGCGCTGATGACATCTGGATCTCTACGTTCCACAGCATGTGTGTCCGCATTTTAAGACGTGATATTGACCGCATTGGTGTAAATCGCAACTTCTCTATTTTAGACACATCTGACCAGCTTTCAGTCATCAAAAACATTTTAAAAGAACGGAATATCGATCCTAAAAAGTTCGACCCGCGCAGTATTTTAGGATCAATCAGCAGTGCAAAAAACGAACTCATTGACGCAGAGGAATACGCCAAAACAGCTGGTGATTTCTATGATCAAGTGGTCAGCGATGTCTATACAGATTATCAAAAGCGTTTACTCAAAAACCAATCACTCGACTTTGATGATTTAATTATGATGACAATTCGTCTGTTTGAGCGCATTCCTGAAGTGTTAGAGCACTATCAGCGGAAATTCCAATACATTCATGTCGATGAGTATCAGGATACGAACAGAGCACAGTACATGCTTGTGAAACTGCTCGCGCAGCGCTTTCAAAATATATGTGTTGTCGGTGACTCGGATCAGTCTATTTATCGCTGGCGCGGAGCGGATATTACAAACATTCTCTCCTTTGAAAAAGATTATCCATCCAGTGAAGTGATTCTGCTTGAGCAAAATTACAGATCGACGAAACGCATTTTGCATGCCGCAAATACGGTCATTCAAAACAATGCAAACCGGAAGCCGAAAAATCTTTGGACAGAAAATGATGAAGGAGCGAAGATTGCCTATTATCGTGCAGATAATGAATTTGGTGAGGGTCAATTTGTCGCAGGAAAGATTCGTCAGCTTCATCAGAGCGGAAAGCGCAAATTATCCGATTTTGCGATCCTTTACCGGACAAATGCCCAGTCTCGTGTCATAGAGGAAACGTTAATGAAAGCCAACATTCAATACAACATTGTCGGCGGCACGAAGTTCTATGACAGAAAAGAGATCAAGGACATTTTGGCATACTTACGCCTAGTGGCAAACCCAGATGACGATATTAGTTTTGCGCGAATTGTCAACGTACCAAAGCGCGGAATCGGTGCGACATCTGTTGATAAAATTGCAGCATATGCGGAGATGAATGACCTGTCTATGTTTGAAGCACTTGGTCAGGTGGATTTCATTGGACTGAGTGCAAGGGCAGCCAATGCGCTTGATGAGTTCAAACAGCTCATTGATCAAATGACGAACATGCAGGACTATTTATCTGTCACTGAATTAACAGAAGAAATTCTAGAGAAAACAGGCTATCGTGAAGCGCTGAAGCTCGAAAAAACGATTGAAGCACAAAGCCGCTTAGAAAATATTGACGAGTTTCTATCCGTCACTAAGAATTTTGAAGAACAAAATGAGGACAAGTCACTTGTGACCTTCCTAACAGATCTCGCCCTCGTCGCAGACATTGATAAACTGGATGAGAATGAAGAAGAAGATCAGGATGCCGTCATCTTAATGACACTTCACGCCGCAAAAGGTCTAGAATTCCCTGTTGTTTTCTTAATGGGAATGGAGGAAGGTGTCTTCCCGCACAGCCGTTCATTAATGGAAGATGCAGAGATGGAAGAAGAGCGCCGCCTCGCTTATGTTGGCATCACACGGGCTGAAGAAGAGCTTTATTTATCAAGTGCGAAAATGAGAACACTTTTCGGCCGGACAAACATGAACCTTGAATCTAGATTCATTCGAGAAATACCAGCCGATTTATTGGACAACCTAAATGAGAAAAAAGAAACAAAAACACCGTTTGGCCAAACAAGAGAAAGACCGCAAAGACGGGGACCTGTCTCACGTCCGCAAACACAAACGATTCAAAACACAGGCGGCGGCAGTATTGGCTGGGCTGTGGGCGATAAAGCGGCCCATAAAAAATGGGGCGTTGGTACGGTTGTCAGTGTGAAAGGCAGAGGAGACAGCACAGAGCTTGACATTGCGTTCCCAAGCCCTACAGGCATTAAGCGTCTTCTCGCAGCATTTGCACCAATCGAGAAGCAATAAACTGATAGGACAAAACGGATGAATTGAAAGGAAGAAGCAGATGGATAAAGAAGCAGCGAAACGCCGGATCGAGGAACTGCACCAGATTTTGAATCAATACAACTACGAATATCATACACTTGATCGTCCAAGTGTTCCTGACGCTGAATATGATGCGCGGATGCGTGAGCTGATCTCTCTGGAGGAAGAACACCCTGACTTAAAAGCAGCGGATTCTCCTTCACAAAGAGTAGGCGGCGCTGTTTTAGACGCCTTCCAAAAAGTGCGTCACGGCACACCAATGCTCAGCCTTGGGAATGCGTTTAATGAACAGGACCTTCTTGATTTTGACCGCCGGGTTCGTCAAGCAGTCGGTGACGATATCGCATACAATGTCGAGCTGAAAATTGATGGACTCGCTGTTTCTCTCCGTTATGAAAATGGCGTGTTTGTCCGAGGAGCGACACGCGGAGATGGAACAACGGGGGAGGATATTACTGAAAACCTCAAAACGATTCGTTCCATCCCGCTTAAAATCAAACGCCCTCTGTCGATTGAAGTGAGAGGCGAGGCATTTATGCCAAAACCTTCTTTTGAAGCATTAAATGAAAAAAGAATACAAAACGAAGAAGAGCCGTTTGCAAACCCGCGTAATGCGGCTGCAGGTTCACTTCGTCAGCTTGATACGAAAATTGCAGCGAAACGAAACCTTGATATATTCGTCTACAGTATAGCGGAGCTTGATGAAATTGGTGTTGAAACGCAAAGCGCAGGACTTGATCTTCTCGACGAACTTGGCTTTAAAACAAACAAAGAAAGACGGATGTGCCAAACGATCGAAGAAGTCATCGACCTTATTGAAACATTAAAAGTAAAGCGTGCCGATTTTTCATATGAAATCGATGGAATTGTCATTAAAGTCAATTCACTGGCTCAGCAGGAAGAACTCGGCTTTACAGCAAAAAGCCCGCGCTGGGCGGTTGCGTACAAGTTTCCGGCTGAAGAGGTCGTAACGAAGCTGCTTGATATTGAACTAAGCGTCGGGCGAACAGGCGTGATTACACCAACAGCGATTCTTGAGCCTGTCAAAGTAGCAGGGACGACAGTGCAGCGTGCATCTCTTCATAATGAAGATTTGATCAAAGAAAAGGATATTCGCTTGTTTGATCAAGTGATTGTGAAAAAAGCCGGCGATATTATTCCTGAAGTCGCAGGTGTCCTTGTCGATCAGCGTACAGGCGAAGAAAAACCGTTTCACATGCCAACTGAATGTCCAGAGTGTCATAGTGAGCTGGTGCGAATCGAAGGCGAAGTGGCCTTGCGATGCATCAATCCAGAATGTCCTGCCCAAATACGTGAGGGACTCATTCACTTCGTTTCCCGTAATGCAATGAATATTGATGGGCTTGGCGAGCGGGTCATTACACAGCTCTTCAAGGAACAGCTAGTCTCTCGTGTGTCCGACCTTTACCGATTAACGAAAGAAGAGCTGATTCAGCTTGAACGAATGGGCGAAAAATCCGTCGACAATTTACTGCGTTCAATTGAGCAGTCGAAAGAAAACTCTCTTGAGCGTTTACTATTTGGACTCGGCATTCGATTTATTGGTTCAAAGGCGGCAAAGACCTTGGCGATGCATTTCGAAAACATCGATCAATTAAAGCAAGCAACGAAAGAACAATTACTTGAAGTCGACGAAATTGGTGAAAAAATGGCTGATGCCGTCGTCACGTACTTTGAGAAAGAAGAAATACTCGATCTGCTGAACGAACTAAAAGAACTTGGAGTCAATATGACCTATACAGGGCCAAAGCCGGTAAAAGCAGAAGAAAGTGATTCCTACTTTGCAGGAAAAACCATTGTGCTGACAGGAAAGTTAGAAGAAATGGCGCGAAACGATGCAAAAGCAGCGATCGAAGCGTTAGGCGGCAAGCTGGCAGGTAGTGTGAGTAAAAAAACAGATCTAGTCATTGCCGGAGAAGCAGCGGGGAGTAAGCTGACAAAGGCAGAAGAACTCAATATTGAAATTTGGGACGAAGCTAAAATGCTCGAGGAGCTAAAGAAATAAGAGGAGTGTTTTCTATTGAAAAAGTTGTTATTGCTGCTGACAATGCTCACACTGGTATTGTCAGCGTGTGCACCTTTTGGGGGAAAGGAAGAGGAAGAGGTCACACAAAAAACGGATGAAACGAAGGAAACAAAGGAAACAGCCATCATCCCGATGTACAATATCTCAGACTCCTATTACAAAATGGTGCTGCCGTTTAAACAAGGAGCTGCGAGAGGTTTAACAGCTGAGCGTCTCAACACACGCTTGGACATTGATGAATTTGAAACAGGGCTCATGCGCCTCGCAACAGAGTCATTTAATACAAACGACTATCTTTTCCAAGAAGGACAGCATTTAGATGAGGACACCGTTCTCAGCTGGCTGGCACGCAAAAAAACAGGCAGTGATCTAAAAAAGGCAGAAAAAGAAGATAAAGACTTTAAGAATCTAGGCTTAAATCCTGCTCTTCCAAACTCAGGTTCAACAAAGTCTAAAAATGAAAATAGTCCCATCTACTTAGCTTCGATGCTAGAGCATAATTACTTAATTAGAAAAGACAAAAACAGCTTACAGCTTGGCGGAGTTGTCATTGGTCTTGCACTGAACTCTGTTTATTATTACCGTGAAAAGATCGGTGACCCGCAGCAAGAGGTGACCATCGATTCATCGAAAAATTCAAAGAAACTTTTGGCAGAGGGTGAAAAAATCGCTGAACAAGTGATCAAGCGCATTCGTCAAATGGACGGACTGCAAAAAGTGCCTGTCATGATTGCCCTTTATAAGCAAGCGCCAAAATCATCTATCGTTCCAGGTAACTTTATCGCCAAAACGGATGTAAAAGCAGGCTCCGCTGATATCGGAAAATGGGATACGATCGAAGAGGAGAATGTATTCTTCCCTTCAGATAATGCGAAAAGCAGCTACAAAGATGATTCAGAGCGATTTGACCGCTTCAAGACAAAGGTCGAAGACTACTTCCCGAATTACACTGGTGTTGTAGGAAAAGGCTTTTACAAAAACGGCAACCTGCAAAAAATGAAAATCGAAATTCCAATGCAGTTCTATGGAAAAACGGAAGTTGTAGCCTTCACACAATATTTAACCGGTGAAGTCATGGATTACTACAAGAGTACCAATATCGAAATCAACATTACATCTTCTGATCAACAAGAAGCCTTGATTACGAAAAATGCTGAAGACAAAGAACCGACTGTTCATATATATGACTAAATAAAAACCGCCTTTTGGCGGTTTTTTAAATTAGTAAAATTGTATCAAATTATGAAAATATTGTTATAAAAAGTAGAAGTGTAGAAAATAATGTATTATTATGGGTGGTAATGAAGAGAAAATGGAGATAAATATGAAAAACAAATCATTTTACTTTTTATTAGGGGGACAATCCCTAGCTAATTTCGGGGATTCACTATATGTCCTCGTTCTGACCATCCTGACATACCAATTAACAAATTCTACACTAATTGCTTCAATGGTGGCTGTCTCCCAGTTTGTTGGACAAGCACTTGGAGCGGTACTCATTCCTTTCTTTATGTATCAATTTAAGCTGAAAAGACTCATTATCTATTTGCAAATGTGTCAAATTGCTTTCTTCGGTTGCTTGATTTTCATTTATATTTTACAACTATCAACATTTACTATTCCTCTCTTTTTTATCATTGTATTTTTCCTTTCTTTGATAGATGGGGGAACCATTCCTGTTCGAAATTCGATGATCCCGCGTTTAGTAGAAAAGAACTTTTTACTAAAAGCCAATAGCTATATCTTAACTTCTGACCAAATTGTCCTTTTACTAGGATGGCTTTTAGGAGGGCTGTTTATTGGCATTCTTGGACCGCAGTTTCTCCTCATTACGACACTCGTTTTATATAGTTTGTCGCTCATATCTATGCTCTTTATCATTGATACTGGGGCTGCAGCTAAACAAGAGCAACAGTCTGAATCATTTGGTACACGAATCTTTTCAGGCTGGAAGATCATGTATGAAAAGCCAACCATTCGAACATTAACGATTTTAGAAATGCTGTCCATGAGCGGCAGAAGTATCTGGACTGGTGCTATTATTCTTGTGTATGTCACTGAAGTCTTACACCAGCCTGAAACATGGTGGGGCTTTATTAACGCAAGCTATTTTGGCGGAACCATTCTAGGCGGTCTGCTCGTGCTGCGGTTCGCAAAGCATGTGGAACAGCGTTTGTTTGATCACATTTTTTACAGCTCGGTGATCGTAGCTCTGCTAACCCTGTGCTTAGGATTGAATCATTCAGCATGGATGAGTTTATTGTTTGTCTTTTTATTAGGGCCGGCTTTTCAGCTTCGCAGTATTTCTATTCGTACCTATGTACAAGATACACTGAGTCAAATTGAATTGCCTAAAATACTATCAGCTCAACATACACTATCGACTTTTATATATGGAATGTCCATCCTCGTTATGAGCACCATGACCGATCTCTTTGGGGCAAGAGTCGTCTTTTTTATCAACGTTGTCCTGTTTACTGTGTCGGCTTTCCTAGCGTCTAGATTAAAAAATGAACAAATTTAGACAGTTTATCTCAATTATTTACAAAAATACCATTATGTGATTTAATAAGTTCGTAGAAATGTTAACTATATGAAAAGTAGAGGTGGCGTAATTGACTAGTAGTTTAGTATATTGGCCATTAACACATCCGCAGCGGCGCGTGATGAACATGGAAACATTTTATCCAGAAACACCAATTAATCATATTGGCGGTATTATTTTCGTCAATGGGCCGTTGCAGCTCGATAAACTGAAGCAGGCCATTGCAACATGTATTATGACGACAGAATCTCTTCGTCTCAAGCTAGTAGAGAAAGATGATGAGATGCTTCAATACGTTGATCCAAACGCCGATCATCATATTCCTGCCTATGAGTTTTCCACACATAAAGACATGCTGGAATGGGCTGAAAAAGCCTTCAAAACACCATTTCAATTACTAGAAACCTCTCTCGCCGAATTTGCTGTATTAAAAATCGGTGAACAACAATCCGGTTATTTCATCAAATGCCATCATACAGTAGCAGATGGATGGTCGATGAAAGTAATCATCGATAAAATTAGCCAGCTTTACACTGCTCTTACACAAAGCTCCTCTATCGAACAAGAAGCAGACAATTATTCTGTTTTTATTGATAAAGAATCAAAATATATGAACTCCCCAAGATTTAAAAAAGATCAGCAATTTTGGAAAGAAACATTATCTGATGTGTCTGATAGTTATTTGGTACAGGGAACTGACCAAATCAAAGGCCATCGGCAGAGCCATTACCTTGATCGACAACTCTCAGAACGAATCTATGAATTTATAGATACCCATCATTGTTCAATCAACTCTTTATTTACTTTAGGACTCTTCGTTTACTTGCATAAAAGATACCAGCAAAAAGATTTTATTATTGGGACGCCAGTTCTCAATCGTTCCGGGCAAAAGGAAAAAGCCACGTCCGGTATGACCGTTAGCACAATGCCATATCGAATGAAGATGAACCCTCATTTATCTCTATTAGAAAGTTTGTCAGACGTTCAAAAAAGCTATAAGACTTACTTCCTGCATCAACGTTATCCCTATGATGCACTTGTCAAGGATTTAGAGCTTGCAAAGGCAGGATATGATCAGCTTTTTCAAATCTATATCAACTCCTACAGCACAAATATGGTGCAGGAGATGGAAGGATACAAAGTGGAATACATGGAGCTTTACAATGGATTCCAGCCATATGGCTTGCAAGTAGCTGTGAAAGAATGGGATGAAAAAGGGCAAATCGAGCTGCAATATGACTACAAAATCTCAGATTACAGCAATGAAGACATCAACTTTCTGCATGAAAGGATGCTTCTCTTTGTCGAGAACATACTTACCCAGCCCAAGCAGCTCTTAAAAGACGTACTGCTTATGACAGAGGAAGAGGAACATCGAGAGCTATATCAATGGAATGACACAGGCGTGCTATTCCCACAAAAGCAAAAAATTCATGAATTAATCACAGACATGTCAAAGACTTCTCCTGATCGAATCGCGATTCAGGACGGCTCTCATATCATGACATACGGTGAACTTGAGAGAAAGACCAACCAAATGGCGCATTTCCTGCAAGCACATGTCTTACAGAGACATGACTTTGTTGCAATATGTATGAATCATTCACCAGAACTGATTGTACTATTGCTGGGGATTTTAAAGGCTGGAGGTGCATATGTACCGATTGATCCTGAATATCCGCAGGAACGCATTCAGTTTATTTTGGATGACAGTCAGGCAAAGCTGTTTTTTACAGATCATGCATCTGCGTACCATTTTAATGGTGATACGTACAATATCTACAACGTGTGGGATCAGTTGGATTCGTATGATGCGGAACATTCATTCATTGGAGATGATGAAGACGTCGCATACATGATTTATACGTCTGGTTCTACAGGACAGCCAAAGGGAGTGATGATTGAGCATCAAAGCTTAGTGAACTATATCATGTCTGCCAAAACAAACTATACAGATTCAGAAGATGACCATTTTGCTCTGTATTCGTCCATTGCATTTGATCTAACCATTACCTCCATTTATACGCCATTGGTTATTGGCAGTACAGTAGTCATCTATCGTCAAGAGGATCAGCCAGGCTTTTTATTAGAACATATTTTGTTTGACCAAAAAGCAAAGGTGATCAAGCTGACACCAGCTCATATGGCACTGTTAACAGATGCTGCACTGTCTCAGTCAGTGGTTAAACGGATGATTGTAGGAGGAGAACAATTATCGACTTCTTTGGCTAAAAGAATTACTGAGGCAAGTGATGGAAGGATATCCATCTTTAATGAATATGGACCAACTGAAGCAACCGTTGGCTGTATGATCCATCAGTTCCATCAAGATGATGGCGGGACATCGGTGTCAATTGGAGTGCCGATGCCGAATACAGAGATTTACCTTTTAGATGAAAATCAGCAAGTGGTGCTGCCAGGGACAATAGGAGAAATATATATTTCAGGCGCGGGTGTTGGAAGAGGATACTGGCAAAGACCTGATTTGCAGAAATCACGCTTTCTGCCCAATCCATTTGTAAGTCAACGCCGCATGTACCGAACCGGTGACATTGCGAAACGTGCAAGTGATGGAAAGATTGAATACATTGGCCGGATTGACCATCAAATCAAGCTTCGGGGCTACCGGATAGAGCTGGGTGAAATCGAACTTGCGCTTATGGCAATCGATGAAGTGGATAAAGCAGCTGTCATTGATCTAACTGATGAATCTGGAGAAAAACAACTGGCTGCTTATATTGAATTGAAAGATGAAGAGCTAACCTCCTTTTTACTAAGGAAGAAATTATCAGATCAGCTGCCAGCTTATATGGTACCTGCCTATTTTGTTGTATTAAAAGAACTCCCGCTCACCCAAAATGGAAAAATCAATCGGGCAGCACTGCCTGATCCATTGTTGTCTCAAGTGGAAACAGCCGTTGAATGGTCGAAGGAAACAGCGGACATTGAAGGGATCATAGTAGACACAGCAAAAGCCATCTTAGGGCATGAAAAGGTCGAACCGGCTGATCATTTTTATCAGCTTGGCGGCGATTCCATAAAGGCGATTCAATTTATTGCGAAGTTAAAAGACAAAGGACTCTATTTAAAAACCAAAGATCTATTTACTTATCCCATTTTTAGAGAAATGGCACAAGTCGTTCAGCAGGAACCAGTCTTACATATCTCACAAGAACAGGCTGTGGGCGATGTGAAATCGATCCCAATCATCGAATGGTTTTGGTCCCAGCGGTTAAAAGATAAACATTTCTGGCATCAATCTATCATTGTTCATTCAAAGAAAAAGATGGATGAAAGAATCGTGCAGAGTGCTTTAAAAGAGCTGGTCATTCATCACGACGGATTAAGGTTAAAAGTACATGAGGCGACAAACACACTCTATTATGATGAAAACATTCAGGATATCCCGCTGACGATACACGATTTTACGGCATTGTCAGAAGAGAAGGTGGAAGAAGCGCTGCAAGAAGTAGGATGTCAGATCAAGCAAAGGACTCATCTTTATCAAGGACCATTAATTCAGGCAGCGCTTTGTCAAACTGCTTCTCAATCACATCTCATTTTTGCCGCCCATCATCTTTTAGTTGATGGTATGTCTTGGCAAATTCTTGTGGAGGATTTGATTCAATTATTTCATGCAGAGAAGGGTTCAGCAGAAGTGCTTCCGCCAAAAACTCATTCATATCAAACATTTACAGAGCGGGTTAACGAGTATGCAGTATCAGAAGATGTAAAAGAGGCGTTCAACTATTGGAAAAATGCGGTGCAGGGTATTCAGCCTCTGTATCAAGTTTCATCTAATGAGGGATATGTCAAAGACGAAGTCAAATTAACGAAGGCTTTATCAGTGGAACTGACGGATCAATTGACCAATCAAGCGAATAAAGCGTACCAAACGCAGCCTCACGAACTGTTAATTTCAGCCTTAACGCAAGCCTGTTATCAGCAAACGAATCAAAAACGGATTTCTCTGGAATTAGAAGGTCATGGCAGAGATGCTGTGGAGGAAAATATTGATGTATCTAGAACGTGCGGCTGGTTCACCACCATGTATCCTGTGAATGTTCATGTTTCTGAATCTCTCTCAGATCACATACGGGCTGTCAAAGAAACGATACGTGAGGTGCCGAATAAAGGTGCAGAATATGGGCTGTTGTCACTCATCAATAGGCAGCTTCCTGATCATTCAGCGCCGCAATTACGGTTTAATTATTTAGGTGAAATCGATCAGGTGCTTAAACAATCATCTGATTATGAGATGTCTTACTTTACATCGGGGATAGATTCGTCATTGGATAACCCGTTAACAACCGTCATCGATATGGTCGCTACCATCAAGGGCGGTCAGCTGATTTTCCATCTTTCTTTCAGCGAAAAACAGCTGTGTGAAACAGATATGATGCAGCTATTGCAAGAGATAGAACAGCAAATTGAGCGTATGGTACAGCATTGCTTAGAACAAGAAGGGATCGAATTTACACCGTCTGATTTTGAAACAGTTGATATGTCTCTTGAAGAAATGGATTCATTATTTACATGAGGAAAAATCAGCATGTTATCTACATTTCATTTTTGTTAGCTGTCTTATGGATAAGCGGCTTTGCCGGGGGGGCACATGCAAAAGCAGTGATTTCATCTAAAGCCATTGATCAAGTGATAGAGGAACAGATGGAGCTTGGGCGCATTCCCGGCATGTCCGTTGTGGTTGTGAAAAAAGACGAAGTGGTGTACCAAAAAGGGTTTGGCTATGCGGATCGAAAGAAAATGAAGAAAGTGACAGCCAGTACTTTCTTTGAAATTGGTTCTACATCAAAGGCGTTTACCGCTCTTGCTATTGTGGAGTTAGAAAAGCAAGGGAAACTTCATTTGAAAGAACCGGTGAGCAGCTATATTCCAGGCTTTTTTCCAACATACCATGGAAAGCCTCAGCGTTTGACGGTGGAGCAATTAATGCATCACACAAGCGGCATCCCCTTTCAATCCATTGCGCTTATCCAGCCAGATCATGCAAAAGATGCGCTAAAGAAAACAGTCCATCAACTGAAATCAATTGAGCTCCATCACAAGCCTGGCAGCTCCTTTGAATATGCCACCATCAACTATGATGTTCTTGGTCTCATCATTGAAAATGTGACAGGAACGTCATATGAGGCATATATGAAAGGACTGTTTAAAACGCATCATCTTAACCAAACAGAAGCTGGGCTAAAACGCATGAAATCTGGTGTTGTTTCAGAAGGATTTAAACTGCATTTCCTTGCTCCACATGCTTATGAAGCACCAGAATATCGAGGCAACACCCCTGCAGGCTATATTGTGATGAATAATCAGGATGTGGGGACTTGGCTGCAATATCAATTGACCGATTCAACTTGGTCTCGTTTTGTAAAAAATCCTGATCAGTTAACTGTGAAAGTCCCAGAAGAAGGGGAGCATGTCTATTACAATGCCGGCTGGTATATAGAAAAAATGCATGGGCAGGTGGAATCATTATTTCATGCTGGATCTAATCCGAATTATTCGTCATTTTTTCTGATCCAGCCAAAAGAAGACGTTGCTATCGGAGTGTTAGCCAACATGAATAGCAGCTACACAGAGAAAACGGCACGTCTTATTGCCAAAACGATGACGGGTACAAATGAAGAAGCAGAGTCATCCATGGATCCATTTCAGCTCATTGATCAATTGAGTGTGGCAGCCACATGTCTTTTTATTTTGCTGCAAATAGTGTCAGTCGTTCGTTTTATCAAATGGAGGAAACGTGTAAGAAATGGCGTTCTGGTTCGCAGGCACATTTCACTTGGCGTATGGCTGAAAAGTATCGGCTGGGTACTGCTCCTAATTGGGATATTGCTTCTGCCAATGATTCTTTCACAACTAGCCTTTAAGGGACTGCCTTGGAAAATGACTTTTGTATGGGGACCTTTCTCTCTCATTGAATTAGCGATTTCTTATTATTTGTTTTTCATTTGGTTTTGTACGATTGGTTTCATCAAAGGATTTATGGTGACATCTACTGCTGGAAAGAGAGGACAAGAAGATGACCGTCAAACAGATTTCAGGCATTCATCCTTATAATGATTTGTTTTATCGCAGCTGTTTCTTCAATTGCTTTTTTCCAATTGTGATGCTGCATGGTCAAGAAGTCGCTCCATATTTATTAAATGATCAATTTGCATATCGACTTACAGAAGACGGTTTGCTGCAGATTGACTGGATGTCGGCACACGATCCAGAAAAGATTATGAATTTACAGGGCATTCAAGTTGAAAAAATGACGCATTGTACCCATCTCATTGAAAAGGTCAAACAAGATGTGAGGCGTGACCGCCCGGTGATTGTATGGGTAGACCCTTACGTTCAGCGAGGTAGAAAAGAGTATTTGACAACACATAGCCGTCATTCGATTTTAATCACGGGTTTTCATGAAAATCAGCAAACCTTTCAGGTATTAGAGAATCGTCATTTAGATAATTTGTCGTATGAGCATCAAGTGCTGTCATATGGAGATGTGCAGAAAGGGTATGATACCTTTCATGATCATTTTCAGCCGAATGATCAATTCCATTCCTATGCGGCCTTCCACTTTGATCCGGTCAAGGTCTCGACTGAATTATTTGATCAAAAAACGGCTTATTTCCTGAGAAATATGCATGGTCAGATTGACGCAATTGAAAAAGGAATTACAGCTCTTGAAACATTTTATGAACAGTTTCCTCAATGGGATGATATCGAGAAGCTCGTAGCATCTTTCAATCAGATCATCAATACGAAGAAAGTAGAGATGTATCGACTGAGACTCATAAAAGGCGATCTACCTGAGCTGTTTCAATGGATGGAAAGTATTTTAGCAGAATGGGAGAAAGCGAGGCATCAGGCAGCAAAACTCTTTTTTTCAGGGGAAATGTCTAGTCGGTACCAAGCCAACATGAAAATTTCCTTACAACAAATCATCCAAGATGAAAAAAAATGGCTGGAAATGTTGAAAATCAAATGCAAAAGGGAGTGTGGCGTGTCGTGAAGTTATTTTGCTTACCGTACGCAGGTGGAGCAAGTACCGTATTCAGTAAGTGGAAATCGTATATAGACCGGTCTATAGAAATTTATGCCCTTGAACTCCCTGGGCACGGGACAAGAATGACAGAGCCTGTGCTGACAAATTTACAGCAAGTCGCAGATGATCTTTATCTACAGGCGTCCTCTTCCTTAAAAGAAGGAGAACCCTATGCCATTTTCGGTCATAGCATGGGAGCTGTACTTGCATACGAATTACAAAAAAGAATGAAAACAAGATTAAACAAAGAGCCTGTCCATGTTTTTTATTCTGGACGCTTTCCACCACATATTCCAGAGAAGAAAGTCTATCATCAGCTGTCAGATGCCAAATTAAAAGAGGCGATCATTGCGATGGGGGGCGTTCCTGAGGAACTTGCCGATAACCATGCAGTGCTTGATTTCTTTCTGCCGATTTTAAGAGCAGATTTTCAGCTTTTGGAGACTTATCAGTGTGATGAAGTCGTTCCAGCTGCATGCCCAATTTCTATTTTTTATGGTACTCGTGATCTGCCTTCTGTGCTGTTTGATTTAGACGATTGGGATCAATATACAAGCAAAGATTGTGCGTTTTTTGAATTCGATGGAGATCACTTTTTTATTCATTCATTAACAAATGAAGTCGTAGAAAAAATCAATGTCATTTTAAAGCGAATTGGAGTGTTGGAGAAATGAACACGAAGCACGTAGGCGTGATTGGGGCAGGTGTGATGGGGGCTGATATGGCATTAGACCTTTCAGCAAATGGCTATCAAGTCACATTGGTTGATGTCACAGAAGAAAAACTAAACGAAGCACTAGAAAAGATCAAGAAAACCTATCAATTGGTGCAATTTGTGAGAAAAAAGAAAATCTCATTGTCCTTAGAAGACGTATTGTCTCAAATTCAGCTATCGACTTCATTTGAAGGCTTACATGACGCACATATCGTCATTGAAAATGTGACGGAAGATTGGGAGATAAAAAAACCCATTTATGAAGAGCTGCGAGATATTTGTTCGAAAGAAACCATCTATTTTGTAAACACGAGCTGTATTTCCATTACAAAGGTAGGATCCCTTATGCATCATCCTGAAAAAGTTATTGGTGCACATTTTATGAACCCTGTTCCTCTTAAAGCGTTAGTTGAGGTGATTAGAGGAAAAGCAACTTCTGATGAAACAGTTGAAACGGCAAAAGGTTTCTTGAAATCCTTTGATAAAACACCTGTTGTGGTGCATGATTTTCCAGGGTTTGTTTCCAACCGTGTGCTCATGCTGACAATCAATGAAGCGATTTGGGCGGTGCAAGATCAAGTCGCGACACCAGCTGATGTCGATAAAATTTTCCGCGGGGGCTTCGGCCATAAAATGGGGCCGCTTGCGACAGGAGACTTAATTGGGCTTGATACGATTTTGAATTCATTGCTTGTTTTATACGAGAGCTACAAAGATCCGAAGTTCCGCCCATGTCCTCTGCTTGTCAAAATGGTCGATGCTGGTGAGTATGGCAAAAAATCAGGTAAAGGCTTTTTCCAATATGACATGTGAGAGGAGAAAAACAAATGGCTAAACAAATCAAGTGTGTTGTCTGGGATTTAGATCATACATTATGGGATGGAATTTTACTTGAATCAGATGAAGTGACGTTAAAGCCATCGATGAAGGAAGTGCTAACAGAGCTAGATGAGCGCGGTATCCTTTTATCCATTGCAAGCCGGAATGATGAAGCTGCTGTGAGGGAAAAGCTCTCCGCCTTTGGGATCGAACATTTCTTTCTCTATCCAGAGATTCATTGGAATGCCAAATCTAGTTCATTAGAGAGAATCAGCGAGCGCTTAAATATTCATAAAGATACCATTCTCTTTATCGATGATCAGCCATTTGAACGAGAAGAAGTGAAGGCAGTTCATCCAGAGATTACTTGCTGGGATGCGGTCGATTATATGACATTGCTCACAGATGATCGACTGCGACCAGCTTTTATCACAGAGGATGCAAAACGGCGCAGAGAAATGTACATGGAAGCAGATCAAAGGCAGCAGGAAGAAGAGAAATATGAAGGGCCGCCTGAAAAATTTTTGGCCTCTTTAAATATGAAATTCGTTATATCAGAAGCAGGAGAACAAGATCTCCAGCGAGCCGAAGAACTTACCGTTCGAACCAATCAATTAAATGCAAGCGGGAAAACCTACGATTATGCAGAGCTTGATTATTTCCGTCAATCAGACAATCACTTGCTTCTCGTCTGTGAACTTGAAGATAAATTCGGTTCATATGGAAAAATAGGACTCTCTTTAATAGAAGAAACAGGTGATACATGGCATGTCAAACTACTGCTTATGTCTTGCCGTGTTATGTCACGTGGAGTCGGGACCATTTTACTGACAACGATTTTGCAAGAGGCGAAAAAGAGAGGAAAACGGCTTGTAGCTGATTTTAAACAAACCGATCGAAACCGCATGATGTATATCACTTATAAGTTTGCGAATTTCAAAGAAATCGAGAATGGGGAAGATGGCTATATTTTGTTCGAAAACGATTTAAGCATGATTCAGCCTTTCCCAGAATACGTAGATGTCAACATTGAGATAAAGCAGAAGGACCCTGCCAAATAAAAAAGCGAAAAGCGAGGAGATTGAATGATGAACCTACACGAACAAGTAAGAGCATATATCGAGCAAAACCTAGTGGTATTTGATGAGGAAATGGAGCTTGGAAATGATGATCATATTTTTGAACAAGGCTTTGTCAATTCACTATTTGCGATGAAACTAGTGAACTATATTGAACATGACTTTCACTTCCAATTAGACAATGAAGACCTCGACATTGCTAATTTTAGTACGGTCAACCGTATTGTCGCCTTAATTGAGAAAAAACAACAGGGGGCGGCTCTTCATGAAAACAGCTGAACAAACAATCGATGCTATTGAAGAAATACGACAATTTTGCAATGAACATATCCGTCCATTTGCCAATGAATTCGATGAGACAGAACATTTGCCGGAGTCGCTGATTCGAGATATGGCGAAAAGAGGCTATTTGGCGGCAGGTATCCCATCCGCCTATCAAGGATTGGGGCTTGATCCGATTGCATATGGACAGTTCACGGAACAAGTGGGGAAAGCTTGCTGTAACGTACGGACATTATTAACAGTGAATTCACTCGTAGGGGAAGCCATCCTTCGTTATGGAACAGAAGACCAAAAACAAGGCTGGCTCGTTGAATTAGCTAAAGGGGAAAAAATCGGTGCCTTTGCTTTGTCAGAGCCGAATATTGGCTCAGATGCCAATCATGTTGAAACTAGCTATCAAAAAAAAGGACAGTCCTATGTATTAAATGGGAAGAAAAAGTGGATTTCCTTCGGAGCGATTGCAGATTTCTTTATTGTGATTGCACGAGACGGCGAACAAGTCACGGCATTCCTTGTCGATCGAGATCAGACGGGTGTAGAGATTGAGAGAATTACTGGAATGATGGCAAATCGAGCGTCTTATTTAGCAGAAATCACTCTTGATCATGTGCAGGTACACGAAGACTGTGTCTTAGGGCCAGTTGGGGGCGGTTTTAACCACGTAGTGTCTCTAGCTTTAGACCATGGACGATACAGTGTTGCCTGGGCAGGGCTTGCCATTGCACAAGAAGCCGTTGATTCTCTCGTTACGTATTCACGTAAAAGAACTCAGTTTAATGAAAAACTGTACAAGCATCAAATGATCAAAGGAATGATCGGAGATGCAGTCACTCAGCTCCATGCAGCGAGAGCTTTATGCCTAAAGGCTGGAGAAATGCGAGAAGCGAATCATCCTGATGCGATCACAGAAACATCCATTGCAAAATATTTTACCTCCAAAATTGCTGTCGACATTACAAATACAAATGTCCAAATCCATGGTGGGAGTGGATTTAGCCGGGAAAACTCAGCTTCAAGATTATATCGTGAAGCGAAGGTACTTGAAATTATTGAAGGGACTTCGCAAATTCAGCAGCAGGTCATTGCTAACTATGGTTTACGCCATTATTTCGTGAAACATTCTTAGAGAGAAAGGAGATGATCCCATGGCATTACAGCCGAAAAAGCTGGATAAACAGAACATTGAAAATATGTTAGGTATCACTACGATCCAAGAAGGACTGCTTTTTCATCATTTAATGCAACCGGACGGAACGGCTTATTTTGAACAACTGCTGATCCAAATAGACGGGCCGGTTGATCGAGATCTCTTTGCACATTCATGGATGCATGTCACCAAACAGCATGAAATGCTTAGAACATTGTTTAGATGGCAGGAACTCGCAAGGCCAGTACAAATTGTGCTGAAGCAGCATCAGCCTGACATTCGATACCGTGATTTGACCCAAGCTGAGGAGCCTCTTCATTTGCTGAAAGAGGAAATAACAGCACAGGATCGAGAGGAACGATTTGATCTACAGGAAGTTCCATTTCGCTTGACATTATGTGAAGTAAATGAAGAAGTCAGCTGGGTTCTCATTAGCTTTCATCACATTTTATTGGACGGGTGGAGTCTTGGGATTGTATTAAGTGATTGGATGAGTGCATATGAGCGCTTATCAAATGAAGACCAACCTCTTCTTGAAAAAAGACCGTCCTATCAATCATTTGTTAAATGGCAGCAGCAAAATCTTCAACAGACAGAAGCGCAAGCTGTCTACTGGAAAAATGTTTTCGATGGCTGGAGTTATGCAGAACTGCTTCCAAAGTCAGGCGGCGCATATGAAGATTCAGGTGCTTTTCATCAATATGAACATCAAGTGGATGCTTCCATTGCGGAGAGGCTGAGCAAATTCACGAATCAACATGATGTGACATTGGCATCTGTCATGTATACGCTGTGGGGAGTTTTGCTATCTAAGTACGCCAACCAAGATGATATTGTCTTTGGAACAACAGTATCAGGAAGAAATGCGGATGTTCCTCAAATTGAAAAGATGACAGGTTTATTTATTAACACATTACCGCTGCGTGTCTCATTCGAACAGGATCGGCCGATTGTTGAACAGATGCAGGAAGTGAGCCGGGAAATCGCAGTGAGAAATGAATATGAACATACTCCGCTATCCGACTTAAAGAAATATGCAGGAATGACGGCAGAGCAATCATTATTTGATTCAATCGTCGTCATTGAAAACTATCCACTAGATCGAATGCTCACGAAAAGCGATCAGCCTGTGCGTATTCGCAGATTTGAGATGAAAGAACAGACGGAATTCGATCTCACGCTTAGTGTACAGGCGTTTGATGAACAGCTGCATTTTTCATTGGTGTATAACCCCGTCAGCTTTTCTGCTGAACAAATTGAAAAGTGGTGTCAGCATTTTCTTCATCTCCTGTCTGATGCTTGTGCTCACCCACAAAAATCTGCTGCTCAGTTACAGCTGCTATCAGAAGAAGAGATAGAAAAGCAGTTAACAGTTTTTCAGCAATATGGCGGGGCAACGTCTATCAATGAACCAACGGTGATTGACCTATTTGAAGAGCAAGTGGAGCGAACGCCAACGGCAGCCGCAGTTGAGTTTGGCGGTACGACGGTTACATATGAACAACTCAACAAGAGAGTGAATCAGCTCGCACGCTATTTACAAAATAAAGGGGTCAAACAGGAGCAGCGTGTCGGCATTTTAGCAGAGCATTCCATTGAAATGGTGATAGCATGCTTAGCTATTTTAAAAGCTGGCGGGGCTTACGTGCCAATTGATCCTGAATACCCGCAGGAACGAATAGAGTATTTACTAGAAGACAGCGGAGTAGAATGGCTCCTAACTCATCCGATTAAAGGACTCACCTATGCCTATAACGGAGAAAAAATTGATATCACACAGCCGGATCTATATACCGGATCATCAGATAACTTGGCAGAAGCCATCACCTCAGACCAAACAGCCTACTGCATTTATACATCAGGAACGACAGGAAGACCTAAAGGTGTACTCATTCATCATCTTGGTTTAGCCAACTATATTGATTGGGCGAAACAAGTATATGTTCGAGGAGAAACAAGGCATTTTGCTTTGTACACATCATTGTCATTTGACCTGACAGTTACTTCTATTTTCACACCGCTCATTTCAGGAAATACCATCATGATTTATCACCATGAAAACCGGCAGCTGCTTGTCGAAGATATCATAAAAGATAATCGCGTACATGTGATGAAACTGACACCATCTCATTTACAGTTTATTAAGCACCTGTCTTTCCCAGAAAGCCAAATGAAATGTTTTATTTTAGGCGGAGAACAGCTGGAAACATCTTTAGCGAAATCCATTCAGCAGTCATTCCCGCAGCCTATAGAAATTGTGAATGAATATGGACCAACTGAAACAGTGGTTGGCTGCATGATTCATCGATATGACCAGGACCTTGATCAAGACGTGTATGTACCGATTGGAAAACCTGCACAGCATACAGATATTCTTCTTTTTGACAGACATATGAATCTTATGCCGGAAGGAACCATCGGTGAATTATATATTGGGGGGAAAGGTGTTGCAAAAGGGTATTTGAATCGCCCAGAGCTGACCGAAGAGCGGTTTGTCGATCATCCTTTCCAGCCAGGTGAAAAAATTTATAAAACAGGTGATGCAGCCCGCATTCTGCCTAATGGGCTCATTCAGTTTTTAGGCCGAAATGATGATCAAGTGAAGCTGAGAGGCTATCGTATTGAAACAGGTGAGATTGAATTTTGGCTGAATGAACAGCCAGGGGTCAAAGCAGCAGCTGTTGCTGTAAAGCCAGATGTTTCTGGTACACCATGTTTAGCCGCATATGTTGTCACGACAGCCATACTCGATCAAGCTGCAATGAAACAAGCACTAGCCGATCAGCTGCCAGATTATATGATTCCAACTCACTTTGTTCAATTGGATGATATGCCGCTGACTGCCAACGGCAAATTAGATAAACGGGCTTTACCTGCTTTGAAACAGGGGCAACAAATGAAAAAGCAGGCGGGCTCTGACAATCTTTCTGATACTGAGAAAGTTATTCAAGACATCTGGAAAAAAGTCCTCGGCTTAGATGAGGTAAGTGTTCATGACAAATTCTTTGACATTGGCGGGCATTCTCTAAACCTGATTCATGTCAATCAACAGCTCGCTAAGCAATTGAATCAAAGCATTCCAATGGTCGAAATGTTCCGCCGTCCAACGATTAGAGAGCTAGCTGCATATTTAAGCGGTGCAACAGAGCAGAAGGGATCTGGCACACAGCCTGCGAACCAAAAGAAAAGAAAAGCCAACGAGCCGATTGCGATTATTGGAATGGCAGGTAAATTCCCTGGTGCAGAAAATGTTGAGACATTTTGGCGAAATTTGAAGAATGGAGAAGAATCGATTTCATTCTTTTCCGATGAAGAATTGCTAGAGGCTGGAATTGACCGCCAAACCTTTGAGCGTTCCGATTATGTAAGAGCAAAAGGTGTGATTGATGGACCTGATTTATTTGATGCATCCTTCTTCGGCTATTCACCAGGTCAGGCAGAAATGATGGATCCTCAAATACGGCTGCTGCATGAGTACGCCTATAAGGCGCTGGAAGATGCGGGGTATGTGCAGGAAGATTATCAAGGTAAGGTCGGTTTGTTTACTGGGTCCACATCCAACTTTCAATGGATTCAGCGTTTTGCATCTTCGCTTGATAGCAGCATGTCAGAGCTGTTTGAAGTGGGCTCGCTCAATGATACGTATACCGTGAGTACAAGAATTGCCCATAAATTGAATTTGAAAGGACCAGCGCTCACATTGCAAACCGCTTGTTCGACTTCTTTGGTCGCCTTGCATTTGGCCTGTCAATCCATTGCAAATGGTGATTCAGATGTAGCGCTTGCGGGAGGCGTGTCGATTTTACACCCAGTGAAATCAGGCTACATTTATCAGCAGAACATGGTGAAATCAAGCGATGGTCATTGTCGTGCCTTTGACGATCAAGCAGATGGAACTGTTGGCGGAGATGGTGTGGGTCTTGTTGCTTTAAAAGCACTTAGTGAAGCCATAGAAGATGGTGACCATATTTATGCTGTCATTAAGGGCTCTGCCATCAACAATGATGGTGATCAAAAGGTTGGCTTCAATGCTCCAAGTGTTGAAGGTCAGACAAGGGTCATCCAGGATGCCTTACATCAAGCAGATGTTTCACCAGATACGATTGAATATATAGAAACACACGGAACTGGAACGTCACTTGGAGATCCGATTGAAATAGAGGCGCTCACAAAAGCTTTCGACACAGAGAAAAAACAATTTTGCCGCATTGGGTCTGTGAAATCAAATATTGGTCATTTGGATGCAGCGGCAGGGGCAGCTGGCTTGATTAAAGCTGTGCTTTCTCTTCAGCATCACACATTTGTGCCTAGTCTTCACTTCAAAAAAGCCAATGAAAACATTGCATTTGAGCATAGTCCTTTCTTTGTAAACACTGAGCTGACCGACTGGAAGCAGCCAGTATCACATTTGCGGAGGGCTGGTGTGAGCTCATTTGGAATGGGCGGAACCAATGCGCATGTCATATTAGAAGAAGCGCCGCAAAGAGATCGTCAGCAAATGCCTCGTTCGGCTGAGCTGCTTGTCCTTTCAGCAAAGAGCAAAACGAGTTTGGAACGAATGAAAGACAACCTTGTGAATCAGTTGGAAAACACGCCTTCTCTCAATTTGGCAGACGCAGCTTATACCTTGCAAACAGGCAGGCAGTCCTTTGGATTCCGTCAAGCCTTTGTTGCGGCCAGCAGAGAAGATGCATTGCGTGTATTAACAGAAAAGCAAGGCAAGGGTATTGGGAAGCTCATGCATTCACATGTGGAGAAACAAAAGATTATTTTTATGTTTTCTGGACAAGGCAATCAATACCTCAATATGGGATTAGATTTGTACCGGGAGGAGCCTTACTTTAAGAAGCAAATGGATGCTTGTTTTCAAGCATATGAAGAAGCAACAGGGCAAAGTCTTGCCCGCATTCTTTATCCATTAGCGGCTGAAACAGAAAAGGCACGCGAAAAATTGGCAAGCACTCAATATGCACAGCCAGCCATTTTTGCCATTGAATATGCCCTTTCCATGCTCTTCATTGAATGGGGGATTCGTCCTGATGCAATGATCGGCTATAGCTTTGGCGAATTAACGGCAGCCGCTATATCAGGCCTTTTCAGCTTAAAGGAAGCGATGTCGATGGTCGCCTGCCGGGCGAATGCGATGCAGTCGTCGCCAGCTGGCATCATGATGAGTGTTCCATTACCTGAAGCAGAGTTAAAACCGATGCTTCCAAAAGATATTTCTCTCGCTGTTGTCAATGATTCCTCATGTATCGTGTCAGGTCTTGAAGCAGCGATAAGTGAATTTGAACAAGAGCTGAAGAATAACAGATTGATGTGTATGCGATTAGGTGGAACCATTGCTGCTCACTCACATGTCATGAAGGAAGCAGCGGAGCAATTTGGTGAAAAATTAAAGGATATTAAAGCCAAGCAGCTACGTATTCCATTCATTTCGAATTTGACAGGAGATTGGATGACAAGTGCGAGTGCTCAGGATATGTCCTATTGGAAAAGGCATATGACCGATACGGTTCGTTTTGCTGAAGGCATCACAAATATTTTACAGCAGGACAATATTCAATTAATTGAGATTGGACCAGGTCAAGATTTAAGCGTGATGGTCAACCGGTCACTGAACGGCATGAATCAGCATGTATGTCATGTGCTCAGACATGCAAAACAAGATGTGACGGATACTGAATTTTTACTTGGGCAGATTGGACGTCTCTGGACACACGGAATAACCATCGACTGGAACAGGTTCCATCTAAACCGTCAGCCGCAGAAAATGCCGCTGCCAACGTATGCGTTTGATCAAACCTCCTATTGGTATGATGCATCAGACCGTGTAAAACGCGATAAACCTAAGCAGTCTGGACGAAAGGAGCAAATGGATGAATGGTTCTATACCCCTTATTGGGAGGCGGACCTTTCCCCTTATGTGTCATCAGATGATTCCTCTTTTGGAGCCTTGCTTTTGTTTGCGGATTCATCTGCCTTCGGAGAGAAGGTTGCAGCCGAGCTTCTGACGAAACGGAACAAGTTCGTAGTGGTTCAGAAAGGAAATGAATTTACGAAGCATGATGAAAAAAGCTACACCATTCGGTCACATAAGCCATCTGATTATGAAAAGCTCATATCAAATCTGGCAGATGACCAAATCAACGTGTCAGAAGTTTGTCATCTATGGGGGCTTTCAGAACGACAGCCGTCTCAATCGGAAGAAGAATGGGTGAAACAAACGCAGCAAGATGCTTATTACTCCTTGCTTTATATCGGACAGGCTTTGAAAAAATCTGTTTTGGACCAAAAAGTATCCATTACAGTTCTTTCCTCATTGACGTATGCCGTTGGCGGTGAGTCTATCCTTTATCCTGAAAAAGCAATCCATCTTGGACCTGCCATGGTTATTTCACAAGAAACACCGAACTTGCGTTACCGCATTCTTGATGTCGATCGCCCGGTGGCAAATGGGGTGCAGGAAAAGAGGTTGCTGAAACAAATTAGCGATGAGTTAGATCGAACATCTGGACAGCTTCTCACGGTCTATCGAAGAAATAAGCGATATGTGAAAAAGTATGCCAAAGCTATAGTTCCCGAAACAGGACATACTCAGTTGGCTAAAAAAGATGGTGTATACATTTTAATTGGCGGTCTTGGGTTTATTGGATTGAATATTGCACAGTCTTTGACCGAGCAAACGAAGGGAACGTTGATCTTAACGAGCAGGTCTGGACTGCCTGATAGAAGCAAGTGGCAAGAGTGGCTTGCTACGCACGATGAACAGGATCCAACTAAGAAAAAAATACAAAAGGTAATGGCACTTGAAGAGGCTGGTGCAGAAGTTCTCATAAAGAAAGTAGATGTTCGCCACAGGGAAGATATCCAGCAATTGATCAACACGGTGGATGCGGCCTACGGACAGATTGACGGTGTGATCTATGCAGCTGGAGTGACGGGTGATCAATCCTTCAGAGTGATGGAGCAAACAGATGTCACATTCTCAGAATCCCACTTTGAAGCGAAGATGAATGGTGTACTTCATCTTGATGCCGCCTTAGGTGACCGATCACTTGATTTCTGTTTTGTACTGTCATCTTTGTCACCGATCTTAGGCGGACTCGGTTTCACAGCCTATACAGCTGTGAATCATTTCATCGATGCGTACGTGTATGAACGAAATCTTCGTTCAGAAATGCAGTGGTCTGTCATTAGCTTTGACGGCTGGGAATTTGAGCAGGGGAAGCAGCTTGATCTCCCTATCGGAGATGATGTCACCGAAACGTTAATTACAGAAAAAGAAGGAAGAAGGATCTTTGAACGATTGCTTTCACTGGATCAAGTGGAACAAATGGTTATTTCAACAACGTCTTTACATGATCGAATTCACCGATATGTAGACCGTTTATCCCGTGAGGAAGAGAGTGCCGGAGAGCATGCACAAGATGGAAACTTATATTCTCGGCCAGCGCTGTCAACGAATTATGTTGCACCTGAAACGGAGCTAGAGAAGGAATTAAGTCAGCATTGGCAAGCTTTCTTTAAAATTGATGAAATTGGCATAGATGATCATTTCTTTGAAATGGGTGGAGATTCTCTAAAGGCGATTACTTTCATTGGCATCATTCATCGCGCATTCAGTGTAGAGCTGACGCTTCCACAATTCTTCCAAATACCAACGATCCGATTAATGGCAGAATACATCGACCAAGCAGACACTGCTGCTTATCATGCGATTGAAAAAGCCGAAATGAAGGAGCATTATCCTCTGTCGTCTGCGCAAAAACGGTTGTATCTCATGCAGCAAATGGATGTAAGCAGCACAGGATACAACGAATTTAAAGCAGGACGAATTAAAGGAAGGCTCGATATCAACAGGTTGGAATGGGCATTTCAGCAGCTTATAAAGAGACACGAAAGTTTGCGGACAGCGTTTGTACTAGAGAATGGTGTCCCTTATCAAAAGATTGAAGAAGAGGTACCATTTGCAGTCACGTTGTTTGACCTCACAGAGGGATCGACACAAGGATCTGAGGAAGATCAAAAACAAGTGATTGAACAATTTTTGACTGCCTTTACGTTAAGTGAGGCTCCATTGATGAGAGTTGGTGTGATGAAGCTGGCAGAAGAGGAATTTGTGCTCATGCTGGACATGCATCACATTATCTCGGATGGTCTTTCTCAAGATATTTTGGTCAACGACTTTATGCAGTTATACGACGGCAGGACGCTTGAGCCTCTCGCTTTGCAATATAAAGATTTTTCAGAATGGCAAAATGACATACTTGCGTCTGAAGCATTGAAAGAATCGAGTGATTACTGGAAAAACCGGTTAGAAGGTGCCCCGCTGCTTGATCTGCCAACAGATTTCGATCGGCCAGAGGTGAGACAATTCCGCGGCGGACATTATACGTTCCGTATAGAAGAAGCGGAGCTGAACGCGTTTAAGCAGGTGATTTTAAAGGAAGACGCAACATTGTTTATGGGTCTGTTAAGTCTGTATCAGATTTTGCTTCATAAATTAAGCGGACAATCAGATATCACGGTTGGGGTTCCGGTAGCAGGTAGAAAACAAGAGGAGCTGCAGCAAGTCATTGGTATCTTTGTCAATATGCTGCCACTTCGTTTATATCCTAAAGCAGAGCTGACTTATCAGCAATTCCTTCAGGATGTAAAGGCGCATGTGATCGATGATTTCGGTCATCAAGAATATCAATATGAACAAATGGTGCAAGACCTCCAGCTGAGCCGGAGTGTCAGCCGGAATCTATTGTTTGATGCTGTGTTCGCCTTGCAAAATATGAATCAGCCAGAACTGAAAGTTGGCGGTTTAACCTTTAGTGATTATCCGTACGAGACAGGAACGTCGCGATTTGATTTACTCTGGATTGCGTATGAACAGGAAGACGGTCTTTCTTCAACGATTGAATATAATACTGAGCTTTTCACAGAGGAAACCATAGAGCGGATTGCAGGTTTGCTGAAAGACATCATGCGGGCTGTTTCAGTAGATGCGGTGAGAATAGAGGAAATTGAACTGACTTCTTCATTCAAGCAATTAGACGACGTATCTCTTTTCGAATTAGATGACTTAAAAATATAAGTAAAGAGGTGAATGGAAGAGTGATTGAACATGATGATTTTCAACTGAAAGCAGCGGCGAAGGAAAGGGTGAGGGAAAGAGCCTACTGGACATCTATTTTATCAGATGTTCAGCTGGATGGCCGCATTCCTCATACGGTTTCACAAGCCAAGCCTGCTGCTATGAACCGATCGCTTCATTCGTCCTTCCCGATGGCTGTAAACCATTCGTTAAAGCAATTATGTGGAGATTCTGATTTGCGCTTGTTTATCGTGCTGACCACAGCCGCTTTTGGCTTGCTTCAGCGTTATAGCGGAAAAACTGAGTTGATGGTGACTGTTCCTACAATGGAACAGTCCGCCAATCAATCCACCATTAATCATATGTTGCCGCTTAAGGCAGAGATTGATCCTCATATGAGCTTTAGCGCAGGGTTAGACGCAGTGAAACAATCGTTTCAGGAGGCAGTGCGTCATCAAAACTATCCTGTTCATATTTTAATGGATGAGCTTTGGCATTCAGTAGGAGATGACAAGAAGCGTGTCAATCTGGCATGTGCGTTTGAGACATTGCATGGGCATACGGACCGAGAACAGCTGCACGCGGATGTGCTCATTGTTTGGAAGAAAGAACAAGATCACCTTCATGCTGAAGTTCACTGGGATGCTTCCATTTATGACGATCAAATGATGGAGCAGTTCTCTAGACATTTCATGACACTCACGGAGCAATTTCTTATAACGCCTGAACAAGCGATGAGCACACACTCATTTTTATCTGATATCGAGAAAAGTCAGCTGTTTGATTCGTTTCAAGGTGAGTCGCTCGCTTATCCAGTGGATCGTGATATTGTGTCATTATTTCAACAGCAAGTCCAATTGCATTCAGCACGAACGGCCGTTGTGTTTGGCACCACCTCCTATACATATGAAGAGGTTGATGATTTATCGGATCGCATTGCGCTTAGACTGTCTCAAAGTCAGATGACACGTGAGACCCCAGTTGGTCTCAGAATGAATCGGTCTGCTGAACTGGTCATTGCCATTCTTGGCATTTTAAAGGCTGGCTATGCTTACTTACCGATTGATGTCCATCTGCCGATTGAAAGAATTCGGTATATGCTCAAAAACAGCGGCGCTACAGCCATAGTATCGGACGAAGACGGACACGAAGGTTTGGATGTCGAGGTTCATGTTATTCAAGACATGCTTCAAGAATCCCCCATTACAGAGAATCTCACTTGGTCTATTTCGCCTTCGGACATGGCGTATGTCTTGTATACATCGGGTACGACTGGGCATCCAAAAGGGGTCGTTATTGAACATCGTCATGTCATTAATTTGGTATACGGAATGAAAACACGCTTTTTTGATCTACTCCCTGATGATTTGCAAGTAGGGATGCTCGCTTCTCATATTTTTGATGCATCTGTTCAAACCTTGTTCCCGGCATTGCTGCTAGGGCATACGCTGCATATTGCCAAAGATGAAGTCCGTATGGATGGGCATGCGTTATGGTCATTTTATCGAGACAACCACATTCAACTGTCAGATGTGACCCCCTCTCATTTAAAGCTGATGAACAAGGCAGCAGCGCAATCGAAACAAGACTTGCCTGCTTTGAACATGCTGCTGGTGGGCGGAGAAGTGTTCACAAAAGAGCTGATGGATCAATTTTTACAGCATGTATCAGGTGAAAAACTCATGATGATTAATGCATATGGGCCTACTGAATGTACGGTTCAGTCGTCATCCTTTTTGATTCCTCATGACTGGGATGAGCAAGTCATCCCTATTGGGCAGCCGATGCCAAATGAGCATATTTTCATATGTGACAAGCAAGGTGAGCCGGTGCCGATTGGTGTTTTTGGCGAATTGTATATAGCAGGTGCTGGTGTAGGCCGTGGGTACATCAATCATCCTGATCTCAACAAGGAGAAGTTTATCAAAAACACAGAGCTGAGCAGCGGGATGTTATACGGTACGGGAGACCTTGCAAGATGGCGGTTTGATGGTTTATTAGAATTTGCTAAAAGAAACGACGGCCAAGTGAAAATCAGAGGATATCGAATTGAGCTCGAGGAAATCCGCAGAGCCCTTCTTGATGATCCAAACATACAAGGACTGGTCCAAGATGTCATTGTCATTCCTAAGGAAACGAAGGAACAGGACCAATATATTTGCGCATATATCATGGCAAAACAAGTGATAGATCAGCGCGCACTTCGACAATCTTTAAGTGAAAGATTACCAGGTTATATGGTGCCGAGGCATGTCATTCAAGTAGAGCAATTTCCTCTGAATCTATCAGGGAAATTGGATATTCAAGCACTGCCGAATCCAGAAGATCAGTTAGAAGGCAAATCAGAGCCGGTAACCATTCAGGTTCACAATGAAACAGAGCAGAAGCTTGTTCGTATTTTCGCGTCTATATTACAAGTCCCTGCTTCGCAGATTCGTATAGATGAACCGTTTTTTGATTTAGGCGGGAACTCTTTTAATATCGTTGAGCTGTCCAATAGAGTGAAAGAGGAATTTCAGCAGGAGCTGACTGTGATGGAGCTGTTCCAATATACAACGGTTTCACAAATAGCTGCTCAATTAAAACACAAAGCATCAGGGCAAGAGCAACAAACAGAGGATGATGGAGAAAATGAAGCGGATGACTTAGAAAGTGCCGCACAACTGTTAGGCGGGATGATAGATGAGTAAGTTCACAGGATTAGAGGTTGCAGTGGTTGGGATGGCATGCCGTTTTCCGGGAGCGAAAAATATTCATCACTTCTGGGACAACCTTGCAAATGGGAGAGAGTCCATTACGTTCTTTTCTAAAGAAGAGCTGCTTGAGGCAGGAGTTGAACAAGAAGCATTAGATCATAATCAATATGTTCGTGCCAAAGGAGCAGTCGATCAGCATGATCACTTTGATGCAGATTTCTTTGGTTATTCACAGCGTGAAGCAGAAGTAATGGACCCGCAAATCCGCATGTTTCATGAGGTCGCATGGGAATCCCTAGAAGATGCAGGCTATAACCCTGAAACGTATCAGGAGCCGATCGGTTTATTTGGAGCTGCTTCTGCTAATTTATACTGGCAAGCTGCTTCCATGCTGATGAGATCCAATCACTCATCAGAACAATTTGCGGCTGTTCAATTAACGGATAAAGATTTCATGAACACAAAGGTATCCTACAAATTGAATTTGAAGGGACCGAGCGTAGCTATTGATACAGCTTGTTCTTCCTCTTTGACTGCAATTCATATGGCGGCGCGTGCCCTGATTACTGGAGAATGTAAAATGGCACTCGCAGGCGGCGTCACCATTACGACCCCTCACAAAAAAGGATACATGTATCAAGAGGGCATGATCATGTCGCCGGATGGGCACTGCCGGGCTTTTGATGAACAGGCGGAAGGAACCGTTGGCGGTGAGGGCTGTGGAGTTGTTGTGCTCAAATCATTAAAGCAGGCACTAAAAGATAAGGACCATATCTATGGCGTGATTAAAGGGTCAGCCTATAACAATGACGGTGGGCGGAAGGTTGGCTACACAGCGCCAAGCATAGAAGGACAAAGCGAAGTGATTAAAAAGGCGCTCAACATCAGTCGTGTAGAAGCTGAGAGTATTTCTTATATTGAAGCACATGGCACAGGGACGACTCTTGGAGATCCGGTTGAAATTGAGTCGCTGAAGCAAGCCTTTCAAACAGATAAAAAACAGTTTTGTGCGATTGGGTCTGTGAAAACCAATATTGGTCATCTTGACTCAGCCGCAGGGATTGCAGGTTTTATCAAAACAACACTTAGTCTGTACCATCAGATGCTGCCGCCAAGCCTTCATTATAAAAAACCTAATCCGAAAATTGATTTTGAATCAAGCCCATTTTATGTGAATACAACACCTGTACCATGGAAGAAATCAGAGACCCCACTGCGTGCCGGTGTCAGCTCATTTGGAGTGGGCGGAACGAATGTACACTTGATCATGGAAGAGGCACCCGCCGCCGATAAGCCGTCAGCAGACAGAGGTCATGAACTAATGGTGATTTCGGCAAGATCGAAGCAAGCGGTACAAAAGTCTGCTGAACAAATCACATCTTATTTAACAGAACAAACGAGCGTCTCACTATCCGATGCAGCATTTACGCTGCAAGAGGGACGAAAACATTTTCCTTATCGCCAAGCTTTTCTTGCAGGTCCTGACCGCACATTCCAGTCAGCCGGCCAGCCGCAAAAGGCCTTTCAACAGCCTGCGGTCGTTTGGATGTTCTCTGGACAAGGTGCTCAGTATGTGAATATGGGCAAGGATTTATATGAGAAAGACCCTGTATTTAAACAAACGCTTCAGAAATGTTTTGCCATCATTTTATCCTTATCAGGTGTTGAGATCGAGAACGTGTTATATCCAACAACCGAAGAAGAGTTTATAGAAGCTGAACAACTCATGCAGCAAACGTCATATACACAAATCATCTTGTTTAGTTTTGAGTACGCGCTTGCGTCGAAGCTGATGGGACTAGGCATACGTCCGCATTATTTCATTGGTCATAGTATTGGAGAAATCACGGCTGCCTGTGTGGCTGGTATGATCCATCTTGAAGATGCAATCCGTATCGTTTTAAAAAGAGGCAGTTTGATGCAAAAAATGCCTCCAGGTGAAATGGCCGGTGTGTCACTCCCTGCCGAAGAGATTAAACATGATCTTCCAGAAGGTGTCGAGCTTTCTGCTGTGAATAGCTCACAATTATCCGTTGTTTCCGGTCCGTCAGATCGGTTACAGGTATATATCGAACAAGTTGAAAAAAGAGGAGCTTCTGTCCAAATATTGAAAACCTCTCACGCCTTTCATACGAGTATGATGGCCGAAGCGTCCGAACAGTTGAAGAACGTTCTCTCAGAGATCACCTATCAGCAGGGAGAGGTACCGATCCTTTCGAATGTGACAGGGAGCTGGTTAACGAATGAACAAGCCGCATCACCTGATTACTGGGCATCTCATATCAGGCAGCCTGTTTTATTTAGTCAAGGATTAGAGACATTACTTGGACTCGGAGAGATGGTTTTCATTGAAGTGGGGCCAGGTCATACGTTAACTCAATTCGTGAGACGCCATGATCACTATGATGTGAACAAAGCAGCAGCTGTTTCATTGGTGAGACATCCAAAAGAACAAGCAGCTGATGATGAATATATGGAAAAGGCCATAGGGAAACTGTGGAGTTACGGAGTGGAGCTAAACTGGAGCGCTGTCAGAAAAGTAAAGGCCCCATATCGAGTTTCACTGCCAACGTATCCATTTGAGCATCAAATATTCCCTTCACCGCAGTTTAAAGCAGATCAGTTGATGACTGCTTTAACGCCAGAAAAGATGGAGAAACGATCAGCTGATTTTCAAGACTGGTTTTACATTCCGGTATGGGAGCGCTCTTCACCTGTACTAAAGGAGCAACATCATCAAGGAAAACGCATCTTGGTATTTGAAAAAAATGGTCATATTGGCGCCTATTTGAAAGAACGGCATGCAGAAGTGATCAGCGTATGTCAAAGTGATCATACGATGAAAGAAAATGACCATTTGCTGAAGGCTGACGTTTATATGCTGTCACACTTAGAGTGGGTTATGGCTGAATTGCAGCAAGCTGGATTTATACCTGAAGAGATCATCTGGATGCATGATGAACTGACGAAAGATACCGATGATCAGCCAAACTACTTATCTGTGCTCGATCTCGTCAGACTAATCAGTCAGTATCATAACACAAGCATACGTCTTCACCTTGTGACAAGCCAAGCACATGATGTGATCGGCATGGAGAAGGTCAATCCACTTCAAGCAACATTTACAGGGCTAGCTTTGACCATTCCTCAAGAATATCAGCATATTGAGTGTCAGCATATTGATGTATGTGAGGATACAAAGGCGAATTGGCCGCTATTCCTTTCATACGAGATCGCAATGCACGATCAAGAAGCAGTCGTTGCGTATCGCGTGAACAGCAGATGGATTCGAAAAGCTTCGAGAACACCTTTAAGAAAAGAGGGATCGTCCAAGCAGCCTTTCAGGTCTAGTGGCGTTTATCTCATTACTGGCGGTATTGGCGGTATTGGCTTCACACTAGCTCAACATTTAGCAGAAACGTATCAAGTAAAACTTGTGATCATGAGCCGTTCGCAAATACGTGAACGCGCTGCCTGGCATGAGCTGCGTGATGCGAATGGGAAAGAAGCTGAGATCGTGAAAAAGCTGATGACTCTTGAAGAGTTAGGAGCTGATGTACAAGCTGTACAAGGTGATGTGTCAGATAAAGATGCTGTGCAGCAAGCGGTTCAGCTGGCTCATACGGCATTTGGTCATTTGCATGGTGTCATTCACGCGGCAGGAGAGGCAGATGGGAAAATCATTCAAGCAAGAACAGCAGACGATGAAATTCGTATGTGTCAGGCAAAAATCAATGGAACCTATGTGCTGAATGAAGCCCTCAAGGATGAAACGCTCGACTTCTTTTTACTTTGTTCCTCTCTTGTTTCCTTTCTTGGAGCGGCTGGACAAGTGGCTTATGCAGCTTCAAATGCTTTTCTGGACAGCTTTGCTCATGCCAAAAGGCAGGAAGGGAAGCCGGTTATCTCCTTAAATTGGGATCGGTGGGAGAAAGTCGGCATGGCACACGAGTCGGCATTAGCGGCCAAAGTCAATGACATGATGGCGCTCGAGGAACAGGATGGAATTTCACCAGAACAAGGAATAAGGGCCGTCCAGGAAGTGCTGTGTCTAGATTATCCGCAAATTCTTGTATCCGTTCAAGATATGGGCGAGAGAATGAAACAACGCTTAACCTCTCTGCAGCAAGAAGAAGAGCCGTCTCAAGAGATATCTCAGATCATAGATGATTGTCTAGAAGCATCCTTAAGTGATGTACTCAGCTCCTTTTTTCCTCATGAGCCGGATGTGAATGAGAATTTCTTTGAAATGGGTGCGACATCCCTTGATTTATTGCAGATGAGCGGTCAAATCAAATCAATTTATGGCATAGAGGTTCCGGTGGTCATGATGTACAGCCATCCGACCATCGCGGCATTGGCAGCAGAACTAAAGAAGATTCATGGAGTAAAGGAAGAAAAGCAAGCTGTTACTGAATCAACCAATCTTCGAAAACAGGCGATGGCAGAAGGGAAAAATCGACGTAAACAGAGATTAAAACGAAAATAGATGGGAGAAATGCAGCGTATGTCTGATCAAGAGCAATGGATCGAATCTGGATTTGAAATTGCAGTCGTAGGATTAGCAGGTACGTTTCCCGGAGCACCGAATGTCCAATCGTTTTGGGAAAATATATCGCAAGGGAAAGAATCCGTTACGTTTTTCACTGATGAAGAATTAAAGGCAGCGGGTGTAGATGAGACGCTGTTAAAACGGTCTGATTATGTGAAGGCGAAGCCATATTTAGAGAATGCATCTTCTTTTGATGCAGACTTTTTTGGCTACTCTCCGCGAGAGGCATCCATTATGGACCCGCAAATTCGATTGATGCACGAATGCACATGGCATGCGCTAGAGGACGCTGGCTATGAGCCTGAGCAATACGAAGGGTTAATTGGCCTTTATGCCGGGGCATCTAGCAATTTATCGTGGATGGGGCAGCATATGTCGTCTCTTGAAAAGAATGAAGATGTGTTTCAAATCATGCATCTCAATGACCCGTCCTTCGCTTCCCGGGTTGCCTATAAATTAAATCTAAAAGGACCAAGTGTATCAGTGCAAACGGCTTGCTCCACGTCGCTTGTTGCTATCCATATGGCCTGCCAAGGATTAATCGGCGGCGAATGTGACCTTGCACTAGCGGGGGGCGTCACACTCCATCAGCCACAGATCACAGGATATCAATACCAAGAAGGAATGATTTATTCCCCTGATGGACATTGCCGTCCGTTTGATGAAAAAGCAAAAGGGACCATTTTTGGTGAAGGTGCAGGCGTTGTTGCACTAAAACGGTTAAAAGATGCGATAGAAGACGGAGATTTTATTTATGCCGTTGTAAAAGGATCTGCAACGAACAATGATGGAAGCAACAAAGTCGGCTATACAGCCCCTAGTGTCAGTGGACAGGCAAGTGTCATTGAATCTGCTTTAGAAATGGCCGAAACAGAGCCAGAGACAATTTCATATATCGAAGCACATGGAACAGGTACGCCTGTTGGAGATCCGATTGAGATTGAGGCACTTACTCGTGCTTTTCAAACAGAGCAAAAAGGCTTTTGCCGACTTGGGTCAGTCAAAGCCAATATTGGGCATTTAGATGCCGCCAGCGGTGTAGCTGGTTTTATCAAAACAGTCATGATGCTGCATCATCGACAATTTGCTCCAATGCCGCACTTTGAGAAGCCGAATCACCGTATTCCATTTGATCAAACGCCATTTTATGTTGGAACAGATAAAGAGGAGTGGAAGACGTCTCATTTGCCAAGGAGAGCTGGAGTCAGTGCCTTTGGTATAGGGGGAGCAAATGCCCATGTCATCTTAGAAGAGGCAAAGCCGAGAGAAGCAAACAGCACGACCTTCTCCAAAGAATTAATCGTGCTGTCAGCCAGATCAACGCATGATTTGAAGAACATGACAAAAAACTTGAAGGAATATGTCTCCTCACATCATGAACTCTCACTTGGTCAAGCAGCTTATACCTTACAAAGGGGAAGAAAAGCCTTCAAATATCGAAAAACGCTTGTCTGTTCCACACGTGATGAATTATTAGAACAGCTGCATGTGCTAAACGAAGAGACGCCAGGCAGAGAAAGTCTTCTTTATAAGCGGATAAACATGAGGCTGACTGGTTTTCATGAAGCAGGATTACGTGATTACATCAAGCTGTATGAGAAAGATCTTTCATTTAAAACAGAAGTGGATCGTTTAATGAGCCTCGTCCAATCCGTGATACCTATTAAAAAAGACGATCTGTTCCATTTCAAACAAAACGGTCACGCAGAAGTGGCTATGCTGATCATGACATTGGCTTTTGCCAGCCAGCTAAGATCACTTAGAATTGAACCAGACGTATGGATTGGAGAGGGCAGCGGGGTGTGGACAGCTTTATGTGCAGCAGATGGGCTTGAGCTAACAGAGGCGGCATCTATTGTATACCGCCTTCATGACAACCAGATGATCAATCAAAAGCTGGCTGCATTGCCTCAGAAGACACTCCAACAGCCTGTTTACATTGCGCAGACAGGGGAGGAACTAACTGCTTTCGATCCATCGTCTGCAATGCGTTTCCTTGATATAGAACAGCCTGTAAAATCGCCTTTGTTCAAGCAAGAATCACCAGCCTTGATGATTGATCTTTCAAAGAAACAAGGAATTGTGGTTGAAAAGGGAGCAGAAAAAACAACCGAACCACTTGATGGAGACCTGATGCAAGTCGCAGGTGTTCTTTGGGAAATGGGGGTCGACTTAGCTTTTCCTTTAACAGAGGAGAAGAATAGGCAGCGCATTCCGCTTCCAGGCTATCCATTTCATAAAACAGATTTCTCTGTACAAACAAAAACGATGGCAGCTATTGAACCACAAAAGCCGAAGGCTGTGAAGCGTGACTTTCCTTCACTCGCCTCTTTACAAAAAGATATTCACACCATTGTTCAAACTCATTTTGGATTTGATCAAATGGATGATGACTCGCCATTTTTTGAATTTGGTGCGACATCACTTGATATATCTCAGCTTGCAGCAAAAATCTCTGAGCGATTGGATCAACAAATTGACACTGTTCAATTGTATCGATTTGCTACAGTTGCAAGTCTTTCTGAATACTTATTTAAAGAACAAACGGAACGTGAGCAAACACCAGCTTCTTTCCCAAAAAGAAATACATCACAGGAAAATTCAGATATTGCGATTGTCGGAATGGCAGGAAGATTCCCAGGGGCTTCATCGCTAGAAGACTTTTGGCAGCGTCTTGTGAATGGCGAAGAAATGATTCACTTTTTCACAGAAGAAGAACTCAAGAAAGCAGGGCTGGATGCGTCAGTCTATCAGCATCCGAATTTCATTGGAGCAAAAGGACGTTTACAAGAAATTGAAGGTTTTGATGCAGATTTCTTCAACTATTCTGCTAGAGAGGCAGAGCTAATGGATCCACAATTCAGGCTCTTGCATGAATGTGCTTGGGAAGCGCTGGAGGATGCTGGCTGTGACCCTGATAGAATGGCAGGGAAAATTGGAGTTTATACAGGAACAAGCCCAAATCATGAATGGCTGACACGCTTTGCACATCAAATGGAAGCAACCGAGCAATTCAGCGCAATGCTGTTAAATGATCGTGAGTTCTTTAGTACGCAACTTTCTTATAAATTGAATCTACACGGGCCTAGTGTGACGATGCAGACAGCTTGTTCGACCTCACTTGTCAACATTGGCATGGCCTGTCAAGCATTATTGAATCAAGAATGTGATGCAGCACTGGCTGGAGGTGTGACGGTTAGTTCTCCAGAAAATATCGGCTATATTTATCAAGATGGAATGATTCAATCAAAAGATGGCCATTGCCGTCCGTTCGACCAAGAGGCGAGCGGAACCATTTTCGGAGATGGAGCGGGGATCGTTCTGTTAAAACGTTATGAAGATGCGATAAGAGATGGCAACCCGATTCATGCGGTCATCAAAGGGGTTGGCGTAAACAATGATGGCAGCCGAAAAGCTGGTTTTACCGCTCCGAGTGTGGAAGGGCAGGCAGAGGTATTAAAAGAAACGTATGAAAAATCAGGTATAGATCCCGCGTCTATCGGTTATTTAGAAGCGCATGGTACGGGGACAAAAATGGGAGATCCAATTGAAGTATCCGCCCTTAGCCAAGTGTTCAAAGGAACAGAGCCGCTGACAATCCCAATCGGTTCAGTTAAAAGTAATGTCGGACATTTAAATAGTGCGGCAGGGATTGCAGGTCTGTTTAAAGCCATTTTGGCTATTCAGCACAAAACGATCCCGCCAACCATTCATTATGAATCACCCAATCAGGAGATTCCTTTTAAAGATACACCGTTTTATGTGAATCAAAAGGCGCTGTATTGGAAGGAATCAGATAAGCCGAGAAGAGCAGGGGTTAGTTCTTTCGGTATCGGCGGGACAAATGCCCATATGATCATAGAAGAAGGCATACGTGTGAAACAAAAGTCAGCTTCTAAGCAAAAGCAGCTGCTCGTTTTATCTGCAAAAACGGATACCGCTTTAGCGAAAATGACAGATCAATTAAAGCAGTATGTGATACAGCATCCTGAAGTTCCGCTTGAAGATATTGCTTATACATTGCGTTATGGCAGAAAGCAATTTCCATATCGAAAAGCGATCGTGCTTGCGTCTGCTGATGAATGGCTGCAGCAGAAACATCTTGAAACCAGTGTGTTCCGAAGCAAAAAATGGCGTAAAGCTACCTTTATGTTTTCAGGTCAAGGTGCTCAATATGCTGGCATGATGCGCGAATTATACGATGCAGAACCAGTGTTCAAATGGGAAGTGGATAGATGCTTCAAATATGTAATGGAGACGGAGCAAGTTGATTTAAAAGGCATTGTTTTTCCAGAGAATGAAACGAATGAAGACATCACAAAAACGTCAAATGCTCAGCCGCTTCTCTTTATATTTGAGTACGCATTAGCAAAATTACTTCAGCATAGCGGTGTTGAGCCAGAGTCAATGATTGGGCACAGTATCGGCGAATATGTTGCCGCTTGCTTGTCAGGGGTCTTTTCTCTGGAGTCAGCATTAACACTCGTCATGGCAAGAGGCAGATTGATGCAAGGAATGGAAAAAGGCGCCATGCTTAGTGTGCAACTACCCGAGGCGGAGCTGAATTCGATCATCGATGAATCGCTTTCGATTGCTGCAGTCAATGCAAAAGACCTTTGTGTCGTTTCTGGTAAAGAAGAGCATATCACCGCTTTTGAAAAGAAATTACAGGACAAAGGAATTGTGACAAGACAGCTCCATACTTCTCATGCTTTTCATTCCTATATGATGGAGCCGATGCTTGAGGCGTTTCAACAATTCGTAGAGAAAGTAGAACTGCATGAGCCGACGATCCCGTTCATATCAAATGTGACAGGCACTTGGGCGACAAATGAAGAGGTGATGACAGCATCTTATTGGACTAACCATCTGCGTGGAACCGTTCGTTTTCATGAAGGTTTATCACAGCTGTTAACCGATGAAGTACGAGCTCTCATTGAGGTCGGACCTGGAAACAGCTTGACGGCATTAGCGAAACGTCATGAAAACAAAGAGTCTCATCATGATGTCCTAAATATGGTGAGGCATGCAAGGGAACAAGCGGATGACCATGCGTATTTCTTAAAACGTATAGGAGAGCTATGGGCAGGCGGTTATGAGGTCAAAACGCAGCCGCGTCCAACTCAAGAGGAACGACAGCTTGTATCGCTTCCCACATATCCATTCGAACGAAAACGATATTGGATTGAAGCAGGAAAGCCCGCTTCTCCGCAGCTGTCCGTTCCTAAGGAAACGAAGAAAAAAGAGATGGAAGAATGGTTCTATCTGCCTTCATGGGAGCAGCAGCCGCTAAAACCAGTTTTCGAAAAAGAACCAGAAGAGCAAACGTGGCTCATTTTCAAGGAACAGGATGCCTTTCATGAACTGTTTGCACAATCATTCAAACAACAAGGAATCAAGGTCATTTTTGTCACAAAGGGTGAGGTCTATCAAGAGCTGGAGCAGGCGTTTACGATCAATCCGGCAGAAGGTAAGCACTACAGAAACATGCTAGATTCATTGTCTAATAAAGGTATCAATATCAATCGGATTCTGCATTTATGGGAATCTGCGAAAGAAGAGGACAGCTTGAATCGCCAAGCTGCCTTTCAGACGCACATTGAAAAGGGCTATTACAGCTTAATTTTCTTATCTCAAGCGATTGCTGCACAAAAAAATATTCGAGAATGCCGTTTGTTTACTGTCACTAGCGGAATTCAGCCAGTTACAGGGAATGAGATGATATGTGCAGAGAAAAGCGCAATGCTTGGGCCGGTTAAAGTCATTTCACAGGAATACCATCACATTAAATGCTGGAATATCGATGTGGAAGATGTGCCGGATGTTATGACTTGGAAGGAACAGGAGCTTGTCGATCTTATTGGGCAGGAAATTATGCAGCCTGGAAAAGACCAGCTTGTAGCGTATCGCAATCGTCAACGCTGGGTGCAGAGCTACAAACGTTTACCGCTGCAAAAAGAAGATGGACTTCCGAAACTGATCAGGTCAAATGGTGTGTATCTCATCACGGGTGGTTTAGGCGGCATTGGATTTGTTCTATCAAAGATGCTGGCGAAAGAAGGAAATGTTCATCTTTATTTAACAGGAAGAACGGCATTGCCGCCAAGAGATGAATGGGCGTCATATGTTCAACAAGAGAATGCCGATGAAGCGCAGCGTACGAGAATTAAGAAGGTACTCGAGCTTGAACGATTAGGTGCAACAGTAGAAGCGGTGCAGGCGAATGCAGGAGATCTTAAGCAGATGAAACATGTTTTTGAAATCATTCGCAAAAAGCATGGCGGCGTTGATGGTGTGTTCCATGCGGCAGGATTACCAGGAAGTACATCCTTCCGAGCTATTAAAGATATCCCATCTACACTGGCGCAGGGAGAGGATCAATTCCAATCAAAAGTGAAAGGGCTCGATGTGCTAGAGCAGCTGCTGGAGCAAGAACAAGCGGATTTTTGTCTCCTCTTTTCATCCATAAGTGCACTGCTCGGAGGCTTAGGATTCTCTGCTTACTCAGCAGCTAACTTATATATGGACGCATTTGCAGCTAGACTCAATCAAAATAGTCAAACCCCATGGATGTGTGTGAACTGGGATGCGTGGAATTTCTGGGGTGAGCTAGAATCCACAATTGGTGAATCGATTAATGAGCTTGCGATTTTACCAGAAGAGGGTGCTGAGCTGTTCCAATATGTTCTGTCTAACCGACAGAATCGTCACATGCTCGTGTCCACAGGAAATCTTGAAGAACGGATAGATCAATGGCTGTCATTAGAATCGAAGGCTGTAGCGAGTGCGGATTCATATGAAGTGTCTAAGCACGAAAGACCAGAGCTGGGCAATCCGTATGTGGCTCCTCGAAATGAAACTGAAAAAGTGATCTGTCAAGTGTGGCAGGATTTTATGGGCATGGAGCAAGTGGGCATTCACGACAACTTCTTTGATTTAGGTGCAAGCTCGCTGGATATTGTTCAAGTGACCAATCGGTTAAATCAAGCACTTCAAACAAATGAAGCAGTGGTGACCTTGTTTACGTACCCATCTGTCGCAGAGCTTGCAAAATATATTCAGCCTTCTGAGGAATCGAAGGAAGATACGATGGAAGAAGAACTAGCCGTCGTCACATCAGGTGATCGAAGAGCTCGTTTTAAACAGCAACGGAATAAAAGATTGAGAGGCGGAATCGAGAATGAATGATACAACGAATCACTATCATGGCGCAGAAATTGCTGTTATCGGTCTTGCAGGTCGTTTTCCAGGTGCCAAAAACGTAGATGAATACTGGGAGAATCTGAAAAAGGGAAAAGAAACAATCTCCTTTTTTACAGAGGAAGAATTACGAAGTGAAGGTACAGATGAAGCCTTATTGAAAAACCCTCGTTTTGTCAAAGCAAAAGGGATGCTTGACGATGTCGATTTATTTGATGCGGATTTCTTTGACTATACTCCAAAGGAAGCGGCTATGATGGATCCGCAGTTCAGACTGTTTCATGAATGTGTTTGGACGGCACTTGAAGATGCTGGGTATGATCCGTTTGAATATAAAGGGCAAATCGGTCTTTATACAGGTGCAGGAATCAATACAGAATGGGTCATGAGAGCACTTCAAGGGGCAGCTCAAGGTGAGGATTCAAAAACGCTGGAAGCTGCTGTTCTAAATATGCGTGACTATTTGGCGACGATGATTTCGTATAAATTAAATCTAAAAGGACCGAGTATGGTGGTGCAAACCGCCTGCTCGACCTCGATGGTGTCGATTCATTTAGCTGTTCAGGCTTTATTAAGCGGAGACTGTCATATGGCTGTTGCAGGCGGTGTGTCCATTCGCCTGCCGCAAAAATCGGGTTATCTATATCAAGAAGGAATGATCCATTCTTCCGACGGTCACTGCCGCGTTTTTGATAATAAAGCAGATGGAACCGTTTTTGGAGATGGTGCAGGAGCTGTTATTTTAAAAAATTTAGAGGATGCAATTGAAGACGGCGATCACATTTATGCTGTCATTAAAGGATCTTCTATTAATAATGATGGAAATAGAAAAGTAGGGTATACGGCACCGAGTACGAAAGGCCAAGTATCAGCTATTAAGACAGCACTTCGAATGGCCGAGGTTGAACCTGAATCCATTTCTTATATTGAAGCACATGGAACCGGAACAACACTAGGAGATCCGATTGAAATTGAAGCACTCAAGCAAGCGTTTGATACAGATAAAAAAGGCTTTTGCCGCATTGGTTCTGTCAAATCAAATGTTGGTCATTTGAATGATGCATCAGGTGTCGCTGGCTTTATTAAAACCGTATTAAGCTTAAAGCATCAAGTGATTCCGCCAACGATTCATTTTGAAACACCGAATGAAAAAATTGAATTTGCTGATTCTCCATTCGTTGTAAATACGGATTTGACACCATGGAGCGAGCAGGCATCTCCTCGCAGGGCAGGTGTAAGCTCATTTGGGATTGGTGGAACAAACGCTCATGTCATTTTAGAAGAAGCACCTGCTGCACGTGTCCCAGCAGATCGCACAGAAGATAGTGAACTTCTTTTATTATCTGCGAAAACACCGGCAGCCCTTGAAAAAATGACGGATCGCCTTGCTGACTATTTACTTCAGCATCAGCAGCATATTCGTTTAAGTGATGTCGCCTATACGCTGCAAACAGGGCGCCATCATTTCCCGCATAAACGTGTCATTCTTGGAAGTGATACAGCTGACATGTTACAGGCGCTGAATCAAAGGTCAAAAGAGGTGGTCAAGACGGCAAGCTCTCAAACATCGAGCCGGCCAATCGTCTTTCTTTTCCCAGGCCAAGGATCTCAGTATGTAGACATGGGGCGTCAGCTTTATGACAAGTATCCAGTTTTTAAGGAAGCGCTGGATCAATGCTTGAATCAATTCAAACAGCATGTCTCAGTTGACCCGTTCAGCATTTTATTCTCAACAGAAGCAAGTGATGATCCTCAATTGATTAACCAAACCGAATATACACAGCCGCTTCTGTTTAGTATGGAATACGCTTTGGCTAAATTGCTGATGCATTTTGGCATCAAACCGCAGGCGATGATCGGTCACAGTATTGGAGAATACACTGCTGCTGCCGTATCTGGTTTACTGTCTGTTGAAGATGCCGTAGATCTCGTCTGTTATCGCGGACAGCTGATTAGCCAGCTTCCAAAAGGCTCTATGCTGAGCGTACCTTTGAGTGAACAGAAAGTGCTGTCATATTTGACGGATGACCTTTCACTTGCGGCAGTAAATGGACCTGAGTTATGTGTGGTGTCTGGTGAGACGGCATCTATTGATGCACTCGCTGAGAAGCTGGAGGCAGCTGGACATGGGTGCAGAAAGCTTCACACCTCTCATGCCTTCCACTCAAAAATGATGGATGATATCCTGCCATCATTCAAAGAAAAGGTAGCTGAGTATCAATTGAATGCGCCATCTATCCCGTATATTTCTAACGTCACAGGTACGTGGATTGAACATGAAGCAGTGCAAGATCCAGCATACTGGGCTGATCACTTGCGGCAAGCAGTTCGTTTCCGTGATGGAGCAGAGACATTATTAACGGAGCTTGATCCCATTTTTATTGAAGTTGGACCGGGGAATACGTTAAGCGCCTTTATTCGTCAAGTCTCAAAGGATCACCATCAGCAGCCGATTCCATTGATGCGTCACCCGAAAGAAGAGGCAGCAGATGACCGCTACCTGCTGGGAAGATTGGGTGACATCTGGCTTCAAGGAGTGCCTGTGGACTGGACAAAATTACGAAAACAGAAATCGAATCAAAAAGTATCCCTGCCAACTTATCCGTTTGAACGACAAAGATATTGGATTGAAAAGGGAGATACAGCCGCGTTATCCTCGCCTTCAGGTGTGCAAATGGTTGTGCCGAAGGAAAACAAAGGGCAGGAAATAGAAGAAAGCAATCAATATCAATCCACTGAGGCGAATGGTATAGAAGCAACATTACAGCGGATGTGGAAAGATATTTTAGGTATTGAAAAGGTGGGAAGAGACGATCACTTCTTTGAGCTTGGAGGACATTCGTTAAATGCGACCGGTCTTATTTCTCAAATTCACAAAGAGTTTGGTGTAGAACTAACACTCACAGATATGTTCAACCATCCGACGATCGAGAAGCTCCAAGCATTCATTGAAAAGGCAGAGAAGCATCAATATTTCAAAATTGAACAGGTGGAACAGAAAGACACGTACCCATTATCCGCCGCTCAAAGACGAACATTCCTCATTCATCAGCGTATTGGTCAAGTGACTTCATATAACATGCCAATGGCTCTGAGATGTAAAGGTGAAATCGACGTCGAGCGCTTTGAACAGACCTTTAAGCAATTGATTGATCGTCATGAAACCTTGCGAACGACCTTTGAGTTAAAGGATGGAGAACCTGTTCAGCGGGTCCATGATGATTTTCAATTTGCTGTTGAAATGACTGAGGCTGATGAACAAGAATTAGAAGCACAAATCGATGAATTCATTCGTCCATTTGACTTAAAGGCTGCACCATTGATTCGTGTGCGTTTTGTGAAAATTGTAGAAGATGATCATCTTTTATTAGTTGATATGCATAATATTGTCGCTGATGGAGCGAGCATGAACATCTTTATTAAAGAATTTACTGAGCTCTATCGCGGGGAAACCTTGCCGGAACTTACTGTGCAATATAAAGATTATGCAGTGTGGCAAGACAAATATTTCCGCAGCGAGATGTTTCAAAAGCAGCAGGATTATTGGAAGGAGCAAATGGGCTCAAATGTTCCGACTTTGACAATGCCATATGATTTTGAACGAAAGGAACAATCCTTTTTGGGAAGAGCGATCAAATTTAATATTGAACCGCACATCGTTGAGAAAATTGAACAGCTCGCTGAACGATATCAGCTGACCAATAACGTCATCTTGTTCCAGCTTTATGGCCTGCTGCTCTCACGTTATGCCGATCAGCAAGAACTGATTGTCGGTTCTCTTGTGGCTGGAAGACGTCATGCAGATATTGAGCATACGATCGGGATGTTTACGAACTTCCTGCCAATCAAACTAGACATGGCACAAGAAGCATCCTTTATAGAACAATTGGTACAGACAAAACAAGTACTACTCGATGCGTACGACCATCAAGAATACCCGTTTGACCAAATGGTCGAGCATTTGAATCCAAAAACAAGGCCGCATCGCAATCCATTCTTTGATACGATGCTTATCTATCACAATGAATACGATCCGAATATTAAAATTGAAGCTGATGGACTGACCTTTGAAACGCATGAGTTTGCAAAGGGAATTTCCAAACTCGATATGAAAATGGATGTTGTCAGAGAGGTAACGGGTGAGTTAAAGTGCGTCCTTCAATACAACCTTGCTCTGTTTAAACATGAAACGATGCAAGCTTTCGTCAAGCACTTCCAACACTTGATCGAACAAGCTGTTCAAACACCAGATCAACTGCTCAAGGATTTCGCTGTGCTTTCACAGGAAGAAGAACAAGCAGCAAAAGAGAAAAGAGATCGTGCAGAGAAAAAAGAACCACTTGTGCTCACAATCAGCTCGACATTTACAGCAGATCCAGTTGCTCCTTACATTCAGTATTGGACCAAGCAGTTTGATGTGCAGTTCGATATTCAGTTTGCACCGTATGGGCAGATGTATCAGGAGCTGTTAAATGAGCGCAGCCTTATCTCACAGAAGAAAAACGGTGCAAATCTTCTCCTCATTCGTCTAGAGGATATCGCTGGTCCAGCCCATCTCTCACTGGATGAAAAGAAAAAACTGGCTTCAGAGCATGCAGAAGAACTTGTAAACGTTCTGAAATCAAAAACAAAACATAACCTATATTTTGTTGGTATTCTCCCGATAAGTGCGGCTCTTAGGGACACGTTGCAAGACGTGGAACAAGAGTGGATTGCTCAGTTATCTAAGATAGGCGGTGTTCAGTTGATCGACTGTCGTCACCTTGCTCAGCAATATCAGCTCGATGACATTTTTGATGAAAAAGGAGAGCAAGCCGCACATCTCCCATTCACTGAAGTCTTTTGCGGTGCCATCGGTACAAAAGTCGCGCGAGAGATTGTGGCATGGAAAGGTGCACCATTTAAGGTAGTGGCCATTGATTGTGATCATACGCTGTGGAGAGGTATTGTTTCAGAAGACGGTGTGGAAGGCATCGACATTACGCCAGAACATCAAATGCTTCAGCACTTCTTAAAGCAAAAACAACAAGAGGGAATGCTGCTTGTGCTAAGCAGCAGAAATAATGAAGAAGATGTGTGGCGTGTGTTTGAAAACCACCCAGATATGGTCTTACAAAAAGACGATATTGTCGACTGGCGGATCAATTGGGAAAGTAAACCGGGACATCTAAAAGAAATGGCAGATTCACTGAACCTTTCATTATCTCAGTTTATTTTCTTAGATGATGACCCAGCTCAGTGCTTGCGAATGAATGAAGAGCTGCCAGAAGTGATGACATTGCTCTTACCTGCCAATGAAAAAGCCATTCCATTATTTGTTGAGCATGCTTGGGCTTTTGACCGTTATGATGTTACGGATGAGGATAGAGGGCGAACCATGAGCTACAAGGCTGAAAAAGCTCGTCAAAAAGAGAAAGCAGAGTCGCCGTCAATGGAACAATTTTTACAAGATTTGAACTTGCACATGAGTATAACAGAGTGGGGAGAGCAGCACCTTGCGCGTGTGGCACAAATGAGCAGCCGTATTAACCAATTCCGCTTAAATGATCAGCACTTTGATGAACAGCAGCTGAGAGAGAGGATGGAAAATGCGCATGTTCAGGGCTGGCTCATTGAGGCAGCAGACCGCTTCAGTCATGAAGGGATTGTAGGAGCGATCTTGGCTCATCATGCAGACGACACCTTGAAAATTGATGCATGGATGCTAAGCTGCCGTGCTCTAGGGAAAGGGATTGAGCAAAAATGTCTGACATGGCTCGCCGAATACAGCCGTCAGCACCAGCTTTCTTCCATTGAATTTACGTTTGTATCGACCGGACGTAATGAACTATTCAAGTCATTTATGGAAGAGCACCAGATCCAGGAGATCGAGGGGCAGCAAACGTATCGTATACAAGTGGGGGAAATCGGTTCATTGAGTGATCACATTCAAATCGCCGGTCACCTGTCACCTCCTCAGCACTCGACTGAAGAAAAAGAGGGTCACAAGATGGAGGCAGCAAGTCATCTCGCTTCTAAAGGTTTTACATGGGAAACGGTTCAAACAGATCAAACGCTGCATAGCGGTTATGTAAAAGCCCTTGAGGTACATGATGAAGATAGTCTACGTTCATTATTAACGACAAAATTTACACAGGATCAAAGACTTTATGCACAGCCAACCAATGAACGTGAGGCATTACTTTTAGACATTTGGTGTGACATTCTTCATGTGGAAAAAGTAGGAATTGACAACGACTTTTTCGATTTAGGAGGAAATTCTTTACTTGCTGTCAAAATGGAAGTAGAGATTGAAAAGAAGGGTTGGTATGTTGATGATTTGAATTTTGCTGAAAAACACACCATTCGCGAATTAGCAAAATATATGAAGAGGGAGAATCAGCATGCATAAAGATGTAAAAGCCATATATGAAGAATCAAAAATTTTAGATGAGGCTACTCATTTATACGGGGTCAAGCGAAGTGATATCCACTTTATCGCAGATGCAGAAAACTATGTGTATGAACTAAAAAAAGATGGAGAGTCTTTCATTTTAAAAATTACTCATACCATCCGCAGATCACCTGATTATATTTTAGGTGAAATGGAATGGCTGCATCACTTAGCGAAGGGCGGACTTTCCGTTGCGAAACCAATTGCTTCATTAAATGGCCGTGATATCGAGCAAGTAGACGATGGGCAGGGCGGCGCATTTCTGCTTCGAGTCTATGAAAAAGCACCAGGTCGTAAAGTCGAAGAGGCGGACTGGAACGATGAATTATTTTATGCCCTTGGACAGTACACAGGTCGCATGCACAAACTGACAAAAAGCTATCATTTGTCAGACCCGCGTTACAAAAGACAAGAGTGGGATGAAGAGGAGCAGCTGAAACTGCGTAAATATGTACCGGCAGATCAGACCCTTGTTTTCGAACAAGCGGATCGGTTGATGGAAAAGCTGGCAAAGCTTCCGAAAAATCAAGATACGTACGGATTGGTTCATGCGGATCTTCATCACGGAAACTTCCACTGGGATCAAGGGAAAATTACGACCTTCGATTTCGATGATATTGGGTACAACTGGTTTATGAATGACATTAGTATTTTGCTATACAATGTCTTGTGGTACCCAGTAATTCCATACGAAGACAAAGCTGCTTTTGCAGGAAACTTTATGAAACAGTTCCTTAAAGGCTATCGTGAAGAGAATGAACTTGGAGATGAGTGGCTTGCCTATATTCCTGATTTCCTACGTTTACGTCACATGCTGATCTATGGCTTGCTGCATCAAGCATTTGATTTAGCTGACATCGGAGAAGAAGAAAAGGCGATGCTCGCCGGCTTCCGTTCCGACATTGAAGAAGCAGCACCTATAACGACGTTTGACTTTACAAAGCTAAGTCAATCTTAAAATAAACATCCCCGCCTATATGATGAGGCGGGGATTGTTTTTATGGACGATAGGTGGATGGTGATTCAATGATTTGGAACAGGTTCTTTCCTTGCTTTGTATTATCGATCCAGCCCTGGAAGGCTGTTTTTCCAGGTCCGTATGCATAGACAGGGACATCCTCACCTGTATGGGCAAAGGTTGTCCAGCCTGAGAAAGAACGCTGATCGAAAATATGTTGAATGCTGAGTTGGATCGTACTGGCCTTTCCTGACTGTGCTGCTTTTTCTACCTGTGAGATTTCACCTTCTGTGAGAGAAACTTCAATATAGGTCTGAAGGACATCACGTACAGATTGTCCGTCTGCGATTTTCTTAGCCATATAAACAGGTGTTTTCTTAGCAGCTAAGATGGGCACTGGGTCCCATTTGTAGCCAGTCTCACTTGTCATCCCATCTGTGCCAAACGAAAAACCGCCAGTCGCATGATCTGCCGTGATGACGACAAGTGTTTCTTGATCTTTTTTCGCGAACTGGAGAGCTGTTTGAACTGCTTTCTCAAAATCCTCCATCTCACTCATTGCGCCAACCACATCATTTTCATGTCCTGCAGAATCAATGGTACTGCCTTCAAGTAGCATGAAAAAACCATGCTGATTATCTTGATTCAATTGGGTGAGTGCTGCCTGCGTCATGTCTTTTAACTTAGGCACATGCTTCGGACGGTCGATGGCTCGATCCAGCTCGTCCTCCTGGAATAAGCCGAGCATTTTCGAAGATGATTGAGAGGTTAGATCATCTTTTGATCGCAGAATGGAATACCCGCTCTTCTTAAATTCTTGAACTAGATTACGGTCTTTTCGGTCAAAATATTGCATTCCGCCACCTAGAAGGATATCAACTTTGTGCTCTCCTCCTATTTTCTCATCAAAAAAGTGGTCTGCAATTTGTTCTTTATTTTTTCGGGAGACGTTATGTGTACCAAAAGCGGCAGGTGTTGCATCGGTGATGTCAGATGAGACAACAAAGGCTGTTTTCATTTTTGCTTCCTTTGCTGCTTCAACGACACTTCTAAGAGGTTGTTTTTCATGATTGACGGCAATGGCATCATTGTATGTTTTTTTTCCAGTCGCCATGGCTGTTGCTGCGGCAGCTGAGTCAGTAATATTATCTCGAGGATCATCTGGATGTGTGGTCTGCATCCCGACTAAATAAGGGTCCCAGACGGTTTTTCCTTTTACAGAACCATGCTTTTCCTGCTTGAATGTACGGTAGGCTTTGATCATGGGCATCCCCATTCCATCACCAACGATAAAAATAATATTTTTTGGTGTTTTCGTTTGTTTCTTGTCTGCTGCATTCGTTGATACGGGAGTGACATAATGTGAGGTGAAAAGGACAGCTAATAAGAGTACTGCTAGAATTCCGCTGAAAAAAAATATACGTTTTTTACGATCCATAGAACCCATGAAAAATCCCCTTTTATCATTTATTTCATAATTTGTATTTTATTTGAATCTTCAAAATGGTTCAACCCCTTTTCCCATAAAAAAGGTGATGAGCCTTTTGTCTCATCACCTTTTATACCGTATCACACTTCACGCCAACGACGCCTTCTAGATCTTTAATATCAAAGTACACATCGGTTGTATAGCGGTCTTTATGCACACGTACGCGTACTTCCATGATCGGATAGTCCTTTTCTTTTAAATCATCAATTCGTACAGAATGAATGCGGATATTGAGGGCTTTCATTTCTTTTAAAATATCGGTCATGCGGTTTCTGTCAGAAAGAGACATTCTGATGCGGATTTCTTTTTCCTGCAGGCGAATCGGTCCGATCCGCTGGAAGAGCCATGGCAGGAATTCGACACTAATGAGAATAAAGAAAAGACTGAGGAAGGCTTCTTTATAAAACCCTGCACCTGTTGCAACCCCAAGCCCTGCTGCTCCCCAGATCATCGCAGAAGTCGTGAGACCTGAGATGACATCATTGCTTTTTCGAAGAATCACACCTGCTCCAATAAAACCAACACCAGATATAATTTGCGCCGGTAACCTGAGTGGGTCCATTTGAAGCTTAGAGACTCGAGGGAAATTGTAGGCTGCATCAATGCTGATGATGGTTAAGACGCAGGAGCTGACAGCAATGACAATACACGTTTTTAAGCCGAGGGGCTTTTTCTTCAGCTCTCGTTCAAGCCCGATAATCAGACCGATTAAGGTGGCCACGGCTAATTTTAAGACTGTATCCCATTCAATTGTCCAAAACATGCATATCGCTCCTTTCACTTCATGTACGTTTCACAACATGTATATGATCTTCTCACAGCCCATATGGCTGCACAACTCTTATTTTATTCAGTTTCTGAAGAAAGAAAAGCTTTTTATTTTATTTAAAAAGAGAGTCATCCGCATAGGGCAGATGACTCTTCAATTCTTTATTTTGTTTCTTCTTCAAGATGATTTTCCATTTTGGTAAACAGCTTCTTAGAAGCTTTTGATGGTTTATTGGTCAAGAGGCTGACAATGATGGCAGTCAAACCACTCAAAATAAATCCTGGAACCATTTCGTACAAACCAGTTGTATTATTCAAGCCGGTTGAAATCCATGTTAATACTACAACTGCCCCTACAACCATTCCTGCAAGTGCACCGTGATGGTTCATTCGCTTCCAATATAGGCATAGAAGGATAACTGGACCAAATGAAGATCCAAACCCTGCCCAAGCATAACCAACAAGGTCAAGAATGGTATCACTTGGATTAAGTGAAAGACAAAGCGCGATAATGGCAACCACCAATACAGACATACGCCCAATCATCACTAGTTCTTTGTCTGACGCTTTTCTTCTAAAGAAGGTTCGATATAAATCCTCTGTCATTGCACTTGCAGTCACAAGCAGCTGTGAAGAGATCGAACTCATAATCGCAGCTAAAATAGCAGAGAGTAAAAATCCAGTAATATACGGATGGAATAACACCTTAGAAAACACAATAAAGATGGTTTCTGGGTCTGCTAAAGTGGTACTAGTCTCATGTACATAGGCTACACCGACTAATCCAACAGACAGTGAACCAATAACAGACACAATCATCCAGCTCATCCCGATGCGACGTGCTGGCTTTAAATCCTTTACAGTCGTAATGGCCATGAATCGAACAATGATGTGCGGCTGTCCAAAGTAACCAAGCCCCCATGCTAAGAAGGAAATAATGCCAATGACGCTCGTTCCTCTGAATATATCAAGCAATTTTGGATCAATTTGTTGGATATCTTGATACGTGGCAATTGGGCCACCTAATTGAGTAAAGGCAACGATCGGCACGAGCACTAATGCTAAAAACATAATGGCTCCTTGAACAAAATCAGTTAAGCTCACTGCCAAAAAGCCACCGAATAAAGTGTATAAGATCACGATACTAGAGGTTAAAATTAAACCAAAGATATAATTGGCACCAAACGCAGATTCGAATAAACGACCGCCAGAAACCATACCTGATGAGGTGTACAGTGTAAAGAAAATCATAATAATAACTGCTGAGACAGCTTTTAATAAAGTAGAAGAATCTTTAAATCGTTTGTCAAAAAAGTCTGGAATGGTGATCGCATCATCAGCAACCTCAGTATACGATCGTAAGCGGGGAGCTAAAAATAGATAATTCAAGTAAGCCCCACTAATCAAACCAACAGCAAGCCATCCTGACGAAAGCCCTGTTGTATACATCGCGCCTGGAAGTCCCATGAGCATCCAGCCGCTCATATCTGAAGCACCAGCAGATAGAGCTGTCACGTAAGGACCCAGCCCGCGTCCGCCCAGCATATAATCATTCAAGTCATTTGTTTTTCTAAATGCATACCAGCCAATCGCCAGCATTCCAATAAAATAAATAGCTAGAGAAATTCCAATCTCAATACTCATGTTTCCATATCACCTTTTTCGTATTAATTTGACATCACCTCATTCAAAATATACAAGAACATCCAATTCCTATGGTTGCTCACTGCTATGGTTACTTAACCTATCAGAGTATTCCCTGCTGATCAACCTTCTTAAACCTCATTCTTACGTAAAAAAATGCGTAAATGATTGATGAGAATCTATGTGTAAGCGCTACCAAAAACATTTAAAAGAAAAAATTTTCTGATAAATATTTAATCTCTGATACAAATTATTTTCATACTTTCTGGTTTGGGAAGAATGGCTACCTTCTCAAGCCTGCGTAAAGTTGCTTTAGAACAGTAAAATTTGATATGATAAAGTGTATATGACTTATGATCATGACCACGAGTACGCATCATTTTTGGAGGTGAACCTGCATGTCAAGAATTTCAATAGAAGAAGTCAAGCACGTTGCCCATTTAGCAAGGCTTGCGATTACAGAAGAAGAAGCTGAGATGTTTACAGAACAGCTTGATAGCATTATTTCATTTGCAGAGCAGTTAAACGAGGTAGATACGGAAAACGTTGAACCTACTACACACGTATTAAAAATGAAAAACGTCATGAGAGAAGATGTTCCGAATAAAGGTCTTTCCATTGAGGCAGTCGTCAAAAACGCGCCTGATCATAAAGACGGCTATATTCGTGTGCCATCAATTTTGGACTAAAGGAGGCCGAGACATGTCACTGTTTGATCACAAAATTTCTGAATTAAAAGAGCTTTTACATAAAAAGGAACTGTCTGTTTCTGATTTAGTGGACGAGTCTTATAAACGAATCAATGAAGTAGACGGAAAAGTACAAGCATTCCTTGCACTGGACGAAGAGAAAGCACGTGCGTATGCAAAGGAATTGGACGAGGCAGTAGGTGAAAAGGACGAGCTTGGCCTATTGTTCGGTATGCCGATCGGTGTGAAAGATAACATTGTTACAAAGGATTTGCGTACTACAGCTTCAAGTAAAATCCTGCAAAACTTTGATCCAATTTATGATGCAACCGTTGTGAACCGTCTAAGAGACGCTGAAGCAGTCACAATCGGTAAATTAAATATGGACGAATTCGCAATGGGATCTTCTACGGAGAACTCAGGATACAAAGCGACGAAAAACCCGTGGAATTTAAACACTGTTCCAGGCGGATCAAGCGGTGGATCAGCAGCTTCTGTTGCAGCAGGTGAAGTGCCGTTCTCACTTGGTTCAGATACAGGCGGTTCTATTCGTCAGCCGGCATCTTTCTGCGGGGTTGTCGGTCTTAAGCCGACATATGGCCGTGTATCCAGATACGGATTAATCGCATTTGCTTCATCATTAGACCAAATTGGTCCGATTACACGTAATGTAGAAGACAACGCATATGTTCTTCAAGCGATTGCAGGTGTCGATCAAATGGACGCAACAAGTGCAAATGTCGATGTCCCAGATTTTCTTTCTTCATTAACTGGCGACATCAAAGGCTTGAAAATTGCTGTGCCGAAAGAATACCTTGGCGAAGGCGTTGGCGAGGAAGCAAAAGAATCTGTTCTTCAAGCGTTAAAAGTATTAGAAGGACTTGGTGCTTCGTGGGAAGAAGTGTCTCTTCCGCATTCTAAATATGCGCTTGCGACTTACTACTTACTGTCTTCTTCAGAAGCATCTGCAAACCTTGCACGTTTTGACGGCATCCGCTATGGCTACCGTACAGATAATGCAGACAACCTGATTGATTTATACAAAAATACTCGTTCTGAAGGCTTTGGAGATGAAGTGAAGCGCCGCATCATGCTTGGTACATTCGCGCTAAGCTCAGGATATTACGATGCGTACTATAAAAAAGCACAAAAAGTCCGTACATTGATCAAAAAAGACTTTGAAGATGTTTTCGAAAAGTATGATGTCATTGTAGGACCAACAACACCAACTCCTGCATTTAACATTGGTGAAAAGACAAGCGACCCGCTAACCATGTATGCAAACGATATTTTAACGATCCCTGTTAACCTTGCAGGCGTTCCAGGAATCAGTGTGCCTTGTGGATTTGCAAATGGCCTTCCGTTAGGACTGCAAATCATCGGCAAGCACTTTGACGAAGGAACAGTGTACCGCGTGGCTCACGCTTTTGAGCAAGCAACAGATCATCATAAAGCAAAACCTGAACTGTAAGGGGTGAATCAGAATGAACTTTGAAACGGTAATTGGACTTGAAGTCCACGTAGAGCTAAAAACACAATCGAAAATTTTCTCAAGCTCGCCGACACCTTTTGGTGCAGCTGCCAACACGCAAACAAGTGTCATCGACCTTGGATATCCTGGCGTATTGCCTGTACTGAACAAAGAAGCGGTGAACTTTGCGATGAAAGCGGCCATGGCGCTGAACTGTGAAATCGCAACAGATACAAAATTTGACCGTAAAAACTACTTCTATCCTGATAACCCAAAGGCGTATCAAATTTCTCAATTTGATAAACCGATCGGTGAAAACGGCTGGATTGAAATTGAAGTAGAAGGCAAAACAAAACGAATCGGTATTACGCGTCTTCATTTGGAAGAGGATGCTGGGAAACTGACGCACACAGGCGACGGTTACTCACTCGTCGATTTCAACCGTCAAGGAACACCGCTAGTTGAAATCGTATCTGAGCCAGACATTCGCACGCCAGAAGAAGCGTATGCTTACTTAGAAAAATTAAAATCTATTATTCAATATACAGGCGTTTCTGACTGTAAGATGGAAGAAGGCTCACTTCGCTGTGATGCCAATATTTCTCTTCGCCCAATCGGCCGTGAAGAGTTTGGTACAAAGACAGAGCTCAAAAACTTGAACTCATTCGCTTTCGTACAAAAAGGCCTTGAATTCGAAGAGAAGCGTCAAGAGCAAGTATTGCTTTCTGGCGGCTTGATCGAACAGGAAACCCGCCGTTATGACGAAGCGTCTAAAAAGACGATCCTGATGCGTGTCAAAGAGGGATCTGATGATTACCGCTACTTCCCAGAACCAGATTTGGTGGAACTGTACATTGATGACGAGTGGAAAGAACGCGTAAGAGCATCGATTCCAGAGCTTCCAGACGAGCGCCGCAAACGCTATATCGATGAGCTTGGACTGCCTGCATACGATGCAATGGTACTCACGCTGACGAAAGAAATGTCTGATTTCTTTGAAGCGACCATTTCAGAAGGTGCAGAAGCGAAGCAAGCATCGAACTGGCTCATGGGTGAAGTGTCTGCTTACTTAAACTCTGCTCAAAAAGAGCTGAACGATACAAAGCTAACACCGCAAGGGCTTGCTGGCATGATCAAGCTCATTGAAAAAGGAACGATTTCCTCTAAGATTGCGAAAAAGGTATTCAAAGAGCTCATTGAAAATGGGGGAGATGCAGAAACAATCGTCAAAGAAAAAGGACTTGTTCAAATTTCTGACGAAGGTGCGCTGCTTAAACTCGTTACTGAAGCACTTGATAACAACCCGCAATCCATTGAAGACTTTAAAAATGGTAAAGACCGCGCGATTGGCTTCTTAGTCGGACAAATCATGAAAGCATCGAAGGGCCAAGCTAACCCGCCGATGGTGAACAAGATTCTCCTTGAAGAAATCAAAAAGCGCTAAATCGAAAAAAACCGCCTTATGTAATAGGCGGTTTTTTTTTGCTTGAAATGACAGGGTCTTATCATAGATTCAGACCACCGCCGTATATCAATTTAGAGAATCTTTTCTTATAATGAAGCATAAGCGAAAGTGCACATTCGAAGGGGAAAAGGTGAGCTAAATCGAAAACAGCACGTCATGTTACTGAAGAAACAGCTTCAATTGCTCAACTGCTCTAAGAACAGCAGGGTCCTCACACTTTTCTAAATTCGTCAGCATCCCTTTGATGACTGGCTTACGAGGTTCAGCTTTTGCCAGCTCTTCTTCAATCACTTCAATGGATACAACGGTATCATCTGAAAGCAGATGCTCAAGCTTTAACGAACGAAGCTCCTCTTGAAGGGAAGCAGCACTCGGCGCTTCATCATCCCAAATGGTTTGCTTCAAAATCGGCTTCGTCTGAGAACGAAGCAAGCCGTGGACCAGATCATCAAACCGTTCGAGTATAAAGGATGAGAGCTCATCAAATGATAATTGCATTTTATCCTGTAAAAGCAGAACCTGCACATATGATTGGATAATTCCTTGGATCATGACTGACAGGTCAGTTACATATGGTTCGATCTCCTGTCCATAAGTGGTCAAGATGGAAATTTGAATTTCATCGTTCATTTGCTTTTTCACAGTTTTTGAATACTTTTTAATCTGCTGGTTTTCCGGAATAATGTTCTCGCTGAGGATCAGAATGATAAAATCCTTGTTCTCAGCAAAATGCTGGAACTGTTCAGCGATTTGTTTCTGAAAGATCTCTCTTGGCGCGAGATGCTGATTCTCTTTTCGAATCATTTCGATAGTTTGCATCGAAGTGTCGATATAATATTCAAACGCTCGGTTGAAAAGCTGTTCTTTTGATTTGAAATGTAAATAAAATGCGCCTTTTGATATTCCGCATTCATCTGCAATTTCCTGAATGGTCGTAGAAGAAAAACCCTTTTTCGCAAACAATTGGATGCTTGCTTTAATGATTTTTTCTTTTTTTTCGTTCATGAAATAAGGCCCCTTCAGCTTTAGAATGTTACGTCAAACGCAAGTGAAATGGTTGACGGCATTGTATATCACCGTTTATTATGATATAGAATGACCAGTCAGTCAATACATAAAGGAAAATGGAGGATATAATGAATTCGATCATCAATTTTGTATTAAAGAATAAGTTCGCTGTATGGCTCATGACGATTATCGTAACAGTTGCTGGTCTATATGCCGGATTGAATATGAAACAAGAATCAATCCCGAATATCAACACGCCAGTCATTACGGTTTCTACAACGTACCCTGGCGCAACGCCGGACGAAGTATCAGATAAGGTGACAGATCCAATTGAAAAATCGATTCAAAACCTCAATGGGGTCAGCGTGGTCACTTCTAATTCATTTGAAAATGCATCATCCATTCAAATCGAGTACGATTACAACAAAGACATGGATGAAGCAAAAAAGGAAATTGAAGATGCGATTAGCAATATCGATTTCCCTGAAAATGCAGAAAAACCTAAAATCGCACGCTTTAGTATTAATGCGATTCCAATCCTAGCCCTAAGTGTCTCTGGTGATAAAGAATCATTACAAGACCTTACACAAAAAGTAGAAAATGATCTCGTTCCTTCACTTCAAGGATTAGACGGTGTCTCTTCTGTCGAAACTTCAGGACAGCAAATCAAAGAAGTAGAATTTTCGTTTAAACAAAAGAAATTGAAAGAATACGGTCTAGATGAAGATACTGTCCAAAACATGATCAAAGGCTCTGATGTGAATGTACCACTAGGTCTATACACATTTGGCAACAAACAAAAATCAGTTGTCGTGGACGGCAATATTTTAAGCGTCAAAGATTTGAAAAACATGCGCATTCCAGTTACACCAAGTGCAGGCGGCAGTGCGGGAAGCGCTGGAGCTGGAGCACCTTCTAACGGTTCAGAAAACCAAGGTGCGCAAGGTACGGAGCAGCAGGCTGGAAGTGCAAGTCAGCAGCAAGCAGGTGGAGGTGCAGCAAGCAGTCAATCTGTAGAGCTGCCGACGATCAAGCTATCTGAGATAGCAGATATTAAAGTCGTAAAAAATGCAGAATCGATCTCTAGAACGAATGGAAAAGACAGTATCGGTCTGCAAATTGTTAAAGGCTCTGATGCCAACACAGTGAGTGTAGCAGAAGAAGTGACAAAAGAGCTTGAGAAATTCAAAAAAGACAACAAAGGTATTAAAGTAAGCACCACATATGATCAAGCAGAGCCGATTAAAGAGTCTGTCAGCACAATGCTGAACAAGGCGATCATCGGAGCGATCTTTGCGATCATTATCATTCTATTGTTCCTGAGAGATATCAAATCAACATTAATCTCGGTCATTTCCATACCGTTGTCTCTGTTGATTGCTGTTTTACTATTAAATCAGCTGGATATCACGTTAAATATTATGACACTTGGTGCCATGACCGTTGCCATCGGGCGTGTTGTCGATGACTCGATAGTGGTCATAGAAAACATCTATCGACGAATGGCGTTAAAGGATGAACCGTTAAAAGGCAAGGCACTCGTCAGAGAAGCCACAAAAGAAATGTTTATCCCAATCATGTCTTCGACGATTGTGACAATTGCGGTATTCTTACCGTTAGCATTAGTAGGTGGAATGATTGGTGAACTATTCATCCCATTTGCCTTAACGATTGTGTTTGCGTTACTTGCTTCACTGCTTGTCGCTATTACAATTGTTCCAATGATGGCACACACTCTATTTAAAAAGAACTTGTACGGCACAGCGAAAAAGGTAAAAGAACATAAACCAAGCAAGCTTGCTGGCGGTTATAGACGTGTACTTAATTGGACACTCAACCATAAATGGATTACATCAGGGATTGCCATTCTTATGCTTGTCGGAAGCTTATTCTTAGCACCACTTGTCGGTGTCAGCTTCTTACCACAGGAAGCAGAGAAAACGGCCATGGTGACATATACACCTGAACCTGGACAAACGAGAGAGCAAGCAATTGATGAAACGAAAAAAGCTGAAGAATATTTGATGAAACGTGACCATGTCAATACAGTTCAGTATTCACTAGGCTCTTCAAATGCTATGACCGCAAGTGTTGGCGGTAACTCTAACGGTGCGTTATTCTTCGTACAATATGATGATGACACGCCAAACTTTGATAAAGAAAAAGACCGCGTGGTCAAAGCCCTTCAAGACAAAGCGTCTAAAGGGGAATGGAAATCACAAAACTTCTCATCTGCTGGTGCAAATAATACCGTGACATACTATGTGTACGGGGACAAAGCAAGTGATATTGAAGGCACAGTAAAAGATGTTGAGAACATCTTAAAAGATGAGAAAAACCTGAAAAATGTCAGCACAAGCTTATCTGAGAAATACGACGAATATACGTTTAATGCAGATCAAGGAAAACTGGCGAAACTAGGTCTAACTGCTTCACAAATCGCTCAAGCGATTGCACCTCAAAATAGTGAAACAACACTGACGAAAGTCACAGAGGACGGCAAAGAACTTGATGTGAAGCTTCAAACGGAAAAAGATGAATATAAGAGTAAAAAAGATTTAGAAAACAAAAAGATCACCACACCAACAGGGCAAGAAGTCCGAATTGGTGATGTCGTCAAAGTAAAAGATGGTACGACAGCAAATACGGTGACAAAACGTGATGGAAAGATCTACGCAGAAGTGTCTGGTGACATGACAACAGACGACGTCTCAAGTGTAACGCAGGATGTTCAGAAGAAAGTCGACAAGCTTGACCTAAAATCTGGCGTAACGATTGACACAGGCGGCGTAAGTGCGGATATCCAAGAATCCTTTACACAGCTTGGCCTTGCAATGCTAGCAGCGATTGCCATTGTGTATCTCGTTCTCGTCATCACATTTGGCGGAGGTCTTGCACCATTTGCGATTCTTTTCTCACTGCCATTTACGATTATTGGTGCGCTCGCTGGATTGTTTATAGCAAAAGAAACCATCAGCTTAAATGCCATGATTGGATTGCTCATGCTGATCGGTATCGTTGTAACTAATGCCATTGTCTTGATTGACCGAGTGATTCATAAAGAACAAGAAGGTCTCTCAACAAGAGAAGCGTTACTTGAAGCAGGTACAACAAGATTACGTCCAATCTTAATGACGGCACTTGCGACAATTGGTGCACTGCTGCCACTCGCATTAGGATTTGAAGGCGGAAGCCAAATCGTATCAAAAGGACTTGGTGTTACCGTCATTGGCGGTTTAACAAGTTCTACACTTCTCACATTGGTTATCGTTCCAATCGTGTATGAAATGTTAAGCAAGTTTAGACGTAAGAAAAAGTACGCAGAAGAAGAGTAAGAGGAAGCCCCGCTCATTGGCGGGGCCTTTTTTATTTTGAAATCTGACACACAGCTTTTCTCATAAGCTCTTCAAATGCGTGGAAAAAGGCATCACGATCGACATGGTCAATCACTTGAATTGATTTTCCATCTGGATGCTCTTCAGTGCGACCTTGTCTAGGCGTTTCGGTATAAACGATTGCGTTCACTTCTTTTGAGCGAGTAAATGAAGAGGAAGCAAGAGTGATCGTTGTCAGCACGTCCCATAAGTAGTAAGTCGAGTTCGTTTCATGATGAATGAGCGGCGGACAAAAGGCGTAGCACTGTCCGATAAAATCTATTCCAATATGCGAGCGAAGAGAAGCCCAGCGCTGACGTACATCAAGTGTAAGCGGGACTTGATTTGTACTTTCAAGCGCGACCATTTCAATAGGGAACGGTTCCTGAAAGACAGTGCTGACAGCATAAGGGTCCCAAAAGGCATTCCATTCTGCTGTCCCATCATGCTCGGGTTCTTCAACATTGCCTTTTTCAAGGAACGTGCCACCCATCCACACCAATTTCTCAATTTTATTAGAGATTGAAGGATCTTCTTCTAAAGCACGTGCAAGATCGGTGAGCGGACCAGTAAAGAGCAGGGTGACAGGTTCTTTTGCCTTCTTAACCGTTTCAATCAGGTGAAGGTGTGCTGGCAACTTGGACACTTTAGTATCAACAGTGCCTTTTTCGTTTAAAATTGGCAGAGCATCTACATAAAAAGCATGCATACGCCACTCCTTCGGAAACGGATTGACGCCTCTAGAAGTTGAAGCAGCAACTTCAATTTCATAAGGACTAAAGCGATCAATGATTTTTTGAGATGCACTGAGAGCTGGCTCTAAATAACAATCAGCAGGAATCACAGACATTCCGATGACTTTCACATGTTCCATTTGAAGGAGAAGAAATAAAGAGACGAGGTCATCAACACCGCCGTCATGATTAAAATAGACAGGCTTTTTCATCGCATATCATCCTTTACAGCGTTTTCTTTTATCTTATCAGAATGGTTTCTTGCTGAGGGAGATTGGCTAGGAGATTTCACATAATTAGGTGGTTGTTTTGTTGCCATTTTCAAATCTCATAGTATAATTAAAGGTTGTTAGTGGTGAAAATAGATTGCATAATGAATATAGGATGATGATGAATGAAACGTGCTCGAATTATATACAATCCGACATCTGGGCGTGAACTCTTCAAGAAGAATTTACCGCAGGTTTTGCAAAAATTTGAACAAGCTGGCTATGAAACTTCTTGTCATGCGACGACATGTGCAGGAGATGCCACGCAAGCAGCAGAAAAAGCCGCACAGAGAGATTTTGATTTAATTGTAGCAGCAGGTGGAGACGGCACGATCAATGAAGTCGTCAACGGACTAGCACCGCTTGAAAAAAGACCAAAACTAGGAATTATTCCAGTTGGAACAACAAATGACTTCGCAAGAGCACTTGGCATTCCACGAGAAGGTGTTTTGAAAGCGACAGATGCCATTATTGAGGGTGTAGCGAAGCCGCTTGATATCGGTAAAGTCAATGGCCATTATTTTATTAATATTGCTGGCGGCGGCCGGTTAACAGAGCTCACCTATGAGGTGCCTAGTAAACTGAAGACCATGCTTGGACAGCTTGCTTATTATTTAAAAGGCATGGAGATGCTTCCTTCTATCCGCCCGACAGAAGTCGAAATTGAATATGACGGCAAATTGTTTCATGGAGAAATCATGCTGTTCCTTGTTTCACTCACAAACTCAGTAGGCGGGTTTGAAAAACTAGCGCCAGATTCCATTTTAGATGATGGGATGTTTGACCTGATTATTCTAAAGAAGGTCAATCTAGCAGAAGCCATTCGAGTGGTCAGCCTTGCACTCAGAGGCGAGCATATTCATGATAACAATGTCATCTACGCAAAAGCGAATCGCGTGAAGGTAGATGTAAAAGATAAAATGCAATTAAATTTAGATGGTGAATACGGCGGCATGCTGCCAGGTGAATTTGAAAACCTGTATCGCCATATTGAATTTATTGTGCCAAAAGCAACAGCTGAAAAAATAGGGTGAAGATTGAACTTGGTTCCTTATGGCGGCCAAGTTTTTCTTTGCAAATGAGGTGATAAAGTTGGTGAAAATGAAACCGCCTGTTGAAAAGAATGAATACTACAATGTAACCTTCGAAGACTTAACGCATGAAGGTGCAGGTGTAGCAAAAATTGAAGGATTCCCTGTCTTTGTACCGAATGCACTTCCTGACGAACAAGGGAAAATCAAAGTCACACGAGTCAAAAAAGGATTTGCTTTTGGACGACTCATGGAGCTGACAAAGGAAAGTCAGCACAGGCAAGATGCGCCATGTCCCATTTACAAGCAGTGCGGAGGCTGTCAAATTCAGCATATGAGCTATGAAGGCCAGCTGCTATTTAAACAGAAACAAGTAAAGGACGTTTTAGAGCGGATCGGCAAGCTTGATATGAGCCGTGTAAAAGTTCATCCTGTACTCGGCATGGAAGACCCTTGGAATTACCGAAACAAAGCACAAGTGCCAGTTGGCGAACGCGAAGGCGGACTTGTTGCAGGTTTTTATCAGCAGCGTACCCATGAAATCATTGATATGGAAAAATGTTTGATTCAGCAGTCAGAAAACGACGAAGTGGTACAGGCAGTAAAAGACATATGCAATGCGTTTGGCATCAAAGCATATAACGAAGAGCGGCACAAAGGCTGGCTGCGTCATGTGATGGTTCGCTACGGTATTGCAACAGGTGAAATGATGGTTGTGTTTGTTACTAGAACGGCTGACTTTCCGCAAAAGCAGCAAGTGATTGAGCAGATTATAGCACGCTTCCCACATGTTCGGTCAATTGTGCAAAACGTGAATTCAAAGAAAACAAATGTCATTTTCGGAGACGAAACAACCGTTTTATGGGGCGAAGAATACATTTATGACACGATTGGCGACATCAAATTTGCCATTTCGGCCCGCTCGTTTTATCAAGTGAACCCAGCCCAAACAAAGGTACTTTACGACAAAGCGCTTGAATATGCAGAGCTGCAAGGCGAAGAAACCGTCATCGATGCCTATTGCGGAATCGGTACGATTTCCTTATTTCTCGCACAAAAAGCAGGCAGAGTATATGGCGTAGAAATTGTCCCAGAAGCGATTGAAGACGCAAAACGCAACGCTGCCTTAAACGGAATCAATAACGTCGAATTCGCAGTCGGTGAAGCAGAAGCGGTTATTCCGAATTGGTACAAAGAAGGCATCAAAGCAGACACCCTGGTCGTCGATCCGCCAAGAAAAGGCTGTGACGAAGCACTGCTTGACACCATCTTAAAGATGAAACCAAACCGAGTTGTTTATGTTTCCTGTAATCCCGGGACGCTAGCTCGTGATTTGCGTATTCTTGAAGATGGTGGGTTTGTGACAGAGGAAGTGCAGCCTGTAGATATGTTTCCGCATACGAATCATGTGGAGTGCTGTGCGTTGCTTGAACTAGCTGACTAATCCGTGAATTAAGCATGTTTTTCAACATATGCTTTATTCGGGTGTGTCTTTGGTAATCTAACTTAATGTTTGTTGAAACATAAAAAGCAGATGGTTTAGAGGTACACTATCGTACCTCTAAACCATCTGCTTTTACAATTATTTTACGAATAAACCTTGCTAAGATTTCTGGTGTTAGTTCTGTTAAAGGTTTTTGAGGATTCAATTTTTTTCGGATATAAACCTTTAAGTCATTTAAATCAACTGTCAAATTGTTATCAGATGAGCCAGCCGAAGAAGATTTATTTCGTCAATCAATAATCGAGATAGATATAAAAAAGTTGTATTTGACAATTGACATAGCTATGATGTTAGAAATCTTATGAAATTTTACTTACTAAGGACAAGTAACTTATTGACTTGCGGACGGGGCGGAACTATCAGTTAAATATTTTCGATGTGTAAAAATATTTCTTGCAAATTCGATCTGTTCTAGAAAAGGATTCCATTATAACGATGTAAGTAATGCACTAGGTCTTTTACAAGATGTACAAAAGGGTGTACATACCGCTCCTAATGGTGTAATAAAATAACAGTAGAGAGTCTTTAATAAAAGTGGAAATTATCCAGATATTGAACGAAGATTTTGAATTTATGAATGCAAAAGCTCTAGATATGCAGCGCAATTTAACGAATGTGTACGAATGCTTCAAGCAATTTTAGAAATTGATCAGAAAATGTTTAAGATTAATCATTTGATTACAGAGTTAGAATTAGAAGAGCGTACTGTATATAGTCAGTATCTCGATTAAAAGCATGAAATCAGTATGCTAAATAATTAATTTAGAAATGATTTAAATCAGGTGAAGTAGAATCGCTTATTAGCCGAAATGATTTCAGATAGAAAAAGTTTCTTTAAAAAGCAAAACGATAAATTTACTGCCGCTATAAGCGAGTTAATAGATAAAAATGTGGAAGAAAGATTAGCTAAATCAAAAGACAAAGCAATGGAGAAATCGTTGAATTGGTCGCACTAGAAATTTAGTTGGCAACTCTTAAAAAAGATATTGAAGAAAAGCGAAAGCGTAATGAATTAATAGAGCAAAGTGCAGTTGAAAGAACGTGTCTTGCTAGTAAGTAAAAAACCTTTTGTGCTTACGCAGTAGTTCAAAGGCATCCTTTTAGCGAAGGATGTCTTTTATTTGCTGGCATTATTGGGGAAGATTTTCGAATTAAGTTGTGTTAGAAAAAATAATTATAAGTTAAGCTGAATCAAATTGTGAACTAATTAGGAAAACAGGGTGTGATTTTTATCGATAATTTAAGATTTTGCTAATAGTTGGTTTTAATGCTGTATAATTGAATATAAGAACTTTTTTGATTATTTTACTATGATGGTGAGGTTATTTAAATGATTGAACTTGATTTTACCCATATTCGGTCTTTTGATGGTAGTAAGGACGGGGGCTTTGAAGAGTTAGTTTGTCAAATAGCCCATTTAAATAAACCAGAGCAGGGGAAGAATTTCATTCGAAAAGATGGGGCTGGTGGAGATGGCGGTGTTGAATGTTATTGGATTCTGGAAGATGGTTCAGAGCATGCTTGGCAAGCAAAATATTTTACTGAAAGGCTCGAAAGTAGCCAATGGAGTCAAATCGACGATTCAGTTAGAACGGCGATTGATAAACATCCTAGATTAACTAAATATTATGTAAGTGTGCCAAAAGATTTAAATGATAGTCGAAAAACTGGTCGTGGTGGTAAGCAAGTTGTATCTTCCTTAGACAAATGGAATCAACATGTTCAAATTTGGATGGAATTAGCTCAAAATAAGGGAATGAACGTAGAGTTTGAATATTGGGGGCGCCACGAATTAAGTATGATGCTGCAAAGGGACGAAAGTAATTATATTGGTAGAACATTATACTGGTTTAATGAGCCAGTATTGAGTATGGGGATTTTTACAGAATTAGCTAATAAATCTAAAATTTCTTTAGGTGAGCGATTTTCAGAGGAATATCATATTGATTTACCTATTCAGAAAAAAATAGAGGGATTAGGTATATCTACTGAATGGAAAGAAGCAATTAATAATCAAAAAAAGATTGTGTTCGATTTGATACATAGGATGGACCGGTTAGACCGTTTTGAAAATAATACTTTGAACAAAGGAGCAAACTGGACTGTTTTCAAAGAGAAGGTTGCTAAATTTAAAGAATTCTATTTAGAAATTTTAATTACTAAGTACGATGCTCTTAAAATTACAAATATCAGGGATGCATTTGAAGATCTAAGAGGCTTAACCGCTGATTTAAATAGTTTTATTTGGGATAATATAAATGATAATAACGAACCATGGAAAGAATTTAGATATCAGTTTAGAGAAATTATCGAAGTGCTAGATAATATTGAGACATTTATATTTAGCATTTCTGTGGAAGCGTATGAAACAAAAAGTGTAGTCATATTAGGAGAGGCTGGAATAGGGAAATCACATTTATTATGTGATATAGCACAAAAGCGTATAGCTGAGGATTTACCTACTGTCTTTCTATTAGGTCAAAGGTATTCTGGTGGCAACCCTCTCAATTTTATAGCTGAAGAGCTTGATCTGAGGGACATAAGTTTTAAACAATTATTAGGGGCTTTGGATGCGGCTGGAGAGGCAAAGAAAACTAGAACATTAATCATTATTGATGCATTAAATGAAGGCAATAGTCGTTTTGATTGGCAAGATCAGATAATGTCATTTATAGCTGAATTAAAAAATTATCCTCATATCGCATTACTTATAAGCTGTAGATCAACTTATAAGGATTTTATACTACCTGAGGAAATTAAAGGTAATATAGTGAGTGTTTATCATTCGGGTTTTAAAGGATTTGAACACCGAGCAGCTATGAAGTATTTGTCGAAACAAGGTATAGACAAGCCTTCTGCACCATTGTTATCACCGGAATTTGGTAATCCGTTGTTTTTAAAAACATGTTGTAAAGCAATAAAATCAAAGGGCTTGTCTTCTTTCCCTAAAGGTCTTGAAGGCCAAACTGAAATCTTTAATTTTTATTTAGAAAGTATTGAAAATGTTATTAAACGTAGAAAAAAATATATGGGGAATAGAAGTATTTCTAGTAGAATTTTATCTAAATTGATCGAATTAATATATCCAGATAATTTGTTTGGGATTGAAATTAATTTAGCAGCGGACGTTATTAGAGAAGTGGATCCTAAACCTAACTTTGATGAAGATTTAATCGATATACTCATTTCAGAAGGTTTACTAGCTTTAGATATGATAACTGATAGTAACGGAAATTCAATTGAAGTTGTTAGGTTTACGTATGAAAGATTTAGTGATTATTTCATTGCGGAAAACATTATTAATAATCTGAATGCAGAAAATCTTGAAGCAGAGTTTGGAATTCATGGGAAATTAGAAGAAATAATAATGAATCCGTATAAGTATTCAGGCATTATTGAAGCATTAGGCATAGTTTTTCCAGAAAAATTCAATCTAGAATTTGTTGACTTTGTTTCTGAAGATAGTACACATTATGATTCGATTTTTGATAAATCATTCACGGAAGTTCTTTTTTTACGTAGTAAAGAGTCCGTTAATGAAAGGACAATAGAATTGTTAAATAAAATTTCTAGTTACGGTTATTTTAATGATTCGCTAGATAAAATATTAGCTTTGTCTACAGAACCTAATCATCCATTAAATGCAGAATTTTTACATAAAAATTTAAAAAGAAGAAATATGGAGGTAAGAGACCATTTTTGGTCAACACATATAGCTGTAAGTGATTATGAGGAAGATGACGAACAGCCTGAATCTGTAACTCGAACTTTAATTGATTGGGCATTGTCTGCTGATTTAAGTGATGTAGAAGATGAGCGAATAAGATTATTGAGTTACACACTTTTATGGATGACAACGACTTCAAATATAAAAGTAAGGGATCAAGCTACTAAATCGTTAGTTCGAATTTTAAGTTATCATCCATATGTCATTAAAGAATTACTAACGGAATTTAATGATATAGATGATTTATATTTAAAAGAAAGATTGTATGCAGCTAGTTATGGTGTAGTTTGCAATATTAACGATCCAAATGAAATAAGAGAAATTGCAGAAAGGGTTTATGAGTTGCAATTTGCCCATAATAAGCCAGAACCACATCTTCTTTTAAGGGATTATGCTCGAGGTATAATGGAATACGCCTTGTATAAAAACTTAATAGCTGAAGAAATGAGTAATAATTTTAGACCTCCTTATATAAGCGAATGGCCAATAGAAAACCCTACAAAAACAGAAATAACAGATTTAGATGAAGATGAATATTCTTCGATTAAAAGCTCTCTTATGGGATTCACAGGGGATTTTGGTAACTATACTATGTCCTGTGTACATGACTGGTCAGCAACCGCCCTAACAGAAAGTCGTCCTAAAACAGCATATGAATTACACTTAGAATTTACTGAGAAAGTGCCAAGTGACCTGAGAGAAGAGTATATCAAAGAAATAAATCAAAGAATTGAGTTATACGGTCGACCAACAATGGCACCAATTATAGATGATATACTAGGGGATTTAGAGATTAATCTGGAAGAACATGATGTTGAGGAATTACTTGAAGAAAACGATGAAGAGCTTTGGAAAATTCCGATTTTTACTGAAAAAATAGACAGTCCCAATGATAATTGGAATTCTTTAAAGCAACGTATAAATACCTCTTTATCAGATGAGGACAAAGAATATTTTAGGTGGCTAACAGGATTAGGCGTTAATGATAGAGTAGCGATTTTTAGTAGGAAATGGGCGCAGAGATGGGTATGCAAAAAAGCATATAAACTTGGTTGGACTTCAAAAATGTTTGGTGATTTTGAAAGAATACACAGTAATACTTACGGTAGGGAAGGTTCAAAAATTGAACGAATTGGTAAGAAATATCAATGGATTGCATTTTATGAACTTTTAGCTAGAATGTCAGATAATTTATATTGGGGTAACAAATATGAAGATGAAACAAAATATGAAGGTCCATGGCAGCTTTGGAAACGCGACATTGATCCTACTATATGGTTGAGAGCTACAAATGATTCAAATTGGGAGGAGTTTGGAAAGGTTTGGTGGTCGTCATATACACCAATTTTTAGTGTCAATGAATCGGAGAATTGGGTGTTCGATGAAGATACACTTCCAGATTTCAATGATTTATTGATATTAACTGATAGTAAAGGTGAAAAGTGGCATAAATTGAGGGGCTTTAGAAAATGGACGAATAAAACGATTGATGGTAAATCTAAAGAAGAGTTGTGGTATAGAATTAATACATGCATCGTTTCAAAAACTGATGTAGATAATGTCCTTGAAACAATGAAGAACACAGCTTTATTTGACCCTTCTACTTTTGCGCCACGAGGTTCCTCACACCAAGGTTTTTTACGAGAATATCCATGGCATCCCTACTATAAGGATTTCGATATTTGGCGTAATGATGAAGATTCTCGAACTTTAAAAATTCAACATTTAGTGCCAGTTAACGAATATGAATGGGAAACAGGTGAAAGAGATAAATCCATTGACCAATATATTTCGCTCTATTTACCTAATCAACAATTAATTAAGGACTTAAATTTAAAGTGGACATTAGGGAATTTTAGTACATGGGAGAATTCCGATGGCGAAATAATCTTTATGGATCCAAGTGAATTAGAAAAGGGTCCATCGACAGCATTAATTAAGTCAGAGCAATTTGAGCAATGGTTAAGAGAAAACAATTTACAGGTGATTTGGTTTATTGGCGGAGAAAAGCAAATTTTTAATGATAAAGTATCGAAAAGATTAGAATTTAATTTCATATATTATGGTGAAAATGAGGAAATAAAAAAAGTACATTGGGGAAATAGGTTAGAATTCAATGAATAAACAATATTCATTGAAAGGAACATTTATTTACGAAATCGTAATAATAGCTCTTCAGTAGTGGATTTTAGAATATATTCATTTATTTTTAATTATTGTCTATTAATAGAAGTGGATTTGTGATTAGATAATAGCTAATTTAATATTGGAAGGATGATTGTAATGGCTAATAAGAGCAATGCAGCTAAAGAAGAAATTTTGATTGAAAGTTTCGATATTTTAAAAGAAAACCTTGATAAACATGATGGAAAGATGAAAGATATAATTGGGAAAATGGCAGCTATTAATATAGATTTAGCCGTTGAAATGTGGAAATATTTAATTGCTAATGGTAAATCAATAATCAAAGAGAATGGTTATCTCTTCACTGGTGGAGTTATTTACGAGATTAAAGAAAAAACAGGTATTGAAAAAATTGTTGGGATTTTAAAAGATAATGAAGACATTCTTGAGGCTTGCTATGGGATTTCGAGTGACATAGATCAATTTTTAATCAGTGATGCCTTAAACTTTGGTGAAGTAGAACTTGCTGATAAACTGTTCCGTTTAACTAAGGACAATAAATTTAAGGACGCTAGTTTTGCGGAGATATTAGAAGAAGTCTGTGAATATTTTGTGAATAATTTTGAAGATATCCAAACATTTGATGAAGACTGGGATGATAAAGAAGAACATGATCAAAAAGTCGCTATTGCAAGTGAAGGTAGCTCGATGTTATTAAAATGGGTAAAAACTATAACTAATAAAGAACAAAAAGCACGTTTGAATGTGACGCTGATTGATTATGTATAATAATTTGCAAAATGTTATTACTAAACTGAGTAATGAATTTTTGAATGAAGCAAAAAATTCTCCACAATTATTCACAGATATGGCTGCAATGGAAACATATATGGCTGAAAGTTATGGAGAACGATTGTTTATTGAAATGTTGCAAAATGCTGATGATGCAAAAGCAACATCTTTCTATGTAACAGAAGAGAACGGCCATGTATTTATAGCGAATAATGGAAAACCCTTTGATGAGATTGATGTTAAAAGTATTTGTAGATCTGGGGCTAGCGAAAAGAAACGAGGTGAAACAATAGGTTATAGAGGGGTTGGATTTAAAAGTACAACTCACCTGTCTAATACAATTTATATACATTCTAACGATAGTACATTTTCATTTTCTAAGTCACTTGCTACTGAAAAATTAAATGTTACAGATGAAAAAGGTGTACCAACAATCCGTATCCCTTTTCTTGTAGAAATAATTGATAGGGGTATAGAGGATACTTTAGCAAAATTGAAGAGCGATGGTTTTACAACGATATTTGTATTTTATAGAGCTAAATCTGAAATTTTACATCAAGAAATAAACTCTATTAAGGCTGATTATTTTCTATTTTTACGTAACATTAGAAACGTAAATATTAGTGTCGGAAACTCTAAAATAATAGGAGAAATCCAAAAAAATGAGGATAAAACCTTAGTTCAATTTGATGGTGAAAACTATTTATGGCGTATATTCGAAGGCGAAAAATCACAGATTGGATTTGCCTTAAATATGACAGAAGAAATAGTAGCTTGTCGCAAAGAACAAGCTGTATTTCATTGTTATTTACCTACATATGAACCTAGTCCTTATCTATTTAAAATTAATAGTGATTTTTCAACTGACCCAAGTAGAAAACATATTACACTAGACTCTCGCACGGTAAATGCTATAAAAGATAGTGCCTTCTTATTATTTAATACGTTGAAAAATGCGGTTAATCATCAAGATAAAAATATTATAGCTATCTTAGAAATTATTAAACAAAAAAATACATTTGCAAAAGTCCCACGCTACTTTGAAAAGGAGTTTACAGACTTAATAAATTCTAATTGGATTGAAACAAAGAATGGAAGATTAATCTCTCCACGTGAATATATTAAAAAGGCTACTTTTCTAGAAGAGTCTGAGTGGAACTGGATTCGTCAAAATTCCCCGCTAATAGAAACGTTACCTTTAGTTAAAGGAGAAGCTTTAAATGCCTTGGATAATTACTTGAAGGAGTTAGCTAAAGAAACATATTCAATTAGCGAATGGATAAAAATGTTAACTTATAAAACCTTTGTAAGTATTTTACCAGAAACACTTTTGGTTAAATTATATGCAAATATTTTAAAGCAGATTAGAAATAAAGTGCTTATTACAGGTGAGGGCTTTGATATAGATAACAGCTGGGTACGTAATGAAAATGATTTAGTTCAAATTGGAACGGCAAGTAAAGAAGTTTTAGCTGTATTTATCAGTAAATTAGATAAGTATTTAATATCAGGAGAACTTAAATGGCTTCAAGAAACTTTCAATATCTCCGAAGATGACTTGAAATCAATAAAATCTGAAGTGAGTTCAAATGTATTAACTACAGCTATGCATAATAGTTCCGAGAGGTTTAATTCATCACCAAATAAAGACTCTAAAAATAAAAATAAAGTTATTTCTAAATGGAGAGCAGCGGAAAAACAATGTGTAGAGTTTGAAGAAATGCTAGGGAATAAAGCTAAAGATGTTAGCAAGCAAAATTTTGGTTACGATGTCCTAAGCATTTCACCTAGTGGAATTGAAAGATACATTGAGGTGAAATCAGTAAAAAATCGTAATACAAAAATTTCTATCACTAATAATGAATATACTGCGGCACATATTCATGGTGATAATTATTATATATGTGTCGTTTATGAAGATGGTGACAAAATAGCATTTGAATATATTCAGAATCCATTGAATAACCTAGACTTAGAAAAAGTAGTAAGGCAATGGGAGTGGGTTGCTGAAGGGTATAATGGTGAAATATTTAAAGTTAGTTATGAGTAAAGATATTATTATATAAACATATGAAGAAGACGATAAATTAATTTATAATCGTCTGCTTTATTAATATTAATTATTGATGTTGGATTGAAAGGTAATTTGTTTACTAATAGCATTAGAAGAGAAATAGCAGGTTTTAGTGATACTGAATTATGGAGGCTAAAAGTTAGTAAGTATAACTTAGGTCAATATGAAAAATGTGCATTAACAATTGTGTGAAGAAATCGCTGAAGAAAATCCAAATTCAGGGTATTATTCGTTTGACACACTAAGAGACAAATTTTCAGAAGTCATTATCTAGTCGTTGTCATCGAGGATATGAAGAGATGATAGCTCGTATTATTAGATCAGCTTGAAGTTGTTTTTATACAATGTTTCTAAAACAGCGTAAATTAAAAGAGGATGAATCATTAAGAAAGAACGCGGTCGTATTAAGTTGGGGAATCTATGGGGCTTCTGTAGAATGGAGTAGCAGGAGCCATCAAGTATCGTTAGAGGCATTTATTCAATCAGTCGTCCCGTATCTACTTTCTGGTATCAATTACTAACATATCATAAGTGCATTGCATCATATCACCTTATATATGATTTGACATCCCAATGTCTTAACGCATTCTGGGGTGTTTTTTCATTATCGCTACTCAGAAAGCGCTAAAACCAATTTTCTCCGGCACGAATCTGTCTTTTCCTCTCACCAACAATCATGAAATTTGCAATTTTGCAATTTTGCCTCGTTCATATTAAAGTATATAATGATGAAAATTGACGATCACTTGATTAGCTAAACTTGCTTATCGTGTGTGAAGTCATGAGAGGAATTGGATGAAAGATGAGTAAAAATTTCTGGCGTGATTTACCGCGGCCATTTTTTATATTAGCACCAATGGAAGAAGTAACAGATGTTGTGTTTCGTCATGTTGTGAGTGAGGCGGCGAGACCTGATGTGTTTTTTACAGAGTTCACGAACAGTGAGAGTTATTGCCATCCTGATGGCATTCAAAGTGTGAAAGGGCGTTTAACGTTTACAGAGGATGAGCAGCCGATTGTTGCTCATATTTGGGGAGACAAGCCTGAGAACTTTAGACAAATGAGCATTGGAATGGCGGAAATGGGATTTCAGGGACTTGATATTAATATGGGCTGTCCTGTCCCAAATGTCACGCAAAACGGAAAGGGCAGCGGCTTGATTCTTCGTCCAGACGTTGCGGCAGAGCTGATTCAAGCGGCAAAAGCAGGGGGATTACCTGTTAGCGTGAAAACAAGACTTGGTTTTACTGAGGTCGATGAATGGCGCGGATGGCTTAGACACATTTTGGAGCAAGATATTGTGAATTTATCAATCCATCTTCGCACAAGAAAGGAAATGAGCCTGGTGGATGCGCATTGGGAGCTCATTCCTGAGATCAAAAAACTTCGTGATGAAGTAGCACCGGATACTCTTTTGACGATCAATGGTGATATTCCTGATCGTCAAACAGGCTTAAAGCTCGCTGAACAGTATGGAATAGACGGCGTGATGATTGGGCGCGGGATTTTCCATAACCCATTTGCTTTTGAAAAAGAGCCGAGGGAGCATACAAGTGATGAACTGCTTGGTCTTTTAAGGTTACATCTTGATCTCCATGATCAATACTCATCACTAGGTTTGCGTCCATTCAAGGCACTGCACCGTTTCTTTAAGATTTATGTAAAAGGATTCAGAGGAGCGAGTTTCTTAAGAAATCAATTAATGAACACATCATCAACAGATGAAGTGCGTGCCATGTTGGATGAATTTGAAGCGAGAAATCAAGAACAATCATGACCAACAAGAGGAGGAGGGGGAACCCTTCTCTTTTTTATTAAATAGGACTATTAAACTAGTTATCTTAAATGGTAAAATGAGATAGAAATAACAATTGGAGGTATTTTATTTGAAACCATTTTGGGATAAAGATAGAGAAAGCGAAGAAATATTTAAGAAAATCAATGAGAAAGGCATTGCAAAAGCGGAAAAGAAGCTAGGCGTTATCCTGCCTGATACATATAAGCAACTGATCCTCGAACAAAATGGCGGGTATACATTGCATAATGCTTTTCCAACGGATCAGCCGAATGGATGGGCAGAGGATCATGTGTCATTTGATCATTTAAGAGGAATTGCCAAAGATGAAGGCATTATGGATAGTGATTATTTAATAGAAGAATGGGAATTGCCTGAGGGACTTGTGCTCATTTGTGGGGATGGTCATACGTGGATTGCATTGGATTATAGAGAAACAAAGGAGCATCCGCCGGTTCATTACTTTGATCTAGAATATGAGACAGATTTTAAATTAGCTGATTCGTTTGATGAACTGCTTGCTGGGCATTATACCGCTGAATAGCATGAATAGGAAAAGACAGCCGCAAGTAGATATATTTCATTAAAACCGTTGTTATACAGTATTTTTTGAGAGAGACAAAAGAGTCTCTCTTTTTTTTGCGAAGCAACATTGAATCTCTCTCCAAAGCTGTATCTGTTATGTTTAAGTCTTATTATTCAATTGGTTCACTTTCCACTCACTAAATTTTCTGACGATAATATCTGCCACAATGTAAAATGGCAGAAAGCTGGAGTTGTCCACTTTGTTATATAAGAGAAACGGGGTGCTGCTTACATAGATGTTAAACATGGCATTTTGTGCAAGAAGGTTATTTCTTAATGTGGTCATGCTGATAAATTTGATATGTCTCGTTTTCACCAATTGAATGATTTCATCTAAATTCTTCGATTCACCCGATAAGGAAATGATAAATAAAAGGTCATCCTCACCAAATTCAATGATTCCATCTGTTAAGTCCCGCTTGCTTCGTAATACTTGAGATTTCTTATGCAGTGACCATAGCTGCCGCTGTACATCATTGGCTAAATCAAGCTGTGCAGTTCCTGTCCCATAAATATAAATATACGGTGCACGATCAATCAGTTGATTTAATTGATGAAAGTCCAGCTGCTCCATATATTTTCTTGTCTGGCGGATATCTTGATCAAGCAGCTGCATTAGATCCTGTGTGGTGTCTTCAGTGAAAGCATTTAATTTCACATAAGACTTTAAGTCACTGTAGCCGTCGAACCCTATTTTCTTAGCAAGCCGATGGATGGATGAGATGGAAGTATGAGCATAACGGGCAAGGTCCTGAATTTTCATTGTCTTCATTTCTTCAAGATGATCATGGATTGTTTTAATAATGTGCAGGTCATTCTTATTTAAATCTTCGAAGTATTTATTAACCAGCTTGTCCAGTATCATGCGATGTGCCCTCCAACATGAAAATATTTTCTTCCTGTGAAAATATAATCTAATGTTACAACTTGATTTCTAAATACGTCAATCCTATTGGTTTTTGTAAGCGCTGCCTTTACAGTGATGTTATGGATCAAGCAAAGGGGTTATGCTTATGAATGCAATCAAGCGGTTTGGCAGTGCTATGGTAGTTCCTGTACTTTTATTCGCGTTTTTTGGTATTGTTGTCGGCCTCGCGACTTTATGTAAGAATCCAGCGATTATGGGGGAAATGGCTGGAGAAGGTACGATGTGGTACAAGGTTTGGTCACTGATTGAAAGCGGGGGATGGACGATTTTCAATCATATGGAATTAGCCTTTGTGATTGGATTGCCCATCTCACTTGCAAAAAAAGCGCAAGCACGTGCGACGCTCGCAGCTTTTATGATTTATCTTGTATTTAACAATTATATTCATGCTATTTTGACACTTTGGCCGTCTACTTTTGGCGTTGATTTAACGCAAGGTGTCGAGAACGTAGCGGGTGTAAAAGAAATTGCGGGTATACCTACGCTGGATACAAGTATCATTGGTGCGGTGATGATATCTGGAATCGTCATTTGGATCCATAATCGTTTTTATGATCAAAAGCTGCCTGAAATGCTTGGGATTTTCCAGGGGCTTGTATTTGTTGTCATCATCGGATTCTTTGTGATGATTCCTATTGCTTTTATCGTTGCTTTTGTATGGCCCTATGTTCAGCAGGGGATTCAATCTCTCCAAGGGTTCATGGCACAGTCTGGTTATATTGGTGTCTGGCTGTTTCATTTCTTGGAAAGGGTGTTAATTCCAACAGGACTTCACCATTTTATTTATACACCTTTTGAGTTTGGTCCAGCGGCTGTAAATGGGGGGTTAAAACCATATTGGATTGCTCACTTAAATGAATTTGCGTCCTCCACTTCCGATTTGAAGGATCTTTATCCATACGGATTTTTATTGCATGGGAATATTAAGATGTTTGGCTGTTTAGGGATAGCTTTAGCCATGTATTTTTCTACACCGAAAGAAAACAGAAAAAAGGTTTTGGCATTGGTATTACCCGCCACATTAACAGCGGTATTTGCCGGAATTACAGAACCGCTTGAATTTACATTCCTATTCCTCGCACCTTATTTATTTGTGATACATGCACTTCTTGGTGCGACCATGGTGACAATCATGAATATGTTTGGTGTTGTCGGAATGATGGGTTCCGGGCTTATTGAAATAGCTGCATTGAACTGGATTCCGCTCTCTTCAAATCATGGAGGGACTTATCTGATCCAAGCGATGATTGGACTTCTTTTTACAGCAGTGTATTTTGTCATATTTAGATGGATGATTGTGAAATTCGATATTCCATTACCAGGACGAAAACATGAGGAGGAGACGAGGCTATATACAAAACAAGATTATGAGAATGCTCATAAAAAAGGTCATGACCAAAAAGAAGCGCCCGTTTATGCGTCTGAGTATGAAGAGAAAGCCGTGTATTTCTTAGAAGGCCTCGGCGGTAAAGAAAACATTAAAGATGTGACAAACTGTGCCACACGTCTACGTATTACAGTGATTGACCCTAGCTTGGTGAAAGATAGGGACTACTTTACAAAAAATAAACTGGCCCACGGCATGGCGAAGAGTGGTCAAAGCATTCAAATCATTGTTGGCTTAAGTGTACCGCAAGTAAGAGAGTCCTTTGAGACAAAACTATCATTAGATTGAAAAAAGGAGCTGGATATGATGAAAAAATTTAATATTACCATCGCTGGAGGCGGAAGTACATTTACACCGGGAATCATTTTGATGCTGTTAGACTATCTAGATGAGTTCCCAATTCATACAATTAAACTCTATGATAATGATAAAGCTAGACAAAAGACGATTGCAGATGCATGTGAGATTATGTTAAAAGAACGAGCACCAGAAGTGCGATTACTGGCAAGCACAGACCCAGAAGAAGCCTTTACTCAAGTCGACTTTGTGATGGCACATATTCGTGTCGGGAAATATGCAATGCGAGAATTAGATGAGAAAATTCCATTGAAGCATGGAGTCGTCGGACAGGAAACATGCGGACCAGGCGGAATAGCTTACGGAATGCGGTCCATTCCAGGTGTATTAGAACTTGTCGATTATATGGAAAAATACTCACCAGAAGCTTGGATGTTAAACTATTCTAACCCTGCAGCGATAGTAGCAGAGGCAACACGTAAGCTAAGACCGAATGCCAAAATTTTAAACATATGCGATATGCCAATTGGCATTGAAGAATTAATTGCAAAAAATTTAGGCTTATCTTCGCGGAAAGAACTAGAAGTCGATTACTATGGTTTGAATCATTTTGGCTGGTGGACAGATATTCGAGATAAAGCAGGAAATAGCTTAATGCCTGAGGTAATTAAGCATGTAAGCCAGCATGGTTATGCAACAGATGGAACATCTGAGTTAGAACAGCAGAAGAGCTGGAACAGCACATTAAAAAAGGCCAAAGATATTCAAGCGCTTGATCCAAAAACGGTACCGAATACGTATTTGAAATACTATCTATTTCCAGATGAAGAAGTGGCACATTCAAACATAGCGTTCACGCGTGCCAATGAAGTGATGGAGGGGCGGGAAGCTTTTGTTTTTAGTGAATGTCAGGCCATCATTGATAAAGGAACTGCAAAGGAAACAAAGCTGACGATTGATGAGCACGCTTCTTATATCGTTGATTTGGCAAGAGCCATTGCTTTTAATAAAAAGGAACGGATGCTGATGATTGTAGAGAACAATGGCGCCATTAGAAACTTTGATCCAACAGCCATGGTCGAAATTCCTTGTATCGTTGGCAGCAATGGTCCAGAAAAATTAGTAGTTGGAGAAATTCCTAGATTTCAAAAAAGTCTTATGGAGCAGCAAGTTGGCGTAGAAAAATTAGTAGTAGAAGCATTTGAGGAAGGGTCCTATCAAAAATTATGGCAGGCCATCACATTATCGAAAACGGTGCCGAGTGCTAAAGTAGCAAAAGATATTTTAGACGACTTAATTGTGGCAAATCAAGCATTTTGGCCAGAGTTAACTTAACACGAGAATAAGCAATATGGGCGTGACAGCGCTCATATTGCTTATTTGTTTTTTCAACCGATGTATTGTAAAAAGCCTCCTTACCAAAAGGGGGCCGCCATTCCTTACTCTGCGGTCTCCTCAATCTCACGGTTATCCTCTGTTTCACCAATATAAATAGGGCCGTTTGCGTGGTCGATTCGGATTGGCCATTCGTACGGAATTTGAAGACGTCTAGCAATGGCTCTCCAGAATTTTGTGGAATCCATTTCGAATTCTTGAAAGTCTTTTAATAAGTCTTTGTAAGACGAGCCATCAAATTGAATGAACATATCTTGAAGGCGCATGAACGCGACATGTCTCACTTCAAGTGCTGCTGCGGCATCCATTTCTTCTTCTGTTGCTTCTCCGATGATTGTACCTGCGGGCGGAAGCATGTCGTATACGTTAAATTCCTCTTCTTCTTCGTGTGCTGCATTGTGCGGTTGATCTGACATTTTTCTTCACTCCTTCTAGTTCTCAATCAAAACTTTCTTTCGTGCTTACTTCTATTATCGGAAGGAAATGTGAAATGTGGAATGAAAAGTGGAGCAGATTCACAACTCTTGCTTTTTTCTCTTGAATCATCTATGATCAATTACAGATATAAAAGGTCTATAATAGATAGAAAGGAGTTTCCTCATGAAATATTCTAAAGCAACCAACTATGCGTTGCATACGATGGTGTTTTTAACTCTTGCGCCAAAGGGTAAAGCGATTGGCGTTGAGCCTCTTGCTAAGATGCAAGACCTTTCACCAACCTATTTATCAAAAATTTTAACAAAGCTTGTGAAGGCGGGATTGATTGAATCAACACCTGGTGCAAAGGGAGGTTATACCCTTATCAAACGAAAGGAGGACATTTCGTTTTTAGATGTCATTCAGGCTGTAGAAGGACAAACGAATTTATTTCGCTGCTCCTTAGAGCATGACTCCTTTATGCCTCATGATGGCTGTTTGATTGAACAAGTTATGCAGGATGTTGAAACGAAAATGCAGGAGACATTAAGTCAAAAACGGTTAATTGATATTGCGAGCCAAATTGAACAGACAGAAAAAAATCCATTTTTCAACATGTGATTTTTTTGAACTAATTATAGATATTAAGAGTCTTTAAAGTCTTGAATAAAAAAGGAGAGATTGATATGTTTTTAGATTGTGCCATTATCGGAGGCGGGCCAGCCGGATTAAGTGCAGCACTTGTTGTAGGGAGAGGCAGAAAGCAAGTCATTGTATTTGATGATGAGCTGCCAAGAAATCGAGTGACGCAGGAATCACATGGATTTATTACAAACGATGGAATGACACCGATTGAGATCAGACGAGCGGGAGAGGCAGATCTTCAAAAATACCCTAATATCAAAATCAAACGAAGTCGAATTGTTGATATACAAAAGAAAGAGGAAAGATTTACGTTACTAACACACGAAGGGGATACATTCGAAGCGAAAAAAATCATTTTAGCAACAGGTCTTCAGGATATACTGCCAGAGATCGAAGGAATTCATGATGTGTACGGAAAAACGTTGTTTAGCTGTCCTTTCTGTGATGGATGGGAATTAAAGGACAAAGCACTTGCCCTCATTGCAGAGAATCAGCGAGCCTTGCATATGGCTAAGCTTCTTTCCAATTGGACAAAGGATTTGATCGTGTTTACGAATGGGCACGTGTTGGCTGAAGAGGACAAGGTACTTCTGACCGCACATTCTATTCAAATCATTGATGTGCCAATTGTGTCGATTGATCATGACAATGGGCAGCTGCGCTCTCTCCAGCTTGCAAATGGGGAGACAGTGAAAAGGGAAGGCGGTTTTGTCGCAAGTGAATTCAAGCAGTCAGCCCCATTTGCTGAAAAACTAGGCTGTAAAATGACGAAGAATGCTGGTATTGAAACAGATATTCTTGGACGTACAACCGTCAGTGGTGTCTTTGCATGTGGTGATAATCTAGGCGGTCGTGCTCAGTTAGTTCTCGCAGCAGCAGCTGGAAGCCAGACAGGAATGGGTGTCATTCATGAAATTGTGCAAGAAGAGTTTCAAGAAAAAACATCTCTATGAAAAGAGATGTTCAGCGATGAACGGTTTTCCGTTTTGCTAAGACGTGAGCTGTCCATTCAAAAAGTGCGTAGATGACAAAGAAGATCAGGATCCAGCTGCTGGCATCGACCCATACATTGGTGATCTGAATGACGTTCGCCTGATCAAGTCCAGCCTGTATCCACATGGTGATCAGTGCTGTAAGGAACACTTGTAAAAACCATTTTGATGTTTTCAATTGACCACACCTCCATCTCTTTCTATCATATAAGAAATGACAGTTTATTTCCAATTTGTTTTCCTATATGTTTCAACGGTAAAATGAAAAATAAAACGAGTGAAAGGAAAGCAAATGAGTGATCAAACCAATAGATTTTTAAAAAATCATTTTCCTCATCTTATCCTCACGCCGCCTCTTTTTTATGAGTGGCCTATTGGGCTTCGGTTTGAAGTGGCAGATTGGTCATTAGGAAAAGAATCGATTGTATTAGAAAAAGCGGGAGATCGTGTATAGAGATTGTGAAATATGTTTTTGATCCAGAAGACGACATACTGTTTGTAACGGATGTGTATACAGAACATGAACATGAATTAACGAAGCGAAAGCTCCTGATTTATCAAAAATATGTGCATCGGCAAGTAAGGAACAGATTGCGCCACGAGCTTTTGACTTATGTACGTCCAGAAGTAGAAGATTCACTGACATTAGAGAGATTTACACTCAAATGCCAGCTGCAAGACATTCGATTGCCTCCGCTTCTCCATGCGATGTGCCAGGAGGACTTCTATACGCCGAATCAAATCTTGAAGGGAAAACTAGGGTATGAAATTTACCTAATGAATCTCTCAAAAAAAATGATTTTTCACTTATATGATGATCGAGGCTGTGATCTCATTGCGGCAGATGCTGAGCGTCTACGCCCAGTCTATGAAGGCTTACAGCACTGGCTATTAGACTATGATCGTCCTAAGATGGACCGGCTGTTTGCAGCCAAATAAAAAAACCGCACTTTCGACAAGTGCGGTCAGCGTGTAGACAAACCCTCGCATTCGGTGTCAGTTCTGCGTGCCGGTGCTCACGAATGTCAAATTCGCTCCGCTCCGGTACTCGTCCTTCCTAGACTGCAAAGGTTTTCTATCACGCTGAAAAGAAGACAAAGGGCTAAAATCAAGATCTTTTTATGCTTCTACTTTATTGAAGAATTGTGGCAAATATTCTTTGTGAGCTTCTAGCATTTCATCTAGGATGCTTTTTGCAATGGCATCTGATGGGACAAGCGGGTTGATGGTCATTGCGACAAGAGCTGTGTTGTAATCGCCTGTCACGGCTGCTTCAGCAGCTACACGTTCAAAGGATTTAATTTGAGAAATAAGTCCTTTGACAGCGACCGGCATTTCACCAACAGCGATTGGTTTAGGACCGTCTTTTGTGATCACACAGTTGAGTTCAACCGCAGAATCATTTGGAATGTCACTAATAGCTCCGTTATTAATGGTGTTTACAGGCTGAATGTCATGCTTGTCGTTATAAATGGATGCAATCAAGTTACAAGCCGCATCACTGTAGTAGGCACCGCCTCGTTTTTCAAGCTGTGGCGGCTTGATGTCGAGATCAGGGTCTTTGTAAAGCTCGAACAAATCATTTTCTAATGCGCGAACGACTTCAGCACGAGTTCCCTCATTTGCTGCTGCTTTCTTTTCCTCAGCCAGCATATCACTTGTTTTGTAGTAGTAACGGTGATACGGACAAGGAATGACGCCAAGCCCTTTTAAGAAATCAGCATCCCACGGAATCGCTTGAATGTTGTTCATCGACATGCTGGAGTTTGGATCAGCCATGTCTTCAATGACTTGATCCATGATGCTTTTACCATCTAAGAATACATTGAGTCCAAAGACCATATGGTTTAATCCAGCAAAGCTGACTTCGACTCTGCTTGCGTCGACACCAAGCCCTTTGGCGATTCCCATGCGAATGCCGATCGGCACGTTACATAAACCAACGACTTTACGATGGTTTGAATAACGAAGAACGGCTTCAGTGACCATACCAGCTGGATTTGTGAAATTCACAAGCCATGCATTCGGGCAAAGCTCTTCAATATCTTTGACAATATCAAGAATGACAGGAATGGTGCGAAGTCCTTTGAATAGACCTCCTGGACCATTTGTTTCTTGGCCAATGACATCATATTTTAAAGGAATGCGTTCATCCTTCATACGTGCTTCAAGAAGTCCGACACGGAATTGTGTTGTGACAAAATCAGCATCTACAAGTGCTTTCCTGCGATCTAATGTTAAATGAACCTCGATTGGAAGCCCTGCTTTTTTGACCATGCGTTTTGCAAGATTTCCGACGATCTCAAGCTTTTCTTTTCCCGCTTCAATATCAACGAGCCACAGCTCGCTAATCGGAAATTCATCGTATCGTTTAATAAATCCTTCTACAAGCTCTGGTGTATAGCTTGATCCTCCGCCAATTGTGACAACCTTTAATCCTTTTGCCATGTTCTGCACCTCCGAATAATGTAACGCGCAATGTTATAATAGAGAAAAGTCTTTTTTCTTGTTTGTACATCTATAGCTTATCGTGAGAGCATCATGTGCGTAAATGACTTCAGCGTCTTTAGGCAAGGGTGCCCTATTTAGAGATTTGTTACATAAAAGAAACACATTGTGACATGTAGTTGGAGAAAGGGGAAGTCAGATGTTTTCAAGTGAGGTCATTTCCAGCTTTAATGAACTAGAAAGCGCTTTATACCGATATATCATGGAAAACAGTGAAAAGGTCGTGTACATGAGAATTCGAGATCTTGCAGATGCTGCACATATTTCCACCTCGTCTGTCCTTCGCTTTTGCCGAAAAGTAAATTGTGAAGGCTTTTCAGAGTTTAAAGTGAAGCTCAAAATGTATTTAGAATCAGAGCAGACACCTTCTTTAAAAAGCACACAGCACTTTCTATATGAATTTATTGAACGAACATTGAAGGGAGACTTTGAGGGGAAAATTAAGGAGGCCGCGAAGCTCATAGCTGAGGCAAAAAATGTGCTGTTTATCGGAACTGGAAGTTCTGGCATTTTGGCGCAGTATGGGGCGAGGTACTTTTCCAGTCTTGAGAAATTTTCATTTTACATCAACGATCCGTTTTTCCCGATGAATATGCAGTATTTAGACAATAGTGTCACCATTGTGCTGTCTGTATCAGGGGAGAACAGTATTACGATTGATCATATTTCGAAGTTAAAAAGAGAAGGCAGCAAGATCATTAGTATTACGAATAACCAGCACTGCACGATTTCGCGCATTTCAGATTTAAATATTGCCTACTACGTCACAGATGAGCGGGTCCACAGAGCGAATATCACCACACAGACGCCAGTTGTGTATATTTTAGAAGCAATGGCCCGTGACATGTTTGCGATGTTAAAAGAAAAGTAAAAGAGCCGCTGCATACATCAGCTGCTCTCTTTTTTCTGCTTCATAAAAGCAAGGATGGCAATGCCGGAACAGACGAGCACAAACAGACCGCCCAGCAAATACACAGACCTCGCCCCGTATGCATCTGCAATCAATCCAACAAAGAAAATAGATAAACCGACCGATACTGAAGAAAGGACGTAGTGAGCCGAATACACCTTTGATAAGTCATGTACTGGCGTTTCCGTTTGAAGAATGGTTTGCTGCGAAACATCTCGGATTTGGTAGGCAGGCCCCATCAAAATACAAAGCACCAAAGCAAGCCACGGCAGGCTGTTCAGTGAATAGACAATGGTCAGCACTGCATAAATGAATGAACCAGCTGCCATATAGAGGAGAAGCTGTTTTTGAATAAACTGACTCATCCATGCAGCTAAGAGCCCGCCTATGATGGCACCTGTATAATAAGCGGCATTGATAAATCCCCACCATTCCTCACCTTGCTTTAAATCATGGCTGACAAAGGCAAGCGTAATCGCCCCGATCCACACAGCACCCGCAATATTTTCACAAACATCCATAAAGGTCAGGGTGCGCACCGTTTTATTTCTCCAAATGATCGTCCAACCATCTTTGAAGCTGTTCATCTTATTTGTTTTTCGAACCGTCTCTTCTTGCTTGAGAAGAGGAAAGACAGGGATGAATAATAGATAAGACAACACAATCATGACACAGGTGATCCACATTAAATAAAATGGCCCGATCCATAGGACGAGCATTCCAGTGAACGAATAACCGGCGATTTGAACCATTTGATGAAAAATGGAGGCTGTACTGTTTGCTTTCACAAGCTGATTTGCTGGTACAAGCATCGGCATGATGGCCTGCATTAAAGGACTGATGAACCCGCCTGTGAGGGAAATCAAAATAAGCGCACTAAACAACCAGACCATATGCTGCTGAAAGAAGTGAAATTGGGCTGTAAACATGATGAGCATCCCAAGACGTAAAAGCGGGACCCATTTCAATAGGCGGCCAGCTTGAAAATAATCAGTTAAAACAGGAGAGAATAGCCCAGCCAATAGCTGGCATATCGTTCTGATCAGCGGAAAGACAGCCGCATAGGCAACAGATTGTGTATCTTGATAAATGACAAACGTGATCGTCATCACAAATAAAATATCACTCAGCATGAGAAGGCTTTTACTGCTTGTATAACACCAAAACTTGTTTCCCATATTAAACCGGCTCCTTTTCAAAAACAAGTTCAGTATAGCATGGTGATGGTGTGTCCAGAGGCTTTTCATTGAAAAATACATCTTAAGGATGAGAAGATTGTGATAAGCTAAATGAAGGACATTGTAAGGAAAGGGGTTCAATCGATTGAAAAAATTACCGGCACATGACTTTTTGGACAAACATGGTATCCCATATGAAATCAAAACATTTTCTGCCGAAACAGAAAAAGGAGCAGCAAATGTAGCGGCAGCTCTTGGTTTTCGTGAAAGACAAATGATTAAAACATTGATTTTTGAAACAGGAGAAGGGGAGCAGCTGCTTGTGATGGTTGGCGCTGACCAGCATATTAAGTCAGGGAAACTCAAGAAAGCGGCCGGCTCCCGTAATATTAAAATGGCTTCACCGGAGAAGGTTCTTGAAGTGACGGGCTATCGAATTGGTTCGATTCCACCGTTTTGCTGGCAGCCAGAAGGATTCCGCACCATTATTGAGGCTTCGTTATTAGAAGAGGAAATATTAGGTGTTGGGGCAGGCGAATGGGGAAATGAAATCCTCATCACCCCAGAACAATTGGTGAAAGCCTCAAAAGCTGTACCGTTTGACATCGTGCAGCCAGCTGAATAGAGAAAAAAAGTGCCTGTTTCAGAAGGGACTGACCCCCGTTTTTGAGACAGGGATCAAAACACCTTTATACAGCCAATTGCCGATAGTTGATCGGTGATTGGTTGTTTAGTTTTGTTTGAATACGAATGTTGTTATAATAATAAATGTTTTCTTTGACAGTGCGTTCTACGATGGTGGTCGTAGTTCGATCAATGCTGTTAAGATAGAACGTTTCAGACTTTAGCGAGGAATGAAACGATTCGATGGAGGCATTATCAGCGGGCGTCCCTTTACGGGACATGCTCATGGTAATGCCTTTTATATGAACAGCTTTCTGATACTCGTAAGATGTATACACAGAACCTTGGTCGCTATGTAACACACAGTTTTCAGGCAGTGCTGGGAGCTGATCAAGTGTGTTTAAAATAAAGTCTGTGTCCTGCTTATCACCAATCGTAAACGCAATCACTTCTCCATTATATAAATCCAATATACTGGAAAGGTACAATTGTTTCTGTCCATAAGGCAAATACGTGATGTCCGTTACTAGTTTTTCAAGAGGGCGATCAGACTGAAAGTTCCGATCCAGTATATTACCGGCCACGGCATAGGGCTGCCCATTCTTCTTACGCTTTTTCATTTTAACCCGGCACTGCCACTGGTTTTTCTGCATGATACGTTGAACAGTTTTATGATTAATACGCATTCTCACTTTTAGTAAGGCTGTGATTTTTCGGTATCCATATCGATACTTGTGCTCTCGGCACAACGTGCCGATTTGTTTCTCTAGTTGTCTTTTAGAATGATTCTGATTCAGATTCTTTTTCCATCTATAATACGAAGCGCGTGAGACGCCTAAATGGACACAGATGTCCTGTACTGTCATTGTTTTGCACAATTCTTCTACCAGTTTGATTGACGTTTCCTTATCAACTTCCTTTCCAATTCGTTGTACTTTTTTAAAACTTCATTCTGTTGACTCAGATAGCGATTTTCTGCCTGCAGTCTCTCTAATTCGGAAGAGTACTCGGGACCCTTTCTATGGGTATATTGTTTTCCAACAGGCTGTTCGAACCGGTGTGTATCCCCAGCCTTATGCCACCTCACCCATGTCTGAACCTGCGTTTTATTTTTGATATTCAATTCCCGCAAGATCTCTTTCATTGATACGCCTGCCAATCTCATTTCTACAGCCTTCTGTTTGACTTCAACCGGATAACTCACTCTTGTCCCCATAGAAAAAACACCTCCATGTTTTATTTCGGATCACAACGATCCGTTTTCAAACTTGAAGGTGTTTTTTATTTGTCTCATCTTATGGGGTCAGTCCCGAAGCAGGCACTTTTTTAATTGGCAGCAGGCGCAGTAAATGGACCGATACCTTTCATTTGCAGGAAGGCATCCACGGTTCTATTTTCTTCAAGATCATTCGCCCGTTTGCACACAACAACCGGTCTGACGATCTCAATGCCTTCAATGTACACGCGCCCAATTTCTTGCCGCTTGAGACTGCCATGAACCGCATCACGGGGAACAAGTGTGATGCCATATCCAGCTTTGATCATTTGAATCGCTTCATGAACACCGCTGAATTGTAAATCAACGGTCGGTTTTTTGATTCCTTTCGAGGTAAAAAGAGAAAAGAGCTTATCTCTTGTGGAACTGCCTTCTTCCCGCATCAAAAAAGGCTCCTGGCTCAGGCGCTCTAGCGGGACCGTTTTTCCGTTCAATGGATGGTCTGCCGGGACAATAAAATCATAGCTTAAATTCGTTAAATGAGAGGTGAGAATCTCTTCATGGTGCAAATCCTCGATCACAGCGATGGCCACATCTGATTCATATTGAAGCAGGCTTTCTAAAACTTGAGCGGAGTTTCCACTTTTTAATTCAATTTCCGTTTCGGATGAAGATGTTTTAAAAGCAGCGAGCCAATCTGGCAGTAAAAAGTTGAGTGGTACATAGGTAGAAGCGATGCGGAGCCGCCCCTTTTTTCCGTTTTGTAAAAGTGTAATCTGATATTCTACTTCTTTTTCGGCCTCGAACACTTGCCGGGCATAAGGGTATAGAATTTTCCCCATTTCCGTAAGTGTAATGCCTCTGCCATTTCGTTTAAAAAGACGGAAACCGATCTCACTTTCAATGCTTCTAAGCTGAGCCGTCACAGCTGGCTGTGTCAAAGATAGCACGTCTGCTGTTTGTGTAACGCTTTTTGTCTCTGCGACCTTTGCAAAAATCCGAAGGGCATGTAAATTCAACTTTGCACCACCTATCAATTATTTTGATGGTTTAATCAAAAACATTCATTAGATTTATTATAAGGCATCCCTTATTGTAAAGATAGCGAAGGGGGAAGGAAAAATGGATCATCGTCAAAAGCAAGTGGTGTCAATATCGCTTATCACAGCATTTGCACTGATTGGGGATTCAATGCTTTATATTGTTCTTCCGATCTATTGGAAAGAGGTTGGTTTATCATCTATTTGGGAGGTCGGGCTGCTGCTGTCCATTAACCGATTCATCCGCATCCCGCTAACACCTGTTGTTTGGTGGCTCTATCGGTTTGTTCCAATGAAGACTGGTGTATTGATCGCTATTTTGATTGCATCAGTGACCACAGTGCTATATGGTGTGAGCGGTTTTTGGCTCCTGCTGATTTGCCGCTGCGCTTGGGGGCTGGCATGGACGTTATTGCGTATGAGTGGAATGAGATTAATTGCTGAGATGGAGGAAAGCTCCCAAGGGCATTATACGGGCATTTATAATGGCCTTTACCGGCTTGGCAGTTTATTCGGCATGTTATGTGGCGGAATATTCGCCAGCCTGATCGGCTTCCAGTTCATGACGCTTGTTTTTGGTTTACTCTCATTACTAGGAATCATTTTTTATGTCTCTTTGGATGAGATTGAAAAGGGAGAAGAGGGGCAGGTGTATCAAGTCATCAAACAGAGGTGGCTTGCACGAGATGTTGTAAAAGTATTAATGACAGGTATGCTGATCGCACTTGTGATCCAAGGGTTATTCGCATCAACCCTCAGTCATGTCATTGAAGCAAGGATCGGTCATGGTGAATTTGCTCTGTTCGGCTTTGTTATCGGAGCTTCGGCTTTAAGTGGAATCATTCAAGCGCTCAGATGGGGGTGGGAACCATTTGTAGCACCGAAAACGGGCAGATGGTTTGATGGGCTTGTAATGAAGGAACGAACGCTTTGCTGGATGTTTCTTTCATTTGGAGGTCTCAGTTTTCTGGCGGTCATGCTGAAGGTAAGCGGCTGGTTTCTTGTGATGCTGCTTTTGATCCAGCTGCTCTCAACAATCTTAACGACATTAACGGATACGCTTGCTTTTCAAAAAGCGTCTGCTCAAACAGATAAAAACCGCTTCCTCGCAAGCTATTCCTTTGTTCAAGATATGGGAGCGGCTCTAGGACCCTTGTGCGGATATACGATGATTCAGTTTTTTGGATCAAGCAGCGTCTTTTGGCTGATGCTCATCATAAGCTTATTGCTTGTCAGCATGTGGGCAAGGGGCAGGGAGCTGAATGTTTCTTCTGATCCAGCGTAATAAATCAAGCGTTATACAAAAAAACTGCCTCATGCGCTGAATGCAAGAGGCAGTCGTGTGTTTTTATTCTAGATCTGAATCATAGGCTTTTTTCGTCAACTGGCTGACCACCTCTTTTAATCCATTTGGTTTATGGAATTCAACAGGTGTGCTTCCTTTTTCGAAGACGATTTGATCAGCTTCAACGAGCACGACATATCGATTGTTGAGCTTTGCAATATGGATTGATTGGCCAAAGTCTGCTAGAAGACCTTTGATTTCCGTTTCGCCTAGACGCATTTTCATTGTGATATCAGGAGTTTGTTCAACAATATGGGAGGCCGCTTGTGTGACCTGTTCTGTATCGAGTGTTTCTCTAATTTCTCGTTTTTCACTCGCTTCCCATATTTCAAGATCCTCTTCAAACTGCTTTAATTCTTCACTTTCATCCTGTAATGTTTCAAAAACCTGTTCCTGTACCATATTCATAACCTGTGATTTCATAATTTCAGGCATGGATTCACCGTATTCGACGAACTTCAAAAAGTCTTCAAAATAACGAGCGTGTGAAGATTGGTGAATTTTCACTTCAGCTTCCTCAGTCATTCCCTCTTCTGGCATAAACGGGTATTGAATCGATTTCATGTTTTTTGTCGTAATAGCCATTTCGACTTTTCTAATCAAGGTAGATGTATCAGCGATAGAAGCCACTTTTTGTTCGAAATCGCATTTCATAATAAAGACAAAGGAATCATCGAAATACTTTTTAGGAACAGCAGAAGCAACTAAAAAAACGCCGCCTCTGACAGCACTTGTATCTAAATATGTGCGAACAAACTGTTCACTGCATTCATTAAACAATTCTTTTGTATCTGCAAATCTCGTTTGATGAAATAGGTTGTAGTTTGGGTTTGAATCGAGCTCATGACCGGGTTCTACAATAAATCGGCCAATTTTGGTCGGTACTTGTTCAGATTTAGGGTGTCTGTCCACTTTTCGTTTGACGATTTTTTTCAGTTCACCGTCTAAAAAGTCCTTCAGCTCACTTTGTTCAAATTCTTCTTGATCTAGTGTTTGATAATGTTTAAATCGTTTATTTGCTTGTTCATCTTTGCCTTCGATTTCCACGACAAAGAATGATAGAAAACGTATCGTAAAATCCATTGATTGGTCACCACTTTTTCTTCTTCGGATATGTTGAGTATAGAAAAAGGAGTGAAAATCGTCAACGAATGGAGAAATATCGTGTCATTATTTCCCGAGAAATGTTTATTGAAAAACACTTGATAATAATTATCATTCTTGATAGAATGGTAAAAGAAAAGAAGGAACCTGCCAGTTCCTTCATCTCAGAGAAAAATAGATTATTTTGTTTCAAATGTTTCGCAATCAGTTTCAGTATTGCGAGTCACTTCAGTCATCGTGTTTTTACCAATTTTAATGGTAGAAGCGGTACAGCTGTTTTCAGCCCAAAAACGGCAAGAGTTCACTTCACAAAGAACGTTTTGTGCCAAGGGAATTCACCTCCGTGATTCATATTGAGAATGAAACAAGCTGCCACTTGAATTCATTCAATCTAGTAGTCTCTTTGTAGAAAGAGGCTGTTTGTGCTGGTTATGCACATGTTTATCATACCATCTACCCTGAAAATATACAATTTAAACTTTGGAAGAGCGAGAATATGAATCTCGCTCTTTTTTTATTTGTAAAAATAGTTAAATGCTGGGTGGCACACTCTCTCATTTCGACATATGAATAGAGTAGATTCAAAACCTGATGTCGGACAAAGTATGGGGGTACATGTACTGATTTTCCGCATAAAGATAGGGTTTTTAATCAAAAATCTTCATAGAGAGATGAGGGGAGAAGATGAAAGCAGTCATTCTCTGCGGAGGAAAGGGAACGAGAATGAGTGAGGTCACACAAGCGCTTCCTAAACCACTTGCTATGATCGGAGATCGGCCTATTCTATGGCATATTATGAAAATCTATCAGTATTATGGTGTAGACGAATTTATCCTATTGCTTGGATATAAAGGAGAGAAGATCAAAGAGTACTTTCTGAACTACGACTGGCAGCATCACAGCATTCAGCTCGATATGGCGACAGGAGAAATGAAGCTTTTAGGGAAAAAGGAGAACTGGAAAATCACCTTTTTAGATACAGGTGAAGATACGATGACAGGCGGACGTTTAAAGCAGGCACAGGATTACATTGGTGATGAGACCTTTATGATGACGTATGGTGATGGACTGGCCAATATCAATATGTTTCATTTGCTGAAACGTCATCAGGATCTTGGAGCAGCTGCGACTGTCACAGGCATTGAAAAGAAGTCCCAGTACGGGACACTGAAGGTGTATAACGGGATGGCACAATCCTTCTCTGAGAAGACAGACAGTATCGGGATGATCAATGGAGGATTTTTTGTGTTGTCTCCAAAGGTATTTGATTATTTGACAGATGATGATCAATGCGTGTTTGAAGCGGAGCCTCTTCAAAACCTGGCGGATGATGGAGAGCTTGCCGTTTATGAGCATCACGGATTTTGGACAGCAATTGATACGTATAAAAACCTGAAGGAAATCAACGACATGTGGACAGATGGAAAACAACCATGGAAGGTTTGGTGACAGCATGAGCGGATTTTGGAATGGAAAGAACGTATTTGTAACTGGATGTACAGGGCTGTTAGGGAGCTATCTCGTTAAGGAATTGATTGATCAAGGGGCAAACGTGACTGGACTTGTGCGTGATCAGGTGCCTCGATCGAATTTATATCAAGGCAGTCAATTTGAAAAAATGAATGTGGTGCAAGGTGCATTAGAGGATATGCAGACGATTGAACGTGCGTTAGGAGAATATGAAATTGACACCGTCTTCCATTTGGCCGCCCAAGCCATTGTTGGAGTCGCAAATAGACATCCTGTTTCTACATTTGAAGCGAATATTTTAGGGACATGGAATGTACTGGAGGCATGCAGAAGACAGCCGCTGATCAAACGAGTGATCGTGGCATCAAGTGACAAAGCCTACGGTGATCAAGAGCAGCTGCCATACGATGAAGACATGCCGTTAAACGGGAAACACCCGTATGATGTCTCGAAGAGCTGTGCAGATCTCATTTCTCATACGTACTACAACACATATGGTCTTCCAGTTTGTATTACACGCTGCGGTAATTTATATGGAGGCGGAGATTTGAATTTCAACAGAATCATTCCGCAAACCATTCAGCTTGTGTTAGAAGGAAAGGCGCCGGAAATTAGAAGTGACGGGACATTTATTCGTGATTATTTCTACATTGAAGATGCAGTGAAGGCTTATTTACTGCTAGCTGAGAAGATGGAGGAAAAAGGGCTGGCGGGAGAAGCCTTTAACTTTAGTAACGAGATTCAGCTGACAGTGCTAGAGCTTGTGGATAAGATTTTAAAGGCAATGGGAAGTGAACTGAAGCCTCGTATTCTCAACCAAGGAACACATGAAATTAAGCATCAATATTTGTCAGCAGAGAAAGCGAGAAAGCTGCTTGATTGGAAGCCTGATTACTCCATTGATGAAGGCTTAGAGAAGACGATTGAATGGTACCGCGAATTCTTTCAAAAATAGAGGTGTAAAAAGATGAACAGCATATATTGTACGGTTCTTTCAAGTGGAAGACTTTATCAAGCCATTGCGTTTTTCTTATCGTTGAAGCAAGTAGAAGATGATGCTGTCATCAAGACGTTATGCATGGATGATGCTGCATTTGATTTGCTTCATCAAATGAATTTTCCGCATGTGGATCTTGTTCATGTACGGGAGCTCGAAACACCAGAGCTGCTGGAGAAAAAAGAGGAACGGGATGCATCGGAATATTGCTGGACCTTAAAGCCGATTTGGATTGAGTGGTTATTTGAACAGGAGCAGGCAGAGAGCGTGACCTATCTTGATGCGGATTTGTTCTTTTATGAGAGCCCTCAGGTGATTTTTCAACATCAGCCGAATGCTTCTGTTTTAATTTCGAGAGGGGATATTGTCATTCCAAGCTTTGATGCAGAGGAAGTGAGGATGCTTCAGAAGCTTTTAGGACGCTATAACTCAGGCTTTCTGCATTTTAAAGGAGATGAAGCCGGACGAAAATGCCTCAGCTGGTGGAAAGAAGAATGCTTAAAAGAATGTAAAAATGCACCGGGAGAAGGCAAGTTTGGCGATCAAGGATATCTAGATCATATGCCGAGGCTGTTTGACAAAGTAGAAGATATTGAGACAAAAGGCGTGAATATTGGTCATTGGAACTATGGGCAGCATTCTTATCGGGAAGAGAATGGACGTATTCTTCTGGAGGATGGGCACCCGCTCATTTGCTATCATTACAGCGGCTTTCGGATTGTGAGCAAGGATGAGATGCAGCAAATTCATGAAAAAGGACGAAATGACCTGCCGTTTTTCCAAGAAGCCTATCGGCAAGTGCTTCGCCATGTGATTGAATCTGTGGAGCAGGTCGATCCGCTGTTTAACGGCTATGCCAAACGGGAGGAGGATGACGCATGAACGAAAAGCCAAAGGTAAGCGTCATTATTCCAAGCTATAATGCCAAAGAGCGTTTAGAAGGAAGCCTTTTTTCATTAACGCTTCAGGAAACAGATATTCCATTTGAGGTCATTGTTGCCGATAATGGCTCAACGGATGGCACGATGGAAATGCTCGAGAATATTGAGGTGAACTTCCCATTTAAAAAGGTGCGTATTCCTGTCAATCAAGGGATTGCAAAGGGGCGTAATCATGCCATTCGCGAGGCGGAGGGAGATCTGCTCATTTTTCATGACAGTGATATGCTGGCAGAACCGAGATTTATTCAAAAGCATGCAGAGGCTCATGCTGACAGGGAGGATCTTGTCATTTGCGGTGTGTGCTGGAAGCGGATTTATCGCTATTTTTACAAAGCTTTTGATAAGGATCATATGAAGCGGTTGAAAAAGCAAGGACTGTATAAACGGAAAATGGAGGACAAAACGCCTCTTTTATCATTGGAAGAAGTCGAAAATGGTGCATTTTTAGAGAAAAGCTTCGATTTGCAGTCTGAGTTTATTGATATTCTGAAAGACATTTTGGAAACGTACCACTATGATTTAGGTTCTTATGAGCTGCCATGGCGATTTTTTATTACAAATAACTCCTCTGTTAAACGTAAGCATGTCATGGCATTAGGGATGTTTGATGAAAATATCGTTCGGTACGGATTTGAGGATTATGATTTAGGGATTCGATTGAATCAGCTTGGTCTCTCCTTTGAATTGCGAGAGGATATCATGAGTGTGCATCAAGAGCATCCAAGTAATTTAACGTCATTTGATGACATCAAATACAACATTTTGTATATGTGTGAGAAGTATAACAATATTGATTCCATTGATGTCCACTTGGCTTTCTCTGGTCCGTTTTCTCACACTGTGACAAATGATATTGTGAAAGAAGTTCGGCAGCTGCGTGAGAATCCAGCATTTGATGACCTGTTATCCTATTTTTTAGAGCTGCTTCATTTGATCACAGAACGGAATGTAGGCATCAAGCGGGATAAAAAAGATATGTTGACAGCCAAGCATGTTCCTTTGAAAAAGCTGGCAGAAGCGGCGCAGCTTGCACGTGAGGAGTATGGCTGCATGGTGCTAGTAGAAGCCATTCAAGGGCTGACGAAAGAGCTGTTGCGCGTTGATTTGTTCCAAGTGGATGTGTTGTAAATGGCGTCTTATCACTTTACAACCATTGTGTCGAATACCCATGTTTTTAAGCTTTTGGCGCTGATTCATTCGCTTGAACAAAACGCGCATGCCTTCAAGCTGTCCGTTTTATGTGCAGACCCTTTGGCTTATAAGGTATTAAAGGAGTTCCCTCACCCGCATGTTCAATATGAACAGCTTGAGGACATTGAAGATGATACGCTGCGGAAGGCAAAAGAAGATCGAACGTTTCATGAGTATTGCTGGACATTAAAGCCTGCTTTTCTGCTCAACATTCTTGAGTCCTCAGATGCAGATTATCTGGCCCATCTGGATACGGATTTGTATTTTTATCATGATCCGGAGGCGATTTTTGCAGAAAATCCAAGCGCTCATTTATTTTTGACGGATCATATGAATTCCAAGCGGTTCTATCATTTTTATGAGCTGTCTGGCCGCTTTAATACAGGGTTTGTAGGCTGCCGTAACACAGATGTTGCCAAACAGGCAGTCACGCAATGGAAAGAAAACTGTCTGGCCCATTGTACAGTAGAAATGGATACAGAAAAAAAGACGTACGGAGATCAGCGGTATGTGGAAAGATGGGTTGATGATTTTGAAGGGGTTCATATCGTTGCATCTAAAGGAGCCAATGCGGCGATTTGGAACATTGAAAACTACAAGCTTTCAGTTGTAAAAGGAGATATGTATCTCGACGAATGTCCACTCTTGTTCTATCATTTTTCTGCCTTTACGATCATTGACGAGAATACCTTTAACCTTAATTGGTATTATTATATGAAAGAACAGAAGCTTGTGGATCATTTGTATATTCCGTATGCCGACTTGGTTCATCAAAAGATTAAGCAGGTACAAAAGGTATTTCCAGAATTTAAGCAAGGATTTATTGCGAAGAAGCATGTTCCTGACACGCATTTTTATGAGAGATGAAAAAACCGCTCATTATTGAGCGGTTTTCTTTTTATGATTCATTCCATTTGGAGATGGTTTGGTCGCTAGGAAGTAAGAAGGCTAGGATGCCTAATATCGGTAAAAAGGCAACACCGATCATGGTAGGTGTTAAGCCGAAGGCATCAATGAATGAGCCGAGGGCAACCGATCCGATTGCACCCATACCAAACGCCAGCCCAACAGTTAAACCAGACATTGTGCCAATTTTCCCGGGAAATAGTTCTTGGGCATAAACCACGGTGACAGAGAAGCTTGATGTCAAAATGAGCCCAATCAGCCCGAGTAAAACATAAGCAAAAACGGGTCCGGCAAATGGCAGCAGCAGGGCAAGTGGGAAGGATGCCAATAAGGAAACTAAAATGACGTTTTTCTTGCCAAAGCGGTCTGCAAGCGGCCCGCCTAAAAATGTCCCAATTGCACCTAGAATGAGAAATAAGAAAATATAAGTCTGTGATTCTTTAATCGTCAAACCATATTGTTCAATCGCATAAAACGCATAGAAATTCGAAATGGCATTTCCATACCAAGAGCGAGCAAAGATGAGAAAGACGATAATGCCAAGTGCAATGAGTGCTGATTTACGATGAATATCAGATCTGACAGCTTTTGCAGGAGCTTTTTTCGCTTCGGCCCGAATGGTTTGAAGCCTTCCTGCGTACCATCTTGAAATATAAAGAAGAAAACCGACCGCCATCATTCCAACAATCGTAAACCAAGCCACGCCTGTCTGACCGAGCGGGACGAGCATTAATGCAGCGATAAGCGGAGCAAAGGCTTGACCTGTATTCCCGCCTACTTGATAGATGGACTGTGCAAGTCCTCGTCTTGGACCAGCTGCCATGTTGGCAACACGGGAGCCCTCTGGATGGAAGATCGCAGAGCCAAGTCCGATAAAGACAACGCAAAGCAGAATGGTGGCAAACGACGGAGCAAACGCGAGTCCGAATATACCGACAGCACTTGAAAATAAAGCAATCGGAAGTGCATAAGGCATCGGCCGTTTATCTGTGTACCACCCAATAGCTGGCTGCATCACGGAGGAGACCATATTTAATGTAAAAGCAATCAGCCCTAATTGTGTAAAGGTCAGCCCCATTGAGCGTTCCAAAATAGGGAACATCGCAGGAATAACGGCTTGTAATGTGTCGTTCAGCATATGACAAATACCAATAATCAATAAGATGGGATAAACCGTTGAGCCGGTAACAGAATGTTGAGGTTTATCCTTTGTACGAGCAGCAATGGCCAATGAGACTTCCTCCCTTCATTTATCTGTTTTCTGATTTTTTCATTCTTCTCATTTTATTCATAAGGTGAACTATAAAACAATAGCAAATTGTCATGATTTAGAAAAAAAGAGACACAAGCATTTGATTGAGCTTGTGTCTCTAAAGAGTTATTTGTAAAAAGAAGCAATGACAGGCTTCATTTTTTGAACGACGAGTCCGCTGCCGCCGCGGTTTTTCACCCCTTCGATCATGCCGACGAGGACGTAATCTTCTTTTTTAGGATTAAACGCAAGTAAAAATCCATTTTCAGTGCCGTCTGTTGCACCTTGTTTGCTTTTTAATTCTGCCGTTCCCGTTTTAGCGGCAATATCCGCTCCTTCGATTTGTAAGGAGTGGGCTGTTCCGTTTGGACTGGTCACGACCTTAGTCAATGCGTCTTTCACTGTGTCTGCCGAGCCTTCTTTGATGATTTGTTTTGGTGATGCTGTTTTTTCATCTTGAATCACTCGAGGGTAGACAAGCTTGCCTCCTGTAGCAAATGGAGAATAGGCATGTACTTGTTCAATCGGTGACATGAGTAATTCGCCTTGGCCATACGCCGAGTCAGCCAGTAAGATATCCGATTGAATACCATCGTTCGATACTTGTGCAGGCTTCATTGTAAATGGCATGTGTAAGTCTTCGCCAAACCCAAATGCTTTCACTTTTTTCTCGTAGGTGTCTTTGCCGATTTCGAGTGCTTCCTGTCCAAAATAAATATTGTCTGAGTACACAAGGGCATCGACCATATTTACTTTTTCTTTATCGTGAACACGTGTGATGCGATAATTTCCCCAAGATTGATCCTTTTGCCATTTCAGTCCATGAATGGTACGGACTTTGTCGGGCTTTGTGACACCTGTTTCCAGCCCAATGGCGGCTGTAATGGTTTTGAATGTGGATCCTGGTGCATATCGGCTCGCATATCGAGCTTGGAATGGAAGGTCTGGATTTTCACTGTATGCCTGATATTGCTTAGGTGTAATCCCGTTTGTCATGAGATTGACATCGTAGGAAGGGGTGCTGACAAGTGCTAATAGATCACCTGTTGATGGATTCATGATTGTGACGGCCCCTTTTTCACCTTTCAACTGATCATAGGATTTTTTCTGTAAAGAAGCATCAATCGTCAGCTTCACTGTTTTTCCATCTTTTCGATCTGATTTTTGTAATGTTTCTTCAATGCCTGTTTCATCATGGACGATGAGAATGCTTCCGCCATCTTGTCCCCGTAAGTTTTTGTCAAATGTGAATTCAAGGCCGGTTTTGCCGATGATTTGATCCGCCTTTAATGCTGGATTTCTTTTGATATCATCCGCATTTGCTTTTCCGACATATCCGGTGAGATGAGCGGCGGCTTTGTTATATGGATAGTAGCGCATTTCCTTCGTTTGATAGGTAACGCCATTTACGTCCTTTGGAATTGGCTTTTGTTTTAACATCGATTTGAGCGGGACAAACGTGTCGTCTGTGACCCATGCTTGTTTCAGCTGATTGTTGATGAGTTCTTCCTCTATATCAAAAGCTTTGCTGATCTTTTTGATATTGCGTTCTTTTTCTTCTCCTGTTCCGAGCTTACCTGGGATGACGCCAAGTGCGTTTCCACCAGTTGTTTCTGCGAGCGTACGTCCTTTTCGGTCGACAATGTTTCCGCGGACAGCTGGGTCAGATTTGACCTTGATGGTATCTCCTTTTTCCATTTGCGGGAAGATGAGATTTGGTTTCCAGTCCACTTTCCACTTGTCATCTTCTTCGGTGAGAATGCCCTTGTAAGACAGCTTATGCAGCTTGCCAAGAGACGTTTTCATCGTTACATCATAGGAGAATTGATACCCATCTCCTTTGTCCTGTTTTTCAACGTTGAGCTTTGATATGTTCAGATCATAAGCACCAATGCCGTTGAAAATATTGTCGTATTTTTCGGCTAGTTGTTTCTTTGAAAAGTCATTGGCTTTCAAAGATGCACTTGTCACCTCATCTGCCAGCTTCGTAAAGTCTTTCTTCTCCATATGTTTCGTAAAGCTTTGAGCGGCTTTTAAAGCCTCTTTTTCTTTTGAGAAAAGAGTATCTTTTAAGAAAAAGAAAGCAGCAGCGACTACGATGATGCTAAGGAGAGGGATGATGACTTTTTTCTGTTTCCAAAATGATTTTTTTTGACCCGTATACAATGAAAACACCTCAATTTTTTGATTAGATCCTCTATATTTTACAGTGATTGGTCGTGATTTGTATAGTTTCTCCTATGAAAATAGACCAAGGCATCATGTCATTGTTTGGGTAATGGGAGTAAAATAACAGCTATTCATCATGAAAGATATCTTCATTTTTTCTTATGATTTAAAGGATTTCTTAAAAGATCATCGAATGTTAGAAAAAATATGACAAGCGCTTTCAATAGGGGGGGAATTGTTATCGTTTATAAAAAGGTGAATTTGATTGGACTTGTTCTTGGACCGACACTCTTTTTGCTCGTTCTTTTTCTCATACCTGAAGATGAATTGACCTATGCTGCGAGGGTAGTCTTGGGCATTACAGCTTGGACAGCTACATGGTGGGTGACTGAAGCACTGCCCATTCCTGCTACATCTTTATTGCCCATCATCTTGCTGCCGACACTTGGCGGGCTTTCTATGGAACAGGCATCAAGGTCTTATGGAGATCCGATCGTCTTTATGTACATGGGAGGATTTATGATCGCAATTGCCATTGAAAAATGGAAATTACATAGAAGAATGGCTTTACACATTTTAAGGGTGATTGGCACAAGAAGTGACCGCATTGTCTTAGGTGTCATGATTGCGACTGCATTTTTATCTATGTGGATTTCGAATGCAGCGACAGCACTCATGATGCTGCCAGTGGCCCTTGCAGTGATTAAAGAGGTCAAGACAAATGAAATCTTATCTGGTCCATCTCTTGATCGATTTAGTAAAAGCATTTTATTGTCGGTAGCGTATTCTGCGTCAATTGGAGGTTTGGCGACACTTGTCGGGTCTGTGCCGAATGCGGTGTTTGCTGCGATGTCAAAAAAACTGCTAGATCGAGAGATTATGTTTTTCGAATGGTTTTTGTTTGGTTTTCCTGTTGCGATGATTTTGCTTATTCTCTTATTTTTGTATTTGACGAGGGTACAGTTCAAGGTAGAACACAAAGGTGAAATGAGTGCAGCGTTCATTCAAAAGGGATTAGAGGATTTAGGAAAAATGAAAAGAGAGGAAAAATGGGTATTTGTTGTTTTTCTCATGACGGCGTTCTTATGGATTTTTAAGCTCTTTTTTTTTGGAGGGGTGACCGTATCTGATACGTCTATCGCCATTTTCGGTGCCATGCTGTTATTTCTCATCCCAGCAACAAATGGAGAGAGAATATTAGAATGGCAGGATATGAAAGAACTGCCGTGGGGGCTTTTGCTTTTGTTTGGAGGAGGGCTTTCGCTCGCTACGGGATTTGCAGAAACCAATCTAACAGGATGGATCGGAGAAAATTTACAGCATTTAAACGGGCTTTCGTATATCATGCTGTTGATTATTTTAACGGGAGCGATTCTGTTTATGACTGAAATTATGTCTAATACGGCTGTCGCCAATATGATTATTCCGATAACGGTAGGGCTTGGTCTTGCGATTGGAATCGAGCCATATGGGTTAATGGCCGCGGCTGCTTTGGCTTCCTCCTGTGCGTTTATGCTGCCGATTTCCACACCGCCAAACGCCGCTGTCTTTAGTGCGGACGTGCTGAAAATATCTGATATGGTCAGGGCGGGTTTTTGGTTAAATATCATCAGTATTGTGGTGATTGTTCTTGCGGTCTATTTCTGGCTGCCGGTCGTGCTGAAAAGCTGAGCGCTTTAAGAAGATGAAGGCTTTGATCGAATCGAGACAACCGGTGTTTTTGTTTCTTTTGGCTTCGGTGTTTGTGCGGATTTTTTGATGCATGTGTCCTTTGGCGTGTAATAGGTTGCCCCAATATTGAGCCTGCCTTGAAGCTGGTCAATAGAAAGCTCCCCAAATTCTAAATGATAATCAATTTTGTCCACGCGCAGGGATTCAATATGGATGTGTGTATCCTCTGAGACAGGAGCAGCTGGTGCAGACATTTTTTGCTCAAGAGCGGCGAGCCTTTTTTCTAGCTCAATGACAGATGGGGATGGATTGGATTCAGTTTTTTTTAAGAGTGATTGAATGAAATGTTTCAAGTAGACCACAACCTTTTCTTCCGCCTTACTCTAGTCTATGGAAAAGCTATCTGATATATACTTATAGAGATGACAAGAAAGGGGAGACGCACATGCTGCCTACTCAGATTCACATTGCTCATATGAAAACGAATTCGATTGGCACAGGATCATCTATGACGTTTGGCTCGACGTTTGTTCGCAATCATTGCAGTACGATCAAACGAAACAATGGCTTTGGGGAACAGAATGCTGATGGCGTGATCACGATCCTGCCAATTGAAACAATTGATGATCGTGATCAAATAGACGCAGTGAGTATCAATATTCGTCATCTATGATGATAGCCGTTGCTTTTCCTTCATCTTTTTGCAGGCGGATGTAAAGTACACCGTCTTTAAAGGCAGCATTCATTTGACCAAGAATCATTTCTGGAAGGCGGATTTTCTTTTCAAACGGCCCATACTTCCCTTGCTTTTGGCGAAAGTCCTGCTCGTTAAAAAAGGAAAAACGCTGTCCTTTCACAACCAAATATTCACCATATGATAACACCTGAACATCTTCCTTTCGGTAGCCAGGCAAGTAAATTAAGTATTGAATTTCTGCATGGGTTTCCACCATGTCGATTGGAGGAAACGACGCATCTGATCCCCGCTGATCCTGCTGTGTGAATGTAAATGGAGATGGACCGTTTGCCATAAAGGGGGATCTTTGCTCATCATCGAAGATCATTTTCCAAAAATCATCTCCATGCATTTGCTGGGCAATATCCATCCACTGCTTCATTTTTTCGAAGTCCATGTGAAGACCTCCCGTTAACATACTTGATGGGTGCTTGCATATACCTATAAAAAGGAGGTTTATCTGTGGTTCAACCAACTCCGTATATCAATATTAATATTTTCATGTTAAAAATTAATTCCTTTGAAAATGCGTCGGCGGTGAATGTCGGACAAAATTTGTTAGCAGAGTGGCAAAACTCAGATAAAAAAAATCAGGGTTACGGACAGAATTTTGGAGATGCCAGCGGTTTTGTCGGTACAAAAAGCCATGTAGATGATCGAGATCAAGTGGACTCACCTGCCTCTTTTTCGCCAGCAGCTAAACCCATTCAAAGGAAGTGATGTGTGATGTTATTTTCACCCTCAGTTGTCAATGTCGGTGCTTTTAAAATCAATACAATGGATCGGGGTGCATCACTGACGCTAGGACCTTATCAGCAGATTGATTATTTTCTCTCGATGAAATTGAATCAAGGTTTTGGTGAGGACAATGGAGATTGTTCACCGCTTGTCATTCCGATTTCAAACGTGTTAGATCCAGATATGGTGGACTCAAATTCAGTCAAAAACAGCGTGATTTAAGCAAAAAAAAAAGAGACCGGGAACCCCGTGTCTCTTTTCTAATGTGTTTCATTAAGATGGCTTTTTCGTCTTGCATAGGTGAAATAGACAACAACACCGATGACGATCCAGATGAGGAAGGCTCTCCATGTTTCCCATTTCAGTGTGAAAGCCAAGATCATACAAATGACCGCACTAATTATAGGAAGGACAGGGACAAAGGGTACTTTAAAAGCTGTATTCATATTCGGATGTTTTTTCCGGAGTACGATCACAGCGATAGAGATCACCGTAAAGGCCGCAAGTGTACCGATGCTGACTAAATTAGCAAGTGTTGATAAGTTGACGAATCCAACGATACATGACGCAACAGCGCCTGTCAGCCAAGTGTTGGCAACCGGTGTCTTAGATTTTGGATGAACGTTTGAAAAGATTTTCGGCATAAGTCCATCTCGGCTCATGGCAAAGGTTAAACGAACCTGAGCGTAGACAAGTGCAATTAACACTGTCGTAATCCCGATAATAGCACCTGCGGATATAATGCCAGCGACACTATTCAGGCCAACCACTTGAAGAGCAAAAGCGACAGGATCACTGACATTCAGCTTCGTATAGTGAACCATGCCTGTTAAGACAAATGAAACCCCGATGTATAAAATCGTACAAACACCGAGCGCACCGATGATTCCGATTGGCATCGCCTTTTGCGGGTTTTTAACTTCTTCAGATGCATTAGCGATTGCATCAAATCCAAGGTAAGCAAAAAAGACAGTTGCCGCTCCAGCAATCACGCCATGGAAGCCCATTGGCATAAACGGTGTCCAGTTTTCAGGTTTGACGTAAGCAAAGCCTGAGATGATAAAGAGAAGGACGATGGCAATTTTGATCAGCACAATAATGTTATTCAGCTTTGTACTTTCTTTGACGCCTCTTGAGACGATAAAGGTGATGAGCAAAATAATGAGTGCGCCTGGAAGGTTAAAGACGGCCCCGTCAGCGGCTCCAGGTGCAGCTGATAAAGCCTTCGGTATGTGCAGGCCAAATCCGCTGAGCAGTGATTGAAAATAGGACGACCATCCACTTGCTACAGCAGAGAGCGCAATAACATATTCCAGCATGAGATCCCAGCCCATTAAGAAGGCGAGAAATTCCCCAAGTGTTGCGTAGGAATACGTATAGACGCTTCCTGACACAGGAATGGATGAGGAGAATTCAGCGTAGCAAAAAGCAGCAAGGGCGCATGCGATCGCAGCCAAAATAAAAGATATAATAATCGCAGGTCCCGCATCATTTGCCGCAGCAACCCCCGTAATGACAAAGATTCCAGTCCCGACCACACAGCCAATGCCAAGCAAGATTAAATCAAACGTATTCAACGAACGGCTGAGCCGCTTTGTTTGACTTTCAAGCATGAGCTGGTCGAGAGATTTTTTTCGAAATAAAGAACTCATGTTGACCTCCTAATGGATAAATCTTTTCGTAAGACGAATGTTAGTATATGCGCAAATGACAATTTAGTCAATTGGTTGAAAAACGCTTTAAATCACTAAAGTATTAAACGTCAAAACCGAATAAGTATATAAAAAGAGACATCCGCCGTGAAATCGAAGGCGGATGTGGTGACAGACGATCTATGTCTGTTCAGCAAATATTTTTTCATTGTACAGGACACTTGGATGAGTTGGATGATGGGCGGAGGAGGCATGGTGATGTATTTTGGCTTTTTCCAGGTCGCCGAGCTGATAATAACAGTAGCAAAGCTGAAGGTGAGGATACCACGTTTTATATTGTGTAAGTGTGAAGGCTGTTTCGTTTTCAGGAGCCTTCAGCGCCTGCTCATACCAAAAGATGGCCGCCTGATGTTTATTTTGTATTTTTAGATGATCCCCGATCCGGCAGCAAAACTCTGGCCGGGGCTGATCATATAAGAAGGATCGTAATAATGAGGATAAGGCCGATTCCTCGAAACCTACCGCATAATAGCAGTCCGCTAAATATTGGCATGTGCGAATTTCGTCCTCAATCCAGCACTGTTTTGTGTTTAAAAATTCATGATAAAAACGAATCGCCCTGACATGCTGCCCGTTGTCTCTTAATTCATTGGCAAAATAAAAGAGATCACGGGGTGTCATATCCTCTCCTTTTGCCAGCATGTCTTCATAAATTCGCAAGTTGCGCCCAGGCTCACCAGCAGTTGTTTTCTTGCGCTTTTGATGTGTGACAGCGATATCGGCTGAGAAAATGTTTCCATACACTTGAAGAAACTCATGAACGGCCCCGTACCACTGAAAGTTCAACGAACGCTTCACAAGGCGATTTCTTCTATATTTGAAATTGACTTGACCGTTTTCATCGAATCCCACATGATAAAACATTGAGACAGCATCCACCGAAGGATCAAGTGTTTTCTTAAGCTGAAGCAATTTTTGGCGGTCTTCTTCAAGCAGAACATCGTCAGCATCGAGCCATAAAACATACTCTTTCGTTGCATGTGAGAAAGCAAAGTTGCGTGCTTTTGCAAAATGCTGCACCCATTCAAAATCCAGTACCTTTGCTGAAAAAGAATGAGCGATCTCCTTCGTTTGATCTGTTGATCCCGTATCAACGATAATCATCTCATCGACAATGTCTTGAACAGAAGAAAGACAGTCTGCCAGCACTTCCTCTTCATTTTTCACAATCATACATAAGCTAATGGTTATCATCTTTAGATCACCTCTTCATAGTGTATCGAGCATCAAAAGGAAACATTCTTTTCAGCAGCGGGTTTTTTAAAACTAGTTTTCTGCTACTGGCTGATTTAAAATAAAGGAAGAATCTATGTAAGGGCTGATAAAATGAGTTTATTGAATGTTGAAGGATTATATAAAACCTATGGCGAGAAAACGCTGTTTGATCATATTTCGTTTCATATAGAACCGAAGGAGCGCATCGGATTGATTGGACCAAATGGTACAGGGAAGTCAACGCTTCTAAAAGTCATCGCGGGACTTGAATCGTTTGAAGAAGGTGACATCACGAAAGCAGGGACACTTGATATCGAATTTCTTGAGCAAGATCCTGAAATGAGCGGAACTGAAACGATTCTTGACTACATTTTTTCTGGAACGGCACCAATGATTCAAACGATGAAGGCCTATGAACAGGCACTCGCTGATTTAGAGCATGACCCGCAAAATGAGGCAAAACAAGAGGCGCTGATGCGCATGCAAAACCGAATGGATCAGGAAGACGCTTGGGATGCGAACCTTTCAGCAAAAACGATTTTGACAAAACTTGGTGTGAAAGATGTGAGCCGCTCTGTCCATGCATTATCAGGCGGACAGAAAAAACGTGTCGCCATTGCTAAAAATTTAATTCAGCCTGCAGGTTTGCTGATTTTAGATGAGCCAACCAACCATCTTGATAATGCCACCATTGAATGGCTTGAAGGATATTTAAGCCAATATAGCGGTGCTGTCATTCTCGTGACGCACGATCGTTATTTCTTAAACCGGGTAGCCAATCGGATTTATGAGTTAAATCAAGGACAGCTTTATACGTATAAAGGAAATTATGAAGTCTTTTTAGAAAAAAGAGCGGAGAGGGAAGCAGAGGCTCAGGTGAAAGAAACGAAGCGTCAAAACTTGCTTAGACGAGAGCTTGCATGGCTGAGACGAGGAGCAAAAGCAAGAACGACAAAGCAGAAAGCACGAATCGGCAGAGTCGAAGAGCTGAAGGATCAAAAAGGACCTGATGCGAAGGGAGAGCTTGATTTTGCCATCGGCTCGCACCGCCTAGGAAAACAAGTGATAGAGGCAGAAGACTTATCGATTTCATTTGCTGGCCAGACCCTTGTGGAGCGGTTTACAGATTTAGTCGTGCCGGGTGATCGTATCGGGTTCATCGGACCGAATGGAGTCGGCAAAACCACTCTGCTGAACTGTTTAGCGGGTAAAATCGAACCGACCTCAGGACAATTGACCATTGGACAAACCGTTCGTATTGGCTATTACACGCAGGATCACAAGGAAATGAATGATGAGCTGACCATCATTGAGTATATCAAGGAAACAGCGGAGATCGTCAAGACGTCTGATGGCGCCATTGTCACAGCAGAGCAGATGCTGGAGCGCTTCCTTTTCCCAAGATCGATGCAGCGGACGTTTATCCGTAAGCTGTCAGGGGGAGAACGCCGCAGATTGTATTTATTGAAGGTCTTAATGGAAGAGCCGAATGTTCTCTTTTTAGATGAGCCGACGAACGACCTTGATACAGAGACCCTCAGTATTTTAGAGGATTATTTAGAGCAGTTCCCTGGCGTCGTCATCACCGTGTCTCATGATCGTTATTTCTTAGACCGAGTGGTTCACCGCCTGCTTGTCTTTGAAGGAAATGGCCGCATTTCACACTTCCAAGGTGCTTACAGCGATTATATGGAACAGGAAAAAGAGCAGAAGCGGACAGAGACAAAGCCTGCTGAAAAACAAGTAGAAGCTGCGCCGAAAAAGAGAAAAAAACTTTCTTATAAAGACCAGCTTGAATGGGACGGGATTGAAGACCGGATACAGGCATTAGAAGAAAAACATCAGCAGCTCGAAGCCGGCATTGCGGAAGCAGGCAGTGATTTTGGGAAAATTCAAGAGCTGATGGACGAACAAAAAGCCGTTGCGGAAGAACTAGAACAAGCAATGGACCGCTGGACAGAACTGTCGCTTATGATTGAGGAATTAAATGAATAAAGAAAAAAACCTGTAGAGCGATCTACAGGTTTTTTTCATAGGAGCATTTGGCATACGCATCATGCTGGTGAATGGATTCCTCATTACGGCACTCGATTTGAAAGCTTTTAATCCATGGCTGCTCATATAGTTCGATGGCAATTAATCTTGTGATATCTTCTACAAAGCGCGGATTTTCATAAGCCTTTTCCGTCACTTTCTTTTCATCAGGTCTTTTGAGCACGGGATAAAGCGGTGCGCTCGCATTGGACTCAATGATATGTAAAAGAGCGGCCTTGATGTCGTCAGGATGCGATGCTTGTTCAAACAACCCTACTTGAATGGAAACAGATCCGCGCTGATTATGTGCACCATATTCACTGATTTCCTTGGAACAGGGACACAATGTCGTGACCTGTGCATCACAGCCGACGTGACAGGTCCATCCGTCCTTTTCATGAAAATGGACGTCATATTTGATAGTCGCATGCATCAAGCCTGACTGACCGGTGACTGGACTCTGTTTTTCCATGTACCATGGAAAGGCAACTTGAACGGAAGCAGAGGGCTGATTCATTTCCCGGGCGAGCGCTGCTGTCAATTCTTTTAGGCTATTCACATCAAGCGGCTTGCTGCTCTCATAAAACGAGTGCAACTGTTCAGTGAGCCGGCTCATATGAATGCCTTTTTGATGAGCTGGCAGGGATGTACTCAGTGAAAATTCAGCAGTGGTTGTCTGGCGCTGTGGTGCTGTTTTAGATACGATATGCACCGGATAGGACATGCGGCAGATCCCGACTTGTTCAAGATGAAAATAAAAGTCCTGCTCTGTTTTTTGAATGTCCGTCATGTCCTCTTTTTGCCAAGGCTTTGTGCCAGGACTTGGCGGTACAGATCCGAATAGCTGGTGCCGTTCTTCTTTAGATAGAAATGAGCGCATATAGTACCTCCTTTAAATCGTAATAATTACTATTTATTTTGCGATAAAACAGGAAGGAAATCAAGGGTTAAAAATTTGACGTTTACGTTAAGGTTATAAAGGTGTATAATAAAACATGAATTGATGAGCAGGAGGCACTGGTGATGGAATGGATGAAAATTGATCAAGTGGCGAAAAGAAGCGGACTGACAAAACGGACGATTCGTTTCTATGAAGAGATTGGTTTATTATCAGCACCAAAGCGGACAGAGGGCGGAGTCAGACTTTATTCAGAGGACGACATGGAAGAGCTAGAGAAAGTCATGCAGGCAAAAGAGGTACTCGGCTTTTCTTTACAGGAGCTTCAATCGTTTATGGAAATCGGAAAGCAGCTAGAGCTGAATAAAGAAGGCTACTTGCTGTCGCTTGATCCGAAGGAACGATTAGAGAAGCTGTTAGATATTGAGGCGCAGCTGACTGTGCAGCATCAATTGATTTCAAAAAAGCTTGAAACCATTCAATCCTTTAAAAAGGATCTTGAAGCGATGAAAGAAAGAGCGGCTCATGCAATTGAGCAATTACAAAAATAAACACCTCTGCGTGTTTATTTTATTTTGTCAACATTTGAAGGAAAGGTTCTGATGGAATGAAGGAAGAAGAAGTGTTGAAACAGCGTACAAGTCTGCTTAGGCAGCCAAAAGCCGTTTGGGCTGTTGCCTTTGCGTGTGTGATTTCGTTTATGGGAATAGGACTCGTGGATCCGATTCTGCCAGCCATTGCATCGCAATTACATGCATCTCCAAGCCAGGTGTCTCTTTTATTTACAAGCTACTTACTTGTGACCGGCTTTGTGATGTTTTTCACCGGCTTTATTTCTAGCCGGATTGGTGCGAAATGGACATTATTAGTAGGACTCATTTTTATTATTGTTTTTTCTGCTTTAGGAGGTACTTCTTCAACGATTAATGAATTGATTGGCTTTAGAGGCGGATGGGGCATTGGGAATGCTTTATTTATTTCAACTGCACTCTCTGTCATTGTCGGTGTATCTGTTGGAGGAAGTGCGAAGGCCATAATTTTATACGAGGCAGCATTAGGTCTTGGGATATCGGTTGGACCGCTGCTTGGCGGTGAGCTTGGAACAATTTCTTGGCGCGGGCCTTTCTTTGGCGTTGCCGTGTTAATGCTCATTGCTCTTTTAGCGATTACCTTTATGCTTCCACCTATGCAAAAGCCGCAGAAAAAAGTGAAATTTTTCGAGGCTGTCGGGGCGTTAAAATATAAAGGACTTTTAACGATGGCATCTGCCGCTTTCTTATACAATTTCGGTTTCTTTGTGCTTTTAGCGTATTCACCATTTGTGCTCCATCTTGATGAGCATGGACTTGGTTATGTCTTTTTTGGTTGGGGGCTATTTTTAGCTGTGACCTCCGTCTTCTCAGCGCCGGTCATTCATCGCAAACTTGGGACATTGACCTCACTTGTGGTTCTGTTTGCTTCGTTTGCTGTAATCTTATTCGGCATTGGGGTATGGACGGCTCATGTTGTGGTCGTGATATGCGGAATTGTCATTGCTGGGGGAATTCTCGGTATGATCAATACAGTGCTCACAACAGCTGTGATGGGGTCAGCACCGGTTGAACGTTCAATTGCTTCATCCTCTTACAGTGCTGTACGGTTTATTGGGGGCGCGATCGCTCCTTGGATTGCCGGAGTTCTCGCTGAATCGTATACAGCAAGTACACCTTATTATGTCGGGGCTGCTGTTGTTCTTCTAGGCATGATTATTCTGCTCCTTGGACGTAAGCATTTGGTGAATATCAAAGCAGGTCATTAATTAGAAAAAGGCCTTATATCTGCAAAAGATATAAGGCTTTTTTGTCGTTATAATACTTTTGTCGTCCAAGATTCGCAATTCCAAGTTTCGGTTGCCACATCTTGATAAAATTCAGGTTCGTGAGAAATCAATAAGACGCTGCCTTTATATTCTTTTAACGCGCGTTTTAGTTCTTCTTTTGCATCGACATCTAAATGGTTTGTCGGCTCATCGAGAACAAGTAAGTTGGTTTCTTCGTTGATCAGCTTGCAAAGACGGACCTTTGCTTTTTCTCCTCCGCTTAATACAGACACACGGCTTTCAATATGTTTTGTCGTTAATCCGCATTTTGCAAGAGCGGCTCTGACTTCATATTGCGTGTAAGAAGGGAAGGTGCTCCATACTTCTTCAATACAAGTATTGCTGTTTTGCTCTTTTACTTCTTGCTCAAAGTAGCCAATATGCAAGAATTCTCCACGTTCCACCTCACCAGAAATAGGTGTGATTTCCCCAAGAAGACTTCGGAGTAGCGTCGTTTTTCCGATACCGTTAGCACCGTACAGCGCAATTTTTTGCCCGCGTTCCATTTTCAAATTCAATGGGCGAGAGAGCGGTTCATCATAACCGATGACCAAATCTTTCGTTTCAAAAATCAGTTTCCCAGACGTACGTGCCGGTTTAAAGTGGAATTCTGGTTTTGGTTTTTCTGCTGCCAGTTCAATCATATCCATCTTATCCAGTTTCTTTTGACGGGACATCGCCATATTTCTTGTGCTGACACGTGCTTTGTTTCTTGCGACAAAATCCTTTAGTTCAGCCACTTCCTGCTGCTGTCTTTTATAGGCTGCTTCAAGCTGCTGCTTCTTAACTTCGTACACTTGTTTAAATTGATCATAATCACCAACATAGCGCGTGAGCTCTTGATTTTCAACATGATAAATCAAGTTGATGACACTGTTTAAAAACGGAATATCATGTGAAATGAGGATAAACGCATTTTCATATTCCTGTAAATAACGCTTCAGCCATTCAATATGCTGCTCATCCAAATAGTTGGTCGGCTCATCGAGAAGGAGAATTTCTGGCTTCTCTAACAGCAATTTCGCTAGCAGGACCTTCGTACGCTGACCGCCGCTGAGCTCCGTCACATCACGGTCCAATCCAAGATCCGTTAACCCAAGACCTCTTGCAATCTCCTCGACCTTGGAATCAATGATATAGAAATCATTGTTTGTCAGTGCATCCTGAATGACGCCAACTTCCTCTAACAGCTTTTCCAGCTCATCAGGATCGGCTTCACCCATTTTGCCATAAATGTCATTCATCGCGGCTTCCATTGAAAATAAATAATGGAATGCATCCTGAAGGACTTCACGGATCGTTCTTCCCTTTTCTAGCACGGTATGCTGATCAAGATAGCCGACACGGACATTTTTCGCCCATTCGACTTTTCCTGCATCTGGCTCCAGCTTGCCAGTAATAATATTCATAAACGTTGACTTTCCTTCACCGTTGGCGCCGATTAAGCCGACATGCTCGCCTTTTAATAAACGGAAGGACACTTCGTGGAAAATGGCTCTGTCGCCAAAGCCATGACTTAAATCTTTAACAGATAATATCATTTTTTACACCTCAAATAGATTCAAAACGGCTAGTGCCTCTCATGATTATATCGAACTGTCCGGCTCGATAAAAGCATCAAAAGAAAAATTGCGTTTCAAAGCTGATTTTGAGATACTAAAGGATAGATTGAATGAGGATAAAGGAGATCGACATGACGGAAAATTGGGCATTTTTGAAAGAAGCAAAGCCATTTATTCAGGAAAACTTTCAAGCGGCTGGCTTCGAAAAACCAACAGCTATACAAGAAAAAACAGCAGAGTGGATTACGGAGAAGCGTGATGTGATCGCAGAATCGCCAACTGGGACGGGGAAGACACTTGCGTATGTACTGCCGCTTTTAAATAAAATTGATGTCAATATCAAGCATCCCCAAGTCTTAATCTTGGCACCTTCAAGAGAGCTTGTGATGCAAATCTTTGATGTCGTGCAAGAGTTCAAGCAAGGATCAGACATCAAAGCGGTTTCCTTGATTGGTGGAGCGAACATCAAGAAGCAGCAAGAAAAACTAAAGAAACATCCGAACATCGTTGTGGCGACACCGGGCCGAGTACAAGAATTAATCAAAATCAAGAAACTGAAAATGCATGAAGTCAAAACGATTGTATTAGACGAAGCAGATCAGCTTCTTGTGCCAGAGCATATGAAAACGATCCAAGGGATCATTAAGTCCACATTAAAAGAAAGACAAATCCTTTGTTTTTCTGCAACGTTGAAAGATGAAACCGTTCAGCTGATCAAAGAAATGACATCTGAACCAGAAGTATTGAAAATTGCTAGAAGCGAGGAAGAAGCGCAGAAAGTGGGTCACTATTATCTGTTATGTGATCAGCGTGACAAAGTGAAACTGCTGCAAAAGCTATCACGGCTTGAGGACATGCAGGCGCTCGTTTTTGTGCGTGACATTACGAACTTAAGCATTTATGCAGAGAAATTAGCGTACCATCATGTCGACCTTGGTGTCCTTCATAGTGAAGCAAAAAAAGCTGAACGTGCTGTGATTTTAAAATCATTTGAACAGCGTGAATTCCCGCTCCTCCTTGCAACAGATATTGCAGCAAGAGGAATTGATATTGATGATCTCCCATATGTGATTCATGCAGATATGCCAAATGAAGAGGGCTACATCCACCGTTCAGGCAGAACCGGACGCGCAGGAAAAGAAGGCGCAGTCATCAGTCTTGTCACACCTCAAGAGCAATCAATGCTGAAAAAAATGGCGAAAAAGCTGAATCTTTCGCTTGAAGAAATTGTGTATAAGCAAGGCCAGCTGCACCTTGCGCCCAAGCAGGCATAAGAAAAGGACCCTCCATTATTGGCAGGGTCCTTTTTTGTTATGAAATTTTGACAAGCTGTTTTCCGACATTTTCCCCTTTGAATAGTCCAAGGAATGCGTCAGGAATGTTGTCAAAGCCTTCTATGATTGTTTCTTTATATGTGAGTTTGTCTTCTTTTACCCATTGTGCGAGATCCTTCGCTGCCTCTCCAAAACGATCTGAATAGTTGGCAACGATGAAGCCTTGCATCAATGCGCTTGTTTTGATGAGTTTTGTTTGCACACGCGGCCCGATGTCCTCGCTTGTGCTAATATTATAAGAAGAAATGGCGCCGCACACTGGAATGCGTGCAAAACGGTTTAAATGATTCATCACCGCATCTGAAATCTCGCCGCCAACATTGTCAAAGTACACATCAACGCCGTTAGGGCAGGCTTTTTCAATGGCATCATTTAAATCATTTGTTGTTTTATAATTAATCGTTTCATCAAAGCCCAATTCTTTTAAATAAGCGAGTTTATCATCAGATCCGGCAATTCCAACGACGTGTGCGCCTTTGATCTTAGCGATTTGTCCTACAACAGAACCAACAGCTCCTGCGGCTCCAGAGATGACAACTGTCTCGCCTTCTTTTGGCTGGCCAATCGCAAGCAGGCCGAAGTAAGCGGTTTGCCCTGGCATGCCCAAAATGCCTAAATAATAGGACAATGGCGCAATGGACGGATCAATTTTAGTCAGAGATTCAGCTTTGGCAGTGGAATATTCTTGCCAACCAAGGAATCCAAGGACAAAATCACCCTTTTCAAATTGAGGCGATTTCGACTCAACGACTTCTCCGACGACACCGCCCTGAATCACTTCATTTAGCTTGAACGGAGGTGTATAGGATTTTGTATCCTGCATTCGTCCTCTCATATAAGGATCTACAGAAACATATTTCGTTTGAATCAAGACCTCTCCCTCTTGCGGCACAGGTATATCTACTGTTTCAAAATGAAAAACATCTTTTGTAGGTAATCCTTTTGGACGTTTGGCTAATTGAATTTGCTTTTGTTGACTCATGTCAAATCCTCCCTTTCACTTACAGCCTAGATTTACATTAACATGATGCTTCTTTTCGTTCAAAACATACGGTCTTTTCAAAACACACACAAAAAAGCAGCCGCCATCTTATCGAAGGGACTACTTTTTCTGAAAAGATACAGAGAGGAGCGGCGGGAGACAGCCAAACAGCTGATACACATCCGCATCACGTTCTTTTAACAAATATTCGTTTGCATTTTGCATGGAGGCTCTCATCATATCGCGCGTCACAAAAGGAAAAAGGATATTCAAATATGAGGACAACATATCTTGTGGATCTTGTTCAATTGACTCGATATCTCCAATGTTAATAATGATGGAAAAGAGATAATCAATGGAGATGCGAAAGTGCTGTTCGGCAAACAATGTAAGCGGCTTTGTATTTGCTTCTTCAGGATTCCACTTTTGAAAAAGCTGTTTCACCAAATCACTGACAACCCAAGCATTAAACTGCTGCTCCGCTGAAAAGTAATACATCAGCTCTCCCTCATTTCTAGCCTCCAGTATAAGAATTGTACAACAAATCAACAGGATTGAACATAATAATTCAGAAAATTTAGTCATTTTTACAGGCTTTTTGTCAAAAATAAGTCGATAGACATGGTACGTCGATCAAGTAAATTGGATGTGCTCGTGGAAGGTTTAATGTCAAAAGTGACGGGTAAAAGATTCGTAAGACGTTAAAGGAGGAATATAAAATGAAACCTGTTGTAAGAGAGTATTCAAATGATGAAACACTTCAAAAAGATGTAGAGCAATTAAAGGCACTCGGTGTTGCAAGAGAGGACATTTATGTTCTGTCCCATGACGATGATCGAACAGAGCGTATTGCAAATAATGCAGATGCCAATACGATTGGCTCAAGAGAAGTTGGACTCAAACATGCGGTTGGGAACATCTTTAGTAAAAAGGGCGATGAGCTTCGCAATAAAATTCATGAAATTGGTTTCTCAAAAGAAGAAGCTGAGACATTTGAAGAACATTTAGACGAAGGGAAAGTCCTTCTCTTTGTCACAGATCATGAAAAAGTGAAAAACTGGGCGTAATCGCCAATCGAAAAAGCCTCTTACTTTTGTAAGGGGCTTTTTTTCATGCTTCTATGTCTAAAAGAGAGACATATATCTTTTTTACGATAATAAGTAAATACATAAGTATGGAATAAATAGTAAACTCTCTAATTGAAAATGCCGTTATACCAATGAAAATCATGAAGAATCAGAAAAAATAGTCGAAATATCACAAAAAATCATTCGGGAAATAATTATTGTATCTTTCTATTTTGATTTAAAATTAAATAAAAAACTTGTGTAATTTAGTAGATAAATTTCTTAGTTCTATTGGTTTAAGTTGTATTTTTGTGTAGAAATAAGTGTTTTAAGGTCAAAAAACCACGAAAAATACCTGTATTTTCAATTAGAAAATTCATTTTAATGTTTAGGAAATAATTTGTTGACAAAATAAACTAAAAACAATATATTTGGCTTAATCCAGTCATTATGGAATTAGTTGTTAAATTTCCGGCGGGTTTATTCGAAGCATAATCTAGTGAAAGGGGGTGGCAAGAACCAAAGCGTAAGCGCCTCTTAGATATAAAAATGTCTACTAGAACTGAACAAATCGTCGTTTACTTGAAGAAAAAATGATCGCCATTCTAAACAGTAGATTGATCTTTCTACTAAAAACACAGTGTAAGAGATTGTTCAAAAGACGTTAAGTCCTTATAAAAAAGGGAAAGCGGTTTCAATAAGAAATGTGAGTTGATCGAACGGTGAAGGAGGTGAACTCATATGAAAAAAAGAGAGAACAAGCTGAGGCGATGCGGCCTTCGAACGGCTGCATATGAGGATGAATGCTGAAAAAGAAGAGTGAACATGTGGGGTGCTTCTCTCCTTTTTCAGAAAAACAGATTTTCCTAAAAAATCCATCTTTCATTTTAACATAAGGTTTTTGGCTTGAAAACCACCTTTGCCCGAAAAGAAGATTGTGAATTGAAGGAGGTTTCATGATGAAAAAGGCTTTGTACCATGAAGACAGTGGATTGTATTTAGAAAAGATGCGCATGGCATTCCAAGAGCATTATGAGCAAAGAACAGATATGTGGTCTACTGATCCATCCTTAACAGACGCAGCAGTGATGTCATTAAAGGCATGGCGTTCAAGGGAAAAGAATGCACTTGCTTCTGTGCTGGATATCGGGTGCGGCAACGGCCGTGCACTAGAACATTTAAGCGGGCTTTCCGCATATGTCGGTATCGACCTGTATGAGCATGAGGAGTGGGAAGGGTTACAGAAAAGAGAAACAGTTCCTGTCCATTTTGTTCATCAAGATTTTATGTCATGGTCCATGGATCAGGGACGCGGGATGCAGTTTGATTTAATTTTAGATCATGGCTGCTTTCATCATCAACATCCTGATGATCATGAACGTTATTTAAAACAGGTCTCTTCTTTACTTCATGAAGGCGGTGTCTTTTCACTTGTTGTCTGGGGAGAACAGTGGAAAACAGGATTAATCGGAGAAGATGGCCGTTTCCATTTTTCATTTTCAGATTCTCAGCTTGGCGAAAAAATTTGTACATCAGGTCTTGAGCTTGTATCCATATCACCGTTACAAGCGAAGGCTGGAATAAGCCAGCATCATGTCATTGCCGTCAAAATCTAGTACAAAGGTGAGTGATTCAAAGCTAGCAGAGGAGTTCATGGGAAGAAAGAGCGTCTGCCAATCAAGGGCGTTTGCTGCTCTGACAGAAAATAAAGCATATGAACCAAAATTTCTGCTCCTTTGTACTGGAAAAGGAAAGGTCTAAAACGATGAGAGACATCGCACATCCATTTCCTTCTGCGTGAGCACACAAGCTGAGGAGTGCGTACACATATTCATCACTCCATCACTGCGCTGTGGGATTCGATTTGGGTGCAGTGATGAATAGGGGGGAGACTAATGAACAAGTTTGTAGATGAATTACAATCAATGATTCATCATTTTACCTTTCAAGATAAACACTATTTGCTCGTGGGGCCTGTGAATCTGCCAATTTCCATTCAACATGAAGAAGTGCCATTTAAGTGGTATGCCTTCGCACCTGTTGAACGGGATACAAAACCAACGATCGAATCTATTGTCCAAATGAGTACCGCGCAGCAAACCTTTTCCTCTTGTCTCTTATTTGGCGACTTTGAAAATGAACGGCCGCCGCTTGTGCGAATCCATAGTGTCTGCCAAACAGGGGATGTGTTTGGGTCACTGAAATGTGATTGTGGTCCACAGCTTGCATTATCGCTGAAGAAAATCACTGATTACGGAAAAGGTATGCTTGTGTATATGGCCAATCAAGAAGGTCGGTCTATTGGGCTGATGGCAAAAGCGTTGACGTATAAATTACAGGAGATGCAACTGGATACTTTTGAAGCCAACCGCCTGATCGGCTGCGGGGATGATGATCGGCATTACGAGGAAGCAGCAGCTGTTTTGCACTATTTAAACAAAGGGAAACCATTGCATTTACTAACGAACAATCCAGATAAAGTCGATTCTATTGCAGCTTATGGTCTTCCTGTTTTGCGGTTTGATCATACGGTCGAAGCCTCTCTCTACAATGAAGCCTATTTAAAGGCAAAAGCAGCCTCAGGGCATATGGTCGATGAGAAGAAATTAATTAATCAATAGACGAGTTTATTGAAAGAAGGCGGGAGAAAAGCGTGAAACCTGATATCAATTGGATTCAAATCCCAAGCGGCTATGCAACGATTGGAAGTAATGAAGAAGATATGAAAAAGGCAGCAGAATTCTGGAAGGACAAGCTGCTCAATCCAACCTACGGCCGTGAGAAAAAATTTCAAAAGTGGCTGTACAAAGAATTTCCATCCTATCAGCCGTATATCAACGAATTTTTTATCTCAGATACGGTCGTCAGCAATGAACTGTATCAAAGCTATTGCGATGAAACAGGCCAGACATACCCGGAGAGTTTAACGAACGAAGAGCTTGGCGGGGGAAAAGATCATCCAGCTTGGGGCATGGACATTGAGGATGCCTTCTCGTTCTGTCAGTGGCTGAGCGGGAAACTTGGGATTGATGTTTCGATTCCTACTGAAGAAGAATGGGAGTATGCTGCCCGGGGAAACACGAGAAATCAATACCCGTGGGGAGATGAGTTTGATCCTTCTTACTGCAATACGCACGAATCAAATATTGAAAAAACGACGCCTGTCCGTCATTACGAAAAGGGCCGATCCTTATTTGGTCTTTATGATATGGGAGGCAACGTCGAGGAATGGGTCAACACCAAATATCACGTATATGAAGGCGGCATCGAGGTCGTCGATGATTTAACGGAAACACTCGGAAGTGATTACTATATTTTAAAAGGCGGCTCTTTCGCAAGAGGCGGAGATTTATGCAGAGTCGCAAGAAGACACGGGAAGCACCCAGATCCCGTTTTTCGATTTACTGGTTTTCGTTTAGTGACTCGTCAAAAACAACATATAAAGGTGGGAGTGTAAAACTATGCATAGAGGACCAATTACATCTGTTTTATCAACTCAGCACGACCAAATTGTTTACACTGGCGGCTATGACCGCTGTATTTATCAGTGGAACCGGGAAACAGGAGAAGGAACGTTTATTGGCAGTCACGAGCATATCATTAACTCCATATCTCTTTCTGAAAACGGAAAGTATTTAGCAAGTGCATCGTCAGACTATACGATTCAATTGTATGATACAGGCACAAATACTCGAATCCGCACGTTGTTTGGTCATGCAGATGATGTAGAAGCCGTCGCTTTTGCGAAGCAGGATACTTTACTTGTATCTGTGTCCAGAGATAGAAGATGCTTAGTCTGGGATATCGAAACGGGCGCTATTTTAAGAGAATTCCATGGCCATAGCAAAGATGTATTAGCTGTATGGATACATGGTGATAAAGCTTATACAACAGGTGATGATGGATATGTCCTTGTATGGCTGTATGAAACCGGAGAAATTGTAGGGGAAATCGGCCCGTTTGATTACGAGCTCGATACAATCAGCGGCAGCAATCAAAAAGAAGTTTTCGCACTTGGCAGAGATGATGGCACCGTTATTATTTACGATGCAGCGACTTTACAGGAGAAGAAAATCATCAAAGCCCATTTACAGGGCGTCAAGCGCGTGAATTTTTCTCCAAGCGGCAATTACTTGCTGACAGCAGGCTACGACCATTTAATTAAGCTGTGGAATTATGAAACAGGTGATTTAGTCGATACACTGCTGCCTCATAAATATCAGTGGGAGCGCTCGCTTGTCTGGACAGAGGATGAGAAGTCAATACTAGGAGCCAGCTTTGGAAAAACATATTGTGAATGGTCGATCGAAAAGGGCAAAGTCATATCAGATGAGATCGAAATGGCGACACCATCTATCAATGATATTGCGCTGACTGATGCAGGTGATATTATTACCGCATCAGATGATGGAAAATTCAGAAAAAATGGGATTGAAATTGCCAAATCGACGGGCGTTTTAACAAATGGAGTAGCTGTTGCACGGGATGGAAGCTATTATGCGTGGGGAGACCATGCAAGTCAAGTGCATATTGTTCATGAGTCATTACAGCAAATGGTTTCGTTTGACCTTAACACAGGTCCGGTCAACAGCGTGTATTTTCACGAGGAGGATCGTCAATTTTATATTGGAACTTATGGCGGTTATGTCCATGTCATTTCGACAGAACACTTAAAGGAAATCGGCCGTTCCAAAGCACACGATTGTGCAGTTAAAGCATTAAAGGTAGAAGGAGATCTTATCATCACAGCAGCAGTTGAAGGAACCATCTGTCTTTTAGATAAAAAGAGTTTGTCCTTAAAAGCGGAATACATTGGTGCGACAGAGCTGTTAAATGATGTCTTTATTGATAGTAAACGAGACCGTATCGCCATTGTCAGCCGCGACAAGAATGTGAGATTGTTTGATTTGCATACAGGAAGAATTTTAGACCAGCATAACGAACACCAGTATTCGATTAAATCGGTCACAGTCACAGACTCAGGCTATATTGTAAGCGGTGATTATTGGGGCTATATCGTTGTGTGGAATCCAGAGCTGGATGTCAACACCGGCCCAATTAGAATTGCCCAAAATGGGATTAGTGCCATCAGACAATTAGGCAATGATGTATATGCAAGCTCATATGACGGCGGGATTTATCACGTTCGAGAAGATGGGACGCATACCGAAGTATTACGCTTATTTGAACAATTTCCGAAAGAAGTAATCTCTCATTAAGAAAAAGAATGTAAGCGGGGGATTCTCATGATAAGTGTTTGCAAGGAACATATGAAAAAAGGTCTGTCTGTACTCAATTGTCCGCATGTGCTCCTCATTAATAAATATGAATGTCGCAAATGCTGTTTTTGTAAACAACGAGCATCTTATAAACTTTTTTATTCCTTGCCTTACTATGATCGATCTGAAAAGAAACGGATGGAAAAAATATAGCACATGAGAATAGAACTCCTTCATTCCCTGAAGGAGTTCTTTCCCTTGAAAGAGAGGAAAGGAGACTTACATGAAAGACGATGTTTTTTATATGAAGCTAGCGATTGCCAACGCAAAGGCCATGAAAGGACAAACCTCGCCAAATCCGCTTGTCGGGGCAGTGGTAGTCAAAAAAGGAGAGATCGTTGGAATTGGTGCTCACATGAAGGCGGGCGAGCCGCATGCTGAAATTCATGCGCTGCAAATGGCAGGAGATAAGGCGAAGGGGGCTCATATGTATGTGACGCTCGAACCTTGTTCGCATCATGGAAAAACAGGTCCTTGCTCAGAAGCCATTATAAAGAGCGGGGTGAAACGTGTGGTCATTGCCACTGGGGACCCAAATCCACTTGTAGCAGGTAAAGGGGTCACGATGTTGAAACAAGCAGGGATAGAAGTAGAAGAAGGGATATGTAAGCGGGAAGCGGACAGCTTAAATCTTCCTTTTTTTCATTCGATACAATCAGACCTCCCGTATGTCATATTAAAAACAGCCATTTCATTAGATGGGAAAATTGCAACAGCTCATCAAGAAAGCAAATGGATTACAGGGACAGAAGCGAGGAATGAAGTGCAGCAATTACGTCAAGAAGCAGATGCTGTCATAACCGGCGTCGAAACCATTATTCAAGATGATGCAGGTCTTATTGTAAAAGATTCATTCGTGACACAGCCCATTCGTGTCATTTTAGATTCCACCTTAAGGATTCCTCTTCATGCGAAATGTTTAAATGATCATATGGCAGAAACCATCATTTGTACCTCAAACAAATATGATCAAAAAAAATACCATCAACTGGTGCAAAAAGGACATCAAGTGTTTGTCACAAGCGGAGAAAATCGGACAGATCTTCATGCGGTGTTACGTATGCTGAAAAGGCGCTCTGTGATGTCGGTGCTTGTAGAGGCGGGAGGCAGTGTGAGCGCATCCTTTTTAGAAGCGTCCCTTGTGAACGAAGTCATTATTTATATGGCACCATTATTAATTGGGGGGAAAGATGCACCTACTTTCTTTGAAGGAGAAGGTACGAAAACATTAAAAGAAGCCATCCGGCCGGTAGATATGGATTATAGTATGGTAGGGAAAGATTTAAAAATGACGATGAGACTTTAATGAAAGAAGGACCTTGTGCATAAAGTGCAAGGTCTTTTGATTATTTTAAAAAAATAAAAGTGTACATACACCTTTCCCAGTCATGATGAATACGATGGATGGGGGTGATTCCATGAAAAGATGTAGGCAATGTGGTAAGACATATCCAACTCATTCGACAGACCACTACCAAAAAGGAAGCTGGTATGATGCGTATAAGGATGATGGCTGGGAATGTGATAGTTGTAAAAAAGGGATATCAGAAAAGCCAAGGAAACCAGTGAAAAATCCTTGCTGCGGAAAAGATCCTTGTGTTTGTGTGATTCAAGGTCCGCCAGGCGGGAGAGGAAGAAGAGGCCCAGCAGGTCCAGCGGGTGCAGTGGGTCCAGCGGGTCCGGCAGGCCCAGCAGGTCCAGCAGGTCCAATCGGTCCAACAGGCGTAGGTTTAACAGGCATCTTGGCATTTGATCCAGCAGTAGCACCAACCTATCCAGTAGGGCAAGTGGTAACATACGATGGCAGTACGTATGTGGTCAATTCAGCACCACCATTAGGTACGCCGGATACGTCGGCAGATTATACATTATTAGCTGCAGCGGGGGAAACAGGTACAGGGCCAACAGGTGTCACAGGAGATCCAGGTCCAACGGGAGCCACAGGAGCCACCGGTGTGGGTTTAACTGGGGTTGTACCGTATGATGCTGCAGCAGCACCAGGATATCCATTGGGGCAAGTGGTGACATATGAAGGTGGAACGTATCTTGTCAATACTGCATCACCAACAGGTACACCAGATACATCACCAGATTATACGCTCTTAGCCGCTGTAGGCGCGACTGGCGTTACAGGCGCTACCGGTACAGGTGCAACAGGAGCAACGGGAGCCACCGGCGTCACGGGTGCCACAGGAGAAATTGGTCCAACCGGAGCCACCGGCGTCACGGGAGCAACAGGAGAAATTGGCCCAACCGGAGCCACTGGTGTTACGGGAGCGACGGGAGAAATTGGCCCAACCGGAACTACTGGCACAGGAGTCACAGGAGCAACGGGTACCACCGGTGCAACAGGAGCAACCGGTGTCACAGGTGCAACTGGTGATACGGGAGCAACAGGAACAACCGGTGCCACAGGGATTACAGGAGCGACGGGAGTAGGTCTAGCCGGCGTCACAGCGTTTGATCCAGCGGCAGCGCCGACATATCCAGTAGGTCAAGTGGTGACATATGAAGGAGGAACTTACCTCGTCAATACGGCGCCGCCAACAGGTACACCTGATACGTCACCAGATTATACGTTATTGGCCGCTGCAGGAGCGACTGGCGTTACGGGTGCAACCGGTACAGGAGTCACGGGTTCCACCGGCGCAACAGGAGTGACAGGACCAACCGGGGAAGTTGGTCCAACCGGAGCCACTGGAGTTACGGGAGCGACAGGGGAAATTGGCCCAACCGGAGCTACTGGCACAGGAGCAACAGGAGAAACTGGTGCAACCGGCGTCACAGGACCAACTGGGATAACTGGTGATACAGGGGCAACAGGAGTGACCGGAGCGACAGGTGTCGGTTTATCTGGAGTTGCAGCGTTTGATCCAGCAGTAGCGCCAACGTATCCAGTAGGTCAAGTAGTGACATATGAAGGTGGAACATATCTGGTCAATACAGCGCCGCCAACAGGCACACCGGATACTTCTCCAGACTATACGTTATTAGCAGCCGCAGGCGCGACAGGTGTCACGGGAGCGACCGGAGCAACGGGCGTCACGGGAGCCACCGGGGTAACAGGAGATACGGGTGCAACTGGTGTAACGGGTGTAACCGGCGTCACAGGAGTAACCGGTGTAGGATTAACTGGTATTCTGACATTTGACCCAGCAACAGCGCCAACCTATCCAGTAGGTCAAGTGGTAACATATGAGGGTGGAACCTATGTTGTGAATACAGCACCACCAACAGGTACACCGGATACTTCTTCAGACTATACGTTATTAGCAGCCGCAGGCGCGACAGGTGTCACGGGAGCGACAGGAGTAACCGGAGCCACCGGAGCCACCGGAGCCACGGGAGTCACGGGTACAGGAGCAACCGGTGCAACTGGAGATACAGGAGCAACCGGCGTCACAGGAGCCACCGGGGTAACAGGAGATACGGGTGCAACTGGAGTAACCGGAGCAACTGGGGTAACGGGTGATACAGGTGCGACTGGAGTAACCGGAGCTACAGGTCTCACCGGAGCAACTGGAGTCACCGGAGCCACGGGAGAAACCGGAGTAACCGGAGCGACAGGAGTGACCGGAGCCACGGGAGTGACCGGAGCAACTGGATTAACAGGAGTCACCGGAGCGACAGGAGTAACAGGAGCCACGGGAGTGACCGGTGCAACTGGATTAACAGGGGTCACCGGAGCGACAGGAGTAACAGGAGCCACGGGAGTGACCGGCACAACTGGATTAACAGGAGTCACCGGAGCGACCGGTGTCACAGGAGCCACAGGTCTAACCGGAGCGACGGGGGTAACCGGTGCAACAGGCGCCACCGGTCCAACAGGAGTGACAGGATCGAGTGCGATCATTCCGTTTGCTTCAGGTACACCTGCTGTCCTGACAACAATTGCAGGCGGTCTCGTTGGAACATCCAGCTTGATCGGATTTGGTAACTCAGCGACAGGTGTCAGTATTTTAGGCGGAGTGATTGATTTAACCGGCGCTGCAGGCACTTTACTCAACATGGCGTTCTCAGTTCCTAGAGCCGGAACAATCACATCATTTGCCGGCTATTTCAGTACGACAGCTGCTCTTTCGTTGCTTGGCACAAGTATTACGGTCACAGCTAGTTTGTTTGCTTCACCAACACCAAATAACAGTTTCACTCAAGTAGCGAGTGTCACTTTAGCACCAGCTTTAACCGGTGTTTTAACGCTGGGTGCAATTGCAAATGGTATTGCGACTGGTCTAAATGTACCAGTCACACCTGAAACACGATTGCTTGTTGTATTCTCCGCATCAGCTACAGGTCTATCCTTAGTGAATACCGTAGCAGGCTATGCGAGTGCGGGTTTATCGATCACGTAATAGGCATACAGGGACGACTCGATTTTGAGTCGTCTTTTTTGTTTGAAAGAATTTTCTCTTAACTTAGTAAGAAAAAATGATATCATTTTCTTAGAGTCTATTCGGTGAATCTACTGAATTAGGGGTTGTAGCGGTGAGAATGGGCAAAAGGAAAGTCACTTTACAAACGAAAATTTTGGGGTTAATTATCGGGCTTTTGCTTGTTGTCATTGCATTATTAACCATTTGTTTTGGTTTTTTGCAGACATCAGAAAGGCAGGCACAAGCTGAACAGCTGGCGGTGCAGACCGCTAGAACGATATCATATATGCCGCCCATTAAAGCATCGGTGGCTCTATCAGCGTCCCAAAATGAAGAACAGGCAGTGCTTGAGCAAATGAAGGAGCAAGTAAGAGCTCATGCCATCTTCATTACCAATCGAAAAGGAAAGGTCCTTGTTCATACGAATCATGAGGACGTAGGAAAAACCATCAGTGTATCGGAAGGAAGAAGTACTCTCTTATTTGGAGGAACCTCCATATCAACTGATGATTCTAATGGTGAAACCGTTGTCAGAGGCAGTGCACCCATTATGAAAGAAACAGAGGGGCATGAAGAAATTATCGGCACAGTCACCGTCGAATTTTTAAAAAAGGAAATTGATCAAGCGACAGCTCATCAGCTATTGAAGCTTAGCTATATTGCGCTTCTTGTGCTTTTGCCGGGCATATTCGGTGCAATTTTTTTAACGAAGAGTATTCGCAAAGATACATTAGGGCTTGAGCCGCATGAAATTGCTTCGTTGTATCGAGAAAGAGAGGCGATGCTGCTCGCTATAAAAGAAGGGATTATTGCGTTTGACCAGAAAGGCGCGATTACGATGATGAATACATCAGCTGAGCACATGCTGCGCGTCTCATCAAAGCTGCCTCTTCATATTGATCAAGTCTTGCCAAATGCCAAACTTCTTCTCTATTTAAAGGCAGAGACGATTGAACCTAACATCGAAACCGTCGTCAATGATAAAACCTATGTCTTAAATGTGAAAAAAGTAATGCAGGATCATCGAGTATTCGGAGGGATTGTGAGCTTCAGAGAGAAAACAGAGCTGACGAAACTGCTGGATACATTAACAGAGGTCAGCCAATATTCAGAAGACCTAAGGGCCCAAACGCACGAATTCTCAAATAAGCTGTACGCCATTTTAGGCCTGCTTGAGCTGAAGCAAGTCGATGAAGCCATCGACTTAATTAAAGAAGAATATCATCTGCAAAACCGTCAGCACGATTTACTCATGAAGCAGATTCGGTCTCCTAAAATACAAGCCATCTTACTTGGCAAGTTAGGGAAAGCATCTGAGAAGAAAGTCCATTTCCACATTGATGAAAATAGCTCACTTGAGCCGCTCCCAGCTCATTTAAGTTTATCTCACTTTATCACCATCATTGGCAATCTCGTAGACAATGCTTTTGAAGCTGTATTAAATAAGGAGAAGCGTGAGGTTGACCTGTTCATCACAGATATTGGGTTTGATATTATCATAGAAGTGTCAGATTCAGGTGATGGGGTGAATGAAGAAGAACTGTCACAGATTTTCACAAGAGGCCATTCGTCAAAGGGAGAAGGACGAGGCTACGGGCTTGCGAATGTGAAAGAAGTATTGGACGAGCTTGGGGGCTGGATTGAAGTTGCGAACCAAAAAGAAGGCGGTGCCATCTTCACTGTATACATACCGAAAGGCACAAAGGGGGAATAGATGGTGATTAAGGTACTCATTGCGGAGGATGATTTTCGAATCGCTGCCATTCATGAATCTTATATACAAAAGATAGAAGGATTTAAGGTCGCTGGAAAGGCAAAGAGTGCAAAGGATATGTGGGAGGCGCTCCAGAGGGAACAAGTGGATCTCATCTTGCTTGATGTCTATATGCCTGATGAGCTCGGCACAAACTTGCTGCCGCTTTTAAGAGAACGCTATCCTGAAGTAGATGTGATCATTATCACGGCTGCAACGGAAACGACGCTTTTAAGAGATGCGCTTCATTACGGAGTGGTTCATTATTTAATCAAACCGGTGACCTCACAAAAGTTTGCACAAGTTTTAACCGAATATAAAGAGAAGAAAGACATCATCAATTCAAAGGATGAAGTCAATCAAACGATGATCGATCTGTTTTTTGGACAGATGCAGGAAGAGCCAAAACAAAGGGATGACAAAGATCTTCCCACTGGCATCAATTCACTGACCTTGGACAAAGTGAAAACATTGATGGCATCAGAGAATTGCGGAATTACAGCAGAAGAACTTGGGGAAAAGATGGGCGCATCACGTACAACTGCGAGACGATACGTAGAGTATCTTGTGACAACAGGGGAATGCCGGGCAGAGCTTGCATACGGAATCATTGGCAGACCTGAACGTAAATATTACCCTGCCAAACAAGCGGAGTCTTAAAAGATGAAAAAAGGAATACTTTTTGTGATCGTGCTCTGCCTATGTATGACACTCACCTTTAATGAAAAAAAAGCTGGAGACTCTTTCCTTCAGCAAAACTCCTTATATATTGTGGTGTCGGGTGTACCAGAGGGGGGATTTGACCAAACGGCCCAGGTGATGAAATCAGTGCTTGAACAAGAGAAGCTGGTGAACCGGCCTGTGAACATTCTTTATCAAAGAGGCGGAACGGTGGATAAAGGATGGACATACATGATGGAGCGGGAAGCCAACTATATCAGTTTAAATTCAAGCTTATTGTTAAGCCGTAATTTACTTGGCAGCAGTAACGTGACGATGAATGATGTGACACCGCTGGCAATCCTTGCAGAAGAGTGGCAGGTCGTCGCAGTCCCGATGGATTCTCCTTTTGCAAATGGGAAGGAGCTGTTACACGCCCTCAAGAAAAAACCAGATTCCTTAAAAATTGGGTTTGCGCCTGACTTTGGAAATGATGATCAAATCTCATTCGCCCGGGCAGCAGAAATGGCAGGGATTGATCCATATCGCATTCAATTTTTGAAATTTGACAGTGCAGATGATTTATTTCAGGCGCTCATCAACCATGAAGTGGATGCAGCAACGACTACCATTACAGAGGTTCGTCATGATTATGAAAAAAAGAGGCTGAAGCTCGTTGCGACGACAACCAGCCAGCGCTTAGATGGATTTGAAGATGTGCCGACATGGAAAGAGCAGGGCATTCCGCTCATCTTTTCCCATTGGCGAGGTGTGATGGGCCCTAAACAAATGAGTCAGCATGACATTCGTGAATGGGATCAGCTTCTTCAAAAAATGACGGAAACGAAGTCCTGGAAAAAGCGATTAAAGCAAAAGGGCTGGACAAGTCGTTATATGAACAGCAAAGAGGCAAAGATCTTTATGGAAAATCAATTAAGGCAATATGAGCAATTGATACAAGGAGAACAAGCGGTCGAGTGAGACCGCTTCCAGCGTGTAGACAAACCCTTGCATTCGCCCGCATTCCTGCGTGCCGGTGCTCACGAATCTCATATTCGCTTCGCTCCAGTACTCGTCTTTCCTAGACTTCAAAGGTTTTCTATCACGCTGAAAAGAAGACAAAGGGCTAAAATAAACCCTTTGTTTTTTTCATAGAATCAAAAAGCCCAATGTTTGAACAAAATGAACAAAAAGCATTTATCGACCGAAAAAGAATTAAAATTCATAATATTTACTTCAATTCTCACCTCAGATATGATGACAAAAAGGGTTGGAAATGGGATACCAACACATTAATGAAAGCGTATACAACATAAGGGGTGAACAATATGTTAGCAATCTTAGGATTTCTTATGATGATTGTATTTATGGTTTTGATTATGACGAAACGTATGTCTGTTTTAACGGCATTGGTGTTAACACCGATTGCATTTGCTCTTATTGCAGGTTTTCATTTTACTGAAATTTCAGACATGATTGTCAAAGGCGTGCAGCAAGTCGCACCAACAGCGGTCATGATCATGTTTGCGATTTTGTACTTTGGCATTATGATTGATGCGGGTTTATTTGATCCAATGGTGGCGAAAATTTTAAAAATCGTTAAAGGCGATCCATTAAAAATCGTGGTCGGAACAGCTGTCCTGACGATGCTTGTTGCACTTGATGGTGATGGAACAACAACGTATATGATTACAACAACAGCGATGCTTCCACTATTTACGCTGCTTGGCATCCGTCCAATTATTTTAGCGGGTATTGCCGGGGTTGGCATGGGAATTATGAATACAATTCCATGGGGAGGCGCTACACCTAGAGCGGCGAGTGCACTTGGCGTTGACCCTTCACTTTTATTTGGACCGATGATTCCAGTCATTGGTGCAGGGGTTCTCAGTATGATTATTGTTGCTTATTTTCTTGGAAAAGCCGAAAGAAAACGCCTTGGTGTGATTGAACTTGACCAGCCGATTCATGCAAATGAAATGGCAGCGGCACTGCAAGATGACATTAAACGGCCAAAGCTTTGGTGGTTTAACCTGGCGCTGACTTTGTTATTGGTGCTGCTGCTTGTATCAGGTAAAGTCAGCTTAACTGTTCTATTTGTTCTTGCTTTCTGTGTGGCAATTATCGTGAACTATCCGAACTTAGATCAGCAGCGTGAGCGAATTGCCGCTCACTCAACAAACGTTTTAGCCATTGCTTCGATGATTTTTGCGGCAGGTGTTTTTACAGGTATTCTAACTGGAACGAAAATGGTCGATGAAATGGCGATTTCGATTGTATCTGCAATTCCAGAGCAGCTTGGCGGCTTTATTCCAGTCATTGTCGCATTAACAAGCGGGATCTTTACTTTCTTTATGCCGAATGATGCATACTTTTATGGCGTACTGCCGATCCTATCAGAAACAGCGGCAGCATACGGTGTCGATAAAATTGAGATTGCCAGAGCCTCTATTATTGGTCAGCCGATTCATATGTTAAGTCCACTTGTTCCATCGACTCATTTACTTGTTGGACTTGTTGGCGTATCACTGGATCAGCATCAGAAATTTGGGATGAAATGGGCTGTGCTGGCAGTCGTCGCTATGACCGTCATGGCGGTTCTCATTGGGGCCATTTCCATCTGGTAAATAAAAAAGTGTCTGCTGCGGGCAGGCACTTTTTTTAGGTCATATTGCCGGGCAGGCTCCATTCATTTGCCCTAGACAAAGATATGCCTGTTCCTCCAAAAGATTTATTTTTGAAAAATACTGACACTTTTTCTGTTTTTTTCTTTATAATGCAAATCAACGAAGGGAGAGGATAGCATGTCCAAACGAAAAGGCACGATTCTTTTTGCTGCTGCATGCCTCTTGGCAGGCAGTTTGTCGATGGTGAGCCCAGCTTCAGCTCATGCAGAAACCCCTTATTATGGAAAGAGTTATGAACAGCCGGCTTCAGTGAAAAAGCTATACCCTAAGCCTGGCGAGACGTTTGAAACCCCTGCCTTTCAGAAAAAAGGAGAAGCATTTACGACACAAGAAGAGCTTCAAGCTTTCTTAAAAGACATTGTCCGCAAAAGCCCATATGCCACTCAGAAACAGATTGGAACATCCATTGAAGGCAGGTCCATTCCGGCCCTGTACTTTACAAAGGATCGCTCCATTACTCCACTTTCAAAAAAGCCAACCATCTGGCTCCAAGCACAAATACACGGAAATGAACCAGCCTCCGGTGAATCTGCTCTCGTCATTGCAAAACGATTAGCAGGTGAAGAAGGAGAGCGTATACTCAATCATGTCAATATCATCATTGTTCCAAGAATCAATCCTGATGGTTCTTATGCGTTTGACCGCAGACTGGCAAACGGATTAGACGGAAACCGTGATCATATGACATTAGAATCTCCAGAACTGGCAGCCCTGCATCAAGAATTTAATCGGTATGCGCCAGAGGTAGTTATTGATGCCCATGAATACGATGTGGGTCAAAAGCAGTTTGAAAATATCGGTTCATCAGGCGCTCTCAAATATCATGATTTGCTTATTCTTTCAGGGAAGAATTTAAACATTCCTGAAAGCATCCGGCTGACATCAAATGAGTTATACGTTAACGGAGTTCGTGAAACGCTGACGAATAAAGGATTTTCTAACGATTTGTATTATACAAACACAAGAGGAAAGGATGGAAAGATCGACATCTATGAAGGTGGAACGGATGCGCGAATTGGCCGTAATGCCCTTGCACTTTCGCCAGCCCTGTCATTTCTTGTAGAAAGCAGAGGGATTGGGATTGGAAGAGAGGATTTTGCCCGCCGCGTCGCTGCGCAAGTAGCCACCCATGAAAAAATCATTGAGACCACGGTGAAACATGCCAAACAGGTGAAGCGGCAAATGGTGACGGAGCGGCTGAAGCTGGTCAAAAAAGGACTGCAGCCAAATGATGATGATCAAGTGGTCATTCAAGATGATTTCCAAGCACCTGTCAATAACTCGCTGGAAATGGTTGATATAGAGAAGGGACAAACGACTCAAGTTCCTGTACGCTTTCACAGTGCGAGCGATGCTGTTCCTGTCTTAACAAGAGAACGGCCGACAGCTTATCTCATTCTTCCGGGGCATGAAGGAGTAGAAAAGAAACTCAGAACATTAGGATTAAAAAATGTCACATTGCCGGCTGGCATGAAAGTGCCGGTACAAGCCTATCAGGTGACAAAGCGAGAGGAAAAGAGCAAAACAGATATTCAGCTTGAAACAAAACTCGTTGACAAGAAACGTCAGCTGCCAAAAGGAACAAAGGTATATGTCACAGCACAGCCGCAAACCAATTTGCTTTCACTTGCCCTTGAACCAGAATCAAAGGACAGCTATATGTCATCAGGGTTTATTGCTTCAAAAACAGGTGATGAACTGCCAGTCTATCGTTTCGTACTTCCTCAAAAGACGTTAGGTATTCAATAAAAAAGGACTAAAATGATTTTAGTCCTTTGTCTTCTTTTCAGCGTGATAGAAAACCTTTGCAGCCCTAGGAAGGACGAGTACCGGAGCGGAGCGAATTGTACATTCGTGAGCACCGGCACGCAGGACTGACAAAGAATGCGAGGGTTTGTCTACACGCTGAAAGCGGCACTAGGCGTGCCGCTTTTTTATTTTCGTCCAGCTCTTATTTCATCTGTCATGCCTTCATATGGTGCTTCTGCGATAATGGTTTCGTCATTCACACCTGCATGATGGATATACGTAATGTCCGCAAATTCTGGGACAACATATTTCGGATAGGTTTCGTATTTTTCACGAGATTCTTTCATGAGATCGATGTAGTCATTTTGAAAGCAGACGGTGATGTCTGGACGTTCATGCACCCATTTAGGGAAGAAGATGACGCCATGCATGCGTTTTTCTTCAGGCATAAAGTTCAGAGAGACGTCTGTCCCAGTTGGTTCTGTCCAAGAGACTTTGTATACGCCTTTTGTCAGCTTCACAATATTTACTTCTTGATCACGGACCCAGCGTCCTCCAACCATTCCGCTATGAATGCGGTAATCAATGGTGTGATCGTTTTTAATGTAAATCTCATATTCCCAGCCATTTTCATACGTATAAATCATATGAAGTCCAACGAATTGATCCATGTTTATTCCTTCTTTCATTAGAATGATGTTTTTTCAAACATGTTGTGATTTACATGTTTATTTTAAAGTCTATGGTATACTATTGTCAAAGAATAAGCGTTGGAGGCCCATCATGAGAGTACTAAAATATGCCATTCTTGGCTTGCTGGATCAGCGTGAGCTGACGGGATATGATATCACGAAACATTTTAAGGATTCCCTTGGACAGTTTTGGAGTGCGAAGCACAGTCAGATTTACCCTGAACTGAAGCGTCTTACAGAGGAAGGGTTTATTGAATTTGACATTCACATACAAGGAAAAAAGCTGGAGAAGAAGGTCTATCAAATCACAGGGGCAGGAAAAGAAGAATTGCGTCAGTGGTTAAGAACAAAAGATCCGATTCCGGAAACAACAAAGGATGAATTCATGCTCAAAACATTTTTCATCTCCTCCATGGACAAAGAAGAAGCGGCTGACCTGTTTGCCTATCAACTTTTAGAGCGCACCAAGAAAGTAGATGTGCTGGAACAAAAGCTGCACGCTTTGACAGAGGAAGACCCTTCTGCTGAATCACTGCATTCAGCGCAATTTGGGCATTACTTAGTGCTGACAAGGGCAATCGAAAGGGAAAAAGGCTATGTACGCTGGCTCCAAAAGACCCTTAAACGTATTGATTCATCTATGATCTAAGGACAATGGTCGGATGATTTGATAAAAAATGGTTTGAAACGAGTGAATTTATCAATAGAAACCGATACAATGGATATATTCGTATTAAAGTGAGGCGAGTATGTTTGAGTAATCAAGAAGCGTTGTGGAATGAAGCAGAAGCTTTTATTTCTGTATGCTATGAAGAATTAAACAAGTCAAATGAAGAGAAAGCAGCACGTCTGCATGAAATAAAAAGAGAAATTGAGTCTGAAGGAATTTATACGCATACACTAGAGGAATTAGCTCACGGGGCGAAAATGGCATGGCGCAACAGTAACCGCTGCATTGGCCGTTTGTTTTGGTCGACCCTGCAAGTGCATGACTGCCGGCATGTAAAGACAGAGGATGAAGTGAAGGAGGCGCTCTTTCATCATATTGAGTATGCGACAAATGGCGGGAAAATCAAACCGTCCATTACGATCTTTCCCCCAGAGAAAAACAGACAGAAGGAAGTCGTCATTTATAATCATCAGCTCGTTCGTTATGCAGGCTATGAAACTGAATATGGCATCATCGGCGACGAGGCATCTCTTGAATTAACAAAATTATGTGAAGCACATGGCTGGAAAGGGGAGGGCACACATTTTGATATTCTGCCTCTCATGTTTCAGCTAAAGGATCAGCCGCCTGTTCTGTATGAGCTTCCGAAAGAAATCGTCCAAGAGGTAGAGATCACCCATCCTGAATATAATGGATTTCGTGATTTGGGACTAAAATGGTATGCGGTCCCGATTATCGCTGATATGAAATTAGAGATTGGTGGTATTCATTACAATGCTGCACCGTTTAATGGCTGGTATATGGGCACAGAAATTGGCGCACGCAACCTAGCGGATGAAAACCGCTACAATATGCTGAAAAAAGTCGCTTCTCTTTTAGGACTGGACACAACCAAGAATGCGTCCCTTTGGAAGGATAAAGCCATTGTCGAATTGAACGTGGCGGTTCTCCATTCTTATCGCGAAGCAGGGGTAACCATTGTCGATCACCATACAGCAGCACATCAATTCAAGCAGTTTGAAAAGCAGGAAGAAAAGGCTGACCGCAAGCTGACCGGGGACTGGACATGGCTGATTCCGCCAGTATCACCAGCTGCTACCCACATATTCCACAAGCATTACGACAATACCATTGTGAAACCAAACTATTTTTATCAGGACAAGCCCTATCACAGGACAGAAAAAGCCTAGCGAGAGTTATATGTAATTCCATAAAAAGATGTCTTTTATCATAATACATGTGTCCTCTAATATGATGTTGAACATTTAAATTGATTAAAACAAAAGGGATAGATATCTATCCCTTTTTATTTATGATGACCACAAAAGATCTCTTCCTTACTACAACAATGGGCGAAAGTTTGCGCTCTCGCATTCCACTTCTGGATGACTTTCTCACCCTGGGGCTGTTTATCCTTTTGCATTCCCTGCCAAGTTTGATCCCATGAGGACCATTCCTTGATATTAACAGTTGTTATAACATTCAACTCCAATTTTTATTTTTTGTTTGAATTGCTTGTACTCGGTTCATCCAATTGCTCAGAATATCTGAGTCGCAGACTTATAAATACTAAGACCAATGCAATGACCATTAGGAAAACCCCCAGCAATCGGAATCCTGTAAAGGTGAACGCACCTCCCATAATGATACCTGTCAACAGTGAAGATAAAATTGTTCCCAAGTATCTTGATGTATTAAATAGGCCAGATGCTACACCAGCAATTTCTTTTGGAGAGCTTTTAAACAAAGCTGCCTGCATACCAACAGCGTTTAGCCCGTTGCTAAAACCGAACGCGGCTAACGCCAGGCACACACTGATGACTGGTGAACTTTGCGTCCATGTCACGATCCACACTGCCCCTACTACCATCAGTAATGAGGATACAATCAATGCAGGTCTGGGTCCTGATTTACCGACCCATTTCCCTGCTATTGGCGAAGCTGCAATCGAGCTCAAGCCCAAGGTTAACATAAGAATCCCTGTCTGGAATTCACTGACATGACGTACCATTTGCAGGTATGATGGAATCCCAAAAAAGAGTGAATAATAAAGGAAGTTAACTAGCAAGTATTGTATATTGACCCAAGTCATCCCTGGATATTTGGCGAAGGTGCGTAAAGGAATAAATGGCGACACTGTTTTTAGCTCATGTCGTACGAATATTCCCACCGCAACGAGCCCGATTAGCACAACAACGATATTCCACATAGAGAAATGCCCAGATGATTTCGCTGCCAGCAAGCCAACTAGAAGGGCAATCAGACCCACCGCAAAGAGCAGAATTCCTGGCACATCAATCACACCCAGTAATTTTCGAAACGACATGTCACGTGAAACCGTTGCTGCTGGTCCATCATTGGGAATCATTTTCCAAGCTAATATAAAGCTCGCTACTACAAACGGGGTATTAACGATGAAGATCGCTGGCCAGTCCCACCATTGAATAAGTACTCCCCCGGCAAAAGGTCCTATAGCTGCCGCACCGGATAGGAAAATTGATAAACCTGCTAAAGCATCTGATTGCTTTTCTGTAATATGAATGCGAATTATAGCTGTTCCAACTGCAATCAGCATACTAGTTCCGATGGATTGTACGATTCTGAACACAATAAGCCATCCGAAATTTGGAGAAAATGGAGCCAGAATAGAAGAAACTAAGGATACAACAAGACCAGCCAGAAATATCTTCCTCCTGCCGAATAAATCACTAGCCTTCCCCATGACAGGTTGGGCGATAGCACTAGCGATATAAAATGAAAACACAATCCAGGAAACAGCAGTAAAATCAATGCTATACACATGTTGCAACCTAGCAATAGCAACAGAAATCATTGATGAATTTAAAGGGTTTAATAATATACCTAGTCCAACGGATATCATTAACCATCTGCTACGAGAATTCATTTTTTCTCCCCCTTTAAATTTGTTATATTGATATCTTACTTGGCATTTTACATTCATTCCAACGCATTTAAAGTTATGATATCATTGACCAAAAGGAATGATTGGAGAGAAAATGAAATGGAACTCCTTCAACTACAATATTTTCTAGAGGTAGCTCGATTAGAGCATGTAACTGAAGCTGCACGAAGCCTCCACGTTACGCAATCGTCGCTAAGCAAAACGATTCAGCGTCTGGAAGAAGATTTAGGGGTGCCTTTATTTGATCGCACAGGCAGGAAACTGCGTTTAAATGAATTTGGCAAGAAATTCATTCGTCGCGCGGAAAGGGCTTTGTTTGAGTTGGAACAGGGAAAACAGGAGATTAGCGATTTGTCTAGAGGAGAATCTGGCACACTAAAGCTTGCGGTAACCACAGCAAGCACTTTGCCTCAGATGATGCGAGAGTTTCGTAAAAAACGTCCTAATATCCAATTTCATGTGCAAATGCTGACCACACTGGAAATGGTCACGCTTTTACATCGAGGCGAAGTCGATTTTTGCTTGTCGTCCTCTCCTTTTCAAGGGGAAGACATCGAATGTCAAGTTGTCTTTGTTGATCCCATTCTTGTAGCAGTTCCTAATGGGCATCGACTGGCAGACCGAACTAGCGTATGTTTAACAGAACTTAAGGATGAATGCTTTGTCGGTATGAAAAGAGGATACGGCACTCGTGATTTAGTAGACTCTGTATGCAAATCGGCTGGAATTGACCTTAAATATGTGTATGAGGGCGATGAACCTACACGTTTGATCAGTCTTGTAGAAGCTGAAATTGGACTTGCCTTCATACCAAGCACAGCAAAAATATCATGGGGAAAGATTAAATATTTGCAAGTTGAGAATCATGAACTTGTACGTGATATCGCTTTATTATGGCATACAAGTCGATACATGACGCAAGCTTCATTGGAATTCCGTAAAGTAGTTCTAGACTATTTTGAGGCAATATCGAACCAGTCCAATTAATCTTATGCATGACTCGTACCGATTCGATGTTTTACGAGATCTAAGTCCCAACCAGCCTCAAACATATTTCTACAAGTAGATGGTGATGAACAGTTTACTTGACGGAATCAATGTCCCACGCCTCCGTACGTTCTAGCCTGGCTACTGATAGATTAAATCTAAATAAAAAAAGTTCAACCAGAAAGTTCTGGCTGAACTATATCATACGAAAGCTCCGCCTAACTATCATGAATAGAAATAATGTTTACAAAAAGCTAGGTTTTTTATGACCTTATTCGAAAATCCTGATAATGAGCAAGCTCGGTGAGCGGCTCCATTTGCATGTCGGTGACTTTTGAAAAAGGACTTCCTTTCCGGACAGTCTCTAAGAAATCAATCACTTTCTGCTGCTCACCCTCTACCTTTAACTCGACATGACCTTCATCTGTGTTGCGTACCCAGCCTTTCATTCCACGATTGACGGCTTCTCCCTGAACAAAATAACGAAAGCCGACTCCTTGCACACGTCCTTTTACAATGGCGTGATAATGAATCATGGTCATCTCTCCTTTTTTCACATCGTACCATAGCCTGCATCTGATCTTCACGCCTCGACTATGATTTGATTGTCAAACGATGTAAAATAAAGGTCAGTAGACAACCAAAGGAGATGGCCATCGTGGGACATAAGAGATACGACATAGAAGGAATCCAAGTGGGACAACCTATCATTACATATGCGAATGGAAAAGAAATCAAAACAGCCATCAACAAAAGGCGCATTCATGAGCCTGTGTATTTAAGTCAGGTCAATTTTGAAGGAGATGGTCAGGGGGATTTGGTTCATCATGGGGGTTATGATAAAGCCGTCTGCGTCTTTCCGTATGATCATTATGCTCACTTTGAACAATTTTTAGGGGTTCCATTACAGGAAGCTGCCTTTGGCGAGAATATAACAGTACGCCAGCTAGTCGAAACGAATGTGCATATTGGCGATGTGTTTCAGCTTGGAGATGCATTTGTTGAGGTGAGCCAGCCAAGACAGCCTTGTGTGAAATTGTCTCTTAAGCATGGCAACATGAAGCTTGTAAAGGAAGTACAAAAAACAGGGTATACAGGCTTTTATTTACGTGTACTGAAAGAAGGCATGGTGCCGCCTGATGCATCGCTAGTACTAGTAGAAAAAGCGACCCATCACATTACGGTCCATGAGGTCAACGAAGTCAAATATCGTCAAACAAGTCCAGAGAGACTGAAAGCCGTTCTTGAAGTAGATGCTTTAGCAGATGTGGTGAGGAAGTCTTTAGAAAAACGAATTCAGCACATTTAAAAAAAGCCGTACATTATCTTAAGATGTACGGCTTTTCAGCGTTTATGAGCTGCGTTTCTTTTGCTCAAGAAGATTTGCAAGGAAATATGTTTTTAAGCTTTGAAGCTTTCTTCCTTCATGCTTAGTCACACCAAGCTTCTTTAATTCTTCGACATACCAGCCTTTGCTACCATAATGCATGATAGAAAACTCCTTTCAATTGAAACTGCCTGCATTGTAACATCTCAAAAAAGGACGTGAAAAGCGTGCAGGTGTCAAGAAGTGAAAACTGATTCTATCTGCCTATGATCCATGTATATGCTGGAAATATTGATTTATGAATTTGGCGGGTTGAGGGTAACGAGGATCATGCCGACCGTCATAATCATGATGACAACACCAAGATAGGTCATCATGGATTGTTTTTTCTTAATCCCTACAACCGTTAAGATAATACTTTCGATGAAAAAGATAACACCTATGATGATGAACCACATATCAAATAAGACCCCTTTCGCATATCTTTGCCTATTTTACCACAGGCATTTTTGTTTAGTCGTGACAGATTCGTGAAACGGGCATGAAAAAATCCCCTCTCAGTGAAGGAGGGGATACAGCGTGTAGACAAACCCTCGCATTCGTTGTCAGGTCTGCGCTCCGGTGCTCACGAATGTCAAATTCGCTCTGCTCCGCTGCTCGTCCTTCCTAGACTGCAAAGGTTTTCTATCACGCTGAAAAGAAGACAAAGGGCTAAAATCAACATCATTTTAGCCCTTTGTCAACAATCTGAATCCCCTCCAGTGAAGGAGGGGATAGCTGGCTTACAGCTTTGTTAAAATAATCGGTTCGTCTTTAGTGATCACAATCGTATGTTCAATCTGTGCGACTAGACTTTTATCTGGTGTTTTAAATGTCCAGCCATCATCAGCCTGATAAATCGATTCAGCATTTGTTGAAATGAAAGGTTCAAAGGCAATGACTGTGCCATTTTTAAACAAAGCATTATCGAATGGATCATAGTAGTTCAAGATATGGTTGGGTGCTTCATGCAGATTCTTCCCAATGCCGTGTCCTGTTAGGTTTTTAATGACGGTAAATCCTTGTTCTTTCGCTGTATTGTAGACCGCACGGCCAATTTGGTTTTGTCTTTTACCGGCTTTTGCATGCTTTAATCCTTCAAGGAACGCATCTTCCGCACACTTACATAATGCTTCAAGACGAGCATCACCTGTACCTAAAACAAATGAAATGCCTGTATCTGAATAATAGCCGTCCAGTTCTGCTGAGATATCAATGTTCACGAGGTCGCCCTCTTGTAAAATGGTTTTTTCACTTGGGATACCGTGTGCAACTTCATCGTTCACGCTGATACAAGTGGTACCAGGGAAGTCATATTCCTTTTCAGGTGCTGAATTGGCCCCGTGTTCTTCTAATATTTTTTTCCCAATCAAATCTAATTCTTTTGTAGACATGCCTGGTTTCGCTTGGCTTTTCATTTCTTCTCTTGCCAAAGCGACAATTCGGCCGACTTTTTTTAAGGCTTCTAACTCATGATCATGTTTGACAATCACTGTTCATTCCCGCTTTCTATATCTTCATTCTATTCAATAGCTTACCACATTTTACGCAAAAAGAGTAAAGAGCGGAATTCAAATGAATGTGGACAAATTGGTATAGATAACTAGACGTGCATATGATATATTTTTTATGAACATCATGAATGCTTTGGTCATGATGATGACAAAGGGGGGAAATCAGATGGTGTTTCAGTTTTTTCAAAAGCTAGGAAAATCATTTATGCTTCCAATCGCTGTACTTCCAGCAGCAGGGATTATTTTGGCCATTGGGCGGGAGGATGTATTCAATATCCCGTTTATTCATGCGGCAGGGAATGCAATTTTTGCGAACTTGGCTTTAATTTTTGCAATGGGTGTAGCGATTGGTATTTCAAAGGATGGGAACGGGGCAGCGGCATTATCAGGAGCGATCTCTTATTTTATTTTGTCAGCCGGTACAACGTCGATTAACTCAACCAACAATATGGGTGTATTGGGCGGTATTTTATGCGGGCTTTTGGCAGGTTATGTTTACAATAAATTTAAGGATACGAAACTGCCGGAATACTTAGGTTTCTTTAGCGGAAGGCGGCTTGTGCCTATAATGACCGCACTTTTCACCATTCTATTAGCAGCCGTTTTCGGATATGTATGGCCGCCGATTCAAAGTGTAATCAATGATTTAGGAGAATGGATTTTAAGCCTTGGTGCAACAGGTGCAGGGCTGTTTGGTTTCTTTAACCGATTGCTCATTCCATTAGGACTTCACCATGTCTTGAATAACTTATTTTGGTTTCAATTCGGTGAATTCAGCGGGGCAACAGGGGATTTAGCGCGATTCTTTAAAGGAGATCCAAGTGCAGGTGTCTTTATGACTGGATTCTTCCCAGTGATGATGTTTGGTCTGCCAGCGGCATGTCTAGCCATGGTTGTAACTGCAAAACCTGAGAAACGAAAAGCAACAGCTGGTCTGATGATTGGGATGGCACTTACATCATTTATAACAGGGATCACTGAACCAATTGAATTTTCTTTTATGTTTTTATCACCACTTTTATATGGTGTCCATGCTATTTTGACGGGGCTTTCGCTTTTTATTGTGAACACTCTTGGGATTCATAGCGGCTTTGCCTTTTCAGCAGGTGCGATTGATTACGTCTTAAGCTTCGGTATTGCGCAAAAACCGATCTTGCTTCTTGTAGTAGGAATCATTTATGGCGTCGTGTACTTTGTCGTTTTCTATTTCCTCATTAAACTATTAAAGCTGAAAACACCAGGCAGGGAAGATGATGACATGGAAGATATCGCAACGGATGATGCGGTGACGGCAGGTGGGGCGAGTATGCTCGTAGAGGGGCTTGGCGGCAAAGACAATATCACCAACATTGATCATTGTGCCACACGTCTTCGCTTAACAGTAGAGGATACTAATTTATTAAATGAAGGTACATTAAAAAAAGCAGGTGCCAAAGGGGTGCTGACTTCTGGAAAAACATCCGTACAAATTATTATTGGAACGAATGTAGAATTTGTCGCAGATGATCTCCGTAAGGAAGTCGATCGAGATTAAAAAAAACGTTCAGCCAGGTCAAATGGGCTGAACGTTTTTTTGTTTACGCTGTTCGATCACTAACACAATACTGATCACAACGAGTAAGAACCATGAGCTAATTTTCCCTAGATGAACAATGGACCAAGCATGCTGCTGATTTGGATATTGCCATGCGCCTAAAAAGGTGGTGACATTTTCGGCAATCCAAATAAAAAAGCCAATCAGGAGAAATGAAACAATAAGCGGCATTCGAAAGGAAGATGGACCAACCTGAAACGAAACCGATGTTTTCCGAAACACAACAACAAGCAGACATGTCAGCCACCATCTGACATCATAAAGCCAGTGATGCGTAAAGAAATTGAGATAAATGCACAAACTGATGCCAATTGAAAGAAATGGATGAGGCCAGTCGGCCACTTTTACATGAAGTCGTGAAAATGCCTGATAAATATAACTAGCCACACTCGCATACATAAAGCCGCTATAAAGTGGAACCCCAAATATTTTTGTATAAGCTTCTTCTGGGTAGGACCAAGAGCCCATATGTACTTTATACACTTCTAAACAGATTCCTATGAGATGAAATAGACAAATGACCTTTAGCTCCGCCCAAGTCTCCAGCCGCAGCGTCAGCATCAGGATCTGAGCCGCGAGGCAAAGCAGTAGAATGAAATCATACCGGTGAAGAAAAGGAATAGACACCGTCTTTGATAGGGCAAGCGCCGCAAAGATCATGACGGGGAATAGACATGAGATGGCCTGTAAATAAGCAAAATGAAATAGTGTTTTCATACAAAATTAAACCCCTTTTTACGGTCTGAAATGACTTAGACGGTTTCAGTAAGGGAAAAGTTTACCTCTATGAAGCAGAAAGAACAAGATAAGATGAATTCTGGTGGTGACCTGTTCAGTTTTGACTCAGCTCAAAGAACACCCTCTTAATAGAGGGTGTTTTTATAAATTTTAATCAAAAATAGCTCATAAACCCTTATTTTACGATAAATTAGAAGAATCCATTTTGAAAAAAGTTTGATCAAAATGGATTCTTCCCGAGCATATTTAAGTTTTGGTTTTATAAAAAAGTTTGATCATTTTCTACCTTTGATCTTAAATAATAGCGCCCTTTAATGGAATAACTAAAATATGGGCTTAGTCCTAAAATTACTCATAGCTTGTTGAACTATCGGTACTCGTTTGTTTAATAAGGAATTTAATTAAATTTATAGTAATCAACCATCATGGCGACTTTAAAAGTATAATGAATCTCATTTTTCTTTAAAAAACCCTAAATAATTCCTAACTGTGATGCTTTTGCTTTCTGTTTTATTCGGGAACAGTCTTTCTTCTTACGAAACGTCTTTCTACCAAATATACGACGAACATAGACAACAAGCCGACACCGATCGGTATGCTGAACGCTTCGTACGAAAATGGTGCTCCTTTAAGCTTAAGCTGGCTTGTGGCGCGGTACTCGAGCCGCTTGGCGGCGAATTTCGCCGTCAAGATATCTTCTTGCTTCGCCAAATCTTCAAACGCAGGTTCCATCGCGAACCGCTCTGGCGAATCACTGTGCAGGAAAAGCTGCTCAGCCTTTCCACCGTTCACGTTCCAGTTTCGGATATCATCTGCAGCGCGCGTCTTCACGTCCGGCCCCACAAAAATCATTTTGTCGAGTTTTGGAGCATCCTCTATTTGATATCGGGCGATCAGTTTCAGACCGTGTCGAGTAACAACCGGCTCGCGTTTGTTGGATATCGTCAATGTTGTTGTCGTCCCGGAAGCCCCGTACGTGTCAAAAGCCGAGGATAACATCAGCTCGTCGGCACCGTCATACAGCAGGACCCCGTTCTTTTTCTTGCTCCATTGAAACGCATTGTTCAAAATATAGACGATATCGCTCAATCCAGCTGTGAAAGGCTCCATTTGCGGATGCTGAACAAAATCGTAGGAAGGGTAATTCATGTCCTTCGCCACTTTCTCCGCTACAGGATCCCCCATTTGCTGAGATATAACATACAGCGTGGCATCAATCCCCGAAGTCAGGCCGGCCGAGGAGACTATGTTACCGTCATGCACGTAACGCTGATCCCTTTTCCAAGTAATCTCGGTATATTTCTTTTCCAATCTGCCGATATCTCCCCAATGTGTTGCTGCAGATTTCCTGTTCAGCAGGCCGGTATCCGCCAAATTTTCCGCCCCATTGCAGATGGATAACAATGTCGTTTCCTTGCCGGAGTGCTTCCTTATCCAATCGCGGACGGGCTTGTATTTCGCTTCATCCAAAATCGGCATGAAAGGGATCACGATTATATCCGGACTTTTGCCTGTCAATTTGTCCAACTCGTCGAAAGAGTAATGCGGTACGATATCAAGCCCGCCCGTCAACGATTTTATGTTTTTGTTGGGAGCTGCCGCAAACACATTGTACGAACCCGTCATGGAGAACATTTCGTATGGTACGAGAAAATCAAATACCTCGGTTACTTCATTCGCCAAAATAACGACCACTGTTGGCTTTTTCGAATCATACGCAGGGGTTTGGATGCTTTGTAGTGAAGCAGGAACTGGCTTATCATAAACCGACATAGCCTCCTGCATCGTGCTCATGAAACCGATCGCTCCGGTTCCTCCAACAACCAGAACGAAAACGCATACATACACGATGAAACGCCATACTTTATTCAATTGCCTTCTCTCCCTTAATGTTCTCTCGTTAATTGTGAGCGTTACTTACTTCGATAATAAAGAAAGAAGGAAATTGAATAAACCCGCCCGAGGCTTATATTTTCTCTGACTAAGGTCTTAGTAAAGGACCTTTTTCTCGAACAGCAGACGAAAGCTTCTTTTAAAATATTAACTGACCCCACTTTTCTGAATATGACTCGACCGCCTATTTCCACAGCGCCGAAGAAGCATGGTCTGTACATGGTAGAACGCTTTTGCCGCTGAATCTCCTCCTTAATAAGAAAGTTGTTTGAGATTAGGAAAAATTAGATATTCATGAACAATTTGTGAATATATATGTGAAAAAGATCACAAATTAGATATAGCATAGTATAATAAGATCATAAAGAAAATGTGAAATATTTCACATAATTTAAAAGGAGGCATCATCATGTTTACAAAATTCTTACAAACGAATGTATGGGCAGCTGTTATCCTTTTGGCAGCAAGACTTTATATCGGATGGACTTGGCTGACATCTGGTATTGGAAAACTAACAGGTGGATTTGATGCATCAGGCTATTTGCAATTTGCGATATCTGAACCTGTCGTCAAAGATGGTCATCTAGTGTATCCGTTCTATGTATGGTTTTTAGAAAATGTCGCTTTGCCAAATGCCGGACTATTCAGTGCCATGGTCATGTGGGGAGAAATCTTAGTAGGCCTAGGATTAATTGTTGGATTGTTTACAACAACGGCAGCCTTTTTTGGAAGCGTGATGAATGTCTCTTTCCTACTAGCTGGAACTGTCTCTGTGAACCCGCTGCTTCTTCTGATCGCAGTCTTCATCATGGCAGCGAAAGGAAACGCCGGAAAACTTGGTCTTGATTATGTAGCAGGTCCAGTCCTCAAACGAAAATTGAAAAGAAAGCCGCAATTAGAAGTGGCATCATAATAAAAGAAAAGCATCCTGAGTAAACGCTCAGGATGCTTTTTTATTTAAGAATTGGCTTTTATCAAGTTGATATGCAGCACGGTGAGTTCATGCTGGCTGATATCAGGATCATGTCCAACGATAAATTCAAGCTCATAATCACCGGTTCGATACACATATTTTTTCTCTTTTGTCTGCGGAATGGTGCTCACTGAATCCGCTGGTCCAAGCTGTTTCTTTAGTAACGAAGGGGTCATACCGCCGATATTTGTTTCTTTTTCTACATTTGTACCGAAATAACGGATTTCATCAATTTTGCCTTTTGCATCATAGTGAAAAGCAAATCCGGGATTCCCCATTTCCGCATGATACAAATCAAAGCTGCTTTGACCTGTTTCTGGATATGGATTTCCGAGCTGATGATGAACGTCTTTTTTGGTTTGAACGCCTATTTTCAATCCTTTAGCATAGTAGGGCATTTGTCCTTTATGTGCCAGCTCATAAATGCTGGTAAGCGCGGCATTTGGACCTTGAGGAACGGATTGTTCTGCTGCCGGTTTGGTCATGGCGTGTGCTGAGACAGCAGGGCTGAAACCGAAAAGGGCAGACGAAGCAAGTGAGGCAGTCACGACAAAAGCTGCTGATTTCTTCATGATATATCCCTCCTTCTTCTCCTATACCCGGAGTAATCATGATCAAACGTAAAAAGAACCAGCTGATCAAGGATCGGCTGGTTCTTAGCATGAGAACGTTATTTTGAAGAAGAGCTGGATTCATCTTTGGCGGAAGAGGAATCCTTTTCATCCTGTACTTTCTTTGTATAGTCATAATCATTGCGGTCAATCGGTGTAAAGCCTTTAGGCTTGTAGAAACGGAGTAAATCTTCGGTGACAATCTTATCAGATGTCTCCAGCATCTTTTTCACCGTTTCATTTTCTTGGGATGCCTTGTCAGTTGGCTCGATTTTCTCGCCTGTTTTGTTGCTGTAATAGTTATTGCCTACTTTCGTGTAGTCCTTAGACACGAAGTCACCATTTCTAAATGGCACAAGCTCTTTAAAGTTCTTCGATAGGATATCAGAACCAGACATTAAATAGTTCTTCGTATCATCGCCAAGCAGGTGCAGAAGGGTTGGTGCGACATCGACTTCACCAGAGTATTTATGAATCTGTCCGCCTTTTACGCCAGGAACATGGATAAAGAGCGGCACACGCATGAGCTGCGCATTTTCATAATCTCCAATTTTTTGTCCTGTCACTTTTTCCATCGCTTCATTATGGTTTTCAGAAATACCGTAATGATCTCCGTACATAATGACGACTGTGTTGTCATAAAGACCTGACTTTTTTAGATCATTGAAGAACTGTTCAATCGCTTCATCTAAATAATGAGCCGATTGGAAGTAGTTATCGACGACAGAGTCACCGAAATCACCAGGTTCGAAATCAGTATCACCTTCGTCCATTCCAAATGGGAAATGATTCGATAAGGTAATGAACTTCGAATAAAACGGCTGCTTCAAGTTTTCAAGCATTGGCATCGATTCTTTGAAGAACGGTTTGTCTTTCAGTCCATAGTTCTTCGTATCCTGCTCGTTCATATCGTAGTACTCAGAATCGTAAAATCTGTCATACCCAAACGACTTAAACATTTCATTACGGTTCCAGAAGGTTTTCGTATTGCCATGGAATTCTGCTGACGTGTACTGATCCTTCTTCAGAATGCCAGGAAGTGCTTGATACGTGTTTTGCGCTTTGTTAATAAAAACAGAGCCCTGTGATAATGGGAATAGCCCAGTATCCATCATAAATTCAGCATCAGACGTTTTTCCCTGTCCTGTTTGATGGAAGAAGTTATCAAAGTAAAACGTTTTGTTGTCGTGTGCCAATGAATTAAGGAATGGCGTTACTTCTTTTCCATTCACCTTATAATCAATGACAAAGTTTTGCAGAGATTCAAGAGAAATTGTAATGACGTTCATGCCTTTCGCTTTCCCGTAATAAGCAGGGTTAGGATCAGCACTGTTCGCTTTTAAATAGTTCTCTACATCTGTCACGTCATTTGAATTTGCCAGAGCACGCTGGCTGTTTGATTTCACATTTTGAATGGCATCAAACACAGTAAAGTTATAAGCACCTAAATATTTAACTAAATAATTGCGGTCGAACGATCTTGATAAAAGCTCTGGACGATCGATCTCTGCAGCAACTAAGTTTAAAACAAAGATCACAACAGAGGACACAAGGACGAGTCTAAACGATTTTGACTTTTGAACAGGTACAGTGGCTGTACTTGTTTGCTGCTGCCTTTTCATGCGGACTGCAAGTACAATCAAAATGATTGTATCAATAAAGTAAAACACATCAGTCCAACGCATGAGTGAAAATGCACTATCACCTAATTGTCCGCCATTCGTTCCTGCCTGCATCACTGTAGGCAGCGTGATAAAGTCATTGAAGAATCGATAGTACACGATGTTTGCGTATAGTAAAAAAGACATGAAAAAGTGAATCACAATGATAGCGGCAGGCTGCCATTTTTTCTTGAACAATAAAGCAAAGCCAAGAAAGAACAAGCTGGAGCTAATAGGATTCACGAAAAGCAAAATATGCTGAAGCACATTTGATATACCAAGTTTAAATTCGATTAAATACGCTGAATACGTTTTGAGCCATAGTAAGATGGCTGCAATCAGAAAGAAGCCGAGACCTCTTTTTTGAATAAATGTTTTCATATAAACACTCCTTTTCTCCGTTAAACGGAAGAGGCGGAACGAAAGAAAACGAACCATTAGAATATACCACGAAATGCACAAATAGAAAAGTCATATCCAGTGAAGAGCCTTTGCAAGTCTGTCCGAGCAATAAAAGGAGAGAAAATGAAAATATTCGCCCATCGAAAAACTTTTTATGAAAATCGACCTATCATTTACAGAAAATTCAGCAATTTTCCAGTTGCTATATCAATAAAACAGGTAAAAAGATACAAGTCTAAAGAATTAATTTAATTTCTACAATGGTCATTTAGAGAGTATTTCCATTGTTTATTAATGTTTATGCAGGTTAAACAAAAAAAATGAGCCATGTAATGGAATAAGACGATGGATAAAAATTCCTCCTATACGATATATCAATATATTTTTGTGTTTCGTGAACATAATGGTTTTTATGTGTTTTTTAAGGGTTTCATTTATTTTAATAAGTGAACAAATTATCTAAATATACTTAAGTGAACATATCGAGACTATAAACTTCTGAATTGGGGTCGATATAGACAGTGACAGGAAATCTTCCATTGAAAGGATTGATAGTATATGACTGTACGAGCAGAGAACCTCGTTCAGAACTGGTTTCCGAGTGAGGACGGAAATGCAGGAGAGCGTAAAGAACTCATCAAATTGATGGAGCAGATCATTTCAGGGGTCGATGACCTGAAAGATCCCAACCGTGCACACCTTAAAGGTGAAAAGAATCGTGGGGAGGACTTTTACAAAAAGCTCACCGAAACAAGTCAAATTCCGATGAACGGCCAGCAAGCGGAACTTGTGAATGAAGAATTACTGAAGCTTTTACATAACCATCCATACCACACCAAGTATTTCTTCACGAACATTTTGCCAATGGCAAGTACACCAGGAATTTTAGGCATGCTGACAGCTATGCTGGTAAACGGAAACAACCTTTGGGATGTTTATGGACCAGCAGGTGCGGAAGCTGAGGTCAGAGTGGTTTCAATGATGTCTAAGCTCATCGGATATGATCCAAATATGAGCGGGGGATACACAACATGGGGAGGTCAAGGAGCGATTTTTTCAGGACTTCGTTTAGCGATCGCAAAAGCTGCGCCGGAGTCACTGCGAAAAGGAGTTCCACAAAATCTTTATGCGTTTTGTTCTGATGCTGCACATTACAGCTTATTTAAGTCAATGGAAGCAACAGGACTAGGCACAAACAACTTAATCAGAATTAAGACGAATAAAGATCATTCAATGGATATGGAAGATTTGCGTTGTCAAATGGAACGTGTTGCACAGGGTGGCGGAATTCCCGTTTATATTGTGGCAACAACCGGAACAACAGATGCCATTGCAATTGATGATGTCAAAGGGGTACGTGAAACAGCAGAAGCGATTGCTGAAAAGTATGATCTGAAGGTGCCGCATATTCATGCAGATTCGGCGCTGGGTGGATTCTTTGCTTTCTTTAATGAGTATGATGTATCAGAAAACCCGCTGCAATTCTCAGTCGGTGTTCTTCGTATGCTAAAAGAAATCAAAGCGAAATTCCAGCATCTTTCTCTTGCAGACTCGATGTGCTTTGATTTTCAAAAGCTCGGCCAAACACCTTACACATCCAGTTTATTCTTAGTGAAAAACGCTGCTGACTTAAAGCGTTTGGACCTGGAGGAACAAGAGACACCATATGTTGGCCATAGAGGCTACGGTGAATACCATACGGGTTATACACTTGAGTGTTCAAGAATGGGAAGCTCAATCAGCATGCTGAGTGTGCTCTTAACGTTTGGGGTTGAAGGCTATCAGCGCTTGCTCGGTCAATTCTTAGAAGTGAACCTTGCCTTCAGAGAAGCACTTAGTCGAGAAATTCTGCAAGCAGAAGTCGTGAATGATGACAACGTCGGAATGGCTACATTATTTAGAATTTACCTAGACGGCTCACCGCGTTTTCAAGAAGAGATTTCTGGCGAAGCGACTTCAATGGAAATTGAGCGAAACAATGAATTGAACAAAATGCTGTTTGAAAAACTTGGAGAGAAAAGAGATGAGATGTTCTTTGGCGATACAACGAAGTTTTTACTTGTCAACTCAAAAGAAGGTCAAGAATTCTATCTAAGTGTTAGTAAGTTTTTTGTCATCTCACCTTATACGTTACCAGAGCATATCCCTCATATCGTATCTTATTTAAAAGATGTGATTGCATCTGTTTGTGGTCAATTTGAAAATGTACATGCTTAAATCAAATCTGAGAGTGGAGATGTAGGAAAAAATGGCGAAACAAAGGAAATTTGGAGGATACACGATATCCTCTAAAATCATGTCAGTCGTTACCGTAACATTACTCGCAACCGTAGCATTATTCGTTCTAACCTTTTATCTAGTGAGCCAGGATTTATCATCCCAGTTATTAAAGCAATTTGATTATCGATTAACAACAGATATTGATACCGCCAAAAAAGAAATCGATAACATCGATGGAAACGTACTCAGCATTAGCGGGAAGGATGATCCTATTTATGCTGAGATCAAAACGAAATTCGCAGAGCTTCAAAAAGATCATACGCTTGAGAACTTATACGTGTTATCTAATAAAGGCGGCAAAGAAAGAATTATTATACTAACCGGTGAAGAAAATGACTTTGATCAAGATTATGCTTTTTCAGAAGAGATGAAACAAGCGCTCTCTGAAGATAAAATGGTCAAAAGTGATATTTACAAAGATTCATTTGGTACACATAAATCAGTCTTTTTGCCAATTAAGGATTCAGGCGGTGAGCTGACAGGGATTTTAGGCATTGATTTAGATGCGTCTGTCGTGCCTCAAACAACGCAGAAGTTGATGATCTATATCACAGTGGCATCTGCCATTGTGCTTATCGGTGGATTACTCTTCTCATACTTCATGGGAAGAAGAATTGCAAAACCAGCACGTTCCTTGATGGAATCAGCGAATCGAATTGCTGACGGTGATTTAACTGGTATGGTAGAGGTTGAAAGTAAAGATGAGATCGGCCAGCTTGCCGCATCCTTCCAAAAGATGCAGGGACGGATTAAAGAGCTCATTTCGAAAATCTCAAACTCATCTAGTGAAGTGTCGAAAATGTCTTCACAGCTTCGTACGGTGACGACCGAATCAAGTCAAAGTGCGCAGCAAGTATCAGAAGCTATGACGAATATGAGTGAAGGAATCAATGATTCTGTCGCAAATATCACGGATTGTACGACATCCGTTGCAGAGATCGATACTCAAATCGAAGGCGTCACAAAAGAAGTCGACGAAATGAAATCTGTATCATCTGACGTACAAGCGCAATCAGAATCTGGTCAAAAATTAGTGAACCATGTGCTTGATCATCTGAATATGCTACATGACAAGATGACCAACTCAAAGCAGGCAGCAGAAGAATTACAATCTCATTCAACGGAGATTGAAAGTGTCATCTCAATTATTACGGACATTTCAGCCCAAACGAATCTGCTTGCACTGAATGCTTCAATTGAAGCGGCACGTGTTGGAGAAGAAGGAAAAGGTTTTGCTGTTGTGGCAGATGAGGTGCGCAAGTTAGCTGAGCAATCAGCGGATGCGGCTAAAACCGTTTCAGACCTTGTCATCGGCACACAGGAAAACAGTCAGCGCGTTCTTGAAAGTGTAGAGGAAAGTAGTAAAGCAGTGGAAGAAGGACGTGAGCAAATGGAAGGCACGTCACAAAATTTCGCTTTGATTTACGACGGTGTATCTCAGTTTTCAAGAAGAACGAACAATTTGCTTGCTTCTATTAAGCAAGTTGAGCAAGCATATCAAACGATTTCTACATCGATTGAGCAAATTTCTGTTGTATCAGAAGAACATGCAGCCAGCTCTCAAGAAGTGGCGGCAGCAACAGAACAGCAAAGTGCTGGTATGCAGCAAATTTCAAGTGCGATTGAACAGCTCTCTGACATGTCAGAGGACTTAGCACAAATGGTCTCAACCTTCAAAGTCGACAATAAATAACGAGAAAGGGCTAAAATATTTTAGCCCTTTTTCTCTTTTCAGCGAAGAAGGGACGAGCACCTGAGCGCAGGATAGACATCGAATGCGAGGGGGTGTCTAGATGCTGAAGCTGGCTCTTGTGAGAGAGCCAGCTTTTTTGCTATGCTTAATCAAATACTTGCGGCGAAAGGAGAAACGCTATGGATTTTGCGCAGAGATTATCAGAAGAACGGATCAAAAAAGCGATGGATAACGGGGCTTTTGAAGGATTATCTGGCTTTGGGAAACCTCTGCCAAAAGATGATGCTGCTCATGTACCAGAAGAACTTAGAATGGGCTACCGCATCATGAAAAATGCCGGATTTGCTGGGGAAGAAACAGCGCTGAAAAAAGAACTCATGACTGTCAAAGAATTACTTCAATCAAGTATAGATGGAGAGGAAAGAAAGAAACTGTCTCTTATCTGTGAAGAAAAACAAAAACGTCTGGATGAACTTACATCTAAGCGCCAAACTTTTGCACGCCCAGCCTCCTCCTTTTACAAAAATAAGGTCTACGAGAAATTAACAGAGCATAAAAAAAGAGGATGACACGCTGCCTCTCCCTGAGCACATTGAGGGAGCTTTTTTTATGTAAGCGCTACATTTTGTTGTTGACTACATGTTTATACAAATATAAAATATAAAGTAACATGTATATACAAGTTTTTTGGTTCTTTTTTCTTATATAAAAAAACGATCTCGGAGGGGATAGTATGGCTGATTATCAGGCAGCAGCAGATCAGATTGTGAAAGCCATCGGCGGCAAAGAAAATATTGATCAAGCGACACATTGTGTAACAAGGCTGCGCTTTGTGCTGAAAGATGAAGACAAGGTGGATGAGAAAGCACTTGAACAAATTGATGAAGTGAAGGGATCTTTCTCAGCGAACGGTCAATACCAAGTGGTTATCGGCCAAGGGGTCGTCAATCGAGTATATGCCGAAATGGTCAAAAGGACGGGGATTGGGGAAGCCACAAAAGAAGACGTCAAGCGTGCCTCTGATCAAAAATTAAATCCATTGCAGCGTGCTGTGAAAACGCTTGCGGATATCTTTATACCAATTCTTCCTGCCATCGTCACAGCCGGTTTATTAATGGGGATTAATAATATTTTAACAGCTCCTGATATTTTCTTCGATCAAAAATCGATTGTGGATGTGTATCCGGCATGGGCTGATTTAGCGAATATGATCAACTTAATTGCAGGCACTGCCTTCACCTTCCTGCCAGCATTAATTGGCTGGTCAGCTGTGAAACGGTTTGGGGGGAATCCGCTTTTAGGGATGGTCCTTGGTCTGATGCTTGTACACCCGGACTTGTTAAACGCATGGGGCTATGGAGCGGCTGAGAAGACCGGTGACATTCCTGTTTGGAACTTGTTTGGACTTGAAGTGCAGAAGGTAGGCTATCAAGGACAGGTTCTTCCGATACTCGTCGCCTCCTATTTACTTGCAAAGCTCGAATTATTTATCACAAAACGGACACCTGAAAGTATTCAGCTGTTAGTTGTTGCACCGATTACGTTATTAGTCATTGGATTTTTATCATTTATCGTCATTGGACCTGTTACCTTTGCAATCGGTAATGTTTTAACATCTGGACTTGTAGCCGTATTCCAGCAATTCGCAGCACTTGGCGGTCTATTATACGGCGGACTGTATGCAGCATTAGTCATTACAGGAATGCACCATACGTTCCTTGCTGTGGATATTCAATTGATTAACTCAAAGCTGCACGGCACGTTCCTATGGCCAATGCTTGCACTGTCCAATATCGCACAAGGATCAGCTGCACTGGCAATGATGTTTGTCTTAAAAGATGAAAAACAAAAAGGACTTTCGCTGACATCAAGTATTTCTGCTTATTTAGGAATTACCGAACCGGCGATGTTTGGGGTCAACCTGCGTTATCGATTCCCATTTATTTTTGCACTGATCAGCTCAGGATTAGCCGGTATGTTTATCGCCTCTCAAGGGGTGCTGGCAAGCTCAGTTGGTGTTGGAGGCATTCCAGGAATCTTCTCCATTATCCCGAAATATTGGGGGGCATTTGCAATTGGAATGGTGATTGTACTCATCCTCCCATTCATCGGTACTCTTTTATATGCAAAACTAAAAAAGAAGAAGGATTTTTCAGAAGAACTTAACTAGTGGTGGTGAAGGAAATTGAATCAGCAATCAAATGAACCATGGTGGAAAAAAGCGGTGGTCTATCAAATTTATCCGAAGAGCTTTTTAGATACAACGGGCTCTGGTACAGGGGATATCAATGGCGTGACGAAAAAGCTTGATTACATTAAAGAGCTTGGGGCGGATTGTATTTGGCTCACGCCAATGTATGAGTCCCCGCAGCATGACAACGGCTATGATATCAGCGATTATACAAAAATCCATGACATGTACGGCACAATGACAGATTTTGAACGCATGCTGAAGGAAGCGCATGAGAGAGGCATACGAGTCATCATGGATCTAGCCGTTAACCATACATCCATTTTTCATGAGTGGTTTCAAGCCTCACGTGAGTCAAAGGATAATCCTTACCGAGATTATTATATTTGGAAGGAGCCAAAAGCGGATGGATCTCCGCCGAATGATTGGCAGTCGAAATTTGGCGGTCCAGCCTGGGAACTAGACGAAGTAACAGGAGATTATTATCTTCATTTATATGATGTCACTCAGGCGGATCTCAATTGGGAGAAGGATGAAGTGCGCAGGAAAGTATATGACATCATGCACTTTTGGTTTGAAAAAGGAATTGATGGGTTCAGGCTGGATGTCATCAACAACATCTCAAAGGATCAGCGTTTCTTAGATGATGCCGGACAATCTGTGCAAGGCGACGGCCGCATGTACTATACAGACGGGCCAAGAATTCATGAATTTCTGCATGAAATGAACCAGGAGGTTTTTTCGAAATACGATAGCATGACAGTTGGAGAAATGTCTTCAACGAATATCGCAGACTGCATTCGGTATACAAGACCTGATCGGCAGGAGCTGGATATGACGTTCAATTTCCATCATTTAAAGGTGGACTATCCAAACGGCGAAAAGTGGGCGATCGCACCATTTGATTTTCAAGAATTAAAGTCGATTCTGTCTGAATGGCAGACAAAAATGCATGAGGGCGGCGGCTGGAATGCGCTGTTCTGGTGCAATCATGATCAGCCGCGTATCGTCTCAAGGTATGGTGATGATGACACGTATCATCAGCAGTCAGCGAAGATGCTGGCGACCACGATTCATCTGATGCAGGGAACTCCGTATATTTATCAAGGTGAGGAAATTGGCATGAAGAATCCTCGATTTGAGGACATTTCGTCTTACCGTGATATCGAATCACTCAATATGTACGAAGTGATGCTAGAAAAGGGAAAATCAAAGGAAGAAGTACTTGCCATTTTACAGGTCAAGTCAAGAGATAATGCGAGAACACCAATGCAGTGGACCTCAGAGAAGAATGCAGGTTTCTCAACAGGAACGCCTTGGATTGAACCAGCCCATAACGACATTTCGGTCGAAGCTTCATTAAAGGACCGGACGTCTATTTTCTATCATTACCAAGCCCTTTGCAGACTGCGTAAAGAACTTGATGTGATCACATATGGTAGCTTCTCCTTACTTTTAGCAGAAGATCCAAAGATTTTTGCTTATGTTAGAGAAAGCAAGGATGAGAAGCTCCTCGTGATCAATCACTTTTATCCAGGGGAGGCGGACTTTACGCTTCCTGATGAGCTTGTGCAGGCTGTAGATGAGATGGAGGGGCAAGTCCTGTTATCCAATTATGAGGATGTGCCGGCACATATCAAGGGATTTACGTTGCGCCCATATGAGTCAATCGTTTATCATTTAACCAAACGCTAGAAAATGGGGCGGAGGGAAAATGAAAGAGAATAAGTTTCGAGTGATTTATGATCAGCTCGCAAGACGAATTGAGCAAGGTGAATGGCAGGATAAAGGCATCCTCCCATCAGAACATGAACTTTCTATCATGTACGACACGTCCCGGGAGACGGTGAGAAAGGCATTAAATATTCTTGTACAAAATGGCTATATTCAAAAAATCCGCGGAAAAGGCTCTGTATTGCTGAATCGGGAGAAAATGCAATTCCCTGTATCAGGTCTTGTCAGCTTTAAAGAGCTTTCCCAAACGCTTGGCCGAAAGACAGTCACAACGGTTCATGAATTTGGCTTAATTAAACCGGATCAGTATATTCAGTCTCAGCTGAAAATTGATGAACAGACAGACGTCTGGAAAGTCATTCGATCTCGCAATATTAGCGGGGAAGAAGTGATTTTAGACAAGGACTACTTTTTGCAAAAGCATGTTGAAGTCTTGACTAAAGACATATGCGAAGGATCAATCTACGAGTATATTGAGGGAGAACTCGGTGTATCGATCAGCTATGCTCAAAAGGAATTTGGGGTAGAGCCATGTACAGAAGAGGATGCGAAGTACCTTGATTTGAAGGGATTTGACCATGTTGTCGTGGTAAAGAATTATGTGTTCTTAGAGGATACGAGTCTATTTCAATACACAGAAAGCCGTCACCGATTAGACCGCTTCAGATTCGTCGATTTTGCTAGAAGAGAAAAAACGGACAGAGCATAGGCTCTGTCCGTTTCAATTTTTGGAGAAGCGGGGATATACAACGACAAGATCATGATTGATAGGAGGAAAAATGATTAGACTGAATCGACCACTAAAATTACGGGATTTAGAAATTTTTAGCGTGATGAAAGATCATCGAATATTATGTTACGTGATCATTGAAGATACTCGAAAACCGTTTACGGAAGAAGATCGAAAACTAGAGCCATTATGTTATATGGATGAAGAAGATATACAAGCGATTTTGAATGTGTTTCATATTTCAATTATTAATGATGAAAAGTTAAGTGAAGAGGATTTAACTCTTGTAGAGGATTATTTTGCTGATTTTGTGAATAATACGAACTTAACGAATTTTATTATAAGAGATTATGTTCAAGAGGATTTATATGCCATCGATGATGAAGATGATATCACGTTCTTCAATAGAATGCTGCGTCATATAGGATCAGATAATGTGAAAGAATTTGATAAGCGCAATTGGATTTATTTATCCCAAGATTGAGATGAAAAGAAGACAAAGGGCTAAAATCAAGATCATTTTAGCCCTTTGTCAACAATATGAGGACAGAGCATACGCTCTGTCCTTTTTTAGGATGATACATTTTTTCTTGTACGCTTGCGCTGGTAGTAATATAGGATACCGCCTAAGGCAAGCATAAGTACACCAATCAATACAGCTGTATACATCATCGTTGCTGTATTAGGCAGTGTTCCGCCTGGGAGTCCGGTTCCATCTTGGTTTGGATCTGTACCTGTACCTCCGCCTGGCGCTGATGTACCGCCGTCTCCGCCAGTTTGATCTGGCGTTGTTCCAGCTGCCCCGCTTTGGTTGAGTACGGTATATTCGCTGAAGTGTTCAGTTTGACCTGATACGACCCCATTTTCGAACGATCCGTTACTTGTTTTGGCATAATGGTTTTTCTTGCGGTCTACATAATATACACCAGGTTTCTTCGCCTTTTGAGGCTCATCTAATGTAAAGGATAGTGTGACAGGATCTTTAAAGGTAGAAACCTTTTTCTGATCTTGTTTGATTTGGAAATCGTACGTATCCGTTAGTGCATTTTTCACCTTATTCGTCTTTTTCATCCATATATCTGCGCTATTTTCGGACAAATTAGAGAGCGGTAATACGAGTCCCACTTTGTCATGATAGATAGTGACGTTTGGATCTTGCTCTCTTTTCCTCAGCTCGGCTACCTGCGCTTTTGATAGAGACAATTGAACGTTTTTCGCTTCGCTTGCTTTGTCTAAATAGAGCAATGCTTTGTTTGTATGCTGCACATACGTTTGGAATTTCTCATCATCTTGAATGTCATAGGCGCCTTTTCCTTTCGCCCGCGGAAGGAACACTTCTTTCACTCGATGATCGATGACAGGAGAAATATGCCCGCCGTCTGCCTGTTCAATTTGCTCTTTGAAGATTTCATAGTCAACATAGCCTAAGTCTTCGCCGTGAGAGGCTTCTGTAAAGACGCTGTAGCCATCTCCGCCTGTGCCGACAAATGCGTTTGTCGCCACGCGGTATGTTTTCTGATCATCAATGTCTGTTAGTTTGCCGTTTTGGTCTTTCAGTTTGACATCAATGAGTCTGCTGCCAGCTGGTTTACTCAGCGTAAACGTATATTCAATGCCGGCTACATGAGGGAATGCGCCGCCGCCTTCCTCAATCCCTGAAAGCCCTTGTTCGAGTGCTTTCTTAATTTGGTTGCCTTTTAAATCTGCGACATAGAGTGTGTTTCCGAATGGCATGACCGTTAAAATATCACCTAGAGTGATATCTCCTTTTTCAATGCTGCCTCGAATACCGCCGCCGTTTGTGATGGCAAGGTCAGCACCAGCAGATTCTTGTGCTTTTTTCAGCATACCGTCAGCAATAAAGTTCCCAAGGTTCGTTTCCTTCGCACGGACATGCTCGCGTTGTCCATCTAAGAGGACATCGGTAGACCCGACTTTTTCCGTTTTTAAATCTTGAATATCTGCCTTGTACTGATCGAGGATTGCTTTTGCATCGGCATCTTCTTTGACAGAGTCATCGATGGTGATGAGGTCAAAAGAAGATTCCTTTGGCTGCACGACTCCTTTTTGATTAAAGGCCACGTCTACTTTTCCTAAGAATTGTCCGTAGTCTTTTACCTGTGCGACAATCGTTGGTTCTTTCTTATTGACGACCTTTAATTTTTCAACAAGGGTGTGCGTGTGACCGCCAATGATTAAATCAATCCCGTCTACTTTTTGAGCAAGCTCAAGGTCACGGTTATAGCCAATGTGTGTTAAAGCAATGATTTTGTTGATTTTTTCTTTTGTTTGAATCGTGTTGACTGTTTCTTTTGCTTTCTTGTATGCATCCTTGAATTGAATGTTAGGACCGCTGCTGGATGTAATGGCCGTGTCTTCAGTCGTTAAGCCGAATACAGCCACCTTCTCACTGTTTACATCAAGCAGGATGTATGGGTAAATCCCAGCTTCTTTTTTCTCACCAGCTTTAAATGTGGCTGGCTTTTTCACTAAGCCGCTCAATTGTTTCTCCTTAGAGATATCAACGTTTGATGACACAATCGGGAATGCAGGCTTTTCAAATTGATGACGGTTTTTCGCATCTACATCTGATGCATCACCTGTCAGGAATTGACGAAGAACAGAAGGCCCTTTGTCAAATTCATGATTACCAAACGTCATGGCATCATATTTCATTAAGTTCATCAGTTTTAGGTCGGCAAGTCCTTGCCATTTTGTGAAATATAGGTCACCAGAGAAGACATCTCCAGCATCTAATAAAATGTTGTTTTTGCTTTCGGCTCGAACTTCTTTAATCTTTGTTGCACGTCTTGCCGCATCATCAAGGTGTGCGTGTGTATCGTTTGTATGCATCACCGTTAAATTCCAGTTATCTGATGCAGGCGGTTCTGTTGTGCCATCCTCTTTAAAGGCTAGCTTGTACACGCCAAGACCATCTGTGCTGGCGTTACGAACAAAGTCTACGCTGCTTGATTTTTCGGCAAACGCCTTAGCTAAAAGAGAAGATTCGAATGTGACTGTTGCGCCCTTGACTGGTGCAATGGACCAGTTTTGATCCGCACTTGGATTGATGGTTTTTTGTTCGATAATATAATCCATCAGCACTTGGCGGTTCTCATCAGCTGAGGCAAGCACCACTTTATCTTGCGTCAGATGCGGGAAGCCCCCGCCGCCAGAAGCTCGATAGTTGTTCGTTACGACTAAAAATTCTTGATTGTCAGAGACTGGTTTCCCGTTGTAGGACAGGTTTTTGATGCGGTTTGCATTCGCATTAACAAGAGTGCCTGTTGTGCTGTATTTAGCAGGCTGCGTCACATCGACTTGATAGGTGACACCATCGATCACATCAAAGTTATACGAGCGGTATTCTTCGTTTAAAATAGGCTGTTCATTTGAATCGTTTGGTTTGATTTGATTAAACTGTCCGGCAGACATCTCGAGCCAGTCTTTTACTTCACTGCCTTTCAGTTTGACAATCTGCACGGTGTTGTCGTAAAGGTAGAGATCGCCGATATTTTTAATCGCTAAATCTCCTTTTGCGATATTAGTATAATAATTCACACCGTTTCGGCCGCCGGCTTTAAACGGAGCGCCTGCAGATAAAATCGGTAAGTTTTTGTATGACGTATCCTTCATTTTTTCTTGTGCATACCATTTTTGTGCATCTGTCACAATTTGAATAGAAGGGTCATCCATCACTTGAGCAAAAAAGCTGTTAATGTCTGCTTCTGTTTTACCGACAGGTTTTCTCACATAATCAAGTGTGTTTTGATGCGTCGTTTGAATGGCATCTTTCACAGTGCTGTTTTGAGAGGTGACTCCTGCAACTGATTCAATTTTTCCTGTTCCGTCTGTGACCTTCCATTTGCTGCCGTCAGGCTCTAATGTTAAATCAATAACTCCGAGGTAGCTTCCCCAGTTTTTTGACATGACGACTGGAATGCCGTTGATGGTTCCTTTTGAGACATCGAATTTGTCGACGCCGCTATATTCAGCGCTTGGGAATGTGCCGTGCTGGTGGCCGGACACGATCGCATCGATGCCTTTCGTTTTTGTGGCAAGGTCAAAGATCATATTTTCTGATCCTTTAGGCGAAGCGGTTTTTTCAATTCCTGTATGGGCAAGAGCGACGATGATATCTGCGCCTTTTTCCTTCATTTCAGGAATGGTTTCATTGGCAGATTCGACGATATCCTGCACTTGAACTTGTCCATCTAAATGCTTCTTATCCCACGTCATAATTTGTGGTGGAACGAATCCTATGTAACCGACTTTCACAGTTTGGGAAGCTCCGTTTGCATCTTTAAATGTTTTTTCTTGGATCACATAAGGCGTAAAACGATGTTCTCCATTTAACTTTTTGACGTTCGCATTGACAATCGGGAAATTAGCCCCGGCAATAGTACCGTCAAGAAATGATAATCCGTAGTTAAATTCATGATTGCCAAGTGTGCCTGCATCGTACTTTAGTTTGTTGAGTGTATGAATAATGGGGTGAACCTTTGTTTGATTGATGATACTGTCTTTTTCATTTTTGTAAACGTATTCTCCAAGAGGGGTTCCTTGAATCAGATCTCCGTTATCAACAAGGAGTGTATTTGGATTTTGTGAACGGTGCTTTTCAATCAGCTCGGCTGTTTTTGCCAAACCAAATTCATTTGTTTCTTTGTCGCTGTAATAATCGTAATTCATCATGTTCGCATGAACATCCGTTGTGGCTAAGATGCTGACTTTTACGGCATCGCCGTTTTCTATTGCTGCATGAGTAGGTACTGCTGGGAGAATGAGACTAATCATCATAATGGAAGTGAGCAGAATAGACAGGTTTTTCCTTCGTTTAGACCTATGTGCTTGCTTCTTCACCTGATCTCCGCCTTTCTAATTTTTTTGACCACAATACCTATTGTAGAAATGTTTCGTTAACTTTTGTAGTTATTTTTTGCAGATTATTGTAAAGATAACATAAATCATACGAATTACCTTGTTGAGGAAATATAAATAAGTCTAAATGCTTATTTTTATCATAAGGGGTTATCTGATCGGGATAGGATGTTTGATTTCAATCTCCCCGGGTATAGTGTGTAGTGTAAACGATAATCAAGCAGGAGGGTTTCTACATGGGTAAGAAAATTGCAGTTGTATTAACAGATTACTTTGAGGATGTTGAATTCACCGAGCCTGCAAAAGCCTTTAAAGATGCAGGCCATGAGATCACAGTAATTGAAAACGAAAAAGGAAAAACAGTGAAAGGGAAGCAAGGAGAAGCAGAAGTGAGAGTGGATGCGTCCATTGATAACGTGAAGCCTGAAGACTTCGATGCACTGCTGATTCCTGGCGGGTTCTCACCAGACATTCTGCGTGCAGATGATCGCTATGTCCAGTTCACAAGAGCATTTATGGACGAGAAAAAACCAGTATTTGCGATCTGTCACGGGCCGCAATTGCTCATTACAGCAAAGACGCTGGAAGGCAGAGGCGCGACTGGATATACATCCATTCAAGTAGATATGGAAAACGCAGGCGCAAAATTCAAAGATGAAGAAGTTGTTGTTTGTCAGGATCAGCTTGTGACAAGCCGTACACCTGATGACATTCCAGCATTTAACCGTGAATCATTAAAACTGCTCGCAAAATAAGCAGTTTTGACAGGATAAACAAAGCCAGCACCTTGCGGGGTGCTGGCTTTTTCTGCGCATGAATGGAAGAAAGCGGCGTAAACCGCAATCTTAGTTTCCTTTGCACGATTATTTTCTTAAGTTTTTTAGCTCGCTTGCGATGGCTTGCATTTCACTTGGGCTGAATGAAGATTTTTTCATCACCATTTGGTGTAGAAATTCAATATCTTCGTACTTGTCTGGACTGAAGTCCTCGGCTTTGATGACTCCAATGTTCAGCATATTTAACTTTTGCGAAATGTCTTCAATCAGCTGATTGACTTCAGCCGCTTTTTGCTCTGACAAGGGCGGCACGTCCTTTCCTGCATATGTGTTGAATAATATGTCTATTTTAACAGAAAAGCAAAAGAATAAAAGGGCTATTAAGACGACACCGAGATGTTTTTCTCCTTTTTCTCCTGTTTAATTTTTTCAATGATTCGTTTTGATTCAAATACGACAACTCCTGACAAACCGATGAGGCCGATTAAGTTAGGAACAGCCATCAGTCCGTTTAGCATATCCGCTACGCCCCAGACGAAATCATTCTTAAACACGGCACCGAAAAAGACAGCAATAACAAACACAACTCGATAATACATCACATATGAATCTTTCGCCAAATATGTAAAGCATTTTTCGCCATAATAGGACCAGCCAATGATGGTTGAATAGGCAAACAAGAGCAGTCCGATTGCCACAATGGTTGAGCCAGCTGGACCGAGGAAGTGAGCAAAGGATAACGAAGTCAGCGCATCACTTTTCACTGTTAAATACATATCTGCCATGACAATGGTAATGCCAGTGATAGAACAAACAATGATGGTATCAATAAACACTTGTGTCATAGAGACGAGTGCCTGGCGTGCAGGCATATCCGTTTTCGCAGCTGCAGCAGCAATTGGTGCTGACCCAAGACCTGCTTCATTGGAAAAAACTCCTCGTGCGACACCCCAGCGAATGACAGTCCCAATTGCACCCCCTGCTACGGCTTGACCAGTAAAGGCATCTGAGAAAATAAGACTGACTGCGCCTGGAACAAGATCAGCATTCATAACAAGAATGATTAGACCGCAAATGACGTAAAATAAAGCCATGACAGGTACAAAGATAGATGTGACCCGGCCAATGCTTTTGATTCCGCCTAAAATCACAAGTGCTGTAAAAGCCGTAATGATGATACCTGTTACCCATGTTGGAATTTGAAAAGTAGAATTCATGACGCCTGAGATAGAATTAGACTGGACCAGGTTGCCGATCCCAAAGGCAGCACTGGCGCCGAAAACAGCAAATAGCACCCCTAGCCATTTCTGTTTTAATCCATGCTCTAAATAATACATAGGTCCGCCAGACATTTCGCCTTTTTCATTTTTGACTCTGTATTTTACAGCAAGAACAGCTTCTGCAAACTTGGTGGCCATCCCGAAAAATGCAGCAAACCACATCCAGAAAACTGCACCAGGACCACCGGCTATAACAGCGGAGGCCACACCGACGATATTCCCTGTACCGACAGTTGCAGCAAGAGCCGTCATTAACGCTTGGAAATGTGAAATATCTCCTTCTGACATTTTGTCTTGTTTTGAAAAAGCGAGCTTTAAAGAATAAGGAAGTAATCTAATTTGAATGAAGAGAATGCGAAAGGTGAGGTATATTCCAGTACCAACAATTAAAATCAACAGGGGAGGTCCCCACAAAAAATTGTTCATCGTCGTGACAAACTGCTCAATTATTCCCATCTAATATCCCCCTTTGTTTGTGTAATTCTCCTAAAGTTTCTCCTGTTTTTGTGTATTTTGTCAATGGCGATGAGAGCTTTTCTTGCAAAGTTTTCAAAAGAAAAAGGGCTTGATATGATAGAGAAAAGGTTTTCGAAAGCAGTTCTTAGGGAAAAGATAGGAGGAGAATGAAGGATGATTCATGTATTATTCGTATGTCTTGGCAATATTTGCAGGTCACCGATGGCAGAGGCCATGTTTAGAAAACGAGTAGAAGATGAGGGGCTAAGCGAGCACTTTGTCATTGATTCAGCAGGCATTGGCGGCTGGCATCAAGGCAGTCCTCCGCATGAAGGAACACGAAAGCTGCTTGATGAAAAAGGGATCAGCTATGAAGGGATGTCCGCAAGACAAATCATAGATGAGGACATCACAGCATACGACTATATCATTGCGATGGATGCTGAAAATGTAGGGGCACTTCGCAGTATAGCCGGCTATGGGAAACATCACTTTATTGGCCGTCTTCTTGACTTTGTTGAAGACGACGATCGAGATGATGTGCCAGACCCTTATTACACTGGAAACTTTGAGGAAGTACATGATTTAATTGAAACAGGAATTGATCGTTTTTTGACGTATGTAAAAAAAGAGAAACACCTTTAACTGAAAGGAGATCAGACGAGATGGAAGAAAAAAATCAAATCATGCTTCGAGGAGCTGTGATAGGAGCAGCTTGCGGCGCACTGCTGACATTATTTCATCGGCCAACGAGAATCGCGCTCAAAGACAAATGGGATGACTGTCAGGAAAAGCTGGCGGAATACCGTCAGGAGCCAGCCAGAATTTCTGCTTGTATGAAAGAAAAAATGGAAGAAACGAAGCAGCTGATGCGAACAGTCTCAGATGATTTGTCATTTTTAAATGAACAAGTCAATCAGTTAAAGGAAACAACCCCAAAAGTATTAGAGATTATTGAAGAAACAAAGGATCACTTTCGATCGAAATAGAAAGATTGATCATTGGAGATGAGGCGTATGGGTTTTATTAAAGCGTTAATTGAACGCTTTTTGCTGCATGAAGGACCGGCAAAATCTGCTGAGCTTGCTTACTTCTTTTTGCTTTCATTATTTCCGTTTCTCATCTTCGTGCTGACACTCGTTGGATATTTGCCACTGACGTCGAAGGATGTCCTAAGCGTCATCTCTGGTTATGCGCCAGAAGGAGCGCTTTCGATGATTGAATCCATTGCCGAAGAGACACTGAACAGCCGTAACGGCGGATTGCTGTCATTCGGGATTATTGCCGCCCTTTGGTCTGCATCTAACGGGATTAATGCCGTCGTCAGAGCATTTAACCATGCTTACGAAGTTGAGGAAAATCGTTCCTTCATTCTCGTACGTTTAACATCAATCATCTTAACCATAGCAATGGTTCTCACGATTATTTTTGCCTTAATGCTGCCTGTCTTTGGAAAAGAACTTGGCTTATTTCTCGCTGAATTAGTCGGGCAGTCAGACGCCTTTCTCACCATTTGGACGGCCATGAGGTGGATCATTAGCCCGCTGATTTTATTGATTGTGTTTACAGCCTTGTACTATTTCGCCCCAAACATTAGACTGAAATTGAAATTTGTTCTGCCAGGCGCCATTTTTGCCTCAATTGGATGGATTTTGGTGAGCATGCTGTTCTCATTTTACGTAGGCGAGTTTGCGAATTACAGTGCGATGTACGGAAGTATTGGAGGAATCATTATTTTAATGATCTGGTTCTATTTAACCGGCATTATGATTATCCTTGGCGGCGAGCTCAATGCGCTTTTACATAAGCGTAAAATCGTACCAGGCAAGGTGTGAAGAAATCCGGGCATCCTAAAGAAGAACGAACATGTTCAATCTTGATGGATGGGGGAATCACATATGTCCAAACAATCGAAAAAAGGCGGAAGCAACACGAAACAAAACAAAGGCCATCAGCCAAAGCACAAAACAAGCGGCAGTGCAAACGGGCAAAATGGTTATCATTAAATGAAAAAACTCCTCTGCATAGGTGCAGGGGAGTTTTTATTTCGACAATCGTATATATCGTTTAAGGATAAAAGCTGTATCTGATTTTGACTGGTAGTGAGGATCATGCTGAAACCCTGCGTTTATCGCTACACGTTCACTTCTGACATGGCCAGCAGGACAAAAAATTTCAAATCCATCGACTTTAGGAGCAAAGGTTTCTGTCATAGATTTGACGATGGTTGTCACAATGCCCTGTCCTTGCGCGTCTTCATCAATCCAATAACCGATATTGCCTAATTGTTGATTAATTGTCAGACGGAACACACCGATTATTTGCTCGTTCAGCTGAATGCCAGCTTCCAACCCTTTTTGTTCATTGTAGGTGGTTTGAGTTGATTGAATAAACGTTTTGACAGCTTCTACGCTTTGGCAGTGATGAACCCAAGGGAGCCATTCTCCTAAATGGGCCTTATTCTTTTGAATAAGGCTAAATAGTGTGTCCGCGTCATCTAATTGTAGAGATGCCAAAGTCAATTCATTTGTGATGTGATATGTAAACAACGATAGATCCTCCATTTTAGTGACTTTCCAGCACTGCCTGCGTTCTTCCAAATCGAACGCAGCAAAACACAAATAATATGACGATGCTGACAAGGTAAAGTAAATTCATTCCTTCAAACGTTTGCACAAAGAATCCTCCGAGTACCGGCCCGAGAATACTGCCTGCACTAAACGCCATTCCGCACATCAAATTCCCGGCGGGAAGCAGATGCTTTGGCAATAAGTCGGTCATATAACTGATGCCAAGTGAGAAGGTAGAGCCTACAGCCATTCCGGCAATAAAGAAACAGATGGCTACAGCCAAAACGGATTGAATGAAAATTCCTGCCAAAAGGAAAAAGAATGATCCAGCGAGTGTCACACATAAAATGATGCGGCGCCTGCCAAACCGGTCACTGAGCATCCCAAGAGGAAGCTGAAAGACAATGCTCCCAATGGCAAACGCAGGTAAAATAAATGCAACCGCATCTACTGTCACACCGCTTCTTAGCGCATATACAGGGAAGTTACTATTGAGCGTCGTTTCTAAAAAGCCATAGCAAAATGGCATCATAAAGGCGACCCAGCCAAATTGAAAGGCCTTTTTAAAGCGCTTTAAACTGTTTGTCTGCTCTGACGTTTGCACTTCGCCTGTATCTGGATATGTATTTTTTAAAACAAACACAAGCAGCCAAATACATAAACTAACGGCACCAGAAACAATAAAAGGCAAGGCTGGATTGATCTCAATGAGCGGCGTTAAAAAAGGGCCGGCGGCAAAACCGAGTCCAAATGATAATCCATACAATGAAATATTTCGTCCGCGATTTCTTGATGATGAAGCATAGGTCACCCACGTCTGTGTAGAGAAATGCAGCATATGGTCACCAATCCCGATCATGAGCCGGAGGAAGAACCAGACGACATAAGATTCAAAAAACACAAAGCTAAATAAGCTTAAAAAGACAGCAGCGCCTCCAATGACGATTAATGGCTTAAATCCAAACCGGCGAAGCGGTGCTTCCATAAAAGGAGACGCAAGCAGTACACCGAGATATAAGCCTGTGGCATGCAGGCCGTTTAACGTAGGAGAAGTACCGGCATGTTCAAAGATAATGGAAATGACAGGAAGTAATGCCCCCTGTGAAAAACCAGATACGGATACAAGTAAAATTAAAATCATAAAGTGAATTCTCGACATAAGATGCTCCTTACAAGTTCATGCTTTCATCGTACAATGGAACCATAGGGGTTTCAATAGAAAGGTGGAAAAGGAATGACGCTGACATACAAAAAGGATCATTGGATCGCACATATTGAGGACAGGCAGCTGCCTATTTCAGGAACAGAAGAACTGGGGTTCCGTCCATCTCAATTGTTCACCTCAGCCATTGCAGGCTGCTTTGGAGAAATGCTTATTCATGTATGCCGTAAAAAGCGAATATCCTATGAAGGGCTGACGATCACACCTGAAACGACAAGGGCAGGGGCTGTAAACAAAATTTCCTGCATTCATTTACATATCTTATTTGAAGCCATCAATACATCTGATGAACAAATCGATAAAGTGATCACCCTTGCATTGAAGCATTGCTCAATGGTGCAGTCTGTGAAAGGGAGTATTGATATCACTTTCTCACACGCGCGAATCTAAAATGTATACGATGCCGGTACTCACGAAAGAATAACAGTCAGACATATGTAAAGGAGAATGGCTGTATGAATCGTTTGTTTCTTGTAATTGTCGCAATCGGTGTTCCGCTATCGGTGATTGGCAGTTTTCTTCATTTCCCGCAGGTCATCATGTTTGCCGTTTATTGTATCGCCATTATTGGTCTTGCTAGTTTTATGGGAAGAGCCACAGAAAGTCTTGCCATCATTGCGGGGCCTAGAATTGGCGGACTTTTAAACGCCACATTCGGAAATGCAGTGGAATTAATCATATCGTTTTTTGCCTTAAAGCAAGGACTGACGGCCATCGTACTTGCTTCATTAACTGGATCAGTCATCGGAAATTTACTGCTTGTGGCGGGGCTGTCTTTTTTTGTTGGCGGATTAAAATATAAGCGCCAAGTGTTCAATGTCCATGATGCAAGGCACAATTCAGGCTTGCTCATGTTTGCCATCATTGTAGCGTTTGTCGTTCCAGAAGTGTTTTCGGTGGAGATGGCAGAGAATAAACAGTTTGTTTTAAGCATTGGGATCAGCATTGTGATGATTTTGCTTTATGTTGCGGCGCTTTATTTCAAACTAGTCAGCCACCGCGGTGTTTATGTTGCCAAGCAGGAGAGTGGGCAAGGTGAAGCGGAGACGGAAGAAGAAACACCTGAATGGTCTGGGAAGTTTGCCACCGTGATTTTGCTGCTTTCGACGATCGCAGTTGCGTACATTTCAGAGCGCCTTGTTCATACATTTGATACGGTAGGAGAACAGTTTGGCTGGAGTGAGCTGTTTATCGGTGTCATTATTGTGGCTATCGTCGGCAACGCCGCAGAACATGCCTCAGCTGTTATCATGGCGTATAAAAACAAAATGGATGTAGCAGTGGAAATTGCCTTTGGCTCTACGCTTCAGGTTGCCATGATGGTCGCACCAATCCTTGTCATCAGCTCGCTATTTTTTGATAAGCAGATGCCGCTCATTTTCTCCTTGCCAGAGCTCATTGCGATGGCGTCCTCTGTGCTGCTCACGGTGATTTTATCAAATGATGGGGATACAAACTGGTTTGAAGGCGCCACATTACTCGCTGCCTATTTTATTATGGCGATTGGATTTTTCCTTTTATAATCTTTTGTGGATAAGGGACGTCTTTGCGGAAAATACTATGGAAAAATGAATGAGAAAGAGTGATGATATGAAAAAGATGCTCCGCATCATGTTTGTTGTTCTCTTATCCTTAAGTTTTCTATACAGCTTTCCAGCGGAGGCGGCAAAGCCATTTAAAGTGCCATCCTCTGTCGCCAGTATCTCGAAGGAGAATACGTATCCGAACGCGTCACAGGATCAGCCGCTGCTCCAGCCGAGCGAGCTGACTGCTGAATTGTTCAAAACAACAAGTGTACCGATTGAGAATACTCATTTGATTAAAATGCTGAATGAATCCAGCATTTCAGGAACGCCATTAGCTGTTGGATACCGTGCGACCATTTTCCTTGGGAGATGGGCGCTGAGCTACGATTCAAATGAAACGGTCGCCAACTGGGAATACAAAAAAGTGAATACGAACCACATTGATAACAGAGGCGGCAACAAAACAGCCATTGGCAAATACGTTCAAAAGCAGCAAGTAAAAGTAAGCGGCGGCCTCACCGCAAAAGTGCCGAACCCAGAAGATGTGAAAACATTGATGATGCAAAAAGCGATTCAAAAAACAAAGCTGCCCCTCGCTTTTGATACTGTGATTGGTGCAGGAACAAAACGAGATCAGTCATACCACGTCTCACCGAAAAAAGCTGCAGCGCTACATGCCTATGCACCAGCGATTAACGAAAAAGGAAAGGTCACATACGGAGAAGTGTACCTTGTGCTAAAAGGAAATAAACGAAAACTCGTCGTGAAAAACGTAACCTCACAAGGAATCGGCGCTTGGATTCCTGTTCAGGATCACCTGACGTTTGGGTTTCAAGGGATGAATTAAAACAGTCATCTCCTCTTATCAATAGAGGAGATGACTGTTTTTTTCTATGAGGTTTTCTCTTTTTTTCTTTTTAGTTCATTTTTGTAAAAGTCAAAGGTGTTATATAAATACCATATGATAAAAAGAAAGAAGATAACTTTAGTCAATATCGGTAAGTTGTTGAAAATAAGACATAGGCCAAGATAAGGGACGATCATAAATCCGTAATAAGAAAACCACCATGTTTTAAAAATGAAACTCATCTCCTTGAAAATTGTAGATATTAACACCTTATACATATATTACATTTTTTAAGAAAAATAAAAAAGCCATAGTAGAAGTTGAATGAACTCAACGACTACTATGGCTTAAGTTTTTTATTCCCCTAAATCCACATTATGATAAACCTGCTGCACGTCTTCAAGCTCTTCTAATACATCGATCAGCTTTTCAAATTGTGCTTTCGATTCATCGTCTAATGTCACTTCGTTTTGCGGGAGCATTGTGATTTCAGCGACAGTGAATTCTTCTACGCCGGCTTGTTTGAATGCTTCTTGTACTTGATGGAATTGATCTGGTTCAGCGTACACAATCACCGTTTCATCTTCTTCCATGATGTCACGTACATCAACGTCTGCTTCCATTAAAAGCTCAAGCGTTTCTTCTTCACTTTTCCCTTCGACACCGATGACAGCTGTTTCGTCAAACATGTAAGCAACAGAGCCGCTTACGCCCATGTTTCCGCCGTTTTTCCCAAATGCTGCTCGAACATCTGAAGCTGTACGGTTCACGTTATTGGTGAGGGCATCAACGATTACCATTGATCCGTTTGGACCAAATCCTTCGTAGCGCAGCTCATCGAAGTTCTCTTCCGCACCGCCTTTGGCTTTTTCAATGGCACGGTCCACAATATGTTTTGGGACACTATATGTTTTTGCACGTTCTAGGACAAAACGAAGTGCTTGGTTTGATTCTGGGTTTGGCTCACCTTGTTTGGCAGCCACATAGATTTCACGCCCGAATTTTGCGTAAATACGACTTGTACTGGCATCCTTTGATGCTTTCTTTTCTTTAATGTTGTTCCACTTACGACCCATCTTATTCACTCTCTTTCACTTAGAAAATACACAGTATGAGGGTCCCCATGCTGCATGAAATCATTCTGCTATCTATTATACATGAATCAGTCAAGAGGATAGAAGTAAGAGGGCTGGAATGAAAAGAATTGTTAGCGAATGTTCTAGTTCAAGTGTTCCATGTTTCTCGCAAGCCCGAGTCAGCCCGGCTACTTGTATATAAAAAAATAACCCCATCATAAATGAGGTTATTTTGCAGGCTGGGGATAAGCGAGATCCTCAAGCAATTTGACATCATGCTGATGAAGTTGTTTGATCATTTCTTTTCGCACAGCGAGGGCGGCTTCGAAGTATTTTTCGTCTTCGACCATTCCCTTTACTGTGATTTCAATCCCGCGATTCAGCTTATTTAAGCCCATAATTCCATGAACCTGAAAGGGTTCAATGGCGTTTTGGAATTCATCTTTTTTAAGAAAATCATGATGCATTTGATTTAAATTGTCACATGCTGATTCAAGTGCTTGAAAGGCGATATCAGGGTTTTGATTCGCGCTAATTAACACAGATTCCGTAATCCGCATGTAGTGCATGTTATAGTTTTGGATTTGCCGGATATCTCCGTTAGAAATGGTTAACAGCTTGCCGCTCCATTCTCTAATTTGCAGAGAGCGGAGACCAATCTCTTCAATGGTTCCATTAAAGAGGTTATTCACCGTCACATAATCCCCTTTATGAATCTGACGTTCATAGATAAGAAAAACGCCTGCTAAAATATCACGAATCAGTGTCTGTGCGCCAAAACCGATGACGATCCCAGCAACACCAGCACCCGCAAGAATTTTCCCGAAGTCATGAAAGAAAAGAGAAATGACATAGAGCACAAAGCAAATCGACGCGGTGTACTGCGTGACCGATTTCACCAAGCTCTCGATCGTTTTCTTCTTCTTGTCCTCTATAAACTCAGTTCGTTTAAAGAAAATTTGAAGGGCTTTGTTAATCATAAAGACGGCAAGCCAAAGAACGAGTCCAACAAGGAGAATTTCAATATATTTATTTTTGACCACTGTCAGAAATGTATCGTCCATCTATCGGTTACCCCCTGGCTGTTCGAGAAGTAAAATCAACATCTTGATAATAGCTGTTTTTCACTAGAACATTCGGACCGAGGCATTGCACGCTCGGGCAATGACAATTCAGTTCTTTTGCTAATTTTGTGTCCATCCAGCGTGTATAGGCTGATTGCAATGTATCAGTTGCAATGTTTCCAAGCGGCGGAGTATCGCCAAAGTCTGTCACAATAATATTCCCATCAAAAATATTCACATTCAACCGTGAGCGCCCATCAGGGTCATTTCGTACCGTGACATTTTTCTCCTGGCGCAATCGGTTGAGGAGACGCTGGTCTTCTTCATCTGTACTGCATGAATAAAATGGCAGGGTGCCAAACAGCATCCAGGTGTTTTGATCACGAATATCAAGCAGCTGATGAATCGCATCCCGCATTTGCGGAAGTGTCAATGATTCAAGGGCGCTGGCGAAATCACTTGGGTACATCGGGTGAACTTCGTGGCGCTGGCATTTCATTTCCTCGACGATTTGCCGGTGGATGTGTTCGATATATGGAAGCGTGCGCTTATTCAGCATGGTTTCAGCGGATACGGTTACGCCCGCTTTGACAAGTGCCTGACTATTTTCAATCATGCGGTTAAATAATTTCTCGCGCTGCTCAAAGGTTGGTTTTCGATCCATCATGGCAAAGCCGACCGTTGCAAACTCTTCGACAGTGCCCCAGTTATGTGAAATGTGAAGGACATCTAAGTATGGAATAATTTCTTCATATCGCGCCAAATCAAGGGTTAAATTTGAATTGATTTGTGTACGGACGCCGCGTTCATGGGCATACTTTAATAAAGGGACGACATATTCCCGTACAGATTTAAGAGAAAGCATGGGCTCTCCGCCTGTAATACTAAGTGAGCGCAAAAGCGGAACTTCATCTAAACGGCGAAGTAACAAATCAATCGGCAGCGCATTCGGATCCTTAGGCTGTAAGGTATAGCCGACCGCACAATGCTCGCATCTCATGTTACACAGCGTTGTTGTCGTAAATTCAATATTTGTCAGCTTCATTTCTCCGTAATCCTGCACATCGAGATAGGCTTCCCAGGGGTCGTATGCAGGTGTAATCGGACGAAGTGCTGTTTTTTGGTTCATGGTATCTATCTCCTTTTCATTCGGGCAAACGTAGACCCGCCAACAGTTAATTTTAAGCCTCATCACGGTTATACGCAAGGGGGACACAATTGATTTGCAAGGGAAAAAAAGATAAGCTATAAACAAATGCTAAAGGGAGTGTATCGATGGGTAAGGCAGCAGACAGCAAAGAGCAGCAGGTTGATTATTTAAAGAACCGATTAGATATGTTTATGAATGTGATTGATTCATTAGATCCCGAATCAACAGACGTTGAGGATATAGACAGACTGATCCAGATGATTGACGATCTGGAAGCGAAATATGAACGGTTTAAAAACGATTGGAAGGAAGAATAGCTCGCGTGATGCGGGCTTTTTTCTTTAAATTGGCAGGTGAATCGGTGTATGAGTCTCGGTCTTATTCTGCACAATAGAAGAAAAACCGGGAAGTGACGTAAATGAAAAAATACATGCTGATCTGTTTATGTGCGCTTTTTGTTTCCATGCCTCTCTCAGAAGCGGAAGCCGTGTCTAATAAGCCCATCCACTGGGGATTTGCGAAAAGTAAAGAGCACAGGCCGCCGGATGCGGGCAAAGAATTGACGGCACTGTTAAAAAAGTATGATGCGTTCTATTTAGGCAACACGAAAAAGAAAGAGATTTATTTTACCTTCGACAATGGCTATGAAAATGGGTACACGCCCAAGATCTTAGACGTGCTGAAAAAACATCAAGTACCAGGCACCTTTTTTGTGACAGGTCACTTTGTAAAGGACCAGCCCGGGCTTGTCAAACGTATGGCAGAAGAAGGTCATATCATTGGCAACCATTCCTATCATCATCCAGATTTAACAACAAAGAGCACGAAAGAAATCAAAGAAGAACTGGACCGTGTCAATGAAGCTGTGTACAAAATCACAGGAAAACAAGATAACCTCTATCTTCGTCCGCCGCGCGGTGTGTTCAGTGAACGGGTATTAAAAGAAACAAAACAGCTCGGCTACCAAACCGTTTTCTGGTCAGTGGCATTTGTGGACTGGCATATCCATCATCAAAAAGGAAAACAGTATGCTTACGATCAAATGATGAAGCAGGCGCACCCAGGTGCCATTTACTTACTTCATACCGTCTCAAGAGACAATGCCGAAGCGCTGGATGATGCCATCACCGCTCTGAAAAAACAAGGATATTCCTTTAAAAGCCTAGACGATCTCATGCTTGAAAAAGTATGGCATCTGCCACAGCTATAGAAAGAAGCCTGCAGAAGACCTGCAGGCTTTTTGATTATCCCTCTCTGATTTTACGCTGAAACAAAAGAGGATACTATTTAAAAATCCTAAACCACCCTTTATGTTTAAACCACAAAAGCATCCCCGAGACGAGGAGACCCATGAATATCAGCACGCCAAAATAGCCGTATTTCCAGTGTAATTCAGGCATGTTGTCAAAGTTCATTCCGTACACCCCAACAATAAAGGTCAGTGGAATAAAAATGGTCGACACAATGGTCAATGTCATCATGATCGCATTCATCCGGTTGGAATTCAGCGTCTGATAGCTGTCTCGTAAATCGGCTGTCATATCACGGTTTGACTCAACAATTTCGGTTAGTTTTAATAGATGATCATAAATATCATTAAAATACGCTTGGCGGTTTGTATCGCTTTTCATCATATTTGTGTTCACAATACGATATAAAAGGTCCCTCATCGGGATAATCGTTCTTCGCAGTTTAAGTAAATCTGAGCGAATCCCGAATACTTCGTTCATCAACGTGCCATACGTTTTATGCCCTTCTTCATCCTCAATTTCATTCAGCCTGTCTTCAATTTGATAAATAATAGGGAAATAATCATCAACAAGCTGATCAATCAGCATGTAGGCTATATGCTCAGGTCCGCTGTTTCTCGCTTTATCAGACCCTTTGAGCTTTCGAATCACACGTTCAACGTACGGTGCTTCCTTCAAATGAAAGGTCACGATATAGTTTTCACCAACAAACAGATCGACTTCCTCAGAACGAAGCGTTTTTTGATTAAGGGCATGCAGCACGAAAAACAAATACCCTTCATAAAAATCAAGCTTGGGCCGCTGTAAATAATGAAAACAATCTTCAATCGCGAGTGGATGGAAATGAAAATATTCCTTTAAAAGCGCTGCTTCCTTTTCCGTTGGCGCATGAAAATCAATCCAATACCAGGCGATATCGGGGCTTGAAAGCTGCTGCAATGTTGCATGTTCAATCAAGTCGCCGTTTTTTGTCACTGCAAGTTTTCTCAGCATGTGCACCCCTCCAGACTTGCATTATATCATGAAGCAGCACCGGTGAACTTATACGTTTTCTTCATAAAAAAAAGCCGATCTCATTTTTGAGATCGGTTCAATGTGCGTGTATGATTGATGGATAAAACCGAGAATTAAGGACGACGGAAGTTGACGAAACCACCATTACGGTCGAACCAGCCTCTAAATGCCCAGTTGATGTAGCCGCCGTCACCTTTGTTTGTGAAAGATCCATTTTCGAATACCCAGACTCCGTACGTAATACTTCCGTATTTCACAGTAGCAAACGTTTTGACGCCGTTGAAACGAGTCTCATAACCTTGGCTTAAGTTAAATACCATGACATTGTATTTTGCGCCAGCAGCATAGAAAGCAGACTCCATTAATCCTTTGACAAAGCCTTCACGGTTTGTGTTAGCATTTGCAGCATTGATTAATGCATTTGCAATACCAAGTACATCAAAGTTAATATTAACGTTTCCTGCAGTTGTAGATGCTTTACCTTCAGCAGCTTTGTTTAAGACAGTTTGCTGAAGTGTAGTAGAAACAGGTGCTGAAGTTTTTGGCTCAGCAGCGTCAGCGAATACTGGCAGTGTCGAAGAAACAGCAGTGGCAAGGGCAACAGAAAGAATTGTTTTTTTCATTGGTCGGATCTCCTTTGTTTTTAAATTTTGGGTCTTCTTTTTTGTAAAATGTGAAACTAAGTGAAGCCGGTCATCAATGAGGTAAATATGTTCCTGCAAGATAAAACAAATGATTGCCTAATCCGCTAATTTCTTTGTTCACCTCCTTGATATGTCATAATTATACAAATTTTTTTGGAATGGAAGATATCACCCAGAGGTTCTATTTCTAATTTAAGGAAAATGAGCCTAAAATGTTGTAGGAGGCTGTCGAATTTTAGCTGAATTCGACTAAAAACTTTCGTCTATCCAAAAGGAGAATGACCACAAATAAGGAAGATATAACTGATAAATTCTTGTACTCTTTATGTTTAAAAGTATTCAATCTAGAGAATCATTCATGCAAAATGAAACAATCACATCTGCGTATGTTTGCAGAAAGGAAGAGGACATGTATGTGGGAAAAACAGCTGGTGGTAGAGCCGCCGTATCATTTCGATCAAGTGCTTAGACGCTTATCAAGTGATCCATTAAAAGCAGTCGATTCGAATCAAAGAGAAATCAAAGTGCCGATCAGATTAAAGCAAAAACCTTATGTGGTCATCGTTCAAGCTACTGGAACAAAAGATGCGCCTACGTTCCGGGTGCGGGCAAACGGTCCCGAGGAACCCCTTCTTTCTGAGGTGAAACGGATATTTGGCATGGAGCATCAATTACACATAATTCAAGACCATTTTTCTCAAACCAATCTAGCGCCCATTTTTGAGCAGCATATCGGAACGCCGCTCATGCTTGATTTCCATTTATATCATTGTTTAATGAAATGTATCATTCATCAGCAGCTTAATCTTTCGTTTGCTTACGAGCTCACGAAACGATTTGTCCATACGTACGGAGAGCAAATAGAAGGTGTATGGTTTGATCCTTTACCAGAAACCATTGCCTCTCTTGAAACAGATGATTTGAGAAAGCTTCAATTTAGTCAGCGAAAAGCAGAATATGTCATCGATGTATCGAAACGAATTGTGAGCGGCTCACTTTGTTTAGAGGAATTACACGATTTATCTGATTTGGAGGTGGAAGAGCGATTGCTTCCGATTAGAGGGATCGGACCTTGGACGGTTCAAAATGTGCTCATGAATGGGCTTGGAAGACCAAATCTTTTTCCGATGGCAGATATCGGCATTCAAAATGCAATCAAACGGCACTTCGACCTGCCTGAAAAACCGACAAAAGAAGAGATGTCAGCGCTAAGCAAGGAATGGACCCCATATTTAAGCTACGCTTCTTTATATTTATGGAGAAGCATTGAGACAGATAAATAACGGAAAGGAATTTTCTCTCTTTGTCTAAGACGTGATATACTAATGAGATGGAATAAAATGAAGACAACCTATTAAGGGTTCAAATAGAACGGAGAGAATAAAGTGAAAGAAAAACAGCAAGGTGCCCTTTTGCAAAAGGGACAGCAGTTCCCGCTTACCATTAAACGCCTTGGCATTAATGGTGAAGGGGTCGGTTATTTTAAAAAGCAAGTGGTCTTTGTCCCAGGTGCACTTCCAGGTGAGGAAGTGGTCGTTGAAGCAACGAATGTCCAAGCAAAATATGCAGAAGGTACAGTGAGGAAAGTGCGAAAGCGCTCCGAGCATCGAGTCAAACCGCCATGCCCAGTATACGAACAGTGCGGCGGCTGTCAGCTTCAGCATTTGGCGTATGAGCAGCAGCTAAATGAAAAGCGTGATATTGTCATTCAATCAATGGAGCGCCATACAAAGCTATCGGTTGAAAAGCTTGATATTCGGCCAACGATCGGTATGGAAGATCCGTGGCATTACCGAAACAAAAGTCAGTTCCAAGTAGGTCGTTCTCACAGCGGAGACATCATTGCAGGACTTTACGGATTGAATTCTCATAAGCTTGTTCCGATCAAGGAATGTATCGTGCAGCATCCAAAAACGAACAAAACAACGGGCGTTGTCCGCAAAATTTTAGAGAAATTCGGCGTATCTGTCTACAATGAACGGACAAGAAAAGGCGACGTACGCTCGATTGTCGTGCGTGTCGGCTTTGAAACAGGTGAAGTACAAGTCGTTCTTGTCACATCAAAACCTGAATTTCCAAAGAAAAAAGAAATCGCAGAAGCCATTCAAAAACGACTGCCTGAAGTGACGTCTATCATGCACAATATCAATGGTGAAAAAACATCAGTCATCTTCGGCCATAAAACATCTCACCTAGCCGGCAATATGGTCATCCAAGAATTTTTAGGAGACGTCTCCTTTGAACTAAGTGCACGTGCTTTCTTCCAATTGAATCCAAAGCAGACGCTAAAGCTTTACGATGAAGCGAAAAAAGCGGCCAAACTGACAGGAAAAGAAAAGGTTGTCGATGCGTATTGCGGTGTTGGGACCATTGGGATGTGGCTTTCAGATGGCGCCAAAGAAGTACGAGGAATGGATGTCATCAAAGAATCGATTGATGATGCCAAGAAAAATGCCAAAAAACACGGCATGAAAAACGCGACCTATGTAACAGGAACAGCTGAACATTGGCTGCCAAAATGGGTCAAAGAAGGCTTCCGTCCTGACGTCATCGTCGTCGACCCGCCAAGAACAGGCTGCGAGCGCACCTTCTTAGACACCGTCAAACAAGTCAAACCAAAACGCTTTGTCTACGTCTCTTGCAACCCATCCACACTAGCAAAAGACCTTCAATACATGTCAAAAGACTACAAGATCGAATACATGCAGCCAGTTGATATGTTTCCGCATACGGCTCATGTTGAGTGTGTGGTGTCTTTATCTCTTAAGTAAAAAGGAAATGACAGCTATGATGGACCGAAACCAGCAATAGAAAAGGCAGGATCTAAATGATAAAAACCCTTCCAACAGGAGGGGTTTTACTTTAACTAACAATCTATTTTTCCTATTCGGATTCTTATTGTACTTAGTCCTCTATAATGAGACACCCATCATGTAATCTCGATTCTCAAAACAACTCATGTCTCACTCAATTATCAGCTGGATGAATATAAAATCAAGGTCTTCGGCAAGGTGCTCATTAAATATAATTTTAAGTATTTTTAATGGGAGTGATTCAATATGAGACTGAAAGAACATGAAATATAACAACTTTATACATTCGTAAGAGGCCCGCCAAATACTTAATCATTAAACTCAAAATGATAATTGGAGGGATTATGATGAATGACAAACAGTTTTCATCATTTTTAAAACAAGCAGATGAACCTTTTGTTGGGTGGGATTTCTCATTCATATCTGAAACTGGAAGAATGAAAAGTGAGTTGCTTTCATGGTCATATGGTAGTATAGCTACTTCTCTTGTTCAAAGTGCAAAATCGATGCTGGATATGGGAACAGGTGGTGGAGAGTTCTTATCAAAATTAAGACCTTTTCCAACATCAGTTTATGCTACAGAAGGTTATTTGCCTAATGTACCTATCGCAAAAGAACGATTAACCCCTTTAGGAGTTAAGGTTGTTCAAATTTCTAATGATGAAAATCTTCCGTTTGAGACTGGAAAATTTGATCTTATCATCAATCAACATGAGTCATTTTCATCTAAAGAGGTGAGAAGAATTATCTCGAAAGAAGGTATTTTTCTAACTCAACAAGTCGGTGGACTCGATTGCATAGAGATTAATGAAAATCTAAGGGTACCAATAAATGAGGAATTTATTGATTGGAACTTAAAGCTAGCTTTAAAAGAGATACAGGAGAATCATTTTAAGGTGTTGAAAAGTGCTGAAGAGTTTCCCATTCTAAGATTTTATGATATTGGAACATTGGTGTATTATCTGAAAGCAATTCCTTGGCAAGTGCCAGGTTTTGAAATAAGTAATTTCAAGGATGAATTATACACCATTCATAAAACCATTGAACAAAAGGGTTATTTTGACGCAAAACAACACCGATTTATTATTTTAGCTAAAGCAGTTTAGTTGGAAATGGAGTCTTCGATATTTATGAAGGCTCCAGCTTAATTCTGAACTAATGCACTTCTGTATGCACGATACATGAGCTGAAAAATAATAAAACGTACGATTCATCATATGTTTCCTTATAATATTGTTAGGCTTGAAAACATTCTAAAAAAATAGAGGAGGATAACGATGAGTCAATTCGAGATTCTAACAAAATACATACCGATGCTTCAGGAGGATCGTATAGGAGAATGGGTGATCGACCAAGAAAATGATGGAACAGCTGAACGCCCAATCCAGATGCCTTTTGTGCATTATTCTGAAACGGTCCAACGCTTTATCGAAGATGTCTATATCTTTGCGGAACAACATAAAGAGCTGGAGCTTATCCGCTACAGAGAAATCCTCAAAGAAAATGGCATTGAAGGTGGATTGAACGATATCGAGAATGTGGACCTCTCAAATTTAAATGCGCAATGTATACTTGCCCTTATCATGGGAGTGGTGAGTGCTGAGCGGTTTTGCGATGGTGCCATATTGGGTTCTTTTAAAAGTGGAGCCATCTTAAAATGGCTTGAAAGATTGAAAAACCTAGATGTATGACATCTAGGTTTTTTTATTTCTGAAACGAGATTATGAGTATGTGAATTGCTCCACTTCTTGACGAAATTGATCAAGCAGCAGCTGCTTGGTGTTTTCCAGAGAGAGATGGGGTTCCTTATGAGTTAAGATTCCTATTGGGATAAAAGGGTCTTCCATTTCTATTGGAACTTTAACAAATTCGTCTGATAATGGGGTAGAAGAAAGCACCACCCCGACGGAAGGAAACGCCTTTAGAAATGATGGAATCGCTGAAATCTGGCTGATGGTGTAAGTGAACGGCTCGACATTTATTCTTGAGAGTTCCTTTTGTAATTTCATGTGATATAAACAACTTTCCCCGCCAATAATCAAAGGCTGTTCATAAAGATCCTTGATCAATGAAATCGGTCCGACTTGATCTGCCTGCTGTTTTGCGATAATAAAAGACATTTCCTCCTTGTACAACTCCTCAAACGGAAGTGTATTCATCACAGGTTCCCCTGCAACGGCAAAATCAATCTCACCCTTGAGCAGAAGCTTGTGAAGAAAGTCTGTATTACCAATGATAAAGTGGCATGTGATATTCGGTTTTTGCCTCCTGAATGTTTGAAGGACGGAAGGAAGAATAGTGGCAGCAATTGGTTCTATGACGCCTATATTCAAGGTTCCGATTTCTTCTTTTTGGAGTTTTTGTGATTGCTCTAATACAAAATGCCAATGGAGTATCAGCTGATCAATCTCTTTGGCAAACAATTGTCCTGAAGGGGTTAATTCAGCCTCCCATCCTCTTACAAACAATTGAAATCCTAACTCCTTCTCTAATCGTTTGATCTGATTCGTTATGGTTGACTGTGCATAATTCAATTTTTGAGCGGCTTTTGAGAATGTCCCTTCCTGAATGATGGCTTGAAATGCTTTTAACTCTTTTAAGTCCATTTCTAATAATCTCCATTCATTTTATGAATACAATTTTATATATTATTCAATTATATAAAACAAGTATTGGGATGTAAAATGAATGTAAACAGAAAAAAGGAGATGACATTCATGCCATTTGTAAAAGTCAGCTATATGGAAAATGCGTACGATACAGAAAGCTTAGCTTCTGTTAGCCAAACGATCATGAAGGCGCTGATGAAAGAATTTCAAGTTCCTAAAAAAGACTACTTTCAGGTATTCAGTTCACATAAGAAAGAAGAATTTTTTTATAATCCCCATTATCTTCTTCGTCATGAAAGAGATCATCGTCTTTTATATATCCAAATTACATGTGGTCCAGGAAGAACCGACGGGCAGAAGCAGTCTTTATATAAGGAAATAGCTGACCAGTTGTATTGCCAGCTTCATATCTCGAAAGAAAATGTATTCATTATGCTGTATGAGACAGGGTTGGAGAATTGGTCCTTTGGAGAAGGACTTGCGCAGATGATCAAGTAACAGAACGAATGAAAGGGGAAATAGCTATGCATCAACCAATCAAGCCAACTGTAAAATTCACTCTCGGAGATTTTGCCCCAGCATTTGTTGAGTATTCAGAAAAAGTTCTCTTTGGAGATTTGTGGAGGAGAGAGGAACTCTCTCTTAGAGATCGTAGTCTGATTACATTATCAGCCTTAGTAAGTACGGGCAGCCTGAATCAGCTGGAATACCATTTACATCTTGCCAAAGAAAATGGTGTCACGAAGAACGAATTGATTGAAGTCATCACTCATCTTAGTTTTTATATCGGATGGCCTAAAGCAGCTTCAGCACTAGAAGCGGCTAAACATATTTTGGAGGACGAATAAAGTTCATCAAACAACGTGCCCTATTTGAAATAGGGCTTTTTATATGCAATAAATTGAATTTTAAAATCTCCTGTTGACTTTCCCCTTTACTGAAAGGTTTATACTTTGATCAGATTAACAAATCGGAGGAGATGCAGGATGTTTAAAATCGGTGATTTTTCTATGTTAAGTAAAGTCCCTGTCAAAACCTTAAGGTATTATGACCAGATTGATTTATTAAAGCCTAAGCAGATCGATCAAGATTCCGGATACCGGTATTATTCAGCTGAGCAGCTGCTTGAGGTCAATCGGATTTTTCTGTACAAGGAATTAGGTTTTACGTTAAAGCAAATGGGTCAGCTTCTTCGTGAAGATATTTCTGTCGAGCAGATTCAGGGCATGTTTCTCTTGAAAGAGAGTGAAATTCAGCAATTGATCGAGAGAGAACAACAGAAATTAGCGCGTATTAAGGAGCGGATGCACCTCATCAAACGAGAGGGGTGTGTTGAAAAAGCGCAGGAGGTCATCATCAAATCGGTTGAAAGTAAACGCATCATGTCTTTTCAATCCAACGGAACTGTTGACGAAATCCCAACATTCTTTCAAACGTTTCATCATTTGTTACATAAACATCCGCAAGAATTGAACTCTGAGCCGCAAATCGTGTTGTGGAGGGAATCACCTGCTCAAGAAAGTGAGTTCGAATTTGAGGTTGGTTATTCCGCGAAAGCGTTAAGGGGCTCTCTTCCTCAGGGAATTACGATGCGCACGTTACCAGCTGAAGAAACCTTGGCGACGCTCTTATTTCATTCAGATTCTCCATTTGCACAATCTGCTTGTGTTGATCTGGCGACATGGATTGAACATAACGGATACCGCGTGAAAGAAGATCAGCCGGGCCGAGAGATTTATTACCCGTTGGCTGAAAATGAAGAAGGCAGACTCATTGAAATTCAAATTCCTATAAAAAATGAAGTCAAATCGTAAACATTGTCCAAAGGAGAAAAGCCACGATGAAAAATAAAGCCGTTGTCTATTTACTTGCTTTAGCAGCCTTTTTAATTGGAACGATCGAATATATCATTACAGGCATTATCCAGATGGTCGCAGATGATTTACAGGTCACGACATCTGCTACTGGATTATTGGTCACGTCATTAGCGCTCTCAGCAGCAATCGGCGCGCCGATTGTCATTGCACTGACCATCAATATCGACCGTAGAAAAATATTATCATGGATGCTGATCATTTTTGCTTTAAGTAATATCATCACAAGTGTCAGCCATTCGTTTGAAATGGTGCTGATGACTAGGGTTTTACAAGGAATTAGTGGGGGAACGGCCATTGTGGTGGCAATGGCAGTGGCCACTCGTCTTGTCGAACGAGAAAAAAGAGGAACAGCGATTGGCATCATTTTAATGGGATTAAGCAGTTCCTTAGTTTTAGGTGTGCCAATCGGGACATTTCTAAGCAGCATGATTGGATGGAAAGCATTATTTGCAGCCATTGGATTGATCACGCTCATTCCGATGATAGTTGTGTATAGGCGCATCCCTTCTATAAAAGAACAAGAACCGGTGACGCTAGGTATGCAATTATCGATATTAAAAGATAAGAGAATTTTGCTTGCAGTGGCAGTGACACTCTTTTATGTAGGCGGATATTCCACTTTATTTACCTATTTAACGCCCTTCCTGCAAGAATCAGCAAACCTTAGCATCACAGAAATCAGTGGTATTTTATTACTAGCGGGAATATGCAGCTTTTTGGGCTCCAGTCTTGGAGGGGTTGCAGCAGATAAAAAAGGCCCAACATTCACGATTTTCTCCGGAATTATTCTACAAATCATCATGCTGATGCTGCTGGCATTTGTGACAGGGAATCTCGTGGTCATGGTGGCGGTGATCATGATATGGATGATTGCTACATGGAGCACATCGCCAGCTCAGCAGCTGTATCTCGTCACACTTGTACCCAAATCTCCTGATATCGCATTAAGTGTCAATACATCGTTTATTCAATTCGGTTTTGCTTTAGGCTCGGGGTTAGGAGGGCTTGTATTGAGCAGGACATCTATACTGCACCTGAGCTGGATCAGCGCTGGAACGGTTCTTCTTGCTTTACTCATGACCATCTTGATGGTGGCGTTTGACCGAATCTCTCAGCAGAAGAGTTTGAAGGTGATGGAGCAAGGAAGGTAACATATTCAGTTTTGTATTGTGGGAACTACTTCTTTCGGGTAGTTCCTTGGCCCAGTTTCGTAGGGTTTTTTTATAAAAATTCTTATCTCTTTAGTTCTGCTTTATTACTTCTGTAAATACCTGATCTCCTTGTCATACTTTTGAATGAAATTGACTCAATAGAATTGACGCAAGAACCATGAATAGGTGAAGATGAAATAAACTGTAAGATAAAGGGAGACGAATAATGATACATATCATATTTGGGGCGGCAGCTGCCGGTAGTTTAAAACAAGCAGTACGTGAAATGAAGCAAGATCAAATAGATGATATCATCGCTTTTGATGATATTTATTCGATTGGACCACTTCTACATTTACACGAAGATGAAGGACAAGCGAACCGTATAGAGTGGCTGCGTAACGTGATGTCAAATGAATATGGCTATTTTGACGACATGGTCAACGATCAGCACAGAATGCTTCAGCAAATAAAAGAAATAAAAGCTGGCAGTCGTATACTTCTCTGGACAGGAAGTAATGCCCATGAGCAAATTGGCTTGCGATATGCCGTCTATTTATTAAAAGAGAAAAGCATAGAATTGTCAGTAATCAATACAACGACAGCATTTGATCAGCTGTTCAATACTAATACAAGAAGAATGGATATTCGACATTCCGGGGAAATCACATCTGAAAAATTGAAGGTTTTGTACAGAAGTAAAGAGCATATTCACCCAGTGTCAACAGAAGAAAGAGAAAGATTACAAAATGATTGGCTTTCATTTGCTAAAGAAAATCATACGCTGCGGATATGGCAAAAAGGACAAACGATCAGCGTACCAGAAGATGAATTTGATGCTTATTTAGTGAAAATGGCTAAGCGGCTTCATCAGTCCGCGCCAGAAGAGGAGTACATCGTAACTCCACGCTTAATAGGAGAAGTCATTGGTCATTTAGATCAGTATATCGGCGATGATTTTATTGAATATCGACTGAAGACATTAATTGATCAAGGGATTTTTGACATGAAAGGAAAACGAACTTCCATGCGTTATTACTCGTTTAAACTGACAGAGTTCGGTCAGCACTTCAAAAAATGGGTGTGCTGTCGAGAGTTTAAGGATCATCCCTTTGTGAAAATTGAAGGAGATTACGGTGAACCTTTTCAGTGTGGGTATTGCGAATGTCATTTAGAAAGAGATGATGTACCAATGAGTGATACTCTTTTCTCAAAGATATGGAATTGGAACATACAGTATGGCCGCTGGTTTGACGAAGAAACCGATGATTTGCTGCCAAATGGCGTAGACATGGAAAGGAAGTTCAATCAAGAAGGAGAGCGTATCACTGAAGAAGTGAAACGAGCCTTATCTCCTGCGTTTCAAATTGAATACAGCCCAAGTGAATACGCGCAATATTACATTTAAAGAATGAATTTTCTTATCACTGTACAAAATAATCCTTTACACAATCCATCATCATCATGTAAGATATGGAGAAATTAAAAGCGAAGAAAAGGACATGAGCAATTTTTTACTGGTTACCAGAGAGGGAAGTGACGCTGAAATCTTCCTAACACAGAAAAGTTGTCTTACCACCTTTGAGCTGTATTGGGGAAATCACAGTATCCAATATCGTTTACGCCACGTTACGGCACCAGAGCCATAAAGCGAATACGCATTATGGGAATTTGGGTGGAACCACGGATATCACATTCGTCCCTTTATGAGGGATGGGTGTTTTTTTTTGTACACTCATATAGGATCATTGCTTTGAAAAGGACATGAGCAGCTTTTACGGTTACCAGAGAGGGAAGTCACGCTGAAATCTTCCTAACGCAGAAAAGCGGTCTTACCACCTTTGAGCTGTATTGGGGAAAATTGCAGTATCCAATACCGTCAATGCCACGTTACGGCACCAGAGCCATAAAGCGAATACGCATTATGGGAATTTGGGTGGAACCACGGATTACACATTCGTCCCTTTACGCGGGATGGATGTGTTTTTTTATTTCAAAAAATAGGAAAGGTGTGTCGGTTATGAGAGAAAACATGGTGAAGATTCAATTTCCGGATGGAAAGATAAAGGAGTTTCCCGCAGGTACGACTGTCGCAGATGTTGCCTCCCATATTAGTCCGAGCTTAAGAAAAAAAGCAGTGGCAGGTAAGGTCAATGATCAAATGGTTGATTTAAGTGAGCAGCTATACAGCGATGTTCGGCTGTCTATTGTCACACTAGATTCAAAAGAAGGGCTTGAAGTGATGCGCCATACATCTGCCCACGTATTAGCCCAGGCTGTGAAAAGGTTATATAACAATGTCACACTGGGGATCGGACCGGTCATTGAAAACCGATTTTACTATGATATGAAGCTCAATCAATCATTAAGCGTAGAGGATTTAGCAGAAATTGAAAAAGAGATGAAAAACATCATAAATGAGAATCATCCTATCCAAAGAAAGGAAGTCTCTTACAAAGAAGCTGAAGCGCTGTTTGCACATGATCCATATAAGCTGGATATTTTAAAAGATTTACCCTCTCAAGAAGCCATCACAGTTTATCAGCAAGGAGAATTTGTAGATTTATGCCGCGGGCCGCATGTACCTTCTACAGGGTACGTAAAGTCATTTAAACTAACACGTGTTGCAGGGGCTTATTGGCGGGGAGACAGTCATCAGGATGTCTTGCAGCGAGTGTATGGTGTGGCGTTTCAACACCCAAAGCATCTCGCTGAGTATCTTCATTTCATGGAAGAAGCAAATAAACGTGATCACCGGAAATTAGGGAAACAGCTATCCCTCTTTATGTTTTCAGAAGAAGCGCCAGGTATGCCGTTTTATTTACCAAAAGGACAGATTGTCAGAAATGAATTAATGGCCTTTTCAAGAGAAGTGCGAGGCAAAGCGCAATATGAAGAAGTGAGTACACCGTTTATGATGAACCAAGAGCTTTGGGAAAAGTCAGGGCACTGGGATCATTATCATGAAAATATGTATTTCTCAGAAGTAGACCATACAAGCTTTGCTTTAAAACCGATGAACTGTCCAGGGCATATGCTTATGTTCAAAAACAGCTTATATTCATACAGAGACCTCCCGATCAGAATGGCTGAGTTTGGTCAGGTGCATCGTCATGAATTTAGCGGAGCGTTAAACGGATTGTTCAGGGTCAGAACATTTTGCCAAGATGATGCCCATATTTTTTTAAGAGAAGATCAAATCGAAGCTGAAATCAAACGAATTTTCCAATTAGTTGATCATGTGTATCGGACATTTGGATTTGAGTATTCAGTCGAGCTATCCACTCGTCCAGAAAAAGCCTTAGGGGATGACGCCATTTGGGATATATCCGAAACAGCACTAAAAAATGTGCTTGATCGTCTAAAGGTCGACTACCAGCTGAATGAAGGAGATGGCGCATTTTATGGTCCAAAGATCGATTTTCATATTAAAGATGCCTTGCAGCGGAGCCATCAGTGCGCCACAATTCAGCTGGATTTCCAAATGCCAGAGAAATTTGGTTTAACATATATCAACGAAAAAAATGAAAAGGTTCGGCCAGTTGTGATTCACAGTGCCATTTTTGGTTCTCTAGATCGTTTCCTAGGTATTCTCATCGAGCATTTTGCAGGCGCTTTCCCATTATGGCTAGCACCGGTACAAGTGCAAATCATCCCTGTCTCAACTGTTCACCTTGATCACTGCTTAGAGGTGCAGCAGCAATTAAGAAGTATAGGAATAAGAGCCACAATCGATGAGCGGAATGAAAAACTTGGCTATAAAATGAGAGAAGCACAAATGCAAAAAATCCCTTATATCGCGGTCATCGGCGATAAAGAAATGGAAGACAACACACTAAATATTAGACAGCACGGAGAAAAGACGTCAAAAAAGCTGTCTATTGAGGACTTTAAACACATGGCTGCTAAGCAAATCAAAGACAGATCGGCTGCTCAGATATGATGTGATGATTTTATGAAGAAGGATCAGACGTTCATTGAATGATGGGCGTCTTTTCATTTGCGAAAAAAGCCGAATTGACAGTAGAAAGGGAAAATATTGAAACATTTTTTCGTTAAAACCGTAATAGAGATAGAGCGCTCAACAGGAACCTTTAAAACGGAGAGGAGTATTGCATGGAACAAGCTGCCCTGAAAAAGATGAGATCGAAACAAGTAGTTACCTCTAATTTACTATTCGGCATGGTGATCTTGATTTTTTTTATTTTGATTCAAAATGTTGAAATTCAATTTACATATTTCTTTCTTTGTTTAGGAATCTTCATGCTCCTTCAAGGTATTTACGGCTTGATTAAAAAAGGATCAACAAAGTCTATCATTCCCATATTTGAGCAGGTAGCCATTTATGAAAAAGAGAAATTGGGAAAAGAGTGGGAGAAAGAACAAAGAGTGGAGAATATTTGGAAATTGATATTGAGCGGGCTAATGTTCTTCCAATCATTTAGTTTTCAAACGATGCAAGATCCATTTTTTCATATAGAACCTAATTTTCTCATTTTCTTATTTGTTATGGCTCTAGCCATTATCAATATAAGCATGCTTTTTCGCTTTAGAAAAATTGACCGGTCGACTGAAGGCGAATTAACAGGCTATACAAAAGAGTCAAATATAATGGCAATAGCTTTAGGGTTCTTAACTGTAATCATCATTTTCATCTTTATCGTCATTTTTCTTCTTCCATAAAACAGAATTTTGAGGTGAAACAAATGAATGCAAACATTCAACAACTGATCGATCAGACAAAGGCGAAATTTGGTTTAGATCTTTACTATTTAAAAAGACACAGTTTTCATCGCTACGTCAATATGTTCAATGAAACGGTTTATACATTGAATATGGAATGGTTCCCCTCTCATGAAGCTGAACCCGAGGACGATGATCTAAACCCGGACGGCACAGCTGTGATTGACGTGAACTTAAATACAGGCCAGATTGAAACGGTCATTTTTGTCATGGACAAAACCTTCGCGAAGAATGGTGTCACATTTAAGAGGCCTTATCCAGCTCATGTCATTCAATGGATCGAACAAGAAACAGGGTTGGTCTATGGTGAGCATTTTCATATGCATCAAAAGGAGAAAGGGGAACTTTTTTTCGAAGAAGCAATAGATGGTGTGAAAGTGACGCCTTCAGGCAGAATCGAAGTGAAATGGGATGAACATGGGCAGCTCATTCACTATATACATCGAGGGCCATTTATGGCAAAAGAACGACTAAGAACTGAAGAATATGTGCTTTCCATTGATAGGATCGAGAATTTAGCTCAGCAGCAAGTGCAGCGGTTTGATTGGCCATCCTTCGAGCAGAATCGAATCCGCCCTATATATGCGTTAGAAGAAATTTATATCAAGAACGATGGAACAGGAACGATACCGTTTGAAATTGGGCGTGAAGAAACGCATTGTATCCACATGAATCAGGTCATGGAGTGGAATGAACCGTCAAACAAAGCTTTTGAAAAAAAGGAAATCGATATAAACGAGGACATTACTGCTGAACAAGCCTTCTCACTGGAGCCTTCGCCGGATACATTCCCGATCTCAAAAGAAGAGCAGGCTGATTGTATCAAAGCGGTTCGAACCTTTTTGGCGCAAAAATATTCAAAGGATACAGGGAAGTGGGTGCTAAAAACACTCCACCGCGATCATGGCTACATCGAAGCGATATTAAAAACGAATGAGCAAGAAGGCTGTGGTTTTATGGATAAGATCAAGGTCTTCATTGATGCCAGCACTTTTGAAGCCATTAATTACATAGATAAAAAAGAGATGTTTCAAGTATGCGGGATACTCAATCCATCTCAATCAGCTAGTGAAATCACCATGTCTCAGAAAGAAGCCTTTGAAACATTGAAAGAACGCCTCGAACTTACACCCATCTACGTCTATGACGATGTGCAAAAACAATATGTTTTATGCGGCAAGCTTGACTGTCATGATGGCGTTGATGCAGTGAGCGGCGAAGTATTCTCTTTGACAGACCTTTCATAACTTCTAAAAGAACAGTGAGCAGCTGTTCTTTTTTGTTCCATTTTCCTCTTTTTAGAATAAAAATGGAATTTTGTAGAAGGAAGTTGTCGATTCATCACGAAAGAAACAGATAAGAATATGATCATAGGTCCATCGGTTGGAATTCGTATTTCATATAGTATACGTCATACATATTGAAAACCCATTGCAGTAAAGTTGATCTACAAATCTTTTAGAAGAAAAATGAAATCATGTCTCTAGTAGTAGCGAAAATAGGCGGACTAAGATCATAGGATGAGTTGAACATGTTTGTTTTAGGTAAGCTTAAAGCTATAAATAGAAGAAAGTGAGGATATCTAACTTGAGTACATTGGAAGTGTTTCGTCAGTTTTTGGTTGACCATTATCCTGCGTTACAAGATGAGCTTTGGCTAAAAGATGTTGATACCCTTCGAATCTCTCCTATTCTTCATCCTTTTCTGAAAAGCAAGCTGCCAGAAGGAATCGAAAAATTCACTTGTGTCCTATTCACGCAGCAGACAGATCAAACCGCTGCACCGCTCAAAGTCTACCTTTTATTAGATGAATATGAGCAATCGCTTTACGCCATTGATTTGATGAATGAACAAATAGCGCTTCATTAATACAGAAGCAAAAAAGCTGCTTGAGAGAGCTCCTCAGCAGCTTTTCTTGTGAATATTAGTTTGTCATATCAACCAATCTTGAGTGCAAGTTGTCCACTTCTTTCTTTGTTGGAAAAGAGCTGATCAGCAGCGTAGACCGTCCTAATTGATTAGGAAGCTCAGTATCGGTCACAACCATATCAATCCCAAGTTGATCCATTGTCAGTTCATTTAATGTATTTTCTGGACTTGTGAAAATATGAATGAGAGGAGGCAATCTTAATTTAATTAAATCCGCAATAAACAAACTATGATTATAACCTAATGTTGAAATGACAAAAATGTTCAACACGTTTCTCCGATCCATTTCCAAATGAACAAGCCCCCTCCAGTTAGAAGTAATGATACGAATCAATTCTCGTTCATTTTTCACAAAAGAAGCAAGTATATCGTCTGTTTTTAACTCTTGGATGATATGAGTAATCCTCGAATAGAAGTAAGGAAGCTGTTTTTTTACCTCTGATAAATACCTCGATTTCTTTTTGAAAAGGAATCCATCTCTTACGGTAATTTCCCTAGAATACACATAATATTGGAGCAGAATCAGTGTCATCGCCTTGCGATTAGCCACCTCTTGATGAAAAATCAACTCCAATTGATTGATAAAGGAATGAATGGCTTCGAAGAGGTGTGGTGTATGCGATTGAAAGAACGTCAATTTTTCTTCGACAGTTTCAATTGATTTATAATGGCCAATAGCTGGTTCAATCAATAGTAAAAAGACAAATTCGTGACGATCCAAAGTAACACCAAAAGTGTCCTTTGTCATTTGGCAAACGTGTTCTTCTAAGTTTTTGATTTGTTTATAGATACCTTTAGCTGTAGATGTTTGTTTTTCCTGATCCATTGAGTACCTATAATTGCGTCGTATGGTAAAATTTTTCCTCACTCGGTGTATGGAAACGGCGAGCCATAGGCAAAATTTATCTATAGCCACATCAGGAAGATTGACTTCGAGCACCTGAAATAGCTTTTGTAAAAAATCAACTGCATCTTGCTTTTGAATATCTTCGAATGGCCAAAGCCTGCTTCCATACACTTCAAACAAAAATTCCACAAAAAATTGACGAATCTCCTTCTCATTTCCATGGAACTGCATACTATCTGGTCGTAACTCAATGTCATACGAGATAAGAAGCGAATTGATTTTATGAATGGTGTTATACAATGTGGATCTACTGATATTCAGCGTGTCCATCCATTCATAGAAAGACCTGTTTTGTTCAAAGAAAACGCCGTCAATCAATCGAATTTCAATCGTATCTTTTAGAATTTCTTTGATATAGTAGTCGACTCGTATCGTCTGTGTATAACAAATGGATATGCCTTGTCTTGGCTTTATGTGGATTAACGGCTCTCCGTTCTCTGTTTGGAACGACTTCATTTGTTCTAAATCGCTTTGAATCGCACGAACCGAGCCGATATTTTCATTCGATATCTCTTGAAGGCTCCACCACTTATCTTTTGATACAAGCAGTTTTAAAATTTTTATCCATCTCTTTGATTTATTATCAATGAGCTCCATTAAACAACTAACTCCTTTCCTTGGCTTGCCTCTATATGATGAAGTTCACTTAAAGAACATTTGATTTTCTAAATAGGCATAAAATGATTTTAATGTTTAGGCTAAATCGTTTTGTCTTCACTTTTCATGATAAAAGAGAAAAAAATTAGACGAAAACAAATGTTATTCCCTGATTCTCCATATATTTCTTTTAAAAGGTGATAAGTAAGCCATGAATCCTATAAAAATGGATCATTTTAGATATTTAAGTTTATTTTTTTGCTGATGAAACGGTAAATGTAAGAATAAAACGCAGCAGCTTTTTGATTACCATATGAAAGGGAGTAGAAAGGAAGGCGATTTATATAATGCTGAACTGACGCACCTTACATACGATATGATACATGCTTGTTTCATATGAACGAACCATATGTGAATACATGCTTATATATGCATGTACACATCATTTATTGTTCATTCCAGTATAAATATAAAAATTCACATTTAATCTTTTCACGATCCTCTCACTATTCCCCATTTCTATAGACCCCAATCCAGTTACTCAATCCACTACTCATGATGACCTTTCAAGCTCATGATTGATCAACTCATTTTATTCATAGGGTCTTAAGGTGCCATTTTTAGAAAATATTGATCAGAAGCGGAGTGATTGATCTGACAGTATACTAATGATTTTTTTATCGTTGTTGAAAATTAATTTTAGAAAAGGGTGGATGTATTGAAAAGAATATTGTCGCTGGCACTCATTACAGTGCTAGTCATACAGTCTAGTATATTAGGAGTCTTGCCTTTAGCAGGGGCACAAGCAAAAGAAATTCAAGAAAACATTTATGGGGATATTGAATTTGCTGATAGCGAAGGCAATAAGTTATCAAGCATGGAAGATCAGCAAGTAAGAAAGGCCACTGTGCATTGGTCTATAAAAGGAATTGATCTAAAAAAACAATATCCGTATGTTCTCACTCTTCCTTCAGCCATCCAGGTAGAGAAGGAGCAGAAGGAACCCATTACTGTGGGTGACATACCTGTTGGCGAGTATACCGTTTCAAAACAAAATGAAGTGACGGTGAAATTTAAAGAAGATGTTGAGATCGATCCAAATTTAGAAGGATCAATTGACATCGATGTCACCAGTATAACTCAGCAAGAAGAGAAAACAAAGCAAAATGAGGGTGAAGAAAGCCTTCCAAAAGATGACTCAATCTCATCTGAGAAAGATAAAGCTTCTAACAATCAAGAAGCCGCTCAAACGAAACAAAACGATGAAGATGAATTACTAAAAAACAAAGTGAGCGTGTCTAAGCGTGCAGGGCTGCAAAGTGTTTCAAAACAAATGCAGATACAAGAAAATCTCCTCACTGATGCGAAATTAATATTTGAAGATCAGGAAGGAAATTCAGTTGAAAAGCCTGATATTAACTCGCTGATTTCCATTAACTATGAGTGGGCCATTCCGAACGGTCATAGCTATAATGGCGGGGATGAATTCCATTTCAAGGTTCCAGAGGAATTAGTGATTTATGAAAAAATCGATCGTCTTGAGATGAAATTTAATCAGGCAACCATTGGTTATTTTTCTGTAGATGAAAGCGGAAATGCCTCCATCGAGTTCACTGATTTTATTAAACAATATTCAAATATTCATGGAACACTTCAAGTGTGGACGCAATTAGATAAAAAAACTGTCATTACTGAAGAAAAAGAAGTGGTCATTACCCCGATTGAAGGAAAGGATAAAATATCAATCCCGATTCAATACATTCCAAATGGCCCAAACGTCTCTAAAAAGGGAGAACCAAATCGTTCTTACAATGCTGAAACCATTCAATGGACAGTAGATTTTAATATGGATTTAGAAGATGTGAAACAAGCGAAACTGTTAGATCCGATTCAAGAAGGTCAGGCATTGAAAAAAGATTCAATCAAGCTTTATCGTATTGATACAAAGCTAAATGGGGAAACATCGATTGGTCAGCTGCTTGACGAAAACCACTACACAATCGGCCAAACAGCAGATGGTCAAGATTTCACGATTGAATTTAAAGATGACGTGCATCTAGCTTACCGTTTAATGTATGAAACGGATATTACAAATCAGGATCAATCTGCATTTCGTAATAAAGCATCCCTTGTTTCTGGTGATAAAGTGATCAGTTCAGCAGAAGGAACAGTGAATGTGACAAGAGGCAGTCCTTTAAATAAAAAAGCCGCGCAATACGACCCAGTCACACAAACAATTACATGGGAAATTCGTTATAACTATAACGAAAAAAAAATTGCTGAAAAGGACGCTTTGTTAGAAGACTTCTTTAACGGCACACAGGCGCTGATATCTGATTCCATTCAAGTCAAAGAAGTCACAATTGATCAAAATGGCAACGAAGCTGGAACAAAAGCGTTTGAAAATTACGTGGTTCAACCTCAAAAAAAGGATGAACAAAACGGGTTTACCTTGCAATTCAATCAAGATATTCAATCAGCTTATCTCATCACCTATCAAACAAAAGCAACCGAGCGGATTTTTGAAGCTGAAGAGATTATCAATACGGTAACAGCTGGCAAAGAGAGCAAACAAGGGAAGCAAAGAATTGACCAGCAAATCCTAACGAAAAATCATGGAACACCGAATTACAAGACCAAGACCATTCCATGGCGTATCACCTTCAACAAAGATCAACAAACGATGAACAATGTGATATTAAAAGATACGTTTACAAACGAAGGATTGACGCTGCAAAAAGATAGTTTAAAAGTGACGACAGGTAATACAGTGCTTGAAGAAGGCACAGATTATCAAATCGTTGAACATGCAAATGGATTTGATATTCAATTTACGAAAGAAATAAAGACAGAACATACCGTCACATATACAACGTCTTTTGATTATGAAAAAAGAGCAGATAAAGATCAAAAGAACTTGCGTAATCATGTAAAGCTCGAATGGGTAAATGAAGATGGCAAGGATTTGACGAAAGAAAATCAATCTGTCTTCACGCCTGACACATACACGCAGTCAAATGGTTTCAAAAACGGAACTTATAATGCAAAGAAAAAAGAAATCACATGGAATATCGGTGTGAACTATAACTTGAAACATTTAGAAGAGGCGAAAATCGAGGATTTCATTCAAGGAAATCAGCGTTTGCTTAAAGATTCAATCACCGTCTACTCGCTTGATTTACAAGGCGGGGAAAATGGTGCGGAAGAAAAAGAGGTATTAGCGAAAGAACATTATGACATCAAATTCCTTGAAAATGAAAAGGGAGAAACAGGCTTCGAAGTGACTTTCAAAAAAGCCATTGATTCCCCATACAAAATCACGTATCAAACAAGTGTTGAAGGAATGGATTTAGTACAGAAAACCTACGATAATAAAGCGACCCTTTATGATGGACAGACAAAAGAATCAGATGTGAATGCTGTGGTGTCCATTCCAAATGGGGGGAAATACACGAGCAAATCAGGAAATCAGCAAGGAAAAGTCATTGATTGGAAACTGAATATCAACTTTGGTCAATCAACAGTTCAAGATGCGACGATTATAGACCATCCAAGCAGTAACCAAGCCATAATAGAAAACTCATTTCATCTCTATTCGACGACAGTAGATGAAAAGGGGCAAGTGACAAAAGGAGAAGAGCTGGAAAAAGGGAAGGATTATGAACTAGACCTTGAATTCGACCCAGATTCTTTTCAAATTAAATTTAAAGAAGAAATAACAAGACCATATATTTTAGAATACCAATCTCTCATTTTAGATAAAGTGGGAAGTACACTTCAAAACGAAGTAACGTTTAGAGGTGAAAATGTAAAAGAGATCAAAAAGGAATCTGAAGCTTCAATTGTGGTGAAACGCACCGCTGGCATGGGAGATGGCACAGGATCGATTGGTGCTTTAACCGTTAAAAAGGTAGATGCGAGTACTGGAAAAGCGCTAAAAGGAGCAAGTTTTTCTCTGACAGATGCTGCGAGTGGTATCGTCATTGGTACAAAGACAACAGATGAAGAAGGAGCTCTTCGATTTGATCGTCTTCTGTATGGTGATTATATCGTGACAGAAGAGAAAGCACCTGATGGTTATATTAAAACGAAGGAACCGATCCATGTCACGCTTGATCAGCCTTACGAATCAGGAGATCAAGCGAAAACAGGAAATAGCATGACGGTGCAGAACCAAGAAATCCGCCAGCATGTCAAGTTAACGAAAAAAGACAAAGAGACGGGTGCAGCATTAGAGAATGCAGAATTTGAACTGAAAAATGAATCTGGAGAGACCGTCCAAACCGATTTGAAAACAGACGAAAAAGGAGAAATCCTTTTCAAACATCTTGAGCCAGGTTCCTATTATTTTGTTGAGACAAACGCACCGAAAGGTTATCAATTAAATCAGCAAAAATGGCCGTTCACCATTAAAGAAAATCAAACAGAAACAACGACTGTCACCGCAGTAAATGACATCATCAAAGGCTCTGCAGAATTGAGCAAAATAGGTGAAGGCGGAGAGAGACTAGAAGGTGCACAGTTCAAGCTCTTAGATCAAGACGGGCATGAGTTAAAAGATTCGCTTGTCACAGGAGAAAATGGCAAGATCACGATAAACGAACTAAGGCCAGGTACGTATCAGCTCATTGAAACAAAAGCACCAGATGGTTATGTATTAGATGAAACGCCAATCAAATTTGAAGTACCACTTGATCCAAAGGAACCAGTCGTCATTTCACAAAAGAACCTATATGAAACAAGTGCATTAGAAGTGATGAAAGAAGGGGAAGATGGCAAGAAGCTTCAAGGTGTTCGATTTGAAGTCAGGAATCAAAATGACGAAGTTGTGCGTAAAGATTTGACAACAGATGAAGATGGGAAGCTTTTGGTCGATAATCTCAAACCGGGCAAATATCAGCTCGTGGAGACAGAGAGTGTTGATGGTTACCAAAAGAATAATAAACCATATCCTTTTACCATCGAAGTCGCACAAAAAACACCAGCAGAGATCAAAGTGATCAATGATCTTAAAACTGGAGATGTCCAGCTCACGAAGCTCGGTGAAAAGGATGATGTGCTTGAAGGAGCAGAATTTAAGCTTGTAGATGCAAATGGAAAAGAGATAAAAACAGGTCTTGTCACTGATCAGAACGGGAAAATCATCGTCAACGATCTGAAGCCTGGAACGTATCAGTTTGTTGAAACGAAGGCGCCATTCGGTCACGAACTTGACGAAACACCTGTCACTTTTGCTATTCCATTTAACCCTGAGAAGCTGGTCAGTGTGACAAAAGAAAATAACCGCACTACAGGCGGAGTGCTGTTACACAAAAAAGGCGAAGATGGGAAATCATTAGAAGGGGTTGTCTTTGATCTATCTGATGATAAAGGAAAGATAGTGGCAGGAGGAGAAGGAATCACAACCAATCAGGATGGAAAGATCACCTTCACAGGTTTAAAACCTGGAACCTATCAATTTGTTGAAAGAAAGAGTCTTGAAGGCTATGAATTGAGTACGAAACCACTTGTCTTTGAAGTTGAATTAGGTCAAAAAGAGTTGATTCAAGTGAAGGCAATCAATCAGCTCAAGAAAGGTTCTGTAGAACTCACAAAAATAGGGGAAGAAAAAGAAAGATTGAAAGGAGCAGAATTTACCCTTTTTAATGACGATGGAAAAGAATTGATGTCAGGTTTAACAACCAACGAGAAAGGCATCATCACTGTCAACGATTTGAAACCAGGCGCTTACCAATTGGTTGAAACGAAGGCTCCTTTTGGACATAAACTAGATGCAGAACCAGTAGAATTTAAAATTGATTTCAACCCAAAACAACTGGTGAAAGTGACAAAAGAAAATATTCGGACGACAAGTGCTGTGCAGCTTCAGAAAAAAGGAGAAGATGGTCAGTTACTCAATGGAGTGACCTTCGATCTGCTTGATGAGCACGATCAACGTATAAAGAAAGACTTAAAGACAGACAAAAACGGTCAACTGACAGTCGGTCAACTGAAGCCAGGAACCTATCGATTTGTCGAAACAGCAAGCATTGCCGGCTATGAATTGGATCAGACACCTGTCTCATTTACGATTCGTTTAGGTCAAGACAAACCAGCCAAAGTAGAAATGATTAACAAGCTAACGCCGGGAGCAGTGGAACTGACCAAAGTGGATGATGAAGGACACACGCTGGAAAATGCAGAATTTGCTCTTCTGAGTAAAGAAGGAAAAACGTTGAAGAAATCACTTGTAACAGACCAAAAAGGAAAGCTTCACATCAATGATTTAAAACCGGGACAATATCAATTCGTTGAAACGAAAGCACCTCATGGCTATCAATTGGATGATAAGCCGATCCTGTTCACAATTGAGAAAAATCAGCAGAAGCCGCTTCAATTAACAGCGAAGAATCACTTGATCTTAGGAAGTCTGCATATCATAAAGGTAGACCAGCAGACAGATAGAACCTTAAAAGGGGCATCCTTTGACATTCGTACAAAAGCCGGGAAAACCATAAAATCTGTGACAACAGGAAAAGACGGAGAAGCCATTGTCAAAGGGCTTAAACCTGGAGAGTATCTACTCACAGAGACGAAAGCACCGGATGGTTATGTAGCTTTAAAGAAACCGCTCGCTTTTACAATTCAAATGGGCGAAGTGGAGATCAAGACAATGATTGTGAAAAATGCACCAGTGAAGAATGAAGAGGACCACACGAATCCGCCAGCCTCAGATAAAGGGGATCAGCATCCGCCTCATGACTCAAACGGTGAGCTGCCAAAGACTGGTGAAGAATGGCTGCGTTATTTGATGTATGCAGGGATTTTACTAGTAGCTTCTGGAACTGTTCTTCTTGTTGTCAGAAGAAGAACCATTCAGTAAAAGGAAGGAACGAGTGTATTGATGAAAAAAAGAACCTTATTAGGCAGCTTTTTGGTGGTCACGGGGCTGATGCTCATCTCCGTTCCTTTTCTATATGAGTGGCGAACTTCACAAGAGACAGCAGCAATGGAACAGGCATTAAAGATGATTAAAGAAAATGAAAGTGATGCCCTTTCTTCTATACCACATTTAACTGTGTCAGAAGAAGACCTGCGAGATGTGATGGAGCTAGAGATCCCGTCAATTGATTTAAACGAAAAAGTACTTCCTGTTACAACAAAAGAAAATTTAGGTATAGCACTGACTCAAATTAAATCTCATCAAATGCCAGGTGAAGGGAATTTCACGATTGCAGGGCATAGAGGGTATAGAGGTGACCGGCTTTTCCGGCAGCTGCCAGAGGTACCTAAAGGAGAAAAAGTTGTCTTACATCATCAAGCTGAAACATACGAATATAAAATTGTCAGCTCAGCTACGATTGAACCGACGGATGTGGATGTACTAAAGGATCGCGGGAAAAATGAACTGACATTGATCACTTGTACACTTGATGGTCAGAAACGATTTGTCTTAAAAGGAATACGAATCAACGCTTCAAAGGGTGAGCAGCCATCGGATGTATAACACCAACATAATAAATGATGGATGCAATAGAAAAGCAGCGCTCACGACCGATATGTTACACCAATTGTTATCAGAGCATTATCCAACTTTAAAAAACGAACGTTGGGAAGTTGATGTAGATACAATTCGGGCTTCGCCTATTCTTCACCCTTTATTAAAAAGAAAGCTGCCAATTGGTATTGAAAAATTCACCTGTGTTTTGTTCACGCAGCAGACAGCAGCTTTTGGAGAGCCTTTGATTGTGTACTTTTTATTGGATGAGAAGGGCGAATCGATTTACGCAATGGATCTCTTGCTCGAGCAGCAAGACACCCATTAAACGAGAAATAAATTAGCGGGTTCGATTTTAAGGTGGAAAAATAAAATCAGTTATATCATGAGGACTCTAATTCGTATATGAATTAGAGTTCTTTTATTTGTATATATATAGACGTTTTACTAACTTTATTATCTACTAAGAAGTCCGCTGCCCAGCAGATAGTCTCCAATGTTTAGATGATAAAGATTTTATAAAATGGATCGAAAACAGAGGTCATAATCAAGATTGGCGACCAAAGAAGATCATCTAGTTTTTATCCTTTCCCTGTTTCTTCAAAAGGAATATCAGAAAGTGCTAAAGATAATCATGTGTTGACTGCAAAATACTGATAAAATTTATTTAGATTATTCCTTAATTATAGGTGTGGAGGTAAAAGCATGCGAAAAGAAGACCCCCAATATATTTTTCATCATGATAAACGACCAGAAGTTGTTCATGATTTAGCCGATGTAGATAATAATTCCACTGAGTTGTTAATCACAGGAAAAACAAAAAATATTGAAAGGTTGAAATCTTTTTCTAACCTGACGAAATTGTGGATTTACAAAGTGAACCAAAAGGAATTCAATACGATCTTAAGCTTAGTTAATCCCAAAATGCTCTTTGTGCATGAACTGAGAGTAGAAGATTTATCAATCATCAGTTCTCTTAAAGATGTTGAGGTATTGGCACTTGAATGGAATACAAAGGCACAAAGTTTATGGGATATATCAAAAAACACGTTTTTAAAATCTTTATCCATAACAGATTTTTCAAAGTTGAATGACATAGCCCCTTTGCAAAAAAACACTGGTTTAGAATTTCTACAATTGTCAGGCGGGATTTGGAATACATTAAATATAAATACTCTTCAACCTTTAAGATACCTCAAGAATTTAACATATCTGTGCTTATCAAATATAAAAGTGAAGGACGAGTCTTTAGAGCCGATATCGGAATTAGAGGGACTCAAGGAACTTGAAATTTCGAACCAATTCCCGACAGAAGAATATGCCAGGTTATCCGTCACCCTCCCAAATACGAAGTGTGATCGTTTTGCGCCATACATCTATTTATCAAGTCCTATTGTAGATAAAGATGTGATGGTGATTGGAAAGCGAAAACCGAAATTAAATTCAAAAGTTGATGGGGAAAAGTTGCAAAAATACGAAAAACAATTTAAAGCGTACCAAGAAAAATTTATAAATTAACTTAAAAAGCAATGGAAAATCAATTCCATTGCTTTTTGTATGGCTAATACCATCATAAACTTTTTCTTTCTTGTGATTCAATTACGCAAACAACTTCAGCCCAACCACACCAATCACAATCAGCAGCAAGCTGAGTATACGAATCATGTTTTTCGGCTCTTTAAATAAAATCATATTAAACAAGACAGAGCCCGCCGTTCCAAGACCAATCCAGACCGTATAGGCAACGGATACTTGAACGGAAGAGAACGAGGCGTATAAAAACAAAAAGGATAAGGCAAACCCGCCGACAAATAAAATGCCTGTCGTGATTTGCTTTTTCTTACTAAACATATTGAGGCCAATGGTTCCGCCGATTTCGCAGGCAGAGGCCAACAGTACAAAAAACCAGCCCATTTATACCGCTTCTCCTTTCTGCTCATGGGCATCTCCATCAGACACTTTCAGTCCAATAATCCCGAGAATTAAAATGCCCATAAATAAGAGCTTTTCTAATGAAAACGAACCGCCGAACAGCGCATAATCCATCAAAGATGTCCCTATCGTTCCAACTCCGGCAAACACGGCGTACACGGTCCCTGTCGGCAGCTTCTCGCAGGCTTTCATTAAAAAGTAAAAATCAACTGGGATCAGGCAGATAATGATCGCCCATTCCCACAGAGCATCTGCTCTATTTAAACCAAACACCCAAAGTAATTCGAATAAACAAGTGAGTGCAACATACATCCAGCTTTTTTTCATCGTATTTCCTCCTAAAACTTAAAAATGACGATTCGTCATTTTGAAACCAAAAAAGAGCGTACAGCAAGTGCTGTACTCAGATTGTCGACAAAGGGCTAAAATGAACTTGATTTTAGCCCTTTGTCTTCTTTTCAGCGTGATAGAAAACCTTTGCAGTCTAGAAAGGGCGAGTACCGGAGCGGAGCGAATTGGACATTCGTGAGCACCGGAGCGCAGACCTGACACCGAATGCGAGGGTTTGTCTACACGCTGCGTACAGCGAGTGCTGTACTAAGTTAAGGTGTCTCTATGCCAAGTGCGTAAAGAAGAAATTGCTTCACCTCTCGCTTTTGAATCAGAACCTCTTCTGTATCTGTTTCCGTAAACAAGTACATTTGCTCAGCAGACGATTCGAGTAAACCGATAATAAATTTGGCTGCATATTGACAGTTCAAATTCGCACGGACCCTTTTGTCCTGCTTTGCTTTTTCTAGAAAAGCAGCGACCCATTTGTAAATCGGCTCATAAATATCTTCCCATTCCTTTAAATGCTCGGTGGCGGCTAAGCCTGAGTAGGTCAGGGCAAGGACATCACGGTATTGTCTTGTAAAAGCAAAAATGAATTCAACAAGTGCATCTGCTTGATCGAGGACATCTGCATGCTGAGTGAATTCCTTTTCGATTGCAGGCACCATCTGTGCGATGAGATGTTCTGCGATTGCAGGCATGACGGATAGCTTTGAAGGAAAATATAAATAAAACGTTCCTTGCGCTACTCCTGCTGCTTTCACAATATCAGAAATGGTCGTCTTTTCGATGCCTTTTTCTTTAAACGCATCAATCGCAGCAAGCATAATCTTTTCTCGTTTCGACATATCATCACCGACCTTAAATGACTGAATGTCATTCAGTTTAGCGAGAAAATGACGATTTGTCAATATGGTTTTCTCTTCATTGAATGTGAGAATAAGTGATGAATAGATGCGGGCAAGCCTGAATAAGCTGTAAATATGGTCAAGCATCATCATGTGAGAAAGGGGAAGCTCTCTGTATGACTTCCAGTGCTATGTTTTCCATTGCTTATTTTCTCCTGCTCGTCCCGCTCTATTTACATATGAGATATAGACAGGCAAAAAAGCACAATCGTTTTATCTATTTGCGAACAGAATTGGTCCTTGCCTGTCTGTTTATTTATACGAATGTTTTACTATATTTGACGGTCTTTCCAAATCGTTTTTCCGCCCCAAGAGATCAGGTGAGTGTCAACCTCATGCCGTTGCAGTCCATTTATCAAAATCTTCACGCCTACCATCACGGCTATCCAAATCTTGTCTTTTTAAACTTAGCAGGCAACATATTGTTATTTGTACCACTCGGTTTTTTTCTATATCAAGCCTTTCGGACTATGCGCTGGCAAAAGGCGGTTCTTGGGGGCTTTCTCCTGTCAACCATGATCGAATTGCTCCAATGGATGTTCTCTCAATCTGGTATCATTACAAGAAGCAGTGATATTGATGATATTCTCTTAAATACACTTGGCACAGCGCTAGGCTGTATCGTGTATCAGATTTATCGAAAAAGGAAGGAGAAAATCGAGTGAAGCGAGTTTGTATCATTCCATGTGGCGCGAAGAAAATTTGGGATGTCGATCCAGAAGCAGGGAGCCAGCCAGCGAACCATGTATATTTAAGTCCCCTGCATCAGCGTACGAAAAGCTATGCTCAAACGTTCTTTTCAGACTGGATGATCTTATCAGCAAAGCACGGGTTCTTAAAGGCAGATGATATCATACATGAAAATTATGATGTGGCTTTTGGTACACCGCATGCTAAGCAGATCACACGAGAAGAACTGAGCCAGCAATTTCATCAAAAAAATCTTTTCGCATATGATGAACTGGTGGTACTAGGTGGAAAGAAATATCGAAAAGTGATCGACCCTTTATTACAGCCTCATCAAAAAGCAAATTATCCGCTGGCTCCATATAAAGGAATTGGCTACATGCTTCAGGCGTTACATCAAGCAGTGGAATCAAAAATAGAACTTCCGCCGCATATTTAACACATTCACATCTACCGGTAAGCAGGGTTTTGATCAATAAAAAGAGAATAATTGAAATAGCGATGCTGATTGTTTCATATCTTTTCAGCAACCACTAGCATACCCGTATCGCTCGGGTAAATTGTCTCAATGAAAAAGGGAGGCGTATGAACATGACAACCATCTATTTAGCTGGTGATTCGACGGTTTCATCTTATCCAGATCGTCCTGTTCAAGGAGGATGGGGAGAGTTTTTACACCGCTATACAGCGCAAGGGGTGAACGTCGAGAATCGTGCCATTGGTGGAAGAAGCTCAAAAACATTCATTGAAGAAGGACGCCTTGATGACATATTGGCTGACATTCAGCCAGGAGACTGGCTTTTCACGCAAATGGGGCACAATGATGCTTCCAAGGAAAAGCCTGAGCGGCATACAGATCCTTTCACGACGTATAAAAGCTACCTGTCTCAATATATTCATGGAGCAAGAGCAAAAGGGGCAACACCACTTTTATTAACGCCAGTCGGCCGTTTTCATGAAAAAGACGGAGAATTTATCAATGATTTTCCTGATTACTGTGCCGCTATGAAAGAATTAGCTGATGAAGAAGAAGTTCTTCTCGTCGATTTAAATACCGCAAGTCTTCAGTTTTATCAAATTTCCGGCATAGAGAAAACGACCTCTTACTTTATGCTGTCAACAGGAATTGAGGATCGCACGCATTTTACAAAAGAAGGCGCAGATGCGATTGCAAGACTTGTTTCTCTTGAATTAAAAGACCTTGGTTTAACCATTGTGTGATGGATGACAGGACGAGTGAGCGCTCGTCCTGTTCTTTTTTTGCAGAAAGCTATTGATTCCCTTCACTAGAGTAGACTACAATAGGTACATATGATAATGAGAATCAATATCACTGAAAAATAGATCATTCGATGGAAAACTGGAGGGACTCAAATGACAGATCAGCTTGAATTGTTTGACGTCACCATTATTGGCGGCGGTCCAGCAGGCATGTACACCGCCTTTTATAGTGGGATGCGGGACTTAAAGACGAAGGTACTTGAGTACAACGAAAGCCTTGGCGGAAAAATCCTACTGTATCCAGAAAAGGTCATTTGGGATGTCGGCGGTTTGCCGCCAACAAGAGGAGAACAGCTGATACAGCAGCTGGAAACACAGGCGAAAACATTTGAACCAGAGATTGTACTGAATCAAAAAATCACGTCATTTGAGCGAGATGAACATAATCACATCATACTGACGGCTGAAAATGGTGATCGTCATTTGACAAAGACCCTCATATTAGCGATGGGTCACGGCATTCCAGTTCAGCGGAAACTTGAAATCGAGGATGCAGACCGCTATGAAGTGACAAACCTTTATTACACTGTCCAGGAGCTCAAGACATTTGCAGGGAAGCGGGTTGTGATTTCTGGAGGCGGCGACTCAGCGGTTGACTGGGCCAATGCCCTTGCATCGATTGCTGAAAGTGTCACCGTCGTGCATCGCCGTGACATGTTTGGCGGACATGAGAAAAACGTCGCCAACATGAAGGCAACTTGCAAACGAATTTTAACCCCGCATGAACTAACAGAGCTGCATGGTCAAGGTGACAAAATTGATGCTGTCACCATTCAAAACATAGAGACAGGTGAAAAAGAACGAATAGAAACAGATGCTGTGATTGTCAATCACGGGATGAAAGGCGATTTAAGCGTGCTATCAGAATGGGGCCTCAAGCAGGGTGAATGGGGACTGATCGAGGTTAATGAAAAAATGGAAACCAATTTACCGGGCGTCTATGCGGTAGGCGACTTGTGTACACATAAAAGCAAGGTTCGCTTAATTGCCGGCACGTTTGTTGATGGAGTCAATGCACTGAATAGCGCAAAGCTGTACATCGAACCAGAAGCTGAAAAAGTGGCATACGTTTCCTCTCATAACGAACGCTTTAAAGAGAAAAACAAAGAATTACAAACAGCTGGAGCTCGTTGAAGCATTCAAATAACATAGCAAAGTGCTGCCCGTATGTGGCAGCACTTTTTATATGGGTCCATTAATTGCGAGGCGCAAATAACATCACACTGACTCCAGCCAAACAGATCAAAGCACCCATCCAGTCATATAGATCAGGTGTTTTTCGATCGACCCACCAGCCCCAAAACACAGCAAGAATGACAAAAACACCGCCATAGGCAGCATAAACCCGTCCGAAAGTCGGGAACTGCTGAAAGGTTGGAATGATGCCATATACAACCAAGATGAGGCTGCCGGCGATCCCGAAGCTGACAGGTTTTGCTTCACGCAGCCAAAGCCATACCAAATAGCCGCCGCCAATTTCTGCTAAACCTGCTAATAAAAAAAGAACAATCGTCACCATCATATACGGACACTCCAATTTCTCCAATTTACACCCTATTATGACATGAGGAAAGAATGCGTTCTACCTCAATTGAATGGAGAGGAGCGAAGGGGAACATTTTGGCAATTCAAACGTAGTACATATGGAGGTGAAACACATGAAAACATCCATAGAAAAAGACCTATTTCTCTTATCAGTCAGACACGCATTGATTGCCTGTTATTTTTTAGTGTTTCCGTTCGTTGCACAAGTCCTTTATACCCCGTCACCTTTATTGATGGCCCTCATCTCTCTTTTTATGATTCATAACCTTACAGAAAGTACCATTTGGCTCTACAAATCGAGAAAGATTAGAAAGCACCAGTCTGGTGACTTATCAAAACGCGGGCATGTCTTTAGCCAGCTCGTGCAAAGAGTTGAACAGCTCCTCATCCTCAGTTTTGTCATTCTATTGATCAATGAATGGATACATGGAAGGGCGGATCTATCTACACTCTCATTCACTCTTTTTCTATTGATCATCGTTTTTCTTCAGCACGTCCAGTTTTACTACGTTCAGCTATTTTTTAAATCCAACAGCTGGTTCACTTATGTTCCTTCTTTGCAAAAAGCACGTCCTTCATACATGGCGAGGGAGCGAAAGGCCCTGAAAAGGTTATAAATGTGCCATCACTCGTTTGATCCAGCCATAAACATCAGAAAATTATGATAAAATGTGGTAAGAAAGAATAGAGAAAGGGAGTGCGAGCGAGTGAAAGCAGTTGGACTATTGGAGTATTTGCCGATTGAGCATGAGCAAAGCCTGATGGATCAGGAGATCGAAAAGCCTAAGGCGTCTGGCAGAGATGTACTCGTGAAGATAGAGGCTGTGTCAGTGAATCCAGTTGATACAAAGGTGAGATCACCGAAGGATCAGAAGGAAGAAAAACTGAAAATTCTTGGCTTCGATGCAAGCGGTACGGTTGTTGAAGTGGGCGAAGCGTGTACATTGTTTCAGCCAGGTGATCACGTCTACTATGCGGGAGATATTACGCGTCAAGGATCGAATAGTGAATATCAGCTTGTGGATGAACGTATTGTGGCGAAAAAGCCTGCCAATCTATCCTTTGCAGAAGCAGCTGCGATGCCCCTTACAACAATTACGGCTTATGAGGCTTTATTTGACCGGATGCATATGAAGCGGAATGCTGAAGGGTCAACCTTGCTAATCATTGGTGGTGCAGGCGGTGTTGGGTCTATCGCCATTCAACTAGCCAAATTAGCGAAGGCAACTGTGATCGCTACCGCATCAAGACCAGAAACAAAAGAGTGGTGTCTGTCATTAGGTGCCGATCATATCATTGATCATCATCAGCCGCTTTTAGCGCAGCTCGAGGAAAAAGGAATTGGCGAAGTGGATTTTATTTTATGCTTAAATGATACAGATGGACATTTCAAAGGCATGGCAGAAGCCATCAAACCGCAAGGCACGATCTGTACCATTGTCGAAAACCAGCACAACCTAGACATTCAATTACTCAAAAATAAAAGTGCGGCATTTGTATGGGAATTCATGTTCACACGCCCTATGTATGAAACAGCGGACATGATCAAACAGCATGAGCTTTTGACAGAGGCGGGTGAGTTATTTGAGCAGGGAAAAATAACGCATACCTTAACAAAGGTTCTCAGTCCGATCAATGCTGCTAACTTGAAGCAGGCACATCAAACACTTGAGCAAGGAAAGATGATTGGAAAATTTGTGCTTGAAGGATTTGAGAGAGGAGAGAGCGTATGACGTCATTACAATATCCGATTGGCTTATATGAACCGATAGAAACAAAAACGAAAGCACAGCTTGAAGCATGGATGGATCAGTTGGCTGCAATCCCCGAAGAGTATGAAGCGGTGACCGCACCGCTGACAGATGCTCAGCTTGATACACCTTATCGGCCGGGAGGATGGACTGTTCGTCAGCTCATTCACCACGTAGCAGACAGCCATCTGAATGCATACTTACGATTCAAGCTTGCTCTCACAGAAGATACACCGGACATACGTCCATATGATCAGGAGGGATTTGCCTCACTTCCTGACAGCAAGGCACCCATCAGTTTATCCCTGCCTTTGATCAGCAGTCTGCATCGCAGGTGGGTCACTTTACTGCGGGGAATGTCAGAGGAAGACTTCAACGCTTCTTATTATCACCCAGCCGATCAACAAACGGTGTCCTTATATGATGCAACGGGAATGTACGTCTGGCATTCAAAGCATCACCTTGCCCATATCACGGAATTAATCAAAAGAAATCAGTGGAATTAAAGGAGTAAACGCATGTCTGGAAGAAGAATTGTCGGCGCCATGTTTATCTGTATGGCGGGATTGTTTTATATAGCGAAATATGTTCTTTTTGAGATTCATTTTTTTAGAACGAGCTTTGATGATGAGGTAAGTAAATTTCAGCTTCTTGAAGAAGTGCTCCCTGGCAGTACGTGGATCAGCATTTTTTTCCTCATCATTGGCTTAGCCTATCTTTTATGGGATGACAGGGAAGTGATTCGTAAAAATCTTTTCACCCCAGATCGGCAAGTAGAAGAAACAAAAAAGACGGACTCCAAGTGACCGTCTTTTTTCCTTTTAACCGCGTTCAGGACGCAGTGCTTTTTCTAAGATAGCAAGGCCTTCATTGACTTTTTCTTTTTCCTCGTCATTGAGCCGCTGCAGGGAATTTTTGATTTTTTCGTGTCCTTTTTGATAAATACTTCTGAAAATATTTTTCGCTTCCTCTGTCAGTTCTACGACAATGATTCTCCGGTCACGCTCAGAGTGCTTTCGCACGACAAAGTTAGACTGTTCTAACCGGTCAAGCAGACCTGTCATATTGGACAAAGAAGCGCCCATTTTTTCAGCGATTTCGGATACTTTGAGAGAGCCATGGTTATTGAGCAGCATGAGCACCTTCATTTGAGGCATACTCATATCAAGCTTCATCCATTCAGAAACATCTCCAAGACCTGCAGCTGTGAGCACTTTCATATAAAGAACCCATGTCTTTTTTTCTTCTGGAGATAAAATCTCTTCTTTTAATACGGTGGTGTCATGAATATTATATTCCACGCTTGTTCACTTCCTTTAAGCGGCTCTTTTTCTTTATATTACTGATTTTTACTTCTAATTGAAAGGTTCGTCAAGCTTTTGAATGTTAAACTGCATGAATCAAGTGGTATTTGTTGTATAATAATGTTCAGTTGAAATAATGAAGCAACCTAGAAAGTTGGGAAAAACATGTGGAACAAAAAAACGGGTATGACGATCTTAAAAATGCTTTTTCCGATCGTCATTATCCTTGTCTTGATTTTTGTCGCGAAGCAGGAGCTGAGCGGACTTTCCATTAAAAAGACGTTTTATATTATTGACAGCTTGAACCGAATGGACTTGTTTATTCTTGTCTTTCTTGGACTTGTCGCGGTTTTATCGATGTCCTTATACGATTTTATTTTACGAAAAAGCCTTGATATGCCCATCAGCGGCTGGAAAACGATACGCATTTCCTGGATTGCGAACTCCTTTAACAGTGTTCTTGGATTTGGCGGTCTATCAGGAGCAGGGCTTAGAACGCTTCTCTATAAGGAGTACATAACAGATACGAAAAAATTGCTGAAAGGCATTGCCCTTTTGACTTCCTCTGTCCTTTTGGGCTTATCTATTTTCAGTGATTTGATCTTGGTCAGGGTGCTTCCAGTTGAAAGTATTATCAGCCAGGAGCCGTGGCTTTGGGCATTTGTCATTATCTTTGCCTGTATTGTACCGATTTATATCGTCATGGCATCCATTCGAAAAAGCTCGATCGAGAGCGGTGAAAATGGACTGAAGCATCCAATTTACGCTTATATCGGGGCATCGTTTTTAGAATGGCTGGCAGCTGGACTTGTCATGTACATGGCTGTCGTCTCTATGGGGATGAATGTCGATGTCCGAATAGTCTTAGGTGTATTTGCGATTGCGTCAATCGGCGGTTTAATCAGTATGGTTCCGGGCGGATTTGGTTCGTTTGACCTTATCTTTTTACTGAGCATGCAATACATTGGTTTTGATAAAGAGATGGTGCTGACGGCGCTCGTCTTGTACCGCTTCGTGTACTCGATTTTCCCGTTTATCTTAGGGCTTTGTCTAGCTGCTTACGATTTAACGGGAACGACGCTTAGACGTCTTGAAGGCAATCCGAAAATGGCACCTGCCATTGAAACAACGAACGTTTTAATTGTTTTGCACCGTGCTTTATTAATCCGTTTATTGTACGGATCTTTATCGATTTTAACCTTTGGAAGCGGCTTGCTTATCATGGCATCTGTTGTGCTTCCAGTCGATCGATTAGGTGTGATTACCAGCATTCCGCGCTTTCTGTTATCAGGATTTAATGGTCTTTCTTTAATGTTCGGAATCATTCTGATGATTTTGTCCATTGAAGTGTATAAAAGAACGAAAAGATCGTACGTGCTGACAATGATCTCTTTAGCAGGCGGTTTTGTGTTTACTTTGTTAAAGGGGTTTAACCTCAGTCTGATTTTTATTTTGCCAGTCATCATGGCTGTGTTTTTCTCTCTTCGAAATCAATTTGTAAAGCAGCAGGCACCTTATTCCTTGTATCAGTTTGTGACGGCTGCCGCTGGTTATTTACTCGTGCTGTTTAATTATAATGTGATTGGCAACTTTATTTGGACAAAAATCGGACATTTCTTGAGTAAGGATTACTTGGTGCATAATGAACGGCATATCACGATGACAAGCATGATTGCTCTCATCGGTGTCCCGCTTTTCTTCTTCATTAGTAAATTGATTTTTAATAAGAAAGCATTTCCGATTGGAGAAAAAGCAGATGAGGAAAAACTAAAAACGTTTTTAGAAGAAAAGGGCGGAAATGCCCTCAGTCATCTTGGCTTTTTAGGCGACAAAAAACTATTTTTCTCAAGTGATGGAGAAGCGATGCTTCAGTTTGGACGAATTGGCCGCTGCGTCATTGTGCTTGGAGATCCATCTGGACGTGAGGCGTCTTATCCGCTTGTACTTGAAGAGTTTTTACAGGAGACAGAAAAAGCCGGCTACCGCGTCGCTTTTTATCAAGTAGAACGAGAAGGGATGGCTCTTTATCATGACTTAGGCTTTCACTTCTTTAAGCTTGGGGAAGAAGCCATGGTCGATTTAGAAACGTTTACTCTGTCAGGTAAGAAAAAATCAAATTTACGAGCTGTGGCGAATAAATTTGAACGAGAAGGCTACACCTTTGAAATGCTGGAACCTCCCTTTTCAAATGAGTTGATCTCAACCTTAAAACAGATCTCTGACAGCTGGCTCGGAAAGAAAAAAGAAAAAGGATTTTCGCTCGGTTATTTTCAAGAAGACTATCTTCAAAAAGCACCGATTGCGATTCTAAAGGATGAACAAGGGCAGATCATTTCCTTTGTATCATTGATGCCGATGTATCAAGAAGGGGAGATTTCCATCGATTTAATGCGTCATATGCATGATGCACCGAACGGGATGATGGATGCGCTGTTTATCCACCTGTTTCAATGGGCGAAAGAAAAAGGCTACAAATCGTTTAACATGGGAATGGCACCTTTATCGAATGTGGGGACGTTCCATCAGTCCTTTCTTACGGAGCGTTTGGCGAGTGTTATTTTCAACAATGTCAGATACATGTACAGCTTCAGCGGTTTACGGTCATTTAAACAGAAATATAAGCCTGAATGGCGCGGGAAATATTTAGCGTATAAAAAAAATACGTCACTGCCAGTCACAATGGTACTTGTCACCAAGCTGATTGGGATGGACCCCAATCGAAAGCGGCGTCCATAAACCAAAAGACCTTTACCTTTCACTAGGTGAAGGTTTTTTTAGACAAAAGAATAGCAAAAGTGGTAAAGTTGAAGGGTAAGGGGGATGTTCATATGACATTAAATGAATGGTTTACAAAGGGATTAGCTGAACGTATATATGTACACAACATGGAGAAAAACCGGGAAAATCTGCTCACGGTGTACAACCAGTATGCAATTCATCAAAAAGAAAAAGAGCTGCTTCAAAAGCTGCAAAAGAAAAAGCTCAGAGCACTTGTCATCACAGCGGATTGGTGCGGAGATGCGATGGTTAATGTCCCAATTTTCATGCGTATTGCAAATGAAGCACTCATTGATGCGCGCTATTTCATTCGGGATGAGCATCTAGACCTGATGGATCAGTATTTAACGAACGGGACCGCAAGATCGATTCCGATTATCGTCATCATTGATCAGGACGGGAATGAAGTGGGCAAATGGGGACCTCGCTCAGCAGAAGCGCAGCGCTTTGTCGACGAGAAAAAACCGGACAAAGATGCACCTGATTATGAAGAAGCTTTTCAAGTATTTGCGAAAGAAGCCGCACATCACTATACGACAGACCGCTACTTATGGAAAGATATTGAGAAAGAAATAGTAGAAGTTTTGGCAAAAATATAAACCAAAAGACTACTTCGCCGCAATGTGAAGTAGTCTTTTTTTATCTTGTTTTTGCGTTTTACCTACAAAACCACCGCATAAAGATGTAGAAAACCGCAGAATTCTATCAAATACCGCAGAAAACCGCAAAGCACCACGATTTTCCCAACCACTTTTAGTTGAAAAACCTCATATATGCTATGAAATCAATGATTTTGCCCTTATCCAAAGGCTCATATAACGCACAACGGTTGGCTTTTTCCCAATACAAGAGGCCCAGCAACTATAGTAATCTAGTTGTAATCTCCTTTGAACGAACTAAAAAAATGATGGAAAAGGACAGGCGATCAATTTATGAAAAAAATCATTTATCTCGATCAAGAAAAAAAGAAGCTCGCTGAATCGAAAAAAAGAGAACAGCGTTCCATTAAATCACTGAGGCTGCTTGTGTTTTATGACGGACAAAGCCCTGCATGTGCAAAAACGATTGATGTGTTAAGATCACTCGATTGGAAAAATCGGATTCACTTTGAATCCTTTAGACACTCGCAGCTGCTCAGGCTGAATAAAATCAGTGAAGAGAAGGCGGAAAAACGAATTGTGTCTATTTCCCTAGCCAAAAATCAAAAGAATTCAGGGATTTATACTTGGCTGCGTATGGCCTGCCATATCCCTGCTTTATGGGGAACGGTCCCATTCATCGTGCTCAGTATTTGGCTAGGCTTTGGACAGCATGCGTACGATTTCTTTGCAAAAAGACGGTATATTCATTCTGTCAAACGGGTGAACCATCATGACACAGATCAACAAGAGACCATTTAATAAATAGAAAAAGCATGACCTTCGATCGGCAGAAGGTCATGCTTTTTTGTAATAGGGAAGATATACTGTTAAATGATCGAGCAGTTTCTTTGTGTAGGACTTATAGGCCTGCTCATCAAGCTCAGCACCTGCATAGGTAAGTAAGGTCCTAAGAGCAAACAAATATTCACTGTGCAGCTCATTGTGTTCAAAGTAAGGAAGGGCTGCTTCGACCAAATAGGTTTTCAAATCAAGAGGGTTTTCCTCAATCATCAATTTATAGATTTTGATCATATATAAACAGTTTGGCTGAATACGAGGCTGTTTTAACAGCTCGTGTATGTAGGGAAGTGCTTTTTTGCGGTCATATTCAGCGTATAGTGTCGCAATTTCATATAGCGTTTCACAGTAACGATCTTCTATCTGTTCTTGATTAAAGTAATTGAGTGAATCTAGTAAATAAGGCACGGCTGAAGAGAAATCACCTTCACGTTTTAAGAGCACACCGTAATAAAAATAAGCGGACATTTTAATATAGGCATCAGGATGAAGGGACGTGTGCAAAATCACTTCCTTTATATATTTCTTCGCAGTTTGATAGGCTTTTAGTTCAAGTGAGATCACGCCGTGAATAAGTGTACAGTGAATAATCCGCTTGAAATTGTTCTTTTGTCTATATAAATCCATCGCTTGATGTGTCGCTTCAAGCGCATCACCCAGCTGTCCCATGTTTCCAAGTGCTTTTGCATAGTGATAATACAAATCACTTTGTTCGACTGAAGCGTAGGAAAAGCAGCTTTCAAGCTTTTTGAGCCCATCTTCAAGCTGACCAATTTTAATTTGATGAATGCCGTCAAGATATTCAAAAATTTCTTTTTCCGTTTCAATAAAGGTTTTTTCGAATTTTTTGAGCACGCGGTGTGTTTTTAAGGCAAGCGGCTGTTTATCCGTTAATAAATAAAATTGAAATAAGGACAAATGATACTGAATACCTAAATCGAGCGAAAAGAACTGCTCCTCGTGCTGAATGATCATTTCTGCATTTTGTTCAGCCTGATCGAGAGCATAGAAATACATATTCATTTGAAACTCATCCAAAAGTGATAGCAGATGACGCGCCTTTTGTGACAGCTTTTCTTGGCTGATGCCAAGCCGTTCAAGCAGCAAATTGATCGTATCTTGATTGGCCTCCTTTGAGCCATTTTCAATTTTACTTAAATGAGAGACAGAACAAATTCCTTCTGCCAATTCAGATTGGGTCATATTTTGTTTATAACGGTAGAGTTTAATGATTTGTCCAATATTGATTTTCATTCCATCCAGAAGCCTCCCTTCCAATCATGGTTGAAAGCCTTTTGACAAAAAAACCAGATCAGACAAAATGGGAATACTTGAAAATCATTTCATCATCTTGGCTTTTTTCTCAAAATTTGTTTAAAACGTAATATGATTGTAACATTACTTGAAAAAGTCAAACAACTATTTAGCAGACGGGGAGGAGGGATACTTGATTTGCAACTGCATGCGATGACGTTTATAATGTGAATGAGAATCAATTTCAATTAAGTTGATTGAAAGGATGACATATCATATGCCAGAAACGAAACAACAAACAGAAGCGTTAACGGTTCGAGACGCTGTCAGATATAGACGATCGATTCGAAAATTCAAAGACACACCGGTGACGATTGAGCAGCTTCAGCCGCTATTAGAGGATGCAGTCTATGCACCGAACCATAAAATCACGGAGCCATGGCGCTTTTTATATGCGGTGACGGATGAAGCGAAAGCGACTTTTGTAGAGCGCTTTATTGCTTTCTTTCAACGCAACAACCCAGATGCAAAAGAAGAAAAAATCAATCAATACAGAGAATACTTTTCTAAGGTTCCAGCGCTTTTACTTGTCGTGCTAAAAGAAGACGAGAACCCTGTCGTGAGAAATGATGATTTTGCCGCCGTCAGCGCACTTATTCAAAATCTTCAGCTGCTTGCGTGGGATCAAGGGATCGGTATGGTTTGGAAGAGCGGACGTATTTTATACGACAAAGGCTTTCAACAAGACATGGGATTAAAGGAAAACGAACGGTTTGCTGCGATCCTTCATATAGGTTATCCAGAAGAGGTGCCTGAGGAAAAATCACGTCAGAAAGCATCAAGTCTTCTTACTGAAATCAAATAAAAGAAAAGCAGACCGCTGAATAAGGTCTGCTTTTTTACTTATTGTTTTTTGGCGCGCTGATCGGCCGCTTTCATACGTGCCATTGCTTTTACGTCATTCGGATCTGCAAGTTCTTTGGAAAATTCAACATATTCGCCATCCGTCTCTTGTGCCGCGAGCTCGTGGTTGGATTTTTTGTGTTGGTCTTTTTTCAAAGCCTTTCCCTCCTTTACAAGATCACTTTAGTTATGTGCTTGTTGGAGGGGAATATCCGTCTTATTTGTTTCTTTTTTCTGCTGCTCTTTCCGCTTTTTTGAATTCCTGCTGATACAGGACTTCCTGGGTTTTCTTCAGCTTCGAAGTTGGCTGGTGTTCTTTTTTCTTCATCAAAATCGCCCCCTCATATCATTTCTAATAGGATGGGTGTTTTTGACAACATTTATTCCTTAGAATGCAAAATCGCTTCTTTTAGTTCAGGGTGCAAAAAGTCATAAGAAGAGAGCAGTGCTTTTTTTGGCAGAGCACGCTGACCTTCTAAAACAAGTAATGACATTTCGCCAAGGGCTGTTTTGATCACAAAAGATGGCACCTTCAACCAATGGGGGCGGTGAAGGGCAGAAGCAATGGTTTGTCCAAGCTGTTTCATTTGAACAGGATTCGGTGATGTCACATTGAGCGGGCCTGAGATCTCGTCATTATGAATCGCATAAGCAATGAGATGTGCCACATCCTCAACATGAACCCATGAAACCCATTGCGAGCCTGAGCCGATTGTCCCGCCGGCAAACAGCTTGTAAGGAAGTGTCATCAGTGGCAGTGTCCCTTTTTCGCCTAACACGACGCCAAAGCGGGTGTAGACTGTACGAATGCCGAGTGCTTCAATCTTTTGTCCCTCAGCTTCCCAAAGTTTTGATGTATGACTTAAGAAATCAGTATCTGCAGGAGGTGACTCCTCCGTAAAATCTCCTGTTTGAGATGTGCCATAAATTCCGACAGCACTTGCTTGAATCAGCACAGATGGCTTTGATTCCTGCGCTTCTATAATGCGTCTTACCTCTTGTGTTGATTTGAGACGGCTGGAGAGGATGCCTTCTTTTGCCTTGTCTGTCCAGCGTGTAAAAATAGATTTTCCAGCAAGGTTAATCCATACATCGATGGCAGGCAATTCATGCTCAGGCGCAGCACCTTCAGTCAGCCACTGCACATAATGTAAATGATTTTGTTCGGATTCCTTTGGATTTCTTGTTAAAATATATAGATGATGTCCCTCAGCAGCGAGCACTTTTGTGACATGCTGGCCGATAAAACCGGTTCCTCCGGTAATGGCGATATTCAATTGACATCTCTCCTCTCATATACATACCTATATCTTTCACGATTTTGAATCAGAAGAAACATCCTGACTGTTTTGGAAAAGGAGTGATCACAGGATGCCCTATATTACAAAAATTTCTGCTCAGAAAAACAATACAGAGCGGGTCAACATCTTTCTTGATGAAAAGTACGCCTTTAGCGTTGATTTAGATGTGCTCGTCCAGCACGATTTGAAAAAAGGAAAAGAGCTGGACGAAGCAGATATCATTGAGATTCAATTCGGTGATTCGGTGAAAAAAGGATTTCAGCAGGCCGTTGATTATTTATCCTACCGTATGAGATCAGTGAAAGAAGTCACCGATTATTTAACGAAAAAAGAAATCCCGGCACCTGCTATTAGTGAAATTATACACAAATTAAAGCATTATAAGTATGTAAATGATCTTGAATTTGCAGAAGCCTATGTCAGCACCCACCGCAAAACGAACAGCAAAGGACCGTCCGTCCTAAAAAAAGAATTGAAGCTCAAAGGCATAGACGATGACACGATTGAACAGGCGCTATCGCAATACCCTGATGACTTACAGCTCGAGGAAGCTGTTAAGCAGGTTCTCAAGCTTGTTAAAAAAGAAAAAAATCGTTCTGCAAAAGAGATCGAGCAGCGCATCAAGCTGCAGCTGCAGCGAAAGGGATTTTCGTTTGAGATCATTGATAAAGCCCTTCAAGAAGCCTATGATGGACAAGAAGAGGAAAAGGAAGAAGAAGCCCTCCTTTATATGCTGGAGAAGGCAAAACGCAAGGTAGGATATGACGGATCATTTGAAAAGAAGATGAAAGTGAAGCAATTTTTATTCAGAAAAGGCTTTGATCTCGATACAATTGATCACGTTTTAGACAAAGGGGAATGACAGATGGAAAAACGCTATAGTGAGATGACAGAATACGAATTGAAGCAGGAGATTGCCGCCCTTTCTGAAAAAGCACGAAAGGCTGAACAGCTTGGCATTGTGAATGAATACGCAGTTTTAGAACGGAAAATCGATATGGCGAAAGCCTATTTATTAGATCCAGCCTCAATTCAAACCAAAACGACTTATCAAATCAAAGACACAGAAGAAGAGTTTTATGTAGATTATCTAAATGGCGTTTTTGCGTGGGGATACAGAGTATCGGCTCCAAATAAGGAAGATGCCCTGCCGATTTCAATGCTGACGCAAAAGGACTGATCCTAAAAGATCAGTCCTTTTCTTTACTTCGAACGCTGTTTACGGACGTTGTTCTGAAGTACGATGTCGTGCTGCGTTTGCTGCGTTTCTCCGTTGACCTGAGAGGCAGAATGCTTTGCATTTGCCCATGGTTGAGGGTAAGCGGTTGTCCTTAATTGAACAAAGTCTGCCATATACGATTTCCCATTTGAACTCATATCTCAAGCACTCCCTTTGGAAAAATTAGCGTTTCCCTGATGCCCTCATACGTTCCTGTGGACGTGTGTTCGTTTCACCATTCGGCCGTTTAGACGCATAAGCATCTGTAGCGCCTGGTTCGCCTTCAAACTTGTGATTTACCTGATTTGGAAAGCCTTTTGCTTTATTACGCATATCGATTCCCTCCAAACAATACAAATCATTTGCGTCTTTTGAAGACGTAAGGGTAGTATATGAAAAAAGAAGTTTTTTTAAAAAGGCACATTCTGCTAGATGAAGGAGGAACAGGCATGGAACAATACTTTGAGCGATTAACAGAACAACTTATGGAAAAAAACAATATGCTGACATATGACGAAGCACGTACGTGGGTAGAGCTTCTTTGGAGTGATTTTGAAACGACTTATGCAAAGGCTGGCCGCAAATATAAAGGACAAGAAACAACAGAACGAATTGTCCAAGAGTGGATCGAGAGCTACGGCGCACAGCTGCATCTATTTCAAAATAAACAATCAAAGGCAAACGAGCATCTGCAACAAAACAATCGAGGGCTGCTTCACTAAAAGGTTGCCCTTTTACTTCCATTCATCTTTTTCAATCATTTGGAAAATATACAAATGAACAAATAACTTTATGAAACAATACCCAGTCTGTGATCGAAATTACAGGCTTTTTACAATGATTAAACTTAAAATTACATTAAATTCATCCTGCTGAAAATCACTGGAAATAAAACTCTGATATAATGAAACGATTGAAGAGACATGTAATTTATGGATAATAAAAAAGGGTTTCGTTTTCTGACAAAAAAGGAATAATGAACATATCAGACTATGTGAAAAAAGTGAAGAGAAGGTGCGATATGGAACGGGAATTGCTCTCTGTGATAATTCCTTCTTACAATGAAGGTGAAAACATCAGACGAATCTTTGAGGCACTCGAGGAAGAGTTTCGCGATTTTCATTATGACTTTGAAATCATCTTTGTGAATGATGGAAGCAAAGACAATACGCTTCAATACATGAGAGAGCTCTCTCGCAAAAGTGCAAAGGTCAAATATATATCCTTTTCGCGTAACTTTGGAAAGGAAGCCGCTATTTTGGCAGGTCTTGAACATGCAAAAGGAGCAGCTGCGATTATTATGGACGCCGATCTGCAGCACCCGACGTATTTAATTCAGGACTTTGTCAGAGGGTATGAAGAAGGCTACCATCAAGTCATTGCCAAACGGAATCGTAAAGGTGACAGCAAGCTACGCTCTTACCTGTCATCCATGTACTATAAGGTGATGAACAAGGTAGTAGAAGTGGACTTGCGTGATGGCGTCGGGGATTTCCGTTTAATTTCACGCCAAGCCATCGATGCACTGCTTCAGCTGAAAGAGGGAAATCGTTTTTCGAAAGGGCTTTTTTGCTGGATTGGGTTTGAAGAAAAGGTCATCTATTATGAAAATGTAGAAAGGCAGCATGGTGATACAAAATGGTCACTGAAGAAATTATTTAACTATGGCATAGATGGCGTCATTTCTTTTAACAACCGCCCGCTGCGAATTTGTTTTTATACTGGCATACTGATCTTATTTCTCTCATTGATTTACATCGTGGCCACCTTTATTCAAATCGTCAGAACGGGCATTATGGTGCCGGGTTATTTTACTTTAATATCAGCTGTGCTGTTCCTCGGAGGTGTCCAGCTTTTGAGTCTAGGTGTGATTGGAGAATATATTGGCCGTATTTATTATGAAACGAAAAAGAGGCCGCATTATTTAATCCAGGAATCAAATGTGATGGAACAAGAGACAAGCTCAAAGGAACAAGACCGAGTGTTAACGCAGTTATTTAAATAACGTGGAGTCAAATAACCGGCAAGCACGAATCGCTTGCTGGGTTGTTTTGTTTCAAAGAGTAGTGGATCTTTTGTGGAAAGGATTTAGATGATGAAACGTAGATGGATACTAATAGGAATGTGCCTCATTCTCGCTTTATTAGGACACTCCTTTTTCTTATATGAATATACCCAAGGCCGGTACATGACAGGAGATGGAGACGGGATCTCACAAATGCTCCCATTTAAAAAGCTGCTGTACGATGAATACGTCAAAGGGAACTTCTTTTATTCCTATCAATTCGGTCTAGGCGGCGGTACATATACGCAATTAGGTTATTATTTCACAACGTCGACTGTCTTTATGGTTACAGTCGCTGTCGTCTGGCTGATGAATGCGCTTCATCTCATCCAGTCAACGGACATCCATTTCTGGGCAAATGCCGTCATTTGGCTGAGTGTGATCAAGTTGACGCTTATTCTTTTCATCGCTTACCGTGTGCTCCATTCAATGGTTCAGCATAGGCTGAGTGCATTCACAGGAGCCGCAATTTACGGATTGTCTATTGTGTATTTTCGACATCAAACATTTTGGGAGTTTTTCACCGACAGCATGATGTGGCTCCCGCTGCTGGTGCTTGGGGTTGAACGGATTTTCAAAACTGGTAAGCCGGCTTGGTTTATTGCGGCGTGCAGCCTGATGCTCATCAACAATTTTTACTTTGCTTATATTCATTTTATCTTTTTAGCGATCTATCTTGTCTTCAGATATATCATCAAGCTTCGAAGTGAGGAGCATGGGTGGAAGGTGTTCTGGACGCTGGCGGTTTCTACGCTGTTATCCTTTGGAATCAGTGCTGCCTTTTTTGTCCCGTCTGTCTATGGATTTCTGAATAATATAAGACCGCCATATGATCAATCTATACCTTGGTTTGATCTGCATGATCATCTGCTGTTTACTAGCAGGGTGTATTTATTACCTGTCATCTTTCTCATTTGTATGTTCCTCGTTCCGCTTTACCGGAACAGGTGGTTTTTCATGTTTACATCGATCAGCGTTCTGCTCATTGTTTTTCACTACAGTCCAAAGATGGCGAGCGTGTTTAATGGTTTTTCAGCACCGCAGTACAGGTTTGAATACATTCTTGCCTTTACAGTTGGGGCGGTCGTAGCCATCACCATCAAGCATTTCTCGCAAATCGAGTGGAAGTGGAAAAAGCGTGCGGTCTTAGGCGCTTGGATCGTGTTTCTTCTCGCAGTCATCTTATCAGAACGAGCAAAGGGAAATATGGATGTTGTTGTATTTACAGGCATAGGACTGCTTGTGATCAGCTTGTTTTTCCTTGTGATTCATGCGGAAAAACGCCAGCACCTTCGTCTCATTTCAGCTGTGCTCATCGCTTTCAGCTTACTGACAGCAGGCGTGTATCAGCAGGGCTATTTATCTGAAAGAAGCAATATTAAGAGCGTATCAGATACGTATCTGAATAGTGAGGCGTATGCTGGACATGAGCAAATGAAGCTCATTCAGCAGATTCAAAGCCGCTCTTCAAAAGATCCGCTTGCCCGGATTGATTGGATGAACGGCGTGCGCAACAACACCCCGTTATTTGAAGGCTTTCAAGGCATGAGTGCGTATTCAAGTATATTAAATAAACATTTGCTCAATTTCTACTGGAATGACCTGCAAATCGATATGGGACGTGAAAGTGTCAGCCGTTATGCAACAATGGGGGACAGAGCGAATTTATACAGCCTGACCTATGGAAAGTATTATATGAGAGACAACATTATGCCTTACTCACCGCCAGCTTATTTTAAGCCAATATTGGAAAGCGAGCATTATAAAGTGTATGAAAATACACGGCCGCTGCCATTTGCAAGAACAACAAGCACGATTTATTCAGAAGAATCCTTAAAAAATGCCTCAGCGCTTGATAGAGAGCATGCGATGCTGCAAGGTGTGATTTTAGACAAAAAAGGAAACGCTGAAATTGAGCACGCGCCAGATCGAGTCAAGGATACAAAGATTCATACGGAACAAGCCGTATACGAACATGGCGTGCTTGATGTATACGGAGAAACAGGCGGCCTGAATATCACGCTGCCAGATGATATGGCCCGCGCTGGGGATGTGTATGTGAGCTTTTATGTGAAGCGGACAGACCGGAACGAAGGATTTCAGTTATCCGTTGACAACTACGTCACCTCACGAAAAAGCAATACATCCATTTACAAAACAGGCGTCAATGAAGTGACGATTCGGGTTCCTGCTGAGAAAATACTTTCGATTCGAGTGCCAAAAGGGACATATGAGCTCGATCAATTGAAACTGTATCAAGAGCCTTACCGCATCCTAGAAAAGGCATATGAAAAAGAAAAACAGGATAATGGCAGCCAGCAGGTAAAGCTCGAAAACAACCGCTTTACGATTTCATATGATAACAAACGCGGCGATGATTATATGGTTCTGCCAGTACCATATGAAAAAGGCTGGGAGCTCACAGTAAACGGTCAGCAGACCGATATTGAACAAGCCAATTACGCCTTTATCGGTTTTCCAATAGAAAAAGGCAAAAACGAGATTGTGCTAACCTACTATCCGCCTTATATCAGAATTCTCGCGTTGATTTCACTCGTCAGTTTGATCGGTGCGATCCTATATGCACGAAGACAACACAAGAAACACCACTTTTCATCATAAGTGGTGTTTTTTATCTTCCAAGGTCTGATCGAACACGATATCCATCATATGAAGCAAATCACTAAGCTTCTTTCTCAAACGAAAACGTCGCATAATCAAACAAAAAATGAAACAACCAAAGGCTTAGAGCAAAGAGGATTTCCTCAGAAGTAGACAGTAAAATGCCGCCTACCAATTCATCTGATAAATAGACAGCACCCCAAATAAACAAAAGATGAATGGATATGGCATAGAAAACGATGGAGCGTTTTTTGGAACGGCATTTTCTAACAACTCTCATAAGCACATGCTCCACATGCTCAAAGGATATCCCAAGTACCACATAGATGCCCATAAATAAAAGCATCGATAAAATCGATTGATAAAAAGCACCCGTTAAATGAAAGAACAGTACACAAAACAACAAAAATATGTAACAGACAGCAGACGCCGCCATGAGCCATTTCAGCCCTTGCCATAAAGCGTGAACAGATTGCTGCATAGGTGAACAAACACTCCTTTACATGAAGATACCTGCAAAAAGGACAGCCTTTTTGCAGGAAGTCATATGTTAATCCTCTTTTTTAGGCGCAGCGATCACAGGATGTTTTTCAGTATCAAGCAGTTTTAAGAAGTCTTCGCCTTGATCTAAATGATCAAGAACAAGCTGTTTCGGTGTGACCGCAAGCCATTGATTAAGTGAAATGTCTGCATAATGATCGCTCTTAAAGATTTCTAAGAAATAAAGCGGTTCGTCGCCTGTATTCTCTACATAATGCCCCATCGCAAATGGGACATATCCAACGTCTCCGGCCTGATAGTTGAAGGTTCTCGCATGTCCATCAGAAGCAAATACCGTCATTCGTGCTTTTCCAGAAATAAAATATTGCCATTCATCCGTATTTGGATGCCAGTGCAGCTCGCGAATGGCACCTGGATCAACTTTCACAAGAGCAGATGCAATCGTTTTAGACGCTTTGAAATTGGTAGAGTCCGCAATCCACACTTGTCCGCCGCTTGACGTAATCGGCTCCTGTTTTAACAGCTCATATTTAAAGGAATTCGGGACTTCTCCTTGCTCTGTTTTTACCTTGTCACATTCAAGGGAACCAGGAATTCCTTTTTGGAAAATATACTTTTCTTTCTCTGGCAGCTTGTCAAACTGCTCTTTTGTCATACCGAAGTTCTTGAGCACGACTTCCTCTGGCGTGTGGGCAAGCCAATCGGTTACTTGGAACGTACTATTTTCTGAGAATGACCCATCATCAAACACAAGCAAGAATTCAGCTCCCGGTTCAAGTGCTTGGATAGAGTGCGGCAGGCCAGAAGGGAAGTACCACAAATCACCCTCAGTCACATCCTCTGTAAAATTGCGCCCCTCTGCATCAACCGATGTAATCCGGGCTTCCCCATAAATCATGTACGCCCATTCCGCTTCCTTATGCCAGTGCAGCTCACGAATCGCACCAGGCTTTAGCCGCATATTGACAGATGCAAGACTTTTAGAGATCGGCAGTTCGCGGACTGTTACCTCTCGGGCGTAGCCGCCTTTTTCTAAACGATTGTGTGTATCAGAAAAAGAATATTTCAGGTTGGAGACTGTTCCATGATCGGTTTCTGGCGGCGTGAGCATATCTGGATTTTGTCTGTCCCGCTCGAGATTACGTGGAATTTTGACCGTTGCTCCTTTTTCTCCTCGAATCGGCTGCGGTATTCCATTTTGCTTTTCACTCATGATAAAATCCCCTTTCAACATCGTATTGTGTGAGGTGACAAAAGGCCTTTCATTTCGCCCTCGTTTTCATAAGGTGAAAAGAATCAAGCAGATGTCAATCTGATTCATCATTTTTTTGAGCAGCGACTAATCGTTGGATGAGCTTGCTTAATTCATCAAACTTTCGTTCAAAGCGTGTCAGCAAGTAAACCGTCAAAATGGCAGGGAAGCCAGCCTGACCGAGCTGCTTCAGCCATTCCTCTGAAAAAAAGGTCTCCATTTGTCTCACCTCCCAGCGGATGCTCGTCTTCTATATAAGTGGTATGAAAGAAGAAAAAGGAAAGCAGAGGGGGAGAAAATGAATCATTAGACCCGTTTCACGAAGTTTACTTTTTTTAACTTTTGTCCACTTAATGCTAGTAGAGGGAACAAAGGGGAGGATGCACATGGATTATCGGCTGTTATTGAAAGCAAAGTGGAAGGAAATCATTGATCACCCGCTCATTCAGCAGTTTTTAAGCAACCCGAAAAACGAGCAGCTGCTCCGGCAGGTCATGGAAGAGCCAAACGAGGAAAATGCCAAAAAACTAGATTCCGAGTTCAAACAGTTCTATCAGAAAATCCGCATCATCAAGTATATCTCCACAATGATACGCATCTTTTCAGTCGACTTTGACAAACGAGTAAAAAAGAAGCAGCAGCGTTTTCCGCTCATACTTGATCATCCTGATACGCAAGAAGTGAAAGACCCTGTTCAAACAGATACGTATGAAGCTGTGCTCTTCAACCAGCAAGACCTAGGGGAGCATCTGCAAGACCAAACATTGTACAAGGCCTACCAGCAGCTCACAGACAAACAAAAAATGGTCTTAACCCAAATCTATGTCGAAGGCCAAACGATGAAGGAAATAGCCGATCAGTTCGGCGAAACAAGACAAAACATCTCAAACATTCACAAAAAAGCACTCAACAAACTAAAAGAAGAAACAGGGGGAGATGTCCGTGCACGAAGACAAAATGACCAATGGAGAAATGGAAGAACTCATTGAAACCTTCACACCCATGATCAAAAAGAAACTACAAAACACGGCATATCAAGAAAGAGAAGACCTCGAACAAGAACTCTATATCAAACTCATCGAAAAAATAGACTGGCTGATTTACCAAGAAGGACCTGGATTTTGGGAGTTTATTGTGGAATATATGACGAAGTTGTAAAAGTGAAGCACAAAAAAGACTCGCTCACACAGAGCCGAGTCTTAATTTTTTTTGTAGTTTTTCTTCACTGAAAATCCAGCCGGTATAGGAATTTTTGATTTGATGATCCATGTCAATATGGCAGATCGCGACAAAAGGATAATGACCTTTGCTTCGGTAGCGCAAATCAATGAACCGCACCTCGTAATGATCCTTGTATTTATCCACTTCCCACCGATAGACAGGGGAGAAGGAGAGAAAGGCTGAAATGTTTTCATCTTGTTTGGCAATTTTCATAATTTCAGTATCAGGGACCGGCACACGGTTAAAGGTGTCTAAAATGACGACTTCTCCATTCATGCTGCGCCCAACATGGAAAGAGGATTTACATTTCACGGCAATGCGCCATTGTCTGAACTTCATTGTAGGCGAAATGATAATCTCTTCAATTTCATCGAATCGTGCACGCAGCTGACGTTTAATCTGAAGCTGCATGATGACCCTGACGATATAGTAACAGAAAATCACGGCGTACAGCGTGATGAACGTAAAGCCGGGATGACCGCCAATCGCCCAAACGACTATGGCGACAAGGTGTGTAAAAAAGATAAACGGATCAAACGTATTAATGATTCCAAGCGCTACCCATTTCTTCGAAAATGGACGAATGGCCTGTGTGCCGTATGCATTGAAAATATCGACAAACACGTGAAGCACAACGGCTAATAGTGTCCATAACCAGAGGTGAAGTAAATTCGCCCCCGGCACAAACGGGAAAATCACAGCCGGAATCAGCAATGACCAAAACAGTACAGCTGGAATGGAATGTGTAAATCCTCGGTGATTTCTTATATAAACCGCATTATTTTTTAGTTTTAGCACAGTATCAATGTCTGGTGCTTGGGAGCCGGCGATGGTCGCGATCATCACGGCGTGTGCCATGTGTGGATCTGCGCTGACGGCTGGATCTAAAAGTGCAAGTCCCCCAAGAGAAATGCCCATTACTACATGAGTACCAGTGTCCAATTGATTACCTCCTAGTTGTCATGCTTAGGAACAATCATACAAAGTATACGTCTCCAATCAAGACTATGTGCAAAATCACTTTTGCTTTATCCCGATTTAATGTAACATGTTAACGTATCTACAAACAGTATACAACAAATAAGGTTCTATTCAGAACGTTAGCCCTCGGTCCAATGAGAAGGAGTATAGATATGAAAGACATTCAAGAAAAGCTGGACCGCAAAGATATTGCGGGCTTTCAGCATGATTTAATTGATTGGTATGAAAAAGAACAACGAACATTGCCATGGCGTGAAAATCAAGATCCATACCGCGTCTGGGTATCAGAAGTCATGCTTCAGCAAACGAGAGTAGATACGGTCATTCCGTACTTCAACCGGTTTATGGAGCAATTCCCGACGGTGAAGGATCTCGCTTTAGCTGATGAAGAAAAGGTCATGAAAGCATGGGAAGGTCTTGGCTACTACTCAAGAGTGCGTAATTTACAGGCAGCTGTGAAAGAAGTATATGAATCCTACGGTGGCATTGTCCCTAATACGAAAGAGCAATTTTCAAAGCTCAAAGGTGTAGGCCCATATACGAGCGGCGCAGTGCTGAGTATCGCCTATAACAAGCCGTATCCTGCGGTAGACGGCAACGTGATGAGGGTCATTTCTCGTATTTTGTCCATATGGGATGATATTGCAAAACCAAAAACGAGAAATATTTTCGAATTTGCGGTCGATCAGCTCATTTCCCGGGAAAAGCCGTCAGAATTTAATCAAGGGCTGATGGAGCTTGGTGCGCTCATTTGTACCCCAACATCCCCTGCCTGCCTCATTTGCCCTGTAAACATGCATTGCTCGGCATTCGAGGAAGGCGTTCAGCATGAGCTCCCAGTGAAAAGCAAAAAGAAAAAGCCGACTGCTAAATCAATGGCAGCAGCGGTGTTATTTGATGACGCAGGCAACCTATATATTCATAAGCGGCCAAGTACAGGCCTTCTTGCGAATTTATGGGAATTCCCTAACATGGAAACCATGAAGGGAAGAAAAACGGAAAAAGAACAGCTCATTGATTTCTTAAAAGAGGAGGCGGGTGTACAAGCGGAGCTTGGTGATTTAGAAGGCACCATTCAGCATGTATTTACCCACCTCATCTGGAATATTTCTGTTTTCTTTGGACGAGTTACCTCTGTATCTGATGACACGAAGCTGAAAAAAGTCACAACAGATGAATTTGAGGCATATGCTTTGCCAGTCTCACACCAAAAAATTTGGAAGCTGGCACTTGAGCAGCCTAGTCATATTTAACCGTTGTACCGTGGGTATAATCAGCTTCATTTCGGTGCAGACCCCCGCGGTCTTCGATTTCAGAAATGATTTCTCGATACTTAGATTGCCCTTCTTCATTCAAATAAGGTAAAATTTGTTGGAAAGCATGATGAAAGTAAGCAAGCTCAGTATCTTTCCATTGATCCTTGGACATCATGCCAAGCTGGCTTAAATCGCGTCCGACATACATGAATGTAACCTCCTAATAGGAACTTTCCTATTAGTGTGAAGCGAATGAACGAAAACTATTCAAATCAGGAGATGAACCATAATGAGTCAACGTAAATGTGCATTAATTACAGGAAGCAGCAGAGGAGTAGGGAAAGAAGTGGCCCTTCGCCTCGCTGAAAAAGGATATGACATTGTCATTAACTATGCGAGAAGCAAAAAAGCCGCACTTGAAACAGCAGAAGAAATTGAAGCGATGGGTGTCAAAACATTGGTTGTTAAAGCCAATGTAGGTCAGCCTGAGAAAATCAAAGACATGTTTCAGCAAATCGATGATACCTTTGGTCGTTTAGATGTATTTGTGAACAATGCGGCATCAGGTGTTCAGCGTCCAATTATGGACCTTGAAGAAAATCATTGGGACTGGACGATGAATATCAATGCGAAAGCCTTGTTATTCTGCGGACAAGAAGCGGCGAAACTAATGGAGAAAAACGGCGGCGGACATATCGTCAGCATTAGCTCTCTTGGCTCTATTCGCTACCTTGAAAATTACACAGTAGTCGGCGTATCAAAAGCAGCACTAGAAGCTTTGACACGTTACCTTTCTGTTGAGCTTTCACAAAAAAATATCGTCGTTAACGCTGTATCAGGCGGCGCGATCGATACCGATGCACTTAAGCACTTCCCGAACCGTGAAGAGCTTTTAGAAGATGCGAAGAAAAATACACCTGCCGGCCGAATGGTGGAAATTAAAGACATGGTCGACAGTGTGGAATTCCTTGTATCAGGCAAAGCAGACATGATTAGAGGCCAGACGATTATTGTCGATGGCGGACGTTCTTTGCTTGTTTAAAAAAATCATGAATAGGATGTACACCTTCTGCACAAATTAATGTGCGTGGAGGTGATAATGATGGATCAACAACAAAACAAAACAAACGCACAACAAGTGAAGAAACAAAACCAAGCTGCTGCACAAGGTGGTCAATACGGCACTGAATTTGCTAGCGAGACTGACGCACAGCACGTAAAAAAATACAACCAAAAAGCTGAGCAAAACAAACAACAAAACAGCTAATCACTGAAACAAAGGAAAGCACTTCATATACGAATGAAGTGCTTTTCTTTTTGCCTCTCACCACCATCCGACAAAACCTGTAAAACCTCTACATAAACAGTCAAAGGATTTCCTTCTTCTTTCAAGAAATGGTATACAGACAAAAAGTGGATTCGATGAAAAGGGAGGAGTTAGATGTCTGATTTCGATCAGCTTGTAAAAGAACAAATGCAGCTCATGGATCAGCTGCTCGATGTGCAGGGAGAACTCGATCTATGCTTAGAAACAGAAAAACAATTGCTGCAGGATGAAAAAAAAGAAGAGTGGCATAGGCTTTGTGATCAGATCAAACAGAAACGTGAGGAACTGCAAAAAGTGCAAACCTTGTTTACAAAACAGACAGAAGAGGTCATCAACTCATATAAACAGATGGAAAAGAGTTCTAGCGTGATGTAAGTCAGTGTGCCGTTCAATTGGGTTGAATGGCTTTTTCATTTCATTTTTTAATGATGTAACGGTATAATATAATAGAGACATGTTTAGTTGGGAAATTAGGTCTTTGGACTGTTAGGTTTGTTTGTTATAGAAAGTAGGGGAGAAAATATGGGCTATCCCAAGGAAGGAGAAACCATCCAAATTCAAAGCTATAAACATAATGGCTTGATCCACAGGATTTGGAATGAAACCACCATTCTGAAAGCAACGGAATTGTGTATCATTGGTGCAAACGACCGTACAATGGTGACTGAATCCGACGGCCGTACTTGGATGACGAGAGAACCGGCTATTTGCTATTTCCATGCAAAACAATGGTTTAATGTAATTGGGATGCTTAGAGATGATGGGGTATATTATTACTGCAACATCAGCTCTCCTTTTGCGACAGATGATGAGGCAATTAAGTATATTGATTACGATTTAGACGTCAAAGTCTTTCCAGACATGACGTACAATATTTTGGATGAGGACGAATATGCAGATCATAAGAGGCAGATGAATTATCCAAAAGAAATCGATAGTATCTTAAGAGAGCATCTGAATACATTACTGCATTGGATTCACCAGCGGAAAGGTCCGTTTGCTCCTGAATTTGTGGATATGTGGTATGAACGTTTTTTACATTATACAAAATAAGCAAGAGCATCAAAAAACCTGTTTGGCTTTTTAGGCTAACAGGTTTTTGACTGCGTACGGATAAGAGGCACTGATAGATTGGGAAGGAGATTTACATGGGGGTCATTAAACGCTACATGGCTTTTGTAACACCGTATAAAAAACAGATTGCATTGACAATGGTCATCGGAATGATTAAGTTCTCGATTCCCTTAACCTTGCCTCTGCTTTTAAAGTATGTCATTGATGATGTCATTCAAGGCTCGGGGTCAGCTGAAGAAAAGACATCAACTCTACTGATCATAATGGGAATCATGCTCGTATTATTTTTAGTGTTGAGACCGCCTGTTGAATACTATAGACAATACTACGCACAGTGGACAGGCAGTAAGGTATTGTTTGATATTCGGGAGAAGCTGTTTTCGCATATTCAAAAGCTAAGTCTTCGTTATTATGCCAACACGAGAACAGGAGAAATTATTTCAAGAGTGATCAACGATGTGGAGCAGACAAAGGAATTTGTCATCACAGGGCTCATGAACATTTGGCTGGATATGATGACTGTACTGATCGTGATCGCCATTATGTGTACACTGGATCTGAAGCTCACCATCGTGTCTGTCATTATTTTTCCGCTATACGCGTTTGCAGTAAAGTATTTTTACGGACGGCTTCGTAAGCTGACAAAAGAGCGGTCACAGGCGCTGGCTGAAGTGCAAGGGCACCTGCATGAGCGGGTACAAGGAATGCCGGTCATTCGAAGCTTTGCGATTGAAGAATATGAACAAGAGAATTTTCATGATGAAAACAAAAATTTCTTAAACAAAGCAATCAACCATACGAATTGGAATGCCAAAACATTTGCTGTCGTCAATACCATCACCGACATTGCGCCGCTGTTAATCATTGCATTTGCGGGTTATACAGTAATTAACGGATCGCTGTCGATCGGGACCATGATCGCCTTTGTCGGCTATATTGACCGGATGTATAATCCGATTCGCCGTCTCATTAACTCATCCACGACGTTAACCCAGTCCGTTGCATCAATGGATCGGATCTTTGAGTTTATTGATGAGCCATATGAGGTCACAGACCGGCCGAATGCAAAAGAAGCCAATCATTTAAAAGGAGAGGTAGAGTTTAAACATGTGTCGTTTCGTTATGAACACACGCAGGAAGAGATTCTGCACAATATCTCCTTGAAAGTAGAAAAAGGACAAACGGTTGCCCTTGTAGGAATGAGCGGTGGAGGAAAGTCGACACTCGTCAGCTTAATTCCAAGGTTTTATGATGTCACAAACGGGTCACTTGAAATTGACGGCATTGATATCAAAGAGTACAAAGCAAGAAGCCTTCGAAATCAAGTCGGAATGGTGCTGCAGGATACATTCCTATTCAGTGACACGATTAAAGAAAATATTGCGGTTGGTGACCCTGAAGCATCTTTTGAAAAAATCGTGTCGGCTGCAAAAGCGGCAAACGCCCATGATTTTATTATGTCTCTTCCTGAAGGATATGACACGAAAGTAGGAGAACGGGGCGTGAAGCTGTCAGGCGGACAAAAACAGCGGATTTCCATTGCAAGAGTATTTCTAAAAAATCCACCGCTTTTAATTTTAGACGAAGCGACGTCTGCACTTGATTTAGAAAGTGAGCATTACATTCAAGAAGCGATGCAAAAGCTGGCGAAGGATCGCACAACCTTTATTGTCGCACACCGATTATCAACCATTACACACGCTGACCAAATTGTGGTCATGGAACAAGGCGAAATTGTGGAAAAGGGAACACACGAAGAATTAATGAATCAAGACAGCCACTATCGTCATTTATTTACCATTCAAACATTAAATTAGTAGAAGCCTATCCGATTCTAGCGGATAGGCTTTTTTATGCTTGTCAAAAACATGACATATTTCCCAGCTTGTCTCAATACAATTTTAAAAAGTATGACGGGGTGGTGAATATGTGAAAGAACAAGACGTGCTGCTAGATGTCAAACAGCTGTCCATTGCGTTTCAGCAGAAAAAGCAAAAAGTGCCCATCGTCCATCACATATCGTTCTCGATTCAAAAAGGGGAAACGTTAGGAATTGTGGGCGAATCTGGCTGCGGGAAAAGTATTACAAGCATGTCATTAATGGGATTGAATCAGCAAACCGATACAACGGGCGAGGTCCATTTCGAAGGGCAAAATCTGCTGTCACTTTCAGAGAAACAGTGGCGAGAGATAAGAGGAAATGACATTTCGATGATTTTCCAAGAGCCCATGACCTCTCTGAACCCATTAATGACCATCGGCAAACAAATGACGGAAGCCCTTTTCACACATCAAGCAATCGGTCAAAAAGAAGCAAAAGCGAAGGCGGTTGATCTTCTTGAAACAGTTGGGTTGAAGCAAGCGGAATCGCTACTTAAAAAATATCCACACGAATTATCAGGCGGCATGCGCCAGCGAGTCATGATTGCGATGGCAATGCTTTGTCACCCAAAGCTCATGATCGCTGATGAACCGACAACTGCACTTGATGTCACCATCCAAGCGCAAATCCTTCGTCTGCTCAAAAAGCTGAACGAAGAAATGGACACTGCTATTTTATTTATTACCCATGATCTAGGTGTCGTGCGGCAAATATGCCAGCGAGTCATGATTATGTATGCCGGTCGAATTGTAGAAGAAGGAACCGTTGACCGTATTTTCCAAAAACCTCTGCATCCCTACACGAAAGGTCTTTTCGCCTCAGTCCCATCGTTTAAAGAGAAAAAAGAAAAACTCATCTCTATTGCAGGTCATGTGCCAAAGCCAGGGGCCATCCGGTCCGGCTGTCAATTTGCACCACGCTGCCCATATCAAATGGCGCAATGTCTTGAAAAAGATCCAGCCTTACAATCCATAGAACACAATCACCGCGTGGCATGTTTTCTAATGGAAGGAGGAGAAGACACTGAGTCACCCACTCTTGCAAGTGAATCAGCTGACAAAACGGTATGACACAGCCGCTTTTTTTTCTAAACATAAACAATCGACTTTGGCATTAAATCAAGTGTCCTTTCACGTGAAGGAAGGAGAAACGCTTGGCATTGTTGGTGAATCAGGCTGCGGTAAATCAACACTTGGCAAAAGCCTAATGAGATTGACTGAACCGACGTCAGGCTCTATTCAATTAAAAGGGCAGGAGATCACCCTTCTAAAAGAACGAGACATGCGTTCCTTAAGAAAAGATATTCAAATGATCTTTCAAGATCCATATGCTTCTTTAAATCCGAGAATGAAAATCAAAGATATTTTAGAGGAACCGCTGATTGTCCATCAGCATGGGACGAAAGCAGAAAGACGGAAACGGGTAAAAGAGATGCTGCACATTGTTGGGTTTGATCCGTCTTACGGGGAACGTTATGCGCATCAATTCAGCGGCGGACAAAGGCAGCGTATCGGTATCGCTAGAGCACTTATTACGCACCCAAGTCTAGTTATTGCCGATGAACCAGTTTCGGCTTTAGATGTATCCGTTCAAGCGCAAATTTTGAATTTGATGCTTGAATTGCAAAAGACGCTTTCTCTGACGTATCTGTTTATTTCTCACGACCTTGGGGTTGTCAGATATATGAGTGACCGGATCGCCGTCATGTATGCTGGGCGCATTGTGGAGATGGGGCCTGCCGAAGATGTGTTTCACAGCCCGCTTCATCCCTATACGTCGCTGCTTCTGAAATCCATTCCACATATGGATCACGTACTAGAGGCGCAAGATGTGGCAGCAGAAGAAACCACAATGACGGAACGCGGCGGCTGTCCTTTCTACAAAAGGTGTCCAAAAAGATGGGAGAAATGCCTGAAAGCAGTTCCTGCTTTGTATGAGGAGGCACCGGGGCACGCGGCCGCGTGTTATTTATATCAAAAGGAGGAACACAATGAAGAAGACATGGTTATTCAGTAGTTTCATTTTTGTGCTGGCACTGGCGCTCTTTTTAGGGGGATGCTCGTCTTCACCGACATCAGAAGAAAAGGCAACAAAAGATACCCTCGTATTTGGCAGAGGGGGAGATTCCACTTCACTAGATCCAATCACAACAACAGAAGGCGAAACCTTTAAGGTCACAGAGAATATATTTGAAAAGCTTTTGAATTACGGTGAGAAAGACACGACCATCCATCCTGGCCTCGCAACAGAATGGGATGTTGCAAAGGACGGAAAATCATACACGTTCTACTTAAGAAAAGGTGTGAAATTCCACGATGGTACAGACTTTAACGCAGAAGCAGTGAAATTCAACTTTGACCGCTGGATGAATGGAGACGCAGAAAAGTTTCCTTACTATGGTATGTTTGGCGGCTATAAAAAAGATAAAGGGCATGTCATTAAAGACATCATCGTCAAAGGCGAGCATGAAATTGAATTTCAGCTAAAGCGCCCGCAGGCGACATTCCTCAAAAACATTGCCATGTCACCATTTGGCATCGCCAGTCCAGCCGCAGTTGAAAAAAGCGGCGATTCATTTAGAGAAAATCCAGTGGGGACAGGACCATTTAAGTTTAAAGAGTGGAAGCAAAACGACCGTATCGTGTTAGAAAAAAACGAGGATTATTGGCAGAAGGATAAACCAAAGCTGAATCAAATCATCTTCCGCTCCATTCCAGAAAACTCTGCTCGTTTAAATGCCCTTAAAACAGGTGAGATCGACTTAATGGATGGCGTGAATCCGTCAGATTTAGATGGCATTAAAACCGATAAAGCACTCCAGCTCATTGAAAGACCATCGATGAACGTAGGCTATATCGGACTGACCGTCACAAGAAAGCCGCTTGATAACAAGCTGGTTCGTCAGGCACTCAATTATGCGGTCGATAAAGAATCGATTATTGAGTCATTTTATGGCGGACTTGCTGAGCCAGCAAAAAATCCATTGCCGCCAGCTTTAGAAGGCTACAATGACGACATTGAGCCATATCCGTATGATCCAGAAAAAGCGAAAGAACTATTAAAAGAAGCGGGCTTCCCTGACGGCTTTCGCATCAAGCTTTGGGCGATGCCTGTACCACGTCCATACATGCCAGATGGGATGAAGGTAGCAGAAGTCATTCAGTCAAATTTTGAAAAGGTCGGCGTCAAAGCAGAAATTGTCACATATGACTGGGCGACCTATTTAGATAAAGCAAGTAAAGGGGAAGCAGATGTGTTCTTATTAGGCTGGACAGGGGACAATGGCGATCCTGATAATTTCATTTACACACTGCTGGACAAAGACAGCATTGGCGGTAACAACTATACATTCTTCGAAAACGATAAAATGCATGACATTCTCATTGAAGCGCAAACAGACACAGATCAAAAGAAACGAAATGAGCTGTATAAAAAAGCGCAGGAAATCATTCATGACGAAGCGCCTTGGATTCCATTGGTGCATTCGATTCCAATGCTTGCCGCTTCTAATGATTTAAAAGGCTATCAGCCGCATCCAACTGGTTCAGAAGCTTTAACTGACGTGTATTTCGAATAAGCAAATAAGGGAGATCATGTATCTCCCTTATCAAACAAAGATAAAGGCGGTGAAAGCTGTTTGTTTGCTTATTGTATGAAGCGGGCAGGAATGCTCATCCCAGTACTGATCGGAATGACATTGGTCGTGTTTTCAATTATTCGTTTTATACCTGGAAATCCAGCGCAGGTCATCTTAGGACAGCGGGCAACGAAAGAGGCTGTAGAACAATTAACGATCCAGCTCGGTTTAGATCAGCCATGGTACGTTCAATACGGTCATTATATGCTTGGCCTTTTAAAAGGGGATTTAGGGACTTCCATTCGAACAGGAGCGGCTATTGCCCAGGAAATGAAGCCTTACTTATTTGCGACGTTAGAATTGACCTTTTTTGCCATGGTGCTGGCGATTGTCGTGGGAGTGAATGCCGGAATCATTAGTGCTTGGTTTAAGCATTCCTTCTTTGATTATGCCGCGATGTTTATTGCACTCATCGGAGTGTCCATGCCAATTTTCTGGTTAGGCTTAATGGGGCAGTGGCTGTTCTCGATCGAATTAGGTATTTTGCCGACAACGGGCCGAGAAGACGTAAGGAATCCAGTCGAATCGATTACGTATATTCATACACTGGACACGCTTTTACAAGGCCGGTTTGATCAATTCGCTGACAGCATCAAGCATTTGATCTTACCAAGTACAGCACTCGCCACAATTCCTGCTGCGATTATTGCGAGAATTACAAGGGCAAGTATGCTGGAAGTGCTTCATTCCGACTTTATTCGAACAGCAAAAGCAAAAGGAGTACGTTCATTTTTTATCATTTATCAGCATGGCCTGAAAAATGCGCTCATTCCGATCTTGACGATTATTGGTCTTCAGACAGGACTCTTGCTTGGTGGAGCGATTTTAACAGAAACCATTTTTGCTTGGCCGGGAATTGGGCGGTATATATATGACGCCATCAGTTATCGTGATTACCCAGTCATTCAAACAGGTATTCTTGTCGTTGCGCTTATATTTGTCCTGATCAATTTCATTGTGGACATCTTGTATGCGGTCATTGATCCAAGGATTAAATATTAGGGAGGGAGAGTGACAATATGGAAGCACAAAAAGAACTTGAACTACCTCAGCCAAAAGATGAACGCTCTCAATCATTGATTCTTGAATCAATGAAGCAGTTCTTTCAGCATAAGCTGGCGGTCATTGGTAGTGTGATTGTTTTTTTATTTCTGATCCTAGCGATCTTTGCGCCGCTCATTGCTCCTTATGGAATCAATGAACAATCACTCGGTGAGCGATTTAGTGCCCCTTCAGCTGCACACTGGTTTGGTACGGATGATTTCGGCAGAGATATATTTTCAAGAGTTGTGCATGGAGCACGGATTTCCTTATGGGTCGGTTTTTTCTCGGTCCTCGGGTCTGTCATTTTAGGTACACTGCTTGGATTGATAGCAGGCTATGGCGGAAGAGTGTTAGATGCTGTGATCTCCAGATTGTTTGATATTTTACTTGCTTTTCCTAGCATTCTATTAGCGATTGCTATTGTCTCCATCCTAGGCCCCTCCTTACAAAATGCCCTTATTGCCATTGCGATTATTAATGTCCCAACCTTTGGACGGCTCGTTCGTTCAAAAGTGCTGAGTATTAAACAAGAAGAATACGTGCTGGCAGCAAAGGCGGTGGGGATGTCACACCGCCGCATCGTTCTGCGCCACATCCTGCCAAATAGTATGGTGCCGGTCATCGTACAGGCAACGCTAGCGATCGGAACGGCAATTATTGAGGCAGCCGCTTTAGGCTTTTTAGGATTGGGGGCACAGGCGCCAAGTCCAGAATGGGGGAAAATGCTCGCCGATGCGAGGCCTTATCTCGTTCAAGCCCCTTGGACATTATTCTTCCCAGGAATAGCGATCATGCTGACTGTTTTAGGCTTTAACCTGATGGGGGATGGATTAAGAGACACATTAGATCCTAAAATGAAGAAAATAAAATAAGACCGATTCTCAGAATCGGTCTCAGCGCGCGGGCAAACCCTCGCATTAAGTGTCAGTCCTGCGTGCCGGTGCTCACGAATACTCAATTCGCTCCGCTCCGGTACTCGTTCTTCCTAGACTGCAAAGGTTTTCAAGTCACGCTGAAAAGAAGACAAAGAGCTAAAATCAAGATCATTTTAGCTCTTTGTCAACAATTTAAGACCGATTCTAGGAATCGGTCTTTTCTGTTTATGCTTCTTTTTCTTCTGTCTCAATTTCACTATCTTTTGGGTGATACGTCTGGAAGCTTGTAATCAATGTATCTAAATGCTCTAATTCATCACGGTATTCGATGATGCTGGACATGACATTCAGCATGTTGTAATCGAGTAAGTCATTTTCTTGGTTTTGCTGATGCTGAATAAATGATTTCGTTAACGTCTCAAGGCGAAGAGAGCATTCATTTTGAAATTCATCGTCCTGCGGTTTCATTTTTCCGACGAATTTCATCAAGGTGCGCTCATGCCAATACAGTAAATAATCAATTTCATCCGTTAAGCTTTCCCTGAAATGCTCTGGCATCAAATGAATCTCATTTTCTAATTTATGAAGCTTCTTCAGCAAATACAGAGCACGATTTGAAGTCATAATGGCCTGCCTGAACAAAACAAGCTTTCTTGATTTGACATAGGTGGTTTTCTTTAAATAGCTTCGTTCCTCTTTGTATAACAAGTAAATATGATCTAATTTGATCATGCGTTCTTTTATTTGATCGATGTCATCCTTTAATGTGGAATGATCAGTAGACTGTCTGGAGGTCAGACGAATCCATTTTAAAATCTCCTCCGTATTTTCCATAATGTGATGAACAAGCTTTGTTTCATACTTTGGCGGCAGGAAGATTAAATTCACTAAAAATGAAGAGAGAACCCCTAACACCACAGTAGCTGTTCGAATTAAGGCAAAGGAAAGGAAATGATCCCCTGCACTTTCTAAAATCGCGATGACTGTTACAAGTGCAATTGGAATTGTGTGTTCAATCTTCAGCTTTAAATTAATGGCGATGACCATGACGGCGGTTAAACCGATAATGACTGGTCCTGTGCCAAAAAGCAGACCGAACGTAATGGCAAGCGCTGCTCCAATAATATTGGCTTGCACTTGATCAACAATGGTTAAAAAAGATCGATAAATTGATGGCTGGATAGCAAATACAGCTGCAATTCCCGCGAAGACGGGCGTTGGCAACCCAAGCCATGTTGCCAGGTAAAGCGCGAGTACAATGGCAATACCAGTTTTTAAAATACGGGCTCCAAGTTTCATTGGTTTTGTCCCTGCATTCCTTTCTTTTCGATAATAGATGATCACTCGTCATTTATCATTCATATTTTGATGAAACAACTAAGTAATATACAGCGGTCTTCCGAAATATTCAAGTGATTTTTGAAAGTTCATGAAAACATCTAAAGAAGGTATTGAGAAGAAATGTAACAGATTCGCACGCTTTTGACAAACAAGAGTTGGTCAATAAAAAAACAGGCGCATGTTTTTACGCCTGTTTTTGGACTTCATTATGATTGTTTTAGCTGTGCAAATGCATGATCTACTGCTTTTAGCGTCTCAGAAATATCTTTTTCAGTATGTGCGATCGTTAAGAACCAAGCTTCATATTTAGAAGGAGCGAGGTTAATGCCTTGGGCGAGCATTAATTTGAAGAAACGGGCAAACATTTCGCCATCAGTATTTTCAGCCTGCTCGTAGTTCACAATCGTTTCTGTTGTGAAATAAATTGTGAGCGCTCCTTTTAAGCGATTCACTGTAATATCTACTTGATGCTTTTTGGCATGGGCTAAAATGCCTTCTTCTAACATAGCGCCAAGCTGATCAAGACGCTCGTAAACACCGTCTTCTTTTAACACTTCCAAGCAGGCAATACCTGAAAGAATGGATGCAGGATTTCCTGCCATTGTGCCAGCTTGATAGGCTGGTCCAAGCGGGGCAACTTGTTCCATAATTTCTTTTTTACCGCCGTAAGCGCCGATAGGAAGTCCGCCGCCAATAATTTTTCCTAATGCAGTAAGGTCCGGTTTTACTTGAAGCAAGTCCTGTGCACCGCCATACATAAAGCGGAAAGCGGTAATGACTTCATCATAAATGACCAGTGCGCCTTTTTCATGTGTGAGGTCATTGACCTGCTGCAAGAAACCGTCCTTAGGCTCTACGATGCCGAAGTTCCCGACAATTGGCTCGACAAGGACAGCTGCTACTTCATCACCCCAGCGATCTAATGCTTCTTTATAGCTGTCAATATCATTAAATGGAACGGTAATGACTTCGTTGGCGATACTTTTTGGTACGCCCGCAGAATCAGGTGTTCCTAAAGTGGAAGGACCAGAGCCTGCTGCCACAAGCACAAGATCAGAGTGGCCGTGATAGCATCCGGCAAACTTAATGATTTTTGTTCTGCCTGTATATGCGCGAGCCACGCGAATCGTTGTCATCACCGCTTCTGTACCTGAATTGACAAAACGAACTTTGTCCAAAGCAGGCATGGCTTCCTTCAGCATTTTAGCAAAAGTGACTTCATGCTTCGTTGGTGTTCCGTAAAGGACACCTGTTTCAGCCGCTTTCGTGATGGCTTTTGTAATATGCGGGTGGGCATGTCCTGTAATAATTGGACCGTATGCTGCTAGATAGTCAATATAGCGGTTTCCGTCAACATCCCAAAAATAAGCGCCTTCTCCTCTTTCCATCGCAACGGGTGAACCGCCGCCTACTGCCTTATATGAACGAGACGGGCTGTTGACACCTCCAACAATGTGCTCCAGCGCCTCTTGATGTAATTTTTCTGATTCTGTTAATTTCATAAATAGCCTCCTATCTCAACGTATCACGTCGTCTAACATTATTTTAACATGCCGATGCAAGCGTCCTTAGTTGAATATCCTCTCAAAATTGGATAGGCTAATTAAAAAATAGGTTGGAGGGATTGTGTCATGACAATCGAAGTAGGACAGCAAGTACCTGACATTGAATTAACCGGTGACAACGGGGAGAAAGTAAAGCTTTCTGATTTTAAAGGAAAACATATTGTCCTTTATTTCTATCCAAAAGATATGACACCAGGCTGTACAACAGAAGCATGTGATTTCCGCGACCGCCATCAAAGCTTTGCAGAATTAGATGCTGTCATTATCGGCGTAAGCCCAGACAGTCAGGACAAGCACCAAAAGTTTAAAGAAAAACATGATTTGCCGTTTCTGCTTCTTGTAGACGATGAACAGAAATTGTCTGAAGCCTTTGGGGTATGGAAGCTGAAAAAGAACTTTGGCAAAGAATATATGGGAATCGAGCGTTCAACGTTTCTGATTAATAAAGAAGGCACGCTTGTGAAAGAATGGCGAAAAGTAAAGGTAAAAGACCACGTAGAGGAAGCACTTGAGGAATTGAAAGCTCACGCTTAATATCCTAACAGGATGAGATCGGCAGTCATGCCGGTCTTTTTTGTAAAGAAGAATAGGTAAAAAAGAGGATTGTAATTGACAAAGTTTCGGCTCTGGGGGTACACTATTTATAAAGATTATAATATAAGAATATTTTTGAAGAGAGGTGCATGATGAAATGGCTGCTCACGAACTAAAAGACGCTTTAGATGCTCTAAAAGAAACCGGTGTTCGAATTACTCCGCAGCGCCATGCCATCTTGGAGTTTCTCGTAAATTCTATGACTCACCCAACCGCGGACGATATATATAAAGCACTTGAAGGGAAATTTCCAAACATGAGTGTCGCAACGGTTTACAACAATTTACGAGTCTTCCGGGAATCTGGATTAGTAAAGGAATTAACGTATGGTGATTCCTCAAGCCGATTTGATTTTGCGACATCTGACCACTACCATGCGATTTGTGAAAACTGCGGAAAAATCGTGGACTTTCACTATCCTGGCCTTGATGAAGTTGAACAGCTTGCATCCCATGTGACGGGCTTTAAAGTCAGTCATCATCGCTTGGAGATCTATGGAACTTGTCAAGAATGTGCGAAAAAAGAAAATCATTAATGAAAAAAGCTGACCGGTTAAATGGTCAGCTTATTTTTATGACTTTTTTCGATTGTAGGATTCATCAAACTCTTTACCTTCTAATGCTGGATCAAGTGTAAGCGGCTCCCTGCAATGCATGCACATGTCCACCCGCCCAAGCACTTTTGTTTCCTTCTCACAGCCTGGACAAACGACACGTACTGCCTTCGTAGAAAGCATACCAATCCAAAAGTAAACGGCTGTACTTAATCCAATCGATAAGACGCCAAGCAGCATAAAGAAAGTCGACAGCCAGATCGATTCCTTGAAGAACACACCGATATACATGATCAGAAAGCCAACAAAAACCAAACTAAGTGCAAATGTTCTGATTTTATTAATCTTACTGGAGTATTTCGCCATCCCTAGTCCCCCTTATCTCCAATATAGCACATTTTACCTTTCCGTTTGAATTAGTTATAGAGTTTTGTGAATAAATTGCTTATAATGATTCAATGATCTTTTTTCATGTATTGAAGGAATTTTGATTCTATGAGGAGAAATACATAGCATTAGAGAAGAACTTTACACCCGAGTATTGGAGGAATCACTATGGAAAATCTTCTCCGTCCTATTTATCAAGAGAGAGCAAGCCATCCAGACACATTAGCTGTGATTATAGTAGAAAGAAGACATAAAGTATCTTCTGAGACGGATAACTTTGATGCAGCACTTTTAGTCATCGTAAAAGAAGCGGAAGAGCCGTTATTTATCAAGCACTATGAATCCGATCACCAAACAGCTTCTTTAAACGTTGTCACAGATGATCAACTGAAGGAATGGATTACCCTCGGTACTAACCGTCGAATCATCGATTGGATTTTGAATGGAAAAGTCCTGTTTGATCGAAATGAATATATCTTCAACTTAATTGATGAACTAAGTACATTCCCGTTTTCAAACCGCAAGCTCAAAATCGGTTTAGAATATGGCAAGCTCATTCGCAGATATATAGAAGGAAAAGCATTTTTTGAGTCAAATCAATTCCTTGATGCATATAATTCCATTGTGCATGCCCTGCATCACTTAGCACGTATTGAAGTAATTGATAAAGGCTTTCACCCAGAAGTGACCGTTTGGAACCAAGTGCGTCATATGGAGCCGGAAGTATACAAACTTTATTCAGAACTGATTGAAAGCCATGAAAGCCTGCATAAACGTTTGGAACTTTTATTTTTAGCAAATGATTTTTTGATCCATTCAAAAGCAGAAATTGGTGCCGCTCATTTGCGTCATGTCATGGAGCAGAAGGATATATGGCTTTTTGGTGAGCTTCTTGCACACCCTGATCTAAAGTATTTCACGCCTGACCTTAGCGTTATGATTGATTTCTTTGTGGAAAAAGGAATTGTTCAAGTGGAGCCGATTGAGACAAAGGGACAAAAAATCTATCATCGAGGATATTTTGTGAAAAAAGATATTGACGCATGAATATTATGATGGTATATTATTAAACGTCGCTAACGAGCAACTGAGTTGCTTTGAAAGAAAAGCTGACAAAAAGAAATTCTAAAAAACGCTTGACGCACACGGTGCTCAAATGTTATATTAAGAAAGTCGCCTCTGAGCGATAACGAAGATGATCTTTGAAAACTAAACAAGACAAAACGTACCTGTTAATTCGAGTTTTTATAAAAAAATCCTATGATACTTCATAGGTAGTCAGTCAAACTGGCGAGGCAGGAAGTGATCACATGCTAAGTTCGCTACATCGTGTAGCAACGCATGTGTGATATGCATCCTGCATACCTCGGAGAGTTTGATCCTGGCTCAGGACGAACGCTGGCGGCGTGCCTAATACATGCAAGTCGAGCGGACAGAAGGGAGCTTGCTCCCGGATGTTAGCGGCGGACGGGTGAGTAACACGTGGGTAACCTGCCTGTAAGACTGGGATAACTCCGGGAAACCGGAGCTAATACCGGATAGTTCCTTGAACCGCATGGTTCAAGGATGAAAGACGGTTTCGGCTGTCACTTACAGATGGACCCGCGGCGCATTAGCTAGTTGGTGGGGTAATGGCTCACCAAGGCGACGATGCGTAGCCGACCTGAGAGGGTGATCGGCCACACTGGGACTGAGACACGGCCCAGACTCCTACGGGAGGCAGCAGTAGGGAATCTTCCGCAATGGACGAAAGTCTGACGGAGCAACGCCGCGTGAGTGATGAAGGTTTTCGGATCGTAAAGCTCTGTTGTTAGGGAAGAACAAGTGCGAGAGTAACTGCTCGCACCTTGACGGTACCTAACCAGAAAGCCACGGCTAACTACGTGCCAGCAGCCGCGGTAATACGTAGGTGGCAAGCGTTGTCCGGAATTATTGGGCGTAAAGGGCTCGCAGGCGGTTTCTTAAGTCTGATGTGAAAGCCCCCGGCTCAACCGGGGAGGGTCATTGGAAACTGGGAAACTTGAGTGCAGAAGAGGAGAGTGGAATTCCACGTGTAGCGGTGAAATGCGTAGAGATGTGGAGGAACACCAGTGGCGAAGGCGACTCTCTGGTCTGTAACTGACGCTGAGGAGCGAAAGCGTGGGGAGCGAACAGGATTAGATACCCTGGTAGTCCACGCCGTAAACGATGAGTGCTAAGTGTTAGGGGGTTTCCGCCCCTTAGTGCTGCAGCTAACGCATTAAGCACTCCGCCTGGGGAGTACGGTCGCAAGACTGAAACTCAAAGGAATTGACGGGGGCCCGCACAAGCGGTGGAGCATGTGGTTTAATTCGAAGCAACGCGAAGAACCTTACCAGGTCTTGACATCCTCTGACAACCCTAGAGATAGGGCTTTCCCTTCGGGGACAGAGTGACAGGTGGTGCATGGTTGTCGTCAGCTCGTGTCGTGAGATGTTGGGTTAAGTCCCGCAACGAGCGCAACCCTTGATCTTAGTTGCCAGCATTCAGTTGGGCACTCTAAGGTGACTGCCGGTGACAAACCGGAGGAAGGTGGGGATGACGTCAAATCATCATGCCCCTTATGACCTGGGCTACACACGTGCTACAATGGACAGAACAAAGGGCTGCAAGACCGCAAGGTTTAGCCAATCCCATAAATCTGTTCTCAGTTCGGATCGCAGTCTGCAACTCGACTGCGTGAAGCTGGAATCGCTAGTAATCGCGGATCAGCATGCCGCGGTGAATACGTTCCCGGGCCTTGTACACACCGCCCGTCACACCACGAGAGTTTGCAACACCCGAAGTCGGTGAGGTAACCTTTATGGAGCCAGCCGCCGAAGGTGGGGCAGATGATTGGGGTGAAGTCGTAACAAGGTAGCCGTATCGGAAGGTGCGGCTGGATCACCTCCTTTCTAAGGATATATGGAGCAGCGTACGTTTTCGTCTTGTTTAGTTTTGAAGGATCATTCCTTCAAAACATGTCTCTAGCGAGACAGGATTGTTCTTTGAAAACTAGATAACAATAAGTAATACATTCACATTGAATGCAATGCAAAGTTCATCACACATAGTGATTCTTTCTAAAGTAAGAAATGGTTAAGTTAGAAAGGGCGCACGGTGGATGCCTTGGCACTAGGAGCCGATGAAGGACGGGACGAACACCGATATGCTTCGGGGAGCTGTAAGCAAGCTTTGATCCGGAGATTTCCGAATGGGGAAACCCACTGCTCGTAATGGAGTAGTATCCATACTTGAATACATAGAGTATGAGAAGGCATACCCGGGGAACTGAAACATCTAAGTACCCGGAGGAAGAGAAAGCAAATGCGATTCCCTGAGTAGCGGCGAGCGAAACGGGAACAGCCCAAACCAAGAGGCTTGCCTCTTGGGGTTGTAGGACACTCTATACGGAGTTACAAAGGAATGATATAAGCGAAGAGGTCTGGAAAGGCCCGCCAAAGAAGGTAACAGCCCTGTAACTGAAATGTTGTTCTCTCCAGAGTGGATCCTGAGTACGGCGGAACACGTGAAATTCCGTCGGAATCCGGGAGGACCATCTCCCAAGGCTAAATACTCCCTAGTGACCGATAGTGAACCAGTACCGTGAGGGAAAGGTGAAAAGCACCCCGGAAGGGGAGTGAAATAGATCCTGAAACCGTGTGCCTACAAGTAGTCAGAGCCCGTTAACGGGTGATGGCGTGCCTTTTGTAGAATGAACCGGCGAGTTACGATCCCGTGCAAGGTTAAGCAGAAGATGCGGAGCCGCAGCGAAAGCGAGTCTGAATAGGGCGCATGAGTACGTGGTCGTAGACCCGAAACCAGGTGATCTACCCATGTCCAGGGTGAAGTTCAGGTAACACTGAATGGAGGCCCGAACCCACGCACGTTGAAAAGTGCGGGGATGAGGTGTGGGTAGGGGTGAAATGCCAATCGAACCTGGAGATAGCTGGTTCTCTCCGAAATAGCTTTAGGGCTAGCCTCAAGGTAAGAGTCTCGGAGGTAGAGCACTGATTGGACTAGGGGCCCCTACCGGGTTACCGAATTCAGTCAAACTCCGAATGCCGATGACTTATCCTTGGGAGTCAGACTGCGAGTGATAAGATCCGTAGTCGAAAGGGAAACAGCCCAGACCGCCAGCTAAGGTCCCAAAGTATACGTTAAGTGGAAAAGGATGTGGAGTTGCTTAGACAACCAGGATGTTGGCTTAGAAGCAGCCACCATTTAAAGAGTGCGTAATAGCTCACTGGTCGAGTGACTCTGCGCCGAAAATGTACCGGGGCTAAACGTATCACCGAAGCTGCGGACTGTTCTTACGAACAGTGGTAGGAGAGCGTTCTAAGGGCTGTGAAGCCAGACCGGAAGGACTGGTGGAGCGCTTAGAAGTGAGAATGCCGGTATGAGTAGCGAAAGACGGGTGAGAATCCCGTCCACCGAATGCCTAAGGTTTCCTGAGGAAGGCTCGTCCGCTCAGGGTTAGTCGGGACCTAAGCCGAGGCCGAAAGGCGTAGGCGATGGACAACAGGTTGATATTCCTGTACCACCTCCTCACCATTTGAGCAATGGGGGGACGCAGGAGGATAGGGTAAGCGCGGTATTGGATATCCGCGTCCAAGCAGTTAGGCTGGGAAATAGGCAAATCCGTTTCCCGTAAAGGCTGAGCTGTGATGGCGAGCGAAATTTAGTAGCGAAGTTCCTGATTCCACACTGCCAAGAAAAGCCTCTAGCGAGGTGAGAGGTGCCCGTACCGCAAACCGACACAGGTAGGCGAGGAGAGAATCCTAAGGTGATCGAGAGAACTCTCGTTAAGGAACTCGGCAAAATGACCCCGTAACTTCGGGAGAAGGGGTGCTTCTTAGGGTGTTAAAGCCCCGAGAAGCCGCAGTGAATAGGCCCAGGCGACTGTTTAGCAAAAACACAGGTCTCTGCGAAGCCGTAAGGCGAAGTATAGGGGCTGACGCCTGCCCGGTGCTGGAAGGTTAAGAGGAGCGCTTAGCGTAAGCGAAGGTGCGAATTGAAGCCCCAGTAAACGGCGGCCGTAACTATAACGGTCCTAAGGTAGCGAAATTCCTTGTCGGGTAAGTTCCGACCCGCACGAAAGGCGCAACGATCTGGGCACTGTCTCAACGAGAGACTCGGTGAAATTATAGTACCTGTGAAGATGCAGGTTACCCGCGACAGGACGGAAAGACCCCGTGGAGCTTTACTGCAGCCTGATATTGAATGTTGGTACAGCTTGTACAGGATAGGTAGGAGCCTTGGAAACCGGAGCGCTAGCTTCGGTGGAGGCATCGGTGGGATACTACCCTGGCTGTATTGACCTTCTAACCCGCTGCCCTTATCGGGCAGGGAGACAGTGTCAGGTGGGCAGTTTGACTGGGGCGGTCGCCTCCTAAAATGTAACGGAGGCGCCCAAAGGTTCCCTCAGAATGGTTGGAAATCATTCGCAGAGTGTAAAGGCACAAGGGAGCTTGACTGCGAGACCTACAAGTCGAGCAGGGACGAAAGTCGGGCTTAGTGATCCGGTGGTTCCGCATGGAAGGGCCATCGCTCAACGGATAAAAGCTACCCCGGGGATAACAGGCTTATCTCCCCCAAGAGTCCACATCGACGGGGAGGTTTGGCACCTCGATGTCGGCTCATCGCATCCTGGGGCTGTAGTCGGTCCCAAGGGTTGGGCTGTTCGCCCATTAAAGCGGTACGCGAGCTGGGTTCAGAACGTCGTGAGACAGTTCGGTCCCTATCCGTCGCGGGCGCAGGAAATTTGAGAGGAGCTGTCCTTAGTACGAGAGGACCGGGATGGACGCACCGCTGGTGTACCAGTTGTTCTGCCAAGGGCATCGCTGGGTAGCTATGTGCGGACGGGATAAGTGCTGAAAGCATCTAAGCATGAAGCCCCCCTCAAGATGAGATTTCCCATTCCGCAAGGAAGTAAGATCCCTGAAAGATGATCAGGTTGATAGGTCTGAGGTGGAAGCGTGGTGACACGTGGAGCTGACAGATACTAATAGATCGAGGACTTAACCTATATTCTAATGTGAAGCATGAACATTGTTATCTAGTTTTGAGAGAATATTTTTAAAATATCTCTTGATTTATTTTCAATACATAGTATAATATCTTTTGTCACTAAATTGTCTGGTGATGATGGCGAAGAGGTCACACCCGTTCCCATACCGAACACGGAAGTTAAGCTCTTCAGCGCCGATGGTAGTTGGGGGTTTCCCCCTGTGAGAGTAGGACATCGCCAGGCTTTCTTCATTCCGCAGTAGCTCAGTGGTAGAGCTATCGGCTGTTAACCGATCGGTCGTAGGTTCGAATCCTACCTGCGGAGCCAATTTGGAGAGCTGTCCGAGTGGCCGAAGGAGCACGATTGGAAATCGTGTAGGCGGTAACCCCGTCTCAAGGGTTCGAATCCCTTGCTCTCCGCCACAATTTACATAATAAAGGGCCCGTTGGTCAAGCGGTTAAGACACCGCCCTTTCACGGCGGTAACACGGGTTCGAATCCCGTACGGGTCACCATTTTTATAGAATATACACCAGTTTTTTATTCGGAGGATTAGCTCAGCTGGGAGAGCATCTGCCTTACAAGCAGAGGGTCGGCGGTTCGAGCCCGTCATCCTCCACCATATCTTTTATATCGTCGCGGGGTGGAGCAGTTCGGTAGCTCGTCGGGCTCATAACCCGAAGGTCGCAGGTTCAAATCCTGCCCCCGCAACCAAAATGGTCCGGTAGTTCAGTTGGTTAGAATGCCTGCCTGTCACGCAGGAGGTCGCGGGTTCGAGTCCCGTCCGGACCGCCATTTTTCAAAAGAATACTTGGCTCGGTAGCTCAGTTGGTAGAGCAACGGACTGAAAATCCGTGTGTCGGCGGTTCGATTCCGTCCCGAGCCACCACTATTTGCCGGTGTAGCTCAATTGGTAGAGCAACTGACTTGTAATCAGTAGGTTGGGGGTTCAAGTCCTCTTGCCGGCACTGTTTTTCAAAAGTGGAGGGGTAGCGAAGTGGCTAAACGCGGCGGACTGTAAATCCGCTCCCTCCGGGTTCGGCGGTTCGAATCCGCCCCCCTCCACCATTTTTTGTTTTCATAGGGGCATAGTTTAACGGTAGAACAGAGGTCTCCAAAACCTCCGGTGTGGGTTCGATTCCTACTGCCCCTGCCAATTATAATTCATTACATCTATGGCGGTTGTGGCGAAGTGGTTAACGCACCAGATTGTGGCTCTGGCACTCGTGGGTTCGATTCCCATCAATCGCCCCATTTTATTATTGGGCTATAGCCAAGCGGTAAGGCAACGGACTTTGACTCCGTCATGCGTTGGTTCGAATCCAGCTAGCCCAGTTGATGTGCGGAAGTAGTTCAGTGGTAGAACACCACCTTGCCAAGGTGGGGGTCGCGGGTTCGAATCCCGTCTTCCGCTCCAATAATGGCGGCATAGCCAAGTGGTAAGGCAGAGGTCTGCAAAACCTTTATCCCCGGTTCAAATCCGGGTGTCGCCTTTTTTGAAAAGACTGCCGGGGTGGTGGAATTGGCAGACACACAGGACTTAAAATCCTGCGGTAGGTGACTACCGTGCCGGTTCAAGTCCGGCCCTCGGCACCATTGTTTTTTAATATAAGATGCGCTCTTTTATAATCATGCCGGTGTGGCGGAATTGGCAGACGCGCACGACTCAAAATCGTGTTCCTCACGGAGTGCCGGTTCGACCCCGGCCACCGGTATCATTTTTTAGTCAATAACGTTAGTATGACTACATTTAAGAGGATTGTACTTTGGTTTAATCGACCAAGTTACAATCCTCTTTTTGTTTGAGTTGTGTTCGCTAATCATGTTCGTTTTTTGTTAACTGACAAGAATACTTTACACGAAGGGGACAATTGATTTGTCAAAAAGACGAACTACAATTGAGAGGAAGGCTATATAGCTACAAACCCAGCAGAAAAACTTTCTAAACAAAAGACTAAACAGGTCAAGATGAATCCTTTTACTGAAACGGAAATCAAGGCATTGCTGAATGCTCCCGATAACAATATTTTTGTTGGTTATAGAGACTTTGTCATCAAGATGGGAAAAGGTAATAAGGAGCGTACTGTTTACTTTCAATATAAAATTAAGGAACACCTAAAGCGTTACTTTAAAGTAAGAGGAGAGCTAAATCACGATTACTTGTTCATTGGTCGCTTGGATAATCCACTTTCTAACAAGGCAATACAGGATAGGTTAACTTTATAAGGAAACATTGTACAATTAACTAAGAGAGTTAGTCCCCATACCTTAAGCCATACTTTCGCAAAGTTCTATATCACGAATGGCGGCGATGCATTTTCTCTTCAACAGATACTTGGACACACTTCAACTGAAATGACGAGGAAATATGTTCAGTTATTCGGTACTGACTTAAGACAAATGCACAAAAAGTTTAGTCCGATAGAAGGGATCTTGCTACGATGAAAAAGACACTAATATTTTTAGGCAGGCAATTAATTAAGGAGTCCATTTGGGACTCTTTTTAAATTCCTGTAGACTATGTATTCAGTCCATAAGGCTTCTAATTGATTTCTAATATAAATACATAATTATAAAATCAATATTTTATATGTATTATTTTTAATTTGCTGTAAAAACTATTCCTGAATTTGAGAAGGGAGGTAAGTATTTGTACAGAAGAATTAATGGTAAAGTATATTGGTGTGTTGAAGTTCCATCAAAATTTGTAAACGATGAGTGCCCAAAACCACCAGGGCCTGAACCTGATCCTTGGCCTAATCCACCTTGGTGTGACCCGCCTGAGCCTAATAAGGTATCTAATATAGTAATTAACTTTTATGACGACGACCCAGGAGGTACGGCTCATGGGGGAGCAGATCCTAGCGATCCTAAAGATCCTATTGAACCAAGTCCTGACCCAAATCCTGCGGAGCCAGATTCGCCTGAAAAATTCAGTGGAAAAGTAGTAATAAATTACTATGCGAAACGTTGATAAGTTATAAACTATTTATAAGTTGTATAAGATACAAAAAGGGTTAGTGTAATAACTGACCCTCTATTCATTTTTTCGAAAAACCACATACGTTAAACAATGAGTTATTTAATATGAAGCAATGTCAGTATACCCTTTCGAATTATAAGTTATAAATTTCTTATTTTATTAATTAAAACAAAAAGGGCCAATTGGCCCTTTTTATAATGCGTTTTCTTAATTGATCTACCGATAAATAAACATCTTTTTCTTTGCGATGAAGCATTGCATGGCAGTTCGGACAAACAGGAATGAGGTCTTTAATTGGATTTGCAATATAATCCTTTTGTATTTTGTTGAGTGGTACTATGTGATGTAAATGAATTAAATCTTTTGCAACTTCTCCATATACGCTTTCAAAATTCAAAGCACAAACTTAGCATTGAACCCCATAATGTTCTATACATTTCTTACGAACAATAGGGTTGCGCTCATATACGTTGACTGTTATAGATTTACGTTGCCCTTCTTCTAACGATTCAGGGACTTCGTCTGGATAATAATCTTTTGTTTCATGATCAAAGAATGAGGATATAATCCCGGACTTCGATAGGAACTTTCAGCGGTCCTTGTATACTCCTTTCACCACGAAAGTGGACAAAAGATAACTCAGTAGCATCAACCTTATCTATTAAGTGAAAGCGTGACCAGTTCCATGTCTTAGATTGCGTAAATTTCTCTTCATCTTTCCAAAACATTTTATTGTATTGAACTTCATGAGGTAATAAGAGTCCTTTGATTACCTCGAATTTATATTGTCCTTTTTGCACGTTATTCGAAACATATATAAATGCAAAATCACCATTTTCGTATTAACCGACCGTCTCCAGTGTATTGAATCATAATGACTGAATTTGCCTGCCAAAATCATATTCCTCCGGATTAGAGGGGACTAACCAAAAACGACGAGCATTAGAATGTTCTGTTTCTTCAAGTTCTTTTCTACGATTAGCAGCTGTTGTTTCTGGTGCAACAAAACAATACTCATCTTCTTTAACATAGTAAGGAATGTTATATACATAGCCACGTTCGATAGGATTATAGCACCTATACTTAGTTGTATTGATTTGCTAGGAATCTAGCAGCTTCTTGGATATTTGAAGCTTCAAAAATAAGTTCATCATTTTTAATGATAGTTATTTGATATATCCATAAATTCCCTCTAATTTATACAATATATCTTTTTCTACTTTATAAAGGCATCCCTAGTAGCTATTTCTTTACTTAAACTAGTCATTAATTAAATTCTCTTTTGCTTTAGGAAGCCTTGCATGTGCTCAAGCGCAGCTTGATTACATGCAAGTGTTACAAAATGGTTTATGGACACGAGGACAATTTTTGAACTTTATAAATATACCAATGTTCTATTTTTGTCCTCCAAAATTTAAAAAAAATTACTCCGTTGATTTACGTTTTTCATAGAGCAGATACTATTCAGTATTACATGAATAAATTTGAGGGGTTTCTTAATTCTCTAACAGTACAAGAAATAAATTAAAGCCTTACAATATGACAGAGGAACATATGAAGGAGATTATCTTTTACTTTATTGATGGTTACCTTATTATTAGACTAAAGGGATTGGATAATTGAAGAAGGATGAGATAAATTGTACATAGGAGAGGTGTTGTCATGATTACGGTTAAAAATGCTGAAAGTTATCTTAAAGATAGCATTGGTGAAGATACCGATGATATAAAAAAGGTTTGGGAAACATTTAAGGCTTTTTCAAAGGAGACAGTTGAGGGCGAAGAAGATAAAGAAATTTTATTTCAGTGTGGTGTCTATGACTTTACAGGAGAGGAACTATTTCATTTTGACCTTGTACGTCAGTTTACAGTTTATGAAGAAGATGATTATTCTCACATGGAACAACTACACTGTGAATTTTTATTTAAACCAACAAGCGAGTTAAAAAAGTTAAAGGTGGTAGAAGAATGGTCAATGGATTATGACGATATCGATCATTTTTTTAATCATATTGAAAGTATTCATGAGTTTAAAATACCTTTGAGTTTAAAGCCGATAAAATCAGAAATATATCAAGAAGAACTTTGATTGTTATTTCATAAACGGGTACTTTACTTTAAGAGGGTATACCTTGCCTTTTAGGAATAATTTATCATGGATTGCCGGTTCAGCTCCGGCCATCGGTATCTATTAAAAGTTTCATGATTGGTTTTTACCGTGAACCTAACGTTTCACCCTTGTGGTAAACGTTTTTTTGTGGTTATTAAAAATAGAAAACTATTAGAAAATAATGAGTATGTACTTCTTTTAGCAGAATAATCTTTAGATGATTTGCAACATTTGATAAGATACATTTAACCATGTAAGGCAGCACATTCACATAAAACAGTGTACAACCTTTGTGTAACTAAATGAATATTTGTGGGTACATACACATCTTTAGCTGACATCAACATGGTGACCCAGTTTAAGGGGAGAATTTATGAAAAAACAAAATGATCATGAGGAGTTATTGACAGGTGGAAATGTCTCAAACGTATATCGTTCGGGAGATACGGTTCGTCGAGAAGTAAAGTCAGACAATATCAATATACAAAAGCTGCTAAAGCATTTAGAAAAAAAGAATTTCTCCTATGCTCCAAAGTTTTTAGGGGTTGATGAACAAGGTAGAGAGATATTGTCCTTCATTGAAGGCGTAGCCGGTCATGATCCTTTAAAAGAATACATGTGCTCTCACCATGCCTTAAAAGAAATAGCGAGAATGCTTAGACTGTATCATGAGGCTGTTCGAGATTTTCCCATTTCAGACGATTTGGAACGAATGGACAATACGCCTGGAGAAATAGAGGTTGTGTGCCATAATGATTTTGCGATGTACAACATCATTTTCAAAGATAAAAAACCAGTGGGTATCATTGATTTTGATGTAGCTGCTCCTGGTCCAAAACTTTGGGATATCGCATATACTCTGTATACATGTGTACCTATCAGTAGGTTTTTTCGCACCAAAACAGGAGAAATCGTGAACTATCATTCATCAGAACATGCAGACCAGATAAAGCATAGAGTCAAACTGTTTTTTGAAGCTTATGGTGAGGAAATAGCAGAAGATTATTTGGAGATGGTGCTGCTGCGTTTAGAAGGATTATGTCAGTATATGAAACGAAAAGCGAGTGAGGGGGATATCGCTTTTCAAAACATGATTCAAGAAGGACATCTTGAACATTATCAAAAAGACATTCAATTTATTCATGAACATAGAAAAGATTGGATGTAAAGAGGCGGCGTTGTGATCATGCAAACGAAGACGATATTACAGGCTATCATTCAAGACGAGGGAGTAAATGATTATCCTCTTTTTAGACAATACTGTGTGAGAAAAGAACAGGGGCTGCGTAAAGATGCGCTAAACGTTCTTCAGGCCTTTATTGAAGAGATGACAGAGAACGATTTTGAAGTACAGCGTGAATTTGCTGCTTGGCTGTTTGAGTGGATTGAACGGTTTGAGGATGGTCATCATCTGCTTGTGTATCCGCTGGTAAATGGGGTGATCCAGCCTGTTTTTCAAACGTGGGAGAATGTTGACCCATTGGATGTGAGAACGTATCGCTGGCAAGGTTTGTTTGTGCATCAGGGAGAAGGGCTGCCTCATTTATTGAAGGCACTAGAGCTTGGGGGCAGCAAGGAACAGCGTGTGATTGTTCAAATTTGCGAAACCTATTTATCGGCCTTGTGGTATTCGTTTCATCATATACATGAAGATCTTTATTTAAGCACCTATGAGAAGGATCAAGAGAGAATTCAAGGGATTGAACGTGTTATGATGCTGATTCAAGATCAAAGAACTCGTACGAATGTTCAAAAACAAGCTGTCTATTATGACGAGCTTTTAACGGACTGGATGACGTTTCAGCAGACGGAGACAAGGGGCTTTATGAAATGGTGTGCGGAGCGTAAGAAACCGTATGAGTGGGTAGAGTCCTTTTATTATCAGCAATAGATGAGAAAACGGCAGAGTTCATTCTGCCGTTTTTTATTGCCATATTCGCTTTGCTTCTATATGATCTGGACTAAAATATTTCAGGGTATAGACATCTGGATTGCTTAGTTTCTTCCACTCCTCGAATCCAAGCGTTGGATCGGCGTGTTTAAGAAGCAGGCTCATGATATTGCCATGTGTGACGAATAGGGTATGATCTGTTTCTAATATTATTTGTTCGTGGAGCGCTTCTACAATACGATTCATGGCTTCTTGGCTCGATTCTCCGCCTTCACAGGTCATATGTAAGTCTGTAAAACTGAGCTTTAGTTTCTCATACCAATCGTCTATTGGTTTGCTGCTTAATACACGTTCAGAGAGGCGCTGATCGATTTTTATCTCGAGTTGTTTTGCATGAGCAAGTGGCTCAGTAGTTTGGATCGCTCGTTTATAAGGACTTGAGATAATTTGATTGAGATGAATGCTGGAAAAAAACTGTGCCAGTTCATGAGATTGAGTGATGCCTTGTGGTGTTAAAGCTGCATCTTTAGATTGTCCATCTGCTTGGCAGTGTCTGACGATATAATATGTTTTCATTGGATACACCTTTCATTGAGTATAAAAAAATCATCCAGTATTGGATGAGGATTTACGAAGATCTAGGTAAGCTTGTTCGTATCTGTTTCTTTATAGGGATCTATGAGCTTGGAGGTCAGGTCTAGATTGAACAAAAAATCATCGACGGTGTCTGTGCCAAAGGGAAGTGTGGAGAAGTTGATTGGGATGCTGTCTTCTTGCTTTTCTGAAGTGATTTGCTGTGCAGGCTGCTTTTTTCTCCAGTTCTTAAACAAGCGCATGTGAGGCCTCCTTTTCTTTGAAAAAGATGGATTTATACATAATATACGGGGAGAGTTGTCCAGGCGTCAAATGTTTTCTTCAAAAGGAACGATTCAATTGATAAACAAGAGCCACAGGAAAGTGCGGCTCTTGTTGTCAGTTTACATTGCGCGTTGTAATGCTTGCAGTAATTTACGTTCGCATCTTATGTTGTATTTCTTCTTATGGAGTTTCTTCGTTTTAAACCTGCCTATGACACGTCGAACATCGGGATCATAAATGATGAGCTCTCTGCAAGTTTGATCATGTAATAGTGCTTGAAACCAGCTATATTTTTTGAGATGTGCTACGTTCCTCGAGATATCCTCTTCATCCACTTGTAGAAAAGGGATATACACAGCAAGTGAAAAGATGTCTAAAATGAATCCCATTTTGCTTCCTCCTTTCATTGTTATTCATTACGCTTAGGAGAAGGCAAGGTTTCATTCAATAAACGTTAAAAACAATCCCAGTGCATAAACCATTCTTTTGATTCTTTGTCATAATAGAAATACATCGTGCCGTTATCACCAATCATGAAACGAGGTTTTTCTTCTGAGGCGATTTGCAGCATGAATTCGCCTTGTTGTTGATGGGGCGGGGATTGAATATACGCCCCATATCCACCGATTTTTGTGAACGAATAATTTGTGTATTGATTAAAGAAGTGGTCTGTCGCTTCTTCACTTTCGTTTACTTCTGTTAGATCCACATATGACCATGCTTCTTCCCAGCAAGGGAAGTCCCTTTGCTCACTTTCGTTCCATTGGATTTGAAAGGCTTTGAGCCCTCTCACTTCTTCAGGAGTTTCAGCTACTTCTAAACCTTCGATTGATGAATATTCAATGAGCTTCCAGCCTTCACCGTTTTTGGTGATATCAATCGGAAGTGTTTTCTGATTAAGAAAAATTTGAATCAGCTTACATTCATTGAAGCCGTTCATTCCTCCTGGCACTTCTGGTAAATAAATTTGTAAAATCGGAATCATGGCTCCATCTTGATCTGTCGGCCAGCCTTGATGAGGATCGATGAAAAAATGGCCGGCAAACCAGCTGTGTACAGCTGGATCAGGACGGAAGCCGCCAATTTTGGCGATGGCTGGCGTTTTCCCGATTAGATTTAATTCTTGAAAAGCTTTGATTTCCATGGGTTATTCCTCCAGCCTTTAGCCTGCAATGTGTGCATCATGAAATGTGCCCTTTATATTTCCTGTGACAATAATGACATGACCCCAAAATAAATCACCGTCATGATAGTAGACTTCAAACTCTCCCTCAGGGTAAACATGCAGGCTTTCAAGTGAAATGCGGCTCATAAATTGATTCAGTGTGAGTTCTTCTTGCTTTTCAGCTGATTCGTCTTGTTCCTGCCAATCTTTCGCTAGATCTATCAGCTGATTCGCGGCAAATGATTTAATAGAAGAATCCCATTTGGCCTGTTCTTGCATGAGTCGGTTTGCTGTTCGAAGAGAGTCCTTTATTTTTTCATCTTCTTCGAGGTTGAAGTAGAGAAGGCACTCTTCATTGCTCCATTGGATCGTCTTTTCAAATAAGTCTAGTCCTTTTACTAACTCAAAGGTGCCAAGTATGTCATCATGATAATACACAGGCTTTTGGGCTTCTTCTAAAATTTCTTGAAGCGCTTGATCCTGTGTATCTGTATTGATCAAAGATACAAGCATGAATTCACCTTCGCCTTTTCGAACCTGAAGTGTAACGATTGATTCTTTATGTAATTGTGCCTGTTTTTCTCTTAATCCTTCGTCATCTGTTAGCCAGCAAAGTCTTACATTTTCGGTTATGATATGGCCGTTTTCTTTCCAAGCAATTAGTGGAATAGAAGCGGTCCAAAGAGGTTCCTGTCCTGCTTTTCCTGCCCCTACGCCAGAAGGTCCTGTAACAGCAATGATAGTGACTACATCTTTTGAAAATCTCTCTTCAAAAGTGTTGATTTGTTTGTTAATCTTCATGTGATGTCCTCCAGCCTGATTTTTTTGTCATGAACATATAAGTGTTGTGATCAAGTTCTACCTCTTTATCACACCGCACATCAGTAGGGGAAATCAAGCTTTTTTTGTTTAAAACTGTTTTTTAGGGAGGTACATGGATTAATGGAGGTTGAGTCACAATAAAAGAAGCAAGGATCGAATTTTGTATAAATTTGGGTAAATGAGTCGAAAAGCCTAGGTGATTCTTCCTTTTCTTTATAATTACTTTGACACGAATAGATGAAAAAAGTAAAGTAATACTGAGTGATTTACAAAACCTTCTTCATCCACTAAAACATGAAGTGTGCGTAAATTTAATGTAAATGGATATTTTTCCTTTTATTTACTCGTATTTTTTTTGAAACTTATGATGCCTCTCATTCGTTATATTAAAGGAGCGCATGTATCCGGCGGAGACAGAGCATCGGCATGCTTGGCGAAGAAGATTTACATTTGCAAAATGAATGTAAATTTTTTATGATTTCATTTATATCAGAACGATGATAAGAAAGAAGAGGTTTTATGAAAAAAATATTTGCAAACAAATATAGCTTTTTTGTTTTGGCTGTCCTTTTATTCTGGGCTAAATCGTACACAGCCTACAAAATGGACTTTAATTTAGGAGTAAAAGGTTCTTTTCAAGAGGGGCTTCTCTTATTGAATCCATTTAGTTCAGCCATCGTGTTTTTTGGACTTGCTCTCTTTTTGAAGGGGCGTAAATCTGCCATTGTTTTAATTGTGATTGATTTTATTATGACCGCACTTTTATATGCAAATGTAGCGTATTACCGTTTCTTTGATGACTTTTTGACTTTCTCAACAATGAAGCAGGCAGGAAATCTTGGGGGAGGCATGACTGGCGGTGTGCTAGCAAGCATTAAGCCGCATGACCTTTTATACTTCCTTGATATTATCATCTTGATTGCGATTGTCATTTGGAGACCAGAAGTGAAGAAGTTCCAAATGAAAAAGACGTTTGCACTGCTGATTGTAGCTGCAGGTATTGGACTGTTCTTTGTAAACCTTCATTTGGCTGAAAAGGATCGTCCAGAATTATTAACGAGAACCTTTGATCATAAGTATGTTGTCAAATACTTAGGTGTTTATAACTATACGATTTATGATGGGGTACAAGCAGCACAAAACGCAACACAGGTAGCCAATGCAAGCAGTGAAGATTTAACGGATGTTGTGAACTATACGTCCTCTCACTATGCGAAGCCAAATGCAGAGTATTTTGGTAAAGCAAAAGGCAAAAACATTATTAAAATTCATTTAGAAAGCTTTCAGTCTTTCTTAATCGACTACAAATTAAATGGAGAAGAAGTGACTCCATTTTTAAACAAACTGGCTCATGGGAAAGATGATTTTACGTATTTCGATAACTTCTTCCATCAGACTGGTCAAGGGAAGACATCAGATGCTGAGCTGATGATGGATAATAGTATGTTTGGCTTGCCAGAGGGAGCAGCATTTGTGACAAAGGGTGAAAATACCTTCCAATCACTACCTGCCATCCTAGATCAAAAAGCAGGCTATACGAGTGCAGTACTTCACGGGGACTATAAATCTTTCTGGAACCGTGACACGATTTATAAACATATGGGAATTGATCAATTCTTTGATGCTTCCTATTACAACATGGATGAAGAAAACCTTGTGAATATGGGTCTGAAGGATAAACCGTTCTTCAAAGAATCAATTCCAATGCTAGAATCAATGAAAAAGCCATTTTATGCACATTTAATGACACTGACAAATCACTATCCATTTAATTTAGATGAAAAAGATGCGACAATCGCTAAGGCAACAACTGGCGATAAAACAGTCGATAACTATTTCCAAACAGCAAGATATTTAGATGAGTCATTAGAGCAATTCTTCAAGGACTTGAAAAAATCAGGTATGTATAAAGACTCAGTCATTTTATTATATGGTGACCATAACGGTATTTCTGAGAACCATAACCGTGCAATGAGTGAAATTCAAGGGAAAGAAATCACTCCTTATCAAAATGCACAAAACCAGCGTGTTCCGCTCATGATACGTATTCCTGGTAAGAAGGGCGGCGTGAACCATACGTATGGTGGTGAAGTCGACGTTATGCCAACACTTCTTCACTTACAAGGTATTGATTCAAATGAATTCGTGAATTTTGGAACAGACCTATTCTCTAAAAAGCATGATGAGACTGTTGCCTTCCGTAATGGAAACTATGTGACACCGAAATACACACTTGTTGATAATACCGTTTATGATACAAAAACAGGTAAAGTGGTGAAACAAAATAAAAAGACAGAGGCGATTAAAGCCCGTGTTGATAATCAGTTAAGTCTTTCAGATAAAGTGCTCTATAGGGATCTTCTTCGATTCCATAAGTTATCTGATTTCAAACCAGTGAATCCATCGGATTATTTCTATGGTAAAGCAAACAAAGAAAAAGAAGCGGATTCTTCTGCTAACTAACTGAGTTTTGGGCAAGCACAGAAAGGTGCTTGCCTTTTTCTCTCTCTTCGCTTGATTTGTTGGCAAAATATGTTTATATTTAGGGAGAAACAAGCGTGATGCCGGCTGACGCTGGTGACACACATTTCGTCCTTGGGGAATTCAGGAGGAGCTTATGACAACAAATACAAAAACACAAAAAAAGAAATCAGAATTATGGGGCTGGATCAAAGCCATCTTAATCGCATTTATTGCTGTTTTTATCATCCGGAACTTTTTATTCGCGCCGTACATTGTGAAAGGGACTTCTATGGACCCAACACTGCATAACACAGAGCGGGTGTTTGTGAATAAAACGGTTGATTATTTCGGTGATTATAAACGGGGACAGATCATTGTTCTTGATGGGGAAGACCGCAGCACTCATTATGTCAAACGATTGATTGGTTTACCTGGTGATAAAATTGAAATGAAAAATGATCAGCTATATGTTAATGGAAAAAAAGTGGCGGAGCCTTACTTAGCGTCAAACAAAAAGAAAGCAGCTGCAGATGGCACCTTGCTGACACCTGATTTTGGCCCTCTGACTGTTCCAAAAGGAAAGTACTTTGTCATGGGGGACAATCGCCAAAATTCAATGGACAGCCGCAACGGCTTAGGTCTTTTTACAAAGCGTGATATTCAAGGAACTACCTCATTTGTATTTTATCCTTTCCAAGACATTCGATTACTCAATCATTAATAAACAATAAAAAAGCACACAGCCGTGTGCTTTTTTCTATGTCATTCAGACTGACTTTTTGTAATCGCCTGTTCAAGATCTGCAAGAATATCTTCAATCGCTTCTGTTCCAACAGATAAACGAATGAGCTCTGGTGTGACACCTGTCGCTTTTTGTTCTGCTTCGCTTAATTGCTGATGCGTTGTGCTGGCAGGGTGAATAATGAGGGATTTAGAATCGCCCACGTTTGCGAGATGGGAGAAAAGCTTCACAGAATCAATGAGCCTTTTACCTGCTTCGCGTCCACCTTTAATACCGAATGTGAGGATTGCGCCTTGTCCTTTTGGTAAATAGGTTTGAGCAAGCTCATAGGATTCGTGACTTTCAAGGCCCGGATAGCTTACCCAATCGACAAGAGGGTGATCCTGTAAGAATTGTGCTGTTTTCAAGGCATTTTCACTATGCCGCTCAAGACGAAGATGTAATGTTTCTAAGCCTTGCAGAAGTAAAAATGAGTTGAATGGCGACAGAGCTGCCCCTAAATCACGTAAGAGCTGTACTCGTGCTTTTGTGATATAAGCCGCTTCTCCAATCGCTTCTGTATATGTCAGACCGTGATAGCTTGGATCTGGTTCAGTCAGTCCTTTGAACTTATCGCTGTCAGCCCAAGGGAATCGGCCGCTATCAACGATGACACCGCCAATTGATGTACCGTGACCGCCAATAAATTTGGTTGCTGAGTGGACGACAATGTCTGCACCAAACTCGATAGGTCTTAATAAATAAGGGCTGGCGAGCGTATTGTCCACAATAAGCGGGATATGATGCTTGTGTGCAATGGCTGAGATGGCTTCAATATGTAAAATGTCGCCTTTTGGATTTCCAATGCTCTCTGCATACACTGCCTTTGTTTTGTCTGTGATCGCCGCTTCGAGTTCTTCAAGGTTGGATGAATCGACGAATTTTACTGTAATTCCAAGTTTTTTGAGTGTATGGGCAAATAAATTGTAGGTGCCGCCATAAAGACTGCTTGAGGAAACGATTTCATCTCCGGCTCCTGCAATGTTTAAAATAGAATAAGTCGTCGCTGCTTGCCCAGAAGAAACAGCAAGTGCACCAATTCCACCTTCAAGCTCAGCGATACGCTTTTCAAATACGTCATTTGTAGGATTCATAATACGTGAATAAATATTTCCCGGTTCCTGAAGACCGAATAAATTCGCTGCATGCTCACTATCTCTAAAACCAAAGGAGCTTGTTTGGTAAATAGGAACGGCTCTTGAATAGGTCGCTGAATCAAGTTCCTGACCTGCGTGAATGGCTTTTGTTTCTAAACGAAATGGACGTTCTTCTGACATGGGTGTATCCTCCTTTTGTTAGATAAAACCAACTGTTTTGATAAGAAATATTTAATAAGACTATAAATCTTGTTCCTTGCTTGGTCAATCATTTTTTAGATAAATCTGAAAAAACAATAAATATAGTTGACAGGTAGGAATAGTGTGTATTAACATGAGCATACTGAAAACACAAACAAGAATGGCTGATCGGTCAACCGAAGGCTCTATCACTCAAGCATGAGTGAAGAGCCTTTTTTTATTTGAATAAGAAAGGATGATGAAGATGGAAAAAAAGAAAAAACGAAAAAAGTACAGAAAACACATGGATCTCACACTAGACATCTTGATTGAGCGGAACAAATATGAGATTTACAGCAGCAAGGAACGAATAGAAGCGATTTACGATCGGATCGATGAAAAGCATACAAGGACAAAATAACCATTTTATAAATTTGAGTTGATTTATGGGATTAATATGATTTAGGATGGTGCTAACAAATCAATATGATTAGCTGATCGGACAACGCGAAGGCTCTTATCTCTTTTTTGGGATAAGGGCCTTTCTGTGTATTTATCTGATCGCAAGAGGAGTGAAGGTTTCAATGACGATTTCAATTGATATTGTGGATAAATCCTTTTGGAAAGACAAACAGTCCATTCGGGTACTTGAAGACTTAAGATTGAACATCATTCCCGGGGAAATTGTAACAGTGATAGGTCCAAGTGGATGCGGGAAAAGTACATTGCTAAAAATCATAAGCGGGCTCGACACAGCGTATCATGGGCAAATTTTGATAGGAGACAGACGGATCACAGAACCTGGAATGAAACAGGGCTTTATCTTTCAGGAACACCGCCTGTTTCCATGGCTGACGGTCGAAGAAAACATAGCGGCCAATTTCAATTTAAAACAACAGGATGTCCGCCGCAAAGTGGATGAACTGATTGAAATTGTTCGTTTAAAAGGATTTGCACACGCTTATCCACATGAGCTCTCCGGAGGAATGTCGCAACGGGTTGCCATTGCGAGAGCACTTCTTCGTGATCCGGAGATCTTATTGCTTGATGAACCATTTGGTGCACTGGATGCATTCACACGAAAACACTTGCAGGATGTGCTGCTGGACATTTGGCAGGAGAAAAAAACAACGATGATGCTCGTAACTCATGATATTGATGAATCGATTTATTTAGGAAATGAGATTGTGCTAATGCAAGCGAGACCTGGCCGAATCCATAAGATTCTTCCTGTAAATCTACCGTTTCCGCGTGATAGAACGTCAACCGCTTTTCAACATTTAAGACAAAAGGTGCTTTCAGAATTTGAGAAAACAGATGAATTGTTACTAACCGATGGATCAGGGATTTAGGGAGGGCAAATTGCATGAAAAAGAAACAAATGATCGTTATCTTTTTGAGTCTTCTCCTTGTTTTAGCAGGGTGTGATCAAGCAGCAGACGGCTCAGAAAACAAGGTGAAAGAAATTAGGATTGGGATTCAGCAAAGTTTGAGCCCGCTGCTTTTAGCAAAGGAAAAGGGCTGGTTTGAACAATCATTTGAAAAAGAAGGAGTGAAGGTAAAGTGGGTGGAGTTTCAAAGTGGTCCTCCCCAATTTGAAGGACTTACTGCAAATCAATTAGATTTCTCGCAAGTTGGAAACTCACCTGTCATAGCAGGTCAGGCAGCAGGTATTGATTTTAAGGAAATTGGTTTATCTCAGGATGGGCTGAAAGCGAACGGTATTTTAGTGAATAAGAACAGTAAGATTCAAAAAGTAGAAGACTTAAAAGGGAAAAAAATCGCTGCCGCTAAAGGGAGCAGCGGCTTTGACTTTTTATACAAAGTATTAGATCAGGCAGGTTTATCTGCGAAGGATGTTCAGATCATTCAGCTTCAGCCTGATGAAGCGATATCAGCATTTGAAAATGGGTCCGTTGATGCTTGGTCGATCTGGGAGCCGTTCTTATCACTTGAAACGATAAAGAAGGGAGCAAAGCTGCTGGTGAATGGGGAAGCGACCGATTTATATTCTCCAGGTTTCACACTTGTTCGAACTCAGTTTGCTGATCAGCATCCTGAACTAGTAGTGAAATTCTTAAAGGTATATGACCATGCAGTGAAGTGGCAAAAAGCACATCCAGAAGGGGCTGTTACGCTATATGCGCGTTTAAAAAATTTAGATAAGAAGGTCGTCACACAAGTATTAAACAATACGGAACCACTTAATAAGCCCATTTCGAAGAAGATCATCAATGCTCAGCAGCATACCGCTGATTTTCAATATCAAACAAAAGCGATCCAGCGGAAAATTGATGTCAATCAGGTTGTAGATAATTCGTTTATTGAAAAAATGCTAAAAGAGGAGATGAATAAATGAAAGCTATTTCGAACCCGGCTTTAGCATCTAAAATTGAGCGGTCAAAGAAAAAAAGGAGAAAAGCTTCTTCTTTATATAAGTTAAAGGGACTGGTATTACCTCTTCTACTTATTGCGGTTTGGCAGATCATAGCTGGTTCTCAAATCGTTTCTTCCACTGTACTTCCTGCGCCTGTCTTGATTGCAGAATCTTTTCGAGATTTATTTCGTTCTGGTGAACTGTTTGGTCATCTTTACATCAGTCTTTATCGAGCGATATGTGGATTTTTACTTGGGGGAGGTTTAGGTCATTTGCTGGGCGTATGCGTAGGGTTTTCTAAAAAAACAGAGCAGTATGTAGATCCGACGTTGCAAATGCTGAGAACCGTTCCACATTTAGCGGTCACTCCTTTATTCATCCTCTGGTTTGGCTTTGATGAAACGGCGAAAATTTTATTGATTGCACTTGGGGCTTTTTTTCCGATTTATATTAATACTTTTCTAGGTATTCGCAGTGTAGACAATAAGCTGTTTGATGTGGCCCGCGCCTTAGAGTTTAATGTGTATCAAAGCATCACAAAGCTGATTTTACCGGCTGCTCTTCCTCATATTCTTCTGGGCGTGAGACTGTCATTAGGAATTGCTTGGCTTGGTTTAGTGGTAGCTGAGTTGATGGGTTCAAGCAGCGGGGTAGGCTATATGATTATGGATGCAAGGCAATTCTCTCAAACGGATAAAGTGTTTGTAGGAATTATCATCTTTGCAGTAGTTGGTAAGCTGACAGATTCATTTGTACGTCTGTTAGAAAAGCGTCTGCTCAAGTGGCGCACTAGTTATCAAGGTGAATAATAACAGGGGGCGATGTGATGAATATTTTATGGTTTATTCCAACGCATGGAGACGGCCGTTATTTAGGATCAGCAAAAGGGGCAAGACAGGCAGACTATCCATATTTTAAACAGATTGCTCAAGCAGCTGATCAGCTTGGTTATACAGGGGTCTTGCTGCCTACTGGGAGATCATGTGAAGATCCATGGCTGACGGCAGCTGCTTTAGCTGCGGAAACCACTCATTTAAAGTTCCTCGTGGCTCTTAGACCAGGGCTGATGCAACCGTCTGTTGCTGCTAGAATGACTTCTACATTAGATCGTCTTTCAGGCGGGAGACTGCTGATTAATGTGGTAGCAGGGGGAAGTAAAGAGGAGCTTGAAGGAGATGGGCTGTTCATTTCTCATGATGAACGCTATGAGGCAACAGAAGAATTTTTGACAATTTGGAAGCGGTTATTGAAAGGAGAAAATGTACAATTTCATGGCAAACATCTACAAGCGGAGAATGGCCGTCTGTTATTCCCACCAGCTCAAACACCCCATCCACCAGTCTTTTTTGGTGGATCATCATCAGCAGGAATTCAAGCAGCCGCCAAGCATACAGATGTCTATTTAACTTGGGGCGAACCGCCTGCACAAGTAAAAGAGAAAATTGCACAAGTGAAGAAACAGGCTGAAAAGGAAGGAAGAACGGTGAAGTTTGGCATTCGTCTTCATGTGATTGTGAGAGATACCGAAGAGGAGGCATGGCAGGCAGCGGAACATCTGATTCGTCATTTGGATCAAAAAACAATTGATGAGGCGCAAAAAGTGTTACAGAGGATGGACTCAGTAGGTCAAAGACGAATGGTGGAATTGCACCAAGGGAGGAAAGACCAACTTGAAATCAGCCCAAATCTTTGGGCAGGCATTGGTTTAGTACGCGGCGGTGCAGGAACAGCACTCGTCGGAGACCCGCAAACAGTAGCAGAACGTATCCTAGAATATGAGTCTCTAGGCATTGATACATTTATATTTTCTGGCTACCCGCATCTAGAAGAAGCTTATTATTTAGCAGAGCTTGTTTTCCCGCTCCTTCCATTCAAGAGATCAGGGGCTACAGGACTCTCTGTGCCAGCTGGTGAAATTATTGGGAACAATCATTTCCCAGATGCAGCCTCTGCTGCTAGTTCCTCTTAAATATGAAAAAGCAAAGCAGTCTGCGATGGCTGCTGTGCTTTTTTTCATAGAATAGCGGGAGTCTTATGTTGTGTACTGCTGAACAAAGTAAGGGCTTTTTTCCCAATCGCTTTTCTTGTATATACACATTTATAGAGTCAAGAAAAGAAGGGAAATATGCCCACTCTTTTATCAGAATGATCAGTAAATTTTTCATAATTGGCGTTATTACGACATATAATCAGGACTTTTTTATCTGATATATCGGGGGAATTCTTTCTATCTCACAAAAAAGAAAGAATAAATATGATTGATGATAAATATGGACTATTTGAAAAAAAGGAGAAAAAAGATGGTGGAAATGACATTAAATGGGTATTGTGGTTCTTATGGGGTGTCAAAATCTAGTAAATAAGAGAGGGTTTAAACAGATGAAAGGGAATAATTGAATAAAAAGTCACATTTTAATCAAATGTATGTTCGGTCAAAAATGGGATGTTCTGTAGATGTTTGGAGTGTGACGCCTATGATACGATCATCATAAGCTGGGAGGTGAAAAGTATGACTTATGCAGCGCCGCAAGTTGACTATTCCACTATGGAACCTGCTATTATGGACCAAGCTTGGTTCTTAGTATTTGTTGCTGTCCTCCTTGGATTGGGAGCAACAGTTGTTCTAGGAGCAGCAGTTTGGTGTATCGCAAACGGCAAGGGTAGCTTTACAGGAGCCGTTCAGTGGGAAAGTGGCTTAAAAGTCCAAATTGAATGTAAGTAGCTATACTTAGGATTCATCTTTTTACTTCTTAGATAAGACACCAGGGCTAAACCGTCTGTGGCGGGCGGTTTAGCCTGATCTGTTTTTAAAGAATATGCAGACACTTGGAGGTTATATGTTTACGATCGAGAATTTAACCAAGACGTATAAAAATAACGTGACTGCTGTCAATGATTTTCATTTAAAGATCGACCCTCATCAAATCGTTGCTGTTGCTGGACCGAATGGTTCGGGTAAAACAACAATGATTAACTGTATACTCGGCATTATTAAGCATACAGAAGGAAGGATTCACTTGCAGGACGTCCCAAATGATGAACCATCCTTTAAAAAACAAGTAGCCTATGTTCCAGATGACCTGCTGCTCCCTGAAGCATTGACTGGTGCTGAATATTTAGATTTTGTTTCTTCTATGTATGAATGTAAAACAATTCACAGAAGAAATCAACTAATTGAACTGTTTGATATGGACTCGGCTTTATCAAGACCGATCGAAACCTATTCACATGGAATGAAAAAAAAGACACAGCTGATTGCTGCATTTATGCTTGATAGTCAATTGGTGATCATGGATGAGCCCTTTAGAGGACTTGATATTGAAGCGGTTATAAACACAAAGAAACTGATGAAGCGGTATGCCGAGCACCATGGTGCGATCTTGCTTTCAACGCATGATATGCTTTCAGCGGAAGAGCTGTGCCACAAAATCGCCATTATTTCTAAAGGAAATAAAATGGATGAAGGGACGGTCTCAGCCTTAAAGGAGAAGTATCAATCAAGCACACTGGAACAGGTGTTTCTGAAAGCTTCAATGTTAAGTGATAGGGGTGCACATTTTGATGAAATCATTAATCATTTCTAAAATGATGCTTAAAATGTGGCAGCAGGAGATGTATAAGCTCTTTGATACTCAAACGAAGCGAATCATTGTGGTCTTATTCTTTTTGTTTGCCGTCACAATGGGAGCCATTATCGGATACAGCTTTACAGGTGTCTTTATGAAGGCTTTCTTAAATGGAGATGAACGTTCACTTGGATTACTTGTCGTGTCAATGGCGATCAATGCTTCTATTTTTACAAGCTTGTTATTCGTTTTGATCAAGGTCAGAACACCTGAACAAGACCGGTTTTCTATGCAGCTGAGCTGGTTCCCGCTCTCTACCTTTCAGAAAAGTTTTGGATACTTCATTCCGATGGTGACAGTGGTGGCAGGGCTTGTTTTATTTTTTATCGGCATCCTGCTTTTACCTAATTTTATTGCCCAGGGAATAGGTATTTTCTTTATCTTTACTTTCTTTTTGATGGTGCTTTTGCAGTCGCTTTTTGTCTTAATGCTGCTGCAGTTTATTTACAATATCACTTATTTGCTCGTTTTGAAATTAAGATTACCGTTGCAAAAATTTGCAGCGATATTTGTTTTATTGGCACTGGTTGTCACGTATGGATTGACGCACTTTGATATTAGCCAAATTCAGCAATCATATATTCAGTTTGATTATCATTTGATGTATTTGACAGCTCCGTTTTTCCTAGCGGCACAAGGAATGCCTCCTGAAGAGGTGAATTATGCCATCTTGATTCTGATCATCCTCTTATCGGCAGGCGGCGCATTTGTTTCTCTGGCGATGATGCCGATTATGGCAGAGAAAAAAGCGTTAACCTTTTTACACAAGCTGCCATTCTCTTCTTCAAAAAAGTGGTCACTTATTGTGAAGGAAATGAAATCACAGGTGCGAAATGAAGAAAATATTTTAAATTTTCTTATTCTCCTTATTGTGATCTTATTCGTTCGTTATCAGTTTGGATTCCGATTTGAAGAAGAAGCGTTTTTTGTTCTTTGCGCTCTTGCTGGATTAACAGCCTTCAATTCGTTTGGCAATGATAAACGAATGCTGGGCATGTATAAAACATTTGGTCTGAGATCGTGGGAAGTGGCTTTGTATAAGTTTATCGGCCTTCTGCTCGTAGGTGTACTGCAAATTGTTTTATTCATGCTGACAACGCTGACGCTTCCTGATCAGATTTGGCACGCATTGATTGGTGCCGCTGTGTTATGCAATGCGACTGCGCTCTTTTATATGGTAGGTATTTTACTTCCTCTTGATCGAAACAATCCCTATACAGGCATTTTTTCATTTGGAGCGCTTATTTTACTCATGATTCCGATTGTTTTTATTGGAAACTATGTCATAGGGGCGTCGAGTCAAACGCTTCAATGGCTGCTTGTGGCTGCATTTGAGGGTCTGCTCATCTTTGCCATATACAAAGGTTTTTCATGGAGGTATTCACATGATTCAACTTCTTAACAATAAGCTAAAGATTGAGCGGGTACCGGCACTAGCGCCGTATGTGACCTTACAAAAGAGGCATCTCACGGATACGCAGTATGGAAGCACACTCCCGATCAATGAAAGTGCCTATCATATGTTAACGAAAGTGGACGGTAAAAGAACAGAAGCGAGTATTACCGCAGAGCTCGCCGATTTGTTTCAGGTCGATGAGTCGGTGATTGCTCGTGATTTTTATCAGCTGATGATGGGATTGAATCAGCATCACTTGCTGTCTATTCATTATCATTCACCATATCGGATTGTGACAGCCTGCTGCCAATTTTTCAAGCAGTATCAAATCAAAATGAAGGAACGATTTGATTGTACTGGTCACTCGTTCCTTCACATTTTTGGGACGGCTTTGCTCATGGTGACGCGAAAAATCATCTTTTTCTGGATGCTTTTCATGGTCATGGCAGGGATCGCTTTTTTATTCATTCCTGATCCGTCGATTGCAGCCATTGCGATTTATTTTACGATTATTTATTTCGGGTTAATTACCGGAACCGCCTTACATGAGGCGGCACATGGCTATGCGCATCGAAAATTTGCAGGACGGGATGGTCCTCAAGGCTTTTTTGCGAGTGACATGATGTCAGTGAAGTTTGTAAGGCCCGTATTAGATCCATTTCAGAAAAAGCAGGTATGGATTACGCTGCTTGGACCGCTTGTTCCCGGTGTGATTGGCGCAGCAGGCATCATTGTCACCATTTTATTTCTAAAAGAAAACCCGGTTTCGACAGCTTTTTTCCTCTTTTCAATCACGTATTTTATTCAATTACTCTATCTTCTTCCGTTTATGGGGGATGGTAAGTCCATTATGAAGCAGCTATTGCTTGGGGGAATGGGAGGACAACGATCATGAACGTTCAGGCGATGAAACAAGGCGCGATAGTTGGTAGTTTTCTAGGATTCTTAGGCTTTCCGATGCTGACAATCGGTGTACTGTTCTATCATTTATTTCAATCAAAAACGAATGATGCTTTATTATTTAACAGTCTCGCTTTTGAGATGGAAGGCTCGTCCGCATTTACTTTTCAGATCAAGCCAAACTTTTTTATTTATATGATGGTGATTTTTGCTGTGAGTTTTCTCATTGTGGCATTCCTATCAGCCATGAAACAGAAAAAAGCAAAAGGTTAGGAGAATTCTCCTAACCTTTTTTTGTATTCCGACCAAATTTTAGTATAATAAGAAATAAAAAACATCAAAGGGGATCACAATGGTTAAAAAATGGAGCATTCTTTTATTCACAGTTTTTCTATTAGCAGGATGCGGCGAGAAGGCCGAAGAAACCACGACAACCGAAAAGGCGGTTTCGACAATAACAACAGATCCTGCCACTAAAAACCAAGTAACCATCGAACAAATGAAACTCTCAAAAAAAGAAAAAAACTTACTAGAAGCAGCAACGACTAATGAAAAGGTGGCTCTGACACTGAAAGGATTAACGAAGAAGAATAAGAGTATTACGTTTATCGGGAGTCATTACAAAAATGGACGATTAGTGAATAAGGAAGCATCATCTGCTACCTTTACTTTACACCAGGATGGAACCGACCAAACGGTGAATGTACTTCTTCAATTACATCATGAGAAAGATACATATGAATCACAATTTAGTATTTGGTCAAATAAAAAGAATGATGGAATGACGAAAGCGACATCAAGCTTTCCGTTCAAAGTAAGTGACTATGTATTTTCTGCACAATCTGAAACTGTCAAAGTTGCTTCTGGAGGAAAGGCACTGATTGCGTATACAGCGGCAATGGGGAAGGATGGAAGTTCACCAATGCTTGAGGAAATTCAGAAGAATCCAAAGCAAGCGCTGAAAAATAAGTCACATGCATACTTATTTTATATCCAGCTAGATAAATAACTATCGTAATATATACGGAGAATATGAAGTTTTTTGACGAAAAATCTTCATATTCTCTTGACGAATTGTTAAGAAAGTTGTAACATAATAAAAGTCAACGCGATGACGTTGCTTTTAAAAGATTGATGCGGGTGTAGTTTAGTGGTAAAACCTCAGCCTTCCAAGCTGATGTCGTGAGTTCGATTCTCATCACCCGCTCCAATACATAATTTTGTTTATAACGCAGTATTTCGTTTCTTAGATAAACGAAGTGTTGCGTTTTTTATTATGTCAGTATAATGTGAAAAAGCACTGTGAGGCTACAGTGCTTTTTCAATGAGTTCATATTTGCTTTCTCCGCCATGTATTTGTACAAACATCTTCGTCAAGGATTGAATAAGAGCTTCACTCTTTTCCCGGGAAATAGATGGCGGGAAAAGGATGATTTGAAGAATGTTCTTTGTGTCTTGAGAAATTTGTGCTTTACTTGCTTGAGAAAATAATCCATTCAGTCCTGCGCTGTCCTGCCATTCGATGTGACCAGCCTCATGTTTTGCCAGTGAAAGCGGTCCTTTGATGCGATCGGCATCTAAAGTCAGGATAGGTAAGAAATATTTTAGTGAGAAAAATATCGACAAATCCTGTACGGAATTGGTTGAGTCAATAAATTGTTCCTTTTGGATGTCAGAAAGAAGTGGAAGGAAAGGAACGTCTTTTAAAATATCCGTCCATTCTTTGATGGCTGGTACTTCTTCTAAAACTTTATCTTCGTATTCAAAAAATAAAGATTCTTGAAACAGGCGTAAGCGGCCTTTTAACATTTGAGGTGATGTACCCACTTCAATATGCGAATATTCAATCTGTCCAACATGGATAGACGGGTTTTGATGATGAGAAATTTCCATATGTATCTTCACAGTGACTCACTCCAATCGGTCATGATACACTCGTATTATACTGAAAACAACAGAAGAAACAAAGAAAGGAGGTTTGCAAGGTGATTCATGTTGGAGAATTAAAAGAAGAATTGATTCAATATGCGAAAGAAATTGGTGTCGATAAAATTCGATTTGCAAGTGCCGACACATTTGATTCATTAAAGGACCGCCTCATCTTACATGAATCGTTAGGGTATTTGTCAGGCTTTGAAGAGCCTGACATTGAAAAAAGGACAAACCCTTCTTTGCTGCTTCCGAAGGCCAAATCAATTGTTGCGATAGCGCTCGCGTATCCTTCCAAAATGAAAGATGCTCCTCGAAGTACAAAGGATGTGAGACGGGGGATTTTTTGCCGGGCTTCATGGGGAACGGATTATCATGTTGTGCTGAAAAAAAAGCTTGATATGCTCGAAGAATTTTTGCGAAGCAAACATGTTGATATACGGACAAAATCAATGGTGGATACAGGAGAATTGTCTGATCGTGCTGTAGCAGAACGTGCTGGCATTGGTTTTAGTGCAAAAAACTGTATGATTATCACGCCAGAGTTTGGATCTTATGTGTATTTGGCTGAAATGATCACAAATGTCCCATTTGAACCGGATGAGAAAATTGAAGACCAGTGCGGAACTTGTAATAAATGTGTGGATTCGTGTCCAACGGGTGCGCTGGTGAATCCAGGACAGCTGAATTCTCAGCGGTGTATTTCATTTTTAACGCAGACAAAAGGCTTTTTACCTGACGAATTTCGTTCGAAAATAGGGAATCGATTGTACGGGTGTGATACATGTCAAACTGTCTGCCCGATCAATAAAGGAAAAGACTTTCATCTGCATCCTGAAATGGAGCCAGACCCTGAAATTGCGAAGCCGCTGTTAAAGCCGCTTCTGACGATCAGCAATCGTGAGTTTAAGGAAAAATACGGTCATGTTTCAGGTTCATGGCGGGGGAAAAAGCCCATTCAGCGGAATGCGATTTTGGCACTCGCTCATTTTAAAGATACATCTGCCTTACCAGTATTAATTGAGCTGATGCACAAGGACCCAAGACCGGTCATTCGGGGAACGGCTGCATGGGCAATTGGCAAAATTGGCGATGATCAGCAGCTCCCAGAGCTGGAAAAGGCCCTTGAGCGGGAAAGTGATGAAGAAGCGAAAGAGGAGATTGTGAAAGGGATTGAGCTCCTGCAGACACCTTTAAATACTAAATAACATCCCTGTGAACATAGAATGAACCAAACAAAGATTTTAAAAAATGTTTGGTGGTGTCTGTGTGAAACAATTATTAGAGAAAACTTTAGAAGACAGGCTGGCGTATTTAATCAATGACCGTGCAATCAAACAGCCGCAGCTTATGTCTGATATGGAAGCAGTAGAGCGGAAAAAAGAGCTTTTTGCTAGAAGACAGGTTGAGATTGTGAAGGCAAAAGCAAAAACAAAACTTCTCGATTCAGCCATTCAAGATGATGGGGCTCAGCATGTGCAGTACCTTGCTCATCTCACATATGTATGCAAGGATGTAGACGATTCTTTTTATTTAGAGGAACAGGTGGAAAAAAGAGAAGCATTTCTTTATAACAACATGCTTGTCAAAGATCGGATGATGTTAGAAGAGCGGCAAAGGGAAGAGCATTTGGATGAGCGCTTTCAGACCGAAGATCAATTTGGGAGAGCCTTTCATTATGACCGGCGGGCTGCCGTGAAGTATGCGGAGACATATTGGAATAAACGGAATCCAGCCTATAAAAACTTTGAAGATAACTGTACAAATTTTATTTCACAATGTTTGAAAGCAGGGAATGCGCCAACGAGAGGGTATCCGAACCGCGGGTCTGGCTGGTGGGTGCGTCCGCATACGTGGAGCTATAGCTGGACGGTGGCTCATTCGATGAAAAATTATTTAGCGAATTCAAAAGCGGGTTTGAGAGCAAAGAAACTCAAAGAAGCGCACGAGCTTCAAATTGGTGATGTCATTTGCTACGATTTTGAAGGTGATGGAAGGTATAATCATACAACCATTGTCGTTGATCATGACAAAGGCGGAATGCCTCTTGTGAATGCACAGACGTATGACTCCCGCATGCGTTATTGGTCATATGAGGATTCGACTGCCTATACACCTGCTATTCGATATATGTTTTTTCACATTTTGGACGATGCCGCGAAGGATAGTTAGTGGTATAATGTTGAGCGGAAAAGAAAATTAGAGGTGAACTTTTTTGGGACTTCATGTCGTTTTATATCAACCAGAGATTCCAGCTAATACTGGAAATATTGCGCGTACATGTGCAGCAACAAATACAACCCTTCATCTGATTCGTCCGCTTGGTTTTTCGACAGATGACAAAATGCTGAAGCGTGCAGGACTCGATTATTGGAAATATGCCAATGTGGTCTATCATGATTCACTTGATGAATTGTTTGAGGCACATCCGAAGGGGCAATTTTTCTATATCACTAAATTTGGTCAAAAGCCGCACACAACATTTGATTACTCTCAGCTGGATGAAGACTATTTCTTTGTGTTTGGAAGAGAGACAAGTGGATTGCCGAAAGATTTGATTGAACAAAATATGGACCGTTGTCTTCGTTTACCGATGACAGAGCATGTTCGTTCTCTGAATCTGTCGAATACGGCAGCCATTCTTGTATATGAGGCACTTCGCCAGCAGCAATATCGCGATCTCATATAAGATCATGATAAAAGCCGAGATACTGAACTCGGCTTTTTTATGTGAAATCACTTTTTTTGACATGTTGAAAATGAAAAGGATGTTCCGCAAATGGAACATCCTTTTTTTCATTTACCAGGCTTGCCTTCGTAGCCAGCAGTGAAAATGGATACTAAAAACGTAATGATGACGCCCATCATAATGACCGTTCTCATATAAGCTCCCCCTTATCCCTTTGTTCCGTTCGCTGCCTGTTTCATATGATGTGAAGTTCACCTTGAAAAGCAGGAGAAGAAAATCATTTTTCTCCTATTTTTCCTTTATTATGAAGGGTCTTGCGGATGGTTGTCAATTCAGTTTGCCAATTCGTCATTTTGAAGAACGAAAGCATGTAATAGGACGCCTCCGCATAGATTGTAAAACAGTATCTGATTTCTAGCTTCAATCTTGAAAGAGGAGGTTCATATGGATATTTTAAAGAAAATCGAACAGCACAGAGAAGAAGAGCAGCGTCTCAAATGGGAAGGCACATTCAGCGATTATTTAGACATTATTAAGGAAAATCCACTTGTCGCTCAATCTGCTCATTCTCGCGTTTATCATATGATTAAAGACAGCGGGATTGAAGAGGAGAATGGGGTCAGAACCTACAAATTTTTTGATCAGGAGCTGTTTGGGTTAGAGGAATCACTCGAAAGATTAGTAGAGGAATATTTTCACCCTGCTGCAAAGCGGCTAGACGTCAGGAAGCGTATTTTATTACTGATGGGACCAGTAAGCGGGGGGAAATCGACGCTTGTCACTAGATTGAAAAGAGGACTTGAAGAATATTCATTAACAGATCATGGCGCAGTTTATGCGATCAAAGGCTGCCCTATGCATGAAGATCCGCTTCATCTCATTCCGCAAAATCTGCGGGAGGATTTCTATAGAGAATATGGGATTCGTGTGCAGGGGAATTTGTCGCCTCTGAACATGATGAGACTGGAAGAGGAATATGGCGGCAGAATTGAGGATGTAAGGGTCGAGCGGATCTTTTTTTCTGAAGATAAACGGACCGGCATTGGTACCTTTAGTCCGTCTGATCCGAAATCTCAGGACATTGCCGATTTAACAGGCAGCATCGATTTTTCAACCATTGCTGAATTTGGATCAGAGTCAGATCCCCGCGCCTACCGCTTTGATGGAGAGCTCAATAAAGCAAACCGAGGGATGATGGAGTTTCAGGAGATGTTAAAGTGTGATGAGAAATTTCTCTGGCACCTCCTGTCATTAACGCAGGAAGGGAATTTTAAGGCAGGAAGATTCGCCTTAATTAGTGCAGATGAATTGATCGTCGCCCATACGAATGAAACCGAGTACCGGTCGTTTATTTCAAATAAAAAGAACGAGGCTTTGCATTCAAGAATTATTGTGATGCCAATTCCTTATAACTTAAAGGTCACAGAAGAAGAACGCATTTATCATAAAATGATTTCAGAAAGTGATGTCTCAGATGTGCATATTGCCCCGCATACGCTGAAGGTAGCAGCAATGTTCTCCATTTTGACGAGATTGAAAGAGCCGAAGCGTTCTGATATTGATTTGGTGAAAAAAATGCGTCTGTATGACGGAGAAAGTGTCGAAGGCTTCCAATCAGTCGACATTGATGAGATGAAAAAGGAATTTCATGACGAAGGGATGAGCGGAATTGATCCGCGGTATGTGATCAACCGAATTTCATCCACCATCATTCGAAAGAATATGGAATCGATCAATGCACTGGATGTTCTTCGCTCCTTAAAAGAAGGGCTTGATCAGCATCCGTCTATCTCCAGCGAGGACCGGGAGCGTTATTTGAATTTTATTTCAGTCGCGCGAAAAGAGTATGATGATATTGCGAAGAAAGAAGTGCAAAAGGCCTTTGTGTATTCCTATGAGGAGTCTGCGAAAACGCTGATGGATAATTACTTAGATAATGTCGAGGCTTACTGCAATAAAAACAAGCTGCGTGATCCGTTAACGGGTGAAGAAATGAATCCGGATGAAAAGCTCATGCGTTCAATTGAAGAGCAGATCGGCATTTCTGAAAACGCCAAAAAAGCATTTAGAGAAGAAATTCTGATTCGTATTTCGGCTTATGCGAGAAAGGGAAAACGCTTTGATTATAATTCACATGAGAGATTGCGGGAGGCCATTCAGAAAAAGCTGTTTGCTGATCTAAAAGATGTGGTGAAAATTACGACATCGACGAAGACACCGGATGAACAGCAGCTGAAGAAGGTCAATGAAGTAGTGGCTAGATTAATTGATGAGCATGGCTATAATTCAACAAGTGCGAATGAACTTTTAAAATATGTAGGCAGTCTTCTGAATCGTTAATAAATGAAGGAGGCATTATTGGCGCATCAGCACCGGTAATGTCTTTTTTAGAAATGATCGTCAACTTGGATGACGAGCAGCATAGGATAAAGGAATCGATGGTTAGAAGAATTGTGCAAATAGGTGAGGAGGGGGATGGATGTCCCGGCAAGAAAAAAGTCAGTTTATTGTGTCTCAGGAAGACTGGTCCCTCCATCGAAAAGGCTATGACGACCAGCAGCGTCATCAGAAAAAAGTCAAAGAGGCGATTAAAAACAATTTGCCGGATCTTGTCACAGAAGAAAGCATCATCATGTCGAATGGAAAAGATGTTGTGAAAATTCCGATCCGTTCATTAGATGAATATAAAATTCGGTATAACTACGACAAAAATAAACATGTGGGTCAAGGTGATGGAGACAGCGAGGTTGGCGATGTTGTTGCGCGTGACGGCTCAGACAGCAAGCAGGGTCAAGGAAAGGGGCAGGGTGCTGGTGATCAAGCTGGTGAGGATTATTACGAAGCAGAAGTCTCATTAATGGATCTCGAGGAAGCACTGTTTCGTGAACTGGAGCTGCCAAACCTCAAGCAAAAGGAGCTTGACGACATCATTGTTGAACAAATTGAGTTTAACGATATTCGCAAAACCGGGTTAACAGGAAATATCCACAAAAAACGAACGATGCTGTCGGCATTTAAACGAAATGCGATGACAGGCAGTCCCTCCTTTTATCCAATCTACCCAGAGGATATCAAGTATAAAACGTGGAATGAAGTGACCAAACCAGAGTCGAAAGCCGTTGTTTTGGCGATGATGGATACGAGCGGAAGTATGGGGCTTTGGGAAAAATATATGGCGAGAAGTTTTTTCTTTTGGATGACACGTTTCTTACGGACAAAGTATGAGACGGTCGATATTGAATTTATTGCCCACCATACAGAGGCGAAGGTGGTAGACGAAGAACATTTCTTCTCACGGGGTGAGAGCGGGGGGACCATTTGCTCGTCTGTCTATCGAAAGGCACTAGAGCTCATAGACGAACGATACCCGCCGTCGCGATATAATATTTATCCTTTTCATTTTTCTGATGGTGACAATTTGACCTCAGACAACGCCCGGTGTGTGAAACTTGTTTCTGAAATCATGAAAAAAGCCAATTTATTCTGCTATGGTGAAGTCAATCAATACAACCGGCATTCTACGTTAATGTCAGCATATAAGCACATTCAGGATGAGAAATTTAAGCATTATATTTTGAAGCAAAAATCAGACGTTTTTCTCGCACTAAAAAAATTTTTTCAGCAGGAAGAAGTTCTTTCATAACGAGCACATTTGAAAAAACCTTTCAGCATAAGGGCTGAAAGGTTTTTTGTGTGGAGAAGGAAAGGATCGCCAAAAAAAAAAGTAAAACTTTCTCTTTGACATTTCAATTTTCATTTATTAATATTTAATCTTGTTAAATATAAGTTTTTCAAAAAAGATGCCGATCGTCTTTTCTTCTTTTTCTGCTCTTTGCTCATAAGTGAACAATAAGTATAAATGGGCTGCACACCATGATAGGGGCGGGAGTAGATGAAGGGAAAAGGACAGATTGTTGAGCTTGTTTCATATTCTGTCAGATGATGGGCATTCTAAGTTTGCTAAAGCAGATGACACTATATTTTTATACATGAAAGGAGAAACAAAACATGAACAGAGGGCGTTTATTGCTAACGAACATTATTGGCCTTATTGTGATTCTTGCCATTATTGCCGGAGGTGCTTATTACTACTACGAAAGCACAAACTTTGTTAAAACAGACGAGGCAAAAGTGACAGGTGACATGTACCAAATTACAGCACCAGCAGCTGGACAAATCAAAGGCTGGGATATCAACGAAGGTGACGAAGTAGAAAAAGACAGCACAGTTGCAAAAGTTGAAGGACAAACAAAAACAAACATTAAAGCAGTGGCTGATGGCACATTAGTCAAAAAAGAAGTACAAAACAATCAACAAGTGCAGCCTGGTACAGTTCTTGGTGAAACAATTGATTTAAGCAAGCTTTACATTACAGCAAATATTAAAGAAACAGATATTAAAAACATTGAAAAAGGCGACAAAGTCGACATCGTTGTAGATGGAGATCCTGATACAACATTTGAAGGAACTGTTGAACAAATTGGTTATGCGACAAACTCAACATTCAATATGCTGCCAGCAACTAATTCAAGTGGCAACTATACAAAAGTAACGCAAAAAGTAGCAGTGAAAATTTCAATTAAAAACCCATCAGACAAAGTACTTCCAGGTATGAATGCTTCTGTCAAAATTTCATCTTAATGATGATTGATATCAAAAAATGAAAGGAGGTTGTCTGAGATGGCAAATCAACCTGCAGCGACAAAACAGGGAACAGGCTCCTTGTCTTTACTGATCATTTTAATGGCCGGTTTGTTCGTAGCGATTTTAAACCAAACGCTTTTGAACGTAGCCATGCCTCATTTAATGACAGAATTTAATGTGAGTGCAACGACGATTCAGTGGCTGACAACAGGCTACATGCTTGTCAACGGTGTGCTGATTCCGTTGTCTGCGTTTTTAATCACACGTTTTGGACAGCGCAGCTTATTCCTAGTGGCTATGATCTCGTTTACACTAGGTACATTTATTTGCGGCATTGCGCCAAACTTTTCAACGATGCTCATCGGCCGTTTGATTCAGGCTGTCGGCGGCGGTATCTTACAGCCGCTCGTCATGACAACAATCCTTTTTATTTTCCCTCCGGAAAACAGAGGGAAAGGAATGGGGATTTTCGGTCTTGCGATGATGTTTGCTCCTGCAGTAGGACCAACATTATCTGGTTACATTATTGAACATTATTCTTGGCGTATTATGTTTTATGGACTTGTGCCAATCGGTGCGATTGTCATTATCGCGGCTTTCTTTATGTTTAAAAATATTGTAGAGCCTAAAAAAATCAAGCTGGACAGTCTTGGTGCAATTCTTTCAATCGTCGGTTTTGCTTCCCTTCTATACGGAGTGAGTGAAGCAGGAAGTGATGGTTGGACAGATCCGATTGTCTTATCTACGATTATTATTGGTGCGATTGCGATCATTCTCTTTATTTTCCAACAGTTGAAAGTTGATAATCCGATGCTTGATTTCCGCGTATTTAAATACAGCATTTTCTCATTATCAAGTGTCATTAACATCATTATTACGGTTGCCTTATATACGGGGATGTTCTTACTTCCGATTTATCTGCAAAACCTCGTTGGGTTTACAGCATTGCAATCTGGGCTATTAATGCTTCCAGGGGCACTTGCGATGCTCATTATGTCCCCGATTTCAGGGATCTTATTTGATAAATTTGGACCTCGTCCGCTTGCCATTGTGGGGATGCTCATTACCGTTGTCACGACATATGAGTTTACAAAGCTGACCATTGATACTTCCTATAGTCACATAGTGCTCATGTATGCAGTACGTGCATTTGGTATGTCACTCTTGATGATGCCAGTTATGACAGCAGGGATGAACCAATTACCGCAGCACTTAAACAGCCATGGTACAGCGATGTCTAATACATTAAGACAAATTAGTGGTTCCATCGGTACGAGTTTGATCACAACGATTTATACGAATCGGACGACATTCCATTATTCCAATATGGCGGATCAAACAAATACAGCGGACCCGTTCTTTATGAATTCATTCCAGGCGGCTGTATCGAATGTGATGCATCATATGGGTATGACAGCAGAAGCTGCTCAAAAATATGTATCCACCCAGCTCTTTACGAAAGCACAGATCGATTCAAACGTGATGGGTATCAATGATGCTTATATGTGGGTGACATTATTCTGTGCGGCTGGTGTCATTCTCAGCTTGTTCCTGCGAGATGTTCGTAAGGATAAAAAGCGAAAAGAACAGCAGCATAAGAAACAAGAAATATCACTGCTTCCAGCACCTAAGGAAGCAAACCAAGATGCAAGATAAGTGTGGAGGGACCGTACATGAAAATTTATGTTGTATACGATAGTGAAGGTGACCATACAAAAGCACTTGCAGAAGCGATTGCAGCAGGCGCGGGTGAAACAGAGCAAGCTGAAGTATTCATTGATCACGTGAAAGATGCGGATATTCGCAAGCTTGATCAAATGGATGCGATCATTTGGGGCTGCCCTGGTCACTTTGGTACCATTAGTTCTGGGTTAAAGACATGGATTGACCGTCTCGGCTACTTATGGGCAGAAGGAAAACTAATCGATAAAGTCGGTGCTGTTTTCTGTACAACTGCTACAACACACGGCGGTTTAGAAATGACAATGCATAATTTGATCACACCAATGTTCCACCAAGGAATGCTTGTTGTCGGCCTTCCTGGAAATGTTCCAGAGAATGCTTTATACGGCTCTTACTATGGAGCTGGTGTGACATGTCCGATCGATTCAGATGAATTGATTTCGACTGAAGGCATTGAACTTGGAAAAGCACTAGGAAGACGTGTAGCATCAGTCACTGCATCATTTAAGCGATAAGGAGAGGGTTCTTTTGGCGACGATTATTGTAGCGTTAGTAGCTGCTGTTCTAGTCATTATTGGATTAGTAGCGTTCAATGTCAGACACGCATCAGCCGATAAGGAAGAGATCAAAGAAGATGTCTCCAATCAGCCTGACGTGCCGCATAGCGAGCCAGAAGCTGTGGCGAGACATGTAGAGCCTGAAGTTGAAAAAAAAGCGTCAGAGCCTTCTCAAACGGATGATGCTGCGTCTGGCGACGATTTCTATAGACAGGCGCTTCAAAAGTTTAAGCAGCCAGAACCACCTGTCAAAGAAGAAGAACCAGAGACAAAAATGAATGATGATATGTATCGTTCTGCTTTGCAGAAGCTAAAGCAGAAGGACAAATAAAAAAGAGAACCTCTCATCAGGTTCTCTTTTTTTATGGCACAAAAAAACCGCCGGCAGAAGCCGAGCGGTTTTCCTTCACTCTATAAAGTGCTAAAAGAGCAGATGCTCTTAAATTACGCTTTGTTAACGTTAGCAGCTTGTGGTCCACGGTTACCTTCAACGATTTCGAAAGAAACTGATTGACCTTCTTCTAAAGTTTTGAAGCCTTCGCCTTGGATAGCAGAGAAGTGAACGAATACATCGTCTTGACCTTCTACTTCGATGAATCCGAAACCTTTTTCAGAGTTGAACCATTTTACTTTACCTTCTAACATGAAATTTCCTCCTAAAGCGATCTTAACGCTTAAATTCACTATTCTTGCTCTTACACAAACTTCAAAGACGAAAACTCTTTCAAAACTTTCTTCTTAAAGATGATACGAACAAAAATAATTACCTTTACTTTACCAGTGTTTGCGGGAAAAAACAACTGTTATACGAAAACTTTTTTAAAAATAATTAGTGCTAACAAATTGAGGAAAATGCCTATGTCAAAAGGTCTTTTTTTCTCTCTGAAAAGCTCACTTGATTTCGGCCGGACTCCTTCGCTTTATAGAGCTCCTGATCAGCTATAATCGGTAATTGCTTGATGTCTGCACCAGTTCCATGAGAATAAGCACATCCAATTGATACCGTAGTGTGAATGGACAGACCGTTTTTTAAATAAATCGGCTGATCGGCTATTTTTTTTCGCAAGCGTTCTGCAATCTGCCATGTTTTTTCAATTGTACAATTTGGTAGAAGGACAGCGAATTCTTCACCGCCAATCCGACCAATATAATCAGAGCTTCTTGTGTTTTTAATCAGTCTTGTACCGATTTCTTTTAAAACAATATCTCCCTCATGATGCCCATATTGATCATTGATGGTTTTGAAGTAATCGATGTCTAGGTAAATAAGGGACATTTGATGGATAGGCTGCTTCAACTTCTTAGTAAAAGCATCACTTAATACCTCATCGAACTTCCGTTTATTTAAAACACCTGTTAAAAAGTCATAATGAGCTTGGAATTTATACAAATTTAACAGCTGATATGCTTTTGTTTGATGCTCAATGACATAAAAGTTAAACAATCCAGCAATATATGAGAAAATCCAATAAGTAGAATGCAGCTGAAATGATGTCTCATGCACGATCAAGATGAACAGGCTTGTGGCAACAACATTACCAATCGTAATGGATAACAGCATTTTCAAAACATGATTCATATGACGCTCTGCAATCAAAAAAGAAGCGGCTGCGATAAACATCATGGAAAAAATATTGATGGAAGAAGCGATATTGGCTTCAATTAATAATCGGCCAATGATCACAACAAAAGCTGCAATCATTGTTTGGGCGATGCCTCCATAAAAGGCCGTTAAAATAAGGGGAATATGTCTTAAATCGATGATCGCTGGTCCTGTTTTAATAGAGAAGAACATTAAAAGGACACCGAGTAACCCAGAAAGCATGCCTTTGCATATTTGTCTGAGCAAGGTATCTTCTTTCTTTAGAAAATTCTCTTTAAACACAAGTATAAATAAGTAATGGAAAGTAACAAGAATTGTTAAATTAATAAAGAGGTCTCTTAGCAAATAGAATCACCTTTTTAAAATTACTAAAATTTGTTGCAAAAGAAAAGGGGAAAAAAGATAATTAATAAAAATTTTAATGATGAGGAATTGAAGAAAATGCGAGGAAAACGCTTTCCAGATCAAACGGACTGGCTTTCTTTTTTTGAAAAAATGCCAGATGCCGGATTTGAAAAAGAAATGCCGGTTGAATATCAAGAATTGACTTTTCGGTTCGAGAATCAAGAGGAGCGATTTGTTGTGAACATGTCGCTTGCTATGAAGGAGTTTAGCTTAAACGTCGTTCGAAAAAAGACCGAATCCGTTTTAGGAATATATGATTTTAAAACAGTGCAGCATGTAGAGATTAAAAAAGATCGGAAGGAAGAAAAGGAGCTGTTGCTGATATTAGAGCATCATGACGACTTCATCACAACAATCGAAATCACATTTCTACCTTCCTTTTGTCTTATGGTCAAAGAACATTTTTTAGGAGAATAAACAGGAGCCTCTTTTTATGAAGGCTCCTGTTTTATTATTTGTGCTCGATGTCATTGATGACTTGCTGGATCGATTCATCATCCATCACATTCATCACACTTTCATCAATGTGTAGAGATTGCGCATAAGACTCTCTTGGCTGATGAGTTCTTGATGGTGATTGGTGCTGGTTCGTTTGATTTGGCTGGACAGCTGTGAATGCCTGTTTGATCATTTGGCCAACTTCACCTGTTCCTTTTGATTCCTTATGTGAGCGGGACTCATGACGAGATGAATCTTGGTGCTGATGGTTTGCGCCTTTCATCATTGAAGACATATTCATTTGTGTCATGCTTTTCAGCCTTCTTCGTAAAACCGGGGAGAATAATGCAATGATAGCTGTTGATACTGCGATCATTGCGCCAGTGCTCATACCTTTTCTTTTTTTAAACAAACGAATCCCTCCATTTGATCGTGATGATCTTTCATCAAGTTTAGGATGACCAATCACAGCTGAATTATGAATTCATTTTGCGGAAAGAGAGGATATGTGCATAAAAAGCCGTCTGAATGAAAAACCTATGAGCAAAAGGAGGGAATAATTGATGAATAAGAAATGGATGCTATCTTTACTGCTCGTGCCAACATTAATCACCGCTGGGTGTGGAATGAACAACCAAGGCGATGAGCGTAGAGGAACAATGAAACGGCAGTATGAAAATGTCACATATAAGAATGACAACATGAGGCAGGATCAGCCAGATGTTCAAACACCTCAGAAGGTCAAAGTGTCAGATAAGGCGTCAGAGCTCGTAGCCAATATGTCTGAAGTGAAAACAGCGAACGTACTTGTCACAGGAAAAAATGCATTTGTTGCCGTTGTACTTGAAGGCAATAAAAGCGGTGATGTGACGGACGATCTGAAAAAGAAAATTTCAGACAAAGTCAAATCAACGGATCAACAAATCGACAACGTGTATGTATCTGCTAATCCAGACTTTGTCGATCGTATGCAAGGTTATGGAAAACGTATTAAAAGCGGAGAGCCAATTTCAGGATTTTTCGATGAATTTACTGAAACGGTTAGACGTGTCTTCCCTGAATCAAAATAGCTACGACAAAAGCCGTATGTCATATGCGGCTTTTTTGTTTGGAACCGCACCTCGCGCACCTGACTGCATAAAGTAAAAAATATATCACCTCTTGTTGATCTTTGTTTCTTCATAGAGAGAGAAAGAGGGTGCAGGATGAATTCAGGTGGGGAGCAAATGAAAGCAAGGCCGTCATTGATTCATAAAAAACTTGTAAGCGGGATGATTGCAGCAGGTCTGATTTTTTATGCTTTCACCGCGTACTTGATTTATGTTGCGTTTCAGCTGACAGGACAATATTTGGAGCAGTCTTCTCCTAAAACGGTTATCACGGAGGGACTCAATAAGCAAGTCTATGAACATATTCGAATCTACTATGCAGAGGAAGAGGATGCTTTTGTTGATCTGACCATAGAGGCCATGAAACAGGCAGAGAAGAGAACAGCGTCAGTGTTTCAGTTTGAAGCTGACAGACCTTTAGACGTTATTTATTTTGATGATAAAGAGACGATCGAACAAATGGCTGGAATTAAGCATATAACCGGATTTTACTCTGATCATGATCAAATGATTGGGTTATATCCAGATAAACGGGAAGCATTATTGAAGAAAGAGACTCTGCCTTTATACTTTTTCAATACGCTTTTTATTCATGAGTATGCTCATTTTGTTTTCTATGAAAAGGTCCATTCATATGAAGTATCTCCAGGCATTTTTCCGCTTTGGTTCCACGAAGGAACAGCAGAGTGGACGGCCTATGACGTGTTAAATGCTACGTCTGAACGCTTCGACGTGATTCCATTTCAATCTCTTCATTCTGATCAAGACTGGCAGAACTCCCGGGTAACGTATGAGACAGATGTCTATTTACAAAGCTATTATATGATCTATGAGCTGGTGCAGCTTTACGGACGAGATGTCATACATGAGATCATGGAGGAAACTGCGAAAACGGGCCAATTTGCTAGCGGCTTTGAACAGGCGACGGGGGAGAGGCTCACAGATTTTGAAGAACAATTTAAAGTGATGTACCAAAGAAAAAACGGCTGACCAGAGAAGGGGTCAGCCGTTTTTTTAATGAAGCGGTTTTTGTTGATCAGCCTTGCTAGGAGGCATTTGAACCTGCCCCTGAAGCGGTGCAAAAGCTGATGTCATGGCTGTCATGTCTTGTTTGGAAAGCTGAGGAACTTGATAGTAGCCATGCTTGTTTTGATACAAGAAAATTTCATAGGCCATTTCGATAAAGTTTGGAATCTGCGCAGCTAGCACACGTCTGACAACAGGGTTTGTAACTTCTAATGCGGACATAGAAAGTAATCCAGCGTGTGATTTGACTAGGCTGAGCATATGTCCTGTGATGCCTAAGTCTTTTACATCCTGTAAGGACTGATTCGGCTTCTTCGGTTGAGAAGGTTTGATTCCGTATGTCACTTGTGTGTGTTCTTTCATCATATAAGTAGCGGTTTCTTCACTAGGCTTTTGGCCTGTAGAAAAACAATCTACAGTGACATTGTACTGGGATAAAACGAATTGATATTGTCGATCCAGGATGTCGGATAATGCAGGATCTTGAATAAATTGCCGCAGGATCATATATTGATCCAAAATATTAATCGTGCCGGCTAAAATTTCATGTAAATCGAATAATTCATGCCCGCCATGGTTGAGTTCAGGCTGCTGAGCGTTTCCTTGAAACATTGGCTGCTGATCGTTTTGCATTGAGATTCCTCCTTTTGTTTATACAATCTGTTTTAATGTGAGGATGTTTTCTCGTTTTCATGCAAAAAACATTATTTACAATTAGAGGGTTTTCTTTCTTTTTGTCGAAAAAAAGTATCAGACGAATGAACATGGGGGTACCAGATGCAGGACAAAATCATTAATCGTTTGATAGAAGACGAACATGTGCAGGCACCAGTGATCGGCATCGGTGTTTCGCCGTTTGAACAGCATCATCTTGAGGCTTTTTTTCAATCGTTGCCACCTGAATTAAATGCCTCTTTTATTGTTGTGCAAAATCATGTGACAGGCGATTGTATAACAGATTTAGAAGCACTTGTTTTACCGATTGGCTACCGGGCAAAAACGATTAAACATGGTGAGAAAGTCATGAAGAAGACCATCTATTTTTGTCCGCAGCATGCGGCTGTGACGTTAACAGAAGATCATCGGCTTCATGTATCAGAGCAGCTGCCAACAAACAAGGCATGTTCTGTCGACTCGCTTTTTAAGTCACTTGCCAGTGTTCAAAAGGAAGAGGCGTTTGCGATCTTTTTTCAAAAAGGTCATTGCGTGGGGAGTGGATTGCTTCGGTTGGTTGAGCAAGGCGGTACAGCCTTATCATGCAGTGAGGTAGAGAGTGGTTTTGACAGCATGTATCATCACACATTCAAAAATCCATCCACCCTTGCAGCTTATATGGCCAATATCATCAATGTCCCGCATGTGGATGAGGCGGATCCAGCTTTACTAAGAATCATTGAACGTCTTGAAATGTATAAAGGGATTGCCTTTTCAACCTATGAAAAGAAAAGGCTGCTTTCTGTTATTCAAAAACGCATGCGCACTGCAAACGAACCGATGTCATTATTAACAGAGTACGATCGTTTATTAGAAAGAGAACCAGATGAGCTTGACCGCCTGCATGCCCAGCTCCTAAGCGGCACGACTGCTTTCTTTAGAGATATGGAGGCTTTTCGAGTATGTGAACAGAAGGTGATCCCGTCAATCATTGACCATTCGATGAACAACGGGAAATCTCGCTGCCGAATTTGGATTGCGGGATGTTCCACAGGGGAAGAAGCCTATTCTTTTACGATTTTATTTTTAGAAGAAATGAAGCGAAGAAATGTGTCCATTGAACTTCAAGTCTTTGCGACAGATATCAACCGAAAAGCCATTCAAATAGCTAGTAAAGGTCTTTACTCGAGAGAGTCTATGGCAAGCATACCGGAAAAATGGCGGGCGCAATATTTCGAAACAAAAGGTGACGCTTTTATTGTGAAGCAGTCGCTTAGAAAACATATTGTTTTTGCTCCTCACAATTTATTGATTGATTCACCTTTTATCCACCTCGATTTTATCAGTTGCCGAAATGTTCTGATGTACTTTGAGTCAGAAGTACAAAAACGAGTATTATCCCGATTCCAATATGCTTTAAAAGATCAAGGGGTGTTAATCTTAGGGCCAAATGAAACTGTTCCCAATATTCCTCGATTGTTTCAATTATTCAATGAGAAGTGGAACATTTACACCTATTCAAATGTTCCTGCATCTCGTGTCCCTTGGGTATATGACGCTCGTAATGCCGAGTTAAAAAAGCGAGCTGCTCAATATATGGAAGAAGTGAGCGAAGAATATGACGCATGCATGGTGATCAATGATTGTGACAAAATTCTGGCGATGTCAAATGGGGCCTATTCCTTCTTAGACCGTACAGAAGTGTCAGATCAATCATGTGAATATGTCACACCTGATTATTTGAAAGAGATGTTGAGTCAAACCTTTCAAAAGGTATGGACGGACGAGACAGAGGTTGTGTTTCAGCATGTTCTCATTTCGGAAAAAGGAAAAAAGCAGTATGCGGATTTTATTGTAAAGAGTTTTGATCACCGTTTTAAAGGGGTATACGTCATTCTCATTCGAATGAATGAGAGAGGGAAAATTCAAGAGAACAGCAGGGAAAAAGGGATGCCAGATCAGAATTCAGTTTATCAACAGCGTATTGTCGATTTAGAAAATGAACTCAATGAAATTAAACAAAAAGAGCAGGAGGCAAGGGCTCAATTAAAAGTGAAAAACACGCAAATAGCGGAGCTTGAGAAAAAACATGAACATTTTATTAATATCATAAACAACTTAAGGGTAACAAGGGAAGAACTGTATAGACCTTCTGTTAAGCCTCAGCTTGCGACGTTGTTTGTGGACCGGGACATGAATATTCGCTATTACACTCCTACAGCCGCCTCTTTATTTACTTCAGCTCAAATAAGGCAACAGCAATCCTTTCAGGCGATGGCTAAGAAGCTTACGCAGGAAACGCTCTATCATGACATACAATCGGTTATCTTGGACAGGCGCGTCATCGAACGAGAAATTGAGACGAATGAAGGAGAACAATTCACTGTTCACATCACACCTATCTTTGATCAAGATCATGAGGGAGCGGTGATGACGTGGATTAAAATGACGGAAATGACAAAAATCAAACAGTCACTCCATCTAGCGGTAACAGCACTGGATAATAGCCATATCCATATTGTTGTTGCAACTGAGGAAGGGGTCATCCAATGCGTGAATCAGCGCTTTTGCCAGTTTGTACAACAGCATGAATATGACCTGATCGGCAAAGATATTTTTTCTGTCTATCATTCGCTGTGTCAATGTGATGATTTAGAAAAGCAATGGGACGTTTGTTTAAAAGAAGGCAGCTGGACTGGTGAGCTGTTCTTTCAGGATTTATCAGGCCGTGAACGATGGGAGAGGGTCTCTTTACACCGAATTGATGATCCTGACAAAATGCAGTCAACCGTGATGCGGATTTCAGAGGACATTACCAATCAAAAGCAGTCAGAGAAAATGCTGATGAAGTCAGAGATGCTGTCCGCAGTTGGTCAGCTTGCAGCCGGCATCGCCCATGAGATACGGAACCCGCTGACGTCGTTAAAGGGATTTTTACAGCTGATGATTCAAAGTAAGAAATATCAGAAGGATTATGCAGATGTCATGATGTCTGAATTTAATCGGCTTGAAGCGATTATTAATGAATTCCTTGTGCTCTCTAGAAGCAAATCGGTGAAATTTGAGCCGGTACATGTCAATCTTCTGCTCGAAGAAGTGATCATGGTCGTTGAATCACAGGCGGTTTTAAAAGGCGTGTCTATTCAGAAGAATTTATCTCCGTCGCTGCCAAACATTCAAGGTATACCGAATGAGCTGAAACAAGTTTTCTTAAACATTCTTAAAAACGGTATTGAAGCGATGGATGGTGTGACAGGTGTCATTCAAGTCACATCCGTATTGGAACATAATCAGATGATGCTGATTTTTGAAGACCAGGGAAAGGGCATACCAGAAGACGAAATAGGGAAACTAGGTGAACCTTTTTATACAACGAAAGAAAAAGGGACTGGCCTTGGTTTAATGATGACGATTAAAATCATTGAAAGCCATGGCGGCAGCATTCGTTTTGAAAGCAAAAGCTTTGAGGGGACACGAGTGATTATTACGTTTCCAATGAGCTGACAGACATAAGATTTACAAGAAATCCATCTACCATCAATAATTACTTAGTACACTATGAGAGATAAAGCTCGGAAGGGGAGGGTCTAATGAAACGTGTTCGATCCATTCGAATGATCTGCTGTCTGGTTTTAGTGATCTTTAGTCTGCAATCCTTAATGCCTGGCATGATCACAGCAGAACAAGCCATTGCGTCTGAAAAGAAGGAAACGGTTTGGAACCAAAAGAAGCCAATGAAAATCAAAAAAGCCCGTCAGCTGATTGGAGAGACGGTGACAGTGAGTGGAATTGTGACAGCAGACCAATCGGCTATAGGCAATGGGAAACTGTCAACGTACATTCAAGACAAATCAGCTGGAATCAATATTTATTCAGCACAGCAAAGCAATTTCCCAGAACTAAAAGCAGGCATGAAGGTGACAGTAACGGGGAAGATCACGTCTTATAAAGGACTGATTGAAATTGTGCCGGATCGAGACCGTCTGAAGATCGATGGTGTGAATCAAACTTTGCCAAAACCGAAGCGAGTCTCCGTGAAACAACTAGAAACGGATCAGGCACGTAAACATGAAGGAAAACTTGTGAAGGTCAAAGGCTATGTTGAATCAAAACCAGAGCAGCCGGCTGGTGGTGGATACAATGTAGTGATCATTGATAAAAAATATCACAGCACCATCCTTAGAGTGATGGTGGATACAAGTGCCATTGATGAAGTAAAGACAGGGAAATGGTATGAGTTTACAGGAGTGTTAAGCAGATATGATACGCTGCAGGTGCTTCCAAGACACAAAGGTGATATCAGTCTGCTGAAACGCCAGCCAAAGCCGCCAAAAATGAAGAAAGAATACGAGGCAACGGTTGACCGGGTGGTAGATGGAGATACGATTCATTTAAAGAAGCCTGTGCTTGGTACAACAAAGGTGCGTTTTGTGAATATGGACACGCCGGAAACGTACCATAAGCCAAAAAATGAATTAGATCAAAACCAGCTGCGTTTTGGACAAAAGGCGGCGGACTATTTAAATACGCTTCTTTCAAGCGGAGATAAAGTCACATTAAAGATTGGTCCTGAAGCGAAGGACGCCTATGGACGTCTTTTAGCTCAAGTGAAAACCAAAAAAGGGGTTAATACGAATTTAGAGCTTGTGAAAAAAGGATATGCCCCTACGTATTTCATCTGGCCGGTTGGAGATGAAAAGGACTATCAGATGTTCCAAAAAGCTGTCAAAGAGGCAAAAGAAAAAGGGCTGGGCATATGGAACGAAGCGGACCCGCTGCTGGAACAGCCGTTTGAATTTAGGGCACGTGAACAGAAAAAAGGACTGACACGCTACGTCGGTGATTCATCAGCGAAAACGTACGTATCGCCTGACAGCTGGAAAGAAATCGCTGTAGATAAACGCATCTTTTTTGCTTCAAAAGAAGAAGCAGAACAGGCTGGCTATCAGCCGGCAGAGGAAGCTGTGGAAGTCCCGTTAACCATTTTAAGCATGAATGATTTACACGGAAAAATTGATCAACAATACGAACTGGATCTAAAAGGTGATGGCAATAAAGGGACGTACGGACGGATGGATTATGTGGCGGCTTATATGAAACAAAAACAAGCAGCAAACAAAAATACGATTACAGTCCATGCTGGAGATATGATTGGTGGCAGCTCTCCAATATCGTCTCTTCTGCAAGATGAACCAACAGTTGAACTTATGGAGAACATTGGCTTTGATGTTGGTACGGTCGGCAACCATGAATTTGATGAAGGGGTGGACGAGCTATTACGTATCATAAATGGCGGAGATCATCCTAAAGGCACAAAGGGATATGACGGGCAGAATTTTCCGCTCGTTTGTGCAAACTGTGAATACAAGGATACAGGCAAACCACTTTTACCTGCTTATGAAATCATGGATGTCGAAGGAATCCCTGTAGCATTTATCGGTGTTGTAACAAAGTCAGCCGCAGGAATGGTCATGCCAGAAGGGATTAAAGACATTCAGTTTACAGATGAAGTTAAAGCCGTAAATGAAGCTGCTAAGGAACTAAAACAAAAAGGGATCAAAGCCATTGCGGTCTTAGCTCATATGACGGCCTCGCAAAATGGAGATACCATCACTGGAGAAAGTGCGAAACTTGCCAAAGAAGGCGATGATGAAATTGATGTCATCTTTGCAGGGCATAATCACGAAGTGGTAAACGGAGAGGTCAATGGGAAATTAATTGTTCAAGCCTTTGAATATGGGAAGGCCATTGGTGAGGTCAATGTAACACTTGACCGCAAAACGAAAGATATTGTCAAAAAGAGTGCAAATATCCAGTACGTAGACCAATCTGGTATTGAAAAGGACAAGGAAGCAGCCGGCATCCTAGCTCATTACGGGAAAGAAGTTGAGCCGATTATTAGTGAGGTAGTTGGAGAAGCTGGTATCAAAATGGAAGGCGGCTATTCAAATGATGGAGACACGCCGCTCGGTAATTTGATTGCTGATGGCATGAGGTATTCTATGAAAAGTGATTTTGCCATGATGAATGGCGGCGGCATCAGACAAAACCTTGAAAAAGGGCCGATTACGTGGGGAGATCTGTTTAATATTCAGCCTTTCGGCAACGTATTAGTTAAACTTGAGATTAAGGGGAAAGACTTGGCTGAGATCATTGAAGCGCAAATTTCTCCTCAATTTGGACCAGATTATAGCATTTCGGGCTTTTCATATTCCTATGATCCGGTAACATATAAAGTAGTCGACTTAAAGCTGCCAGATGGATCAGCCGTTGCGCTCGATCAAACATATACACTCACCGTGAATAACTTTATGGCAACTGCCACTGGCAGTAAATATGCACCGATAGGAAGGCTTGGGAAAAATCCTGAAACAGGTCCAGAGGATTTAGAAGCCACTGTCGCTTTTGTGAAGAGCTTTGAAGGGGCTTCCATTGTGTATCAAAAAGAGGGACGCATTCAAAAAGCAAAACAAGAAGAAAAAGCAGCAAGCTAAAGAGCGTATCATCTAAGAGAAATGTAACAGGTAAAGGAGTTTAAGCATGAAAAAGTGGCTTGCACTTACTGTGATGACAGCAGGAATTGTCTTGCTAGGCTGGGGAATTTGGCAAATCGCCTCTACACACCTTCAAACAGCACAATCATTAGAAGACGCGAAGAAAGCGGTAGCGGACGATCAAAGGATGTCAAAAAAGCAGTTTTCTCCTGAAGTGGGGAAAGCCTCTGGCATCCTGACGATTCCGAAATTAAAAGCAGACCTTCCCATTGTCGAAGGGACAGATGCGGATGATCTTGCCAAAGGAGTCGGGCATTACAAAGGCAGTTATTACCCTGATCAAAAGGGACAAATCGTCCTATCTGGCCATCGTGACACGGTATTTCGCCGAACAGGTGAATTGAATATTGGCGATCAGCTGAAAATCACTGTGCCGTATGGTGAGTTTGTTTATGAAATCACACATACGAAAATCGTGGATCAGCATGATACATCCATTATTACTTTGCAGAATAAAAAGGAAGAGCTCGTGTTAACGACATGCTATCCATTTCATTTCGTCGGCAATGCACCAGAGCGGTACATTATTTATGCAAAAAGAGCATCTGTATAAAGAAAAAGAGCCTGCATTAAACAGCAGGCTCTTTTTTTAATGGATGATCTCGTCCATGAGCTGAGCCATATCTAGTGGAAGCGGTGCTTCTATGCTCAGTTGCTCACCTGTAAAAGGATGTGTCATCTCTACTTGTTTGGCATGGAGAGCGCATCTGTTGATATGATGGCGAGCTCCGCCATAAAGTTTATCTCCGGCTAAAGGGTGCCCAAGACTGCTAAGATGGACTCGAATTTGATGTGTTCTTCCCGTCTCAAGTTGCAGCTTGACGGCTGTCATTTGCAGGCGTTTATTGATGTTCATGACCTGAAAGTGAGTGACAGCACTTTGACCAGTAGGAGAGATTCTTCGTCTGACGGCATGATGCTTGTCACGGCCAATCGCTGCCTCGATAGTGCCTTTCTTTTTCTTGAAAAGTCCTTCTGCGATAGCGATGTAGGTTCGGCTGATCGTTTTTTTAGAAAGCATTTGATCAAGCGCAGCATGAGCTAATCTGTGTTTAGCAAAAATGACCGTGCCGCTTGTGTCTTGATCGAGTCTGTGAATATGTCTCACTCGCTTTTCCTCGCCATTTGCTTGAAAATGAAAGGCTACAAGGTTTGCCAGTGTGCCCGTTTGTCCCTTTTCATTCGGGTGCGTTGGTCGTCCAGCGGGCTTTTGCACAATCAATAAGTGCTCGTCCTCAAAGAGTACCTCTAATTCACCATATTCTGGCGTCACATCACTTTCTTCCGTTTCAAATAAATCGATCAGGATGTGATCGCCTGTACTGACTTTTGCCGCGTGATGGGCAGGCTTTTGATTTAAACGTATTTTTTGATGCTCCATCCAAAAATGGATAATTGGTTTTGAGGCCGACACGGCTGTTTTTAAAAACTGACTCAGTGAAGTGTCATGATCCTGCTCACCTGCTTTTAGCGAGAGCGTGTGTCCGTTAATGTTCATGATATTCGTTCCTCTCTTTGGGTATATATAGGAAACACTTACCTTGGCGAACGCCTTTTTTTCTGTGCTATTCTGAATGGAGAAATAACGACAGAGAGGTAGATGTCACGTGAGAATAATGAAAGCTGCTACAGACCTGCAAGAGCAGGCAATTGAAGAAATATCAAAGGATGTTGAAGATCTTCTATCCCATGCTGTCGGTGAAAACCCAGCTGCGCGTCAACAAGAACGCCCGCTGACCTTTGTTGAAGGGGTTTATAACGGAACGATGGACGATGCTTTTCGTATTTTATCGGGACTTCAGCTATTACATACCATTATTGTAAAACCTAAACGCCATATTACAAAACGTGATCGTGAGCTATTCGAGCGAAACCGTGAGCAGGTCAATGCATGCGGCTTTTCTTTTCCGTTTGATTTAGACGATTTTGCCAGCCGCCGTCTTCAAAATGCGTAAAAGTTGGTGTGAACTTCCTTGTTAACTTACAAGGCTGCCGCACATACTATTTTTAAGGGAACGGAGAAACCTTTAGATCTGTAATACCAAACCCGCTCTTTTTCAACATTGCCTATTTCTCCACGAATCGGAGCGCTTGGATCTCTTGCAGAATAAACCGAACACGGGTAGGAGCCTGACAAAATGGTACAGGCTCCTTTTATACATAATTATTTTAGCAGACATTCATCTTTGAAAGGCAATTTTATTCACGATATGATAGCATTGAGTATCATATTAAAGACTTTCGTAAAAAAAAGGAGTGGCCTCGTTGGTAAAGGCGATTATATTTGATTTTGACGGATTAATTTTAGATACAGAAACACATGAATATGAAGTTTTACAAGAAATGTTTGCAGAGCATGAGTCGGAGCTGCCTCTTTCTGTATGGGGCAACGTCATCGGGACGCAGGCAGGCTTTAAGCCTTTTGAATACTTAGAAAAGCAGCTAGGAAAGACGCTCGATCATGAGGCACTCACAGCGGACCGGCGTTCTCGTTTTCAAAAGAGAATGAAGGATGAATCAGCACGACCTGGCGTAGAAGCTTATTTACAGGCAGCGAAGGAGCTTGGGATCAAGATTGGCCTTGCTTCTAGCTCAGACTATAAATGGGTGTCCGATCACCTGAAGCAGATTGGTCTTTTCGATTACTTTGAATGTATCCGCACGTCTGATGATGTGGAAGAAGTCAAACCTCATCCAGAGCTTTATTTGCAAACCGCAAGCTGCTTAGGTGTAGAGCCGAAGGATTGTGTGGCATTTGAGGATTCAGTGAATGGGTCAGTTGCTGCCAAACGCGCAGGCATGAAATGCGTCATCGTCCCAAACAAAGTGACGAGCACGCTGCAGTTTGAAGAATATGATGTCAGATTAGAATCCATGGCTGAAATCGAATTGCTCCAGCTATTCCATCAGCTTGAAAAAGAGGATCAGTAAGGGGGCAAAAACATCATGGCAGAAAAACTCGATTTAACGCGATTTGAAAAAAGAATGGTGATTCGTAATATCCGGGAAGAAGATATTGACCGAATCATCGCCTTGCAGGAGGTATGCTTTCCGGGCATGGACCCTTGGAAACGAGAGCACCTTGAAAGCCATCTTGAGCATTTCCCAGAAGGTCAGTTTTGTGCTGAATTTGAGGGAGAAATCATTGGCTCTTGTTCAAGTTTATTAATTAACTTTGATGAATACGATGACCGTCATACTTGGCAGGACATCACAGATGATGGGTACATCACAAACCATAATCCAGATGGGATGAATATGTATGGAATTGAAGTGATGGTTAGTCCTGAATACCGCCGCATGAAAATTGGCCATCGTTTATATGAAGCAAGAAAAGACTTAGCGAGAAGATTAAATTTAAAAAGCATCATCATTGGCGGACGCATACCGAATTATCATAAATACCAAGAGGAAATGACGCCTCGTCAATATGTGGAGCAGGTCATGCTTCACCAAATTTATGATCCTGTTTTATCTTTTCAGCTGTTAAATGAATTCAGCCTCATGCGGATCAATCCGAATTACTTGCCGGATGATAAAGCATCGAGCACATATGCCACGTTAATGGAATGGAACAACGTCGATTATCGTCCGCAATCGAAGAGATATTATAAATCGGCATTCCCAGTTCGTATTTGCGTCATTCAATATGCGATGAAACAAATTCATTCCTTCGAGGAATTCATGAATCAGGTGGAGTATTATGTTGATGTCGCATCAGATGCGTCAGCTGACTTTGCCGTATTCCCAGAAATTTTTACAACGCAGCTCATGTCTTACTTAGAGGAGCGCTCCCCAAGTCTTGCAGTGCAAAGGATCACAGAATATACCGAGGACTACATTAATTTGTTCACAGACCTTTCTGTAAAGTACAACATTAACATCATTGGCGGATCCCATTTCGTTGAAGAGGAAGGGAAAATCTACAATATCGCTTATTTATTTAGACGTGATGGAACAATTGAAAAGCAATATAAGCTCCATATCACACCGAATGAAAGAAAATGGTGGGGGATTTCAGCAGGTGATCAGGTTCGGGTATTTGATACAGACTGTGGTAAAATTGCGATCCAAATTTGCTACGATATTGAATTTCCTGAGCTTGCTCGGATTGCAGCTGATAAAGGAGCGAAAATTATTTTTACTCCGTTCTGTACAGAAGACCGCCAAGGCTATTTAAGAGTGCGTTACTGTGCTCAGGCTAGAGCGGTTGAAAACCAGATTTATACCGTAATCTCAGGAACTGTCGGAAACCTTCCGCAAACCGAAAATATGGATGTCCAATATGCACAGTCAGCAATTTTTGCCCCATCTGACTTTGAATTTGCAAGAGATGGGATTGTAGGAGAATGTAACCCGAATATAGAAATGGTTGTCGTTGGCGATGTCGATTTAGAAATTTTAAGAAGACAGCGGCAAGATGGAACGGTACGTCAGCTCAAAGACCGAAGAAGAGACGTGTACCATATTGAATATAAGAAATAATGAAAAGAAGCGCCTGTCACAAGGCGCTTCAGCGCGCAGACAAACCCTCGCATTCGGTGTCAGGTCTGCGCTCCAGTGCTCACGAATGTTTCATTCGCTCCGCTCCGGTGCTCGCCCTTCCTAGACTGCAAAGGTTTTCTATCACGCTGAAAAGAAGACAAAGGGCTAAAATAAAAATCATTTTAGCCCTTTGTCAACAAAAAGAAGCGCCTATCACAAGGCGCTTTTTTTGATTAAGAGACATAGTAGCAGCACGAGCGCTGCTACCTGTTCAAGATTCATCATCATTTTTTGCTTAAATAAGATGGAGAGCTTATTTTTTCATGCGATAAAGGGATGCCGGAGCAAAATCTGAATATACTGAAACGAGATCATGTGTTCAAAAAGGAGAGGAACATGGGACGACAAGCTAAACATTTGTATATCAATTTACCGGTAAAGCATGTCAAGGAATCAAAGGCTTTTTTTGAGCAGCTGGGTTTTGACTTTCAAGAGCAGCTGACGAATGATCAGGCAGCTTGTTTGGTCATTGGTGACACCATTACGGTTATGCTGTTAACCCATAAGCATTTTCAAACCATCTCAGAAAAACAATTGGTGGATGCAAGGCAGGGATCAGAGGTCATTGTCTCTATGCGGGTTGATTCACGAAAAGAGGTCGATGAGCTGGTGGAGCAGGCGATGGCAGCAGGCGGATCACCGTTTAAGGAAAAGCAGGATCATGGGTTCATGTACGGTTGGAGCTTTCAGGATCTTGATGGTCATTTGTGGGAAGTGTTCTATTTGGATGAGGAGAGAAGCGGCCTTTCATAGGGTGCTTCTTTTTTATTGTTTAACAGTGGTATGATTATGAGGAAGAATAGGAATTCATCTAGAGAAAAGTAGGTGCAGCATGGAGTTTTTACTTGTCTTACTGCCAGTGTTCGGTATTTTCCTTATCGGGTATATTGGGCAGAAGGCCATTGGTTTTGACATACATACGCTTTCATCAATGTCTTTATATTTAATGTCACCATTTCTTGCGTTTGAAACCTTTTATCAAAACAAAGTGTCGATGGACTATGTGTACCTATCTATTTTTGTCGTCGGACTTTGTCTTTCACTTGTTTTATGTGTCTTTATTTTATCTCGTATTTATGGTTATTCGAAGGAAATGTATTGTGCCATGATTCTGTCGTCAGCATTTATGAACAATGGGAATTACGGCACGCCTGTTGTCCTGCTTGTCTTCGGAGCAGCAGGTTTAGATATTGCCATCGTCTTAATGGTGCTGCAGCAGCTTGTTATGAGTACGATCGGTATGTATTATGCAGCAAAGGGCGGAGAGGATGCAGGGGATGGGAAGGTCGTGCTGAAAAAAGTGCTGCGTATGCCGGTTGCATATGGGGCACTCCTCGGTCTATTATTTCAGCTGATGGATCTTACACTACCTAAAGAGGTGATGACGGGTGTCCAGCTTGTGGGAGATGCCGCCATACCGACGATTATGCTTATTTTAGGCATGCAGCTCGCCGTCATTTCTTTTAAGCAAGTGGATTATCGCAATATTTCTTATGCTGTATTGCTGAAGCTGTTTATTTCACCACTCATCGCATTTGGCTTTACACTCATTTTACCGGTAGATGATCTAGTGAAACAAATTATGATCTTAGTTGCAGCCATGCCGACAGCAGCAAATACCACGCTCATGGCTGTACAATTTCGAACGAAGCCTGAGTTTGTCTCAAGCACGACATTTCTCAGTACCGTTTTAAGCATCGTGACATTACCAGTTTTATTATGGATTTTATCTATGCACCCTCTGGGATAGGGGATAGGCGGCAAAACAAAGGGGGACATATCAATGAATGCAGATGTTCATTTTCAAGTGAGTGATGTGTTGAAAACAAAGTATTTTGCCCATGCAAAAGTGTTAGCAGGAGAAAAGGGATTGTTTCGGCAGGTCAAATGGGTCCATGTGCTAGAAGTGCCTGCTGTAGAAGATTTGTTAAATGGGGGAGAGCTCATCCTAACAACAGCCGCAGGCTTTCATGATCAATTGGATGTGTTTCAAGCATTTTTAAAACAGCTGATCGATTCTGGTGCGGCAGGCTTATGTATTGAATTTGTTCCGCTCAGATTCGATGTGCCGGAAGAACTGATTGCGTATGCAGAAGAAAGAGATTTTCCGCTGATTTTGTTTACAAAAGAAGTGAAATTCGTCAACATCACACAGCATCTCCATACGATGATGATTGAACGCCAGTATCAAATGATGGCTGATCTAGAAGCACTATCATCAAAGCTGAATGAGCTTTTGCTGACTCCCCATCCCCAGATGGATATTTTGGATCAAGTGTATCAGCACGTAAGGGGCATTCTTTTACTCATTCCTGTTCAGGGGGAGCCGATTATTTTATGTGATTCCTCTAAACAAACCGAAGAGATGGTCATGAATTATTTACAGTTTGCTTCCTTGCCAAAAGGATACGAAGTGACCAAAAAAGAAGTGCTTGCACTCAAGCAAACATTTGCAGACCTTGTGCTCATTCATCAAACAAACACACTCTCAGAATTCGAATTGCTCGTAATGGATAAAGGAGCAAATGCTCTGGCCCAGCAAACGCTAAGAGAGCTTTATACAGAAGAATTGAAGAAGACAAAAGAGAACGAATGGTTGCAAAAATGGTTCCAAGAAGAGCATACAGAAAGAGATATTTTAGAGCATCTTGAAGAAACAGAAGGATTGAAAAAGCCAACCGGCTGTGTGGTGATGCTCTTTCAAAAGCATCATCATATCGAAGAAATCGCAGGAAATCTATATTTTCTCGTATCTTGCCGCTCTATCTTTCAGCGAGCAGGTTTCCATTTGATTCCGTATGAGCATCAAGGACAAACCTTGTTTATTTTATTGAACACGAGAAAGAAGGAGGATTGGAAAGAGCGTGCAGAGAGGGCTGCGAGTGACATCAAACAATTGTATGAGCGCGAGCAGCCCCGCGGAACTGTGATCAATTTTGGCATCGGTCCATATTGTGAACAGTTTCAGCATATGAGAAAAAGTTTTCAAGCAGCCAAAGAAGTGCTGCATTTAAAGAAAGTGATGCCCCAGCGTGTGGAAAGCCCATTTTATCAAGATTTGCATATGCTCCGTCTTATGCCTGTCATGAAGGAAAGCGGACTGCTTGAATGTATGGTGAAAGAGTATTTGGAGCCTGTCATTTTATATGATAAGCAAAATAGCGGAAGACTTTATCAAACGCTGAATATCTTTTTACAGACAAACGGTTCTAAAAAGGAAACTGCAAGCCAGCTCTATATTGTCAGGCAGACGCTTTATCATAGACTAGATAAACTGCAAGCATTGCTTGGCGAGGATATGATGCAGGCACCGAAACGACAGGCGCTTGAATTTGCGATTCTTGCATATGAATTCCTACAAGGAAATGACCGTTAACGAGGTATGTTAGATTTGCTAAGCATCCGAGTAGAGTGTCTTACGATTCTTTTCAATCAGTTGACGATCTGTCTAATGTAATGGGCCCGGCCCCTTTTTTATAATGAAAGTAATGGTTGGTACTCTCTTACGGGCGGCCTAGTTTCAGTTTCATATGCCTCCCTTCTCAGCCATATAATGAATAGAGGGGCAATGTGCTGCTGAAGCGGTTTAAGCTTCTTTAATGATGAAAACGGATACATGGGGGTCGGGAAGATGAAAATACATGAGCAGGCTCAAAATCTTCAGGCGAAAGATGATCAGTTGATCTGGCATCATATGAAAGGGACAAACAAGGAAAATGAAAGCATGGTCATTCACAAGGCAGAAGGCGCATGGGTGACTGATATTCATGGGAATCGCTATTTAGACGGGATGTCAGGTCTTTGGTGTGTAAATGTCGGTTATGGCAGAAAAGAGCTTGCAGAAGCGGCATATGAGCAGCTAAATACAATGCCTTACTATCCGCTGACGCAAAGTCATGTGCCAGCGATTCAATTGGCTGAAAAGCTAAATGAATGGCTTGGAGGGGACTATGTCATCTTCTTTTCTAACAGCGGTTCTGAAGCCAATGAAGCCGCATTTAAGATCGCCAAACAATATCATGCGCAAAAAGGAGAGAGCACAAGAACAAAGTTCATCTCCAGGTATCGGTCGTATCACGGCAATACAGCAGCTGCCCTTGCCGCAACGGGGCAGGCGCAGCGTAAATATAAATATGAACCATTAGGTCAAGGCTTTATCCATGTCGCACCGCCTGATATGTATCGTCATCCTGAGGATCAAGAAACTTTGGCAAGTGCAGCGGCAATCGATCAATCCATGACGTGGGAACTAAGTGAGACCATTGCTGGAGTTATTATGGAGCCGATCATTACAGGCGGCGGTATCTTAATGCCGCCAAAAGGGTATTTGAAGAAGGTTAAAGACATCTGTGAGGCTCATGGAGCGCTTCTCATTGTGGATGAAGTCATCTGCGGCTTTGGCCGGACAGGGAAGCGGTTTGGTTTTATGCATGAAGATGTAAAGCCGGACATCATCACAATGGCAAAAGGGATCACAAGCGGCTATTTACCTCTTTCTGCAACGTGCGTGAAACGAGAAATCTATGAAGCCTACGCAGGGGAAGATACGTATGACAGGCTGCGCCATGTGAATACATTTGGCGGACACCCTGCTTCCTGTGCGGTTGCCCTTGCGAACCTAGAGATCATGGAAAACGAGAAATTAGTAGAACGGTCTGACACGCTTGGGCAAGACATGCTTGAACGTTTGCAAGAGTTAAAAGAGCATCCATTTGTCGGTGATGTCAGAGGAAAAGGCCTGCTGTTTGGAATTGAGCTTGTCCAGGATCAACAGTCCAAAAAACCAGCTGATCCACAGGTTGTCGGTCAATTGATTGCAGAATGTAAAAAACGCGGACTGATCATTGGGAAAAATGGTGATACGGTTGCCGGCTATAATAACGTTGCCCAGCTTGCACCGCCGCTCAATATAACAGACGAAGACGCCTCATTTATTATGAACACGCTTAAAGAAAGTATGGCACAGTTATAGCAGAGAGATTTCTCTGCTTTTTTCTATGGAAAAAGCACATACGCTGCTAAGTAAAATCGGCATTGGATACACTAGGTGTATTGAAAAATAGAAGAGATTCTATTACTGTTAGGAGATGACTGAACCAATACACTTTGAAGGAGACGGCATATGAGTTTTCATGATCAACCCATTCTACCTGCTGTTCGCAATATGAAGCAATTTGAGGAATTTTTAAAAAGTCCATTTACATATGGGGTCTTACTTGATGTCCATTTAGGCCGGCTAAAGGGCATCATGAATGAGGCAAATGCCCATCATAAAAAAATGTTTGTCCATGTCGATCTCATTCATGGGATCAAACATGATGAGTATGGAACGGAATTTATTTGTCAGGAAATGAAGCCGGCAGGAATTATTTCTACTAGGTCTTCTGTCATAGTAAAAGCCAAGCAAAAAAAGGTATATGCCATTCAGCGAATGTTTTTACTTGATACAAGTGCCATGGAAAAAAGCATGGAGTTCGTAGGGAAACATCGCCCAGATTTTATTGAAGTATTGCCAGGGGTCGTGCCGGATCTCATTACAGAAGTGCGCGAGCGAGCTGGGATTCCAATATTTGCAGGCGGGTTTATCCGTACAAAAGAAGATGTAGAAAGAGCGCTTGAAGCAGGTGCTACAGCTGTGACAACATCGAATACAGCCCTTTGGAAAGCGTTCCAAAAGTGAAAAAGATAAAATGTGAAAATTGATTGACAACGTTTTCATCCTCTGATACTATAGCACTAAGTTAATATCATGTGATGGAGAAACGGAGATCCACAACAGCGCTTTACTAGGTGACAAATGACCCTGATGTAAAGTATGTTTGTTGTGGATCTTTTTTCTTTATCTTTTTTTACACATTCATAGGGGATGGCAACTGAACCAGAGGAGGAATTTTCATGACACCATTTTGGGGTGAAGTCGTAGGTACAATGCTTCTCATTATTTTTGGAGGCGGTGTATGTGCGGCAGTCAATTTAAAGAAATCGCTCGCATATCAGTCCGGCTGGATTGTAATCGCTTTCGGATGGGGATTTGCAGTAGCCATAGCAGCTTATGCAACAGGTGGAATCAGCGGAGCTCATTTGAATCCAGCACTAACAATTGGGCTTGCGCTAGAAGGAAGTTTTCCTTGGGCTGATGTACCAATGTATATTGCCGGCCAAATGCTTGGCGCATTAATAGGAGCTATTATTGTCTTTTTACATTACTTACCGCACTGGAAAGCAACAGACGATCCAGGTGCAAAGCTGGGTGTATTCTCAACTGGTCCTGCGATTCCGCATACTTTTGCAAACGTACTTAGTGAAGTCATCGGTACATTTGTATTGGTTCTAGGAATCTTAGCGATTGGTGCAAATAAATTCGCAGACGGAGTCAATCCGCTGATTGTTGGTTTCTTAATTGTCGCAATTGGTCTTTCATTAGGTGGTACAACTGGTTATGCAATCAACCCTGCACGTGATTTAGGTCCGAGAATTGCACATGCGATTCTGCCGATTCCAGGTAAAGGTCCATCGAATTGGAAGTATGCGTGGGTGCCAGTCGTTGGTCCAATTTTAGGCGGCGCATTTGGCGGTGTTTTCTACAATGCAGCCTTTAAAGCGAACATCACTCCAGCCTTTTGGATTGTAAGCGTTATTTTAGTTGTGGTATTGTTAGGACTCTATGTAACTACGAAAAACCAAACAAATGCTGTAAATGAAAGTATGTAAGGGGAGGAAAACACCATGGCAAAAGAAAAATATATTCTCGCTTTAGATCAAGGGACAACAAGCTCAAGAGCGATCTTATTTGATCAAGAAGGCAAAATTGCACATACAGCTCAGAAGGAATTTAATCAATATTTTCCAAACCCAGGCTGGGTAGAACATAATGCAAATGAAATTTGGAGCTCTGTTCTTTCCGTCATTTCAACTGCTTTAATTGAATCAGGCATTGAAGCAGATCAAATCGCCGGTATCGGCATTACGAACCAGCGTGAGACAGCTGTTGTTTGGGATAAACATACAGGCGCACCCGTTTATAATGCAATTGTTTGGCAGTCTAGACAAACGTCTGGCATTTGTGAAGAGCTAAAAGCACAAGGACACAATGAAACGTTTAGAAATAAAACAGGTCTTCTCATTGATGCTTATTTCTCAGGGACAAAAGTAAAATGGATTTTAGACAACGTAGAAGGTGCTCGTGAGAAAGCAGAAAATGGCGACTTGCTGTTTGGCACAATTGATACTTGGCTTATTTGGAAGATGACAGGCGGTCAATCACACGTCACAGATTACTCCAACGCGTCAAGAACGTTAATGTTCAACATTTACGATCTGAAATGGGATGAAGAATTACTTGAGATACTTGGCGTACCTGCTTCTATGCTTCCAGAGGTGAAACCATCTTCACACATCTATGGTGAAACAACAGACTATCACTTCTTCGGCAGAAATATCCCGATTGCAGGAGCCGCGGGAGACCAGCAGTCTGCACTATTCGGTCAGGCTTGCTTTGAAGAAGGAATGGCAAAGAACACGTATGGCACAGGATGTTTCATGTTGATGAATACAGGGGAAAAAGCAATTAAGTCGGATCATGGTTTATTAACGACAATTGCATGGGGCATTGACGGTAAAGTTGAATATGCTTTAGAAGGAAGTATTTTCGTAGCTGGTTCAGCGATTCAGTGGCTGCGCGATGGACTGAGAATGTTTAAAGACTCAAAAGACAGCGAAGCCTATGCGGAGCGCGTTGAGTCAACAGATGGCGTATATGTCGTTCCAGCATTTGTTGGTCTAGGCACACCATACTGGGACAGTGATGTCAGAGGCGCTGTATTCGGATTAACACGCGGTACTTCTAAAGAGCACTTTGTCCGTGCAACGTTAGAATCACTTGCTTATCAAACGAAGGATGTTTTAGATGCGATGGAAAAGGATTCAAACATCTCATTAAAAACTTTGCGTGTGGATGGCGGAGCTGTAAAGAATGATTTCTTAATGGGCTTCCAAAGTGATTTGCTGGATGTACCAGTAGAGCGTCCAGAAATTAATGAAACGACGGCACTCGGTGCGGCCTATCTTGCGGGAATAGCAGTTGGCTTCTGGAACGACCGTTCAGACATTGCAAAACAATGGAACCTTGACAAGCGCTTTGACCCTAAAATGGAAGAGGACAGCCGTGACTCGTTATACAGCGGGTGGAAAAAGGCTGTAAAAGCAGCTCAAGCTTTCAAATAAACCAAAAGTATGGTATACTTCAAGTAAGTTAATAGAACGGTTGGAGAACTGGAGAGACCGCAGGCACCGAAGTGTAGAAATACGCTTTGGGTGTTTGCGGTCTCTTTTTCTTTACCGTACAACATGGGAGGAACAAGAGATGACTTTTTCTAGCTTAGAAAGAGAACAAATGCTGCAGGAAATGACAAAAAAACCATATGATGTGTTTATCATTGGTGGGGGTATAACAGGCGCTGGTACAGCACTTGACGCGGCTTCACGCGGAATGCGTGTCGGTCTTGCAGAAATGCAGGATTTCGCAGCAGGTACGTCTAGCCGCTCAACGAAACTAGTGCACGGCGGACTTCGTTATTTAAAACAATTTGAAGTGAAAATGGTCGCAGAGGTCGGTAAAGAGCGTGCCATTGTATACGAAAATGGTCCTCATGTGACAACGCCAGAATGGATGCTTCTTCCGATGCATAAAGGCGGGACATTTGGTAAGTTTTCAACCTCTATTGGACTTAGAGTGTATGACTTTTTAGCTGGCGTAAAGCATAGCGAACGCAGAAGCATGCTAAGTGCGAAAGAAACACTTGAAAAAGAACCGCTTGTCAAAAAGGACGGCTTAAAAGGCGGCGGCTACTATGTTGAATACCGTACAGATGATGCACGCCTCACAATTGAAGTCATGAAAGAGGCTGTGAAATTCGGAGCGGAAGCGGTCAACTATGCGAAAGTAAAAGAATTTATTTATGATAAAGGCAAAGTGGTTGGTGTTGTCATTGAAGATGTCATGACGCAGAAAACATATGATGTGTATGCGAAGAAGATCGTCAACGCGACAGGTCCATGGGTAGATCAGCTGAGAGACAAGGACCACTCAAAAGAAGGAAAACACTTACAGCATACAAAAGGAATTCACTTAGTATTTGACCAATCGGTCTTCCCATTAAAACAAGCGATTTACTTTGACACGCCTGATAAACGTATGGTCTTTGCCATTCCAAGAGAAGGCAAAACGTACGTTGGAACAACAGATACAGTGTACAAAAAACAGCTGGAGCACCCGCGTATGACAAAAGCCGATCGTGACTATGTCATCCAAGCGATTCAGTACATGTTCCCTGACCTCAATATTACAGAAAAAGATGTAGAATCCAACTGGGCCGGTCTTCGTCCGCTCATTCATGAAGAGGGCAAAGATCCTTCAGAAATTTCTCGTAAAGATGAAGTGTGGACATCATCTTCAGGCTTAATCACCATTGCTGGCGGTAAATTAACAGGCTACCGTAAAATGGCTGAGCATATTGTCGATCTAGTACGTGATGGATTGAAACAGGAAACGGGCAAAGATTACGGACCATGTAAAACAAAACATATGCCAATCTCAGGCGGCCATGTAGGCGGATCTAAAAACATGGCAGCCTTTGTTCAAGCGAAAACAGCAGAAGGCGCATCTGTTGGTTTAACAGAACCGATTGCACAAAAACTAGCTGAAAAATATGGTTCAAACGTCAGCAGTGTCTACAAACGAGTAGAGCAGCTTCAAGGGGAAGCAGACAAACGAAACATTCCAGCATATGTGCTGGCAGAGCTTGTCTATGCGATCGAAGAAGAACTAGCTGTAACACCTGTCGATTTCTTCTTAAGAAGAACAGGAAGCCTATTATTTAATATCAATTGGGCAAAAAAATACGCACAGCCTGTTGTTGACTACATGGCAGAGCGTTTTGGCTGGGATGAAGCAGCAAAACAGAAACATCAAACAGAATTAGATCAACTATTCCATGAAGCAGTCGTACCGCTTGATGCTGAATAAAAAGAAGACAAAGGGTTAAAGCAAGATCATTTTAGCCCTTTGTCAACGATCTGAAAGCCGATCATGTATCGGCTTTTTTTATTTGTGCAACATTTTTTCCAACTGCTAATGATATAGCATGACATAAAGGATGATTCCATATAAAATAACAGTAGATGTTATTTTATTGATGATAAGAGCTGGGGAGGACGACCATGAGTTGGAAGACGAATTATGAGCGATGGATCAATGAGAAGCACCTGGATACTGAACTAAAGGAATGGCTGGAAACGCATCAAGATGACCACCAGGCACTTGAAGACTGTTTCTACAAAAACCTTGAGTTCGGCACTGGAGGAATGCGCGGTGAGATTGGTGCAGGCACGAACCGAATGAATGTGTACACTGTTCGTAAAGCATCAGCAGGTCTTGCTGCGTATATTGCGAAACATGGAGAGGATGCAAAAAATAGAGGCGTGGCCATTGCATATGATTCACGCCATAAATCGCCTGAATTTGCGATGGAAGCAGCCAAAACACTTGCTTCACAAGGCATTCAAACGTACGTATTTGATGAATTGCGTCCGACACCAGAGCTCTCCTTTGCGGTTCGTGAGCTGCATGCATTTGCTGGAATCGTCGTGACAGCAAGTCATAATCCACCAGAATATAACGGCTATAAAGTGTATGGTGAAGATGGCGGGCAGCTGCCTCCATTTGAAGCAGATCAAGTCATTCAAGAAGTAGATGCAATTGAAAATGAACTGTCGATTTCAGTTGATTCTGAAGAAACGTTGAAACAGCAAGGGCTGATCAAAATAATCGGAGAAGAAATCGACCATGCTTATATTGAAAAATTAAAAACCATTAGTGTGCACCCTGAGCTGGCACATGAGGTCGATGTCAAAGTCGTGTTTACTCCGCTTCATGGGACAGCCAATCACCCTGTCAGAAACGGGCTGCAGGCTCTTGGATATCAGCATGTCACTGTTGTGCCTGAGCAGGAAAAACCAGATCCACAATTCTCAACAGTGACCTCGCCGAATCCAGAGGAGCATGCCGCATTTGAATACGCCATCAAGCTTGGTGAAAAACAAAATGCAGATATCCTTATTGCCACAGACCCAGATGCTGACAGGTTAGGCATTGCGGTCAGAGATCACGAAGGAGAATTTATCGTCTTAACAGGCAACCAAACAGGCGCTCTGCTGCTCCATTATTTATTATCTGAAAAACAAAAGCTGGGTCAGCTGCCGCCTCGTCCCGTTGTGATGAAAACCATTGTTACAAGTGAGCTTGGGCGCGCTGTAGCATCAGCTTTTGGTGCCGACACGATAGACACACTCACAGGCTTTAAATTTATTGGAGAAAAAATTAAGCAGTTTGAAAAGAGCGGAGAATACACGTTTCAATTCGGTTATGAAGAGAGCTATGGCTATTTGATCGGTGACTTTGCCCGAGATAAAGATGCGGTGCAAGCGGCACTATTAGCCGTTGAAGTCGCTGCCTTCTATAAAAAGCAGGGCAAGTCCTTGTACGACGCGCTTGTCGATATTTTCAAGCAGTTTGGATTTTACCGGGAAGGATTAAAGTCGTTAACCTTAAAAGGAAAAGAAGGAGCAGAGCAGATTTCAGCGATCCTTCATACCTTTAGAACAAATCCGCCAGCTGCCATCGCAGGGCAGCGCATCACAGTGATTGAGGATTATCAATCAAGTCAAAGACAACTTGTGGCTGAAAAGAAAGAGGAAACCATTCACCTGCCAGCATCAAATGTGCTGAAATATTTCCTTGAGGATGGTTCGTGGTTCTGCTTAAGACCTTCTGGCACTGAGCCTAAAGTGAAATTTTATATTGCAGTCAAAGGCACGTCTTTAACAGATAGTGAAGAAAAGCTAAAGCATTTGTCAGAAGAAGTGATGAAAGTCGTTTATGATATTGTGGAAGAAACAGCGAAATAACGAAAGACAAGGCCATCGTGTATGAATACATGATGGCTTTTTCTCAGCCAAAAGGATGAGAAGAAATCATTCTTTTGGAGAAAGAGCGACGAGGGGGCTCATGGTATAATGAGCGTAATGATAAGTGAAGGCTGCAAATGCCGGGGGTAAACAATATGGGAGAATACCAAGAGAAAGTTGAAACATTAAAAATGTTAAAAGAAATTGCTGAAAAGCTTAATGAAGGCATGGAAATGAAAGAAACGCTCCATGAAGTGCTCCATATGCTGATGGATGTCACAGGCTTTCATTCTGCATGGATTTATTTTATAGAAAAAGACGGGTCATATGAACTGATGGCAGAGGTTTCCTTACCTGAAGCACTTGCAAAGCATCAAAAGCAGCTCATGTGTCAAAATGATTGTTATTGCATCAACCGATACACAAAAGGTTCACTGCAATCAGCCACCAATATTATTAATTGCAAACGGATTGAAACGGCAATTGAAGAAAAGCTTGGGGATACAGAAGGAATTACTCATCATGCGACCGTACCGCTAAAAGCGTGTAAGCGTACGTTCGGTTTATTAAATGTGGCGGCAAAAGGAAAAGTCACGTTTACGCAAGAAGAGCTGAATTTGCTTGAAAGCATTGCACTTCAAATTGGCACCGCTATTCAGCGGATGAAGCTTGTGCAAAATGAACAGCAGCATGCACTTTTGGAAGAAAGAAACCGGCTCGCACAGGACTTGCATGATTCTGTCAACCAAATGCTGTTCTCTGTGAGTCTGACGGCTAAGGCTGCACGGCAAATGACAAGCGATCAAAATCTAGGGGAAATGATTGATTTTATTCAGCATTTGTCACAAGATGCTCTGATTGAAATGCGATCACTCATTTGGCAGCTGAGACCAAGAGGCCTTGAAAAGGGGTTTACGACAGCAATTGAAGAGTATGCACAGCTTTTAGGATTACACTGCACTTTATCTTTATCAGGCTGTATAGAAATGGATCATTCTCACAATGAAACTTTGTTTCGGGTATGTCAAGAAGCGCTGAATAACTGTCAAAAACATGCGGAAGTAGAAGAAGTCGAGGTCAAGCTTGAGCAATCAAAAGACACGTTGGAGATGAAAATCATTGACCACGGAAAAGGTTTTCAATATGACGAGCAGATGAGCCTTCCTTCACTTGGGCTGAAAGGGATGTCTGACCGCATCCAAAGAGCAGATGGTACATTTTGTATCTATTCAGAATTAGGTAAAGGAACCACGATTCATGTAAAAGTGCCATTTTCACAAGAAAGGAAGGGATCGTCATGAGAGTCGTCATTGCAGATGATCATCATATTGTGAGAAAAGGGCTTGTGTTTTTCTTGCAGACACAGTCTGATGTGGACATCGTTGGTGAGGCGTCCAATGGGCAAGAGGCATTAGAGGTTGTCAGAGAAACCCGGCCTGACATTGTCTTAATGGATTTGTCTATGCCTGTCATGAATGGCATTGAGGCAACGAAACAAATGACGCTGGAAATGCCGGACACCCGCATTGTGATCCTGACAAGCTATGCGGACAAAGATTATGTGATTCCCGCTATTCAAGCAGGGGCGAAAGCCTATCAATTAAAGGATGTAGCACCAGAAAAGCTGCTTTCGACTATGATTGAAGTACAAAATGGCACCTATCAGTTAGATGGTCATATCACGACCTTTCTTGTGCAGCATCTGACAGAGCCAAAAGAGCAGAAATGGGCATTGATGAAAGAGCTGACCAATAGAGAGCGAGATGTTTTATTTGAGATTGCAAAGGGCAAAAGCAACAAAGAAATTGCCTCATCTCTGTTTATTTCTGAAAAGACTGTCAAAACGCACGTATCTCATGTATTATCAAAGCTAGAGCTGGCAGATCGAACCCAGGCGGCTCTGTATGCAGTGGATTATCAAAAAAATCAGCCAAAAGAGCTGCTATGACAGAAAGGATCTTAGTCGTTATGCTAAAACTTTTAAGCGCACATTCAATTCAATGAATTGAATAAAAAAGAGCACAGATGTTGGTTATTTGATGTGCGCTTTTGTGTAAAAAGAGAAGCATGAACAGCCTAATTTCTAATAGAAAAACAAAAAAAAAGACTTGATGAGAGTATGCTCATCAAGTCTTTTTTTATTTTAAAGGAGGTGATGAGCTGGTCAATCAAAGGTGAATGTAAAATCGGAGGGGATCAAGTGGAGGCATATGAATTAGTAAGTGATGACAAATTAGAGCTTTAATAAGCTTGGGATCCATACATTATCTCTAACGCTTCCGTCTATTTCATGTCAGCCACTTTATGTTTCCTATCACAGCGCACTGCTAATTGTATGGAAAAGGGAAGGGCTAAAAAAATTCATTTTAGCCCTTTTTCTTTATGTGTACATCGGTTGTGAATAAACTTCAGCAGCAGCAGCCTCTGAAGCATGGTCAATGTACTGCAGGAGCCCATATAAACATTTTTCAACATCGGCATCGTTCCGGTTAAATTGATACGCATGTAAGAAATGCTCAATACGTTTCGAGAGCAAATCATCTTGCGTACGTACCATAAGAATAAGTAAATTATCCCATTGCGAGCGATGCGTATAATAAAGTGCTTTATCATAATCCGCCACATTCATTAAACCTTCTCCTTTCCCTTGAGAAGTTCCTCATTAGTTTGCTCGGATCATATCGACTTTTTCAGGGGAAAAGTTGGTGTCCGCATCAATCGTGTACCGGGAATTATAGGCTGAATAAATGCTTCATGTATGAAAAAGGACCGGCCAGCTAAACCTAAACAAAACATATATGAAAGTGAGTTCAATGATATCATGCAGCCGAAATGGTGGATGCTTATTGCAGCAGGAATCGTTTTGCTTGGCAGTTTGATGATTCATCCTGCATCAAAAGCAGCGGTGCAGCCGTTTGAAAATTGGGAAAGACTTGCGTACACAGCGCTGAAAGATGAATATAAAGGTGCCGCTTTAAACGATTATCATTACATTGGCCGTACACAAGTGAATGATGAGCAGACAAAAGATGTGTTTCGCGTCACTGTAAAGGAAGGATCAACTCGCTTTGCCGCACATGCAGAAATTTATTTTCATCCGGTGACCGGTCATTTGATTAGTATTAACGTGTTTCGATTATAAAAAAGCCCCTTTTTTTGTAAAGGGTGCTTGAGGCGTTCAGTCAAAAAAGACAAAGGGCTAAAATAAAGATCATTTTAGCCCTTTGTCCAACAATTTTTTTCGAAATGGAATTACTTCATGCTACCTTGAAGATAAGCGCGAATATCCACACCAAGTGAATCCGCTAATCGCTGGCCGTAATCTTCATCGGCACGATAGAAGTTGCAGATTGCAAGTAATTTTGTTTGGTCATTAACATCTTTCAAATCAGCTGTTAGGTTTTTAATCAATGCTTGTTTCTCTTCTTCAGAGTAGCTTCGATATTTTTCTCCAGCTTGTTTGAAATCGTTCGGTTTTTCAATTTTTTGTCTCACCATACGGTCACCGTGAAGAACTGGCTCACTTTCTTTGTAGTGAGGGTTTTCTTTTGGCTGATCGGCATAACGGTTTGGTTCATAGTTAATATGACCGCTTGGACGAGTCGTTGTCATAAAGCCATCCTGCTGGTTATTGTGTACAGGTGCATAAGGGCAGTTAACCGGAATGCGCATGTAGTTCGCACCAAGACGGTGGCGCTGCGTATCAGGATATGAGAACAGACGGCCTTGAAGCAGTTTATCTTCAGATGCCTCAATTCCTGGAACAAATGCACTTGGCGTGAAAGCAGACTGTTCTGTTTCAGCAAAGAAGTTCTCAGGATTGCGGTTGAGTGTCATGCGTCCTACTTTTTGAAGCGGGTAATCTTCCTCGCTCCATGTTTTTGTTGGGTCACATGGATCATAATCAAGGTCATCATAATCGCTAAGCGGCATAAGCTGAACATATAAGTCCCATGCTGGGAAGTTGCCTTTTTCAATGCGGTCATATAAATCTCTTGTCGCATGCTGGAAATCGTTTGCTTGAATTTCCGCTGCTTCTTCCATAGATAAGTTGCGAATACCTTCAGAAGGTCTCCAGTGATATTTCACATATTTTGCTTCACCGTATTTGTTCACCCATCTAAATGTATGCACACCAGAACCGCGCATTTCAGCGTAGCTTGCAGGGATTCCTTCGTCAGAGAAAAGCCATGTGAGCATATGAGTGGATTCAGGCGTTAAGGTCATAAAATCCCAATAACGGTCAGGATCTTGAATATTGGTTACAGGATCTGGCTTGAGAGAGTGAACCATATCAGGGAATTTCAATGCATCACGAATAAAGAAGATCGGCAAGTTGTTACCAACGAGATCATAGTTGCCTTCTTCTGTATAAAATTTGACAGCAAAGCCGCGCGGGTCACGCAATGTTTCAGGTGAACCTTTCGGATGAATAACGGTAGAGAAGCGAACAAAAACGTCTGTTTGTTTTCCTTCTTCACTTAAGAAGGCTGCTTTTGTATGTTTCTCCATGCTGTTTTCTACTTCAAACACACCGTAAGCGCCGGCGCCTCTTGCATGAACGACGCGCTCTGGAATACGTTCACGGTCAAAGTGTGCAAGTTTTTCAATCAAATGGTAATCATCAAGAAAGGTAGGTCCGCGGTGACCAGCTGTTCTTGAGTTTTGGTTATCGCCAACAGGCACTCCTTGGTTCGTTGTCAAATTTTTATGATTTGAATTTGTCATTCTTTTCTCCTCCTGTAAACAAAAAAGTGTTTTCTAGCAATCTATATACCCTAATTATATTGAATCAAACATGATAGTCAATATTTATTTATAATAATTTTAAATAAATTATTATTACAAGAAGGTAAAGAAAAAGACGAAAGAATAAATTCTTTCGCCTTAAAGCAGGAGCTCTCTAAGAGCATCTTTGTTTTGTGTTAAATCGTTTAGTGTGTATCGGTCTAGAACGCTTAAATAAGCAGTGAGTGCTTCATGAAGTACATGCTTTAATGAACAAATTGGGGAGATGATGCAGCTGTTTTTCTTTGGATCAAAGCATTCAACCATGACTAAATCATCCTCTGTATAACGGACAACCTCTCCAATATTAATACTTTCTGGGCTTTTTCCAAGCCTGATCCCGCCATTTCTTCCGCGAATCGTTTCCACATACCCGCGTTTTCCAAGATGATAAATCACCTTCGTCAGATGATTTTTAGAAATGCCATAAACATCGGCGATCTGCTGAATATTTGACAGTTCATTATTTTCTCTCGAAGCTAAATAAATGAGTACCCTTAATGAGAAATCTGTGTAATTCGTAAGTTTCATTTTGACGACCTCTAAACCTAATAGAGTTTTGTATCATCGTAACACATTTTAGACAAAAACTGTTCGAGAAAGTGTAAAATGTGACAACATTTAAAACATGTATTATAAATATTGCTTTTGGAGGCTGTCATCTATTACGATAAAGATGTATTTAAAATACTTCTTTTGAAAGAAGGAATGACGATGTTATCTAAAGATCAAATGAATGCAATAAAGCAATCAGCACCTCTACTAAAAGCCGAGGGAACCAAACTTGTCACTGTTTTTTATCAAAATATGATTCGCCAGCACCCGGAGCTGCTCAATCAATTTAATAAAACAAATCTGATGAACGGAAGTCAGCCAGAGGCACTTGCTGCGACACTATATCAAGCTGCACTGCACATTGATCGGTTAGAGGAATTACTTCCTGCGGTCAAACAAATTGCCCATAAGCATGTCAGTGTCATGGTCAAAAAAGAACAATACCCAATTGTCGGATATCACCTGATTGAAGCGATGAAAGAGGTGTTTGGTTTAAGAGAAGAAGATGCCACTTTATTAGCTTGGAAAGCTGCATATGACATCATTGCGAATATTTTCATCACCATAGAAGCAGAAATGATGGATGAAAATGTGAACCAGACAGGCGGATGGGCAGATGTGAAGCCGTTTGTGATTAAGAAAAAGAAGCAAGAATCTCCTTCGCTTATCTCTTTTTATTTAGTACCAGAAGATGGATCAGAGCTGCCAATGTATAAAGCAGGCCAATACATTACGGTTCAGGCAGATATGCCAGGAGAAGCCTATATGTGCAGCAGACAATACAGCTTATCAGACGAGCATCATCCATCTTATTACCGTATTACAGTGAAGCGTGACGGTCATGTGTCTACATTTTTGCATGATGAAATGGAAGAAGGGGACGTTCTTCAAGTGAGTATGCCGCAGGGAATGTTCTGTTTGCAAGATGACATAAAAGAGCCTGTTTATTTCATCAGTGCTGGGTCTGGTGTCACACCAATGATTGGTTTAGTGAAAACTGCCGCACAAAACAGCCAGACATTCACGATGATTCATACAGATCGATTAGAGGATGTCATCGCTTTTGAAAATGAGTTTGAACGCGTTCTAGCTTCAGCTTCCTATGGACGCATCATCCTATGTAACGAACAATTTGCGCAGTCTGGAAAGGGTGAACTTGTTGAGAAAGCGGCTTCCCGCATTGACCGTCCATTTCTTCAATCGGTAATCGGAGAAGGGAAAGGCCAATTTTATCTATGCGGATCCCCGGTGTTTACACAGGAGATCATTCATCATCTAAAAGAGCTGGGAATTCCAGCACACCATATTCATTTCGAAGCATTCGGCGGGCAATCCACAAAAGAAATAGAAGTCGTCTAAACGATTGGCGGAACATCATGTTTTTTTACATACGCTCATATAGTAGGGATAAGTCCGATGAGGAGGGATGGTTTCCTTGAGCGTATCTGAAAAACGTCTTTTACAAAGAGCGATTGATGAAATTACAGAGATTGCAGAAGGATTTGGTCTAGATTTTTATCCGATGAGGTATGAAATCTGTCCCGCGGAAATTATTTATACGTTCGGTGCATATGGAATGCCAACACGATTCAGCCACTGGAGCTTTGGGAAGCAATTTCATAAAATGAAGCTTCATTATGATTTAGGGTTAAGCAAAATTTATGAACTGGTCATCAATTCAAATCCTTGCTACGCCTTTCTACTTGATAACAATACGCTCGTTCAAAATAAATTAATTGTGGCTCATGTATTGGCACACTGTGATTTCTTCAAAAATAATTGCCGTTTCCAAAACACAAAACGAGATATGGTCGAAAGTATGTCAGCAGCGGCAGAGCGGATCAAAGAATATGAGCATATCCATGGAACAAAAGAAGTCGAGTCCTTTTTAGATGCCGTATTGGCTATCCAAGAGCATATTGATCCATCTCTTGTTCGATCAAAATTAAGTTGGAATATGGACGATGAAGAAAGTGAAGATGATAAACCAAAACGTCAAACGCCATATGATGATTTGTGGGGAATGGATGAGCCGAAAACGCGTGAGAAAAAGAAAACTGTTAAGCAGTTTCCGCCAAAGCCGGAAAAGGATCTTTTACTCTTTATTGAGGCGCATTCCCGCGAGCTGGAGCCGTGGCAGCGGGATGTCCTTACCATGCTGAGAGAAGAAATGCTCTATTTTTGGCCGCAGCTGGAAACAAAGATAATGAATGAAGGCTGGGCATCGTATTGGCACCAGCGGATTATGCGGGAGCTTGATTTGGATTCAAGTGAATCGATAGAGTTTGCGAAATTAAATGCAGGTGTGGTGCAGCCATCTAAAACAGGCATCAATCCTTACTATTTAGGGCTGAAGATTTTTGAAGATATCGAAGAGCGTTATGACAACCCATGTGAAGAATTAAAAAAAGCAGGGGTCACAGAAGGATCTGGCCGCAGCAAAATGTTTGAAGTCAGAGAAATTGAGTCAGATATTTCCTTTATTCGAAACTACTTAACGAAAGACCTTGTGATGAGAGAAGATTTGTACTTGTTTCAAAAGCAGGGGAGGGACTATAAAGTCATTGATAAAGAATGGAAGGCGGTTCGTGATCAGTTAGTCAGTATGAGAGTGAATGGCGGCTTTCCGTATTTGACCGTGATCGATGGCGACTATTTAAAAAATAACGAACTTTATATCAAGCATTGGTATGAAGGCATTGAACTTGATCTGAAATACTTAGAAAAAGTCCTTCCGTATTTATATCAGCTGTGGGGAAGAAGTGTGCATATCGAGTCCGTTCTTGAAGGAAAAGAAGTGATGTTTTCTTATGATGGAAAAGGGGTTCATAGGAAATATCTTGCATGAAAAAGACCAAAAAAGATGTCTCTTAGCAGACATCTTTTTTGTCCATTTTATTGGTTTTTCAGCAGTTTGAAAATGTGTTTTGCTTGATCGGTATTTTCCATTAGACCTTTTAGCTGCTGGCTTGTTGGGCCATACGCAAAGAATGGAACTTCATCACCGGTATGACCAGATGTTGTCCAGCCTGTATGTGACCTTGTATTGATCACTTCTTCAATTGCATCATCAATTTTAACAGTATCCTTTGTTTCAGCGGCCTTTTGAATAGATGCTATTTCTTCTTTTGTGAAATCAAGATTGATATATTGTTTCAGGGCTGACTCGACAGGCATGCCGCTGACAATTTTGTTTGCGATAAAGTCAGGCGTTTTTTTCGCTGCTTTTACCGGTTTGTAATCCCAGCTCCCTGAACCGTCTGCTCCGAAGGAAAGTCCGCCAGTTGAATGATCCGCGGTCGTGATGACTAACGTGTTTTTATCCTTTTTCGCAAAACGAATCGCTTCTTCAAATGCTTTTTCAAAATCCTTCATTTCACTCATCGCACTGACAATATCATGATCATGTCCAGCCCAGTCAATTTGACTGCCTTCGACCATAAGGAAAAATCCTTTTTTGTTTTTAGACAGCTGTTTGATGGCTGAGGATGTCATGTCTTGCAGGGAAGGGGTCGTTTGATCACGATCAATGGCTTTATCGAGACCTCCATCGGCAAAAATGCCTAACACTTTTTCATTTTTGTTTTTTTGTAAGGCGGCTTTATTGGTGACATAATCATAACCGGCTTGTCTGAATTCCTTCGTCAGATCACGATCTTTTCGGACAAAGTCGACAAGACCTCCGCCAAGCATGACATCGACTGTATGCTGTTTTCCGATTTTCTCATCGAAGAAGTCATCGGCGATGGCTGCAGTGTTTTTCCTAGACACATCGTGAGCGGCATACGCAGCAGGCGTAGCATTTGTTAATTCAGATGTCACGACAAGACCCGTCGATTTTCCTTTTCGTTTGGCTTCTTCTAAAACGGTTTTTAGTTTTTTGCCGTTTTTGTTTACACCAATGGCATTGTTGTATGTCTTTTTACCAGTAGCCATGGCTGTACCAGCTGCTGCTGAATCGGTAATGTTATTTTTAGAGTCGTCAGGGTATGTTTTGTGCATGCCAGTGAGGTAAGGGTCAAACGCTGTTTGCTTTGAAAGGTCACCGTTATGTTTAAATGAGCGGTAAGTTGAAAGATAAGGTGTTCCCATGCCATCTCCAATCAGCACGATCACATTTTGCACGTCATTTTTCGGCTTCTTTTTAGCCTCAGCTTTGTCAGCTTGTCCAAATTCAATCCCTGAAAAAATGCCAATCGATAGCACAGATGCTGCTGCCACTGCAGCGATTTTCGTTTTCGAGCTTTTCAACACACTCATTCATTTTGCCTCCTCATTGTTCATGTATCGCTCTTACGTTTACAATGGTAGAGCAGAAGTGTGGATTCCGTTTTACAGCATCGTAAAGTTCACTTTAAAATTGTAAAGGTCCACTTTACATAGAATGAACCAAAAAGAGAAATGAATGTATCATTTATCCATGACAAGATGCGATTATTTTGTCATGATTGTGTAATAAAAATGAAATAAAAAGAACCCTAAAAAAAAATAAATTTTGCCGAATTAATAAGCATAATGTCGTAGGAAGTCAAGACTATTTCTTCTGGTATTTGATCCTTATAATAGGGAGTAGATAAAAATTCGGATCAGATAGATACATACAGGAGGAACAAATGAAAAAACAATTGATCACAGCTGCAAGTGCAGTTCTACTTGGGACGACATTATTTGCCGGAGCTGCCTCAGCACAATCAGTAAAAGTTCAAAAAGGTGACTCTCTTTCTGTTCTAGCGAAAAGATACAAAACAAGCGTGAGCAAAATTAAATCAGACAATAAGCTGAAATCTAACGTGATTTATGTTGGACAAACCTTAAAAGTGAATGGCACTTCTTCGAAAAAAGCAGTGAAGACATCAAAAACAACAACAAAAGTAAAAACGGCTTCAGCAACTGCCACTCATAAAGTTGTCAAAGGAGATACATTATCTAAGATTGGCAAAAAATACGGGATGACTGTGAAAGAGTTGAAATCGTTAAATAAACTTAAAACAGACCTCATTAAAATCGGTCAAAAGCTAAAGGTGAAAAAGACGTCTAAAGTAAAGACGAAACCTGTGAAAGAAAAAACAGTCTCTACTTCTTCCTTAAACACGTCTAAACTCATAGCAGATGCTAAAGCGCAAAACGGTACTCCATATAGATGGGGTGGAACGACACCGAAGGGCTTTGATTGCAGCGGATTTATGTGGTATATCATTAACAAACAAAAAAAGATTTCAAGACAAACAACTGAAGGTTTCTGGGGATCGATGAAAAGTGTATCCAAACCAAAGGCTGGAGATTTTGTCTTCTTTACAACGTATAAATCGGGTCCATCTCACATGGGTGTCTACCTTGGGAACAATAAGTTTATCCATGCTGCTTCTGACGGTGTAACGATCAGTGATATGACATCAAGCTATTGGAAGCCTATTTATCTTGGAGCGAAAACATTTGTAAACTAATTCATTTGAAGAGACTGCTATGAAGCAGTCTCTTTTTTCATATATCATTTATGCCGCAGAACTGGTCTTTTTTTCATATATCATTTATGCCGCAGAACTGGTCTTTTTCTCATAGATCACTATCAGTCTAAAGGCTTTAAAATAACATAATTGTGGACCCACTTTTAAAAAAGGGTCTTATTTTTGTTGAATAATAAGTATATGAAAAAAATATAATCTTCCATGTTGTATAATAAATAGAGGGAGACAAACTATCAATTGAATAAGGATTGAAGAAAATCTAACCGTTTTATTGACAATATTTTCGTTGATATATAAGAATTTTCACTCTATTTTTAAAAAAAGTGTTTTCATTTTTTAATTTTCATATATAATAATTTTACGCCACCAATTTATTGCGCTAAATTTAATCTAAATATTCAGAAAATATCGTGAATTACATAAATGTGGCGTCTTTAGACTGATACTAAGTTTTGGGAGTGATGGTATGAGCAATTCGTTGTTTAGAAAAAAGAGCATTTCAGAGCTCATTGCGGCAACACAAGGGGAAAAAGCATTAAAAAAGGAATTGGGTTCATTTGATTTAACCATGCTGGGCATTGGAGCCATTATCGGGACAGGGATATTTGTTCTAACAGGTACAGGAGCCGTCACTGCGGGGCCAGGACTCGTGCTATCATTTGTCATCGCAGGTCTTGCTTGTTTGTTTGCAGCACTGTCATACGCGGAATTTGCTTCCACAGTGCCTGTATCAGGGTCTGTGTATACATTTACGTACGCATCAATGGGGGAATTTCTAGCATTCATCATTGGATGGGATTTAATATTAGAATATATGCTGGCCGCTAGTGCCGTTTCAGCGGGCTGGTCAGGCTATTTTGTGTCATTTTTAAATGGGATAGGGATTCATATACCAGTTGAGTTAACAGCAGCACCTGGTGGTTTAAAGGGGCAAGTGACATATTTTAATCTTCCAGCATTTATTATTTTAATGGTCATCACCTTCCTGCTGTACTTTGGTATTAAAGAATCAAAACGAGTAAATAACATCATGGTTATTATGAAAATTGCTGTGATTCTGCTCTTTATTTTAGTCGCTGTGAAATATGTAAAACCTGAAAACTGGACACCATTCGTACCATTTGGGACATCAGGGGTCTTAAGTGCAGCAGCCCTAGTATTCTTTGCATTTATCGGGTTTGATGCAGTTGCTTCTGCGGCAGAGGAGACAAAAAATCCATCACGCAACCTGCCTAGAGGGATTATTACTTCCTTATTGATTTGTACACTGCTTTATGTCATTGTTAGTGCGATTATGACGGGCATTGTTCCTTTCATGAATTTTGAAGGAGTATCACATCCAGTGTCTCTCGTTTTACAAGTAGCCGGACAAAACTGGGTGGCTGGTATTGTGGATGTCGGAGCGATTCTAGGGATGACAACCGTAATGCTTGTCATGCTGTACGGCCAGACACGCGTGATGTTTGCTATGTCTCGTGATGGCTTGGTGCCAAAGGTATTATCAAAAGTTCACCCAAAGCATAAAACTCCTTACATCAATACACTGTTCTTCGGTACATTGTCAGCATTAATGGGTGGATTTATTCCACTTGATGAGCTGGCAAGCCTAGTAAACATCGGGACACTTTCAGCATTCATTTTGATTTCAGTGGCGGTCATTGTGATGAGAAAAACGCAGCCGGACTTACCACGAGCTTTCAGATGCCCAGCAGTTCCGCTTATTCCGATCTTAGCTATTCTATCTTGCGGATTGCTCATTTATAAGCTTGGTGCAATCACCTTTGTTCGTTTCTTAATCTGGCTTGCCATTGGGCTGGTTGTGTATTTCTTATATTCAAGAAAGCATTCAGAATTGAATAAAAAGTAAATGAAAAAAGCCCGTGCTGCTTGGCATTAGTCAAGTAACACGGGCTTTTGCTTTTGAGTGCTGATTAAAAACCTAACTGAAGATCGACATCGATTGATACGATGGCATAGACACAAACAATGACAAAGATATTCAGTACGACACCGAGGAAACCTGGACCCGTACGGCCTTTTTTAATGAACAGTTCAATAATGCCAAATGGAACTGCGGCCATTGCAAAAGGAAGCATTTGAAAAGAATAAAATGTCACGTTGCTGATAATGGCGAGGTTTAGCATGAGCAGGGATAATATCGCTGTGCCGACAGAAATCCAGCCAAAAACATTATGCTCTTTAAAAATTCTTACCAATTCCATAATTCCACCTCGCTCACTTTTGCCGTTTTAATGCGTTTTGTCTTTACAAATTTCTCAATTTCTTTAGAAGGTCCAGTGACCACAGAGCCATAAACGGTGACGCCATTTTGATCGATATAGCGTATACGATTAGACAGATCAAGATCAGGTCTGCCAGAGATCGTTGTTGCCCATGTCGGGTGCTGATTAACATAAGCAAGGGCATCTTTGAATTGATCTACCTCAGTTTTTGATGTGTGCTGAAGCTCTTTTAAAAATTCAGAGTCCTTCCCAGGAAAGCCGATTGGCCGCTGATTACCACTTAATGAATCCTCTGTTTTAATCGCATTCCACAGCACTTTCATATCGTATTTTTTAGCAAAGGAATAAATATCCTTTGGTGTGTAAGCTCTGTCATAGGATACATACACTTCACTTACTGTTCCTTCAGGAAGCTTGTCTAACGTAGTGAGTGTTTGTTTTTTTGAGGCATCTGCCTGCGCCGAAGGATGGGTAAAGAAACCCTCCGTTTCGCGTGCGCTGTCACCATAATAAGAGATAGTAGGCTGCTTTAATTTATCGAAAAACATCTCGATTTGTTCACTGCCAATAGCTTCTGTTTTATTGCCAATTTGCTTTTGCAGCTTCAATTCGGTGTTCATCCCAAAAAGCTTGACCTGACCTTTTAAATCCTTCATATCAATGGCCACGTTTGGTTTGGTCAAAGCGACGGTGACAGCGGCTGTTTCCATGAAGTGATTGCCTTTGCTCTCGGCTCCGCCAACGCCGTAGTATAAATAACTTCCTAATGTACAAAGCGGTAAAATAATGAGTGTCGATATGACAGCAAGTACGGAAATACGTAAATATGACTTTCTTTTTCCGTATTGTAAAATGGCTTTTTGCTTCTCAGGACTGATGGAAAAATCTGTCCAATCCGAGTCGTTCAGTTCCTGGCTTAAGCGTTTTTCGTTTTCTTCAAGCTCTTCCTCAAACGCTATCATTTCTTCCTCATTCATCTCACCATTATTATATTGTTCCCATCGCTTGTTAAACTCTTCATTCATCATTAACACCTCTGTTGTAAAGTGCTTTTAGGCGCTGCCTTGCACGAAATAAAACACTTTTGAAATTTGCTTCAGTAATATTCATGACCTTGGATGCTTCCTTGTAATTTAGTTCTTTTAAATAATACAATGTCAACGCTTCCTTGTAGTTATCTGGAAGCTGCTCTAAATACATGGTGAGGACTTCCTTTATTTCAACCTGTTCAGCAGGGCTTTGTACAGACGTTTGTAAAAGACCGCCAATGAGGTCATCCGATATGGTCACTTCTTTTTTATGTTTCCTGACATAATCAATAAAAGCATTTCGTGCCACCTGAAATAACCAAGGTTTCACTTTGCTATGGTCGTAGGAATGAATATGTATATACGCACGCATAAAGGTTTCCTGCAATAAGTCTTCTGCCAAATGTTTGTCTTTTGTCATGGAGAGCAGAAACCTGTAAACATCGTTCATATACATTTGATAAATTTCATCGATCGTCACTGATTTTTCTCCCCTCTATGTTATACACGCATAAGAAAGGCATAAAGTTGCACGAAACTTCTCATTACCGTACATTACTCATTTCTTTCGCCGAATCAAAATCATTTCTCCTTATCATAGCGAAATTTGCATCATTTATAAAGTATTTTCAATAGAACAAATCAGGAAAAAACATCGAAAAACGACAAAATTGGACACAATTCCTATTCTATTCTCCCCTAAAACCTGGTGCTTGAATACAGGCAGAACGTTCATTTTTAAACGAAAAAAATAGGGAGGATTGGACTGTGTACAAATTTTTAGTACCAGGTAATAAAAAATTTGTTATAATAGAGACAAATCCTTCATTCTTCAAACAAAGGAAGTGCACTATGTATAAATTTTCAGGCTATACCGTCAAACTATTATTTGGTCTCCGAGGTGGAATCAAAGTATATCAAAAAGAGAATCTGCCAACTGATCGGGGTTTTGTCATTGCTTGTACACATGAGGGTTTTGTGGATGTTCTTGCATTAGGCGCAGGAATTCTTCCGTTTGAGATCCACTACATGGCGAAAAAAGAATTGTTTGCAAATAAATGGATCGGTGGATTTTTAAAAAAGATTCATGCCTTTCCTGTTGATCGAGAGAATCCTGGGCCAAGCAGTATTAAAACGCCCATTAAATTATTAAAAGAGGGAAAGATCGTTGGGATTTTTCCAAGCGGAACACGTACAACAGAGGATGTTCCTTTAAAAAGAGGGGCGGTTACCATTGCGCAGCTCGGTAAAGCGCCAATTGTTCCAGCCGCATACAAAGGACCTTCAAATGCGAAAAGCCTTTTCAAAAAAGGGAAAATGCGCTTAATCATTGGTGAACCGATTGAGCTGTCTGAATTTGACCATCTGCCGCCAAAAGAAAGATTAGGTGCCATGACAGAAGTATTAAACACAAGAATCAAAGAGCTAGAAGCTCAATTAATGGAAAAGGCATAAGAAAAACGACCGCTTGCTTAGGCAAGGGTCGTTTCAGCGTGTAGACAAACCCTCGCATTCGGTGTCAGTCCTGCGTGCCGGTGCTCACGAATGCTCAATTCGCTCCGCTCCGGTACTCGTCCTTCCTAGACTTCAAAGGTTTTCTATCACGCTGAAAAAGAAGACAAAGGGCTAAAATAAAATCATTTTAGCCCTTTGTCCACAATGTGAAACGCCCACTTGCTTAAGCAAGTGGGCGTTTTTTGTTACGAAGCGCCTTCTTCAGCTGCTTCTAATAATTGTTCATTTAACTTTTTTACTTCGATGTATGCCACATGGTGTCCATCGACTTCATTAATAATAAATTCATAGCCTTGTTCACGAATGGCGTCATTTTTCTCTACTTCATATTTCTGAGTAAGGAACCAGCCGCCGATTGTGTCGACCTCTTCATTATCAAGCTGTGTACCTAATAGCAGGTTGACTTGATCAACAAGAACCTTGCCATCAAAGATGTAATGGTCTTCTCCAAGTTTACGCACTTCGTTGATTTCATCAATGTCGAACTCATCACGAATTTCACCAACGATTTCTTCAAGGATGTCTTCAACGGTCACAAGACCTGCTGTACCGCCATATTCATCTGATAAAATGGCCATGTGTACACGTTCACGCTGCATTTTGAGCAGTAAATCATGAACAGGAACCGTTTCAATCACATGAATAATCGGATTGACAAACTTTTCGATCGTATCGCTTGTAGAGCACTCACCGCTAATGCAGGCAGTGAGAACCTCTTTAATGTTAAGAACACCGATAATGTTGTCTTTGTCGCCATCTTCAATTGGATAACGTGTATATTTCTCTACCTTTGTTACCTTCAGCATTTCCTCAATGGTAATATCATACGGGAAGCTGACAACTTCGGTACGAGGAATCATAATTTCTTTCGCCAGACGGTCATCAAATTCGAAAATTTTATTTACATATTTGAATTCAGACTGGTTAATCTCGCCGCTCTTATAGCTCTCTGATAAAATAATCCGCAATTCTTCCTCAGAGTGCGCCATGTCATGCTCAGATACTTGCTGAAGACCGAACGCTTTCGTTAACAAACGAGCAGATCCATTTAATACCCAAATGAACGGGAACATCACTTTGTAAAAGATCATCAGTGGTCTAGCAAAAAGAAGGGATACTTGCTCAGCCTTTTGAATGGCGAGTGTTTTCGGTGCAAGTTCTCCAACGACAACGTGTAAAAACGTCATGATACTAAACGCAATAATAAAAGTGACAATAGAACTAGCTGATTGAGGAATGGACAACTCTGCAAAGAGCGGCGCAAGCATATGCGCAATTGTTTCTTCCCCTAACCAACCAATACCAAGGGCGGTAATGGTAATACCAAGCTGACAGGCTGATAGGTACTCATCAAGGTGAGTCGTTACATGCTTGACAGCAACTGCTGTTTTATTACCTTCTGCGATTAACTGATCAATTCTTGAGCTTCTTAAGCGAATGATCGCAAACTCTGATGCAACGAAAAACGCGGTTAAAGCTATAAGTAAAGCAACTATGAGTAAATTAACTATGTCCAATTAAGGCCTTCGTTCTGACTTTGAGAACGAAGGTAACACCTCCTGTTTAGTAAAAATTTTAACTTAACAGCAGTAAAAATGATTGGACAGCCGTCATTTTTTCAGGAGTAAGCTGCTCTTTTAGTTTTTCACGTTGCTCTGGCTGAAGCTGCTTACAACGTGCCAAAATGCGGTCCATATGCTCATTCATCCGATCGATATCAGAGGTTAAATGGACAAGTTCATCATGATCTTCCTTTTGAGAAGGGAATTGTTCATCTAATCTGGATTTGATGTCAGAAAGAGCCAATCTCTGCTGTTTGCAAAGAACGATTAATTGTAATCGTTTTAAAGCATATTCATCGTAATAACGATAATTTGAGCAAGATCTAACAGGCGCAAGCAAACCTAGATTTGTATAATAATCTACAGTTCGTTTCGTCACCTGTGCAATCTGTGCTAGTTCACCAATACGATACTTTTTCTCAGCCCCATCTGAACATCTCCTCCTAACCGTCACGTTATAGTTTATGAAAATAGTTTAATATAATTCTAGTCTGAAACACAAGTTAATTGTTCATATTTCCTGCCAATAAGAAGAAACAGAGGAGGATTTCCCTCAATTTAGTCAGTCATGTCAAAAACAGCATGATGATACAGGAATTTTCAGATTATTTATGGTAAGATAAAATGAATACCGTTTCATATATATGTAGAGAGGCGGAATTTTACGTGAACCGGAGGTGGTTAAGTGGGGCCCTCAAAGTCGTCTTATTTAATCAGTTAACCGTTTTGCAAAACATAACATCATCAATCAGGAGGTGACTCCTTGTTCTTCTAAGAAAGAGCAAGGTTAAATGGACGATATTGTTAATCTGAGTATAGTCGGTGTTTTGATTGCTTTAACAGCTTTCTTTGTTGCATCTGAATTTGCCATAGTAAAGGTGAGAAGTTCAAGAATTAATCAGCTTGTTGCTGAAGGGTCCAAAAAGGCCATCATGGCGAAAAAGGTGACATCAAGGCTAGATGAATATTTGTCAGCCTGTCAGCTCGGTATTACAGTGACATCCCTTGGTTTAGGGTGGATAGGTAAGCCGGCTGTGAAAGAACTTTTGGTTCGAGGTTTTGGTTTGACAAACATTCCTGATTCAGCAATCAGCCTGATCTCAGCAACACTTGCGTTCTCTATTATTACCTTTTTGCATGTAGTTGTAGGTGAGCTTGCACCAAAAACGCTTGCCATTCAAAAGGCGGAAAAAATGACGCTATGGCTGTCAGGCCCGCTGCATGCATTTTATATCCTTATGTTCCCTTTCATTTATGTGTTAAACGGGTCAGCCCGTCTGCTAACTAAAATGATGGGCATCGATATGGGGTCTGAAAAAGAACATTCCCATTCTGAAGAGGAATTGAAGATTTTATTATCTGAGAGCTTAAAAAATGGGGAAATCAACCCATCAGAATATAATTATATGAACAAGATTTTCGATTTCGATAATCGAATTGCCAGAGAGATCATGGTACCGCGGAGAGAAATTTGTGCGATTCCAGAAGATATGCCGTTAGATGATATCCTCGCCATCATGACGCAGGAAAAGTATACACGTTTCCCTGTGTTTTCAGGAGATAAAGACCATGTCATCGGCATGCTGAACAAAAAGCAGCTCTTTGCAGATCTTGTGTATCAAGGTGAAAAAGATCAACTGAAAATTCAAGATTATATATATCCAGTGATTGAGGTTATCGACACGATTCCTATTCAAGAGCTTCTCGTCAAGATGCAGCGTGATAGAATGCATATGGCGATCTTAACTGACGAATATGGCGGAACGTCTGGACTTGTCACAACGGAAGATATTTTAGAAGAGATTGTCGGAGATATTCGAGATGAATTCGATGAAGATGAACAGCCAGTTATTCAAAAAAGAGCCGATCATCATTATGTTTTAGATGGCAAAGTGAGATTAGATGAAATTCAAGATTTGATCGAGATCTCTTATCATGATGAGGAAATTGATACAATCGGCGGACTCATCTTAAAAGAGAATATTGATATCAGAGAAGGACAATCCGTCTATCTTGATGATATTCGAATGAAAGTGCTGGAAATGGATGGACGCTACGTTAAAAAGATCGATTTGAAAAAAGGCGTCACAACGTCAGAAAAAAGCAGTACACGCACTGGACTTGATATAAAGGAGCCGCTGCTAGTAAACGAAATGACCTTGAGCGAAAAATAAGCTCAAGGTTTTTTTAGGTATTTAGTCTCTTTTTAACGAATGTATGTTCGGTATATAATAAGAACAAACGTTCGATAAAGGGGGATGGACATGCTTTGGTATGAAACAGCAAGTATCACGGAGAAAAAAACCTCAATGAAACGAATTGAGTTTCATTTAAAGAATTTCAAAAATTATCAAGCAGCAATTTTAAATATCGAAAGGCAGCTTGAAAAAAGAAGCCCGCATCATCTCGACCACATGACACGGAAAAAGTTAGAAGAGCAAAAAAATCAGTATGAACTCATCGTTGCTTGTATTGAAACGGCATTAAAAGAGTTGGACGAAATAGAGCAGCAGCTCATCGATTACAAATATTTTCGAGATTGGCGGATGGCAAAGTGTGCTATGGAAATTGGCTATAGTGAAAAAACACTCTTTTTGATGAAGCGCCAGCTCATGGATCAGCTGCTCATCAGCTTAGCCGCCATCACCAATATTTAAAGATGCTGTCCTATTTGATAAAACGCAGCAAAGAGACATAAAGATCCGATGATTGTGACCAATAAGTAGACAGCAAGTTGTCCAATTTGCCGCTCATGCAGCATGGCCGCAGCTTCTACACTAAATGTAGAGAAGGTTGTAAAACCACCGAAAAAACCAGTCCCAATGATCATAAGCAGCGGATCATTGTCAGTTACTGCACCTGTCAGTAAACCTAAACCGGCAGCGCCGAGTAAGTTGATGAGAATAATACTATACGGAAAACGAGTATGAAACTTGGTTTTCTGAATCGATTGACTGAGGAAAAATCGAAGGGCACTGCCCATCCCGCCGGCCACAGCTGTATAAAATACAATCATTTATCTGCTTCCTTTCGGCTGCTCATCTTGTTGAAAGAGGCGCTGAGCGGTGATCAGTCCACATAAGGCAGCGCCCACTCCAGCAATCACTGAGAGTACAATGTACATGATACTTGATGTGAACAGTCCATCCTGTAATAAGAGAACCGTTTCTTTAGAAAAAGTGGACATTGTCGTAAAACCACCGCAAAATCCTGTTCCGATCAAAGCAGCAAGATATTTTTTTCCTTTCCGAAACATAAAATACCCTGTTGAAAAGCCAAGAAGCAGACTGCCTGTCATGTTTTCAATCAGTGTTGCATAGGGGAATGTCTGGCTGACAACGGATTGGCTAAGTTCATATCTGCAAAGAGTACCAACCAATCCACCGATAAATACGGCGAGATATGCTTTCATTTACATCATTTCTCCTTTAGAAAAAATGGCGGGTGATCCGTCACCACTCCATCAATGGGGTATGTTTTCATCCTGTCGGCTGTTTTTTGATCTTTCACTGTCCATATAAAGACATCCATTCCAAATGAGTGGATGCGATCAATCCACCAGCTGTTGATCATCGTTTTCTTCATATTAAGGCAATCCGCAAAGGAGCTGTACTCCGCTAATTTCCTTTTCGTCAGTTTAAAGGCAGAGGGTTTTATAATAAAAGCTGTTCGAAGAGAAGGGGCGTAAGCTTTGACTCTTTGAAGTGCATTGGCATCAAAAGATTGAACCATGATGTCACGGGAATAGGCAAACCGGTTGATGATATCGACAACTGCCTTTTCAATCCCAATCTGCCGTTTTGGATGCTTGATCTCAATCAGTATCCCGACACGCTGACTGTATCTTTCAAGAATTTCCTGTAAGGTGGGAATTCGTTCGTTGGCGTACTGAGAATCAAACCAGCTTCCTGCATCTAATTTCTTCAGCCGATCAAGTGTATAACCTTTCACTAAACCGCTTCCGTTACTCGTTCGATCAACAGTATCATCATGGATGACGGCTACGTGCTGATCCATTGTCAGCTGGACGTCTAACTCAATATAATCCGCACCCTGCTGAACAGCTAAATCAAATGCAGCGATTGTATTTTCTGGGGCAGCGCTTGAAGACCCTCTATGCGCGATAATATACACATGCTCCAGCTCCTGACATAAGATCTGGTCTTATCATATCAAATTTTTGCAGTTTTTCCTTCTTTACTATATGGTACGAGGGAGAGCTGTATGTAATGGAACATGGCATATGGTGAGTAAGCATCGTGTATGAAAGGTGAAAAGTTGCAGGAATATCCCAAGCTCTTATTGAGTAAATCTGAACTACATCATTTTTTCTTCGATCAATTTTGTCCAAATCGTCAGCGTTCGTCAAAATATTAGTGCTTTCGTCATGTTGACTGAAAATTCTGATGTTTTATAATGATGAAAAGGAGGCGAGATGATTGGGTAAAGGGAGAATTAGAGTGGAAGAACGTATTAAGGCCGAAACGGATGCTGAAATGTTTAAAGCGACTCTCCTTGATCAGGCTCAGAAGAAAAAGTAGTTTGCTGCCCGTCGATATGTCTCTAGCCAAAATTTCATATTTGAACTTCATGCCTCGGGATCAGTCCCGAGGCTTTTTATGTAGAGGTCAGACATTTAAGAGAGGACATGAACGAAGGTTATATTATAAACTAGAGAGGATTGTTTTAAAGGAGAGAGACAGACATGTTTACACAAAAATGGCTGGATACATATTTTACAGTAGATATTGCGATCCAAATTGGTATTAGCCTTTGTATTTTATTGCTTTTTTTATTGCTTCGGAAAGTATTTACGAAGTATTTATTTCAGCTTCTGTTTAGGCTGACGAATCGGTCTAAAACGGAGGTCATTAACCAAATTGTTGTGGCATTTGAAAAACCAGCGAGGCTGTTTTTCGTGGCACTTGGTTTATATTTTGCGTTAAGACAGGCACCATACTTTGAGCATCATATGGATGTCATCATTAAATTGTATAGATCTTCTATTATATTGATGCTGACGTGGGGGCTTTGTAATTTAACCGCTGCATCTTCTTTCTTGTTTCAAAAGGTCAATTCGAAATTTGAATTAGATATGGATGATATTTTAGCACCATTTTTATCAAAGGTACTTCGCTTCATTATTATTGCACTGAGTATTAGTGTCATTGCACAAGAATTTAATTATGACGTAAATGGACTTGTGGCAGGTCTCGGTCTAGGTGGTCTAGCCTTTGCGCTCGCCGCTCAGGATACAGTGGCTAACTTTTTTGGAGGGATTGTCATCATTACAGAGAAGCCTTTTACGATGGGCGACTTTGTGGAGACACCAAGTGTTCTTGGGACTGTGGAGGACATTACATTTCGAAGTACAAGGTTTCGAACACCTGCTGAAGCCGTCGTGACCGTTCCGAATTCTACGCTTTCAAAGGAGCCAATCACAAACTGGACAAGAATGAATAAACGTCAGATTACGTTCTCTGTTCGCGTTTCCTACAATACACCAAAGGAAAACATTGATCAGTGTATTAAGCGTCTCAAACAGATGCTTCACGAGCATGATGGTGTGCATAAGGAGACAATCATGGTAAATCTCGATGTACTGGCAGACAGCTATTTGAACTTGTTTTTCAACTTTTACACAAACACGACAGCTTGGTCTGAAAACCTTGATATTAAGCAGGATATTAACTATCGCATCATAGATATTTTCCACGAGGAAGGGGTAGAATTTGCTTTCCCTGGTCAGGCCATTTATATGAAACAAAAAGGTGAGAAGCAGCTGGGTGAATAAAGGAGGAATGGTGTGTGGACCAAACAAAGGTGGATGTGTTAAGAGAGAAATTATCGCAGGCTTCACATATCACAGTACTCTCAGGTGCAGGTATGAGTACAGAATCGGGTATTCCTGATTTTAGATCAACGGGTGGTCTGTGGACAGAAGATACTTCCCGCATGGAGGCGATGAGCCGATCCTACTTTTTATCAAATCCTCATCAATTCTGGCCGAAATTTAAGGAATTGTTTCAGATGAAAATGAGTGGAGAATACGAGCCAAACAGCGGGCACACCTTTTTAGCCAGCCTTGAGCAACAAGGGAAGCATGTGGATATTTTCACCCAAAATATTGACGGCCTTCATAAAAAGGCGGGAAGCCAGCATGTATATGAACTCCATGGCTCCATTCAAACGGCCACTTGTCCATCGTGTCAGGCGGAATATGATCTGCCTTATTTATTAAAAGAAGAGGTGCCGGTCTGTCAAAGGGTTTCCTCAGACGGCAGTACGTGTGGACGTGTGCTAAAAACAGATGTTGTTCTTTTTGGAGATATGGTCAAACATCTTGATCAAGTGGAGACATCACTTCAGAAAACGGACATGCTGCTCGTCATGGGGACTTCTTTAGAAGTAGCGCCAGCAAGATATATTCCAGAGGATGCAGCTCATGATCCTTCCATCTTCATGGTGATGATGAATTTGAGTGAAACAGAATTCGATCCGCTTTTTGATCTTGTCTTTCATGAGCGAATTGGCGATCTCGTGAAAGCTTTATAAATCATTAAAAAACCCGCATCCTAAAGGTGCGGGTTTTACTTTATTGCTGCAGCGGCTTCATTGTTTCATCAAGGACTTCAAATGTATAACCCTTTGCCTTTAGCTGCGTAATTAAGCTGCTTAAGTATTTTGCCGTCGCCGGCTGATCATGCATTAAGATGATTTTTGGTTCTTTTGGATATTTTGTCTCCAGCACTTGCAGCTGATTTAATACCTCTGGTACATATTTTGAGCTTTTATATTTCCAGTCAAGACTGTCAATGGTCCAGTCCCAGTAGACAAAGCCTTTTTGTTTTAAACGTGCTTTTTGCTGATCGGTTAAATTTGGGGTGCTGCCATAAGGTGTTCTCACAAGATGGGTATACTCACCTGTGACAGAAGCCAAAATGCGCTGATCTTCCTTCATCTCGTTAACAGGAGAATCTTTTTTTTGATAAAAGCGTTTCACATCATGGGTGATGCCATGAAGCCCTAATTGATGACCTTCTTGATGGAGCCTTTTCACAGCTGCCGGGTGTTCTTTAATCTGCGGTCCGAGCATAAAGAATGTGGCTTTCACTTGATGCGCTTTTAGCACATCTAACAGCTGATTTGAAGTCGCTGATGGACCATCATCAAAGGTTAAAAAGATCGTTTGATCCGTTATATGTTTATCTGAATTGATCTTAAAATGTGCATCTAATGTTTTCCGAGAAGCATCTTTTGCTTTCATACTAGTGCTTGTGTCTCTAAATTGACTGCTCGCAGATAATTTCGCCGGCTGATCTGCTGCCTGCATATTGGTTTTGGACATATCCCAAATAAAAAAGAGGATCAGTGTCAGGATGACAAAACCAATCGCCTTTGAGAGCAGCATTGTGTTTGAAGGTGTCTGTTTTTTTTTAACCCGTTGCATTACAATCGCTCCAATAAATCAAAAATTTGTGTCGAATCATGTAGTGGATTCTGTCTTTTTTCGCTGTTTTTTGTCGTGTTTATATGGAGTAAGTATACAGGAAAAAAGAGCCTATGAATATAGAAGATGCTAAAAAATTGGAATCTTTTTGGTTATCAATCTATATTTGTTACAATGAAAGGTTATCCATTTCATATGATGTGAAATAATTCTGAATAATCATTGAAACGAACCCATTTATCCGCTAAGATAGCATCAGATTCAACCATTATTGCAAAGCGAAGGGGAGATTCCATATGAAAATATTGTACAATGGAGATTTCATTGAAAAAAAGGATGCACATATTGATATTGAGGACAGAGGCTATCAATTTGGTGACGGAGTCTATGAGGTCATCCGTGTATACAATGGTACTTTGTTTACGTTAAAGGAACATACAGAGCGTCTGTTCAAGAGTGCAAAGGAAATTGGCATTCATCTGCAAGGTACAGTATCAGATATGGAAGAAAAGTTACAACAGCTCGTCGCTCACAATCAATTAACAGATGGCGGTGTGTATATTCAAGTCACGCGGGGTGTCGCCCCTCGTAAACATCAATATAGTGATTCTCTTACTCCTCAAATCACGGCATATACGTTCCAGGTGAAAAAGCCTGTTCAAGAGCAGAAAGCTGGTGCAAAGGCCATATTATCTGAGGATCTTCGCTGGTTAAGGTGTGATATCAAAAGCTTAAACCTTTTATATAACATCATGGAAAAGCAGAAAGCATCTGAAGCGGGTGCGTTTGAAGCAATCCTGATAAGAGACGGTTTTGTGACCGAGGGAACCTCCTCGAATGTATATGCCGTGATTGATGGCGTGATTCGTACTCATCCTGCAAACAATCTCATTTTAAACGGCATTACTCGTAGAAAGCTGCTGGAGGTATGTGAGGAAGAAGGGTGTACTGTTGAAGAAACTCGTATAAGCAAAGAAGAACTGCTGCGCGCTCAGGAAATCTTCATCAGCTCGACGACAGCTGAAGTCATTCCGATTGTTGAAATAGATGGCGAGCCAGTAGGGGAAGGCGTTCCAGGCAAGCTGACAAAGCGCGTACAGGTAGGCTTTCAGCAAAAAATTAACCATGAAAGTGAAGCATCGATCTCTTCATAAATAAAAAAAGGCTGTAAACTAATGTTTACAGCCTTTTGTGATGCATTTATTTCACAATAAGCACAGGTATATCTGATTTTGTTGATAACTTTTCACTCACACTGCCAAACAGCATTTTTTTCAATCTGCTTTGGTCACGTGCTCCCATGACGATGAGGTCTGCTGATATTTCCTCCGCATATTCGATAATCGCTTCCGCTGGTTCTCCCTCTACAATTTCAATGGCAGCCTCAAACTGCTCCTCATTTAAAAGCATTCTTGCTTCCGCAACGACCTCTTCTGTATGGTCTTCAAAAATCAAGGGACTTTGCTGTTCATCATGAGGTACATATACAGGGGGTGTTTGAAGATCTGCCGTACCGCCGCCGATATAAGCTCCGCCAGTCATTGGGCGCGGCACATCAAACACCTGTCTGTCTGTTTTGCCATCATGTGCATAGGTAACGGTCAGCTTGGCATGTAAGGTTTTAGCTAAAGCGATTGCCTTTTTTAATGCTTTCTTACTGTCTTCATGTCCATCAAACGCAACGACCATCCGATCAGCTTGAAACAATGTCCTCATTCCTTTCAAAAGGAGTCTTTACACTCATGGTATACCCGTTAATAGAAAAAGATACACATAAGGAAGATGGATTTTTGTTAGAAAATTTCATTTATTGAAAAATATTTATTGACAAAATGGTGACAGCCACTATAAGATAAAAAAAGATTCAAGAGCCAAAAGGAGGAAATGTCATGTGCAACATTGGAAGAATGAAATCAAACTGCATGAATGGGTTGATTCACGTGACAATTACACCTTCATTGGTCATTGAAAAGGAACTCGTCTGTTCCAATTGATCGGATGAATCAAGGCGTATGTTGCGTATTTGTCAACATGCGCCTTTTTACATGACGAAAAGAGGCGTACCAGCAAGCTGGTGGCCTCTTTTTTTGTTGAATTCATTTCGCATTTCGAAATAAAGGGATGAAAAACAACAAGTAAATGAAGAGGAGTGAAAGCATGTGAACAAGCCAAAATCAAGACAAATGACAAAAGCTCAAAAAACGAAACAAGGTGACTTGCAGGAAAATTTAGAAAGCGGCTAGCTTGAAAAGGAGAGACAAACATGTTTTCAGTATTTGCGAAATTAGGCTGGTTCTTTAAACAAGAGTGGAGGCGTTATACGATTGCTATTACGCTCCTGCTCATTGTGAATGTGCTTGAAATGCTGCCGCCAAGATACCTTGGCCAGGCAGTTGATGACATTCGTTCTGGTCAATTTACAACATCCAGTATTGTGTTTTATGTGACCATTTTTTGCTTACTAGGTGTCGTCGTCTATACACTTACATATTTTTGGATGTATCAGTTATTTGGCGGCGCAAATGTCATGGAGCGTGTGATGCGTGGGAAACTGATGCGCCACTTGCTTAAGATGACGCCTACCTTTTATGAAAAGAAAAAAACCGGCAACTTAATGGCATTAGGTACAAACGACTTGAATGCTGTGGCCTTAACAACAGGCTTTGGCGTTCTGACCTTGGTTGATTCCACTGCTTATATGCTGATGATCTTCTTTACGATGGGGCTGACGATTAGCTGGAAATTAACCTTAATGGCGATTATTCCTATGCCGCTGATGGCGCTCTTGATTGCGTTTTATGGAAGCAAAATTCATGAGCGCTTTACAGTCGCTCAAGATGCATTTGGTGATATGAACGATCGCGTTCTTGAATCAGTGGCAGGTGTCCGGGTCATTCGGTCTTTTGTGCAGGAGAAACAAGATGTCGAACGCTTTCGAGAAATGACAGATGATGTATTTCAAAAAAACATGCGAGTGGCGATCATTGATTCTTTGTTTGAACCGACAGTGAAATTACTTGTGGGGATCAGCTACTTAATCGGAATCGGCTACGGAGCCTATCTCGTGTTCCAAAGTGATTTAACCATTGGGGAGCTTGTTGCATTTAACGTCTATCTTGGCATGATGATCTGGCCAATGTTTGCGATCGGCGAATTGATTAACATTATGCAAAGAGGAAATGCGTCGTTAGACCGGTTAAATCATACACTCAGCTACAAGCCGGACGTAACAGATGCTGCTCAGCCGAAAACGTTACAAGAGCCTGGAGATATTGAGTTTGATCATGTGACATTCAGATATCCAACCTCATCTAAAGATAATCTCATTGATGTGTCCTTTACCGTTCGAAAAGGACAGACGATTGGGATTACAGGCAAAACAGGAAGCGGCAAAACGACCATTGTCAAACAGCTTCTGCGCCAGTACCCGGCAGGTGATGGGCAAATCTTGCTATCAGGTGTTCCGATCCAAGACATTGAATTAGATCAGTTATTTCAATGGATCGGATATGTACCGCAGGATCATATACTTTTCTCAAAAAGCGTGGAACAGAATATGCGCTTTGGTCATCGTGACGCGAAACAAGATGAGTTAGCACAAGCAATCAAAGATGCTTACTTTGAAAAGGATTTACGCCTTTTGCCAGAGGGTCTGGAAACCATGGTTGGGGAAAAAGGTGTGGCGCTGTCAGGCGGACAAAAACAGCGAATATCTATTGCACGTGCTTTATTAATTGATCCAGACATTTTAATTCTGGATGACTCATTATCTGCGGTAGATGCAAAAACAGAAACCGCTATTTTAGAAAATCTAAGACAAAACCGCCATGGCAAAACGACGTTTATTACAACTCATCGCCTATCAGCTGTTGAACATGCCGATCTCATTCTTGTCATGGAAGAAGGACGCATTGTCCAAAAAGGCACCCACAACGAGCTCATCCAGCAGGATGGGTGGTACAAAGAACAATTTTTGCGTCAGCAGCTAACAAATCAGCTGGAAGGAGGGGATGAGGCATGACAACAGGAAGAAGACTCCTTGCCTACGCACTCCTATATAAGAAAGTATTGTCTGTTGCCTTAATCTTTCTAATGATTGCAGTTGGTGCTGAGCTGACAGGGCCGTTTATTGGGAAGAAAATGATTGATGATCATATTTTAGGTGTAGAAAAACCGTATGTCGAGGTCAATGAAAAGACAGACAAAACCGTTTATTACCAGGGAAATAACTATATACGAAGCGATCGATTAAATAATGGAATGGATTCTGGAAAGCAAATCAATGTAGTGCAAGTCGGGTTCGGTTACTATTTTGTGAATGAGCCGATTCGTTTTGATGGAAACAGAAAAATATCGGGAGATCAGCTCACCATTGATAATGGGAACGAGCGTGAAACCTATGAGGTAAAGCGTTTATCAAAAGAGGAGATTTTCGCTTTTTATCAGCCAGAAATCAGTGGTTTGGTGCAGCTTGTTCTATTTTATCTAGGACTGCTCATCGTTGCGATTTTCTTTCAGTATGGGCAGCATTATTTGCTCCAGAGGATTGCAAATCGAATTATTCAAAAAATGAGGGTAGACGTATTTGAGCACATCCAAACGCTGCCGATCCGCTATTTTGATAATTTACCGGCTGGAAAAGTTGTCGCAAGGATAACAAATGACACGGAAACCATTCGTGATTTATATGTAACAGTCCTTGCAAATTTCGTGACAAGTGCTATTTACATGATTGGGATTTACATTGCCATGTTTTTATTAAATGTGAAGCTGGCACTCATCTGTTTGGTTGCTGTACCGATTATTTTCCTATGGTCGATGACTTATAGAAAGTTTGCATCGGTGTACAATCACCGCATTCGTTCGATCATCAGTGAAATCAATGCCAAACTAAATGAAGCCATTCAAGGGATGACAATCATTCAAGCCTTTCGTCATGAAAAAGCGACGCAAGAGGAATTTGATGAGCTGAACAACAATCACTTTCGATATCAGCGAAAGATGCTGCATTTAAATTCACTTCTTTCACATAACTTGGTTAACCTGCTGCGAAATTTAGCATATGTCGCACTCATTTGGTATTTTGGCGGTGCGTCGCTAAGTGCGACAGGCATTGTGTCCATTGGTGTGCTCTATGCGTTTGTCGATTATTTAAATCGATTGTTCCAGCCGATTACAGGCATTGTGAATCAGTTCTCTAGGTTGGAATTAGCAAGGGTTTCATCAGAAAGGGTTTTCCGATTATTAGATGAACCAGGAACAGAAGTGGAAGAACCTGTTCAGAAGAAGCTGGAGGGACACGTTCAGTTCAAAGATGTCACCTTTGCTTATAATGAAGGGAAAAATGTCTTAAAGAACATTACGTTTGAAGCGAAGAAAGGTCAAACGGTTGCACTTGTGGGGCATACTGGTTCTGGGAAAAGCTCGATCATGAACTTGCTGCTGCGTTTTTATGACATTCAGCAAGGAGACATTCTCATAGATGGTGAAAGCATTTATGATCAGTCGCGTCAAACGCTCCGTAAACAAATGGGCATTGTGCTGCAAGACCCGTATTTATTTTCTGGAACGATTGCCTCCAATGTGAGCTTAGGGAATGAAGACATCAAAAGAGAAACGATTGAATCCTCATTAAAGCAAGTAGGTGCCGCAGAGTTATTGAAGCACCTGCCAGAAGGCTTTGATGAACCAGTCGTTGAAAAGGGAAGCACCCTTTCCTCAGGGGAACGTCAGTTGATTTCATTTGCGCGCGCATTAGCGTACGATCCAGCGATTTTAATTTTAGATGAAGCCACCGCGAACATTGATACAGAAACAGAAGCGATCATTCAGCGGGCACTTGATGTAGTTAAAGAAGGACGAACGACTTTTGTGATCGCTCACCGATTATCCACTATTAAAAAAGCCGATATGATCTTGGTGTTAGAAAAAGGTGAAATCGTCGAGCGTGGCAGTCATGAACAACTCATGCAGCAAGAAGGGCTGTATGCACAAATGTATGAACTACAAAAAGGTGCTGTTGCAAACAGCTGATGAATAGTAGAAAAAAAGAGCCTCATTTAATTGGAAGAGGCTCTTTCCTTTGCATGAAAAAGTCGAGGGTTCTGTCCTCGACTTTTACTGGTTATATTGTTTGGACAGGCAACATCATCAATAAGCGATGCCGACGCGTTGATGTACAAACTCCTTCGAATTTAACTGCTGATATAAAAAGTGTGCGGTATCGTCAACTGAAATTTTCTTTCCATCTATAGGGAGAAAATCTTTCTCATAGCGATATGACCGTGTCACTTCTCCATCTGGTAAATAGGTTGGACAAATAATGGTCCAATCTAGATCAGTCGATTGAAGGATTTCAAACGCTTTCGCATGCTCTTTAGCTGCTCGGGAAGTGGTCCGTCTTGATTCATTTGTTTCAAAACGGTAGAGCTCCGGCTGCTGCCTTGCTTTTAAAATGCCTGCTGTACCAATTGTAATAATTCTTGATGTATTCGTTTGCTTCATGGCTTGTACGATATGCTCCATTGAAACAGATAATGTATCATCACCATCTGTTGATAGACAGCTCACAACAATATCTGCTCCTTTGATTGTCTCAAGCACATCTTCTCGATTTCTTGAATTGCCGGTGACTTGAAACATACCCGCAAGCATTTCTTCTCGGTTTGTCCGAATCAATGAACGAACCATGTAACGTTCATCTACTTGAACGAAACGAAGAAATGCTTGTCCTACACGTCCATGAGCACCGAAAAGAGCTATTTTCATCTGTTCGATCCCTCCACTACATACTATAAGTGAAAAGAACCCAAATTGGTACAACTTTTATGTGATGCTTTTTTTATAAAGATGAAAGGACCGAATACTATGAGCATATTCACATAATAGAGAGATCCCTACAAATTGTAAAAGTTCAAAGTTCATACCAGAAAAAATGTCCATGAAGATCCGCTCCTTTCTACTACATGATATGAGCTGAAAGGAGTTTGGTGAGGGATCAAAACAAAAAAAGAAGACACCATAAGAGGTGCCTTCTATGATCCAGATATGAAATTAAGCTTTTGTTCCGCCAAGGTTTTGTTGAGCGAAAGACACAAGACGTTTTGTAATTTCTCCACCAACTGAACCGTTAGCACGAGATGTTGTTTCTGCTCCAAGATTTACACCAAATTCAGAAGCGATTTCGTATTTCATTTGATCGATCGCTTGCTCTGCTCCAGGAACTAGTAATTGGTTTGAACTATTAGAATTAGCCATGATGTGATTCTCCTTTTTGTATATGATTTGTTTTTTTTTGGTTGGGTTTGCTGGAATCGCACCAGCGAATGATCAAGTCATTTGCCACTTGGCGAAACCCAATGCAGTAACTGCTTTGTACTAAGTATTATGGTTATTTCCGAAAAAAACATACGAAAAAAGAACATGGTAAATGTTGTGTTAACATACAAAAACCATCACCCAATGATGAGTGATGGTGCTGCTTATATATCTTTTTATTCTGCTGAGCGAATGCGCAGCTCTGTATCCGAATCAAAGAAATGGGCTTTGTTCATATTAATCGCAAGAGGGATAGACTGTCCGGCCTGTACATCGGTACGAGAATCAACACGTGCAATAAACGATTGACCATCGATAGAAGAATAAAGCATCGTTTCTGCCCCCATTAATTCAGCTACTTCTACGTCAGCATGAATTTTTGTGCCTTCAGACGCCTCTATAAATACTGGTTCATCGTGAAAATCTTCTGGTCTGATGCCTAAAATGACATCCTTTCCAATATAGCCTTGGCTGCGTAATACTTTCATTTTTCCTTCTGGTACACGAATATGAGTTTTTCCAACCGCAATGGCACCGTCAGAGAGCTTTCCTGTAAAAAAGTTCATCGCAGGTGAGCCGATAAATCCACCTACAAACACATTCTCTGGGTTTTCATATACATCTTTCGGAGCTCCTACCTGCTGAATAAAACCATCTTTCATGACAACAAGGCGTGTTGCCATTGTCATGGCTTCAGTCTGATCATGTGTCACATAGATAAATGTCGTTTGCAGACGCTGATGAAGCTTAGAAATTTCAGCACGCATCTGAACACGGAGTTTTGCATCTAAATTAGAAAGCGGTTCATCCAAAAGAAAAACCTTTGCATCACGTACAATCGCTCTGCCAAGTGCAACACGCTGTCTTTGACCTCCAGACAGTGCTTTTGGTTTCCTGTCTAAATATTGCTCAAGCCCTAATATTTTAGCTGCATTTCGAACCCGCTCATCAATTTCTGCTTTCGGAAACTTCCGAAGCTTTAATCCAAAAGCCATATTATCGTACACATTCATATGAGGATATAATGCATAGTTTTGGAAAACCATTGCGATATCCCGGTCTTTCGGCGCTACATCATTCATCCGTTTTCCATCTAACAGAAAGTCTCCTTGTGATATTTCTTCTAGACCTGCAATCATGCGAAGGGTTGTTGATTTTCCGCAGCCTGATGGACCAACAAACACAATAAATTCTTTATCTTCTATATGTAGATTAAAGTTGTCTACTGCTGTTACCTTGTTATCGTATACTTTATAAATTTGATTCAGCATCATTTCAGCCATTAGATGTCAGCCTCCCCAGTCCTTCTTTTTTTGAAAGCGCTTTACTAGTAAATAAAGTGTATAAAATGAGGAAGAGTCTGTAAATGGACAACGTGCACAACATCCTATTTTCATTTTTGGGCAGGGTGCTCATGTCTTCATTCTTTATGAAAGATCGAGTAGAGTCATCATCAAATAAGCAGCGGATGCTTCTGGAAAATGTCGTATATCTAGCCCAGTGCGCTCAATAAATTTATCAATTCGATATTGAAGACTGTTTCTGTGAACATATAACGCTTTTGCTGCTTTGGATGCGTTTAAATTACATTGCATATAGGTCATGAGAGTTCGGTAAACATCCCGGTCAAAGACCGCTTCTTTAAAAGCATCTGAAATAGCATGAGAGAGTGCGGATGCATCATAACAAATGAACGAAGGCAGGCATTGATAAAATGTGGCTGCCCCTGATCTAAGCTTTTCTCGCTGCATATGGTATAAAAATAGCTGTTGTTCATTTAATAACCTCATCTGTAAATGGTCATTTGGCAAATGCAGCTGTCCTTGTATAAAGACTGAGTCTGTTAAAAAATCACTTGTAATAGCTAGAGACAAATCATTTAACTGATCTAATTGACTGTTTTCTGATGTGGCATTTGGTTGAATCAGCATAGCTGTTTCAGGGCCTGTCCATATGAAATGAGTATGTTCGAGGCTGTTATTCACAGCCTCTTTTATTTGCTGTCTTTGTTCTTCTTGATGGATCATTTGAAAATAATAAACACGGACGGGATGTTGGACAGTTAGTGGTTTGTTTTCAAAAAGATAGCTGAACCATTTTTGTTCATCCTCGGTCTGCGCTTTTTGAAATAGATCAATTGGTGTAAGAAAAGAGTTGAGAAGAAGTGTTTCTCTTTCTGAAAGCTCCGATTTGTTTACTCCAAATATTTCACCTTCGTCTGTTTGATACCAAAGAATTTGTTTGTCATGAGTAGGTGTGCTGATGATATGGTCTCCGTAAACAAGTTTTAATTTTTCTAACATGGCGGGGCTCCTTAAACAGTTTAATCATAGACATGGAACAGCATTAATTCGTGGATTTCTTCTTTTAAAGTTGGTTCTACTTCATGGGGCGGAAGCTGAGAGCCCCATTCAATGTCACCTGTTTTGTGGTAGATGCCTTCATAGTGTGCACCATTGTGGAAAAAGGATATTTTCCAGCCTGGCAATTGTGCTTTCTTAAAAAGGGGTTTCCATTGAAAATGAGAAATCATATCATCATTGCCTCCTTGCTTTTATTGATGAAACAATAAACAAACACGACAACACGGAAACAACCTTGAACTTGATTTTATTGTATCTCATCTCATGAAAAGAGCATAGAAAAAGCATAGATTTATGAGCACTGACATGTGACAAAAAAGCGTCAGTAGACGTTCGCGTGATCTGAAGTGGTGAGTGCCGTTTTTGAAAGGTAAGATGCGTAATCCATGATTCTTTTTCCAATCAGCCATTCTGATTTTTTCAAAGAGACATGCTGGAAAATCTCTCGGCCAGGGCGAGAATTTGCTTCGAACATCCAAATTGCACCTGTTTGATCAATGCCTAAGTCAAAACCGATTTCACCAATATGCCCGGTCATTTTTTTATCTATCACCTGGCTAAGCATGATGGCAGTATGAGAAAGCTGCTGTAAAATCTGCAAACGTTTCTTTTCTTCTGGAAAGACAGCATAAAGTGTTTTCACCGTCCCCCCGTGTAACTGGTGAGTCGTAATGGTATGATCTCCAGAAACCTTTGCTGCTGCTGCTGTGACTGTCCAATCACCTTCTTTATTTTTATTCGTATGAACTCTGAAATCCATCGGTTGATTGTCTATTTGAAGAAGCTCAATGCCTTGTTGTGCAATAAAATCATGAATTGCATGATCCTTTCGCAGCCTTTGAACAAACTGATCTATTGAATCATATGGAATAGAATTTCCGAAATTTGAGGATACAGTGATTCCGTCGTTTTCCTTTTTTAACTGATAAATCCCGTCTCCATGACTTCCGTTTGTTGGTTTTAAGTATATAACTTGATGCAGATGGAGGAGTGTTTCAATTTTACTAAGAGCGTCCACGGGATCTAATTGTACAGAATGTGGGAGAAAGGACCATGTTTTTTCATCTGTTAATAGCTGTTCATGAATCTCCCATTTATTAAAAAAGTAAGGGTTGAACCAAGGGATATCATAGTCTTGGGTGAGCTTTCGCTTCGTTTCTTGAATGAGTGCCGACTGAGCAGCTTTTCTATTTGGAAGCCGGTCATAAATGACTGACGGAAGGGGAAGCTGTTTTTTAACCCATGAATCTTCGTGGTACAACAGTCCTTCTACAATTCCTTTTTCCCAATCAATAGAATGTGACCCAAAAAGATAGGCAAAACCAGGATGCTGCCTGAAAGAGTGCAGCAGTTTGATAAAAAATTCTGATCTCGTTCCTAATGGCTGTGTACTTTGCTCAAAACCTGCAGTGAAAATGCCAACCAACGGCCCTATAAAAAGTGTATGGTCAATGATGATCACATCAGCTTTTGATTGGTAAGGAATCAGTAAACCTCTGTATAGATCTTCAGATAATAAAATTTTATTTGGATGCTGATGATAGGAAATGTTGAAGCCATCTACTAAACGAGACCCTAGAGCAAGAGAATAGATGGCATCTTTCTGTTTATAATGGACGGGAAGATGAATTGTTTTTTCACTTGTAAGGTGTGGGGCGATGATGCAACGCTTTCTGTTCATAAGAAACCTCCTTCGGTTGAGACTTTGTCGATTGCGCATGTTCAAGAATGATACGAATCAATTCGTGTTCCTTCTCAGGATAAACATTTAAAAAAGCGGACCGCCCTGGCTTTGATCTGATATTTGATATGAAAAGTCTGCCTTCACTTGTATGAAGTAAGTCTACTGCGAATTCAAAGCAAGGAGAGTAAGTTTTATCTATATAAGCTGGGAGTGATGCCTGAATGGATGCAATATCATCTAAAAGGAGTTCCTTGATGTGTGGCTGCAATGTATTTAGATAGTGTTCAAAGCCTATCACAGGAGCTGATTTTTGTGTATGACTTAAAAGACAATTTTCTGCAGGTGATTTTGTGTGAATTCCCATGCGTTTCCATTGATTTTGTGAATCTTTCATAAGGAAAATCTTGATTTCATTGAATAAAATTTCTTTTTGATCATTCGTGTTGAAAAATTGAAGGAAATACCGGCCTGCATATTTTTTGCACCAGCGCTCCAGCTCTGACGTACGAGAAAATGTAATGGTTTGATTGGAACTTAGTTGAACAGTAAATGTTGATTTGCCATCAAAGGAAATGAAGTAAGTAGATGCTGCATGCTGAGGGGAGAGAGGCTGCATTCTACAATAACCGCCAGCACCGTACTCCCTTACCATATTGATCAGGTCTGAGGGCTCTTTTAATAAAAAGCAGCCAGGTAAATATGGCTGTGAAGCAGAGAGGAGACGGAGCTGCTCAAATAGCACCATTTTATTTGAAATGCCGGTATTCAAAAAAACTGTTTTTGGATATTTTTTTAGCCATTCCATGATGGGTTTTGCTTTTTTAGATTGTGCGTCATGCCGGTAAAGACATCGGTCATAAATCAAGTCGGGAATCGGAAATTGTGCGTCGGCAAACCCTTGGCCATTCGTATATGCTTGGCCTTGTATCAAATTTGAAGCCGGCTTTAAATCAAATGGTGTAAAACGAACAACCTCTAAACGATAAGAAGAGGCAGCTTTGGCGAGCTGCAGAGTGAATGCCTCTTCATACTGCGGAGAAAGGCTCGCAATACCTAATGTTGTCATTAAAAAACACCTTCTTTTCAACTTCTTTTTTTACCATCAAAAAACATTTTTTTATGATTTTACATAAAGCTTACGCTCCTTTATCATTACGACAGATCGCTTGATCATATGTCTCGCTGCATGCTTCATTTGCTTGGGAACTTGACAACAACTATAATACGTATAGATCAAAACAATAAACCTCGGGTGTTGTTTGAAAGGTAGATGACGACTTTGAATATATTCACAACGTTTATCTTTATGATTGTTATCGGCGCAGTCATAGGAGCAGCGACAAACCATCTTGCAATTAAAATGCTTTTTCGGCCTTATAAGCCATATTACTTATTCGGAAAACAGCTTCCATTTACACCAGGGCTTATTCCTAAAAGAAGAGACGAAGTAGCCAAGCAGGTTGGTGTCATGGTTATGGAGCATTTGCTCACGCCAGAAGGTATTCAAAGGCGATTTGAATCATCGGAGGCAAAGCAGGAGATCCTGCGTACATTCCATCGATATATTGACAAAGGCGCAAATATGGAGATCACCGTATTCTCACTGCTAGAAAAATTCGGCTTTTCACAGGCTGATGTCAAAGCAGATAGATGGCTCCATCAGTGGTCTGACCAGAAGCTCGCTTCATTGCTTGAAACATATAACGAGCAAACTTTATCTGAATTGCTCCCGGTAGAAGTGGAAACCAAAATATCATCAAAAATTCCAGATGCAGCAGATTATATTTTAAAGAGAGGCATTCATTATTTTGAAAGTGATGAAGGCAAAGCCAGGCTTGGCAATATGATTGATGATTTCTTAAAAGAACGGGGAATGCTTGGCAGTATGGTCCAAATGTTTCTAGGGAATTCAAGCTTAATTGACCGTGTGCATCCAGAAATTATCAAGTTCTTAAGAAATGCAGAAACAAAAAGATTTTTAGCAGATTTACTTGTTCAAGAATGGGACAAGGTGAAGCTATTTTCTCTTCATGAGCTTGATGAAAAATGGAATGTGAAGGAACTTATTTTTAGTGTGAAAAATCAATTGCTTTCTCATTTCTCTACAAAGCTGATATTAGACAAACCAGTTGGAACTTATGTCAGTGCTGTAGCGGATGACCTTAAAACATATTTTGCGCCAGTGTTGATTAATAAGGGGATCGAAGCGGCTTCAAATGCTTTAGAGAGTCTGCTTGCAAAGCTGCAATTTGAAGATATCATTCGTGAACAAATTGAACTTTTCCCGCTTGAAAAAATGGAAGAGCTTGTAGTCAGCATCTCTAATAAAGAGCTGAAGATGATCACATTTCTAGGCGGTCTTTTAGGCGGGATGATTGGTGCTATCCAGGCTGTTTTTGTGGCGCTATTCTAAGACAAGCTATAGAAATTTTAATGAATTCATTGTATATATGTGAAACGAAAGCCATAGTTTGTTATAGTGGAGTGGTGTCCGCCGATCATATCGGTGATAACGGATAGAAAGGAGACATAACATGTCTGTAAATCTTTATGATGTTGCATATGACCTTGAAAAAGCATTGCGTCATAGCGAAGAATATTCAACTTTAAGAAATCTTTATGATGAGGTAAACGCGGATGAGTCCTCTAAAAGAATGTTTGAGAACTTCCGTGACATTCAAGTAAACCTTCAACAAAAACAAATGACTGGTCAAGAGATCACACAAGAAGAAGTGGAGCAAGCTCAAAAAACAGTTGCTCTTGTTCAGCAGCACGACAAAATCTCTCAGTTGATGGAAGCAGAACAACGTGTGAGTGTTCTTATCGGTGAATTAAATAAAATTATCATGAAGCCACTTGAAGAGCTTTATGGGAATCCAGAAGAAAACTAATGGAAAGGGCGATGTCATTCGCCCTTTTTTGTTTTATCTTTTCTCCTCAATATCTTTTAAAAAAAGGTTGTCGAAGCACATAAATTCTGCGATAATACTTATATTGAAAGTGCTTTCAAAAAGGCGCTCTCAAGGGACAATTGGGTGCGTTTCACTTGGGATTTATGGCGTTGAGCCAAACGAGAGAGAAGCGCTTCTGGGAGAAACGCAAAGCATCATAAGGGGATCTGATATAAGCAATGCTTTGGTGTGTAAATGATAAGGGGATCATGGGGAGCTTCATCACTCCATTGTAACGCATCCAAACCATACATAAAAAAAAGCCTAGGGGTAGGCTTTTTTTATTTATCCATCTATTCATAACCTAGGGCTCTTTCAACTGCATGTTCTAAAGCACCAAGCTAGGGCATATCCTCATCGTAAGTACAGTCATCAAGAAGGGGGATGCCTCAGTGTCAAAAAAACTACTTGCACTCAATATAGATGGGACGTTACTTCGTTCCAATGGTAAAATCCATTCTGCTACAAAAGAAGCTGTGGAATATGTAAAGAAAAAAGGGGTTTACGTGACGATTGTCACCAACCGGCATTTTCGTTCCGCTCAAAAAATTGCCAAGGCGTTGAAGATTCCAACATCAACCCTTGTGACGCATAGTGGTGCATTTATCGCCGATAAACTCGATGAGCCGCTTCATGTGAAAAAATTAACGGAAGAAAAGACATTTAATCTTGTGCAAATCCTTGAAAGCTTCGATTGTAATGTCCGCTTGCTGCATGAAAAATTCTCGATCGGCAACCGGAAAAAAACGCAGTCTCAGCTGATGGGAAAGACGCTCATTCATCCGTCTGATCCAATTTTCTATCCCGTCCAATTTGTTGAATCTTTAAGTGATATGCTGATGGATGAACCAGTCAGTACTCCAGTGATTGAAGTATATTCGACCGCGGAGCTTCAGCCTGAGATTCACAGGACCATTCAACAAGCATTCCCATCTGTTGATCTTATTAGGATCAGTGATGAGAAAATGAATATTGTATGCAAAGGGGTTTCGAAGGAAGCGGGACTTTCTCTTTTAACCTCTGCACTCGGTTTTACTTTAGAAGATACGGTTGTCATTGGTCATGGAACAGATGACATTCCAATGCTTGAATTGGCTGGTTTAGGCGTTGCTATGGGAAATGCCCCCAATGATGTCAAGCGTAAAGCCGATTGGGTGACGCGCTCGCATGATGAACAGGGTGTGGCTTATATGATCAAGGAATACTTTAGAATGCAGCAAAGAGAAGGATTTTTACATCAATTTGATATTAAGCGATAATACAGTGAAGGCCCTGTCAATCAAGAAATGACAGGGCCTTCGTCTGTTCCCTTCATTGCTTTTCCTACATGAATTTTGTAAAATGAAACAAGTTTGAAGATAAAGGTGATATGATGCGAATTTTAATTAAAGGGCTGTCAGATGAACGATTTCATCGCCCGCTTGTCAATATAGCCAATTTATTTGAAGAAGATAGTGAAGTGATGTTTGAACCAAGTGAACTGGATGATGGTTTGATCATGGTATTTAGCTGGAAGGAAGAAAATGGCATGGTGGAAGCATCTGGTCATATCGATGGATCAGACATCACCAGTCGTTTTTCGCGGGATGTTCCAGAGAGCTTGAACGATAAGGAGCGCTGGAAACAAATCAAAAACACAGTGCTGTCTGTTTATTTACACTTGCTTCAGGAGCACACAGGAATGACACAAAAGTGGGGGATTCTCACAGGAATACGTCCGACGAAATTGCTTCATAAGATGCTGAGAGAGGGCATGTCAAAGGAAGATGCACATACGGCGTTAAAGCGTGATTACTTGATTCATGATGAAAAAATCAATTTGATGCAGGAGATTGTCGATCGTCAGCTTAAAGCCATTCCAGATCTGTATGACCTTCAGCAGGAAGTGAGTATTTATATTGGCATTCCTTTCTGCCCCACAAAATGTGCTTACTGCACGTTCCCTGCTTACGCCATTAAAGGACAAGCTGGCAGAGTGGGAACGTTTTTGTTTGGTCTGCATTATGAAATGCAAAAAATGGGCGCATGGCTAAAAGAACACGGGATCAAAGTGACGACCGTTTACTTTGGCGGAGGCACGCCAACGAGCATCACAGCGGAAGAAATGGACTTGCTGTATGAAGAAATGTATCGCTCGTTCCCTGATGTGAAGCATATACGGGAAGTGACTGTCGAAGCAGGGCGTCCTGATACGATTTCCCCTGATAAGCTAGAGGTGCTAAACCGCTACAATATTGACCGGATTAGCATTAACCCGCAATCGTATGAGAATGAAACACTAAAGGCTATTGGCAGGCATCATAGTGTGGAAGAAACGATTGAAAAGTATCACTTATCAAGACAGTACGGCATGAATAATATCAATATGGACTTAATCATTGGATTGCCGGGAGAAGGGCTCAAAGAATTTCAGCACTCCTTGCAGCAGACTAAAGAGCTCAAGCCTGAATCTTTAACCGTGCATACACTCTCCTTTAAAAGAGCATCTGAAATGACGCGCAATAAGGAGAAATACCAAGTAGCAGACCGAGAAGAAATCACGCGTATGATGGATGAAGCGGTCTCTTGGACGAAAGCACATCAATATCACCCGTATTATTTATATAGACAAAAAAATATTTTGGGAAATCTCGAAAATGTCGGGTATTCATTAGATGGACAGGAAAGTTTGTATAATATCATTATCATGGAAGAAGTACAGACAATCATTGGCATTGGATGCGGTGCAGCAAGTAAATTCATTGATCCACGATCAGGAAAAATTACGCAGTATGCCAATCCAAAAGATCCAAAATCGTATAATGACCGGTATGAACAATATACAGAAGAGAAGATTCAATTCCTTGAATCATTATTTATTTCTCACGTTTAAACACTGCGATGACGCAGTGTTTTTTTCATTTGTAAAAGGGTATATAAGTGATAAAAAGGTAAAGCAGGTGTACATATGATAGATGTGATCGGAATTGGGATTGGGCCCGCCAATTTAGGATTGGCCGCTTTGTTAGAGGAGTATGAGGAAGTCTCATGCTGTTTTTTTGAACAAGAGTCTGAGTTTGCTTGGCATCCTGGTATGCTGATCAAAGGAACGGATTTGCAAGTTTCCTTTTTAGCAGACCTTGTCACAATGGCGAATCCAAGGAGCAGGTATACATTTTTAAATTATTTACATGAATCAAATAGACTTCACCGGTTCTATACATTTGAACAGTTTGATATCCCTCGGAGAGAATTCAATGAGTATTTATCATGGGTGGCAGGAGAATTAGACAGCTGTCAGTTCGGGATGAAGGTAGAAGAAGTGACGGACTGCCAAGATGGCTACCTTGTGAAAGTCAGACGGCTGAACGATGGATCGCTTTCTGAGTATCGTGCAAAGCATGTCGTGTTAGGCACAGGAAGCAAACCAATGATTCCAGTCGATGTGCCTGAAGCAGCATACCCATATGTGACCCATAGCAGCCGTTATTTAGATCAGCAGAAAGCACTTCACGAAGCTGAGTCGGTGGCGGTAATCGGCTCAGGGCAGAGTGCAGCTGAAATTTTCTTAGACCTGCTTCAGCATCAAAAGAAAGGACAGCAGCTTTCATGGTTTACACGTTCTAGTGAATTTAGAGAGCTGGAGACGGCAGAACTTGGCCAAGAACTTTTTACACCAAAGTATGTCGAGTATTTTCATTCGCTTCCTTATGAAGAACGTATGAACACATTGCCTAGGCTGACAGGATTAAGAAATGGCATCGATGCATCAACGCTTTCGCGCATTTATCAGGAGTTGTATCATCGCTCCGTTTCAGGTGAAGAGCCATCTGTGCTCATTCAGCCAATGACCGAGCTTGAAGCGATTCAAAGAGGAGAGCATCAGCCTTTGGAGCTGCATCTCAAACAGTGGCAGCTGAAGAAAGAAAAAAGCATAACTGTAGATCATGCTGTATTGGCTACAGGATACACGCCGAATATTCCTGAATGGTTTAGTGCATATGAACCTTTGATTGAATGGGAAAGTGATGAGCATTTTAAAGTGACAGACGACTTCAGGCTTGTGTTCAAAGACAAGCGTTCAAATCATTTTTTTACATTCACGAATCTTGATCATTCTCATGGAACAGCGGCGACCAATTTGAAACTATCGATTTACCGCAACCAGAAAGTCATTCGAACCATTCGCGGGGTCGAGGAAGCGCCAGTCAAGCAAGAAACTGCATTTCAGCAATTTGAATAAGACATAAAAAAGGGCCCAAGCATAGGGCCCTTTTTCATTAGATTGTCGTTTCTTTTTTTACTTTTGGTTTTTCAGGTTTCCATTTGAAGATTTTGTTTAGGATTTGATAGATTTTCTTAGATTCTTTCGTTACGAGCGGTCCTAAGATCGCAAGGATTAAGACATACAATGCAGCAAAGGGTTTCAAAGTAGCGGCAAGTCCGCCGGCGATGCCAAGCTCGGCAACAATGATTGAAAACTCTCCTCTCGATACGATGGTTAATCCAATATTAGAAGAGGCTTTATGAGAAAATCCAGCTCTCCGTCCAGCGAACATTCCGGCAGTGAAGTTCCCAATTAAGGTAAGAATCACAGCGCCGATCGCAAGCCAGAAGGCATCACCCAATGTAAACGGATCGATACTGAGACCAAAGCTGAAAAAGAACATCGCTCCAAAGAAATCTCTAAACGGAACCACGAGATGCTCGATGCGGTCAGAGTGCTCTGTTTCTGAAAAAACAAGACCAAGTAAGAGAGCCCCAATAGCCTCTGCTACATGAATCGTTTCTGAGAAACCAGCGACAAAGAACAAAGCCGCAAAAATCACAATGATGAACACTTCGTTTGAACGGATATCAAACAACTTATTTAATAGTTTTGGCAGCTTCCGCGCAATGATAAAGAAAAGCATCATATAACCAAAAGCGATTAAAATCGATAATAAGGCACCGCCAACAGTAGTGGCATCTCCAAGAACAAGACCTGATACGACGGATAAATATACGGCAAGGAAAATATCCTCAAACATAATAATCCCTAGAATTAACTCTGTTTCAGGATTTGCCGTCCGTTTCAAATCGACAAGGACCTTGGCCACAATGGCGCTGGATGAAATGGTGATCACCCCTGCCATAATGAGAACCTCAAGGAATCCAAACCCTGTGATAAAACCGTAGAGCAGTCCTAAGCTGAAGTTGATCAAAATATAAATAGATCCGCCGACTGCAATAGATTTACCCGATTTAATGAGTTTTCCGACAGAGAACTCAAGTCCAAGATAGAAAAGAAGGAACAGGACGCCCATTCTGCCAAAAAACGAAATGATCTCCGTGCTTTCGATAAATTTCAAATCAATGATCCCGATAGTTGGAGCATGCGGCCCAACAATCATTCCGAGGACAATGAGAAAAGGGATGATAGAAAATTTAATTTTATTGGCGATTAAGCTGGCGATGGCGATAAGAATTAGCGCCGTCCCAACTTCAAAGACTAAATGATCCATTCATCACTCTCCCCCTCTAGAAAGAAAATCACGTACCAATCGTTTCAAGTGTTTTCTTTCGCCCGAAATGACCATCGTATCATTTGCTTGAATAATCGAATCGGCACCAGGGTTGAGTAATTTTTCATTTGTATGTTTAATGATCGCAATCACGGTGACTTCATAATTTTGTCTCACATCTAAATCACCGAGTGTATGTCCAACCGCTTTTGCACCTTTTTCCACTTTAAACCATTCAATGATCAAGTCGTTGAAGGCCATTTCAATGGTTTCTAGTGCCTGCGGTTTATACACCATACCGCCGATAATAGCAGCGATTTGCCGGGATTCAGCATCATCGAGTGAAATGGTAGACAGCACTTCATCTGGATCATCATCGTCAAAACGATAAATTTCCCGTCTGCCATCATCATGAATCACAATCGTCATTTTTTCTCTATTTCTCGTTTCAATTTCAAATTTCTTTCCGATCCCAGGAAGATCATTTTCTTTAATGTTCATTTTATCCCTCCGAATTTGATAGTCTGTGTTTTTCATATTGTAAATGCGGATGAAATAAAATGAATCAGTAGAGGTAATTAGATTGATACATAACGGGGATCGCACACTTCATTTCCAAAAAACATAGATCAATGGACAATGCAGCTGATGGGGCAGGCTTTGGCAGAAAAGTCTTGGCATCCATCATTGATAATCTGTCCTTCAACAGAATGGATGAAGCATGTTTTTTTGAAAACGAAGGTGTCTTCACAGCATTGATTTTTTCATCATAAATGGATGGAGAAATCAGGCTAGGTGTGCTCGCTTCTGCCTGTGAAGCAAAAACGACATTTGAAAAAGGAGAAAACATGACGATGAAGCTAACCAATATCATGATGGAACATCTGATCAATCATCCTCCTCCTTTCAAATTTATTTTCTTTCTTTTTTTACTATATAAAAATATATTTCTTGTTTCAATCATTATGCTTATTTTAGTATCAATTGATCTTGAAATTTTTTGTTTAGAGAAAAAGGTTTTACATGATGGAAATGGAAGTAAGTTATGAGCTTTTAAAAGAAGAGGGGGATGGATGATGACATATATCAATTGTCAGTTAGACGGGGATGTTTTTGAAATCGTTTTCAATAGGCCTGAAGCTTATAATTCTTTTCATGTGGACATGTTTGCTGAATTCAAAGAAGCATGTGATGCAGCGGAGGAAAGCAGTGCAAAAGTCGTTGTCATCAAGGGAGCGGGAAAAGGATTTTCAGCAGGCGGAGATATTGGGATGATGCTCAAGCAGGAAAGTGAAGAAGATTTCCATCGTGTGATGGATTTGATCGAGGGAATTACACTTTCTCTAGCTGGTATGAAAAAAGTGACGATTGCGCTTGTCCACGGGTCAGCAGCAGGCCTCGCTTTTAGCTTTGCTCTAAGCTGTGACTACTTGTTTATGCATCAGGATGCAAAACTTGCCATGAATTTTAATGGAGTAGGATTAATTCCAGATGGCGGGGGGCATTTTTTCCTCACAAAAAGAGTCAGTGAGCAAACCGCTAAACAATTGATTTGGAGCGGACAAAAGCTGCCAGCTGAAGAAGCGTTAAAGCTGCGCCTTGCAGACGGGGTGTTTCAGGATGAGGTCGATACGTACCAAAAAGTGTGTGTGAAGCCATTTATGAACATGCCGCTTCAAGCCTTTATCGAAACAAAGATGATCTATTTCCAGCAGTCAGAATCAAAGCTCTTAGCCGTTCTTCAAAAAGAGAGAGCAGCACAGGCAAGACTGAGAAAAAGTCATGATCACAAGGAAGGTATACAAGCCTTTTTAGAAAAAAGACGTCCTGTCTTTCAAAAAGCATAAATGAACATGAGGCCGGCGAAAGCCGGCTTTTTAACGTTCAAATAAAAGCAGCTTTCCTGCTTGATCAACGAGTCGATGAGAATGCTTTGTGTATTGTTGTTCCATTAAGCGATGACGTCCTAATTCCTTTGCTTTCTTGTCACTATCCGCTATGATTTTTTCATTTAATAAAGTCTCACCCGACCGGTCAAATACGGTTAAAAAGTATGTCTTCTCCATGCCTCATCTTCCTTTCCTCTGTTTTTTAATGTAATTAAACATGGAATAAGACAAAACCTCTTTTTTAGCCCTTAAAAATGTGTTTTTTAGATTGAGAGTGATAGAACGTGCATTCGTAAAAATGGCATGATAAAATATGGACAATGACAGTATCGGACAAGGAGATAGACGTTTGACTAAGCTCACCTTTATTCATGCCGCAGATTTACATTTAGACAGTCCATTTGCAGGAATGTCGACTATACCTAATTCTATATTTAAGCGGCTCAAAGAAAGTACATTTCAAAGTGCTAAGAACATCTTTGATCTTGCCGTTGCGCGGGCAGTAGACTTTGTGCTGCTGAGCGGAGATTTATTTGATGAATCCAATCGCAGCTTAAAAGCACAGCTGTTTTTAAGAAATCAGTTTGTAAGACTGCAAACGCACGGGATTGAAGTCTTTATTATTTATGGGAATCATGATCATTTAGGCGGGGAATGGACACCGATTGAGTGGCCCGAGAATGTACATGTCTTTTCGAGCAGTACACCAAGTGAGCACTCCTATTATCGAGGGAAGCAGCTTGTCGCGAGTATTTATGGATTTAGCTACAAAGAGCGGGCTGTCTATGAAAATATGACATCTCATTATGTCAAAACAACAGATGCTGCCTATCACATTGCAATGCTTCACGGCACATTAGCCGGACAAGAAGGACATGATGCATATGCCCCATTTCAGCTTCAGCAGCTCATAGCACGGGATTTCGATTATTGGGCGCTCGGACATATACATAAAAGAGCCCTCCTTCATGAAGACCCATTTATTATTTACCCTGGTAATGTGCAAGGCAGACATATAAAAGAAACGGGAGAAAAAGGCTGTTACTTGATTCACCTCTCCGAAGATTCTCACACAGCGGATTTTATCAGCTGTGCAGATATCATCTTTGAGAAACTGGCCATAGACATCACAGAAACGGCTCATATGACGGATCTTGTCACACTTGTGGAAGGCAAAATCAATGAGCTGAAAGAGGAAGGCGTTCCTCATTTTGTGAGAATTGAATTGACAGGTGATGCACCTTCTTACTTTGAGCATATGCAGCTTGAGGTCCTCGAAGAGCTGTTGACTGTTTTTCATGAGCAGGAGGAAGATGAAGACGTGTTCGTTTGGGTGATGTCAATTGACTGCCGAACAAATGAGGATGTGATCTATCCAGAGGATTCCTTTTTGAAGGAACTAACGGCAGAAATTGCACAGTTTGAGTCATATGAAGAGCTGCTTTTACCGATCAAGCGTCACCCAATCTACAGGAAGTCAGGAAAAGCGCTCACAAAAGAGGATGAATTGGATATAAAAGAAGAAGCACAAAGGCTGCTGACGGAACAGCTGAAGCAATTATGAGAAAAGGAGAGGTATGATGAAAATACGTTCACTCCATATAGCGAATTTCGGGAAATTTTCAAATCGAACCTTTCACTTTTCTGATGACGGTTTTCAGCTAGTTTACGGCCTGAATGAATCGGGGAAAACGACATTGAAGGCGTTTATTGAGTCGATGTTATTTGGTTTTTCAAGAAACAAGATATACAAGCCGAAACAAGGGTCTTTCTATGGCGGCTCCCTCACTTGCTTAGATGAGGAGTTAGGTGTCATTCACATTGAGAGATCGTCCGATCGAGGCGGTCAAGCACAGGTGTTTTTACCGAATGGTGAAGTGAAAGATGAAGCATTCTTGCGAACTCTTTTAAAGGGAACAGATCGCAGATTATTCCAATCAATCTATTCATTTGATGTGTTTGGACTGCAAAATGTCCAAGTCTTAAACGAAGATCAAATCGGTGAATTCCTCCTTTTCTCAAGTTTATTTGGCTCAGATGCTGCCTCTAAGATGGATAGCAGGCTGCTTAAGCAGCAGGAGCAGCTGTTTAAACCAAATGGACGCAAGCCGGAATTAAACCAGCAGCTTGATCGTTTAAAAGAGCTGGCTGCCCAGCTGAAACAAGCTAGATTGGCAGAAGGCCGTTATACAGAGAAAAAACGGGAGCATTCTGAATTAATAGAGAATATCGCAGCGCTTCAAAAGGAAATGAAGCAGACAGAAGAACAGATTCAGCAGTTAAACGAACACATTCGACTTTATCCCATGATAGAGAAGAAGATGGAGTTAAAAAAAGAATTAGCCCGTTATCCAGAACGAGTCAAACGCTTTAGAGCAGAAACAGAGCATGAATTGGATAAATTAGAATCACACCTTCACCCGAAAAAGGCTCAAATGACTGCACTAAAGCAAAAATTAGATCATTTGCAAACCTTGCTGGCACAAGTTCAACCGCTTTATGACAAGGATACATTACTGGAGATGAAGCGTGTCGTTGATGAATCTTCTCATGCTGAACGTGTCAAAAACCGCTTAGCTGAATGTAAAGCAGAACGTGATTCATTGAAACAAAAAATGGACGAAGCCGCAGCGAAGCTAAAGTGGCAGCGTTCAGTCAAGCTTGATCAGATTGATGACTCCCTTGAATTTGAGTGGGAATTAAAGGAGGCTGTCAGCCAATACGTTCGTTTAATGGACAGAAAGGCACAGCTGGATGACCGGTTTGATCATGCAAGACATGAGCTGGAGGAAGCGGAAACCGCTTTAAAAGGATTAAAGGAACAGCAGGCCAAATCGCACAGTACAGTGGAAGCTGGGGAAACAAGAACAAAAGAGAAACAGGTTCATTCCCGGGCGTGGTTATTTCCTGTGATGGTGATATTTGATGCTGCATTTCTGCTTGTCCTTTTCTTTTTAACAGAGTGGTGGGTTACTTTCTTATTTGCAGGATTTTCTGTTTTTGTCTTCTTTGCTATTTACCCATTTTTGAAATCGGCACAGGTGAAACAGGGAAGCGGCAGGGGAGCATTCGATTCCTTCCAAGTACAGGCAGCTTCAGCTGAAACGCTTGTGAGGCAGAAGGAGCTTTTGTACGAAAGGATCATCAGGCAATATGAAGACTGGGAGCAGGAGCTGGAACCTGTCCAGCAGCAAGTAGAGGAAAAGAAAAGACAGCTGGGCTTGTCCTCAGAGCTTTCTTTCCTAGTAGAAGCCTTTCTTATTCTGAAGCAATTAAAAACGGATACAGCGGAATATGAGGAGCTTAGCCGGGAAATAGACGAGCTTGCCGGCCAGCAATCCAATTATGAGCAAAGGGTGGAAGCATTAAGCAGTCTTCTGCAACGAAAGGAAGGCACCATTCAAGAGAACATCTCGGCCTTTCAAGAGATTTTGAAAGATGAGGCGAAAAGAGAAAAAGAACGTCAGACATTGGATGTATCGATTCAACATGTGAAACAGCAGATCACGGCGCTGGAAGGGGAAATTGACTATTACGAAAAACAAATGGACGCGCTTTTTCGTCAAGTAGAGGCAGAGTCCAAAAAAGATTACCAAATTCTTTCCCATCTATCGAAAGAATATCGGGAACGGCTTTCCCATTTGCAGCAGCTGAATCAAGAGCTGCATAGAAGCGGCTGCTTTGATGAGGAAGAATCGATTGTTCGTAAAGGGTTGCGTCTTCTTGAAGAAGAGTGTGCGGAAGCGAAGCACCACCTGAATAACATACAATCGAATGCGGCGAATATGGAAAAACGTCTGGCAGAACGAGCAGTGGAAATCCGGCAAATAGAAGCTTCAGGTACGGTGTCTGATTTGACTCATCAGCTTTCAGCTGAGCAGGAGCATGCAAAGCACCTTGCGAAAAAATGGGCGGCGGTTCAGCTTGTTCGCTCCGTCATTCGAGAAAAATTGAATGAACATAAAGAAAAAAGGCTGCCAGCACTGCTGCAAACAGCTTCCCGCTTTATTCAGCCGTTAACGAATGATCGATATGAAGCCATTTTATTTTCACCCGAGGATGACCGGCTGATCGTGAAAAGGATGGACGGACGAATATTCCGCCCAGAGGAGCTCTCACAAGCAACCTGTGAACAAGTCTATCTGGCCATTCGTTTTGCACTCGCCTTGTCTCATCAGCATGAATGTCAGCTTCCGTTTATGATGGATGACAGCTTCGTTCATTTTGATCATGTTCGTCTAGGAAGAGTGCTGGAGTTGATGAATGAACTCACGCGTTTTGAAACACAGCTGTTTTATTTTACCTGTCATCAGCATATGACGCAGGCAGCAGAAGATGGACAGATTACGAGTTTAGCAGTTGAATGATTGACAAATAATGACTTATGTTATACTTATATGAGCAGAAACATGGAAGGAGCTTTTATTGAATGGCTAAAGGGATCATGACCTATGATGTCGGCGAACAAGTTGACCTGCATTTATTAATTAAATCATCTACTAAAGGGATTGCAAGTAATGGCAAACCATTTTTAACGCTCATTCTTCAAGATCAAAGTGGAGATATTGAGGCGAAACTATGGGATGCAAAGCAGAATGATGAAATCACCTACGGCCCGCAAACCATCGTGAAGGTAGTAGGCGACATTCATCATTATCGCGGGAGGAATCAGCTGAAGCTTAGGAATATACGCCCTGTTGCTGAAAACGAGCAAATTCGAATTGATGACTTTCTCGAAACAGCTCCTATTCCAAAACACGATATGATGGATACGATTATGCAATATATTTTTGATATGAAAAACCCTAATATTCAGCGTGTTACAAGGCATTTGCTGAAGAAATATGGACAGGAATTTGCTGATTATCCAGCAGCGACAAAAAATCATCACGAATTTGTCTCTGGACTCGCCTACCACGTCGTGTCTATGCTGCATTTAGCAAAATCAATTGTTGACCTATATCCATCACTAGATCGAGATCTTTTATATTCAGGCATCATTCTTCATGATTTAGGGAAAGTCAAAGAGCTTTCGGGTCCAGTCTCCACGACATATACTGTGGAAGGGAATTTAATTGGCCACATTTCCATTATGGTGACAGAAATTGCGAAAGCTGCGGAAGAGCTTAGCATTGATTCAGAGGAAATTCTCATTTTACAGCACTTAGTCCTGAGTCATCACGGAAAAGGAGAATGGGGCAGCCCGAAACCACCAATGGTGAAAGAAGCTGAAATTCTCCACTATATTGATAATTTAGATGCGAAAATGAACATGATGGATCGTGCACTTGAGCATGTGAAGCCTGGAGAATATACAGAACGTATTTTTGCACTTGAAAATCGTTCGTTTTATAAACCAACCTTCCATCACGAATAATCATGTCAAAACGTCCGTTTATGCGGGCGTTTTTTTCATAACTTGTCTTCTTTTCGCATAAGCATATAACACAAAGGAAGAGAGGAATGTCCTTAAGAAAAGGAGGCGATGAAAAAATGTTGTTTTTTCCGTGGTGGGTGTATGCATGTATTATCGGCATTATTTTCTGTGCGTATAAATTAATGACAACAGCCAAAGAGGAGCAAGAAATTGATCAATCCTTTATTGAAAAGGAAGGAGAAATATTTATCGAGCGAATGGAACAGGAAAGAGAGCGCAGACGCCAGAATCAGCAGGTAAAAAGATCACAGGATACTGCGGCACATGAAGATCATTCAATTGCTTAATCTCGTCATACAAAAACCCCTCTGCACGATTACGGCAGAGGGGTTTTTTGTGATTACTGGTTCTGTTGTGTCTGCTGATTTTGTGCAGGCTGTTCAGATTTTTCTTTGAACGTTTTTTGAAGCTCTTTATCTTTTACTTTCACATCAGCATCTTTTACTAATTTGTTTAAGATGTTTTGGATTTCATTTGTGTCTGCTTGTTTTTGGTCAAGCAGTTCTTTTTTCAAGTCTGCTTTCATGTCATCATATTTACCGCGTTCTTCAGTCTTTTTAATGATATGGTAGCCGAATTGGGATTTTACTGGCTTGCTGATTTCATTTACTTTTAGTTTGAAAGCAGCTTTGCTGAAGTTCTCGTCCATTTGGCCTTCTTTTGCGAACCAGCCTACATCTCCGCCTTGTGCTGCTGAAGCAGTATCAGTTGAATATTCAGAGACAAGGGAATCCCATTTTTCACCTTTATCTAATTTCTTTTCCACTTCGTCAGCTGTTTTCTTATCAGCTACTAAAATGTGGCTTGCACGGATTTTTCCTTTAAGGTCATCGTAATACGATTTTACTTCTTTATCAGTGATTTTGATGTTAGCTTTGGCAGCCTTTTGAGTCAGCAGCTCATATTTCACTTGATCTTTGATGTAATCTTTACCGAATTCATCTTGAAGCTGTTTTAAACGATCTTCACCAAGTGTCTTTTTATATTCTTCCAATTTCTTATCAATTTCTTTATCAGATACTTTGTATTTGTCAGCAAGAACCTTTTGTTGAACAAGTAGGTTTAGAGCATCTCCACCTGCTTGTTTCTTAAGAGTTGTATAAAGTTCTCCTTTTGTGACATCTCCTGATTTCGTTGTGGCGATCACATCTTTATCACCGCTACTGCATGCGCCAAGAGTTAAAACACTTACTGCTGTTACAGCTGCTAAAGCCATTTTTTTCATTCAAAAAACACTCCTAATCTTTCCAATTTATTTATCATTGCTTGTATCATAACATATTGTGACACGCTGTAAAAAGAAATGCAAATGGAAGGGCATTCGTCTAGTCAAAAAATTGCGCGCGACATACACATATAGTGATCACAAAAAGGAGGCTGAATTATATGGGAGCAGGATATTCTAATGGGTTTGCTTTATTGGTCGTGCTATTCATTTTGCTGATCATCGTTGGTGCAGCATATCTTTACTAATTAAATCGCTGTGACAGAAGGGAGCCGTCCTGCCGTGCGTGAGGGCGGTTCTTTTTTCAAACGATGACAGGTGCCTAAACGTTTTTTATTTTTCTGCATACACTGAGCTTAGAACAGAGGAAGAACTGGCAGGAGGTGTTTTCACATGGGAGGAGAAGTCTTTGCTGGCGGTTTTGCACTAGTCGTCGTATTATTCATTTTATTGATCATCATCGGTGCATCTTGGATTTGCTAATTAAAATATACACAAAAAGCTGCCCTCAAACTGGCAGCTTTTGCTTTGATCTTAAATGGAAATGGTAATTTCAACAAATGATGAGATAAGTAAGATCAGTATCGATACATTGATAAAGCGAAACACCTTATCTTGCCGTTCTTCAGGAATCTCTCTGACAAGGCATAATGTATTAGTAAGCCTGTTTATTGAATACACAATAAACGCGGCAAAGACGATGAAGTAAAATAAAACTATCGGAGATCCCCCCTCTCTATGCTATTCCCATACTACATTACCAAATTTTTTATGAAAAAGATAGAAGTTGGCTTTAAAAACCTCATGATGAGGAAGTTTGGTCAACTAAAATATCAAACTCGTCTTGAGCTTGATCGATGATGCAGGATTTAGGTGCTTTGAGCAGCTTCCATGCAAATAAAAAGTCAGGCAAACAATAGCCTGCATGTATACTTGCGATGATGATAAAATAGTGTGCGTACATAGGAAACGCCACGCCTAACACAAAGTAAACCGGTGAGATGACACAAAACGGGCTGAGAAGTGAAAAAAGCATCACTTTCTTAGGCACGCGCTGCCAGCAATTTCGTTTCATCAATAGCGTCATTTTTTTCTTATTTTTCATCACTGGGATCAAGTGAACCACACGGTGGACAAGCAAAGTCACAAGTAAGAGCACGGCAAAAAGAGGTGCGTTATGGCTGCTTAGCCTCGTTTCAGGATGAGTCAGTTGAAAACATAAAAATGCCATAATGAAAAAAAGGATAGCAAGACTTATGGCAGAAATCATCATTCTCGTATAACCATAATCCTTTTCAAGATTAATGGTCTTCCAACAATTCATTTTTCATCCTTCCAATCTAAAAATCGAATTGAATATCTCAAGATAATTTACTCTTCCTGAGGATAAAAATCAATGGTTTTGATGAAAAAAAATAAAATGATGCCTTCATATGGAATAAAGAGAGGAAACTTTGGATTTTTCAAGAAAAAAGAACTGAAGGGGGAGGTTCGTCTCTTTCGTCAATGAGTAATTTCGGCTAAAATAGAAGGACTAAGAGAAAGAGGGAACGTACATGAGTATTGAGGAACGAATGAGCCAGCTAGAATACTATATGGAACTTTTATTGACGGCAACCGATATGAGCCGTTATCCATATTATGCGTTATTGATCAGGCAGCGTGTATCGAAAGAAGAGGCAGAGGAAATTGAGCGTATTTGTGCTGAGCTTACAGAGGAAATGGATAAGCAAAAAGCACAAGGCTACGTCATGTTTGACGATCTCCTTGCGCTCTTTGCGGGACAGTTAATTGAAAAGCTGGATGTTCATGAGACGATATTTGCTTTGCATGATCAAGGGCTCTTTCAGCCGCTAATGAATGAATTTATAAAGATCATTAAACAATTTGATTTGTTTTAGACGCTTTTTCTGCTGCCTCAGCTGAGTTTTCAAGTTCCTCAGTCTTTTTTGTGACTTTTCCTTGCTCATTCAAAAAGTCCTTCTCAATGTTTGAAAACGATTTCTCAAAAATCTCCATGAAATCCTCACCATAAATGTTACGGATGATACACATCATTTCTAAAATCTCAGGGAACTTTCCGTAAATGTCATGAAGCGGCTGTGCGCCTTTGACAATACCAGTTCGGGCCGGGTCATAATCTTCGAGTAGTTTATGGAATGTCTCTTCGCCTTTTGGCGTTAGCTCAATATACGTATTGCGCTTATCGTTTAACTTTTTAGAAAATTTTAAAAATCCTCGTTCCTCCAGTTTCTTGGAGAAGTTAAACGCCGTTGATACATGCATGACGCCAAACTTTGCAATTTCTGATATTGAAGCTCCTTTTAATTGATACGCAATCCACAAAATATGATGTTCATTGATATTTAGGTTATACGGTTTGATCCACTGCTGCCAGTCCTTTTCAATGGATTTCCAAAGAGCTTTGCTCAATTGGGCCATTCTTTGACTGAATAAAAGTGCTTCTTTTACATCGAAAGGCTGTTCCGAATGATTCATCCATTTCACCTACTTCTCTTTTTCTTGTAATTCTATTATGCCAATAAAATAAAGATTAATAAAGCTGAAAATTCAAGAATTTTTAAAAGTCATGAAAAACATTGTCAAAATAACCTTTTTTCAACAAAAAAAGTGCGGGATACGCACCCCGCACACTTTTGTAAACGAATATTTTTTTGTGAGTATATTAGTTTTGTAAGGTTTTCTCCAGTTGTTTGAGCTTTTCCTCAATTTCCTGAATTTCCTTTTGTAAGTCCTGCTGATGAGGTTTGATTTCTTCGCGCCATTGCTGAATCGATGTTTGCAATTCAGACCCGACTTCTTTAATCACCTCTGCGCTTTCTTTTGCTGTTTCCACAATTTGCTCTTTTAAAGCTTGTCCATCTCTTTTTAATTTTGTCAGCGTATCTTCGAATTTGTCATAGCCGTCTTTCACTTTTCCGCGCACATCTCTGCCAGAAGAGGGAGTCGTCAGGAGCACTGCCGCACCTCCGAGGAGACCGCCTACAAATAATCCTGTTAATAAAGAACGTCCACTAGCCATTCAAATCACCTCTAGTCAAATTTTACACATTCGCATGTTCTCTCTGAGCTGATGATCAGCTTCATTGAACTTCCATACATAGCTTGCTTTATTTTAGCATACTTTTGAAGAAAAGGGAGGGGAGAAGGTTGTCTGTCTTTCTGTTCGTTTTTATGTGTATCGTCATCGTTTTTACAGGTGGTTCTATTCATTATGCAAGACAGCTTGGGTATGCAGGGTCTTATCCGCCAAAACATGTTTTAAAGCAAAAAGCACTTGTGTGTGCGGCTGGTGCAGGAATTTCGCTCCTCATTTTGCTGCTGACCCTTTTTCTTTTATAAAAGCATGAAAAAAACCTCTTCATCTATCATGAAGAGGTTCCAGCGTGTAGACAAACCCTCGCATTCTTTGTCAGTCCTGCGTGCTGGTGCTCACGAATATCAAATTCGCTCCGCGCCAGTACTCGTCCTTCCTAGACTTCAAAGGTTTTCTATCACGCTGAAAAGAAGACAAAGGGCTAAAATCAAGATCATTTTAGCCCTTTGTCAACAATCTGAAACCTCTTCATCTATCATGAAGAGGTTCGGTTATTCGTTAAGCAACTTCTATCATTCTTGCACGTCTCAGAATGGACTGAGCAATTGGGAAGACAAATACCATAGCGATGGTATTAATCACGGCTGCTGGCAGGACAACACCCACAAGAAGTGCCGGTAATGCAGCTGGCAGTCCAGTGATCAGTAAAGCGGCAGATAAGAAAATCACACCGGATACGATCGTTCCAATCGCAGTTAACGCAGCGGTCAGCACGACTTTGTTCTTTATCTTCAAGCAAGATAAGAAAAGGGCTAAGAAGATAAAGGCTGTCACTGGCTTATCAATCATATTCGGAATTTGTCCGCCTGGGAATCCCGTTGTTAATGCAGAAATCACGCCAGTCACTAGCGCAATCACGACTACATGCTGTACCTTTGGGAAAAGGATGATGCTTAAAAACATCATGACCAGCATCATATCAGGTTTCATTCCGAAAAAGATGGGCGGGAAAATCGTATGCAAGACAGCTCCCATTGCTGCAAGCAATGACATAATCACTAATTCTTTTGTTTTCATTTCTATGCTCTCCTCTGCTAAGCTCTTATAGGACTCTCCAATAATATGGCTCATCATTTATTGCAAGAGTCATGACTTTATATTTCTCGTTATTATAACAAATTTATTTCCCTATAGAAAAGCCTTTTTACTCATTTTCTTGCTGGAACTTTTTCATAAAGTCCGCAAGCTTTTGGCAGTCTTCAATTGAGACCGCATTGTAAATAGATGCTCTGCATCCGCCAACAGAACGGTGGCCCGCAAGTCCAACCATTTGCTCTTGCTTTGCTTTTTCCACAAAGGAAGAAGTAAGCTCATCATCGCGAAGAGTAAAAGTGACATTCATATGCGAACGGCTGTCAGGACGCGCATGTCCTTGATAAAAACCGCCGCTTTGATCAATTGTATCATAGAGAATGCCTGCTTTTTGTTCATTGCGTTTTTCCGCTGCTTCTACACCGCCAGCATGTTTGATATGCTCAAGGACAAGTGACAGCATATAAATCGCAAAAGTCGGTGGTGTATGGTAAAGAGAATTGGCTTTTGCGTGTGTTGAATATTTTAATATTTTCGGTGTGCTGCTTTTCTCTTTCTCTAATAAACGTTTGCGCGCAATCACAATCGTAATACCAGAAGGTCCTAGGTTTTTTTGTGCCCCGGCATAGATGAAATCAAATGAAGAAACGTCTATTTTTTTGCTGAGAATATCACTGGACATATCCGCAATGAGCGGGAGTGACGTGTTCGGGAACGTTTTCCACTGAGTGCCGAAGATCGTATTGTTCGATGTGATGTGTAAGTAAGCACCATCTGTTAAACCGGAAGTATCTACTTCTGGAATATACGAGTAGTTGTCATCTTCACTTGAAGCAAGCACAGATGTCTGACCAAACCCTTTTGCTTCTGACAATGCTTTTTCTGACCAAGCGCCTGTTTGAATGAAATGAGCTGTTTCGCCTTCATGTAAGAAGTTCATAGGAATCATCGCAAATTGAAGACTAGCTCCGCCTTGTAAAAAGAGGACTTCATAATCTTCTGGAATGTCCATCAGTTCCACCAAAAGCGCTTTTGCTTTATTGTGTACTTCTTCATATTCACCGCTGCGATGAGAAAGCTCCATCACAGACATCCCAGTTTGTTTAAAATCAACAAGTTCTTCCTGTGCTTTTTGAAGCACTTCTAGCGGCAGTGCCGCCGGACCAGCATTAAAATTCGTCGTTCGCTTCATCACAATCTCTCCCTATTTCTCGCGTTAATGGATCAAAAGATAAAACCATCCTATCACAAATTTGAAGCATTTGGACAAAAAATTTGAATCGTTCAAAATATCTTACTATTAGGAGATGGAAGCAATGAAAAGGGGCAAAAATAAGAAAAACCTCATCTGTTAAGATGAGGTACAGATTGTTGACAAAGGGCTAAAATGATCTTTATTTTAGCCCTTTGTCTTCTTTTCAGCGTGAAAGAAAACCTTTGAATTCTAGGAAGCTCGAGCACTGGAGCGGAGCGAATTTGACATTCGTGAGCACCAGCGCGCAGAGCTGACAACGAATGCGAGGGTTTGTCTACACGCTGAACCTCACCTGTTAAGATGAGGTAAGCCGCGTGTGGATGGCAGAAGAAATGTCTTTTAAATCCTCTGACGTGTATTGATCTTGATGTGATTTCCATACGGCACCAAAGCCATCGCCTTTTCCGTAGCGCGGAATGATATGCATATGGTAATGGAACACGGATTGTCCGGCTTTTTCACCGTTGTTGTTCAAGAGGTTTAACCCGATTGGTTCAAATTCCTGTTTGATCGCCCTTGCAATTTTCGGAATCGCTTGGAAGTAGTGGTTAGACACTTCTGGTGTCATCTCATAGATGTTTTCTTTATGTATTTTCGGGATTACAAGGGTATGTCCTTTTGTTACTTGGCTGATATCAAGAAAAGCCAATACATGCTCGTCTTCATATACTTTTGCACATGGAATGTCTCCATCAATGATCTTGCAAAAAATGCAGTCGCTCACGCCATGTCACTCCTCATTATTTTTCCTTTATCGTATCACAAAAAGAAGCAAAAAAGAAAACAGGACAAGCGAACTCCTTTGGTCGCTCATCCTGCTCCTGCAGAAGAAATGCTGATGCTTTCATTCGAATGCCTTTTGAATTCTCTATTTACTGAAATAAAGAATTCATATGCCTGCTATTTCTGCCGTAAACACCTCATTTGACGTTTTGGTTTGTCGTATACATATTGTATAGGACACAAAAATCAAGAATCAGTGAAGCAAAACAGAAGCTAAGGTTTTTAGATGAAAAACCAACTTGTCATGCGGTTCTTTGCCTTTAACAAACACCTCATTTACTTATTGGTCATCAAGTTCATTTCTTCTACATACATTATGATGACCAAAGCGCCTATTTTTTATTCAGACTCGTCTATAGGTAAACATTTCAAATTATCATTCGTTTTTGTTACTATAAAGGAAAAAAGAAAGAAAGGAACGAATTCATGTCCCTTCTCACTGTAAAAGATGTAACGGGTGGATATACGAAGAATCCCGTTCTAAAAAATATTTCATTTGAATTAGAAAGAAATCAAATCGTCGGTCTCATTGGCTTAAACGGGGCGGGGAAAAGTACAACCATACGCCATATTATCGGGCTCATGAAACCGCATAAAGGTGTCATTGAATTGAATGGACGAACCCTTCAAGACGACCAAGAGGCGTATCGTTCACAATTTACGTTTATTCCTGAAACACCTGTTTTATATGAAGAATTAACGTTAAAAGAGCATTTAGAGCTGACCGCGATGGCTTACGGTCTATCAAAGGAACAATTAGACGAACGGCTGCCATCATTGCTGAAAGAATTTCGAATGGAGAAACGGCTGAAATGGTTCCCTGCTCATTTTTCAAAAGGAATGAAGCAGAAGGTCATGATTATGTGTGCATTCCTTGTGGAACCAGAGCTGTATATCATCGATGAACCGTTTTTAGGGCTTGATCCTCTTGCGATCAATGCACTGCTTGAACGGATGAATGCTGCGAAGAAAAGCGGCGCTAGTGTCCTGATGTCAACGCATATTTTGGCGACAGCTGAACGCTATTGTGATTCCTTCATTATTTTGCACGAAGGGGAAATCAGAGCGAAAGGAACACTGACAGAGCTGAGAGAACAGTTCAATATGAGAGATGCGACACTCGATGATCTTTATTTGGAATTAACAAAGGAAGAAAGCTATGAGTAAAACAACGCTTACTATTTGGAAATCAAGATTAGAGGAACACGTACAAGAAACAAGAAAATACTTAAAATACATGTTCAACGATCATCTTGTCATTGTGCTCATTTTTTTCCTTGCAGGCGGAGCAAGCTGGTACAGCAGCTGGCTCAAACATATTCCGGCTCACTTCCCATCCTACTGGGTGATGGCAGTTGTTTTCTCATTAGTACTTACAAGCTCATACGTACGTACGTTGATTAAAGAAGCCGATCTCGTGTTTTTGCTTCCTTTGGAAGGGAAGATGGAGCCTTACTTAAAACAAGCGTTTAACTTTAGCTTCATTTCTCAGCTGTTTCCTCTCATTGCTGTATCCATTGTCGCACTTCCGCTTTATTCGGCGGTGTCTTCAGGAGGCATCACGGAGTATGTGCTGATATTGGCGCAAATGATCTTAATAAAGGGCCTGAATACAGCCATTCAATGGAGAATGACTTATTTTCAAGGAAAACACGTGAGATGGCTCGATGCAGCCCTTCGTTTTCTATTAAATATGATGCTGATCTACACCGTCTTACAGGCAGCCTATGCGATTGCAATCGTTTTTTATCTTATCTATGGTGTCTATCTTGTCTACTTAACAAATGCAGTGAAAAAACAGCCTTTTCAATGGGAAATGCATATTTCTGATGAATTAAAACGGAAGCAGCGCTTTTATCGTTTGGCAAACTTATTTACAGATGTGCCTCACTTAAAGAAACAGGTGAAAAGAAGAGCATACATGGACTGGATGTTGAAGTTTGTTCCTTATGATCAGCGTAAAACTTTTTCTTATATGTATGTGAGGGCGTTTGTACGCTCAAATGACTATTTTGGTCTGGTGTTTAGATTAACGGCCGTGTTTGTCCTGATTATTTTGTATACAGGTGCAGCAGGCTGGGTGGGTGCGCTGCTTGTCTTGTTCACGGTATTTATCACAGGTGTACAGCTTGTGCCGTTAACGAAGCATTTTGCTCATCTTTCATTACAGGCACTTTATCCAGTTTCTCAAAAGGAAAAGGATCGAAGCTTTTTTGTTCTCGTCCGTAATGTGCTCATCATCCAATCGATATTGCTGAGCTGTGCGGTACTTCCAGCAGGGGGCTGGCAGGGAAGCGGACTTGCCCTTCTCATTTCTGTTGCGTTTGTGCTTGTCCTCTTTAAGCCTTACGTACAAAGCAGGTTAAAAAAGATGAGATAAGTGGAGATTACAGCGAGCGTATGATGACATCAAGGAGGGGACTGGATGAATGCAGCTGAACGGGAGTTGTATGAAGAAGCCATTCTTTTTCAAACACGTTTTTTAAGAAAACCTTCAAAGATCGAACGGTTTTCAAAAGGAGTTCAGCAGCAGGTGAACCGCCGAATTCCTGCCAGGTTTCATCAAGTCATCACAAGTGCAGTCAAAACAATGGTTGAATCCACCGTATCAGGATCACACTTTACTTCATTTTCAGTGATTGATGAACAATTATCTATTGTAGAACGAAATGAACTGGCAAAGGATAAAGTGAAGTATTACCAAAAGGCGGCTGCTATCGAAGGGGTTGGAACAGGTGCAGGCGGTTTATTCCTCGGAATGGCAGACTTTCCGCTGCTGCTGAGCATAAAGATGAAATGCCTTTATGAGCTGGCGTGTATTTATGGCTTTGATTTATCTCAAAAGGAGGAAAGGCTCTTTTTGCTCTGTATATTTCAGCTCGCCTTTTCCAGCAGTGCCCATCGTCAAAAAATGATGAAGATCATAGATGATTGGGAAACGAGCCGCGAGGAAATGGATTGGTACAGCTTTCAGCAGGAGTATCGAGATTACATTGATCTTGTAAAGCTGTTTCAATTAATGCCGGTCGTCGGAGCCGCTGTTGGCGGGGTGGCAAATCATCAGCTGACAGGACAGCTCGGAGAGGTTGCACGCCATGTGTTTCACTTGCGAATATTGAAAGAAATGAAATAGAAAAACCGCTGATAACAGCAGCTTTAGATTGTTGACAAAGGGCTAAAATAATCTTTATTTTAGCCCTTTGTCTTCTTTTCAGCACAGCGTGATAGAAAACCTTTGCAGTCTAGGAAGGACGAGCAGCGGAGCGGAGCGAATTTGGCATTCGTGAGCAGCGGAGCGCAGACCTGACACCGAATGCGAGGGTTTGTCTACACGCTGAAACCGCTGATGACAGCGGCTTTTCTTTATTCATTGTAGGAAAGAACGGCGTTAGCGAGAACCTTTGCTGCGATAGGCATTGCTTTTTCGTTGATATCAAACTTTGGATGATGATGTGGATACACGTCCTGGCTGTTTTCGGGCATGGCGCCTGTGTAGAAGAAGGTACCAGGGACATGCTGAAGGTAGTAAGCAAAGTCTTCTCCGCCCATTTGGGTTTCCGCTTCTTTTACTTCTGTGACACCTTCTGTCTGGTTTGCGATGCCAGCAATATATTCAGTCGGCTTTGGATGGTTTTTGACAGCTGGGTATCCTCTTACGTATTCATATGTGTAGGCAGCATCATGCATCTGGCATACCCCTTTTACCACCTGTTCAATTTCTCGTTCGATGATATGCCGTGCACTTTCTTCAAAGGATCGTGCAGTACCCGTTAAAACAGCTGAATCTGCAATAACGTTAAAGGCATTCTCCGCTACAAAACCTCCAACAGAAACAACAGCAGAATCAATTGGATTGACTTTACGTGCAACGACTTGCTGCAGGTTTGCGACGATTTGTGAACCGATGAGTACGGCATCTTTGGTTAAATGAGGCTGGGCGCCGTGTCCGCCTTTCCCTTGGACTTGAATGGAGAAACGATCGGCCGCTGCCATAAAGTTCCCGCTTTTATAAAGAATCGTGCCACAAGGCTCTGAAGACCAAAGGTGCGTACCAAATATCACATCGACCCCGTCTAAACAGCCGTCTTCAATCATTGGTTTTGCACCGCCGGGAGCATATTCCTCGGCATGCTGATGAATGAGGACGATCTTTCCTTTTAATTGATCACGATGCGTATGCAAGACTTTTGCTAATACAAGAAGTGTCGCAGTATGCCCATCGTGACCGCACGCATGCATCACACCAGGCTTTGTTGATTTGTAAGGTACATCTTTTTCATCGTGGATGGGAAGTGCATCAAAATCAGCTCTGAGGGCAATGGTTGGTCCCGGAGAAGCTCCTTCAATAAAAGCGAGTACGCCATGACCGCCCACCTTGGTACGCGTAGGTATTTGTAATGTATCATAGTAGCTGGCGATGAAAGCGGCTGTTTCTTCTTCCTGAAAAGAAAGTTCAGGATTCATATGGAGATGGCGTCTAATTTCAACCATTTCCTCATAATGTTCATCAAGACGTTCATTGATGCTTTTTTGTAAAGTGGATATTGTCATTGAATCGAAAACCTCCTTCATGCTCTTTTACTGATTGTATGGTAATTGTTAGAATCTTTCAACAGAAGAGGATTTCGTGGTCAGTATCAAAAGGTCATTTTACATAAAAGTCGAAGTTGATATGAAGTAGGGAAAGGGAGGAGTAGCGTTGGGAAGCTGTCCAAATTGTTCAAAAACATTTTCTTTCGTCGAAAAATTTCATTTATCACATACGAAAATGATGATGTGTCCAAGCTGCCGGCATCAAATCAAAGAAACATTTGTCTCAAAAATGAGTTTTTTCATGGTCTGCTTGATTCCACTATTGGTGCTGCTGATTCAATTGAAAGGTGCTTCACCTATGTTGAAGTGGCCGGTCTTATTAGGTTGGATATTGCTAAATTTCTATGTGCTTCAGCCGATCATTCATCGGTACGAGCTGAAATCAAGTTCATAAAATGAAGAGCCCAGGCGACTGGGCTTTTTTTGATGAAAAAAAGAAGTGCTGAGAGCAGCACTTCCTTAATTGTCTGTGACGGCATGGTAGGATGTGAGGTAAGCTGGACGAGAGAAAATGGAGCCTGTATCCTCGTGTGGCTGAAAGAATGCTTCTGATTCTTGAAAGTCTTGAAATAAGTCCTCTGATTCCCAAAGTGTCAAAATCAAATAAACTTCTTCATCTTTTTTAGGTCTTAAAACGCGAATAGCCTGAAAGCCGCGCTGATGCTCTGAGATGTTCGTCTTTTTCTGAAAGGTGGATTCAAACAGTGCTCTGCTTTCAAGCTTAACAGGGATATGATTCAAGGTGACGAAACCAGATTGGACAAGCTCGCCTTTCGCATAAATCACATCATAGGCATGAGGGGCTTTAAATACAGTCTCACCCTCCGTTTCATGAAAAAGAGCTGCTTGTTCTTTTCCGACCATATAAAGCAGATTTTCCAGATGGTGTTTCTTTGCGATTTTATGCAAAAAATCTGCTGTTCCATATGTAATATAAAAATTCATCTAAACCGCCTCCTGCTTGATAGTATAACAAAAGAATGATATATAATTCTTTGGCAGTAAATCCATAAAACATATTATGAAGCAATACATCCCATACTATCCGTATAAAGGAATGAGGTGACCTAATTTGAAGAAAAAGAAGATAATCATTCCATTAGTCATTGCAGGAAGTACAATCGTACTCTCATTCATTGGCTATCTGACGATTTTATTTTTAGGACATTATGTCATAGATGAAAAGAAGCTTGTTTTTCACGCTTCCTCCAAAATCATTGATCAGAATGGAAAAGAACTCACAAGCATGTATTCAGAAAATCGGGACCCTGTGTCATTAAAAGAGGTGCCTGATAAAGTAGCAAAAGCTTTTGTGGCTGTCGAGGACAAGCGTTTTTATGAGCATCACGGAATTGATGCACAGTCTATTTCAAGGGCGGTTTATCGAGATATATTAGCAGGAGGGAAGGTAGAGGGCGGCAGTACAATTACCCAGCAGCTCGCAAAAAATATTTTTCTCACAAATGATAAAACCTTTCTTCGAAAAACGAAAGAAGTCATTATTGCCATTAATTTAGAGAGAGATTATTCAAAGGATAAGCTGCTAGAGATGTATTTGAATCAGCTTTACTTTGGCCATGGTGTTTATGGTATTCAGGCAGCAGCCAATTATTATTTTAGTAAGGATGTGAAAGATTTAACGGTCAGCGAAGGTGCCACACTCGCTGCGATGCCAAAGGCACCATCTTCTTACTCGCCTGTTTTACACCCTGATAAAAATAAACAGAGGCGGGACACCATCCTGAATTTAATGAACGAACAAGGATATTTGTCTTCAACAGAAACAGTAGAAGCAAAAGGGAGAACACTAGGCATTCATTTAAAAAAGAAATCAGAAACGCCTTGGGTGGACAGCTATGTTGATCTCATTATTAAAGAAGCAGAATCAGAGTATGCCATTTCGCATGAACAATTGCTTCAAGGCGGCTATACCATTACAGTTCCGATTGATATGAATCTGCAAAAAACCGCTTATGATGCGATGAAGAACAACCGTTATTTCCCGGGAAAAAGCGGTTCTCCGGAAGGCAGCGCCGTATTCATTGATAACGAGTCTGGTGGAGTGAAAGCAGCCATCGGGGGACGAGAATATCAGGCAAGAGGCTACAACAGGGTGACAGCTGTTAGGCAGCCGGGATCTGTTTTTAAGCCGATCGCAGTCTACGGCCCGGCAATGCAGGAGAAAAAATTCAGACCTTATTCACTGCTTGAAGACAAAGAAAAAAGCTATGACGGCTATTCACCTAAGAATTACGATGGGCAGTATGAAGACAGGGTCACAATGGTGGAAGCCCTCATGAAAAGTAAAAATACCGCTGCTGTGTGGACATTAAGCCAGCTGGGCATTGATACGTCGAAATCATATCTCGAGAAAATGGGGATAGATATCTCGGATAAAGGCTTAGCTATTGCACTTGGCGGTTTAGAAAAAGGAGTTTCTCCATTACAGATCGCTGGAGCCCTTCATACTTTTGCAAATGAAGGTGTATATAAAAAGCCTTTCTTTATTCAAAAAATCACCAATGATGAAGGAGAAACTGTAGAAAAGAATCGTAGTCAGCAAGAACGAGTATTTAGTGTGCAGAATGCTTGGAATATGACAAGAATGCTCCAGCAAGTCGTCAAGGGCGGAACAGCCCAGAGCGGTTCATACGCTGGAGATTTAGCAGGTAAGACAGGTACGACCACATATTCAGGTGTGAAAGGTGCAACAAAGGATGCTTGGTTTGCCGGCTATACGCCTAGTACAACGGGTGCAATTTGGATGGGGTATGACAAAACAGATAACAGCCACTATTTAACTGGAGGCAGTCAATACCCTGTGCAGCTGTTTAAAGATATTTTAACAGCAGCTCAAATCACCAATGAAACGTTTGAAAAACCAGAGGGGATTAAAGAGCTCGAGTCGCCCATCCATTTAGAGGGATTATCAGGATTTGAAGCTCGCTATGCGTTTAAAATCAAAGGCTTGTTTACATTAGAGCTGTCTTGGGACAATCAGGAGGATAAACGCATTGAATACCGCATCTATGAAAAGAGAAATGGAAGCGAGACGCTGATCGACACAGTGACAGGCGTGGACAGCTATACAATGCCGTATGCCAATGTATTTTCAAATGCAGAGTATAAGGTTGTTCCATATAATACCCAAACGCAAGAAGAAGGAGAAGGCAGTCCATATGTCAAGCCAGAGGCTTTTGGACGTTAATATTCGGCGATTTTTTGAACATTGAGCCGCTTTAGTATACCGTGCCTTGAAAAAACGGTATAGTAAAAGCAGGTTTGAGCCTTGTACAAAAAGAGAGTATAAGGCGAAAGGTGGAATGAAAGGTAATGGGAAAAACGAAGGTTTTTAATGACACGTTCTTAAAGGCGTGTAAAGGGGAAAAAACAGACCATGTACCAGTGTGGTATATGAGACAGGCAGGACGCTCACAGCCTGAATATCGTGCCCTTAAAGAAAAATACGGGCTATTTGAAATTACGCATCAGCCAGAGTTATGTGCTTATGTAACAAGACTTCCTGTAGAACAATATGGTGTAGATGCCGCTATTTTATATAAAGATATTATGACCCCGCTTCCGGCTATTGGAGTGGACGTAGAAATTAAAAATGGAATTGGACCTGTGATTGATGCACCGATTCGATCTAAAGCAGATATTGAACGTCTTGGGGAACTTCATCCTGAAGAAGACCTGCCATATGTGCTTGATACCATTCAGCTTTTAACGAAGGAGCAGCTGAATGTTCCGCTTATCGGTTTTGCTGGCGCACCATTTACGATGGCAAGCTATATGATTGAAGGCGGTCCATCTAAAAATTATCATAAAACAAAGGCGCTGATGTACAGTGATCCTGAGGCGTGGATGCTGCTCATGAACAAGTTAGCTGATATGACGATCACGTACATACGTGCGCAGGTAAAAGCCGGGGTCAGCGCATTTCAAATTTTCGACTCATGGGTTGGCGCTTTAAATGCAGCAGATTACCGGACATTCATTAAGCCTGTCATGCAGCGAATTTTCACAGAGCTGAAGTCTGAAAACGTCCCAATGATCATGTATGGAGTTGGTGCAAGCCATTTAGCGAAAGATTGGCATGACCTGCCGCTTGATGTGGTTGGACTAGATTGGCGTATGAGTGTAGACGAAGCAAGAAAAGAAGGGCTCACAAAAACGTTACAGGGGAACCTTGATCCAACTATCTTACTTGCTCCTTGGGAAGTCATTGAAGAGAGAGCAAAAGATATTTTAGATCAAGGAATGAAATCAGATCACTTTATCTTTAACTTAGGTCATGGGGTATTTCCAGATGTTTCACCAGATACGTTAAAGAAGCTGACAGATTTTATTCACGATTATTCAGCGAAACATAAAAAATCATCCATCTAAACTATTTCAAATGATCTGAAGGAGTGTTGGTTGTGGAGAAAAAGAAAATGGGACTTCTTGTCATGGCATATGGCACCCCATATAAAGAAGAAGATATTGAGCGTTATTATACACATATCCGCAGAGGCAGAAAGCCGGAGCCAGAGATGCTGCAAGATTTGAAGGATCGCTACAAGGCAATCGGCGGTATTTCTCCTTTATCAAAAATTACTGAACAGCAGGCAAATGGTTTGTGTGATCATTTGAACGACATCCAAGACGACATTGAATTTCATGTCTACATTGGCTTAAAGCATATTGAGCCGTTCATTGAGGATGCAGTTGCAGAGATGCACAAGGACGGCATCACAGAAGCAGTGAGTATTGTTCTTGCGCCGCATTTTTCAACCTTTAGCGTGAAATCGTATAACAAGCGTGCACAAGATGAGGCAGACAAGCTTGGCAATCTGAAGATGACGTCTGTGGAAAGCTGGTACGATGAGCCGAAGTTTGTGGACTATTGGGTGAAACAAGTGAAGGATACGTATGCATCAATGAGTGAAGAGGAAAGAGAATCAGCCGTACTCATTGTGTCTGCACACAGCCTTCCTGAAAAGATTATTGCTGCAGGAGATCCATATCCTGATCAGCTCGCACAATCTGCCAAAATGATTGCAGAAGGTGCAGGAATTGAACATTATGAAATTGGCTGGCAAAGCGAAGGCAACACGCCTGATCCATGGCTTGGACCAGACGTTCAAGACTTAACACGGGACCTATTCGAACAAAAAGGCTATAAAACGTTCGTATATGTGCCTGTTGGGTTTGTCGCTGACCATCTTGAAGTGTTATACGACAACGATTATGAATGTAAAGTCGTGACAGATGAAATCGGTGCAGCCTACTATCGACCAGAAATGCCAAATGCGAAACCAGCATTTATTGATGCCCTCGCAACTGTCGTATTAAAGAAGCTTGACGAAAGCAAGTAATTATATAAAAGAAGGCGATCCTATGCATGACAATCAAAAACACCTTGTCATCATTGGCGGTGGCATCACTGGTTTAGCCGCCGCCTTCTATTTGGAAAAGGAAGTCGAAGAAAAAGGTCTTCCCATTCAAATATCTCTTATTGAAGCGAGCCCTAGGCTAGGTGGAAAAATCCAAACATTATATAAAGACGGCTACATCATTGAACGTGGACCTGATTCATTTTTAGAAAGAAAGGTCAGTGGACCACAGCTGGCGAAGGATGTGGGTCTCACAGATCAGCTCGTCAATAATGAAACAGGGCAGGCGTATGTACTAGTCAATGAAACCCTTCACCCGATGCCAAAAGGCGCTGTCATGGGTATTCCAACTCAAATCAGCCCATTCATCACAACCGGTCTTTTTTCAGTTGCAGGAAAAGCGAGAGCCGCAATGGATTTCGTCTTGCCAAAAAGCAAGGAAACAGAAGATCAGTCGCTCGGTGAATTTTTTAGAAGACGTGTCGGTGATGAAGTAGTTGAGAATTTAATCGAACCTCTTCTATCAGGCATTTATGCAGGTGACATTGACCGTCTCAGCTTAATGTCCACCTTCCCGCAGTTTTATCAAACAGAACAAAAGCATCGCAGTTTGATTCTTGGGATGAAAAAATCACAGCAGCATGCGAAAGCGCAGCAAGTGACAGCGAAAAAACAAGGGCAGTTCCAAACGATCAATCAAGGACTTCAAGCGCTTGTTGAAGCAGTAGAAAGCAAGCTCAAACTGACAACGATTTATAAAGGGACAAAAGTGAAGCAGATTGAAAAAACAGATGGGGGCTACGGTGTGCAGTTAGACAGCGGTCAAACGCTTTTTGCTGATTCAGCCATTGTGACAACTCCGCATCAATCGATCTATTCCATGTTTCCAAAAGAAGCGGGGCTTGAGTACTTGCATGATATGACATCTACTTCTGTTGCAACGGTTGCACTCGGTTTTAAAGAAGAGGATGTTCATAATGAATATGACGGCACTGGTTTTGTCATCTCAAGAAACAGTGATTTCTCTATTACAGCCTGTACGTGGACGAACAAAAAATGGCCGCATACAGCTCCTAAAGGAAAAACGCTATTGCGTGCGTATGTAGGGAAGGCTGGCGACGAATCAATTGTCGAGCAGTCAGACCATCAAATCGTCAGCATTGTGCTGGAAGATTTGAAGAAAATCATGGATATTAAAGCAGATCCAGAACTGACGACAGTGACTCGCTGGAAGACGAGCATGCCGCAATATCACGTCGGTCATCAAAAAGCCATTTCGAACATGCGAGAAACGTTTAAGCAATCATATCCTGGTGTTTATATCACAGGTGCTGCTTTTGAAGGTGTCGGAATCCCTGATTGTATTGATCAAGGAAAAGCTGCCATTTCAGAGGCTGTATCCTATCTATTTTCATAAAACAAACTCCCTTTTCTATCAAGGAAAGGGAGTTTTTCATGTTCGAATAATTCAAAAAGAGTTGTGAATCATAAAACTGAACAAAGTTGTTGCATCTGGAGAAAAGGATATGGTATATTACTTTCTGTACTTAATGACCAAAACGTTCAAATAGTCATTTTGGGAGTGAGATCATGAGTGTTGATAGGAGACAAATGATTTTAGACGGGGCTACGAAGGCATTTACTCAATTCGGGTATAAAGCCACCACAATGGACCTTGTGGCGAAGCTTGCCAACGTCGGAAAAGGAACCATTTATACCTTTTTCAAAAACAAAGAAGAGCTGTTCGATGAAATTTTTACATCCCTTTTAATGGAGATGAGGAAAATTGCGGATGAAGCAATGGATGAGGAGAAAAGTTTCTCTGAAAACCTTCATTTAGCACTCTTTGCAATATTGGAATTTCGAAAAAACCACCAGCTCACAATCAAAATTTTTCAGGAAAATGCGGAGCTTGGCACGTCAGCGGTCAAGGAAATGATTGAGAAGATGGAGCAAATGATCATTCGCTATATTAAAACGAAAGTAAAAGAAGCGATTGATAAAGGCGATATTAAGCCATGTGATCCTGAATTGACTGCATTTGTGATGGTGAAACTATATATTGCACTTATTTTTGATTGGGAAAAGCGATATGAGCCTTTAACAAAAGAAGAGGTGGCCGAGTCGCTGGAGCTTTATGTACTCAAAGGACTTTTAGCCGCAACATAATTTTTTTTAAGTTCAAATGACCAAATTCTAAATTTAGTCATTCATCTATGGGAGGAAAACAGCAATGAATTTAATTCGGAATCAATGGAAAGACATTGTGACGAGCAAAAAACTACTGATCCCGATTTTCGCTGTCTTATTTATTCCGCTGATTTACAGCGGCGTATTTTTAAAAGCGTACTGGGATCCATATGGTACAGTTGATCAATTGCCTGTAGCGGTTGTCAACTTGGACGAAGGCAGTCATTATGACGGAAAAACACTGCATGTCGGCGATGATTTAGTGAAGGAATTAAAGAAAAATGATAATTTCAAATGGAACTTTGTCGATAGTGAAGAAAAAGCCTTGAAGGGATTAAATAACGAGGATTATTATCTCGTCGTGGAAATACCAAAGGATTTCTCGAAAAATGCAAGTACAGTCCTTGATAAACATCCGAAAAAATCGAATCTGAAATATTATACGAATCCAGGCGCCAACTATGCGGCGTCACAAATTGCGAATAATGCCATTATCAAATTAAAAGATTCGGTTTCAAAGGAAGTCACAAAAAATTACGCAGAGGTCATTTTTGATAACTTCAAAACGATTGCAAAAGGCTTAGATCAAGCAAGCGATGGTGCGAAGAAAATTGATGACGGAACAAAAAATGCAAAAGATGGAAGTAACAAGTTAAAAGAAAATCTAGCAAAATTGGCTGAGGGAACGTTAACCTATAGCGAAGGTGTTCATCAGTTTGCTGGTAAAATGGGTGAACTGAACACAGGGATACAATCTCTTGACAGCGGTCTTGGCCAGCTCTTAACAGGCTATCAAACCATCGATCAGAAATTTGGAGAGCTTGGTACAGGGATTGATACATTGACTGAAGGGCTAAACACAAGCCGCGAAGGTCATCAGCAGCTCGCTTCTAAAATGCCGCAATTTACAGCGGGTATTGAGCAGCTAAACAACAAAGCACAATCTTTTTCAGAAAAAATCGAAGCAGTAGAAAAAGTCTTGTCGTCACCAGAATTAGCGAATCTTGAAAAGATGGCGCCTAAACTTGATCAGGTGAAAAAAGACGCAAAAACGTTTAGTACAAAACTGGCTTCATTAAAAGAAGCGTTATCGAATCGAGATGCTAAAGTAAAAAGCATCATCCAAAACAGCTCAATGACAGATGAAGAGAAAAAGGCGGCAATGGATCAGCTTGACAGTCTGCCTAAAATCGAACTGCCTGATCTGTCTGGACTTGAACAAAGCTTAGCGGCCTTGCAGGAACTTCCTGATGCTAGTGAGGTTCAATCTGCGGTTGCTTCTGCAAAAGCTCAGCTGCAGCAAGTCAAACAGCTGCCAAAGAAAACGGAACAGCTGTACACGTCTACAGTCGCGATACAAAATGCGATTGATCAAATGACATCTGGTACGAATAAATTGTATCAAGGTGCACTGAAGCTCCAAACAGGTCAAGGCCAATTACAAGATGGTCTGCAAACAGCAAATGGAAAGCTTGATACAGCGAAAAGCGGTGCAGATAAGCTTGCGAATGGTTCAAGCCAGCTTAGTGCAGCGTTAAATAAGCTGGAAAGTGGTTCAACGAATATCCAAAGCAACACATCTAAGCTTGCTGAAGGTTCAAAATCACTCGATAAAGGATTGGGAGATTTAAAGAGCGGTACAGGTAAGCTGTCTGATAAATTAAAAAGTGCCGCTGATGAAACAGGAGAAATTGATGCGGGTCAAGACAATTACAATATGATTGCGAGTCCCGTGAAAACAGAAAATGATACAGCGAAAAAGATCGATAATTATGGTACAGGGCTCACACCTTATATTTTATCGATGGGACTCTTTGTAGGGGCTCTCATGCTCACTGTTGTATTCCCAATGAAAGACCCTGCTGGACGCCCTAGAAATGCGTTTGAATGGTTTTTCAGTAAATATAGTGTGCTTCTCTTTGTCGGTATCCTGCAAGCAGTTATTGCAAGCTCCATGCTCATCTTTGGGCTTGGTCTTGAGGTGGAAAGCCTCTGGCGCTTCTATCTCTTTGCGATTATCGTCAGTCTGACATTCTTAGCGATCATTCAGCTGCTGGCGACGACTATGGGGAACCCAGGACGCTTCATTGCCGTTATTATCTTGGTTCTTCAGCTCGCAGCAAGTGCTGGTACATTCCCGCTTGAGCTTGTGCCGAAATTCTTTCAAGTCATTCATAGTCTGCTTCCAATGACGTATACCATCAACGGATTTAGAACGATCATTGCAAGCGGTGATGACAGCTATTTATGGCACCAAGCAGCGATCCTTGGAACAGTTGCGATCATCATGATGGCAGCAACAACAGCATACTTTGCTTGGAACGTAAGAAAAATGAAACACGACGAAGCTTAATCTATGAATCCTTTCTCTTTATAGAGGAAGGATTTTTCATTTGAAATTAGACATCTCGAACCTGAAGCGATATATTTTAAGAAGAGATGCTGAAAAAGGCATACATGGAAGGAATTGCTTTCAGACAAAGGAGGAAAATGCCGAATGACAACTGAAGTAAACGAAACCGTTCAGCTGATTCAAAAGCTCGTATCAATCCCAAGTCCATCAGGCAATACAGAAAAAGTGATCGGCTTTGTTGAGCGTTTTTTACAAGATTTGAATATTGAGACAAAACGAAATCGAAAAGGCGGATTAATTGCCACCATCAAAGGGACAGATGACAAAGAACACCGCATGCTGACAGCGCATGTTGATACGCTCGGTGCGATGGTTAAGGAAATTAAATCAAATGGACGGCTTCGCCTTGCACTTATTGGAGGCTTTCAATATAACTCAATTGAAGGCGAATATTGTGAAATTGAAACAGCATCAGGCCATACATACACAGGGACCATTCTTATGCATCAAACATCCGTACACGTCTATGCGGATGCTGGAAAAGCGAAACGAAATCAAGAAAATATGGAGATTCGTCTCGATGAAAAGGTGAAAAATGCAGACGATATCAAAGCACTTGGCATTCAAGTAGGGGACTTTATTTCATTTGATCCGAGAGTGGAAGTGACGTCTTCAGGGTTTATTAAATCAAGACATCTTGATGATAAGGCAAGTGTTGCGCTGCTTTTGCGTCTCATCCACCGGATTCAAAAGGAAAAGATCACATTGCCGCATACGACGCATTTCTTAATTTCCAATAATGAAGAGATTGGCTACGGCGGCAACTCGAATATTCCAGAAGAAACAGTGGAATATCTAGCTGTAGATATGGGTGCGATCGGTGACGGTCAATCAACAGATGAATATAGTGTATCGATTTGTGTAAAGGATTCGAGCGGCCCTTATCACTATGGATTACGCAAGCATTTAGCTGCATTAGCAGAAGAGAACAACATTGATTACCGCCTTGATATTTACCCTTATTATGGCTCTGATGCATCAGCAGCCATTAGAGCAGGGCATGATATTATTCATGGACTGATTGGTCCTGGTATAGACTCCTCGCATGCTTTTGAAAGAACACATGAAGATTCACTTATCCATACAGCGGATCTCCTTTACTACTATGTTCAATCACCATTAATCACAGCATAAAAAAAGAACCCCTGATAGATGGGGTTCTTTTTGATTAGCTTGAAAGCTGTGTTGGCTCAGGTGCCTCTTGTCCAGTCATCACACGATGTCCTTTTTCAGGGTCATACTGCCCTTCCCATTTAGACATGACAACAGCTGCAAGTGCATTTCCTGTTAAGTTTACAACTGTCCGCGCCATATCCATGATACGGTCCACACCTGCAATAAATGCAAGACCTTCAGCAGGTACACCGATCGTTCCTAATGTCGCGAGTAATACAACAAATGAAGTACCAGGAACGGCAGCCATTCCTTTAGATGTAACCATCAGCACAAGAACTAGTGTAAGCTGCTGGACGATCGTAAGGTCAATGCCATATACCTGTGCAAGGAAAAGTGCAGCAATGGCTTGATACAAGACGGAGCCGTCCAGATTAAATGTATAACCGATTGGGATAACGAACGAAACAATGCCTTTTGGACATCCGATGCGCTCCATTTTATCCATGACTCTTGGTAAAACTGTTTCAGAGCTGGATGTACTAAAGGCAAGAAGCATTTCGTCTTTCATGTAAGCAAGAAATCTGAAAATATTGACGCCAATCATCTTTCCGATAATTCCGAATACAACGATAAGGAAGAGAGCGAGCGCAAAATAAACAAGACCTACAAGCTTACCTAATGAAATAAGAGATTCAAGACCAAATTTTGATACGGTCACACCAATGAGTGCAAATACACCAAATGGTGCAGCTTTCATCACAACATTGACGACATGGAACATGGCATGTGATACACCCTCGAAGAAGGCGAGCACTGGTTTACCGCGTTCCCCAATCGCTGAAACGCCAAGTGCAAATAGCACAGTGAAGAAAATAATCGCAAGCAAATCACCTTCCGCCAATGATTGGAAGAAGTTCGTTGGAACGATATGAAGGAACGTATCAGCAACTGATTTGCTGCTTTGCTCTTTTTCCGTTTCAACATACTGGCTAATATCTTGTTTTTCTGCATGTCCAAAGTCAACGCCTGCACCAGGTTGTACAAAGTTTGCAAGGACAAGACCAAGGACAATCGCAAATGTTGTGATAATTTCAAAATAAAGAATGGTTCTAAAACCTAGTTTCCCTACTTTTTTACCATCACCCGCACCTGCAACACCTAAAATTAAGCTGGATACGACAATTGGTATGACAATCATCTTGATGAGTCTTAAGAAGAAGTCTCCAATTGGTTTTAAGTATGTCTCGACACCTGGGTTACCGAAAAAGATTGCCCCAACAACGACACCGAGAATAAGACCGATTAGGATTTGAGTAGCCAATCCAAATTTTAATTTTTTCATAGATTTCCTCCCTAACATATTCATTAAAGGAATATTCCCATCATATTAAGTTTTAATATATGAATTAAAGTATAACTAAAATTAAAGAGGTTCGTCCACGATAAAATTATATTAAGAAAATACAAAATTGTTAGAAAAAATAGACATTTAGAACCCTCTTCATTGCTTTTAGTCAATAAAAAGTGTCTTCAGAACTAAAACTCATCATATGAAAATACTAAAAAACCCTTTTGTGACAGGGGTTTTACCTTTTTACCTATTTTTCAGAAAAAATAAAAAGCACTTTTGACTCCAACTGACGAAGGAGGAAAAAAGTGCTTTTTTATTCAATTTATTTCCTTATTTAAGATAACTTACTTGTGAGCATTCCTCACATTCATTACCATAACACTCGTGCTGTTCCATTAAATCATTTCCACATTTTGTGCATTTTTTTGAGGGCAAATTTCTAAAAAACTCTGTGATTTTTCCTAGCATTTGTCATCCTCCTATACGTTTTGTTGCTATTATTGTATTATAACAGATTAATAATTGTCAATCTGTTTTGTAACAATAGGCAGGAAGAATGCTTTTTTCATGAAAAATGGGTATATTGTAAGAAGGGGATTTTTAGAAAAGGAGGGAAAAATGACGATGAAATTAACCATAATTGGATGCTATGGAGGGTTTCCGGCAGCTGGTGAAGCGACATCAGGCTACCTTTTTGAATCAAATGGCTTTCGTCTTCTTGTAGACTGCGGAAGCGGTGTTCTTTCAAAGCTTCAGCAATACATTGATATAGAAGAACTAGATGCTGTTCTCCTTTCTCATTATCACCACGATCATATTGCAGATATCGGACCACTCCAATATGCGAAGCTAGTGGGATATCATTTAGGAAAAAGCAGCGGCCCGCTTCCGATCTATGGACATACTGGTGATCAAGAAGCATTTGGACGGCTTTCTGATGATGTACATACAAAGGCAAAGCCTTATCAGCCGGAAGAAGGGATTCAACTCGGACCCTTTCAAATTGATTTTTTGAAAACGGTTCATCCAGCAGAATGCTATGCGATGAGAATTCAGGCAGAAGATGCTGTGGTCGTGTATACAGCAGACTCAAGCTATCAGGAGGCATTTATTCCATTTAGCAAGGGGGCAGATCTGCTCATTGCCGAAAGCAATTTTTACGCTGGACAAGATGGATCAGGTGCTGGACATATGAACAGTACGGAAGTAGGAAAGATTGCAAAGGAAGCAAATGTTGGGGAACTCATCATCACCCATCTGCCCCATTTTGGTCGTCATAAAGACCTAGTCAATGAAGCACAGGCGTTATATACTGGCAGTATACAGCTTGCCCATTCAGGGCTTAGATGGAACAAGGAAGGAAGATAGAGATGCTGTTTATCGATAACGAACAACATTATGATCCAATGATTAATTTGGCAATTGAAGAATATTGCTTAAAATATTTAGATCCAGAAGAAACATATTTGCTGTTTTACATCAATCAGCCGTCGATCATTATCGGAAAGAACCAAAATACAATAGAAGAAATCAACACAAAGTATGTGGAAGACAACGGAATCAAAGTCGTGCGCCGCTTATCCGGCGGTGGTGCAGTTTACCATGACAAAGGGAACTTAAACTTCAGCTTTATCACAAAAGATGATGGAGACAGCTTCCATAACTTTAAAAAGTTCACAGAGCCAGTCATCAAAGCGCTTGAAAAGCTGGGCGTTAAAGCTGAATTGAGCGGCAGAAATGACATCATGGCAGATGGACGCAAAATTTCTGGAAATGCCCAGTTCGCAACAAGAGGACGTATTTTCAGCCATGGCACACTTCTATTTGATTCAGAAATTGAACATGTCGTTTCGGCTTTAAATGTGAAAAAAGAAAAAATTGAATCAAAAGGCATCAAATCGATTAGAAGCAGGGTTGCCAATATTAGTGAACTGATGGATCAAAAAATGACAACAGAAGAATTTAGAAAAATTCTTTTAAGCTACATTTTTGATACAAATGGGGACGTGCCTCAATATCGCCTGACTGAAAAGGATTGGGAAAAGATTCACGAAATTTCTAGAGATCGCTATCAAAAATGGGAATGGAACTACGGCCGTTCACCGAAATTTAATTTGCAGCATTCTAAGAGATTCCCTGCAGGCTCCATTGATTTGCGATTAGAAGTGAAAAAAGGGATGATCCAGGATTGCAAAATCTTTGGTGATTTCTTTGGCGTAGGGGATATTGCCGATATTGAGAAGCGGCTCATCGGACAGCAATATGATCGTAAAACGATCAGTGATGTCTTAGAAGATATGGATATGCGCCACTATTTCGGCAACGTATCAAAAGAGGATTTTCTTGATTTGATTTATTAATTGCGGGAAAGCACGGCTAGAGATAGCAGTGCTTTTTTGATTGAAGGAAATGAAAGCGATTTACATTTGATCTTGTGGATTTTTTCGATTGTCTATTATAATAGAAAGGAGGAATGTTCGGCCATAAAATGAATGGTCATTCATTCATTGATGACATGTAAGGGGTGGGAGAATGGATTTGATCAAAAATCTTCAGCAGACGGCGATGACGAAGGGAGAAAATATCGCACTGATCTTTGAAGGAAAGAAGTGGACCTATCGAGAGCTGATGACAAGTATCGAGCGTTTTGCAGATGGATTAGTCAACGAAGGGTTTCAAGCCGGGGATCATATCGCGCTTATTTTAGGAAATTCACCGCATTTTGTCATTTCTTTTTTTGGCGCATTAAAGGCAGGGCTTGTCGTTGTACCTATTAACCCAACGTATACACCTAGTGAAATTGGATATATGCTCATCACAGGCGATGTGAAAGGTATTGTGGCGCCTGAACAGCTTCTGCCAGTTTACGAGCAGGTGTATGAGCAGCTTCCGTCCATTGAAAGAGTCATTATTTGTGCAGAAAATGAATCGGCGTGCAGATCAAGCTTCAAGGAAGTATCTGATCGACTTGTTTTCTTTGGAAAACTTGTGTCAGGTGCTGCGAATGAAAACGTACATCCTTCCATTCAGCCAGATGATACTGCTGTTATTTTATTTACATCTGGCACGACAGGAAAACCAAAAGGTGCCATGCTGACTCATTTCAACCTTTATTCAAATGCCAGAGATGTCGCTGAGTATTTATCGATTGATAAAGAGGACAAGGTTATTGCCGCTTTGCCAATGTTCCATGTATTTTGTTTAACAGTCTGTATGAATGCGCCGTTGATTCATGGTGCGACGATTTATGTCTTGCCGCATTTCAGCCCGTCAGAGCTTTTGCGCATGATGGAAAAAGAGAAGCCAACGCTATTTGTTGGAGTGCCCACCATGTATAACTATTTGTACCGCCAGGAGGGGCATGAGGAAGCGATGTCATCCGTGAGGATCTGTATATCAGGTGGTGCCTCAATGCCTGTTGCCTTACTCCATGGCTTTGAGAAAAAATTCGGTGTTACGGTCCTTGAGGGCTATGGGCTATCAGAGGCTTCTCCAGTGACTGCATTCAATCCTCTTGACGGAAAAAGAAAACCAGGTTCTGTCGGGACTGACATTATGAATGTGAAGAATAAAATTGTGAATGAACTAGGAGAAGAAGTCGGTCCAAATGAAGTCGGAGAGCTGATAGCAAAAGGGCCAAACATCATGAAAGGCTATTATCAAATGCCAGAAGATACAGAAGCTGCACTAAGAGACGGCTGGCTGTATACTGGCGATTTGGCGAGAAGAGATGAAGAAGGATATATTTATATTGTCGATCGGAAAAAGGATATGATTCTTGTTGGCGGTTATAATGTTTATCCAAGAGAAGTAGAAGAAGTACTCTATCAACATGAAGCTGTAGCAGAAGCCGTTGTCATCGGTGTGCCAGATCCGAACACGGGAGAGGCAGTCGTCTGTTACATTTCCCCTAAGAAACATGCTCACATCAATCAAGAAGACATCATCACACATTGTTCACGCTATTTAGCAAAATATAAGCAGCCCCAAACGATCCATTTCATAGATGATATTCCTAAAAACACAACAGGTAAAATTTTAAGAAGAGCGCTAAGAGAAAAGTATCAAGCAGAAGAAAGTAAATAAAAAAAGGGAGTCTCTGATGAGGAGACTCCCTTAGCATGTAGACAAATCCTCGCAATTCAAGGTTTTCTTTCAAAGATCATTTTAGCTCTTTTGAATGGCTTCTTTTAACTGTCTCTGAAAAGAATTCGACTGTTTTTGATTCAGTTCATAAAACGTTCCATCAACTAAAAAAACGACCTGTGATCGGTTGGTCCAAAGCTGGAAGGTGGTGCCGTTTGTGCGTCCGAACATCACCTTGGCGATATAATCGGGCTTTTTTAAATTTTTCTTGAGATGATTGCTTGTTTGTTTGCCTTTATTTAATTCTTCAATTAAATCTTCTACTGTGTCCTTATCATCTATTTCATAAGAGATGGATTCATTCGCAGGTGAGAGCAGCAATTTTTCAGCTCGATTCTCATCAAAGATTTCGCTCGTCCGGCTGAACACATAAAAGAAGGTGATTAATAAAAGTCCAAAAATCACAACTCCTGCAAGGATTTTCTTCATTTTGATCCTCCAACTTACTGTTTTACATGTAGCTTCTCCGATTTTTGAGTCGCATAATCATTTTTTTCGCGAAAGCTTTTTCTGATGGGGCATGCTATGATGGAGCCACATGAGACAGGTTCTAAACGAAAAAATGCGTGACTAGAATAGAGAGAGGGATGGAAAGGAGGCTGACCTGTGCGAGTACGTAAATGGATGGCTCTTGCAACAGTAGCATACATATTGTACGGTCTTTTTATTTATTCGTATCTGTTTCTAATGGGAGATTCATCGGTACCTGAAAGTGTAAAAGGGACAAGTGCAGATCCGCATACCTTTATGACAAGTCATGAGCTTGTGATCAGCGAGAATTTCTCGAATATACGGAATCTGCTGTATTTCATCACCATCCCATTAGATTGGTATGTCTTTTTCCTTTTGCTCATTTCAGGGTATTCACGGAAAATAGCAGACTGGAGCTTGGCAGCAGCTCGTTTCAAGTTTTTAAGCAAACTTGTGTATGTGTTTGTGCTGTCACTTCTAACAATGATCATTTCATTGCCAATTAAGTGGATTGGCTATCAGCTTTCTTTGCACTACGGAGTATCTGCACAAAGTACGGCAAGCTGGTTGAAAGATCAAACACTGGATTTTTGGATTCAATATCCGCTTCTTTCCCTTTGTGCTATTGTGTTCTTTTGGCTGATTCAAAAGAGAAGAAAACGCTGGTGGCTGTATGCGTGGTGTTTGACAGTCCCAGTTACGCTGTTTCTCTTCTTTATACAACCGGTCGTCATTGATCCGTTATATAACAATTTTTATCCACTAAAGGATCAAGCTCTAGAGAAGAAAATATTAACGCTGGCAGACAAAGCGCATATTCCGGCAGATCATGTATATGAGGTCAATATGTCTGAGAAAACGAATACGATGAACGCTTATGTCACAGGAATTGGTGAAAATAAGCGTATTGTCTTATGGGATACAACACTGCAAAAGCTGAAAGACCAAGAAATTTTATTTATCATGGCGCATGAAATGGGACATTACGTCATGAAACATGTCTATATTGGATTAGCAGGATATTTAGTGCTGTCATTGGCCGGATTATTTGCGATCGACCGTCTTTATTTTTATCTTTATCAAAAAGGAGCAGCCACATTTCGTCTCAAGGTGTCACACGACATTGCTGCTCTTCCGCTTCTTTTAATCATCGTATCGATGCTGTCTTTTGCAGCTTCACCTTTTACAAATGCAGTGTCAAGGCATCAAGAACGGGCAGCCGACGAATATGCGGTGAACATGACAAAAGACGGGGAGGCAGGCGTAACGTCTTTTCAAAAGCTTGCAAAATCAGGGCTGTCCCAGGTAAATCCACCGTTTTTAGTGAAGATCTTCCGCTATGGACACCCAACCATGATGGAGAGAATCATGGATATGGAAAAAGCGGCGGAAAAAGAGAAAACGCCGAAAAAGCAGTAATAAATAAAATCCGGCTGGATCAGCCGGATTTTTTTATCACACTTGGTTAGTTAGAAGCAGCTTGAACGTTGATTAACCCTTTTCCATAATAGAATGAGTCACCAAGCGGTGTCGCTGTATTTTCTAAGCGCTGGCGAACCTGTGAATTTGTTAGGTTCGGGTTTTTAGAAAGAATAAGCGCTGCTGCTCCTGCTACATGAGGAGACGCCATAGATGTTCCAGTATAAGAAGTGTATCCACTGCTTGGCACTGTACTTAAAATAGAAGTACCAGGTGCAGAAACATCTAATTCAGGACCTGCGCTAGAAGATGAGTTTCTGACATTGTTACTGTTTACATTGGCAACAGCAATTGTAGACTCGTATTTGGCTGGATAGCCAACTGTACTTCTAGAGCCACTAGAGCCTGAATTACCTGCGGCGGCAACAACAACGACTCCGCGGTTGTTTGCTGTATCAACGGCATTTTTAAGTGCTGTTGAACCGCTTGCTCCGCCTAAACTCATATTGATGACATCCATGTTATTGGCCACAGCCCATTCAATACCGCTAATAATCCAGCTGTATTGTCCGTCGCCATTGCGGTCTAATACTTTCACAGCATATAGGGAAGCGCTTGGAGCGACCCCAAGAACACCAATTGTGTTATCAAGGGCAGCAATGGTTCCAGCTACGTGAGTTCCATGTGATTGAAAGTCTTGGGTGGCATTTGGCTCTGAAGGGACGAAGCTCGCACCGCCTGCAACATTTAAGTCAGGGTGTGCAGCGTGGATTCCAGTATCAAGGACAGCTACTTTGACATTAGCACCTTTATAACCTTGAGCGTGTACAGCTGGAGCTTTGATTTGAGGGATTCCATAAGGGACGGTTTGTGCATATGCTTCTGCTTTATGATCTTCTTCTACGTAAGCAATGCTAGGGTCATGTTCAAGTTTTTTGGCAGCTTGTTCGGACATTTTCACTTGTGCAGCATTAATGAGGCGGTATTGTTTTTCTAGTTTTCCACCATTTTGAATGACAGCTTGTTTCTTAGAGCTGTTTGTGGTGGCAGAGGCTTTAAAACCAACAATATAGCTTTTTTCACTATCTGTTTTGGAGACCGTCTCGGCATTTGCCATGGAGCCTCCAAACCCTGCTGAAAACAGAAGAGGGACAGCCAATAAAACACTTGTCATCACATTTTTCTTTTTCACGCACATTCCACATCCCTTTTTCTTATTTCAGAATAATCATCCGTAGTCTATAAGAATGATCCGTTTGATTATTCTGTATATTCAGTTTAAGGGAAGTAGGCAAATAAGAGTAGACCCGAATTTTTGTGAAAGTCCTAGCGAAAATTGGGGAATTAAGTCACTTGGAACTGGTGGTAAAATATGTTTATTCTATCATTTTAGCGATGATCTATTAAAAAGGGAGTGTGCTTTTTTTCTCATGATCCATTTCCGGTTAAATATTCGATACCCGAAAAGCCATAAAATAGGTAGAATCGTCTAGCATCTATTTCGAATTTCGATATAAAAAAATATTATTTTATCATTGTTTTTGCCATAAAAAAGAACCTGCTAAGATAACAGGCTCTTTAAGAAGGGGCGGATTGAGTTAAATGGCTGACCACGTTGTAATCACGGACCTTCCATTTACCATCTGACCATTCCACATAATTTAAGCAAGCATTAACAAGTCTCGTGTTCTGTAGACCCATATGTTCATCAGCCAAAGTGGTGAGTAAAGCATGGATAGCAGCGCCGTGAGCCACGATCAGGACATGTTGATCTGGATAGGTGGCTCTGACTTTCTCAATACCTTCTAGCATTCGGTTTTGAATCGTCTCAATTGGTTCCATATTTGGATATTGTTTATCTGGAAACAGCTTTTGACGCTCCTCAAACGACATGCCTTCAGCGTCACCATAATCTCGTTCTATAAAATCATCCATGATGACAAGTGGTGCATGGACATGATTTAAAATCAAGTGTGCCGTTTCTTTTGCCCTTGTTAGTGGACTGGAAATGACAACATCCCAATGGACATCCTTTAAGTAAAGTCCAGTTTGTTCAGCCTGCCATTTACCTGTGTCGTTTAAAGGGATATCTGTTCGTCCTTGAATTCGTTTCGCTGCATTCCAATCTGTTTCCCCGTGTCTGACTAGGCAAATTGTTGTCAATCAAATCCCGCCTTTTCTATCTTTTCTTCTATTATACTAAAGCAGAAGAAAAAAGGCTGTATTAGCGATTTGTCAGGCTTGTTAAGGATTCGACAGAACTTGCGACTTGAGACACCGTTTGTTTGACTTCCTTCAATTCGTTAAGGAAGGTCTGAAGGTCAATTTCAATTTTTCCGTTTTGGTTTTTGCTTAAGTTCATGCTGCTGACGATATCATCAAAGAGTGAATTGATTTGTGTCATTTTTTCTTTACTGTCTGTCACAAGTAAATTCACGTCCGCAATGTGCTGAGAAACAATGGCGATTTGTGAATTCGTATTGTTGACAAGTTCAGATACAGTTGAAACCGTTTTCTTGGTGTCCTCTGATAATTTGCGTACCTCGTTTGCAACGACAGCAAAGCCTTTTCCATGTTCACCTGCTCGTGCAGATTCGATTGAAGCATTTAAAGATAACAAGTTCGTCTGCTCTGCAATGCCTGTGACAATCCCAAAGATTTGTTCAATTTGTTTGGCGATTTCTTCAAGGCGCTTAATTTCTGTTTCAATCTTTGTCATGCTGCCATCAATTTGGTTCATTTGTGTTTGCTGAATTTCTAATTCTTTTTTACCGCCGATTGATTTTTCTTCGACCTGTGCTGAAATTTGTGTTCCAGCTTGTGACATATCCGCCATCTCATCCGATTTTGAGACAAGCTTGTCGACTGCACTTGTTGTGTTTGAGAAGAGCGAAGCAAGCGAATTTGAAGTCTCCGTGATTTTTGTATGAAGCTCCTGCTGCTGCTCTTCTGCTTCATCACGAATTTTAGAATATTCATTTTGGAATGTATCTAGGACAAGCTGCTGCTCTAAATTTAAAATTTTCGTCGTCGCTTTGACCGCTGTCTGATATTCTTTGAAATCTTGGATATGGTTAGCGAATAAATCCATAATGGATAGCAGAAGGTCTTGGAATGCTGCCATGTACCATTTAGGCTGGAGTCCAATCCGTAAATGAACTTGCGCTATTTTAATGCGTTTTGCCACATAGGCTTCGTCAATCACACCTGCAAACATTTCGCTAATATGAATGCGGAGTGTTTTTTTCAAACGATCGACAGAACTATTGTCTTGAATGATATGCATCAAGGAAGACTCGACTTCTAAATTTTTATAAAACTTATCAACAATATGCGCGATGTCATCCTGAACAATTGGATTGAGCTGCTTTAATATCAATAGGTCATGCTGCGTCAGGTCAATCATTTTGATTTGTTTGGCGATGTCTGTATTGGCCGAAAAGTTGATTCGTTTTATTCCATCATCCTGCTGTGTAAAAAAAGCAGTATTATTTGGTTTTTTCTCTTTTTTAAATAACAATGTTTTTGTCCCCCTATAATCATCACAAATATCAGACTTTATGTTTTTTATCGGATAATATTGGATTTTTTTAAGAGGGACGAGTGAAATTTCACTGTTCTTTATATGACCTTTTTAGTGGTTTTTTAGCAGGGCCTTCTACTACTTCTCCAGTAATGGAAAAACGTGAACCGTGACACGGGCAATCCCAAGTGCGGTCACTATTATTCCAAGCCACTTCACAGCCTAGGTGAGTACACGTTGTATCGACTAGAAAGACATTCCCATCCTCTGATTTATAGGCGCCGCACTTTTTATGTTCATACGAGATAATGCCGCCCTCGCCTGGTTTTAAATCATCGATTGTTTGATCAGTTCGTTTGAATTTACCACTGATCAGCTTGGCAGCGACATTGGCATTTTCTTTAACGAAATCTTTGACGAAAGAGTCAGTAACAGGTCTTGATGGCGTAAAGATTGATTCATATGGATTCGATTTTCCTTCAATTAAATCACCGATAAGAGTGGCTGCGACGTGGCTTGTGGTCATGCCCCATTTTCTAAAGCCGGTTGCTACAAAGATATTCTGGTGGTGTTTGGTCAGGCGGCCAATGTAAGGGATTTGATCCATTGTGACCATATCGTGTGTCGACCAGCGATACAGCACTTCTTCTATTCCAAGGGTGGCATCTCCAAACGTTTCTAGTCCTTCATAGTGAGCGGATTCATCTCCGCCTTGTCCTGTTTTATGGCCTTCTCCTCCGATGAGGACTACTTCTTCACCGTGCCATTCTGCCGTTCTTAAAGAGTGAGCAGGCTGGTCAATTCCTAAATACATTCCGTCTGGGAGTGATTTGGTTGTTCTAGCTGCTACGACATAGGATTGCTCTGGATGAATTCGGGTGAAATAAAGTCCTTTTCCATCATAAAAAGGAAAGTGTGAGCATGAAATGACATAGCGCCCTGTCAGATGATGTCCGCTTTTTGTGACGACAGCAGGCCGGTTCCCTTCTTTTACATCAACAGCGGTTGTTTGTTCAAAGATACGTACACCTCGCTCTAGGAGCTTGTCGATTAGCGCATTGAGATAATGAAGGGGATGAAACTGTGCCTGATTGGTCATCGCAAGGGCTGCTTTAATGTCAGCGTCAAAAGGAAGCTTTGTTTTCCATTCCCGGTCAATACCAAGCTGTTTGTAGGCATCTAATTCCTTCTTTAACTTTTTTACACCGCTTTCTTCCTTTGTATAAAGGTAAGCATCTTTTATCTCTAGCTGACAATCAATGTCGTGCTCTTTAATACGAGCTTGAATGAGGTCTTTTGCTTTCTCATTTGCTTCTACATACAAACGTGCTTTTGGCATCCCAATTTGTTGAATCAGCTCATAATAGTATACATCATGCTGTGAGGTGATTTTAGCCGTTGTGTGTCCGGTTGTGCCTTGCAGCAATTGTTCGGCATCGATGATGATCACATCTAGTCCTCGCTCTGTCATTTCAAACGCCGCAGCGATACCGGTAATACCGCCGCCGACAATAATCACATCTGCTGTGAGATCTTCACTGACAGCAGGAAAAGAATGTTTCTGACTGTCCGCCAGCCATAACGATTTTGCCTGTTCCATTCCTTTATGTTCTTGTTCCATGTTGTCGCCTCCATTGACTTATTGTGTATAATTTTTCCACAATGCTGAAAATCATACATCTGAAAGGAAACAGGGGCGCCATACATAAAAAAGCCGCCAGCACATAAAAATAAACAAGATAAAAGGAAGGAGTGGACTAACGTGTCAACAAAGCAGCCGAAGAAAACATTGCCGCCTCAGCACCAAAATGAACGTCCGGGTCTTGAATATAAAATGAATCCTAGACCTGTCTTTGATCGTGAGGTGCAGGATAAAAAGTTAGCAGGAAAAACAGCCATTGTGACAGGTGGAGACAGCGGGATTGGAAGAGCAGTTTCTGTTTTATTTGCGAAAGAAGGTGCCAATGTCGCCATTGTTTACTTAAGTGAACATCGTGACGCCGAGGAGACGAAGGACTATATTGAGAAAGCGGGAGGCCGTGTCATCTTAATTGCAGGTGATTTAGGGGATGAGGCTTTTTCAAATGAGGTCGTCAAAAAAACAAAAGATGCCTTCGGTTCCATTGATATTTTGGTGAATAACGCCGGGGAACAGCATCCGCAAAAAAGCATTGAGCAAATTACCTCGCATCAGCTTCTTCGGACGTTTCAAACGAATATTTTTGCCATGTTTTATTTAACAAAGGCTGTTCTTCCTCATTTAAAAAAAGGAAGCAGTATCATTAATACAGCCTCTGTCACCGCCTATAAAGGGCATGAAACATTGATCGATTATTCATCCACAAAAGGGGCGGTCGTAACCTTTACGAGATCATTATCTTTATCGCTCATTAAACAAGGGATTAGAGTGAATGGAGTAGCTCCCGGTCCTATTTGGACACCGCTGATTCCCTCAACCTTTACGGAAAAAGAAGTCTCTGAATTTGGCGGAGATGTCCCAATGGAACGTCCTGGTGAGCCAGTAGAGCTTGCGCCAAGTTATTTATTTTTAGCGAGCGAAGACTCATCTTATATGAATGGACAAATGCTGCATGTGAATGGCGGGACCATTTTAAATGGATAAACAAAAAACTTGCGGTAAAGAGACGAGTTGCTGTCTCTTTGCCGCAAGTAAAATCATCATGATTGATGTAAGCAGTGTTCTGCATATTGAGCTGACAGGTCATTGAATCGCTTTTCATCACGCTGATCCAGTGCCTTATCAATCTCTTCTCTTAGGAAGGTTAAGCGCTGTTTATAAAGCGCCTCATCTAAAACCATTTGAATATAGATGTCTAAAATGGTGACGCCGTTTTCTTCGGTTTTTTGGGTGTTGCGGGACTTCATGAGCTCAGCATACGTTTTTTTCTCTTTCATAAAGAATCCCCCCGATGCCTTTTTTATAGTATATGGATTGGCGGAGAAAAAATCAACAAGAATTTATAATTTTTAGACAATTTATTTTTGAGCAGAATCGACATCTCTTGTCCAATCGACAGGATGTGATATATCTTTAAAAATGGCTTTTCGATAGATCGAATGGACTAAAAAATATGATAAAAAGATGATTTTTAATAAATTTTGAAAAAATCCTGTCGTTTCTTATATGTTGGTGATAGATTAATAGTATCTTAAATAACCAAATATTAACACAGGAGGAAATGAAGTGTCAGGAATTAGTGAAACACCTTTAGATTCATACGTCATTAATCAAACAACAATGGCGGTCCTTCCAGTTGAAGAAGGAAAAAGAGTATATTCAAAAGTCATAGAAAGAGAGACAAGCTTTTACGTTGAATTAAAGCCCCTGCAAATTATTGAACGCAGCTGCAGATTCTTCGGCTCAAGCTATGCAGGCAGAAAGGCGGGAACATACGAAGTAACAGGAATATCTCATAAACCTCCAATTGTGATTGACTCATCCAATCATCTGTATTTCTTCCCAACTTATTCATCCAACCGTCCTCAGTGCGGCTGGATCTCCCACAAATACATTCATACCTTCCAAGAATCATCCCTCGGAGACACGGTGGTCACCTTTACAAATGAGCAAACCGTCAAACTTGATGTCTCATATAAATCATTTGAGAGTCAGGTGCACCGGACAGCATATCTCCGAACGAAATTTCAAGATCGTCTTGATGGTGGTCTTCCGAAGAAACAAGAATTTATGCTGTATCCAAAGGAACAGCAGCTCAATCTCGTATACGATTTTATATTAAGGGAGCTTCGTAACAGATATTAGTCAAAAGCCAGCGGCAGAGCAGCCGCTGGATCTCTTATCAAGCAGGAATGCAATGTAAAAAGACGCCGCTACATCATAAAGATGAATTCATTGAAACCAAATACGTATGTCTCGTCGTCTATTGGTTGTATTGGGAAATGACAGGGAAATGTGGATCCTTTGACGTATTTTCATCCATTTACTCATAAATCACAGAAGTGACACGAGCTTGTCTGTTACAATAAAAGAAATCTTATGTGGTAAAGGATGCTTATATTTGACCGATATGAACGAATGGGATGAAGAAATGGAGGCTCTGTATGAAAAAACAATCACATTTGGTGCTGCTATTTATCCTAACTTTGACATTACTAGCAGCCTGTCAGCAAGCAGGTCAGCCGCCTTCAAAGCAAGACACAAAAGAAGCTGCTTATGAACAATGGGTGCAGTCTTATATGGATGAGTTAAATAAAGCATATGAAAATATGACCGATCAGTTTATCTCAGATGGACATGGAAAGATCCAAACAAATAAAAAATTGACAGAAGCGACGAAAGCATTTGATCGTGTGATTCAAAAAGGGCTGGATCATCAAGAAGTTCCAGCCGCTTATCAAAAGGCCGATCAACAATTAAAGACAGGTCTTGCTTCCTTTGAAAAAGGGATCAGTAAGGTGGAAAAGCTCTTGAAGCACCCCGATCAAGAGAAGCTGTTTATTTCCGCTACCCATCATTTTCAGGATGGCTTGCAGCAAACAGCCGCATTTATTGAAGAAGTAGGTCAGATTCAGCAATCATCTTAAAAAGCTTGGAAGTAAACCTTCCAGGCTTTTTTAAATGTGAAGTATTTTCTTTAAACGGCGGACGCCCTCTTGAATCATGTTTTCGTCCGTACAGGCGAATCCTAGCAGTAATCCCTTTCGATTGCTTTCAAAACAATAAGGACTTAACGGATAAATGCCAACACCAGCTGCTTTTGCTGCCTCAATGCTTTCTTTTTCATCAAAGTCTTGCGCTCCTTCTAAAAAGACATGAAGGCCCGTATCGGTTCCATAGATACGGAAGTGTTTGTCAAAGTGATGTGTCAAAAGGGCTTCCATCATGGCTGCCTGTCTTTTTTTATACAGCTGTCTCATTCGCCTGACATACCGCGTGAATTCCCCTTCTTTGAAAAAAGAAGCGAGTGTGATTTGTTCCATAATGGGCAGCTGCCTTTGAATGAGTGATTGCAGTGCGGCAATTTCTTTCATGACTGCTCTGGAGCCGACAATGGCAGCTAAGCGGATGCCAGGTGCCAGCACCTTTGAGAAGCTTAAGATGTAAATGACATGCTCGGGAGCTTCTGAAAATAGGGAAGGGAGCGGCCCGCCATGGTAACGATAATCTCCATCAAAATCGTCCTCTAATATATAAGACTGATGGCTGACAGCAAACTTCAGCAGCTGCTGCCTTCTGTTTACACTCATACATACTCCAGTTGGACGCTGATGGGAGGGCGTCACAGCAATCAGTTTTGTTCGCCGGGGCAATGTATTCACCACCATTCCTTCTTCATCAACTGGTGAGGGATGAATGTTCATTTCGCGATGCATAAACGACAGCCTTGCCCCAGGGAAACCTGGATCTTCAACAGCCACTGTATCACCTTTTTTTAGCAATACCTGTGAAATCAAATCAATGGCTTGCTGCGTGCCACCTGTTAGCACCATTTGATCTTCCTCTACATCAATCCCGCGTTCAACAGATAAATATTGTCGTATTTCTGAACGCACCTCCCATAATCCATGCGAAGAGGAATAGCCCCAATCCTTCATATCTAATCGCTGTAATGCTTTCATGAGCGAGCGCTTCCATATGTTTTGAAAGTGTGCATCGATGGCTGGCTCCTGATGACGAAAATCAATATCAAGCTTCTCATGAAATTGATTGGCTGACAGCCAATGATCCATTTGTTTTTCGGCCTCTTCAAAGTGAGGTCTTGTCGGAGGTGAGAAAGGCGGTTCACTTTGATGGGGAGGGGAAGCTGTATATTGATCGCTTGAAATGACCTTTGTACCACCTCTTCTAGATGTGCTCACGTAACCCCTTGCCAGCAGCTCATCATAGGCAAGTTGTACGGTTGATCTTGATACATTCAGCTCCTGTGCTAACACTCTTGTCGGTGTTAACTGATCGTCAGGATGCAGTTTTTGTGTATGAATTTTTTGAATGATCTCAGTCACGATTTGCTGCCAGAGCGGAGTAGCGCTTGAACGGTCTAAATGAATATACATCGTGCACCTTCTCTCGTTTTCACATCATAAGTTGATGATGACACGGAATTATGGACTGGTCAATAGTGTCATTTTTGGATGTAGGAAGTAAGCCAAATGGTGTGTACACTGTTCTCATATGCAATGACATAGAGGAGAGAGTCAAATGATTTCAGCATCCAAAGAAGAAACGGCACACCTATCCATCATCCCGTTTATTTTCGTTTTACTTGGTCTTTTTATGATTACGATTGCTGTGAATCTGCAAGTGCCCCTTTATACGGCGTATGCAGAACAAGCAGGGTACGGAAAGGCGGCAACAGCACTTGTATTTGCCGCGTATGTCTTCGGACTTATTCCAGTTTTGCTTTTTCTTGGCGGCATTTCTGACCGAGCTGGACGCAAACCGATTTTATTGGTTGCGCTTGGCTTTTCGTTATGTGCCACCTTGTTGATGATTGTACACCCTTCCATACAGGTGCTCTTTGCTGCCCGGCTCTTGCAAGGTGTCGGACTTGGTCTTAGTGTTGGAACATGCACCGCATATTTGATTGCTTTATATCCAGAGAAGTCAGGCTGGATTCCAACTTTTATTGCACTATGCAGTTCGGTTGGATTTGGGGGCGGTGCTCTTTTTACAGCACTTCTTTCTTTTCAGCGTGTGTCGCTCACGCCGCTTAGCTATTGGATTGTGCTGGCCTTTTTAATCTTAACCATGATGGGTGTCTTCTTTTTTGTGCCGCCTGTCCAAGGAGATACAGGCAAACCGATGATGAACATGCCAAGATTTCCAAAAGGAACAATGCCGGCGAATGCAGCCATTGCTATCGCATGGTCGGTGTGCGGCCTTGTCATTTCGATCTTGCCAGCACAGCTTAAACTAAATGGTTATGAATTGTGGGTAGGGCCAGCGCTCTTTTTAATTAATATGGCAGGTGTCCTGATGCAGCCCTTTGTGCGTAAGATGAATAGCAGCACAGCGCTCCTTTTGGGGTTTATCTGTCTTCCATGCGGATATGGCCTCTTACTATACGGTGCAAACAGCGGATCTATTTTCCTTGTGCTTGCCGGAACGATGCTGGCGGGTACTGCCTGCTATGGATTTACTTATTTAGGTGGCCTTCAGCTCATTGTTGAGCGAGGGAAAAAGGAGGCGGCTAGAGCCGTTGCAGGATATTACTTGTTTGCCTATTTAGGGCTTGGTATTCCGAGTGTCTTTGTTGGCCTCTTCGCTGATATGTATGGTACTCAGATCGTGTTAACCCTCTTTTTCTTGATCGTTTTGGCTGCCTGCCTCATTCTCTTGATCTCAGGTATCAGGCAGAAACAAAAGTAAGATGTCCAACTTTCTCTTTCTCCTCCAATTCGTTTAAAATATAGAGAGGAGAGGGGAAGATGAACATGAAAAAAGTGCAGCTTGACGGTGCAGCGTGCAGGTCGCAAGAAGAGCTTCATGACCAGCTAAAAACAGTTTTACACCTTCCTGACTATTACGGAAAAAATCTTGATGCCCTTTGGGACTGTTTGACAGGAGAGGTGGCTCTTCCAGTAGAACTGACATGGGTGAATTTTCAAACGAGCAAAGACGCTCTTGGTGATTATGCTGAGAACTTGCGTCAGTTATTTCAAGAAGCAGAAGAAGAACTGAATGGACAATTTCAATTTGATATTCAATCATGATGAAAAAAGCAGCCGCTGCCGCAGGCTGTTTTTTGAATTTCCGGTTCTTGAATGTTTCATTAGATTGTAAATAGGTGAGCCCTCTGCTGTTTAAATAATTTTTTATTGTGGATTCATAAAAATATGTTGCATGCAGGAAACTTTCATCAAAATATGTTATAGTGGAACCTACATTGATAGACTAAGATAGAGTGAGGGTTCGGAAAGGATGAAGGAAAAAAGATCAAAAAGAAGACTAAGGCCTTGGGTAAAAGCCGTGCTGTTTATCATGACATTTGTCATGGTGATGGCAGTTTCCGTGACTGGATACGCATACTATAAAATTTCAAAAGCGTCGAATAAGGCGCAAGTATCATTAGAAAGAGGAGACACCTCGCAAAAGCGTGTGAAAGCTTTTGATCCAGGAAAGGACAGCTTTTCGGTGCTGCTGCTTGGAATTGACAGCCGTCCAGGTGAAACGGTAGACGAAGCAAGAAGTGATGCGGTCTTACTGGCGGCGGTGAATCGAACAGACAAAACCATTAAGCTTCTCAGTATTCCTCGTGATGCTTATGTGGATATACCGGGGAGAGGATATGATAAAATTGCTCACGCCCATGCGTTTGGGAGTGCAGATTTGTCAGTCAAAACGGTCGAAAACCTATTGAACATTCCTGTAGACTATGTGATTTCCGGGAACTTTAAGGCGTTTCAAGACATTGTGGATGAGTTAAATGGAATTGACGTAACGATTAAAGATGAAGGCATCGCAAAACAAATGGAAAAGGATTCAAAAGGGAAAGTTCATGTGCAAACAGGAACACATACGTTAAATGGTGAAGAAGCTTTAGCCTTTGTGAGAACGAGAAAGGCTGATAGTGACCTCATGCGCGGAAAACGCCAAATGGAGGCACTTCAAGCCATCTTCGAAAAATCTAAATCGATTTCTTCGATCCCGTCATATGACAACATCATTGATACGCTTGGTGATAATGTCTCAACCAATCTTTCCATGAAGCAGTTCATCGGTCTTTTTCCATTACTGAGCTCATTGAAATCAGTGGATACGATTCAGCTAAAGGGCCATGATTATCAGCCTGGGAATGTGTATTACTTTGAGTTAGATGGACCAGGATTAGAAGAAGTTAGAACAGAGCTGAGAAAACAGCTTGAATTATCATAAATAAGAAGGAGCCTGCCGCCACGGCAGGCTTTTTTCTTTGCATGGGTACCACGCCGCATTTTAGCAAGAAGTTAATTTGCTTGATGCAGAAAATATCCAGTCAGCAGTTCCTCTACCCGGTGACGTATACGCGGATTAAAGTATTTATGCTTTTCTTCATAGCCATTTATGATAAATAGATACGTTGTAAATCCTTCATCGTGTTCAATTTTCTGTACTTTCATATTTTCTTTACGTAAATGCTGCTTCAGTTCGTAAAGTGCTTTCTGTGCTTCCTTTAACACGGAGGTCACAAGCTGAATGTATGGTTCATTTAATTTAAATGTTTGATGTTGTTTTAAGTGTGTCAGATCACGATTGAGGATGGAGATGACCATTGGGAGAAAGATGGCCTGTTCCATCATCTGAAGCTGTATTCTTGATAGTCTCGTCATGTCCAAGCCTGCTTTCTTTAAAAATAGAACAAATGTTCTTATTTATTATATCGAATGAGTCAAATAATCTCAAGGGGGCGAGTGGGATTCATTTGTATATTTTTATGTTTTCCATGTAAAATGAAATGTAGACAAACCTTGAAGGAGTCAAACAAGTTGACATCATTTCTTTCTCTATTTACTCATGAAAATATCACATCATTTTTTGAAAGCTACAAGGCCTTTGGACCAATTGTCGCTATATTGCTTCCTCTGATTGAAGCATTTCTTCCGTTTTTACCACTCGTGGCGTTTGCGGTGGCAAATGCGAATGCATTCGGCCTTTGGGAAGGCTTTTTATTAACCTGGATCGGTGCAAGTGCAGGTTCTATTCTTGTCTTTTTACTGATCAGAAAATTTGGACAGATGAGAATGCTGAACTTTATCAGCAGACACCCTTCCATTAAGAAATTAATGCTTTGGGTAGAGAAACGGGGATTTGGTCCGTTATTTATTTTACTCTGCTTTCCTTTTACACCTTCCGCGGCTGTCAATGTTGTCGCAGGCTTATCAAGAATTAGCATGTGGCAATTTTCATTAGCTGCTTTAGCTGGTAAGTGTGTCATGCTCTTTATCATTAGTTTTATCGGTTATGATCTTTCTGCTTTAGTAAAGAATCCGTTAAGAAGTGTTTTTGCGGTTCTAGTTATCGTTTTATTATGGTATGTTGGAAAGAGAGTAGAAAATAGGTTGAACATTCGAATGAGCAAGCGTGAGGACAAAGGAGGCTCTTAATGAAAAAGAAGCCATTGCTATGGTTGATGATTATTACATGCATCGTCTTATTGTTCCAGGTAAAGAATTTCATGTTTGTGAAGTATAAAGTAGAAGGGGTTAGTATGGACCCCACATTTACAGATGGAACAGAATTATTAATCAACAAGTTCTCGCCAAAACTCACGAAAATTAGCCGGTTTGATTATGTGTTATTTCACGGCCCTAAAAATCAAATTTTGATCAAAAGGGTCATTGGGCTCCCAGGAGAATCGATCAAGTATGTAGATGATCAGTTATTTGTCAATGGGGAAAAATGGAAAGAACCCTATTTAAAAGAGCAGAAAAAACATAAAATGGGGAATGTCCTGACAGGAGATTTTCAGCTGAAAGCCATCACAGGACAAGATAAAATCAAAAAAAACCATTACTTCGTAATCGGAGATAACCGAATACATAGCTTCGACAGCCGGCATTTTGGAACGATTTCAAAGGAGCAAGTAGTTGGTGTCAAAAGAAATCAGGATGAATAAAAGAAGAGACGCTCTGCACATGCAAAGCGTCTCTTTTTTTATTTTGCGGCTTTATATTCAGGATGTCTTTTTGCCCAGACATGATGTAAGAATCGAAAAAACGGTGGCAACATCGCAATGACAAGAATGATTCTAACGACTTGTACAGCTACTACAAAGGTTGAGTCCTCATGGAGTGTGACTGCTGTTGTTGCCATTTCTGCAATACCGCCAGGCGAAAAGGCAAGAATGGCTGTAATGACAGAAATGCCTGTGACCTCTGCAATGGCAATTGAACTGAGAACCGTTGCAGCAATCAATCCAGCTGAGCTGACGACGGCTACAATTAACGTGTTTTTTAGCCCGACAAACATCTGTTTATTCATTTTTGAACCGATGGTTGCACCGAGAAATACCTGTGATGCGATATTCGCTTGTGCTGGCCAATAAGGAATCAAATCATGACCTATGAGCGCACCTGCACCTACTTGAAGAGCTGCAACTCCTAACATGCTGCCAATCAGCCAAGGGGCAGGGAAATGAAGCCGAACCGCGAGGCGTGACATAAGCCAGGCACCTAAAATAAGTGCAGCAGTCCACGAGATATTTGACAGGGTGAAAACGCCGGATGAAAAGGCGCTCCCTTGCACGGTTGCAGCTGCATCCGCTGGATTTTTTGTATTTAAATAGAACACCGTAAATGGGATGGTAAGTACCACCATTAATACACGTGTTGTTTGTACGAGACTGACAACGGCTGTATTTGCTCCAACCTCTTGGGCAATCCCTGGCATAGCAGATAAACCGCCTGGGGCTGTTCCGACAAAGCTGGTCAGCATATCTGTTTTACTCAGCTTCCATAAGGCAAAGCCAGAGAGCATCGCCAGTAGAATAGAAAAAACGAGCATGAAACTCACAGGGAGCCAATGTTCAGCAAAAATATGAAGAACTTTCATGTTCATTTTCTGTCCGAGTTCGATTCCGAGAATGAATTGACCAAGGAGTAGCCATCTGCTGTGAATACGCAAGGTGTTGTTTCCTTTACGCTGAAACAGGGTGGGACGTCGCATGGCAATAAATGCAGCTGTGATTAATGTACCGACCATCCAGCCAATAGACATTCCTGTTAAAGACAAAAGAAATCCACCTAAACCGCTTATCGCGATCAAAATGAGATCGGTTCGAAGGCTGTTTCCTTGTTTCATCACATGTAAACCTTCTTCCTATAAATTTGTTCAGTAAGTGAAATGTTGTTATCTCTACTATAATACAAAAGTCTTTATAAATAAAATACGAATTTTTTTACCTTTTTCATAAGATTATCTTATCAAGAGCAAGATAGCCTCTTGATAAAAGTGAAGATATAATTTTTACCAAAAACAAAAACAATATACAACGATTTTCCCCTATTTTAGTTATCAGTTGACTATCATTTTCAATTACACTACAATCCTTAGTGTGAGGTGATTACATGAAAATTCCTTCTTTTAAATATAATGAAAAGGGATTGAATCGTTTTTTCGGTCCTTTAGAGGGAAGAATTATGGAAATCCTTTATCAAGGTGAGGATATGCCGATTAAAGAAGTGCAGCAGAAGCTGTCAGATGAAAAGCCGATTAATTTCAACACAGTGATGACTGTGCTGAACCGCTTAACCGAAAAGGGAATTGTCGAGAAGAAAACAAAAGGGCGTTCATCTATTTATAATCCCATTTTAACAAAAGAAGAATTTCTAAATGAGCAGACAAAATGGATTACGCAAGGGCTGATGGACGATTTTGGTCCACTGGCAGTGAATCATATGGTGGATGCAATTGAAAGTGCTGACCCTGAATTACTCAAAGTGCTTGAAGCAAGGCTGGCATCCAAAAAAGAGGAGCAGCAAAATGAATAAAATGAAATCGAGCCTGCTATTTTTAAGCGGTATATTGATTGGTTTAACGATTTTTTATCAGATGGGGTATTACGTGCTTTCAAGCTTTTTTGGCTGGAATCAAGCATATAATCTCATTCATGTATGCCAGTCTGTTCTCGAATTCTATGGATTCACTCCTTTGAAATATTTTCTAGATGCTTTAGTCCTCTATACACTGGGATTTGCAATTTTTTATATGACGAAGCAAATCAAAACGTACATTCAATTCAAGCAAAATCTGATGCTTGCAGTCGATTACCAGTCTACCGAATCTTTATCTGAAAAATATGCAAACGACATCATTGTGTTTCATTGTCATGAACCGCTTGCTTTTGCCATGGGGATGCTTCATCCAAAGGTCTACTTATCAACATCTCTCATGGACATGCTGGATGAAGAGGAAATTGATGCTGTTGTTCATCATGAATTGCACCACAAATACAGCTACGATCCTTTAAAGGCTTTCACATTCTCAATGCTTACAAAAGTGATTTGGTACATTCCAGTGTTAAAGCATATGAGACAAAGCTATTCCGTTTTTCGTGAAGTGATCGCAGATGACTACGCGATTCGGCAGACAGGCACTGAGCTTGGAGTAGGGCAAGCCCTTTTGAAACTGATTAAAAAGAGAACGCAGTTTCAAAAACAAACGAAGTTTGCGGTATCCTTTGGAGATCGGGCATTGAATTTAAGAATACAGAAGATCTTAAACCCAACATACAATATTCCTTTCAATGTACCCATCATTCCCATTGTCACATCAACGATTCTCATGGTGGCCTTAATCATTATGCTTAATCTAAATTACTAATTTTTTTTACTTATTAACATTACATTATGTAGTGTAAAAACAGGAGGAAATCACTATATGAAAACGAATCAAGAAATAGGAACACTTTTCGTACGTGTTATTTTAGGTATCATCTTCTTTCTACACGGACTTCAGGCATATCAAGGAGGTCTGGGAGGAACAGCGGCATTCTTTGGACAAATCGGTATACCGGAATTTATGGCCTATATTGTGAAGACAATTGAACTGGTCGGTGGTATCGCCTTGATTTTAGGTCTAGGAACACGTATTTTCGCAGCCTTATTTGTACCCATTATGGCTGTGGCGATTATGACGGTTGGTTTTTCTAAAGGATTTGTTGGCGGTTATGAATTTGAACTATCGCTGCTTGTCATGGCGCTTTATTTAACACTTAGCGGCAGTAAGATGCTGTCCATTGATGGGATGCTAAAACATCAGCAGCAAAGCAATGAAGCAAAATTTCATTAAGCGATCATGAAAAAAACTCCTTCTGCTATTTGTGGCAGAGGAGTTTTTTTATTTATCAAATTGTCGTTTTCACGTTTGAAAAAGTGAAAGAGATGAGAGGTTTGCTGAGAATCGTTCTTTATTTTATAGATTGAATGACTAAAAAGACAATTTCATTTTTTGACGGAACATACGATCTCCTATTAAAATAGGACTATCTAAGACACATGGTGCGTTAAAAGATATAAAAACCATACAGCATGCTGCTGTTCATCTTGAGCGATACGTTTCATCAGCTCTTTTGTTCCTTGATCCCGGACATAATCTGATATCGTTAAGTAAAAATCGACCGTTCTTTGTTCATCTTTAAATGCGAAAAGAAGTCCTTCTCTAAATTGATCTGGACAAGGTTCTGTTATGCTTGGTTTGTGGTTTTTACCTGTTAAAGAATAATATAGCTTTGAAAATAGTTGATAGTGTCTGACTTCATCCTGGCGTATTTCTTGAATGATTTTTTTTGCCTCAGGAGTTTTTGCTCTTTGGGCAAGTTTTTCGTAGCATTGGATCGCAGAATATTCACCATTGATTGCTTTTTCAAGATCTGAAATGATTCTTGTGTTTTGGCGCATGTCATATGGCGAGTAGTCATAATAACCGTAATACATGATATTGCCAGCCTCCTTTGAGTTCATGATGGTTTATGATATGAGAAGAGTAAGGAAAGGTGCCTATATCTTTTTAGGAAGGAGAAGGGGAAAATAGCTATTTACTTTTATTTTCGCTAGAATATGAGTACATAAGAAAGGTGTTGTGGAGCGTGGAGATTCAGTTTTTAGCAGGCAGATCGGGGAGTGGAAAAACGACTGCAATCTTAGAGGAAATCAAAGAACAGCTTCGGCTTGATCCGTTGGGTCCGCCAATCATTTTTTTAGTCCCGGATCAAATGACATTCTTAATGGAATACGAGCTTGCAAAAACGTCTGAAGCTGGCGGGATGATCAGGGCAAAAGTATTTAGTTTCACGCGTCTTGCTTGGTCTATTTTACAGCAGACTGGCGGAGCGAACCGGCAATTTGTGACAAGCACAGGAATTCAAATGCTTTTAAGAAAAGTGATTGAAGAGGAGAAAGAAAAGTTTAAGGTATTCAAAAAAGCGAGTGATAAGCCGGGGTTTGTGGAGGAAATCGAAAAGACGATGGCTGAGTTCAAGAGATACTGCATGCTGCCGGAGGATATTGAAAAAATTTCATTATCGAGCATGCATTCAGAGTATACAGAAGAAAGACGGGCAGCCGAGAAATTGCATGATCTGCATGTTCTTTATCAGCAGATGGAGCAGCATTTACAAGATGAATATGTGCATTCAGAAGACTATTTGACACTTCTCACGCAGCAAATTCCTTTATCTGAAGAAATAAAAGGAGCACACATTTATATAGATGGTTTTTATCAATTTACACCGCAGCAGCTTCTCGTCATTGAACAGCTTCTGCTGCATGCTGAGAAAATAACGGCTGCTTTCACAGTGGATCGTTCCTATCATGATAAGCTGCCAAATGAACTTGATTTATTTCGTATGACAGGTAAAACGTATTTCCAGCTCTATCAGCTTGCCAAAGAGTGCGGAGCGGCCATTTCTGAGCACATTTTGGAGAGAAATAACCGTCATCTTCATACGCCGGATCTTGCTTATTTAGAACGGCAATATGAGCAGAGACCGGTGCAGCCATATCAGGAAGTCACTCCTCATCTCACAGTATCTAAAAGTGCGAGTAAACGAGCTGAAATTGAGGGAGTAGCGAGAGAAATTCTTCATTTAGTGAGAGAAGAAGGACTTAGACTGCGAGATATTTCGATTGTAGCGCGGCATGTAGACGACTATAAAGATACGTTAAAAGAGGTTTTTCGAGATTACGATATTCCTTTTTTTATTGATGGAAATGAATCGATGCAGTATCATCCGCTCATTGAATTGATTCGTTCGAGCATGGATGTCATAAAAGGAAACTGGCGGTATGAGGCCGTGTTTCGATGCGTGAAGACAGAGTTCTTATTTCCGCTCGAACTTGCCAGAAACAAAGCGAGAGAACAGGCAGATCAGCTTGAAAACTACTGTATTGCTTATGGTGTAAAAGGAGAACGCTGGACAAACGGCTCCCGTTTCCATTACAGGCGGTTCCAATCATTAGATGAGGATTTTGGACAAACAGATCAAGAAATTGAAATGGAACAGATGCTGAATGATGTAAAGGAATGGATCGCACCTCCGCTTTTCCAATTGCAAAAAAGGCTGAAAAAAGCGCAAAAGGTAAAAGACATGGTAGAGGCAGTCTATGTCTTTTTAGAGGAAATACAAGTGCCGGATAAACTTGAAAAGGCTAGGCTGGAAGCTGAAGAAGCAGGTAGATTAGCTGAAGCCATGCAGCATGGACAAGTATGGGAAGCTGTTATTCAATTAATGGACGAATTTGTGGAAATGCTCGGTGAGGAGGAGCTCTCATTTCCTTTATTCCAACAGATGATGGATACAGGATTGGCCTCTTTAAAATTCGCTTTAATTCCGCCTTCACTCGACCAAGTATTTATCGGAAGTATGGATTTATCCAGAATGTATCAAGTGAAGTGTATGTTTATCATTGGGGTAAATGATGGCGTTATTCCCGCACGCCCTTCTGACGAAAGTGTATTGTCTGAGGATGACAGGGAATGGTTAAAGCGAGCAGGAGCAGAGCTGGCAGAGACAGGAAAGGAACGGCTACTAGATGAGCAATTTTTAATTTACCAGGCGCTGTCGAGTCCATCTCATCATTTGTATCTGTCTTATTCAGTGTCAGATGAAGAGGGGCGCTCTCTATTGCCTTCGACTCTTATCAAGTATTGTCAGGAGCTTATGCCAAATCATGAGCATGCTTTGTATGTGTTAGACCCGGAACAGCTGGATGACAAGGAGCAATTAAAATTTGTAGCGAATGAGCATGTCTCGTTATCGTATACTGTCTCGCAGCTGCAGCAATGGCTCAACCAATATCCCATCAGTGGTGTATGGTGGAGTGTCTATAATTATTTGATGACGTCATCTCATCGGGATGTATCAAAAAACATCTTGTCGAGTTTGTTTTTTACAAATCGAGCGAAGCGCTTAAAACCAAACGTCACAAAAGAACTTTACGGTGATCACATTCAAGGCAGTGTTTCAAGAATGGAGAAATTCAATGAGTGTGCATTTTCTCACTTTGCTTCCCACGGGTTAAAACTAAAGGACCGGCAATTTTATAAATTGGAAGCACCTGATATCGGCCAGCTGTTTCACTCGGCCTTAAAGCATATTTCAGATACGCTTGTTGAACAAAAAAAGGATTGGAAAAACCTTACGAAGGATGACTGTGTCAACTATTCAAGACATGCAATCGAACAGCTTGCTCCGCGTCTTCAAAAGGAAATCCTATTAAGCTCTAACCGGCATGCTTATATTAAAGAAAAGCTCCAGAAAATCTTGATTCGAGTCTCTACTATATTAAGTGAGCATGCAAGAGTGAGTGGATTTTCTCCCGTTGGGCTTGAGTTAGGCTTTGGCGGCCAAGGACCACTTCCACCGTTTACTTTTCAATTGAAAAATGGCTGCACGATGGAGCTTGTCGGAAGAATTGACCGGGTGGATAAAGCAGAAGGTTCAAAAGGGCTGCTGTTGAGAATCGTCGACTACAAATCGAGTGAGAAAGGTCTTGATCTAGCAGAAGTATACTATGGGCTGGCTTTGCAAATGCTCACATACTTAGACCTGACCATTACGTATTCGAAGGAGTGGCTCGGTGTAGAAGCAACACCAGCTGGCATTTTATATTTCCATATTCATGATCCGCTCATTCAAGTACCGATTCCGCTTGCAGAGGATGAAATTGAGCAGGAAATCTTCAAGAAATTTAAAATGAAAGGTCTATTGCTTGAAGATGTAGAAGCGGTAAAGCTAATGGATCAAACGCTTGAATCAGGAAGATCACAAGTCATTCAAGCCGGCTTGAAAAAGGATGGGTCTTTCCGTTCTGACTCTGCTGTTTTAAGTGAAGATCATTTCCATATACTCACACAGCATGTTCGGCGCACGTTTGAAGAGGCAGGCGAAAGAATTACAAATGGCGAGGTAGCCATTAATCCATATAAATTGAAGGATCAAACACCATGCCGCTTTTGTTCATTTAAGTCTATTTGTCAATTTGATGAATCGATAGAGGATAATGAATTTAGAGTGCTTTCATCTGAAAAGGATGATGTTGTGATAGACCGGATCAAAAAAGAAGGGGATCAGTATGCAAATACCAAAACCGAATAACAGTACTTGGACGGATGACCAGTGGGAAGCCATCGTTTCAGAAGGACAAGATATCCTTGTTGCGGCGGCGGCAGGGTCAGGTAAAACAGCTGTTTTGGTTGAACGGCTGATTCGAAAAATGACCCGGCCTGAAGATCCAATTGATGTGGATCGTCTGCTCGTTGTGACTTTCACAAATGCATCTGCGGCAGAGATGAAGCATCGGATCACAGAAGCACTTGAAAAGGAATTAGCCCAAAACCCCGGGTCCCTTCATATGAGAAGACAGCTGTCGCTCATGAATCGTGCCAATATTTCCACCCTGCACTCCTTTTGCTTGCAGGTTTTGCGCACCTTTTACTATGAGATTGACCTTGATCCAGGCTTTCGTTTGGCTGATCAAACAGAAGGAGAATTATTAGGAGATGAAGTGTTAGATGAACTGTTTGAGGATGAATATAAGGCTGGAAAGCCAGCGTTCTTTGAACTGGTTGATCGTTACACTTCTGATCGTCATGATTTAGACTTGCAATGGCTTGTGAAGAGAATTTATGAGTTTTCCAGATCTCACCCTTCACCTGAGCAATGGATGAGGGCATTCCTTTCTCTTTATGATGTAGATGCTCAAACAAAAGTAGAACAATTACCGTTTTACCCATATATCAAAGAGGATCTTTCTCTCGTTTTTCGAAGCTGTCTGGAACTGCTCGAACGAGCCCTCGCCCTATCAAAAGAACCGGGCGGGCCGGCACCGAGAGCAGAAAATTTTATAGATGATTTAGAGCAAGTCAATGAATTAATCAGGCACCAAGATGATTTTGAGAAGCTTTACGAGCTTTTGCCAAACATCAATTTTAAAAGGCTCAAAACATGTAAAGGGGACGAATATGACCCTGTGCTGTTAGAAAAAGCCACAGATGCACGCAATCAAGCAAAAAAACAATTAGAAAAGCTTAAAGATGAATACTTTATGCGCAGTCCGGCCCAGCACTTGAAAAGCTTAGCTGAAATGAAGCCGGTGGTCGAGACACTTGTGGAGCTTGTCATCCAATTTGGACAGCGTTTCGAAAGAGCGAAGCAAGAAAAATCAATCGTGGATTTTTCGGATTTAGAGCATTATTGCTTACGCATTTTAGCAGAGCAGGACGCGGAAGGAAATTTGATCGAAACAGAAGCGGCCAAGTACTATCAACAGCAGTATGAAGAAGTACTCGTTGATGAATATCAAGATACAAACCTTGTGCAAGAAACGATTTTAAAGCTTGTATCTAAAGGGGAACATGCTGCAGAGGGCAACCTGTTTATGGTTGGTGATGTAAAGCAGTCCATATATCGTTTTAGACTGGCTGAGCCCATGCTCTTTTTAACCAAATATAAACAATTCACACCAGACGGCAAAGAAACAGGGAAGAGAATTGATTTAAATAAAAACTTCCGCAGCCGTTCAGATGTGTTAGACAGTACGAACTTTTTGTTCAAACAGCTGATGGGGGAAACAGTTGGAGAAATTGAATATGATGAACAAGCTGAATTAAAGCTTGGAGCGAGTTATCCAGAAAGCGAAGATACAACGACAGAAATGCTTCTTGTACATTTAGATCAACAGGAAGCAGAAACTGACGAAGAGCGAGAAGAGCTAGAAACCGTACAGCTTGAAGCGAGAGTCATTGCTAAAAAAATAAGACAATTGGTGGAGCAGCCATTTCAAGTGTACGATTCAAAACAGCAAATGACCCGTAACTTGCAGTATCGGGACATTGTGATTTTGCTTCGCTCCATGCCGTGGGCACCGCAAATGATGGAGGAATTGAAGAAGCAGGGAATCCCTGTGTATGCGAATCTTTCCTCTGGTTATTTTGAAGCAACAGAGGTGTCTGTGATTCTTTCTCTGTTAAAAGTCATTGATAACCCATATCAAGATATCCCGCTTGCAGCTGTATTAAGATCACCAATTGTTCATTTAGACGAAAATGAAATGGCACTGATCCGCACGAGTGATAAAAAAGGCACCTATTATGATGCTGTGAAAGCATTTATGAGTGGGACTCATTCAGATCACCCTACATGCAAAAAACTAGAACGATTTTTCAGGTTGTTGCGTAAGTGGCGTGATTTCTCTATGAATCATTCAGTAGCGGAATTGATTTGGGAAGTATACCGCGATACGCAGTATCTAGATTACGTCGGCGGGATGCCTGGAGGCAAACAGAGACAGGCGAATCTCCGTGCTCTTTATGATCGAGCGAAGCAGTATGAAAAAGCTGCTTTTAGAGGGCTGTTCCGTTTTCTTCGCTTTATCGAAAGAATGCAGGAGCGTGGAGATGATCTTGGGGCGGCAAAAACGTTCAGTGAAACAGAGGACGTTGTTCGCATGATGACGATCCACAGCAGTAAAGGATTAGAATTTCCAGTCGTCTTTACCGCAGGACTCGGCAGAAACTTTAATATGATGGACTTAAACCAGTCCTACTTACTTGATAAAGAATTAGGCTTTGGAAGCAAATATATTCATCCAGAGCTGAGAATTAGTTATGCAACATTACCGCTTGTTGCGATGAAAAAAAAGATGAGGAAAGAGCTATTATCTGAAGAGCTGAGAGTTCTATATGTAGCGCTCACAAGGGCTAAGGAAAAATTATTTCTTGTCGGCTCTGTCAAAAATCAGGTGAAGGCATTAAGCAAATGGCAAAATGCTGCAACCGGAGAGGACTGGCTCCTCCCTGATTTTGAACGTTATCAATCGAAAACATACTTAGATTTTATTGGTCCTGCTCTCATCCGTCACCAAGCAATGTCATCTATTTTAGAAGAAACAGGTGATGTTGTTCTTTCGCACCCATCAGCATTCACAATCTCATTTACTCAAGCTTCCGATCTTCTAAAAGAAGATATGTCACTTGAAAAGAAGCAGCAAGATGAGGTGGTACAAGCATTGATGGACGGCTTACCTGTTGAAGGTTATGGTGATGCTGATGAGAAAGTAGCAGAGAGACTTTCATGGAGATACCCGTATCTAGCGGCCTCACAAGTCGGCACAAAGCAGTCTGTTTCAGAGATAAAGAGAATGAAAGAAATACAGGATGAGTACAGTGTTCCTTCTTCTCTTAGAAGAGCTCATGCAACGTTGTATGACCGGCCGGCTTTCATGAAGAAAAAAGCACTCACTGCCGCAGAGCAAGGCACCGCAATGCATACAGTCATGCAACATATTCCGCTTTCTTCTGACGAGCCCCTCGATGAAATCCGTATACATCAGCTGCTCGATTCCTTACAGCAGCGAGACTTGCTAACAAATGAGCAAGTTCAGTCAATTGATCAAGAAGGAATTTCCGCTTTTTTCTCTACTACTATTGGTCAAAAGCTGCTGAAAGCGGACTGGGTGAAACGAGAAGTGTCATTTAGTATGGTGTTACCTGTTAAAGAGGTATACAGCCATATTGATGCAGAGGGGGAGCCTGTCCTTATTCAAGGGATGATTGACTGTTTATTTGAAACGGATGGAAAACTATATTTACTAGATTATAAAACAGATAGAGTGCAAGGCAGATATACAGGCGGTCTTGAAGCAGCTGTACCTATTTTGAAAAAGCGCTATGAAACTCAAATAGCGTTGTATGCACAAGCGGTGGAACGTTTAACAAACAGAACATTAGAGGAGAAAATTCTTTATTTCTTTGATGGGAATTTAGAAATTTCATTATAAATGTATCGTAATGAGAGGTGAATCAAATGAGGATTTTGCATACGGCAGATTGGCATCTAGGAAAAACTCTTGAAGGCCGGAGCCGGCTTGATGAGCAAGCACAGTTTTTAGATGAGCTGTATCAAATCGTAAAAGACGAACACATTGATGTCATTGTCATGGCTGGAGACGCCTTTGATACAGTGAATCCGCCTGCTAGAGCAGAACAGCTTTTTTATGAAAGTCTATCTGCCTTATCTGATAAAGGAAAACGTCAGGTCGTGGTCATCTCAGGCAACCATGATAATCCGGATCGACTATCTGCCGCATCTCCTTTAACAAATGATCAGGGGATTCATTTAATTGGATATCCGACAAATGACATCATCCGCGTCGATGTTCCTTCTTCGAGTGAACGTTTATCCATTGCAGCACTCGCTTATCCGTCTGAAGCGAGGCTTAACGAGGTGCTGGCTGAAACATTTGAAGAGAAATTGCTTCGTGATCATTACAATTTAAAAATACAGCAAGCGTTCCAACATTTAAGCGCTCAATTTCAAGCCGATACGGTCAATATCGCAACAAGCCATATTTATGTGGCAGGAGGAAGTCAAACAGATTCAGAAAGACCGATTGAAGTAGGCGGTGCATATACCGTTGCGGCTGAAAGTCTGCCAGAAGCAGCCTGCTATGTGGCCCTTGGTCATTTGCACCGCCCGCAAACCATCAAACGTGCCAAAACGATTGCCCGCTATTCCGGGTCACCTCTTGCTTACAGCTTTTCTGAATCAGGATATGCCAAATCAGTCACGATTGTAGAGGCAAAACCTAATGAAAAAGCAAGCTGGAAAGAAGTGTTGTTATCAAGCGGAAAACCACTTGTGAAATGGAAGGCAACTGAAGGATTGAGCCAAGTACACGAGTGGCTGGATGAAAAACGGGATCTTCAGGCATGGATTGATTTAGAGATTCATTTAACAGATCAACTCTCCATAGAAGAGATTCATCAGCTCCGAAAGCAGCATAGCGGGTTTGTCCATATTAGACCGAAATTTAAAGAACTGCAGCAAATGGAAGAACAAAAGCAAGTCGAAAAGCTCTCAATCGAAGAGCGGTTCGTGAAATTTTATGAGCGCCAGACAGGCGGCGGTCTTCCTGATGAAAAAACAGTCAAGCTGTTTTTGGAGCTCGCCAATGAAATGCAAGAGGAGGAAGCGACTTGAAGCCGATTACACTAACCATTAAAGGACTTCATAGCTTCAGAGAAGAACAAACAATTGACTTTAGCTCATTATGTGATGCAGGTGTGTTTGGCATTTTTGGACCGACAGGAAGCGGAAAGTCGTCCATATTAGACGCCATGACCCTGGCACTTTATGGCAAAGTGGAACGTGCGTTAAATAATACACATGGTATTTTGAACCAAGCGGAAGAGAAGCTGTCAGTTTCCTTTACGTTCGCTTTGCAAAAGGAACATCACATTTCTTATAAAGTAGAACGTGCTTTCAAGCGGGCAGATGAAATGAAAGTCAGAACGACACTATGCCGTTTGATTGAAATTGGTGATACGCAGACAGTTCTTGCAGATAAAGCGAGTGAGGTCAATCGTAAAATAGAAGAATTACTCGGGTTAACCATTGATGATTTTACGCGAGCGGTTGTCTTGCCCCAAGGGAAGTTTGCAGAATTCCTTTCTTTAAAAGGAGCCGATAGACGACAAATGCTTCAGCGTTTGTTTAACCTAGAGAAGTATGGGGATCAGCTCGTTAAACGTTTGCGCGCAAAGGCGCAGAATCAGTATGGACAAAAAAATGAACTGCTTGCTGAGCTGAATGGTTTAGGTGAAGCTGGTCCAGAGGCGCTCGCAAAGGCAAAGGAAGCGGCAGAGCAGGCAAAGGCTATTTTTCATGAGAAAAAACAAGCGCGGGATGAAGCGTTCACTGCTTTTACAAAGGCGCAAACAATTTGGCAGTATCAAAAGGAACAAGAAGCTTATGAGACGGAACTAAACCATCTGAATCAACTGGCACCATCAATGGAAGAGAAAAAGGCCAAGCTTCATATTGCTGAGCAGGCAGAGGCATTAAAGCCTTATGCGGATGCATTAACAAAGGCTGAAAATCAGCTTTCTCAAGCATTAAAAGAGAAGCAGGAAGCAGAAAATCAGCTACTGCATCAACGAACGATCTATGATCAAATGACACAGAACTATGAGCAAGCAAGGCAAAAGAAAATAGAAACTGAGCCAGAACTTCTTCAAAAGAAAGAGCAGCTGCTTCAGCTAAAGGAAATTGAACGGAAAAAAGAGGCGGCTCTTCAGGAAAAGACGGCAATCGAACAGCGAAAAAACGATACAACGCAGCAATTATTACAAAAAAAAGAAGAAGCAGACAATCTCCAATCTTTGTTAGAACGTGCACTGGCAAAACAAACACAGCTGAAGCGTGAGCTCGAGCAATTACAAGTCTCTGTAAAAGAACGGAAAAGTGTACAGGATGCTTTGCGTTTAAGCGAAAATATTCAAAGAATACACCAAAGCATACACAAGGAAGAACAAAAGATGGAGGAGCTCAAAAAGCGATCAACACAGAGCGCAGCAGCATATGAAAAGCTTCAAAAACAGCAAAAAGACCATCATGAAAAAATAGACCAATCATTTCAAGCGATTGAACAGCTTTATTTCTATGTATGTGAATTCGAACGGGCTTTTACAGAATGGAGTAAAAGAGAACAAAGTCAGAAGCTCGAAAAATTAAAACAGCGTGATGCTGTTAGGGCGGCGGAATTAAGAAAAGAATTAGCGGCAGAGCTCGTAGATGGTGAGCCATGTCCTGTTTGTGGATCGATTCATCATGACCCAAAGGCACTGGAAAATAATGACCATGAAGAAACAGTGGCACAAATCGATGAAGTGATTCAACGGATGGACACAGAGCTCAAGCAGGCAGAGGAATATACAAGAGACATGTATGCCGCCAAGCAGCTATTGGAAACGCACGCCAATCAATTAGTAAAGCAGTTTGCCTTTTTATCTCAGAAAGCTCCAGGTGCGGAAGTTGCAGCAGCAGTAGAAGCAGTGCAAAAGCCGGAGTCCTTGCAGTATCTCATGCAAGAATGGAAAGGCTTGAAACAAGATATTCAAGAAGTTGAACGTAAACGAGCTCGTTTAATGGATGAAACATATGATCAAGCAACAGGGATAAGCAAGATGAAAGATCAAATGACATTTGATCAGCAGCGTATCGAAGAATTAGACGGGCTGATCAAGGAGCTTCAATCTGAGCTTTCAGAGCAAACGTCTCAATTTGAACAGGCTTTCCCGCACTTTACATTGCATCAAGTACAAGAGATGCAAAAGCAGATCGATGAAAAGGACCAGCAAGCGGAAGGCTATAAAGAGCGTATTGAGAAAAGTATTTCATTTTTGGAAGAAAAACAGCAGGCAAAAGAACAGCTGCAAACAGCCATATACGATGTAGAGAAGGAACTTGATAAACTAGCGCATCAGCTAGAAAGCCAGCAGCAGCTCATTCATCAATATGAAACAGATTTAGGGAGATATCCATTGAAAGCTGTCTCCATTTCTGATGAATTGATCGAGGTTGAACACACGCTTGCTCGTCTCAATGAAATGGAACAGCAATCGTACAAGCAATTACAGCAAGCGCAGGAGCTCTTTAGTGAAGCACAAAGTCATTTTTCAAGCTGTGAGCGTCAGCTTCAAGAGGCTGACCGGAGAAAACAAGAAGCAAGTGAAGCATGGACTAAAGAATCGGAGTCTTCTCCTTTTGATAAGCCTCAAGAGATTGAATCTGCTTTCATGAATCAATCAGTACGTCAAACTGTTAAACAAGAAATTGACGAATTTGAGGATAAAAGAAAGCAATGTGCCGCAAACTTAAAGCGAATTTCTGAACTGCTGAAAGATGAGTCACTAGATGAAAAGCAATGGACTGACATTCAACTGAGGAAAGAAGCGGCAGAAAAGGCATTGGAAGAAGCAACAGTGATGAGCGGCTCTGCATATGAACATCTGCGTGTAATGGAAGAAAATCACCAGCGATTTGCAAGTATTCATGAACGTTTGGCGGAGCTGCAGCAAGAAATTGATCGGCTCGATAAGCTGCAAACCGTGTTTAAAGGAAATACATTTGTTGAGTTTTTAGCAGAAGAACAGCTGGAAAGTGTCAGTCGTGATGCATCTGCCCGTCTTGGTATTTTGACAAGACAAAGGTATGCGATTGAGGTTGATTCAGAAGGCGGTTTTGTCATGCGTGATGATGCGAATGGCGGTGTCAGACGTCCAGTGTCCAGCTTGTCCGGCGGGGAAACCTTCCTGACGTCGCTTGCGCTTGCGCTAGCTCTTTCAGCGCAGATTCAGCTGAGAGGTGAGTTCCCGCTGCAATTCTTTTTCCTTGATGAAGGCTTTGGTACCCTTGATCAAGACTTGCTTGATACAGTGATTACTGCATTAGAGAAATTACAGTCTCAAAACTTAGCTGTTGGCGTCATCAGCCATGTGGAAGAATTGAAAATGCGGCTGCCGAAGAAACTGATTGTCCATCCGGCAGATCCAAGCGGGAAAGGGACAACAGTCTCAATGGAATTAATGTAAATATTGAGGTGATGACACGGGTGGCAAAGCAAACAATTGGATTATGTGAGATGTGCGGAAGACAAGATGTCCTGCTCACAGAACATCACTTAACCCCAAGAGAAGAAGGCGGGGCTTTTTTACCGACTGCCTACCTATGCATCCCTTGTCATAAACAAGTACATGCCCTCTATACAAACCAGGAGCTTGCCGCACGTTTGAACACAATTGATGCGCTGAGGCAGGATGAAAAGCTTGCTTCGTACATCAAATGGATTCGGAAACAGCCGGCAAGCAAGCTGGTCAAAACAAAAAAATCGAGACAGCGCAGAAAGAAATAAGCATAAAAAAGCGCTCCTCTATTTGAAATGGATGTAGAGGAGCTGCTTTATGCATTGCCTACCATATTCTGATCATTTAAGTCAGGATCCACATAGTTGGTGGCGCTAATGCCATTATTTAATATCAAGAAATCTCCGGTATTCCCCGCTCCAGAGCCTAAAGCAGATTTTGACGAACTTTTAGGCGACAGGTAGAATGAGTCACCGACGTTTACGACGCCTCCAGAAATAGAGTTAATGTAAATGGGTCCGACAATTGCTGGCATAATCGACATCCTTTATTCGAAGTCATATCACCATCATATGCGCAGGTAGGTCCATTTGTGAGTTTTGCGGACTTTCATCATTGCTAAACAGCTCTCTAATATGCTTCACTCGCGCAACGCCATTCATTCTACAAGTAGAGCCGATTTGATAGACAGAGGACGATGATACCCCTTCTACATGGATTGAAGACACTTTAATCACAGGCTTTTCATGGTAAAATGCTGTTCTCACTGATCGCTCTGGCAGCATCAAAGGAATGGGCTCATAATACACTTCAAATTCTTTCGCATCTAAATTTTCTGCTTCATAGCCATAAAACAAACTAATGGTTCGTTGAACAGCTAATACCTTGACTTTCGGGCATAGCTCCTGAGTATCACCAATTTGAACCACACTCGAAATCCCGACAGAATTCACCTTTGAGAACTTCACTTGAGATGTGCGTTTGATCATTATCGAGGCGCCAGAGGAACAAACGGGCCAATAATCAGAGATTCTGGCGGTGTATCAAAAATTGAGGATAATTGTACATGGTCTGTGTCCCCGATGATAAACAGGGAAGAAGACGATACCCCGACTACTTTAATGCTTCCAGTCTCGATGTTGCGGTTGACAACTGTGAAATTCATCCGTTTTCCTCTCCTTTCGTTTCACTTGGAATATGGGCTAAAAAGTGCTCAATCGCTCGCTTTACATCATGCTTCACATATTCAGCAATTTGCTCTGAACGCTGCAACGGTGTCATATCTTCCCGGTGTGGCAGCTGTCCCGCATAGTATTTGATCCTGCTGTCAATTTGCTTGCGAATATCCTCAATGATATGGTGTTTGTTGCTTTCATCGAGGGACCCTTCGTATCGCTGTTCTAGTTCTTCAAGAAGTTCTGGTGCTTCTTCATTTAAAAATGCATCGACAAGCTGCCGTGTTTGATTGAAAAATTGACCAGCCATTTCTTGCTGCATCATTCCAATTCCCGGGGTTGTTGTTTGGCCCACTTCAAAGTTTTGAACACTGTTTGGATCAGATGGATTGAGGCCGATATTCAGCGTTCCTTCCAGCCGTTCGATTTTCAGTTGATCAAATTGATAATCAATCCGTTCAATATTCGTTGTCGGTTTATCTTTGATCATTTGTATTTCCTGCTGAAGCTCGTTAAGCCTTTTTTCTAGCATCATGATTTGTTGCGAGTGTTTTTGAATGATGCCATATACTTGTGAAGCGTTGCTCTGATAATCATACATTTACATACACCTCCGGGGATTGCAGATGGCTTAAGTTGTTGGTGACTGAAGCGGTACAAAAGGTGCTGTGCTTGCGCCTTGAGATTCTTCAATACCTTGTGTACCTGCTGCGGCAGGCGCTGCTTCTACATAGCTTCCCGTGTTATACAGGTTGGAAAGGGCCTTGATGGATCCAGCACTCCCAATTTGCAGAACAGAGGAGTTACTCACAGACTCTACACGTAAATAATTAATTTGTATCGCTTGATTAATATAGAAGTTCAACGGATTTTCACTCCTTACAAGTTACCAACAAGCGGTTGATCAATGACATCACTGTCGTACGTATTTGTCACACTTTTGTAGTTGCTAATTTGTAATTGATCACCTGTATTAAAACTGCCTGCGCCAGCAAACGTTTTAACCTGACTATTTGGAGAAATGGTGATGCAGTCTCCAACATGAACGACTCCGCTCGTTCCGACGGCATTTACTTTAAAGGCTCCCACAATAGCCGGCATAGCGGTGCACATCCTTTATAAAATTAGGGCACTTGTTTTGGGCGTTTCACCATAGCTTATGATGGGTCTTTTAATGTGTGATTGTCTTTTTGAAAGCTTTTGATGAGAGGAATTAGATGTATGGCTTACCCTTTTTTTGAGCAATCTTTAGAGGTGGATTTGATGCCTTTATTTAAGAGTGTGTCAAGCTCTTGACTGCACCTGATCGTTTCTTCGGCATTCATCCCGAATTTTTTTGCAGTCTCAATTAAATGTAATCTTTTTTGTTCAATTTCATAATTGATCATAACGGACGCCAACTCTCACATTTTTTATCAAATAGAAGGATATGGTTAGTATACCCTATTTTTCTATAAAAAAAGCTGTTTCGTCAATATGAGTAATAAAGTGACAAAATTCGAAAGTGTTCTTACGTACCAAATGTTTCTTTTTTGATCTCAGTCTGTAAATAACGTCGTCTTTTGTTGATATACTGCCGGATTAAGTCTCTTTCAGACTGCAAGACGTCTTTTCGATCTTTCGTATATGGATCATCTCCAATTCGATTCTCAATCGATTCATGCCATTTCTCGACGATTGGGCAGAGCCGGTCTTCTACAAAATGTGTATCGAGTACATGCTGGAAAAGTGTGTAATAGGCTCTTTTAAACGAAGGGATATCTAGTAATCTAGCAGTTAATGTATTAAAGCCGTTTACTGGGATATAATCAAACGGCATTTCTTCTCCATGAATGTCACGACCCCATGTTGCATCATAATCCCAAGGAAGTACTTGAAACCTCCCTTGTTCATTTACATAAAGAGCGTAGTTATGAACAAAACCATCAAAGTTTTGTGTGCATACCACACCGATGAGCCAGCGGAAATACTGTGTCACATCTAGGTATTGTTCAATTTTTTCTGCAAAAGTGTCATCTTTCGCTGTGTTGAGAAAGTAAATAAATTCACTTAGCTGCTGATCATGTTGAGAAGTTCCCGTTTTTTTCTCGTATCCGAGAAGAAGGTGCTTTTTTGGTTTTTTATCAAAAGAACTCAAAAGGGAGAAGTTCGCGTCATCATCAACCGCATAATAAATGCCGCCTCCTGAAAGCTGCCGTTTTTGAAGAAAGAACTCATCGACGGATTCTATTTTCAAATAAATCCCTTCTTTTCTTCCATTTATGGTGAGAAACACATGAGAAGCAGCGGGGCTATGCACCCCCATCTGCTCAAAGAAATAAAAGGACAGCCTGTTTCGGATAAACGAAGGATCATTGTACTCTGCATTTAAATGAAAGATCGATTCGCCTTGTCTTTGTTTCGGCTTTCGATATTCAATTTGATAGGACTTTTTCTTAAGCTTTCTAATGTGTGATCCGCGGTATGAAGCATAAATATGTGATTTGGTTTGGCCGGTTTTTAGAATAGCTTCAACAGGTTCATCGTTCCAAATGTCTTTTTTTAATTCAATCAGGTCCTTTGGATGAATCCACATATCAAATTGTTTTAAAGATTCTGTGTTCATACGTTCATCAGCCTCCTATATGCTCTTCTTTACGATATGAAAGTGAGGGAATGTCCTGTACCGGCTGGTAGGTATTCATGGAGTTTTAAGGGAAAGAGGCATTCGTCACGAACACTTGTCTACCGAGTCTCGTAACATAAAGCAGAGAAGATAAACAGCTTTGTCTGTTTGTTTTGTCGAAGCATAGACTGGGAGGGGAATTGTTCGTGAGTACAATTGATCATTCACACATTGAACATGCAGTAGCTTCACTTCGAAGTGAGGGACGTGATCATCACTTAGATCGTGAACCAGAATCGAGACGTTCGCATAAGTCAGCTCGTTCTCGTCATTCAAGTCGCGGTCATTGGTTCTTTGGTGGTGGTGGACGCCGTAAATCACGCCGCAGTAAAAAAAGTTACAGAAGCTATCGTTCAAAGAAAAGTTATCGCTCTAAGAAAAGCTATCGCTCGAAGAAAAGCATGAAGAGTAAAAAGTCATATAAAAGCAAAAAATCTTACAGAAGCAAAAAGAGCGAACCGAAAAAGTCACACCGCAGCAAATGCAGATCTCATCATAAGAAAAGCTGCCGCAAATCACACCGCAGCAAATGCAGATCCCATCATAAGAAAAGCTGCCGCAAATCACACCGCAGCAAATGCAGATCTCATCATAAGAAAAGCTGCCGCAAGTCACATCGCAGCAAATACAGATCCCACAATAAGAAGAGCCGCAAGTCACGTCGCAGTCATCGATCTAAACGTTCTCATCACCATAAACGCAGCCGATCTTGCCGAAGATGTGGAAAGAAAACGCATCGTTCCCGAAATAGAGGAAATGTTGAGCGTAAATGGGATCAAGGAAACATGTGGGAGTACCGCCGTTTTCGCTAAGCGTTAGATCATCATTTTTGAAACCCTTTTTAAAAGAGAGTATGATAAAAAAGGGTTTTTTTTGTTTCATAGAGAAATAAAATGAGACATCATAACTTAGCGAAATGAAGATTGTGAGGGGAAGACATGAAGTTTTTTACAGGTGAAATACATAGCAGCATGTTTATTGGGGTAGTCATTGATGATGAATGGGTGATGGACGTCAAAAAGGCAGAAGCCAAATTATTTGAGCTTGAGACACTGCCAAACTCTTTATCTGAGTGTATCAAAATGGGGGACAAGTTTGTTGAACATGTCGGGCAGCTTCTTGATTGGGCTGAGAAAAAAGAAGAAGACCGCGGTTCTTATGTATATCCGCTTTCGGACGTGAAACTCCATGCACCAATTCCAAAGCCGTCTAAAAACATCATGTGTGTCGGAAAGAATTATCAAGACCATGTCATGGAGATGGGAAGTGCGGCGGATATTCCTAAAGACGTGATGATTTTTACAAAGGCACCTACTTCTGTCATTGGACACGAAGCGAACATTCTCCTTCATGAAGATGTGACAAGTGAATTGGATTATGAAGGAGAGCTTGCCATCGTGATGGGCAAAACAGGGAAAAACATTGCTCCTGAAGAGGTCCAAGATTATATATTCGGTTACACCATTTTAAATGATGTGACGGCAAGAGATTTGCAGAAAAAACATAAACAATTTTTCATTGGCAAAAGCTTAGATACAACCTGCCCGATAGGACCTTATATCGTTCATAAGTCAATGATCGAGGATCATGGTGCGCTCCATGTGGAAACAAAGGTAAACGGAGAGGTTCGTCAGTCTGCCAGTACGGAATTAATGATCTTCACAGTTGAGGACATTGTCTCCACTCTTTCAAAAGGGATGACATTAGAAGCGGGTGACATCATTGCAACAGGTACACCTTCTGGGGTAGGGAAGGGCTTTGAACCGCCTAAGTTTTTAGCTTCTGGAGATCGTATTGACATCACGATTGAACCGATTGGAACGCTGACAAATCACGTCAAATAAAGCGCGTGATGACACAGGATTGTCGCTTTGTGTTCGACTTATTTCGTGGTACGATGAGAAGGTACTTGTTCTGATAAAGGGGGAAATCACAAATGGGAACACATTTACATATCACAGCATGGGTGCTGGGGATTATTTTATTCTTCGTAGCCTTTGCTCTAGCAGGTAAAAATGACAAAGGCGCTAAAATTGTGCACATGATCGTTCGTTTATTCTACTTGATCATCATTGCAACAGGCGTAGAGCTGTATGTTCGCACAGGAATGAAAATTCCAGGTTACGGGGGCGAGTATATTGGAAAAATGATTCTTGGTATCCTAGTGATCGGTTTCATGGAAATGGTCCTAGTGCGCAAGAAAAAAGGAAAATCGGTGACTGGTGTGTTGATTGGTTTTATCGTATTTGCGATTGTGACCATTCTTCTCGGTTTACGTCTGCCGATCGGTTTCCATATCTTTTAATATAAAAAGGACATTGCTTATACGAAGCAGTGTCCTTTTTATGTGGCATCAAATTGTGAAACGATCCGTTGTCCGTCTGAAGTGGTCCATTCAAAACGAATGTGACTGGCGTCTGGCTCATGGTGACATTGAAGTGCAAGTGATTGCGTATCTGCCGAAAACTGAAAGAAAGAGACGCGCTGCAATGAATGAAAGGAAGAGAAAACACAATCATAGACGGAAAAACCAAGCTGCTCTATCTGGTCAAGGATGTGATCAAAAACGTTTTCCGGTACGAACATGAGAAGATCAAGCCATCCTTTGGCAAGAGACGCCGTATATTGAATGTTTTCTCCTCCCTGTACTTCTATTAGCTGCCCGTTTTCATGAAGAATCATAGAACCGAGCAATTCCCCTTTTGTCCATTGGTCATTTTCCTTCAAACAGATCATTGTGCTTTGAAGACTTTCTGGCAGCATGATCTCTCCTTCATCATCTTCAATCAGGAAATGCCCGTTTTCAATGAGCAAATACCCATTACACCATCTTCTGCTGCAGCGTTCAAGCTGTCTCATTCGATTCTCCATTTGCAAAAGCTCCTTTCCTCTTTCTTTTCTTACCAAATCAAGCTTGTCCTATACGCCGGGAAAAAAGGACAAATCAACTATCAAGGAGACGATGCATAAACTAAGAAAGGCTGAATGAGAACACTTGAGGAAAAACGGATGGGAGCTGATGATGATGTGTGGAATTACAGGCTGGGCAGACTTTAAAAAGCCGCTCATCCAACAGGATCATGTAATCAATCAAATGACAGATACATTATCTAAAAGAGGGCCAGATGATACAAATACATGGAAAAGTGAGCACGTTCTTTTCGGGCATAAAAGGTTAGCGGTGGTAGATGTAGAAGGCGGAAAGCAGCCGATGACATATACACATCAAAACCATGCTTATACGATTGTATACAATGGAGAGCTCTATAACACGGAGGATATAAGAAAAGAATTGTTAAAAAGGGGGCACCGCTTTCTTGGGCATTCTGATACAGAAGTTCTTCTTCATGCCTATACAGAATGGAAGGAAGAGTGTGTCTCTCATTTTAATGGCATTTTTGCATTTGTGATCTGGGATAGTGAGCGTGAATTGTTATTTGCAGGGAGAGACCGGCTAGGCGTCAAGCCATTTTTCTATACAGAACGTCATCATTCCTTCTTATTTGGTTCAGAGATCAAAGCACTTCTTGCTCACCCTGATATCAAAGCAAAAGTCGATCATGAAGGGCTGTCGGAGATCTTTGGCTTAGGACCGTCAAGAACACCAGGTCAAGGCGTGTTTAAAGGGATAAAAGAGCTGAGACCTGCACATGCCTTGACCTTTTCAAAAGACGGTCTGCGCGTATGGAGATACTGGAATGTCAAAAGCAAGAAACATACTGATTCACTTGATGACACCGCACAGCACATTAAGCATCTCTTTACAGATGCCGTGACAAGACAGCTCGTCTCTGATGTGCCTGTATGTACATTTTTATCTGGGGGCGTCGATTCTAGTGCCATTACTGCCATTGCCGCTAAGCACTTTGAGAAAATAGGGAAAGCACCGCTTCATACGTATTCCATTGACTACGAAGGAAACGATCAATTCTTTGAGGCAAATCAATTCCAGCCGAATGCTGACGGTCCATGGATTGATCAAATGACCAAAGCGTTTCAAACGAATCATCACAGCTGTATCATTGGACAAAAAGAGCTCGCTTCCTATCTGAAGGAAGCCGTTGAGGTTCGAGACTTACCGGGTATGGCAGATATTGATTCTTCCTTGCTTTGGTTTTGCCGAGAAATTAAAAAGGACTTCGTTGTTGGCTTGTCAGGTGAATGTGCGGATGAAATCTTTGGCGGCTATCCTTGGTTCCATATGGAAAATGAAACGAATGGTTTTCCTTGGATGAGATCGACTGAAGCTAGAACTCAGCTCCTGCAAGACTCGTGGCAAAAAAAGCTGTCACTTAAGGAATATGCGCAAAGCAAATATGAAGAAACGGTGGCAGAAACGCCTCTTTTAGATGGAGAAACCGGCGTCGATAAAGCCCGGAGAGAACTTTTTTACTTAAATATGATCTGGTTTATGACAACACTGCTTGACCGTAAAGATCGAATGAGTATGGGGGCTAGTCTTGAGGTACGTGTGCCATTTGCAGATCATCGCCTTGTCGAATATGTGTGGAATATTCCTTGGGAAATGAAAATGCATGGAAATCGTGAAAAAGGGGTTTTACGAAAAGCATTAGAGGGAATTTTACCGAATGAAGTGCTTTATCGAAAGAAGAGTCCTTACCCGAAAACACATCATCCAGCCTATACTCAGGCTGTGAAAGAGATGCTCACAGACTGCCTCGCGCAAAAAGACTCTGTACTTCACGAATTTTTAGATCCACATCAATTAAAGCAACTGATTGAAACGGAAGGGGCTTCCTTTCATGTGCCATGGTATGGCCAGCTCATGAAGGGCCCGCAGTTGATTGCCCATCTAGCACAGATTCATCATTGGTTTGAAACGTATCGAATTGATATAGAAGCGTAATAAAGAGTCGGCTTTCTTGCACATGTTGAAAGGAAGCCGGCTTTTTTGATACATAACATGAGACTTTTTCAGCACATCAAAAGTTGATCTAATCTTTCTAATTTGTATAATTAACTTAAAGTGAATTAATTTGGAGGAAAAAGGATAATGAAAATCATTGTGATTGGAGCGGGACCAGGGGGCCTTGCAGCAGCTATGATGCTTCAAAGCAAAGGACATGACGTTCATGTATACGAAAAGCAGCCCTTTGTCGGCGGGCGTAACGCTAAGTTTCAACTTGGTGATTTCACGTTTGATACAGGTCCTACCTTTCTCAGCATGATTCATATTGCAGAGGAGCTGTTCACCTTTGCTGGTAAAAATCTTTATGACTATATTGATGTGATTGAATTAAAAGAGATGTATAGATTAATATTTCAAGACAATCAGCTGGATATGATCCGGGATCGCGATGAAATGTACAAACGATTAGAAGCCTTTGCACCTGGTGAGGGCGAAGGATATCTAAGATTTATGAATGATACAAAGCGCAAAATGGATCGTCTGACACCAATTTTACAAAGTAAAATGGACCGCTTTCATCATTACCTTCGTCCGAAGGTGATCAAAGCACTTCCACAGCTTTCACTAAATAAAAGTTTGTATGATGTGCTGTCAGACTATTTTTCGAATGAATCAGTGAAATATGCTTTTACATTTCAATCAAAGTACTTAGGAATGTCACCGTGGGAATGCCCTGGTGCGTTCTCGATTCTTTCGTTTATGGAACATGACACAGGTGTATTCCATCCGAAGGGCGGTGTCAATCAGCTGTCAGAAGCGATGGCAAAGGCGGCGCTTGAAGCTGGGGCAGAGATTCATCTGTCAGCAGGCGTTGAAAAGCTGCTCACGGAGGGAAGGAAAGTAAAAGGCATTCGTTTAGAATCTGGGGAAGAAATACAAGCAGATGAGGTTGTCGTCAATGGAGACTTTGCACATGTGATGACAAAGCTTGTCGAGCCAGGACTCTTAAAGAAATACAGCGAGAAAAAATTAAAAAAGAAAAAATTCTCATGCTCTACCTTTATGCTTTATTTAGGACTGGATACCATGTATGATGAGCCGCACCATACCATCGTTTTTTCCGATGATTATGCTCGATTTGTCAAAGGCATTACGAAAACATATGAGCTGCCAGATGATCCGTCTATTTATATTCAAAATGCAAGTGTAACCGATGACTCACTTGCTCCAAAAGGAAAATCAGCTCTTTATGTGCTGGCTCCAGTTGCTAATAACCAAAGCGGTATTGACTGGGAAGCACATCAAGATGAATTTAGAGAGCTTGTGCTGGATACATTGGAGCGGAAAACCGGCTTTCAAGATGTGAGACAGCATATAGAAGTCGAGCGGATGATCACACCGAAGCAATGGGAGGAAGACCTTTACGTTTATGAAGGAGCTACATTTAACCTCGGCCACCAGCTGACGCAGATGATGGTCCTAAGGCCGCACAATGAATTTGATGAATTAAAGAACTGCTGGCTTGTTGGAGGAGGAACACATCCAGGAAGCGGACTGCCAACCATTTTAGAATCAGCACGTATCACGACAAATGCCATTCTTAAAAAAGAGAAACATTCACACAAAACAATGCCGCATCAAGAAAAGGGGAGCGCCTCATGAAACAACATATATTGATTGCTGGCGGTGGTATTGGCGGAATGATCTCAGCGCTTTATTTAAAAAAAGCGGGACATGATGTCACCCTTGTCGAAAAAAATGAACGGCTTGGCGGGAGACTTGCTTTTGTACGTGAGAAAGGATATAAAGTAGATGAAGGTCCGACCATTGTCCTACTTCCTGACATGTTAAAAGGCATTTTACATGAGGTAGGAATTGACGAATCATCTCTTGATCTTGTGGAGCTTGATCCGCTGTATACCATTCAATATCAAGATGGAACCTCCTATACGAAGTACTCTGATGCACTCCGTCAGTTAGATGAAATCAGACGTGTATTTCCAAAAGAAGATCAAGGGTTCCAGAGGTTTATGGAAGAAATGACGGACCGGTTTCAAGAAGGACAGAAAGCCTTTCTAGAAAAATCATTTCACGAAAAACGTACATTTTTTACAAAAGCGAATATGAAGATTTTAATGAAATTAAAGGCGTATCGAACGGTACAAAGCGCTCTGAAAAAATATTTCTCAGACGAACGCCTGCGAGATGCATACGCACTTCAAACCCTCTATGTTGGAGGAAACCCGTATGAAGCATCGGCTATTTATTCGCTTGTGTCCTATAGTGAGCACGCACATGGAATCTACTATTTAAAAGGCGGCTATGCGAGTTTAGTAGATATATTGGAAGAGCAGCTCATCAACATGGGTGTGCATGTAAGAAAAAATGAAGAAGTCACACAATTGGTGTTTGAGGGAAAACGGGCAGTCAAAGCAAAAGTAAATGATGAACATGTAGCTGCTGATGCATTTGTAATCAATGGAGATTATCCAGCTGCGTTAAAACAGTTTGGTTTAGACGAACAAGATCGCCGGAAATACGTGCCTTCCTCTGGCTGTGTGATGGTGTATCTCGGGTTAAACAAAATGTATCATGAAGCACCTGTTCATCAATTTTTTATGGGAGAACACTTTGATCAGCATATGAAAGAGGTTTTTCAAACGAAAACGATTCCTCAAGACCCGTCATTATATACATTTAATCCATCGATCATTGATCCATCTCTTGCCCCAGAGGGCTGTAGTGTTCTATACATGCTCGTTCCCGTTCCTTCAGGAGATCATATCAACTGGGAAGAGGAGACAGATTTTGTCGAGAACATGGTGGAGCGCCTTGAGAAAAGAGGCTTTCCGAGATTGCGAGAGTCGATTGTTTGGAAAAAGGTCAGAACACCAAATGATTCCTTGCGAGAAGGATTGTTTGAAGGCGGCAGCTTTGGACTTGCACCTAATTTGTTTCAATCAGGTGTCTTCCGCCCGCAAGTGAAGGTCAGCGAGACAGATAATCTTTATGCGGCAGGTGCTTCCACGCATCCGGGCGGCGGGGTGCCAATCGTGATGCAAAGTGCGAAGCTCATGGCCTCTGTACTACTAAAAGATTTGAATGATAGAAAGGAAGTGAAGCTAAGTGGTTGATGTACAAACAGCATTAAAAGTATGTGAGGAAACCATTCAAACCCATTCTAAAACGTTTTACCGGGCCTTTTCCATGCTGCCTAAAAAGAAAAGACAGGCCGTCTGGGCCGTATATTCCTTTTGCCGGAGAGCAGATGACATTGTAGATGAGTCGCCTACGCCACAAGAGGACCTTGCATCCTTTCGGGAGACGTTTGATCGATTTTTACAAGGTGAGGTAGACCGGAATGATCCGATATGGGTGGCGCTAGAGCATACATTTCAAGAGTTTCGGATGGATGAAGCCCCGTTTCGTGACCTGCTCCAAGGACAGGAGATGGATTTAGAGCAGCAGCGATACGAAACGTTAGATGAACTGCTCATCTATTCCTATCATGTTGCTAGTACCGTTGGACTCATGCTCCTTCCCATTATTGCACCACGTAAAAAAGAGCAGCTAAAAGAAGCAGCCATTTCGTTAGGGATCGCTATGCAGTTAACCAACATCCTTCGAGATATCGGCGAGGATCAGGCTGAACGAGACCGCATTTATTTGCCAAAGCAAGTGATGGACCAATTCGGGTACACAGAGCAAGAATTGCAGAAAGGGATTGTCAATCAAGCTTTTCAGCACGTCTGGGAGTACATTGCTTTTGAGGCAGAGGCATACTACGAGGAGTTTTTTGACCATCTTCATGAATTCCCGCTGTATTCACGAATACCGGTGAAAGCAGCAGCTCACTTTTATAAAGCCATTTTAGATAAAACAAGAGAAAACGAATACCGCGTCTTTACCGAGCGAGCATTTATTTCAAAACAGGAAAAAGCACTTATTTTAGAAGATATTACGTAAAAAAGGACTGCACCCAGTCCTTTTTTATGTGGAAGAAAAGCGATACTCCGTCCATACTCTGGAACGCCAGCGCCTATACATGAAGATGCCTCTGACCCATTCATCCACGATAAAAGAAATCCAAATCCCAATGAGACCCATTTCAAGCTGAATGCCTAGCAAGTAAGCGATCGGAAGCCCGATTCCCCACATTGATATCATCGCCATATACACTGGAAACTTCGCGTCACCAGCCGCCCGCAATGAATTAATAATGACCATATTAAAAGAGCGTCCCGGCTCTAAAATGATCGTCAATAGGAGAAGCGTAGCGGCGATTTGAATGATTTCACGATTGCTAGTGAAAAAGGTAAGCAAATGCGTCGATGATAAAGATAAAGCAGTGGAAGAAAGAAGAGAGATCCCAATGGCCCAGTATAAGCTTTTCATACATCTGCGGTAGGCAGCATCAAATTCTTTCGCTCCAATATGGCGCCCGATTAAAATCTGTGTCCCTTGGCTAATCGCTGCACCAAACAACATAATGAACATCATCAAATTTTGAGTGTAGACCTTTGCTGCTAAAGCCTGCGTTCCCATAAATGTAATAAACAGTGTAATGATCATTTGGGAGCCGTTATAAGAAAGCTGCTCTCCAGCAGAAGGGATTCCAATTTTCAGCAGCTTTTTTAAATGCGTCCGCTGGATGTGAAACATACTCTTCAAAGAAAAGCGCAATCCAATTCGGCGGCCGACAATGAGAATCATCGCCATCAATCCGATCAACCGAGCGAGTGAGGTAGAAAAGGCAACACCCATGACACCTAATACCGGAAAGCCAAACGGACCAAAAATGACCAAATAATTGCCGGCAACGTTTAGCAAATTCATTCCGATGGTGACATACATCGTGTCTCTTGTATATCCGTAGCTTTTTAAAATAGCACTATACGTCATAATGAGCGCTTGAATAAAAGAAAGCAGCCCAACAATTTGTAAAAAGACCGCCGCATCCGGCATGAGTTCACTTGATAAGCCCATCATGTGCAGGATTGGAACAGCTAACACAAACATAAGGAGACTAATGACAAAGCTGATCAAGAAGTTGGTTCCTAGTGAGACATAGGCGACTTGAGCCGCTTCCTGCTTGCGGTCAGCTCCTAAAAGCTGCGCAATCACAATGGTCGTTCCTGTTGTAATGAAGCTGAACATGACAATTAATAAATTCAGGAGCTGGTTGCTTACACCTACTGCGGCCACACTGTTATCGGAGTATTGGCTGAGCATGAGTGTATCAGCGCTCCCCATGAGCATATATAAAGAGATTTCGATAAAAATAGGCCAAGTTAATGCAAATAATGAAGGGTGTGTTTTCTCATCTTTTGCTTGAACCTTTTCATATGACAGGGTTTGAGATTTCATCACATAGCCCCCTTTCGTATAAATCCGATTTATAGTGTACCGTGCATCGACTATAATAAGAAGAGACGAAACCGAAACTTATTGGAGAAATCCGACTTCATAAGGGGATGAATATGGATCGATTTATTACATTTACTGTACCGCCGTTTCCTATTTATATTGCATCAGGTAAAGGGGTATTTCATCAAGGAGAAAGACATATCTCAAGAACCTTCACTGTATTTGATCTGCTCTATGTCACAAAAGGTGAACTATGGATGACAGAGGGCGAGGAGGCTTTTCATGTAAAAGAAGGTGAATATACGATTCTCTCACCGGGCCTGTCTCATGGTGGACATCTGCCATGTGAAGAGGAAACACACTATGAGTGGCTGCATTTCTCAATTGACCGATTTGAGCTGACGAACCGGCCGAGAGAACACTGGATTGATATGAAACAAAATCAAGCTACCTTCGAAAAGCCGGCAACCTATGAATTTAGTCTGCCCCGTTTAGGAAAAGTGAAAGGACGAAGTGTGTTAGAAAAACACCTTTCAGCGATGAGAGCACTAAATCATGGTGCATCTGAACTTCCGCTGAAAAAACAGCTTCTATTTGAGGAACTGCTCATTCACCTGCAAAAGGAAGCATTCCATATTCCAAGTGCAAAAGAGACCGTCGCATCAGAAGTGGTTCATTATCTTGAGCATCATTTTATGGAGAAATTACACATGGAGCAGCTTGCAGAGAAACTGCACTATCATCCTGACTACATGACAAGATGTATGCAGACGGTATATGGATTGACGCCAAACCAGTACAGCCATCGTCTCAAAATCGAAAAAGCCAAAAGCATGCTGGCCTCAACGAATGAAAAAATCGCTGCTATTGCAGATCATGTAGGTATTGACGACCCTACTTATTTTTCTAAGCTGTTTCGGCAAAATGAAGGCATGACGCCGATCGAGTACCGTCATTTAGCAAAAAGAACGACAAAGTAAAGGAACGTGAACAGATGAAAAGTGAAAAGGAAGAGCTTGTGAACATACGTCCATTAACCGAAACGGACTTAGAGACGGTGTGGCATTTAAAATTTAAAGCATCAGACCAGTCCTATCGAAAATGGAATGCCCCTTATTTTTATGAACACGAAATCCCGCTTGCTGCATTTAAGAAACGTTACTTACAGGAAGAATCCATTCCCCAAAAGCTATATGGCATTGAAATAGATGGTGATATCAAAGGCACCGTATCATATTATTGGGAGAATGAACGTACGAGGTGGCTTGAATGCGGCATTATCATTTATGACTCACGTTTTTGGAGCGGGGGTATTGGGACAAAGGCATTAAATCTATGGATTGATGTGTTATTTACGCATATTGATATCCCTCGAATTGGTTTAACAACTTGGTCAGGGAATGAACGGATGATGCGGTGCGCAGAGAAATGCGGATTTGTCCTTGAGGGGAGACTGAGAAAGGTCCGTTATTATCAAGGAGAGTATTATGACTCTATGCGCTTTGGGATGCTGAGAGAGGAATGGCAAAGCCTCCCGCGCAATATCCTCTGAATCATTATTTTTTAGGACAAAAGTATCATATAATGGAATAAACTGAAGAAGAAGGTTGGCAGATGAATGTGGGCTGGATAACTGGATGGTTTGTTTCTATTTTAGTCGCAATCTATCTATTGATAGATGCACCAAAACATGGGAAAAATAAATGGTTATGGTCTATTTTAGGTCTTTTATTCGGGCTCTTTGCATTTGGGATATACCTCATCAAAACAGGAAGAAAAGGATTGGGCTGGACAGTTCTGATCGTGTCCATCATCATCTATTCTATTGTTATACTAGTCTTTGTCTTTTACTTCCTGTTGCTGATCTTCGGATACTCAAACGCATCATAGAGAGCGCGTATACATAAGGGGGAATTTAAATATGAGATTAACGGGTCTATTCGTTTCACTTGCTGTTGCCATCTATTTATGGTTTGATGCGCCAAAGCACAACAAAGACAAATGGCTGTGGGCCATTTTAGGCGTGCTATTTAGTACCATCGTACTCGGTATTTATTTGATCAAGACAGAGAGGAAGGGGCTGGGCTGGACGATCTTGATTTTAACCATCTTGTTTTATCTCATGCTGCTCATCTCTGTTTTGATCGGTGTTATTCTTTTTTATCAGGCGCCCTCATGAAGAAGGGCCTTTTTCTTTTACCTTTTGAGCCGGTACACCAGCAATGACGATCTGCTCTTCATGAAAGGAACGATTCACTACGGCATTTGCTCCGATTGAAATATGATTTGCAATATAAATGTCTCCAAACAGCTTAGCACCGGGGCCAATCCATACGTGATCTCCAATGGTTGGTACATCCTTTTCGGAATGGTTTTGTCCAATATTCACCCCTTGATGAATATCACAAAATGCCCCAATTTTTGCGTGCTTATTCACAATTAAGAGACCACTATGATTGATTCTAAGGCCGGGGCCAAAGACGCCAATCGGAATATCAAAGCCAAGCTGCATGCCTTTCTTTTTATGTAAATAGCGATAAAACCATTTGCGCAGTAGAGCGCCGCTATTAGAATAGTATTCATATTTTCGCAAATACCTTTGATATTTCCATATATCGTCCCCAAACCACTTTGGTCTTCTGCGCGTAATCGCTAATGCTTTCTTATCCTGCATTAAGTAATGGTGAAGATCGTGCTTTGTAAAAATCATCAAATTCCCCTCCATTCCTTTATGTTTCAGAGAAATTATACCATCCAAACCATTTATATCAAGAAAAAATGGTGTTACTTCTTCAATTTTCTACCTTCATTTCATCCAAATTTCTTCATAAAATGAGCGCTTTGAGTTGAATAGAACAAAAGAACCAGGAAGAATGATTTGTAATTTTTTTCAATATCAAACCGTCTCATGCGTTCCATCCCCTTATGGCAGTAAGGTTTGTAAAAATTACTCGAAAATACTCATTAAAAAGAGAATATTGCATTCATATGCTTTTTGAATCATCTTTTTGAATACAATTGACTTTCCTATCTCACATCCTCTAGGCTAATAAATGAAAATGATAATCTTTATCAATTGGAGGAGTGTTTTATTATGTCCATCAAAACCGTTTCTAAAAATCAGCAATTTTTAGAACAGCAAAGTCAAAGAGAATCTAATGCAAGGTCTTACCCGAGACGGTTCCCATTAGCCATGCAAAAAGCCGAGGGTATGATCGTGACAGATGCAGATGGCAGAGAGTTTTATGACTGTCTGGCAGGCGCAGGAACACTTGCACTTGGTCACAATCATCCGGTTGTTATAGAAGCTATTGAACGTATGCTTCATGAAAAAAGACCATTGCATACGTTGGACATAACCTCAGAAATTAAAGAAGAGTTTGTGAATGAAATTTTTTCTCACCTGCCAGAAGAGTTTGCAAAGAGAGCAAAAATTCAATTTTGTGGACCAACTGGCGGTGATGCCATAGAAGCTGCGATTAAATTAGTCAAGACAGCGACAGGTAATCGTTCCATTCTTTCTTTCCACGGTGCTTATCACGGTGCGACACATGGCACGATGTCATTAAGCGGAAATTTGTCTCCAAAGGAAAGAGTGCAAGGGTTAATTCCAGATGTGCATTTCATGCCTTATCCATATGAATATCGCTGCCCATTTGGCATTGGCGGTAAAGATTCACACCGTATTTCCAGTTCTTATATTGAGCGTGTATTAAATGATCCTGAAAGTGGTATTCTTCCGCCAGCAGGTATGATCTTTGAAGCTGTGCAAGGTGAGGGAGGCTCAATTCCAGCATCTATTGAATGGATAAAAGAAATGAGAAGAATCACAAAAGAAAAAGGCATTCCGCTCATTATCGATGAGGTTCAATCAGGCATTGGCCGAACAGGTAAGATGTTTGCCTTTGAACATGCAGGAATTGTGCCAGACGTTATTGTATTATCTAAAGCCATTGGTGGAAGTCTGCCGCTTTCAGTTGTGATTTATGATCAAGATTTGGATCAATGGAATCCAGGTGCACACATTGGCACATTTAGAGGAAATCAAATGGCGATGGCTGCAGGAACTGCTACGCTTAAATTTATAAAAGAAACCAATCTGCTTGATCATGTAGACCAGTTAGGGAATCGCATGCAGGCTTATTTAAAAGACATTCAAAAAAATGTACCTGCTATCGGTGATGTTCGAGGAAGAGGATTAATGATTGGTGCTGAAATTGTCAATCCAAATGAAAAGCAGGATGTGGATGGAAGTTATCCAGCAAATCCTGAGCTAGCAAGTCTCATTCAAAAGAATTGCTTCGACAAAGGCTTAATTGTAGAGACAGGAGGCCGTTTCGGTAGCGTCATTCGATTCTTACCGCCATTGATCATGACAGAAGAACAGCTTGAACAAGTCATCGCCATTTTCAAAGAGGCCGTTTACGATGCAATCAACTAAAGCTTCTGTGGATTCATTATTTATCAATCAAAGCCAGCTTGGAAGAGAGTCCTTCCGAGCGGCTCTTCATACATCTATCGACAGCTTACTGGATCAGTGGCAAAAAGACCAAGGACCATACAGCGGAATATTGCCTGGGAAATTAGCGGCTAGTGTCGAATCCTTATTTCAGTTTCAACCGTCTGGCGAATCAATGGAATCTGTCTTTCAAGATATAAAGCAGCATCTTTTGCCGCATCTCGTTGATGTATCGCATCCTAAATGCTTGGCACATTTGCATTGCCCGCCGCTCATACCTGCTCTTGCCGCAGAGGTGATGGTAAGCTCCTTTAACCAATCAATGGATTCCTTCGATCAAAGCGGTATTGCATCTTTGGTGGAGGAGGAAATGCTAAAGTGGCTATGTGCGAAGTTTTCTTATGGAAATCTAGCAGATGGGACATTTACGAGCGGTGGCACCCAATCTAACTACATGGGACTGCTTCTTGCAAGAGATGCATTTTGTGAAAACACATGGCAATGGAATGTTCAGCAGAAAGGCTTGCCGAGTGAGGCTCACCGCATGAGAATTCTTTGCTCTAAGAATGCTCACTTCACTGTGAAAAAATCTGCATCACAGCTAGGCTTAGGGGAGCAGGCAGTTGTCCTAGTAGAGACAGATGAGCATCACCGCATGGACCTCAACGATTTGAAGAAGAAACTTGTTGAGTTAAAGGAACAGGATCTCCTGCCTTTTGCGGTAGTGGCGACTTGCGGGACAACTGATTTTGGCAGTATTGACCCGGTTCGAGAGGTGTATGACATCGTCAAGCCATACGGTCTATGGATTCATGCAGATGCTGCTTACGGAGGTGCGCTTATATTAAGCGAAACCTACAGGTGTAAATTAGAAGGTATTGAGCTTGCTGATTCCATCACGATTGACTTTCATAAACAATTTTATCAGCCGATCTCCTGCGGGGCATTTTTGCTGAAGGATAAGAGACATTTCGGCTTGATCAATTATCATGCAGATTATCTTAATCCAAAAGAAGATGAACTGGATGGAATACTACATCTCGTCCATAAATCTGTCCAAACGACGCGCCGGTTCGACGCACTGAAATTGCTTCTTTCTCTTCGTCTGATTGGCGAGGAAGGGTTTGGTGACATTATTGACCATACCATTGATTTTGCGAAGGATGTGGCTGCGCTTATCGAGAGAAATGATCACCTTGAAGTGATCAATCCTGAGCCAGAAATCAATGCAGTTGTGTTTCGATTTAAGGGGACGGATGACATCAATAAAATCATCCATCGAACGTTATTCAAATCAGGAACTGCTGTCATTGCGAAAACAGTGGTGGATGGTCAAACATGCTTAAAATTCACTTTGTTAAATCCGAGAACGACAATCACACATATTGAGGAAATCCTTTCTGACATCGTTGATATCGGGATCGCTCATATTCAATCCGGGAGGGTACTACGTTGAGTCAATATAAACAAATGGCTGAAAATGCAACTATGCAAAGCTTTTTAAACTGTTTTTTACGTGAAACAGGAATCGATCGATCTGCAAAAAAAGAGACGAAAGCAGATGGTTCGCTTGTATTTGTGGCAAAACTAGCAAAACAAGACCTTGAGCTTGTGATTCCGATCCGATATTTTTCAACTGTAGGCCGCCATCTCTTTGATTTTCCGATTCGCTTTCGTCCAAGTGGCAGCGAAAAAGAGGGAACGGTCGTCGATTACACGACACTTGTTGCTTTATGTTCAAAGGAGCTTCTCATTGCATATGGCCGCACAGATGCAGAGGATGAATTCATGCTTCGCATCATTTTAAGCTGTCGAAATATTGAACGATTTTTACGGGAGAGAGAAAGTGATCAAGCTGCTTTATCTCAAGCTGATTTTGAGTACATCGAGGCTGAGCAGTCACTTCTCCTTGGACATTTAACACATCCTACACCAAAAAGCAGACAAGGGATGACAGAAGAGGAGGAAGCCGTCTATTCTCCTGAGCTGAAAGGAGCTTTCCAGCTTCATTACTTTAAAGCGCACCATTCGATTGTGCTTCAGGATTCGTCTATTTCACAATCTGCGGCAAGCCTCATGTTAGAAGAGCTTTCGCGTCAGGTGCCAGAAGAAACAGAGAGGCTGAATAGGTTAACAGAAAACGGAGAATATGTGCTCATTCCGATTCATCCGCTGCAAGTCAAAGTGGTCATGGAGAAGGCATTCGTGAAGCGTTATATAGAGGAGGGGAAACTGACTTATTTAGGACCGCTCGGGTCTGAATACACAGCGACCTCATCCTTTAGAACGGTCTATCAAAAGGATTCTGCTTACATGCTCAAATTCTCTGTTCCTGTGAAAATTACAAACTCGTTACGCATCAATAAACAAAAGGAACTGGATCGAGGAGTAGAGATGTCCCGCATCTTAAAAACAGAATTAGGCGTTTCTTTATATGAAAAATTCTCTGGATTCCGGGTCATTGAAGATCCTGCATATCTCTCTATTCGAGGAGATGAAGCGGAATCTGGCTTTGAAGTGGTCATTCGTCAAAATCCATTCTTGCATCGTGAAAAAGGCGCAAGCTTAATTGCTGGGCTGTGTCAAGATCATGCGTATGGAGGAAAATCGAGATTAGCAGGAATTATTCATAAACTTGCAGACGCAGAAGGCCGGTCAACAGAAGCGGTCAGCCAGGATTGGTTTAAACAATATTTGACTATTTCGTTAAAGCCGATGCTCTGGCTGTTTGAAACGTATGGTCTTGCACTCGAGGCCCATCAGCAAAATGCTGTTGTGCAAATGAAGGATGGTTATCCAGAGACCTTCTATTACCGTGACAACCAAGGCTACTATTATAGTGAATCGAAAAAGGATAAGCTCGCGAATCTAGTTCAAAACTTGAGCGTAAGAAGTGAAACCATTTGTTCGGATGATGTAGCCGTTGAGAGACTCCGTTATTATTTCTTCTTTAATCATTTATTTGGTCTCATTAATGGCTTTGGCACGGAAGGCCTTGCAAAGGAAGAAGATTTGCTGGCACTTGTGAGAGATACATTATTCGCTCATGAGGAGACATACGGAGCATCTGATCTGACTAACAGCCTTCTCCGCTCAAAAGAACTTCCTTCAAAAGCGAATTTGCTGACACGATTTGAAGATATGGATGAGCTGACAGGATCTCTGGAAACACAGTCTCGTTACACGGCTGTCTTGAATCCGCTCTTTTTACATAAGGAGGCGCTGATTGGATGAGGCATCGAATCAGGTTTATTCGTGCTGAATATGAAAGAGACGTCCAGCTTGTCCATAAGTGGATGCAAGAAGAGTACGTTCACCCATTTTGGCATTTGAATATTCCGTTTTCTGCTTTTGAAAAGCATTTTTATCAGGCGATACATGATCCGCATCAAACCCTTTATTTAGGCACGATTGATGGGACGCCAATGAGTTATTTTGAGGCTTACAACGTGAAAGGGGATATCATTGAATCCTACTATGAGCCTTCTCCGCATGATCAAGGTATCCACCTGTTAATAGGGGAGCCGGATTATGTGGGAAAAGGATTTGCTGAGCCGCTCCTTCAGGCAATGACAGCATTTCAATTTGAGCAGAACAAACGAACAGAAAAAATCGTTGCTGAGCCGGATATTCGCAATGAAAAAATGATTCATGTATTTGAAAAATGCGGCTTCGAACGTGTAAAACCAGTTACTTTACCCGACAAAACAGGTCTTTTGATGTTTTGTGATCGAGAACGATTCGAAAGGAAGTATAACCATGACGCGGTTCAACAAGCAAAATAATATAGTGGATGTAATAGGGATCGGCATTGGCCCATTTAACCTGGGGCTTGCCGCATTATCTGAAGAGGTAAATGAAATCGACGCTTTGTTTTTTGAAAGAAGTGAAGCCTTTCACTGGCACCCAGGGATGCTCATTGAAGGGACGACACTGCAAGTCCCATTTTTAGCGGACCTTGTCAGCATGGCAGATGTGAAAAGCAAATATAGCTTTCTCAACTATTTGCAGGAACAAAACCGTTTGTATTCATTTTACTTTCTAGAGGACTTCCATATCCCGCGCAAGGAATACAGTCATTATTGCCGCTGGGTCGCTGACCAGTTAGATTCCTGCCGATTTGGCATGAACGTCGAATCTGTCTCACTGATTGAAAAGGCAGGGGAAAAGCGCTATGAAGTGCATGTCCGTCATGTAAAGGACCAAACTGTAGAGGTGTTTGAAAGCAAACATCTCGTCTTAGGAATTGGCACGCAGCCGGCGATACCCGCATCGCTCCAGCCAGCTTTAGGAGAGAAGGTTTTTCACTCAGCTGACTATTTAAAACGAAAGAAAGAAGGCTGTTTCAAAGGGAAATCTGTGACAGTTATCGGCTCTGGTCAAAGTGCGGCAGAAGTGTTTTATGACATTTTATCAGATGATGAGGCGCAGGATATTCACTGGTTCACACGGTCAAAAGGATTTTTCCCAATGGAATATTCAAACCTTGGACTTGAGTATTTCTCCCCTGACTATATTGATTTCTTTTATGAGCTTCCGCAAGCAAAAAAGGATGCGTTATTAAAACAGCAAGACTTGCTGTATAAAGGTATCAGTTCGGCGATGATTCGTGATATTTATCATTTGCTTTATGAACGTTCTGCCTGCGGAAAGCAGCTGAACACAGTGCTTCAAGCCATGACAGAGGTCAACTTGATTGAGGAAACAGCGGGCGGGTTATCACTTTCATGCACGCAATGGGTCAAGGAAGAATCCTTTACACATGAGACGGATATTGTCGTATTGGCGACTGGCTATCAATCGGTTCTGCCGCCATTTATCAATCCTATTTCTCATCACATTCAATGGGATGATCAAGGAAGATTCCAAGTTGAACGTGAATATCGTTTGAAAACAAATACGATGGGTGAAAATGATATTTTTGTACAAAATGCAGAGCTTCATACACATGGGGTCGGCGCTCCAGATTTGGGACTGGGGGCTTATCGAAACAGTGTGATCATCAATGAACTGGCTCGTCAAACTGTGTATCCACTTTATCAAAAACACGTCTTCCAGACATTTGGTACACACAAGAACGCACACACATTTGAAGAAATCAAAGGATAAGGAGGATGAAGCGATGAATGTGCAAGATGAATTGAAAAAAGCGGTGACTCCTGCTGCTTGGAAAAAGGCAAACCAGCGAATGGTGGCTAAAATGCTGTCTGAATATATGTATGAGGACATGCTTCATCCTGTTGAGCTGGATTGTAAGGATGGCATCGCGCAGTATGAATTAATCATTCACGAACATAAGAAATATCGTTATCTAGCAAAACCTCGGTTGTTTGATAGTTTTGATACAATCGCTGAATCAATTGAGTACTGTCAAGATGGAAAATGGTCAAAGGATGTCAGTGCCATTGTGTTTTTACTAGACATTCAGCCGATCATTCCAATGTCTTCTGACACAACAGGCCATCTTATCAAAGAGCTTCACCATACTTTGTTAGCCGATGTCCATTTACTGTCGAAAAAAGCACTTCGTGCGGATGAACTGACAGATACGGATTATGCATGGATTGAAGGAGAAATGACAGGCCATCCTTGGATCGTGTATAACAAAGGACGTATAGGATTCAGCTACGATGATTACTTAGCCTATGCACCTGAACGGCAGGAATGTGTGCAGCTGTCTTGGATTGCTGTACATAGAGAGCTTGCGACATTCCATGCAGTCGATCATGAAAACTATGAGCAGGTGATCGCCAAAGAATTAGATGAAGTCACGATTCGTCAATTTCAGCGTGTGTTAAAGGATGAAGGACTGAATGCAGCTGACTATTATATGATGCCTGTTCATCAGTGGCAGTGGACGCATATGATTATTCAGCATTTCCCTGAAGATTTGGCCTTGCGCCGGATTGTGTATTTGGGAGAAGGGCTGGATCAATATATCCCGCAGCAGTCGATCAGAACCTTTACAAATATCTCAAATAAAGACAAGCATCATATTAAACTGCCAATGAGTATTTTAAATACGCTCGTGTACCGTGGACTCCCATCAGAACGTACGGTCATTGCCCCGCGCATTACAGCGCATATTAAAGGGATTGCCGATCAAGACTCATTTTTATCTGATGTCTGCCGCGTCATTTTACCAGGTGAGAATGCAAGTATCAATGTCGATCATCCATACTACAGCAAACTGCCCGGTGCGCCGTATCAATATCTTGAGATGCTCGGTGTCATTTTTAGAGAAAGCATTTATACGTACTTAGAAGAAGGGGAGAGCCCTGTTACACTTGCGGCACTTACTTACGAGGATCATGAAGGTGAGCCGTATATCAAGCAGCTGATTGAAAAATCAGGTCTCTCAGCAAAAGAATGGATGGCGAAGTTCTTCCATGTCGTGATGCCGCCGCTGCTGCACTTTATGTATCAATACGGCACAGTCTTTTCACCGCATGGGCAAAATACAATTCTTGTGTTAAAAAATCATCAGCCGCATCGTTTGGCGATCAAAGATTTCGTTGATGATGTGAATATAAGTGACCAGCCGCTGCCTGAATTAGCTTCACTAGAAGAAGATTTAAAAGAAGTGCTGCGCAGTGAGCCGCCAGAAGGTCTAGTACAATTTATCTTTACAGGATTATTTATTTGCAATCTGCGTTATGTATCCAACGTATTAGACAATCACAATCTGTTAGATGAAACGACTCTTTGGCGTTTGCTTGCGGAAGAAATTCAGCAGTATCAAAAGCAATTTCCACAGCTAAAAGACCGTTTTGAATTATTTGATCTATTCCAGCCGAAGCTGACAAAGCTTTGCTTAAATCGTAATCGAATGATTGATTATGGCTATGGAGATGGTGATGACCGCCCGCATGCATCAGAGCATGGGAAGGTCACAAATGCACTCGCTCATGTTCTTTCGTCAGTTGGGGAGAAGTAATAGAAAAGCTGTAGACAATAAGTGTCTACAGCTTGTTTGTTTTTTAAGAAAATGCTTGAGAGGCAAGAAAATAGAAAAGGGCGGGATCATTTAGTTTTTCTTTCCCGCGAATCATCATAAAATGGGCTACGTTTGTTTTCGTAAATCCTGCTTCAACAAGTGTTTCATGCAGGCGCTCAGCAGTTTCTTCCTGCATATCTATACGAATTGCCCCTGAATAAGACGAGATGAGTGATTGGATGAGCGAGAGAGCGGTTTGTTCGTCGTTTGCTGTAAGCGGTCCAATCATTAGATTAGCAGGGGTTTCGATGCCAAATGCAAAGCCAGTTGTTTCATGATGCTCATTCTTTGCGATCAGCCGGAACGATGCTCGTTTCATTCGCTTTCTTATAAAGCTTGATCGATTGGTGCCTGCACCTTTTTCGTCAAGTGCTTCAATAGACGGAAGGTCCGCTTCATCAGCAGGAGAAAGGTGAATCCCGCCTGACACACGAAAAGCCGATGGATTCGTGGTCTGTGCTTTGTATGTATGAATATAGCCGGCCGTTTGAAATCCGATTTTTTCGTAAACGGGCTGTCCTTGTACAGTAGCAGTTAAAACGACAGGAACACTTTGATCGCTCCGGCGAAGCAGGGTGTCAATCATTTTCCGCGCAAGGCCTAAGCCGCGATGCGTCTCAGATACAATAACGGCACCAATTGATGCTGCTTTATCATATTGGAAAAGTCCCGCACATGAGATCACTTGTCCATCTGTTGTTGAAAAACCTGTAAAATATCCGTTTGTTAAAAGAGATGTAAGCTCATCCTCATTGTAATCAGGCCAGTCGACCTCTTTTGACAATGCGATAAGATCGGGTATGTCATCAAGTGTTAAAGTTCGTTGTACAACGTTTTCCAATACAATGCAACTCCTTCTTAGCTGATTTCATCTATATGTATCGTACCATATGAAGGCATAAGAAAAAGGAAAAGGAAGATCCTTTTCCTCTCAGCGTGTATCAAATAAGAACCCCCAATGACGGAGGTTCTAGTCTTAATGAACATTAAAATATCGAGCTTCAGGGTGGGAAACGACGATCGCTGAAACAGATGCTTCAGGTTCCATCATGAATCCTTCTGTCAGATGGATGCCGATTTTTTCAGGCTGAAGCAGCTTGAACAGCTTTTCTTGGTCCTCAAGATTTGGACACGCTGGATAACCAAAGGAATAGCGCTGCCCTTGATATTTCGCTTGGAATCGTTTGTCCATTGTAAAATCGACTGGGTCAGGGAATCCCCATTTGTCACGAATCACTTGGTGGGTTCTTTCAGCCAATCCTTCTGCAAGCTCAAGTGCCAGAGCTTGGACAGCATGCATTTTTAAATAATCTCCTTCCTGCTTAAATTGCTGCGCGACTTCACGTATACGCGCGCCGGCTGTGACGGCGAATAAGGCAATATAATCTTTCTCGTTTTCATCACTTTTCCGTACATAATCAGAAATAGAGCGGTACGGGAGCTTCTCCTGCCTTGGAAATTGGAACGTTTCAATGATGCGGTCAGGTTCTTCGGGATCATAAATATGCAAATCATTTCCGTCTGAACTGGCAGGGAAGAATTGATACACAAATGCTGGCGCAAACCAGTTTTTCTCTCTGCCTTCGTTTAGAAGATCTGTGACAAGCTGTTTTAATTCCAATGCTTTTGGGTGCTGTTCAGCTAATAAGGTTTTGACCTTTCCCTTTAAACCGAGATGATGACCAATGAGCATTTGTTCATTCACATATGGCATAATATGATGCAAATCGATGTCCTTCACATAATGGCGTGTGGTATTTTCTGGCGTAAATACCGGTGCTTTCGGGAGAGATGCGCGTTTTTCTAGTAATTCAATGACAGCTTTCGGCTGCTTTCCTTCTTTCTCCTTGATAGGTGCCGCTGGCTCTTCTGGCGGCTTTGTTTGAAATTGCAGTGGATTTGCTTTTAACTCATTGGCTAATGACAGTCCGTCCATAGCATCTTTTGCATAAAGAACAGGCCCATCATAATGAGGCGAAATTTTCATTTTTGTAAATTTACGAGAAAGGGCAGCACCGCCGACCAAAATAGGAACAGAAATGTTTGCTTTTTGTAAATCCTGAGCGGTTAGTACCATTTGCTGTGCGGACTTTACAAGTAAGCCTGATAATCCAATCATATCTGGTTTTTCCTTTTGCACAGCTTCAATCAATGTTTGAGGAGTCACCTTGATGCCGAGGTCGACCACTTGAAAGCCATTATTGCTCAAAATGATGTCGACAAGGTTTTTCCCGATATCATGGACATCTCCTTTAACGGTGGCAAGCAGAATCTTTCCTTTCCCGCTTGCATGCTGCTTTTCCATATATTGCTCAAGAAACGAAACAGATGCTTTCATGACCTCTGCCGATTGGAGTACCTCGGCTACGATCAGTTCGTTTTGATTAAAAAGACGACCAACTTCAGCCATTCCCTGCATTAACGGGCCATTGATGATATGAAGCGGCGATTCATAATGCTCCAAAGCAAGGGATAGATCATCGATGAGACCTTCTTTCGTTCCCTCGACGACGTAGAGCGCCAGCCTTTCATCAAGTGATAAGGAGACCTTTGGTTTTTTCTCCGTTTTCTTTTTGCCGCGGTAAAATTGGGTGAATTCAGCCAGTGTTTGATCATTTGTTTCATAAAGTAAGGTTTCAGCTAGTTTGATTTCTTCCTTTGGAATGGAAGCGAAGCGTTCAAGCTTTTCTGTATTGACAATGGCATAGTCAAGTCCTGCTTGCACGCAATGATATAAATAGACAGCATTTAAGATTTCTCTGCCAACAGGCGGAAGTCCGAAAGATACGTTGCTAATGCCTAAAATAGTGAGGCACTCAGGCAGGGTTTCCTTAATCATTTTAATGCCTTTGATCGTTTCTTCAGCGGCGCCAATATATTGCTCGTCTCCAGTGCCTACGGGAAAGACAAGCGGATCAAAAATGATGTCACTTGCGGGAATTCCATATTTCTTCGTTAGCAAATCGTGAGAACGTACAGCAATTTCAAGCTTTCGTTCTGCTGTCACGGCCATTCCTATTTCATCAATCGTGCCAACAACAAGTGCACCGCCATATAGCTTCACAAGAGGAAGAATCTCTTCAAAGCGTTCCTCGCCATCCTCAAGGTTGATGGAATTGATGATGGCTTTCCCTTGAGAATAGGTGAGTGCCTTTTCAATCACGTGTTTATCCGTTGAATCAATGACAAAAGGAGCTTTCACCTTTTTCATGGCTTCTTGTAAAAAGCCTTCCATGTCTGCTGCCTCATCACGGTCTGGATCAGCCAGACACACATCAACGACGTGAGCGCCATTTTTCACCTGAGCACGAGCAATTTCTGCTGCTTCTTCAAACTTTTGTTCCGCAATGAGCCGTTTGAATTTGCGAGAACCAATGACATTGGTCCGTTCGCCTACAAAAAGAGGACGCATTGAATCCTCATAAATAAGGGGCTCAATTCCTGATACGGTATGCTGCGGTGATTCTCGAGTGATATGACGCGGCTGAATCGTGCGTACTTCATCTGACAATGCTTGAATATGCGCAGGTGTAGTCCCGCAGCAGCCGCCGACGATATTTAACCAGCCTTCCTTAGCAAAGGCGGCGATTTTTTTAGCAAGAGAAGCAGGGGATTCATGATATTGGCCTTCTTCATCTGGGAGACCAGCATTCGGATAGCAGCTCACCGCTGACTTTGCGATGGAGGAGAGCGTGCGGATGTGGTCTGTCATAAATTCTGGACCAGTCGCACAGTTCAGGCCCACACTGATGGGTTTCATATGCTCAAGAGAGATATAAAAGGCTTCGATATCCTGACCAGCAAGGGTGGTGCCCATCGGTTCAATCGTACCTGATACCATGAGTGGTAATTGAATGCCGGTCTGCTGAAAGGCTTCCTGAATCCCTTTGAATCCAGCTTTTACATTCAGCATATCTTGGCTTGTTTCTAAAAGAAGGGCATCACACTTACCGTCAATCAGAGCGCGGGCCTGTTCTTCATAGTTTCTGACGAGCTCACTAAAGGTTGTGCCGCCTGTTACAGATAATGTTTTCGTTGTCGGGCCCATTGCGCCTACAACAAAACGAGGCTGCTCCGGTGTGGAGAAACGGTCTGCTTCTGCCTTTGCCAGCCGCGCAGCTCGAACATTGAGTTCATAGGCAAGATGGCCAAGCCCATATTCATCAAGGACGAGCTCTGTCGCGCCGAACGTATTTGTTTCAATGAGGTCAGCATTTGCTTCGAGGTACTCCCTATGGATCTTAGAGATGATGTGAGGGGCTGTCACATTCAAATACTCGTTACAGCCCTCATACTCTTCTCCGCCAAAGTCCTCTGCTGTCAGGTTGGCGTTTTGAATCATTGTGCCCATTGCCCCATCAAGGACGAGGATGCGTTTTTTGAGCTGTTCAGTGATAGTTGACATGGACGTTAGACTCCTTTTCTTTCTGATGGATGTAGGTGGTCAGTTCTGCTGTTAAATCTGATCGAAGGAAAGGAGTAATTAAATAAATGCCATTAAACAATTCGCAGGCTGTATCTAATAAAGAGCGGGCAATCGCTAAGCCTTCTGCTCGCTGTTTTTCTTTATCCTCGCCAGCTTTGGCCATAATGTCACGAATAGAATCAGATAATTTGATGCCTGGAATTTCGTGATGAATAAACTCGGCGTTTCGGCTGCTTGTTAATGGCATAATGCCGATGTAAATCGGTTTATCCAAGTGGCGGCTTTCCTCATGAATTTTCACAAGCTGTTCCTCAGAATAAACAGGCTGTGAAATAAAATAATCAGCACCGTATTCGATTTTTTTCTCAAGACGTTTGACTGCTTTATCAATATGGCGCACATTTGGGTTAAACGCGCCAGCCACTGAAAAATTGGTCTTTTTGCCAAGAGGCTTTCCTGAGAAAGAAAGGCCTTCGTTAAATTGTTTGATGAGACGAATCAAATCAAAGGAGGTTAAATCATATACAGATGTTGCACCTGGGAAGTCTCCAATTTTAGATGGATCGCCTGTGATCGCTAAAATATCGGTTAATCCAAGGGTGTCGAGCCCCATTAAATGAGATTGAAGTCCAATCAAATTACGGTCGCGGCATGTGATATGAACAAGAGAACGCATATCGAGCTGCTGCTTTAATAATGCGCCGCAAGCGACATTGCTAATGCGCGGAGTCGCAAGAGAATTATCGGCTAACGTCAATGCATCAATACCAGCATCCTTTAATTCATTTGCAGCAACGAGAAATTTTTCGAAGTTCAGCTTCTTCGGCGGATCAAGCTCTACGATAATCGATCGTTTTTTCACAGCAAGCTCATCAAGACCTGGTTCAGTGCGCTGGTCTTGGATTGAAATGATTTCTTCTTTTAACACTTTCACTTCTTTTTCAGTGATCGGCGCTAAATCTTTGACCGCTTCAGCCATTGCGCTAATATGCTGGGGCGTTGTTCCGCAGCAGCCTCCGATAATACGTGCGCCCTGATTTCTAAATTCAAGTGCACTTTTTCGGAAATAATCGTTATCGGTATCATAGACGAGTCTGCCTGCTTCAAGAGAGGGGAGACTGCTGTTAGGATAGACAGATAAATGCGAATTTTCCAAAAGTGGAACACCTTCTAGTGCCTGAATCATGTGATAAGGGCCCAGCCGGCAGTTGATGCCGACAACATCTGCACCAAGAGATGATAACTCAGATAAACCATCCTTCAGCGGGGTACCATCTTGTAAAACGCCTTGTTCATGCATAGAGACGTTCATGACAATCGGAAGAGTCGTTTCTTTGCGGGCAATTTGGAGAACAGCCTTCGCTTCTTCTATGTCATAATACGTTTCAAGCAATAATCCATCAGGTTCTTCATTTAATAGGATGTACAGCTGCTCTCTAAAGCTTCGTTTGATTTCTTCTATAGAGTAGGCATTTTTGTTAAACGTCCGAATGCCGCCAATTGTTCCGAGTACATAAGCAGAGCCTGCGGCTGCTTTTGCAATTTGTACCGCTTTTGTATTGATGCGTTTCGTTTCTTCCTCTAAGCCGTAGCGGGATAGTTTAATATAATTCGCACCGTATGTGTTCGTTTGGATGATGTCAGCGCCTGCCTGCACATATGCTTCGTGCACGCGTTTCACTTCATCCTCTTTCGATAAATTTAATTCTTCAAAGCAGCGGTCAATGCCGTAAGAGTATAAAAGTGTTCCCATCGCTCCGTCAGCTATCAGTACGCGGTTTTGTAAGTCTTGTAATAGGCCCATTGTATTCCTCCTTATTTCTATGTAACAAAAAAAGCCTTCTGATAAGAAGAAGACTTTTTGGCTGTATCGTAATTCTTCTCCTTATCTTCCAAGCAGTTGCTTGCTGGATTTAGCACCTTGGTCATAGAAAATAGATTTCTACTACACCGGTTGCTGAGGCTTCACAGGGCCAGTCCCTCTGCCTCTCTTGATAAGAAAGCAATATGAACATGTCAATGAATTGAACTTCCATCAACTGTAACGAAAAATGCAGAAATAATCAATGGAAAATTTGAAATTTATCGAAAATTTATAAATTGGACATCAATCGGCAAATCAGCCTTGCGCATAAGAGAAATCACCTCTTGTAAATCATCTTTATTTTTCCCTGTCACACGCACTTGGTCATCTTGAAATTGTGATTTCACTTTAATGCCAGATTGCTTGATGAGGGCGTTGATCTTTTTGGCGTTGTCTTGATCAATCCCGCTGATGAGCTTCGCACGCTGGCGCACTGTACCGCCTAGGGCATGCTCAGTTTTTCCATAATCGATATTTTTAGTTGGAACATTTCGTTTGATCAGCTTTGTCACAAGCACATCTTTTAGCTGCTCAAGTTTGAAGTCATCATCAGAGATGAGAACGAGCTCTTCTTTTTCGAGAGAAATATCACTTTTACTTCCTTTAAAATCATAACGGTTTTTAATTTCTTTCAGTGCTGCTTGAACAGCGTTTTGCACTTCAGGCAGTTCAACCTTCGATACAATGTCAAATGAGCTTTCTTTTGCCATCACACATGACCTCCAAGTTTAGATATTGCGTCTATTTTATCATGCAAATGGCAGAAGAAGAAAACTTTATCAAAGAGTACAGCCGCCAGCCGTATAAATCGTGTCCAGTTTGTCCACTTTAGCTAACAGAACTAGAGATGTTCATGCGGGGAGAAGTATAGTAGAATAGAGTGAATCAAAAGATGAATGAACGCTCTTTTATGGGCAGATAGGAAGGAAGAGAACATGAGACCAGGTGAGCAACTGACCTTGCAAATAGAGAATGAAATGGAATACGGCTACTTTTTGACAGACGGTGAAGATTCGGTCCTCTTACACCGCAGTGAAATGACAGAAGATATTGGTGACCGAGATGAAGTAGAGGTCTACTTATATGTAGATCATGAAGAAAGACTCGCTGCCACGATGAAAATACCTACAATTAACGCACATACATACGGCTGGGTAGAAGTCGTGGACGTGGTAGAAGACATGGGCGCATTTGTCGATGTTGGGCTGTCAAAGGATGCACTTGTTGCAACAGAACACCTCCCGCCTTTTGAGGAAGCATGGCCGAAAAAAGGAGACAAACTCTACTGTATGCTGAAAGTCACAAGCTACGGTAGAATGTTCGCAAAACCAGCCACAGAAGACGTGATCAGTGAATTGTTCACTGAGGCACCAGAAACCTTAATGAACAAAGAAATCACTGGAACCATTTATCGTTTAATTGCGACAGGTTCCTTTATGCTGACAGATACAGGCGTGCGAGGGTTTATTCACCGCACGGAACGAAAGGAAGAGCCAAGATTAGGATCGACCGTTACAGGACGCGTCATTGCAGTGAAAGAGGATGGAACCGTAAACGTTTCTCTGCTTCCTAGAAAACAGGATGCATTATCTGTCGATGCAGAAGAAATTTTAACCTATATGAGAACAAGAAACGGCGCCATGCCTTATGGAGACAAAAGTGATCCAGAGGATATCCGCGAAAGATTTCAAATGAGCAAGGCAGCCTTTAAACGAGCACTAGGTCATCTCATGAAAAATGATCTAGTTTACCAAAAAGAAGGCTGGACATACGAGAAAAAGTGAGCATTCGCTCACTTTTTTATTTTTGTCTTAAATAATGGATTTTTTCTGTGAAAAAAGTCATGAAAAACCTTCACTATATCATTGAAACAACGCCCCTCAAATCCGATAAAAAAGGAGTAAGGATGATAAAAGGAGTGTGTTTTTGGATGAAAGTGAAAATATCATTACTTCTGATGGCAGCCATGCTTATGGTGCTCGCCGCATGCGGTAATCAACAGGAAGGGGCGCCAAAATCAACTGCGAAGCATATTGGCGTTATGCTCACAGATGATGGTCTTGGTGATCAATCATTTAACGATTCATCATTTAAAGGATTAGAAAAAGCACGTGATGAGCTTGGCATTGAATTTGATTATAGAGAAATTGCAGAAACTGATACATATGAAAAAGGGCTGACAGAGCTAGTGAAAGATGGAAATGATCTCATCATTGGTGTAGGTTTCAGTATGCAAGAAGACCTAGAAAAAGTCGCGAAGAAATATCCGAAGAAGCAGTTCCTGCTTATTGATGCCGTATCTGAGCTGAAAAATGTGACCTCTGTGACGTTTAAAGAAGAGCAAGGCAGCTATTTAGCGGGGGCACTTGCTGCAATGACAACGAAAAGCGATGTCATTGGATTTGTTGGCGGTGTTGACGCAGATGTCATCCATCGTTTTGAAAAAGGATTTCAAAAAGGCGCCAAATCAGTCAATCCAAAAATCAAGATTTTATCCACCTATGCCGGTACGTTTAGTGATGCAGGCAAGGGGAGTAAAATAGCCAAAGACATGATCAAAAAGAAAGCAGACGTTCTATATGCCGCAGCCGGCTACTCAGGTGTCGGTGTATTAAAAGAAGCGCAGTCACAGGGTAAATATGCTATTGGTGTAGACAGCGATCAGTACTATACTGCTGAAAAAGCGGTCATTTCGTCTATGGTGAAAAAAGTCGATGAAGTGGTCTATCAATTCAGCGAACAGCTCGTTAAGAACAATCAAATGAAAAGCGGGCATGTTGTCTATGACTTAAGCAATGATGGAATCGATATGGCAAAAATCCGGATCCTGAAAAATGCTGAGACACTGACCAAAAAAATAAATGGTCTGAAGCAGACGCTGCTAAAAGAAGAGGGGGACGCATCATGAGCTTACGCGTCAAAATTTTACTCAACTCACTTATCTCACTTCTTTTAGCAGTTGGCGTTATCGCCTTTATCATTGTCAGCATGACAAAAATCCAATCATCAAATGAGACAGATGTCCAAACCTTATTAAATGTACAAAAAACGAAGGCAAGCTTTGAAAGTGTCGAACAAGCCATGACCAATTATTCGATGACACTCTCAGATGAACAGCTAGAGATCGTTCAAAACGATATTTCTACAGCAAAAAAACAGCTGCAAACGTTAAACAAACATGCAGGAAATATGAACAAAGAGGCATTAACAAGGTTAAATTCAAAATATGACACGTGGACCAAGGAAGCCAACAATGCCATTGGTGAAAAAAACGCATCGGATGCAAGACGTGTGGCAGCAAGAATTGATGGCGTTTTAAACGATGTGCATACGATGAATAAAAGGGCAGAAGAAGCGTATAAACAAAATCTAGAGGCTGCAGCAGACAATGTCCAATGGATTATCACAAGTGCACTCGTCTCAGCCCTCACACTGATTGTCATTGCCGTCTTTTTGAATATTGGATTAACACGATCCATCGTGACACCCATTAAATCACTATCCTACAGAGCAAAGCAGATCGCAGAAGGCAATCTTGCTGTGGAACGGATGGATATTCAGCGCAAGGATGAAATCGGCGGCTTGAATGAATCCTTTAATCAAATGACAGATCAGCTGATTAGTCTGATTAAAGAAATCAGCAATGTCTCAAGCCGAGTAGAGACATTCTCGATCCACCTGAATGATGAAAACAAAAAGATGATGGAGTCTGCGAATCAAGTATCTGTTTCGACAGACGAAATGGCCAATGGATCACAAGCGATTTCAGAAGATCTCCAGCACGGCGTCAGCTTGATTGAGAAAATGGACCAGCATGGACGTAAAAATTCCGAACGCTCACAAACGGTCATCCGCAGTACAGAGGATGCCATCGAAGCCGTAGAAAGCGGAAAGCACACGTTAACAGAAACAAAAAAAGCGATTGAAAAAAATACACATGCGACGAGACAAATCGAAGAATCAGCAGGAGAATTCACGCAATACGCCAGCGGAATCTCGGCCATGGCCAAAACGGTTTCTGACATTGCGGACCAAACAAACCTGCTTTCCTTAAACGCAGCCATTGAAGCGGCAAGAGCAGGCGAAGCTGGAAAAGGCTTTGCTGTTGTAGCAGATGAAATTCGCAAGCTTGCGGATGAATCGTCTAATGCAACAAGACAAATCTTTGACATGGTCAGTCATATTGAAAGAGGCATTCAATCCATTAGTCAAACTGTTCAAGAAGGGGTCAAGCTTTCACTTCAGCAGCAGGATGCGATGGACAAAACCTCACACTCCTTTGAAGATATAGAAACAAAAGCGCAGCATATTAAACAAGAAATGGCGGTCTTAAATGACCAAATTATGCAATCAACAGAACTTGGCGGACAAGTGCTGCACTCGATTGAAAATATTAGTGCAGTGGTAGAAGAAACAGCAGCTGGCAGCGAAGAAATTTCTGCCTCAGCCAATGAACAGCTGCAATCGTTCCATCAAATGAACAAACAGGTCGAAGAATTGATGAGTATGACGGCGAGGTTAAATGAAACCGTCCAGCGATTTAAACTTTCATAAGAAAAGCACCCTTCCCGTGTTGTGTCAGGGAAGGGTGCTTTTTATGATCATTTGCCTGTAAAAAAGATTGCAAGCGTGCTAGGTCCTGAATGGGACCCAACAGCGGCGCCGATGATCTGAATATCAATTTCCTTTGGATGAAATTCGGCTTCGATCAGCTGTTTCATGTCTTCCGCCAGTGCAGGATCATCACCATGACTAATACCAACCGTTTGGTTCGACCAATCCGTTCCGCGTTCTTTCATTAGTTCAATAATGCGCTTCAGCAGCTTTTTACGTCCGCGGATTTTTTCAAGCGGGATGAGTTTTCCATCTTCGACATGTAAAATGGGCTTAATGCTTAACAAACCGCCAACAAATGCGGACGCTTTACTGATTCTTCCGCCTCTTGCTAAATACGATAAATCGTCTACAGTAAAAATATGTTGTAAAGATTCACAAAAATGCTTTACAGACGTTTCAATTTCTTGTATTGTATTTCCGTCAATGGCAAGTGATTGAGCGTGTTTGACAGCAAGCCCATAGCCGAGTGAAGCGCATTTAGAATCAATGATTCGTAAATCAAAATCAGGGTATTCTTCCTTCACTTCGTTTGCCATCATCACAGCTGTCTGGTATGTACCTGAAAGCTCTGATGAAAAAGCGACATAGATGGCAGATGTATGGGTTTGAGCGGCAGAAACAAAGGTTTCCTTGATCCGGTTTGGTGAAGCCTGTGACGTTTTTGGACTGGCTCCTTGTCTCATCGCATCAAATACTTGTTTTGGTTCAATGGTGATCAAATCCTCAAATTCCTGCTCGCCAAGTAACACGCGTAGCGGAATGAGCGTTATGTTATGTTCATCATAATAAGAAAGAGGCAGATCAGCAGCACTGTCTGCTATGATATGAACAGTCATATAAATCCCTTCTTTCTAAAAAATAAGCCATATTTTACATCTTTTTAGCCTAACTATATCATAGAAATCATCTTTTCGTGTTCAAATTCTAAATTTTAGGGAAAACCATAGAGAGAATGGTAAGTGGAGGAATGACAACATGTTCATTGGAGAAGCAAAAAAACTCATTGTCGTCGTTATTGGTGCATTACTCAATGCGATTGGACTGAATTTATTCTTAATCCCAGCTGATGTATATGCGAGCGGTTTTACAGGGGTAGCCCAGTTGTTATCCAGCTTAATCGATCAATATGCGCCATTTTATGTATCAACAGGGATTCTATTATTTATTTTAAACATTCCAGTCGGCATTTTAGGCTGGATGAAAGTTGGCCGTTCCTTTACTTTGTACAGCATCATCAGTGTTGCACTGACGACCATTTTCCTTGGCATTTTACCAGAAACGAGTGTTTCCCACGATATTTTATTAAATGCTGTGTTTGGCGGTGTCATATCCGCAGTAGGGATTGGAATCACGCTCAAATACGGGGCTTCGACAGGCGGACTTGACATTGTTGCAATGGTTTTAGCGAAGTGGAAGGATAAACCAGTTGGCACGTATTTCTTCATTTTAAATGGAATCATCATTTTTACAGCAGGATTATTACAAGGTTGGGAGAAAGCATTATATACCCTTGTCACATTATATGTGACCACAAGGGTCATTGATGCCATCCATACAAGACATGAGAAGCTGACCGCGATGATTGTCACGAAGAAAGCAGATGAAATCAAAGAAGCCATTTATGGAAAAATGGTCAGAGGCATTACGACTGTACCTGCAAAAGGCGCATTCACCAACGAACAAAAGGAAATGATGGTGATCGTCATTACAAGGTATGAGCTATATGAACTTGAACAAATTATTAAAGAAGTCGATCCAAAAGCCTTTACAAATATTGTGCAGACAACCAATATTCTTGGATTTTTCAGACGAGATTAAAAGGTGGGTAGCAGATGAAAAAAGGGTTGGTGCTTCTTCTCATTCTATTGGTTTTAGCCGCTTGTGGACAACAAAAAAAGGATGAACCAGACAAGGAGGTATCCGGTCAAATGGGAGAAAAAACGGTTGAGCTCACAGTAGACCCCGTCCAGAAAGGTTCTTCAGTTCAATTTAACATGTCACTGAAAAATGAATCAGATCGAGATTTTGAATTTACCTTTAACACAAGCCAAAAATTCGAGCTTAGTGTGTATGACGAAAACGGGAATGAACAATACCGCTATTCGAAAGACCGTATGTTCACACAGGCCATCCAAACTTTTGTGCTGAAAAAAGGCGAGGCCTATGATTTTCAAGATACATGGTCAAACGGTGTAAAGCCCGGAACATACGAAGCAGTCGTAACGTTTAAAGGAAAAGCAGAAGGGCTGAAACAAATCACGGAGAAGAAAACATTCCAAGTCAAATAAGCAAGGGAATCAAAAAAGCTGTCCACCTAATGTGGACAGCTTTTTTATGTTAGAGATCATCGAGCAAGTCTTGGAAGGTATGCAGCTGGTTTCTTTCTGCATCTGTCGAATTGGCAAATGCAGAGGATACGGCATTTTTCGCTCGCTTGACTGCCTGTTGACGCTCTAACCCAGATGAAAATGAAGAAGTAAGAGCTTCTTCAGTAAACGATTTGGCTTGATCAAAAAGTTCGTTTCTCACAATGAACCTCCAGAAGCATCAGTCTTCATATTCCCTCTGTCTGACGCTTCTTCAAGTGTCGAACGATAAGGAAAACGTGCGTCATGAAGACTGACTGAATCTTTACCTTGTTGTATAAAGCGTTTCGATTTGCTTCTTTTACCCATTCGGAATCCGCCCCTTTACACAAGCTGACAGGACAACCTGTCTAACGGTAGTATGCCCGCTTCCATCTGCTATGTATGAATGGAAAAATTAAAGCGAGAAGTAATTCGTTAGAAACTTTGCAATCCCGTCTTGTTCATTTGTATCAGTGACTTCATTTGAGACACGTTTCACGGCATCAATTCCGTTGCCCATTGCTACACCGCAACCAGCAAATTCAAGCATTTCTAAATCATTGTCTTCATCTCCGAATGCCACAATCCTCTCCTTAGGAACACCGTAATAATCACTGATCTTTTGCAGTCCAACGGCTTTGTTCATGCCTGTTTTAATGATTTCAATCACGTGCCACGGGGCAGCCCAGCGCCTGTGATCAATCACTTCAGCGTGAACATCTGATAAATAGCTTCGAATGGCTCCGACGTCCTCTTCTTTTGCATGAATTAACACGCTCGTCACATTCTCTCCAAGGTTGTCCCTAAGGTCTCCAACGGTGACTTTGTTTGCATTCATATTAAAGATATCAATGAGTTTTTCATCATGATAATGGAAATACAAATCGTCTAATACTTCAGCTAACACATTGTGCACTTTATACTCTTCACTAATGTCTACAAGCTGTTTGACCACTTGAAGATCAAGTGACGTATGAAATCTGCCCCATTTTTCATCAAGAGGATGATGGACAAACGCTCCGTTAAAATTCACAATGGGTGAATCAAGCTGTAATTGCTGATAATAAGGAGAGCTGGATCGAAATGGCCGGCCTGTTGATATACAGACGTGATGACCGCTGTCTCTCACTTTTTGAATGACGTCAAGTGTGTGCGCAGAAATGGTTTTATCATCTTTTAATAATGTGCCATCCAGGTCAAGTGCGATTAGATAAGGTTTAGTCTCCATAAAATCTCCTTTGATCTGTAAGTGATAGGAGGCAATTTCATGTTAGCGCCTCTATCTATAGTGTATCTTTATCACATCTTTGTTGTCTACATGTTAAAATAAACAAAGACGGGAATGATAAAGGAGGATTCATAGGCTGTGATCACCATTGATGAGCAAATTACGCGCGATATTCCATTTTTACATATCGTAAAAGCTGAAAATAAAGACAAACCGCTGCCGCTTGTATTTTTCATTCATGGATTTACAAGTGCACGCGAGCATAATTTACACTTCGCCTTCCATTTGGCGGAAAAAGGCATGAGAGTCATTTTGCCTGACTGTGCTTATCATGGTGTAAGATCAGAAAACCTCAGCTTAGAGGAACTGGCATCAAAGTTCTGGGAAATTGTTCTGAACGAAATTCGTGAAATCGATATACTTAAAACATACCTTCAAGAAAAACAATTGATTGAAGCCGATCTGATAGGCGTTGCGGGTACATCCATGGGCGGCATCACCACCTTTGGTGCACTTGCCAAGCATGATTGGATCAAAGCCGCTGTCAGCTTGATGGGAAGTCCAAACTATACGACGTTTCTAAAAGCACAAATCATGGACATGCGTCACAAAGGGTTAATGAAAGACATTACAGACGAAGAGGTTCATCTGCAATTAGACGCCCTGCGCCCATATGATTTAACGCTGCAAACGGATCGATTAAACAAAAGACCGCTCTTATTCTGGCATGCAGAAAATGATCCTGTCGTCCCTTACCGGCACGCAAAATCCCTATACGATGAGTTAGCGTCCACACAATATAAGCAGGATCCGCACCTGATTCGCTTTATCACTGATGGACAAGCTGGCCATAAAGTCTCAAGACAAGCGATGTTTGAAACGATTGACTGGTTTGTGACACATCTGAAAAGCACAAACGTTTAGTCAGAAGAAAAAGTACGTTATACTAATGGAAAAAGGAGTGGATATCATGGATGAAGCATTGAAAGAAAATATTTTAGGCGCCCTAGAACAGGTGATTGACCCTGAGCTGAATGTCGACATCGTCAACCTTGGACTTGTCTATGATGTCGATCTTGATGAGAATGGAAAAGCGGATATCACCATGACCTTAACATCAATGGGTTGTCCTCTTGCACCAATTATCGTGGATGAAGTCAAAAAAGCATTAAGTGATCTTCCAGAAGTAAAAGAAACAGAAGTTCACATCGTATGGAATCCGCCTTGGACACGAGACAAAATGTCAAGATACGCAAAAATTGCGCTCGGTATTCAATAAGCAAAAATGCCTGGTATGAGTTGAACTCATGCCAGGTTTTTTTATGAAAAATTAAGGTGGGGGAAGAGAGTAGCTTGATATAATGGATGTAATTTTATAGAACGGAGTACCTATCATGAAACGAAAATGGCTATGGATCGTTCTTTTGATCGTATATGCTGCTGCATTTTGTGCATCAATCACCATACGAGAAGGCAAGGCACACAAAAAACAGGATCTTGAGGCTTTTACTGATGTCAGTCATCTCATGCCTATCAAAATCAAAAAAGTTGTTCAAGGGAAAGAGGTAGACACGTTAAAAGAAGTATTGAAAGAAGCAAAAGCTAAACACCTGCCGATTTCTATTGCCGGCAAACAGCATAGCATGGGAGGCCACACATATTATGAAAACGGCATCGTGCTCGATATGACGGAATACCGCCAGATTTTAGCGTTTGATCCAAAGAAGAAAACGATTCGGGTTCAAAGCGGCGCTACATGGGATGATATACAAAAATATGTGAATCCATACGGTCTTGCTGTGAAGGTAATGCAATCGCAAAATATCTTTACAATTGGCGGATCTTTAAGTGCAAACGCACATGGACGTGATATTCGCTACGGGTCACTCATTGATACAGTACGTTCCTTTAGGCTGTTAAAAGCAGATGGTGAGATTGTCACAGTAAAACCAGGCGATGATTTGTTTTCTGCGGTCATTGGGGGATACGGGTTGTTCGGTGTCATTTTAGATGTTGAGCTTTCTTTAACAAAAGATGAATTATATAAAATGGAGACAACCTCTCTGGGTTACGATGAGTACACGGATTATTTTCAAAAGTATGTCAAACACAACAAAGAAGTACGCATGCATCTTGCCAGAATCTCCACAGCAAAAACAAACTTTTTGAAAGAAATGTATGTGACGAATTATTCCCTCTCTTCAAATCAAGAAATCGAATCATATCAAGAGCTGAAAGAAGATCAACTCGTCATGCCATTGAAATTTATGCTCGGCCTTTCAAGGAGATTTGATATGGGGAAAGATCTGCTCTGGAATTTGCAAAAGAAGTATTTCCTAAGTCAAAATGATCAGCTGATCACAAGAAACAATGTAATGCGTTCTGACTCTGCCTTTTTGGAATATGAAAATGATTCAGACACAGATGTGCTGCAGGAATATTTCGTCCCAGTTGACCGTTTTCGTGCGTACATCGATGACATGAGAGCCTTTTTACAACAGGAAAATTTGAATCTAATGAATATCACAATACGCTATGTTCAAAAAAATGAAAAAGCGGATCTCTCATATGCGAAACAAGATATGTTTGCCCTCGTGCTTTTAGTGAATTACGGGTTTGAAAAAGAAGAGAAAGCGGAAGCAGAGCGGATCATTCGAAAAATGACAGATATCACGCTGCGGCACGATGGAAGCTATTACTTACCGTACATGCCATATCAAACGAAGGCGCAAATGAAGAGGGCTTACCCTAAAACTGATGTATTTTTCCAAAAGAAAAAACAAGCAGATCCAGATGGTACGTTTACCAACTACTTTTATGAGAGGTACAATACACAATGAATGCAAAAGCAATGAAATGGTTTGTCTACTCACAAAGTCTGCTGTTTTTCGCCAGCAGTTTGATATTTCCTTTTTACATTCTTTTTATTAAAAATGTTGGATCAAGCTATTCACAGTTTGGACTCGCCTATGGTCTGTTTGGTTTAAGCGGTGCGTTTATTCATTTACTATTAGGGAAACTACCAGAAACCACCGACAGGAGGATCTTTTTAATCATTCATTCGTTTGGTATGGCGTTTCTTTTACTGCTTTTTCCGCATATAACAGAAGTGGGGCAAGTGTATATAATCCAGCTTGCACTTGGTGCACTTGGCGGCTTTCAAAAACACGGGGAGAAATTGCTTGTTACTGATCTCACAACAGAGAACAAACGAATGAAAGAAGTCGGTCACTATCATTTTTGGACAGCCCTTTTTTCATCCATCGCCATTATGCTTGGCGGCCTTTTTGCTGATTTCTTTACCGTTTACTTCATTTTTTATGCAAGCTCCATATTATATTTATGCAGTGCACTCATGGTCATCTATATCAAAAACGAAAGATAAATCCGCATGTCTCATGAAGATATGCGGTTTTTTTGTTGAAAAAAAATGAAAACAAATATTAAATATACAATTGAATTAATTTTTATACATGTTATAATGTTAAATAATTTCACAAAGATCAAGAGGGTGTATTGACGTTGAAAATAGGTATTATAGGTGCTACAGGGTACGGTGGTGCGGAATTGGTTCGTATCTTCAAGCATCACCCGCATGTGGAGGAATGTATATTGTATTCATCAAGTGGTGATGGGCAATCATACAGTCAATCTTATCCGCATCTGACAACGATTACTGACCAAACATTAAAAGCCATTGACCCGGCTGCCATTGTGCGAGAGACAGATGCTGTGTTTTTAGCGACACCAGCAGGCGTATCAAGTGAACTGACGCCAAAGCTTATGAATCAAGGAGTGCCGATCATTGATTTATCAGGTGATTTGCGCATTCAAGATGGAGCAACCTATGAAGCATGGTATAAACGAAGGGCAGCGGATGGAGCATCTGTTCAACAAGCGGTGTACGGTTTATCCGAACTGAATCGTGACAAAATTCAACAGGCTGAAGTGATTGCCAACCCGGGCTGCTTTCCTACCGCAGTTCTTCTCGGTTTAGCACCGCTCATCAAACAGAATGTCATCGATGAATCCATGATTATAATAGATGCAAAAACAGGGGTGTCCGGTGCCGGACGATCTGCCTCACTTGGCACGCATTTTTCAGAACTAAACGATAACTTTAAAATTTATAAGGTGAATGAGCATCAGCATACGCCAGAAATAGAGCAAATATTAAGAGAATGGAATCCGCAGACGGCGAACGTCACATTTTCTACGCATCTTGTCCCGATGACAAGAGGGATTATGGCGACGATGTATACACAATTAAAAACAGATGTCACAAAAGAAGAATTGATGAAGCGAATGAAAGACTTTTATGAAGATTCCTATTTTGTCAGAGTGAGAGATCACGGCGTTTATCCACAAACGAAAGAAGTATACGGCAGTAACTTCTGTGATATTGGCTTTCATTTAGATGAGCGAACAGGGAGACTGACAATCGTGTCGGTCATAGACAATCTCATGAAAGGTGCGGCCGGTCAAGCGGTTCAAAACTTCAACATCATCAAAGGCTTACATGAAGAGGCGGGCCTCACAATGACACCTCTTTATCCATAAGAGAACAGGGGAGACAACAAACATGATCGAATTGAATGAAAAAAGCATTGTCAAAATAGACGGTGACGTATCATCACCAAAAGGCTTTGAAGCAAAGGGGATTCACATTGGCTTGCGCTATTCAAAAAAAGACCTTGGCCTCATCGTCAGCGAAGTGCCAGCAGTAAGTGCAGCGGTCTACACACAAAGTCACTTTCAAGCTGCGCCTCTCAAAGTCACACAACAAAGCTTAAAAAAGACAGGACAATTAAAAGGTGTCATTGTCAATAGTGCCATCGCCAATGCATGTACTGGTGAGCAGGGATTAAAAGACGCATACGACATGCAGGCAGCCTGTGCAGATATGTTAGGTGTAGCACCTGATTATATTGCTGTTTCTTCTACAGGTGTCATTGGGGAATGTCTGGAGATGGATAAAATCAAAAAGGGCATCGCCGAGTTAAAAGAAGCAAAAGCCGAAAAAGGCCATTTTGAAGAAGCGATCTTAACGACAGATACTGTCATTAAAAATACAGCATACACCCTTACGATAGACGGAAAAGAGATCATCATTTCAGGCGCAGCAAAAGGTTCGGGCATGATTCACCCGAACATGGCGACAATGCTTGGCTTTGTCACAACAGATGCAAATGTCGAACAGGAAGCCTTACAGCAAGCGCTTCGTGACATTACGGATGTGACTTTTAATCAAATTACCGTCGATGGAGAAACTTCGACAAACGATATGGTGCTTGTAATGGCAAATGGAATGGCACAAAACGATGCACTCAATCAAGAGCATCCAGAGTGGCCATTGTTTAAAGAAGGATTAAAACTAGCTTGCGAGGATTTAGCCAAAGAGATTGCGAGAGATGGAGAAGGCGCAACCAAATTAATTGAAGCAAAAGTCGCTGGTGCTAAAAATAACTTGGAAGCCGGCATCATTGCGAAAAAGATTGTTGGTTCAAGTCTTGTTAAAACCGCCGTATATGGTACAGATGCCAACTGGGGACGAATCGTTGGAGCCATTGGTCATAGTGCAGCTTCCGTCACACCGGAAGAGGTAGAAGTCTATTTAGGCGGACAATGTTTGTTCAAACACAATGAACCGCAGCCATTCTCAGAAGAGAAAGCAAAAACATATCTAGAGCAGGATGAGATTACGATTTTCATTCAAATGAGTGAGGGGAATGGTGAAGCAGCAGCATGGGGCTGTGATCTTACCTATGATTATGTGAAAATTAACGCGAGCTATCGCACATAAAGAAGGAGATAGACATGAATAAAACGATCGTGTTCAAGTGTGGAGGCAGTGTCATTCGAGAACTTTCAGATACATTTTATGAAAATGTCCGCTCACTTCAAGCTGCTGGATTTAAGCTGGCTATCGTGCATGGCGGAGGACCTGAAATCACCGACATGCTGCAAAAATTAGAAGTGAAAACAGAATTTGTTGACGGTCAGCGTAAAACAACGAAGCCTGTGTTAGAGATAGCCGAAATGGTTCTCTCAGGAACAGTCAATAAATACTTTGTGTCAGAGCTCGCAAAGCATGATATATCATCTGTCGGCGTATCCGGTAAAGATGGGCAGATGCTTGTCGCCGATTTCCTTGATCAAGACGTTTACGGGTACGTTGGCGAAATCAAAGAAGTTCATCCAGAAATGGCAGAAGCACTCATGGAGAAACAATTCATTCCTGTGATTGCGCCGCTGTCTATGACGGAAGAATGTCAAACCTTAAATGTGAATGCTGATTTAGCTGCATCAGCTGTCGCCGGAGCGATGAAAGCTGATAAGCTCATGTTTGTCACAGATGTTGAAGGCATTTTAAAAAATGGTGAACTATTAGATGTCGTCACAGAACAAGAAGCCCTTTCACTCATTGATGAAGGCATTATTTCCGGGGGAATGATTCCAAAAGTACAATCCGCTTTGAGTGCTTTATCAGGTGATGTAGATGAAGTGATGATCGTAAATGGCAAAGGCAGTATCTTTACAGGAGAAACCTTTAAAGGAACAAGAATCGTGAAACAAAAGGAGGCGGTCCTGTGAGTCATCTTTTTCAAAACTATGGACGGTGGAATGTTGAAATTAAAGAGGCAGCAGGTTCTTGGGCAATCGATACAAATGGAAAAAAATATTTAGACTTTATACAAGGCATTGCTGTTACAAATTTAGGCCACAATCATCCAAAGGTCAATCAAGCCATTAAGGAACAGCTTGACCACGTCTGGCATGTATCGAATCTATTTGAAAATGGACTGCAAGAAAAAGCAGCAGAAAAGCTGGCAGCAAACAGTTCAGGGGATCTCGTGTTTTTCTGTAATAGCGGGGCAGAGGCAAATGAAGGTGCCATTAAATTAGCACGTAAAGCGACAGGGAAAACAAATATCGTCACATTTTTGCACTCTTTCCATGGGCGCACGTATGCTGGTATGGCTGCCACAGGTCAAGATAAAATCAAAACTGGCTTTGGCCCTATGCTAGAAGGCTTTCACTACGTACCGTTTAATGATCCAGACGCTATGTCAGCCTGTGCAGTCGATGATGTGGCAGCGGTGATGCTGGAGGTTGTGCAAGGTGAAGGTGGAGTGAATCCAGCGACACCAGAATTCCTTGAAGCCGTTCAAGCATTTTGCAAAAAGCATGAAGCACTGCTGATTGTAGATGAAATTCAAACGGGCATCGGTCGTACAGGAACAGCATTTGCGTACGAAGAGACGTGTCTTGACCCTGATATTATCTCAGCAGCAAAAGGGTTAGGGAACGGCTTTCCAGTTGGTGCAGTCATAGGGAAAAAAGCTCTAGGAGATGCATTCTCTCCAGGTTCACATGGTACAACATTTGGTGGGAATATGCTCGCCATGGCCGCTGTGAATGCGACACTCGATGTCATTTTCAAAGAAGAGTTTCTTTCAGAAGTGAAAGAAAAGGGTGATTACCTGTTAGAAAAGCTGCAAAAAGTCAAACAGCTGAATATTGTAAAAGAAGTGCGGGGAAAAGGATTGATGGCAGGTATTGAATGTGATCAGCCAGTCGCCGGCTATATCACAGCTCTTAGAGAACAAGGTTTGCTTGTGCTTCCAGCTGGTCCGAATGTCATTCGTTTATTACCTCCGCTGAATGTGAAGAAAGCAGAGCTGGATCAGGCGATCGAAGCAATTGTTCAAGTATTAGCCAATAAAACAGTTTCGGTGTAAATTTTTTTACAAACGAACGTATAAAAATACATTTGTATCATTAATTATTCAATTTTGGGGTGACATAAGCATGAAAGGTTATTTAAATTTAGAAGATGGAGCCTCTTTTGAAGGAGATCTGACAGGAGAAGCTGGCATCACAGGTGAAGTGGTCTTTTTTACAGGTATGACAGGTTATCAAGAGGTGCTCACAGATCCTTCCTATAAAGGTCAGATCATTGTTTTCACATATCCGCTGATCGGAAATTACGGCATTAACCATGAAGACTTTGAGAGCAAGAAGCCTCAAGTAAAAGCGGTGGTTGTGTACGAGGCAGCAGAGCATTTTTCACATCATCTTGCAGCGGTCAGCTTAAAAGATTATTTACAAAAGTGGAATATCCCGCTTCTGACACATACAGATACGCGCGCAGTCGTGCAAAACATCCGGGCAAATGGAACGATGAACGCTGTGCTCAGTGTAGACGAAAACGAAACACCGCCTGCAATGAAACAAGACAATGTCGTCGCACAGGTGACAGATAGTGAGATTTACACACAAGGCAGCGGTGAAGAACATGTGGCGCTCATTGATTTTGGCTTTAAAAAATCAATTGCAGATTCGCTTGCAGCGCGCGGCTGTAAAGTAACCGTCATTCCATATAAACAAATGGAAAAGGTATTTGAGGTCAAGCCGGATGCGATCCTCTTGTCAAACGGACCTGGAGACCCGAAAACCATGACACCGTATTTAAAAACAATTCATGACATCATGATGACATTTCCGACACTTGGGATCTGTCTAGGTCACCAATTAATCGCTCTTGCACTTGGCGGAGATACGTATAAGCTGCCATTTGGCCACAGGGGAGCGAATCATCCTGTCCAGGATACAGAGTCCAAACGTGTCTTTATGACAAGTCAGAACCACAGCTATGTTGTGAATGAAAAAAGCATGAATGACAAAGAAGTGGATGTGAAATTCCTTCATGTCAATGATGGATCTGTAGAAGGATTCATTCATAAAGAAAAGCTGATTATGTCAGTTCAATTTCATCCAGAAGCACACCCAGGGCCTGCTGAAAGTGAATGGGTATTCGATGATTTTATTGAGAAAGTGAAACAAGCAAGGAGAGAAGTCGCACATGCCTAAAGATCAAAGCATACAAACCATTCTAGTCATCGGGTCTGGTCCAATCATCATTGGTCAGGCAGCAGAATTTGATTACTCAGGAACACAAGGATGTATGGCCTTAAAAGAAGAAGGCTACAAAGTCATCTTAGTGAATAATAACCCAGCAACCATTATGACAGACGAGTCATTTGCTGATGAAATCTATTTTGAACCGCTTTCAGTTGATTCAGTGACAAGAATCATTGAAAAGGAAAAACCAGATGGTCTTTTAGCCAACCTTGGCGGACAGACGGCTTTAAACCTTGCTGTCGAGCTGGAAAAAGCCGGTGTGCTGAAAAAGCATGGGGTGACCCTGCTCGGAACGTCAGTTGAAACCATTGAAAACGGTGAAGATCGAGAGAAATTCCGTGCTCTCATGAAGCATTTGAACGAACCTGTGCCAGATAGTGAAATTGTGGATAATGCGGAAGATGCTCTTCAATTTGCAAAAGAAGTCGGCTTCCCAGTTATCCTAAGACCAGCATACACACTTGGCGGTAAAGGCGGCGGAATCGCTCTAACAGAAGAGGCGTTTAAGCCGCTCATTGAAGGAGCTCTTTTAGCGAGTCCAATTCACCAGTGTTTAGTTGAGAAAAGCATAGCTGGCTTTAAAGAAGTCGAATATGAGGTCATGAGAGACCGTCAAAATACGTGTATCACGGTATGCAACATGGAAAATATCGATCCAGTTGGTGTGCATACAGGAGACTCGATTGTCGTTGCACCTTCCCAAACATTAACAGATCAGGATTACCAAATGCTCCGTTCTGCAAGCCTGAAAATCATTTCAGCGCTGGATGTAGTCGGCGGCTGCAACATCCAATTTGCCCTTGATCCACTCAGTAAAGAATACTTTGTCATTGAGGTGAATCCTCGGGTCAGCCGTTCTTCCGCTCTTGCATCAAAAGCAACAGGCTATCCGATTGCGAAAATGGCAGCTAAGCTTGCGGTGGGGTATACGCTAGACGAATTGAAAAACCCGCTCACAGGCACAACCTATGCTAGTTTTGAGCCGGCACTCGATTATGTTGTCGTGAAATTCCCGCGCTGGCCGTTTGATAAATTTAAACAGGCAGACCGTCAATTAGGCACAAAAATGAAGGCCACTGGCGAAGTCATGGCGATTGATCGGAATTTAGAGTCAGCCATTCAAAAAGCCGTTGCATCACTTGAAATTAAAACGAAGGGCTTCCACCTGCCAGAACTGAAAGAGCAATCGACAGAACAATTATTTGAACTCATCAAAACACCAGACGATCGCCGGTTTTTCGCTGTTATGGAGCTTCTTTCAAGACAAGAAACGGTTGAAACGATTCATCAAACGACGAAAATCGATCGATTCTTCTTACATGTGTTCCAGAATATGATTACTCTTGAACAAGAATTGAAAGATCATAAGGGGACGCTATCAAAAGATACCTTGAAAAAGGTAAAGGAAAAGGGTTTCCTTGATGAAACGATTGCTCTTCTTACGGGTCACACGGAAGAGTCAATCAGGCAGCTTCGTCAAGAATACGGCATTGCTGCTTCATTTAAAATTGTCGACACATGTGCGGCGGAATTTGATGCAAAAACGAATTACTTCTATTCCACCTACTTCGGCAAAAGCGATGGTGAACATCAAGAAAAAACAAAGCAGCGTGCACTCATCATTGGTTCTGGTCCGATTCGAATCGGGCAGGGGGTCGAGTTTGATTACAGTGCCGTTCATGGCGTTCTGACCTTGCAAAAGCTTGGATTTGAAACCATCATGATGAACAACAATCCAGAAACAGTCAGTACTGATTATGAGATTGCCGATCGTTTATATTTTGAGCCGATTACATTAGAGCACATCCTAAACGTTGTGGAAGCAGAACAGATTGATTTTGTCATTGTCCAATTTGGTGGACAGACTGCGATTAACGTCGCAGAAGGCTTGGAAAAAGCCGGTGTCACGTTGTTAGGTACGTCCTTTGATACGCTGGATGCACTTGAAGACCGTGATTTATTCTATCAGCTTCTTGATGAACTGAATCTTCCTCACGCAAAAGGAGATACGGCTCATTCAAAAGAAGAAGCACTCGTACATGCGAAAAGCATCGGTTACCCTGTATTAATTCGCCCATCGTATGTCATTGGCGGAATGGGAATGATCGTTGTTCAGTCAGAAGCACATTTGGCGTCACTGCTTGATCAGCCAGATCATTTGCCATACCCAATCTTAATTGATGAGTACGTCACTGGAAAAGAAATTGAAGTCGATCTTATTTCTGACGGAAAAAAGGCGTTCATTCCAACCATCGTAGAACATATTGAGAAAGCGGGCGTGCACTCAGGTGACAGCTTTGCCATTTTACCAAGTATCTCAATCAGTGAAGACATCAAACAGCAGGTGCATACCGCGTCTGAACAAATAGCGAAGAAATTAGCGTTCAAGGGCATTATGAATATCCAATTTGTCATCAAAGGGGATCAGGCGCTTGTATTAGAAGTGAATCCGCGGGCAAGCCGGACTGTACCAGTCGTCAGTAAGGTAATGGGCATTGATATGATCCCAATGGCCACTCAATTATTAGCTGGTGCATCGCTTGAAGAACTAAACCCTGCAACGAAAAACAAAGGGGGGACAGCGGTCAAATTCCCAGTGTTTTCATCACATGCCATTCAAGATATCGACCTCAAGTTGACACCTGAAATGAAAGCGACAGGAGAAGGAATGTGTGTAGGCAAGAACGCCGAAAGCGCCTTGAAAAAAGTGTTTGCGCCGATCTGGAAGCAAAAAGGAAGCCTCTTTATGCAAGGCAGCGAGCAATTGATAGATGAAGCGAAGCATGCAGGCTTTGACGTCTGGACTGGCAGCTTTGAATCTTGGCTGCAGAATGAAGACAAATCCCTTCATATTCATTTAGGAGAAGATGAAGAGGCAAAAGAGCAGCGTGTAAAAGCACTCACACACGGCGTTCAAGTCCTAACCGAATATGAAACAGTTCAAGCATTCCTGCAAGGAAAAAATGGAGATGTATCACCAGTATCGCTCCATGAATTATATAAAAAGGAAGTGACGGCATGACTCAAGTCGACGTGCAACCGGCATTATACGGAAAAGACTTTTTATCATTAAAAGATTTCTCAATCCATGAGATTGCTTATTTAATTGAAAAAGCGGAAGAAATGAAACAAAACCCATATCAAGATTTATTCAAAGGAAAAACGTTAGCGATGATCTTTGAAAAATCTTCAACTAGAACCCGTGTCTCGTTTGAAGCGGGGATGACGCAGCTAGGAGGACATGCGCTCTTCCTCAGCTCAAATGATTTGCAAATTGGCAGAGGAGAAACCATCAGTGATACAGCGCAGGTGCTGTCTGGTTATGTCGACGGTATTATGATTCGAACCTTTGAACATGAGAAGGTTGAAGAGCTTGCACAATACGCGTCTATTCCAGTCATTAATGGATTAACCGACTACTCACATCCATGTCAGGCGCTTGCTGATTTATTAACCATTAAAGAAACAAAAGGTACTTTAAAAGGAATCAAAGTGGCCTATATCGGTGACGGAAATAACGTGGCGCACTCCTTAATGGTCGGCTGTGCGCAGCTAGGCTGTGACATTGCGGTTGCATCACCAAAAGGCTATGAACCGCTTCAAGAAGTAACAAACACTGCCCGTGAGTTTGCAAAACAATCAGGCGCAGAAGTGACCGTGACAACAGATCCTGTTGCAGCTGTAAAAGATGCAGATGTTATTTATTCAGATGTGTTTACAAGCATGGGGCAGGAAGCAGAAACAGAGAAACGTCTTGCTGAATTTAAAGAATATCAAGTCAATGACGAACTGATGAGTCATGCAGCAAAGGACTATATTTTCCTTCATTGTCTCCCGGCACATCGCGGGGAAGAAGTAACGGCAGATATTATTGACGGGCCGCAATCAAAAGTATTTCAACAGGCAGAAAACCGCCTGCATGTGCAAAAAGCGTTAATGAAAGAACTTATGTACCAACCATCCAAATAAATCCAAGTGTCCCTGACTCGTATGAGCAGGGACTTTTTGCATAAAGGATTGGAGAGCCAAGGGACGGGACATAATAACATCAATCGAGAAAGGAGGATGAAAATGGGTCAGCAGCATCAGTTTAAATCAGGGAATAAAGCACCGAATAATGGTGTGTATATCGAGATCGGCGAAACTGGAAGTATGGTGAAAGATCCTTTAAAGATTAAGCTTAAAGCAGGCGATGTCTTTCCTGATAACTCGAACCATAATCGTGTTTGGACCTACCAAAGAAAGCCGTAAGCAATTGACTAAGAGTCAGCAGGAATAAGACTTTAGAGGCATGTGTCATGCCTCTTTTTTCTTTATAATAAAAAACAATTAAGTTCAAATTTTCAAATAAATAGTATGAAAAAAAGAGAACTTAAGGTAAAATATGTAATATATTGTTGAAAGGATTTGTGTGATGGAAAAGATGAATCTCAGTGAAAGTGTTTGGAATAAACGCTTCACCTCATTATTCATATCAAGACTCATTAAAAACACAGGGGAAAGTTTTGCTTTTACATCCGTCCTTTGGCTATTGATTTTAAGAGGGGATGGAGCGCTCGGTACAGGACTTCTTCTAGCAGTAACTGTTCTCCCTTCATCTTTGTTAGCCCCAATATTAGGACCTCTTATGAAAAAGCACCATTTGTCTAAATGGATGTTCGCTTCAGATGTTGTTCGAGCAACAATTGTACTCATTATTCCACTTCTGCACTTTTCGCATCTATTGCCTCTATGGTTATTGATTTCATTAATGGTTATTCAATCGGCAACAGGTGCAGCTTATAATCCAGCTTCGGTGGCAATCTTACCGCAGATTGTTCCAAAGCATCTCATTCAAAAAGCAAATGCAATCCTGCAATCTTCTTTTGAGATTGTTGCACTTGCAGCAGTCATGGTGGCAGGTCTTTTGGTTAAATTAATTGGACCTGCAGATACTCTGCTGATCACCACTGCTTTATTTGTGATTTCTGGTCTGTTTATTATCGGGGTCAAACTAAAGAAAACTGATGAAGAAGAAGCAGCGGGCATTAAACAAGCGAAGAATACATATTTGTATAACTTAAAAAGAGGTTTTCTCGTTGTCAAAAACCATCACATTTTATTTGCGCTCACGCTGTATTGTATCTTAATGAATGTCGCAGCAGCTCCGTGGCAGGCACTGTCAGCGGTATACGTAGCAGAAGCGCTGCAAAGCGACTCCATGGTGTATTCCATTTTAAGAGGTGTTGCCGCAGTTGGCGCGTTTATGATGGGCTTTGCTCTGGCAAAAGTGAAAATTAAGAGATTTGGTTTGTTCTTTATTGTCGCTGGCATGATTGAAGGGGCTGCATTCTTTATTACAGGGATGAGTACATGGCTGCCGGTTGTTCTGCTTGCTTCCTTTATTTTCGGAGCTGCTGTCAGTGCGATCAATGTGCCGGAAATGGTCATTATTCAAACATCTGTTGACCAAGAGGATCAGCCGCAAGTATATGCTGTGATCAATGCCTCATCAAATGTCTTTCTCCCGCTTGCAGCTGTCGTATCAGGCGTCCTGGCAGAAAGATTTGGAGCGGGACCTGTCATTGCTGGCGGAGGAATCCTTGAAATTTTATCAGGTATCGCGATCTTCCTGTTTACAGGGCTTGCGAAAAGCCATTTGACAGCGGACAAACAGAAGTCCTAAACCGTCGAGGTATAAACAATAAAAACCCCCTGTATGTTTAAGGCAGGGGGTTTTAGCGTGCCGCAATCACTCTGCAAAAAGAAAAAAGAGCTAAACATCAATTTAGCTCTTTTTCACAAGTCATATTAAGAATGTTTTGTTGAACTTTCCGTTTCTTTCATTGGACTTACTTCAGCAAAGATGAATAAAATAACCGTAAACACAACTGCAAGAATGGAAGTGAGCGTAAAATCATAAGCAGCTCCATTCATAGAGGCAACGATGTAACCAGCCATATGTGTCAGCAGAAAAGTCCAAATGAGGGTGATAATATAATGCATAATCCCACCGTCCTTTATGTAACAATCTATTGATTATCATACCATAGATGCAAGTGAAGGGAAAAGACTGTTTTCCGCCTTTATGTGACCATTTTGAGACCTTCTGCTATAAAAATAAAAAGAATTCTTCTGTCTTTAGGGGATTTCCTTATTCCTACAAGAGTTGTTGTTCATATCATAGAAAGCAGAATCACTGAAAGGAGGCTGGCCATATGGGTGTAAGCGAACGTTTTTTCCAGCTTGGTTCCCAGTGGAACATCATTCACCTTCCTCAAAAACCAAATGGCTTTGGCATTCTAATCCTCGGTGACCGAAATCACTTTGTGCAGGAAAATACATCATTCTGGCTTCAGCATTATGGAAGAAACCAGCTTTTAACTGCCTTAAAGGATGAAGGATATACATTGTTTAATAGTCATCTTCATGGGAATCACTGGGGATGCGAAGATGCTGTTTTTAGCGCCAAGCAGCTCGTGCATCACACACTAAAACAAGAAATATTAAACCGGGAAATTCATGTGCTCGCAGAGGGAATGGGTGCACTTGTTGCCATGAGCCTTGCTGAGGAGATGCCTGAAGTACTAAGGTCCATTGCGATGGTGAATCCATGTCTGAATCTGGATGCACAACGAGAAAGAGAAAAGGAACACAAATTCTTTTATAAGCAGCTGCTCAAAGAGTTAGCAGAGAGCTATGGCTGTTCTGAAAAGGAAGCTGAAACGTATCCACTGCCTTCTTGTCCTGTTCATTCTGCTCATGTGCCGATTCATATATGGCAAAGGCTAAACGGCGCACCTTATGCATATGAACTTCACGCAAAGCCTTTTATTGATCAGCATATGAAAAATCCAGAACATTGTCAGGTCGATCTCACGCTGCATATGTTTGATCATCCGAGAAGAATCTTTCAATCCATTCACAAGTTTTATAAATCGCATGAAAGAGAATTGTGATGAATAGGATGATAACAGCCCTTCATAGAAAGGGCTCTTCTTTTTATTCGATATTAAAAAAGGGGACGTGAACATGGAAACAGGACTGATCATAGGAGCAGATGAGTTTTTTGGCCTGACACTTTGTGAATATATGATGAAAGAGGGCATTCAAGTGGATATCACGCGTCCTCATGATCTTAAAGAAGAACAAAAGGCACTGTTAGAAGAGCGGATGATGTGGCTGGGCAGAAATGATCTCGTTCGTGTCATTGACCTTCAGGATAGCAAAGACACGTATGATCTCATTTTTATTCAATCAGAGGAACCGCATAACAGGCAGAAAGACATCAAAGCAGAGCATGGCATGTACCAGATTCTTTATGAAAAGCCTGAAAACGAATCAGCGAAACAGAATGTGGCGGCAGTTATTCTTCCTCGCATGTTCGGACCATGGACACTCAATGAAGATCAAACAAAGCGTGCAGATTCACTTTTTGTAGAAGATGTGGCAAAGGAATTGTTACAATGGGCATCGGACACAGGTCAAAGACAGGACATGACGTATGAATTGAAGGTAGAAAGCCAAACAGATGACAAACAAGCAGAAGACATGATTGCAGAATGGAAAAGACAAAACTCAACATTTTTCGACAAAAAGCAAGAATGATCTTCCATCTTATCTTTTTTCAGTATAAAATAAACCTATATTTAACATACAGGTTCATCACTGCATGTTGTAAAAGGGAGTTGAACATGGCATGAAGTACCAGCGGCTTGTCATGATCTTTTCGTTCCTTCTTCTATTATCTGCCTGCTCGCAGGCGCCTTTAAAAGGAAAAATTGAGAAGGTGGGTTTACTCGTCCCCGATACGATCAATGATCAAGTTTGGGGAACGAAAGGTTATAAAGGCTTATTAAGTATCCAATCAACATTTGGTGTAGATGTTTATTATAAGGAAGGAATGGTCGACAAGGAGAAAATCGTTGATGCCATTGAAGAATTCCATAAAAAAGGAGTCAATTTGATTATTGGCCATGGCAATGAATACAGTGAAATTTTTAACTTGATCAGTGAAGATTATCCAAACATACAATTTATTACGGTCAATGGAAACAAGCCTCAGGCGGGCAATGTCACAAACGTGACGTTTAAAGGTGAAGCGATGGGCTTTTTCGGAGGCATGACAGCTGCACATATGTCAAAAACAAAAAAGATTGGTATTCTTGCTACATATGATTGGCAAAGTGAAGTAGACGGCTTTATCAAAGGAGCAAAATATCAAGATGAACATGTACAAGTATTAGCAGAGTTTGTCGAAAACTGGGATGATGCTGACAAAGCGGTGGAGCTTTATCAAAAATTAAAAAAGCAGGGCGTTGATGTTGTGTATCCAGCAGGTGATGGGTATAATATCCCTGTCATTGAACAAATCAAAGCCGATAATTTATCAGCGATCGGGTACGTCACCGATCAATCCAACCTCGGCAGCCATACAGTTTTAACGAGCACTGTACAGCATGTTGATAAAGCGTACAGTATCATTGCAAAGAAGTTTAATGAAGGCAAGCTAAATGAACAAGATGAGTACTCCTTTGATTTTAAAGAAGGAGTGGTCGAGATGGGGAAATTTAGTTCCACCATTGACGACGCTTTTGTGAAAGACATTGAAAGTGATATTGCGTCATACAAAAAAACAGGTAAACTGCCAAATGAAAAGTGAGGAGACGACGACATGCAGCACGAAAAATCGATGGAATTTTTACAAATTGCCATGAAGTATTTTCCGCAGGCGAAGGAAGAGTTAGATAAAGCAGGGATTCAGCTTGAGCCTGAAGCACTTCAGCCGCTTCTAACATTATTTACATCTGTCATGCAAGAAGCATACGAGCTTGGAAAAGCAGATGCAGAATCAGAAAAAGCCACAGAATAGTGGCTTTTTTTATGATAATTTTTTCTTGAAGGCACTAATCATAGGACCAACATCTTTAAACACAGGCTTCAGCTCATCGATGGAGTTCATAATGTTCCCAATTTGATTCATGACATGCATGTAGTCAATTGAGTCATCACTTGAAGATGTCTCCGCACGTTCCTCCTTTGCCTCTGTCTTGCTTTTCTCCTTTTCAAGCGGCTGTCCAAACATCATTGCTGAGAAAATATCTTTTTGCGCCATATCACATGTTCCTTTCTACTATTGGTATATATCATTAATCTATGAAAAAAGTGAGAGGAAAGGTTAGACGTTTGTATTGCCAAGAAGAAAAAAATAAGGTAAAATTAGTACCAGATACTAATATAAGATCACAATATCACATGCTCGTATGAGTAAAAGGAGTCTTATTCAATGAATGCTGGAATTATTGGCCTTGGCCGCTATATACCTGAAAAAGTATTAACAAATCATGATTTAGAAAAAATGGTTGAAACTTCTGACGAGTGGATTCGTACTAGAACAGGTATAGAAGAAAGAAGAATTGCATCTGATGATGTCAATACATCTCATATGGCGCTTGCTGCTGCAAAAAAAGCATTAGCTGACGCAGATGTGGCTGCAGAAGATATCGATATGATTCTTGTGGCGACAGTCACGCCAGATCAAGCATTTCCGACAGTTGCTTGTATGATTCAAGAGCAGCTCGGTGCACATAAAGCATGTGCAATGGATATTAGCGCTGCGTGTGCTGGCTTTATGTATGGGCTTGTTACTGGAAAACAATTTATCGAATCAGGAACTTACAAACACGTGCTTGTCGTCGGTGTTGAAAAGCTTTCTCGCATTACCGACTGGGATGACCGCAATACAGCTGTTTTGTTTGGAGATGGAGCTGGAGCTGCTGTGCTGGGAGAAGTCAGCGAAGGTAAAGGAATTCTATCATTTGAACTTGGAGCAGATGGAAGCGGCGGGAAGCACTTGTACTTAGATGAAAAAGATCATACAATCATGAATGGACGAGAAGTATTTAAATTTGCTGTAAGACAAATGGGCGAGTCAAGTGTAAATGTCATTGAAAAAGCTGGACTATCAAAAGAAGACGTTGATTTCTTGATCCCGCATCAAGCAAATATTCGCATTATGGAAGCAGCACGCGAACGCTTAGAGCTTCCAGTTGAAAAAATGTCGAAGACTGTCCATAAATATGGAAACACATCAGCAGCATCCATTCCAATTTCACTATGTGAAGAAATCGAAGCCGGAAAAATTCATGACGGCGATGTGATTGTAATGGTTGGTTTTGGTGGCGGATTAACTTGGGGCGCAATCGCTATGCGGTGGGGCCGATAAAAGAGTGGGGTGCACAAATTAATGGATAAAAAACGAGTAGTTGTTACAGGATTAGGTGCTTTGACACCACTTGGCAACGATGTAGAGTCAACATGGAAAAATGCTTTAGCGGGTGTATCAGGGGTTGGACCGATTACACGTGTCGATTCAAGTGAATATACCGCAAAAGTAGCAGCAGAACTAAAAGATTTTAACATTGAAGATTACATGGAGAAAAAAGAAGCGCGAAAAATGGCACGCTTCACGCAATATGCAGTCGTTGCTGCTCAAAAAGCGCTGGAAGATTCACGTCTTGAAATCACAGATGAAATCGCACCGCGTGTTGGTGTATGGGTTGGGTCTGGTATTGGCGGACTTGAAACATTTGAAGAGCAGTTCGAAGTGTATTCAAATAAAGGGGCAAGACGCGTCAGTCCATTCTTCGTCCCAATGATGATTCCTGATATGGCGACAGGCCAAATCTCTATTGCACTTGGCGCAAAAGGGGTTAACTCTTGTACAGTGACAGCATGTGCAACAGGAACAAACTCAATTGGTGATGCATTTAAAGTGATTCAGCGCGGCGATGCAGATGCGATGATCACAGGCGGAACAGAAGCGCCATTAACAAAAATGTCGTTTGCAGGTTTCTGTGCGAACAAAGCCCTTTCGACAAATCCTGATCCAAAGACAGCAAGCCGTCCATTCGACAAAAACCGTGACGGATTTGTCATGGGTGAGGGTGCAGGGATTATTGTTCTTGAAGAACTTGAGCATGCCTTAAAACGTGGTGCGACCATTTATGCAGAAATCGTTGGTTATGGTTCAACTGGAGATGCCTACCATATAACAGCACCAGCTCCGAATGGAGAAGGCGGCGTCCGTGCAATGAAAGAAGCGATTCGAGATGCAGGTTTATCTGTGGAAGACATTGACTATATCAATGCCCACGGTACAAGCACACCTTACAATGATAAATTTGAAACAATGGCGATTAAAGAAGTGTTCGGAGAGCATGCGAACAAGCTTGCGATCAGTTCGACAAAATCAATGACAGGTCACTTACTTGGCGCAGCAGGCGGGGTAGAAGCGATTTTCTCTGTTCTTGCGATTAAAGACAGCGTCCTTCCTCCAACCATTAATCTTGAAACACCGGATGAAGAATGTGATCTTGATTATGTAGCAAATGAAGCACGTTCAAAAGAAGTACAAGTGGCTTTAAGTAACTCACTTGGTTTTGGCGGGCATAATGCGACAATTATTTTTAAAAAATACGAAGCATAATACTTTCTGAGAAAGCGGCGGTCGATAAACAGATCGCCGCTTTTTTGCATATGATGAAAATGGAGGTGTTCAGCGGTATGGGTCTAATCAATACACAATATCTCATTCATCAATCATCATCATTTCAGGAGCTTGCAGCGCGCTTTGTTCCTTATTTTAAAGGGGCCGAGGAAAAAGAATGGTCGTCTATCCTCGCTCACCTGCAGCATCACGGGATGGTTCGGTCTTGGAGCTCGTGCAAAAACATGATCGACAAGCTCAAGGAAAAAGGGTACTTCAAGCTTGTCATGAAAGAATATCAAACGCTTCAAAAGCAGTGGGAAGGTCCAGACATTCCTGTGTTTATTTTACCTGTCAATGAGAGCAGCAGAGAAATCAGAGAGCAATTTTATTATCAATCCGGCATGGCATTTGATGACAAGGTCTTTCTTTTTTTGTCTCCAAATACCCCGAAGGAGCGTATCGGTACATTGCTGACTCATGAATATCACCATGTATGCAGGCTGCATTTTCTCTCAAAAGAAGAAAAAGACTTTACATTCCTCGATACAATCATGATGGAGGGGCTCGCTGAATATGCTGTGTATCATAGATATGGAGAAAACTATACAGCGAAATGGACCACCTTCTATAGCGAAGAACAGCTTCAGCGTATGTACAAGAAATGGGTATCCAGTCATCTTGATCAAAGAGTCCAGGACGACGAAAGACTGATACAGAATCTTCTTTATGGAAAAGGGAACTACCCTAAAATGCTTGGTTACGCCACCGGGTTTTATATCGTGAAAAAATATTTCAATGAGCACCGAATCAGCGAGGAGTCGATGATTGCAGAGCCAGCAGAAACCTTTTTAAAGGCGATAGAATCACAAAGTGAATAATTCTCATAAAAAGAGACATATTACAAATTTACTAAATAATTCTTGATTTTGTCATAGTGATGTAATAATATACAAATAATTCTTTTTATTTTTAAAATACAGAATATTCAGGTTCGATTCTATTGATCTAAGGAGAAAGGGGCGAATGAATGAGCACGCTGCTTGAAGTGCAAAACTTAAAAACCTATTTTTTTCGAAAAAAGGAACCGATACCTGCTGTGGATGGCGTTGATTTCAGCATCAACAGAGGAGAAACTGTCGCATTAGTCGGTGAGTCTGGGTCTGGCAAAAGCATTACGTCCTTATCCATTATGGGTCTGATTCATGGCACAGGCGGGAAAATTATGGACGGTTCCATCAAACTTGATGGAAAGGACCTTGTTACATATAGTGAAAAGGAATTATGCAGCATCCGTGGTAATGATGTATCTATGATCTTTCAGGAACCCATGACCTCACTTAATCCCGTCTTAACCATCGGAGAACAAATAACAGAAATCCTCATCTATCACAAAAAACTTTCAAAAAAAGAAGCGGTCAAAAAAGCGGTTGATCTGCTGAAGCTTGTTGGTTTTTCCCGCCCGGAGCAAATCATGAAAGATTATCCGCATCGTTTATCAGGCGGCATGCGGCAAAGAGTGATGATTGCCATAGCGCTAAGCTGTGATCCGAAGCTTCTCATTGCAGATGAACCGACAACTGCCCTGGATGTGACCATTCAAGCACAGGTACTCACATTAATGAAAGATTTATGCTCTACCTTTGGCACATCTATTCTTCTTATCACACATGATTTAGGTGTCGTGTCTGAAGTGGCAGATCGAGTGATTGTCATGTACTGCGGACAGGTTGTTGAAAATGGGACTGTCGAAGAGTTGTTTGAACAGCCGCTTCATCCTTACACAGAAGGGCTGCTTGAATCGATTCCTGTCATTGACGGAGACATACAGCCGTTAACAGCCATCAAAGGAAATGTTCCTGCGCCAGATCAGCTTCCAGCCGGCTGCCGCTTTGCTCCTAGATGTCCGCAAGTGAAGGAACGCTGCCTGGGAGAACTGCCTAAGCTGAGAACATTTGAAGATGGCAGAAGCGTCAGATGTTTCTTATATGAGGAGGCAGACCACACATGACACTTGCTCAAAATCAAACACAAATAACAGACTTACCAGAGAAAGAAACGATCCTTGAACTGAAACAGATTCGAAAACATTTTCCGATAAAAGCGGGCGTCTTTCAGAAGAAAGTCGGTGCAGTGAAAGCTGTTGACGGCATAGACTTGAAGATTTATAAAGGTGAAACGTTAGGTATTGTCGGGGAGTCAGGATGCGGAAAATCCACATTAGGCCGGACAATGATTCGCCTATATGAACCAACTGACGGTCAAATCTTTTTTAAAGGGCAAGACATCACACGCGTATCAGAAACAAAGCTAAGACAATCTACACGAAAAAACATCCAAATGGTTTTTCAAGATCCCTTTGCATCACTCAACCCTAGAAAAACACTTCGAAGCATCATCAAAGAACCCTACAAAACACATCACTTATATTCCTTAAAAGAAAGAAATGAAAAAGTAGAACAGCTTTTATCAAAGGTAGGTCTACATCCAAGCTTTGCGAACCGCTATCCCCATGAATTTTCAGGCGGGCAGAGGCAGCGGATCGGCATCGCTCGTGCGCTTGCTATGAATCCCGACATGATCATCGCAGATGAGCCTGTATCAGCACTTGATGTATCTATTCAGGCGCAGGTTATTAATCTGATGGAGGAGCTTCAGGAGGAATTTGACCTTACCTATCTATTTATCTCTCACGATTTAAGTGTGGTCAGGCATATTAGCGATAGAGTCGGCGTCATGTATCTAGGCAAAATGATGGAGCTTGCCGATAAGCACAGTCTGTACGATGAACCGCTCCATCCGTATACACAGGCTCTGCTTTCTTCCGTTCCTGTCACCCGTAAAAAAGGGCAGACGAAAAGAGAACGCATTATGCTGCAAGGCGATCTTCCGAGTCCTGCAAATCCGCCAAAAGGCTGCGTATTTCACACAAGATGCCCGCATGCGAAAGAAATCTGTAAAGAAAAAGTACCAGCATTTCAAGAATTAAAAACGAACCACTTTGTTGCCTGCCACCTCTACAACGCTTGATCAAGCTTGTATGATCTCATCTTTGAGAGGGGGGATGAAACAGGATTCGGTCATTATTTTAAAAAAAGAATAGGGGGAATTGTCTATGAAAGGTAGAAATAGAAAGTCCATTCTGGTCAGTTTACTGCTGATTTTTACATTAATCCTTGCTGCTTGTTCTGGTGGAAATAAAACGTCTGGAGACAGTGAAAAGAAATCTACAGGTAAACCGGTACAAGGCGGCGATCTTGTCATCGGTTCAATTGCAGAGCCAACATTATTTAACTCGCTGTATTCTACAGATGTGGCAAGCTCTGATATTGAGGAAAGAATCTACAGCTTCTTACTTCAAACAGACGGAAAGCTCAACCCACAGCTATCGCTGGCAGAGGATATTAAAGAATCGGATGACGGCAAGCAGTTTGATGTCACCATTAAAAAAGGTGTGAAGTTTCATGATGGTGAAGAACTGACTGCTGATGATGTTGTGTTTACATACAGCATTCCAATCAATAAGGACTACAACGGGGAGCGCGGATCAGGCTTTGAAGTTTTAGAGTCTGTTAAAAAGACAGGGGACTACTCGATCGAATTCAAGCTCAATAAAAAAGATCCTTATTTTTATAATGTCACACTAGGAAGCTACGGTATTTTACCTAAGCATATTTTAGGTGATGTGCCTATAAAAGATCTCGGTGAAAACGAATTTAACCGAAAAAAACCAATCGGTTCAGGTCCATTTAAATTCGCAGAATGGAAAGAAGGAGACTACGTCAAACTAGAAGCCTTTGACGATTATTGGGATGGACGTCCATACCTTGATACTGTCACAATTAAAACCATTCCTGATCAGAATGCAGCGATTGCCCAGCTGTCAGCAGGCGATATTGATTTCTTTGCTGTACCAGGATCCGAGCTGCAAACAGCTGAAAAAGTGAGCAACATTAAAATAGAATCTGATCTAGGACTCAATTATTCATACATTGGCTGGAACCAGAAAAATGAACTCTTTAAAAGTAAAAAGGTCCGCCAAGCGCTGACACATGCCATTGATCGTCAAACGATTGTTGACCAAGTGCTGGATGGAGACGGCAAAGTAGCCAATATTCCAGAAAGTCCGCTGTCCTGGAACTATCCAAAGGATGAAAGTGTTCCAGTGTTTGAATTTGATCAAGAAAAAGCGAAAAAGATGCTGAAAGAAGAGGGCTGGGAGGATACAGATGGAGACGGCTATCTTGATAAAGATGGCAAGAAATTCTCCTTTGTCATAAAGACCAACCAAGGAAATAAAGTTCGTGAAGATATCGCTGTCGTTGTCCAGCAGCAGCTCAAAGAAATCGGTGTGGAAGCGAAGCCGCAAATTGTGGAATTCAGTGCACTCATTGAGCAGACGACACCGCCTAAGTGGGATTATGATGCGCTGCTGCTCGGCTGGAGCCTTGCGACATTCCCTGATCAATTCAGCATATTCCACTCAAGCCAGTCAGAAAAAGGCTTAAATAACATCTGGTATAAAAATAAAGAGGTCGATAAGCTGTTAGTTGATGCTAAAAACTTAAGCGATCGAAAAGATTATTCAAAGGCATATGAAAAAATTTATAAACTGATCGCAGAGGATCAGCCGTATACGTTCCTTTACTATGCTAACTCACATCGTGCTATGCCATCTAATCTCCAAGGCTACTCTTACCACCCGAAAGATGAATATTACAAAATCGAAAAATGGTGGCTTGAACAGTAGGCTGATAGTGAAGAAGGGGGGGTTCTCCCCTTTCACCGTGAGAATAATCCCTTGAATTCGGTGTCAGTTCTCTGCGTTGGTGCTAAAAAAATCACTTTGTTCGCTCCACATCAGCATGAGAATTCAAGGGTTTTCAGATCACGCTGAAAAGAAGACAAAGGGCTAAAATAACTTCATTTTAGCCTTTTTTTCACAGAATGGCGATCCGATGAAAAAGGAGTTGTGCATATGGTTACATATATCATTAGAAGGACATTGCTCTCTATTCCCATCTTATTGGGAATTACCATTTTGTCCTTTGCCATTATGAAAGCAGCACCAGGCGATCCGATGTCACTCATGATGGACCCTACCATTAGTGCGGCAGACCGGGAAGCCTTTATTGATAAGTACGGCTTGAACGATCCTGAATATGTGCAATATATGAAATGGCTTGGCAATATGCTTCAAGGTGACTTTGGCACATCCATTGTCAAAAAGGGAACACCCGTGGCTGATTTGATTTTTGCCCGGCTGCCAAATACCCTCATCCTCATGATCTTTTCTACATTAGTTGCCCTGCTGATCGCCATTCCTTTTGGTGTTCTTTCAGCAAAACGTCCATATACAAAGCTTGACTATGGCATTACGGTTACATCTTTTATCGGACTGGCTATTCCAAACTTTTGGTTTGGTCTCATCCTCATTATGGTTTTATCCGTGAACCTAGGGTGGTTTCCAACTGGCGGAGTCTCTACCTTGAATGCCGATTTTAATGTGTTTGACCGGCTCCATCATATCATTTTACCTGCCTTTGTTTTAGCAACGGCTGATATGGCAGGGCTGACCCGGTACACAAGGTCGAGTATGCTTGATGTCATGAGGCAGGATTACATTCGCACAGCAAGAGCGAAAGGCTTTAGAGAAAACAAAGTCATTTTTAAGCATGGTTTAAGAAACGGTCTTATGCCGGTTATAACGATTTTCGGATTAATGATACCATCCTTTATTGGCGGCGCAGTCGTGGTGGAACAAATCTTCACCTGGCCTGGACTTGGAAAGCTGTTCATTGATTCTGCCTTTTCGAGAGATTATCCGGTCATTATGGCGATGACCGTTATTTCTGCAGTGCTCGTGGTGGTTGGAAATTTAATAGCGGATATTTTATATGCGATCGTTGATCCGCGTATTGAATATTAGAAGGGAGCTGAAGCACAATTGGCACAGCCTAATATGGGAACACCTCCTGTTGATATCAAATTAAAGGAGGGCCTTCAACCAAAGCCTGAGACGATGCTGCGTTTATTTTGTGAGAAATTTTTCAAAAATAAATTGGCGGTTGCCGGCTCCGTGATCTTATTGGTCATTATCTTTTCAGCCATTTTCGCTCCAGTGATCGCTCCATATACACCAGAACAGCAAGATTTATTGAAGCGGCTCCAGCCGCCAAGTGCTGAGCATTTTATGGGCACTGACAAGTTTGGCCGCGATATTTTCTCAAGGGTGCTATATGGCGCGCGGGTCTCTTTGTTGGTTGGTTTCGTCTCAGTGGTCGGTGCAATCACCATTGGCACTGTCGTTGGCGCGGTCGCGGGGTATTTCAAAGGGTTTGTTGATTCCTTGTTAATGAGATTTGTGGATGTCGTGTTGTCGATTCCAGACATTTTCCTATTGATCACGCTCGTCACCATTTTCAAACCGGGCATTGATAAATTGATTTTAATCTTTGCTTTGACAGGCTGGACAACAACCGCCAGGCTCATCCGCAGTGAATTCTTATCACTTCGAACAAGAGAATTCGTCCTCGCGGCAAGAACCATTGGAACGAAAAATCATGTCATCATCTTTTCGCATATTTTACCGAACTGTATCGGTCCTATTATTGTATCAGCTACATTAAAAGTAGGCTCCGTCATTTTAGCTGAATCAACGCTCAGCTACCTTGGGTTTGGTATTCAGCCGCCAACAGCAAGCTGGGGCAACATGCTGCAAGATGCACAAAATTTCTCGATTATGGTGCAAGCGTGGTGGTACCCGCTTTTCCCAGGTTTACTCATTTTGCTGACTGTTTTATGCTTTAATTTTTTAGGAGATGGGCTGAGAGATGCGCTTGATCCTAAAAAGCTGAAGTAAAGTTTAAAGGGGCTCTGCGGTTCCTGAACGAAAGAAAGACATGAAGCCATCATTCGCTCAGCTTGAAGTTTGATAAAGTTGGAATAATTTCTCTATCCCTTGCCCATACTGTGGACAACAGTTTTTATAAAGTGAGGGATTGGTTATGTTATTTCTTCATGACGTATGGGTGAATTGGTTTGAAGGGGAAGAAAATGGCTACAATGTGTGTCATTTTCATGAGTGGCGTAAGGAGGACAGCGTTGAACTGTTAGATCAAGTGCCTTTACTTAAGGTGCAGAGCCCTTTGTTTGATTACATAGAGAATGATCTTTCAGAGCTGCCGAAGACACTGCTAGAGTCTGTATTTGAGAAATCCTATATTCGAAAAAATCATGAACGCCGTAAATTAGAGTATTGCTTTGTGGTCACAGACGGCATTCGAATTATTGCTGTAGATACGATTGGGTATTCCATACCTGTGAGAAAGAGCCGCTTGATCCCAAGGCAGGAGCAATTGGTCTATGAAATGGTGAAAGATGTAAAGGCAGAGGAATATGAATTTTCTAAAGACAGCCTTGAATCGACGAAAGAGTATCACATTCTATCACTGCCGCCGCAGCATATCAGCGGATTAACGAGAAAAGAAAGACAGCTGAAACAGCTGATGTTTATGGCGCTCGATCAATTAAAAGGGCTCAAAAACAGGGCGGAGATTGCGTATTGGTATACGGAATGGAACCCGCGCATGTACAACCAAATCAAACGAATGTCTTTCGAAGAGATTTGGAACATGCTTTACAATGAAACGATTGATGGGTGGTCAGAGAATCATTTAGCCTTCTGTGAAAAAATGATTAAAGGACAGCCTTTTTTCGAAAAGCTTTGGGAAATGGAAAACGAATCAAAAGTAAATTAGAAAAAGCTTGCAGCGAGTCGTGCTGCAAGCTTTTTTTATTTGCGTTTTCTGCCAAGACCCATCGCATTCTCCATTTTTTTCAGCATTTTGTTTGCTGCGCGGTTTGCTTTTTCAGCACCTTCGTCTAGAATACGGTCAAGCTCGTCTGATTCAATGAGTTCATAGTATCGATCTTGAATTGGTTTTAAAGCATCAACGACAACGTTCGCAAGATCTCCTTTAAACTCACCATATCCTTTTCCTTCGTATTTTTGCTCCAGCTCTGCAATGGATATGTTGCCTAATACAGAATAAATCGTCAGCAAGTTGGCAATTCCAGGCTTGTTCTCTTTGTCATACTTGACGATGCCTTCTGAATCCGTCACAGCACTTTTAATTTTCTTTTCAAGCTGCTTTGGTTCATCTAATAAGGTAATGAAAGATTTTTGGTTCGGATCAGATTTGCTCATTTTTTTCGTTGGATCTGTTAAAGACATAATCCGCGCGCCTTCTTTTGGAATTTTCACTTCAGGCACAGTGAAAATGTCATTGTACTTTCGGTTAAAGCGTTCAGCGAGCGTTCTAGTCAATTCAAGATGCTGCTTTTGGTCTTCTCCAACAGGGACTAAATCAGTACCATATAATAAGATATCGCCAGCCATTAATGGGGGATACGTTAATAGGCCTGAAACAACTGCTTCTTTACCAGCTGATTTGTCCTTAAATTGGGTCATTCTTTCTAATTCCCCAATATAAGCAACACATTGAAGCATCCATCCTGCCTGGGCGTGAGCAGGTACCTCTGATTGGATAAACAATGTCGCTTTCTCTGGATCAAGACCAACAGCTAAATAAAGAGCTGCTAAGCTTCTAATATTTTGGCGGAGAGCTAATCGGTCCTGACTCACTGTAATCGCATGTTGATCGACGACACAAAAATAGCCATTATAGTCATGCTGCAAATCGACAAATTGCTTCATTGCTCCAATATAGTTCCCTAATGTGACAGAACCGCTCGGCTGAATGCCTGAAAAAATTGTCTTCTTTGTCATACTAAAACCTCTTTTCTTCAATATAAAAAGGCCCACCCATCACTTTTCAACAGAAAAGGGACGAATGAACCGTGGTACCACCCTTGTTATTTCACATAGAAATCACTCAAGACGTTGATAACGGAGACTGCTCCGTCTAAGCCTACTCACTTTTTTAGAAGTGTTCGGTTAGCTGCTCCAAAGCCCATTCCATACATGCCATTATCTGCTCACACCGGCCGCAGACTCTCTGTAAATGGTGAATATATGTACTCTTCTTTTTCATCGCAACAATATGTCTATCTATTATAAAGGATGACCATGAAAAAGTCACGAAGCCATTATGTGACCTTCTCATCATGCCTATTGACACTTAAAATTTTAGATAAAATACTAAATGTCTGTCAGAATTTTTTAAAAAAGGATGATTAATTATATGTATAAAACATTATTCCTGCTGAATTTGTTAAATTATTTTAATCAATTTACGCTTTAATTTGTTGAAGTGATTGAGACTTTAGTTTATAAAAATCCCTCTTTATCCCCATTTACGTTTTTAAAAAATATATGAAATTGATATTGCAATAAATTATTCTATTCATTATAATGAATTTGTTCACACGTTTGTGCTAGGCTCTTTACATAGTGAAAATTCAGAAAAAACAAAAGAAATAGAAAGTAAGCTATTTAGGGACTTTTTTACGCTATTTCTTAAATCTGAATCTCATCTTCTATCGAGACCTTTGAACTAAAAACATATTATAAGGGGGAATACAGTTGAAAAAGCGTTGGTCTGTTGTTACTTTAATGCTTATTTTCACACTTGTATTAAGCGCTTGTGGTTTCAGCGGAAACAAATCAGGCGACAGCACGAGCAGTTCTGGAGAGGCTAAAACAACATTAAATGTGAATATCTCCACTGAGCCTTTTTCTCTACATCCGGGATTGGCAAATGATTCAACTTCAGGTAGTGTCATCCGTCAGACTTTTGAGGGATTAACAAGAATTAACGCTGAAGGAAAGCCAGAAAATGCAATGGCTTCTGATATCAAAACAAGTGCTGATGGTAAAACTTATACATTCACACTTCGTGATGCAAAATGGTCTAATGGTGACCCTGTAAAAGCAGAAGATTTTGAATATGCTTGGAAATGGGCATTAGATCCTAAAAATGAATCTCAATATGCTTACCAGCTTTACTATATTAAAGGTGCTGAAGCAGCAAACAAAGGGAAAGCGAAAGTTGCTGATGTTGGCATTAAAGCTAAAGACGACAAAACGCTTGTAGTTGAGCTAGAGAACCCAACACCGTTCTTTACTGAACTAACTGCATTCTATACTTATATGCCAGTCAACAAAAAAGTGGCTGAAAAGAATAAAAACTGGTACACAAATGCTGGTGAAAACTACGTATCTAACGGACCATTCGTTCTTTCTAAATGGAAACATGGCGGTTCTATCACGCTTGAAAAGAACAATGAATACTGGGATAAAGATACTGTGAAATTGAAAAAAATCAACATGTCTATGATCAAAGATACAAACACTGAACTTAGCATGTTCAAAAAAGGCGAGCTTGACTGGGCTGGTTCTCCGACTGGAAGCCTTCCAACTGAGTCTTTAAAAACATTGAAAAAAGAGGGCGGTCTGAAAATCCAGACAATCGCTGGTATCTATAACTACAAATTCAACACAGAAGTAAAACCTTTGAACAATGCAAACATCCGTAAGGCCCTTGCATACTCAATCAACCGTCAAGCGATCGTTGACAAAATTACGCAAGGTGAACAAGTTCCAGCAATGGCAATCGTTCCACCAACAATGGAAGGTTTCACAGATAACAAAACTGGCTACTTCAAAGATCATGATGTAGATACAGCTAAAAAGCTTCTTGAAAAAGGTGCGAAAGAATTAGGTTATAAGTCTGTTTCTGATCTTCCAACATTGAAACTTTCTTACAACACAGATGAAGGCCACCAAAAGATTGCACAAGCAATTCAAGAAATGTGGAAAAAAGATTTAGGTGTGAAAGTTGAACTTGATAACTCTGAGTGGAACGTATACATCGACAAAATCCACAGCGGAGACTACCAAATCGGACGTATGGGCTGGTTAGGTGACTTCAACGATCCAGTGAACTTCCTTGAGCTTTACAAAGATAAAGACGGTGGAAACAACGACACTGGATGGGAAAGCAAAGAGTACAAACAATTGTTGAATGATTCTGCAAAAGAAACAGATAAAACGAAGCGTGAAGAAATGCTGAAAAAAGCAGAAGAAATCATCATCAACGATATGCCTGTAGCACCAATTTACTTCTACACTCAGCTTTGGGTACAAGATCCAAAACTTAAAGGTGTAGTTGTATCTGGACTAGGTGATGTTCAATACAAATGGGCACATTTCGAAAAGTAAGAGTCATAGTGTAAGAGATCTACGGCAAGGATCTTAAGGTATATGGAGGATGTCTCTCCATATACCTTTCTTGCTGATTAGAGAAATTGTTGTAAAATCATGGAGGTGCAATTCCGTTGCTTAAATATATCGGTAAGCGATTAATATATATTTTAATCACACTGTTTGTTATTGTAACTGCAACTTTCTTTCTCATGCAGGCAGCACCTGGTGGTCCATTCTCTGGTGAGAAGAAACTTCCTGCTGAAATTGAAGCAAACCTAAACGAGCACTACGGATTGGACAAACCCTTATTTGTTCAATATGTAAGCTACCTAGGTTCAGTTGCAACATTAGATTTTGGTCCCTCATTTAAATATAAAGGACAAACTGTAAATGACTTAATCAGTTCTGGATTCCCCGTTTCCTTTACCCTCGGAATTGAGGCAATTCTCCTCGCATTAGCATTTGGTGTATTGTTTGGGGTCCTTGCAGCGCTCTATCATAACAAGTGGCAAGACTATACGATTGCCATTTTAACGATCTTTGGAATTTCAGTTCCAAGTTTCATTTTAGCGGCGCTACTACAATATGTATTTGCATCTGAGGCAAGTATTATAGCGATCTTCCCAGTTGCAGGATGGGAGTCTTGGGCAAGCACCGTACTACCTTCTATTGCACTTTCCTTCATGCCAATGGCATTTATCGCTAGACTTGCACGGTCAAGTATGCTTGAAGTACTAAATAGTGACTACATTAGAACGGCTAGAGCGAAAGGATTAACAAAATCTGCTGTGACGATCAAACACGCCATCCGAAACGCATTGTTACCTGTTATCACATACATGGGACCAATGGCTGCTTCAGTTTTAACAGGTAGTTTTGTCGTTGAGAAGATTTTTGGTATCCCTGGATTAGGCTCTCACTTTGTCACAAGCATTACAAACCGTGATTACACCGTCATCATGGGTGTTACAGTCTTCTACAGTATTATTCTATTAATCAGTATTCTAGTCGTTGACGTCCTCTACGGTATTATCGATCCTAGAATTAAACTGACGAAGGCGAAGAAAGGGGTCTAACACATGGAAGAGATGAGAAAAGATTTATTTGTGCCTGCGACAGCTGACGCAGCAGAATCTGAAAAAATTTCTAAACCTAGTCTATCTTTATGGAAGGATGCCATGCTTCGCTTCCGTGCCAATAAACTTGCAATGGTTGGACTTACAATCATTTTTATTATTGTGATGCTGGCCATCTTTGTTCCGATGTTTTCTAAATATGATTACTCCACGACCGATTTGCTGAATGCTGACCAGCCGCCTTCAAAAGAGCACTGGTTTGGTACAGATGATTTAGGACGTGACATGTTTGTCCGTACATGGGTCGGGGCAAGAATTTCGATCTTCATCGGTCTTGCTGCAGCGGTCCTTGACGTGATCATCGGTATTATTTGGGGAAGTATTGCTGCGTTCAAAGGCGGCCGTACAGATGAAGTAATGATGCGTATCGCAGACGTTTTATGGGCAATTCCAACACTATTAATGGTTATCTTAATGATGGTTGTTCTGCCAAAAGGATTATTAACGATTATCCTCGCCATGACAGTCGTAGGCTGGATTAACATGGCACGTATTGTTCGGGGACAGGTTTTACAATTAAAGAGTCAAGAATACGTTCTTGCAGCACAAACATTAGGTGCGAAAACATCTAGACTTTTATTTAAACACTTAATTCCAAACTCAATGGGACCAATTCTTGTGACGATGACATTAACGATTCCTTCTGCTATCTTCACAGAGGCATTCCTAAGCTACCTAGGGCTTGGTGTACCGGCTCCGTTAGCGAGCTGGGGAACAATGGCGTCTGACGGAATTCCAGCCATGACGTACTACCCTTGGAGATTATGGTTCCCAGCCGCATTTATCTGTATTACAATGTTTGGTTTTAACGTGGTTGGAGACGGACTAAGAGACGCTTTAGATCCGAAGTTGCGTAAATAAGGAGTGATTAGGATGGAACGTGAACGTATTCTAGAGGTGAAAGACCTTGCAATCTCATTTAAAACATATGGTGGAGAGGTTCAAGCCATTCGTGGTGTGAACTTCCACTTAAATAAAGGCGAGACACTTGCTATTGTAGGTGAATCTGGCTCTGGTAAAAGTGTGACATCACAAGCGATCATGAGATTAATTCCGATGCCGCCGGGTTATTTCAAGCGTGGACAGATCCTGTTTGATGGCCAAGATATTGTCAAGAAAACTGAGAAACAAATGCAAACCATTCGAGGAAAAGATATCTCAATGATCTTCCAAGATCCGATGACATCTTTGAATCCAACGATGAAAGTCGGGAAACAAATTACAGAAGTGCTGTTCAAGCATGAACAAATTTCAAAAGAAGCGGCTGAAAAAAGAGCCATTGAACTATTGGAGCTCGTTGGAATTCCAATGCCTGAAAAAAGAATTAAACAATATCCGCACGAATTTAGTGGCGGGATGAGACAAAGGGTTGTCATCGCCATGGCGCTTGCAGCAGATCCAAAGCTGCTGATTGCCGATGAGCCGACGACTGCACTTGATGTAACAATTCAAGCACAAATTTTAGAATTAATGAAAGAAATTCAGCAAAAGGTTGACACTTCGATTATCTTTATTACGCATGATCTAGGTGTTGTTGCCAACGTCGCTGATCGTGTAGCTGTTATGTATGCAGGACAGATTGTGGAGACAGGGACTGTCGATGAAATTTTCTACAATCCTAAGCATCCGTATACATGGGGACTTTTAGCATCCATGCCGAGTCTTGACACAGATGGCGGAGATGAAGGAAAGCTGACTGCCATTCCAGGAACACCGCCAGATCTGACAAACCCGCCGAAAGGAGATGCATTTGCACTCCGCAGCGATTATGCAATGAAAATTGACTTTGAACAAGAACCACCAATGTTCAAAGTATCAGATACGCATTATGTGAAATCATGGCTACTTCATCCGAATGCACCTAAAGTTGAACCGCCTGCTTCTGTAAAGGCGAGAATGCGTGAACTAGAAGGTAGCTACGAAAAACCTGTATTAGTAAAAGAGGGTGAATAGCATGGCAGAAAAACTGTTAGAAATCAAAAATTTGAAACAGCATTTCCATACAGCAAGAGGAACTGTGAAAGCAGTTGATGGGGTTTCATTTGATATTTACAAAGGTGAAACGCTTGGTCTTGTAGGTGAGTCTGGTTGTGGTAAATCCACTACGGGCCGTTCGATCATTAGACTTTATGATGCGACAGATGGTGAAGTTCTTTATAAGGGAGAAAATGTACACGGGAAGAAATCAAGACAAAAAATGCTTGAGTTCAACCGTCAAATGCAGATGATCTTCCAAGATCCATATGCTTCACTCAACCCTAGAATGACAGTGCTTGATATCATTGCAGAGGGCATCGACATTCATGGCCTTGCAAAAACAAAACAGGCGCGTAAAGAGCGTGTGTACCAATTACTTGAAACTGTTGGCTTGAACAAAGAGCATGCGAACAGATACCCGCATGAATTCTCAGGCGGTCAAAGGCAGCGTATCGGAATTGCACGTGCATTAGCAGTAGAGCCGGATTTCATCATCGCCGATGAACCAATCTCTGCATTAGACGTGTCGATCCAAGCGCAGGTCGTCAATTTATTGAAAGAGCTTCAAGAGGAAAAAGGTTTAACGTACTTATTCATTGCCCATGACTTGTCCATGGTAAAATACATCAGCGATCGTATCGGCGTGATGTATTTCGGAAAATTGGTTGAGCTGGCACCAGCGAATGAATTATACGAAAACCCGCTTCATCCATATACAAAATCATTGCTGTCTGCGATTCCGCTTCCAGATCCTGATTATGAGCGTAACCGCAAACGAATCAAGTATGATCCATCTGTTCACAAAGGAACAAACACCGAGTTCCGTGAAGTGAAGCCAGGTCACTTTGTGAGCTGCACAGAGGAAGAATTCAAAGAGCTACAGGCGAAACAATCATAAGAAGGAAGAAGCACTGCTAAGTCAGTGCTTCTTTTTTTATTTTACAAAAAAACAAGATGATGGTAATTTTTAGTTAAGTACAAGCAGATACCGGAGGAAATCAAATGTTGAATTGGAAAACCTTTCGTTATTCATTGCTTCATGTTCTCATTGTATTCATGCTTTTTTCAACGTCTTTTTTCAGGAAACCAAACGGAGGAAAGTGGATGCTCGCGTTTATGGTGCTCATTGGGATTGTGTCTTTTTCAGTGGAATATATGCTTAACCGAAAGACAAGCGGTCAGAAGCAAGAAGCGCGGCGTGTAAAATATCTTTATTTCATCATGCTTCAAATTGCGATGACACTTATCCTGTTTGTCTGCATTCAACTCGTCATGAATCGTTCGTTATAAAACTTTTTTTGCGTTAATTGAAAAAAAGTGAAACTACTTTAGACTTTGCTGCGTCTTACTAGTACAGGCGTTTAAATAGCAGGAAATCGGGAATATCTAAGGAAGTGGTTCTTAACTATAGCATAAGGAGCAGATCCATGAATTGGTATGAAAAGCTCAGTGAATATTTCCCGATAGAAGAAATGAAGTCAAAAGAGCATATGGAAGCTTTATTAAAGGAAAGAAGTGATATTTATCATAAGGAGGAAGGACCTCATCATGTGATGATGTACGCCGAATTTGATTCTTTCATCTTTATTGATTATTTATTTGTTTCCAAAGATGCAAGAGGTGAAGGCCTCGGGTCAAAGCTTATTCATAAGCTGAAGGAAAAAAAGAAACCGATCTTGCTTGAGGTCGAGCCTGTAGATGAAGATGATGCAGATACTGCAAAACGCCTAAAGTTTTACCAAAGAGAGCACTTCAAGCATGCAGAATCAATCGGTTATAAACGCAGGTCACTTGCAACAAATGAAGTGAACCGCATGGAAATTCTTTATTGGTCGCCTCTTACAAATCATGAGGAAGAGATCATGGAAGCCATGAGGAAGACCTATGAACGAATCCATACGTATAAAGATGAAGAATGGTATGGACAATCGTATGAGGATGTTGATGATGTATTGAAGATCATTGAAAATAGAAAGCAAAAAAATATTTTCGATCATCTCGACTAAATGAGAATGTTCTGACATCAAGCAGCACCACAAAATGAATGAAATTGTCTAGTTTTTGTCACAAAAATTGCAAGAAAATCTGTTCACACTTACTTTTTTATAGTATAATCACTATAAAGATTACTTATTTAGAACAATTTTAATTTAAGAATACAGATCAATATTCATTCTACAAATTGAGGAGTGAAGATTTATGGTAACATTATACACATCACCAAGCTGTACATCATGTAGAAAAGCAAGAGCGTGGTTAGAAGAGCACAATATTCCATATCAAGAGAGAAATATTTTTTCTGAGCCTCTTTCAATCGATGAAATCAAAGAAATTCTTCGAATGACAGAAGACGGTACAGACGAAATTATCTCAACACGTTCAAAAGTATTCCAAAAACTAAATGTCAATGTTGAGACAATGCCGCTTCAACAATTGTATAAACTAATCAATGAGCATCCAGGTCTATTGCGTCGTCCAATTATCTTGGATGAAAAAAGATTACAAGTTGGGTACAATGAAGATGAAATTAGACGTTTCTTACCAAGAACGGTTCGTACATTCCAACTAAGAGAAGCTCAGCGACTTGCTAACTAATAAAAACACGAAAAGCTGCCGATCATTTGGCAGCTTTTTTTATTTGTTTTCAGCCGTTTGTTCGTAAAAGAGGCTGGCTAATATGACCACTATGACGGTTAAAAACGGAAGCATCAATTCAAGCGTGGCATGCTGTGACATAAATTCAGTCAATTTCACATCACGCACAATCATTTCGCCGCCAGTAAAGGCCAAAAGCGCACTTCCTCCGTATAAAAGAAACGGAAATTTAGTTAAAGCCGCATGAATCAGCTTGCTTCCCCAAATAATAATCGGTACAGAAATCATGAGACCAAAAGCGGTCAGAATCATGTTGCCTTTTGCTGCACCTGCAACTGCGATGACATTATCAAGTGACATAAAGAGGTCGGCAATCACAATGGTTTGAACCGCACGCCAAAGGGAGCCGCTGCTCTTAATCCGAATCGATTCCTTCTTTTGTTCAATTAAAAGATTGTATCCTATATAAAGGAGAAAAAGACCACCAATAAACTGCAAATAAGGGATAGTCAATAAATAAACTGCGGCACCCGTCATTGTAATTCTCATCAGAACGGCCAAAAGAGTGCCGATCCAAATGGCTTTATTGCGTTTGTCATGTGATAAACTGCGACTGGCCATCGCAATGATGAGCGCATTATCTCCGCCTAAAATCAGGTCTATGCCAATAATCATCAGTAAGGATACGATCCACTCTGTTTCCATCCATTTCACCTCTTGTCCTAATAGAGCTCGTACAACCAATATATGAAGACAATTCAAATATATGTTTCTGCAAGTTTTCTCTGCAAAAAATGCGTTTTTATTTCTTTTATTCATGTTTTATCATAAAATAGACAGTACGAAGCAATACCTCAATTCTTTAAACGGTTAACATGTAGACGGAACGGGTAAAGTGTAGTAAAGTACTATTAATTGGGAGCTTGTATGTCCCTTCAACATCTTATATAGAAGGGAAGGTTGGCAAAATGGAAATCGAAAGAATAAATGAACATACAGTGAAATTTTATATTTCCTACGGTGATATTGAAGATCGCGGATTTGACCGTGAAGAGATTTGGTATAATCGTGAGCGCAGTGAAGAGCTGTTTTGGGAAGTAATGGACGAAGTGCACGAAGAAGAAGAATTTGCAGTAGAGGGACCGCTTTGGATTCAAGTACAGGCACTTGATAAAGGTCTTGAAATTGTCGTGACAAAAGCCCAACTTTCTAAAGATGGACAAAAGCTCGAATTGCCGATTCCAGAAGATAAAAAAGATCAAACAGATGAAGAAAGCTTAGACGCACTGCTTGATGATTTTCATAAAGAAGAGCAAGATCAAGAAGACCATAATGAGAAGGACAAAAAACTTCAACTTCAATTCGTGTTGAAAATGGATGACTTTGAAGATTTGATTGCACTTTCTCAATTAAATATGCAGGATTTTACCACAAGTTTATATTCGTTTGAAAACCGTTATTATCTATATGTTGACTTCCACGAGGATTTGTCAGATGAGCAAGTGGAGAATAAGCTCAGCATTTTGCTTGAATATGCTCATGAATCAGTGGTCAGCATCTACAGACTGAAAGAATACGGTCAGCTGATTATCGAAGGGAATGCCCTTGAAACGATTCAACAGCACTTCTCGTAACTCACAAAAAGTCGATTTCTATAGAGGAATCGGCTTTTTTATCTGAATGAATAGGTAAATAAAGAGATCGGCAAGGAGAAAAATGAAATGAGAAATGTAGTCAAAGTTCTATTTTTTCTAATCATTACGATAGGTGCTTATTTAATCATCCAATTGATTGTCGGTGATTTAGCGGTAAGTGTATTAAGTTCTGTCAGTGTTCTATTTACTTTATCGATTATTTTCATCGGATTTGTTATTTTCTTGGAGAACCGGAATCCGTCTCAAACGATTACATGGCTTGTCCTGCTTGGCAGCTTTCCGTTATTCGGCTTTTTGTTCTACATTTTCTTTGGACGCAATATTAAAAAGCGCCGACTGTTTGAAAAGAAGGCGGTATTGGACGAGAAGTTAATCCAGGAAGATGAAAGTATCCATAGAGAAGCAATTGAAAAAATGACGCATATGGGTGATCATCAGCAGCTCTTATTTAAGCTGGCCCACAGACTTGGACATACTCCTATTACATATCGCACGTCCTCTAAAGTCTTAACCAATGGTGAAGAAACATTCTCTCATATTTTTGAAGAGATTAAAAAAGCAACACATCACATTCATTTAGAATATTACATTCTCCGTCACGATGACCTTGGCCAAGAATTAAAGGACATTCTCATTGAAAAAGCGAAAAATGGCGTGATTGTCCGCTTTTTATATGACGATGTAGGAAGCTTAAAGCTTTCTCGTCAATATATTGCTGACCTAGAAAAGGCTGGCGTTCAGATCGTTCCGTTTTTACCAGTAAGGCTCCCCCTTTTAAATAATAAAATCAACTTCCGAAATCATAGAAAAATTGTCGTAATTGATGGGGAAGTGGGATTTGTCGGCGGGCTTAACATTGGAGACGAATACATGGGCAGAAGCAGACAATATGGATTCTGGCGTGATACTCATTTGATGATTAAGGGCGAAGCTGTTCGTGACCTCCAGCAGATTTTCATGCAGGATTGGTATTATATGACGAATGAAAGATGCTCAGGTGTGGACTATTTCAAAGATTTCAGCCACCTTGAGAGTACAACAGAAGGCGTACAAATGATTGCTGGCGGGCCTGACAAGCAGTGGGAGGTCATTAAAAATCTCTTTTTCTCCATGATCATCTCCGCCAAAAAGTCCATCTGGATCGCTTCACCGTATTTTGTGCCGGATGATGATATTTTGTCCGCATTGAAAATTGCCGCATTGAGCGGAGTAGATGTACGGATTATTGCTCCAAAGAATCCAGATAAACGGATTGTTTTCCATGCGTCTCGTTCATACTTCCCGGAGCTTCTGGACGCAGGGGCAAAGGTGTACGAGTATGATCAAGGCTTTATGCATAGTAAATTTATTATTGTGGACAGCGAGCTGGCTTCGATAGGAACGGCAAACATGGATATGAGAAGCTTTCATTTGAACTTTGAAGTGAATGCCTTCCTCTATAAAACAAAAAGCACCGAGAAGCTCGTCAACGATTTCTTAGGTGATTTAGAGCAGTCACATGAAATTGTTCCAGAAGAGTTTGCAAAGAGACCTTTGGGGGTCAGACTGTTTGAATCAACAGCAAGATTATTATCACCACTTTTATAAAGATTGTATTTTCCCCCTTTTCTATAAGGGGGATTTTTAATTTTCCTGAAGAGATGATCATTAAAATCATCTTTTGACACGGTAAAAATTCATTTTGCCTTTTCGCTTCCTTATAGACGAACAAGCTATAATACGGTCATCAAAGAGCGAGGGGCGAACTGAATGAATACAGCAATGATGGATAACGGTAAGCTTATCCGAATGACACATCATTTATCGAAAAGCCGTCTGGAGCATGTAAGAAATACGTGCAAATTCTATTGTCCTGAGTGCAGGGAGGAGGTGCAATTAAAGCTAGGGGAGCATCGTGTCTATCATTTTGCGCATAAACAGCTGACAGCATGTCCGTTAGCCTCTGGCGAAACGGCTTATCATCAGGCAGGAAAGGAAGCTATTATGAATTGGCTGAAGGGGCTTGGACATAAACCGGCGCTGGAAAAGTATATGTCAAAGATTCATCAGCGTCCTGATGTGACCGTCTCTATAGGAAATGAAACCTATGCAATCGAATTTCAATGTGCAAATATTTCCCGGCAAGAGCTTCGCAGAAGAACAGCAGGTCTCCGCGAGGCAGGGCTCTTTCCCATATGGATGATAGGGGCAAATCGTTTAAACCGAAAATCTGCCCAGCTTTTTTCTTTCTCCTCCATTCATTGGGGAATTCTAAGGGAATCAGAGGAAAGGCGGTTGATTTTTTTCTGCCCGATCCAGAATAGGTTCATCCATCTTGATCAATTCCTTGTGTTTCAATCAACGAAAATATGTGCGGCAATAACTGTCAGACCACCTTCAGCATACCGCGAAATTCCGGCATTTCTATCTCCGCCTTCAAGCAAGCGTCAAGTAAACCAACAATGGATTAAATGTATACAGCAATTTAGACTGCGTCCTCCTCGCATTTTATCAAATGAAAGCAAACGTTTGAGAGATATTTTTTATGAGCATCATCAAACAGCATTCACTTTTTTGCCAACTGAGTTATTTATTCCAGTGCAAGAAGCGTATATTTTTACAAGTCCCGTGTATGTTTGGCAGGGGTGTCTCTATGATTGGATGATGAGGAAAAAAGGAAGCAGAAGAGTGACAATTCAGCAGCTAATGATGGAAATCAATCGATGTGTGCAAATGAAAGAAGTGAAACTCCGATATGGCGATGTTTCAAGAGAAGAAATAAAAGAGGTGGTCACTGCATATGTAAATGCGCTTGTAAGACAAGGGTTTTTACATATGACGAAAGAGGGTAATTATGAAGTATCGTCGAATCAAATGCCTATACGAACACTAGATGAAGTGTTAAAACGAGATGCTTTCTTATTTCAATAGCATGTTTCATCACCACTTTGATCATGATAAGAAAAAGGTGGTGCTGCTATTGAATCAAAAGAAACGCTTTTTTCTCATTTTTTTAGTCTGTTTGGTATTTATTTCTGCATATGATTTGACAAATATAGTTCAAAACAAAGAAGATAAATACAACACCAATTTCTTTCACTTTCCGAAAGGTTGGTTCAACACAACTCATGCAAGGGGGATTCATATGACTTCACAAATCAAAAACAATCATCTACCAGACAGAAGCGAAGTAAAAGAAGAAAACAAATGGCGCCTTGAAGATATTTTTGAAAGCGTCGATGCATGGAACAAGGAATTCGAAGCGGTCAAAAAAGAAATTCCGAAGCTGGCACAATTTAAAGGCAAGCTGGCCCATTCTGCTGATGTCCTGTATGAAGCCCTAACCTTTCAGGATCAACTTTCTGAAAAGCTTGGCAAGCTTTATACATATGCGCACATGAAATACGATGAAGATACAACGAACTCATCATTTCAGGCGTTAAATGATAAGGCATCAAATCTATTTACACAGCTGTCTAGTACATCTGCTTATATTGTTCCAGAGATTTTATCGATTCAAGAAGATAAATTGCAGCAATTCATACTAGAAAAAGAAGAATTAAAACTGTACTCACATGCTCTCGAAGAAATTAATAAAGAGCGTCCACATATTTTAAGTGAGGAGCAAGAAGCTTTATTAGCTGAGGCCTCTGAACCACTTTCATCTTCATCTACTACTTTTAGTATGTTTAACAACGCCGACATTTCTTTTCCTTCTGTAAAGGATGAGAATGGGGAGGAAAAGAAGATTACCCACGGCAACTTTATCACATTTTTAAATAGTGATGATCGTGAAGTGAGAAAGAATGCCTTTAAAGCTGTGTATAAAACGTATGATCAGTATAAGAATACACTTGCTTCTACACTGAGCGGTTCAATTAAGAAGGATAATTTTTATGCAAAAGTACGAAATTACAAATCGGCAAGAGAAGCAGCATTATCACGAAACAGCATCCCGGAAGAAGTGTATGACAATCTAATTGATACAGTTCATCAATATTTACCGTTATTACACCGTTATATTGAATTACGCAAAAAGGTATTAAAGCTTGATGAAGTGCACAATTACGACTTGTACACACCACTTGTGAAAGATGCTGGCATGAAGCTCACCTACGATGAAGCAAAGGATTATATGCTGAAAGGGTTAGCCCCATTAGGAGAAGAATATGTGTCCGTGTTAAAAGAAGGACTCGAAAATCGCTGGGTAGACGTTTATGAGAATAAAGGGAAACGAAGCGGTGCTTATTCATCTGGGAGCTATGGTACAAATCCATATATCCTCATGAACTGGCAAAATAATATTGATAATTTGTTTACACTGGCTCATGAATTTGGGCATTCTGTACACAGCTACTATACAAGAAAGCACCAGCCATATCCGTATGGAAACTATAGTATCTTTGTAGCTGAAGTGGCTTCCACTACAAATGAAGCGTTACTAGGCGAATACCTGCTTAATCATTTAGACGATAAAAAGCAGCGTTTGTATGTATTAAACCACTTGTTAGAAGGATTTAGAGGAACGGTATTTAGACAAACGATGTTTGCTGAGTTTGAGCATCTTATTCATGTGAAAGCACAAGAAGGAGAGGCTTTAACGCCAGAATTTATGACGAACCTTTATTATGACCTGAACAAGAAGTACTTTGGTGACGGTATGGTGGTTGATAAGGAAATCGGATTAGAGTGGACGAGAATCCCTCATTTCTATTACAACTATTATGTGTATCAATACGCGACAGGCTATAGCGCGGCGCAGGCATTAAGCAAGCAAATATTACAAGAAGGAAAACCAGCGGTAGAGCGCTACACCGATTTCCTTAAAGCAGGAAGCTCTGATTATCCAATCAATGTGCTGAAAAAAGCAGGTGTTGATATGGCTTCTAAAGAACCAATCGAAGCGGCATGTCAATTGTTCGAAGAAAAACTAAAAGAAATGGAAGAGCTCATCTCCAAAACAGGTGAGTAATGAAAAGACTTCTGTCAGACGTGTGAGTGCTATCTCATCTTTTGACAGGAGTTTTTTTCTCATAAAAAAAGACCTCTTCAGATGTCGAGGCCGTTCCTTGTTAATCATCAACCTTTAAAACCTCTAAAGGTCTTACGATGATTCATTCGATAAAGCGTAAAAAGAATCGAAGCAAACAAGAGTGGAGACGTCAAATAAAGAGGAAGCATCTTCATTAAGCCTAATATATTTAAAAAGAAACATAAGCCAATGGCAACAAGTCCAATAGTTGTGCTGCGCATGCAGGTCCCCCCATTTTTTTGTTACTTTTACTATATGAAAGTGACAACCCTCTTATGTTTTGTGACAAAAATATGAACATATAGTATATCTGTTGTCATAAGTCGACAAAATTTGATATACTACAGATGTGAAATTAATCACATACAAACATTACCCCTTTGTTTGACCGTGAAAAATTTCTCCCATCCCCTTTGTTGTCGTTAAGACATAGTGAAACCGCGCTTATCCCGGCGCGGTTTCTTCGTATTTATAAACAGAACAAATGTTCTTGGTGAAGGTAAAGAAAAACATGGGTCAGCACCCATGTTCATTTTCACAGCGATAGACATCAAGATCTGTATGGTGGTCATTCTCTTTATAGCGCCAAAACATTTCTTGCTGCACTTGGACACGTTCTACCTTTTGAGCGAAAGCCAGCTTCTTCATTTCTCGTTCAACTTCTTCAAGCGTCAGGTCATAGACAACGGCTATCTCTTTTGCGGAAGCAAATTGAAAGTAAGCAATAAACCATTCAATTGGAGGCCGTTCTGATGGTGTTGGTTTTTCACCAATCATTTCAAAAAGGATTTCTTCGTAAATATCATAAGAGTAGGCACCTGAAATTTTTAATCCTTCGTCTCCATTTACGGTATTAAAAAAGGCGAAGGTCGGAAGCTCAGATACGTCCATTTCAGCTGCAATTTTCATATCACATTGCAGTGCTTTCACAGCACTTTGAGAATGAATGTCGCGCTGGAATTCCTCGATGTCCAGTCCAGCACTTTTTGCATTTTCTATCAGCACCTGCTCACTTGTGACATCTTGCTGATGGCAAAAAAGTGATTCTTGAATGAGACGCAAAAACTTCATTCCACATTTTCTGCCTTGAAGTTCCGCTGCTTTTAGTGCGAGTGAGGCGAGGTAGGGTGATGTCACAATTTGTTCAGACAGCATTTGTTCTTTTTTGGTCTGCGTTTTAGTGGCAAATTTCCCCCATGCTTCAGTCAGTAAATGTTTCTTTCTTTTCCGATTCAAAGCATTAATACTAGAACTTGTTACCGTTCGTAAAGTGAAAAAACGGCCATATTTCATTTTCAACTTTTTAATGGACGGCTCTAATAACCAGCAGTCAGGGCTTAGAGGATCAATGAATACATAGATTTCAATCGGCTTTTGAGGATGTCCGTGACAGTGTGAGAAATATTGATCGTGCGTATTGCAGCTCAAGATCGTCCATCCTTTTCAGGTGTTTGGTTGACCATATGACGAGCCGTCAGAGAAAGTCGTTCAAATAAAAAGTCACGAATATCGCCGGTTAATCCTACTTGATCCATTGCATCCTCCATGCATTCAAGCCATGCGTCAGCCCGCTCCTCAGTAATCGGAAAAGGGAGATGTCTCGCCCGCAGCATTGGGTGGCCATGCTCTTCTGTATAAAGCGGTGGTCCGCCTAAATATTGCGTTAAAAACTGTTTTTGTTTTCTTGCTGTTTCTTTTAAGTCATCCGGGAAAATAGGATGAAGCAAAGGATGACACTTTACATTTTCATAAAAAGTATCAACAAGTTGCGATAGAAGTTCCTCTCCAACCGCTTCGTAAGGTGCGTTAAACGATTGTACCATGTTGACTACTCCTTTTACTCGTAGTTAATAGGATGACTCACCCTATTGCGTATTTCATTTATTTCAAAAGTGATATTCAGTTTGTTCTATTTTATTGTTTCTATTCTTGTACTTATTTTAACAACCTCATCTCAATTCCACAAACAAACCGCTTTGGTCTGCTCGAAATAAAGAGAGAATCGGATTCTGTGATCAATTGACCATATCATAACACATTCAGTCAAAAAAGGGGGAAAAGCGACATACAAAAAACCGAAGAGGTTATTCTCTTCGGTTTAAGCGAAATATTGAGCTGTGATTTTCTTTACATAATTTTGTGTTTCTTTAAATGGAGGAATGCCTCCGTATTTATCTACATTTCCTGAGCCTGCATTATAGGCAGCTAAGGCGAGTGAGATATTTCCGTTATATTTATTGAGCATTTGTTTTAAATACTTCGTTCCGCCTTCAATGTTTTGGGACGCATCAAAAGCATTGTTGACGCCAAGTGATTTAGCAGTCGATGGCATGAGCTGCATGAGTCCAAGCGCACCTGCATGGCTGACAGCATTTGTGCGGTAGCCGGATTCCTGTTTGATGACCGCGTGAATCAGCTTTTCGGGAACGCCATGCTTTTGAGCCATTTGTGACACGATTTGATTAATCTCTTTTGATGATGAGCCACTGGAGACAGCCTTTTGAAGCGGCGGCGTGTAGCTGTTGTTTAAGACATTTCCAATGCCATTCGCTGTATTTAATTGGTTGTCATTTGCATACAAAGATTGGGCCTCAAGCTGATCACTGCCGGAAGTGGCAGATAAATATGGGTTTGTACGCGCATATTGCGTGTTCGGAGCCGTTGATGGGTCCGTGCCCATAAAAGCAGAGATGGAAAGCGGGAGACGTGATAATTCTGATCCGCCTAAAAAATCTTGCAGCAGCGACTGAAATGAAGCTTGGGCATTCGATTCTTGACCTGCAGACATTTGCGTTTGTGATGGATCTGTCTGTAACGTTTTAAGCGCTTGAAGCTGCATAAAGGATTGAAGTTGATTGACGTTCATCATGTTCCTCCTTCAAGGAATTCATCTATTCTGTGTTTTCATTTTTTCTTCATAAAAACGAACGACTTTGTTTTTCGTGTTTCGTACTGGAATATGAAATTTGCGGAGCAATGCGGAGAAAGCGGCTTGTCCGATTTCCAGGTCGCTCACTTCAAATTCAAGTTCATAGTCCTCTACTGTTAAATATCGGCTGTGATCCAAAACAATTAAGCCTTCTTGGATCATTTTTTCTGCTCTTGACGTTTCAAGTGAACCAAAGTACACAATTTGATCCTTTTGAATGTTCAGGTGGTCTAATCTGTCCGCAACTTCACCTTCTGGCAGCTTAAAATCGTCAAGTTGAGAAGGGGGAGCGATCGTTTGGTGGGTTTCGAGCAAGCCTATTTCGTGAGGTTCCTTTAATGTGAGCACCCATTGACCGTTTTTTTCTCTCATTCTTAATGCAGCCAATTGAGATTTTATATTAAATTGAGGTGTATCAAAATAATAGTTGGTTTGCGTGTGGAAATCCGCATTCTTCAATTGAAAATGCTGTTTCAGCTGTTCAAATTCTTCTTTCATTAATAATTGCTTTAGTTCGATTTCAATTTCCTGTGCCATTTTGACATCAACCTTTCATTAGAGGAAATATGATTATTGTACATGAAGTGTGTTCACCATGTAAAAGACTGTTTTTTTCTCTCTATTTTCAATTTAGGTATGGACCAAAATGAATGAAGAATCTTGGGAAAGGATCATTTAAAAGAGAAAAACAGGATTTTCTCAAAAAGTTCGGTTTATCAATATTGAACTTGATATGATAAAATAAAGCTGTACTTTGTTGTAAAGGAGATCATGATGCAAAACAGAATTGAAATCACAGAAGCAACTTTAAAAGAAGACAGTCTGATTTTGACAATCCAGTCAGAAGAGCAAATCCAAAAAGCAAAAGCATCAGGACAAATGCTTGTTGATTCTGATCACTTTGCGTTCGTTTACATACTTGAAACCGAGGAGTCCTTTTCGTATCTTATTTTAGGGGAACATACATGGGCTCCATTAAAAGAAGCAATGAATCGTGACATCCCTGTCTATTTGGCATCGGATGAACAATCGCTGGAACTCATTCAGCTTCAACAGGAATTACATTATTTAATCGACAATATTAAAGACAATGCCAATTACGGAGATATGGAAGAGAAAGTGAAAAGCACATTCCTCTGAAATAATTAGGTATATGGAATTGGGGGAAGTTTCATGGACAAAAAACAATGGGATCAATTCCTCGCACCGTATAAACAAGCAGTCGAAGAATTAAAAGTGAAACTAAAAGGCATTCGAAAGCTGTATGAATTCGAGGATGACCATTCACCAGTAGAATTTGTCACAGGCCGAGTGAAACCCGTTGCCAGCATATTAGAAAAGGCAAAGCGTAAAAACATCCCGATGCATGAGATTGAAACGATGCAGGATATTGCTGGGCTTCGCATTATGTGCCAGTTTGTAGAAGATATACAAGTCGTGAAAAAAATGCTCCAGTCACGTAAAGATTTTGTGGTTGTAGATAAACGCGACTATATTGCAGAACATAAAGAAAGCGGATACCGCTCTTACCACCTTGTTGTGTTATATCCGCTGCAAACCGTAAGTGGAGAGAAACAGCTCCTCGTCGAAATCCAAATTCGTACGCTTGCGATGAACTTTTGGGCGACCATTGAGCATTCTCTGAATTATAAATATAGCGGGAATATCCCGGAGAAGGTCAAGCTGCGCCTTCAAAGAGCATCTGAGGCAGCATCTCGTCTCGATGAAGAAATGTCCGAAATCAGAGGGGAAATTCAAGAAGCACAAGTGGCATTTTCCCGAAAAAAGAAAAACGACAGCTGAGCCAGTTTGATCAAATAAGATGCTGCCCTCTCATAGCAGCAAGGTGAAAAAGGAGAAGAATTCATGAAATTTGCAGTTTCTTCAAAAGGGAATTCTGTATCTGACACGCTCAAAAGTAAAATTCAGACCTACTTATTGGATTTTGGGATGGAACTAAATGAAGAGGAACCGGATCTTGTCATTACGGTTGGTGGAGACGGCACCCTTCTTTATGCGTTTCACCGTTATAGCGACCGTCTAAATGAAACAGCTTTTGTCGGTGTTCATACAGGTCATCTTGGCTTCTATGCTGACTGGGTGCCGAGTGAAATTGAAAAACTCGTCTTAGCCATTGCGAAAACGCCTTATCATATTGTGGAATATCCGATCTTAGAAGTCATTGTCAGATACAACGACGGCGGCAGAGAAGAGAAATATTTAGCAATGAATGAATGTACGATTAAAAGCATGGAAGGGACACTTGTGGCAGATGTTGAAATTAGAGGCCAGCTGTTTGAAACATTTAGAGGTGACGGCCTTTGTTTGTCTACACCATCTGGCAGTACGGCCTATAATAAGGCACTGGGTGGCGCCATTATTCATCCTTCCATTAGAGCCATTCAGCTGGCGGAAATGGCTTCAATCAACAACCGAGTGTTTCGGACGGTCGGTTCACCGCTTATTTTGCCTGACCATCATACTTGTGTGATTAAACCGAGGAATGATGTCGATTTTCAGGTGACCATTGATCATTTGACACTGCTTCATAAAGACGTCAAATCCATTCAATGCCGGGTGGCAGACGAGAATGTCCGTTTTGCCAGATTTAGACCGTTTCCGTTTTGGAAAAGGGTGCAAGATTCCTTTATCGGAAAAGGAGAATAAGAAAGAGGTTGTTCCCGCTGGAATACTTTACGTTAAACAAAACCATTACAGCCAAAGAAGAAGGGCTGCTTTTAAAGGAATATTTAATTGATCTTGGTATTTCGAAAAGAATGCTGACGGATATTAAGTTTGATGGCGGTGACCTCCTCATTAATGGAGAGCATGTTACCGTGAAGTGCGAGCTGCATGAAGGGGACAGACTCACCATTTTATTTCCCGAGGAAAAAGTGAGTGAAGGGCTGAAGCCTGCACCGATTCCACTTGATATTATATTTGAGGACGAGCATGTCCTTGTGCTGAATAAAAGGCCGTATATTCCTTCGATCCCTTCTCGGGAGCACCCTGAGCACAGTATTGCGAATGGATTACTGCATCATTATGCCAAGCAGTCTGTTCGGCATACGGTTCATTTGGTGAACCGTCTTGATCGTGATACATCTGGTGTCATGCTTGTGGCGAAGCATCGCTTTGCCCATAGCCTTTTATCAAAGGCGCAAAAAAGTGGAGCGGTTAAACGAACATACAGAGCCTTTACACATGGCATGATCACAGAAAAACATGGAACGATCGCTGCAAAAATTGCCCGAAAAGGGGATAGTATTATCGAGCGGATGGTTGATGATGCTGGGCAGGAGGCAGTAACGCATTATTCCGTGCGAGCGGTAATCGCTGAGTTGAACATGTCGGATGTGTCTCTCTCACTTGAAACCGGGAGAACACATCAAATTCGTGTTCATATGCAATTTCTTGGGCATCCGCTCATCGGAGATACGCTGTATGGCGGAACGACCGAGCGGATAGACCGGCAGGCACTGCATAGTGAAACCCTTGCGTTTCCTCATCCGATGACAGGTGAGCAAATGACATTTTCAGCCCCGCTTCCTGATGATATGAAATCATTGCTTTTTTAACATAGAGAAACCCGGTCACCTGCAGCGCAGGGCCGGGTTTTTTTATGATGTGAAATGCTGAAATCTAGAATCGTCATAAGGCATGGATGAAGGAACGGCGACCGTTTTAAGCTCAGGGTATGTGAGGGCAGAAAGCTTGTTGCCAAATACGCAGCCTGTATCAATATTGACCGTTCTGCCAACGAATCGAGGTTCTTTCACTGGTGTATGGCCATACACAATCCACGGTTTTCCGTGATATTCCTTTGCCCAGTCCTTGCGAACAGGCCGTCCATCTGGCCATGTTTCTCCTGTGACGGCACCAAATAATAAATAGGACCGCATTTGTTTATTCGGCTTTTTTCCAATATCCTTTTCCTTCATCGCTGCGTGTGCAATGATCAGCTCATCAGGAATGAGTACATCATAAAGCGGAGCCTTCTCGAATAACTGCTTAAATTCATGTGACAATTTGTTTTGTTCATGGATTGGCAGTTTTTTTATTTCGTGCACTGTGGTTTCGATGCCATGAAGCAATTTGACGGGATTTCCTTTTAAGTAGCGATAAAGCTTAAAGCAGTGGTTGCCAGGTACATAACGGATTGCGCCGTGTGAATAGGCATGAATGACAAACCGCATGACGTCTACTGACTGAGGTCCTCGATCTGTTAGATCACCAACAAGGGCCAGCGTTCTCTTATCAGGATGGACGGGTAATCCATGTTTGAGTTCGTATCCAAGTTTGTGTATGAGGGTAAGCAGCTCTTCGTAGCAGCCGTGGATATCGCCAATAATATCGAATTTCATAAGGTTTCCTCCTGATTTTTTCATCCATTCATCGGATATAAAGAAGTTTGAATTTTAGAAAATATAACGAATGGCTTTCATTTCATTTGGGCAATTGTTAGAATCAATGCTTTAACGTAAGACTTAAAAAATTAAACATGAATGTTAGGAGGCTTTAGCCAATGGAGCATACATCTGTTTCATCACTCGTTGTCGTAATTATTGTCGCCTTTTTCACCCCTATTTTATTGCACCGATTTAAGCTGACCATTCCGGTCGTTGTAGCTGAAATCATCACGGGGCTCATCATTGGGAAAAGCGGTCTTCAACTGGTTGTCGAACATGATGCGTGGTTAGATACATTATCCATGCTCGGTTTTATTTTTCTGATGTTTTTAAGTGGACTTGAAATAGATTTTTCTTCTTTTGAGTCAAAGAAGAAAGCACGAGAACTTCCAAATGGTTTAAAAGAACCAAATACATTTAAAGCAGCCACCATGATTTTTCTTGGGGTATTTTGTATTTCTTTTATCCTGTCCTATGCGTTTGTACTCGCAGGGTTTATCCAAAATGCCTTTTTAATGACGCTCATTATCTCTACCATTTCATTAGGCGTAGTGGTGCCAACCTTAAAAGAGGAAAAGTTGATGCAGACGAATATCGGTCAAATCATTCTGCTTGTAGCTGTCATTGCCGATTTGGTCACGATGATTTTGCTTGCTGTGTTTTCCTCCATTTATGGAGATGGAACAGGGAACATGTGGCTCCTGCTCTTATTATTTGCTGCAGGTATTCTTCTTTATTTATTTGGCCGCGTATTTAAGACAAAGTCAATTTTTCAGTCGATGTCTAAAGGAACCGTGCAAATTGGGACAAGGGCAATCTTTACTCTCATTATAGTCTTAGTTGCCTTATCTGAATCACTCGGGGCTGAAAATATTCTAGGGGCGTTTTTAGCTGGTGTGCTTGTGTCTCTTCTTTCGCCAAATAAAGAACTCGTTCAGCAGCTGGACTCATTTGGCTACGGATTTTTAATCCCGATCTTTTTTGTGATGGTCGGAGTGGATCTGAATATATGGGCACTGTTTAAGGACCCGACGATTATGATCATGATTCCGCTTCTGTTTATTGCGCTGCTTATAAGTAAGCTCATCCCGATTCTTTATTTGAAAAAATGGTATGACATGAAAAAGGTCATTGGCTCCGGCTTTTTATTAACTTCAACTTTATCTCTCGTCATTGCAGCTGCGACGATTGGTGAGCGGCTCGGTGTCATTGATCATAAAATGTCAGGAGCGCTGATTTTAGTTGCTGTGCTAACGAGTATTTTAACACCTGTTTGGTTTAAAGCGCTGTTTAAAAAAGAACAAACGGCAAGCCATAAGAAGCGTGTGACCTTTATTGGTGCAAATCAGCTGACCTTACCTGTCACACTTGATTTACATCAGGATGAATATGACATTCGGATTTTGCATGTGTTTCAAGAAAATAAGGAAGCACTGCTGGCAGACTCTATCTTTGAAGTCGAATCAATTGAACAATACGACGATGAGACGCTGAGAAAGGCAGGCGTCGGTCAAGAGGATGTCCTTGTCGTCGCAACAGGCAGTGAGACGAAAAATAAGGAAATTGCTTTATTTGCAAAAGAAGAAGGTTCAAAACAAGTCATTGCAAGTGTCAACAAAGCAGAGGCAGAGCTGACATTGAAGGAAGCGGGAATTGATACGTTTTCTACTTTCCTGTCATCTAAAACGGTGCTAAGAGCTTTGATTGAAGCACCTGATGCGATTCGATTGCTAACAAATGAGGATTCTTCTTTGTATCAAATTCAAATGAACAATAATCGTTATCATAATGTTATGCTGAGAGAATTTCCTTTCACCGGTGATTTGGTATTTGTCCGCATTTTTAGAGGGGTAGACAGCTTAGTACCGCATGGAGATACGACACTTAGAAGCGGCGACCGTGTGCTTGTATCGGGCTCCCGGGAGTATGTGGCAGGACTAAGAGCCCAATTAGAATGACAATGAACCCTTGACCAATGAACAATTCCTGATTAAGATAGAGGTACAACATCATATATTTGATCCACTAGGGGAGTCCTTTAAAAGGGCTGAGATAAAAGTGTTCACTTTTAGACCCTCATTACCTGAACAGGTTCATACCTGCGTAGGGAAGTGGTGCGGTTTTTGACTATGCTTTTTACAAATTCCAAGCCACTTTCCACGCGGAAAGTGGCTTTTTTATATGGAAAAACAGGAGGAGAGGAACATGACGTTTTCAACAGAATGTAAAGAGGCTGCAGCAACATGGTGGAATGGAAGCTTTACACATCCTTTTGTCAAAGGGATTGGAGATGGCACACTTTCACTCGATCGTTTCACCTATTACGTGATGCAGGATTCTTATTATTTAACTCATTTTGCAAAGGTGCAGGCATATGGAGCGGCGATAAGTGAGGACTTACATACGACGGGCAGAATGGCGTATCATGCCCAGGGCACGTATGAAGCAGAGCTGTCGCTGCATCGGAAATTTACAGAGCTTCTGCAAATTTCTGATGAAGCCATTGAGAACTTTAAGCCTTCTCCCACTGCTTATGCGTATACCTCTCATATGTACCGATCTGTAAAAAGCGGACGGTTTGAAGAGATTTTAGCCGCGTTATTACCGTGTTACTGGCTCTATTATGAGGTAGGTGAAAAGCTGAAACAAACAACACCTGACCATCCAATTTACCAAGAATGGATTTTGACATACGGAGGCGATTGGTTTAAGGAACTCGTCTTCGAACAAGTGAACCGCTTTGATGAACTAGCAGAAAAAGCACCAGACCATGTAAGGGCCAATATGAAAGAAAATTTCGTGATTTCAAGCTATTATGAATATCACTTTTGGGAGATGGCGTATCAAAAAGAAATGTGGCAAACAGCATGCTTAGATGGGGTTGGTGCAAATGGAACTCCACGCAGTGACAAATGATTCCCTTCCTGCGGGTGAACTGATCAAACAAATAAGAGCCATAGCGTCTGAAGTGGATTTTATTCATATTCGGGAACGGTCTAAAACAGCAAGTGAGCTTGTTGATCTCGTGAAGAATCTCCTTTTAGAAGGTGTACCGAAAGAAAAGCTCGTGATCAATGACAGAGTAGATGTTGCGCTGCTTACCAATATTCACAGGGTGCATCTCCCGGGCCACAGCTTTTCGCCAAAAGAGCTGCGAAAAAAATTCCCTCACCTTCATGCGGGAGTGTCTGTCCATTCGATAGAAGAAGCAAAAGCAGCAGAGAAAAATGGAGCAGAGTATGTCATATTTGGGCACGTATATGACACCTCTTGTAAACCAGGACTTCAGGCAAGAGGTGTACAGCTTGTGAAAGAACTGACTTCTGCACTAACAATTCCAGTGGTGGCCATCGGCGGGGTGACCCCAGAACGAGTTCCAGAATTGAAACAAGCAAATGTGAAAGGAATTGCTGTCATGTCTGGGATTTTTACTCATCATCAGCCGCGTATGATGGCACAAGCATTTTCTGAAAAGGTAAAGGAGAATCCTTATGAAAAAGCATTATGACGTTGCAATCATTGGTGGTGGAATCATAGGGATCTCCATCGCCTATCACCTTGCAAAAGCAGGAAAACAGGTGGTCTTATTTGAAGCGAATGAGATAGGGAAGCAAACGACAAGTGCGGCTGCCGGGATGCTCGGTGCACATGCTGAAGGAGAGGGTCATGAGGATGTTTTCTTTCAGGCAGGCAGAGCAAGCCAGACATTGTACGAAAAATTAAAAGTCGATCTTCTGCATGAATCAGGTATTGATATACGAACTTCAGCGGGCGGTATCATGAAGGTCGCCTTTACAGAAGAAGAGAAGCAAGCCCTTTGCCGGATGCAGCATTTGTCTACATTTAAATGGCTTGACGCAAGCAGCGTAAAAAAATGCATGCCTCAAGTTACAGATCACATGCTGGGAGCAGGTTTGATTGAAGAGGATGTGCATGTGGAACCTTATGCTGTATGCAGGGCTTTATGGCAGGCGGCTGTCCGGTACGGTGCAGATGTGAAAGAGTGTACACCTGTGATCGAAGTGAAGCGGGACAAAGAAGCGTTAACTGTCAGAACAACGAAGGGCACATTCATATGTGATGAACTGACAGTCGCAAGTGGTGTATGGTCTGGCCGTTTTTTTGAAGAGCTCGGATTATCGCATTCTCTTTATCCAGTAAAAGGGGAATGTGTGTCTGTATGGAATAATGGTCCGGCGCTCGCACACACCATTTATCATGATCATTGTTATATCGTTCAGCGAGATAGCGGAAAGCTTGTCATCGGCGCAACAATGAAGCCAAACGAGTGGCAGGCTGTTCCAACGCTTGGCGGCATGGAAGCTGTGATTCAAAAGGCGTCTCAGCTTATGCCTTCTATTAAGGAGATGCCGATTGAAGAGTGCTGGGCAGGCCTTCGTCCGGCGACAAACGACCGGCATCCTTATATCGGAAGACATCCAGAAGACAAGCGTATTCTTTTTGCTGCAGGGCATTACAGGAACGGCATTTTACTTGCACCGATTACGGGAGAAATCATTCGTGACCTCATATTAGACGAACCTGTCAAAGAGGAATGGCTTCACGCGTTTCGTATTGGACGAAAGGAGGCACTATTCGTATGAAGATTCAATTGAATGGCAGAATCGTTGATTTCGATCAAGAGAATGGAACGATCTATGATCTGCTATCATCCTATCAGCTTGAAACCCGTGTGGTGATCGTTGAAAAGAACCATGAAATCATTGATAAAGAAGCGTTTCAACAAGTAGAAATTCAACCAAATGACACGATTGAAATCGTTCATTTCGTAGGAGGAGGATGATCCAATGCTGCACATTGGCGGAAAAACATTCACATCAAGACTATTACTCGGAACAGGAAAGTACCCATCATTTGAGGTTCAAAAAGAAGCGGTGAACGTATCGGAAGCCGAAATTTTAACCTTTGCCGTCAGAAGAATGAACATATTCGAAGCATCTCAGCCTAATTTTTTGGAGCAGCTTGATTTATCAAAATATACGCTGCTTCCGAATACAGCTGGAGCAAGTACAGCAGAAGAGGCAGTGCGTATTGCCCGTTTAGCAAAGGCTTCTGGGCTTTGTGACATGATCAAGGTAGAAGTCATTGGCTGTTCAAGGTCTCTTCTGCCAGATCCAGTTGAAACATTAAAAGCATCTGAAATGCTGCTCGAAGAAGGATTTATCGTGCTGCCGTATACATCTGATGATGTGGTGCTGGCAAGAAAATTAGAAGAACTCGGTGTCCATGCTATCATGCCTGGTGCTTCACCGATTGGTTCAGGCCAAGGCTTACTAAATCCTTTGAATCTCTCATTTATTATTGAGCAGGCGAAGGTGCCGGTCATTATTGATGCTGGCGTAGGTTCTCCGAAGGATGCAGCTTATGCGATGGAGCTTGGAGCAGACGCTGTATTACTAAATACCGCTGTCTCTGGTGCAAAGGATCCTGTGAAAATGGCAAAAGCAATGAAACTCGCGATTGAATCAGGAAGACTAGGCTACGAGGCAGGACGTATTCCGCTAAAAAACTATGGAACAGCGAGCAGTCCACAGGAAGGAATGCCGTCATTTTGAGCACTCGTTATTCACGCCAAGAGCTTTTTCAGCCAATTGGAACAGAGGGACAAAAGCGGCTAAATGACTCAAAGGCGGTCATTATTGGAGCGGGGGCACTTGGAACCGCAAGTGCTGAAATGCTCGTTCGTGCCGGCGTTGGTTCTGTCACTATTTTGGACCGAGATTATATTGAATGGAGCAACCTTCAGCGTCAGCAGCTTTACACGGAGCAAGACGTGAAGGATCGGCTGCCAAAAGCTGTGGCGGCTGAAAAAAGACTCAAGCAAGTAAACAGTGACGTGCACATCAAAGGAATCGTGATCGATGTGACTGCTCACAATATTGACGAACTTGTCAGTGGGGCTTCGATCATTGTTGATGCAGCGGATAATTTTGAGGTGAGAATGATCGCAAATGATGCCGCTGTCAAACATCAAATTCCGTTCCTTTATGGGGCCTGTGTAGCCAGTTATGGCATTCAATTCACAGTGATCCCTGGTGAGACGCCGTGTTTACACTGTCTGCTTGAACATTTACCCGCACAAGGCATGACATGTGATACAGCAGGTATCATTAGTCCAGTTGTGCAGCAGGTGGCCGCATATCAAGTGGCAGATGCACTTAAATATTTAACAGGACATCAAGTGACGCCAATTTTAAAATCCTTCGATTTATGGAAAAATGAACGGTCTGACATTCGGTCGGCCGCGTCTTTAAAGAAGAAGCAATGTCCAAGCTGTGGACTGAAGACCTATCCATTTCTTTCATATGACAAGAGAGCGAAGGCAGATGTACTATGCGGCCGCAATACGGTACAAATCCGCAGTGCAGCAGAAACACCGCCGCCTTTACATGAAGTAGCTCTTCGGTTAAAGAGGGCAGGGATGGATGTGCTTGAAAATCCATATTTGCTTTCGTGTCAAAAGGATGAGTTTAAGCTTGTCTTATTTAAAGATGGCAGAGCGCTTGTTCATGGTACGAATGATATTGCCAAAGCAAGAACCATTTATCATCAATGGATTGGCTAATGAGAGGTGTGAAGAAATGACGATCAAAAAAGCATTCACAATCGCGGGTTCTGATTCTGGCGGCGGGGCAGGCATTCAGGCAGATTTGAAAACTTTTCAGGAGCTCGGTGTGTACGGAATGTCTGCGATCACAGCGATTACTGCGCAAAACACACTAGGTGTTCACGGGATATACCCGCTTTCAATTGAGGCGTTAGAGCGTCAAATAGATGCAGTGGCAGAAGACTTACTGCCAGATGCCGTCAAAACAGGGATGCTGTGGAGTGCAGACATGATCAAGATTGTAGCTGAAAAAACGGTTCAATATGATATGAAGCTGATTGTAGATCCAGTCATGATCGCAAAAGGAGGGGCCTCTTTATTAAATGAAGATGCGGTCTCTGCGATGAAAACACACTTGCTGCCTGTCAGCTATGCTGTAACGCCGAATCTTCCTGAGGCAGAAGTACTGACAGGGATACAAATTCAGACGAAAAAGGACCGCTATGTGGCGGCGGAGCGCCTTTATGAGCTAGGTACGAAACATGTCGTGATTAAAGGCGGCCATGGTCCATCTGATGGGATGATTACAGACCTGCTGTATGATGGAAAAGGCTTTATTGAAGTCACAAATGAACATATTGATACACCGCATACACATGGCACAGGCTGCACGTTTGCAGCAGCATTAACAGCTGAAATTGCGAAAGGATATTCGATGAAGGAAGCCTTTGAAACAGCAGAAACCTTTGTTCATGAAGCCATTAAATTCCCTTTGCGTATTGGATCTGGACACGGGCCTACGAACCATTTTGCTTATCAGCAAAACAGAATCAAACGATAAAGAAATCGAACCGTCTTCACTTATGAAGACGGTTTTTTCGCGAAAATGAAACTTTCTTTCAGCGGAAATTGTCATTCTCTTATGATATGTGATAATATTATGATCAGGTACTAATACTATGTCTTGAAAAATAGGAGGCTTTATTACATATGAACTTTTCTTTAGAAGGCCGTAATATCGTGGTTATGGGTGTTGCCAATAAACGAAGCATCGCTTGGGGAATTGCCCGCTCACTTCATGAAGCTGGAGCTCGTTTGATTTTTACTTATGTTGGAGATCGTCTTGCTGAATCGGTAAAAGAGCTGGCAAGCACACTTGAGCGTGATGATTCTATCATTCTTCCATGTGACGTGACAAGTGACGAAGAAATCGAAAAATGTTTCGCTGCAATTAAAGAAAAAGTACAAGTCATTCATGGCGTTGCGCATGCCATTGCATTTGCAAACAAGGAAGAGCTTGTTGGCGAATACTTGAACACGAACCGTGAAGGTTTCCTTTTGGCGCACAACATTAGTGCATACTCATTAACTGCTGTAGCCAAAGCAGCACGTCCATTGATGACAGAGGGTGGAAGCATTGTGACGCTTACATACCTAGGCGGAGAGCGTGTTGTATCAAACTACAACGTAATGGGTGTAGCGAAAGCATCACTTGAAGCAAGTGTGAAATATTTAGCAGCTGATTTAGGCGCAGAAGGTATCCGCGTGAACAGCATTTCTGCTGGTCCAATTCGTACGTTATCTGCAAAGGGCATCAGCGGCTTTAATACCATTCTGAAGGATATTGAAGAGCGTGCACCGCTCCGCCGTACAACAACTCCTGAAGAAGTTGGCGATACAGCTCTATTCTTATTCAGTGATCTATCTCGCGGCATGACAGGTGAGAATCTGCATGTTGATTCCGGCTTCCATATCATTGCCCGCTAAACGAATACATGACTTGCAGCATACCAATGAAGGGTATGCTGTTTTTTTATTTTTCTTCTGATTTAAGGCCTCCGTTCATATATATAAGGAATGAATCATTCGGGAGGGATTAGTATGTCAAATAAAGGTGATGAGAATCAAAAGCCGCTGATGTATATTGTTCAGCCGAGCTATCAAGAATCAAAGCCGGCCATGCAAAATATTGTGAGAAAGCGAAAGAAATCAGAAAAACAGCCAGAAAGTGAGACCAATGCAAAAGATGTAATCAAAGAAAGCACGCAGGAGGAACCTGCCGCTCAAGAAATAGAGCATAAAAAAGAAGCTGAGCCGCCTAAACTTCAACAAGAACGAGATATGACACACGAAGCTGAGTTTACAGAAGAACAAGAGATTACACAAAAATCAGAGGCTACACAGGAACAAGAGATCACACAAGAAGCAGAGGCTACACAGGAACAAGAGGATACACAAGAAGCCGAACTTACACAGGAACAAGAAATCACACAAGAACCAGAGTTCATACAAAAGCGAGAGCCTCAAGAAGAAGAGGGAAATCAGCCAGAAGGTGTCTTTCATGAAACAAAAGAAGAACCAAGAAGAAAACGAGTGAAAAAGCCTTTAAGTCAGATGAGTATTGATGAAAAAGTCGATTTTCTCACAAGACTGCCTCATAATATGCCAAGAGCTCTTTGTCTGATTGAAGCTGATGGTAAAACATATAGAGGAATCATCATGGATCGAAAAGATGATACTGTGGTCATTCGTACAGCAGGCGGGGGAAATCCAGTCGAATTAGCGATTGCTGAGATTACTTCCATCCATCCGCTAGGTTTTTAACTAATAAAAAAAGTCCCTTATAGGGACTTTTTTTGTTAGCAGTTACGATTGATGAGTCGTGGGTTTAGGCACTCGATTGCACAGAAGCAGTCAAGGTCTACTTCAACGCAATACTTCGATTTTTCTAATCGGAACACATCACATAAAGAATCTTTATCTGTAAAATCTAAAATATGACGGTCTTTGTCAAATGCGATAAGCAAGCTGAGTGTTGCGCAGTGATCACAGATGTGTTCGACTCTGAAAAATGCAGTGCTGAAGCAAGGACCTGGATCTACTTCTCCGACGTTTCCGAATGCGACGAATGGTTTTGATTTGGATGTAAAGAGAACAAACGGGACAGTGTCACCTAATGAATGTGATGGAGAAAGGAGATTGCTGTAACAGCTGGTCGGGCACTCTTCTTTGACAGCATTTTGCAAGTCGCTAATGTTTTCAACAGCCTCTGTTACACAGCTCCATGAATGGTTGCGGCTCATATTCAACCCTCCTATACTAGGAAATTTGTTTGAGTGTTTGAGCACTGTCATCATCTACAAGCTATCTTTGCCGGCTCGTGCTTCTACTTTTAACCAATGCGGAAGCGGCCGCTTCTTATGCTGACTGCTCCGCATGATTGGCTGTCATTCGTGAGGAAGGGGATGCTTTGACTCATGACAAGTTAGATCAGCGGCCTGTTGATTTAGCCGTGGTGATGATGCTTTTTATCTTTCGATGGCATGACTCTGTCGACAAGCTCTGGGTTTAAGCATTGGATTGCGCAGAAGCAGTTTAAATCAACCTCAATACAAAAGTCCGTTTTTTCTAGACCAAAGAAGTCAGGGTCACAAGGGTGACACACGCTTAGCGTATGTCCGTGTACATCAACAGGTCTTAATACAGATAACGTAGCACAGCAGTCGTGTAATTTTTCAACCCGGAAGAAAATAGATTCGAAGCATTGGCAATCGTCAACGAATCCTCCAATGTTTCCGAAAGTAGAGAACAACCCGCCCTTTTTATCAAAAAGTAAAAACGGAATCGTATCTTTTCCAGAAACTGTTGGGCTTAATAAATTACTGTAGCAGCTCGTAGGACATTTATCTTCTACAGCTTCCTGCTCTGCTAAAATCTTATCAACCGCATCGCATACACAGTTTTCATCATGTCGGCCATGGTGTTTTCCGCAGCTCATGGATTTCAGCTCCTTTAACAAGGTATTTGACTTTAGTCCTTAACAACATATGTATGCGCCCTCTAGTTGGTGTGGGTAAATGACCATTTATATTTGTTGTATTTTTATAAAAGGAAAAGCAGAGCTTTTCGCTCTGCTTTTGGACATTAGAGGATGCCGATTGCAACGATTGTCGCAACAAGAGTTTGTGTAAGTGTTTGGATTGCGATAGAGATGTCCGCATCGATTGTAGATACTGTAACGTTTCTTGAATTTTCGATGACAAGTTTTTGGCGGTTTGTTTGTTTGTGAGTAGCAGCTTGTAAGAGATCCTGCGTGACGCGGTCTGCCAAATCACCGTCTGCGATTGAGATGTTTGTAATCGTGATGATCGCTGTTTGAATCGCTACTTGGATAGATGCTGCAACCTGTGCATCGACAGAAGATACGTTAATGTCACAAGAGTCCCTAACGATAATGACCTCTTCAGATGTCTGCTTTGTGAAGCTTACTTGATCCAAATCTTGTAAGACATCTTCGTCATCATAATAATCGTCACAAAGTGCTTTTCTTTCATAGTTGCAATCGTCGTGGTGTTCGTGGTATCTGTGGTGTCCGTGGTGTGTACAGTTACGATCTAGAGCGACCCAAGAATATGGTTTAGAATCCATTTCTATTCCTCCTTCCGTTTACTTTATTAAATGCTGGAATGCGTGGTTTTGTCTCGGGCATTTACCCTAGCAGGCAACCCATTTTTATTTAATCGTTATTACGCTGCGCATTACGACGCTGCTGAATACGATTTCGAAGTGAGTTTCGATTTGGACGTACTTTTGGTTCAGGCACTACTTCTTCCGGCTGTTTTGCTGCCTCAGCCTGCCTTTTTTTCTCTTGCTGCTGTTCTACGAAATCATTTGCTTTCTTTTGTAAGTCCTCGACTAATTTCAAAATCATTCTTCTTTGATCATCTGAAATTTTTGCTTTCTGATCATCAGTGATATTGTTTTTGTTTAACACATCACTGACAAGAAGACTTGTTAATGGATCAATATCCGTATTGATTTGAAACTCCTTTTTTTCGTTCTCTTCAGCCACGATGATTTCACCTCTTTCATACGTCATTAGAAAAAGAAAGGGTCAAAGAATGCCGACTTCAACTAAGAGCACATTCAATGTTTGAGTGAGAATTTGGACGGAGTTCATAATGGATGCATCTGATAATGTTATCGTAATGTTATAGCAGTTGATGATTTGAATCACAGTTTTCTTTTGGACTTCCACTTGTTGTGTGGATAAAAGCTGGTCTGTGATGTCAGCAGCCAATTCATCGTCTGGTACAAGAATTTGGATTAAAAGAGTAATGATTGTCGTTACGGTCGCTTGAAGGGAGAGTGCGGCTGTTACATCTGTTTTATGAATTGTGACATTTTCGGAATCTTTGATCTCAATGAAATCATCATAATTGCTGATTAATTCGTTTAACAGTTGTGTATACAATTTTTCAGCACTTTCTTCAATAGACAATACTTTCACTCCTTTCTTATCTATACATTATTTAATGCAACAAGGACGCAAGGTGGAATCGGAAAGTGTGAAAAAGTACAACCCAATTTTATTTCCGCTCGATTCATCATGTCGGTCTTTTTTCTTGCATATATAAAGAAAGGACGGAAAAAGAAGAAAGAAGGAGGTGGAGGCTTCTGAGCGGTGCTTTGTCATTTGTCGTGTTTGCCCTCGCATCCTTTAGACTGACGAGACTGATTGTGTTTGATACCATTACTGCGCCATTCCGCCGTCTATTTCATGAAGAACAGGAAGAGGTAAACGAACAAGGTGAGGTCGAAACATATATCATCATTAAAGGGGAAGGACTGCGGTCTTGGATTGGAGAACTGTTAAGCTGTTATTGGTGTACTGGCATATGGTGCACTGCTGCCTTACTTCTGATATACATACTTTTTCCTGTCATCAGCATGTGGCTTAATTTACTATTAGCGATTGCCGCAGCAGCAGGCATCATTGAAGCGGTTGTCTCGAAGCTTGTGAAATAAACAGGCATTCTGATCAGACACGCTTTCAATAAATGCATATACTATCATGGAATAGGAAAGGAAGGGTTGCGATGAAACCAACTGAAACGCCGTCACATATGCTTCAAGGTTATCCAGCGCAGTCAAATCAACAATCAGTATATACGAAGAAAATCAAGAAAAATGGCTGCGGCTGTGGAAACAAAAAGAAACCTCAATAATAGAAGAGAAAAACAAAAGCCGGATTTATCCGGTTTTTTTGTTGCCCTTTTTTTGAGTGATGCATATGTAAGAGAGAAGGGGTGACCAGAATGGATGCATTCGAACAATTAATCGGTTCTTTGTTCACTAAACCGCATGATGGGAAAGAACAAGCGCACGAGAAGGCTGAAATGGATCTAACGGATAAAGCGAATGATCTTGAGGAGCACTTAAAAGCATTTGGCGTGAAGATGGAGGCTTTTGCGAAAGAAACAGAAGCATTCATGATGCGTCATACAGAGGCAGATTACGTCTTTAAACAGCAGAAATAAAAATTCCGCACTTTTTTATGTGATCGTCCAAACCATTTCTTGCATTTTTCATACTTTGTAAGGGAGAAGAGGAGGTGCTTAAATATGAGTTACGGTTACGGTGGCGGTTGTTGCGGCGGCTACGGTGGTGGCTACGGCGGCGGATATGGATCAACATTTGTTCTTGTCGTAGTGCTTTTCATCCTTTTAATCATCGTTGGTGCTTCTTTCTTTAACTACTAAAAAGTAAGAAGGTGAGGGAAGCAAGGGGGAAGCCTTTTGCTTTCCTTTCTCTTTGGTCAAACAAGGCTTTAGGATAGGCACATATCTCGCCTATTTTCATATAGTAAGGTGATTACTCCACAAAGAGGAGGCAAATGAATGGATAATAAATTCTTTAAAAGCGTAGAAAACAAAACCGGTGTGAATATGAATGATGTGTTTAAACTTGCAGGTTCTTTGCAAAATGCCAACTTTAAAGATGAGAATACCGTTCGAGGTGTCATTAAAAAAGTAGCACAGCTTGCGAACAAACGTGTACCTAAAGAAATGGAAGACAAAATCGTTCAATCGATTACAAGTGGAAAAGAAAAGCTTGATTTCAATACAATCGCTAAAATGATGAACAACAAAAAATAAGCAACAGGCTCTCCGTTTAAAGGGGGGCCTGTTGTTTTTGCGTAAATAATTCACGGTTTTTCTTTAGAAGAGGATACAAAAAACGAGAACGATGAGCCGTTTTTCCTCGTCTAAATGAAGGAACAGACAGATAAAGAGATTGTTCAGCTCTTGTCATGGCCACGTATAATAAACGGCGCTCTTCTTCGAGCGCTTCTTCATGACCGTTTCTGAGTTCATCCAGTGAGAAATCATGAGGCAGTGCTCCGTCGACCACACAAGTGATGTATACTGTCTGGAATTCAAGTCCCTTTGCGCGGTGGATCGTCATGAGCTGAACACCGGGTTCATCTGTTTTTTCCTTTTCGGCAGACTTCATATGTTCGGCATGTGCGAGAAAGGCTTCAATCGTTTCAAAGCGTTTGGCGGCTGTTTTCACATCACGTACATCATCCGCCCCTTTTTCAAGTACATTCGTATCGTTCACCCGTTTTTTTAAGTAATCACCGAGTCCCATCTTTTGTTCAATAAATGTCACCGCGTCTGATGGCTTTAATGTTCGTAATGTTCGGAACAAAGGAACGATTGATTGCAGCTTTTTCTGTTGAAACGGCTGTATATCTGTCAGTTTTCCGAGCGCTTCTACCATTGAGCAATCTTCTGTGATGGTCAGTGCCTTTAGTGTATTCAGGGTTTGCTGCTTTAAAAAGAAAACCGGCAGCAGCTGTTTTATGGCGGCCACATCGTCTGCATCCTGACTTAAGGAAAGAAAGGCGAGAAGAACCCGAACCATTCGTCTGCTGTAGAAGGCTTTGACGCCAGCATCCGTCTCATATGGAATCGCCGATTGATGCAGCCGTTCATAAATCGCACGGCCGCCTGTATTTGTTCGAAACAGCACGCAGAAGTCATTCGGCTTTGCACCATTTTTAATTTTCTCCTGAATATCTGCGACAATCATGGTCGCTTCCTCTTCTTCATCATATGGATAGAAGAGCGTCGGAGGAATTTTCTCCGCGCGCACGGCTTTTAACGTCTTCTCATAACGATGCTGATTTTTCTTAATAATCGCATCAGCACTTGCGACAATTGTATGATGAGAGCGGTAATTCGCATGTAAATGGACGATCTGAGCCGAAGGATAGTCCTGTTTGAATTCAAGAATGAAAGCTGGATTGCTCCCTCTAAAGGCGTAAATGGCTTGATCATCATCCCCTACACAAAATAACTGCTCTGATTCTCCGGCTAAAAGCTGAATTAATTGATATTGCACTGGATTAATATCCTGAAATTCATCCACTAAAATATACTGGAATCGTTCTTGATACCGTTTTAGCAGTTCTGGCTGTTCTGTGAGCATATGTAAGCAGGCAATCGCCATATCATCAAAGTCAAATTGCTGATGATCTCGTTTTTGCTGTTCATATGATTGATAGATCGTCCACATGTGTTTTTCCTTTTCATCCTTCAAATCAGGAAGTTCACCTGGTAAAAAAGCATTTTTCCAATAGCCGATCGATTGCAGTACTTGATCGGTAGGGTAGTCTTTCTCATCAAGTCCTTCATTCATCATAGCTTTTCGAATGTATTGCTCCTTTTGCCAGTCAAACTTGATCAGATGCTGGCCGTTCCATTTGTTTGCGTCATTGTGAAGCAGCATTTTATAAAAAAGACTGTGGAAGGTGCCTGTCACTACTTGGCTGGCTTGTGAAGGATGAAGCTGGTATTGCTTGCGCAGTCTTTCTTTCATCTCATTGCTCGCTTTTGTGGTGAAAGTTACGAGTAAAATATGGTGAGCAGGAATATGATGATGGGACATGAGATAAGCCGCTCTAGCCGTCAGGACTCTTGTTTTCCCGCTGCCGGCACCAGCCAGCACAAGCATCGGACCATCTAAATGTGTGACAGCTTGAAGCTGCGGTGTGCTAAAGGTGATATGCGGGAAGAGGTCGATCGTATGAACTTCTTCATTCTCTTCTAAATGTAAGGCGTCGCTAAATTGAATCGACCTTGGTTCCTGCCAATCATATGATTCGCTCGTTTGCGAGATGATCTGTTTGCCGGTTGGAAAACGGAAGCCTCCAAGTTCTTTATAGGAAGCCTTTTCCTCTTGTTCAGCCGTTTGATGATGATCTGCTTGTTCTTCAGCTTTTTCACAAATCTCTTGCTGAGATATGTGCTTATGAATAAAGGCAGGTTCATCATGTATATTTAATCTAAAAAAGACCGGTTGTCCGCAATATGGGCAGAATAATTGTCCTTTTTTTCCCTCGTCATGGAGGAATTGATAGTGTTCTCTCGAATACGTATGTAATGAGATCGTTCGATCATGTCGTCGTGCGCATTTCAAAGCTAGTCCTCCAATAGTCAATCAATCTTAAAATGAAACACATCTAATCATATCAAATGAGGCGTGTTTCAAACAGTCATAATTAGGGAATAGTAGAATAGAAGAGAAGCAAAGGAGGCGTTCTTGATGGGATATATAGCCCCGATTCAGCCGGATCTGTATTTTCAATATATCAATCGTCCAGCTCCTCAGGATAAAGAAGACTATGCGAAAGTAACAAAGGTTTCTCGCACCTTTCATGACAAGATATACAGAGAGCTGGAGAAAAAAGAGGACTTAGTGACAGAAGCGGAAATGAAAGTACAGCAAAAAAAGCGGGAACGCTTTGTACGAGATATGTTTATGGAGGAAGGCAAGGGCATTCATATTAATACGTATATATAAATGATTGCGCTTTCCTCCTGTGACGAACGATAATGAAAAAGAAAAAGCCAGGGCATCTTGAATGCTCTGGCTTTTCTTTTGGTCAAACAGACAGCGTTTTTGTCATTTTGACATGTGTGATTCCCGCTTCTTCGAACGGTTCAGAAACCGCTTTGTAGCCTTTCTTTTCGTAGAAAGGAAGAGCTTGGACTTGGGCATGCATAACCGCTTCTTTTGCTCCATTAGCAATCGCTTCTGTTTCTAGCGCCTCTAATAGCTTGTGGCCAAGGCCGAAGGAGCGCGCCTCTTTTAACACACAAATGCGTTCAAGCTTTGCCTTTGATTCCTCAATGATCCGCAGTCTAGCGGCCGCCTGAGGTTTTTTGTCATCATTGTAAATGACAAAATGGGTGGCTTTGTCCTCTAGTTCATCTATTTCGATCTCTACTGGAACTTCTTGTTCTTTTACGAATACTTCTTTTCGAACGTAGTATGCATCTTCTCGTTGTGTTTGTTCTGTTGCGATGACTGTTTTCAAATGTCTTTAACCCTCTTCTCCTAAAATAAATGTTTCATAGACGGTCCAAGATCCGTTCTCTAATTGATATAAAAGGTGGAAGCGATCCACTGTTTCTTCATGGTCAATCTTTCTCAGCTTTAATGTGCCAAGTACGTCTGAATGCTCATCATCTGATAATTTTTGAGCCACTGTCACATGAGGAACAAAGGCATATTCAGGTGTACCAGCAAGTGGATCTGCGTACAATCTTTCATTGAGCGCCATGATGTCCTCGTTCGGTTCTACTTTCATATAAATGACGTTGTTTACAGGAGCGAATGAACTGAATTTTTTAATACGTAACGTAATAGGAGAAGCATTTTTTGCATAATCTCTTAACGTTGAGACGACCTCAGCCGCTTCTAGATCCGTTAATTCAAAAGGTGTTCTTAATGTTAAATGAGGCGGTATGAGTGCATAGTTCGGATCATAACGCTTCCGGTAAGAGTTCGCAATATCTTGCAATTTTTTTGATGGAAATATAACAACTCCGTATTTCATCATGTTCCCTCCTGAATAAGAAAGTATTTATTATTGTTTATTATAACAAAATTCAGTTGATTAACGAATATGGGAGCATTCTTTTTAACGAAGGCGCAATGAGCGGCTGCCAAAACGTCCATTTATGATCCCCTTCGAATGTCTCAAATAAGTAATCCGCACCAGATTTTTCAAGTAGGGCCTTTAAATCATCATTCGGCTGAACAAAATCAAGCACCTGGCCATCTGTTGTTTTCACAGCGGTTTCCTCCAGCCCAATTTGATGGATAATGGCATAATGAGAAAGGGCTGTCGACTGTTTGACGGCTTCTAGAACCGACTCGTCAACGTAAGGGGACTGCAAAATCAGCCCGCCGAATAAAGAAGGGTAATCAATGGCTGTCATGAGGGAAATCGTCGCACCCAGTGAATCACCAATAAACGTACGCCCTGATCCAATTTGATAGGTTGGATAGTGTTCATCAATATAAGGGACCAGTTCATTTGCTAAAAAGCGCTTATACGCTTCAAACTTTGTACCGTCTGGATGATACGTGTTTCGTCTTTCCGTGACATTTTCATAAGGTACACCAATGATAATCGAGCGTTCCATTTCTTTGTTTTGCATCAATTCTTCTGCCTGTCTGCCTATTTTGCCTAGGCGGAAATAATCATGACCATCCTGGGCAATGATGACATGATATGTATAAAGGGGGGAGTAATTGACTGGCAAATAGATCAAAATGGTCATATCCGCCCCAAGTTCTTTTGACTGTATGGTTTCTTCTTGAATGATTCCTGTTTTCTTCACCATAATCCATTCCTCCAGCTAACCAAATTCATCATAAAGTGAAACGTTTCCATTCATTGTAACATGAAAAACAGCGTTGTTCCTATATGCTAACATGCAATCAAATCGTATAACATCGATTCTTTTATAAAATACAGAAAATTTTAATTAATCATGACATTTCCCCTTGAAAAATGAGATTTAATGGGTTACAGTATTAAGAATTAGAACAGACAGACAACACATTCTTATCGTGAGAGGTGGAGGGACTGGCCCTTTGAAACCTCAGCAACCGGTATGCATCACTTCATGTGATGTACCAAGGTGCTAAATCCAGCAAGCAGCTTTTTTGCTTGGAAGATAAGAGGAAGCGATTAAACCCCTTCTTCTTATGAAGAAGGGGTTTTCTGTTTTGAAATCAGATTTTTACTTAGGATGGTGTCAAATGACAGAACATGTGGAAACGAAATTAGCGCAGATTGGAAACCGTAGCGAAGAGGTGACTGGCACTGTCAGTCCTCCCGTTTACCTTTCAACAGCATACAGACATAGAGGTATAGGGGAATCTACAGGATTTGATTACATTCGAACGAAAAACCCAACAAGACAGCTCGTAGAGGATGCAATTGCTTCACTCGAAGAAGGGACGGCTGGTTTTGCCTTCAGTTCGGGAATGGCGGCGATCCAAACGATCATGGCTCTATTTGAAAGCGGAGATGAACTCATCGTCTCTTCAGACCTATATGGCGGTACATACCGTTTGTTTGAAAACGAATGGAAAAAGTACGGATTACGTTTTCTTTATGATAATTTTTCAGATGAAGACTGTTTACGCTCTAAAATCACGCCAAACACAAAAGCGGTCTTTATTGAAACACCGACAAATCCATTAATGCAGGAAGCAGATATTCAAAAAATAGCGAAGATTGCAAAAGAATATGGCGCTTTGGTGATTGTCGATAACACCTTTTACACACCAGTCTTGCAAAAGCCGATTACGCTTGGAGCGGACATTGTCATTCATAGCGCAACCAAATATTTAGGCGGACATAATGACGTTCTTGCAGGGCTTGTCGTCACAAAAGGAGAGCAGCTGTCTGAAGACATGTTCCAGCATCAAAATGCAATTGGAGCGGTTCTATCACCATTTGACTCATGGCTTTTAATGAGAGGAATGAAAACACTGGCTCTTAGAATGCGCCAGCACGAGGAAAATGCGAAGGAGCTGGCACAGTTTTTAGAGAAGCAGCCAGAAATTCAAGATGTGCTTTATCCAGGAAAGGGAGGCATGCTGTCATTCCGAGTAGCCAAAGAGGACTGGGTCAATCCATTTTTGAAGCAGCTGAAAACGATTTGTTTTGCTGAAAGCCTTGGCGGAGTCGAAAGCTTCATTACGTATCCTGCAACACAAACGCACATGGATATTCCAGAAGAGATTCGCATTGCAAACGGTGTATGTAACAAGCTGCTCCGTTTCTCTGTTGGCATCGAGCATGTAGATGACTTGAAAGCAGACTTGAAACAGGCACTATCACAAGTAAAAGAGGAGGTACACGCCAAATGACCACACACGATTGGACACTCGAAACACAACTCGTTCATAATGCGTTTAAAACAGACCGTTCAACAGGTGCAGTCAGTGTACCGATTCAGCATGCATCCACATTTCATCAAAGCAGCTTCGATGAATTTGGCCAATATGACTACTCCAGATCGGGAACTCCGACACGTCAAGCATTAGAGGATACGATTGCAGCGCTGGAAGGAGGAACGAGAGGGCTTGCCTTTGCATCAGGCATGGCAGCCATTTCAACCGCTTTTCTTCTATTATCAAAGGGAGATCACGTCCTTGTCACAAGAGATGTGTACGGCGGGACTTTCCGAATGATCACCCAAGTTCTTTCAAGATTTGGAATTGAGCATACCTTCGTGGACATGACCGATTTGAATGAAGTCAAAAGAGGCATTCAATCAAATACAAAGGTCATTTACATGGAAACACCGTCAAATCCAACACTAGGGATTACAGATATTGAAGGTGTTGTACAGCTTGCAAAAGAGCATGACTGTCTGACTTTCTTAGATAATACGTTTTTAACACCTGCGCTTCAGCGTCCACTTGACCTTGGTGTTGACGTTGTTCTGCACAGCGCAACGAAATTTTTAAGCGGCCACAGTGATGTGCTGTCAGGCTTAGCCGTGGTAAAAGATGAGAAGCTCGGAGACGAACTCTATTCGCTGCAAAACTCCTTCGGTGCGGTCCTTGGCGTGCAGGACTGCTGGCTTGTGTTAAGAGGGTTAAAAACCCTTCAGGTGAGATTAGAAAAAGCAAGCCAAACGGCCTTCGAACTAGCTTCATTTCTAAAAGAACATCCTGCGGTGAAAAAAGTATACTATCCAGGCTTAGACGATCATCCTGGGGCAGATATTCAGCGTAAGCAAGCAAGCGGAGCAGGAGCAGTTCTCTCATTTGAACTAGAAAACCAAGCGGCAGTCAAAGAATTGGTGGACGCTGTCACATTACCTGTATTCGCCGTCAGCCTCGGCGCCGTCGAATCCATTCTGTCGTACCCAGCCAAAATGTCACATGCGGCTATGCCAAAAGAAGAAAGAGAAAAAAGAGGGATTACAGACGGGCTGCTTCGCTTAAGTGTAGGAGTTGAAAACGGAGAAGACCTCAAACGCGACTTCAAACAAGCACTTGATCAACTAAAGCCCGTCCTTGTGAACCAATCATAAAGAAGGAGAGAAAAAAGTCGGCACGGCCGCCGGCTTTTTGACCTTTTTTGAACAAAACCATTGACGGCTTAATATGATGGTTATATAATAGAGACTGTCAGTAACAGAAAGCCCAGAACTGATACATAACCTGATTCCGTAGCTCAGCTGGGAGAGCGCTACCTTGACAGGGTAGAGGTCGCTGGTTCGAGCCCAGTCGGAATCATCGTTGAAACCCTTGCTACGCAAGGGTTTTTTGTTTTTTGGGCAACGAATATTTGTTCTGTTTCTTTTGATTGGGAGACGAACTTTATTCACCAGATGGTTGATTTGAACGAAATTGAATGGTTTTTTAAAAAGATGCAATATCACATTGAAAAAACAAGAGATGAAGATGATCTTTATGAAGTAGCTTCTACGATTAACAACGTTCTCTTATTGAATCCCAATATGCCAATCAACGATAAAATTAATGGAAATCTAAATCAAATTGCTAAATTTTTAGAAAAAAATAAAGATCCACTTATAGTAAATCTCGGAGAACATATTGCTATGAAAACAAGTTTCCTTTAGTAAGCTTGGGCACAAAAAACAGGCCATACTAGTGGAAGATTTATTTGGAGTATCATCAAATAATAAAAGGCATACCAGAGAGGTGAATTCGTCTCTCTTTTTTTGTTCTTTTTTGCGGTTTCTTTTCGGTGTGGAATATTCAAACGGATGATAATATATGTAATTATAGGGAAAATAAAGGAATGGATAGGGGGAGGTTTGTTTGGGAGAAAAAGTAGCAAGCCCATTTGTTGCTAAAATGATCGGTGATTGGTACGGATATATAAAGAAACAGGACATTCTAAAGGCTGAAAATAAGAGAAAAGAGATCGTAATAGCCTTTGAAAATATGGAAGAAGATCAAAATGTCTTATTATACTTTAACTTGATTGATTCCAGATACAAAATGTTGACGCAGGAGTTTGAGGGATCAAAAGATATATTGAAGCAAATAGACATTGAAGAGAAGCAGAAAACGGATGACATGATTCAGTATTATTATTTCTTCTTCAATGGCATGTATGAGTTTTATAAAAAGCGCTTTTCAGACGCTATCAACTATTATCATATTGCAGAGACCCGACTTCGAAACATTCCTGACGATTTAGAACGTGCTGAATTTAATTATCAGCTTTCAATTGCATACTACGAAATCGCACAAAATCATTTCTCCATTAACCACGCCAAAAAAGCTTTAGAAAGCTTTAAATCAGCAGATTTACAAGAGAGTCGGTTTGCTACTACTCTAATGGTAATCGCATCAAATAAGATGGATTTAAACCAATTTGTACAAGCTGAATCCACCTATAAGGATGCTATTAATTTAGCAGCAGAATCTAAAGTTGATTTGCCACAAGCGCTAGGGTATTTCAATCTTGGGTTATGTTATGAGCGTCAAGGAAAGCTTCAGCAAGCTTTAGAATGTTTACAAAATGTCTTTTCGGTTGAATTAAAAAAGCCACACAAACCACTGTATATGAGAACAAATTACATGTTAGCGCGTGTACTCTTCCAGTTAGATAAAAAGCTGAAGGGCTGGATGCACACAACGAGTCACTCATGTTAGCGAATGAATTAGCTGACAATGCGTATATTGCTAAGTTAAATATCATACATTTAATATATGTAACAGATGATGAAATTCAGCTCGACGCAGCTCTTGATGTACTTAAAAATCAAAAACTTTGGACAGATGCCGCAGAATTGTCAATTATGGCAGCAAGATTTTATAAAAAGCAGGATAATTACAAACTGGCATCAAAATACTTTGATGAAGGTTTGGAATCACAGGCCAAAAAATTGACATGGATGGAGGAGGAAGCTGAATGAAGCACCTGAAAGTTATGATATTAAGCCTTACCTTATTAATGGGGATCACAACCACTGTACATATAAATTCCTCAAATGATTTTCAAACCGCAGAAAACGGCTACTTTGGTTAAGCATGAAGTCTATTAATAAAAAAGCCCTTTTTGGGGCTTTTTTTATTTGAACATTATCTGCTATTTTCATTGCTGTTTCAATTGATCAAAACACAACTTCAAAACGTATAGGCAAAATAAAAACAGACCCTGCAGGGTCTGTTTTTATTGGGACGGATGGGGCCTAATCATTACTATCTTTTTCATTAAGATTAGAAGTTCCCTATACGCTCCATTGCTTTATCAAAAGCTGCTTTTCTTTTGTCTCTTCATAGTCAATACTTTGAATTATGTATACAAAAAGAATTTAATTACTTCGATTTTTCTCTCCCCAATCACATAACTGTTCTAAAATTGGTAAAAGTGTTTCTGCCTTATCTGTAAGACTGTATTCCACTTTAGGGGGGACTTGTGGATATTCCTTTCGTATAATCATCCCATCTGCTTCCAAATCTTTAAGTTGTGCACTCAATGTTTTAAAGGTAATCGTTCCAAGTCTCCTTTTCATATCATTAAAACGAACGGGTTGATTTTCCGAAAGGAGATACAGAATTAGCATTTTCCATTTGCCTCCTATAACTGATAAAGTATATCCAAAAGGTGTCTCTTGGATATTACCCGTTTTTCTATAATCAGCCATACTCATATTGACACTATCCTTTCTGATAGTAGCTATCTAAATAGTGCGTACTATTTTTTTATTTATATTCATTTTATACTTACTTTACTTTGAAATAAAGGAGAGAAAACAATGACTAATATTAAAACCTACAATCACAATCTATGGGATCACGGTATTACCCAAGGATATAGCGTTAAAGGAACAATTTACATTTCAGGTCAGTTTTCATACGATAAAAATGGTATGTTCGTTGGTAAGGAGAATATTGAAGTTCAGACTCTACAAACATTTGAGAACCTTGATCGGGTATTGGTGGAATTGGGAGCCACGAAATCCAACATTGCATATGTGGAAATTTTTCTAACAAATCCACAAGAACACTCCGAAACGGTCATAGATCTATTCAAGGAATACTTAGGTCAACACAGACCAGCTGGCAGTCTCATTGGTGTGACATATCTGGCTTTCCCAGAGCAATTGATTGAAGTCAAGGCTATCGCACACACTGATTAAATACGTTATCAGATTAATTTGATCAATTCTCTATACAAGGGAAAGGGTAGAATCTTTATCCGGTTGATTATCTTATAATTTAAGCAGAATAAGGCTTCGAGCTAAACAATCAAAAAACTATAACTGAGGTAGCCCAATCGTAATCATCGTTGAAACCCTTGCGTAACAAGGGTTATTTTTTAGAAGCCTCAACCGTTTCTGGCATTTTAGATAAAATGCAAAAAGCTGACTTAATTGAACGCACAATAGATCCAAACAATCGAAGAAATATTTTAGTAGAGGCTACTCAAAAATCTTTAGTCATTAGAGATCAAGTTGAAGCAGCAACAATTGAGCTGAACAAGACAGCGCTTCAAAACTTGTCAAATGATGATAAGGTTGTACTAAAGAAAGCATTAAGTACCATTATAAATAATTTTCAATGATGTACTTTTATAAACAAGTTTCATATTAAATCCATAAATGTTGTAATTGAAGAATCATTAATGTCGTTTAAACGCGCCGGATGCGATGGCATCTTGACTTATTTTGCTTTAGATATGGCTCGGCGACTGAGAGATGGGCAAAATGAAAACAGACCATGCATGGTCTGTTTTTTTATGAAGACGATTTGAGGACATTCAGAAAAAGTATTGATGGAAGAAAATCCTTTTTCATACTGATCCCACACCTTTTAATAGTATCAGCATATTCACTTTAAGAGGTTACTTACAAATTATTTAGAATTTTTTGTAAAAATTCTCCTAAATGTAATATGAACTTTACATATTTTCTATTTGTCTATACTTTTCATATCGCTGTTGTAAAAGCTCTTCCGAGGATAATGGTATCAATTTTTTTAAAGATGATTCGATGACAGATTCAATCATTTTTGCCTGTGATTTTATATCATTTTGTGCTCCACCTTTTATTTCAGGGATGATTTCATCAATAATTCCTAACTGTTTTAAATCTTTTGCTGAAATTTTCATATGTTCAGCAGCTTCTGGAGCATACTTAGCGTCCTTCCATAGGATAGATGCTGCTCCTTCTGGCGAAATGACCGAGTACCATGAATATTCTAACATATGGATATGGTTACCGACGCTAATGCCAAGAGCTCCACCACTTGATGCCTCTCCAATTACAATACAAACAATTGGCACTTTAAGCGTAGCCATTTCAAATAGATTTCGAGCTATCGCTTCAGAAATTCCACGTTCTTCAGACCCTTTTCCTGGATAGGCGCCTATTGTATCAATAAATGTAATAATAGGGCGATTAAATTTATCAGCTTGTTTCATAAGCCTTAACGCTTTTCTATAACCTTCTGGATGTGACATTCCAAAATTTCTTTCTATATTTTCCTTTGTACTTCTACCTCTTTGATGACCTATAACCGTAACGGGCATTCCTTTAAATTTTGCAATACCACCTATCATTGCTTGATCATCACCATATAATCGATCACCATGAAGTTCGAAAAAATTTGTAAACAATAAAGGTATATAATCCAATGTCGTGGGCCGGTTACGTAGCCTTGCAATTTGAACTCGTTGAAAAGCTGTAAGATTAGAATAAATTTCATCTTGCATTTTATTTAAACGTTTTTCTAATAAATGAATTTCTGACGATAAATCTACATTATTTTCTTTCATCATTTTCTTTAATTCATCAAATTTCTCTTTTAGTTCAATAATAGGACGTTCAAAATCCAAACTCATTTTATCCTCCAAAGGTTATGACCTCACTCTAATCAAAAGACTTAGAAATAGAATCAATAAATAATTCAAAACCATCCACAACAATTTTTTGTTCTGATTCTGATAAATTATTGAGGATGCGTTGATAAAATGTAAGGGATTGTTCTCTTAAGCGATTAACAGTAATGTGACCTTTTTCTGTGAGGTGCAGAAAAAGTTCTCTTCTATTTTTTTCATTTACTTCACGATAAACAAGTCCCTTTTTTACTAACTTATCTACCAATCTACTTACAGTTGAAGTCTCTAATCTAAGTTTATTGGATAGTTGCCAAACAGTTAATTTTTCCATCTCTAGTTCCTCTAACGCCATCATTTGAGAAGTTGGTAGAGGTTTTTCAAATGGTCCATTCGGCAAATTTTGAGATTCGAAAACCCCAGTTAATATAATCATTTTCTTAATATCTGTTCTTAGTTTTAAGGCATCTTCTCTTTTCAAAAGGTCAACCTCCTACAATTCATGCATAATACATCAATTGTATTATACATCAATTTGGTTTTTTCACAAGCTTAACATAAGCCAATGTGACAACATGGACGAGATATTTCTTCTTGTTAAATGTGTCTAATTTGTGAATTTAACAAATTCCACAAACTAAAATATATGGAAGTTCAGTCTATAGTAGGTAACATAATACTCATTGTTATGGCGGGTATCTAGTCTCGTAAAAGTGACAAGACTAATCATTTTGAATGAATAGAAGGAGGTTTCATGATTATTGCCATAACTGATGTTACATACGGTAGTAAAGTAAGAGAGCCAAAAGGTGCTCTGCGTTACTACTATACACATGCCTTAGAAATCGAAAATTCTAAGGAAGAGCTTCTCATCCAAATGGACTTTACAGATAAGCTCTCTAAAAAAAATTACACGGAGGTAATAGGAAATGAGAATTAACCACAATATCGCAGCACTTAACACATTAAACCGTTTATCAGCAAACAATGGTGCAAGCCAAAAGAACATGGAGAAACTTTCTTCTGGTCTTAAAATCAACCGTGCAGGGGATGATGCAGCAGGTCTAGCTATCTCTGAAAAAATGCGTGGACAAATCCGCGGTTTAGAAATGGCTTCTAAAAACGCACAGGACGGTATCTCTCTTATCCAAACAGCTGAAGGCGCATTGACTGAAACTCACTCAATCCTTCAACGTGTTCGTGAACTAGTTGTACAAGCTGGAAATACTGGTACACAGCAAGGTGAAGACTTAGCTGCAATTAAAGATGAGATCACAGCGCTTGTTGAAGAGGTCGATGGTATTTCTAATCGTACTGAGTTTAACGGAAAAAAATTATTAAATGGTACGTTTAATGGAGTAGGTACACCTGGCACACCAGCAACTCCGCCGACAGATCCAGATGATCCAAGTACAGGTACACCTGCAGTCCCAGCAACTCCTGGTGATGCTTTAGTATTCCAAATTGGTGCAAATGCTACACAACAAATTAAAGTCAACATTCAAGATATGAGCGCTGCTGCTTTAGGCGTTACAGACAACGATGGTGCAGTTGAGACAGGTAAGTCTGTTAAAGATATCGATGTATCTAAATTTGAAACAATTGCAGCTGATGACGATGGTGGATTTGATGATCAGTTAGCAATCGTTGATGGGGCTATTAAACAAGTTTCTGCACAGCGTGCTAAACTTGGTGCAGTCCAAAACCGTCTAGAACACACAATCAACAACCTTGGTGCTTCTTCTGAAAACTTAACGGCTGCTGAGTCTCGTATTCGTGACGTTGACATGGCAAAAGAAATGAGTGAGTTCACGAAGAACAACATTCTTTCTCAAGCTTCTCAAGCTATGCTTGCACAAGCGAATCAACAGCCACAAAACGTACTTCAATTATTACGTTAATAAATCAAAAGCCCCTTTATATAGGGGCTTTTTTTGTTAGTCTTTATTCGGTTCGATGCCTCATTTTATTGATCGTTCTAAAAGATGCTTCAACGCCAATAAATACGACAAAGAATATTACTATCCAACTGACCAAATATTCGAGAGTGACTTTTGTATTTCTCAGTGTTGATCATTATCCTGTTTTTAACAAACAGGGAGCTACATAAAGCAGCTCCCTGACAAGTAATCAATCTTTCTAATCTTTCTTTTTTTTGTAGTCTTTTATTAAGCTTGAAACAGTTAAACCCATTACACCAAAAGCTACTACATAAAATAAAATATTTGTTACAGGTGTATCAATTTTTCCTAAAATCAACACAATAGCGATAATAGCGGCAGGTAAAGTAATTAACAGACTTTTTGATGCCTTATTTTCCTGTGTCACTAGCCGAGCACCTCCTTGTTGTTTTCCATTTAGGTGTGTTTTAGTTCATTTTAAAAAACGAACAACATGATGGTTTTAGCAACCCACCATGCTGCATTTTCACTTCCAGTCACTTTAAGAGCGCCTAAGTAAATACCATGTTCAAGAGCGCCTGTATAGTGTTCGAGAGTGATTAGAATGGTTTCTAACCCTGTTACACCGCCTATCATTACTTTCAGTTTAGTTGGTAATTGGTCATAAGCTCCTTTTATTGCTTTTATAGCCGAAGTGAATTTACCGTGTAAAGTAGCTTCTCCGTATGTTTTTGACTGAGCTTCTTTTATTACTTTTTTGAACTTTACTGTTTCTTCTTCATTGAGATTCCAATACTGTGCAATCTCATCTATTGTAGGCTCTTTTGATTGTTGAAAAGAAAATTTTACAGATGAATAAGAAAAGGACTGTTCTTTTTCGAGAGCTTTAGTAGCATTTGCTTCTGCAAAAGGTGTGAATATAAAAACAGAAATTCCTGCAACTGTTGATAAGATTAAACCTTTAGAAGAACTTAGTTTTTCCATAATAAACTCCTACTTTTGAATATATTTTAGACATTAGGCTTTCAAGGAATGTAAGGCTTATTTAGTAATGCAATATTTTGTTTTAGCTGTTAGAAATATTCCTCCTACTCTAATGGATGTTATCATTTGTAAATAAAAGAAGTAAATAGGTTATTTGTTATAAGGTTTGAACGGTACAATATGCATGCATATTGATGAAAAACATGATTAACAAAGAATTTAAACAACAAAGATTAAGAATAAAGAGGTAACATTTTTAGTTCTTAAAAACGAATGAATACCGGAGGATAAAAAGCTTCTGTTTTACTATCCTTTCGACAAAAATAGACAAATATGAAAAAACAAAGGAAGGGTAAAATGATAACGTTCAGGTGAATATATATTTGATAAACTATTTACCGAGGGGGGAAAGATATGAAGTCATTTTTACTAATTGGACAATCAAATATGGCGGGGCGAGGCTTCAAACATGAAGTGCCGCCAATTTATAATGAAAGAATCATGATGCTGCGAAATGGTAGATGGCAAATGATGACTGAGCCCATTCATTTTGATAGGCCGGTAGCTGGCGTAGGACTAGCGGCTTCCTTTGCGGAGTCTTGGTGTAAGGATCATGAAGGAGAGAAGATTGGCCTTATTCCTTGTGCAGAGGGGGGCAGTTCCATTGATGAGTGGTCGCCAGGTGGAGCATTATTTCGTCATGCAATAAGTGAAGCTAAATTTGCAAAGGAAAATAGCGAATTGGCAGGGATATTATGGCATCAAGGAGAAAGTGACAGCCAAGATGGGAAATACAAAGAATACTATGAAAAAATACGAAGATTATTTCATGAAATAAGAACTGAATTATCTGTACCTAACATTCCGCTTGTAATAGGAGGTTTGGGCGATTTCTTGGGAAAAGCGGCATTTGGCGCAGGATGTGTGGAATATCAACTGATCAATGAGGAACTGCAAAAATATGCACATCATCATGAAAATTGTTATTATGTTACTGCCAAAGGCCTTGCACCTAACCCAGACGGAATTCACATCAATGCGATGTCTCAGAGAATATTTGGTATAAGATATTATGAAGCATTTCGAAAAAAGAACATATACATGAACCATTACCAAATGAATATGAGTTAGTGAATGAATGTCATAATAGAATGAATACCTCAGTGGAGAAAACATATATAGCACTAGAAAAGTTCACGTTGGGCAAGATGACTTACGAAGAGTTGCTGAAGGTTTTATCGTAGGCTAAGTGATAGACTGAAACATAATATATATCTTGAAAGGATGATTGTGGTGGTGAAAGCAGATAAATTCTCCTCCTGAATACAAGAAATTACATTCAGGAGGAGATAAAAATGTTTAAACAAATAGATGAAAATTATCCGAGAAAAGAACACTTCCATCATTATACGAAGGTAACCCGATGCTCATATAGCCTGGTGATCGATCTAGACATCACGAAATTGCATGCAATATTAAAAGAAAAAAATCTAAAAGTATATCCTGTGCAAATTTATTTGTTAGCAAGGGCTGTGCAAAAAATACCGGAGTTTCGGATGGATATAGTGAACGATGAACTTGGTCACTGGGATCTTCTAAATCCTAGTTATACGATTCTAAATAAAGAAACAAAGACATTTTCATGTATTTGGACGCCTTATGACGAAAACTTTGCTCAGTTTTATAAAAGCTGTGTAGCGGACATTGAAACTTATAGTAAAAGTAACAAACTATTTCCGAAACCTCATATGCCAGAAAATATGTTCAATATTTCAAGCCTGCCTTGGATTGATTTTACTTCTTTTAACCTTAATGTATCTACAGATGAAACTTATTTACTGCCGATATTTACGTTAGGCAAATTTAAGGTGGAAGAAGGAAAAATCATCTTGCCAGTCGCCATTCAAGTACATCATGCTGTTTGTGACGGCTTTCATGTCGGTCAATATGTGGAATATTTGAAGTGGCTGATAGAACATTGTGAAGAGTGGTTAAACGAGTCATTGTATACTTAATTTTCAAAAGGTGAAAAAGGCAGACTTTTGCAGAGTCTGCTTTTTCTGTTGTGAGAAGAAATGTGTAAAATCATGATTACTCAATTGTTCTTTTTGCGAGAAAAATGAAATAGTAATAAATGATTTGGCAATTCAGTGTACCTGATGCAGAGATTTTGAAAGATAAGGTAGAACAAGGAATTGAACGAACGGAGGAAAATCAAGATTTACTGATTTACTGATTTACTATTAACTAATGTGTTTTCGCCATCAGCGAAATACAACAATGGAGGATTTGAATAGAAATACAATTTCTCAAAACGTATAGACAAATTTAAAACGACCCTGCATGGTCTGTTTTTTGGAGGCCGAATTTATAAAGTAATGTTTTTTGATTTGTTTACATTTTTATTATGTAAGATTTATTTTTTATAGAAAACATCGAGTTTTTCCCATATTTCTTCAAGTGCATCTAACTTATAATTGAAATCACCTTCTTTTTCCTTTCCTACTGATATAACGAGGGCATTTATTAAACTAAGTGGTGCAGCGAAAGAGTCAATAAAAGTTGGCATCTGACTAGATGCTGTTAATGGTATTTCTGCGAAAGGAATAAGAGGTGATAATAAATTATCTGTTATAGCAATAGTCGTTGCTTCTTTTTCCCTTGCATATTCAAAAACCTGTATTGTACTTTTCGTATATCTTGAAAAGCTGATACCAATGACCACATCATTTTTATTTAAATCATACAAACGTTCTGATACTGTTTCAATTGAATGAATAAGTTCAACTTCTTCTAGTAAAAATTGCAAATAATATTGTAAAAATACACCTAAGGCTTTAGCACTTCTGTTCGCAACTATATATACTCTTTTAGAATGTTTAAGACTGTCTACTGCACGTTTAAACATATCTAAATCTAATCTTTCAAAGGTTGATTTAATGTTCGATATATCATCTAAAAAGATGTCATATACCCCTTGATCTTCATCACGATATATTTCCTGAGAAATTTTTAATCTCTCGGTAGTTGTTAACTGTTGTTGAGCAGAATTTTGCATAAATTGTTGTAATTCTGGATAACCCTTATAACCTAAAAAAGTAGCAAACCGTATCACAGTGGCATGGCTAACCTCTGTCATTTTTGCCAATTTATCTGCTGTTAAAAAAGGAACCGTATTAGGGTTTGCTAAAATATATTCAGCAATTTTCACATGCGCTTTACTCATTTTAGGCATCTGTTCCGCTATGTATTGATATATATCTTTCATCTTAAAGTTTCCTCCTTATTATTAAGATGAGTGATGGATTTTTATGATAAACCAAATATATTGTCCAAAATGACCCTTCAGAGCATACACGCATCTTTAAACTATTTTTGCATACAGCATTTATGTTACAAAACAAATTATCCAAAGAAGAGCTATAGCAGTTTCTAAGTATACATTGATATAGCTCTTCCTTCCAATAAACTTTCCTCTTATTTATTTAACACAAGTTTAATTGCTTCATCATGGGCTGCAACTGTATGTTGAATATCTTTTTCCGTATGAACAACTGACATAGAATAACGGTTAAGTGGTTTTGTGTATACCCCTAAATGTAACAACTCGTAATCAATTCGTTTTCGTAATTTTGTATCTGCCTTCATCATGTCACGATAGTTTTTAATATCTCCTTTTCCAAGTATAATATTAAAAATGCTGCCCATCCCAATCGTTTGCATTGATAAACCATGTGATTGGTATAATTTTTCTAGCTGACTTCTTAATAGGTCGGTATTTGCAAATAGTTTTTTCATTGTACCTTCTTGTTCAAGCACATTAATTGTGGCCAGCCCTGCTGCAAGTATAGTTGGATGACCATTGTAAGTCCCGCTATGATATAAAGGAGTTTGTTTGGCCGTATTTTTTTCTCCTGCTGTTAAAATATCACGACTTCCTATAGCAGAGCTAATCATCATGATTTCTTTCTTACCACCAATAGCTCCCACGGGGAATCCTCCACCAAGAACCTTCCCTAAAGCAGTGATATCAGGTTTAATCCCATAAACTTTTTGTGCGCCACCTAGTGATACCCTAAATCCTGTTTTTACTTCATCAAAAATTAATACAATATCTAATTCTTCCGTAATCTTACGTAGACCTGTCATAAAATCTTGATCAGCTGGAATAAATCCACCTTGGATGGGTTCTAAAATGACACATGCTAACTTATGAGCATGTGCTCTTAAAATTTTCTCTGATGCTTCCAAGTCATTAAAAGGTAAAATCACTGTGTTCTCAAGATAGTAATCTGGTAAACCTCGGGATTCTCCTATTGCTTTAGGAGCTGTAGCATCTCCGGATTCATCTATATCAGGATTAACACTGACGAGTACTTGATCATATCCACCGTGATAATGACCTTCAAATTTTGCGATTTTTTGTTTTCCTGTGTATGCAACTGCAGTGCGAATAGCTAAAAGTGTTGCCTCTAACCCGGAATTAGTATAACGAACCATATCAATACCAGGATATAGTTCAACTAATTTTTCTGCCATAGTTGTTTCCATTTTATGAGGTGTACCAAAAATAGTTGTCCCAGACTCCATCATTTGCTTTGTTACAGCGTTAAAGACTTGCTGATGTCCATGGCCTAAGATGAGGGCGCCATAACATAAAAGATAATCAATGTATTCATTTCCGTCTACATCAAAAAGTTTACTACCGTTTCCTTTTTCCATCATCAATGGGTGAGGGCTAAAATATTTTATATTTGCTGTTACTCCACCAGGAATTACTTCACATGCTTTTTTAAATAGTTCTGCAGATGTTTGAGCATTGGCTGATAATAATGAACTTTCTTGACTAGACATAAAGATAACCTCCAAATGTGTTATATGTATAAGAAATTAATATTTCTTTATGTATTTTATCATGAAATATATATTTCTCAAGATGCGATAATAATTTTATCATGACAAATTTCTAATTAGCCGCAGACTTATACAAGTTTGCTTTTTTTATTGTTTGAGAAAATTGTAAAAGTGCTAAGTAAATGATGTGTGTGTGTAAAATCATGTTCTGTTTCTCGATTGTTCTTTTTGCGGTTTCTTTTCGGTGCTTTGTCATCTCTTGTATGTGATAATAAATGTAATATAAAGGAATTTATTGGAAGGGGAATAAGGGATGAAGAAAGTGATTTCTTCACATGTTGGTGTGAAAATAAATGAATGGTATAAAATGATTCGGCAATTCAGTGTACCTGATGCAGAGATTTTGAAAGCTGAAGTCGAACGGGAAATAGAGCGAATAGAAGAGGATCAAGACCTACTCATTTATTATCAGCTTTTTCTATAGCAGAAGAGCTCGCCGATAATATGTTAATTGCTAAAATTCTATTGAACATAGCGAATACATATGATCAACAACAAAAGTACACTGAAGCAATCATACGCTACAGAGAAGTTTTAGACATTATTACACCACGAAGTATTGATATAAAACCAATCACCCTATTTAGTTTAAGTTGGTCGTTGTATAAGTCTAGTCAACATGATGAAGCCGCTCCACTCGTAGAAGATGGTCTTAAGTGCTCCTTAGAGAGAAATGATTCGTTGTGTTTGATGTTATTTAAAGCTTTAAAAGCGATTTATATAAATGCTAATGAGAAAACCATTCAAGAAGTGCTAGATTATTTTGAGGAAAAGCAACTATATGTCTATGTCGAGGCATTTGCTCAAATTATAGGATTATCTTCTGTAAAAAAGGGGGACTTTGAAAAAGCTGCCGAATAAGGCTCTTAAAGCTCAAAATGATATTCAAAAAGGAGAGTGTCTGTATGATTATTAAAAAATTACTAGTCATTGTATCCATTGTATTGTTAAGTGTTTCAACAGCAGAAACTTTGAAAATCATTGAAACAAAATCAATTAGGAATACAACAATGGAGGAACAACAAAAATCAAATCGAAATACGACTATCATTGATCGAAATACAACCTCTGAAAACGTATAGACAAGATTAAAACAGACTTTAATAGTCTGTTTTTTTATGAAGTAGAATGGCAAATGAATAGTTGGTCAATGTTATACTTATCTCAATAGATATAGGGAGGCATCCACTTTGAAACCTTTTTGGGAGAAAGAAGAAGCGAGTCCTTTCACGTTAGAAAAGATAGATGAGGAAAAAATTCGTGAAGCAGAGGGAAGACTTGGTGTCGCTTTACCTGATACATATAAAAAGCTCATCTTAGAATGGAATGGTGGCTTTACAGTTCGTAATGCGTTTCCAACGGAACAACCGAATTCATGGGCTGAGGATCATGTTCAATTTGACCATCTAAGAGGAATCGCCAAAGATGATGGCATCATGAATAGTTCCCAGTTAAGTGATGAATTGGAGCTGCCGGAGGGACTTGTGATCATCAGCGGAGAGGAAGATACATGGATCGCAATGGATTATCGAGAAACGAATGGACACCCGCCTATTCACTATTTTGATTTAGAAATGGGAGTCGATTTTAAGCTGGCGGATACTTTCGATGATTTTATTGAGCAGTTATATACAGCTGAAGATGTGATGGTCGAGGTAGTAGAGATTGATGAGGAATCCTCGGATTTGTATGTCAGTAAAGAAGAGCTTGAACAAATTTTTGAGAGACAAGACCTTCGTCAGCAAAATCTTTTTAAAATGGCACATTATCCGATGGAAGAAATTGAAGAGATTGAATGGTTTTTCGACCGTATGAAACAATGCATCCAACCGATAAAAGATCAACATGTTTTGAATGAAGCAGCGACAACGATTCACTCCATCCTTCTGTTAAACCCGGATATGCCAAGGAATGACCGTATCAATCAAGAGCTGAAAGAAATAGCGGAGTTTCTAGAAAATAGTGGTGAGCCTAATACCGCTTTTTTGGGAGAAGACATTCATCCAGTGAAAAAAAGATAGTGAAAGAATAAAAGCCCCTGAAAAAGGGTTTCTTTTTGTAATCTTATTGAAAGTCATATTTAAATAAAGTATAGTAGCTTTTATATGACAAAGAGGAGGATGGTTAAAGATGATGCATGCAGGAAGATTACGCCAGCAAACTTTGAACAATCAGTAATTTTATATGTTCAAAGGCTCTGTTTTCATCAAACGGAGTAAACGGGGTAGTCTGCACATTTTTAATGATCTTCAGCGGGAAAGTATGCAATTTCACTAGAAGACAGGCAGATAATTGTTCTGTCTTTTTTGTATGTTTTTATAATACAAAGAAAGGCATAAGTCTAGCTTTGTTTACTCTGACCACATAAAGTAGCCTTTTGTGGTTTTTTGTGATGATATTAATGATGCCTATTGATCATGATTAAATGAGCAATTGGAGGAATGAATATGAATAGACTAGAATTAAAGCAGTTAGCCAATCATCACGGATTAGATATTTCAGAGAATACCGTCAAAATAAATGAATCAGGTGTTGATTTCCGTGTCGCACATGTCAAAGATTTTCATGGTGATCAATGGATATTAAGAGTGCCTCGCAGACCTGAATCAATGAAACATACTTTACAAGAAAAAAAGACATTAGATCATATGAGTAAGCAGGTTCAATTTCAGGTCCCTCAGTGGTCTATCTTTACAGAAAGTCTGATTGCTTATAAACAATTAGAGGGGGTACCGGCGGCTAGTATTGATGTGGAGAAGCAATCGTATGTGTGGAGTTTTGACCAAACGAATGTACCGCACGCCTATTACGAATCATTAGGAAGAGTTCTAGCGAATGTACATTCCTTAGATCAACAGCCTTTTAAAACAATCGGTGTGGAGATGCTCAGTGCTCATGAATTAAGAGGATCAATGAAACAGCGAATGGAACGTGTCAAATCGCAATACACCATTAACAGCGATTTATGGGAGCGCTGGCAAGATTGGCTAGCTAAAGATTCTTTATGGCCGCCTTTCGTGGGAGTGAAGCATGGAGATTTGCATCCTGGCCACATTCTGATTGATGAAAATCAATGTGTGACGGGTGTGATTGATTGGTCTGAAGTGGGGATTGGTGATGTATCTGTAGACTTTTTGTCGCATCAGCTTCTCTTTGGGAAAGAAGGGTTAACAAAACTTATCCATGCGTATGAAAAAGCAGGCGGGAGAACTTGGCCAGGAATGGATGAACATATAATAGAACTTCTGACGACAAGTGCGATCACTGTGGCCGAGTACGCACAGAGATCAGGATTGAAAGATATGCATGAAACTGCAGCGTACATGTTGGCAAACGAGAGCTAATCAATCAGAACGAATCCAAAAAAAGCCCCTGAAAAGGGCTTTTTTTAATCTAATTCATGAAAAAAATGTTTGAGTTGATCGATCAAATGATCCATAGTCAAAGAAAATAAAAGGCATAAGCACCTTTATCTGTCTTGAGGTATGAGTTACAATCTATCCAAAATCCATTAGAATAAAGAAAATGGATAAAGGAGCAACCACATGAATTTCAATTTAAATGAAGCTTTGGATATGTTGAGTCGAACTCCTCACACGTTAGAAAGTCTTTTGTCGGGTTTATCGAAGGATTGGCTTCACAGCCGGGAAGGGGAGGGAACGTGGAATCCAGTTGAAGTCATTGAACATTTGATTGAAGCAGAGAAATTCAATTGGATTCCTCGATTAAATGTGATTCTTGCTGATGGAGAGAATACACCATTTCCTGCGTTTGACCGCTACTCCCATTTGAACCAATCTGAAAGACAGATAGAACAAGCACTTTCTGAGTTTCATCATGTGCGGATGGAGAATGTGGCATACATTCAGCGTATGACACATTCAGGCCTTGATTTAGAGAAAAAGGGCGTTCATCCGGAGTTTGGGGTCGTGCAAGTGAGCGAATTACTTTCTGCGTGGGTTGTCCATGACTTCACACATATGTCCCAGATTGTTCGGGTCATGGCGGAACGATATCGAGCCGATGTGGGTCCATGGAGCGCTTATTTAGGAATTTTGAATAGGAAATAAATGTTTAATGACGCTTAGCGGCCCACTCAGATTGAAGCATGGCATATTGATATTCATCAACCCAATGTCCCTTAGACATATAATTTTGCAGCAAATGTCCTTCGCGTCTCATGTCTAAACGTTCCAGCACTCGAATGGATTTTTCGTTGCGCACATCGGTAAAGGCAATGATTTTATGTTTGTTTAGTGTTATAAAAATATATTCGAAAATTGCACTCAGAGCTTCATGAATATAGCCCATTCCTTGGTATTCAGGCGCGAGTGTAAAACCTATTTCAACAATTCTTGGCTCACTGTCAAGCGTATGAATGGCGCAATCTCCTATCAGCTGATTGGAGTCAGATAAGGCAATAGCGTATTGAAACCACGTCCCCGGTTGATTAGGTTTTTGTGTCATTTGATGTTGAACAAATGTTTCAGCATCTTCGTATGTGTAGTTTTCCCAGGATTGAAATTTTGCAATTGTGGGATTTGCTCGGTATTGATAAAATGCTTCAATATCCTGTCTATCGAATTGGCGAATAACAACTCGGTTTGTTCTTGTAAATATGCTGTTTGCATTCTTCATGTGTTAACCTCACTTTTTAATTTGTTCTTGATTTGAAAAAGTCTATCAGCCATTCAGATAGCTGCTGTTGTGCTTTGCTGACAAATCGATCTGCATAATAAATTAATTCCAAGTGACGGACAGGTGCTGGCTCAGCAATAGGAATCGAAACAATATTGGGCCACGTCGAATGTTGTTTTAGTAATCCTCTTGGCTGAATGGTTGCGCCGATTCCCGCTTCAACCAGCTGCAATAGCGAAGATGCAGACCCAACCTCCATGGCAGTGTCCAGTTCAACACCCTGTTCTTTACATACGTCATCTACTAAATCTCTTCCAAGATATCCCTTCGGATACATGACCAACGCATGCTGAGCCAGCTCTTTTAATGTCACTTCACTTTTTTGAGCCAAATCACTTTCTGAATGAACAAATAATTCGTAAGGCTCACTTCCAAGTGGAATTTGAACGAGACGCTTATCCGCAGGCCCTCGCAGTCCGATGGCGAGGTCTACTTTATGTGAAAGGACTTCTTCACGAACGAAGATATTTGAATATGCCTTCAGATTGGTTTCGGGATAAAGGGTTTTAAATTCTACAAAAAGTGGAACCAGCTGAAAATCAAGATCGGATGGGAGTACTGCGAGACGAACGGTTCCTCGTTTTTCTGATAATAGTTCTTTCATCGCATTTTTTGCATCTCTTTCAGCTTGAAGCATTTTCATGCCATATTGATAAAGAAGCGAACCAGCTTCGGTGGCCACGACTTTTTTGCCGATTCGATCAAAGAGCGGCATCCCAACTTCTGCTTCAAGCAGTCGAATTTGCTGGCTAAGTGTAGGCTGTGATATGCCTAGCTGCTCAGCAGCCTTTGTAAAATGCAAATGATGATATACAGCCATAAAATAGGTAATATGCCGGGTATCCATTTGTCCTCCTTTCATAAACGATAGTCTTTTCCTATCATCATAATACGATTTATTGTATTGATCAATGAATGCAGCAGATTTATACTCAAAGTAACCTTAACAAGATGAGAGAGAAAGAAGGGTATTGATGAAAAAAATATATTATTTAGCCGCTTTATTTTTAGCGGCATTAAACTTACGTCCGATCATTACTTCCGTAGCTTCCATGATGAGCATGATCCAATCGGAGCTTGGCGTAAACGCACTGACAGCAAGTCTTTTGACCACTTTGCCTGTACTTTGTATGGGGGTATTTGCTCCTGTTGCGACGATACTCAGCCGGCGTTTTGGTTTAGAAAGAACGCTGTTTTTCTCAATTCTGCTTATCACGATTGCCACCGCACTGCGTGGTACAAGCCAATCGGTTGCTATCCTTCTCATGACTGCGTTTGCAGGAGGGATAGGGATTAGCTTTGCGGGTCCTTTATTGTCTAGTTTTATTAAAAAATATTTCCCGAGAAATCCTGGTATCGTCAGTGTGTATTCAATTTCGATGACAATAGGTGCAGCGCTCGCTTCCGGCTTCACCATTCCGATTTATCTGCGCAGTCAGCATCATCTTCCATTTGCATTGTCCTGCTGGGCTATTCTAGGGGTGATTGCCCTTATTCTATGGGTAGGTTTAGCTCGCAGATATGAGCAGAGTGACCTTGTAACCTTGCCGTTAAAATTGCCGCTGAGAAATAAAAAGGCCATTCAATTCACCTTGTTCTTTGGCTTTATGTCCAGTATGTTTTATTCTTTGACGGCATGGATTTCACCGATTGCTCTTAGCTTTGGAAACAGTCCGCAATATGCTGCCATGCTTCTGACCATATTTACACTCATTCAGATACCGGTGGCACTACTCGTTCCAGCGGTCGTTACTCGATTAGGAAAACCGAAATTATTTCTCATCTTATGCAGTCTGTCTGAACTCATTGGGCTTATCATTCTTCTTCTGCCAATGCCGATCTTGCCAGCCGTCATTTTCCTAGGTATGGGTGCAGGTGGATTATTTCCTTTAGCGCTTATGCTCCCGATTATGGAGACGAGTACTCCGGAGGAAGCTGGGACCTGGTCCGCGATGTCGCAGATGGGCGGGTACATCGTGGGTGGATTCGGTCCGTTTTTCATAGGTTTGGTTTTCGATCTAAGCGGACATTTTTATGCTTCCATTGTGGCAATGCTTGTCATCGTCATGCTGATGATTGGCGTTCAGTTATCCATGAATCTCGGTAAAAAACGCGAAGTGGGATCCAATTAAAGATCAATTGATCGGCTCTTTTATATAATTGCACAATGGAAATCGCCATAGCCTATTCCTAAATAAATAGGCTATGGCGATTATTTTTTTAGAAGCTGCACCTGAACCATTTATCGTGCAAGATATTTTTCAACTTTACGGGTGGCCATTTCTGCAGCTTCCATGATCATTTCACCTAATGTTGGGTGAGGATGAATCGTCATTGCTAAATCTTCTGCTGTAGCGCCAATTTCTATAGAGAGTGCTAGTTCTGATATAAGAGTAGATGCTTCAGCACCTACGATTTGTGCCCCTAGAATAAGACCAGATTCAGCATGGGCTACAATCTTCACAAAACCTTCTGGTTCTTTTAATGCAAGCGCTCGGCCATTAATGGAGAACATTGCTTTCCCAATGACAGTCGGAATGGATTGTTGCTTGCAATCTGTTTCGCTTAGTCCAACACTCGCCAATTCTGGACTTGAAAAAACAACAAGTGGGATCGCTTTATAATCTATAATAGAAGGTTTACCAGCGATTGCCTCTGCTGCAACCTTCGCTTCATAGGAAGCTTTATGAGCCAGAGCAGGACCCTCGGTGATATCACCAATCGCATATATGTGCGGGATGGATGTTCTGCATTGTTCATCAATTTCAATACGTCCGTGAGGGGGAATAGACAACCCGATAGAATCAAGACCTAATGTTCCATCTGTATTCGGTTTTCTTCCGACAGTAATTAGGGCATATTCCGCTTTCACCGTGTAGCTTTCTTTCTGTTTCTCATAATGAAGATCAATTCCGCTCATATGCTGCTCGGCATCTGTGACGTTTGCTCCTGTAATCAGCGTGATGTTATCTTCTTTCAATTGACGAACGACAGGCGAGACAAGTTCACTTTCAAAGCCAGGCAATACTTGATTGCCACCTTCCAAGATGGTGACTTTTGTTCCAAATCTTGCAAACATCTGCCCTAGTTCAACACCAATATACCCGCCCCCAACTACGACAAGGCTTTTAGGGGTCTCGGGAAGGGAGAGTGCTTCAGTTGAAGACAATATACGACCTCCGAAAGGGAGTGATTTAATTTCAATTGGACGGGAGCCGGTTGCTAGTATAAGGTGTTTGAAGTTGATTCGCTTCTCACCTTTTGCAGAATGTTGAATGACCGCTGTATGCTGATCGATCAAGCTGGCCTCGCCTTCCAGTATGGTAACTCCCGCTGACTTTAACAAAAATTGGACGCCTCCCGCTTGTTTTTCCACAACAGCTTTTTTGAACGCTTGAGCTTCCTTGAAAGAGCCGCCTTCTTGAAAACCACCCCATTGTGTGCGGAGTTTGAACCGCTCTGCTTCTGCTATTAGCGCCTTAGAAGGGATACAGCCTACATGGGTGCATACTCCACCTAACTGATCACGCTCTACAATCGCTGTCTTCATGCCGAGATGAGCTGAACGTAATGCAGCCACGTAGCCTCCCGGACCTGATCCAATTACTAATGTATCTACTGTTTCTAAATGAATCATTTCTTGCACCTCCGCTTTTAAAATATGATGTTCATAATATATTATAGTCATCATATTTTGGAGAAGTCAATTCCATTTGAGTGAGGAAAGATGGTTTCCAGTCAATTGACACATGATAATATGATGAATATAATATTTTGATAAATACACTTAGAAAGAGTTAAAGTGAAGGAGGGGAGTGAGAAAATGCCTTATCCGAAAGGTCATAAGTCAAAAGTGAGAGAGCAAATCATTGCAAGTGCTGCACGAGCATTTCGAACAAATGGCATTCGTAATATTAGTTTGCCATTTATTATGAAAGGGGCAGGTCTAACTCATGGAGGGTTTTATGCTCACTTTAAGAACAAGGATCAGTTGGTCATAGAGACTTTTCATTTTGCTATTAATGATACGATCAAGCTGCTGCAAAGTGTTGCAGACAAGAAAGCAGACCAGCCTCGAATTCAGACGATCATTGAATTCTATTTAAGTTCTGTTCACCGCGATCAGACGGAGGTCGGTTGTATACTGCCTGCGCTCGCAGGGGAGATTTCTCAATTATCGCATGAGGTACAAAAAGCCTATACAGATGAATTGAAACGATTTATGATGTTTATAGCTGATGCAGGAAACATAGATCTCTCTAAGAGTTACGCACTAGTAAGCAGCATGATTGGTACAATCGCTCTTGCACGTGCTGTCAATGATTCGCATTTCAGTGATCAATTGTTACTGGCAGGGATAATGCAGGCAAAACGCGTTCTAGAGGAGAATTAACATTCAAATAAAAACATAGGGGATGTTGCGATGTTGATTAGAGAAGCAAGCATAGAAGATTATCCAGAATTAAGACAAATCTATTTAGAATCCCGACGCCAGAGCTTTCACTGGCTCAATCCAGAAGAACTCAATCTGCAAGATTTTGATCAAGATACGCAGGAAGAGCAAATTTTCTTAGCTGAGGAGAACAATAAAATCCTCGGCTTCATTTCTCTATATGTACCAGATCGTTTTATTCACCTCTTGTTTGTACATCCAGAAACTGCGGGCCAAGGGGCAGGCGATCTGCTGCTCAAACAAGCGATAAAAGTTTTGGGAACACCGGTCACCCTCAAATGCGTCTCCGAAAATCACAAAGCTTTATCTTTTTATCAAAAAAGAGGGTGGAAGGCTGTTGTAGAAGAAGGAGAACCTGGGGCGGAATACTGGGTGCTTATTTATGAATAGAAGTCTTTTTATCTTATCATTCACAGGGCCCTTTATAGGGCTTTTTTGCGGTTTCTTTTCGGTGTCGAATGGTTCATAAAATGATAATATATGTCATTATAGGGAAAATAGAGGAAGGGGTAGGGGCTGATGGAGAAAGTGCTTTCTTCTCACGTCGGTTTGAAAATCAATGAATGGTATTATCATATTCAAAGATTTAACGTACCGGACGCCGAAGCATATAAAGAGGAAATCAAATCAATGCTTGATCATATGGAAGAAAATCAAGATTTATTATTGTATTTCTCACTCATGGAGTTCAGACATAAATTAATGCTTGATTACTTGAATCCTTTAGAAAATGGGAAAGAGCGGGCCAACTTCAAGGAGCTCGCAATGAAGATCAAAAGGGACCAAGAGAAATTAACAGGATTACTCGAGTATTACTTCAATTTTTTCTACGGCATGTATGAATTTGAAAACTATGAATACCTAAATGCGATTACCTTCTATAAACGGGCAGAAAAAAAGCTGTCTCTTGTCAGTGACGATATTGAACGGGCCGAGTTCAATTACAAGATGGCTGAAATCTATTACCACATGAAACAAACCCACATGTCCATGCACCATATCGCACAGGCGATAGAATGTTATCGAGAAAAAGATACATACACTGTAAGAGAAATACAATGTTCTTTTGTAATCGGATTGAACTATATAGATATGGGCTGCCCCGAAAAAGCAATACCCCATTTTCAACACGCACTAGAAAAAGCCGCCGACAACTCAACAAAACGATTAAAAGGATCAGCACTCTATAATTTAGGGTTGAGTTATTTTCATCATAACGACCTTTCAATGGCAATTAAATATTTTAATGAATCTATTCATTCGTTTAAAGAACAAGGTTATGAGCATTTAAACAAAATTCTTGATCCGCTGGTCATGTTGACAAAATCATACTTTAAAAATGATCAGAGTGATTTAGGTTTATATGCATTAAACTATGGGTTTGAATTAGCTGAAAAATTAAAGGATGATATTTTTATAAATACATTCATTATGTTGAAATCACTATATATAGATAACAATGTGAATCGTATAACAGAGTCAATGGCTTATTTGGAATCAAAGTCTTTTTTTGCAAATCTTGAAGATTTAGCGAAAGATGCAGCGAAGCATTATAATAAAGCAGGAGATATAGAACGCTCAAACGAATTTTATGAGAAGATTCTATATTTCCAACACCAAATTAAAAGGGGAGACTGTCTTTATGAAATTTAAGTCAGTAGCAACCGTATTTATAATTGTCAGTGTGTTAGGTGCTTTTAGCTATGTTTCGTCAAACGATATCCATAATGAAGCCCAAAGAGGACATACATCTAGTATCGGTTATTTTGCTTAAACTAAAAAAGCCTTTTCAATGGCTTTTTTAGTTTTCAATGTGCTAAGCCTCAAAAAAATGAATCGTAATAGAAAGTGAGCGGCCGTTGTCCGTTCTTTTTTATTTTAAAGATTCAAATCTTGAAAAAATATGTATTTTCCATCATACATTCAATTATTTTTAATATCCTACTGCATTATATTTTAAAGGATGTTACCGTTGGTTGTAAGGAATGATTGGCCAGTCTTCCAATAAAAATTGGAGGGAAATCATGAATGACAAAATTGAAATGTTAACGAATATGAAAATGGTGTATATGAGAAATATAGGATCATATGGCAGCAAAGAGAATTTTGAGATGATGAAGAGATTTAAAAAATGGATCAAGCAACATCATTTAAATGATGAATTAAAGGAATATGGTATATATGGTGTTCTTCAAGATGATCCTGAGAAAATAACATCAGAAAGATGCAGATACGATCTCATGCTTATGACAAATAGAGATTTCTCAAAAGATCAAATGGTTCAGACTGGTCATTTTGAAGGGGGAACGTATGCTGTGTTTACAGTGACACATACAACCGAAAAAGTGAATTTGTTCTGGAGACAATTGCCCCAAATGATCCAAAACAATCAATTGAACATGCGTCAGGAACCTATCATAGAGCGATATAGAGAAGAAGAAGGCGTGTGTGAGTTCTTACTACCTATCTTTTAAACACTTTATCGAACTGCAATGAAAACAGACCTCTTATGGTCTGTTTTCATGATAATATATGTTTAAATATTCTACGACTCGCTCCTTTAAATAACGATACTGATCCTCATTCGTATCTTGAAATGCTTCTTCTCGATTTGAAGGTACATCCATATAAACGATTTCCTCAGAGAATTGTGAAGAAGTAAAGTCGATTCTTGTTCCATTCACTACGTTGTAAAAATGCCATCCATTGGGTAATGCAGTTTTGTTTATTTTTCCGCCTAAAAGATCATGTACGACTAAAGAAGTGACGCCACATTGTCCGTTTGCCGGGTTGTCTTTACTCCATTTTGAACTAGATTGAGAAGACCATGCTTTAAAAAGAGCATCAATGATTTCGTCTGTCGTGTAGAGGTTCATCATAAAAATCCTTTCTATTTAAAAAGTGAAATGAATGTAGTATCTGTTTAGTCTATAGTAGATTTTTTTTCAATCAAAATCCAGATATACTATGGCTAAACCAATATAACAATGAAGATTCATGACAGGAGGAGCTCGGTGTGGTATTTATCATAGGTATTGTAATCGCTTATATTGTTGCTATTTTAGGCTTTACTGTTTTCGTAGATGTAGGGAATGGGTTGGGGACGGCTCTCAGCATCATCGGGGGAATGGTCATTTTATTCATAGCTGGTAGATTGCAAAGACAAAAAGAAAAGAATGATCCAAACATATTATTAGATAAAATGATGATGCTTTTTCAAGAAGACGGTTTTCAGGCTTCAACATACATCTTTTCGCAAAATGTGGATAAAGGCTTTGCGATTGATGATGTGCGAAAGGTCATGCGCTTTATTACACATCAACCTGGCAGCTCATCTCGAAAATTCAGGTTTGATGTTACTGAGCTTTCCATGAAAGAGTTGAAACAAGTTGACATGTTAGAAGATGGTGTGCCGATTGAACAATCTGTTGAGAGTGATAATAATGAAGAGATCTCGACACTTGAATTGAGATTAACTATGAATGATCAGGAATCATCAACGATCACGCTCACCTTTCTGGCTTTTGATGTGCCTGTTCGTAAGAGTGACGCCGAATATTTGACTGAACGAGAAAATCTGAAGGAGATTTATCATGAAATTGATTCAATGATGAAATCTGCGGTTTAATAAATGACTGTCCCATAAAGAAGAAATCACCATTTGAGGTGGTTTCTTTTTTATGTCCATCAAGACAAAAGCTGGTTCAATCATTGCGGTTGAATGTTTTTCTCAAAAATGAATAAAGATAGACTAGACACGAAAACGAACATTGATATCGAAATGACTGGAGGAAACATACATGCAAAAGCTTTGCAGGGAAGTCTGGATCGAGGTCAATCTTGACGCGATTAAAAGAAATATCGAAGCCATTCAAGCGCATATTCCAAGGAAAAGCAAGATCATGGCTGTCGTAAAGGCGAATGCTTATGGACACGGTTCAGTTGAAGTAGCGAGGCAGGCACTAGAAAGCGGTGCGACAGAGCTTGCGGTTGCCAGCTTGGAAGAAGGCATTGTATTGCGGAGAGCAAAAATTGAAGCACCGATTCTGGTCCTTGGATTTACCCCGCTCGACTGTGTGAAAAGGGCTGCAGCCTGGAGAATTGACCTATCCGGCCTTCGAGAAGACTGGATTGTTCAAGCAAATGAGATCTTAGAGGAAGAAGAAAGTCAGCATCGCCTTGGGATTCATGTCAATGTTGACACAGGGATGGGACGATTAGGTGTACGGACAAAGGAAGAGCTGTTAGAGGTGGTGGAGGCGCTTGAAAAGAGTGAAAACCTGAGGTGGGATGGAATATTTACGCATTTCTCCACTGCGGATGAGCCTGACCCTGATTTCACACTGCTGCAGCACAGCATTTTTATTGATTTTCTTCGTTTCTTAAAAAAACAAGGCATTACACTGCCGACAGTACATATGAACAATACAGCGGCTGCCATCGCATTTCCTGAATTTAGCGCAGATATGATTCGGCTCGGCATCGGATTATATGGACTGTACCCTTCGCAATACATTGAGAGTTTAGACGCTGTTAAGCTGGAGCCCGCTCTCAGTTTAAAAGCAAGGATTGCATTCGTGAAGGAAATGGTGACAAAGCCAAGGACCGTCAGCTATGGGGCAACCTATGTAGCAAAACCTGATGAAGTAATAGCAACCATACCAATCGGTTATGCAGATGGGTACTCACGAGCATTATCCAATCGAGGATTTATGCTTTTCCGTGGAAAACGAATGCCGATTGCTGGCCGCGTCACCATGGATATGACGATGATCAGTTTAGGAGAAATGAAAGCAAAGCAAGGCGAAGAAGTTGTTATTTACGGCCGTCAAAAGGGCGGAGAAATTTCTGTCGATGAAATCGCCGAAATGCTCAATACGATCAACTACGAAGTCATCGCCACCTTAAGCCGCCGCGTCCCAAGATTTTACCGTCGAGGCGGAAAGATTATTAAAATATCAACGCCGGTGATGTATGTGTGAGGGTAAATAACAGGTGCAATTTGAGGATATTTGTTCTGGTGTACAATGATAAAAATTAAATTTTATTACAAATATGTCGATAAAAGGAGGGATATTTAAGATTTGGAGGAATGAAATAATGAAAAAAGGTTTATTCTTAGTGCTTTTGACCATTTTTATGATGGTCACAATTCATCCGTTAAAAGCTCATGCTGCTGAAACAAATGGGTGGACGAAGCGAGCGGACTTACCGGAAGAGCGTATCGGAGCAAGTGTAGGAGTAGTTGAGGGGAAAATATATGTATTCGGTGGAGCAAGTCAGCAGTCTAAATTCAACAATTCGACATATATGTATGATCCTAAAACTGATTTGTGGTCAGAAAAAGCAAGTATGCCTAGATTAAGAACAGGAGCTGCCTACGCAACAGTAGGTAAAAAAATCTATGTTATTGGCGGTCTTACTGATACAACTAAAACAGTTCACAAAACCATCGATGTTTATGATACGGAACTAGATCAATGGACAGAAGAACCGATTCAGATGCCTGAGAAATTTATATATACATCCTATATAAATGGTTCCTTAAGAGCAGTTACAGTTGGAGAAAAAATTTTTATAGTGGCATCTTTATCAAGCTCTCAAGTAAATTTTTACTCCTATGATACGGTAAGTGGAGAGTGGGAAAGCTTAGATAATTCTCAATTAACTTCTCGTCAAGGGAGAAGTATTGCAGAGATAAATGGAAAGTTATACATTGCTGGTGGTGAGGCTAATGTTAGCCGAACGAATGATAAAGATATTTTAGAATATGATATGACGCTAGGGAAGTGGCAACGCTTAAAGGATATTCAATTAAATTCTTTTGCTTATGAAGCTGCATATGCGACATACAATCATAAATTATTTATGATTGGTGGTCAGAGAATTGGAGATAGATCGAGTAAATTATTAAAACAAGTCCAGATATTTGATCCACAAACTAGTCAAGTCCAAGATTCTTTATATGAAATCCCTGAAGGTAGAGTTGGATCTGTGGCAGTTATTGCTGATGATCAATTATATGTTATTGGTGGAAGAGATTATGCTGAATCAATTGGTAGTTATTCTGTCAAAAACAATTTTAAATCTGTAATCTCAATTTCATTAAAAGATCTTCAAAAAGTGTCTAAGGATCAGGATGAAACAAAACCAGGTGATGGAACAAGCGAAGAACCGAAAGATCAAGACGGGACAAAGCCAGATGATGGCACAACCGAAGAACCAAAAGATCAGGACGGGACAAAGCCAGGTGACGGCACAACTGAAGAACCGAAAGATCAGGACGGAACGAAGCCAGGTGACGGCACAACCGAAGAACCAAAAGATCAAGACGGAACAAAGCCAGGTGACGGCACAACCGAAGAACCAAAGGATCAAGACGGAACAAAACCTGGTGAAGAAGCAACAAAAGGTATACTTTCAATTACGATGATAAATGGGCTTCAAAAGGATTATTTGCTTTCAATGAAAGAAATCAACGATTTTTTTAACTGGTATAAAGAAAGAAGTTTTGGAATTGGGATGAATTTCTATGAAATCAATGATGAACATAATAAAGGACCTTTCACAAGTAAGAAGGATTACGTCGTGTACCAAAATATCTTAATGTTTGATATCAAACAATACTGATATTCATAAATTGTAAAGCTGCTGATAATAGATCAGCAGCTTTTATTTTGATAAAATTGTTAAAATTAGGATCAACGTCATGAAAAAAAGCGGTATTTTTTAAAAAATCTGCTAAACATCCTATAAACACATCCGATAATAGAATTGTCAGGGTTGATAAGCCCTAGAATAAAGGACTTTTTTCAGACAAGGACGTCTGTCAGGTCCCACATACATGGAGGTAATAGGAAATGAGAATTAACCACAATATCGCAGCACTTAACACATTAAACCGTTTGTCTGCAAACAACGGTGCGAGCCAAAAGAACATGGAGAAGCTTTCTTCTGGTCTTAAAATTAACCGTGCAGGAGATGACGCAGCAGGTCTTGCCATCTCTGAAAAAATGCGTGGACAAATCCGCGGATTAGAAATGGCATCTAAAAACGCACAAGACGGTATCTCTCTTATCCAAACAGCTGAAGGTGCATTGACTGAAACTCACTCAATCCTTCAACGTGTTCGTGAACTAGTCGTACAAGCTGGAAACACTGGTACACAAGATAAAGGTACTGACCTTCAATCAATCCAAGATGAGATTAAAGCTCTACAAGAAGAAGTAGACGGTATCTCAAACCGTACAGAGTTTAACGGTAAAAAATTGTTGGATGGTACATTTAAAGATACTGGTGATCCTGCAACTACTAAAAGTTTGACTTTCCAAATTGGTGCTAACGCAACTCAACAAATTGATGTTAATATCGAAGATATGGGTGCGGATGCAATTGGTGCAAAAAATGCTGGAGTAATTGTTGCTGGTCAAAGTGTTAAAGACATTGATGTGACTAAATTTGCAGATGTAGCTGCTACTGCTGCGGGCGGTTTTGATGAGCAATTAAATATTGTTGATTCTGCAATCAACCAAGTATCTGCTCAACGTGCTAAGCTTGGTGCAGTCCAAAACCGTCTAGAGCACACAATCAACAACCTTGGTGCTTCTGGTGAAAACTTAACAGCTGCTGAGTCTCGTATCCGTGACGTTGACATGGCGAAAGAAATGAGTGAGTTCACGAAGAACAACATTCTTTCTCAAGCGTCTCAAGCAATGCTTGCACAAGCGAACCAACAGCCACAAAACGTACTTCAATTACTACGTTAATAACGGGCCCCTTTATGGGGCTTTTTTGTATTTATTAATTAAAAAATATGGATAACATTTAATTTTTTAATAAAATTTAGGAGTAAGGTATTAAACAGAATTGTGAATTTAGACAGATAAATTAATAAATTAATCTTAAATTAAGCTAAACATCCTTTGGAATAAACCGATATTTTAATTGTCAGGGTTGATAAGCCCTAGAATAAAGGACTTTTTTTAGACAAGGACGTCTGTCAGGTCCCAAATACATGGAGGTAATAGGAAATGAGAATTAACCACAATATCGCAGCACTTAACACATTAAACCGTTTGTCTGCAAACAACGGTGCAAGCCAAAAGAACATGGAGAAACTTTCTTCTGGTCTTAAAATCAACCGTGCAGGAGATGACGCAGCAGGTCTAGCAATCTCTGAGAAAATGCGTGGACAAATCCGCGGTTTAGAAATGGCATCTAAAAACGCACAAGACGGTATCTCTCTTATCCAAACAGCTGAAGGTGCATTGACTGAAACTCACTCAATCCTTCAACGTGTTCGTGAGCTTGTCGTTCAAGCTGGAAACACTGGTACACAGCAAGGTGAAGACTTAACGGCAATTAAAGACGAAATGGATGCTTTAATTGAAGAAATTGATGGTATTTCTGATCGCACAGAATTCAATGGTAAAAAACTTTTAAATGGTGCTTTTAAAGCTTCTACCCCACCAGTAAATACTGACCCATCTTTAGTTTTCCAAATTGGAGCTAATGCAACCCAACAAATCAAAGTGAACATCCAAGATATGGGTGCAGATGCATTAGGTGTTGATAATGGAACTGGTGGTATCGTTGCAAACCAATCAATTAAAGATTTAGATGTAACAGCCTTTGCAACTAATGCAGCAGATGCAACAGATGTTGGATTTGACACTCAACTAAAAATTGTTGATTCAGCTATCAACCAAGTTTCATCTCAACGTGCTAAACTTGGTGCGGTCCAAAACCGTCTAGAGCACACAATCAACAACCTTGGTGCATCTTCTGAAAACTTAACAGCGGCTGAGTCTCGTATCCGTGACGTTGACATGGCGAAAGAAATGAGTGAGTTCACAAAGAACAACATTCTTTCTCAAGCGTCTCAAGCAATGCTTGCACAAGCGAACCAACAGCCACAAAACGTACTTCAATTACTACGTTAATGACAGGCCCCTTTATGGGGCTTTTTTTATGCTTTTTTCTTCGCGTTTTCTCCAGTCTTATGATTCTTAACCCCCTATTATAAATCATGAAAAATGACCTTTAAATTTGGCATACTCTAGCGAAACGATCATAGTGAATGAGACTTTATCCTTATTTATTCCTTTTTTGTTAAACATATTCCATTAAAGTTCGATAAATGGATTGTAAGGCTTACAAAAAAATTCTAATTTAGAACTTTTGGATAAGGACGTCCAATTGGTTCAAACACACGGAGGTCATTTAACATGAGAATTAACCACAATATCGCAGCACTTAACACATTAAACCGTTTGTCTGCAAACAATGGAGCAGGGCAAAAGAACATGGAAAAGCTTTCTTCTGGTCTTCGAATCAACCGTGCAGGAGATGACGCAGCAGGTCTTGCCATCTCTGAGAAAATGCGTGGACAAATCCGCGGATTAGAAATGGCGTCTAAAAACGCACAAGATGGTATTTCTCTTATTCAAACAGCTGAGGGTGCATTAACTGAAACACATGCGATTCTTCAACGTATGCGTGAATTGACAGTTCAAGCGGGTAACGTTGGTACTCAACAAACAGAAGATTTAACAGCTATTCAAGAAGAACTCACTGCTTTGGTGGATGAAATTGATGGTATTTCTCAGCGTACAGCATTTAACGGAAAGAATCTGTTGGATGGTAGCGTTGAGGAAGGATTCCAATTTCAAATTGGTGCAAACATTGAGCAAAATATCAACGTACAGATTGGCAAAATGGATGCAGAAACTTTAACTGTAAAAGATATTGTAGTTAATGAAGAAGGCTTTAACTTTGACACCGAAGTAGCAAAAATCGACGCAGCAATCGGCGCTGTATCTAAACAGCGTTCAGCTCTTGGTGCAGTCCAAAACCGTTTAGAGCACACAATCAATAACCTTGGTGCTTCTGCTGAAAACTTAACAGCTGCTGAGTCTCGTATTCGTGACGTTGACATGGCGAAAGAAATGAGTGAGTTCACAAAGAACAACATTCTTTCTCAAGCATCTCAAGCAATGTTAGCTCAAGCAAACCAACAGCCGCAAAACGTACTTCAATTATTACGTTAATGAAAAAGCCCCTTAAAGGGGCTTTTTTGATTCAATTTAATGACAGAAAGTGCTCTAGACGGAAGTCAGGAACCGCTTCATGGAAAAAAGCTCGGTTGCCTTCATCGTTCTTTTGCTCCCATTGCTTCCACCATTCGGCTGTTTCTCCAGAGGGGTCAGCTTGAATCATGTCGTGCAGCTGTTCTAAGTTGATGATTTCTCTCGGTTCTGTTAAGAAAGAATGCATCCGGTGATACGCTTCAAGTCGTTTAGGCTGTTTTGTGACAATGGCGTATTGTACGTAGCGATTTAAAAATTCCTGTACGAACGTCAAGTGGGGGATGGTTGTTTCTCCTTTTAACTCGACACCGTCCCACTCCATATCAGCAATTGCACAAAGCCACCAGCCAAGTTCACTCGCTTGCTGCATTTGTTGTAATGTGTCCTTTTCAAAAGACAGCCGCTCATTTTTTTGTGCTTGTTTGAGCATTCGGTCAAGAGTTTGTGCTTCGAGGGCTGCCTTTGTCATGCCCTGTCCATGAATGGGATCTAACGTACACAAGGCATCGCCCATCACCAATAATCCACTTGGCCAATCCTGCATGTGTTCATAGTGATGTCTCACGCAAGAAGGAACTCTAAATCCTTTTGGTTTTGTAAAGGGCGTTAAATGGGTGATGGCTTCTGCTATCGCTGGATGGGTCAGTGCAGCGGTTTCTGAATCAAATTGATCTGCATCCGTTGTTGGATAATGTGAACCGCCAGCTGCAGAAAGAAGCACAGCTACTAAATCATGATCAACCCGTTCAAACAGTCCTGTTGGGATTTGCTTGTCTGGCTGGCCAACTACAACCATTGATTGCATGTACCGCGCACCTGGTGGTATTTGGTAGTATCTTGTGCTGTAGCCTAGAAACACACTTAACTCATCAGTCTGTGGTAAAGTGAGTCCAGCGTCTTTCAGCCATTTTGGCAATTTGGACATTCTTCCAGACGTATCAATCACTAAGTCTGCTTTCATTTCGTGAATGCTTCCAGGCTTTACTTGCCGGTTCTTCACGATGAGACCCATGACTTGATTTGTTCCTTCTTTAAACTGAAGCGAGATGGCTTCATGTTTATCTAAAAACTGCACACGGTCCTCTTTTACCATTCTTTGCATCAGCACCCACTCTAGCATCGCGCGTCTTGTGACGGCAGTTTCTTCTGTATCAGTGAGCGTTAATTCGCCATCTTTTGTGATAAATCGAGAGGTTTGATCCCTTGTATTAAATCCGCCCATTGCCAGTAACTCTTTTGTATAACCAGGGAATAGACGTTCAACGATTTGCTTGCCAAGTGGCAGCATTCTATGTGGATGAAAGGCTTGAGGAGTGCCAAGACGATTCTCAGGAGAGTCTGGCAGTTCATCCTTTTCAATAATCAAAACTTGATCATAAAACGTTGATAAAACTTTTGCAGCGAGCATCCCGGTGATACCTCCACCAATGACGATTGCCCGCTCATATTTCATGGGTTGTGTCACAACATGCGCCTCCAATGAATACACAAAATGGTTACATGACCATTTCATCATATGTTGATTCATTAATTATAGCAAATATACGTTTGAATATAGAAAGGAAATTACTTCTTTTTACTCGTAAATATGAAGAATTTCTTCTAATCATCATGATTATTTTAAAAAGTAACTATTAATTTAAGAAGAACGACCGATAAACTATATAAGGGGGTAGAGAATTTGGATATACTACAGAGTATTGTGACAGCAGCACCTTATATGATGCAGATTTTAAAAAACGAAGTGACGATGGGTGTCATTGATCGAGAGAAATTCTTGCTGTATTTGCCATCGAAAGATGTGGATTTTCAAATTCGAGCTGGAGAACTCATTAAGCCAGATGATTTAAATATGAAAAAAGCGCTCAGAGGTGAGACATCAAGTATGTTTGTGCCTGAATCGGTTTACGGAATACCGTTAAATGCAATGGGTCTGCCAATTTTTGATGAAAATCAACAGGTTATTGGCGCACTCGCTTTAGGTTTTCCACTTAAAAATCAATTAGAGCTTGAAGCATATATGGAGTCATTAAATGACATCATTCAAAGTATTCAAGAAAAGGTCCATGTGGTGGCGGCACATTCAGAAGAGCTTTCTGCGACAAGTGAGGAAATGACCTTACAAACGCAGCAAACACTTGAAAGCTCGAAAAAAACATCTGATATTACAAAAATGATTAAGGGCATTTCGAAACAAACGAGTTTGCTAGGATTGAATGCGTCAATCGAAGCAGCCAGGGCAGGAAAAGAGGGGGCTGGATTTAGTGTTGTAGCCAGTGAGGTTCAAAAGCTTTCAAGTGAAACTTCACGTGCAACAGAAAATATTGAAAGTTCACTGCAAGGGATTTCCTCTAATATACATACATTACTTGAGAGTATGGATCATATGAAAGGTTCATCATCAGAGCAGGCTTTACTTGTGACAGAGTTTAGTGAAATTGTGGAACGACTGACGAGCGTAAGTAAAGAAATGAAAGAATTCATGCAGCATGTGATGTCAACGTAAAAAACGAATCCAAAAGGGATTCGTTTTTTTGATACGCTATTTTCTTTTGTTACGGTCAAAGCGATAATCGTATGTTTCTCCCTTTACCACATTTAAAAATTCATGCCCAATTTGAACAAGCTGTCCATTTTTCCATTTGATGAGAGGGTCTTTATCAGGGTATTTCCAGTAAATCGTTTTCTTTCGGTGGGTGAGTTTGTTTTCAATTTCTGCTCTAACTGCGTTCTCCTTTAGTTTCCCTCCGCTATGTCGATAGGTGTTGATGATATATGTTCCGTCAGGTGATGTCATCGAGCGGATAAAGGTTCCGTGAGATACGCCTTGAAGAGAAAAGCATTTCCAGTAAATGATGCCAGCGAAGCTAAGGATTAAGATGACAAAGGTGATGGTGGTTTTCTTTTTTAACATGAATTCCTCCAGATGTAGATCACAATATTTCTAATTTATGAGAGAGAATACAAAAAGATTCATATAGTCCAAAAGTTCTATTCATTTCAATTATCGGTCATTTTTTCTCAAAATTCAACAGATAGCCGAAAAGATAAGGAAAATTTAAGGATGTATTAAGTCGATAGGTCATGCGAACTCCCTTTACAAAAGAATTTAAGATCAGTAGACTTATGCTCATATAGAGAAATGGGGAAGATGGAATGACGCAAATCATTGATACATATCAAAGTTATGAAGAGCTTGCCGCTCATGAAAGAGAGGGAATCGACTATCAAATTCTTCACGAGCGGAAAGGAGATCAGCTTTTGGTTTTGTCCCCTCATGCTGGGGGAATTGAATCTGGCGTGAGTGAGCTCATTCATGAAATCGCAAGTGATGATTCTATGTATTTATTTGAAGGCCTTAAAGTGAAAGGCAATCATGTGCTTCATATTACAAGCACACGTTTCAATGAGCCGGTCTGCCTTTCTCTAGTGCATGCCCATCATTACACGTTTGCGCTCCATGGCTACGGGGAAACGGAGGTGCTTCAAACATTAGTGGGCGGGACAGACAGAGAAAAAGCGGCAGAAACAGTGAAACGTTTAACGCTTAATGGATTTCCCGCAGTGCTGCTATCTGAATCTGATCGCTATTCTGGAACACATCCTCACAATATTAATAATCAATGTCTGACCGGAAAAAGTGTACAACTTGAAATTAGTCAGGCGCAAAGAAGAGCATTCTTTCAAGACTTCAGACGGCGCTATCGCCGTGAAACGCAAAATGAGCAATTTTATCGGTACACAAATGTACTCAAGCAAGTATTAAATCTTTATGGATAAACCATGTCGTCCTATGCAGAAGAGGCTTACGTTTGATAAACAGCTTCTTTTTCCGCGACCTTCTCGGCTTTCATTAAATAAGATGTAAACTCTTGTTGGAAGCGAATGCCTGCTTTCCGCTGTTCGAACAAGGCCAGCCGCTTTTCAGCGAAAGCCCAGGTGACATGAAATGTTTGCGCAATGTGCAAAATGGCTTGCTGCCGAAGGTTTGGAAGCTTCATTTGCATCAGCATAAAGGTCGGCACACAAAAGTGATACATGAATTGTTTAGCCTGAAACTCTTGCAGTTCTCGAAAGAGTTTGTGCATCTTGAAATGATTGCCTGCATGCTTCAGCACATGACAAAGCTCGTGGGCAAAATCCTGCCATTGTTCCTCTGACGATAGAGATCTGTTTAATATAATACTGTAAAGACCTTGATGTTTGATCATCATGCTGCCAGTATCCTCATAGTGGACCCATACATGAAATTCAGAAGCGATCCTTTGCATGTCTCTATAAGCAGGACCGCTTATTTGTAATTTGGCATATAACCGCTTAATCTCTTCTTCTAAATGGGTTAAAAAACCAGTCATTTAAAAACCTCCAAGCAAACGTATGTTCTGTTTTTGGCGTAAAAGAAAAGTCCATATAGGACTAAATAGCTAATGAAGCTATTACTTACTTTTAATATCGGCTTATTTTTAACAATTTTAACATAAAATCAAGGAAAAATGGAATTAATTCCTGTTTTTTTCTTCATTTTTGCGTTTTCCATTACTAAAAAGAGTGGATTGAATTCAAATTTTACCATAGTCTTATCACTAAAACAAACACAAGTTGTCTTACGAACGCCACCAATGGATGAGAAAGATCAATTCAATCTAGCAAAAGGGAGTGCAGAACATGGTAGAAATTTATCAAGATTTTATTCCAGTTGGAAACGGAAACCGCCCAGGATACGCCATGACACCGATGTATGTCACGGTGCATAACACAGCAAACACGTCAAAGGGAGCGGATGCAAAAAGTCATGCGGCATATGTGAAACGCCCAACGACAGCGGAAAGCTGGCACTTTACAGTGGATGATCATGAAATCTTTCAGCATCTGCCGTTAAATGAAAATGGCTGGCATGCAGGGGACGGAAATGGAGATGGGAACAGAAAGTCGATCGGCATTGAAATTTGTGAAAATGAAGATGGGAATTTCCAGCAAGCGGTCAAACATGCGCAATGGCTCATTCAAAAGCTGCTGAAAGAGCATCATATTCCACTAGCGAATGTGGTCACACATCAGCACTGGTCTGGAAAAACATGCCCGCGTCTGCTTCTCGCTACATGGGATGAATTTAAAAAAGGAATTGAAACGGCAGGAGAGCCTGAGACGGTCATCACGTATGTTGTCAAAAGCGGGGATACGTTAACGAGTATTGCCAAAGCTCATGACGTCACAGTTCAAGATCTTCAGAAGTGGAATAACATTAGCGACCCGAACAAGATTCAAATTGGACAGGTTCTCAAAATTTATCGAAATGATGGAAAAATGATGTATGAGCTGCCAGATGGGATTTTAAAGGTGACTTCGCCTCTAACGAAGGGAGAGCACGTACGCCTCGTCCAAAAAGCACTTGCTGCTGTTTATTTTTATCCTGATAAATCGGCTGCAGATAAAGGCATCGATGGTGTTTACGGAGAAAAAACGGCGAATGCCGTAGCGCGCTTTCAACTGGTGAACGGTCTGACAAGTGATGGGGTATACGGTCCTAAAACGAAGGAGAAGCTGCTTAAACTGTTAAATCAGTGAGTGTTTCTGTTTGTATGATTGGATGGCTGTTTCACTCTTTTCAATTAAACGCTTCGTATATGGGGACGGCTGATATTCGGCAAACTGAACATATCTCAGTTGTTTGATTTTCTTTTTCATTTTGGCACCTCAATCGTTGCAGCGTATAGTGTATTGTATGCAAGTCTATGTGAAAATGGAAGCAGGACGCGGATTTCGTTCCGCGTCCTTTAGTGTAATCAAGCCTTTTTATTTTTATACTCATCCAGAAGCTGTTCATTCTTTTTAAAAATTCGCTCAGTATGGGGGCTTACCTTATAATCGGCCATACTGATATGGCGTTTTTTCTTTAAAATCTTAAAAGGGTTTTTCTTAGGATTGTTGTTATCCCCTTGAAGTGCGTGGTCCATCTTCATCACCTTCCTCTTCGTCAGGCAAGATTAGGTCATAAATTGTTGTAAGTGATGTCATTAATAAATAGTCGAACTCCGTGACAATCTCATCGGAGGTGAGCTTAATGACAAAATGAGCATCTGCTACAGAAAATGGGATGAGCACCAAATGACCGAAATCATCGTAATATACTTCCTGCCTGTCAAGCTTCGCCTGAATAAGAGCCCGCTGGTCAAGTGTCCGAAGCAGGTCGTCTTTTTGTTCCTGCATATCGTATGGACAAAGCACCGCTTGAATATTCATCTTGTCGGCAAAAGAATAAATCAGCCGCTCAATTCCCTCTATATATGCCTCTACACTTCCATAATATACATGGATCGGTTCATTTTTCAATAGGTATTGGTACGTTTTTAGTTTATTGAGGTAAGAATGAAGCAGATCGTTATTTTGTTCAAGGAGTTGATGGGTGTCGGTTTCCAGCTCATGATTTCCGAGTTTCTTAATATAGGAGCTAAGAAAGATGAAAGCATCAGTTAATGCGAAAAATACGGCAATGATCAAGTAGTGCATCCAATCGGTGAAGATAGAAGAAGGGTCATTTGTCCAGTACACAACAGCTCCCGCTACATAAATCCAATACCACGTTTTACGAATGGCAAACATCTTTTCTTTTACTTTTTGTTCAAAGCGCCAAACCGCAAATACATACACTGCAAGAGCACCTAGCAATAACCATACAGTCAATTGAAAAAATAATAGCATGTTCTTCTCTCCCATAGACAGATGAATACTTGTTTATTTCTATGGATATGATTGGAAACCCTGCTTCATGAAAAAATGTCCTGCAGAAAAAGGGTTTTAAGTGTGTGGGCAAATAAAAAAAGACCTGTTAGACAGGTCTTTGATATTAGAGAATCGCATTTAACACAAAGTATATAAGAGCTCCTAGAGTTCCTGAAATCGGTAATGTAATCACCCAAGTGACAAGCATACGTTTTGCCGTACCCCAGTTAACCCCTTTGACTCTGTGTGCAGAACCTACACCTAGAATAGAAGATGAGATCACGTGAGTCGTACTAACAGGTAAGTGAATAAACGTCGCACCGAAGATAATAGCTGCACCCGTTAAGTCGGCAGATACTCCGTTTACTGGACGAATTTTCATAATTTTACCGCCGACTGTTTTGATAATCTTCCAGCCGCCGATAGAAGTACCGAGTCCCATTGCAAGCGCACAAGAGAATTGTACCCAGAAAGGAATGTCGTCTGTTGTATGCAAATTACCTGCAATTAAAGCCATCGTAATAATTCCCATCGCTTTTTGCGCATCGTTTGTCCCATGGGTATACGATTGCAGTGCAGCCGTTAAAATTTGAACACGTCGGAATTGTTTATTTGTTTTTGCGAGATTGTTGTTTCTAAATATAATTTTGATAATGGTATACACGATATATCCCAATACGAAAGCTAGGATAGGTGAAAGCAAAAGTGCTTGAATGATTTTAATGAATCCCGAATAGTTTAAAGCGCCAAAACCGGCAGAGGCAATAACCGCTCCTGCAATTGATCCGATTAATGCATGTGAAGAACTACTCGGAATCCCGTAATACCAAGTAAGCAAGTTCCATGTGATGGCCGCAATTAAAGCAGCCAAGATCACAACAGAGCCGTTTTGAAGTGTAAATGGATCTGCGATATCTTTTGTAATGGATTTTGCCACACCTGTAAATGTCATTGCTCCTAAGAAGTTCATGAACGCTGCCATGATGATTGCATGTCTAGGCTTTAATGCCTTCGTTGAAACTGAAGTCGCAATGGCATTTGCTGTATCGTGGAACCCGTTAATGAAATCAAAAGCAAGTGCACAAATGACAATAAGTATGGTAAGGATGAGTAATGTGTCCATGTTTAACTAACCCCGTTACGCATTCTTCATAATGATTGTTTCTAGATTGTTGGCAACACTTTGACAGGAATCAGCGATTTCTTCAAGTGTTTCGTAAATTTCTTTGTATTGAATCACTTTAATTGGATCTGTTTCTTTTCCAAACAAGTTCTTTAATGATTTACGATGAAGATTGTCACAATTATGTTCAATCTCTTTGATCTTGATTGCGTGCGGATGAATATCTTTCAAGCGATTTTCAGCTAGTAGATCAATTGTGATTAAAATTTCTTTCGCACACTCTCTGATGTAGTGGCTGAATTTGTCGATATGTTCGTCAGAGCTTGTAATTGAGTAAATTTCTAATGTTGCGGAAAAATGCTCAATTCCATCTAAAACATCATCGAGGCTATTCGTCAATTGAAGAATGTCTTCACGTTCAATCGGTGTAATAAAGGCTTTGTTCAGCTCTTTAATCATGGTATGAACATGATTATCACCTTTTGTCTCATATTCCTTCAATGTGTCAGAAAATTCTTTCAGAGTGGTTTGATTTGTTACTTTATAGCTAACAAAATACTCAGCAGTTTCATCTAAATTTTTAGCAATTTCCGTTAACAAGACGGAAAACTTGTCTTTTTTCCTTTTTAACATGTAAAAACCCTCCATTGTATAAATGAGACAATGCACACATCAAATAATTATATATTCTTTTGTCGAAAAAAAACAGGTGTAGTCGAAAATTTCTTCACTTTTTCTATTTGATCTTATTCTGACCTAAAGATGTGATCTCAACACACCTTTTTCTAAAAGGGGAAAAGCAACGAAAAAAGCGGGCCATATTTGGCGCCGCTTAAAGGCTAAGAAGCTGAATGAATCAGCTTAAACCGTTCACAAACAAGAAGCATATCCTCTTTGAATTCTAAACCGTATGATTGGAGTGCTTCTGTGAAAAATTCTTTATGTTCTCTGTACCAATAGTCATAAGATAAGTCGCCTTCACCCTCTGCTTGTGCAAATGATACGGGGACTTCATTCATTGGCATGACATCAACATGTGTAATTTCAATGATGGCTTTTGGCTCTTCTTGGCTGTCCAAAATGACCGCATATTGTCCGGGTTGTGGAAGCGGCTCCTGTTCCTTTTCATAAAAAAGGTGTCCAGAACAAGTGGCTGTTTTTTTTCCTTGCTTTACAAGATCAAGCAAATGATCAGGATCTGAGCCGAATGCCCACGCCGAAACAAACGCGTCAGCAGGTGCTTTTTCTGGTTTCTCTTTCCAATAGTCTTCCCAAAATAATCTGCATTTGTTGTTCAATGTTTTTCCCCCTCTTTGTTGTGTTTATTATACCTTGAAGCTGAATCGTTGGAAATGATGTGTCTTTATTCCTAATGAGTGAGTGCGTCATATGTTTTGAAAAACAATGTTTGATTTGGAAAATGTAGGATGATAGGATGAAAATTTTTGAAATTTTAGAATAATCTATTGTATTCTGGTCAAGAAGTCGGTAAGGTCAAAGTAAGAATATGGAAGGGGTGTTGTTCATGAAACGCATTTCTCTAACTGTTTTGTCCATATGTCTGTTTGTTTTCTCGTTTTTTCTGCCTGTCAGCCAAGTCAATGCGAACGAATCTCATGGGAGTAAAGTAGCTGTTGGTAAAGATGGCATGGTGGCTACTGCTCACCCGCTGGCATCAGAAGTAGGTGCTGATGTATTGAAGAAAGGTGGAAACGCAGTGGATGCTGCTGTTGCCATCCAGTACGCACTGAATGTGACAGAGCCAATGATGTCTGGAATTGGCGGCGGTGGTTTTATGATGGTTTATGATGGAAAGACAAAAGAAACATCCATCATCAATAGTAGAGAACGAGCACCACAGGGCGCAACACCTGACATGTTTTTAACGGATGAGGGAAAAGTCATCCCATTTGCTGAGCGGTCCACACACGGTAATGCGGTTGGTGTTCCAGGGACAGTAAAAGGTCTCGAAGCAGCATTAGATAAGTGGGGAACCCGTTCGATGAAGGAATTGATTGAGCCTTCCATTCAGCTTGCAGAGGATGGATTTGAAATCGATTCTGTTCTGGCAAAAGCCATTGAAGATCATCAAGAAAAGCTGAAAAAAACGGCCGCAGCGCCAATCTTTCTTCCAGATGATCAGCCGCTCAAAGAAGGCGATCTGCTTGTACAGCCAGGTCTTGCGAAAACATTTAAGCTCATTGCAAAAAAAGGAAGCAAAGCATTTTATGAAGGAAAAGTAGCAAAAGCATTTGCAAAGACAGTCCAAGATTTTGGCGGGACGATGACAACTGATGACCTCGGTCGTTATGAGGTCAAGACTGACAAGCCTATCTGGGGGGACTATAAAGGATACCAGCTTGCCAGTATGCCTCCACCAAGCTCAGGCGGTGTGTTTATGCTGCAAATACTCAAAATACTAGATCACTTCAATCTATCACAATATGACCCCAAATCATTCGAAAAATATCAGCTGCTAGCTGAAACAATGCATCTCTCCTATGCTGACCGTGCTGCATATGCAGGCGACCCCGAATTCGTAGATGTTCCACTAAAAGGACTACTAGACGATGATTACATTTCAAAAAGAGCTTCTCTCATTCAATTAGATCAAATGAACAAAAACCCGAAAGAAGGAGATCCATGGGCGTATGAGGAGGAAAAAAATCCATCCCCAATTGTCCCGCAGCCAGAAGATAAAACCATTGGCGAGACCACTCATTTTACTGTTGCCGATCAGTGGGGAAATGTCGTGTCATTCACAACAACCATTGAACAGTTATTTGGTACAGGGATCCTTGTTCCGGAATATGGCTTTTTCTTAAACAATGAGCTAACAGATTTTGACGCAAGACCAGGCGGAGCAAATGAAGTCCAGCCGAATAAGCGTCCATTATCCAGTATGACTCCAACCATCATATTCAAAGATAACGAGCCGGTCATGACTGTGGGCTCACCTGGTGGAACGACTATTATTGCTTCTGTTTCACAAACTATCCTAAACTTGCTTGAATACGACATGGAGCTGCAAGATGCGGTGGAAGAGCCGCGGATTTATACAAACAGTACAACTTCTTACCGTTACGAAGTAGGTGTTCCCCTTGATGTGAGAACGAAGCTAAATGATATGGGTCATCGTTTTGGCAGTTCACCTATTGATATAGGAAATGTGCAAGCCTTACTCATTGATCGAAAAGCAGGGACATTTACTGGAGTAGCTGACTCCTCGAGAAATGGAACCGCTGTTGGTGTCAATTTAAAGCTTTCTGCCGATTAAAAACCATTTCCCGGGAAAAGAAGCGCCTCTTCAAGATGGCGTTTCTTTTTTTGTTTAAATGAAAAAAACAGAGTTGACACCTGTGAATAGTTTGAATAATATATAGACTAACATCAATCATACATAGCTGATCGGACAACCGAAGGCTCTTGGCAATTTGAAGTACAGGACTGTGATGTATTTCAGGTGGCTAAGGGTCTTTTTTGCGTATGAAACGGCAAGGTTGGTGTCACTATTTTTAATAACGGGGGAGCGGGATAACATGAAAAAGTGGAAATGGGTCTGGGTCGTGACCATTATATTCGTCTTGGCTGTGACGAGTACTGCATGCTCAAACGCAAACGAAGCCTCGAGCCAAAAAGGAAAGGTTGAGCTGTTAAATGTTTCGTATGATCCTACACGTGAATTGTATCAGGAATACAATCAAGCCTTTCAGACGTATTGGAAAGACAAAACAGGTGAGGATGTCACGATCAAGCAGTCTCACGGTGGATCAGGAAAGCAGGGAAGATCGATTATTGATGGACTCGAGGCAGATGTGGCAACACTCGCTTTAGGGTATGACATTGATGCGATTGCAGATCGCGGACTGCTTTCAAAAGATTGGCAAAAAGAATTTCCAAATCAGTCAACACCGTATACATCGACCATTGTGTTTCTTGTGAAGAAAGGGAATCCTAAAAATATTAAAGATTGGGACGACTTGATTCGGTCAGGTGTGTCCATCATTACGCCAAATCCGAAAACGTCCGGCGGTGCGAGATGGAATTACTTAGCTGCATGGGCCTACGCCGATAAAACATTTCATGGGAATGAAGAAAAAACAAAGGATTTTGTCAAAAAGCTATATGAACATGTCGAAGTCCTTGATTCAGGTGCACGCGGAGCCACAACGACCTTTGTTGAACGCGGGCTTGGGGATGTGTTAATTGCATGGGAGAATGAAGCCTATTTAACGCAGCACGAACTAGGCAAAGACAAATTTGAAATTGTCACCCCATCAATTAGTATTCTAGCGGAGCCGCCTGTTGCGGTCGTTGATCAAAATGTGAAACGTAAAGGAACAGAGAAAGTGGCGAAGGCTTATTTAGATTATTTATATTCTGAAAAAGGGCAGGAAATTGCGGCGAATAACTATTATCGCCCTAGAAATCAAGAAGTCTTAAACAAATATAAAGACCAGTTTAAAAAGATTGATATGGTGACGATTGATCAAGCGTTTGGCGGGTGGAGAAAGGCGCAGAAAAGATTTTTTGATGATGGCGGATTATTTGATCAAATATACATCAGACAAAAATAGGGGGTGATGTGATGAAGAAAGCACATGCAGCCGCCAATAAAAGAAAACGTATATTGCCTGGATTTGGGCTGAGCCTTGGGGTGACGCTCGTTTATGTGAGTGCGATTGTCGTCATTCCTTTATCCATGGTATTTATTTGGACGGCTTCATTAGGAGCAGAGGGGATTTGGAAGGTTTTTACCGATGCAAGAGTATTGAAGTCGCTTCAGTTGACCGTGACGACTTCCTTTGCAGCTGCTCTCATCAATGCAGGGTTTGGTGTACTGATTGCCTGGGTTCTCGCCAGGTACACATTCCATGGAAAGAAAATCTTAGATGCTCTCATTGATTTGCCTTTTGCTCTCCCAACAGCTGTTGCGGGTATTGCCCTGACCACCCTCTATTCTCCTAATGGATGGATTGGTCAATTTCTGCATATAAAGGTGGCGTACACACCGATTGGGATTATTTTGGCACTGATTTTTATTGGCATTCCATTCGTTATCCGAACCGTTCAGCCTGTGATAGAAGGGCTGCAGCAGGAAGTTGAAGAGGCTGCGGCGATTCTTGGTGCGACAAGGAGACAGACCTTTTTTCACGTACTGCTGCCGGCCTTGTTTCCTGCGGTGATGACTGGATTTTCACTTGCGTTTGCAAGAGCGCTAGGTGAATATGGCTCTGTTGTGTTTATTGCTGGAAATATTCCGTTTAAAACAGAAATTACACCGCTGATGATCATGTCCAAGCTTGAACAGTATGATTATCATGGTGCAGCAGCGATTGCCTGCTTGATGCTGCTTCTTTCGTTTTTCATCCTGTTATTGATTCACGGCATTCAGTGGTATGTTGAGCGGAAAAAACAAGTATACGTGAGGTGAAACCATTGGAGAGAGAGCTTAGTCATCAGCACCATGTTCAGTATAAAAGTCCTGTAACCGAATCTAAAGGGGTGAAAATCCTCTTGATTACGGTCGTGTATGCTTTTTTGATTTTATTTTTACTCATACCGCTGATCGCCGTTTTTTCAAAAGCATTTGAGAAAGGATGGAGTTCATACCTTCTGGCCATCTCACATCCAGATACACTCGCGGCGATCAAATTGACTGTTTTCATTGTCGTCGTCACCTTGCCGCTTCAAATGATCTTTGGGGTGAGTGCTGCATGGCTTATCACAAAATTTAATTTCCGCGGAAAACGTTTGTTAACGACTGTGATTGATCTCCCGTTTGCCGTTTCGCCTGTGATTGCTGGACTTGTATTTGTGCTTTTATTTGGTTCAAACGGGCTTTTAGGACCTTGGCTTATGGCGAATGGATGGAAAGTCATTTATTCTGTACCAGGCATGATCCTAGCCACCATATTCGTTACATTTCCGTTTATTGCTAGAGAATTAATCCCGTTTATGCAGCATGAAGGCATTCATGAGGAGGAAGCATCGCTCACACTTGGTGCAAACGGATGGAAGACTTTTTTCTTTGTGACACTGCCGAATATCAAATGGGCTCTTTTTTACGGTGTCATTTTAGCCGGGGCAAGAGCGATTGGTGAATTTGGTGCCGTGTCAGTTGTATCAGGTCATATTCGAGGGATGACCAATACGATGCCGCTTCATATCGAAATTTTATACAATGAGTACCAATTTCAAGCCGCTTTTGCTGTGGCATCTCTCATGGCGTTTGTGGCAGTCATTACTTTAATCATTAAGCAAATCATTCAGCAGAGGGATCACCGGCTTGGCAAGCGGTCAACATAAATGGAGGGATCGGCCTTGGGGATTACAGCAAAACAAATTTCAAAACAATTTGGTCAGACAAAGGTATTGCAAAACGTGGATTTATCGATAAGAAATGGTGAATTGATTTCTTTACTAGGACCGTCTGGCTCTGGGAAGACGACGTTATTAAGAATCATTGCAGGTCTTGATTACGCCAATAACGGGCAGGTTTTATTCGGAGATCAGGATTACACACACATTCCAGTACGAAAACGGCAGATCGGTTTTGTGTTTCAGCAATATGCGCTTTTTCGAAATATGACGGTTTTTGATAATGTGGCATACGGGCTGAAAATGAAACCTAGAGGAGAAAGACTGCCTAAAAAAGACATCAAAGAGCGGGTACATGAGCTTTTAGAGGTTGTTCAGCTTACGCAGTATGAGCAGCGGTATCCAGATCAGCTGTCAGGCGGGCAAAAGCAGCGTGTAGCACTGGCGCGCGCACTTGCCGTTCAGCCGAAGGCACTCCTCTTAGATGAACCCTTTGGTGCTCTTGATACAAAGGTAAGGAAAGAATTAAGGCATTGGCTGAAAAAAGTTCATCGTGACTTTCAAATGACCACCATTTTTGTGACACACGATCAAGAAGAAGCATTCGATATTGCTGATCGTGTTGTGGTGATGAATGAAGGAAGAATCGAAAAAATTGGCACAAAGGAAGAAATGGCAGTGCAGACAGACAATCTATTTGTATCAGAATTTTTAGATATAGGAAGCCACATTTAACAAGCAGTATAGAAGATTAGAAGGAAGAGACGCGGTGATGACTGCGTCTTTTTTTATTTAAATTTCCCTAGGGAGATTGACTTATAATTTTGAATATTATAATATCTTTACAAAGGTAACAGTATTGAACATTTTTCAGAACGCATAATTGTAAGCGCTTTATAAAAGGTTCTATTCTAAAAATGTTCTTTCTTTTGTTACATGTGTTCATATTTATACCAAATGAAAGGGGTGGTTGTTTGAACAGCTTGTTTGAGTTAGATGAACAACTGATTAAGCTGCAGTTCGAAGCATCTTCGAGAGAGGAGGTGACCACATATTTAGCAGGGCGGTTAGAAGCTGGAGGGTACATTAAATCGAGCTTTTTACCAGCAGTGCTTGAAAGAGAAAAAACATATCCTACAGGCCTTCCACTTGCAGCCTTTGGGGTAGCGATTCCGCATACAGATCCTGAGCATGTGAACAAACCAGCGATTAGTGTAGCTACTTTAAAGGAACCTGTCATTTTTCATAAGATGGGAAGCCCTGATGAAACAGTGCAAGCCAAAATTGTGTTTGTCCTAGCAATCTCTGAGCCTAGCAAACAGCTTGTGATGCTGGAGAAGCTGATGACACTTTTTAGAAAAGAAGAAGTGATGACAAAGCTCTCACACATGACATCTTATGAAGAAGCAGTTGACGTGCTTCAGCAAGAACTAAACCAATAGTTATTCACGAAAATATGTAAGCGCTTTATCTGAAAAATTCAGGAGGTGGATGTATGATCAAGCAAGCCGTCGATTTTATATTAGACCTTGGACCAACTATTATGCTCCCGATTATTATGACGCTTTTCGGTATGATTTTAAGGCAGGGCTTTAAGAAATCCTTCAGGGCCGGTATTACGATCGGAATTGGATTTGTCGGTGTCAATCTTGTCATTAATTTGCTCGTGAGCGGACTTGGGCCAGCAGCAAAAGCCATGGTTAATTCCCTTGGGCTAAAGCTCGATATTTTGGATGTTGGATGGCCGATTGGAGCTGCCATATCCTTTGGTACACCTGTTGCCCCGCTCATGATTCCTCTTGTGCTTTTATTAAATGTCATCTTATTGTCCGTAAACTTTACGAAAACGCTGAATGTGGATATTTGGAACTTCTGGCATTTGATTTTCGCAGCCTCTGTTACTTACTACGCTTATCATAATATGTTCTTGGCTCTTGCTGTTGGCTTGATCGTCTCTGCGATCACGCTAAAATTAGCCGATTGGACGGCGCCGACAATCGAACACCATTTCGGATTAAAAGGCGTATCGATGGCTCATGCTGAAACGGTCAACTTTGCCCCGCTCATGTATGCGTCCAACCGCATCATTGATAAGATCCCTGGTTTAAACAAAATTCATGCTGATCCAGAAACATTGAAGAAACGCTTTGGCATCTTTGGCGAACCGCTTGTGATGGGTCTCATACTTGGTATCATTATTGGTCTTCTCGGCGGCTATGATGCAAAAGGTGTGATGACGCTCGGTATTCAAATGGCGGCAGTTCTTGTCTTAATGCCAAGAATGGTTGCGTTATTAATGGAGGGACTCATTCCAATCTCTGAGGGCGCTCGTTCTTATATTCAAAAGCGTTTCCCAGGGAAAAATGTCTATATTGGTTTAGATACAGCGATTGTGATTGGTCATCCAGCGAATATGGCGGTAGCCCTTTTAATGGTGCCAATTACGATTTTGCTCGCTGTTGTTCTGCCTTACAATGGCATGCTCCCGTTTGCTGACTTATCGGTTCTGCCATTTACAGTTGTCTGGGCAGTAGCAGCTGCTCGTGGAAACATTATTCGCGGTCTTATTAACAGTATTTTTACATTAATGATTGTCTTCTTTATCGCAACGAACCTTGCACCGCTTGCGACAACCATGGGGAAAGCAGTCGGCTTTGATTTCCCAGAAGGGGCAAACATGATTTCAGGTATTGATCTTGGTTCTCACGTCATTCCTTGGATCATGGTGAGACTTCTTGATCCGAGCAACCCTTACTTTATTGCAGCGATTATCTGTGCTTTGGCTTATGCACTTCTATGGTACTGGGTACGAAATGATATTAAAAAGCAGTATGCGAAAGAAATGGGCTTAGATCAGAAAGAACAATAAATGAGCTGGAGGGATTCTAATGGCGAAGAAAATATTAGTTTCATGCGGAACGGCAGTTGCAACATCAACGGTTGTGGCTAAAAAGGTAGAAGAGACATTAAAGGAAAAAGGATATGATGTCGTCGTGGAACAGTGTAAGGCATCTGAAGTCCCGCAAAAAGCGGAAGGCGCCGATTTAATTGTGACGACAACGCCTGTAAGTGATACCAAAGGGACACCTGTGATTCAAACATTATCCTTTTTAACTGGATTTGGTATTGAAGATGATATCGAGAAAATCATCGATCATATCAAGTAGAAGACTATTTCAAGGGGGAGCTTTCGGGCTCCTTCTAGTGATCTGAAAGGAGGAAGTCTCATGCAGCATCATGCTTATAGCCGAACGTCTGCAATGTTGTCTATTTTTCTTCCGGCTGTGCTCATCTGTCTGTTTTTTCTCTGGTCTCTTTATACGTTATGGTCAGCAGGACCTGAGCCTTTAGCTGTGTTAGGCGTTTATACGCTGCCTATTCTCATGCTCTCTAGTATCACAGGACTGAACCAGCCGACAAATGTCGTCATTAGTGAAGATCAACTGAAGATAGGGGCTTTTGGCAGATGGCACACATATGCAGTTTCTGATATTAAAGGAAAGCTATTTTTAAAGCCTTATCCTCATATTGGGAAAGTATATGTCAGGGTGGGGTCATCTCGTATATTCGGAGGGCGCTACTGGATATCAAGTGAGATGAGTGAGTACAAGCAGCTTGTTCAAACGTTACAGGATTTTGCGAAGGGTGATGAAAAGGAGGATGCTGCTACATGAAATCAGCTGTCTTTTATTCTTCAGAGGACATTCGGTATGAGGAGCGGAACCGGCCAGTCATCGGTGATGATGAAGTTCTGTTAAAGCTGCGAGCCTGCGGCTTATGCGGAACGGATATTTACAAAGCAACGCATGAGACAGTACCTCCTGGGACAGTGCTGGGGCATGAAATCGCTGGTGATATTGTCGAGACTGGCAAGCGCGTGACAAATGTCCAAACGGGAGACAGGGTTTATGTGGCGCATCATGTGCCTTGTTTCACCTGTGACTTTTGTCAAAAGGGATTTTATACGATGTGTCCGCAGTTTACAGCCACAAATGTAGAGCCAGGCGGGTTTTCAGAATATATCCGTGTACCTGCTTTGCATGTCAAGCACACGATGGGCAAGCTTCCAAAAGACGTATCGTATGAGCAAGGGGCGATGGTAGAACCGGTTGCCTGCTGTCTGCATGGGTTTGAACGAGCTCCTGTTCATCCAGGAGATTCCGTATTGATCCTTGGAGCGGGGCAAATTGGCTGTATTCAATTGCAGCTCGCCAAATATTATTTGGCTGGGAAAGTGATGATAACAGATGTGAATGAGAACAGGCTGCTGCAAGCGAGGAGTTTAGGTGCAGACGCCTCCTTCCATCCAGCAGCTGAGCCGGTTGAAAACCGGGTGATGAAAGAAACAGATGGAAAGGGAGCAGACCTCGTTATTATTTCTGTTGGGAGCAGTGCGCTTTTAAAAGAGGCGTTTCAGACTGTAGCGCGAGGCGGGACGATTTTGGTGTTTGCTCATTTTCCAAAGGGAGATGTGGCCATTCCTGCTGAACGATTTTTCAATGATGAAGTGAAGGTAGTAGGAGCCTATTCCTCGCATCCATATCATTATCGTGAAGCCCTTGAGCTTTTGAAAGCAAAAGTGGTCAACACTGAAAAGATGGTGACGCATCGTTATCCGTTAAGCCAGCTGCTTCAGGCGATAGAATGTGCAAGGCATCCTGAGGGTGAGAGCGTCAAAATCATGATGTATCCAGATGAATGAGTGTATGAGATTAAAAGAGAAAGAGAAGTTCTTTGGAAAAGGGCTTTGCCTTTCTCTTTTTTTCTGATAAAAGATGAAAACGCTTAAAAATGAGAGAGAAATGCTTGACTTCGATGACACTTAAACGTATGATAATTACAAATGTAACACATAAGAACAAATGTAAAGGGGAGAGAAGAAATGCAAAAACAAATCACTTTGCCTGAACAGATTAGTCATGAGAAATTAGCAGATTTATATAAACAAATGTGGTTAGTGAGATATTTTGATGAAAAGGTCGATCAATTTTTTGCAAAAGGACTTATCCATGGCACCACTCATTTATGTGTTGGACAGGAAGCGTCAGCTGTTGGATCGATTGCCGTATTAGAAGATAAAGATAAGATCGTCAGCACACACAGGGGACACGGTCACTGTATTGCAAAAGGGGCCGAGGTTAATAAAATGATGGCTGAATTGTTTGGACGTGAAACCGGCTATTGTAAAGGAAAAGGCGGCTCCATGCATATTGCGGACTTAGAAAAAGGAAATCTTGGGGCAAATGGAATCGTTGGCGGCGGTATCCCGCTGGCAACAGGTGCAGCGCTCACATCTAAAATGAAGCAGGAAGGCTTTGTTGTTCTTTGTTTCTTCGGAGATGGTGCCACAAATGAAGGCAGCTTCCATGAAGCATTAAACCTTGCGTCTATTTGGGATTTACCAGTTGTGTTTATTTGTGAAAATAACCAGTACGGCATGTCTGGCCCTGTGAAAGAAATGATCAACATTGAAGACATTTCAACAAGAGCAGAAAGCTACGGAATGCCAGGAAAAACGGTTGATGGAAATGACATGGTCGAAATTATGAACACAGTTGATGAAGCAGTCAGCCGTGCGAGAGCGGGAGAAGGCCCATCACTCATTGAAATGAAAACATACCGCTGGAAGGGTCACTCTAAGAGTGATGCGAAAAAATACCGTACACGTGAAGAAGAGACAGAGTGGAGACAAAAAGACGGAATCAAACGCTTTAAGTCTCTCTTAATTGAACTGAATGTTTTGACAGAAGAGCAGGCAGCAAGCTTACAGGAAGAAGCAAAGCAGGAAATTGAAGCGTCTGTCGAATTCGCCAAAAACAGTAAAGAACCGTCAATTGACACACTATTAGAGGATGTATACGCCTAATTAGGAGGGGAATCACGTGACAAAAACAACAGTGAGAGAGATTTCATATTTAGAAGCTGTTCGAGAGGCTATGAGTCAGGAAATGAGAGAAAACCAAGATGTCTTCATTTTAGGTGAAGATATCGGCGTATATGGAGGTGCTTTTGGGGTCACGCGCGGCATGATTGAAGAATTCGGTCCAGAGCGCGTTCGCAATACACCTATCTCAGAGGCTGCCATCGCAGGTGGGGCAGTCGGAGCGGCTTTAACTGGTATGCGTCCTATTTTAGAACTTCAATTCTCTGACTTTATCACAATCGCAATGGATCAGCTTGTGAACCAAGCAGCCAAAACACGATACATGTTTGGCGGAAAAGGAAAGGTGCCGCTTGTCGTAAGAACACCAGCAGGTTCAGGAACGGGTGCAGCGGCGCAGCACTCACAAAGCTTAGAAGCGTGGATGGCGCATATTCCAGGACTTAAAGTGGTTCAGCCTTCAACAGCCTATGATGCAAAAGGACTTTTAAAAGCGGCGATGGATGATGACAATCCTGTCATTTTCTACGAGCACAAGCTTTTATATAAAACAATCGGTGAAGTGCCTGAAGAGCAATATTCCATTCCTCTAGGGAAAGCAGATGTGAAAAGAAGCGGGAAAGACGTCACGATTGTAGCAACAGCGATTATGGTACACAAAGCGTTAGAAGCGGCGAAGGAACTAGAAGCTGAGGGAATCGATGTTGAAATCATTGACCCAAGAACACTTGTGCCATTAGATGAAGAAACGATTATCGAATCTGTGAAGAAAACAGGTAAATGTATTGTCGTTCATGAAGCGGTAAAACGAGGCGGCTATGGCGGAGAGATTGCAAGTATGATAGCGGAAAGTGAAGCCTTTGACTACTTAGATGCTCCAATTAAACGACTTGGCGGTCTTGCGGTTCCAATACCATACAACCCAACGCTGGAAAAAGCGGTCATTCCACAAGTGCCAGATATTATTGAAGCAGCAAAAGAGCTTGTGCGCTCTTAAGTAAAGGGGAGAAGATCATGCCAAAAGAGATATTTATGCCGAAGCTGAGCAGTACGATGGAAGTCGGCACCTTGCTTCAATGGTTTAAAGAAGAAGGGGATTCGGTTGAAATCGGTGAGCCTCTTTTTGAAATTATGACAGACAAGATCAATATTGAGGTGGAAGCCTATGATGATGGTATTTTTCTAAAGAAATATTATGAAGCCGATGATCAAATTCCAGTTAATGCTGTCATTGGATACATCGGAGAGGCAAATGAACAGGTGCCAAGTGAACCGCCAGCACAATCAGATGAAGATTCACCAGGCAGCAGCGAATCGTCTTCATCAGACGCGGGTTCATCCAGTTCTAGTGAAAGTGAAGCCCCAAAAACACCTAATGAAAAAGTACGTGCCACACCTGCGGCGAGAAAAACGGCAAAGGATCATCATGTAGCGATTCATGAGGTATCTGGCACAGGACCTAAAGGCAGAGTTCAAAAGCGTGACGTCGAGGCGGCCGTCCACTCTAGTGAGAAAGATCAGCGCGTGTCACCACTTGCAGAAAAAGTGGCTGCTCGTGATGGAATCAATTTAGCGAATGTTGCTGGATCTGGTGCACACGGAAAAATTATGAAGAGTGATGTAATGGCAGCAGCTGCACAAACAGCAGAGTCTTCTCCAGCGAAAACACAAAAACTAGCTGGCATGAGAAAAGTGATTGCTGACCGCATGTCACAAAGTGCCTTTACAGCACCGCACGTGACATTAACAAGTGAAATCGATATGACAAAAGCGAAAGAAGTACGCAAACAGCTATTGCCAGCGATTGAAAAAGAGACAGGCTACAGACTGTCGTTCACAGAAATTATCATTCATGCGGTCAGCAACGTACTCACACGCCACCCGCAGATCAATATGACGTTTGAACAAAATGAGCTCCATTTCCATGATGATGTGCACATTGGTCTTGCTGTCGCTGTAAAAGATGGCTTAATGGTTCCAGTCATTTCTCATGCGAACCAAAAAGGGTTAAAACAGCTGACAAAAGAGGCAAAAGAAATCGGCCGAAACGCACGTGACCAAAAACTGCTGCCAGACCAGCTGAAAGGGTCCACTTTTACCATTAGTAATTTAGGGATGTATGCCATTGATACCTTTACCCCGATTATTAATCAGCCGGAAGTGGCGATCTTAGGGGTTGGGCGCATTCAAGAAAAACCTGTTGTAGTAGATGGAGAAATTCAGGTGCGGCCGATGATGGGCGTTAGTTTATCGTTTGATCACCGAGTGGTAGATGGCGCACCAGCGGCTGCCTTTTTAACAGATCTTAAAAAAGTGCTTGAACAACCATTTGAATTGCTAATGTAGGAGATGAATCGGATGACGAAAACGTATGATCTGACAGTCATTGGCGGAGGGCCTGGCGGGTATACTGCCGCCCTTCAAGCAGCTGAGCGTGGACGGAAGGTCGCATTGATTGAAGAGGATTTTCTAGGCGGTACTTGTTTAAATCGGGGCTGTATTCCTTCAAAGACGCTGCTCAAACATGCAGAAGTCATTGAATCAATTGAGAAGGCGAAAAGCTGGGGAATTGAAACAGGTGACTTGGTCCTTTCCTTCGATAAAATGAGAAAGCGCAAAGATGACGTCATTGAAAAGCTCAGAGGCGGAATTGCCTTTTTATTAAAGCAAGGAAAGATTGATGTATATAACGGCAGAGGTACAGCTGTTACAAAGCACCGGATTGAGATTGAAAAGCAAGATGGGGCAGAATCGATCGAAACGAAAGAACTCATCATTGCTACTGGATCTTCACCTGCCATTCCGCCAATACCAGGCCTTAAAGACATTCAATTTGACACAAGTGATACGATCTTTGACATCCCAGATATTCCGGCTTCTGTCGTCATCATTGGCGGCGGTGTCATTGGACTTGAGCTGGCTTGTATCTTCCAGAGTCTTCAATCAAAAGTCACGATTATCGAAGCGGCTCCGTCTATTATTCCGCAAGAGGATGAGGAAGCATCTAAGCTGCTAGAAAGAGAATTAAAGAAAAAAGGCATCCATATCGCGAAAAAAACCACTGTGACAGAGGTGACAGAAAGCGAGGGAATCAAAGCAGTTCATGCATCAGACGATAAAGGAGAGACGCATATCTTTACGGCTGAAAGACTGCTTGTTTGTGTAGGAAGAAGACCTAGCGTTTCTGCTGTCAGCCAGCTTGACCTTCAGCTGGATGGTCCTTTTATCAAGGTGAACGACAAGATGCAGACAAGCGTGGAAGGTGTCTATGCAGTTGGGGATGTCGCTGGCGGCTATCAGCTTGCTCACGCAGCAATGGCAGAGGCCGCTGTTGCGGTCAGTAATATTTGCGGTGTGTCTGAAAAAATGAATGCTGATATCATGCCTAGATGTATTTATACATTACCAGAGGTAGCAAGTGTTGGTTTAACTGAAAAAGAGGCAAAAGCCAAAGGACTTAACGTGCGGGCAGAACGATTTGATTTAGCAGCAAGTGGTAAGGCACTAGCGGCAGGCGAGCAAACAGGTTTTATTAAATTGGTATATGATACAGCCTATGGTGAAGTGATTGGTGCGACGATGGTTGGCCCGCACGTCACAGAGATGATTTCAGAAGCTTCCTCCTTTATGTATTTAGAAGGAACAGCAGAAGAGATGGCGAAAATGATTCATCCGCATCCGACCATCTCAGAAGGTTTTTATGAAGCAGCACTTGATATCGTGAGTAAGCTGAGAAAATAATTGCCAAACAAGGGATAGGGAGGAGATGCATGTGCACGTCCAGCTTCATCAGAAAGCGGCACTTGTGACAGGTAGCACAGATGGATTTGGAGAAGCCATCTGCCTGGCTTTAGCCCGGGCAGGTGCACATGTTTTTTTACACACGTTTCATGATGAATCAAAGGCTAAAACCATTCGTGAAGACATTCAAAAAATGGGCGGTCAAGCGAGTATCATTCAGAACCCGCTGGAAACGCCGCGTGATGCCACACGGATGCTGAGGCAAGTGATTGATACATGCGGTAAACTGGATATTTTGGTCAATCAAGCTGAACAAGGAGCGGACGCGGAGCTTGATGACGTGAGTCCAGATGAGTGGGTAGATGAAGTGGAATCGGCTGTAAATACCGTCTTTCTTTCCAGTCAGGCTGCTGTATGGCATATGGTTGATCAGAAGCAAGGCTGCATCATTAATATATCGTCATCAGGCAGTATCACAGGTGATGGCGGGATCTCACATGCTACATCGAATTCTATGCTGAATGCCATGACAAAAGGGTTAGCAAGAGAATTTAAAGACAAAGGCATTCGGGTGCTTGCGCTGCTGCCTCCGCCTCTCGATTTGGTTCCTGATACAGAGCAAATCAAGGAGACTGTGGCCCATATGACGGTATTTCTCAGTACATCCTATGGTGCATTTACAGATGGCGCGGCGATTATGCTTGATGGAGGTGAGAGTGCTGGCTAATGTGCAAAAACCAGTTCTCATCGTTGGCGGAGCCCAAGGGATCGGAAAAGAAATTGCTGAGCGATTTTTAAAAGAAGGGCACCAAGTCGCCGTGTCAGATATAGACGAAAAGGGACTTTCGCTCTTAAAGACACAGTATCCTCAGCTGCTGATATTTCAAGCTGACGTTTCATCGTGGGAAAGTGTTCAGCAAATGATATCAGCAGCTGAAAGGGAGCTGGGCGGTATTGCTCACCTTGTGTATTCAGCAGGAATGACAAAATCACTGCCTTTTTTAGAAGTCGATTTTTCACTTTGGAAAAAGACACTGGCTGTGAACTTATATGGTCTTTACTATTGCATCAAAGCGTTGGCACCCTATATGTGTGAGCGGCAGGAAGGCAGTGTTGTCATTATTGGATCGGGATCGGCAATCACCGGATCAGGCGGTGGTATTCAATATTATGCATCAAAAGCAGGGGCTTTTGGATTGATGCGTTCGCTCGTAAAGGAACTAGGCTCGCATCATATACGCATCAATGTGATTGCCCCCCGTGTCATTGAATCTCAAATGCTTGATACGCTCTATCCTACTGTAGAGGAGAAACGGCAGCTGCAATCACTCATTCCCATCGGAAGATTAGGAAAGCCTGAGGATATTGCCGGACTCACTTTATTTCTCACACGTAGCGAGGGAAGTTATTTGCACGGACAAATTATCCTGTTAGACGGAGGGAGAACGTATCAGCCGAAATATACTGAGGGAAAAAGAGCGGAGAGTTAATCGCTCTTTTTGTCATTTTCATAACAATTGTTCCAATTGGAAACGAATGTTTGGTATACTGGTAATCATAGTATATTAAAAGGATGATGTCACATGCTGAATTGGGAAGAAAGACGACAGCTCGTCAAAGTTGCTCATCTTTATTATACAGACGGGTGGACGCAGCAGGAAATTGCAAAAAAGCTCAATGTCTCAAGACCAGTCATTTCAAAGCTCTTACAAAAAGCAAAAGATGTGGGAATCGTTGAAGTGTACATTAAAGACGAAAGCATTCATACGGTGGAACTTGAAAAGCAGCTAGAAACAACCTTTCAATTAACAGATGCGGTCGTTGTCCCAAGTGTCGGGACAATGTCTGAGATGGTGAAGCGGGCAGTCGGTCAAGCAGGCGCCTATTATTTGTCTAAAAACATGAAAGATGCGGAGAAAATCGGTATTTCATGGGGCACGACGCTTGCTGAGCTTGTCAAAGAATATCCTTTTGAACGAAGAAATGATGTGAAGGTCATTCCTTTAGAGGGCGGAATGGGCAGGCAGGCGGTCGACATTCATGCCAATCAGCTGGCATATGAGCTGGCAAAGAAAATGAACGGCACGTGTTCCTATTTATATGCCCCTGCGATTTTAGAAACAGAAGAATTAAAAGAACGGCTTATGGCGATGCAGGACATAGAAGCTGTGCTTGAAGAAGGTAGAAATGTGGATATTGCCCTCATCGGTATTGGCAACCCGCATAAAGGGTCAACTTTAAAAACAGTCGGTTATTTAAAAGAAGAGGACTTATCTGGTTTAAGGCAATCAGGGGCTGTCGGTGATATTGGCTTTCGTTTCTTTGATGGAGAAGGAAAACCTGTTCAAGATGAACTGAATCAAAAGGTCATTGGCTTATCGCTGGAACAATTAAAGAGCATCAAAACGGTCATCGCTGTTGTAGAAGGAACCCATAAAGCTGAGAGCATTTTAGGGGCTTTAAATGGGGGCTTCATCCAAGTACTGGTGACAGACGAACTAACGGCGGCAGCCATTTTAAAGGAAGCATCCGTTCAATAAAAGACTGGCAGCGTTCGAATGGTATAACAAGAGCAACATCAAACGAGAAAGGAGCTGTGTATCTTGAAGCAAACCGAAATGGAAGCAAACCTACACTGTACTCGGTGCCAAGAAGAGACCCTCCACAGCATCGTTTATGTGAATGATCAGATGAAAAGCGTTGAGTGTACAGAGTGTCATCAAAAGATCAGTGTGCAAGTCGACATCATGAAGGAATTTTACAAGGAAGTATACGAGAAAATAGCAACAAAGCCAAAGCGGATCACGCAGGAATATAAGTCGAACCTGAATGGATTTATCTCAAGACTCCCAATCCGCGTGCTTAGTAAGCCATACCGGCTCATGAGATATTTAAACGAATCATACAAAGTGATCAAACAATATAAAAAATGAAGCAGAGACCGTTTAGCGCTCTGCTTCAGCGTGTAGGCAAACCCTCGCATTTTTTGTCAGTCCTCTGTTCCTGTGCTCACGAATGTCACATTCTCTCCACTCCGGTACTCGTCTTTCCTAGACTGCAAAGGTTTTCTATTACGCTGAGAAGAAGGAAAAAAAGCAGAGCACTGATTAGTGCTCTGCTTTTTTCATATAATAATAAATAGGCAGTCCGGCCATCCCGATCAGCATGGAGATCAGGCAGCTTTTCCAATCGGTGATCATGGTGCTGATTAAAACGAATAATGAACCGATAATCGCAATGATCGGCGTCAGCGGGTAAAGTGGTACACTGTACGCACGCTTCATTCCGCTGTTTTGTTTTCTCAGCTTAAAGACGGCGAAAAAGGCCATGACATAAAAGATGTAGATCATGAAAATCGACACCTCAGACAGCTTCTCTGGATTACTGACGATCATAAACACAATGGCGATCAAAATTTGCACAAATACAGCGATCCAAGGTGTTTTAAACGTTGGATGAATCCGCGAAATCGCGTTGGCGAAAGGAATCTGCTTTCGTTCTGCCATCGCAAAAATCACACGTGGGAATGAAAGAACCTTTCCGTTCAAACAGCCAAAGATACTGATGATGATCCCAATACTAATGATTTTTCCGCCAATTGGTCCAAAGAGCATGGTAGCAGCAGTGCTTGTCGCATTTTCACCTAACTGGACAATTTGATCAGCTGGCAGCACGTGCAAAAGTGCGACATTAATAAAGAGATAACAAGCCGTCACGATTAAAATTCCGCCTGCCATCGCGCGAGGAAGCAGTTTCTCAGGGTTTTTCATTTCACCCCCAAGCGCAGCAAGTAAAATCCAGCCATCATAGGCAAACAGCGTAGCCAAAATCGCTGCACCGAAGTTCATTTGAGCGATACTATCGTTGACGGCCATCAAGATGTTTTCGTTACCTTTCCATATGCCAAACACAATAATCGCGGCAATTGGGACAAGCTTTCCGATAGTAGTCAGCCCCTGAACAAATCCGCCGTATTTTGTTCCCATGATGTTAATGATACATAATAATAAAACGGTGATAATGCCGATCGTTGTAGACCACAAAGTCGAAAGAGAAAATAAATTGGCTAATAATGAACCAAAATAAAGACCAAGTGCACCAATGATGGCGGGTCCGTAAATAATAATCTGCACCCAGCCGCATAAGTAGCCCCAAAATTCACCATACACTTCTTCAAGATAGGCGTACAAACCGCCGGTTCTCGGGATTTGTGTACCAATTTCAGCGACAGTCAGTCCGCCTGCAAGGGTTAAGATCCCACCTAACAGCCAAGCGAATAATGCGATGTCTGAGCTTCCTGAATAGGAAAGGACGTTGCCTGGCTTCATAAAGACGCCTGACCCGATAATGGTCCCGATGACAAGAGATAGGGCGAAAAATAAGCCGATGTCTTGTTTTAACGCTGGTTGTTCTTTGTTCATTACACACGACCTCCTGCATCACTTTCGTACGTTACTGTGACATGTATTTTGTTCATTGTAATACGATTTTAGGAAAACAAGAATTAAAAAAATTTTCTGATTTTCGTATTTGTATTTAAAAGTGTTCTTTTATTGGAGATATTAGGGTAAATGTTGTGTTAAAAACGAACAATGAAAGTTTATTTTTGATTTAATGTTAATTTAATGACCGAAAACCGAACATCTGGTAAACGTGCGATCAAATGGTTGACTTTTCTTGAAAAATGAACTATTTTATTCATAAGGATATTATCTCGAATTCGAGATAATTTAAAATAGGAGTGAAAATAATGAAAATCAATGGGATTCACCACGTATCTGCGTTAACAGCCAATGCTCAGAAAAATGTTGATTTCTACCGCCAAATCCTTGGCTTGAAACTTGTAAAGAAAACAGTCAATCAGGATGACCCGTCTATGTATCATTTGTTTTATGGAGATGAGGTCGCTTCACCAGGAACAGAGCTAACATTCTTTGAAATTCCAATGCTTGCCCGCCGTTTGGAAGGGACAAATGCGATCACAAGCACAGGTCTTCTCGTTTCTTCTGAAGAGGCACTCACGTTTTGGGAAAAGCGGTTTGAAGATAAAGGCGTGCAGCAAGAAACAGCTTCCTTGAGAGGCGGAAGACCTGCTTTGCGTTTTAAAGACCCAGAAGGGCAGCAGCTGTTTTTAACAGTAGAACCGAACGCACAAGAAGAAGGCTCACCGCCAGTGCATGACGATATTCCGGCAGAGTATGCGATTAGAGGTTTAGGTCCAGTTGAATTAACTGTTGCAGAAGCTGATAAGACGATCCGTGTTTTAACAGACATCCTTGGATTCACTGAAAGAGCACGTGAACAATCAAATGATGGTGAGATCGTGACCATTTTTGAATCAGGAAATGGCGGTGCTGGAACAGAAATTCATGTGATTGAAAAAACAGAAGGGCCTTCTGAACGTTCCGGCAGAGGCAGTGTGCATCACGTCGCATTTCGCGTGAAGGATGCAGAGGAGCTTGAAAAATGGTATGAAAAAATCTCAAAAGCAGGCTTTACGAACTCTGGTGTTGTAGAACGCTTTTACTTTAAAGCTCTTTACTTTAGAGAGCCAAATGGTATTTTATTTGAAATTTCAACCGATGGCCCTGGGTTTACAGTGGATGAAGGGGTGGACGAACTTGGTGATCAATTAGCCCTTCCACCGTTCCTAGAGCATAAACGAGCAGAAATTGAACAAAGACTAACGCCAATTCAGTCTTCATAAAAAAAACAGCTCATCAACTGAGCTGTTTTTTTATTAGGAACTGACCTGCTTAGATTCAGATTGTGTTAATGTGACCTGCTTTGTTTTTTGTTTTCCGTTTCGAATGAGGGTGATGCTCACGGTGTCTCCTACTTTTGCATTCGTGTATAGCTCATGACGTAATTCACTGCCAGTTTTGATTTGTTTCCCATTGATGCCGGTAATGACATCCTCTGACTTTAAGCCAGCTTTGGCGGCAGGTGAACCTGCGGCGATATCTTTGACGTACACGCCTTGATCGAGCTGACTGCTTTTAAGTCCGAGAGTTTCTTTTTGATACACATCTGGAACTTGTTCGAGATCCAGCATGCTGATGCCGATATATGGACGTTCAATTTTTCCTTTTGTGAGAAGCTGATCAGCGATTGGTTTGACATCATTGATTGGCAGTGCGAACCCAATGCCTTCAACACCTGTTTCAGAGATTTTCATACTCGTGATCCCCACAACCTTTCCGTCTGTCGTCAGAAGCGGACCGCCGCTGTTACCTGGGTTAATAGCTGCATCTGTTTGAATGACATTAATGCTGCTTTCGCCTGCTGATGTGTTCATAGAGACTGTTCGGTCGACGCCGCTGACAATTCCTTGTGTCACCGTTCTTGAAAGATCTTCACCAAGCGGGTTTCCGATCGCAATGACGGTTTCTCCAGCACGCAGTGATGAGGAATTGCCTAATGCCGCCACCTTCGTCACATGACTGCTGCTAATTTCTACAACGGCTAAGTCAGTGAGCGGATCAGCTCCAACCAGTTTTCCTTCAATGGTTTTGCCATCGTGTAAGGATACGGTTAGTTTATTTGCGCCTTCAATGACGTGGTTGTTTGTTAAGACATAGGCTTTATTGCCTGATTTTTTGAAAATGACTCCTGAGCCTGTACCGGTTTCTTCCTCTTGACTGCTTTTGTTTTGCTGTGATTCATCGAAAGGCGTACTGAAATCGCCAAAGCTCGTGTCTGTTTGAGTTTGCGCTTGGTAGTTTGTAATGCCGACAATAGCTGGTGATACATTTTCGACCATGCTGGAGATGCTGCTTGATGAATTTGATGTTTGGACGGCTGTTGCTTTTGACGAATTCGTGTGATTTGTCGATACTGCTTCTGTTTTTGCTGCCGAATCATTTGCGGTGCTGTCTGATGAATGCTGAGCATATGGCGTAAGAACGTAGACACCTAACGCTAATGTACCGCCTACAACACCGCTGACAAATGGCTTAAACCAGCCGTTTGGCTTTTTCTGTTTTTGAGGTTGTTCAATTATTTGTTTGTCATCTTTGTGCTCTGTCATTTCAATCACTCTCTTTCAATGATTTTTTCATGTATGTGTTTGGGTGTTTTACCGTATGTGGTGGGGACTGACTTTATCGTATGAAAAAAGTGTGGGATAAAAATGAAAACATTGTGGGAAATTGTTAAAATAAGTAGTAAATCTAAGCAAGATAGAGGAGATTAAACTGTGGAGACAATTGGAATCATTGGATATGGAAGTATGGCTGATATGATGGTCCAAAAGTGGCTGGAAAATGGGGTGCTGGATGCTCATCAAATCATGATCCATACAAGAAGTGAAACGGAGCGCCTTCATCAGCTCAAAGAAAAGCACCAAGAAATCAACATTTGTTCATTAGAGGAACTATCTGCGTCATGTGATATATTGTTTGTCTGCGTGCCGCCGCTTGCTGTACTAAATGTTCTGGATCAGCTGCCTTCTAAAGGGAGAGCGGTACATATTGTGTCAGTAGCAGCAGCTGTGACCTTAGAAAAGTTACAGGCGCATACAGCGCAGCCAGTATCCAGATACATCCCAACGCTCACGTCAGCTGTTGGGACAGGCGTATCACTTGTTGCGCATGGTGCAGCTCCAGGACGTGAGGACAAGGAGCGTTTGCACCGGCTGCTTTCAGCTTTTAGCATCGTGAGGGAGGTAGAGGAAGACCGGTTTGATGCGGCGAGCAATTTGACAAGCTCATCTCCTGGTTTTATCGCTGCTCTTTTTGAAGAAATGGCGAAAGCGGCTGTGAGAAATAGTGATCTTTCCTTAGAGGAAGCGAATGAATTTTTAACGTATGCCCTTTTAGGAACTGGCCAGGTCCTCGTAGAACGAGGCCTAACCTTTGCTGAAACTGTCGATAGAGTGGCGACAAAAGGGGGAATTACAGGAGAAGGTGCTGAGGTCATTCAACAGCAGGCACCTCAGATGTTTGATGATTTATTTACACAAACTATGAAGAAATATGAACAGCTGAAATCGCAGATTAACGAAGCGGATAAACACCACTAAAGACATAGTTAGTGGTGTTTTATTTGTTAAAAAAATCCTTTCTAAAAAAGCCGTTTGACCTGTATTATCTGAGTCTAAACTCCTTATTTTCAGACATTGTATTGAAAAATCAATCAAGTTCTCATATAATTTTTTAGAAAATTTAGAAAAATATACACAAATTTTATGTTTAATTAAAGGGGGATGGGAATGAAGCTCTATCTATCTGTCGATATGGAGGGAATTACTGGTCTAGCTGATCATACATTTGTTGATTCACGCCAGCATAACTACGAGCGGGGCAGACGCATTATGACGGGTGAAGTGAACGCCTGTGTAGAAGCGCTTGTCCAGCATGGTGCCACCGACATTTTGGTGAATGACAGTCATTCTAAAATGAATAATCTTTTGATTGAAGAACTGCATGAAGAGGCAGTTCTCATATCAGGTGACGTAAAGCCTTATTCAATGGTGCAAGGATTGGATCAAACCTATGATGCAGCTGTTTTTTTAGGCTATCATGCAAGGGCATCAATGAAAGGTGTGATGTCACACAGTATGATTTTTGGGGTCAGACATTTTTACATAAATGATCATCCAATTGGTGAAATGGGCTTTAATGCGTATGTTGCAGGCTACTATGGTGTGCCGGTGATTCTTGTTTGCGGGGATGATCAAGCAGCACTTGAGGCAGAAAAGCTGATGCCTGGTGTGAAAACAGTGGCAGTGAAAGAGACCATCTCAAGATCTGCTGTGAAATGCTTACCTCCTGCCAAAGTCAATCAACAAATCTCGCAGCAAGTGGAAGCCGCGATGAAACAGATTGATCAAATGACGCCGCTGACGCCTCCTGATCAGCCGCTGCTTAAGATTGAGTTTGCCAATTATGGACAAGCTGAATGGGCGAATTTAATGCCCGGTACTGCCATCATAGAAGGAACAACGACGGTGACGTACCAGGCAGACAATATATTAGAAGCCTATCAAGCGATGCTTGTCATGACAGAGCTTGCCGCACGTACAACATTTTGTTAAGCGAGGGGGAGACAGCAGATGGCCAGCTTTTTGCTCAAGCGTTTTATTGCGATGATTGCCACGATCTTAACGATTACGACTTTAACGTTTATTTTAATGAAGGTCATCCCAGGATCGCCTTTCAATGAAGAACGAAATACAAACGAAACCGTCCAGCGAAACCTCGAAAGCTACTATCACTTAGACGAACCACTCTATGTTCAATATGTCATCTATTTAAAATCCATTGTTACCTTTGATTTTGGTCCTTCCATTAAAAAGCCTTCTGAAAGTGTCAATGATCTATTGGCGAGAGGCTTCCCAGTCTCATTAGAACTTGGTCTTATCTCAATATTGATTGCTGTTATCTCTGGTATCCTGCTAGGGGTTATGGCTGCCCTCCGGCATAATGGTTTGATTGATTACATCGCCATGACGATTGCTGTATTCGGTATATCCATTCCAAACTTTATCTTTGCTACCTTATTAATTCAGCAGCTTGCTGTCAATTTGAAGCTCTTTCCTACAGCGATGTGGACAAGTCCAATGCATATGGTGCTGCCTACAATCGCCCTTGCTGTCAGCCCAATGGCCATTATCGCCAGGTTAACGAGGTCAAGCATGATTGAAGTGCTGTCGCAAGACTATATCCGTACGGCCAAAGCAAAAGGACTTTCTCCCTTTAAAATTGTATTTAAACATGCGCTTCGAAATGCACTTTTACCCGTTGTAACCATTCTTGGAACACTTGTCGCAAGTATTTTAACAGGAAGTTTTGTCATTGAAAAAATATTTGCCATTCCTGGAATGGGAAAATACTTTGTCGAGAGCATAAACAACCGTGATTATCCTGTCATCATGGGAACCACTGTTTTTTACAGCATTATTTTAATCACACTTCTCTTCATTGTCGATGTGGCGTATCGTCTCCTTGATCCAAGGATTCAGCTGCATCAGAAAGGAGGAAAGGCATGAGTATACACCTTCAGCATGATCCACCGAACAGGCATCCTGAAGTGCCGGACGAATGGTTTTCTCCACGAGAGCAAAAGAAAACAGAAGCCCATGCCATTAAAAGACCCTCTCTTTCCTATTGGGCAGATACATGGAGGCGGCTGAAGCAAAATAAGCTTGCGATGTTTAGTCTATCGGTTCTGATTTTTCTTTTTGTCATGGCAGTCTTAGGCCCATTGCTTGCGCCAAATAGTGTGACAGAGCAGCGTCTTTCGATGCAAAATCTGCCGCCCTCAGCTGCTCACTGGTTTGGAACAGATGAGCTTGGACGAGATGTGTTTACTCGCACTTGGTACGGAGCACGCATTTCGTTATTTGTGGGTGTCATGGCAGCCCTGATTGATTTTGCCATCGGTGTGATTTATGGGGGCATAGCCGGCTATAAAGGCGGACGCTATGACCATGTCATGATGCGGATTGTCGAGGTGCTCTACGGACTTCCTTATTTACTTGTCGTCATTTTATTGATGGTGCTCATGGGGCCAGGGCTTGTCACCATTATTGTAGCGCTCACTGTCACCGGATGGATTGGAATGGCAAGAATTGTGAGAGGTCAGGTTCTTCAGCTGAAAAGCCAGGAATATGTCCTTGCCTCAAAGACCTTTGGTGCCAAAAGCCTGCGGATCATTCGCCGCAACCTGCTGCCGAATACGATGGGGCCGATTATCGTCCAAATGACCCTGACTGTGCCGACCGCGATATTTGCTGAAGCGTTCTTAAGCTTTCTCGGTTTAGGTATTCAAGCACCATTTGCAAGCTGGGGCGTGATGGCCAATGATGCTTTGCCGACTGTGCTGTCAGACAATGGACATTGGTGGCGTTTATTTTTCCCGGCATTTTTTATTTCACTTACGATGTTTTGCTTTAACAATTTAGGTGATGGCTTGCAAGATGCGCTTGATCCAAAGATGAAGAGGTGATGGCGCTTTGAAAAAAGTTCTACAAATCATCGATCTGCACGTCAGCTTTCGGACATACGGCGGTTCAGTTCAAGCAGTACGCGGAGTGAATGTCGATGTATATGAAAAAGAAACCTTAGCCATTGTGGGAGAATCAGGCTGCGGAAAAAGTGTGACATCACAAAGCATTATGAGGCTTCTGCCTGCATACAGCGCGCAAGTCGATCAGGGAGAAATCTGGTTTCAAGACCGCAACTTGCTTTCAATATCTGAGAAAGAAATGCGCGCCATACGAGGTGTCGATATTTCGATGATCTTCCAAGATCCGATGACAGCACTAAACCCAACCTTGACAATAGGAGATCAGCTGATGGAGGCGGCGAAGGAGCATCAAAAGCTGACGAAAAAAGAAGTGAAAGAAGCCGCCATACAGATGCTTGATTTGGTTGGTATTCCGCAGCCGAAGGAGAGATTAAAGCAATACCCGCACCAATTCAGCGGGGGAATGAGGCAGCGGCTCATGATTGCCATGGCACTGATTTGTGAGCCAAAGGTGCTGATCGCAGATGAACCGACGACCGCACTTGATGTGACCATACAGGCACAAATTTTAGAACTGTTTAAAGAGATTCAGAGGAAAACAGGGGTTACCATTATCTTAATCACACACGACTTAGGGGTCGTAGCCCAAGTTGCCGACCGGGTAGCAGTCATGTACGGAGGGAAAATAGTTGAAACCGGAACAAGGCAAGATATTTTTTACAGTCCGCAGCACCCTTATACAAAAGGGCTCCTGCAATCCGTTCCAAGACTTGATATGAAAGATGAACTGATTCCGATTGAAGGAAGCCCGCCTGATTTATTTGCACCGCCAAAGGGCTGTCCGTATACCGATCGCTGCCCGGCTGCCATGAAAGTGTGTGATCATATCATGCCGCACGAAACGCAGCGATCACCTACTCATACAGTGCATTGCTGGCTCCAGGATGAGCGAGCGAACCAAGCGATGTTATCTTCAACACAAAGGGGGAGTTTTTGATGAGAAAAAAAGGGTGGATCATTAGTGTTTGTTTGTTCATCATCATGCTGCTCGCAGGATGTACAGCCAATGAGCAAGCAGGTAAAGGATCATCAAGCAACAAGAATGAAAAGAAAGTATTAACCTTAAATAACGAAAACGAACCGACGTCATTTGACCCGCCGATTGGTTTTAATAATGTATCGTGGCAAGGTCTGAATAACTTAATGGAAGGATTAACAAGACTGAATGAAAAGCACGAACCATCTCCTGCAATGGCGGAAAAATGGGAGATTTCAGAGGATGGAAAAACGTACACATTTCATTTAAGAGACGGCATCAAGTGGTCGAATGGTGATCCAGTGAAAGCGAGTGACTTTGAATATGCGTGGAAGCGTCTGCTTGATCCGAAAACAGGCTCTTCTGCATCGTTCTTAGCTTACATGATTGAAGGCGGAGAGGCATTTAACAGCGGAAAAGGAAAGAAAGAAGATGTAAAAGTCAGTGCTGAAAATGACAAAACGCTAAAGGTCACACTGGCATACCCGCAGAAATCGTTCTTAAATATGACCGCAAACCCTGCCTTTTTCCCTGTCAATGAGAAGGTAGCAGAGAAGGATCCAAACTGGGCAAAGGATGCCAAAACCTTTGTTGGGAATGGACCGTTTCAGCTGACAGAATGGAAGCATGATGAGAGCTTCACTATGGAAAAAAGTGAGACGTATTGGGACAAAAAATCAGTCAAGCTGGATCAGGTAAAGTGGCTGATGATCAGCGATCGAAACACTGATTATCAAATGTATCAATCGGGAGATTTAGATACTGCCTTCGTTCCAGCAGAACAAAGTGAAAATTTGCTGAAAAATAAAGATGTACAAATTGAAGATCAGGCTGGACTATTCTTTTATCGTCTGAATGTGAACATGGAACCTTTTCAAAATAAGAACATTCGCAAAGCCTTACAAATGGCGATCAATCCGCAAGATATCGTGGATTATGTAACGAAAAATAAAGAGAAGCCAGCTCGCGCCTTCGTTTCACCGGGGATTCTAGATTCAAAGGGTGAGGATTTCAGAGAAGCTGGCGGTGATCTTGTCAAACAAGATACGAGTGAAGCTGCGAAGCTATTAGAAAAAGGGCTGAAAGAAGAGAACTATTCAAAGCTGCCGCCCGTCACATTAACATATAGCACAAAGCCTGAGAACAAGAAAAAAGCTGAAGCCATCCAGCAGCAACTAAAAGAAGCGCTGGGTGTGGACGTGAAGCTTGCAAACATGGAAGCCAATGTATTTGCAGAAGATCAAAAGGCACTGAAATTCCAATTCTCACAAAGTTCATTTTTAGCAGACTATGCAGATCCGATCAATTTCCTAGAGAGCTTCCAAACAGGGAATGCGATGAACCGGACTGGATGGTCAAATGACACCTATGATCAGCTGATTAAAAAGGCGAGCCAGGAAGCAGATGAACAAAAGAGAAACAGCATCCTTCATGATGCAGAGGCACTTCTCATTGAAGAAGCACCGATCATTCCAATTCATTTTTATAACCAAGTTCATTTGCAAAAAGAGGGCGTGAAGGGAATTGTCCGCCACCCTGTTGGGTATATCGATTTGAAATGGGCACAAGTAGATGGAGAGTAATTGAAGGGAATGAGGGACACGGACGTTTTGAACAAAAGCGTCTCAGCACGCGGACAAACCCTCGCATTCTCTGTCAGTCCTGCGCTTCGGTGCTCACGAATGTCAAATTCGCTCCGCTCTGATGCTCGTCCTTCCTAGGGCTGCAAAGGTTTTCAGGTCACGCTGAATAGAAGACAAAGGACTAAAATAAAGATCATTTTAGCCCTTTGTCAACAATATAGGACGCTTTGAACAAAAGCGTCTGTTTCCTTTATTTGTTCATGTTATGGAGAAAATGCCCATAGATTGTAAGAAATAAAGAGAAAGAGGGGATTGGCATGAACCAGCTGCCAGCGGCGCTTCAAACAGGGGATACGGTGGGGATTATCGCACCAGCAAGCCCGCCTGATGAATTGAAATTAGCAAAAGGGATTGCCTTTTTAGAGAGCCTTGGGCTGAAGGTGAAAAAAGGGAAGTATCTCGATTCCCGGTACGGGTATTTAGCAGGGCGTGATCATGAAAGAGTGGAAGATCTTCATGGCATGTTTCAAGATCCAGAAGTCAAAGCAGTTATTTGTGCCTGCGGAGGGTACGGAACTGGAAGACTTGCGGAAGCCATTGATTATGACCTCATTCGCCGGAATCCAAAAATCTTTTGGGGTTATAGTGACATTACGTTTTTACATATGGCCATCCAGCAGCAGACCGGTCTTGTGACCTTTCATGGTCCAATGCTTTCCTCTGATGTGGGACTTGAAGAGGTTCATCCGTATACGAAGGATACCTTTTTGCAGCTGTTCACGCCGAAGGCCTTTACGTATACGCATCACTTGTCACCTCTTCATACCTTCTACCCCGGCACCGTGTCAGGTGACATCATAGGAGGGAATCTTGCCCTCATCGTGACAACACTTGGGACACCTTTTGAAATTGATACGAAGGGAAAGCTGTTGTTCATTGAAGATATTGACGAAGAGCCTTATAAAATCGATCGCATGATGCAGCACCTCACCTCTGCTGGAAAATTGGATGATGCGGCTGGATTCATCATTGGAGATTTTCATCAATGTGAACCAAAAAAGAAAGACCAGTCTTTAACGTTGGAACAGCTGTGGGAAACCTATATTGTGCCGCAAAAGAAACCTGCACTCGGCGGCTTTCGGATCGGTCATTCATCACCGAACTTTGCCTTTCCGATGGGCGTGCAGGCTGCACTAGATGCCGCAGGGAAAAAACTGCACATTTCTCCAGGCGTTGCAGCGAAAGAGGCGATCAAATGAAAATTGTCGATGTTCATACATGCAGAACGAGTGTACCGCTAAAAAAGCCTTTCAAAACCGCTTTAAGAACGGTGTATGACGCAGCATCTCTGATCGTCATCATCACATATGATCAAGGTGACGTCAGCTACGGAGAGGCAGTTCCCACATCGGTGATTACAGGAGAAACGCTGGAAAGCATCGACTATGCCATCTGTGAAGTGATCAGACCCATTTTGCTCGGGGTTTCCTTGGCAGAGTATGAACAAATCTTTTCTGCTATGAACCGCGTGCTCGCAAGCAATACAAGCGCAAAAGCTGCAATCGATATGGCCATTTATGATGGCTTAGCAAAGCAGGCAGGACTTCCGCTTTATCAATACCTTGGCGGATATCGTCATCAGCTTGAAACCGACTATACGGTCAGTGTAAACCGGCCGCTTGAGATGGCGGAAGATGCGAAGCAATACGCAGCCGAAGGTTTTCAGACGTTAAAGATCAAAGTAGGAAAAGATGATATACACACGGATATACAGCGGATCAAGCGGATTCGAGAAAAGGTCGGGCCAGACATTCAGATCAGGCTCGACGCCAATCAGGGCTGGACATGGAAGGAAGCGATCACAGCCATTCGAAAAATGGAAGCGCTGAATATTGAACTAGTAGAACAGCCAGTGCCGAAAGAAGATATCGAAGGTCTGCGCCGTGTGACAGAAGCAGTTGATCCATTGATCATGGCAGACGAAAGCATTTTCAGTTTTCATGATGCAATCAAGGTGCTTGAAACGAGAAGCTGTGATCTGATCAATTTAAAATTAATGAAATCAGGCGGCATAAAAGAAGCATTAAAAATCAATGCCCTTGCCGAAGCATACGGTGTTCAGTGCATGGTTGGCAGTATGATTGAGTCAAAGCTTGGCATTACAGCAGCGGCACATTTCGCCGCAAGCCAGCCGAATATCACCCGCTGCGATTTTGATGCCCCGCTTATGCTGAAAGAGGACATGATAGACGGAGGAATCGTGTACAAAGGAAAAGATATATTTTTACCGCTGCATCATGGGTTAGGCATTCAAGGGGTGAAAGGAGTCTCATGATGATATACGAATCAAAGGTTCCAGTCGCTAACGTTTGGACAGCGCCGCAGTCTCCCCGAGAAATCGATCGAAAGGTACTTCAGGACTCCATCAACATCAAAGAATGGATTGACCAGCAAACATATGAAGAAAAGCTGGCTTTATGTGAAGAAAATTTGATTCAATCTCAAGTACTGCTCGGCGGACAAGTGATTGGATTAGAAGAGACAGATGGCTGGATGAAAGTCGTCATACCACAGCAGGCCAGCCGGAAACATCCGCAAGGCTATCCAGGCTATATACCTGCTGAGCAATTAAAACAAGTAACAGAGGGAAGTGCGTCAGCTGCATCTCTTATCGTTTGTCAGAAAAAAGCCACGCTCTATCAAAACGGGGAACCTGATATGGAGATTAGCTTTTTAACAGAGCTGGCAGCCGCCAAAGAAACAGATGATCAATTTCATGTTGTCACGCCATTAGGAATAAGAGAAATCAACAAAGCGGATGTACGCCCAGTATCGCAAGCTTTCTCTATGACCGGCAAAGATGTCGTAGACGCAGGAAAACAATTTATTGGCCTTTCTTATTTATGGGGAGGCATGAGCAGCTTTGGCTATGATTGTTCAGGCTTTGCTTACAGCATGTACAAAGCGTGCGGATATCTTTTGCCGAGAGACGCAAGTGACCAAGCAGTTCAAGGAACGCCGGTTACATCAAGCCATTTAGAACAAGGCGACTTGCTGTTTTTTGCAAATGAAAACGGAAAGGGAGCGGTCCGCCATGTAGGAATCTACGCTGGGGACGGGATGATGCTTCATTCGCCTAAAACCGGCAGACAAATTGAGCTTCTTTCCCTTTCTGGCACTTCATATGAAAAGGAATGGGCAGGTGCAAGGCGGTATTTACCAAGTGAGAGGAGGAGCGATACATGACAGTTGAACCACTTTTACAAGTAAACAACCTTAAAAAACATTTTCACCTTTCGAAAGGGAGAACCTTAAAAGCGCTGGATGGTGTCTCTTTTCAGCTGAAACAAGGTGAAACCTTTGGTCTCGTTGGTGAGTCTGGCTGCGGCAAATCCACACTTGGAAAAGTGCTCATGCGTCTTTATGAACCAACAGATGGTGAAGCCTTATATGAAGGGAAAAGTCTTCACCACCTTTCTAAAAAAGAATCATTTGATTTCAACCGGCAAATGCAAATGGTCTTTCAAGACCCGTATTCTTCGTTAAATCCAAGACTGTCAGTAAAAGATATTATGCTGGAGCCAATGGAGATTCATCAGCTTTATGGCAGTCAAAAGAAAAGGATTGCCCGCGTGAAAGAACTGCTCGAAGCGGTAGGATTAAGCTATGATTTTGCCACCCGCTATCCGCACGAATTTAGCGGAGGACAGAGGCAGAGAATCGGCATTGCAAGAGCACTTGCCTTAGCGCCAAAGTTTATTGTCGCAGATGAGCCGATTTCTGCACTAGACGTCTCCGTTCAAGCGCAGGTCGTGAATCTGCTGAAAAAACTGCAAAAAGAGGAAGGATTAACATTTCTCTTTATTGCACATGACTTGTCAATGGTGAAATATATTAGTGACCGGATCGGTGTCATGTATTTAGGTCATCTCGTCGAATTGACGACCAGTGATGCACTATATCAAACACCGCTTCACCCATATACACAAGCCTTGCTGTCTGCAATCCCCATTCCAGATCCTGACGTAGAGGACAAGCGCAAAAGGTTTATTTTAAAAGGAGAAATTCCAAGTCCAGTGAACCCGCCAAGCGGCTGTGTATTTCGAACAAGATGTCCTGCCGCGATGGATGTGTGTGCTGAAAAAAAGCCGACATTACAAACGGTGGAAGAAGGACATGAAGTTGCCTGTCATTTATATAATAGAAAATAGGACAAGCTAGACAAAAACCAGCAAGTAGACAAGCTGTTCTACATGCTGGCTTTTTTAATAGATGAACGCCGAATAGGCAATGTGCAGCATCTGAAAGAGCCGCCGGATTTAATAATTTCAGAAAAGTCCACTTCAATAACGGTGTATCCGTGAGCGGTTAACGCAGCATTTGTTTCTTGGTTGCTGGGCAAGCTGATCACTTTTTTCTGCCCAATGGATAAAACATTTGGTCCAAGTGTGAATTGCTCTTGTTCGCTGATTTCAATCAAATCATAATACGTTTTGAGCCGCACGAGATCCTTTTGCTTGAACGCTTCAGGATAAATGATGATCTCGTCATGAGACAGAATATTCATCACACAATCAAGATGCAAAATGTGAGGAGGAAGGTGAATCGGAATGATGTCATGATCCGGCAGCTCCTTTTTGAGCTGGTAGATAGCGGCTGGACTAGTTCTTTTGCTCGTGCCAACAAACACACGGTTCTGATCCACAAGCACATCGCCGCCTTCAATCGTTCCGTCTGTCAAAGTGACAGCTGACCACCCTTTTGCCTGTGCCCATTCTTTTAGGTATTGTTCTTCCCCTTGCCGAACCGGAGCGGCCATACTTGAAACAAACAGTGTATGTCCAATCGTAAACCCAATATCCCGAGTGAAGACTTGCTCAGGGAAGCGGTCATTCGCCGGAAGCAGGATGGGCCGTACTTGATGATCTTTAAGGGTTTGGATCAATTGCTTATGCTGAGCGACTGCTTTCATTTGAGAAATATTTTCTTTCGCAAAATGTTTCTGGGTTTCGTTAATAATTTGTTTGATTTCCATATAAATAGGACTGCATAAAAGAACTTCTTCTAAATCGTTGTATTCACTCATGCATTGCGGCATTTTGTATAATTGCTCTGCTCTCATAGAATCCATTAAATGGCCTCCTTGTTCATTCATAGTTCTATTATTCCTTCTTCTAGCCATGGTTGAAACATTTCCGAAAGAAAATCTCTCACATAAGACTAAAGCAAAAAGTTTAGACAAACCTAAAAGAATAGTGTTTAATAAAAGTCGTTCCGCATCCACGAAAACAGCAAGAAGGAGCTATGATGATGAGTGAAGAAAATTTCAAATACTGCAAGGAATCGAAAGTTGTTAAAACAAGCAGGGTGTTCCCTCTCGATACGAATAACCACCAAACGTTATTTGGCGGGAAATTAATGAGTTATATAGATGACATTGCCTCCATCTCGGCAGCAAGACACAGCCGCAGTGAAACGGTCACAGCTTCAATGGATTCTGTTGACTTTTTAGAGCCGATTGGACAAAAGGAGTCCGTATGCTTGGAATCCTATGTCACATGGGTGGGTACGTCTTCTATGGAAGTGTTCGTCAAAGTCATTAAAGAAAACTTGATGTCTGGAGAGCGCAGACTCGCAGCAACTTCATTTCTGACATTTGTCTCATTAGATGAAAACGGAAAGCCTAAACGAGTCCCGCAGGTGATGCCGGAAACAGAGGAAGAAATCATGCTTCATCAAACAGCGAAGCAGCGGGCAGAGGAAAGAAAAAGCCGCCGAAAACATAGTAAGGCGCTTGCTGACGCACTTGGGACAGATAAGCCTTGGGCGTAAAAATCACCCTTTAAGCGGTGATTTTTTTCTGTGCCAGTATCTTGCAAGGCAAGATACTGTGTGGTAAGATAATGCTATCTTGTGATGCAAGGTACTGGAATCGGAGGAACAATCATGACAACATCCACACAAATGCTAAAAGGAATTTTAGAAGGCTGCCTGCTGTCGATTATTTCTGAGGGTGAAATTTATGGGTATGAAATGACGAAGAAGCTCGCGCATTATGGGTTTGATCAAATAAGTGAAGGCAGCATCTATCCGATTTTGCTGCGTATGCAAAAGGAACAGCTGGTGACCACCGTCACAAAAGCGTCAGCGACCGGCCCGAAAAGGAAATACTATACGCTCACACAAGCGGGAGAACAAGCGCTCACAGAGTTTATTGACCGCTGGAATGAGCTTTCAAAAAATGTAAACCGCTTATTACAAAAAGGGAAGTGAGATTATGGTATCAAAAGAAACAAGACACATTCTACTAGAGCTGCAACTTTATCTCATATCAAAGGGAAAAAATCAGGGTGAAATCGATGAGCTGATGGACGAACTGACAGCACATGCGGTTGAGGCTGAAAAAGATGGGAAAACAGGTGAGGATGTGTTCGGTGGAGATCCGCGGGGCTATGCTGATGAACTGGCAAAAGAGCTGTCAGGGAATCATAAAGACTGGGTGCCATTCGTCAGTGCTTTCTTAATTGGATCGCTTTTTTACATGATTTTAGCAGATGCAATCAGCCAAAACTTATCCTATTCTTGGTTTGCTTTGATTGGATATCCGCTCGTTTTAGTGGCCAATGTCATCATGATCATTGTGATGTTTAGAGCGTCCGCCTTTCAAACAAGCAGCCGGGTATTTCTCTACTTTTGGATGTTAGGAATCTTTCAGCTGACAGCGATGGTCACAATCAAACTATTGGATCAAAAAGTCGGCACACCACTACTTGTCCTTACTTCTGGCCAGAGGTGGGGCGTCATTTTGCTCATGCTGCTATGTATCGTTGTATTTAATGCAATCTTAAAGGCTAATGTCGTTTCATTGATTCCGATTATCTTTTTCGGACCGCAGCTCATCTTCGAATGGATTGGCTGGACGTCACCAAGTGTGATTTTGCTGCAAAGTCTGCTATCTATTGTGATTTTAATAGGGCTTATATTCATTGTACTGCGCCGGACAAATAAGAAAAATGAAAATACGAATGTAAACTGAGCACATCCTATCCGATGTGCTTTTCTTTTTCTAAAAAAATGTAGAAATGGAATTGTCTTTTTCATTACAATGGGGAGAGGACAAAAATGAAAAGGGGTTCTGTTTTTGGATATTGTATGGGGATATGTACTCGTTTTTGTATTGGCTGCCTTGCCTTTTTTTGAAGTGATTGGTGTCGTTCCATTCGCAATCTTAAGTGGGCTGCATCCTGTGACAACGGCTGTGATTGGATTCATCGGCAACTTTTTGACAGTCTTGCTTCTCATTGTGTTCGTCGACCGGTTTAAAGCATGGTGGTTAAAAAGAAAAGAGGAAAAAGGTGATGAAAAAGGAGAGAAAAAGCAGCTGCGGGCGAGAAAAATTTGGGAACGATACGGTCTGCCTGGGTTAGCACTCATAGGACCTTTTATCATCGGCAGTCATTTAGCAGCCTTGATGTGCATGAGCTTTGGAACGAAAAGAAAGCAAGTCGCGGTGTGGATGACTGTCAGTTTAATGATGTGGACAGCGCTGGCTGCAAGTTTAACCGGTGCGGGCTTCCATTACTTTGCCCCAGATTCAAATGGATTGTTCGGAGATATTTTTAGCAAGTAAAAAAGGGGGGATCATTAATGACAGTTCAAACAAGAACAGTATTTGAAACAGAGCGCCTGAAACTGAGAACGATGAATGAACATGATGCGTCATTTTTATATGACGAGCTGTTCCAGGATGAAGAAGTGATGAAGTATTATCCTTCTTTGAAGGATGAACAGCAGACAAAAGAGTGGATTGCATGGAATCAAAAAAATGACCGCATGTACCACACCTCACTATGGATCATTGAAGATAAAGAAACAAATGAACGACTTGGACAAAGCGGCATTGTCCTGCAAAACATTGAAGGACAAACCGAGCTTGAGATTGGCTATATGCTAAAGAAAGCGGCGTGGGGGAATGGCTATGCTGCTGAGGCTGCAAAAGGCTGCCTTACCTATGGATTTGAAGAAATGAAGGTCAGACGGATGGTCAGCCTAATTCGTCCTGAGAATGAAGCGTCGGTGAAGGTCGCTTTAAAAATGGGCATGAAAAAAGAAAAAACCATTTCAAAATGGGACCAAATCATTGATGTATACAGCATCACCCGTAACGGAGAAAACGGCTCGCTTACCGAATAAGCAGAGCCGTTTTTTTATGCACGCTGTTCTAACTGAAGCAAATATTTCTTCCGTTCAATCCCTCCGCCGTAGCCTCCAAGCTCACCACTTGTTTGAATCACGCGGTGGCAGGGAATGATAATCGCCAATTGATTGGCACCATTTGCATTACCAACGGCACGAACCAAATGCGGATCGCCTAGTTTCGTGGCTAGATCTCGATAGGATCTCGTTTCGCCTGCTGGAATGCGTGAGAGCTGGTCCCACACCTTCATTTGAAAAGGGGTGCCATGTAAAGAAAGCGGTACAGTAAACTTGGTCAGCTTTTTCTCAAAATATAAGGCCAATTCCTTTGCTAATTGCTGATGGACGTTTGTTTCTCCAACTAAAATGCGGGCATGATGCTTCTTTCTTAATGTTTCAATTTCTTTTTCGAGTCCCCGCCTGTCCATAAATTCCAGTAAATACACATGTGTGGCATCTGTCACACTCATCATGCGCCCGATCGGTGTGGAAATAAAATTAGCATAGAGAATGTGAATCTGCGCTTTTTTAGGGGGATTTCCCATGATTTTAGTAAATGCATCATTGAAGGCACTTGAAGATTCATAGCCGAAAGTGACCTGCTGATCGATTACTTTTTTTCCGTTCAAAATTTCTTTAAAGGCAAGTCCCATTCGGCGTGATCTTGCATATTGAACAAAGGTCATGCCGTAAATGTCTTTAAACTTTCTTCGAGCTGTGGCAGAGTGAATCCCTAATTGGCGGAAGTCCTCTTCCTTCCAGCGTTTCTCAGGATTTTTTTCTACTGCTGAAACGAGTGTTTTGACTTCTTCAGGAATGCTGTTAGGGTATGTTAATGGTGTGCAGCGCTTGCACGGGCGATACCCTGCCAGCAGTGCTTCCTCCGCTGTAAAGAAAAACTCACAGTTTTCAAATTTTGGCTTTCTGGCCGTACATGTGGCATGACAGAAGATACCGGTTGTCTTAATACAGGCAAAGAATGTGCCGTCATATTGCGGATTCTTGTCAACAAGTGCTTGATAAAATTCATGTTTTTGTTCATCGGTCATCATCATATGAAGCCACCTCTTGATTTTCTATAAAATGTTTTTCAGCATTGTTTGGGGTACGACGGATGATCTGTAAATACATCATCCTAAAGTTGGACGTTCATCGCATCAATCTGATTTCATTATATCAGCGATGTGATCATTGACGTATCCGTGCTTTAAGGAACAATCAAGCATCATAAACATGTCAATCTCCTCCTTTTCTCATTCCTGTTTTAGTTCATATATTTTAGCTGCTTCTGTTTCATTTCTTCATAAAATGCTTCAACTTCTTGTTCGTAAAGTACGGTCTCCATGTCCTTGTATTTACGCTTGATCGTCAATGTCATAAAAAATAAATGGATTGTCATATACGCTCATTTCCCTTCAGTCCGCAGCACGCGAACAGCCCGCAAATCTTCTTTATCAGTGGACCTGCTTCTAACACTTAGTATACGGCGGCTCCATAAAAATTCTTTCGAAAAATTAACAAGTATATTTGCATGTGGAAAGCAAAGCGGTAGACCGGTATTTCGGGGTGTGATACAATTTTGACACACAGAATCTGCTTTAAGTCAGATCTGCTTATTAAGAAATGGTTTTCTAGGGTTCCGTGCGGGTGGCGCAGTCTGGACCGAGAGAAAACACATAGGGTCTAGACAATAGACCGTATGGACACGGAGGGATAAAAGCCCGGGAGATTTGATCAAACGATCGATTTCCGGGCTTTTTTTATTGCTTGGAATCGTTCAGAAAGGAAGAGAATCGGATGAAATGGGGAAATGTATTGATTGCAGCCATCTTTGAAGTTGGCTGGGTGATGGGGTTGAAGTATGCTGACTCTTTATTGGAATGGGCCGCAACCATCGTTTGTATTGTCGTCAGCTTTTATTTACTCCTGAAAGCCACGACTGTACTGCCAGTTGGCACACTTTATGCTGTTTTCACCGGACTTGGGACAGCAGGTACTGTCATAGTAGGTATGGTACTGGGAGAGCCAGTACAGCTGGTGAAATTACTTTTAATCATGGTGCTTTTAAGCGGTGTATTAGGGCTTAAACTAACCACAGGTGAAAAGAAAGGAGAGACTGAATCATGAGCTGGCTTTTACTCATTGGTGCAGGCATTTTAGAAATGCTTTGTGTCACCATGATGAATCAATTCCAGAAAGACCGGCATGTCAAATGGATTTTATTCATTGCAGCTGGATTTTCGCTGTCCTTTCTCATGCTCTCTCTTGCGATGAATACAATTCCGATGGGAACGGCATACGCCATTTGGACTGGCATTGGAGCTGCTGGAGGAGCCATTGTCGGCATGCTGTTTTACGGTGAGTCGAAGGACGCAAAACGTATATTCTTTATCGCACTGATTTTATCTGCGGCGGTCGGGTTAAAAATCATTGAATAAGAAAAGGCTGTCATCTGTCTGCCAGCCTCAGCATGTAGACAAACCCACACATTCTTTGTCAGGCCTGCAATGGTTGTCTATCACGCTGAAAAAGAAGAAAAAGGGCTAAAATAAAAATCATTTTAGCCCTTTTTTGTTACATCGAATGATGATTGGAATCGTTTTCATTTTTGCGGTAAAGCTGACTCACTAGAAGAAAACAGACACCAAATGTGAGCAAAGGAATGAGTCTCTCACCGGCCATAAAAAGATAAATACCTGTGATCAGACATACGATGCCGAGCCAAAAGCTCACTTTACCAAACAAAGTCATGCTTTTCATCTCCATCACTCCTTTTGTGATAAAAGGTCTACTCACATTATATCACGCTAGGTGCAGAATTGAATGAATATTCAATAAAAAATAGACTCTTCATTGCTTTTTCTCTTTCCAGTCCAGTATAATATTTCATTAGAATGAAAACGCAAATGAGGTCATGATACATGAGAACATTGATTACAGAGAAACTTGAATTACACAGACAAAAGCACGAGCAAAAAGGCAGATTACTTGTCAGCTGCCCAGATCAGCCTGGTATTGTATCAGCTGTTTCTTCCTTTTTATTTGAGCACGGAGCGAACATCATTGAATCGAGCCAATACACAACCGATCATGAAAGCGGCAGGTTCTTTTTAAGAATTGAATTTGATTGGAAAGACATCTCGGCGAATATGGATCAATTGAAAAATAGTTTTGAGCCAATCGCAGCCTCATTTCAAATGACGTGGAGCATGTCGCGTGCAAGTGAGCTTAAAAAGCTGGCAATCTTTGTCTCAAAAGAGCTTCATTGTCTGCATGAGCTGCTGTGGGAATGGCAAAGCGGAAATTTAATGGCTGAAATCGCAGTTGTGATCAGCAATCATGAAACGGCAAAAGATACAGTAGAATCGCTTGGAATCCCATTCCATTTTGTAAAGGCGAACAAAGACATTCGCAAAGAAGCTGAAAAAGAGCAGCTCGCCTTATTAGAAGAGTACGACATTGATGTGGTTGTGCTTGCTAGATACATGCAAATTTTAACGCCTGGATTCATTGAAGAGCATCCGAACAAAATCATTAATATCCATCATTCCTTCCTGCCAGCGTTTATTGGTGCAAACCCATACAAGCGGGCATATGAGCGGGGAGTCAAATTAATTGGTGCGACTTCTCATTATGTCACCAATGATTTAGACGAAGGCCCGATCATTGAACAGGATATTGAGCGGGTCGATCACCGGGATGATGCGGAAGCCCTAAAAAATATTGGCCGGACAATTGAGCGCAGTGTGCTTGCACGTGCTGTCAAATGGCACCTTGAAGATCGCATTATTGTTCATGAGAATAAAACGATTGTCTTTAATTGACCGCTTGACTTTTCTTTAGCAATTGGTGATAATATAAAAAAATTAACGAGCGTTGAAAAGGAATAGTAAGCAGGAACTGATGCGTAAAGAGAGCAAATGATGTGCTGAAACATTTGCCGCAGACAGCTGCTGAACCTGCCCTTTGAGCCTTAGAGGAAAAATCTAAGCGCGTGCCTGGCGTTACAGGAGTTGAGTGGAATAAGCAGATCGCATGCTTATTCAATGAAGGTGGTACCACGGAAAATCCCTTTTCGTCCTTTACATAAGGAGAAATAGGGATTTTTTTGTGCCTAAAGGTATAGCGGAGGGAATCAAGGATGAAAAAGCAAAGGATCGTCATAAAAATTGGCAGCAGTTCATTAACAGAGCAAAAAGGAGCCATTGATGAACAAAAGATGCAGGATCATGTAAGAGCCATAGTAAAGCTCAAAGAAGCAGGTCATGAAATCATTTTAATTTCATCAGGAGCCGTTGCAGCAGGATTTGGCAGTTTAGGCTATCCATCAAGACCTGTGACCTTAAAGGGGAAACAGGCAGCCGCTGCCGTTGGTCAGGGTTTGTTAATGCAGAAATATACAGAGCTTTTTTCACAGTTTCATATGACACCTGCTCAAATGCTTTTAACACGTAATGACTTTTCAGATCGAACAAGATATCGAAATGCTTACGCAACGATGATGGAGCTGCTTGAAAGAAAAATCTTGCCGATCATAAACGAAAATGATTCAGTCTCCATCGAGGAGCTTACCTTTGGGGATAATGACATGCTGTCAGCTCTTGTCAGTGGATTAATCCATGCAGACCAATTGATCATATTAACAGACATCAATGGCCTTTATGATGCAAATCCAAATGAGCATCCTGAGGCGAAGCGATTTGATGTCCTGACCCACATTTCAGAAGAATTGTTTTCATATGCAAAGAGCACCGGTTCAAAGGTTGGAACAGGCGGAATGAAATCGAAGCTGTCTGCTGCACAAACGGCACTTTCACTTGGCGTGAAAGTCTTCATTGGCACAGGCACTGGAGAAGACAAGCTTCTTCGTATTCTTGCGGGTCAAGGCGACGGAACGTATATCGGTGAACAGGATTTATCAGCTGTGAACAACCGCCGTCAATGGATTCAATTCCACTCACCGGTCTCTGGGAAGATCATGATTGATGCAGGAGCGGAAGCGGCGATTTTGCATAATGGCAGAAGCCTTCTTCCGGCAGGAGTCATTGATGTCGCTGGTGACTTTTCTAAAGGAGAAGTCGTAGAAGTCGTCGGTCCAAACGGATTAGTTGGTAAAGGACAAACCTTGTACGCCTCCGATGAGCTTCTCGGCATTAAAGGAATGCGAAGTGACGAGCTTGCAAAAGAGAAGCCTGAGGTCATACACCGAGATCACTGGGTACAGCATGTACAAAACTGAGGAGGGAATACGATGAATGAAGTTCTTGAAAAAGCAAAAAAAGCAAGTGCAGCCAAAGATCAGCTGCTTCTAAAAACGACGGAACAAAAAAATGCTGCCCTGCACGCCATTGCCAGTGCACTAAAAGCATCTTCAGCTTATTTAATAGAAGAGAACCAAAAGGATGTTCAGGCTGCTGAAGAAAAGCAGTTCACGCCATCTGTCATTGACCGGATTACACTCACGGAAGAGAGAATTGAAGCCATTGCAGATGCGACCCTTCAACTCATTCAGCTAAAAGATCCAATTGGTGAAACGTTAGAAACCATTCAAAAAGAAAACGGTCTGTTCATCGAAAAGGTTCGTGTACCGCTTGGAACGGTTGGAATGATTTATGAAGCAAGACCAAACGTGACAGTCGATGCTGCGACCCTTTGCTTGAAAACTGGGAATGCTGTGATTCTGCGCGGAAGCTCCTCTGCTATTCATAGTAATAAAGCGATTGTAAAGGTGATTCATGAAGCGCTTCATACGACGGATATTCCAGTAGACAGTGTGCAATTGATTGAAGATACTGGCCGTGAAACGGCGAAAACGCTGTTCACCTTAAATGAATACCTGGATGTCCTCATTCCACGCGGCGGGAAGAATTTAATTGATCTTGTTGTGAGAGAGTCAACTGTGCCGGTGCTTGAGACAGGTGCAGGAAATTGTCATATCTACATTGATGAAACAGCGAAGAATGAAATGGCTGAGCGGATTGTGCTGAATGCCAAAACCCAAAGACCTTCTGTTTGTAATGCGATCGAGAGCATTGTCATTCATAAAAAATGGGCAAACAACTACGGTGCTTCCTTATTTGAAGCCCTTCAATCCAATGGGGTAGAAATACGCGGTGATGAAGCCGTTTGCGCGCTTGCTCCTAGTGCTACATTAGCGACAAATGAGGACTATGCAACGGAGTTTTTAGCACCGATCGTCAGTATTAAAATTGTAGAAAACATAGAACAAGCGATTCAGCATATTCAAACATATAGCTCTAAGCACTCTGAAGCGATCATTACGGAAAACGATGAGCATGCAGCCCTTTTCTTAACAGCTGTCGATGCTGCCGCTGTTTATCATAATGCCTCTACTCGTTTCACAGATGGATTTGAATTTGGCTATGGAGCGGAAATAGGAATTAGTACGCAAAAACTTCATGCAAGAGGGCCAATGGGTCTGCCAGCCTTAACGTCTGAAAAATTTGTCATTCGTGGTCAAGGACAAATAAGAGAATAACGAATTTAAAAGAGAGTCTTGTGACAACAGGCTCTCTTTTTCCTTTCATTTTTGTATTTTTCCGGTCAAGTATGATAAAATATGGTAATGTTTTATATTTTGAGAAGATTGGAGAAGGCAACGTATGGCGAAAATCATTCCCTCTTCGGATATTGGAGTGAAAATCAACAAGTGGTATGAATTAATCCGCAGATTTGATTCCGAACAAGCAGAACAGTTAAAGCAGGAAATTCGCACCTCTCTTGATTCAATGGAAGAAGATCAGAATTTGCTTCTCTATTTTTCTTTAATGGAATTTAGGCATGAGGTCATGCTCGATTATTTAAAGCCATTAAAGGAAGGAAAGCTTCGCGCCAACTTTTCCGAGCTTTCGAAAGAAATAGATGAGCATCAAACGCATGTCACAGGCATGCTTGAATACTACTATCATTTTTTTAGAGGCATGTATGAATTCGGGCGGAGGGAGTATATTGCTGCCATATCGTCTTATCAAAAGGCAGAGCATAAGCTTTCTTTTGTATCAGATGATATTGAACGTGCGGAATTTCATTTTAAAATGTCAGAAATATATTATCACATGAAACAAACTCATATCTCGATGCACCATGCTAAACTAGCGCTGGATGTTTATGTTCAGCATGAACTGTATGCGCTTCGCACGATTCAGTGTGAATTTATTGTGGCCGGTAACTACGATGATATGAGAAGGCATGAAAAAGCATTACCACATCTCGAAAGAGCACTTGCGAGATCAAGAGAGTTTCAAAATGTGCGTTTTATTGCCTCCTCTTTGTTTAATATGGGCAACAGTTATTACCGAATGGGAGACTTGGGCCGCGCACTCGAATTAATGAAAGAATCCATCTCGTTATTTGATCAAAATCAATCCGATCATCTTCGTCGATCTATAGACCCTCTTTATACAGCCGCTCAGATATTATACAAACAAGGAAAACACGAAGAAGCATTACACTACAGAGAAGAATGTATGAAGAGAGCAGAAGCTCTTCAAGATGACATTCATATTCAGAAAACCATATTTCTAAAGGCATTGTATTTAAGACAAGATGCTGAGCATATTAAACGGATTTTCCATTTTTTAGAGTCTGCCTATGCATATCCAGATATAGAGGAGCTGGCATTAGATACCGCAAAGTATTATAATGAAATGGGGGATTATGAAAAATCTTCCATGTTCTATGGGGAAGCGGAACATGCTCGAATCTATATTCAGAGAGGGGATTGTTTATATGAATTTTAAAAAATGGGCAGTCGTCTGTACAAGTATCACCATTATGGCATTGTGGCTGGCAGCAGCAAATGCCGACCCAGATAACAGAAACCATACGCTAGAACAACCGAATCCGCAGCATGACACGATCTAAAAGCCCTTTTTAAAGGGCTTTTTTTACTGCCTAACAATTTCCGGACATACTCATAAAAAGGGTTCAGGCAGGAAAACTTAAAAAAGAGTATTTATTGATTGACTCTGTAATTTAAATTGTGTACAATTCAATTGTAGAAAACATTATTGGAGAGAAAGAGGGTTATATTCATGTCAGACGTTTTATTTACAGCAACGGTATCAGCTGTCGGAGGAAGAGAAGGTAAGGTTGTTTCAACAGATGGTGTACTTGAACATGATGTAGCAATGCCTGGAACACCAAGAGCAAAAAAACTTGAAAAAGCAACAAATCCAGAGCAATTATTCGCAGCAGGCTACTCTGCATGTTTTGATTCAGCCCTTCAAATGGTAGCAAGACAAGAGCGTATTCGCTTTGAAAGTGAAGTTACAGCACATGTCAGCTTATTAAAAGACAGTTCAGATGGCGGCTTCAAACTAGGCGTTCAATTAGAGGTAAAAGGAACTGGAATAGAGCAGTCAGCATTAGAAGAACTTGTTCATAAAGCACACGGCGTTTGCCCATATTCAAAAGCAACTCTAGGAAACATCGAAGTAGAACTAGTAGCTGTCGCACAATAATAGACATTATAAAAGGCTGAGGGAACATTCCCTCAGCCTTTTGATTGTGTTAAATTTTGCAAAAGCTCATGTAAAGAGGCACGCAGTGTTTTTAGCTCTTCTTCCGATCTGCCTGTCCCAGTCAGCATGTGAGACGGAATCGCAGTGGCCTTTTCTTTTAGCTGCTCTCCATATTCCGTTAAACGAATTTGTACAGACCGCTCATCCTCTTTTGAACGTTCTCGGATAATGAGTCCATTTTGCTCCATTCGTTTCAGCATGGGCGTGAGTGTACCGGAGTCTAAATAGAGAAGCTCTCCCATTGTTTTCACATTTAATGTTCCATGCTCCCACAATAAAAGCAGTGCCAAATATTGCGGGTACGTAATATTTAATTCTTCTAACAACGGTTTATACTGCTTCGTCATCTCTCGTGAACTTGCATATAACAAGAAACAAAGCTGATTTTCCAGCTTCATATGTTCAAATTCATTTGTCATGTCAGTCACCAACTATTTTTTGTCATACTTATCATTGTATAAGATTTTCTTCCTTTTTAAAATAAATACAGACGAAAAATGAAAAATTCTTCAATGTGCGATAAATGTTTGAGAAATGAATAGAACGTGAAAAGGATGAATAGATGAAGGAGGAGATGAAGATGAAACCATTATTCACAGCAAAAGTAAAGGCGCAGCATGGAAGAGCTGGACATGTTCGTTCAGAGGATGGTGTGCTCGACCATAACATTGTCATGCCTAACGCAAAGAAAGATGGAGAGACTGGTACAAATCCAGAGCAATTATTTGCAGCAGGCTATGCAGCTTGTTTCGGAGGAGCACTTGAGCACGTAGCGAAGAAGCAAGGGATAGAAATAGAATCGGAAGTAGAAGGACATGTCAGTCTTTTAAAAGATGAAAGCGACGGCGGCTTTAAGCTTGGCGTAAAGCTGATTGTGTCTGCGAAAGGTCATGATCATGACAAAGTGAAAGAGCTTGTCCATGCTGCCCATGAATTCTGTCCATATTCAAAAGCAACAAGAGGGAACATTGAAGTAGAGCTTGAAGTGACGGAGTAATAGTAGAAGACACCTGCTTACGAGCGGTGTCTCAGCGTGTAGACAAACCCTCGCATTCTTTGTCAGGTCTGGGCTCCGGTGCTAGACTTCAAAGGTTTTCTATCACGCTAAAAAGAAGACAAAGGGCTAAAATAAAGATCCTTTTAGCCCTTTGTCAACAATTCAGAACACCTGCTTACGAGCAGGTGTCTTTTTTTAATATTCTTTCTTTTTATCATATGCTTCCCATGCTTCAAATGGCGCAAGGGTTTTTTGAGGTGTCAGCTTGTAAAATGGTATATTTCTTGATTCGTATTCTTTGTTGATTTCTTCATAAATAAATGAGTCATCAAAACCAGAATCCGCTGCATCCTGATGTCCAGCAGCAAAATACACAGCTTTTGGTCTAGCCCAGTAAATAGCGCCAAGGCACATCGGACAAGGTTCGCAGCTTGTGTATAGAATGCAATCTTCTAATTGGTATGTATGTAGAGTTTGGCACGCTTTGCGAATGGCTGTGACTTCTGCATGTGCGGTTGGATCGTTACTCGTTGTCACGTTGTTGCTGCCCTCTGCAATAATCTGACCATCCTTGACAATGACTGCTCCAAAAGGACCGCCAGTACCACTATTGACTCCTTCTACTGCAAGATCAATTGCGCGTTGTAAAAAATCTTCGTGATTCATTGTCTTCCTCCCTTTGTTCGACTGACTTCTCTAGTATAAACGAATCATGCTAGAAAAGAAATCATCATAGCAGGAGATCGAACAGGCCAATTTGCGCATAAAAAACCCCTGCCGAGTTCAGCAGGGGAGAGACATTCAATTAAGCGTGCTGCGCCAGCTTTTTACGAGCGACTTCAGCAGCTGTGACCATGTTTTTCAAAGCAGCAATGGTTTCAGGCTCTTGTCTAGTTTTTAGACCACAATCCGGATTCACCCAGAAGCGATCTGTTGGACAAACGTTCAGCGCATCATCAATAATTTCGCTCATTTCTTCAACAGATGGAACACGCGGGCTATGGATGTCATAAACGCCTAGTCCAAGTCCTTTCAAATACGGGTGTTTTTCTAAGTAATCGAGGAATCCGCCATGACTGCGTGAATGTTCAATTGTAATCACGTCAGCATCCAAGTCTTCGATTGTATCGACAATATCCTCGAAGTTACTGTAGCACATATGTGTATGAATTTGTGTTTCATTTTGAACGGATGATGTGGATAAACGGAATGACTCTGCTGCCCAGTTTAAATATTCTGCCCAATCACTTTCTTTGAGCGGAAGTCCTTCTCTTAGCGCAGGCTCATCCACTTGGATCACTTGAATACCAGCTGCTTCTAAAGCTTCTACCTCTTTACGCAAAGCGAAAGCGATTTGGAAAGCAATGTCTTTGCGAGAGATATCCGTTCTTGGGAAAGACCAGTTTAAGATGGTAACAGGTCCTGTCAGCATGCCCTTGACTTTTTTCTCTGTCAAACTTTGTGCGTAAACCGTCTCTTTCACTGTCATTGGCTCTGTAAACTCTACATCTCCATAAATGATTGGCGGCTTCACGCAGCGTGATCCATAGGATTGAACCCAAGCAAATTTTGTAAAGGCAAATCCGGCTAGCTTCTCACCGAAGTATTCAACCATGTCTGTACGTTCAAATTCCCCATGTACGAGCACATCCAGACCAATTTCTTCTTGAATATCAATCCATCGTTTTGTTTCTTTTTTAATAAACTCATCATACTCTGCATCTGTCCACTCATTTTTGCGCCACTTTTGACGAGCACTGCGCACTTCGGCAGACTGCGGGAAACTGCCAATTGTTGTTGTTGGAAGAAGCGGGAGCTCAAGAGATTCGTTTTGGATACGAAGGCGTTCTTCAAAGGCAGCTGGACGTTTAAAATCTTTCGATGAAAGATTGTTGCGTTCCGCTGTTAGATCCGCATTTGTTCCTTTTGCGAACTCTTTTAAGGTAAGAAGTGCTTGTGCTGCTTCGTTAATATCAGCATCAATGGCAGCTGCTCCTTTTGTTAAACCTTCTTTTAGCAGTGTTAATTCAGCCAGCTTTTCAGTAGCATAAGACAGTCCGTTTAATAGTTTTTCTTCAAGCTGTTCGCTTGGGTGTTTGGCAACTGGCACATGCAGCAAGCTGCTTGATGGCTGCAGCCACACTTCTTTCGGCTGAACGTCAGCAATGACTTCAGAAATAAAGGATAATCTTTCGCCAAGGTCTGATCTCCAAATATTTCTTCCATCAATGACGCCTGCTGCTAAAATTTTATCTTTCGGGAAGCCGTGCTTTTTCACTTGATCAAGGTTGCGCCCTTGATCATGGACAAAATCAAGACCGATTGCTTCAACAGGATATGTGACAAGCTCTTCATACGCATCTACTGAATCAAAGTATGTTTGAAGAAGAATGTTCAACCCAGGTACGGCTTCTTTGATCGTTTGATAGATTTCTTTTACTGCTTTTACGTCTTCACTGGAAGCTGTGACAAGTGCAGGTTCATCAATTTGAACCCATTTGACGCCTGCTTCTTTAAGTTCTTTTAAAAGCTGAGTATAAAGCGGCACTAGACGCTGCTGGATTTCTTTTACTTCATTTGCTTCATAACCTTTAGAAAGTGAGACAAATGTATATAGACCAAGTACAACCGGTTTTGTTTCAACACCAAACGCCTTTTTCACCTTTTCGTAAGCTTCAAGCGGTTTGTTGTGTGTGAGTTTAAATTCTGTGCTTTTTTCGTATTCTGGAACGATGTAGTGATAGTTTGTATTAAACCATTTTGTCATTTCACTTGAGACGGCATCTTTTGTTCCTCTTGCCATCGCGAAGTATGTATCTAGCGGGTCTTTTAAGCTGCGGAAGCGCTCTGGAATCCAATTGAACATAACAGCGGTATCCAGCACGTGATCATAGAAGGTAAAGTCTCCAGAAGGAACAACATCAATTTGTTGATCGATTTGTGTTTTAATGGCAGTTAAAAATTGTTCATCCAGTGTGCTTAAGAGGGTTTCGCGGTCTGTTTGACCTTTCCAGTAAGACTCAAGTGCTTTTTTCCATTCTCTGTTTAAACCAATTCGCGGAAAGCCTAGATTACTTGTTTTAACAATTGTCAATTCCAATTCCTCCTCTAAATATAAAAAGACATTTACGCTCATGATCATGATTGATGAGGTAAATGTCTGGTTTAAAAGACAAAATGTGTGTGCGAAATAAGGCGTGAGTATCACTGACGCTTTTCCGACATCTCCTATCAACCGTAGGGGGTTTGATGTGATAGAGCGGCTGGTATCCTGGCTGGTGAATCTGCAAGCTTTTCATCCTTCCCATCCTCATGACAGTGGATTCCTGAGAAAAGCTCTCCTCACTCACAGTGGCGGGACCGCGCCGGATTTTCACCGGTCTTCCCAATTAAAATTCGACGTGTAATCGAATTACCGACTCTCAAACTATGAATTTATTGTGTTCGATTATATAACGTTCACTTCATTTCGTCAAAGTAAATTTTGAATAATTTTAATTAAAAAAATCCTGAGAAAATTCTATCTTTTCTCAGGACCTCTATTTAAGCTATAGAGATAAAAGATCTGCTTCCAATGTTTTTTCTAAAAGGACATCAGGCGCAGTTAAATATAAAAATCCATTCCCTACAAGGGCTTTCGACTGCTTTAATGGAAGGGTTCTTCTGACAAGCTGAGCATAAACCTCAGGCTCTGTCAGCTTGCGCTGGAACGCTTCTTCTTCAGCATTTTTAATAATGGCTAGTGCACCGCTTACGTGAGGGGCAGCCATTGAAGTTCCTGTGAGCCTGCCATATTTATGGTTAGGGAGAGTGGATAAAATGTCTTCTCCTGGAGCGACGAGGTCGATTTCTTTATTGGCGTTAGAAAATTCAGAGGATTCTCTAGCAAGGGAAACAGAACCGACGGCAATGACTTCATTGTATGCTGCTGGGTAGGAGAACTCTTCCGTACGCTCGTCCCCGTCCCCTTCATTTCCTGCTGCGCACACAACAAGCACACCGCTTTTTACCGCATTTTGAATGGCTTCCTGCAGGGCAGGCTCATTGCTTGGACCACCGAGAGACATGGAGATAATATCCACCTTCTGCTCTGCGGCATAGTTGATGCCATCAATGATCCACTCATATTTTCCGCTGCCATTTTCACCGCCAAGAACTTTCACGATGAGAAGCTTGGCTTCAGGGGCAACCCCTAAAATTCCGCCATTTTGATCTGTTGCGGCAATCGTTCCTGCTACATGGGTACCATGCCCATTGTAGTCTTTTACATTTTCAGCATCTCCATCGTCATCATCGGTAAAGTTCTTCCCACCGATAATCTGATCTTTTAAGTCGGGATGCTCTGTGTCACAGCCTGTATCAAGGACAGCAATGGTTATGCCTTTTCCTTTGAAGCCACTTGACCAAAGTTCGGGTGCTTTAATCTCCTGAATACTTTCCGGCGTCTCTTTCGCTTCCATCACATTGGCTTTTACTTCATACGGAATTAAGCGAATTTCACCTTTCATAAGAAAGCCCTCCTTATTTTGTTTTCAAAGTAGATTCAGGCTGCATAATGTTATTGTATAAAAGAAACTTTTGATCGGAAAGGGTCAATTGTAATAATTTTTCAAATAATCAATCTATTATCAAAAGTGCAGTTCTCCTCACATATTGACGAAAGAGCTCACCTTTTGAAGAAAACTCTTGATATCATATGAAAAAGAAGGAAAAGCTGCATAGTGAGGTTGCACCTGTACAGATGAAAATGGGTGAATAGAACTAAAAGAGGCAGACTAAAAAATAATGAGATGAAGTAACAAATTGAGAAGAAGGCTCAAGTTAAATGTTTTTTCTCAAAAATAATTCCCTCCATAAAAAAATAGATGTGAAGATTGTGACTGTTCCAAATAAGAAAGGCAACATATAATAATGGAAAGACAAGCTTGCCTTTTAGATAGGAGAGATAGAGATGAACAAAGGGAAGATACTCGTAGTCGAAGATGAAAAGAAAATCGCAAGGGTGCTGTCACTTGAGCTTGAATATGAAGGATATGAGGTGACAGTCAAAGAGACAGGAATAGACGGGCTTCAGGCTCTTGAAGAAGATAGCTTCGATTTGGTGCTGCTTGACGTCATGCTTCCAGAGTTAAGCGGTCTTGAAGTGCTGAGAAGGGTTCGGAAGACAAATACAGCGACACCTATTATTTTGATTACAGCAAGGGGAAGTGTTCCTGATAAAGTAAGCGGGCTCGATCTTGGGGCGAATGATTATATAACAAAACCTTTTGACATAGAAGAATTATTAGCACGAATTCGCGCACAGCTAAGGTTGAATATACATGCACAAGAAGAAAAGGAGACAGAGCTGAGCATAGCAGACTTAACGGTCAACGAGAAAACAAGAGAAATACAAAGGGCTGGGCAAATGCTTGAACTCACACCGAGAGAATATGACCTGCTTGTTCACTTACTGAACCATCAGCAGCAAGTGCTCACAAGAGATCAGCTTTTAACAGCGGTTTGGGGTTTTGATTATTTCGGTGATACAAACGTGGTAGATGTCTATATCCGTTATTTAAGGAAAAAAATCGATTACCCATTCGAAAAACAGCTGATTCACACAGTGAGAGGTGTGGGTTATGTGATGAAAGGATAAAGAATGAGATTAAAAAATAAGATTCAGCTTTATACGTCGTTGTCTTTGTTTTTAATGGTGCTCTTGTTTCATACAGCCATTTATTTTATTTTTTCGATGACCTTGACGCAAAAAGATATGTCCCGCTTGTCTGAGGTGGCTGAAAATATTGCGATTGCTTTAAAAAAATCAGAGGAAGAGGGTCTTCCGTCCTCGGAGCTGCTGAAGGCGTACCTGCCTCAAAATGGTATGATCCGTGTCGTGACAGAAACGGGAGAGTCAAAACTGACTGTCACAAAGGAATCAACGTTTAGCTCACTGCCTTTTACATACGAATCTGGCCAGACAGCAGAAATCAAAGAATACAATAAGCATATGATTGCGTTCGCTGCTATTCCGGTCATTTGGACAAATGGTGAGATTATGTCACTTCAAGTATATGAAGAAATCGAAAATACGGAAGAGAACTTAGCGTTATTAAAAATGATTTTAATCGCTACCGGCGTTTTGTTTATTGTGCTTTCCTATTTTGCAGGCCACGTTTTAACAAAGCAAATTGTCCGGCCGATTAGCAGAATGACGAATACCATGAAGGCAAGTATGAAAGAGAAGGCGTTTAAACGAATTGAATTAACAGGCGATTCAAAGGATGAACTATATCAAATGGGACAAACCTTTAATGAAATGTCCGAGATTCTCGAGAAGCATTATGAAAAAGAACAGCAATTTTTGCATGATGCCTCCCATGAATTGAAGACACCGATTACCGTCATTATGAGCTACAGCAATTTACTCAAACGCTGGGGGCAAACACGTCCAGAGGTTGTAGAAGAATCCTCCCAAGCGATTCATGATGAAGCGAAAAAAATGAAAAGACTGACAGATCAATTACTGACATTGGCGAAAAACGGCCAGCCGTTATACTTGGATATGAAGCCGGTTGATCTTGGTCATTTGTGCAAGCAGCTATGTCATACACTTGAAGTGGCTACCAATCGAACGATTCAATCTCATGTGCAGACAGAACAGCCGCTGATCGCAGAAGGAGACGAAGAGAAAATCAAACAGCTTTTGACTATCTTAATTGATAATGCGGTCAAATATAGCAGAGAGCCAGTTGATGTGACCTGCGGATGGACAGGAGACAAGCCATTTATTTCAGTGATTGATCAAGGAATTGGCATAAAAGAAGAGGATCTGCCGAAAATCTTTGACCGCTTTTTCCGTGTGGATGAAGCGAGAAACAGTGAGACGGGCGGAACCGGACTCGGTCTTTCAATTGCGAAGCAAATTGCAGAAGAACATGAGGCCGAGCTGAAGGTAGACAGCCGTATCGGCGAAGGAACAGCCATGACCATTCTTTTTCAGAAATAAATGGGTCTTTTCTCATCAATTTCTCATTTCCTCCTTATAAAATAGGAAATAGGAAGGAGGCGCTGCATGTCTAGAAAAACGAAAATGGTGCTTGCGCTCGCAGGATGTCTTGTAATTCTTGCGGCCTTTGCAATGCTCATGATTCAAACCATTGATCAAAAAATATTAAGTGAAGCAGAAATGAAAAAAATGATCTCAAAAGACTATAATGGAAACATTACACATATTGATTTAATCAATCATAAACAGGACTACACAATGACGCTGGAAAATGCAAATGGCATCTATCAAATCATTGCATCTTCTGCAAGCGGTCAAATGAAAGAAATTAGACAGTTAAAAAGCTATCAGAAGCCAAATGAAAAAAATGCTGAGCTCCAGGCAGAAGAGGCGGCTGTTAAAAAGGTGAGCGGAACCGTCATTCAAAAAAAGGAGACGTCAGATCGTTTCATTTTTACCATCCAATCAAAAAAAGAATTGTATCAAGTTGAGGTCGGCAAACAGTCATTTAAGGTGCTTGAAGCAGAAAAGAAAAAACCAACCTCTAAAGAAAAGAAGCTCACGAAAATCACCGTCGAGGAAGCTATCCAAATTGCCGTCAAAGAAGTTGGCGGAACAGTGGATGATGCTGATCTTGAAACATTCAGCGGTATGCTCGTATTTGAGGTGGAGCTGGATTTGCCTGACGGCAGAGAGGCAGAGGTGCTTGTGAACGCCTATACAGGAGACATTGAGGGCATTACGTACGAAAACTAATCCTTTTCTCATGATATTCTCATGTTTCTTTCCTTCCTTTATCATCTTGTTTTCTTAAGATATAGAAGAAATCAAACAGAGGAGGAAATGAACATGATGAAAAAAGTACTAGTAGCTACAGCATTAACGGGAACTCTTGTCGCAGGTGGTTTCACACTTCAAGCGCAAAATACAAATCAAACAGCAAACGCCGAGCAAGTCGTGCAAAAGAAATCGTCATTTGTTTCAAAGAAACAAGCTGAAAAAGCAGCCTTAAAAGTGGTGAAAGGCTATGTGGATGATGTGGATCTTGAGCGTAAAAAAGGAAAATGGGTGTATGAGGTCGAGATCAAAAAAGGCGGCTTTGAATATAAAGTATATGTCGATGCAAAAACTGGAAAAGCGTTGAATGATCCAGTCAAAGAAAAGAAACAGAACGTGAAGATCACGAAAAAACAGGCTGAAAAAATTGCTCTTGCAAAAGTAAAAGGCACAGTCACTGATTCTGATCTAGATAAAGAAAATGGTGTGTACATTTACGAAATTGAAATCACAACACCAAGCGGCGAGGAAGTTGATTTTGAGATTTCTGCTAAAACAGGCAAAATCCTGAAGCAAGAGTGGGATGATTAAGCTATGACCAAACCTTACACTTTCATGTGTAAGGTTTTTTCATTGGGACAAACTACGGGAAAGGAGGCGAGAGAATATGAAGAAAAAAGAAGAAGAGCAAACAATGGATCACGCGGAATACGTTCCGCATCCTGATGGAGAAGGATATGCTTTGTTTTTGCATGATTCCTTTCATCTCCTCTCCCAAGAGGATATGAATCAGCCGGAAGAGGAATAAAAAGACATGAAAAGGGCGATGGCTGAGCTGTCTATCGCTCTTTTTTTGAAAAGTAAGCGAATACATAAGGATACTTGGCATCTTGCTTATTGACATCATTCCGCTTTTTCTGTAATCTCAGTGTGTTAACAATATGAGACTTCGTTAGGTGAGGCTCCTGTATGGAGATACGCTGCTGCCCAAAAATGTCCAAAGACGCCAATGGGTCAACAGAAATCATCGACATAAGGTGATTTTTAATGCAGCTGGATTTGATCCTATGCCATACAGTGCTAAAGCTCTACGATTGAAGGAGCAAGTGTTTATTTTGTCATGCTTACAAAGCGCCTTCATTCGGTTGAAGGTGCTTTTTTATGAGAAAAGGAGGTGTGGGGATGGATCATCCCGATTCGAGACACATAAAGAGTATGTCAAAAGATCAGATTGACGCATCAGACAGAGGAGATCCTGACCCCCGCACATTCTAAGGGATTCGGGTATCTCCTGACTTTGGGGAGGTAACAGCGATGATACAGAACATTACGTACGATGAACTCATTTTAAGAATCATTATTTTATTAAGAGATGGCAAACGCAAAGAATTTAAAAACATTATGGAAGAACTTCAGCCATATGATATGGCCTATTTATTTAAAGAACTTCCAGAAAAACACCGCGGCCGTTTCCTCAGCTTTTTAACAATCGATGATGTGACGGAAATGATGGGTGAGCTTGAGCGCGAATACCAAGAAATTGTGCTTGAAAAAGTAGGAAAAGACAAAGCCACCTTCGTCACAAACAAAATGGATAACGATGACCTAGCCAACTTGTTTGATGAAATGGATGATGAGCTGAAAGACCAGCTTTTATCAAACATGGAGGCAGAGGAATCAAAGGCCGTCCAGCTTCTCATGAATTATCCTGCTGAGACAGCAGGCCGGATCATGACCAACCGGTACGTTTGGATTCCTCAGCACTATACGGTTCAGGACGCGGTTGTAAAGCTGAAAAGCTTTGCTGAAATTGCAGAATCGATCAACTATTTATATGTCATTAATGATCAAAAGCAGCTTGTGGGGGTTCTGTCGTACCGGGATCTCATTTTAGGTGAACCAGATGAAAAAGTGCAGGATCTTATGTTTACAAGAGTCATTGCCGTTGGAGCTTTTCAAGATCAGGAAGAAATCGCAAAGCTGATTGAACGGTATGATTTTCTTGCCATTCCTGTTGTAGAAGAGAACAATGTCCTCGTCGGAATCGTCACAGTCGATGATATCATTGATGTCGTTATTCAAGAGGCAGGAGAAGACTATGAGAAGTTCGCTGCCTCTGGTAAAGATATTACATTCGACACGCCCGCTTTTGTTGCGGCATACCGCCGTCTCCCGTGGCTCATTTTGCTCTTATTCATTGGGCTGATTTCAGGCAGTATCTTAAATTACTTTGAAGATACCCTTCAGCAAGTCGTCGCCTTAGCCTTCTTCATGCCAATGATTGCCGGGATGACAGGGAATACAGGCACACAGTCGCTTGCCGTCGTCATTAGAGGACTTTCAAAAGAAGAATTAACGAAAAAAACCATTATGCGCCTAATTTTTAGAGAGCTCCGAACAAGTATTTATATTGGGATTGTCTGTTCTATCATTATTACAGTCGTCGCAATGGTGTGGCAGGGCAATATGATTTTAGGATTTGTTGTCGGTTCCTCACTGCTTGCCACACTGATTATTGGAACGATGGCAGGTACGATCGTGCCTATTATTTTACACAGATTAAACGTCGATCCTGCGATTGCATCTGGGCCGCTCATTACAACATTGAATGATATTTTATCACTGCTTATCTATTTTGGTATTGCGACAGCGTTCCTTCATACACTTATGTAGCAAGAAGACTTTAAACATGACGTTTTGCAGTCTCAGCGCGCTGACAAACCCTTGCATTCGGTGTCAGTCCTTGCGTGCCGGTGCTCACGAATGTTCAATTCGCTCCGCTCCGGTACTCGTTCTTCCTTGACTTCAAAGGTTTTCAGATCGCGCTGAAAGGTAGACAAAGGACCATCCTTTGTCCATAATCTAAGCCTGTAAAACATGACGTTTTACAGGCTTTTTTTGTATAAAGATTGCATATAGCGCTTCCATCCTTTACATTTTAAGGAGAAGGTGGGAGAGAAACATGAAGAAATTCTTATTCATTTTGATGTGTATGTTTTTGCTGAGTGCATGTCAAAGGGAGGACGAGGGGAAAGACCGAAGGCTAGTGGCTGCAGAGCATATGCTTGAAGCCATCACCGAAGGAAATAAAAGAAAAATGGAAGATATCTACGTCGAAGGTGCGGTCCCGAGCCCGGATGACATTCTGAAACTGAAAAAAGAATGGGGCATAGACACGCTTTCTTATGAGGATTTTCAATTGGAAGAAGCCAGCATTCATGTGTTCCATGCGAATTACGAAGATGCAAAAACCGGGAAGAAAAAGGCACTTGCCCTGCGGGTGAAAGAAGACCCTGAAAGAGGTGGCGTGCTGATTGACTTTGTAGGGGTTGTAGAAGGTACTGAAGCTTCCTCTAAATAAAAAGAATCGTTCAAAAGAGCGATTCTTTTTTTGTTTAACGATTTTTATACCGAAAGTGTGCGTTAATCTGACCTTCCAGCATTTTTTTCTTAAATTGTCCGCTTTTTAGCGCTTGTTCTTTTTTCTTCATGTCCTTTAAAATTTCAGCTGTCTGCACACCGTCTTCCCGTTTATTGGCGATATCCATCAAACGTTCAACATCTGCAAAAGAATATTTCCGTGTGCCTCTTGTTGAGCGCTGGGGGTAAATGAGTTTACGTTCCTCATAATATCGGATTTGCCTGACGGAAAGCCCTGTTAGCTCACTGACAATCCCGATTGAAATGACTTTTTTATCTTTATAAGATACATCTTCCTGCGTCATATACTCACCCCTGCAAGTCTTTTCTTCATATTATATAGAACGAGAAGTGAAAAAACCTATCGTTTGTTAGAAAATATAACACAAAAACGAAAAAAATGAAAAAACCATGGGAGGAAAGATTACAGGGAGTGTGCAATACATCTTACGGCGGCATATAATCATGGTGAATTGACATAGGAGGAGGAGCATATGATGGAGGAAGCACAGATCATTCGTATGGCAAAAGAAATCATCGCATTAGATGTGAAGAGGGATGAATTGCTCGAGCAATTCATGCAGGCTGCAGGTCAGAATGCACATGCGCTTCTAAGAGCCATGCAAAATGATTTGTATAAGAAGTCTTCATAAGCACCCGATCCAAATCACTTGATAGGAGGGATAATCGGTGCGGCGTATATTAAAAGAAGCTTTAGCAAAGGAAAGACATTATTATACGAAGCAGCTATGTTCATTAGGGGTTTACAGCCCTGATGCGGCCAAGAACATGACAATTAGTGACTTAAAAAAAGAGTATCATTTCTTTTTCAACAAAACAGAACGCTGTCTGTAAAAATCCCTTGAAATGTGCGTATGTCACATAAAGGGTTCTTTTTTTTGTTTAATATTATAGCAATATTGAATTTTGTAGAAATTTGGCGAATGAAGTGCAAGAAACCATAGATTCTTTACAGATTTTGTTAAAGTGTGTCGCATCTTGATGGTTTGCTGAAAAAGCTTTTTTTCGAGATGATTGTGAAAAATAAGAAGGATTTTAAAAGTTTATATCGAAACCTTATACATAACACGAATGGAGTCACTTATGTGGTTGAAAGGGTTTTCAAAAACGTACTTCTATTTTTTACGAAAGGCTCCAACTGCACCGCAAGACAGCCTTGAAGTTAAAAAAATATTATAAGAGGTAGATATGTGATGAGACTATCGTTTAATGAAGAAGAAGTAGAACGCTCAATGACGCTTTACAAGGTTTTTGCAAGAGCATTTAAAAGCGTTTCAGAACACAGTATTAGAGACAGCAAAGAGCATGGGTTTAATCCAACTGAATTTGCCGTTCTTGAATTACTGTACACAAGAGGTGCTCAAAAGCTTCAGCAAATCGGCTCAAGACTCCTGCTTGTCAGCGGGAATGTGACGTACGTAATTGACAAATTAGAACGAAATGGTTTCATTGAAAGAGAACAGGACCCCAAGGATAAACGGTCGGTTTATGCCCATTTAACGGAAAAAGGGCGAAGCTATCTTGACAAGATTTATCCGATCCACTCTCTTCGGATTGCGCGTGCATTCTCTGGTCTGACACGTGAAGAGCAAGAGCAATTGATTAGTCTATTGAAAAAAGCAGGTATTCACAGTCAGCATTTATTATTTAGATAAAACGAAAAGGTGCCAATAATGGCACCTTTTAAATTGTTGACAAAGGGCTAAAGTGATCTTTATTTTAGCCCTTTGTCTTCTTCTCAGCTCAGCGTGACAGAAAACCTTTGAAGTCTAGGAAGGACGAGTACCGGAGCGGAGCGAATTGAGCATTCGTGAGCACCGGCACGCAGGACTGACACCGAATGCGAGGGTTTGTCTGCACGCTGGAAGGTGCCCTCATTGGCACCTTTTTTATGTGTCAAGCAGCGCCGGATAGGCGATGAATTTTTCAATATCGCTTGCTGGCAGCGGTTTGGCATAATAAAACCCCTGCAGGTCGTCACAGCCCTGGGCAGATAATAGCTGAGCCTGTGCAAACGTTTCAACACCTTCTGCTATCACTTCGAGAGATAACTGGTGTCCCATCGCTATAATAGCCCCTGTAATCTGTTCAGACTTTGAATCACTTAAAATATCCTCAATAAAGGATTTATCAATTTTCAGTCGATGAATCGGTAAATCCTTTAAATAGCTTAATGAGCTGTGGCCTGTACCGAAATCATCAATACTAATGCGGACGCCAAGCTGTTTTAGCGATGTTAACACCTGTTTTGATTGCTTGATATTGTCCATTGTCATACTTTCTGTGACTTCAAGCTCCAAGAGTGACGGTTTCAGGTCGTATTTTTTCAGTGTGAGCTTGATCAAATCAATTAAGTCTTCAGAATTGAATTGTTTCGCAGATAAATTGACAGCCACAGGAATCTTCAGCCCATCGTCATACCACATTTTTGCCTGCTTGCCAGCCGTATCAATGACCCATCTGCCAATATCAATGATCAGACCTGATTCCTCTGCCAGCTCAATAAAAGCCTCAGGTGATTTTAAGGAACCATCTGGTGCCTTCATTCTCAAAAGGGCTTCAACCCCAGTCATCTTTCTTGTTTTGGCACTGACTTGCGGCTGGTAGTGAAGGACAAATTGCTCTCTTTGAATGGCATCCCTCAGCTCCAGCTCCCGGTTTAACCTGTCCTCACTTAATCTTTCCATGGATTCGGTAAAGAACTCATAACGGCTTTGCTTATGTTTTTTGGATAAATACATGGCCATATCGGCTTTTCTCATCAGCTCCATCCCGTCTTTGCCATTTTGCGGAGAGATGGCGATCCCAATGCTGATCGATGTAATGAGCTGATGGTTCTGGATGAAAAAAGGACGTTCAAATTGATGGATGATATTTTTAGAAAATTGTTCGACTTTATGTGTATCATGATCCATGTGGGGAAAGATCATTAAAAATTCATCACCGCCAAGTCTTGCGATAAAGCCATTGTCCGGTAAACATTGTGTCAGTCTATTTGCGGCAGCTTTCAGCAGTAAATCTCCGATGTTATGCCCAAGTGCATCATTAATAATTTTAAAACGATTTAAGTCAAGAAACAGAACCGCTGTTGATGTTTTTGACTTTTCTTGAGCGGAGAGAACATCATTTAAATGATTGATGCCGTGGCGGCGGTTAGGAAGCTCTGTTAGTGCATCATAATGTGCCATCACATGAATTTCTTTTTCTGCAATCCGCTGCTGCGTTAAATCTTTTAAAACAAGATAAATGCTGTCGAGTGAATTGTTCACATGAACAGGTATGTAAGTGACATGATAATAATAAAAACGATCTGCTGCTTTCAGTTCTGCTTCGCGTGTGATAGCTTTTTTTGACTGAGAAATAAATTCTTCCCACAACTCAGTCGGCATCACATATTGGCTGACATCATCACCAATCTTAGAATTGCACAACTCTAAGATTTGTTTACCAGAGTCATTTGCAGAAAGAACCTTTCGATCGACAGATAACACGATAATGCCGTCTATATTATGTTTGATAAGCGATTGAAACCGCTGTTCATTTTCTTTCAGCTGATCTGACTGCGTCATGATCCGGTGATCAATATAGGCACCAAAAATCATCAGTGTTTGGACTATAAGTGTCATTAAGCCGACAAAAATCGACAGACTGAATGGCGACATTTCAAGAGATCCACCTATAGCAGCCTGTCCATTTGAATGATAAAACATGGTAGAGGCAGCCATACCAGTATAATGCATACCTGCTATAGCACCGCCCATCAACATTGAACCAAGACCCTTTAAAAGATAATTCTCCCGTTTACTTTTCGTGCGGTCAACACGAAAGAAGAGTTTCAATGAGAAGTAGGAGGTAATGGCAGCAATGAAAAACGAAAGAAAAAAGAGGACTGGATCATAGCTGATTGAGACATTGGCCATTGATTCCATTCCAAGATAATGCATGCTGCAAATAGCTGAACCCATGGTGATTGAACTAATGAGCAGCCGTCTTCTAGAGAGCTGCTTTTGAATGCATATTGAAAAAGCGATCAAGGATCCGATAAATGAGGCCAAAATCGATAAAATCAGTAAGTATGTATCATATGTGATGCCAACACGCATTTGAAATGCCATCATGCCAATAAAATGCATCGACCATATCCCCATTCCCATGATCATTGCACCAATGAGCAGCCATACCTTTTTCTTTGCACCGCTTGATTGTGCTACCCTGCTGGCTATATGAAGAGCTGAGTAGGAGGCAACAGCGGCGACAGCGATTGACAGAAAGACAAGCCATCCATTGTAGCTTCCTGTTAAATGGGTCATGTAAGAAAACCTCCTGTATCTTAAAACAGACATATACTTAATATATCGGATCGAATGGCTTCTGTGTTCACCTTTCCTTCACTTAAATACAATAATCAACGTTTTTTTCACCCTTCTTTTATAGTAAAATCAAATTTAATGTAAAAAAACGACGAAAAGCGAATCGTTTCTTCGGTTTTATTCGTTTAATATATGGTGTGATTCTAAAAGAGATAGAATCAGTCAAATGATTATGTTTGAAAGGGATTGATAAACATCGAAGATTTTATTATTTCTTTAGCTGATGCCTTTAAGAACTTGTCATACTTTGGCATCTTCCTCGCATTATGCATTGAATTTGTACCTGCTGAAGTGGTTTTGCCTCTTGCGGGTTACTGGGTCTCAGAAGGGGACATGGCTTTTATCGGTGTTGTGGCGGCCGGCTCTATTGGCGGCGTGGCTGGCCCTTTGACCTTGTACTGGTTAGGACGTTACGGCGGCAGACCCTTTTTAAATAAATATGGAAAGTACTTTTTTATAAAACCTGAGGCGCTTGATAAATCGGATGCTTTTTTTGAAAAGCATGGCGGATTCGTCGCATTCAGCGGCCGGTTCATACCAGGAGTCAGAACGTTGATCTCCATCCCGTGCGGTATTGCCAAGATGAATGTGTGGGTCTTTTGCCTGTATACGTTTTTGGCAATTACACCAATTACGTTTGTGTATGTGTATCTTGGGTTTATGCTTGGGGAGAACTGGAAAGAGGTTGGCGCCATGATAGATCCTTATCTTTTACCAATTGGGATCGGTGTTGTGTTATTGTTTGTTCTCTACTTATTGCTAAAACGAAGAAAAAGAAAAACAGAAACGCCAACTGCCTAATCAATGGATCGAAGTGAAAGTCACCTGTTGACAATCGAGTGTCTATTGATTATGATATAAGTAATCTAAATATTCTAAATCCCGCCAAAGGGGAGTAGCGTCCGGTTTTTACCGGAAACAAAGTCGTCATTACATGGACTGATGTTCATCGGCTTTGTTGGCATGATTCTACATATCACATGTCTAGCAAGACCTTTGCCATTACAGGCAAAGGTCTTTTTTGCATTCATAAGCCTTTGTCTGTTGTGGGACAATAGATAAAAACAAGGAGGAATGATGATGGATGCAGCTATTATTTTAGAGTACGGGTGGGTTCTGCTCGTACTGATTGGATTAGAAGGGATTTTAGCAGCTGATAACGCGCTGGTCATGGCCGTGATGGTCAAACACCTTCCTGAAAAACAAAGAAAAAAGGCATTGTTTTACGGACTTGCAGGTGCGTTTGTCATGCGGTTTGGTTCTCTGTTTCTTATTTCGTTTTTAGTGGATGTGTGGCAAGTTCAAGCCATTGGTGCAATTTATCTTCTTTATATTTCCATTCACCATATTTTAAAATCGCACGTATTTAAGAAAAAGGAAACTGAAACAAATGTGAAACAAAGCGGCTTCTGGGCAACAGTCGTGAAAGTAGAGCTTGCTGACATTGCTTTTGCTGTAGATTCCATTTTAGCGGCCGTCGCTTTAGCTGTGACACTGCCAAAAACAAGTCTTCCGCAAATCGGTGGACTCGATGGCGGTCAATTTATTGTCATTCTTTTAGGCGGTATCATTGGTCTTGTTATTATGCGATTTGCAGCAACGGTCTTTGTGAAACTGCTCAAAACAAGACCGAGCCTAGAAACAGCAGCATTTGTCATTGTCGGATGGGTGGGTGTGAAGCTCACGCTTTATACACTGTCACATCCAGCTATTGGGGTCGTATCGTCTCATTTTATTCATTCAGCATTATGGAAAGTCATTTTCTGGACAGTGCTTCTCGCAATTGCAGCATTTGGCTGGTTTTTATCAAGTCCATCAAGAAAAGGCGGGCAGGAAAACGAGGAGAAGCAAGAGGCACGCCTGGGAGAGTAGGTTTTTTGAAAGAAATATCATTTCATTTTCATAACACGTATATTACAAATAAGGGGGAGATACCCCCTTATTTCTTTGCTTTTAGACGAAACATTGTAAAGTAGATGGTGACATACATGTCATAATTGAGTAACAGGAAATGAATTCCTCATTTCTTCCTTTGCGCTTCCCTCATAAATTAGCTATCATAAATGAGTAATATAGGGAGAACTGAGGTGAAACCATTGCTTAGCCTTTTGTTTAAAAAAGGAAAGAAAAAGCAAACATTAGAGCAGTCGGCTATCAGTATTCAACAAGGTGATATCGAACTGCAAAATGCATTAATAGAGCAATACAAACCATTTGTCGCTAAGACGGTTTCATCCGTTTGTAAACGATATATAGATGAAAAAGATGATGAATTCAGCATAGGCTTAATCGCCTTTAATGAAGCGATAGAAAAATACTCTGCCGAAAAAGGAAACTCACTGCTTGCTTTCGCAGAATTAATTATTAAAAGAAAAGTGATTGACTATATTCGAAAAGAAGCAAGAAATGCGCCAACGGTTCAAATGGACCTGCAAGAAAGTGAGAACGGCGAATACTCTCAAAGCATGATTGAAGCCGAGCTCTCTGCAAATGAATATAGGCGTTTAATTGAACAAGAACATAGAAGAGAAGAGATTGAACATTTTAAAGAACGATTGAAAGTATACGGTCTCACGTTTCAAGAGCTGCTTGAGCATTCACCAAAGCATGCAGATGCCAGGCAAAATGCCATTAAAGTAGCCCATACACTCGTTGAACACGATGAGCTGAGAACCATTTTATTTCAGAAAAAACAATTGCCCGTCAAACAGCTGGAAAAGCTAGTGGAAGTCAGCCGCAAAACGATTGAGAGAAATAGAAAATATATCATTGCGATGGCGATCATTATGACAGGTGATTATGTGTATTTGAAAGATTACCTTAAAGGGGTGCTTAATTCATGAGAAGAGGCATTATAGTAGAGAAAAACAAAAAATATGTCACGCTGCTGACCCCTGATGGACAATTTCTGCGGACAAAATATGAAGAGCAAAACTATGAAATCGGCCAAGAAGTGACATTTCCGAATGAATCACGTCTCGAAAGAAAAAGAGCCGGTTTTTTTGACCTGCTTCGTTTACGTCCGTTAAATGCAGGAATCCTATCGATAGCAGCGATTATTGTCGTAATTTTTACTATGATGCCATCTTTCTCAAGTCAAAAAGCATATGCGTATATGACAATTGATATTAATCCAAGCTTTGAGCTGAAGCTTGATCATAATTATCAAGTGATCGGTGTCACACCGCTGAATAAAGATGCAAAGCAAGTACTGGCGAGTATGAAGGATTTAGAAAAAAACGACATGACCAAAGTCGTGCAGGAAATTATAGATGACTGTGACAAAAAAGGATATGTGAACCATTCTAAAAGTATTTATATTTCAACCGTTTATGAAAACAAGCAGGACAATACATATAAAACAAACGTAAAAAGCAAAATTAACACCATTTCTGGTGAATATCAAAAACGCAATTATAAGCTGGAAACTGTGGAAAGTGACATGGAAACAAGAGAAAAGGCTCAAAAGGCAGGCATTTCAACAGGAACATATATTAGAAATCAAGAAATGCAAGATCAAGAACATGAAGACATCAAAAAGGATGAAGACGGAGCAGATAACGATGCTGTGAAGGAAGAAGATCCTAAGAAACATGATGAAGAACAAGCAGATAAAGACAAACAAGAAGACGTAAAGACAGACGATAGCGAAGAGATGCAGCCAGATCAAGAGGCTCCTGAAGCTGAGGACAAAGAGCAGAAGGAGGCAGAGAGGGAAGAGCAAGGATCTGTTCAAAAGCCTCAAAAACCTGATGATGCAAGCAAAGACAACAAGATAAAGGAAGAAAAGGATCATTCTTTCGATAAAGAGCAAAAAAAAAATCAATCAACCGATCCTGATGAAAGAAGACACTGGAACGGCACATCACGTGGTGATGCGGAAAAACATGCAAAAAAAAACGGCAGGGATCAGAACAATCCATCCGCTGAACAAAAAAGAGAACATGCGAAGCAAAAAGGGAAAGGTGCACCGTTTCCTTATCGCGAGAACCGGCATGAGCACACATATGAACAATAAAAAACGCCAGATTAGCTCCGGCGTATTTCACCATGTCTTTATTTAGATTGATTGCCCATTTGTGATTGAGCCTGTTGAACGAGTCTTTTTGTGATTTCACCGCCAACAGAACCGTTTGCACGTGAGACTGTATCTGAACCGAGAGTGACGCCAAATTCTTGAGCGACCTCGTATTTAAATTGATCTAAAGCTTGTTCTACTCCAGGAACAAGAAGTTGATTTCGATTTGCCATGTTCATATTCCTCCTTTCACCTCATGTTTGTTGCGCCTTCTTATTTTGAAAAAAAAGCCGTACATTTATGCTGGCAATTGCTGTACAAAAAAACCGAGATGATGAAGGTCACCTCGGTTCTTATTTATCCCTTATTCAGCTGCAGCGTATTATACATCATTTCTTGAGCTGTACTTTGCAAATGAGAAGTAAATACAGAGAAGACGGTAGAACTGATAATTCCTTTAATCAAATTCCATTGGCTCTTCGTCAATTCTGTAAACTCGTCATGGAGTTTGTCTGTCTGCTCCTCAGTTATTTCTCGTAAATTTGTTTCCTTTAATGGAAATTGTGTATGGTGATAAATAAAATCAAGGACGTGCGCATATGCTTCATAAAAACGGATTGGACTAATAATATCATCTGTTCGATCTGTGATGGTGTTAAATAAGGCAGATAAGATCATACGAATGCTATCGAAGTCAAAAACTGATTTTAAATCCCTGACAATTAATAAAATAACGACCTGATCAATAGAGTACTTCTTGCCAAGCTCTGGATGGCCAATCATATCTTTAATATCACGTTTGATCCAATTTTGAATCGCCGTCGATTTAAGAGAAGTCAGCTCACACAAGTTGCCAAGCTCAACAATTTCATTTGTAGAAAGGCCATGCTCTGATTTTTGCTTCCGCCGTTCAAGCTTCTCAAAAAAAGACGGGATCTTTAATTCATCATAGTCATGATCCTTGCCATTTTTTACAGATAGTTTCAAAAGCTGAAGCGGAGTCAGATCTCCCTCTCCTTTTAGAGAATACAGAAGTCTTGTCATGTCAATTCTCGTTAATTTAAAAGTAACCATGTTCCACCTCATTTGTACGTCAAAACGTGATTATTGATCTAATTCAACATCATAGTCTCTTTTTGATGAAAATGCAAAATAAACTCAAATTCAAACCTGCGCGTCACAATTTGTTCACTTTTCTGCTGGGGCGAATGTCGTAAATATTGATGTGATGGGGCTTTAGCCGTTATGATAAACAGAGAAAGTGATTCCTTTTTCCTTGCAATTTGAGACGTTTATTTTTATAATTTTATTAATAAGTTCATTTGAACTTAATATGACAGCGGAGGTTATGTATGGGTAAGAGAATATTTCTGTTTATATTAACGAACATTCTTGTTATCACTACGATTGGTATTGTACTGTCGGTTATTAGTGCAGCAACTGGTGTTGGTTCTTATATAGGAGCAGACGGAAGACTTAATATCCTTTATCTTCTTGTATTCAGTGCAGTTGTTGGTTTTGTTGGCTCGTTTATGTCACTTGCAATGTCTCGCTGGATGGCAAAAATGATGATGGGTGTACGTGTGTTAAATCCAGAAAAGGATTCATTAACATATGATGAGCAGCAGCTTGTTGACCGCGTGCACAGACTTTCAAGAGCAGCAGGCCTTTCTAAAATGCCTGAGGTTGGTATTTATCAATCATCTGAAGTCAATGCATTTGCAACAGGTCCTTCTAAGAGAAGATCACTTGTTGCGGTATCAACTGGATTGCTTCATGAAATGGATGATGCAGCAGTTGAAGGTGTAATCGCCCACGAAGTCGCTCACGTTGCGAATGGTGATATGGTGACGATGACGCTGCTTCAAGGAATCGTCAACACGTTCGTTGTGTTCCTTTCAAGAATTGCGGCATGGATCGCAAGCCGTTTTGTTTCACGTGAAGAGCTTGTGCCGATTGTTCACTTTATCGCTGTGATTGTTTTCCAAATCATTTTCTCTATCCTAGGAAGCCTTGTCGTGTTTGCATATTCTAGACACCGTGAATTCCATGCAGACCGCGGCGGAGCCGACCTTGCAGGTAAAGATAAAATGATTCATGCGCTTCGTTCACTTGAGGCGTACACGTCAAGAATCAAAGATGATGATCAAACAGCAGTCGCTACGCTGAAAATCAGCGGTAAACGAAAAGCTTCTCTTTTCTCAACACACCCTGATTTGAACGAAAGAATCAGAAGACTAGAAGCAAAATAAGAAAGACGAAAAGACATTCTTTAACAGGATGTCTTTTTCTTTTTGATGAAAAAGAAAATAAAGCATAAAATAGCTTTAAAATCATGTCTCTTTTCATTAAAATGATAAAGGTATTCGAAAAGATAGATAAAAGAAGGAATGACAATGAATCCTATAAAAAAGCTAATTGACCGGCTGTCAGCGTTTCAGTTGATTGCCCTTTATTATTTTCTTGCTGTGACCGTATCGTTTATTCTTCTCAGCCTTCCAGTGGCTCATCAAGAGGGAGTCAAATGGACATTCATTGATGCCTTATTTACAGCGGTGAGTGCTGTAAGTGTCACAGGACTGACTGTTGTCGACACCTCACAAACATTTAGTGTGACAGGGATGTGGATCCTTGCGTTTGTTCTGCAAATTGGAGGCATAGGCATCATGACGCTCGGTACCTTCGTATGGCTTGTCATGCGAAAAAGAATTGGAATTAAAGAAAGAAAGCTCATCATGGCAGATCAAAATCAAAGCAATTTATCAGGAATTGTGAAACTAATGAAGCAGGTTTTATATTTAATTTTGCTGATTGAGTTTGTCGGCGGGCTGATTTTAAGCATGTATTTTCTCAAATATTACGATGTGCAAGGAGCTTTCTTACATGGCTTCTTTTCGAGTATTAGTGCGACAACCAATGGTGGCTTCGATATTACAGGGAGTTCTCTTATCCCTTACAAAGATGATTATTTCGTCCAGTTTATTACGATGCTGCTGATCATCTTTGGAGCGATTGGTTTTCCTGTGCTCGTGGAAGTGAAGGATTATTTGTTCAATCAGGACCGTAAGCACGCATCGTTCTCATTGTTTACAAAAATCACCACGCTCACGTTTGGCGGCCTTGTCGTTGTTGGAGCGATTGGAATCTATGCACTTGAAGCCGGGTTTAGCTTTGTAGGGAAAAGCTGGCACGAAATCTTGTTCTATTCTTTGTTTCAATCGACTGCAACAAGAAGCGGGGGGCTGACAACGTTAGATATTACGCAGCTGACGGAACCGACGCTTTTATTTTTATGTATGCTCATGTTTATCGGGGCTTCCCCAAGCTCTGTGGGGGGCGGAATTCGGACAACTACGTTTGCCCTTAATTTACTCGCATTGTTTCATTATGCTAGGGGAAATAAGTCCATAAAAATCTTCAAGAGGGAGCTTCATCAAGCGGATATTAATAAATCCCTTATGGTGACCATGATGGCCTTTATTTTGGTTTTTGGCGCTACGTTCCTGTTATCCTTAACAGAGCATAATACACTTCTTGAAAATTTATTTGAAGTTTGCTCTGCTTTCGGAACAACGGGGCTGTCGCTTGGGATCACCTCAGATCTCACTGTGTTTGGTAAATGTATCATCATGGTTGTCATGTTTATTGGCCGGATCGGCATTCCAAGCTTTTTATATTTAATCGGCCGAAGAGAAAGCGAAGCAAATTATCATTATCCGAAAGAGCGCGTCATTATTGGTTAAACAGCATTCCATTTGAATGCTGTTTTTTTATTTCCATTATCTAACTGGCTAAATCATATGGGATGTTCGCAATCTATAGGTAAGAGGTGAACGAGACGTGCTTGATGTATTATGGAAAGCAATTGTCATGCTGCTAGTTGGTACCTTGCTGCTGAGAATAGCAGGGCCTAAATCCATTAGTCAATTAACTGTACAACAAACAGTCATCATGATTTCAATCGGATCGATTATTATCCAACCCTTTATTGAGCATAATTTACTTGAAACCATTTATGCAGCTACCATCTTTATTGTGGCACTTGTCATTATGGAAAAGCTGTCAATTCAATCGGATTTTTTTGAAAAATTGCTTTCAGGCAAATCGGTTGTGATTTTACAAGATGGCGAAATGCTTGATCATAAGCTGAAGAAAACAAGGCTCACAAGGGATCAATTTAAAATGCGTTTAAAGCAGCAAGGCATCACTGACATCAGCTGTCTCAAAAAAGCCACGCTAGAAGCCAATGGGCAAATTGGCTATGAGTTAAAACCTGAGGAAAAGCCAGTGACGGTCAAGCAAATGAAAGAACTCCTTGACCAATTAAGAGAAGAACTAAACCTGTCAAAAAAGGACTGAATGTAGATGAAAAGAAAAGCAGCGAAAAATGAAGCATTAACAAATAATATGACGCCGACAGAAAGCATGGCACATGATCAAGGACAAACCCAATTTGACGAACAATCAAGAGATCGTCAGGCAAACCGAAATTCTCATAAAGGGAAACAAGGGGGAGCATCTCGTGACTAAGAAGCATATGAAGAGCAAAGAGATGAAGGACCATAAAAAGCCAATGGACCCAGATATTTTAGAAGAGGAATTTGGCAGTGAGCTTGGAGATATTAACAGCAGCAAATGGATTGATACATTGGTGAAGCCAAAGAAAGATGCTGCATGTCAGCAGAATAAGAAATAGAAAAAAACGATCCATGAAGGATCGTTTTTTATTTGATATAACTCCCCTGCCTGCCAGTGATCGTTCGCATGAAGTTGTTCATTTTGAGCTCAATCACTGGCTGTGCAACGGTTTTGACAAAAGTGCTAGACAGGGTAAAGGTTAACAAAATGGTCAGCAGCAATAAAATGAGTACACTTGCTGCATTTAGCGCCCAGTCATCAAACCAAGTGGTTCTTAGCAGTTTGATCACAAAGCCATGTAATAAATAAACATATAACGTTCTTGTTCCCCATTTTGTAAAGAAGAAACGGCGTGTTGGAACTAATGCAAAGAAGCTGAATGTAGCGCCAAATGCAAGCAAATACCATGCCATTCGTTTCATCGCCGCAATCATTCCTTCATCTCCAAGAGAAGCATACGACTTTGAGCCAAATAAGAAGGAATAATCAAATTCATAGAAGTAGCAAAACAGGAACACAGCCATTAATACAAAAAGTGCTGCCAGCTTTCCTTTGCTTGTACGGATGAATTCAAAATGCTGCTTTTTTAAATAGAATCCAGCTAAAAACATAGGCAAAAAGACAAACGTACGTGATAAGCTGAGTGTATCGCTGATGCTGTCCACATAACCGACAAGTAATGCAATCGATAAACTGACAATCATCGCCCAGTGGAACGGCAGTTTTGAAAAAGGAATGAGCAGCAAGTTCCAAAAGAATAAACTAATTAAAAACCATAAGGACCATTGCGGATCAATTGGATTTAAATTGGCCATGCTTTGATCCTGTAATAGATAATAGTAAATCGAATAGATCACCTGAAAGATTAAATATGGGATGATCAGCTTAACGGCGACTTTTTTCATAAAGCCCGGTTTTCTAAACCCTTTTGCAAAAAAGCCAGAAACTAAAATAAAGGCGGGCATGTGAAAGGTATAAATAAACTTGTATAAATAGAGCATCCAGTCATTATCATGAATGAATGATCGTAACAAATGACCAAAAACAACTAGAAAAATCAGAAGGAATTTCGCATTATCAAAATAACTATCTCGTGAAGATGCCATAACATCACCTTTCCTGCTCGTTTTCGAACATAAATGTTCTAAGTGCACTGTTCCCTTATTTGCCTCATTCTAAAATACATTTTGGCTTAATTCGCTATTTGATGTGAAATTGTAGAACGGTTGTAAAAGAAGCGTAAGAAAAGTGAATCGTTATACAATCCTGTCATCCAAATGAAATAAATGAGACAGTCTTCGTGTAAAAAGTTATCTTTTTTTATGAGTCGAATGAAGGAACAATGAAAATATTGTAGAAATATTGTAGAGGAATGAGGCTGGAAAAGGAGTGTAAGAGAATGACTGAAACGCTCGATGGCAATAGGTTAACCCCTGCGGGAGATATCAGAAAATTAGAAAAAGAGAATGAATATTTGCGAACTGAGTTGATGCAGCAAAAAATGCTGTTAAATAAGACGCTCGATGCCATTTTTATATTTGATCAGCACCTCAACATCATCCAAGCCAACGAAGCAACATGCAGGCTTGTCCAGACACCGAAAGAAGACCTCCTCAATAAATCCGTTCTAGATTTCCTATATGGCATTCCGAAAGATAAAGTTGAATGCTCACTCGATCTATTTTTTCGAAAAGGTACGTTAAAAAGAGAAATCTCTATTCAGCTGGAAAATGGCGAAACAAAATACATTGAATTTGTCGCAGAGCACGACACCATGAATCAGCAGTATATAGTCGTTATGCGAGATATTTCATCAAAGAAAATATTAGAACGAGAACGCTCCATGAATGAGCAGCTGTTCAAAGATTTGTTTGACCGAGCCATTGACGGGATGGTCATTTTTGATCAGGATGGCTGCATGATTGATGCGAATCATTCTTTTTGTCAGAGCTTTGAGCTGCAAAAGACTGATTTAACCGATCGCTATTTACATGAATTTGTCGAAGAAGAAAATCTTCCCGCCTTGCAGCACCTTTTAACGTCACTTAAAGAAACAGGGAAAGCAAAAGGAGAGCTTCCTGTTACTCTACAATCTGGCCAGCACAAATTATTCGAACTCACCATTACATCAAATGTGATGAGTGGTTTTTATATGTCCATCATGCGGGATATTACAGAAAAAAGGCTGATGGAAGAGAAGCTGTTAAAAAGTGAAGAACGCTTTAGAGAAATTTTCGAAAATGCAATGGATGCCATCATCATATGGGCGGACGATGGAGAGATTGTGAAAGCCAATGAATCAGCCTGCCGAATTTTTGAATTACCTATGCACTCGCTGATTGGTAAAAAACTTACCGACTTTCTCGTCAAATCTGATAAGAGATATAGACCAACAAGAAGACGCTATATCCGGAATCATGAAATAAGGGAAGAGCTATTGTTCAAAATGGCAAATGGACAGTATAAAGAGCTTGAGTTTACATCAAAGCATGCGGTATTAGAAGGACAGCACTTAACCATTTTACGTAATGTAAGTGATCGAAAAAGAATGGAGCAGGAGCTGCGCGAAAGTGAGCTTAAATTCCGCAAAGTATTTAATGGATCAATGGACGGCATTGTTCTTTTTGATAATCAATATCGAATCATTGAAGTCAATCCATCTGCCAGCGAGCTGCTTCAATTGAAGGACGATCATTTAACAGAAATGAATCTTTTCCACATCCTTGCCCCTTATCAAATAGAAAATTTGGCTCAGCCTGCCGAGGCGATGTCATTAGATGAAATGGATAATGAGGTTCCGTTTGTACTGAATCATCCAGATCAGCGTATCCTGGAATTCTCTTTTAAACGCAACATTATCCATAATATGAATTTGGCGATCTTTAGAGATGTGACAGAGCGGAAGGAATTAGAAGAGCGGGTGAGAAAATCAGATACCCTTCATGTGGTCGGAGAGCTTGCCGCTGGAATTGCTCATGAAATTAGAAACCCGATGACAGCCTTAAAAGGCTTCATTCAGCTGTTAAAAGGAAATATAGAAGGGGAGTATTCGCTCTATTTCAATGTCATCACATCAGAGCTGAAAAGAATTGAATCCATCATCACCGAATTTTTGATTTTAGCGAAACCGCAAGCCATTGTATATGAAGAAAAAAATGTGGTGCAGATTGTGAAAGACACGATGGATCTTCTGCACGCACAGGCGAATCTTGGCAATGTTCAAATGCATCTCAATGTGCTGGATGAGATTCCGCTCATTTATTGTGAACAAAACCAATTAAAGCAGGTCTTTATTAACATTTTAAAAAATGCAATTGAAGTCATGCCGCGCAAAGGAAATGTCTATGTGAGCATTCAGCGGAAGGGTGAGGAGCATATTGTCATTTCACTGCGTGATGAAGGCTGCGGAATGGCAGAGGATAAGCTAAAGCGTCTAGGTGAGCCTTTTTATACAACGAAAGAAAGAGGAACTGGACTTGGCTTAATGGTTAGTTATAAAATTATTGAAGAGCATCAAGGAACCATTGAGGTAGAAAGTGAGGAAGGCGTAGGAACCGTCTTCCATCTCACGCTGCCACTTAGGCAGCAGAAACAAGAAGGAGAGCAGTAACGTGTATTATACCGTCTATCACGCACCTATCGGGGAATTATACATACTAGAAAAGGATGGTGCCATCATCGAGGTGATGTTTGATGATGAACCGTTTTTAGCAAAAAAGCAGGCAGCGAATCTAAAGCAAGCAGATACGCCTGTCTTACAAGAAGCGAAAAAGCAGCTAGATGAATATTTCAAGGGTGAGCGTCAAGTATTCGATCTCCCGCTCAAGCAAGCGGGTTCCCCGTTCCAAGAGCAGGTGTGGGGAGCATTGTCGGCCATACCATATGGTGAATCAAAAAGCTATGCAGACATTGCAGAAGCGATTGGCAATCCAAAGGCTGTAAGAGCCATCGGACAAGCTAACAGACGAAATGCATTACCTATTTTTATTCCATGTCACAGGGTGATTGGAAAAGACCGGTCTCTGACGGGCTATGCAGGATCGAAGACAGACATGAAAGCGGTCCTCCTTGAATTAGAAGGCATCCCATTTGTTCAAAAATAAATCGATTGACCTGTTCCAAATGTTTGTCAAGCGACATATCCTTTTATTAAGCTAAAAAAGTTGGTTGAGGGAAAAAGGAGGGCGCTGGCATGTTTTGGGGCAAAAAAGGTAAAATGTATGCCGTTACGTCACTATGTGTCAAAATGAACGTTTTGACAGAAGAACAAAAAAAAGAAATCTTAACAAAAACGAATCAAGAAACAAAAAAGCGCGGTGCTCTTAAATGACAAGAACACGGCGCTTTTTTGCGATCATTGGGAGATGCTTTCGGCGAAAAAAGCATCAATCTCTTCTGCATAGTTCGATGTGATAATTCCCTTTTCTGTAATGATGCCTGAAATAAGATGATGAGGAGTGACATCAAAGGCGGGATTGAATACCTGAACATCAGGCGGTGCAATGGGGACGCCGTTTAATTCCTTTACTTCCAGCGGGTCGCGCTCTTCAATTGGAATATCTGACCCGTCGCGGGTGGATACATCAAAGGTTGAAAGCGGTGCTGCTACAAAAAACGGAATGTTAAAATGCTTGGCTAGAACGGCAAGACCTAACGTTCCAATCTTATTCGCTGTATCTCCATTACGGGCGATACGGTCAGCACCAACAATGACAGCAGAAATTTGCTTTTCCTTCATCGTATGGGCTGCCATGTTATCTGTAATGAGCGTCACATCCACGCCGCCTTGCATAAGCTCCCATGTTGTCAGACGAGCACCTTGAAGAACAGGGCGTGTTTCACATGCATAAATGTGAAGATCAAGATTTTTCTTTTTGGCTAAATAAAAGGGAGCAAGGGCTGTTCCGTACCGGCTCGTTGCGATGGAGCCTGCATTACAAATGGTCATGATACGGTCACCTGATTTAAAGAGCTGAAGAGCATTTTGACCGATTTGTCTGCATGTTTCTTCATCTTCAATTTGAATTTGAATGGCTTCATGGACAAGGTCTGTTTTGGCTGCATTCACTGATGCTGCACGCTGAATGCGCTGCAGCATCCGGTCTAATGCCCAGGCGAGGTTTACAGCAGTTGGACGAGCACTGTTTAAATATTCTTTGATTCGAATGACTTCTTGTTTAAACACATCCATTTCTTCTGTCTCAATGGCTTGCGCACTAAGCGCCAGCCCAAAAGCTGCTGTAATGCCAATCGCAGGCGCTCCGCGTACTTTTAATGACACAATCGCATCATACACATCTTCTTTCGTATATAAATGCTCAAATACGGTTTCGGTTGGTAATTTTTGCTGATTTAAAATGTTGATACGGTTTTCTTCCCATTCGACAGAACGGGGGACTTCAAATTCTTTTGACAAAACCCGTCACTCCTTTACAGATGGCTGGAATAATGCGACGAGGTCAGACGCTGTTTCCACTGTATGATATTGTTTGATAAATGTTTTTCCGAGTGTTAGTGCTGCTTTTTTCTGCTGAATCCGTCTAGTTGGTGATGGAATCGCATCAAGATCAGCGGCATGAGCAAGACCGATTGTTCGGCGGACAAGCTCACAGCCGGCAAAGCCTGTCGCTTCTTTTAAAATCCGGTCAAAGGTTGTTTCTAAAAAGCTGTCCGATACACTAAACGCTTCAATGCTGTCCTCTTTCCAAGCTTTTGTGAACACTTCTTTGAAGGTTGCCCATACATTGACGACATGGTCAAAAAGGTGCTGCTGCTCGTGTTCATTCTCGCGAGATAAAGCATTCAGGAACAGATTGGCGATAAAGTGGCCGATATCGAATCCAAAGGGACCGTAAAACGCGAATTCTGGATCAATGATTTTCGTTTCAGTCTCATTTGCAAAAATACTGCCTGTATGAAGATCTCCATGAACCAATGTTTCAGCTGATGTCAGGAAGATACGCTTCAATTCCGCTGCTTTGGCTTGCAGCTCAAGATCTTTCCAAAGCGCTTCTGCTGATTCTCTTAATTCTTCTTCGAAGTCATTTGTTTCACTATCAAAGAAAGGGTCTGTGAAGACGAGTTTTTCTGTAATATCACACAGGTCAGGGTTCGTAAACTGCTTCACAAATTGTTTTTTGATTTTAGGATTTGTAGCAAAGTCAGATGTGTAAAAAAGTGTTTTTCCTAAAAATTCTCCAACATGATCAGATAAATGTGGATATTGTTTTCCGGCAATTAGCCCTTTTCTGACGATTTCTAAGTGAGAGAGATCCTCCATGGCTGTCACTGCAAGAGCTGTATCTGAATAGTAGACTGCTGGTACGAGGTGCGGCGCATATTCTGACTGCTTGATCAGGGCGGCACTTTCAATTCTTGCCCGGTCTAATGTAAGCGGCCAGCTCTCCCCAACCACCTTTGCATAAGGCAGCGCCTGCTTGATGATCAATCCTTTTTCTTGTTTGTGATCATAAATATGAAAGACGTAATTTAAATTCCCGTCACCAATTTCAGTACATGTCAAATGGCTGCTTTCTTGGATCAAACCAAGTCTAATTGCGAGTGCAACTGCCGAGCTTTCTGTTAGTTCTTCATATGATGCCGTAAGTGTAACCAATTGCTTCCCCTCCAAATCATATAAAAAAGCCTCTTTCTCCTGAGAGAAAGAGGCTTGATGGTGTGTATGCTCAAAGCCTCTCTTATCTCTCAGCACATACGTCTGATGGAATTAGCACCGTGCCCTATAAGACAATTGTCTTGGCGCGTTACTTGCTGCGCCCCACTTCACAGTGGTATTAACGGTCGGTTGCTGTTGGGGTCAAAAGGCCAAATCCCTCGCCCAACTCTCGATAAGAGAAATCAATATGTAATTGTTTCGTGTCTGTTTGCATTTCTTAATTCAAGATATTATCAGAGCGGCGCTTTACATGTCAATCTTTTTTCAAAATTGCTTTACAATTCATAAAACAATCCATTACAGTGATTGTATTGTCACGTAACTTGAATAGAAGGTGAAGAAATGGAATTCCAGCAATCAGATGTGTTGAAACAATTACCGAAACAATTTTTTGCGTCCCTTGTCCAAAAGGTGCAGAAAAAAGTGCAGGAAGGGGCAGATATCATTAATTTGGGGCAGGGAAATCCTGATCAGCCAACTCCTCCGCACATTGTAAAAGCCATGCAGGAAGCGGTAGCAAAACCTGAAAATCATCAATACTCCTCATTCCGTGGAACAGCGAAATTAAAAAAGGCTGCTGCCGCTTTTTATGAAAGAGAATATGGCGTCACACTTGATCCAAAGACGGAAATTGCGATTTTATTTGGCGGAAAAGCAGGGCTTGTTGAGCTGCCGCAATGCCTGCTGAATCCGGGTGATACGCTTCTTGTCCCTGATCCTGGCTATCCTGATTATTGGTCAGGCGCTGTGCTTGCTGGAGCGCAAATGGTAACCATGCCACTTCTTGAAAAAAATCATTTTTTACCTGACTACGATTTGCTGCCTGAGGATGATAAGAAAAAGGCAAAATTAATGTACTTAAATTACCCCAACAATCCGACGGGGGCTACGGCAAGCCGTTCATTTTTTGAAGAAACCGTTACATTTGCGAAAGATCACAAGCTATGTGTTGTCCATGATTTTGCATATGGCGGCATTGGATTTGATGGAGAAAAGCCGCTCAGCTTTCTGCAAATAGAGGGAGCGAAAGAGACGGGAATAGAAATTTACACCTTGTCTAAAACGTACAATATGGCAGGGTGGAGAGTAGGATTTGCAGCCGGAAATTCGTCTGTTATTGAAGCCATTGAGCTTTATCAGGATCATCTGTTTGTCTCCCTGTTTAAAGCCACTCAAGATGCAGCAGCGGAAGCGCTATTAAGCGATCAAACGTGCGTACAGGTGCAAAATGATCGATATGAGAAAAGGCGGAATGTATGGATTGCTGCCTGCAAAGAAATTGGCTGGGAAGTCAGTGCACCAAAGGGATCATTTTTTGCTTGGTTAAAGGTGCCGGAAGGATATACATCTGAAGCCTTTTCTGACTTATTATTAGAGAAGGCACATGTTGTGGTTGCGCCAGGTAATGGCTTTGGTGATCACGGTGAAGGGTACGTGAGAGCAGGGCTTCTAACAAGTGAGGAGCGGTTACAAGAAGCTGCTCAGCGCATCGCTGCCTTGAATCTGTTTGAAAAAAAGCCATTGACAACATAAAAAAATGGTGCGATAATTCAGGCAATATTTAAGAAAATTGAATATTCTTATCAAGAGTAGGCAGAGGGACTAGCCCAATGAAGCCCGGCAACCGACTTCCATGAAGCACGGTGCTAATTCTTGCAGCAAGCGCTGAGAGATAAGATTCGGATGAATGACACGAAACAACCTCTTTAAGGCGCTCAAGAAGCACTTGAAGAGGTTTTTTTATTGAACATATGCATGACGCAATCGAAAGGGGATTCCTAGTGAGTGAATTACTGGCAACATACGTATTAACACATCGAGAGGATGAACAAATAAATCGAAAAGCGGAGCAGATCGCGCTTGGTTTAACAGTGGGATCATGGACGGATTTGCCGCAGCTCAAAAAGGAGCAGCTTCAAAAGCATAAAGGCCGAGTTGAAAAAGTATTAGAAAAAGCTGCTCCAGCCGAAAATGGTCTTTATCAATCAGAGGTGACGATTGCTTATCCTGAGGCAAACTTTTCAGCTGATTTACCAGCAGTTTTCACGACGATTTTTGGAAAGCTTTCACTAGATGGAAAAGTGAAGCTAGTCGATATCCAATTTTCTGAAGAATTTAAAAAAAGCCTGCCAGGACCTGTATTTGGAATTGATGGCATTCGAAAAAAGGTAAATGTGTTTGATCGTCCATTATTGATGAGTATTTTTAAAGGCGTTATCGGCCGTGATATGCAGGATTTAAAAGAGCAGCTCCGTTTACAGGCATTAGGCGGGGTTGACTTCATCAAAGACGATGAAATTTTATTTGAAAGTCCATTAGCTCCTTTTGAAGAGCGAATCAAAGAAGGAAAAGCGATTTTAAAAGAAACCTATGAAGAGACAGGACACCGCACACTGTATGCTGTCAATTTAACGGGCAGAACCTTTGACCTGAAGGATCGGGCGAGAAAGGCCGCTGAACTTGGGGCAGATGCGCTCTTATTCAATGTCTTTGCTTACGGCCTGGATGTTATGCAAAGCCTAGCTGAGGACCCAAACATTCCACTGCCGATTATGGCGCATCCCGCTGTGAGTGGTGCTTTGACATCCTCTCCTGAATATGGATTCTCGCATTCTCTTCTTTTAGGCAAATTAAATCGATATGCTGGCGCTGATTTGAGCCTTTTCCCCTCACCTTATGGGTCGGTTGCACTTCCGAAAAAAGATGCCCTTGGAATCTATGAAGCTTGCGTGAAAGAGGATACGGTTCAAAAAACATTCCCTGTCCCGTCAGCAGGCATTCATCCAGGAATGGTTCCAGTATTGATCAAAGATTTTGGAATTGATCATGTGATAAATGCAGGCGGAGGCATTCACGGACATCCGCGGGGAGCCATCGGCGGAGGGAAGGCATTTCGTTCGATCATTGATGCCGTGATTCATGAAGAGTCCATCCAAGATAAGGCGGCTTCCTGCCAAGACTTAAAAGCGGCACTTGATCTTTGGGGAAGGGTAGCAGAATAATGAAAAAACCAATTGTGTGTTGTGATTTTGATGGAACAATTACAAAAAATGATAATATCATCCGCATCATGAAACAGTTTGCACCAAGTGAATGGACGAAGTTGAAGGATGGTGTCCTGTCAAAGGAAATCACCATTCAAGAAGGCGTCGGGCAAATGTTTCAATTACTGACAAGTGATCAGAAGGATGCCATTCAATCATTTATTTTAGAGGATACAGAGATTCGAGAAGGATTTAAGCAATTTGTGGATGAGGTAAAAAAAGCAGATATTCCTTTCTATGTACTTAGCGGGGGGATGGACTTTTTTGTCTACCCTATCCTCGAAGGCATTGTCGATCGAGACGATATTTATTGCAACCATGCATCATTTGGGGAAGACCATATTCAGATTGAATGGCCGCATGCCTGTGATACGCAATGTCAAAATGGCTGCGGATGCTGCAAGCCCTCAATCATTCGAAAGCTGACTCATGAGGATGACTTCATCATCATGATCGGAGATTCAGTGACTGATGTGGAGGCGGCGAAGCATGCGGATCTTACGTTTGCGCGAGACTACTTACTCAATGAATGTCAAGAGCTCGGGCTCGTACATAAGGAGTATGACACATTTATTGATCTACACGCGCAATTTGTTCAAATAAAGGAAGTGAAGGAATGGCAGACGCAAAGAGCAAACGCTGGCAGGAGCTAGCAGACGTTAAACGTGAACTGGCCCAAAGAGATTGGTTTTTCGGAACAAGCGGTAATTTATCGATCAAGGTGTCGGATGATCCAATCACGTTTTTGGTGACGGCAAGCGGCAAAGATAAACGAAAAGAAACAAACGAAGATTTTGTGCTAGTAAATGCAGCAGGCCAGCCCCATCATCCGAACGAACCGCTTAGACCATCAGCTGAAACACTGCTTCACACGTACGTGTATGAACGGACGAAAGCAGGCTGCTGCCTCCATGTCCATACAATCGATAATAATGTGATGTCAGAGCTGTATGGGGATAAGGGAGAGATTCGTTTTAAAGGCAACGAAATCATCAAAGCGCTTGGTTATTGGGAAGAGGATGCAGAAGTGTCGATTCCGATTATTGAAAATCCAGCTCATATTCCGCAGCTTGCAGAGCAATTTGCCAAACATCTGACACTAGAGGCGTCATCTGGTGCTGTACTTATTCGCAATCATGGCATCACGGTCTGGGGAGAAACAGCCTTTGAAGCAAAACGAGTATTAGAAGCATATGAATTTTTATTTAGCTATCACTTAAAATTAGCGCTTTATCAACAGCAGCTTGTAAGATAAAAAGGAGGAAAAGCACATGGCGACGATTTTGATTCATAACCAAGAGAACACATTACTTGAGAACGAACAAGAGGTAGCATCATATTTAGAAAACCAAGGGGTCATTTATGAGCACTGGGATATTGAAAAGCTGCCAAACCGTTTATCAGAAAAGTATGATTTAACTGATGAGGAAAAGGAAGAGATTTTGACTGTTTTCCAAAAGGAAATCCAAAGTATTTCTGAAAAAAGAGGGTACAAAGCGCAGGATGTTATTTCATTGTCTGATGCCACTCCAAATCTTGATGAGCTGCTCCAAAACTTTAAACGTGAGCATCACCATACAGATGATGAAGTACGCTTTATTGTGAGCGGGCACGGAATCTTTGCTATTCAAGGCAAGGATGGCGTCTTTTTTGATGTGAGATTGAATCCAGGTGATTTAATTTCTGTGCCGCCAAACATTCGTCATTACTTTACACTTCAAGAGGATCGCAAAGTGGTCGCAGTTCGCATATTTGTCACAACTGAGGGCTGGGTGCCGATTTACGAGGAAGAAACGGTTTAATGATAGAGCTGATCATTCCGCATGAGGCGGAAGATCAGCTTTTTTTTAGGAAATTAGACATAAAATGAGAAAGAAAATAGTTGATTTTGATCTTCTGCATAGGATAAAATTCTGTTTAATCAATGTGTCAGTCCTGTCCAAATTTGAAGTTTACCCCCAAATTTGATTGGGTAAAAGGTCTTTAGGCTGTAAAAAATTAAATAAAATAAGCATATTTAATTTAATTTACAAATAAAGTATAATTTTGGTGTCGGATCATTTTGAGCATAGACAGTCGAAATCATTGCGGGAGCTGAGATCATGAATATTTATGTAAGGAAAGAACAATTGCTGATGTCCATTGATGAGAAGAGAAAACAAATGGTAGAAGCTGCTCAAGTGGAAGGGTACACTGGTGAGAAGACAATTAAATATAGTCAAGAACTGGACAACCTGATGAATGAGTATCAGCATCTTCTTTTTCATGAGAAACAATCTGCCCCCTCCTTTCATGATCTTGTGTCTCAAATGAGTCTTTTATCTGTGAACCGCCCCTCTTATTGACATGAAAAACCGGTCTTGCATAAGCAAAACCGGCTGACATCTTCAGTTATGCTGAGTGAGCAGAAGGAAGCATGATCATAACAGTCGTTCCTTTATTCACTTCGCTATGAATATCAATTGTTCCGCCATACATCGAAATGATTCGTTTACACACGACAAGCCCAAGACCTGTGCCTTTTTCCTTCGACGTAATAAAGGGGAGGAAGATGTGCTTTAACATCTCTTCTGGTATGCCTTCACCTGTATCCTCTACTTTAATGATGACATGTTCTTTTTCAGCTTCGATCACAATCTTCAAATGACCGCCGTTTGGCATCGCTTCTAAAGAGTTCTTTGCTACATTTAAAACGACTTGTTTAATATGATCCTTTGTGCAATACACGCCCACATCTTGAATCGTATTGATTTGCAAATCCACTTCCACATTATAAAGGTTTGCCTCAGAGAAAACGATCGGCATGATCTCACTTACAATTTCTTTTACAGAGTTATTCTGCCATTTTTCTGCCGTTGGTTTTCCTAATACAAGAAATTCACTGACGATTTGGTTGATCCGTTTAATTTCTTCCTCGATGACAGAAAAATAGAGCTGATCTTCTTCTGAATGATACTTCTTTTGCAATAGCTGGATAAATCCGCTAATCCCTGTTAATGGGTTGCGAATTTCGTGTGCTGTACTTGCTGCGAGTGTTCCGATCAATTCAAGCTTTTGCGCTTCATTTTCATGACGCTCCTGCTGAGTTTGCCGCCTTAACACGATATATTGGACGAGTGTGAATAAAATATTTAATAAAATAAACGCACTGGATAAAGGGATGAGCATCACAGACAGCACTTCACTAGTTGAAGCACGCTGCGGAAAGACCTCCAGCTTCCAGCTGTTTTCATCTAAATATGTAGACACGGTGCTGCCGCCCTCGGGTACTGGCTGTGGACCGCTTGTAAACACAACATGTCCATTTTGATTCAGCATCTTAAAATGAAGATCAGGGTTCAATACATTCATAATATTTCTTAAATAATCAATTTGAATGGCGGCAATCAGTACATTGGTGACCTCTTCGTTTTCATCGAGAACAGGCACACAAATGGAGAGAATCCGCTGTTTTGTAATTCGGCTCACATAGTTGTCTGTGATCACGGTCTGCTTGGTCACTTGAATGCGTTTAAAGTAATCTCTGAATGATAGGTTGATTTTTTCCTTTAACGGGGTGGTGCTTGCTGTTACATTTCCTTTTTTGTCTAGGAGATACAGACCTGAAAAACGAGGTTCTTGTTTATAGATTTTCTCTAGGATGTTTTGTACTTTTTTCGTCTCAAGCGGCTGGTCAAATCCCATGGCAAGGGAAGTTAATCTCGCTTCTGTCTCACTTATTAAATAATTCATTTGGTTTTTGTGAATATTTAACATAAGTGTAGCGGTTTGTTTGTTCTTTAAATCGATTTTTTCAGTTTCTTTTTCGTAGATAAAATAACTAATGATTAGGGTTGGAAGCATGACCAAAATAAGGTAAAGCCTGATCTTCTTCCAAAACCCTTTCAGTATACTCATCATTCATCGCTCCAACGTATTACCTAATAGACTTATTATAGCATTGAACCTATCTTTATTACGATGACTTGTGTGATTTTTAAAAAATTAGGTGATTCGTTCTGGTCTCATTTTCGTGCTAAAGATGGATCAAAATGTTGACATTTTACTTATTGTTTATTAATGTCACATTAGTAGGTTGCATTTCATAAAGGATGATAAAAAATGGAAAATCATAATGTTGAAAAATCATTGAAACTATTTATTGTATTATCACGTGCCTATCGCTCAATTAATCATCACATGAACAAACATATTGTGAAGCACGGGCTGAATCCAACTGAATTTGCTGTGCTAGAATTGCTATATCATAAAGGTGATCAGCCGCTTCAGCAAATCGGTGATAAGATTTTACTTGCAAGCGGCAGCATCACGTATGTGGTCGATAAATTGGAGAAGAAAGAACTTCTCAGTCGCAAGGCTTGTGCAGAAGACCGCAGAGTGACATTTGCGCATATTACCAAGCAGGGACGAGCTTTGCTTGATGACATCTTCCCAGATCATGCGAAAGAAATTCATGAGATGATCAGTGTCCTGAGCGAAGAAGAGAAAGATGTCTGCATTGATATGCTCAAACATGTAGGGCTGCGTGCAAAGCATTTATATGATCATCAAGACTAAATAAAAAGGAAGCCGCTGGCTTCCTTTTCAGCGTGCAGGCAATTCCTCGCATTCGGCGTTAGTCCTGCGTGCCGGTGCTCGTTCCTAGACTGCAAAGGTATTCTATCACGCTGAAAAGAAGACAAAGGGCTAAAATAGAGATCATTTTAGCCCTTTGTCAACAATCTGTAAAGAAGCCCCTGGCTTCTTTTTTTATTTCGCTTTTTTCTCAATCGGTAAAATGAGTACTTCTACACGCCGGTTTTTACTTCTGCCTTCTGCTGTATCGTTTGAGGCAATCGGTTTGAATTCGCCGTATCCTTTTGTACTAAAGTTCTCTTGGTTTAGATTGCTGTTTTCAAGAAGAATATTTAAAAAGTTCACAGCGCGAATGGCGCTTAAATACCAGTTTGATTCAAATTCTGAATTTCTGATCGGTACATTATCTGTATGTCCGCTAATGACAATGTCACGTGCGGGATTAATGACGAGCAGTTTTGAGATTTCTTTTGCTAACGGGACATCTTGAGGGCGAATAACTGCCCGCCCAGAATCAAAGAAGATACTGTCTTCAATCGTAATGAGAAGTCCTTCATCCGTAAGCTTTGTTTCGAGCTTGGCACCAAGTTTTTTATTTGCAATGAATGAATCGACCTGCTTTTTGACCTTTGTGAGAACCGCTTGGTCCCTAGCCTTTGCTTTGGCTTCTTCATCTTTCTCTTCCTCGGCTGCTTTCTTGACCTGGTTGCTGTTTTCAGTTTCTTCCGTGCTTTGCATGCTGGATTGATCCATAACACCGGTACCGCCAGTAAAAACTACATTAAAAGACTTAGCCATCTGTTCATATTTTGCCGCATCAATTGAACTAGATGCAAAAAGCACAATGAAGAGGGCGAGAAGAAGCGTCAGAAGATCGGCATAAGGGATAAGCCAAGATTCATCTACATGGTCTTCATGATCATGGTTTTTACGTTTCCTAGCCATTTTGATTTTCTCCTTCTTCAATGACAAGATTTGCACGTTCTTTTGCTGGTAAGTACATAAGAAGTTTTTGTTCAATGACTTTTGGAGACTGACCTTCAAGAACAGACAGAATACCTTCGATCATAATCAGACGAAGCTTTACTTCTTCCTTTGATTTACGCTTCAGCTTGTTGGCAAATGGATGCCATAATACATACCCGGTAAAAATCCCAAGCAGTGTGGCGACGAAGGCAGCACTGATTGCATGCCCAAGTGCCTCAATATCTCCCATGTTGGCAAGTGCGGCAATAAGTCCGACAACGGCGCCAAGTACCCCTAGCGTCGGAGCGTATGTACCAGCTTGTGTAAAGATTAATGCACCTGACTGATGTCGTTCAGACATGGCGTCAACTTCTTCTGTTAAGACGTCTCGAATAAATTCAGCACTTTGGCCGTCAACTGCCATGCTTAACCCGTTCTTTAGAAAATCATCATCGACTTCCTCAAGACTTGCTTCTAATGCCAAAAGACCTTCACGACGCGCAATTTGTGCCCAGTTTGAAAATAGAGGGATCATTTCTTGAATCGTTGGAAGCTGGCTGTCTTTGAAAATTTTTCCGAACAATTTTGGTGTTTTCTTAATTTCACTAGAAGGGAATGCGATGACAACAGCTGCAACCGTTCCAACAATAATGATTAATATAGCCGCCGGGTTGAGAAGAGCAGTTAGACTCACACCTTTCAAAACCATACCGACACCCAGTGCAATAAATGCTAAAATAATACCAATTAACGATGTTTTGTCCATTATCTCACCAAATCCTTTAACTATCTTTTTCTATAGTTAATATCGGTGTGTTCTAGAATGGTTTTAGTCAGAATATAAAATTAAGACAGTTTCTGTGAAGAATTTTTGACGAAAGCGCTTTCTAAATATGTAAAAGAAGAAACTCCCTCTCATATAAAGGGAGTCTCCATTTAATCGTTTTGAGCGGGTTCATCTAAATCAAGCAGCTCTTTTAATTTTTCTTCATATATGATTTTGACAAGATCGTAGCTCCAATTCATCATGTGATCCACCTCTTTTTCTTTTATCGTAAAGGAAAAGAGGCGGGGGAGCGTCGGCGTTCAGATGGAACTTAGACGCCGCAACATGATGGAGGTGCATATCATCCTGAAGATGTAGTTATCCTTTTTTTACGACGATTTCGTCATGTTCAACATCCACAGTAAATCCAGAAAGCTGCTCCTCTTCAAGCAGGATCTCCGTCATTTGGTCTTCAACGTGCTCTTGAATGGTTCTTCGAAGTGGACGAGCACCAAATGCAGGATGATATCCAAGCTCTGCAATCTTTTCTTTTGCTTCATTTGTGACATGAACTGTTAAATTCTGCTCTTTTAATTGCTCTGACAGCTCATTGAGCAGAAGATCAACAATCTTCACTAAATCCTCTCTGTCTAGTGAATCAAATTGAATGATGCTGTCAAAACGGTTCAAAAATTCTGGTTTGAAGTAGCTGCTCAGTGAATCAATGAGTGATTGTTCCTCAAACGCTTCTTCCTGATCAGATTGGAAGCCCACTTTGACTGTTTTATCTGCGGTGCCTGCGTTACTTGTCATGATGATGACTGTATCTTTAAAGCTGACCGTTCTGCCTTGGCTGTCTGTTAAGCGGCCGTCTTCCATGATTTGCAGGAACATGTGCTGTACATCTGGGTGTGCTTTTTCGATTTCATCCAGCAAAATGATGCTGTATGGTTTTCTGCGCACTTTTTCAGTCAGCTGGCCAGCTTCATCATGTCCAACGTAACCAGGAGGAGAACCGATGAGTTTGGACACAGAGTGTTTTTCCATGTACTCACTCATATCTAAACGAATGATCGCATCTCTTGAACCGAATAATTCTTCAGCTAACGTTTTAGACAATTCGGTTTTCCCGACACCTGTTGGGCCAACGAAAAGGAAGGAGCCTGTTGGTCTATGTTTCGATTTTAATCCAGCTCTGCTTCTTTTCACGGCTTTGGCCACTTTATCAACCGCATGCTCCTGCCCAATCACTCGTGCTTTTAGACGGACGTCAATCTCTTTCATTTTGGTTTGTTCGTCTGCTTGGAGTTTCCCGACAGGAATGCCTGTTTTTTGTTCCACAATGGCCTGAATGTCCTCTGCTGTAACGATATGCTCTTTTTCAGTTGTTTTGTTTTGAAGTCTTGCTTCAATGGCTTCTTCTTCATCGCGAAGCTTCGCTGCTTTTTCATATTGTTCTTCTTTTAGCGCAGCTTGTTTTTCTGCGGCAATTTCCGTTAATCGATTTGTCAGCTCATCTTCACTTGCTGCATCAATGGAGAGGTTCGCTTTTGAACCAGCTTCATCCATTAAATCAATGGCTTTATCCGGTAAATGACGGTCTTGAATATACCGCGAAGATAATTGAACACACGCTTTGATTGCTTCATCTGAATAGGTGACGCCATGATAAGCCTCGTATTTATCTTGAATGCCTTTTAAGATGTCGATCGCTTCATCTTGTGTTGGCTCATCTACGATGACGGGCTGGAAGCGCCGTTCGAGTGCAGCATCTTTTTCAATTTGGCGATATTCTTTTAATGTCGTCGCACCTACTAGCTGCAGTTCACCTCTTGCAAGGGCTGGTTTTAAAATGTTTCCAGCATCCATTGATCCTTCTGCAGATCCTGCGCCCACAAGAAGGTGGATTTCATCTACAAATAAGATGATATTTTTACGGCTTTGCAGTTCTTTGATTAACTGCTTCATTCTTTCCTCAAATTGACCGCGTATCCCTGTGTTTGCGACAAGTGAGGAGACATCTAATAAATAGATTTGTTTGTTCTTTAATTTATTTGGCACATCGCCGCTCGCAATTTTGAGCGCGAGTCCTTCTGCGATCGCTGTTTTCCCAACGCCTGGTTCACCAATAAGAACAGGGTTATTTTTATTTCTTCTATTTAAAATCTCAATGACTCTTGCGACTTCTTCATCACGGCCAATGACTGGATCAATTAAACCAGCATTTGCTCCATCTGTTAAGTTACGGCCGAGCTCATCGAGTAAGCCTTTTTGCTTTGGCTGCTCCATGTTTGGGGCATGACCTGCTGCCTGAGAGAAGAATGAACTTCCTCCAAAGAGCTGAGGTCCCATTTTCATTTTTGACTGCTCCATCAAAGAGGTATAGCAGTCTTCACATAAAACCATTTGGCTCCGGGACGAATTTACTTGCATATTCAGGCGAATAGTTGCTTCATTTACTTGACAATGTTGACAACGCATTTGCCATGACCTCCTTAAAATAAAGTTTGACTTTATTTGACCAATGAATGTTAAAGAAAATGGTCTATTGTTTGACCATCTTTGACTATAGTATACTCTGACCTATTTTGACTTTCAACTGTTTTGCTCAAAGGGGAATAAAAATCCTTTTTTGCATTTAATCATGGTTTGTCCTTCTTTTCAAGGAACTTGTCTCATAGGATAAAAAAGGAACAATCGAAAGTGATGGGTGCGGAGGGGTCACATGAAACGTTCAAATGAATCCGCTTTTCAGCTTGCCTTTGTATATGTAGGAACAGTGGTTGGAGCTGGGTTTGCGACAGGGAAAGAAATCGTAGAATTTTTTGTTCGTTTTGGCTGGATTGGACTATTAGGAATCCTGATTAGCGGTGTTATTTTTACTGGCCTTGGGGCAAAAATGATGCTGATTTCGAAACGAATCGAAGCAGAATCTTATCAAGATATGAACCGTTTTTTATTTGGCGCAGCTGCGAGTCGATATATTAATATTGTCATGTTTTTTATTTTACTTGGTGTCACCTCAGTCATGATTTCAGGCGCAGGGGCTATTTTTGAAGAACAACTTGGTATATCGAAGGAATATGGGATCTTTTTGACGATCATTCTGAGCGTCATTGTACTCTTTAAAGGTTCAAAAGGGCTATTTGGAGTCAACGTCCTTGTCGTTCCAATGCTGATTTTCTTTTCAATGATCGTGTTTCTTGATTCATTTGTGTTTAGCAGCAGTGAAAGTTATGTTCTTGCGCTGCAAATGGGTGAGGGCGAGTGGATATTATCAGCAGTGTCATATGGTGCCTTTAATTTAGCACTGTCACAGGCAGTGTTAGTACCCGTCGCAAATGAAATGACCTCTGAAGCAGTCATTAAAAAGGGAGCGGTGCTTGGGGGCGTCATGCTGACACTCATTTTGCTTGCTTGCTTCTTATCTCTTTCTTCATTAGATATGCTGGAGGCGTTTGATATTCCAATGGCCCAGGTGGTGTATCAAGTTGCAAACTCGATTCATCTCATTTATTTATTTGTCATCTTCGGTGAAGTTTTTACATCCGTCATAGGTAATTTATACGGGCTGGAGAGACAAGTGAGGGCATATATCCGAATGAACAGCATCTTTACGATATCCCTTATTCTCATATGCTGCTATGTGATTAGTAAAATTGGTTACGGTACACTGATTTCAACGGTTTATCCGGTTTTTGGCTATGTCAGCATCTCTTTTATCCTCTTTCTTTGTCTAAAAAAAGTGCCTGCACCGCTAGATAAGTAAAGAAAGAATAGCCTGCAAGAAAAATATGTGGTACACTATCCTCTGTGAAAATTGAACAAAAATCCGTGAAGACGGGAGAGGTTCTAGCAAAACCCTCTATAAAAAACTAAGGACTTGCCGTATCCTTGGATGTGGCATTTTTTATTTTTTATGGCTGGGACACCTCATACACATGTAAAGGTGTCTTTTCTTTTGAGAAAAATAGGGGTTTTCAGGAGCCTTTCAGATGCAGTGTTGTACGGTTGTACCATCTGCAAAAGGAGGAGAACAGAAAATGAAAAATGAAAAAGCAGTCGTTGTCTTTAGCGGGGGACAGGACAGTACGACCTGTTTATTATGGGCACTTCAACAATTTGAAGAGGTAGAAACAGTGACCTTTCATTATAATCAGCGTCATCAAGAAGAAATTGATGTCGCCAAAAGAATCGCTGACAAATTAGGTGTGAAGAATCATCTATTAGATATGTCACTTTTAAATCAACTCGCACCTAATGCTTTAACAAGAGATGACATTGACATTGAGGAAAAAGAAGGAGAGCTTCCTTCCACATTTGTACCAGGAAGAAACTTAGTGTTCTTATCCTTCGCCTCTATATTAGCGTATCAAATTGGAGCAAGACATATTATCACAGGTGTTTGTGAGACAGACTTTAGCGGCTATCCAGATTGCCGTGACGAGTTTGTGAAATCTTGCAACGTCACAGTGAATTTAGCAATGGAAAAACCATTTGTGATTCATACACCACTGATGTGGCTGAATAAAGCAGAAACATGGAAGCTGGCAGACGAGCTTAATGCGCTGGATTTTGTGAAAAATGAAACGCTCACTTGCTATAACGGCATCATCTCTGATGGCTGCGGGGAATGTCCTGCGTGTAAGCTGCGGAAAAATGGCTATGACACTTATATGGAAATGAAGGAGGCAAAATAAATGCTTTCTCAGATCTATCCACAAACCGATCATCCATTTTCATTTGAACTAAATAAAGATATGCATGTATCTGCTGCCCATTTCATCCCGCGAGAAGATGCGGGCGCATGCAGCCGTGTTCATGGTCATACGTACACCATCAATATCACGATTGCGGGAGACGAGCTAGATGAATCGGGTTTCCTTGTCAATTTCAGTACATTGAAGAAGCTCATTCATGGGCAGTACGATCACACGCTGCTCAATGATCATGAGGAATTCTCATCAAACGATCGATACGCGATGCCAACCACTGAGGTGGTGGCAAAGACCGTACATGACAAAGTCGCAGCGTATTTATCGACTTTAGCGAACAAGCCGACATGTGTTCAGGTCTTTGTCAGAGAGACACCAACAAGCTATTGCATTTACCGTCCGAAACGAGTTGAGATCAATGGCTAAAGCGATTCCCGTATTAGAAATCTTTGGTCCAACCATTCAAGGAGAGGGAATGGTCATTGGACAAAAAACCATGTTTGTCAGAACGGCTGGCTGTGACTACTCGTGCAGCTGGTGTGATTCCTCTTTTACATGGGATGGCTCAGCGAAGCATGACATTCAGTGGCTTGAGGCAGAAGACATTGTCAAAGAATTAAAAAGAATAGGCGGACAGGCTTTTTCTCATGTCACCATTTCAGGGGGAAACCCGGCGCTTTTAAAACAAATGGAATCCCTTATTGATTTACTGCATGAAGAAGGAATTGATACAGCGCTTGAAACACAAGGGACGATGTATCAGGAATGGTTTTTGAAAATTGATGATTTAACCATTTCTCCTAAGCCGCCAAGCTCGAATATGAAAACAGATTTTACGAAACTAACACGTATTATAGATGAGCTGAAAAGCGGGAATAGATTGCAGCATGCTAGCTTGAAAGTCGTGATTTTTGACGATCGTGATCTTGCGTATGCGAAGGATGTTCATGCGAAATATCCTGAGCTTCCTTTTTATTTGCAGGTAGGAAATGATGACACAACGACAGGTGATGATGCGTACTTATTAACGCATTTATTAAAGAAATATGAAGCGCTTGTGAATCAAGTCGCGCAAGATCCAGACTTAAACCGCGTAAGAGTGCTGCCGCAGCTGCACACGTTATTGTGGGGAAATAAACGAGGCGTATAGAAAGGAAGAGATGACATGACGACAAGAAAACCAGAAGAATTAGAAGGTGTCACGCTACTAGGAAACCAAGGAACCAATTATTTGTTTGATTATGCACCACAAGTGCTTGAAACGTTTCCGAATAAACATACAAATAGAGATTACTTTGTGAAATTCAATTGCCCAGAATTTACATCACTTTGTCCGCAAACAGGTCAGCCAGATTTTGCGACAGTTTATATCAGCTATATCCCAAATGAAATCATGGTCGAAAGTAAATCACTAAAATTATATTTGTTCAGCTTCCGTAACCATGGTGACTTCCATGAGGACTGTATGAACATTATTATGAACGACCTGATTGAATTGATGGACCCAAGGTATATTGAAGTTTGGGGCAAATTTACGCCAAGAGGCGGTATTTCCATTGACCCGTATACGAACTACGGGAAACCTGGCACGAAATATGAGGAAATGGCAGAATACCGTATGATGAACCATGATATGTATCCGGAGACGATTGATAATCGGTAATTATTCCGCTGTATGAAATGAATTGGTGTCACATTAAAGTGGAAAAAGTCACACCTGAAAATACTCATGGGAATTGTATGAAAAAGTGTGACCTGAGGTGCAACCTGAACTGTGACTTTTATGCAGTGAAAAATTGATAGTACAGAAGCAGATGAAGGCGTACAATTTGTACGTCTTTTCTTTTTTATCCGAAAGAAAAAATGCCTATTTAGAGATCTTAGGCATTAAATATTATGATCATATCTTCATTTATTGTTTGGCTAAGTTACTGAACCTTCTCTTTAACATTGGAAACAGCTCATTTTTGAATTTCATCAAAGCTCTCCTGAATATGTCCATGACACTTCTGATTAGAACTTCACTTTCAAAATTGACTATCTCATTTATTTCTGACTGTTCTTCATCTGAAGGTGATGGTATTGAAGTTGTTTAGCATTTACTTCAGCAGCTACATCTATCCTAACTTTAGTTGTTCTGGTTGTACAATTTCATATTCACCTTCTGCATACTCTTGCTCCGCATATTGGCTCCCCCATTGACAGAGCTCCTGCAAGATAGGTTTAAGAGATTTTCCAAGTTCAGTGGATGAATATTCAACCTTCGGCGGTACTTGATTATACATCTTTCTGGTCACAAGTCCACTGGCTTCAAGCTCTCTAAGAGTTTGAATCAGCATTTTCTGAGTTATATTTGGGATAATGCGCTTTAATTCACTCGTTCTCTTTGGTCCATTCATTAAAAAGTATAATACAAGACCTTTCCATTTTCCGCCAATCACTTCCTTTGTCACTTCAAACCCACAGCTAAATTTTTTCATGTCTAAAGCTCTCCATTCCGCATTTGTTACTTTTTAGTTACTATATCACAAAAAAGTGGGTACTTCCGATAATGTGCTCACTGAAGGATACTATTACTTGTAAGTTGTTCTTCAAGTACTTAAAGGTACTAGACATAAAATAATATGAATTCTAAAGGAGTGTTAAGTATGGGGATATTTGAAGGTAAAGTAGCGCTTGTAACGGGTGGAACAAGTGGGATTGGTCTTGCTACAGCACAAAAATTTGTAAACGAAGGTGCATATGTTTATATCACGGGACGTAGACAAAACGAACTTGATAAAGCTGTTAACCAAATTGGCAAGAACGTAACCGGTGTTCAAGGTGATATTTCTAAGCTTGAAGACTTAGACAAACTATATGACATGATAAAGCAGGAAAAAGGTAAATTGGACATCCTTTTTGCTAATGCAGGCATCGGCAACTTCCTTCCATTAGGTGAAATAACTGAAGAGCAGGTTGATAGAACGTTCGACATTAACGTGAAAGGAACCATTTTTACTGTTCAAAAAGCGCTATCACTATTCCCGGACAAAGTAGGTTCTATTATTGTAACGGGCTCTACTGCTGGATCAATTGGCAACCCAGCATTTAGTGTATATGGAGCATCTAAAGCAGCATTAAGAGCACTAGTTCGCAACTGGATTCTTGACCTAAAAGGTACTGAAATTCGTGTAAATGTGGTAAGTCCAGGAGTGATTCTTACACCTGCATACGATGAGCTTTTTGGTGATGCACTTGAAGGAGCGATGGAAAATGCCAGAAATACTGTTCCAGCTGGAAAAGTTGGGACACCTGAAGAAGTAGCAAACGCTGTATCTTTCCTTGCATCAGACGAAAGCAGTTACTTGACGGGTGTTGAATTGTTCGTAGATGGCGGGCTAGCACAGGTATAATGTCACTGCGAAGGGATTGCAAATCGTCCTTAATGGGGATTTCCTTGAGTCGTATAAAAAAGTCGTTTTCCATATGTCCTGAGTAGATGGATATATAAAATGAGAAAAAAGGAAAAGACATGCCAGATGCATGTCTTTTTTTGCGAATCAACCATAAAAAAAGAGAAGAGTCATGTCACTCTTCTCATACGAATGGGAATAGAACTTGCTAGGACGGCTGGGGGCTACCAGCTCGTAAACATATTATACATGACAGAACGTATGTTTGTAAATAGGGATCATGCTTTTTTTGCTTATCTCATTTGATGTAAGATAAAATAGAGGCAATGAATGATAAACGGAGGCGTTTGAGTTGGCAAACAAAGAAGAGCGGGCAGAGCAGCTGCTAATGGAACTAAAGGAAGAGCTTCAAATGCTTGAACATCAAAACAAAGAACGGTATAAATGGAGTGCCTCCACATTGCTTGGAGTGATTGCCCTCTTGATTGATAAAGGAGTGATCACACCCGAGGAAGTCGAGATGTACAAGACGAAGGCGGAAATGCAAACCTTTCATATGAAAAGAGATTGATGCTTTCTTCATATGGAGTAAGGTAAAAATAAGAAAAGGACATAACAAATTGATGACTCAATTGATATTATGTCCTTACTTCTGCAATTCGTTTTCACAGCTTTAAACAAGCTTATACATTAAAACATCATCCCAGTATTCATGATCATTTATTTTAAATTCTTTTATTTTACGTCCTTCTTCTATAAACCCCATCTTTTTGTACAAAGAAATGGCCTTTTGATTTGTTGAGAAAACGGCTAAACTAACCTTTTCAATTGAAGGGTTCTTTTCTGCCCAATGTAATAATGCTGTTAGCAGCATTTCCCCTACGCCTAAACCTCTATAGCTCTTATGCACCATCAGCCCGAAAGAACCCGTATGGGAAGTTCTTTTTCTATTTGATGAATGTTCAAAGGCTATCCATCCAATGACTTTTTCATCAGTTTGAGCAACTATGTACGTCTCATTTTCATTTTCTATTCTTTTCTGTATCCATTCCCTGTGTTCTAAGAGGGTTTTTTTATTTTCTTCAGGCGATGTAAGTAGATAATCTGATTCAGCAATAACAGATTTCTGTATTTCTAAAGTCATTTCAGCATCTTCCATTTTTCCAAAACGTACAATGATATCATTGGAATTTTGCATATTAGTTTTCTCCTGTCTAGAGCTAATACTGCATCTCATCATTTTTTAAAATGAAAAAGAAGGGTATTGAAATAGCTTTCACCATTTGGCCAAATCGTGATTAGCTTTGCTTCGTATGTACCGATCGTCTGAATTGAGGATTGCAAATTAATGTACGGAGTCTTTGATGATTTTATAGTTTTTATGATTAACGACTGTTAGTGAATCCAGTTCTAAATCTCTATAGTTGTCCATAATGGTGACATCCACAATGACAGAGTTTTCATTCACTTTTTCAACTACACCTGTTAAACCATTTCTAAATTCGATCACATTTCCAATTTTTGCAATCTTCAACCGATCCCTCTCCTTTAAAAACAGATTTCATTCCCTATTAAAAAGTATTTTGCAATATTTTCATACCAATGTAAAGGATAAAGACGTTTTTGTTTTGTTTTCGTTGTATGCTCTTCTAACGAATGGTATATTTAATAATTGATCATGGCTGAAAAGGAGCGGTTTTTTTGACTGAAGAACAAATCCTCACCATCCTCGAATCTTTACGGAATGGGACAGAAAAACAGGTGACCATCCAAAAAGATGACTTTTTAACGTTTCGTTCTGTTTTGGTGAATCAAGATGATTTTAAACATTTTCGCGGGATCGCCAAACATGGTGGAGATGTTATTTTTGAATATCTTACAGAAGCAAGAAGCTAAAGCTTTTTCTCATTGATGAGAGAAAGCTTTTTTATTTTCGTTCTTTTGTCACACTTCAAACCACTCTGATACATATGAAAAGAAAATGTAATAACCCATAATCAGGAGCATAAGGATGATGATAGGTGAAAAAGGGACCTTTTTAAGCGCTAACAATTCCATTTTATGTGCGCTCAACTAGGACATGCCATTTAATGACGGAATTTGGACAGGCATGTAAATCTTTGTGCGTGAAAATAGAATGAGCTCTTGTTAGAGTGGACAAGTATCTTACAGCCTACTTTTGATTAAAGGAGGAAAAAGGCGAATGATTAAAATTCATACAGCTCTTTTTGTCATCCTTATGCTCGTTGCAGCAATGAAGATGGACAATATACAAGAGCAGCATGGCACATTAAGTCACGAACTTTCACAAGCACCTGTTAAACATCAGCTTTCATATATAGATCAAGACCACGATCAAGTCATCCCGGCATTTTCTGAAGAAAAGCGTCAGCCAAAAGTAAAATTGCTAAGTACGTCAACAGAAGAAAAGTCTTCAAAACCGAAGCAAAAGAAAAAAGTAAAATCTGAAACGACGAATAAGGCAAGCGGCAAACAGTATTCTAATGAAGAAATGGATTTGCTTTCTCGATTGGTACATGCTGAAGCGAAAGGTGAATCTTACGAAGGGAAAAAAGCGGTGGCAAGCGTTGTTTTAAACAGGGTGGAGCATCGTTCTTTTCCTGACAGCGTTAAAGGTGTGATTTATCAGCGAAATGCCTTCCAGCCAGTATCAAATGGAAGCATTCATGATAAGGCAGATCAAGATTCCATTAAAGCGGTGAAGCAGGTAGTAAAAGAGCATGACAGAACAACAAAGGCTATCTATTTTTATAATCCAAAAACGGCAACAGATCATTGGATTCGTTCCCGCAAAATTGTAGAACGCATCGGACGTCACGTGTTTGCCGTATAAAGAAAAAGAGCGATCAATGAGATTGCTCTTTTTTGTCTTCAATTATTAAAATATTTTTTGGACTTGTCTCATAGAATGTGAAAAGAATTTGCTTTAGACAAGGGGAGGCTACATGAATCGATTTGTAAAAGGGGTCATTCTGCTATCTGTCGCAGCTTTTATTGCGGAGTGTATAGAGTTTTTAGTCAATATGATTTTAGCGAGAGAGCTTGGAGAACATGGAATGGGTTTATATATGAGTATCCTTCCAATCATCATGCTTGTCCTTGTGATCGCCAGTTTAGAGCTGCCAGTCTCCATTTCTAAATTCATTGCAGAATCACATGAACGTCTCCACAAAAGCATGCTCCGTCATGCCTTTAAAATGACACTTGTGGTGACAAGTACAACAACAGCTATAGCAGCCATTGTACTGCCTTTCATTCCAGTGTTTCAGTCGTATCATCCGCTTATGAAGGGCCTAGTGCTGTCACTTATCCCGATTATTGCGTTTACCTCCATTGCCCGCGGCTATTTTATGGGAAAGCAGCAAATGGGCAGAATTGCTTTAGCCAATATGCTGAAGAAAACGATCCAGCTTATCTGCTTGTTTTTGTTTTTTCATTGGTATTCGTTTGATATTGAAACAGCAGTACTCATCGCCATTGGTGTCATTGTTGCGAGTGATCTTGTTGTCTTTATTTATTTATACTCCCAATACGTCATGGCAAAAAATGCTGTGAATGTCAGGTCTGTTGAATTAAGAGGAAGTGATGTGCGAAAGCGCCTATTAGCCGTTTCCATTCCGACAACGGGCATGCGCATCTTTCATGCGATTGCCAATGCGGTTGAACCATTTTTAATCAAAGGAGCGCTCGTGGCAGCAGGCATTTCTGGAACACTTGCTGTTGATCATTACGGCATGCTGGCTGGTGTCGCAATGTCGATCGGTTTTTTCCCGGCGTTTATCGCTCATTCCATCATGATTGTGATGATTCCGAGTGTCTCTGAAGCCTATGCTTTAGGCCAGTATGATCTTGTGAAAAAACGTGTTAGACAGGCGATTCTCATAACGTTTGGATATGGGGTGCCGGCAGTGATGGTGATGTATTATTTTGCTTACCCGCTCACGCAGCTTTTTTTTGATTCACCGCAAGCTGCTGTCTATTTACAGCTGCTTTGGCCATACTTTTTATGCCATCTGTTTGTGATGCCTTTTCAAGCATGTTTAATCGGAATGGGGCTCATCAAAGATGTGTTCCTACATAATATATGGGTGCATGTCGTCTCTTTTTCTATGGTGTATTTCCTTGGTTCAATTGAAAGCTTGAATATGATGGGGGTCATTTTAGGGATGAACACAGGCATGCTGCTGTTGACTGCGCTGCATTATGCGACGATTTGTAAGGAGCTCGGCGTTTCAATGTTCCTTACATTGAAAAAAGCTTGAATGTCATCATCATCGAGCGGGCAAGCTATAAGAAAACTGGGAAGGAAGATCATGATGAATCGTAAACATCTACCCGCCAGTCTTCTGATGATGAGCGTGCTTCTATTTCTCATGAGCGCAGCAGCAGAAGCAAAAGAGCCTGTGATGGCGCCAAGGATAGAGGCGCCGACATTAAATGGTGACATGCAGATGGTTCCCGAAAAAGGGAAAAAGACCATTTTGCATTTTTGGACAACATGGTGCCCGTCCTGCAAAATGGAGCTGCCCGAATTTGAACAGATTGTGAAAGAAAATCAGAGTGATGTTGACATATTGACCGTGAATTTACTAGGTGCTGAACAAAGTAAACATGCTGTTGCCCAATTTGTGAAAGACAGAAGGTTTACATTCCCGATCATCCTAGATGAACACGGAGAAATGATGAAGAAATATCAAATCATCACCATCCCAACGACCTTTTTGATTAACGAAAAAGGAGAAGTGGTGAAAAATCATGTAGGTCCACTGACAAAAAAACAAATCAAAGAGTGGACAAATTCGTAGAACAAATCCTTTATGTGAAAGAACCAATTCTGTTGGTTCTTTTTTGTGTTCGTTTGCTTTTCATCTGAATACACTGTGCTCAGAAGAAGACGGAACGATCTATATCAATAATGATAATTATTATCAAAAAGAAATTATAATAATTATTAATTGAAAATTGATCAGAACCTGTTATAATGAGTTACAGACCAATAAAAAGCTTGAAATAGCAGAAAATATAGATGGAAAAAGAAACGGGTAACGATTGATAATGTGAAAAAGATTATCAATTAGAGAGGAGAAAACAATCATGAATGAGAATACAGCACTTTACCAAACGACAAATCAAAAGGAATCGAAATGGTCCTTACATAAATGGGCACAGCACGGAGAATTAATTGCAGCAGGAATCTCGGGGATTCTCATTTTAATTGGATGGATTCTAAAGGATCAGAGCATGTGGAGCATTCCTCTTTTCGTCCTAGCATTTGTTATTGGAGGTTTTGCAAAGGCGAAGGAAGGAATTGAAGAAACGATTTCGTCGAAGACCTTGAATGTGGAACTTTTAATGATTTTCGCAGCAATAGGCTCAGCTCTAATCGGCTATTGGGCAGAAGGCGCTATCTTAATTTTTATTTTCTCACTGAGTGGTGCGCTTGAAACGTATACGTCAAATAAAAGCAAGAAAGATTTAACAGCATTAATGAGCATTGCACCAGATGAAGCAACTTTAATTGAAGAAGACGGTACGACCATTCAAATCGCCGCTTCATCATTAACACCAGGTGACCGGATTATGGTTAAAGCTGGGGAACGCATTGCAGCAGATGGTGTCATTTTAAGCGGGAGAACAAGTGTAGATGAATCTGCCCTCACAGGCGAATCTATTCCACAGGAAAAAGGGCAGGGGGAAGACGTATTTGCAGGAACAGTGAATTTAAATGGTTCCTTAACAGTGGAAGTCACGAAACATAATGAAGAAACGTTATTCCATAAAATTATTAAACTTGTTGAATCCGCTCAAGAAAGTGTTTCGCCAAGCCAGGCATTTATCGAAAAATTTGAGGGTGCCTATGTAAAAGGTGTGCTGATCACCGTTGCGGTATTAATGGTTCTGCCTCATTTTGTCCTCGGCTGGAGTATGAGTGAAACCTTCTACCGGGCAATGGTGTTTATGGTCGTTGCTTCACCTTGTGCTCTAGTTGCATCCATCATGCCAGCCGCACTGTCATTGATCTCAAATGGCGCGAGAAATGGGATGCTTGTCAAAGGAAGCGTCTTTTTAGAAAAACTAGGCACAAGCAGTATGATTGCTTTTGATAAAACGGGGACGATTACAAGCGGGAAGCCAGCCGTAGAACAAGTCATCATGACGAAAGGGCAGGATGAATCTGCTTTTTACCAGGCACTCTATCAAATTGAGAGTCAATCAAACCACCCATTAGCGAAAGCAATTTCTGATATGGCAAAAGAGCACCAAACAGAAAGATCAGTCCATGTCACCATTGAAGAAACCTCTGGTTTTGGTGTGAAAGCACAATTAAATGGAGAAACGTGGCGGATTGGGAAGAAAGACTTTGCGGGTAAGGCGTCAATCGACCGCGAGATTGAAGAGACAGGTGATGACCTTTCCGCGCAAGGATACACAGTGGTCTACGTTCAAAAGGATGAAAAAGTTGTTGGCTGTCTTGGCCTTAAGGATCAAATCAGACCTGAAGCCAAAAAAATGATTCAAGAACTAAATGATTTAGGCATCCAAACCGTCATGCTGACAGGAGATCAGCAAAAAACGGCTGAAGCGATTGCGCAGGAAGCCGGCATCCAAACCGTAGTGGCTGAATGTCTTCCAGATGAAAAGGTACATGAGGTCAATCAATTAAAAAAACAAGGTAATTCAATCATCATGGTAGGAGACGGAATCAATGATGCACCAGCGCTTGCCACAGCAGATGTTGGGGTTGCGATGGGCGGAGGCACAGACGTTGCCTTAGAAACAGCGGATCTCATCTTAATGAAGAACAATTTAAATAACCTAACAAAGATGATCCGTCTTTCAAGAAAAATGAATCGAATCATTAAGCAAAACATTATTTTCTCATTAACGGTGATCTGTCTGTTAATTTGTGCGAATTTCTTACAGGTGCTTGATTTGCCTTTTGGTGTCATCGGGCATGAAGGAAGTACGATTTTGGTCATTTTAAATGGTCTGCGTCTGCTTCGTGCATCTTAAATCAATCATCAGGGCGCACTGGATTCATGCCAGTGCGCTTTTGTGCGAAATAAAACAAAAACTGATACAATAGACCAGTAGTAAAACGTGTGAGGAGGATCATGATGAACCGAATGAAGAGCTTGTCTTCTTGGCTTAAGAAAGAAGACATTCAAGGTGCATTTATACATACAAAGGAAAATGTGTTTTATCTATCTGGATACTTCACAGAGCCGCATGAAAGAGTGATGGGGCTGTTTGTGTTCCAAGAGGCAGAACCATTTTTTATTTTGCCTAAAATGGAAGTCGAGCAGGCAAAAAATGCAGGATGGTCCGGCGATATCATTGGATATGAAGATCACGAGAATCCATTTGATTTCATTCAATCAGCGATAGAAAAACGAGGTATTCAAGCGGCGCGTCTTGCGATTGAAAAAGAATCGATTCCGCTTCAAAGAGCAGAAGAGCTCCAAGCTGTTACCGGGGCAGAAACGTTCGTCCGGGCTGAAGATGCGCTCAATCAGCTCAGACTGATTAAAGATGAATCTGAAATTGCTACACTCAAAAAAGCGGCTCAATTGGCAGATGAAGGTGTAAAGATTGGGGTTAACGCCTTAAAAGAAGGAATCACAGAAACAGAAGTGCTCGCTGTCATAGAATATGAACTAAAGAAAAAAGGCATTCAAGGTATGTCCTTTTCAACTATGGTTCTCTTTGGTGAAAAATCAGGCGAGCCTCATGGAAATCCGGGACAGGCAGCCTTAAAAAAAGGTGATTTTGTGTTATTTGACCTTGGCGTCATTGTCGATGGATATTGCTCAGATATCACAAGAACATTCATCTATCAGGAAGCTTCTGAAAAGCAAAAAGACATGTATCAAACCGTCTTAAATGCAGAAATGGCAGCACTTGAAATGAGTAAGCCAGGCGTGAGAATCGGTGATCTTGATTTAAAAGCTCGCGGACTGATCACAGAAGCAGGGTATGGTGAATATTTCCCTCATCGTCTTGGACATGGATTAGGGGTTTCTGTTCATGAATTTCCTTCTATGAGTCAGGCAAATGACGACCTTCTGCAAGAAGGTATGGTGTATACGATTGAACCAGGAATTTATGTGCCAGGAGTCGGCGGCATAAGAATTGAAGATGATGTTCTCATTACGGCAGATGGTCCAGTCACCTTAACCAATTATCCGAAAGAGCTGACGATCATCAAGTAATGAAAAAAATCACGATGAACGTCCAGGTCTTGGAAGTGTCATCGTGATTTTTTATCACTCTTCTCGATCCTTATCAACAAAAAAATCATCAATTGATTGAAACGGTTTGATTTTATGTTCTTTTCCTAAAGGATGTAATGCAAAACGAGCAGAAAACAAAACAGTCATACATAATATAATCCATATGATGAAACCCATCTTGAATTCCCCTTTCCATCCAGTGATTTGTTCAGCTCACATACATCTTAAAGTATGAAACGCTTACCATATCAAGAGAAAGTAGGAGAAAAAATGGCAAACATAAGGGAGATTGCGAAAAGAGCGGGCGTATCTGTGACAACCGTATCACGTGTGTTGAATGAGCATCCTTATGTTAAAGAAGAAAAAAGGGAACGTGTTCTACAAGCGATGAAAGAGCTCAAGTATACGAGAAACATCCAGGCGGTCCATTTAGCGAAGGGCTATTCGAATATGCTTGGCATTGTCCTTCCAAACATTGAACACTCTTATTTCAGCGCTCTCGTCACAGGTATTGCAGAAAAAGCACAGGCGCGCGGCATGCATTTTGCTTTATTTCAAACAGGATATGACCCATTAAAAGAAAAAGAAGCGTTAATGAGTTTAAAAGAGCGCCGTGTAGATGGTTTAATATTTTGTTCAAATGCGTTAAGTGATGGTCACATTTTAAAGTGGCAGGAATCAGGTCCGATTATATTTTGTCATCCTGCACCGCACGATCAATGCTCAACCGTGTCGATTGCGCATGATCAAGCATTTAAAGAAGGCCTGCATCATTTGGCGGCATGCGGCCATCAACGAATTGCGATCGTTCTCGCCAGAACAGAAGGAGCGAATAGCGAGTCGCGACTTCAGGCTTATCAAGACATGATGCAATCGCTCGGGCAGACCATTGATGAGGATTGGATCATCGAAGGGAAGTTATCTCTGCTTGATGGGAAGCAATTATTTGCAGAATGGCAGGAAATGAAAAATCGTCCTACAGCTTTATTCATTACAAATGACGAAGTCTCTGCCGGCTTTTTATTAGAGGCGCAGCGTCATGACATAAAAGTAGGAGAATCACCAGCCATACTCAGCTTTCAAAATAACCAATTGAGTGAGGCTTTGGGGATTTCCAGCATTCATATTCCCCTCAAACAAATGGGACAGGAAGCGTTTGACTTGTTTGACCGGGCATTAAAGGGAGAGAAATCAGAAAAAAGAATGCTGCCATTTTGCCTGATTGAGCGAACAACAACCGTTTTGAAAAACAATCGTTGACGCACGTTTCATCTGTTTTGTACGATAAGAGGGATTGAATAAGAAGGAGGTGGGGATGTTCATGGAATCCTTCACCGTTGATAAAGCGTTAAATAATAATGTCATCATCGCAAGACACCCTTCTTTGGGCGAAGTGGTTCTGATTGGGAAAGGGATCGGCTTCGGTAAAAAATCGGGGGATCTTCTCGATCAAGACGTGTTTGAAAAAATGTTTGTGTTAAAAAACACGAAGGAACAAACAGAATATAAACAGCTGCTTCATCATATTGATGAGAACATGATCGAGCTTGCCAATGACGTCATTTATCATATACGAGAAAAAATGGGACAACGATTGAATGAGCATATACATGTTGCACTGACCGACCATATTGCGTTTAGTTTTAAGCGGGTGCAGCAAGGCTATGATATCACGAACCCTTTTATGCTTGAGACGCAATCGCTTTACCCGAAAGAATACGAGGTTGCAAAGGAAGTCGTTGAACTGATTAACGAGCGGCCAGATGTCGAAACGAAGCTGCCAGAAGGAGAAATTGGCTTTATAGCGCTCCATATCCATTCAGCTTTGACGAATCGGCCATTATCTGAAGTGAACCGTCATTCGCAGCTCATTACACAAATGGTCCAAGTCATTGAAGATTCATTTCATATGAAAGTAGACAGAGAAAGTATTCATTATTTACGCCTATTACGCCATATTACGTTTTCAATTGAGCGTATTAAACGGGGAGAATCATTAGAGGAGCCAGAAAAATTGCTTCATCTATTGAAAAATGAATATCCTTTATGCTACAATACTGCTTGGAAAATGATCAAAATTTTGCAGCATGCATTGAAAAAGCCTGTACAGGATGCTGAGGCCGTCTACCTGACACTTCATCTGTACAGATTGACAAATAAAATTTCATAGTTTCCTTGAAACGTGTAACTGATTCGATCAGGCATGAGTGACTTAAGGTAAATACAGGATAAGATCCTGTTATTTGCGCAACCTTATATCACCATGCCTTTTTTTGCGTTTGAAATTGAAATGTAAACGGTTAATTATGAAATGTACGTCAGGGAGCATCCCAAATGTATGTTGTAAGCGAAAACAAAAGGAGGTTCAACCAGTGTTTAAATCACTTTTTGGTGTGTTGCAAAAAATTGGACGAGCACTCATGCTTCCAGTTGCGATCCTTCCTGCTGCTGGTATTTTACTGGCACTTGGGAATGCGATGCAAAATCCGCAGCTGATTGATGTAGCTCAATTTTTAAGCAATGATACAATTCAGCTTGTTGCAAGTGTCATGGAGAATGCGGGGAACATCGTCTTCTCGAATCTTCCGCTATTATTTGCTGTAGGGGTTGCCATCGGTCTTGCCAATGGAGACGGAGTGGCAGGGATTGCCGCTATCATCGGTTACCTTGTCATGAACGTCACGATGAGTGCCGTATTAATGGCTAACGGATCTATTCCATCCGATTCACTCAAACTGGCCCAGTTCTTCAAGGAAAGCCATCCAGCATATATTAATATGCTCGGCATACCGACCTTGTCTACCGGCGTTTTTGGCGGGATTATCGTTGGGGTATTAGCAGCTTATATGTATAATAAATTTTACAAAATTGAGCTACCGCAATATCTTGGCTTCTTTGCTGGTAAGCGTTTTGTTCCAATCGTTACTTCTATTTCAGCACTTATTTTAGGGCTATTGATGCTAGTCATTTGGCCGCCAATCCAAGGTGCACTGAACTCATTTTCAACAGGACTGCTCGCAGCGAATGAGCCGCTGGCTGCCTTTGTATTCGGTGTCATTGAACGATCATTAATTCCGTTTGGTCTGCACCACATTTTCTACTCACCATTCTGGTATGAGTTCTTTAGCTACAAGAGCTTATCAGGAGAGCTTGTCCGTGGTGACCAGCGTATTTTCATGGCGCAAATCAAAGATGGTGTTCAGCTGACAGCTGGTACATTCATGACAGGGAAATATCCGTTCATGATGTTCGGTCTTCCAGCAGCAGCACTTGCGATTTACCATGAAGCAAAACCAAAGAATAAAAAGCTAGTAGCAGGAATTATGGGATCAGCGGCCCTTACTTCTTTCCTTACAGGGATCACTGAACCGCTTGAATTCTCATTCTTGTTTGTTGCACCAGTATTATTTGCGATTCACTGTGTATTCGCTGGATTATCCTTTATGATAATGGATATTCTAAACGTGAAAATCGGGATGACCTTCTCAGGAGGGTTAATCGACTTCTTCCTATTTGGTATCCTGCCAAATAGAACTGCTTGGTGGCTCGTCATTCCAGTAGGTCTCGTACTTGCTGTCATTTACTACTTCGGATTTAGATTTGCCATTCGCAAATTTAATCTGAAAACACCTGGCCGCGAGGATGAAGCAGCAGACGGAGCAAGTGAGGCGAAGTCTGAAAAAGGGAATGACTTGCCTTATGAAATCCTTGAAGCAATGGGTGATCAAGAAAACATTAAGCACCTGGATGCTTGTATCACGCGTTTACGTGTCACTGTGAATGATCAGAAGAAAGTGGATAAAGACCGTTTGAAAAAGCTTGGCGCTTCTGGTGTTCTCGAAGTAGGGAACAACATCCAGGCCATTTTCGGCCCGCGCTCTGATAACTTAAAAACACAAATGCAGGACATCATTGCAGGCCGCACGCCTCGTCCAGCGAAAGACCCTTCTGCAAAAGAAGAAGTCAGCCAGCAGGTCGAAGAAGTTATTGCAAAGCCGCTTCAAAATGAGCAAGGGGAAGAAATTTTTGCTTCACCAATTACAGGGGAGCTTCATCCAATTACAGATGTACCAGATCAAGTATTCTCAGGGAAAATGATGGGTGACGGTTTCGCCATCTTGCCAACAGATGGAACGGTTGTTTCACCGGTAAGAGGGAAGATCTTAAATGTGTTCCCGACGAAACACGCCATTGGCCTGCAGTCTGATGGTGGACTTGAAATTTTGATCCACTTCGGAATTGATACGGTCGGCCTCAAAGGAGAAGGATTTGAAGCATTTGTACAAGAGGGAGATCAAGTAGAAATCGGTCAAAAACTTTTAGAGGTTGATATTGATAAAATTAAGTCTGAAGTACCATCTTTGATGACTCCAATTGTATTTACCAACTTAAGTGAAGGACAATATATTGACCTTCAAGCATCCGGTGAAATCAAGGCTGGACAAGAAAACATCATGAAAATTTCAAAATAATTTTCATAACTGCCGTTCTTGTTAGATGACAAGCTCGGCAGTATGATATAATATTGTGGATGTATTAATTGTATAAAAAGGAGATTGATAAAAATGGCTCAACAAACATTCAAAGTAACTGCAGATTCTGGAATTCACGCACGTCCTGCAACAGTTCTTGTACAAACTGCTAGTAAATATGATGCTGATATCAACTTAGAATATAATGGTAAAACAGTGAACCTGAAATCTATTATGGGTGTAATGTCTCTAGGAATTGCGAAAGGTGCTACAATCACAATCTCTGCTTCTGGTTCTGATGAAAACGATGCACTTGCTGCGCTTAAAGACACAATGAAAAGTGAAGGCCTAGGCGAGTAATGCAACAACTGAAAGGAATCGGTGCTTCAGCAGGCGTTGCGATTGCAAAAGCGTATCGTCTGGAAGAACCAGATTTAACAGTTCACCAAAAAGACATCAATGATCCAGAGACAGAAGTGAAGCGTTTTGAAGAAGCAATTCATGTTTCTAAACAAGAACTTGAAGCAATTAAAGAACATGCGCTAAAAGAGCTTGGCCAAGACAAAGCAGATATCTTTTCTGCCCACCTTCTTGTGTTAAGTGATCCTGAACTGCTAAACCCAGTAAAGGATAAAATCAAATCTGATAAAGTAAATGCTGAGTTTGCTTTAAAAGAAACAGCGACAATGTTTGTCACAATGTTCGAAGCAATGGACAATGAATACATGAAGGAACGTGCAGCGGATATTCGCGACGTAACGAAACGTGTGACTGGCCATTTGCTAGGCGTTGACATTCCAAACCCAAGCATGATTTCTGAAGAAGTCATCATCATTGCTGAAGATTTAACACCTTCTGATACTGCTCAGCTGAACAGACAATTTGTCAAAGGCTTTGCAACAGATATCGGCGGTCGTACTTCTCACTCAGCGATCATGGCAAGATCTATGGAGATTCCAGCAGTTGTTGGGACAAAAGAAGCAACAAAAACGGTGAAAAACGATGATCTGATCATTGTGGATGGTATTAGCGGCGACGTCATCATTCAGCCTTCTGAAGATGAAGTGAAAGCGTATCAAAAAAAGCATGAAGACTACTTAGCTCAAAAAGCGGAATGGGCGAAACTTGTTGACCAGCCAACGGTTACAAAAGACGGCGTTCACGTAGAGCTAGCTGCAAATATCGGAACACCTGAAGATGTAAAAGGTGTACTTGAAAATGGCGGCGAAGCAGTCGGATTGTACCGTACTGAATTTTTATACATGGGCAGAGACCAGCTTCCTACAGAAGAAGAGCAGTTCGATGCGTATAAAACAGTTTTAGAGAAGATGGAAGGGAAAGCAGTGGTTGTCCGCACACTAGATATTGGTGGCGATAAAGAACTCCCTTACTTGCAGCTTCCAAAAGAAATGAACCCGTTCCTTGGCTATAGAGCCATTCGCCTTTGCCTGGAAGAGCAGGAGATTTTCAGAACACAACTACGCGCCTTACTTCGTGCAAGTACATATGGAAACTTGAAAATCATGTTCCCTATGATCGCGACGTTATCAGAATTTAGAGAAGCAAAAGCCATTTTACTTGAAGAAAAAGAAGCATTGGTTGCCGCTGGTACAGACGTTTCTGATTCCATTGAAATCGGAATGATGGTAGAAATTCCATCAACAGCTGTCATCGCAGACCAATTTGCAAAAGAAGTAGATTTCTTCAGTATTGGAACGAATGATTTGATTCAATACACAATGGCTGCTGATCGAATGAACGAACGAGTGTCTTACCTTTATCAGCCTTACAACCCAGCGATTTTACGTCTTATTACGCTTGTGATCGAAGCAGCGCATAAAGAGGGTAAATGGGTCGGTATGTGCGGTGAGATGGCAGGAGATGAAATCGCAATCCCGCTTCTACTTGGATTAGGATTAGATGAATTCTCAATGAGTGCAACATCCATTCTTCCAGCTAGAACGCAGCTAAGCAAGCTTTCTAAAGAAGAAGCTGCATCATTTAAAGAGCATATTTTATCACTTAGCACAACAGAAGAAGTGGTTGATTTCGTCAAGAAGACGTTTCAACAGAACTAAGTGAATGAAAACCAGACAGGTGAAACTGTCTGGTTTTTTTGTCGAATTTTATCATATTGAGTCATATTGGGCAGTGAGAAGGGCACCCTATAATTAAAAAATGGAGGTGACCAGATTGCCTTTCTCAGACTACAAACCGGGTGATCAAGTATATGTGATTTATCGAAATCCACATGCTGCAAACGTAGCACAAATTAAAGAAGCAGAAATTGTTTCACATCCATACAACGAAGAAGAGCTTGCCCTCTTTTTACTTGAAACGTATCATCCACTAGCACCTGATGATGCTGTGTTTCCAACATATGAAGAAGCAGAAGCTCTTTATCAAGACTTGTTTGAATAAGGGAGATTTTAGAAAGGATAAAAGCCATCCTGTGCGGTTAAAGTAACGGTATGAAAACCTTAAAGGTAAGGATGTGCTTAATATGATCAAACCTTTCGTTCCCCAGCTTGTTTACATTGAACCCCGGGCGTTAGAGTACCCGTTAGGACGAGAGCTGAAGGAAAAGTTTGCGGGGATGGGAATCGAAATAAGAGAAACGACTTCACACAACCAGGTCAGAAATATTCCGGGAAAAAATGACTTGCAAAAGTATCGTAATGCGAAGTCAACGCTTGTCATTGGTGTGAGAAAGACATTGAAGTTTGACTCGTCTAAACCATCTGCAGAGTATGCGATCCCATTTGCAACAGGATGTATGGGACATTGTCATTATTGCTATTTGCAAACAACAATGGGAAGTAAGCCGTACATTCGAACGTACGTCAATGTAGAAGAAATATTAGATCAGGCAGAGCAATACATGAACGAGCGGGCGCCGGATATCACGAGATTTGAAGCATCATGTACTTCAGACATCGTAGGAATTGACCATTTGACACATACACTCAAACGAGCGATTGAATACTTTGGGCAGACCGACTTAGGAAAGCTTCGCTTTGTCACGAAGTTCCATCATGTTGATCATCTGTTAGACGCAAAGCATAATGGCCGGACAAGATTCCGTTTTAGTATCAATGCCGATTATGTCATTAAATATTTTGAGCCCGGCACATCACCGCTAGATCAGCGGATTGAAGCGGCTGTAAAGGTCGCAAAGGCAGGCTATCCTCTAGGCTTTATTGTTGCTCCAATCTACATCCATGAAGGCTGGCAGGAAGGATATAAAGTTCTATTCGAAAAGCTTGATGCAGCTCTTCCTGAAGATGTGAGAGACGATATCACTTTTGAGATGATTCAGCATCGCTTTACAAAACCAGCAAAGCGTGTGATTCAAAAAAACTACCCAAAATCAAAATTAGAGTTGGATGAAGAAAAAAGAAGGTACAAGTGGGGAAGATATGGAATAGGAAAATATATCTATCAAAAAAATGAGGAACAAGAACTAAGAGAGACTTTAGAGTCATATATAGATCAGTACTTTCCTTCTGCAAAAATTGAATATTTTACTTGAAACAAGCCTATACGGCTTGTTTTTTCTATTTAAATTTTCTTACAACTATTGAATGCGGTATCATTTTGTCGATATATAAATTAAGGTGTGAAAGTAGATGTAGGGGTGATGAGATGTTTAAGAAACTTCAAGTGAGAATAGCTGTTTTCATCTCAGTTATTTTAATTTTAACCGTCGTGGCTGTTCAAGTGGGTTCTAACTTAGTGTTAAGACCACTGATTGAACGAGATGCAAAAACCACCGCAGCAGCAACGGCAGAAAGCATGAAAGACATTATTACAGAAAAGCTTGATAATTACGGCAATACAATTAATAAACTCGCAACAAGTACAATGACTGAAGAATTTGCGCGAAAACAAACCAAGCAAACATTGGCTTTTGAAAACGATGAACTAAAAAACATGCAGGAACAGGATAAGCTCATTTCGTTTGCCTATATTGGAACAAGTGACGGAAAAATGTTCGGCTTTCCGGAGTTCGATCTTGGCGAAGGATATGATCCATCGAAACAAGGCTGGTTTAAACAAGCAGCAGAAAAGCCTGAACAGGTCGTTTGGACAGATCCATATGTCGATGAAGCAACGAAAAAAGTGATTGTCTCAGCCACGAAGGCGATTGTCAAAAATGGAAAAGTCATTGGGGTCGCTGGACTTGATTTGAAGCTGTCCTCTATTCAAACGTATATAAATGAACAAGAGATTCCTTATAAGGGGACCGCTTTCTTAGTTGATGGCACAGGCACCCTTTTGGCGCATCCAACAGAGCAAGGAAAAAACATATCAAAGGTCCCTTCTGTGAAAAAAGCGCTTGACAACTCAGGTGTTGATGACAGCAAAGAACTGACGGTCCTATCTAAAATCAAAGAAGCCGATTGGACGGTTGGTGTCAGCTTTGAGAAAAGTAAACTGCTTTGGATCACAGAACAAATGAATCAGACAAGTATCATTATATCCGTCATTGCCATTATTCTTGCGATAATCCTCAGCTTCTTATTGGCAAGAAGCATTACAACGCCAATCAAGCGTCTAATAGAGCATGTGCGTAAGGTGTCAGAAGGCGATTTAACAAGTACGCTTGCAGTGAAATCCCAAGATGAAATTGGTTCCCTCACGAAAAGCATTAATCAAATGACCGAGGATGTCAGGGAGTTAATTGAAAAAGTGAAAGGGGCTTCAGATCAAGTTGTGAAATCAGCGGATGAAGTGACCCACATTTCAAATGAGACTTTGCTGTCTAGCGAACAGATTGCAACGGCCATTCAAGAGGTGGCAACAGGAGCGACTAAGCAGGCATCAGATGCAGAAACGATTAATGAAAAATCAGAGTATTTGTATGAGAAAGTGCGCCATATGGGTGAGCTGGCTTCACAAATGCAAGCCAACTCAAAATCATCTGAAGATGCAAGCTATAAAGGGCTTGACGCACTTGGTTTGCTCGTCCAAAAATCAACACAAGCGAGTGAAGAATCGAAAAAGGTTGAGCAAATGCTGCTAGACCTTGAGCATAAAACGAAAAATATTGAAAATGTCGTGACCGCCATCTCTGAAATCTCGGATCAAACGAATTTACTTGCACTGAATGCAAGCATTGAAGCAGCGAGAGCAGGAGAAAGCGGACGAGGGTTTGCTGTAGTTGCAGAAGAAGTGAGAAAGCTTGCTGAACAATCTGCGCAGTCAACAAAACACATTAGTGAAACCGTCAAACTTATTCAAGATGAATCGAAGAAGGCGGCTGAAGCGATGACAACAGCAAGTAAAATGAATGAGGAACAAGGTGCCGCCATCAATGCAACAGGTGAGGCTCTCAGCAGCATCACAATGGAAATGCAGGCACTTGTCGGTTCAATCGACAGCATTCATACACAGATTAATGAAATGACAGAAGAACAGCAGAAGATGAGTGACTCCATTCAAAGTATTGCTGCCATTTCAGAAGAATCAGCTGCCTCAGCTGAGGAAGTGCATGCGTCTACAGATGAACAAGTTCAAGTGTTAGAAAGAACGAAAACCTCAACTGAAATGCTGAACGAATCAAGCCAGGCACTGCGTCAGGCGGTCGACCGATTTAAGGTGTAATGAGCGGAAAGGAACCTTGCGATGTGAGCAAGGTTCTTTTTGTATGATAAAATAAACTAGAGGAGGTGTTGACATGGATGTCAATCTAACTGGAAAAAAAGCATTGGTAGCTGCAAGCAGTCAAGGTATCGGAAAAGCGATTGCCTTTGCTCTAGCAAAAGAGGGAGCAGATGTGATGCTCTCGGGAAGACATGAACAAAAGCTGAAGGAAACAGTCAATGAGCTGTCTCCGCTTGTCAAAGGACAGCTGACTTATCAAGTATGTGATGTATCTGACGCCGGGCAAATCAAGGCGCTTGTTCAAGCGGCGGCTGGTGATGAGAAGTGTCTAGACATTCTTGTGAACAATACAGGCGGGCCTAAAACAGGAACGCTCGACACCTTAACAGATGAAGATTGGATCGAATCATTTCAGCTTCATTTACTCAGCTATATTCGATTATTAAAAGAGGCATTGCCTTATTTGAAAAAACGCGGCGCACGTGTGTTAAATATTGCGTCAATGTCAGTGAAAGAACCGATCCCGGGCTTGATGCTGTCGAATACATTTAGACCGGCCATAGCCGGATGGACAAAAACAGCCGCTCTGGAGTTTGCAAAGGATGGTATTTTGATCAATACGTTAGCACCGGGAAAAATTGAAACAGACCGTGTGAAACAGCTGGAGAAGCACCGCGCACAAAGAGAGAATCGGACGGTTGAAGAAATCAAAGCACAGGCTGAACGCGCGATCCCGCTTGGCCGTTACGGCCAGCCAGAGGAATTTGCAGCATATGCAGTGTTTCTTTTATCAGAAGCCAATACATATATGACAGGTCAAACACTGATCATTGATGGTGGATTGACAAAGTCTCTTTAAGGAGGAACAAGTGATGGCACAAATCAAAACAGTTGGTTTTATAGGAATCGGTGTAATGGGTCGCAGTATGGCAGGACATTTAATGGATGCAGGCTATGAAGTGATCGTTTATACAAGAACGAAAGCAAAAGCAGACGCATTGATTCAAAAAGGCGCATCATGGAAGCCGGCAGTAAAGGAGATTGCAGAAAGTGCAGATGCCGTCATTACAATGGTGGGATATCCATCTGATGTAGAAGAGATCTATTTAGGTGAAGATGGGCTTGTGGCACATGCCGCGCCAGGTACATATCTCATTGATATGACGACATCGAAGCCTCAGCTTGCAAAAGAAATTGAGTTGAAAGCGAAGGAAAGAGGTATATTTACATTAGATGCACCTGTATCAGGCGGAGACATAGGAGCCAAAAATGGCACGCTGGCCATTATGATCGGCGGAGAAAGGTCAGCCTATGAAGCCTGTCTGCCGCTATTTGAGCAAATGGGTGAAAACATTCAATATCAAGGACCGGCAGGAAGCGGTCAGCATACAAAAATGTGTAACCAAATTGCCATTGCAGCGGGAATGGTCGGTGTCGCAGAGGCAATGGCCTATGCCGAAAAATCAGGGCTTGATCCAGAGCAGGTGCTCAAAAGCATCACAACAGGTGCAGCCGGCAGCTGGTCTTTGTCAAACCTTGCACCAAGAATGCTGAAAGGCGATTTCGAGCCAGGGTTTTATGTGAAGCATTTTATCAAAGATATGGGCATTGCACTTGAAGAAGCAGAGCTGATGGGGGAAGAAATGCCAGGGCTCTCACTTGCGAAGTCTCTTTATGAAAAGCTGAGCGAACAGGGCGAAGAAAACAGCGGGACCCAGAGCATCTATAAATTATGGGTCAAATAGTTTGCAGCACCCTCAAAACAAACTAAAAACCTGTCCCAAATAGGGACAGGTTTTTTTGATATTATTTTCCGATGAATTGCTGCGTCCAGTAGTTGCCAGATTTCACATAACCAACACCGATATGTGTATAGCTTTTGTTTAAAATGTTCGCTCTGTGGCCTTCACTGTTCATCCATGCTGTCACAACTTCTTGAGGAGATCTTTGACCTTGGGCAATGTTTTCACCTGCTGATTTGTAAGTGATACCGAATTGCTTCATTTGATCAAATGGAGATCCATAAGTTGGGCTTGTATGAGAGAAATAGTTTTTATCTTTCATATCTTGAGATTTTGCGCGAGCAGATTTGCTTAATTTAGAATCAACAGAAAGGGCCTTTAAGCCTTGTTTTGCACGCTCTTTATTTGTAAGTTCAACCACTTCTTTTTCAAATGCATTTAAGCTACTGTCAGCTTTGGATGCTGTTGTGTCTTTTTGGTCAGCTTTTGTGTTGCTGCTTGTGTTTTCTTTTGCTGGAGTGCTTGGTTTTGAAGCAGTTGGTTTTTTCACTGATTCTTGTTTTTGTTCTTGTTTTGCTTTGTTTACTTCTTTCACTACTTTTGTTCCTGTAACAGGTTGACCGCTTTTGATCAGCTTGTTTAATAGAGCTTCGATCTCTTTTTGATTCGACTTGCTTAGCTTGTTTACATCTGAAGAGATATGTAATTTTGCTGCTAGTGTATGAAGATCAATGGCTTGATGCTGTACATTTATTACTTGTTTCAGGTTAAGCTCCTTCGCATCAGCTGAATGTCCTCCAGTGAACGTGATGAGTGCAGCAGCTGTCAGCGCTGAAAAAAAGAATGATTTCTTCTTCATATTGTAACTCCTCCTAAAATCTTTGTTTTGTTTTCTCACAAAAAATCATACCATGGACTTTTTGTTATAAACGTACCAGCATCCTCCATTGACAATGCCGGTTTGTCATTTTTGTTAAAGTCATCGTAAGAGACGCTTCATATCAAAGGATAGGGAATTCTTCCATTTAAAGAAAACGACATAAACATACCAATATTTTAAAGTGTTAGTATATTTTTTTGCAGATTAGGGATTGACAGCTTTTTTTCACTCGTTTCGCTGTAACAACTATTACAAAAGTGTTACAATAATGAGTGGTAATTGTAAAAGATTGAAAAGGATGAGAGGAGCTACATAAGTGGGAGAGAAACAGCATCAAGGTGCTGCCGAGCAAAAAAAAATCAAGCGCCGGAACGCCTGGAGAATTAATCTCTTTTTCTTCGCTGTATTTAGTTTATTTGCTGGACTTGTGATCAAGCTTGGTGTGCTGCAAATCGTCAATGGTGAAGATTATAAAAAGCAAGCCAACCGAACAGAGGTCAAAACAGCATCATACCCGTCTCCAAGAGGAAAAATGTATGACGCGAGAGGAAGAGTCGTCGTTGATAACGAAAGTGTACCTGCCATCGTTTATACATCAGAAAGCGGTGTGAAAGCGGAGGATAAGATTAAGGTAGCAAGAAAACTTGCGACTTATATAAAAATGGATACTGATTTTTTGAGAGAGCGTGACATTCGAGATTTTTGGCTGGCGAGCCATCCGAAAGAAGCGGATAAACTCATTTCAAAAGCGGAGAAAAAAGATATCGATGCAAAGGATGTCTATCCGCTTCAAGTAGAGCGTGTCCCAAAGAAAGAAGTCAAAGCGATCGAAAAGGATGCAGAGGAAAAAGCTGTTGCAGCGATCTACCGTAGATTTACAGGCGGTTATGCCTTTGAGCCCCAAATCGTGAAGGCAATGAACCCAAACGAAGAGAAAAAAGGGGACGAAAAAGTGGCTTTACTCGATGAAACGAAAGAATCAAAACAAACTTCATCCGTAAGCCTGACATATGAAGAAATTTCACTTGTCTCAGAGCATCTTGATGAACTGCCTGGTGTGAACGTCATCAACGACTGGACAAGAAAATATCCGTATGAAAAGACCCTTTATAATGTACTTGGCGGTGTGACTACACCAGAGCAAGGAATCATTAAAGAGCGTGAAGATTACTATATGGCAAGAGGCTACTCGCGAAATGACCGGGTAGGGAAGAGCTATTTAGAATATCAATACGAGGATTTTCTAAACCCTGAGAAGGCGACCGTTCAATATACACAGGTTGGCGGGAAGCTTCTCGATGAAATCAAGCGGACAGAAGGACGAAGAGGACTTGATCTTGCGCTGACATTTGATATGGAGCTGCAAAAGGAAGTCGACAAAATCGTTGAATCAGAGCTTAGATCTGCCAGCGCGAGAAACTATATGATGGATCGTGCCTTTGTCGTCATGATGGACCCTCACACAGGGGATGTTCTCGCGATGTCAGGCAAGAAAATGGACGGCAGAGACGTCACAGATTATGCGATCGGAACATTTACGACCCAGTACGAAATGGGCTCTGTTGTCAAAGGAGCCACAGTACTTGGCGGTTATCAGGACGGGATGTCACACAACCAAGCCTATATGGATACACCGCTCTATTTTGCAGGGAGTAATGGAAAGGCGAAAAAGTCTTATAAAAATCTAGGATGGGTCAATGACCTTCAAGCACTCCAAAAAAGTTCCAACGTCTACATGTTCCAAGTAGCGATGAGAATGGCGGGCATCACCTATCAAAAGGATGGTCCGTTACCTGCAAGGCCTGAGCACTTACAAAAAATGAGAAACTACTATGCGCAATTCGGTCTTGGCGTGAAAACGGGGATCGATCTGCCGCAGGAATCAAGCGGGATGCAGACGCATCCTAAGACGGTCGGCGGACTCTTGCTTGATGAAGCAATTGGTCAGTATGACACGTATACACCGCTTCAAGTGGCACAATACATGTCAACGATCGCCAATGGAGGAAGCCGTATTCAGCCAAGAGTAGTGAAAAGTGTTCATCTTCCAACGAAGAAGGATGAAGTAGGCCCAGTCGTAAAAAAATATGAGCCGAAAGTGCTGAATACGATTAACAACTCGAAAGCAGATATTGACCGCGTAAAAACGGGACTGAAAATGGTCACATCAACAGGCGGAACTGCCGCTGGCCGGTTTGGTCAGCATGATGTCGCAGGAAAAACAGGTACAGCGCAAACGTTCTACTATGGTGCCAACCGCAGCTGGTGGGGAAATTCAACGTACAACTTAACCTTTGGAGGATATTATCCTTCTTCTAATCCAAAGGTGGCGTTTAGTGTCGTGACACCTTATGTCTCAGATAAGGATCCTGTTATTAAAAACATCCCGAGTAAAATTGTGGATAAGTACGTTGAATTACAAAAGAAATATGAAAAACAATAAACCGCAGGGAGCACAGCAGCAGAAAGTGCTCCCTTTTTGCTGAAAATATGGACGTTTCCCTCGATGACAGAAGGAAAATACGGGTTTTCTAGCGAATCTTTTTTATACATCAATCTAAGGACAACCCTAAAAAATGAAAAGGAGGGTCGGACGACGATGGAACAACAAATGAAAGATTCGAATCAATTGTATTCGAACATCGATTTACATGCCGTTCTTTCTTCTAATGGCCGCTTTCTCTACATTTCTTCCAACTGTAAGCAGCTTTTGCTCTATGAACAAAAGGATTTACTAGGGTGTTTTTTGAAAGACTTTGTTCATACCGAAGATCAATTTCTCGTCGAAAGTTATTTTTACAATCAGCACATGCTAGAGGTTTGCCACTTTAGACTGCTAAGAAGTGATCTGACAGCTGTATGGATCGAAGCAAGCATTGATTTTGTTGCTTGTGATGGGTTAGACAATGAAGTAAGTAGAGAAATGATCCTGAAAATGAGGGTGCTGGATACTGAGCCCCAAAAAGCAGCATTTCAAACAACATCAAAAGTAGCAGAACAGTCGTTAGGCAGTCTGCCGGCTTTCCAAAATGTCGGTGAAGCTGAACAATTGATTGCCATGCTGCCAAATCCGTTATGTATTACGATTTTAGGGAAAATTGTGTATGCGAATGATGCGATGCTGCAATTAATGGGGGTAAGTGCAAGAGATGACATGATCGGCAAGTCCGCGTTTGATTTTATTGCTGAAGAGTACCATGATATTGTCAGAAGCCGAATAACAAGGCTGCAGCAAGGCCTTCCAGTCGGAATGATTGAACAGATATGGAAGCGTCAAGATGGGAGCAGTATTCATATTGAGGTAAAGTCATCACCGACGATTTATCAAAATCAGCGGGCAGAGCTTTTACTGCTAGTGGACATCTCATCCCGTAAAAAATTTCAAACCGTTCTTCAAAAAAGCCGGGAGAGGTATCAGCTGCTCATTCAAAATTCCATTGATACGATTGCGGTCATCCATGATCACAAATGGGTGTTTATGAATGAATCTGGCATTAAATTATTTGAAGCCGAGCATTACGATAAATTAATAGGAAAGGATATCTTTCATCAAATTCATTCCTGTGATCAGCAAAAGGTCAAAAAGAGTTTATCACGTATTATTGAAAGAGCATCAGATTCTGAGATTGTCACAATGAGCTGTCATACGTTTAAACATAAGCTGATTTATACAGAAATGGTCTGTATCCCAACTACATTTTTTGGAGAAACAGCGGTTCAAATTATTTTAAGAGATATCTCCGAACGTAAGCAGACAGAAGAGCTCATGCTCCGCTCTGAAAAATTATCGATTGCAGGCCAATTGGCGGCTGGCATTGCACATGAAATCAGAAACCCATTGACCGCCATCAAAGGCTTTTTACAGCTTATTAAACCGAAAACAAAAGATCGCGATCAATACTTCGAGATTGTTTTCTCTGAGCTGAGCCGAATAGAAATTATCTTGAGTGAGCTGCTCATGCTGGCGAAACCGCAGCAAACGTCCTCAATGCAGACGCTTGATTTGAAAAAAATCATCAGCGAAGTCACAGCCTTGTTAGAAACACAAGCGAACTTAAATGGCATTTTAATGAACACAAGTGAGATAGAGGAGGGTCTCCTGATGAACGGGGATCAAAATCAGCTCAAGCAAGTGTTTATCAATTTAATCAAAAATGCCGTAGAATCCATGCCGGACGGAGGAAAGGTAGACATCACAGCCAAAGCAGAAGGTGATGGAATACTTGTCACGATTCGTGATGAAGGGATCGGCATTCCTGAATCGGTGATGAAGCGGATTGGAGAGCCCTTTTTAACCACAAAGGAAAAAGGAACAGGACTTGGCCTCATGGTCACATTTAATATTTTAGAAAATCATAACGGGACGATCCGTGTGGATAGTCAGCCTGAAAAGGGCACTGTATTTCACATCATGTTTCCTGCAAAATAAAAACAACGGCAAGAGAGCCGTTGTTTCAATCTAGCGAATGAATGGAACGTTTTTCGAGTACAAATTGTTCTAGCCGGTCAAGTCCTTCTTTCAGCGTTTCAAGTGAATAAGCATAAGACAGGCGCACATACCCTTCGCCGAGTGGAGAGAAAGCAGAGCCTGGTACGACCGCAAGTCTTGTACTTTCTAACAGCTCCATGCAAAAATCAAAGGAACTCATCCCAAACGATTCAATGGATGGAAAAATATAAAAAGCGCCAGAAGGTTTAATCACCGGAAGCCCCATAGAAATGAGCCGATCATATACATAATCGAGTCTTTTCTTATATTGCTCTCTCATGATCAGTGCATCATCCACACCATTTGTCACAGCTTCAAGTGCCGCCTTTTGTGAGACAGCCGAGGCACAAGACACGTTATATTGATGTACTTTTAATACATGTTTAGCAATTGGAGCTGAAGAAAATAAAAATCCAATTCTCCATCCAGTCATGCTATGAGATTTAGACAGTCCATTGATGACAATGGTCTGTTCTTTTAAGAAAGAGGCAATTGAATGATGCGGCCGGTCAAATGTCAGCTCGCTGTAGATTTCATCGGATAAAATAAAGATGTCTTTCCCTTCAAGGAGCTGGGCAATTTCTTTCAATTCTTCTTCTGAAAGCGTGACACCAGTCGGGTTTGAAGGGTAAGGAAGAACCACACACTTTGTTTTTTCCGTTAGCGCATCCTCAATCAGCTTGGCATTCAATTTAAAGCCGGCATTCGTTGTGTCAATATGTACGGGCATAGCACCGCACATTCGAATGATCGGTTCATATCCGGGGTATACAGGTCCAGGTAAAATGACCTCATCGCCTTCTGTTAAAATGGTTCGAAACGCAGCATCAATTGCTTGACTTGCACCTGTCGTCACAATGATTTCTGACTCTGCATCATAATCAAGATTCACTTTCTTCTTGATATAATGCTGGATTGCTTGTCTTAGCTCTAGGAAACCAGCATTGTGAGTGTATGAGGTGAAATTCTCGTCAATGGCTGCTTTGGCAGCTGTTTTGACATGATGCGGCGTATAAAAATCGGGCTGGCCTATCGTCAATGAAACGACATCCTCATATGACGATACGAGATTTGAAAATGTTCGAATGCCTGAAATTTCAATATCCTTTACTCTTGGATTCAGCAAATGCTCCATTTCTCATCACCTTAAAAATTTATGTTTTTATCCTATTTTACCATTCACTGCATAAATGTCACCTGCGAAAGGCACTGGATATCGTTATATGTAGTCTATTCTCCTATCCATCACCGCATGAGTGATATATTAAAGAAAGAGCAACATTTATTATAGCGTAACCTCAAAAGAAAATACAGGCTGTGATGAAGATGATTAGAAAACGGCAAAACTGCGTAAACTGAAAGAACGTGAGAATCAGGGTCATGGGAATTGCTTTCATAGACATACGATCTCCTAAAGGAGGACGATAGATGGAACAATCAGCGAAGACATCGAAAATCGCGTTTCTATCCGTGCTGAGCAACACATTTGTTGTCATCTTAAAAATCATTGTGGGACTATTAACCGGATCTGTCGCGGTTTTATCAGAAGCCATTCATTCGTTTCTCGATTTAATGGCGTCGTTTATTGCATTTATTTCTGTTCGTATTTCAAGAAAGCCAGCAGATTCTAAACATCCTTATGGACATGGAAAAGTCGAAAATATTTCTGGAACGATTGAGACACTGCTGATTTTCGTTGCTGGCATTTGGATTATATACGAATGTGTTCACAAATTAATGCATCCAGAGCCAGTCAAGCTGCCTGTGCTTGGTATTGTGGTCATGCTGCTAGGCGCTCTCATCAATTTTGTTGTATCGAGGGTTGTGAACAAAGAGGCTGAGCGAGTACATTCAGTTGCCATGAAATCAAATGCACTGCATCTTTTAACGGATGTGTTTACGTCATTAGGGGTGGCATTTAGTTTATTGCTTGTGGCATTAACCGACTGGTATTTCCTAGATCCGATCATTGGAATGGTTCTGGCCCTCTTTATTATGCGTGAAGCGTTTAAACTAATGAAGGAAGCCTTCCCGCCGCTTGTTGATGCTCGGTTAACACAAGAGGAAGAACAATCAATCGAAGCGATCATTCAAGGATTTAGTCAAGAATTTATTGAATATCATGACTTTCGAACAAGGCGGTCTGGTGCCGAGGAATATATTGATTTTCATTTGATTGTAGATGGAAAGACAACGATTGAAGATGTGCACCAATTATGTGATCGAATTGAAGAGAAGATTCAGCTGGAATTTCCGCATGCACAAATCTTTATTCATGTGGAACCTGAAAGTGAAAGAAGCTCACAAACGTAAAAAAGGCGATCAACCTATTCTCAGGTTGTATCGCCTTTTTTTACGCTTCATCTATGAAATGAAATCAATATCCATAAGCAGTATCATAGTCTTCATACCAAGAGATATAAGCTGTGTCATCATTTGACAAACCATGCTTCATATCTAAAAAATCAGCCTCGCAAATATCTTCAATTACAGTCATTTCGTTGTTCTTTAATAATACGACAGTTCCCATCATGAACACCTTTCTTTAAAAAATCCTTGACTATTGTACCATTTGAAGAATCATTGTCAACAGAAGAATGGAAACAAGACGAAAATATCACAAAATGTTAAAAAATCAGGAGGTAAAAGAACTAGAAGTGCCATGTTTTTCACAAATTTTCAGTATTTATTCACATAAATCAATTAGATCAAACTGATCTAAAATGTATGTAAAAGTGTAAAGCTCCATTGATCTTGCTATATTCATAGGATATAATAACGAATGATTATAAGAAATTTATAGAAAACATACATAATAAAGGAGAAATAGGATGGAAACCAACATAACAGAACCACACATTCAAGAAAAGAAGCATCCTGAGCTAGCAGGTGTAGGCTATCGTTTTCTTGCACACCTTTTGGACGGTATCATTATTGGTGTACCAATTGCATTTATCATGTTTATTTTGGCGTCAGTCTTTTTTATCTCAAGCCCAGAGGCAGCAATGATGATGGATGACGACAGTTATTACTATTCTTCAACCGTCATAACGGATGAGGAGTGGGAAGCTATTATGGGACTGATCTTTTTCTATATAGGGGCAATCTTGATGGGTACCGTGGTGACATGGCTTTATTACGCCATCATGGAATCATCAAAATTGCAAGGAACACTTGGAAAGATGGCTCTCGGCATCAAAGTAACAAAAGTCACAGGCGAAAAGGTCACATTTGGCCGTGCAACTGGCCGCTTCTTTGCAAAAGGCTTTTTGTCTCCGATCTTATATATTGGCTATATCATTGCTTTCTTCACAGAAAAAAAACAAGCACTTCACGATTTGATTGCAAGTACCATTGTTGTGAAGAAATAATGAAAAAAGCACCTCTGCTATATGGTAAGAGGTGCTTTTTTTCATAGATTGCTTGTATGGAAGAGAGAAACAGCACATAAAATAGAATGATAGTGAAAAATGAGGCAGGGAAGGGAGACAATCGATTGAGAACAGGAAAAAAGACCGCACAGAAAAAAGGGGCAGGCTTTGGGCTGTTTTTGACAGCACCTGTGCTGGCCTGGGCGTTGTATGATTTTGCAAATACGATCTTTTCATCAAATATGATCACCATTTTCTTCCCATTTTACTTGCAGGAAACGATCGGGGACAGTGCGAGAATGGACCAGATCGCCAGCACCTTTATTTCTTATGCAAACGCACTAGCCAGCTTTTTTCTCGTCATTTTTACACCTTTATACGGAGTGCTGATTGATCGTACAGGAAAAAAGAAACGCTACATTACGGTGTTTACGTTCATATGTATTGCTTGTACGTTGATGATGGGGATTTTTGCTGGGATTGATTTCTCAAGTGAATGGTTTGGGCTGCCTGTTTCTTTATTAGTTGTGGTCACCTTGTTTGTGATCGCAAAGTTTTTTTATCATTCTAGTCTGGTTTTCTATGACACCATTTTGCCCGATCTTGGGACAAAGGAAGAAATCCCGCTTATTTCAGGATTTGGTATCGCCGTTGGCTATTTAGGAACACTTGTCGGTCTCTCTGTTTATTTACTTGTCGGCAATGACCAGTTTCATGAAGCATTTATTCCGACAGCTCTTTTATTCCTTCTCTTCTTTCTACCCTTTCTCTTTTTTGTAAAAGATCCTCATCCGCTGCCTCAGCGAGAGAAAAAGGCGTCTTTTTTCAGCGGGTATAAAGAGATTATTCACACGTTTAAAGAGATGAAAAAGTACAAGCCAGCTTTTATCTTTATGATTGCTTTCTTTTTTATGAATGATGCTTTACAAACAGCGATTGCGATGATGGCTGTTTATGCCAAAATCATCATTGGCTTTACTGCTGGGCAATTTATTTTGCTCTATCTTGTGTCGACCATTTCAAGTATCATTGGCTCCTTTCTGTTTGGATATATCACAAAAGCGATAGGGGCAAAGCGATCGATTACAGTCGTGTATGTCATTTTAATTGTGGCGCTCATTCTGGCTGTGACAGCGGCAACCGAATGGGTCTTCTGGATAGCGGGCAGTTTATTCGGGATTTCACTTGGCGCAAGCTGGGGGGCATCACGAATCTTGATTATTGAACTGACCCCGAAGGAAAAGCGAGGACAGTTTTTTGGCCTCTTTGCATTCTCAGGGAAGGTATCTTCCATTATCGGGCCGATCATTTATGGCTCAGTTACCCTGCTGTTTGCAGAGCACGGAAATCTCGCAAGCCGCCTTGCACTAGGGTCTTTGCTCATCCTTGCAGCGATAGGACTTGTGATTCATCAATTCGTTCGAGAGAAAGCGTAAAGAAACGTCAACTTTTTACCTATGCTGCCGATATAAAAAGTACAATCTTATATTGAAGAATAGAGGGATTTCCGTGGCTTTAAACAAACAAGAAATTTTACTTGACTCTGGTACCAATGAATTGGAAATTGTGAAGTTTGAAATTGGTGCAAATCAATTCGGCATTAACGTCATGAAAGTAAGAGAAATCATTCAGCCGGTTGAGGTGACGGTTGTACCGCACTCTCACCAAGATGTAGAAGGGATGATTAGTTTACGAGGCGAGATTTTACCAGTCATTAATCTATTTTCCTTTTTTAATGTCGAGTCAGATCAGTCAGAACAAGAGAAATATATTGTGACTGAATTCAACCAACGGAAATTTGTGTTCCATACAGGAACGGTATCACAAATTCACCGCGTCAGCTGGGAAGAGATTGAGAAGCCGACTGCACTCAATCAAGGGATGGACCGTCATTTAACGGGCATCATTAAGCTTGATGAAAAAATGATTTTCCTTCCAGATTACGAAAAAATCATTTATGATATTGAATCCGCTTCTGGTGTTGATACGTATCATATGTTTGACGGTGAGAAAGACGAGAGAAGAACAGGGAAGAAACTGTATGTCGTTGAAGATTCTCCGCTTCTCATGCGTTTATTAACAAATGAATTAACCGAAGCAGGCTATAAAAACATTGTGACCTTTGAAGATGGCAAACAAGCATATGATCATGTCATGGACCTTGTCAGCAAAGGAATCAGTGTCACAGAAGAAATTGATATGATTATTACGGATATTGAAATGCCTAAAATGGATGGCCACCGGCTAACAAAACTGCTGAAGGACAATCCTTTAACAAATTCCATTCCGATTCTTATTTTCTCTTCGTTAATCACTGAAGATTTGCGTCATAAAGGGGAAACGATCGGGGCGGATGATCAAATCAGTAAACCAGAAATTCATCAGCTGATTGAAAAAGTCGATCATTTTATTATCTAAACGAAAAAACCACTCGGTATGAGTGGTTTTTTTCTGTTTAAAAATAACTTTCCCCGAGACGTTTGAAGACGGGCTTTGTGTAATGTGATTTTTGTTTTGTGGCGGCAGGTTTTTCTTTTAAACCGACATACGTTTGAAGTATTTGCTTTGCTCGGTTTAATGACATATTCGCTTTCGGATTGCGATATGATTGATTTAAATTTCCTAAGTGTGGCAAAAATTCGAAGTCTTCTTTCGTTGGTGGCAGGTGAAAATAATAATCTCCAATTTCAATCAGCACGTCGGACTGTTGTTGACTATACTTGGGATTGTTAGAGAAATGTAGGCCCACTTTTCTTCCTTTACCTTCTTGCAATAGTTTTTGCAGCGCGCGTTTTTTCAAAAGATAAAGAAACTTGGGGTTTGGTGCGGTTTTAGCATGGCGGTTAACAGTATAAATGGCTTTTGCGATGTTTTCTGCTGTAGGTTCTATGTCTTTAGTATGAGCATAATCGTCCATTTTTTCTCTCCTTTGTCTTTCGTCTTCCTGTGCTTAGTATAAATTATACGTTTTTATTAGTAAATTGCAAATAGAGTTATTGTAAAAAGAAAACCTTTGGTATAAAGGGATTAGGGAGGGGTGAAAATTTTGTGTTTTAGAATCCCCCCAAACATCCCCCAAATTATAATTTCATAGCCTCTGCAAAAACTTCAACTGATTCTATTTCTAATTCTTCAAAGGTATGGCTAAATATATCATTAATCATTTGAGGGTTGTTCCCAAGACGATCAGCTATGAATTTGACTGGTATTCTTTTGCTTATCAGTATAGTCGCATGAGTAAGTCGTAAACTGTGAACGGTAAATTTTTTAGATTACGGTTATCGATAACAGATTGACAGCATAAAGGAGATGTCAGAGGAACAGTCTCGAAAAGTGTTAAAACAAGTAAAGCTTTTGTCCATAAATGGATAGGGGCTTTAACTGGAGAAACTTGGTTATACGGTTAGTTAAAACGTGATATGATTGTAAAAAGGAGGTAATATCATGACATTCAAAAAAGCGTTCAATATAGGTTATTTTGTTTTCCTTTTATCTTTTATTGTCGTATATTTCTTGCTTCCAGTCGATCAATTATTTACAGCAATTATGATCCTAACCGTATTATTTGGAGTTTATCAATTTGTGATTTTCAAGAAACTAAAAGAACAAAAAAAGCAATAAAAAATGCCCTAGTCTGCATTCGTCAAGGGCATTGAAAATTAAGCTATTCTCATCGCTTGTCTTCTACATTTTAGCAAACACGCTATCTGCCATCAGTTTTCCTCTACCTGTTTTATCTGGAGAAGATCCAGCTGTTTTAATTTTCTATATGCTAAAGGTGTCGTATTTTTTATTCTTTTAAACAGATTGATAAAATAGCTTGTGCTGTTGAAGCCTACTTGGTAAGCGATTTCTGTGATATTGAAATCCGTTTCTTGAAGCAGGATGAGGCTTTGCTGAATTCTATATTCATTTACATAATGCATAGGAGATTTCTTTAAAATGTCTTTGAAGGATCTGCAGCATTCTGAGCGGCTAAGCTGTCCTGCACGAGCAATATCTTGAAGAAGGATCTTTTCATGATAATGCTTATGAATCCAATTCAGCATGTGTTTCATCCGTTCATTTTTATCGTGTTTACGCGCATCATGTTTCATTTGGAAGCCATTTTGTAATAAGCTTTTCCAAATGGTGATGAGCTGAATATTGAGTTCAAGTTCATAATAGACTGGAGTTTCATCAATTAATTGTTGAATGGTTTGAATACATTGATAAATATGTTTAGGCCAGTGATCTTTTTGGTTGAGTAAAATATAAGCTGTCTGGCTCGCATGCATATAAGGATGGACAAAAGTGGTGAATAATTCATTCGCTGTGATGAAGTAGGGAGAGACATTTAAACAAACATAAGTACATGCCGTCCCATTCGCATCTTTTGCCATGTGCAGGCAGCCACTATTGATGAAAATGCCATCTCCTTGCTTTACATATAATGTCTCTTCATTGATATGAAATTCAGCCTCACCCTCTAAAATAAAGACAAATTGAAACTCGTCATGCCAGTGAAGAGGAATATAGCCGCTTCTATGATGACGAATTTTCGTATGATAAAGAGCAATAGGCCATGCTGTCGTGGAATGCTCCGTTAATTCTTTCAGGTTGTAGTCAATCAGAAAATGATGGTTGTGCATAATTCTCCTCAATATTCTTTTATTTTTATGTTCAATTAATATATCAATATGTAACAAAGTGAACTACTATCAACTATATTATCATGATTTGTTAAGAATTGAGGAGAATGAAAATGAATAGGAGAAAGGGCATTTTACTTGTACTCATAGGCGCCATCTGCTGGGGTGTAGGAGGAACGATTTCACAAAAATTGTTTCAGCAATATGGGATTGATGTCAATTGGCTTGTGACGGTCCGGCTACTCATCTCAGGGGGATTGCTTTTATTTGTTCATGTGATGACAAAAGAAAAAACACATCTGATGGGTGTGTGGCAAAAGAAGAGGACAGCGATGCAAATCCTTCTATTTGGACTAATGGGGATGCTGGCTGTTCAATATACTTATATGGCATCCATTCAACATGGAAATGCTGCTGTGGCAACGCTGCTTCAGTATACTGCCCCTGTTATGATTATCGTGTATTTGGTCATTCGCAGGCAATCAACCTTCACTAGAAGAGATCTGGTCACAGTGGTATTGGCTTTAGCAGGCATGTTTTTCTTATTGACGAATGGTTCTATTTCAACATTAACCGTTCCATTTGCGGCAGTGATGTGGGGAATATTATCGGCTGTCGCGCTCTCGTTTTATACGTTATATCCAATCAGCCTGTTAAAACAATTCGATTCTCTAGTGGTTGTCGGCTGGGCGATGCTGATAGGAGGAGGCGCCCTTAGCTTGATCCATCCTCCTTGGAAGGTTAATCTCACTCATTTACCTTTTGAAGCGTATGTCTATTTATTATTTGTGGTCATATTTGGAACGATGATCGCTTTTTGGTTTTACATAGAAAGTTTGCAATACTTATCACCAAAAGAGTCGAGCTTAATTGGAAGTGTTGAGCCCCTTGCAGCAGTCGTTACGACAGTTTTCTGGTTAAAAGAGCCATTCGGACTTTTCCAATGGATAGGGACAGCTTGTATTGTCTATATGATTTTATTCTTGGCATTGTATCAGCCGAAAAAATGAGAGGGATGGGTGTTGAACAATAGAAGGAATGATAAGAAGAATTGACTTAATGAAATATAAATAAAGTGAACTATTAGTTCATGATAACTACCTATTTATTAAAATGGGTAGTTTCTCAAATGATATTTTTTTATATGATGTAAGCAGATGAATTATTTTGTATGAATAGAATAAGCGCAATAAAAACAACCATTAAAGTCCGTTTCATTCGTCATTTGTTTGGCTTCGCCCATGGCGCTTTCCCCATTCATATGCATGCCAATCAATGTACGGCTTGCAGCATCACCTAAAAATGCACAATCTTCTGTATGTACAACAAACTGTCCCTGTTCATTCTTTGTATGAATAAAATAGTAACTTTTTAGCATTTCCTTCACCTCCAACCTGACTATCCTACTATAAAACGTTTAATGATGTAAAGGAATTTTATTGTGAAAAACAAGAAAAAATGGATCAACAAAACAAAACGAGAGGTGCTAAAAGGATGGAGGGGTTAGTAAAGCGAGGTATATGTGATTTATTTATGCATGCTTCAAGCAGATTCTATGGGCAGAGGAAATGACATGAAGGATGTTTCAGCCATGCAAAAAGGACTTTTCTGAAAAGAAAGTCCTTTTTGCTATTTACTTATTGAACTCCCTGACCCTTTAGTTCACGCTGCACGTCTAAGTCGGCAGCTTCTCTGCTGAACTTTGGCAGTGTAATGAAGTAAAAAAGGAAAACGAGTAAAATAATAAAGCCCATTCCGTAATAAATATAAGAAACATTTGTGATGAGTTTTGGAAATAATACAGCAATCAGACCTAATGTCATTGATTGAGCAAACATAGTAAGCGGATCAACCCATCCTGACACACGGCCCATCAGGCGAGGGTGGACGATTCTAGGCAGCCAGCCGCCAATGACAATGTTGACTGGGCCAATGCATGTACCAATGACAAATGATGTGACATAAAACAACCATAATGTATGGGTAGAACCAAGGACAAAAATCAAAATACCTGCGACCAGAATTGGAATCGACATGAGATATTGCATCTTTACCTTCTTAGCAAGGACAGAGCCCATTAAGCTTCCAACGAGCAATCCTGCACCGATCGCAATTGTAAAGAAGGATGTATGCAGCTCAAAATGGTCCGGTGAAAGTCCATATTTCATTGTAAACATCGGAAGAACGGCAAATGCGCCATTGACTAGACCGAAAACAAAAAAGCCAAAAATTAAAGAAGCCAATAATTTATTTTTTAAAATATACAGTATGCCTTCTTTAAAATCTTTCAGAGACGTTTTAATGGTCATGCCTCTCCAGCCAGCTTGTCCATTTGGCTGACGCGCTTCAATTGGAATGTTACATGAGCGGATCAGGATGCCTGAAATAATAAAGCTGACTAAATCAATTGTAATGGCACCGTGAAGACCAATCGTTTTATACATAATGGCACCGAGTCCAACGCCAAATACCATAAATAAACTAAACAGCATTTGATTTAAGCCAGCGGCTTTTGCATATTGATCTTTATTTAAAATGGCCTGAACGAGAGAAGCTTCAGCTGGATAGAAGAATTTCGTAATGGCACTTCGAATAAACAAGATCAAGAAAATAAGTGGCAGTGAATTAAAATAAATCACGATGAATAATACAATCGTCAGCCCAGCTCGTATCCAATCACAATTCTCTGCGACTTTTTTACGATCAAACCGGTCTGCGACCACACCGACCATAAAAAAGACAAAGACAGTAGGAAGAGAATACATAAGCTCAGCCAATGTGGCGTATGCGGGCTGATGACTAAAATGGTCGAGCAAATAAAAGGCAAACGCCATATTGCCTACTGTTGTCCCCATTTGCGAAGCAAGTGCCGCAAAAAAGAGACGAACAAAATTTCTGTTTTTAAAAATATCCATAAATACGCTCCTTAACCTGAAGATCCCACTTTATATCATATAAAATTTTAACCATTCGTACAATTGATTTCATCTACTGGCTAATGGTCACAGGTGTTCCGTTTGGAACGAGTGAAGCAAGCTCGATGACATTCTGATTATACATGCGAATGCATCCTCTAGAAACAGCTTTACCAATTGAAGACGGGTTATTCGTACCGTGAATGCCGTAATGAATTTTTGAGAGGCTCAGCCAATAAGCGCCAAAGGGACCTCCTGGGTTTGGCTGTCTGTTGACAATATAATAAGAACCTGTCGGTGTCATATTTAAAATTTTCCCTGTTGCAATCGGATACGAACGAATAAGCTGAGATCCAGAAAACAAAACAAGACGTTTCGTTGAAATCGAAACAAAGATGCGGTAAGGGATCGTATTAGGATCCGGCAAACCAGGAATAATGATGCCCTCATTTTGTTCGGGCTCGCGAGCTTGAAGTGACGGATTTGCAGCCTTTAAGGCAGCTGTTGTTGTTCGAAAATCAATCGCTATAGAAGCAAGGGTTTCCCCGCTTTTCACCGTGTATCGCAGCACCAAAGCACACTCCTTTTACTCAAATAAAAGAAGCCATGATGCCGTCGCTTGACATACTATATGGACGGAATCAGGCCCCGTAAGGTTTCTCCTAACATTTGTCATGAGAAAGATCATTGATTATACATATGCAGGAGAGGGCGGTTTGGCTTCTATTTATACGCGAGATGTCAAGGTGAAAAAGGTTAACTCGGGTTTGGCTAAAAATCGAAGCGGCAGACGCGTTGTCCCAAGTCCACGGTTGACATAGATGCGGTGCTGATCACTGCCGTATAAACCTTCTACATATGTATGGCCGTAAGGTGCCGTGAGAATCGGTCCATAGAAAGGCAGCTGCACTTGACCGCCATGCGTATGCCCGGAAAGCTGCAAGTTAATGGGTGTTGTTTTCAGCTCTAGTGCGGCATCAGGCTCATGGACGAGCAGTAATGTAAATATATCAGTTGATACTTCCCGTTTGATCAAATCGTAATCAGGCACGCTCATCATGAGATCATCCAGTGAAGCAATCTGAATATGCGCATGATCTTTTTCTAATAGAAACACATCATTTTTACATAACGTAAATCCACAAGCCTCCATTGTTTTCTCATAAAGCTCCACGCCAAAAGGTCCGTAGTCATGATTTCCGTAGATGGCGAGCTTACCGAACGGTGCATGAAGCTTATTCAAATAAGCCTTCGCTTTTTCATGCTCTTCAGGGGATGCTTGAAAATCAACGAGATCACCTGTGAACACAATGAGATCTGGAGATGCAGCATTGATTTTCTGGACGATGGCTTCTAAATCCTTCGCAGCGAATGTATCACTCAAATGAACGTCACTAAATTGGGCTATTTTAAACTGGTCAAATGAAGCTGGAAGCTGAGCATCTTGAATGGTCAGTGAGACGGTATCGATCATGCGCGGTTCAATGTACCTGGCATATCCATATCCACAACTTGTAGCCAAAAAGCCGAGAATACTCGCACCAGCTGCTCCTTTTAAAAATTGTCTGCGGGAAAGCTGCTTCATATAAGACTCCTTTATAAATAAAATTAAGTATAGCATCATATTTGGATAATCTCCCATATGGTGCACCGAGGGTCAATCATGATATGATAGACAATAATGAATGAATAGTCATTCAAATGACACAGAGGGGGAGAACAAATGACGAAACAAACAGTGATTGTCACAGGGGGATCAAGCGGTATGGGGAAGGCGATGGCTGCTCATTTGGCAGCTGAAGGCTGGAATGTCGTGATTACTGGTAGAACGGAAGAGACGCTGGAAAAAACGGCAAAAGAAATGAAGCAGAAGGGCGGATCGGTCGCTTACTTCCAAATGGATGTACGAAACCCAGATGATGCGGACCAAATGGTCAAGTTTGCGGTGGATACATTTGGTGATGTCGATGCCCTCATTAACAACGCAGCAGGAAATTTTTTAGTGCCAGCAGAAAAACTGTCTCCTAACGGCTGGAAGGCTGTCATTGATATTGTGTTAAATGGTACATTTTTTTGCAGCCATGCAGTGGGGAATTACTGGATTCGTCAAAAGAAAAGAGGAAGTATGGTTAACATGGTGGCCACCTATGCATGGGGTGCTGGTGTAGGCGTGGCGCATTCGGCGGCAGCAAAGGCCGGTGTGTTGTCTCTCACTCGAACGCTTGCTGTGGAATGGGGGAAGCAATATCGAATTCGCGTCAATGCGATCGCACCAGGTCCAATTGAGAGAACAGGCGGTGCAGATAAACTATGGGAATCTGAAGAGGCAGCGCAAAGAACATTAGATAGTGTTCCTCTTGGCAGACTGGGCACACCTGAGGAAATTGCAGCGCTTGCGAGCTTTTTATTGTCTGAGCATGCTTCTTATATAAATGGAGATTGTATCACGATGGATGGGGGACAATGGCTCAACCAATCACCATTTTGATTGACGATGTAAGACCTGCTTTTGATGTGGTATAATCACACAAAGAGAGAAGCAGGTGATGAAAATGGTCGATCCATTGGATATTTTAACGAATATTGAAGATGTTTTCCCGCACTATCAAGCAATATTCAGTGCGGAAGAGCAAAAAGTGATAGGCTATGAGATTCTAGGAAGAATGAAGCTTGAGTCAGAAACGGTCAGCCTAGGCTCCTTCTTTATGGATTCATCTATTCCTGACGAATATAAATTGGAAGTAGATCACAAAGTATTGACTCAAGCACTTGATCTCTTCACAACTGCAGATGACGATTTGCTCATTTTTATTAATCATGATGCCAATATCCTCATGCTGGATCATGGAGAAAGCTTTTTAGAACTTTTAAAGGAATATGAAGCACGGGGCATTCAGCTTAACCGGTTTGTTATTGAGTTTGCAGAGCATACGTTTAGCGGCGACATTGAACAGCTATACCATACGTTAACGTATTTTCGTACATATGGGATTAAAATCGCCGTCTCAAATATAGGAAAAGAAAGCAGTAATCTGGACCGGATTGCCTTGCTTTCACCCGATTTATTAAAAATAGATTTACAGGCATTAAAGGCATCGGCTCCATCTCCTTCCTATGAATATGTCTTGTACAGCATTTCATTGCTTGCAAGAAAAATAGGAGCAGCCTTAATTTATGAGGATATTGAAGCAAATTTCCAGCTGCAGTATGCTTGGAGAAATGGCGGGAGATATTTTCAAGGGTTCTATCTTCATGAGCCTGCAGGAGAATTAATCGACCGAAGCCACCGAAAAGATCAGCTTAGAGAAGAATTCCAGCAATTTATTGCCCATGAGAAAAAGAAGCTGCAAGCGGTCTACGAACATTCTGAAACATTCTATAAACGAATTCATCAAGCTGTTACGACTTTAAAGAAATCGTGCAGCACAAATGATGAGCTCATTCAAAAGCTCGCACTCGAACTAACAGATTGCAGCTTCCGAATTTATATGTGTAATGAAGAAGGCTTTCAAATCACTGGAAATGTGTTCAAAAAAGAAGAAGAATGGCTGTTTCAGCCGGAGTATATCGAAAAAAACTGGAGCTGGCGTCCTTATTTCCTAGCAAATATTCTTCAAATGAGAATTAGCGGAAAAGGATTTTTCAGCGATATTTACAGTGATTTAGAAACCGGTGAGAGGATACGTACGTTTTCTTATCCTTTAGAGGGAGATATGTATTTGTTTATAGACCTTCCGTATGCTTATTTATATGAGCAAGATGGATTAATTTGAAGATGCGGCGTGAAGACAAACCCTCTCATTCGTTGTCAGTCCTATGTGCTAGTGCTCACGAATGTATAATTCGCTCCGCTCCGGTACTCGTCCTTCCTAGACTTCAAAAGTTTTCTATCACACTGAAATGTAAACAAAAGGCAGCCTTGAAGGCTGCTTTTTTTTGATAGAAAAAAGAAATAAAAAATGGTTGACAATGAAACTGATAATCATTATCATTTAGTTATAGAGAGAAGCTACTCTCTGTTCCCCAACCCCTCTATCAGATCAAGATCCAAAAAACTTGGCGCTACCCCCGCCAAGTTTTTTTTGTGCTTCAATCTTTCCCTTCATGCATAGGACAGCCCAAACCTTCCATACATCTTAAGTGATGATAGTTAGACGGTAGGAGGGAAACACCATGATCAAACGTGACACGCGGCTGCTCATTGATTTGCCAAGGCCAGATCACCCAGATGCAAATGGTGCCGCTGCTGTGCAAGAATTACTCGGCGGAAAATTCGGTGAAATGTCCACATTAAATAATTACATGTTTCAATCCTTTAACTTTAGAGGAAAACGAAAACTTAAACCGTTTTATGACCTCGTATCCAGTATTACGGCTGAAGAATTCGGTCATGTTGAGCTTGTAACCACAGCCATCAATCTCATGATTACAGGAACCACCCATGGCGGGGACCCAGATACGACGCCGATGAAGGCAGCTGTCGATAAACGAAATACACAGCATTTTATTCAAACAGCCCAAACAGGCTATCCGTTTGATTCAATGGCAAAACCTTGGACCGGAGAGAATGTGTTCTCAAGCGGCAACCTCATTCTTGATCTTCTCCATAATTTCTTTCTTGAATGCGGAGCACGTACGCACAAAATGCGCGTATATGAAATGACGGACCATCCTACAGCAAGAGAGATGATCGGTTATTTACTTGTCAGGGGCGGCGTGCATATTGTGGCATATGCAAAGGCACTTGAAGTCGCTACAGGAGTAGATGTGGGGAAAATGCTGCCAATCCCAAACCTCGACAACAAATACTTTGACTCAGCGAGAAAATTTGAAGATCAGAATGTTCATACAAAGCTGTATACATTTAGTGATACGGATTACAAGGATATTAATAAAATTTGGAAAGGCAGCCATCCGATTGATGGAAAGCCGCTGACAGTCATTGAGGGCACCCCGCAAGGTGCACCTGTGCCAGATTATAGAGAATTACCGGAAGAGTTTGCTCCAGGCATTTCAAAAGAGGATTTTGATGAAATTGCGAAACGGCTGATGAGATCTGCTGGTTTATAAAATCATGGTGCATGAGATGAGAAAAAAGACTCAAACTAAAAAAACAGATTCTTTTTCTTTTTTTGAATTCAAGAGGAAAAATATCATCTGAGAACACTTTATGGTATGATGCTTTGTAGGACTTGTGTATAATCAATACGGGTTCATCTTGAGTTGTTTTTTTGAAAGGAGTCTTTTTTTAGAATGTCACAATTAATGGGTATCATTACAAGGCTGCAAAGTCTTCAAGAGACAGCAGAAGCTGCAAACGAGCCGGCACAGCGTTATTTCGAAGTGAACGGTGAGAAAATCTGTAGTGTTAAGTATTTCGAAAAGAATCAAACGTTTGAATTGACTGTTTTTCAACAAGGGGATAAGCCAAATACTTTCCCATTTGACAACATTGATATGATTTCGATTGAGATTTTTGAGCTTCTACAATCCTAAGCTGAATCGTATGAAATGTTTTTTCTGAGGATTCCTTCGTTTATTGCGGCAGCATACATGGATCATCATAGATGATATGTACAAATGGAAGATGATCAATCAGCGCATTTTTCGGATAAGAGACCATTAAAAAGGAGTTCCTTTCTGTGAGTGATTCTTTTTTCTACAATCTTTCTGAAGATCATTTAGCGTTTTCTGATGTCGTCATGAGAATGAAAGACTTTATTCGAAAAGACCCTAGATCCGCCTATGTGTTATCAATTGGTACGGACTCTCAGGTCAATCAAAATGTCACAACATTTATGACTGCAATTCATCTCCACCGGATTGGCAAAGGAGCATGGGGCTGTCTCACTCAACAAGTGATCGAGAGACCCGTGCAAAGTCTTAGAGAAAAAATTTCATTAGAGACAGCGTTTAGCCAAAAGGTATGTGCAGACATCCTTGAGGGGCCTTTAACAGAACTGATGGATTTGCTTCTTCCGTTTGCTGAGGAAGGGGCAGACCTTCGTTTTGAAGCCCATCTGGATATTGGCAAAAAAGGAAGTACGAAAGAGCTGATTCAGGAAATGACCGGAATGATCACAGCTATGGGAATTGAAGCAAAAATAAAACCCGACTCATATGCAGCATTTTGCTATGCCAATCGATACACAAAATAAATTCCGTCATTTTTCTCCAAACCTTGTCGAAACGTGCGGTTGACGATTCGATTCTAGTTCCTTATTCTAGCTGTATAGAGAGGAAGCAGACATTCAAAAGCCTGCTAATCAATATAAAAGCATATATGAAACAGGGGGCCTGATGTTGAATGAGCGTCATCGAAAATCGTTTTAATGAAGAAGAGAAAAAGCTATTATTAAACGTATTGCTGAATCAGGAATATGCTGTCGAATTACTAAGCAGTGAGATCAATGATATAGAATGTGGAACAAAAAATGTCGACGACAATACGTATAAGCAATTGATCACATTGTATGACAGAGTAAGGTTTGAGAATTAATATTGGTTTAACATTCTATTAGATACTCGGGGGCTGAGTATCTTTTTTATGCAGAAAAAATCTTTCGACAAAATTCGTTTTAGTTTATGCTTAATCGTAATGGGGAATGTATGATTGATGATTGAGAGAAAAGGGGTCGAAGAAACATGATAGAGATAGAACCGACTCAATTGCTTGAGTCCACAGTAGCCGAGCATATGATTGATGCAGATAAAGTCGCACATGTTCAAATTGGAAATAACCTTGAGCATGCCCTATTGGTTCTAACAAAAACAGGATATACAGCTATACCGGTATTAGACGCTTCTTATCATTTACACGGGTTAATTGGAACGAATATGATTATGGATAAAATCTTCGGTTTAGAACGAATCGAATTCGAGAAGCTTGATCAGTTGAAGGTTGAAGAAGTCATGCTGAAGGATATTCCGAGACTTAAAACAACAGATCCTGTACTAAAAGGCGTTCACGCTGTGACGAATAATGGATTTGTTTGTGTAGAAAATGAGGAGCAGGTCTTTGAAGGCATTTTTACTCGACGAGTTGTATTAAAGCGCTTAAATGAGGTCATTCATTCCGCAAAAAAATGAGCTGCAGCCCAGCTTATTTTTTTTGCCTTCATAAGTTAAAATTTATATAATGAGCATATAAAATAAGAAAAACTTATAGAGAGAAAGGGGACGCCCATGCAGCTTCAGGAGTTACATATGCTTGTTGTGCTAAGTGAAGAATTGAATATGAGAAAGGCTTCAGAGCGGCTCTTTGTCTCTCAGCCTGCATTATCTCAAAGATTGCAGACGATCGAAAAGGAATGGGGAACCAAAATCTTTTTTCGTTCACAAAAGGGGCTGACTGTGACCTCGGCAGGTGAACAGATTATTCAATTTGCAAAAGAGGTGACGGTTGAACAGGATCGAGTGAGAGAGCGAATTGATGAACTTGAGGGTGACATTCACGGTACACTCAAGCTTGCGGTGGCGTCGATTATTGGACAGCACTGGCTGCCAAAGGTGTTAAAACGGTATGTTGAAAAATATCCAAATGCCAAAGTATCACTCGTTACTGGCTGGAGCAGTGAAATGCTCAAAAGCTTGTATGAAGATCACGTGCACATAGGAATCATTCGCGGTAACCCTGATTGGAAGGGGACAAAGGAATACTTGATGACAGATCATTTATATTTAGTCGATTCCGTGATCAAGGACGTAGATGAATTAATCAAGACAGAGCGGCCATTTATCCAATTTAAAAGCGACAGCACGTATTATCAGGAAATCCAGCACTGGTGGCACCAAAAGTTTAAAGTGTCTCCAAAGCAGACGATTTTAGTAGACCAAATTGAAACATGTAAACAAATGGCCTACCACGGCATCGGCTACGCCATTTTGCCTTCTGTTACCTTATATGACCACGAAAAAAGTGTTTATAAAACACCGCTTGTTGATGTGAACGGAGAGCAAATCGGCCGTGACACATGGCTGCTAGGCTATGAAGCGTCTTTTCAGTTAAAACAGGTACAAGCATTTGTTGGTGTGGTTAAAGAAATGCTTGAGAATGATGCCGTCTAAGTGCCTTCTTGGAATAGGGAGGTACTTTTTTTATGAAATCATTTGACAATGAAAATCATTATCATTTAAAGTGTACATATAATAATTGAAAATGATTATCATTTAGAAGAGGTGACCGATAGATGAAAGCACTAATTGCATTTGCGAGTATGTCTGGAAATACGGAAGATATGGCAGCGATCTTAAAGCAAACACTTGAAGGAAAAGGGATCGATACAGAAATGATGGAATTTGATGATACGAATGCAGAAGACCTTTCCTCATACGATTACGTATTCATTGGTTCTTATACATGGGGTGATGGAGATTTGCCTTATGAAGCAGAGGATTTTTATGAAGAGGTCTCTACTCTTGAACTTAGCCACATCAAAGCAGCTGTCTTTGGATCGGGTGATTACAGCTATCCGAAGTTTTGCGAGGCTGTCCATACATTCCATGACATGCTGAAATCAACGGGTGCATCTGTTTTTCCTGAAACATTAAAAATGGAGCTTGCACCGGATACAGATGAAGATGTGGCGTGCTGTCAGGAATTTGCTGCGAGCTTTTTAACGTGGGCTGCTTTATCTGAGAAACGAGTTGAAAATCATGTTTCATAAAGGAGCAACAGCCGTTGCAGCATCTAAAAGTGGTGGATACTTTGTTGCTGTAAAACGTGAAGGTATTTTTCACTATAATGTGGAAAGCGGATGGCAGCAGCTGTTTAAGCTCAAGCATAAAATCCATGCGATCAGCTATATTGGCCCTTATTTATTCGGTGTTGGTGAAAATGGCACAGTAATTAGATCAGGAGATGAAGGCAACACATGGGCGTTATCTTCATTCCCAACAAATGCAGTCGTTTGGTCTATTACAGGACGCAAAGATGGATTTGTGTGTGCGCATGGAAAACATAGTATCTATGTGTCAAATGATTTCGGAATTTCCTGGGAAATTATGAAGCCATTTGCTCATGTGAATCATCCGCCGGTCATTCGTTCTTTATGTGCTGCAGGTGACCATCTTTATATTGGAACACAGATTCATGAGGTTCACGGAGGAATATGGGTGTATGACTTGCAAAGTGAACAGATTTTTCTTCTAAACAGAGAGGAGCACCGCATGACGGCTTCTATGCTGCTCTGTCATGAACATCTTCTTGTTTGTGCGTTAGGTTCAAAAAAAGGCAAAAAAGGATCTGTTCAAATTTTAGATTTACATACAAATATTCTGCATGATATTCAATCACAGGCCTTTGCTAGAGAAGAATCATTTTTGGATGTGTCAGAGGATAATGGCATTGTGTATGTGACCACCTCACAAGACGAACACGGATTTTCTAAAGTGTATCAGCTTGATATTGAGCAAAAAGAGCTCAAATGGTTTGATACGATCAAAGGACATGGTTTTCGTGTAGCCAATCAAAACGAAAACTTTTTCTGTGCGGGTTTATATGAAAGTAAGTTTGTCAGGCCATATGAGGAGCCTGCATTGATTCATTGATAAGGAGGAAGAAAAAGTGACAGAAAAGGTTTTATTGGTATATGCCACGATGTCTGGAAATACAGAAGCGATGGCAGATTTAATTGAAAAAGGTATAACGGAAGCAGGAGCCAGCGTAGACCGGCATGAAGCGATGGATATTGATGCCGAGCTGCTCAATGATTACTCGCACATTATGTTAGGTGCGTATACTTGGGGAGATGGCGATCTTCCGGATGATTTTATTGATTTATATGAAGAAATGGAAGAGCTTGATTTAACGGGAAAAGCATTTGCAGTATTTGGTTCTGGCGATACATCTTACGAACATTTTTGCGGAGCTGTTGACCTAATTGAAGAAAAAGTGAAGGAGCTTGGCGGTGACATTGTCCTGCCCTCAGTTAAGATTGAGCTGAATCCAGAAGGGGAGGAAGAAGACGAATTAATATCTTTTGGCAAACAATTTGTTCAGCTTCACCAGCAAGAAGCGGGATAATCGGTCCCGCTTGTTTTATTTTCCATTGCGGAGATGACTCTTTCACTTGTCATTAAAACACTCCTTTGGTACAGTAATGAAGTATAAATTAAGAGGAGGACATACATACATGAAACAAATGGACGCTAATGAAATTATTTCATTTATTCAAAATAGTACAAAATCAACACCTGTCAAAGTCTATATCAAAGGTGACTTAGAAGGTATTGAGTTTGGTGAACATGCAAAAACATTCATCACAGGAAACACTGGAGTTGTTTTCGGTGAGTGGAGCGAAATTCAAGAAGCGCTAGCATCTAACAAAGATAAAATTGAAGATGTTGTCGTGGAAAATGACCGCCGCAACTCTGCAATTCCGATGTTAGATTTGAAAAACATTAAAGCCCGTATTGAGCCAGGGGCAATCATTCGTGACCAAGTTGAAATCGGTGATAATGCAGTCATTATGATGGGTGCTTCTATTAATATCGGTTCTGTGATCGGCGAAGGTACGATGATTGACATGAACGTGGTGCTTGGCGGCCGTGCGACAGTAGGTAAGAACTGTCATATCGGTGCTGGATCTGTTCTTGCAGGTGTCATTGAGCCGCCGTCTGCTAAACCAGTTGTTGTAGAAGATGACGTTGTCATCGGTGCGAATGCTGTTGTTCTAGAAGGCGTGACAATTGGTAAAGGTGCAGTAGTAGCTGCTGGTGCAATCGTTGTAAACGATGTAGAGCCTTACACAGTTGTAGCAGGTACACCTGCTAAGAAAATCAAAGACATTGATGAGAAAACAAAAGGTAAGACTGAAATCAAACAAGAACTGCGTCAGCTTTAATTCATATAATTCGCAGCTGAAGACAAAGACGTGGATGAGATATCCACGTCTTATTCGTATAGAAGAAAGGAAGTGAGTTCACTTGTTAAATCGTGAGCAATTAATATCCATTCGAAGAGATTTACACCAAATCCCTGAGCTTGGTTTCCAAGAATTTAAAACACAAGCGTATCTCATTCAGCACCTTAATACCTATTCAAAAGATCGAGTTGAGATTGAAACGTGGCGTACTGGGCTTTTTGTGAAAGTGAAGGGAACAAATCCAACGCGCGTATTTGCTTATCGTGCAGATATGGACGGTCTGTCTATTCCTGAGGAAACAGGGTATCCATTTGAATCTGTGCATGAAGGAAAGATGCATGCATGTGGACATGACCTTCATATGACCATTGCGCTTGGTATCATTGATCATTTCGTCCATGAACCGATCAAAGAAGACGTATTATTTATCTTCCAGCCGGCAGAAGAAGGTCCAGGCGGAGCTGAACCGATGCTTACAAGTGATGTATTGAAAAAATGGACGCCAGACTTTATTACAGCGCTGCATATCGCACCTGAATATCCTGTTGGAACAATTGCTACGAAGCCTGGTTTGTTATTTGCCAATACGAGTGAGCTTGTGATTGAGCTTGAAGGAAAAGGCGGACACGCTGCATATCCTCATTTAGCCAATGATATGGTTGTTGCTGCAAGTGCACTTGTAGGTCAGCTGCAATCGGTTATTTCGCGTAATGTCGACCCCCTTGATAGTGCGGTCATTACAGTCGGCACAATTACCGGTGGAACGGCTCAAAATATTATTGCGCAGCATGCAAAGCTTGACGGTACCATTCGCACACTATCCCCAGAGTCTATGGACAAGGTGAGAAAGAGAATTGAAGCATTGGCAAAAGGCATTGAAATTGGCTACGAATGCAAGGCAACCGTTCGATATCCTTCATCTTATTACGAAGTGGACAATTCAAAGGATTTGACTGAGGAATTTATGTCATATGTAGCCGAAGAAGGGCTAGCAAATGTGATTGAATGCAGAGAAGCCATGACAGGAGAAGATTTTGGGTACATGCTGAAAAAGTATCCCGGCTTCATGTTTTGGTTAGGGGTCGATTCAGAATACGGCCTGCACCATGCAAAGCTCCAGCCTGATGAAAACGCGATTGAAACAGCTGTGAAAGTCATGACGGCTTATTTTAAAAAGCAAGCTGGCGAATGAATAATCGAGCTGCCTCCTGTACACCTTATGAACAGGAGGTGTTCTTGATTATGACAAGAATTGGTGTAGAACAATCTTTATCCGATGTAGAAGAACTATTGAAGCAAAAAGGGTATGATGTCGTACGTATTCAAAATGAACAGCAAATGGATCAGTGTGACTGTTATGTCGTCACAGGACTAGATTCAAATGTTCTTGGCATTTCAGACACAACAACAAAGGCATCTGTTATTACAGCATCAGGTATGACGGCTGATGAAATTTGTCAAGAAGTAGAACAGCGTGTTCAATAAAACAAGAAAAAGAACCGGTAGATTATGATCCCGGTTCTTTTTGCTCTTTTTCTATATCGAGTACTTCTTTCATTTTTTTGCGCAAGATTCGTTCCACTCGCCATTGCTCCATTGTTTCAGTTTTCGCTATGATGCGCAGCACAAGGGAAGAGGAACCGAACGCCTCTACGCCGACAACTTGAGGACCTTCGATAATTTGCGGAGTTTCCTCCCGCACCTCATCACAGGCAGCTTGGAGGGCTGTGATCATCTGATCCACATTTTCATCCGGTGACAGCTCAATATCAACGAGTGCCTGCATCGTCCCTCTTGAATGATTGCTCACATTCAGTATGCTGCGATTTGGAATGAAATGAAGGGTGCCGTCAAAGCTTCGAAGCTGCGTGGTTCTTAGGCCAATTTGTTCGACAATCCCATCAAAGCCCGCGACCGTTATATATTCTCCTACATCAAATTGTTTTTCCAATAATATGAAGAATCCGGTCACAATATCACTCACTAACCCTTGAGCGCCAAAACCGATCGCAAGTCCCACAACGCCCGCACCTGCCAGCAAAGCGGTCGGGTTATAATGAAATAAGTCGAGGATCATCACAACTAGAATAAAAATCAATAAGTAGGCGAAAATATTTAATGTCAAACTTTGCAGTGTCTGAGCTCTTGATAAAGAGACTTCATGCTTTTCAGCGAATGTTGAATAGGCGCGCTTAATCATCTTGTTTCCTATGGCTCTGATGATAAAGTAAATGGCAAAAATGGCGACTAGTTTTAGCAAAATCATACTGCTATTGAGGATAATGGAAACCCAATCTACTTGTTGAAATGCTCTCATAATCTTCAAAACCTTTCTATGTATGCTCTAAAAGAGAAGCTAATCATTTGTTCCCTTATGCAAGTCATGTTAAACTTTTGATAAGTAGAGCAGGAATTGTGACAAATCGTTAATTAAATTTATTATTAATTAATATTGACTAAAAATCGCATAAGTATTATAATTGTAATTGTGAAGTTATTAACTAAATGAGAATTTTAAGTTTTGATTCTCATTTTATATACAGCTAAGAAGACTGTATAAAAGATATTATTTTTTGGAGGGATTTACATATGGCAGAGCGTTTTGTAGGAAAACAAGCTCCACGTTTTGAAATGGAAGCAGTACTTGCTAACAAGGAATTTGGTAAAGTAAGTTTAGAGGAAAACATGAAGAATGACAAATGGACAGTTCTTTTCTTCTATCCAATGGATTTCACATTTGTTTGCCCAACTGAAATTACAGCAATGAGCGATCGTTATGACGAGTTCGAAGATTTAGATGCAGAAATCATTGGTGTATCTACTGATACAATCCACACGCATCTTGCTTGGATCAATACAGACCGTAAAGATAATGGTCTAGGTGAATTAAAATACCCGTTAGCTGCTGATACTAACCACACAGTATCTAGAGAATACGGCGTTTTAATTGAAGAAGAAGGGATTGCTCTTCGCGGTTTATTCATCATTAACCCAGAAGGCGAACTTCAATATCAAACAGTATTCCACAACAACATCGGTCGTGATGTAGATGAGACATTACGTGTTCTTCAAGCATTACAAACTGGTGGACTTTGCCCAGCGAACTGGAAACCGGGTCAAAAAACACTTTAATTGATAGCTGAAGAAACAGGAGGGTCTAACTGATGTTAGACCTTTTTGTTTCGACACATACAATGGATGGAGGCGCTTCATAATGAAATTACGTCAACCAATGCCAGAACTAACTGGTGCAAAAGAATGGTTAAATGGAGAAGTAACAAAAGAAGATTTGATTGGTGACAAACCAACATTGATTCATTTCTGGTCAGTCAGCTGTCATCTTTGTAAAGAGGCAATGCCTCAAGTCAATCAATTCCGTGATGAATACAAGGATCAACTAAACGTTGTGGCAGTTCATATGCCTCGTTCAGAGGATGACCTAGATCTAGAAAAAATCAAAGAAGTTGCGAAAGAGCATGAAATCACGCAGCCAATCTTTGTGGACAGTGATCATCACTTAACAGAAGCCTTTGAAAACGAATATGTACCGGCATATTATGTATTTGATAAAACAGGTGCTTTGCGCCACTTCCAAGCCGGCGGAAGCGGAATGAAAATGCTTGAAAAACGTGTCAATCGAGTGCTTTCTGAGTCTGAAAAGGCTGCAGAATAAGCTTTCCCCCATAAATGGGGGTTTTTTCATGGGCAAAAATAGGAAGCATATGGCTTCGGATGAGTTTTTATGTAGGTGTTATTCCTAAGAAAAGAGAAAATGAGGGAGTTTATTAAAAAATATCCCTGAAACAAAAAGGTATAACGACCTATTTACATTTTTGTTTTGAAATGAAAATGTAAAGATTTTAACTTTTTACTATTCAGAACGTTTTTGCACAAAAGAAATTTCAGTTAGGTAAATAACTATATAAATCAAGTAGTATAAGCGTTTATTCAATTTTTTTACAATATTTTAAGGTTTGTCAAAAGCCTATAGTGGCAATGAAATGGGTGCCGATTTTTCCTTTTTGGCAAAATTTTAGTTGAAAATACCTATCTGTTAGCAAACTGTAAAATGATAAAAAAATAGTTGATAAAATTAGTTTTCTAATCTAATATTTACTATAGAATATTTTTTATATGATGAGGGGGAAATCCATTGTTTAATGAGAGGGAAGCGTTACGTTTACGATTGGAACAATTAAACGAGGCAGAAGTAAAGGTCATCCGTGAATATCAAATTGAGCGAGATGCGATTTATGCAAAATTAAGAGAATTAGACCGTCAAGGAACAGGTCTAGTGTCAGATACAAAAAAAGAAGTACGTACAGAGAGAAAGACGGATTCACTGCCTGTATTAGCTGAGCTTGCTGCGCAAGAAATGAGAAGCTACCAGCAGCCGGCACAACCACAATCATCATCTTTAGGAACAGGACAGCTAAACGGTGCACCTGTAGGTATTCCTGAAGGATCGACAAGACGCAGAAGAGGCACAGCTCGTCCTGGCTCTAAGGCAGCGAAGCTTCGTGAAGCTGCGATTAAAACGTTAAAACGTCATAATGCAGCGATTAAAAGCTCAGAACTTCAAAAAGAGATCGAAAAAGAGAGCGGTCTTGAAATCCCAAATATGACAACGTTTATGCAAAGCTTAATTAAAATGTACCCTGAAGTGAAGAAGCCTTATCGTGGACAGTATATTTTAGAAGGCGACATTCAAACAGAAGACGAATAAAATAAAAAACTGCTGGGCGTAAAAGCCAGCAGTTTTTTATTTCGAGAATTACTTCTTTTGATCAACTGTATAGACAATTTTGCGTTCCTTGGGCAGGTGATCACGCTGTTTTTTGAAGCTGTCGATTTTGACTGTCATGACCTCTCCATTACGCTGCACTGCATCAACGTGTTCCTGAAGTGTTTGAACTTGTTCGTTGAGTTTCTTCAAGATCGGTTCGATTTCTTCTGTCGTTTGCAGGATGCGGTCTCGTGAGAATGGCTGTGCATTTGTTTTTGCTGACTGGTCAATATCAGCAAAATGTGAGGCGATCCATTCTTCGCTTTCTGCTAACTGTTTTTGATAGCTTGTGAGCGTTTCGTAAAAAATCGCTTCTTTTGCTTTTTCTATTTGCAGCAATTTCTCTTGTGTTTCATAAAAACGCTCTTGAAGGTGTCTGACTCCTTCCTGTAATACATGAAACTCTGCATTTTTATCGCTCAATGTTTGCTGCAGCTTCTCAATCACTGCGGATAAAGTATTTCCTTTTTTCTCCTCTTTTGCAAGCTGTTTATCTTGATCCTCTATCCGCTCATTTAATTGTTGAGAGATTTCCTTATATTTGACAACTTTCAAATGCAGCCTGTGTTTTTCTTCGGTTTCTTTTCTTCTATGATAGGTTTCCTTTTGCAGCATCTCATGGAGAAGAACAATTTTATGTAATAATTCTGATTTGCTGTAGGAGAGTTCCTGTATTTTTGAGGCAGCATCGTGTTGATCATTGGTCATTTCATCCAATTGTTGTTTTAATTGCGTGAAATCCTTTTTCATCTCATGATATTCTTGAGTTAACTTCTTATTTTTAGAATACGTATATGAGGACTGTAAATCAGAGATCATTTGTTGATATTTGGCAGTTTCAGCTTTTAAGTATAAATTCTCTTGAGATAAATCATGGAATAGGGGAGAAGCATGGCGCCTGTTCATCGATAGACCCTCCTTATTCATGTTACCAATAAAGTATGCGAAAGGAGTGCGATTAGAACAACCATATCAAAGGAGGACTTAGAGGATGCACGTAGTGAATGTCATTTTAGCTGGAGGCGCTTCCAGACGCTTTGGAGAGCCAAAGGCAAGTCATATGTATCAAGGGAAACCATTATATGAGCATGTGAAAGAGCAGCTTTTAGAAGGGCAGACGGTTATCATCAGCCATCCGTCGCTTCTTCCTTTTTTCAAAGCAAGAGGTGAACAAAGTGTGTGGTTAGATGATGAAGAGGTGCGCGGATGCGGACCGCTTGCCGGCATATATACGGCGATGCAAAAGCAAGAGGCAGAATGGTATTTAGTAACGGCATGTGACATGCCTTTCATACGAAAGGAAACGGCGAAAGTATTATCGTCCTATTGCAGTGAGCACACAGATGCCATTATCCCGCTTGTTCAGGGCAGATTACAGCCTTTGTTTGCGCTTTATCACCGCCGCTCTCTGCCTTTTATTCGTGCGTGTTTAAAAGAGAATCAATTTGCCGTCAAGGACTTGCTTCAAAAGCTTCAAGTGCGCATCGTTTCAGAGGAAGAACTGAACGTGACATCAAACGAATTTCGTAATATCAATAAAAGAAGCGATTTACCTGAAAACGGTATGATATGATACATAAAAAACGGTGAGGAGAGAACAGCATTGAATGATCGATATTCAAGACAAATCTTGTTCCCTCCGGTTGGGGAAAAAGGACAGCATGCGCTGGCTGAAAGTCATGTTCTGATCGTTGGAGCCGGTGCTCTTGGTACCGCCTCTGCGGAAGGGCTTGTTCGGTCTGGCATCGGTACGCTTACGATTGTCGATCGTGATTATGTGGAATTTTCAAATTTACAGCGGCAGCAGCTGTACACGGAACATGATGCAAACGCACATGTGCCAAAAGCAGCAGCAGCAAAAAAACGTCTCGAGCAGATCAATCATGAAGTGACGATACACGCCCTGATTGAAGATGCAGGGGCGGAGCTGTTAAGGCCGTTATTCCAGAGAGCAGATATCGTCATTGATGCAACAGATAATTTTGAGACAAGAATGGTGATGAATGATTTATCACTAGAAACGAAGACGCCGTGGATATATGGCGCTTGTGTGAGCAGTCAGGGGATGTATATGACCATATTGCCGGATAAAACGCCATGTTTATCATGTGTGTTCACGGCAATGCCTGTTGGCGGCTTGACGTGCGATACAGCGGGGGTTATTTCACCTGCCGTTCAAATGGTTTCTGCTTATCAGCAAACAGAGGCACTCAAATATTTAACTGGTCATGAAGAGCAAATCGAGCGGAAATTTGTCACGTTTGATCTTTGGCAGTCTACATCATTTAAAATGGATTTATCTCGCACTAAAGAGAAGACCTGTCCAACTTGCGGCACGGCAAGGACCTATCCTTATTTACATGATCAGCGTAAAAAATCGACGGTCCTTTGCGGACGTGACACCGTTCAAATTGTATCAAAGGATTTAGCAAAACTATCATTTCAGCATATAAAAGAGCGGCTCTCATCTATATGTGAGGTGGAAGTAAACGACTTCTTAATCCATGTACGCTACGAAAACTACCGAATGGTCTGTTTCAAAGGGGGACGTGCATTAATCCATGGGACAAATGATGAAAAAGAAGCCAATTCATTACTAGCAAGACTGCTAGGGATATAGGAGTGAAGTGTGATGGAAAGACGGCAGCCAATACCAGTAGAAGAGGCCATAAAGAAAGTTCACCAATACGAAAAACATGGAGAAATAGAATGGGTCCCTTTAAAGGACAGCCTTGGACGGTTTATTGCAGAAGATATTTTGGCAGACCATGATGTTCCGGCATTTGATCGTTCTCCTTATGATGGCTTTGCACTTCGGGCAGAAGATACAAAAGAAGCGTCAAGTGCGCATCCAGTTGAATTCGAGGTCATTGATCATATTGGTGCAGGAATGGTCTCAGCAAAAACCATCGGTCCCTTTCAGGCCATTCGTATTATGACAGGAGCAAAAATTCCAAATGGCGCAAATGTCGTCATCATGATTGAACTGACGAAGACTTTTGAAAAAGGCGGCAAATCATTCATGTCACTGAAAAGACCGCTGAAAAAGGGAGACAATATTTCTCGTCAAGGAGAAGAAGTACTCAAAGGAAACGTGATGGTCAAAAAAGGAACAGATGTCACTCCTGGCGTCACGGCTCTATTGGCGACATTCGGATATGCGGTAGTGCCAGTTGTCAAAAAACCGGTGATTGGCATTATCTCAACAGGCACAGAGCTTCTTCAAGTAAGTGATGCCATGGTGGACGGCAAGATTAGAAATAGTAATCTTAGTATGGTCTATGCGCAAGTACTTGAGGCCGGAGCTGAGCCGCTTGATTTAGGGGGAGTCTCCGATGATTTTGACAAAAGTTATCATGCAGTAAAAGCAGCCATGAGCAAGGTAGACATTCTGATCACAACAGGCGGTGTGTCAGTGGGCGATTTTGACTTTCTGCCTGCCATTTATGAAAAGCTGGGAGCCAAGGTCCTGTTTAATAAAGTAGCCATGAGACCTGGAAGTGTGACGACTGTGGCTGCAATGCCGAATGGTCAATTGCTGTTTGGGCTGTCCGGAAACCCTGCTGCCTGTTTTGTGGGCTTTGAATTATTTGTGAAACCGATCATTTATAAATGGTATAGGAAAGAAAATCCGTTTCCCGGCTTCGCTGAGGCGAAACTCACACATGATTTTCCAAAAGCCAATCCGTTCACTCGTTTTGTCAGGGCGGCCCTTCAATTCACTGGCAGTCAGATCAGTGTGACTCCAACAGGTCTTGATAAATCAAGTGCAGTGACCTCTATTGCAGAGGCTGACTGTTTCATCGTGCTGCCTGGGGGAACAAGAGGTTTTCAAGCAGGTGATCAAGTTGATGTTCTGCTGTTTCAGCACAAAGGCGGTGGGTCTCCATGCTGGATGACAAATTAAGCATATTACAGGTGGTCGGTTATCAAAATAGCGGCAAGACCACGTTGATCGAAAAGCTCTGTCAGCTGGCTGAATGTGAAGGGCTGAAGCTAGGCTGCTTTAAACACCATGGACATGGCGGGACACCAGATCTTCTTTTCAAAGAAAAAGATACTGATCGATATATTCAGGCAGGTGCATATGCCGCAGGTGTGGAAGGAGAGGGTGAATTTCACTTTTCGATGCAGCACATCACGTTAGAGCAGCTGCTCAACATGTGTCAGCATCTTCCGTTAGACGCTGTTCTCATAGAGGGGTACAAACAGGCGCCTTATCGCAAAATCGTTTGTGTCAAGAATGAAGAGGAGCTTATTGACCTTTCAACTCTTTCTAATATACAAGCAGCTATTTATTTTTCTCAAGAGGATCCATTAACCGAAAATTACCCGTTTCCTGTGTTTTCAGCTTTTGATAAGCGCGGGATGACATTTGCTTTTCACTTATTGAAGGGAGGCGGCACGTTTTGAGCGAACTTTTTAAAATAACAAAAACGCCGATTGAGGTAAACGAATTGATTCAGCATGTGACAAGACGAAAGGCAGGAGCCATTACAACGTTTATCGGGACGGTCAGAGAATGGACAAACGGCAAGAAAACATTGCGTTTAACCTACGAAGCATACATACCAATGGCGGAAAACATGCTAAGGCAGATTGGACAAGAAATGAAGAATCGGTGGCCTGACACTGAAGCAGCGATTGTGCACCGGATTGGAACACTTGAGATAACCGATATTGCTGTTGCGATCGCCGTTTCGTCTCCTCATAGGAAGGCTGCCTACGAAGCCAATGAATATGCTATTGAACGAATCAAGGAAATCGTTCCTATTTGGAAAAAAGAATATTGGGAAGATGGAGAGGCCTGGATAGGTGATCAGCTTGAAACGGTTTCATATCCAGAAGGTAAACCTAGGCATCTTCAACTTGCAGAGAAAGAAGGTGATCAGCATGATTAATGTGTTATTGTTCGCCGGCCTTGCTGAGAAGGCCGGTAAACAACAAATCATCATTCAAAAAGATCAAACAACGGTTGATGAGATTAAAATAGAATTACAGGAGGTATATGGTGTTGATGCTGCACAAAATGTAATGGTTGCAGTCAACGAAATATATACGAGGGGAAATGCTGAAGTGCGTAGCGGGGACACTGTTGCACTCATTCCTCCTGTAAGTGGTGGATAATAGATATTAGAGGATTTGGTTATGGCCACCCGGCTGTAACCAATTTTTTATGTGTGAAAAGTTTGTAGAGGTGCTTGGGTGTGATCTTCGTAAATAAAACATCCCCTTCTTGCTTTAGAAATGTGAGGATCGAGCTGCTGAATGAGATCATACAATTCGCTGATTCGTCTCACATTGAAATCTGTTTGAGCTTGAAGCTGTTCCTTTAATTCTTTTGTGCTCACAATGCTTCCCTTTTTCTCTTTAATAATATCTACACATCTTGCAGCGTAGTATATTTTGTCGTTAGAAGGTCTGCTTTCTTTCATATCAAGTAATTTGAGCTCATGATAAATCGATTCTCTTTCCTTTCGAAAGTATTGCCATGCTTCTTGTTCCTTTTCATACAGTAAAATCAATTGCATTTTCAATTTTTCTCTTAACATTCACTTGACTCCATTTCCACTATCATTTAACCTACCTCTATTTTACATTATATGAAAAAATAACTTTTGATCAAGTAAAATCCCTTTATTTTTAATTTTTTAATATGAAAGTATTGATACTAAAGACTTATTTGTTCTGTAAAAGAAACCATTCATAGTCCTATAAAGCCGGGATTTGCCGAAATTACTAGGATTATTTTAACAAAAAATTGTTGTGTCTATGTAAGACCATGCGAATCCAAAAGAAAAGGATATTTATTCCGAAAGACATATTGTTTACTTAATAAAATGTTTTTAAGTCAGTAAAAGCACGATTCTTGATATGAATATGGTCGGATCATGAGGTCATTTGAAGGATTTCATTCGTGAAAATAGAATAATAGATAAAATTTTTTCTCAACGAAAATAAGAAAATTAAATGATTGATCACTTATTGGCAATCTTTTGATAAAATAGAAAGAAAAAGAGCGTCTTGTGCGTTTGCATACTTGCTTGACATAGAGAGGATGAGATTTGATGAAAGAAAACATGCAAAAACCTACGATCATTGGAGTGAGCACAAGACCATCAGAGCACCTGAAAAGAGTATGGGAACATCCAGTTGTTTGGTGGCCTTTATCTTGTGTGCTTATTTTAACAGTCGTTGTGACTTATTTGTCTGAGCACGTAAATAAGGGAATGTGGGCAGATTTAAGTTTGCCGGTACCTGTTGTTTATGTGGTGACGCTCATTGGCCTGGTATTTGGCATTGTCATCAATGCAGCTATATATAAGTTCATCGTATTTTTAGCGAAAGGTGATGCATCATTTCGGCAGCTGTTTTCAGCGGTCCTGTTCATTACGCCCGTTACGATCATTGGAACGATTATTTCTCATTTGGCAGTCATCCTTTTTCATGTTCCAAAAGACATCACGGTTACCTCGTTAAACGCGCTCATTCGAATTTCTGGTCCATGGCAGGCGGTGTTAGCCAATATCGATCTTTTTGTGATCTGGAATCTTGTTTTAACAGGCTTTTTATTCATTCGAGTTGGGCGTATATCACCGAGAATTTCTTGGGTGATTATAGGCGTTTTTTATATCTTATCGTTAATTTTTCAATATATAGGAACAACAATTAACATATCAGTAACTGGGGGTAGAAGGTTTTTATGAGAAAGAAAATCATCATCGGATCTATTTTAATTATTGTGATTGGACTATTTATTGGATTTAATATTGCGAAAAACCAAGCAAAGCCTGCTTCTACAGCAGCGATTAAAACAGTCAAACTCACGCCGAAAGAAATCACATCTACGGTGATGACACCCGGGACACTTTCGTTCTCTGAAGAGCAGTTCATCTATGAAGAAGAGGAAAAGGGGAAATTGAAGGGAATTGCTGTGAAAGAAGGGGAAAAGGTAAAGGCTGGTACGCCGCTTCTTACATATGAAAACAAGGAACTGGAGCTTGAGGAGCAGCAGCAAGCACTAGCGGCTGAGTCAAGTACATTAAAACTGGAACAATTGCAAAAAAGGCTGAGTGAATTAGATGAGAAAAAAGCAGGCGGATCTGACGCTAATGCTAAAAGCGAGCGAGATCAGCTTCAATTAGAACTGAAAGCGGCTGAATTAGAACAAAAGCAAGCAGAGATCAGCCAAGAAAAAGTAAAGGCGCAAATAGAAGATTTAACCGTACATAGTAAAATTGATGGAACGGTCATTTCCATTGAGCAAGAGGCCGGGGCAGGGGGACCGGAAGAAAGACAGCCGATCATCCATATTGGTCATGAGAAAAAAATGATTGTGCGGGGTTTGATCTCAGAGTATGATGCCATCAAAATCAAAAAGAAACAAAAAGTGAAGGTAACATCTGATGTTATTCGCGGGAAGAGCTGGCAAGGAGTCGTGAAAAAAGTGGGCGCTGTTCCTGTCCAGACTACAGCCGAAACAACTTCGAGCGATCAAACGGTTCAATATCCTGTTGAAGTTGAAATAAAGGGAAAGAAACCTGAGGCGAAGCCTGGTTTTAAAATGATCATGGAAATTGAAACAGATAAGCGCCAAGCGCAAACGATTCCTGAAACAGCGGTAAAAAAAGAGACTGATGGACAATACGTTTATGTTGTTCGAAAAAATGTACTGAAAAAAGTAAAAGTGGTCATAGGGGAAACGTCAGGTCATGATCTTGAAGTGACAAAAGGTGTCAAGGCAGAGGATCAAATCATTGCTCATATAGCAGATGATATGTATGACGGAATGGAAGTGGATGCTGAATGATTCAGCTTTCCAACGTAACAAAAAGCTATGAGGTCGCACACGAAACATTTGATGTATTAAGTGACATGAATCTTGTCATTGAAAAAGGCGAGTATATGTCCATTATGGGCCCGTCCGGCTCTGGAAAGTCAACATTAATGAATATTATTGGCTGTTTAGACCGCCCGACGACAGGACAATATCATTTTCAAGGTACAGAGCTGTCAGCAGCAAAGGATCAAGAGCTTGCGGTCATTCGAAATCAATCCATTGGATTTGTTTTTCAGCAATTTCACCTCCTACCAAGGTTAAATGCGAGGCGCAATGTTGAACTGCCAATGATTTATGCTGGGATCAGTCAAAAGGAAAGAAAAGAACGTGCGGAATTGGCGCTTGAAAAGGTTGGTTTGGCAGATCGAATGAAACATATGCCAAGTGAGTTGTCAGGAGGACAAAAGCAAAGGGTGGCCATTGCACGAGCGATTGTCAATATGCCTCAGCTTATTTTAGCAGATGAACCGACTGGTGCGCTCGACTCAAAAACAAGCATGTCAATTATGGAACAGTTTACACAGCTGAATGAGGAAGGGACAACGATTGTGCTTGTCACCCATGAAGAAGAAATAGCTGCGTATACAAACCGTACGGTCGTTGTGAGAGATGGACGGCTTGTTGAAGATAGATGGATACAAGGGGACGCTATGAATGAAACTCTTTGAAAATATCAAAATAGCGCTGAATTCGGTTTTAGCTCATAAATTACGTTCCATTTTAACGATGCTTGGGATTATTATTGGTGTTGGATCAGTCATTGCAGTCGTGGCGATCGGTCAAGGCGGTGAGCAAATTTTAAAAGGATCGATTTCAGGTCCAAACAATACCATTGATATGACATATACGCCTTCTGACGAAGAGTTAAATGCAAATCCAAATGCCTTATTCGAAGCCTCATTTACTGAGGAAGACATAAAAAGCATTAGGACAATCCATGGGGTGAAGCAGGTCGCCTCCTCGACTGCACAAGGAATGCAGCTGAGATTTCAAGATACGACAGTTGATGCGACAGTTAACGGCATAAATGAGGGGTATACGGATGTACATTCATTACAAATCGCAGAAGGACAGAGTTTAAGAGATATTGACTTTAGAAGCGGCAGAAGAGCTGCCCTCATCTCGGATGGCTTACAAAAAGAACTATTCAATGGACAAAAGGCATTAGGTGAACTGATTTGGATGAACGGACAGCCAGTTGAAGTCATCGGTGTGTTAGCAAAACAGAAAGGGATGTTTTCATTTGATATGAATGAAATATATGTCCCATTTGCGATGCTCACCTCCACATTTGGTATGAATGAATATGATAAGTTGTCTATTCAAGCCGCACATGCGGATCAAATGAAGGAAGTAGGAAAGAGCGCGGCTGCCATACTAAATGAAAATCATCATACAGAAGATGCTTACGAAATGATCAATATGGAAGAAATCGCAGAGGGGATCGGTCAAATAACGTCCGTTATGACAACGATCATTGGCTCAATAGCCGGAATCTCTTTACTTGTCGGCGGCATCGGTGTGATGAATATTATGCTCGTTTCTGTGACAGAGAGGACAAGAGAAATCGGTATTCGAAAGGCGATGGGCGCAACAAGGGCGCAAATTCTCGTTCAGTTTTTAATTGAGTCTGTCGTTTTAACACTCATCGGCGGGCTGATGGGAATTGCACTTGGTTTAGGCGGCGCTTCGCTAGTATCACTATTTGCCGGCTGGCCGTCTCTCGTATCTTGGCAAGTGGTTTGTGGAGGCGTACTGTTTAGTATGCTCATTGGTATTGTTTTTGGGTTAATTCCTGCGAATAAAGCAGCGAGACTAGACCCTATTGAATCGCTCAGGTATGAATAATTCGGAGAAGAAAAAAGCATACAAATGGTATACATTCGCCTTCATTACACATCAAAAGCTTTTATGCAAATCGCATAAAAGCTTTTTTAGTTCCATTGAATGAAATAAAAAATGATAGAAATGCTAATATCATGACTTTCATCTTAATGTCACATATTTTTCAGTTTACAAATGGTACATATAAAGGTAAGATGACCATGGTGAATGATTTTGATAGTTATTGAATGTATTTGATTGTTTTGTATTGATAATGTTGAAAAAAGCGATTACAATAAAGGTGCGCGCAAAATGAATACGTTTTCAAAAGGGGTGTTCTCATGTTAACACCGGAAAGACATCAACTCATTATCGACAGCTTAGAAGAAAATGATGTCATTAAAATACAGGACTTAACGATGATGACGGATGCGTCTGAATCTACAATTAGAAGAGATTTATCAGCCCTTGAAGAAAAAGGATTTCTTAAAAGGGTTCATGGAGGAGCAGCCAAGATTTCGAGTATTCGTCTTGAACCAGATGTATTTGAGAAATCTGCCAAAAACCTTCAAGAAAAGTCATTGGTAGCAGAGGCAGCGGCATCTCTTTTAAAACAGGGCGACTGTATTTATTTAGATGCAGGTACAACCACACAGCAAATGATTGAATATATCGATCCAGATCAAGATATTGTTGTGGTGACAAACGGTGTGATGCACATTGAAGCACTTATGAGAAAAGGCATTACTTTTTACTTGATAGGAGGATCAGTGAAACATCGAACAGGAGCCATGGTGGGAGCCGCAGCTTTGACAGCGATGGAAAATTATCGTTTTGACAAAAGCTTTGTTGGGACAAACGGCATTCATCCCGAGGCGGGTTTTACAACCCCTGATCCAGAGGAAGCACTCATGAAAAAAAGAGCCATGAAACAGGCGAAAAAAACCTATATCTTATCAGATGCCTCGAAGTTTGGCGAAATATCGTTTTCAGCCTTTGCTAGTTTACAGGAAGCCACCATTATCACAAACGATGCAAAAGAGGATTCATTCGATAATTACCATGAAAAAACGGTTATAAAGGTAGTGAAAACATGATTTATACAGTTACTTTAAACCCATCAGTTGATTACATCGTACACGTGGAGGATTTTGCAGTCGGCGGTTTAAATCGTTCAACCTATGATCAAAAATATCCAGGTGGTAAAGGAATCAATGTCTCAAGGCTATTAAAACGTCACGGTGTTGAATCAAAAGCACTTGGATTCATTGGTGGATTTACAGGCAAATATATTCAAGATTTTTTACAGAACGAACAATTACAAACAGCCTTTCACGAGGTGTCAGAAGATACAAGAATTAATGTGAAACTAAAAACAGGTGAAGAGACAGAAATCAACGGACTCGGCCCATCTATTACTGAAGCGCAATTTGAGTCGTTTCTATCTCAATTTTCTTCATTGACTGAAGGAGATGTCGTGGTTTTAGCTGGCAGCATTCCTTCTTCATTACCTCATAACACATATGAGCGCATTGCTGAAGTTTGCAGAGAGCAAGGTGTAAGAGTTGTTCTTGATATTTCTGGCGAAGCGTTAAAAAAAGCAGCAGACATGAAACCGTTCTTAATGAAGCCAAATCATCATGAACTGGGTGAAATGTTTGAGACGAGTATTTCATCAGCAGAAGAAGCAATTCCTTATGGGAAAAAGCTGTTAGAACAAGGTGCTGAACATGTCATCGTCTCTATGGCTGGAGATGGCGCCCTTTTATTCAGTAAAGAAGGAATCTATCAGTCCAATGTTCCAAAGGGAACGCTCGTTAATTCAGTTGGAGCAGGAGATTCAGTCGTTGCAGGGTTTTTAGCCGGCGTTTCAAAAGGCCTTTCAATTGAAGATTCATTTAAGCTTGGTGTTACTTCAGGAAGCGCTACAGCCTTTTCTGAGGAGCTTGGCACAAAAGAGCTTGTTGACACACTATTACCACAAGTAAAAGTCACACGCATTTAAAGGAGGAGTCATCATGAAAATTACAGAACTACTCACGAAGCATACCATTAAGCTTCAATTAGACAGCCAGCAGAAAGAAGCAGTCATTGAAGAGCTGGTCACTGTTTTAGATACAGCAGGCAAGTTAAATGATAAAGAGGGCTACAAAGAAGCTGTGATCAATCGTGAAAAACAGAGCTCTACTGGTATTGGCGAAGGAATTGCCATCCCGCACGCTAAAACAGCAAGTGTAAAAGAGCCTGCCATTGCATTTGGCCGCTCAACTGCTGGTGTTGATTATGAATCACTGGACGCGCAGCCGAGTCATCTTGTCTTTATGATTGCCGCAACTGAAGGCGCAAACAACACGCACTTAGAGGCACTTTCTCGTTTATCCACACTTCTTATGCGTGAAGAAATTCGAAAGCAGCTCCTTGAAGCGGCGACTGAAGATGAAATCATTGAGATCATCAATACACATGATCAAGATGATGAAGAAGAAGAGGAAGTTCAAGAGGAGCCGGCTGCAGAAGGAAAACCTGCTAAAATTTTAGCGGTAACAGCCTGCCCGACAGGCATTGCCCATACATTTATGGCAGCAGATGCTTTGAAAGAAAAAGCAAAAGAAATGGGCGTTGACATTAAAGTTGAAACAAACGGATCTGGCGGTATTAAACATGCCCTTACAGCAAAAGAAATTGAAGAAGCACCAGCCATCATTGTGGCAGCGGACAAGCAAGTAGAGATGGAACGCTTTAAAGGCAAGCATGTCATTGAAGTCCCTGTAACAGCTGGTATTCGCCGTCCACAGGAATTAATTGAAAAAGCAATCAATCAAGATGCGCCGATTTATAAAGGTTCAGGCGGCAGTTCTTCTAAAGAGGAAAATGAATCATCTGGCAAAGGAAGAAGCGGATTTTACAAGCACTTAATGAGTGGTGTAAGTAACATGCTTCCATTTGTTGTCGGAGGCGGTATCCTTGTTGCGATTTCATTCTTCTGGGGCATTAACTCAGCAGATCCTAAGGACCCTTCATTTAATTCATTTGCAGCTGTCTTAAAAGGAATTGGCGGCGATAATGCGCTTGCCTTAATCGTTGCGGTATTAGCTGGATTTATTGCCATGAGTATTGCAGATCGTCCAGGTTTTGCGCCAGGTATGGTCGGTGGTTTTATGGCGTCAGCAGCAGGTGCAGGGTTCTTAGGCGGATTGATTGCTGGTTTCCTAGCAGGTTACATTGTTGTGCTGCTCAAAAAAGTATTCACATTCGTACCACAGACACTCGATGGGATTAAACCGGTTCTGCTGTATCCATTGTTCGGTATTTTCTTCACAGGCATTATCATGCATTATATTGTCAACACACCAGTGAAAATGGTGATGGACGGATTAACACATTGGCTTGAATCATTAGGTACGGGAAACCTTGTCTTAATGGGTATTATTTTAGCTGGTATGATGGCAATTGATATGGGAGGCCCAATTAACAAAGCGGCTTACACATTTGGTCTTGCGATGATTGCTGCTGGCAACTATGCACCGCATGCTGCGATTATGGCAGGCGGAATGGTTCCACCACTAGGTATTGCACTTGCAACAACGATCTTTAGAAATAAGTTTTCAAAACGTGACCGTGAAGCAGGGATTACATGTTACTTCATGGGAGCTGCCTTCATCACGGAAGGAGCGATCCCGTTTGCGGCGGCAGATCCTCTTCGTGTGATTCCTTCAGCTGTTATTGGTGCAGCAGTTGCTGGCGGATTAACGGAATTCTTCAGAGTGACGCTTCCTGCACCGCATGGCGGACTATTTGTTTTCTGGGTAACAAATCATCCAGTTCTTTATATCATCAGCATCTTAATCGGTGCCGTTGTGACAGCGATTTTACTGGGTATTTTGAAAAAACCAGTCAGACAAGAAGCGTAATGCAGAAGAGAAGCATCGTGTAAAACGGTGCTTCTTTTTGTTTAATTATCAGTGAATTAGGAAAAAATATCTAATTAGATGGTTGTCTTGTGAATTTTTAATTGACATATGATAAAGTAAAGTTATTCAATTCACGTTTCAAGTCTTTTAGCAGAAAGTCTTAGGAGGAAGCAGTATTTTGAACGAAGAAAACAAACAAAACGAAAATGACATTCAATCTGATGCGAAGCAAGCCAAAACAGAGAAGAAAAGTTCACTGTTTGAATGGATCAAAGCCATTTTAATCGCACTTGCGCTCGTCTTGCTCATCCGTACGTTTATATTTGAACCGTATGTGGTGGAAGGAGAGTCAATGGAACCGACACTTCATGACGGGGAAAAGCTGTTTGTCAACAAAACCATTAACTATCTCGGTGGTGTGAAACGCGGTGACATCGTGATTATTAATGGAAAAGATGGTCAGAAGATTCATTATGTCAAACGATTAATCGGCCTTCCAGGTGATACGATTGAAATGAAGGATGATACGCTTTACATTAATGGAAAAAAAGTAGATGAGCCTTATTTAAAAGAGAACAAGGCGCATGCGAAAGAGTATGAAGTGCATTTAACTGGAGATTTTGGTCCAGTAAAAGTACCGAAAAACGATTACTTTGTGATGGGGGACAACAGATTAAATTCCATGGACAGCCGAAATGGACTTGGCCTCATTGAAAAGGATCGGGTTGTCGGGACATCAGAATTTGTTTTCTTCCCATTTGGCGATATTCGACAGACAAAATAAAAGCACCTTCTCATGGGCAAGAGAAAGGTACTTGAACGAGCGACCCTTACAGAAGGGTCGTTTTTAATTTGGTGTGAGCACCGTCACAATGATCACAATCGCAAGAACAGAAGCGAACACAGATCCGGTAATGGCTAAAACGGATCGAAACAATCCGATCTTTTGGTTTTCTTTTCCCCGCTTTTGTAAAAAGCGTTTGGAAAAGATGTGAACCAGTGTGTAAATGAGGACAAGCCCAATATAAAGGCCAAAGTCCCTCGCATTAAAGCCTGTTGCAGATAAATAAATGCCCATAAAGAAAATCAATAAACAGTATTCCATCAGTGTGAGTAATCTCAAATCGCCCGAACTCCTTCAATCAATCATTCCCGTTTATTATATCATAATAGACAAAAAGCCTTCGTTCTTAGCGAGAGACGTTTCTATCAAACGTTATTCATGTTATACTTCATAATGATGAATGAGTGATGGAGGATTAATAAATGATTGCAGTAAATAATGTTAGTTTGCGCTTTGCTGATCGTAAACTATTTGAAGAAGTAAATATTAAATTCACTCCTGGCAACTGTTACGGATTAATTGGTGCCAATGGAGCTGGTAAATCAACGTTCCTAAAAATTCTTTCTGGCGAAATTGAGCCTCAAACGGGCGATGTTCATATGAGTCCTGGTGAGCGTTTAGCGATTTTAAAACAGAACCACTTTGAATACGAAGAGTTTGAAGTGCTAAAAGTCGTCATCATGGGTCACAAACGTCTATATGATGTGATGCAGGAGAAAGATGCGATCTATATGAAACCTGATTTCTCAGATGAAGATGGGATTCGTGCAGCAGAACTTGAAGGTGAATTTGCTGAATTAAACGGTTGGGAAGCTGAAAGTGAAGCAGCGATCCTATTAAAGGGTCTTGGCATTCCAGAAAGCCTTCAATCGAAGAAAATGTCTGAGCTTGGCGGTTCTGAAAAGGTAAAAGTACTTTTAGCTCAAGCTTTATTTGGCAAGCCTGACGTTCTGCTTCTCGATGAGCCGACGAACCACTTGGACTTACAAGCAATCCAGTGGCTCGAAGAGTTCCTCATTAACTTTGAAAATACCGTCATCGTCGTTTCGCATGATCGTCATTTCTTAAATAAAGTATGTACACATATTGCGGATCTTGATTTCGGAAAAATCCAAGTATACGTCGGTAACTATGATTTTTGGTATGAGTCCAGCCAGTTAGCGCTGAAACTAAGCCAAGAAGCAAATAAGAAAAAAGAAGAACAAATTAAGCAGCTTCAAGAATTCGTTGCCCGGTTTAGTGCGAACGCTTCTAAATCCAAGCAAGCGACATCAAGAAAGAAATTGCTTGATAAAATCTCTTTAGATGACATTAAGCCTTCTTCACGTAAATATCCGTATGTTCATTTTGCACCAGAGCGCGAAATCGGAAATGATGTCCTTCAAGTAGAAGGTCTATCAAAAACAATTGACGGTGTAAAAGTACTGGATAATGTCAGCTTTATTATGAACCGCGAAGATAAAATTGCGTTCTTAAGCCGTAATGAGCTTGCTGTGTCCACATTATTTAAAATCCTTGCTGGTGAAATGGAGCCAGACAGCGGATCATTTAAATGGGGCGTCACAACGTCACAAGCCTTTTTCCCGAAAGATAATAGTGAATACTTTGAAGGGAATGACGTTGATCTCGTTGATTGGCTTCGTCAATATTCTCCGAATGATCAAAGCGAAAGCTTCCTGCGTGGTTTCTTAGGACGTATGCTTTTCTCTGGGGAAGAAGTGAAGAAAAAAGCAAGTGTTTTATCAGGAGGAGAAAAGGTTCGTTGTATGTTATCAAAAATGATGCTGTCAGGAGCGAATATTTTGCTGCTGGATGAGCCAACGAACCACTTAGACCTAGAATCCATTACAGCGTTGAATAACGGTCTCATGAGCTTTAAAGGAGCCATGCTCTTCTCATCTCATGACCATCAGTTTGTTGAAACAGTTGCAAACCGGATTATCGAAGTGACGCCAAATGGCATCGTCGATAAACAAACAACATATGATGAGTTTTTATCAGATCAAGACATCCAAAAAAGACTTGAAGAGCTTTACGCATAAATAAAAAAGACATCCATTGGATGTCTTTTTTTGATTAAATCGCCCAGTTTCCATTTCGGAAGATCGGTTCGCGTTTCCCGTCTTTTGTGATTCCGTCAATATTCATTTCCTTTGAACCAATCATAAAATCAACGTGTGTAATACTGCTGTTCACACCCGCAGCATCCAATTCCTCTCGTTTCATTTCTTTTCCGCCTTCGATATTAAACGCATATCCGCTGCCGATGGCAAGGTGATTTGATGCATTTTCATCGTAAAGTGTATTGTAATAAAGAATATTTGAGTTAGAAATTGGTGAATCATCTGGTACGAGGGCAACCTCACCTAGATAATGAGAGCCTTCATCTGTTTCAACGAGAGATTTTAAAATATCTTCGCCTTCTTTTGCTTTCACATCCACAATCCGGCCATTTTCAAAGGTTAATGAAAACTCATCAATGATGTTTCCAGCATAGCTGAGCGGCTTTGTGCTTGAGACTGTCCCGTTTACACCGTCTTTTTTCGGTACGGTAAAGACTTCTTCTGTCGGCATGTTGGCCATGAACGAAACGCCGCGTTCACTTACGCTGCCAGCACCTACCCAAATATGCTGCTCTGGAAGCTCGATCGTTAAGTCTGTGCCCGGTGCTTCATAATGAAGCTTGTGGTAGTGGCGTTCATTGAGTATTTTGACCTTTTCGTTTAATGACGCATCGTGCTTTTTCCAAGCCTCTACTGGATCTGCTTGATCAGCGCGTGCGACTTTAAAGATTTGATCCCACAATAACGTGACAGCTTCTTCATCTGTATGATCAGGGAAAATCTTTTTCGCCCATTCTTTTGATGCAGCACCTACGACTGTCCAAGCGACTTTGTCAGATTGAACGTATTGACGATATGTATGTAGTGCTGAACCAGCAGCTTTTTGCTGTGCAGCGATTTTTTTCGAATCAATGCCTCGCAAAAGGTCAGGGCTTTCTGACAGGATGGTAATAAAAGCGCCTCCGCGTTTTGCGATGGTTTCCATCATCTGTGCTTCCCATTCAGGGAATTGCTCAAATACATCTTGCGGTGCATGTTCATACTTTAAACGGGTGAGAACACCATCACTCCAGCGGATATGTACGTTTTTCGCCCCGCGCTCATACGCGTGTTTTGCTACAAGACGAACAAGATGTGCAGATTCAGTAAATGCGGATACAACGACTTCCTGCCCCTTTTGTACGTTCACACCGACTTCAACGATGGTCTTCGCATATTGATCTAGTTGTTTTTCAAATGAACTCATAAAAACCCCTCCTTTAGTCATGTTCATCATATCAGATTTATGACCGAAAAGGAAAATGGGGAGCCCGTTTAAAGCCAAAATAAAAAAGCCGCTTTCGTGCGGCTTTTTTAGCGGTTCAGTTGTTTCACAGGCTGTGCATTAGAAGGCGGCATATGTGAAAACGACAGGCTCATTCCTCCTAAAATAATACCCGTTAAAATGACTGTGACAACGACCCGTTTACCTAAATCAAGCAACATGTTCTTCCTCCTTCACGTTTATCCATTTCTCACGATATGATCGAAATGACAAAAAAAGAAGTAGAACAAGAAGATTATTTTAAAGTTTTTTGCAATTTGTCGATCACTTCTAATGAACGACCTGTTCCAATTGCAACAGATTCAAGGGGATTGGCTGCAATATGGACTGGAACAACAATCTCTTGAGAAAGCCATTCTTGTATTCCATTTAAAAGAGCGCCTCCGCCAGTTAAAATGACGCCGCGGTCTACAATATCTCCGCTTAGCTCTGGAGGGCTGTCCTCTAATGTGGCACGGATCGCTTCTAAAATATGAAGAAGTGATTCACGCATGGCGCCTTGAATTTCATGAGAGACAAGTGTGATCGTTTTTGGCAGACCTGTCACAAGATCGCGCCCGCGCACTTCTAATGATTCAGGCTCATGCTCAATGAGACCATACCCAATTTCCATTTTCACCTGCTCGGCAGTCCGTTCACCGATTAATAGGTTATATTTCTTTCTGACAAACGTAATGATATCTTCATCCAGCTGATCGCCGCCAATTCGGATCGAATGACAAGAGACAACGCCGCCAAATGAAATGATTGCAACTTCTGTTGTTCCGCCGCCAATATCGACTACAACGTTCGCAACAGGCTCGTCTACCGGAAGATCAGCACCGATTGCAGCTGCAACAGGTTCTTCAATTAAATGCACATGTTTTGCTCCGCAGTTTTTCACAGCATCGCTGATCGCGCGGCGCTCAACAGCTGTTGAACCAGATGGTGTACATACAACGACAGTTGGCTTTCTGAAAGTAAACCCGATATTTTTTCCTGCTTTTTTCATGATTTGTTTAAGTAAATCTGTTGTCATATCATAATCAGCGATGACACCGTCTTTCATCGGACGGATCGCAACAATTTTCCCAGGTGTTTTCCCGATCATTTCTTTCGCTTCTGATCCGACGGCAAGTACAGTCTTTGTTTCTGTATCAACTGCTACGACGGACGGTTCATTTAAAATAATTCCCTTATTTTTACTATAAACCAATATGTTAGCTGTTCCTAAATCAATTCCAATTTCGGCATTTTGAAACATGTTTTCACCCAATCTCTATTTTTGCTGTTTTAAACAATTTTACATTTAAAAGTTCAGAGGGTTGATGTCATTTGTGGGGGTTTGTGATCACCTTGAAATGAATCTGTAAAATTCAAGTATCATTTTGACAATCACAATAAATTTTCCCTTTGTTTTTTCTTTTATGAAAAAAATTTTTATAGAGGAGAAACCTTTTAAGAATCTCTTACGTCTACGATATATCAATTGGTGAAAAACAGATTGATCTTGAGCTAATGAAAGAAAGAGGGAACGAAATTGAAATCTATCGGAGTCGTAAGAAAAGTAGACGAACTAGGGCGTATTGTGATGCCAATCGAATTGAGAAGAGCACTTGATATCGCTATTAAAGACAGTATGGAATTTTTTATAGATGGAGATAAAATCGTCTTGAAAAAATATCAGCCAGAGGGCGTTTGTCTCATGACTGGTGAGATTACATCAGAGAACCATGAATATGGAAATGGTCAAATTACATTAAGCGCTGAAGGCGCAGAACTGCTGTTAAAAGAGCTGCAAGAAGCTCTTCAGAAGTAATCAAAATAGCCTGCTCTCTTCCTTTGTGCTGAGAACAGGCTATTTTTTCTTTAAAAAAGTTCCTTAAAAATGCCCCATCTCCCTCAAAAAATAAGTGGAAAATGGTACAATTGACAAAGAATCTCAGGGCGGCAGGTGGAATCATTTGAACAAAACATATCAAGTGCGGATCGTGTTATCTGTTCTTGCATTTATCTTAATCATAAGCTGGGATTTCTTTTATTATCTAGGCGGCTATCAAATTAATTGGCCGCTCGATCTAGCTTTTACTGTCGTTGTGTTAGCAGGGATCTGGGTTGTCTCAGGATATGTAGACCGCTTGAATTTACTTGTGTCAGATCTAAATAAGAGAGAAAAAGAAGCACACGAACTGACAGAGCGGCTGAATCGAATTACAGATAACTTGCAAGAAATTGTCTTTGAAACAGATGAAAAAGGGCACATCATCTTCTTAAATCAAGCATGGAAACAAATGACCGGCTATGACATAGATGAATGTCTAGGTACGATGTACAATCAGTACTTTGATCAAGAAGAAAGAGTTATTCAGCATTTGTCATCTGTCATCAAAGAGCATAAAGATTCAGGACGGATCGAGCTGCAGCTTCTTCATAAAGAGGGGAAGAAAGTATGGGGAGACGTTCATTATAAGCTCTACTTTGATGAGCAGCACCAGTTTACTGGAGGTATTGGAACAGTTGCAGATATTACAAAACAAAAGCTGGCAAAGCTTGAACTTGAAAGATCAAATCAACAAGTGCAAATGCAGGCGCAAAAGTTAGCCGTTGCAGGACAAATAGCCGCTGGAATCGCCCATGAAGTCAGAAATCCGCTGACCTCAGTAAACGGCTTTTTGCAGCTAATGAAAACACAATATCCTGAAAGAACCGATTATTTTGACATTATCTTTTCCGAAATTAAACGGATTGATTTTGTTTTAAGTGAGCTGCTTGTGCTGGCAAAACCGCAGTCTGTCCATTTTCAAGAAGTTCAGCTTCATGGACTGTTAGAGCAGGTCATTACATTGCTAAAAACCAATGCAGTCCTTTCGAATATTGATCTCAAACAGCCATTTAAAAAGCAGGATGCCGGCGCTATATTAGCAGACGCTAATCAAATGAAGCAGCTGTTCATTAATTTAATCAAAAATGCCATTGAGGCAATGCCCGAAGGCGGCAGCATATACATATCAACAGAAAAAGTGATGAACGAATGGAAAATTACCATTCAAGATGAAGGAAAAGGGATGTCTGAAGAGGATATTCAGAAAATATATGATCCTTTCTTCTCTACGAAAACAGAAGGGACGGGGCTTGGCCTCACCATCTGTGCAGCGATTTTAAAAGATCATCACGGTAGGATGGATGTGGTCAGTGAGCTGGGAAAAGGTACAGCTTTTCATATCTATTTACCTGTGTGGCAAAAATGCAGACAACAGCAAGGCGAGAGGACGTGATTTCATGAAGGTGAAAGCTTTATTTGTATATGGGACGCTTTTGCAGCATGAAGAGCACCACGAGTCGTATATGAAAGAAAGCAGGCCATTAGCTAAATCAGCTTGGATCAGCGGCAGAATCTATGATACAGGTCAAGGATACCCTGCGTGCGTTCTAGAAGAGAAAAGCACAGTATATGGAGAATTGTACGAGGTAACCGTAAGCACGCTGAATAAGATAGATTTTCTTGAGGAAGGGTATGACAAGCAGGTGGTCGATGTCATGACAGACCAAGGGCTGGTGGCGGCTGTTACATACACTTTACCAAAGCAGAAGGCATCAGCGCTGAAGGAGATCGAGAGCGGCTGCTGGAAGGAATATAGACTGTGGCAGCAGAAGCCGGCATCCTTCTATTATTTTGCCTATGGCTCCTGTATGGATGATGCAAGATTTAAACTGGCGGAAGTTGATCATTATTTTAAACAAATCATCGGCGGCGGTGCACTGAACGGCTTTACAACTAGATTTACGTTGGTAAGGCCTGATGGATCAAGAGCCGATATGGTAGAAGACGGCGGAGAAACAGAGGGCGTTTTATATGAGGTTCCTTTTGATGCCATTCGATATTTGTACAAACGAGAAGGCGTCTATGAGGGCACATATCGTCCAGCTTTTGTCGATGTCAAAATAGGTGATCAAATATATGCAGACTGTTTAACCTTTTTAGTTCTTCAAAAGAGCGAAGAAATGGCTCCGCCAGGTCATTACCGCAGTGAAATTGAAAAAGGAGCAGATCTTTACTTAAGTGAAGCGTTCCGCAAAAAAATTCGCTCGCATATGGATTCGTTAATCAAACCGTAGTAAAATGCATGGTAAGTGAGATAAAAGGAGTCTGAACATGAAAAAGGAATATGCAGTCATTGGTCTTGGACGCTTTGGCGGAAGTATTTGCAAGGCGCTGAGCGAAGAAGGACTTGAAGTCATGGCCATGGATATGAATGAAGATCGAGTGAACGAATACGCGAAAATTGCGTCACATGCGGTCATTGGTGATTCGACGGACGAATCTGTTTTAAAAAATCTCGGCATTCGCAATTTTGATCATGTCATCGTTGCGATTGGTGAAAACATTCAGGCCAGTATTTTAACGACGATCATGCTGAAAGAGCTTGGCGTCAAAATGGTCACAGTAAAGGCGCAAAACGACTATCACGAAAAGGTACTAAATAAAATTGGGGCTGACCGCATCGTTCATCCAGAGCGGGACATGGGCAGACGAATTGCACATAAAATCATCTCCAATAACGTATTAGATTATCTTGAGCTGTCAGATGAGTACAGCCTCATTGAAATCGTTGCTAACAGCAGGCTTGCAGGACATTCTCTTTTAGATCTCGATATTAGAGCGAGATATGGCATTAATATTGTGGCGATTAAGCGTGGAAAAGAAGTGATTGTTTCACCGCTCGCAGATGAAATGATTCAAAAAGAAGATATTCTGATTGTCATTGGGGCAGTTGCCGATATCGGACGCTTTGAAAAACGAGAAATGCAGAACGATTATTAAACACCCTGGGCAGGGTGTTTTTTTATATGATTGTGTACACATGAGGTGGACAGTGAAGAGGGAAGAAGACATTTAAAAGGGCTGTTTTGTTCTGCATAAACAGCTAAAGTCAATCATCATATTTTTCATGCAATTATCACTATTCAGAAATAAAAATCAGTCTTTTTATCTGGATGATTTTCTCTAAATGTCATTGACTGGGCAAACAGATTCGTTTACGATAAGAAACATTATATTGTTTACTTGGAGGAGGCAGTGTCGTTGGATAAGGAGCTTTTCAGACATCAAATTGAGGTAGCTGCAAAGAGAAAAAAAGCAGCCCTAGTGATTAAACATGCGAAGGTTATGGACGTGTTTAACCAGGAATGGCTAGACGCTGATGTCGCTGTTGAAAATGGACAAATAGTAGGGATTGGAGAGTACGAGGGAGAACAGGAGCTGGATGCAGCAGGTCAAATGCTTGTACCCGGTTTTATTGATGGCCACGTTCATATCGAGTCCTCCATGGTTACCCCTGCTGAATTCTCCAAAACTGTCGTCCCGCGCGGTGTGACAACTGTCGTAACAGACCCGCATGAAATTGCCAATGTGTCAGGGATCACAGGCATCCGTTTTATGCTGGAAGAAGCGAGAAAAGCTGCCTTAAATATTTATTTCATGCTGCCATCCTGCGTACCGGCAGTTAGTTTTGAGCGATCAGGTGCTGTTTTAAAAGCGAAAGATTTAAAGCCTTTGTATCAAGAGAAAGAGGTTCTTGGTCTTGCCGAGGTGATGGATTACGTCAGTGTGGAGCAGGCGGAAGAAGATATGCTTCAAAAACTGCTTGATGCTCAAAATGAGAATAAATTGATTGATGGTCATCTAGCAGGCTTAACGGACCGATTAATAAACGTTTACCGCACAGCTAGTGTCCAAACAGATCACGAGGTAACAACAGCCGGCGAAGCCCTTGAACGTGTAAAACGAGGCATGTATGTCATGCTGAGAGAAGGCTCTGTTGCCAAAAACGTGAAAAACGTTTTACCAGCTGTGAATGAAAAGAATGCGAGACGTTTTTTCTTTTGTACCGATGATAAACATTTAGATGATTTAATGGCTGAAGGAAGTATTGATGAACAAGTACGTATGTCTATAAAAGAAGGGTTAGACCCATTTTTAGCGTATCAAATGGGAAGTTTAAACGCAGCGGAGTGCTTTGGCCTCAAAACAAAGGGAGCCATTGCGCCAGGCTTTGATGCTGATTTTATGCTTGTCTCTGATCTTCATCAAGTAGACATCACCAGCGTATTTATTGCAGGAGAATTGGTGGCGCAGCATGGAGAGTACAAGCCAAGTGTCGAAAAAATTGCACCAAGTCCAGCCTTATTACAATCTGTTCATGCTAAAGACGTTCGAGAGCAGGATCTGGCTCTGCCTATCACAGCTCATCAAAAAATGAATGTCATCCGCATTATTCCGAATCAGCTAGAAACAAAATTAGAACAAATCTCTCCTTCAGAAACGAACGGACAATTCACTAGTGATACAGAAAGAGATGTATTAAAAATGGTGCTTGTCGAACGCCATCAAGGCTTATCTGAAATGGGGATAGGGGTTGTCAGCGGCTTTGGATTAGAAAAGGGCGCAATTGCAACAACGGTTGCGCATGATTCTCACAATTTAATTGCGGTTGGCACAAATGATGCTGATATCGTGAAAGCCATTGACGCATTAAAAGAAGCAGGGGGCGGTTTGACGGTTGTCAAAGAGGGCCAGTCTCTTCATACGCTGCCATTACCGATCTCTGGTTTACTTTCAGATCAGCCAGCACATCTTGTAAATGAAAGCCTTCATGCACTCCATGAAGCGTTGAAAGAAACAGGCTTTACTTTAGATTTTAATCCATTTTTGACGCTGTCCTTCTTGGCACTCCCAGTCATTCCTGATGTGAAAATGACGACAAAGGGTTTGTTTGATGTCAGAAGCTTTCAGCATCTCCCAATTCAATAAAAATGAGAAACCGCATGTGTACCTTGTATATATGCGCTTTTTTCAATGAATAGTGAAAAAAAGAGACACAGCCAAGCGGCTTGTGTCTCTTTTTATGGTTACACTTCCATAATAATCGGTAGGATCATTGGACGGCGTCTTGTTTTTTCATAAAGGAAAGGTGCAAGGGTGTCAGTAATTTCGTTCTTAATTTCAGACCACTGAGTTGTCTTACGTTCCATTACTTTTTCAAGATGCTTCGAAATTAAATCCTGTGCATCGTTAATCAGATCTCCAGATTCTCTCATGTAGACAAAACCTCTTGAGATCAAATCAGGACCAGCAGAGATTTTGAATTCTTTCATGTCCATGCTCACGACGACAATGACAAGACCTTCTTCAGAAAGAATGCGGCGGTCTCTTAAAACGATGTTTCCGATATCGCCAATACCGCTTCCGTCGATATACACGTTGCCTGATGGAATTTTGCCAGCGACACTTGCTTCGTCACCTTTCAGTGCAAGAACTTCACCGTTATCCATGATAAAGCAGTTTTCCTCAGGGATGCCGCAATCATTCGCAAGCTTGATATGCGTTTTTTGCATGCGGTATTCACCGTGAATCGGCATAAAGAATTTTGGTTTAATTAAACGGAGCATGAGTTTTTGTTCTTCTTGTCCGCCGTGACCAGATGTATGAATATTATTAAGCGAGCCATGAATGACCTCAGCACCTGCACGATAAAGCTGGTTAATGGTGCGGCTTACACTAATATTGTTACCTGGGATCGGTGAAGATGAGAAGACAACAGTGTCTCCAGGGTTAATAGAAATCTGGCGGTGAGTACCGTTCGCAATACGAGAAAGAGCTGCCATCGGTTCACCCTGGCTTCCAGTACAAAGAATGGTCACTTTGTTTGCCGGAAGGCGGTTGATTTCATTATGTTCAATAAACGTGTTTTTTGGACATTTAATATAGCCAAGATCTTGACCAATATCAATAGCAGACTCCATACTGCGTCCAAATACAGCGACTTTTCTGCCGTTGGCAACAGCAGACTCAATCACTTGCTGAAGTCTGTGAATGTTGGAAGCAAACGTGGCAAAGATGATGCGTCCATCGACTTTTCTGAAGATGTCATCAATGCTTTCACCTACGCGTCTTTCAGACATCGTAAATTCTGGGATTTCACTGTTTGTACTATCAGATAAAAGACAAAGAACGCCTTCTTTTCCGATCTCAGCCATTTTGGTTAAATTGGCAGGCTCGCCAACAGGAGTAAAGTCAAACTTGAAATCACCTGTATGTACGATGTTACCAGGAGGTGTCTTGACGACAATTCCATAAGAATCTGGAATACTGTGTGTCGTTCTAAAGAAAGACACAGCTGTTTTTCTAAATTTAATGGTATCTTCTTCTTCAAAAATATGAAGTTTTGTTTGTCTCAAGAGACCGTGCTCTTCCAATTTATTACGAAGTAGGCCGATTGCGAGTTTGCCGCCGTAAACTGGAATATTCACTTGCTTGAGAAGGTAAGGGATACCGCCGATGTGGTCTTCATGTCCGTGAGTGATGAAAAGACCTTTGATTTTATCTTCGTTTTTAACTAAGTACGTATAGTCAGGGATGACGTAGTCAATTCCAAGAAGCTCGTCTTCAGGAAACTTAATACCTGCATCAATTAAAATGATTTCATCTTGAAATTGAACGCCATACGTGTTTTTACCGATCTCGCCTAAACCGCCGAGCGCAAAAACTGCCGCCTGATCGTTTTTAACAAATTTCATTCCTCTCATAGCTCCAATACTTTAAAATTTTCACTTTCTCGTTCATAGTCTAAAAAAGCACCGTCTACAGGCTGAATGAATTCAATGTTGTAGTTATGTTTTTTCAACTTATCGCGTACGTCTCTTTCGGAAACCGCTTCAACGTATAGTGAATCTGTGTGTTCTCTTACAGGTACCTCAGTAGTACTTGCCTGAAAAAATACCTTATATATCATCCAAATCTCTCCTTAAATACCGTATGTTACACTCGCTTATTCTATTATATTAAAAAAACGCGCATAAGAAAAGTCTCTGAGAAAAAAGGACCTTCGGCAAATGTGCGGAAGATCCCTTTAAGCAATCGATTTTTTACGAAGCATGTCCTTCCATTGTCTTCGAATTTTCTTACGCAGACGACGAAGCATCACATGCCGCCTCCTTTCGGGTTGAAGTAAGCTTAACCAGCGTGTTCCGGTCTCTCTATATACTTGTATTATATGATGTTTCTATTGAATGTTACATGGTTATATGTGGGAAATGGGCGCTTTCAAAAGGAATTGGTTTCGAAAGCGGAAATCTTTCTGTATGATGAAAGGGAGTGTGTATACATAACGAAGAGCAGGAGGGCGAGATATGAATAAAAAAGTCATCTTCTTTGATATCGACGGTACTTTATATGACCATGATAAAAATATACCTGAGTCAACGAAGCGAGCGGTTCATTTATTAAAAGAAAAAGGTCATCATCTCTTTATTGCATCTGGGCGTTCTCCTTTTCTGATTCGGCCCATTTTAGAAGAATTAGGGCTTGACTCATTCATTGCTTATAACGGTCAGTATGTCATGTATGAGAGAGACGTTATTTACGGCAATCCGCTGAAGCAGGAGCTGATGGAGCGGATTTATGAAACAGCGGATCGTCATGATCATCCGCTTGTTTTTATGGGAGAAGAAACGATGAAGGCGTCTGTGCCGAATCATCCGTTTATCCATGAAGGAATCGGTACTTTAAAAACAGAGCATCCTGAGCACGATGTATCTTTCTTTAAAGAAAACGACATTTTTCAAATGCTGTTATTTTGTAAGGCAGAAGAGGAAGTGGAGTATAAGGCATTCCGCGAAGAAATTGACCTTGTCAGATGGCATGAGCTGTCAACAGACGTTCTGCCAAAAGGGGGATCAAAAGCTGAAGGAATCAAACGAGTCATCGAAAGACTTCCTTATGATCAAAAGGATACCATTGCCTTTGGAGACGGACTGAACGATAGAGAAATGATTTCGTTTGCTGGAACAGGCGTGGCGATGGGAAATGCTGTGAGTGAACTGAAAGCATTGGCTGATTTTGTGACAAAGCCAGTAGATGAGGACGGCATATTCCATGCATTGACCCATCTTGGCCTCATTGGAGAATAAAAAAGAAGACCCTTAGATCGCCGGGTCTTCTTTTTTATGTTATGATCTGCCGATCGCAACAGAGTTTTCTGGCTCAGCGAATGGCTGATCCTTTTGAATATGATCATAAAACATAATGCCATTTAAATGGTCAATTTCGTGCTGAAAGACAATGGCAGGGAACCCTTTTAGACGGATATCAATGTCCTCTCCTTCAAGCGTAGTGGCCTTGACCCTGATTTTTTGATATCGAGGAACAAATCCAGGGATGGCTTCATCAACTGATAAGCAGCCTTCACCAGTCGCTAAATAAGCTCTTTTGACTGAATGACTGACAATACGCGGGTTGAACAGAGCATAGCTGTATTCTTCTCCGTCTTCATCCTCACAGTGAACAGCGATCATTCGTTTACTAATATTGATTTGCGGAGCTGCCAATCCAACGCCGGGTCTTAGTCCGTATTTTTCAGCAATGTCAGCATCCTGACTGTTTTTGACGAATTCGATCATGTCAGCTAATTGCTGTTTTTCCTCTTCTGTCGGCGGGAGCTCGACCGCTTCAGCTGTTTGTCTTAAGACGGGATGTCCGTCCCTTACGATATCATCCATGGTAATCACAAAACTTCACTCCTATTTCCTTTGTATGTAAAGTATATAAAATGATACACAACATATGCAATGAAATAAAGAAGACCGGTCCTATGAGACCGGTCAGAGGCTTAAACAGCCTTAGCAGCAGCCACCGCCGCCTAAGAATGCTGCGCCAACGATAATTAATAGGATGAAAAGCACAACGATTAAAGCGAATGTACGTCCGCCGCCGTATCCGCATCCGTATCCACCGCCATAACTTGGGTAACAACAGCCGCCGCCATATCCACCACCGAATCCATACCCGTAACCGCCGTATCCACCATACATACTTCCATGACTATAATTAGACATACTTTTGACCTCCTTTGGAAATACACTTGGCCTCTCATAAGTGAAGGCGAAGCGTGTAATATAAACTATGTATGAATGCACTATTTGTATAGTCATGCGCCTATTGCTTGAAAAAAATCTTCTCCGCCTCATCTGATTGACCTCTTCCCTTGTCACAAACGTCTATAAAAATTATAGTGGTATGTGGAGATGTAAAGGGGGGACCTTGTCATGAGACAGATGAAAAGAAGCATGAAAGCAGGTGCTGCTTTAGCGGGGATATGTACCCTTTTGCTGACAGGGTGCGGAGGTCAAAGTCCGTTTAATGATATGCAGGACGCAATGACGAAAATGAGTGAAAAAGAAGCATCCTTCGAAAAAGAGCAAGGTACACTGCAAAGCTATGAAGAAAAAGAGCAGAAGCTGTATAAAAAAATGATTCAAACAACAAAGGACCATACAAAAACAGTGGCAAGCCTTTCTGATCAGGCGTTAGCATCGGCAGCGAAACGAGAAGAACATTTAAAAACAGAAAAAGACAGTATGGATGAATCGAAAAAAGAATTGAAAACGGTAAAGGAATCTGCTGCACGATTGCAAGATGCGGAGTTAAAAGAGAAAGCAGATCAAACGGTCAAATCGATTGAGAAACGATATGCGTCATATGATCAGCTTTACAAGGAGTATCAAAAGGCGCTGAAACAAGACCAGCATTTGTATCAATCTTTGAAGAAAAAGGATCTCGGATATGAAGAACTGAAGTCAAAGCTGAAGACCGTGAATCGTTTATATAGCAAAGTTAGAAAAGAAAGTAAGAAGTTCAATCGATATACAGATCAATTGAATGATCATAAAAAGGCTTTGTATAAAGCAGCAGATCAAGAGTCGAAAAAGAGCTGAAAAACAGCTCTTTTTTTATTTTTCGACAAAAACAAACATTTTCTATTGTAGTACAGTAGTACACTCTATACTAGTACAGATTAGGTTGTTTGTTAAACAGATTGATACAGTTCACCATAAAAAGTAAAGCGAATACATTTATTTAAATAAAGCCGTTAAATCAATTGACGGACTATTTTTCTTGTTGTAAACTATTCCTTGTTAACAGAAGTTGTATTAGTTTTTTGTGAACTATCGTTAATACAGTTAGAAGGGCTCAAAAACGAGTGGTCAACCAATGTTTCGACAACGATCTTAGTGGCTATTATATACAGGAGTCATATGAGTATTTTGGGTTATCCTATATCTGTATGTATAAATGGATTCACGACAAATGGACTGTTAAAAGAAAGGAAGAGGTGACTTTAGAATGGCTGCAAAAACAAAAAAAGCAATTGTTGATAGCAAAAAGCAATTTGATGCCATCAAAAAGCAGTTTGAAACGTTTCAAATTTTAAACGAAAAAGGCGAAGTCGTAAACGAAGCGGCAATGCCGGATCTTTCAGATGACCAATTAAAAGAATTAATGCGCCGTATGGTGTTTACACGAGTATTAGATCAACGTTCAATTTCATTGAACCGTCAAGGCCGTCTTGGCTTCTACGCGCCAACAGCTGGACAAGAGGCTTCTCAGCTTGCAACTCACTTTGCACTTGAGAAAGAAGATTTCATTCTTCCAGGATATCGTGACGTACCACAATTAATCTGGCATGGTCTTCCGCTAACAAAAGCATTCTTGTTCTCTCGCGGACACTTTGTTGGTAACCAAATGCCTGAAGATGTGAATGCACTTTCACCACAAATCATTATCGGTGCTCAAATCATTCAAGCTGCTGGTGTAGCTCTTGGTTTGAAAAAGCGCGGTAAAAAAGCTGTTGCAATCACTTACACTGGTGACGGTGGAGCTTCACAAGGTGATTTCTACGAAGGTATTAACTTTGCAGGGGCTTACAAAGCGCCAGCGATTTTTGTTGTCCAAAACAACAGATATGCGATCTCTACACCTGTTGAAAAGCAGTCTGCTGCACAAACAATTGCACAAAAAGCAGCTGCAGCTGGTATCGTAGGCGTACAAGTTGACGGTATGGATGCATTAGCTGTTTATGCAGCAACTGCTGAAGCTCGTGAGCGCGCTGTAAATGGTGAAGGTCCAACATTAATCGAAACTCTTACATTCCGTTACGGCCCACATACAATGGCTGGTGACGATCCAACAAGATATCGTACAAAAGAAGATGAAAACGAGTGGGAGCAAAAAGATCCATTGGTACGCTACCGCAAATTCTTGGAAAACAAAGGCCTATGGTCTGAAGAAGAAGAGAATAAAGTGATTGAAGATGCAAAAGAACAAATCAAACAAGCGATCAAAGAAGCTGACGAACAGCCTAAGCAAAAAGTCACTGACTTGATTGAAAACATGTACGATGTAAAACCATTCAACTTAGTTGAACAGCTTGAAATTTACAAACAGAAGGAGTCGAAGTAAGCCATGGCGCAAATGACAATGATTCAAGCGATCACTGATGCGTTACGCACAGAACTGAAAAATGACGAAAACGTTCTCGTTTTCGGAGAAGACGTTGGTAAAAACGGCGGCGTATTCCGTGCGACTGAAGGATTGCAAAAAGAGTTTGGTGAGGATCGTGTATTCGATACTCCACTTGCTGAATCTGGTATTGGCGGTCTTGCTATTGGCCTTGGACTACAAGAATTCCGCCCGGTAATGGAAATTCAATTCTTCGGATTCGTATACGAAGTATTAGATTCTGTTTCTGGACAAATGGCTCGTATGCGTTACCGTTCTGGCGGACGCTGGCATTCTCCAGTGACAATCCGTTCTCCATTCGGCGGGGGAGTTCACACACCTGAGCTTCACGCTGACAGCTTAGAAGGTCTTATCGCACAACAGCCTGGTATCAAGGTTGTTATTCCTTCAACACCTTACGATGCAAAAGGACTTTTAATTTCTGCAATTCGTGACAACGATCCTGTAGTATTCCTTGAGCATATGAAACTTTATCGTTCTTTCCGTCAGGAAGTTCCTGAAGAAGAGTACACAATTGAAATCGGTAAAGCTGACGTGAAACGTGAAGGTTCTGACCTTTCAATCATCACTTACGGTGCAATGGTTCACGAATCACTAAAAGCTGCTGAAGAGCTAGAAAAAGAAGGCGTTTCTGCTGAAGTGATCGACCTTCGCACAGTAAGCCCGCTTGATATTGAAACAATCATCGCTTCTGTTGAAAAAACAGGCCGTGCGATCGTTGTTCAAGAAGCACAAAAACAAGCTGGTATTGCTGCAAACGTAGTAGCTGAAATCAATGACAGAGCGATCCTTAGCTTGGAAGCACCAGTACTTCGTGTAGCTGCACCTGATACTGTATTTGCTTTCTCTCAAGCTGAGAGCGTATGGCTTCCAAACCATAAAGATGTACTTGAAACAGCGAAGAAAGTTCTTGAATTTTAATTAAATGACAGAGGGGAAAAGAATTTATTTCTCTTCCCCTTTATCAATTACATGACCGTGTAAATATACACAACAAGGGTTCAACAAAATCTAGGAGGCGAAAAACAGTGGCATTTGAATTTAAACTTCCGGACATCGGAGAAGGTATCCACGAAGGTGAGATCGTTAAGTGGTTTGTTAAACCAAACGACGAAATCAATGAAGATGACGTTTTAGCAGAGGTACAAAATGATAAAGCAGTTGTAGAAATTCCTTCACCTGTTAAAGGAAAAGTATTAGAATTAAAAGTTGAAGAGGGAACAGTTGCAACTGTAGGACAAACAATCATTACGTTTGATGCACCTGGTTACGAAAATCTTCAATTTAAAGGCAGCGAAGAAGAAGGCGAAGCAAAAACTGAAGCTCAAGTACAAGGTACTGCTGAAGCTGGTAACGAGCCAGAGAAGAAAGAAGTAGCACAAGAAGAAGCGGCAGCAGCAACTGGTGCAGGCGCACAAGAGCAAGTAGACGCTGATCCAAACAAACGCGTGATCGCTATGCCATCTGTACGTAAATATGCTCGCGAAAAAGGCGTTGAAATTTACAAAGTTGCAGGTTCTGGTAAAAACGGCCGTGTGTTAAAAGAAGATATCGACAGCTTCGTTAATGGTGGTTCTGCAGCTCAAGAAGCAGCACCTCAAGCAGCTGAAAGTGCGAAAGAAGAAGCAGCTCCTAAAGCGGCAGCAGCTCCAGTTCTTGAAGGAGAATTCCCAGAAACTCGCGAGAAAATGAGCGGAATCCGCAAAGCAATCGCAAAAGCAATGGTGAACTCTAAGCATACAGCTCCTCACGTAACATTAATGGATGAAGTTGATGTAACAAACCTTGTTGCACATCGTAAACAATTCAAACAAGTTGCAGCTGATCAAGGAATCAAGTTAACTTACTTGCCTTACGTTGTAAAAGCTCTAACTTCTGCTTTGAAAAAGTACCCAGTACTTAACACTTCTATCGATGATAAAACAGATGAAGTTGTTCAAAAGCATTACTACAACATCGGAATTGCAGCTGACACTGAAAAAGGCTTGCTAGTTCCAGTTGTAAAAAATGCAGATCGCAAAGCGATTTTCGAAGTTTCTAACGAAATCAATGAGCTTGCAACAAAAGCACGTGATGGTAAATTGGCTCCAGCTGAAATGAAAGGTGCATCTTGCACAATCACAAACATCGGTTCTGCTGGTGGACAATGGTTTACTCCAGTCATCAACCACCCAGAAGTAGCGATCCTTGGTATTGGCCGTATCGCTGAAAAAGCGGTTGTTCGTGATGGCGAAATCGTTGCAGCTCCTGTCTTAGCTCTTTCCCTAAGCTTTGACCACCGTATGATTGACGGAGCTACTGCGCAAAATGCCCTTAACCACATCAAGCGTTTATTGAATGATCCACAATTAATTTTAATGGAGGCGTAATGTCATGGTAGTAGGAGATTTCCCAATCGAAACAGATACTCTTGTCATCGGTGCAGGTCCTGGTGGATATGTAGCTGCTATTCGTGCTGCACAGCTTGGACAAAAAGTAACAATCGTTGAAAAAGGAACACTTGGCGGTGTATGTCTAAACGTTGGCTGTATCCCTTCAAAAGCACTAATCAATGCTGGCCATCGTTTTGAAAATGCTAAGCATTCTGAAGACATGGGTATCAAAGCTGAAAACGTAACAGTTGATTTCACAAAAGTTCAAGAGTGGAAAGCTTCTGTTGTTAATAAGTTAACAGGTGGAGTTCAAGGTCTTCTTAAAGGAAATAAAGTAGACATCGTCAAAGGTGAAGCTTATTTCGTAGACAGCAACTCTGTACGTGTAATGGATGATAATTCAGCACAGACTTACACTTTCAAAAATGCAATTCTTGCAACTGGATCTCGTCCAATTGAATTGCCTACTTTTAAATACACAGACCGCGTGATCAACTCAACTGGTGCTTTAGCGCTTAAAGAAGTACCTAAAAAGTTAGTTGTCATCGGTGGTGGATACATCGGTACTGAGCTTGGTACTGCTTATGCAAACTTTGGAACTGAAGTTGTGATCCTTGAAGGTGGAGACGAAATCCTTCCAGGTTTCGAAAAGCAAATGAGCTCATTGGTTAAACGTAACCTGAAGAAAAAAGGAAACGTTGAAATCCATACAAACGCTCTTGCAAAAGGCGTTGAAGAAAAATCTGATGGTGTCACTGTTACGTTCGAAGTAAAAGGCGAAGAAAAAACAGTTGATGCTGATTACGTACTTGTGACTGTTGGTCGTCGTCCAAACACGGATGAGCTTGGTCTTGAGCAAGTTGGTGTTGAATTGACTGACCGCGGAGTTGTCAAAACAGACAAACAATGCCGTACAAGCGTATCTAACATCTATGCAATTGGTGACATCGTTGATGGACCACCACTTGCTCACAAAGCTTCTTACGAAGGTAAAATTGCAGCTGAAGCAATCGCTGGAGAGCCAGCTGAAATTGATTACCTTGGTATTCCTGCTGTTGTATTCTCTGAGCCAGAACTTGCAACTGTTGGATACACTGAAGCAGAAGCAAAAGCAGAAGGAATCGAAATCGTTGCAGCGAAATTCCCATTCGCAGCGAACGGACGTGCACTTTCTCTTGATGCAACTGATGGCTTCATGAAAATGATCACTCGTAAAGAGGATGGTCTAGTGATCGGTGCTCAAATCGCAGGTGTTGGCGCTTCTGATATGATTTCAGAGCTTAGCCTTGCAATCGAAGCTGGAGTGACTGCTGAAGATATCGCTATGACAATTCACGCTCACCCAACATTAGGTGAAATTACAATGGAAACGGCTGAAGTAGCAATCGGAAGCCCAATCCACATCGTAAAATAATGAAACCTATGAAACCCTCTCCATCAAGGAGAGGGTTTTTTTGGCGCCCTGAACACCATATGAAAAACCCCTCATGAGGTGAGGGGTTTTTTCATATGGATATATATAAGTGCAAGGTACATATCATTAGTTTGTATTGACGCGGTCTAAAGCATGACATAAAGGCGATAAGATCTCCTGTTTACTGCGGACATTTCCTTCCACTTTCACGATCACTTTTTCATCATTGACAAGTAAAATAGCCGGCAGTTCATCAACTTCATTTTTCCACCCTTTACGATCTTCTTTCACAATCATTTTTGACATTTCCTTAGGGTATTCATTTTTTAAATCGAGGACTGCATCATAATATGGGCTTTCTTTATCAAGGTTTTCTGCATCAGTAAAAAAGAGAATTCTCGGTTTTTGAATATGACGGACTTGGTCGGTCTGATTCGGTATGATATACGCAAATGAGCATGAACTAAGTACAAAGAGCATGGGGAATATAATGAGAAGTGTCCTCATAAAATTCAATCTATTCACCTCAAAATCATTTGGGGTTGTCCCAACATTTTTAGGAGCTTGTTCCCTGTTAGTCACTCTAGTGTATCATGTCCCTTTTGACAATTTTCGATTGTTACTCAATTGTTACAGAATTGATATGAAGCAAAATACAATTGAAACGTTCCCACAATATGATAAGAAAAAAGCACATATTTATAAAAAATGATTAAATGTGTCATACAATTAACCGTTGACAACTTAAATGTGACATCATATTATAGAAATAAGAAATAGATCAAACGCTTTCAAACTATGAATGAAGAAAAGGGGAATGTACGTGGGTACAATTATTTGTCAAGATTGCAATGAAACCATTGATCAATTTGAAAATGAAAAAGTGACAACGCTATATGGAACGTGTGGTCACTGTCATTGCTGTGATGAAGCCTCTGAATAAATAAAAAAGCATGCAGCTCCATTTGGGGCTGCATGTTTCTTTTTTATAAAATTGGTTTTTGTTCCTTAATCACACGGATCATTTCAAGCGTTGAATCTTCAGGTCCTTGGACAGGAAGACCAATTTCAATATTTTTAAAGATATACGATATATTTTCTTCTGTGATAATTTCACCTGGTATAAAAATCGGAATACCTGGCGGATACACCATCACAAACTCTGCGATAATGCGGCCGACTGCTTCCTTAAATGGAACGACTTCCGTTGTAGCGTAAAAGGCGTCACGCGGCGTCATAGCAAGCGATGGGATCTCAGGCAGCAGCACTTCCGTTACTGCTTGTTTGCCGCTCTCACGAGTAGAGGCTGCGGCAATCTCCTGCATCGCCGTCACGAGCGTATCAATTGTCTCATCTGAATCGCCAGGGGTAACGATACATAAAATGTTGTAAAGGTCAGAGAGCTCTACTTCAATTCGATAGCTTTCTCTCAGCCATTTTTCGACATCATGTCCGTTTAACCCAAGGTCTTTAATGGAGATAATTAATTTCGTTGGGTCATAATCGTAAGTGGAAGCTGAACCGAGTACTTCCTTGCCAATGCAGGTAATGCCTTCAATTTGATTCAAGCGGTCTCTCGCTGATTCAGCCAAACGAATGGATTCTTCAGCTAGTGCCTTTCCTTCAGTGGCTAATCGTTTTCGAGCGACATCAAGTGACGCTAAGAGCAAATAAGAAGTGGACGTTGTCGTCAGCATACTCAAAATCGATTGCACTCGGTCTTTTGAAACAAGCCCTTCCTTCATATTTAAAATAGAGCTCTGCGTAAGAGAGCCGCCGAGTTTATGGACACTTGTTGCTGCCATGTCGGCACCTGCCTGCATCGCAGAGAGGGGAAGCTCATCGTGAAAATGTATATGCACACCGTGTGCTTCATCGACAAGGACAGGCACATCAAATGAATGGGCAATGTCTACGATTGATTTTAAGTCTGCTGAAATACCAAAATACGTTGGATTAATGACAAGCAAACCTTTCGCATCTGGATGCTCAGTGAGCGCCTTTTTGGCTGATTCAGGTGTAATACCGTGAGAGATGCCAAGTTCTTTGTCTATTTCTGGGTGAATAAAAACAGGAACTGCGCCAGAAAATACAATCGCGGACATAATTGATTTATGGACATTACGCGGAACGATGATTTTATCCCCGGGCCCGCATACCGTCATCACCATTGTCATGATAGCGCCGCTTGTGCCTTGAATGGAGAAAAACGTATGATCAGCACCGAAGGCTTCAGCAGCAAGCTCCTGTGCTTCTTTTATCATCCCTCGAGGTGAATGTAAATCATCGAGAGGTTCTATATTAATGAGGTCAATGCTTAATGCATTGTCGCCAATGAATGCTCTAAATTCAGGATCCATTCCGGCTCCTTTTTTATGGCCTGGAATGTGAAATTGGACTGGATTGGTTGCTGCGTGTTTTTTTAGTCCAGTATATAAGGGTGTATCATGTTGTGACAATTGCTTTCCCACCTTCATCGAAATACCTGCTATTATTGTGCCAATTACAGCAGATTTCATTGCATAAAACAAAAGAATTATATTATGAACTGATCGGAATGTAAAGCATAAAATCAATCGGTTTCTGATCAAACAGATGCTATAATAAAAGTTCAAATGAGAAATGAGTGTTAAAGTGAGGGACAAGTAAATGGAATATCAATATCCAATGGATGTCGACTGGACGACAGAGGAAAAAATTGCAGTCATTTCATTTTTTCAGGCTGTTGAAAAAGCATATGAAAAAGGAATTGCGAAGCAGGAGTTATTAGATGCTTATAAACGATTTAAAGAGGTTGTGCCATCAAAAGCAGAGGAAAAAACGCATTGTGCGGCGTTTGAAAAGGGAAGCGGGTATTCCCCTTATCGTGCAGTGAAAACCGCAAGAGAGGCAGAAGAGACAGCCGTTATACGCATGTAAAAAACGAGCCTATAAAGGCTCGTTTCAGCGTGCAGACAAACCCTCGCATTCGGTGTCAGGCCTGCGTGCCGGTGCTCACGAATGTCAAATTCGCTCCGCGCCGGTACTCGTCCTTCCTAGACTTCAAAGGTTTTCTATCACGCTGAAAAAGAAGACAAAGGGCTAAAATCAAAATCATTTTAGCCCTTTGTCAACAATTTGAATCGAGCCTATAAGGGCTCGTTTTTTTATACAGATTCTTTCTGTGTGAAGCGGTATAGATACGTCAGCGTGCGGAAGGCATTTTCGATTTTCGATAGAAATTCTTCATTATTCATTTGAACGACTTCCTCTCTAGGCAGCTGAATGCCACAAAGAAGCTCGGCTTTCTTGACTGTTTGAACACGTTCAAACAGCGTTTTCAACTGTTCGGAATCTAGTTCGCTGTGACGCATGACGTCTGGTTTCATATGATCTTTAGACCATACAAAATCTTGCGGTATTTTCTGCTGGATGGTGTCTAGCTCTTTTTCAAATAGCTGGCCGTACTCACCTTTCACTGGAGATTCATAAATGAGCGCAAACCAGACAAAGACATGTGTTTTCCAAAGCCCAATTTGAAAATGAGGGAGCTTTTTATATCCGCGCTTACTGTTTGCAAAAGCAACCCATGTATCATTTGGCGGGTTGACAGATCTTCTAGCATGCTTTGCGACGTGTACAAACATTTCGTCTCCTGTAATAGAAGAAAGAAGTGGTGCAAAATGTTCGCCAAGTGCCTCAAGCTTTGGACGGACTCTTTCTTTTAATACAGTCATTCGTTCATCTAAACCATCAACTGTGAATGTTTCAAAATCTTCATCTCTAAAACGCATTTCACTCATGTTATGCCTCCTGTATCTTTTCGCTGATCATATTTTATCATAGCTTGGGTCAAGCTCAAAAAAAGATGCACCGGCAGATAAAAGGGGCGTGGTGCAGCGTTTAAAACCTTTCATTTTGTGGTACATCATTAATAGGTAAAGACACAATTTTCAGAATGTCGTTGCGGTTATGCGATCGCTTCATACGATATAAGCAAGAACCATTTCTCTTATCGATTGAATTTTTATCAATGAAAACTGACAAGGAATGAATCATTCTCTGGAAGGGGCGTTGACCAATGAAGCAAATCGTGAAGCAGGGCTATAGACAGGAGAAGAAAAATCGCATCGCTGTGTGGAGATTAGAGGTTGATTATGAGCTTTCTACGCTTCATGAAGCCATCGAACAAAAAGATGACATCCAAATCGAACGCAGCAAACGAAAGCTTGAGCGCCTAAGAAAAGAATGGGAGCAGCTTCAAGGGTAAAAACAGCGTGAGGTAAAAACGAACCAATTCATCGGTTCGTTTTTGTATGAAGCTGCTTTTTTCTTGCTTTTACGTACATAATATCAGTATGCTATTACAAATAGGTCCTACATAGAAAAGAGGTTTACAATCTGATGACAAACTGGGTGGAAATTGACCGTCTTGCAAAGCTCTGGGTAAAAGAAGCAGGGAGCCGTATTAAAGAGTCCATGCAGGAAGGTCTATCAATTGAAACAAAATCAAATCCAAATGATCTAGTCACGAATATCGATAAAGAAACAGAACGTTTTTTTATTGAAAAAATACAGTCGACATTTTCAGATCATCACATTTTAGGAGAAGAGGGACAAGGGGAAGAGGTGACCTCACTCGATGGAATTGTGTGGATCATTGATCCGATCGATGGCACAATGAACTTTGTCCATCAAAAACGCAACTTTGCCATTTCAATCGGGATATTTGAAAATGGTGTGGGGAAAATCGGTCTTATTTATGACGTCATTCATGACGAGCTCTACCATGCCATTAAAGGAGAAGGAGCCTATATGAACGATATCCTGCTCCCTCCATTAAAAGATGTGGAGATTGAAAAAGCCATTGTGGGTATTAATCCGACATGGGCGATTGAAAGCCCTTATTTTGACGCCAAACCATTTGCCCGTCTTGTGCGTGACGTGAGAGGGACACGAACGATTGGATCAGCTGCCCTTGAGCTTGCTTATATTGCAAGCGGCAGAAGTGACGCATATGTCACCTTAAGGCTTGCGCCGTGGGATTATGCAGCGGGCTGCGTACTGCTTGATGAAGTAGGGGCCGTTTACTCAAATATTCACGGAGAACGTCTTACATTCCTAGACAAAAACAGTATAGTGGCTGGAAATCGATCCATTTGTGAAAAAATCTTGCATGATTACATAAAAGGTAGCGGAAATAAAAAATAAACGACATCACTTCATAAGAATGAAGTGATTTTTTGTTTTTCCTGAAACTTTTTGGTAAGGCAGATGTCTATACGCTTTATTGGCTGAAATAAAAAACCCCCATCTGGATAAACCAGGTGGGGGTTTTTTCTAGCTTAGCTTAATTTTTCTTTCGCAATTTGAACTGCATCATAGAACGTTTTCAATTGCTCTTGAGGAATTTTCTTAAGCATTTGGTTGAAAACAAGTAATTCAGTAGAGCTGAATCCAAGACCTTTTGCGATTTTTGAATCAATCACAACGTTTCCTTTTTTGTCTAGAACAAGGGCATCACCAGCAAGATCAGCAATTCTGATCACTGATTTGAAAAGTTTTTCGAATTTAGCCGCTTCTTCTTTTGTAAGACCAAGTTCAACAGCTTTTGCTGCATCAAAAACCAATTTCCCTTTTTCGTTTTTAGTGATGCTTTCACTGAAAACGATTGTAAGAACAGCTGCGCGATCTAAGAATTTCTCAGCAGTCGCCGCTTCTTCTTCAGTTAGTCCGAGCTCAACAGCTTTTTTCACATCAAATGTGTAGTTGTTGTCTTCCTCAACAAATGAATTGATGAGAATGTTGATGACACGCTCGTTTTTCTCCAATAATTCTTTAATGATTTGCTGCTGTTCAAAAGGAATGCCTTTGAAAGTTGCAGCGCTTGCTTGCCCAGGAGCTACTGTTGTGAAAGTAAGAATGATAGCTAAAGCGAAAAATACAACAGAGCTGAGCGATTTGCTCAAAAACTTCTTCATGCTTCTTTTCTCTCCCTTTTCTGTTAAATTTTGTTGCAAGAAAAGCATACCATGAGAAACTTTGTGGAAGAATAGGAAAATTGTAACTTTATGTTTGATTTTGGAGAACTATAAAAGTTCTTGTCGAAAAATGGAGGGGTTCAGATTGCTTACTTTTGTCAATTCTTCAAGATACGTTCCGTCTGCAAAATGAAGCTTTCATAGGTGATTTGTCTTGTTTTTACTCAAAATAAAAAGCCTTCTACATATAGAATGTAAAAGGCTTTTCACTAATTTTATGATTGCACGTTTAATTTTCTTTTTAATGTAAATCCTGTACCCATGAAAATCATGGCGAACACGATACTTAAACATATGCCCAGTATGTTTTTTTCTGCAAGAGATACCCCAATAAACGCCATACTGACAACTGCAAGTAATGCACATAATAATAGAAGCCATTTGATTTGTTTCATATGTCCCCATCCCTTTTTTTAGAGTTAATATAAGTTTACAGAAAAACGATCGGCATTTAAAGAGGATTGTGATATAATATGAAAGTTATCTAATTATTTTAGGAGATGAAAATGTGAAACTTCGAAAAGACCTTCGCAACATCGCAATTATTGCCCACGTTGACCATGGTAAAACGACGCTTGTTGACCAATTGCTCCATCAAGCTGGTACTTTCCGTGCGAATGAAAATATCGCTGAGAGAGCCATGGATTCAAATGATTTAGAGCGAGAGCGCGGTATTACGATTTTAGCTAAAAATACTGCGATAAATTATAAAGATACACGCATTAATATTTTAGATACACCAGGACACGCCGATTTCGGTGGTGAAGTTGAGCGTATCATGAAAATGGTAGATGGTGTACTCCTTGTTGTGGATGCTTATGAAGGCTGTATGCCTCAAACACGCTTTGTGCTGAAAAAAGCACTTGAGCAAAACTTAACACCAATCGTTGTCGTCAATAAAATTGACCGCGACTTTGCTCGTCCGGCTGAAGTAGTCGATGAAGTGATTGACTTGTTCATTGAATTGGATGCAACAGAAGAACAGCTTGAGTTCCCAGTTGTCTATGCATCAGCAATCAATGGTACAGCAAGTAACGATGCGAGCAAGCAAGATGAAAACATGGAATCTTTGTTTGAAGCCATTGTGAACCATATTCCTTGCCCAGTTGATAACCATGAAGAGCCGCTTCAATTCCAAGTGGCACTACTTGATTACAATGATTATGTCGGCAGAATTGGAATTGGCCGTGTATTCAGAGGAACAATGCAAGTAGGACAGCAGGTAGCCTTGATGAAAGTCGACGGCACTGTGAAACAATTCCGTGTGACAAAGATCTTTGGTTTCCAAGGGTTAAAACGAGTGGAAATCAACGAAGCGAAAGCGGGAGATCTTGTCGCTGTATCTGGAATGGAAGACATCAACGTAGGTGAAACGGTTTGTCCGGTAGAACACCAAGAAGCACTTCCAATCCTTCGTATTGATGAGCCGACACTTCAAATGACGTTTGTTGTAAACAACAGCCCATTTGCAGGCCGTGAAGGAAAATACGTGACATCACGTAAAATCGAAGAGCGTTTAGAGCAGCAGCTTCAAACAGACGTCAGTCTTCGTGTAGATCCAACTGATTCACCTGATGCTTGGGTTGTTTCTGGACGCGGAGAGCTTCACTTATCCATTCTCATTGAGAATATGAGACGTGAAGGTTTTGAATTACAAGTATCGAAGCCAGAAGTTATTGTAAAAGAAGTTGATGGTGTTCGATGTGAGCCTGTAGAGCGCGTTCAAATTGATGTACCAGAAGAGCATACTGGCTCTGTTATGGAATCAATGGGTGCAAGAAAAGGTGAAATGATTGACATGATCAATAATGGTAACGGTCAAGTTCGCCTGATCTTTACAGTGCCATCACGTGGTTTAATTGGATATACAACTGAATTTCTTTCATTAACTCGTGGTTTTGGTATTTTGAACCATACGTTTGACAGCTACCAGCCAATGCAGTCTGGTCAAGTCGGCGGACGCCGTCAAGGTGTACTTGTTTCAATGGAAACAGGTAAAGCGACTGCTTACGGAATCCAAGGTGTTGAAGAGCGCGGTGTGATCTTCGTTGAGCCAGGTACTGAAGTATACCAAGGGATGATCGTTGGGGAGCATAACCGTGAGAACGACCTTGTTGTAAACGTAAGCCGTATGAAACAACAAACAAACGTACGTTCAGCGACGAAAGATCAAACAGTTAGCATGAAAAAACCTCGCATTATGTCACTTGAGGAATCTCTTGAGTACTTGAATGAAGACGAATACTGTGAGGTTACACCTGAATCCATTCGTCTTAGAAAGAAAATTTTAGACAAAAACGAACGTGAGAAAGCAGCGAAGAAGAAAAAGCTAGCAGGATTATCTTAATTCCATGAAGAATTAAAAAGATAGAACCCTGAAAGATAAGGGGAGGGAATCTTTTTGAATGATCAGGAAGTAAGTGAAAATCTATCCTTTTTCGCGATGCTGTTTCGTGTCGATGAAAATCCGCAAACAGGGATGTGGCTCCTATATGGCACCATCCTTGTTTTAGCGATTATTGTTTTTAAGCTCGGCTTTGCAAGACGTTTACCGATTTTAAAAGCGCTCGTGATTTATTTGTTTTTGATTTTTGGCTGCACGTTTCTCACATTTCTAGGTATCTTCCTGCCAGTAGCGGAAGGACTGGTTGTGGCAGCTGCCATTTTGATTATTTATAAAATACGGCTGCATCGTGCGAAAAAAGAAGGAACAGTCAATACGTAAAAAAAGACCTGAACATGTGTCAGGTCTTTTTTATGTCTTTTGTTCTTTCTTTCCTTTTTTCTTCTTTTTCTCTTTCGTCGCAGGATCCTGATAAAGAGAGAATCTGCCAGTTTTGATGCGAGCTTCAGTCTTTATTTTAATGCGTTCTTGGCAGTCATCGCACATATATGTATGAATAGGCCGGTTTCTTAACCGTTTAGCAACAAGTGTATCATCATCAATGGTTTCAAGCTTTTCACATAATGAGCACTTCACTCTCATCATTTTCACCTCACTTTATTGCATTTATTATAGCATGTTTTCCAGCTACTTAAAATCAGCGTAGAAAAAGGCTTATATCACAGGAGATATAAGCCGTTCTCATTAGTTCTTCTGATTCATATGATGGTTTGATTGGTCGTTTTGATTTTTTTCTAACTGCTTTTGATCCTGTTCTTTGAGCTGATTATTCGGATCATTTGTCGGATCCTTTTCGTTACGGTCGATCTCATTTCTCGGCATCTCTGGCATCACGCGGCCGACAATGGCAGCCAGTTCATCCATAATACCGCTTACCGGACGGCCTGCTTGGATTTCTTTGCCCATTTCTTTTAATCGGCTGACTGTATCCGGATCAGCAACCACAACAGCATTTGCGCCTTCCGGGTCATTTCTCAGCGCTTTTGCAACTGAATATTTAATGGTTTCTACTTTGCTTCTATCTAAATCATCTTTTACATCAATACCAACAACAGCATAACGGCCGATGACGATTGCCGTTGCATCATTGACATCTGCTACGTGCTCTGTCACATTGACAAGATGCTGCGCAACATCTGTGGATGGGCGGGCTTGATTGGTCTCTTTCTTGGATGAGTCAGACACCCTTACTAAGTGCTGGCGTCCATCTTGCTTGTCCAGCGCTTCTGGCTTTTCCTGCTGCTGGCAAGCGCCTAACAGAATGATCGATTGAATCATGAATAATGTTAAAAATAGTCGCATCTAAATTCCCTCCTTCACAAACTGCATGATTTATTTTATTGTTGAATTAACCTTCTAACTTTATTCATGAAAACATATATTTTAACAATCGTTTTGGGAAAGACAAGGATGAATGAAACCCCGATCAGGAGGCGAAGGACCTGAGTAAAATTTATGTATTAGACACAAATGTGTTATTACAGGATCCGAATTCAATCTTTTCATTTGAAGACAACGAGGTCGTCATTCCGGCCGTTGTGTTAGAAGAAGTAGACTCGAAAAAGAGATACATGGACGAGGTTGGGCAAAACGCCCGGCGTGTCTCACGTTTAATCGACGGTTTGAGATCGAAAGGGAAACTGCATGAAAAAATTACGCTAGAGTCAAAAGGGACGCTGCGAATTGAGCTGAATCACCGCTCTTTCCATGAGCTTCAAGAAATTTTTATTGAAAAAACAAATGATAATCGAATTTTGGCTGTCGCGAAAAATTTGAGCTTAGAGGAAGAAACAAAGCCTCACGGACGGCCTGTTATTTTGGTCAGCAAGGATGTCTTAGTCAGGGTAAAGGCAGATGCTATAGGTCTCCAAGCAGAGGACTTCTTAAGTGACCGTGTGCTGCAAAACGAAGACATTGATAACGGCTATCATGAGCTCTATATTCCGACGGAGCAATTGAATACATTTTATAAGCAAAGTCAATTGCTGGTAAAAGAAGTCACAAGTGCACCATTAAACCCTCATCAATTTGTCATTATGAAGGGGAATGAAGGCGGCTCTGCTTTAGGAATGCTTGATCAAAAAGCAGAGAATGTGAAACGGCTCATTTATGATCAAGAGCATGTTTGGGGAATTCGTCCGAAAAATGTTCAGCAGACGATGGCACTAGAACTGCTATTGCGCCGTGATATTCCGCTCGTGACATTGATCGGAAAAGCGGGAACTGGTAAAACACTCCTTGCACTGGCTGCCGGATTAATGCAGACAGAGGATCTCGGCATGTTTAAAAAACTGATCGTCGCCCGTTCCATTGTTCCTGTCGGCAAGGACTTAGGCTACTTGCCAGGTGAAAAGGAAGAGAAACTCAGACCATGGATGCAGCCGATTTATGACAACCTGGAATTTTTATTTAATACAAAAAAACCTGGTGAACTTGATGCGATTTTGGCGGGAATTGGTTCTATTCAAGTGGAAGCTTTAACGTATATCCGTGGAAGAAGTATTCCTGATCAATTTATTATCATTGATGAGGCGCAGAATTTAACGAAACACGAGGTAAAAACATTATTAACGCGAGTCGGAGAGGGAAGTAAAATTGTGCTGATGGGAGACCCAGAGCAAATCGATCATCCTTATTTAGACAGCTTAAATAATGGGCTTACGTATGTCATTGAGCGGTTCAAAGGACAGCAAATATCTGGACATGTCAAGCTTGTCAAAGGAGAAAGGTCTGGACTTGCACAGCTTGCAGCTGATTTGCTGTAGTCCAGACCCTCTGTCTTATGTAATGATGAGCTCTTTGACACCTTTTATCGGCTGAGTGAGGTTGGACTGATCCGCGAAATAAACGTGGATTGGTCCTTCTTCAGTCATAGGCTTCCCGTTTTGGCTGAAGTGTGCAATGCTTTCCATTGCCTGAGAAAGCGGAACAGCAATTGTCCCTGTTTCTGTGACAAATTCGCATGTATCTGCATGTTCAAGCGGTTCTGCATTTTTCAGCATATCACCTAGCTTCATTCCGAAGCTGCCTGTGACGAGTCTTTCCTTTTCGTACTTCTTCTCTGTTTTTAAAGTGGGTGGAAGTGTTTGTCCTTCTCTGATCACCCGCTCTTGGTCAAGCTCCTGATCCAGCTGATTTTCTTCATTTGCTGCGCTTTTTTCAAAAAATGAATCCATTAAAAATTTGCGGTCATCAAAAATCCATACACTTGGATCAATGGTGATCTTGTACTTTACGTTCCCCTTAATTTGAATGATGCTCATGTTCAAGACAACCCCTTTCCACCATAAATTATAGAAGTTTTCGCCTGCTTTGTCACTTTCATAAACATGCATCTCCTTGTACACACTATTCTTACATGAAAGATAGGGAGGATATTGGGCATGGCATGTCGCGACAATGAAGAGCTTCAGCGATTTGTAGAAGAAGCAAAAAAAGTGGCCAAAGATGGCAAAGTAGCATCCTATATTCCCGCTCTCGCCAAAGCGGATCAGACGGATTTATCTGTAGCTGTGTATCATGTGAGTAATACTTGCCACTCGGCAGGAGATGTAGATAAACGCTTTACTCTGCAAAGTATTTCAAAAGTATTAGCCCTTGCGCTCGTACTCTCAGAAGAAGGGCCAAAAAAAGTTTTTCAATTTGTTGGACAAGAGCCTACAGGTGACCCGTTTAATTCAATGATTAAGCTGGAAACAGCAAGTCCGAATAAACCGCTGAATCCAATGATTAATGCAGGAGCGCTTGCAGTTACAAGCTTAATAAGAGGCGCGACGCCGCAAGATCAGCTAAACCGCCTGCTTGGCTTTATTAGAGAGCTTGCAAATGACAAAAGCATTACATACTGCAAGGAAACAGCCGCATCCGAATTCGAGACATCTATGATTAACCGGGCAATGTGCTATTATATGAAGCAATATCATATTATTAGAGGGAACGTAGAAGAGGTCATGGACGTGTATACGAAACAATGTGCCATCATGATGAACAGCTTAGATTTGGCGAAAATTGCTTGTGTTTTTTCATTAGATGGCAGACATCCAGAGACGGGGCAGCAAATTCTTTCAAAAGATGTCGCTAGAATTTGTAAAACCTTTATGGTGACGTGCGGCATGTACAATGCAAGCGGTGAATTCGCCATTAATATCGGCATACCCGCTAAAAGCGGTGTTTCAGGCGGGATTATGGGAGCGGCACCATATGATTTTGGGATCGGAATTTTCGGTCCTGCCCTGGATGAAAAAGGGAATAGTATTGCTGGGATTAAGCTGCTTGAGCTTATGAGTGAAAAATATGAGATGAGTATCTTTTAATGAGAAATGTCTTCTTTTTATTTTCACAAAGCGAACTGTACAAATCTGCTTGCAATTTTGGGCGTTTCGCTTTATGATAAATAGAAGAATTAGGTACTCGCCTGGGGAACGGAGGGATACTTTTGGCGTCAGAAATTTTAGTCGATCATCGGCAAAAAGCACTGGCTTTATTAAAATTGGATGCAGATAAAATTTTAAAATTGATCCAAGTGCAAATGGACAACTTAACGATGCCGCAATGTCCTCTTTATGAAGAGGTTTTAGATACTCAAATGTTCGGATTATCGAGAGAGATTGATTTTGCTGTCCGACTTGGATTAGTTGATCAACATGAAGGCAAGAAACTACTCGATAAACTTGAGAGAGAGCTTTCCGCACTTCATGATGCGTTCACAAAAAAATAACGATTGAAAACTCAAACTTCCACAACATAAGTTTGAGTTTTTTTGTCCCCTATTTTCTTTTGATGGATTGACGGCAAACGGACTTGATTCTTTCATGAATGACGAACAATATAAAAGAGGTAAAACGGGATCAAACGGAGAAAATGTAGTAGAATAAGAACAGCTAAGAAGATATCAAGCAGTAGAAACAGACGTTAGGAAGAGGATTATATGTTAAAGAGAATGCTAAAATCGTATGACTACTCATTATTGTTCGCCATTATCTTAATCAGCGCATTTGGTTTGGTTATGGTGTATAGCTCAAGTATGATTACATCTGTTATCAGATACGATGCCGCGCCAGATAACTTTTTTAAGAAACAGCTCTTATTTATGATTGTTGGAGCAGTCATCTTGATCTTTACAGCATTAGTTCCATATCAGCTGTTTTCAAATAAGAAATTCCAGATTGGTATGCTGCTGATTTCAGTTTTTTCCCTCATCTATGTGTACTTTGGCGGTCATATTGCAGGGAACGCAAGAAGCTGGATCAAATTAGGCCCTTTTAGTCTTCAGCCAGCTGAATTTGTAAAGATTGTCGTCATCATCTATCTTGCTGCGGTGTATGCAAAAAAGCAGCATTATATTGATCATATTTTAAGAGGTGTTACGCCTCCAATCGTGATTGTCTCTATCCTGTGCGGATTTATCATTTTGCAGCCAGACTATGGGACAGCCTTTATCATTGGCATGATTGCCCTTGCGATGATTTTATGCTCAGGCTTTAGCGGCAAAACGCTAGCGAAGCTGCTGGCGCTATTTAGTGCAGTAATGGTCGTCGTGACCCCGTTTATTATTCTTTTTTGGGATAAAATTTTCACGCAAAATCGTCTCGGACGTTTTGAGAGTTTCCAAGATCCATTTAAAGATGCAGGGGCTACTGGGCATCAATTGATTAATTCATATTATGCGATTGGATCAGGTGGCTTTTTTGGACTCGGTCTAGGAGAAAGCGTTCAAAAGTACGGGTATCTTCCAGAACCGCACACAGATTTTATCATGGCAATTATCTCAGAAGAGCTTGGTTTTTTCGGCGTGTTTTTTGTTCTCGCTCTTCTTGGTTTCATCGTCGTGAAAGGTTTTTACATTGCGAGAAAGTGTGAAGATCCGTTTGGAAGTTTGCTTGCAATAGGAATTTCCTCCATGATTGCGATCCAAACTTGTATCAATTTAGGCGGTGTTTCAGGTCTTATTCCAATTACTGGGGTGACACTTCCGTTTATCAGCTACGGGGGATCGTCTATCATTTTACTTAGCATCTGTATGGGAATGCTGCTGAATATCAGCATGTTTACTGAATATAAAGAGCGTTACAAAAAGAAAAAATCAATGAGCAAACCATCAGTTGAAAAAAATGGATTGCAGAAAACTTTGAATCTTTAGAAAACAAAAGTGTACAGTTTTCATTTCTTCCTTTATTATAGAGTACATATAAAATTTTAAGGGATATGGAGGAGTGAGAATGTCACAGAGAACAATTCAAAAGGTTCTAGTTGCAAACAGAGGGGAAATCGCTATCAGAGTCTTCAGGGCCTGTACGGAGCTCAATTTACGTACAGTAGCCATTTATTCCAAAGAAGACTCGGGCTCTTATCATCGCTATAAAGCTGATGAAGCATATCTAGTTGGAGAAGGGAAGAAACCGATTGATGCCTACCTCGATATCGAGGGGATCATCGAAATTGCAAAACGAAATGACGTGGATGCGATTCATCCAGGCTACGGATTTTTATCCGAAAACATTCATTTTGCAAGACGATGCGAAGAGGAAGGCATTCAATTTATCGGTCCAACTTCTCAGCATTTAGATATGTTTGGAGATAAAGTAAAGGCGAGAGATGAAGCGAAAAAAGCTGGTATTCCAGTCATTCCAGGAAGTGACGGACCAGTTGATTCGGTCGAAGAAGTCGAAAAATTCGGTGAAGAATACGGTTACCCGTTTATTATTAAAGCTTCACTAGGCGGCGGCGGCCGGGGTATGCGGATTGTTAGATCAAAAGAAGAGCTGAAGGAAGCCTATGACCGTGCGAAGTCAGAGGCAAAAGCTGCTTTTGGAAATGACGAAGTATACGTTGAAAAGCTGATTGAAAATCCAAAACATATTGAAGTGCAGGTGATTGGAGACAATCACGGCAATATCATTCATTTATATGAGCGTGACTGCTCTGTCCAAAGGCGGCATCAAAAGGTCATTGAAGTGGCACCAAGTGTGTCTCTAACAGATCAATTGCGTGAAGATATTTGCGAAGCGGCTGTCCAGCTGGCCCAGAATGTATCGTACATTAATGCAGGGACTGTAGAATTCCTAGTTGCAAATGGAGAGTTTTACTTTATTGAAGTCAATCCAAGGGTGCAGGTAGAACACACGATCACAGAAATGATCACAGGTGTCGATATCGTTCAAACCCAAATTCTTGTTGCAAAGGGGCATAACCTTCACAGCAAAGAAGTTGGTATTCCAAAGCAAGAAGATATCTTTACACACGGCTTTGCCATTCAATCAAGGGTCACAACAGAAGATCCTTTAAATGACTTTATGCCAGACACAGGAAAAATTATGGCCTACCGCTCAGGTGGGGGATTTGGTGTACGTCTTGATACAGGGAACAGCTTCCAAGGTGCAGTCATTACACCTTATTACGACTCACTATTGGTCAAGCTGTCTACATGGGCGCTCACGTTTGATCAAGCGGCTGCTAAAATGGTCCGAAATTTACAAGAATTCAGGATTCGCGGAATTAAAACGAACATCCCATTTCTTGAAAATGTGGCTAAGCATGAGAAGTTCCTAAAAGGGGAATACGATACATCGTTTATCGACTCAACGCCAGAGCTATTTAATTTCCCTAAGCAAAAAGACCGCGGAACGAAGATGTTGACTTATATTGGTAACGTTACCATTAATGGGTTCCCGGGTATTGCGGAGAAAAAGAAGCCTCATTTTGTCAAGCCAGACGTACCGAAGCTTCCACTCAATCAAGAGATTCCGTCTGGGACAAAACAATTGTTAGATACGCATGGACCTGAGGGGCTTGCCAACTGGGTGAAAGAACAAAATAACGTCCTTTTAACTGACACAACCTTTAGAGATGCGCATCAATCTCTGCTTGCGACACGCTTTAGAACACATGATTTAAAGAAAGTTGCCCAGCCAACAGCAGGTTTATGGCCAGAGCTGTTTAGTATGGAAATGTGGGGCGGCGCTACATTTGATGTTGCGTACCGTTTCTTAAAAGAAGATCCTTGGGAACGATTGAAAGAGCTTCGTCAAGAAGTGCCAAACACGCTGTTCCAAATGCTATTAAGATCATCAAATGCTGTCGGATATACAAACTATCCAGATAATGTGATCAAAGCATTTGTAAAAGAATCAGCCGAGGCAGGCATTGATGTGTTCCGTATTTTCGACAGCTTAAACTGGGTCAAAGGCATGACGCTTGCCATTGATTCTGTTCGGGAATCAGGCAAAGTGGCAGAGGCGGCGATTTGTTATACGGGGGATATTCTTGATCCATCTCGTCCAAAATATGATCTTGGGTACTATGTATCTCTTGCAAAAGAGCTTGAATCTGCCGGCGCACATATTTTAGGTATTAAAGATATGGCGGGGCTATTAAAACCGCAGGCAGCCTACGAGCTAGTCTCTGCTTTAAAAGATGAGCTTACGATCCCTATCCATCTTCATACGCATGACACGAGTGGAAATGGACTGTTCACCTATGCAAGAGCGATTGATGCAGGTGTTGATATTGTGGATGTTGCCGTCAGCTCTATGGCAGGACTCACATCGCAGCCAAGTGCAAGCTCACTTTATTATGCTTTAGATGGACATGAAAGAAAGCCAGACATGAATGTCCAATCTGTCGAACGCCTTTCTCAATACTGGGATTCCGTCAGAAAATACTATCATGAATTTGAAAGCGGCATGAATTCGCCTCATACAGAAATTTATGAGCATGAAATGCCCGGCGGTCAATATAGTAACTTGCAGCAGCAGGCGAAAGGTGTCGGTCTTGGCGAGCGCTGGAATGAAGTAAAGGAAATGTACAGACGTGTGAATGACATGTTTGGTGATATTGTAAAGGTAACACCATCCTCTAAAGTAGTTGGAGATATGGCACTTTATATGGTGCAAAATGATCTAACAGAAGAAGATGTTTATGAAAAAGGCGCAACACTAGACTTCCCGGATTCTGTTGTGGAATTATTTAAAGGCTATTTAGGCCAGCCGCATGGCGGATTCCCAGAAAAGCTGCAAAAGCTGATTTTAAAAGGGGAAGAGCCTCTTACTGTCAGACCTGGTGAGAAGCTGAAGCCAGTGGACTTTGAAGACATTAAGAAGCAGTTCAAAGAATCTCATGACCTGACGTTAACAGAGCAAGACGCAATTGCGTATGCCTTATATCCGAAAGTCTTTTCTGAATTTGTCCAAACAGCAGAAAGCTATGGTGACATCTCTGTTCTTGATACACCAACGTTCTTCTACGGGATGAGGCTTGGAGAAGAGATTGAGGTAGAAATCGAAAAAGGAAAAACTCTGATTGTCAAACTCGTATCAATTGGTGAACCGAATCCAGATGCCACAAGAGTTCTTTACTTTGAGTTAAATGGCCAGCCGCGTGAAGTAGTGATTAAGGATGAAAGCATCAAATCCTCTGTTCAAGAAAAAATGAAGGCGGACCGCTCGAATCCAAATCACATCGCCGCATCAATGCCAGGCACTGTCATTAAAGTACTCGTGGAAAAAGGGCAGAAAATTTCTCAAGGTGAGCATTTGATGATCAATGAAGCCATGAAAATGGAAACGACTGTACAAGCTCCATTTTCTGCGGTCGTAGATGAAATACATGTGACAAATGGAGAACCGATTCAAACCGGTGATCTATTAATTGTATTAAAGCCAGAATAAGAAGTGAGACACATCCACCGTGATGTGTCTTTTTTTTGAGCGCATTAAAATGTGCAGCAGCAAGTGAGAGTGATTACACTATAGAGTGAGGTGAAGAAGGTTGGACAACATTGTTGTGATTTGGTTTCGCCGGGATATGCGATTAGATGATCATATCGCCTTATCAAAAGCGATCACATATGCAAAAAAACACGAGTGCAAATTATTTGCTCTTTATCATCTAGATCCATTTTTTACTGAAATGGACCTCGATTTAAACAACGAACATTTTTTTCAAAACTTGGCGCATTTCGTCAAGGAAGCAAGAGAATCTCAAATGTATATTCACCTTCTCTATGGAGATGTCTTGCGTGCCTTTCAGCAAGTTATCGATGTGTATGACATCAAAGCTGTCTTTTTTAATGAAGATCAAGTGGGAATCGGTCAAAAGCGTGACCATCAAGTAACCGCTTTTTTAGAAAAGAAGGGCATTCATGTATCAAAATGGCAGGATACACACCTTCACGGGGCGCAAGATATTTTAAAAAGGGATGGCACTCATTATCAAGTGTTTACTCCATACTATCAATCATGGCGAAAGCAAGAGAAGCAGCCTGTGATAAAAGTTGACAAATCATTTCTCAATAGCGCTCATACGATTTGTGATGAGTCACTTTCATATAAAGGGAATGACAAACTGCGCAGTATAATCATGAGATGCTCAAGAAAATTTGATCAAATCGGCTCACGCAAAGCGATGAACACGCTGCATGACTTTATCCAAAAAAGACTAACACGTTACCATGAAAAACGAGATATGCCATCTGTTTTTGGAACGAGCAAGCTGTCACGTTTCTTAAAAACAGGGACCATCTCAATTCGAACGATCTTTCATGCGGTAGATGAGGAAGCACTGTTTGAAGACGAGGGCAGAGAAACCTTTATTAAAGAGCTGGCGTGGCGAGATTTTTACCATATGATTTATGCTCATTATCCAGAGATGAAAGAAAAAGAAATCAATTCAGTGTTTCAAGGGATGAAATGGAATGAAGATGAGACGCTGTTTGAAGCATGGTGTAAAGGTGAAACAGGCTTTCCTCTCGTTGATGCAGGGATGAGACAATTAAATGAGGAAGGCTGGATGCATAATCGTTTAAGAATGGTCACCGCCTCATTTTTAACAAAGGATTATTTGATTGATTGGAGAAAGGGAGAAGCGTATTTTGCAAAAAAGCTTGTGGATTATGATGAGGCTTCGAATATCGGAGGATTTCAGTGGGCAGCTTCTGTTGGGACAGATGCCGTGCCGTACTTCCGTATTTTTAACCCAACGACCCAGTCGAAGCGGTTTGATCCAAGCGGGGAATATATTAGAAAATATGTACCAGAGCTAGAGCATGTCGATGAAAAATGGATTCATGAACCAAGTAAAATGCCGACCGATGAACAACTGGAATCGAGCTGTGTGCTAGGTGATACATACCCGCTGCCAACAGTTGATCACCAGGAAAGACGCAAAAAGGCTATCTCGCTATTCGAAGAAGCAAAACAACAATAAAAAATCCCCCTCTCCACATGAAAGGGGGATACAATTCTTATCTAAATGGCTCTTTGTTTTCATATTTAAACCGGGCAATGAGTAAGCAGAAGTAGCATAGTACCCCAAACAAACAAGAAATAAAGAATGAATGAGCCAGCGCGTAACCAAGTGCAAGATGAGAATAAACAGACATCACACCTGAAATGGCTTGAAGTGTAATCAGAATGGCTGAAATGATCCATCCATAATACAGCTGCTTCTGTTCTTTATAATGTTTCATGGCATGGAACATAGCGACAAATATCCAGACGAATAAAAGAAGTGCTGCTGCTCGGTGAGACATTTGAACCCATTGATTAAAATACGTTGGAAGCGCACCGTCTTTTGAACAAAACGGGAAGACAGAACAAGCAAGGCTTGACTTTGTATGTCTCACATAAGCGCCCGTATATACCACGATATACGTATACGTGATCAACCCATAAATATGGAACTGCATTTTTTTGCCGATATGAAGCGGCTTCACAAGCTTTGTTTCAGATCTGGTTGCTTCAAAGACAAGAAGTGCAAGCAGTAATACTGAAGCAAATGAAATGAGTGAAATACCGAAGTGCAGTGCCATTACAAGTGCGTTAGAACCAAATACGACGGCAAGAGCTCCTAACAGCGCTTGAAGCATTAAGAATATAATGGACATGATGACCAAAAATTTGGTTTCACGGAATACTGGACTAATTTTTTTCCAGCATAAGACCGCCAGTGCCAGAACAAGAATGGTGGAAACCCCTGTTGACATGCGGTGACTCCATTCGATGATGGAAGCGGGGTTCATTTCAGGAAAGAAACGACCGTGGCAAAGGGGCCACTGTCTACCGCAGCCAAGACCCGAACCGGTTTTCGTCACAAGCGCACCGCCAATCAGTACGATCAGCATCACAAACGTTGTGATCACGCTCAATAGCCTTAAAGCAAATTTCATCAAATTATTTCACCTTCTCTAAAAAACTTCTGATGTAAATGAAAACCTCACATGCTCTCAAGTTTAAGCCAAATGCGTGTTCTGTTGCAATTCATAATGACCAAAGTTCACAAAAAAATGATATGTTAGTTCACAAAGTTTACAGATTTAGAGTGCTTGATCTTTCTTTGACAGTCTGATAGAAATAGAGGAGAGAATATTTCATTTTGCACCGCCTTCTGAAACACACATATATCCTAATAAATTCACGAAAAGTTCACAAATAACTTCAAGTTTGTCGTTTATTATTTAATAGGATGTTTTTTTACAGCTGTTTATCTTGTATGATAGAGTTGTAATGATTTTACGTGTCATTCGTTCGTTTGAAGGTTTGGGCAAGGGAGGTTATACACATTGGCAAATTCCAAAACAGCCGCGGAAGCAGCTATTCATGGACAAATAGAAGAAACAACAGCGTGGAAAGATTTTCTTGCTCTGATTAAAATGGGCATCGTCAATTCCAATTTCATTACGACATTTACTGGAATGTGGCTTGCTTTTTATTTTACAGATATGAGTTTTCTTGGAAATCTTGATATTGTGCTGTTAACAATGATTGGTTCTTCTCTTATTATTGCCGGTTCATGCGCAATTAATAATGCGTTTGACCGTGATATTGATATATTAATGGAAAGAACAAAAACAAGACCGACGGTTACAGGTAAAATTCAGCCGGGGCAAGCGTATGCATTTGGCATTCTGCTTGTTGTATTAGGACTCATTATGCTTCTGATGACAACCATTACATCAGCAGTGATTGGATTTATTGGAGTCTTTACTTATGCGGTTCTTTACACCATGTGGTCTAAACGCCACTACACCATCAATACAGTTATCGGAAGTGTATCTGGCGCGGTTCCGCCATTAATCGGCTGGACAGCTGTCACAGGTACAATCGACACAACAGCTTGGGTTTTGTTTATGATTATGTTCATTTGGCAAATCCCGCACTTCCTGTCACTTGCGATTAAGAAAACGGAAGATTACCGTAAGGCGGGCATTCCAATGCTGCCAGTTGTTTACGGCTTTGAAGTCACAAAACGCCAGATCATCATTTGGACAGCATGTCTTCTTCCGCTTCCATTTTTCTTAGGTGGATTAGGATGGCCGATTGTCGCACTTGGTACATTGCTTAATATTGGATGGCTTGTTATTGGCCTTATGGGCTTTAAAATGAAAGACATCATGAAGTGGTCAACGCTCATGTTCGTTTATTCATTAAACTACTTAACCATCTTTTTCGTAGCGATGATTATTATTACACTATTCTAGAGTGAAATACACTTTGATCACATCAAAACAATGGCTATATCTTATAACACAACATTTTCTAACAACTATGAAAGCCGCCTGATATTCAGTTCTATTTAGGCGGCTTTCTGTTTATACATAGATGGTATTTTGAGTAAAAACATCATTTTTTTATGAAAAGAGGAAATGTAAGTGCTTTTATAAGAGGCGGGGGTTATGCATGGGTGAGAAGTGATTTTATAAATAAGAGGTAAAAAGCGAAAGGCAAAGGAGATCAAGCAAAAGGGGTTGGGACAAATTATGATAAGAAAATGGCGTGTTTATTCACTGTTTCTCTTACTGACGCTCGTTTTGGCGGGCTGTGGTGAACCATACTTATCAACACTCAAGCCTGTTGGGGAAGTAGCAGATAAACAGTTTTTCCTAACGGTACTGAGTACACTCATTATGGTTCTTGTCGTCATTGTTGTATCGATCATTTTCTTTTACGTCATCATTAAATTCAAACGTTCTAAAGTGGGAGAAGATACGATTCCAAAGCAGGTGGAAGGGAACCGCAACCTGGAAATCACATGGACAGCGATTCCGATTCTTCTACTCATTATTCTCGTTGTACCTGTTGTGGCATACACGCTTGAACTAGGGGATACAAGCGCTATGGATAAGAAAAAACGAGATCCTGAAAAGACACTTGTTGTTAATGTAAGAGCCAGCTTATATTGGTGGGAATTTGAATACCCTGATTATGGGATTGTCACAAGTCAGGAATTGATCGTACCAACAGATCAAAAGGTATATTTTAAGCTGAAAGCGTCCGATGTCAAACACTCATTCTGGGTTCCATCGGCTGGCGGTAAAATTGATACAAACACAGATAATGAAAACAAATTTTATTTAACCTTTGACTCGAAACGAACGAAAGATGCAGGGGAATATTTCTACGGGAAATGTGCGGAGCTGTGCGGGCCGTCACATGCTTTAATGGACTTTAAAGTTAAAACGCTTTCTCAAGATGAGTTTTTAGGATGGACGAAAAAGATGGCTGATTACAAGAAGCCTGAATCCACAAAGGATCTCGCTTTAGAGGGTGAAAAGCTATTTAAAGAGAAAAATTGCTTAAGCTGTCACGCAGTAGAGCCTGGTGACGAACGGCCGGAAGCAGCAAGAACTGCACCAAACCTTGCGACCTTCGGAGAGCGGACGAAAGTAGCTGGAATTAAAGACATGAACAAAGAAAATGTGAAAGCATGGCTGAAAGATCCAGAAAGCTTTAAACCAGGTAATAAGATGACAGGAACGTACCCTAAATTAAATGACTCAGAAGCAGATGCACTTTACGAGTATTTAAAAGGTCTTAAAATCGAGTAACAACTAGAGCAGATATTCAAGAGGGTATGTGATCGATGTGAAGTTTTTGTTAAGAGCTCCCGAATATGTCTCTACAACCGAGAAGTCGTCATCTGTCAGACATAGTCTGCTTAAAGGATCGTGAAGAAAGACATCTATATGAAAAGGGGCAAATGGGAGATAAGAGGGGGATTTCATGGTGAGTACAATAGCTAAAAAGCGGGGGTTTGGCGCTGTCTTATGGGATTACTTGACAACGGTTGACCACAAAAAAATTGCCATATTATATTTAGTGGCAGGGGGATTTTTCTTTTTGGTTGGCGGCCTAGAAGCGATGTTTATCCGTATTCAGCTAGCCATCCCTGAAAATGATTTTGTCAGTGCAGGGGTTTACAATGAAATCATGACGATGCATGGAACGACAATGATTTTCCTTGCAGCTATGCCGCTGTTATTTGCATTAATGAATGCGGTAGTACCAATTCAAATTGGTGCACGTGACGTAGCATTTCCGTTTGTGAATTCACTTGGTTTTTGGTTATTCTTTTTCGGAGGAATTTTCTTAAACCTTGGATGGTTTATGGGCGGAGCACCTGATGCAGGCTGGACTGCATACGCTTCGCTCACGCTGAATTCAGAAGGTCATGGAATGGATTTCTACATTTTAGGTTTACAGATCGCGGGTATTGGTACGCTGATTGCAGGAATTAACTTTCTTGCAACGATTATTAATATGAGAGCGCCTGGTATGACGTATATGAGAATGCCGCTCTTTACTTGGACGACATTTGTCGCCTCCGCACTTATTTTATTCGCATTCCCTCCGCTGACAGCAGGGCTTGCGATGCTGATGCTTGATAGAATGTTTGACACGAGCTTTTTCAATCCAGAGCTTGGAGGAAATACAATCATCTGGGAGCATTTGTTCTGGATTTTCGGACACCCGGAAGTATATATCTTGATCCTGCCGGCATTCGGAATCTTCTCTGAGATCATTCCGGTGTTTGCAAGAAAAAGATTGTTTGGTTACTCGTCCATGGTGTTCGCTACTGTATTGATTGGTTTCCTTGGATTCATGGTGTGGGCGCATCACATGTTCACTACGGGGCTTGGACCTATCGCCAATGCGATCTTTGCTGTAGCGACCATGGCAATTGCGGTGCCAACAGGAATTAAAGTATTCAACTGGCTGCTCACGATATGGGGCGGTAATGTGAAGTTTACAACGCCGATGCTTTATTCTGTTGCCTTTATTCCGTCGTTCTTACTTGGCGGGGTAACTGGGGTCATGCTTGCAGCAGCTGCAGCGGATTATCAGTTCCATGATACGTATTTTGTTGTCGCGCATTTCCATTACGTCATTATCGGCGGGGTTGTATTCGGTATTCTAGCAGGTGTGCATTACTGGTGGCCGAAGATGTTTGGAAAAATACTGAATGAGAAGCTTGGGAAAATTGGCTTTGTGCTGTTTTTCGTCGGTTTCCATTTAACTTTCTTTATCCAGCATTTTCTCGGTTTATGGGGCATGCCGCGCCGGGTCTTTACATTCCTGCCAGGTCAGGGTCTCGAGCTTGGGAACTTAGTCAGTACGATTGGAGCACTGTTTATGTTTGTAGCTGTTGTGATCATGCTGATTAACATCATCTGGACAACAGCAAAAGGAGAGCGGGTATCGAGCGATCCTTGGGGAGATGGAAGAACACTTGAATGGGCAGTTTCTTCGCCTCCGCCAGAATACAACTTTAAACAGCTGCCGCTTGTGAGAGGACTAGATCCATTATGGATTGAAAAAATGGATGGTAAAAAAGGAATGACAGCATCTGAACCGCTCGATGATATTCACATGCCGAATAACTCCATTTTGCCTGTCATTATCTCATTCGGTCTATTTGTGTCAGCGTTTGGTTTCATGTATCGTCAAGAGCACAGCTGGGGGCTTCCGGTGATCTTCATTGGTCTTGGTATTACGTTTGCGACTATGCTCGTTAGGTCTTTGAAAGATGATCATGGATACCATATTCACAAAGAAGATTTGACTGACGACGATGATAAAGGGGTGAAAGCATAATGGAACCACAAAAAATGACGGCGGAAACCTTTCCGGCTTCTCCTGAGAAGGCCACGTTAGAAGGGAAGAATAAGTTTGTCGGGTTCTGGCTGTTTCTTGGAGGAGAAACCGTTCTGTTTGCATCGCTTTTTGCCACTTATTTGGCGCTGAAAAACTCAAATGCAGGCGGAGCAAAAACAACTGATATGTTTGACCTCACACTTGTCTTTATTGCCACAATGCTTCTATTAACGAGCAGTTTAACGAGTGTGTATGCCATGTATCATATGAAAAACTTTGCCTTTAAAAAAATGCAGCTTTGGCTTGGTATCACGGTCCTTTTAGGTGCTGGATTTTTAGGGGTTGAGATATATGAGTTTTATCACTATGTGCATGCGTATGAATTTACGATTACCAGCTCTGCTCTTGGTTCTTCCTTCTATACACTTGTAGGAACTCACGGAGCTCACGTCGCCTTCGGACTTTGCTGGATTACCGCTCTTATGATTCGAAATATGAGACGCGGACTCGATTTATACAATGCGCCGAAATATTATGTGGCTAGTCTCTATTGGCACTTCATTGATGTTGTGTGGGTCTTCATCTTTACCGTTGTATATTTAATGGGAATGGTGGGATAAGAATGGGAAATAAAAACACAAATCAGTCTAAAGTCGACCTTGTATATCGTAAAAAGAAAAATGCCGAAGAAATGAAGCATCAGCTCATTTCTTTCGGCTTGATGATTGGATTAACATTTGTTGCGTTTTTAACGATCGCCTCAGAAGACGTTGGAAATTGGTTCGCAGTACCATTTATTTTACTGCTTGCAGGCATTCAGGTGGCTTTTCAGCTTTATTATTTTATGCACATGAACCAAAAAGGGCATGAAACACCCGCCTTGTTTCTATACTCAGGTGTGTTTGTTGCGTTTATTACCGTATTAGCCTTTTTGACCATTATATGGTGGTAAACCCGCTTTGCCCTTGAAGGAGGCGCAGCAATGGAGAACTTAGAAATTTTCGGATTTCGGGCTTTATGGAGCCCTTATTATTTGACTTGTATTGTGATAGCAGCTGCTCTTTATCTGCTTCTTGTGACAAAGGGAAAGCACCGTGCGACGGTGAAAGAGAAGACGTTGTTTCTGACAGGGCTTGTTCTGTTATATGCTGTGAAAGGGAGCCCAATTGATTTAATGGGGCATATTATGTTTAGTGCACATATGGCGCAAATGGCGGTGCTGTACTTAGTCATCCCGCCTCTCCTTATTACAGGATTGCCTCCAGCCATTTGGGAGCGGATTATTCAAACACCAGGTATTCAAGCTGTTTTCCGTTTGTTTTCCAAACCTTTAATTGCACTGCTTGGGTTTAACGGCTTGTTTTCGCTGTATCACATTCCGCTTGTGTTTGATTTTGTGAAAACAGATCCGTTTTACCACGCAGTGATGACGGTGGTTATTTTTATCGCTGCCTTTTTCATGTGGTGGCCGCTTGTTCATAAAGTTCAAAGTCAGCCGCAGATCACAGGTATTTTGAAGCTTGGATATATCATGGCAGACGGGATATTGATGACACCGGCCTGTGCACTCATCATGTTTAGTGAAGCACCGATCTATGCAACCTATTCAGATGCCGGCGCATGGATACAAGCACTGCATTTATGTGTGCCAAGTGATATGCTTGCAGGCCTTGCTCTCACTGGCCCTGATATGTTCCATACCTTGCCGCTGCTAGAGGACCAGCAGCTAGGTGCGATTTTGATGAAAATTATTCAGGAGATTGTGTACGGCTCTATTCTTGCTGTTGTCTTTTTTGACTGGGCAAGAAAAGAAAGAGCAAAAGATGCCGTACCAGATGCGCTTATTCCGAAATATGAATAAAAAAAGCACAGCCATCTGGCTGTGCTTTCATCTTAGAAAAAGGGCTAAAATAAAGAATATTTCAGCCCTTTGTTTTATGCTTCAGCCGTCATGGCTTCTAGTTTTTCCTTCAGCTGTGCAAGTGTTTTTTTGCTTGATTGGATGAGAGACTTAGGGAATTCTTCGCCTTCGCCGTATTCAACGCCATGTGGATAATAGTGTTTTCCTAGTAACGGTGTTAGAAGCTGAATGTGTGCCTTTTTGGAACCGACATCTCCTTCAGTAGCGTAGCCGGAAATCCGTAAATAAAAGGTTCCCTCTACCATGCTGTACTTTCTGTCGTATGTCACACGCTCATAATCCCATTGATCGGCTCGTACAAATCCTTCACTTTCCATAATGAAATCTAATTTATTTAAGTCAGCTGATACCTTTTCAATCCCCGTACCTTCAAATTTCACCCAAAACCCCTCCTTATAAAATTTCCCTTTACTGACAATCATAGTATGAAAGCGTTAAACTTTCAACTGTGAAAGGTATGTTCTTTTATAAGCTGGTTACAGTAATAAAGAAAATAACGGATGGAGGAATCAACGTGAAAACGAAAAAAATCAAAGATATTATGACCAAAAAAGTAGTGACATGTAATCAAGATGACAATACGTATGAAGCAGCAGTCAAAATGAGAGATGCTGATATTGGTGCCATTCCAGTGGTTGACGGAGATCAGCTCGTAGGAATAGTGACAGACCGTGACCTTGTGCTTAGAGGCATTGCAGAAAAAAAGCCAAACTCACAGGAAGTAGGCTCGCTGATGACAAAGGAAGTATTAACAGCTGAAGAAGATGCAACACTTGAAGAAATTGTCCGGCTCATGTCAGAGCATCAGCTCCGCCGCATTCCCGTTGTGAAAAACGGCGCATTAACAGGGATTGTCGCTCTTGGAGATTTATCAGTCGAAGATTTATCAAATGATCGCGCGGGAGAGGCACTGACAGAAATCTCTCAACAGGATCAAGATCATGGACAAGGATTTCTTCATTAAGAGGGGCATATTTTAAATTCGTGTTAAATAGGCTGTATTGTCGTTGATAAATGGAGCAAGTTTTGTTTAAATGACAGTAGAAGGTACTTTTTGTACCTTGCCAATTTAACGGAGGTGTTTATTTGAAAACTGTGCTCAAAACACTCCTCATCCTCCTGATTATATCTGGAACGTACGTTCTGTTTATTCAATATGGATCTTCACCAGAAAAAGAAAACAGCAATGAACCGAAGGTGTCTAATGAAGAAACATCTAGCGATAAGCCGATCAACATCCCAAAAAAGGGGCTCATGTCCTTTATGGGGAAATCTTCAAACGAAGTGCTTAAACAGCTGGGAGAACCAGATCGAATTGATCCTTCCGCATATGATTATGACTGGTGGATTTACAACCAATCGAAGAAGCACTATATTCAAGTAGGGGTAAAGGATAGTAAAGTGGTGACCTTGTTTGCAACAGGAGACGGTCTGAATGTAGAACCGTTTAAAATCGGTCAAGCCACGAGTGAAGTATTTAAGAAAACACAAATTGCACCTTACATTCATGTGGAGGATGAACAAAATTCATACCGCTTTGAATTCTCAGAAGATGATATGAATACAAGACCTACTGTGAAAGTGGGAGATGATGTGTATGTTCAGCTTTACATGGATAAGTTTGAAAGCACCCTTTCAAGTATCAGGGCCTTCAACGCAGATACATTTGTGAAACAAAAGCCGTATGAGGTGGTCTACCGAGGTCAATTGGTAGAACCTGAAGCGATATCAGGCGAAAAGTGGAAAGATATCGAAGCTTCCAGTCAAAAACAAATTTTTGATATGACCAATATTATCCGCCATAAGTACAACCTGCCGATCTTAAAGTGGGATGATGAAACCTCTGAAGTGGCATTCATGCATAGTGAGGACATGAAAGAGAATCATTATTTCTCCCATGAATCTAAAAAATACGGTACGCTGAAAGATCGGTTAGAAAGAGGCGAGGTGGGCTTTCAGCTCGCAGGTGAAAACATTGCCTATAACTATGTCGATGGACCTGCAGCGGTAGAGGGCTGGCTCAATAGTGAAGGTCACAGGAAGGCGTTATTAAATAAAGATTACACGCATCTTGGCGTAGGGGTGAAAGAAAAATATTACACCCAAAATTTCATCAAGAAAACTTCTTAAACGAAAGCAGCTGCATGGTCGCAGCTGTTTTTTTGATGGTTAAAAAGAGGCTCACCAAAACAGATGCTGGTGTATATAGTATAGTAGGCATTTGTATGGGGGGTGAGGATATGACAAACAAGCATAAACAAACATCCATTGATGAATTTAAACAATTCGTCAGACGCCATCCGAAGTTAATTCAAGAAGTGCAAACGCAAGAAAAAAGCTGGCAAAGTGTATACGAGAATTGGGTCATGTTTGGTGAGGAAGATGAGATGTGGTCACCTTACCGGCAATCGAAATCAGAAGATGCGAAAGAAGAAAAAGTCTCTAAGCCAAGTGAAGCAGGAAAAGCAGATTTTATGTCTAAAATGGTTTCTGCTGTGAAAAAAATGGACGCTGATCAAATGAATGAACAGATTAACAAAATGAGCCAGTCTATTTCCTCTTTACAAAGCTTGCTCGGCCAATTTTCATCCAATGGTTCAAAGAAAGGTTCATCTGGAGGCAGTCAGCACCCATTCTCCTTCAGGAAAGATTAAGTGAAAGGGGATGCTTCTGGTGCGAAAAGAAGTACAGGAATTTGTCATGGCCGAAGAGGAGCGAATCAAATTCATAAGGCAGCGTCCTATCTGGTACAGACAGCTGACGCGACATCCTGAAAATCTAACGTCCTTTGAATTAGATAAAATGAACTTTTACGAAAAAACCATTCCTCATCGTGTGAGTCAGTTGAGCAATAGCGTCCAAATGGCTGAAATGATGATTCAAATGTTCCAAGCAATGCGCAATCAAAATGGAGCCGGTTGAGGCTTTTTTTGAGTTGATTAAGATGTCTATTTCCTGAGCATCCTATAAAAGTAGATGAAAGGAGAATCAGATGATGAAATGGATGCTGTCAATAGGCGCATTGCTTTTTCTTGTCACCGGGTGTCAAAGTCAACATGGAGAAGAGCAAGTGATTAAGCATGACCGAGCAGTACCAGTCATGCAGCAAGCCCAAAGCGAAATGAAGCAGCAAGGCTTTTTGAAATACAAAGTGCAAGGGTCGTCTGTCTATATAGAAAGTACACTTCAAGATTTTCATCTTCAGCCAGAGCGTCTGAAAAAGAACGAGAAGGCGGGATATTTTACAGTGTATGTAGACGGGAAACGTGCAGGGAATGAGTATACCGCGGCATTTGTGGTCAAGCATCTTTCAAAAGGAAAGCATAAAATGACTGTTGTGCTGAATTCCCGTCATCCAGAATATAAACAGAAAAGAGAAACATGGGATGTATTTGTCACGTAAAAGCATTTTCTGATCCATAGGTTTCGTGGTAAACTATGAATTGGAGGTGCAACATTTATGTATGCGACAATCGAATCTGTGGAGCTCCAAGAGGAAGCAAATCAATTGGCTGCCATGATTCTTCAGTCGGAGGAGGCTGAACATTACCGCAACTGCTTTAAGCGTCTCCAGCAAGACGAAGAAGCCCAACAAATTATTGCCCATTTTACAAAAGTAAAAGAGCAGTATGAGGATGTGCAGCGGTTCGGCAAATATCATCCGGACTATAGAACGATCTCAAAGGAAATGCGTGAGGTCAAAAGAAAGCTAGATCTTCACGATACAGTGGTTGATTTCAAAAAAGCAGAAACAGCGATTCAATCCATCTTAGATGAGATTAGTATTGAAATCGGTCAAGCTGTATCAGCATATATTAAAGTTCCAACAGGGAACCCATATTTTGATGGTCTATCATCATGCGGCGGTGGCTGTGGATCAGGTGGCAGCTGCGGCTGTAAAGTATCTTGACGAGACTTGAATGTCTCGTCTTTTACATAATGAATGAAAAGAATTGAAAAGCGGCAGGTGAAAAGATGGAAACCAAACGTCAAGGGATGGTCGTCTGGCTGCATTCGTTAAAGCAGTCAAAAGCGCTAAGAAAATTCGGGAATGTTCACTATATTTCAAGGAAAATGAAATATGCTGTGATCTATTGTGATATGGATGATCTTGAGCGCCATATGGCTAAACTCAGCTCGTTACCATTTGTGAAACGTGTTGAGCCTTCATATAAACCTTTTATTAAATTAGAGTACGAATCCAAATTGGACAAAGCAAAAGAGTATGATTATAAGGTGGGCTTTTAAAGACACAAAAAAATCCCCGCGGCATCACCCGCGGGGTCCTTCTATTCTTAATGATTCATTAAGGAGAAGGCAAAGGGAGAGGAGAAACCGGAGGAAGAACTTATGGGGAAACGTAAGTCTTCTCCGCGGTTGGCAACAGCACCACATCAGATGCTGTTATAAATAGTATGACCCCGGATTTCTTGATCTATACATAGAAAATGAATGAATATCAGTGCATTGTTCCTTGAGGAGTGATGTGGTAAGATAATGTTGAATTTTTTGTCATAAACAATGACGAATAGAAGCAAGTAGAAAAAGTGGTGGAAAAATGAGAGTCATCTCTGGAACGAGAAAAGGCCGCACACTTAAAGCGGTACCAGGTCAATCAACAAGACCGACGACAGATAAAGTAAAAGAATCAATATTTAATATGATCGGCCCGTATTTTGATGGCGGATGGGCTCTTGATTTATTTGCAGGAAGCGGTGGTTTAGGGATTGAAGCGCTTTCTAGAGGATTCGATCATTGCATATTTGTTGATCGAGATATAAAGGCGATTCAGACGATTAAAGGAAACCTGAATCAATTGTCGCTAATGGATCAAAGTGAAGTGTTTCGAAATGAAGCAAAGCGTGCACTTGCAGCTGTTGTGAAACGAGAGGAATCCTTTCAAGCCATTTTCCTTGATCCGCCCTATAAAGATCAACAGCTAAAAGCACTTCTTGAAATGATTGACGAGCACGCCTTGTTAACAGATGACGGCGTGATCGTGTGTGAGCATGATAAAGATGTGAAGCTGCCAGAAGAAGCAGGGCAGCTCCACATCACAAGACAGGAACTGTACGGATTGACTGGTATTACGATCTATAGAAAGCGGGGAAATTAGCATGGGGAACATAGCCGTTTGTCCGGGCAGCTTCGATCCAGTTACATTGGGGCATTTGGATATCATCAAAAGAGGTGCAAAGATTTTTGATGAAGTGTATGTATGTGTACTAAATAATTCATCTAAAAAACCATTATTTACTGTTGAAGAACGGTGTGAGCTTATTCGCCAAGCAACGAAGGAGCTGCCAAATATCAAAGTTGAATCGTTTCACGGCCTGCTTGTTGATTATGCGAAGCAAAAAGAAGCCAAAGTCATTTTACGCGGACTAAGAGCTGTGACGGACTTTGAGTATGAGATGCAAGGCACCTCAATGAACAAAGTGTTAGACGATGAAATTGAAACGTTTTTTATGATGACCAACAATCAATATTCTTTCTTAAGCTCCAGCATTGTCAAAGAAGTAGCGAAATATCATGGAGCAGTCAACGATCTTGTACCAAAAGAGGTAGAAGCAGCGCTGAAGGAAAAATTTAATGGATGAGTGCACCCGGCACTCATCCATTTTTTAATTTCCGATAGTATAGCGCGATATACACTATCATACTGCAAAGTGTGATGAAGGGACCGGCTTTCACAAGCTGATTCCAAAGCACGCTGCTGAACATGACGACCTGCTGGCTTGCATCAAAGGCACCCGCTGGGAGAGCCATGTCTGATCGAGAGACATAAAGAGGCTTGAATAATAAAAAGGCAAAAACAGCTGCATAAATTCCGTGAAGCAAACGGGCGAAGAAAAACGGTTTAAAGCGGATATCGGTTGCCGCTAAAATGCCGGCGACTTGGGCTTGAACAGAAAACCCGCTGAATCCTAAAATAAAGCTGACGACAATGGTTTTAGCGAGAAGGGTGACTTCCTGTGACCCCGTCATCTGGCTTCCTAATGTGATTTCAAATAAACCGGCAATCATGGCAAGGTCTAATTCTGGCGGAAGATGCATCGTTTGCAGCATATATCCGAGCCCGATGGATAAAAGGTCTGTCACATGGACAACTGACAGCATTTTGCTAAACACAGAAAATAAGATAATAAAGCCGCCAATCATAAAGAGTGTTTGGACTGATGACATGACTGCATCACTTAAAATTTGGCCGAGCGGTCTTTTCTCTGCGAGTCTTGCTGTATGAAGAGCATTGAATGCCTCTTTAAACGGCGGGAATAAAAACTTCTTTCGGCTTCTTAGGTGTGCATCATGCCGCGCTTTATATCCCCTCATCGTCACACCAACAGCGAGATTCCCTAAATAATGAGCGCTGGCCAATACAATGCCTAAAGCTGGATGATGAAAAAAACCAACAGCCACTGCACCGAAAATAAACAATGGATTCGATGAATTTGTAAAGGAAACGAGACGCTCTGCTTCGATCCGCGTCAGCTGCCTTTCCTGCCTCAGTCTTGTCGTTAATTTCGCACCAGAAGGAAACCCTGAAGCCATTCCCATAGCCAGTACAAATCCCCCTACACCCGGCACCCGGAAGATGGGGCGCATAAATGGCTCTAATAATACCCCGACAAATCTGACAATCCCAAAACTAATTAATAGCTCGGACAAAATAAAAAAAGGAAGCAATGATGGAAATACAACCTCCCACCACATTGCAAGTCCATTTTTCGATGCTTGCAAAGAGGCTTGTGGGTGTGTAATCACAGTGGCTGTTAAGAAAATAAAAAAAGCAGCGATGAACAGAGTGTTCCATTTTTTCATGGAGATTTCGCCCCTTGCCGTTATGATCTATTGGCGAGCTCGTGATTATAGAAAAAGAAACTAGCCGAGCCTGTCTTCTATTACTATACGAGCAGTAGGGGCATGTTTAGACCTATAGATTCGTATATATGCATAGAAAGAGGAGGGTGGATTTTCATGAAGCGACCGATCATCGGGCTTGCACTAGGCTCCGGGGGTGCGAGGGGAATGGCGCATATCGGGGTTTTGTCTAGTCTTGAGAAGCAAGGGATACAGGTAGATATGATCGCTGGAAGCAGTATTGGCGCACTTGTTGGGAGCTTTTATGCGGCAGGACAAGACGTAGAAAAAATGAAAAAACTTGCACTTGTCTTCAGAAGAAAGTATTATGCTGACTATACACTGCCAAAAATCGGTCTTTTAAAAGGAAATCGAATTTTGCAGCTGATTCACACGTTTACATATGGGAAAAAATTCGAAGAATTAAGAATGCCCCTTGCGGTGGTTGCCTGTGACCTCGAGACAGGGGAAAAGGTTGTGTTTAAAGAAGGGTCTGTCTCACAAGCAGTCAGAGCAAGCATCAGCATTCCAGGCGTGTTTGTTCCTCACGAAATGGGCGGCAGACAGCTAGTGGATGGAGCGGTTGTTGACCGCATTCCTGTGTCTGTTTTAAAAGAAATGGGCGCAGACTTTATTATCGCCTCTGATGTATCTAGGGTGAAAAAAACAGAAAAGGCGACGAGATTATCGGATGTGATTATGCAAAGTTTGGACATCCTTCAAAATGAATTGGTCCGTCATCAAACCATTCATGCAGATCTCATGATTCGGCCGAGGCTTGAAACATTCAGCTCCAGTTCATTCACACAGGTTCAGGAGATGATTGAGGCCGGTGAGCTCGCCGCAGACCAATTAGCAGGTGAACTGAAAGATGTCATTGATAAATGGGAGTGTTAATCGAATGAAAAAATTGAATATTCGCTGGCTCAGCTTTTTTATCGTTGTTCTTGTCTTATTTGGCTTAACTTTTGTTAAACTGCCATATTACGTGACAAAGCCGGGTGATGCAACAGAGATTGCCCCTCACATTCAAGTGGATGGTGGATACGGCGAGAAGGGCAGCTTCTCTCTTATGACGATAAAAGTAGGTCCAGCCAATCCGTATACGTATTTGCTTGCGAAAATGAATAAATATGACGAAATCGTCCCAGAAGAAAATATTAAAGCGGACGGAGAGTCGGATGAAGATTATATGAAAAGACAGCTTCAGCTGATGAAAAGCTCTCAAGAAAATGCCATGATTGCAGCGTATACAAAAGCAGGCAAAAAAGTAGATTATACGTTTAATGGGGTATATGCGAGCTACGTCATGAAAGGCATGCCTGCTTACGGCAAAATTGAAGTGGGCGACCGGATTAAAAGCGTTGATGGCAAGACGTATGATTCTGCTGATAAAATGGTGTCGTATATCAGCCGTCAAAAAGCTGGTACATCTGTCCGTTTTGTCCTTGAACGCAACGGCAAGGATATCACGCAGAAAGTGAAGTTGAAGCCTTTTAAAGAAGAGCCGAATCGAGTCGGAATTGGCGTATCTTTATTTACAGACCGAGATGTGAAAGTGTCGCCATCTATTAAGGTGGATATTGAAAATATCGGCGGCCCGTCGGCAGGTTTAATGATGTCACTTGAAATTTATAATCAGCTGACAAAAGAAGACGAAACACATGGCTATGCGATTGCAGGGACTGGAACGATAGACGCTGATGGTACGGTCGGGCCAATTGGCGGAATTGATCAAAAGGTTGTTGCAGCAGATAAAGCAGGAAAAGATATCTTCTTTGCACCAAACGATAAAGGTGATCCAAATTCAGACTACAAAAATGCAGTGAAAACAGCGAAAGATATTAAAAGTAATATGAAAATCGTTCCTGTGGACACAATGCAGGACGCACTGAACTATTTAAACAAGTTAAAAGAGAAATCATCTTAAGTGAAAAAAGAGCAGCCTTAGGCTGCTCTCAGCGTGTAGACAAACCCTCGCATTCGGTGTCAGGTCTCTGCGCCGGTACTCACGAATGTCAAATTCGCTCCGTTCCGGTGCTCGCCCTTCCTAGACTTCAAAGGTTTTCTATCACGCTGAAAAGAAGACAAAGGGATAAAATAAAGATCATTTTAGCCCTTTGTCAACAATCAGAGAGCAGCCTTCATCAAAGGCTGCTCTTTTTATCGAGATTGGAAGAGACCAGTCTCTTCATCATAGCGGATCGGTGAGGTTTTAAATTCTGCTTCTGTTAACTTTGTTTGCATTGGTTCGCTGATGGGAAGGCTGAAGACGCGGGAAGCGCGAATGTCAAGATCAAGGGCAGGGTGTGAAAAGGAAGACAGCTTGCTGACAAGCGGTACGTCCAATTCTTTTTTGACAAGTGATAAGTATTGCTGTCCTTTCTTTGACATACCAAGTAAACGAATGTATGGCGTGTGTTTCTTCTTTAGCAGCTCATGCATAACAGTTTTCTTCACCCTCATTAAAAGGTGTGTATTCATCCGCTGCAGCCTTGTCCACGTATATCGTTTTGTTTTCACAAGTGATAGATATTCCTCGTAGGTGGACGCATGTGTGATCGCCTTTTGCATGCGGTGTTCGATGCCTTCTTCAATTTCATAGATGCCTTCTAATTCTGCTGTATCCATGGTGTGAAACATATGTTTTAAGAAGCTGAAATAGTCTTCTTGCGTATGTAAAAGACCATAAGAAGAATAATAGTCATGCAATTGCTTAAGCGAAGCTTCCGGGAGATAAGAGGCGACAGTTTCAAATGACCCGTTCTCTTTTAAGGCTTTTCGGATGCTTGTCGCGCTTGCAATTTTCTGATGTTTAGGAAGCTCTTGATCATGATAACCGGATGCAATTCTTTGAGAGGTAAAGGGCTCTATGTGAGGAGATCTCTCTAAGATGGCTTTGACATAGTGGAAGCCTAAAATGTTATTGGGCTTAGACAGATCCAGTAAGTGTTTAGGATCAATGATCTTTTGAAACGCAGCGGCAGAGGCTGCCGGATAACTAAGCCCTTCTTTGACCTTTGCTTTTGTGAAAAGGTCAATTTCTTCTTTTTTTTCATGCCAAGCGTGCGCTGTTCGCTCAAATGCTTTAATGTCCCCATCCTCGCTTCCGAAAAAAAGGGAGCGGCATTTTAAAGCGTCTAAAATGGACACAGCGCCATTTGCAAAGGTTTCTGCCTTTTGCACTGCATAGATGTATGGAAGCTCACATACGATGTCTACACCGTTTTGCAATGCCATTTTTGTACGTGCCCATTTGGAGACGATAGCAGGTTCTCCGCGCTGGAGGAAAGATCCGCTCATGACGGCAATGGCTACATCTGAGGAGGTATGTGTTTTCGCCTGGCGAACATGATAGGCATGCCCATAATGAAATGGATTGTACTCGACAACGACTCCTGTTGCTTTCAATAGATGTTCCGCCTTTCTTGCTATGGTTAAATGGTCTATGCTACAGTAGCATAAGGGAAAAATGAAGCCCATTTTTTTCAGTGTAGGCATTCCGTGAACTGATGTCAAACAACGCTCTGACATCACAAAGGACTGTAAAGAAAAAATATTGACAAATAGCATGATGAAAGCTATAATCATGTTTGTTGCTCTTAGAGGTGATACAATTGAAATGGACAGTTTATCAGTTACATCAAAAAGCTAAAAACAGCTTCGATTTTCATGAGACGGTTGACTTAAATGAACTTACTAGCCTTCATTCAGATATACGTCGCATTTCACCAGTAGAGGTGAAAGGGACTGGAGTGATCGAATCAAAGCAAGTCGCATTTGATTTAACCATCACAGGTGAAATGACATTGCCTTGTTCAAGAACGCTTGTTGATGTAAATTATCCATTTGCGATTTCAACGAAAGAACTATTTGTACTTCATAAGACAGACGATATAGAAGATGAAGACGTATCTGTTGTAGAAGACGATATCATCGACTTAACGCCTATAGTCAAGGAAGAAATTCTTCTTGAAGTGCCGATGCAAATCTTTTGCGACCAAACAGACGTAAAAGGTGCTGCACCACAGGAAGGGAATGACTGGGCGGTCATTTCGGAAGATGCACATCAAAACCGAATTGATCCGCGTCTGGAAGGCTTGAAGAAGCTCTTAGAAGAAAATAATGAATCTTAACTCTTTAAGGAGGTGGGAATAATGGCTGTACCTTTTAGAAGAACTTCTAAAATGAAAAAAAGATTGCGTCGTACGCATTTCAAACTACAAGTACCTGGTATGGTAGCTTGCCCAGAATGCGGTGAAATGAAAATTTCTCATCGTGTCTGCAAATCTTGCGGAACATACAAAGGCAAAGACGTAAAAAGCAACTAATGCTTGATAAAAAAGCGTAAGGGAATCTTCCCTTGCGTTTTTTTATTTGTCTATTTTTTAGGTTTCTCTCCTGCAAATAGTCTATCTACTCTAGTAAGCGCATATGATGTGGTATTCAGATTCAGGGGGGATGATCAATTGACGATTACAAGGCAGGACGCATGGACGCAAGATGAAGATTTACTTTTAGCAGAAGTCGTCTTAAGACACATTCGAGATGGAGGAACGCAGCTTTCCGCATTTGAAGAAGTCGGAAAAGCGTTGTCAAGAACGGCTGCAGCATGTGGATTCAGGTGGAATTCATACGTCAGAAAACAATATCAGGCAGGCATTGAGCTGGCGAAAAAACAGCGGAAAGAACTGCGTAAAAAGATTGGGATTCATTCCTCGGGTTTACCACAAAATACGTTAACGATAGAAGAAAAGGCAACTTCAGTTCAGGCTGAATTGACCTTGCGAGAAGTGATTCAGTTCTTAGAGCAGCTTGAAAAAGAACCTGCTGGCTCTGCTGATTTACGCGAAGAACTAGCGGACACGCAGCATCAACTGAAGTCGCTCACGGAAGAAAATGAACACTTGAAGCGGCAATTAAAAATGACAGAAGAAGATTACCGGGCACTCATTGGGATTGTTGAAAGAGTCAAACAGAATATCAACTTAAAAGAATATGCTAAATAAGAAAACGCCCCTCACAGAGAAAGGAGGGGCGTTTTGCCGTCAGTATTAAGCAGATTCACCTGTATTTTTTTGGATATGGGCAGGTTCCCAGATGAGTGGATTTTCACCTTTGTCGCGTTCCATATCATATTTGACCGCTTCAAAGCCCATTTTATCCCAAAAACCGGCAGATTTGACGCGAGGATTGGTCCGGATTGGCAATCCGAAAGATTTGGCGAAATCAACAAGTGCCTCGCCGTACCCTTTACGCTGATACCCAGGAAGCACTTCCAGCTTCCACAGCTCTAAATAATCATGATTGTGGTCAAAATACGTTGTCGTCGAACCGTCCACTTGATAAAGGCTCATACGTGCGACCAGCTTATCTCCAAAATAAATCCCGTAAAATGGAGAATTGCTGTCATTTTCAATCATATTACTTTCAAGGTCTTCAAGCATGGATAGTTCTTGTATGCCATATTCTTTAAATTGTTTAAATTCCTCTAAAGTTTTGTAATTGATTAGAAGTCGTTTTACTTGTGTCATATGATCTTCCCCCTTACACACATAATGTCGACAGTGATGTCATTGAAGGCGTTTTCATCCCATCCGCCTTAAAAAGTTTTTACACTTATTATTATAGTTTTTAAATTAAAAAAATTCAATCACGGCGCGCTATCTGCTTTTTGCATCGCGGCTTGAAACTGTTAAAATGGTTGATATGATGAAGTAAACAGAAAAAGGGAAGTGCGGCAGTTGAACATTGGAATCATTGGCGGCGGTGCGATTGGTCTGCTTTGTGCCAGTTATTTATCACAGCATCATGACATCACTGTTTTGACAAGAAGAAAAGAACAAGCAGAGGAGATTCGAACATCAGGAATTAAGCGAACGGTAAAAGGAGAGACATTCCGGGCGTCTGTGGAGGCAAGGGCAGGGATTACAGGAGTATTTGATCTGCTGATTGTGACAGTGAAATATCACCATCTGCAAGAGGTGCTTGATGAACTATCAACATTACCTCGTCAGCGAATCTTATTTTTACAAAATGGCATGGCCCACTTATTAGATTTAGAAAACTGGGACACGTCGCATTCGATATATATAGGTGTCGTAGAGCACGGCGCCATGAAGGTATCAGACCATGCAGTGAACCATACAGGGATCGGTGTCATCAAGTGGGGAGCTTTTCATCCTGAGGATACAGATGATGTGAGAAATGATTTGAATGAAACGCCGGCCCATTTTCAGATGATTTATACGGATGAATGGAAAAAAGTGCTGGAGGAAAAACTGCTAGTCAATGTATGCATTAACCCGCTCACGGCTTTATTGCATGTGAAAAATGGAGAATTGATCGCAAATCCTTCATATGAATACATGATGAAATGTGCATTTGAAGAAGCAATGTCCATTTTAGGTCTGGCTGAAAAAGAGCAGCTCTGGTCACACGTCGTTTCAATTTGTAAAAAAACGGCCGCCAATCAATCGTCGATGCTTCAAGATATCGTCAAAGGCCGTGAAACCGAAAGAAAAGCCATCGTTGGCTATCTTTTAAAAAAGGCTCAAGCTCAAGAGATTCTGGCGCCACATCTTACTTTCTTCAATCGAAGCTTGGAAGTATTGGAAAAAAAGCAAACAAAATCTTTTGAGTGAGCTCATTTACATGCTATACTTTTTTCGGGAAACTAACTATTTATTGAAGAAAGGAAGTTCTAAACATGCAATTGACTGAACTTTCCATCCGAAGTCAGAATTTATTCATACGTGATTATATAGAAGAAAAAAAAGAGATGACTGCTTTTTTTGATTATGATATACATTCTGAAGGCACATGGAAAAAGAGATACGACGATCTCATGGAAATGAGCTTCCCGCGCGAGGCTTTAGCAGATTATATGAGCGCATACCACGCAAAGTTTGAATCGGCAGCGATGCGTCAGAACATTGAAAAGATCCGTGACAAGCGGAGTGTCATGGTGGTTGGAGGACAGCAGGCAGGCCTACTTTCAGGACCGCTTTATACCATACATAAAATCATATCCATTATTCAGTTCGCAAAAGAAAAAGAATCAGCGCTTGGCGTTCCTGTGATTCCAGTCTTTTGGGTAGCAGGTGAGGATCATGACGTAGATGAAATTAATTTTGTCTACACATCCGGCGAAAAAGGTCCAGTCAAGCAAAAGCTGCCATTACATAACGTCAAAAAAACTGCGGCCAAAAGAACACCTCTGCATCAAGAAAAAACAGAGAAATGGCTCCGCGATGTGTTTTCAACGTATGAAGAATCTGCGTATACTAATGACTTGCTTGGTAAGCTTCTTCGATGTTTACGCAAATCACAAACGTTTACGGATTTCTTTGAATGGATTGTATGCGACCTTTTTGAAGAAGATGGACTGCTTCTATTTAATTCAGGAGACTTAGGCGTCAAACCACTTGAGCGTACGTTATTCAAGCACATTGTCGAGACAAATGATGCAGTCACAGCTCGTTTGAATGAAACGCAGGCTGCCATGAAACGAGCGGGATATCAGCCGATCATTGAAGCTGGTGACAATCAAGCGAACCTGTTTTACGAATATGATGAAGAGCGTTTCCTTATTGAAAAAGAAAACGGCCAGTTTTCTATATCAGAAGTGGGGCTTACGTGGACAAAAGAAGAGCTTTTGCAGGAAATTGAGGAGCACCCAGAACGGTTTAGCAACAATGTGGTGACGCGTCCCTTAATGCAGGAAACCCTTCTCCCAACACTTGCTTTTATGGCAGGACACGGTGAAGTCAACTATTGGGGAGAACTGAAAGGAATCTTTGAGCATTTTGAATTAAAGATGGCACCTGTTCTTCCAAGACTGCACGTGACCATTCTTGAAAGGCACATCGATAAGAAGCTGCCGGTCAGAGAACTTTCTCTAGAAGAAGTGCTCACAAACGGAGTAAAAGAAAAGAAAGAGGCTCACTTTGAGCAAAGCCTTCCAGACAGCTTTGTTCAAGCCGTTGATCAAGCGAAACGTGAATTAGCGAATGCTCATGGTGTATTGAGGCAAGAAGCACTGAAGGTTGAACCAAACTTCGAGCAGCTGCTAGATAAAAATGCCAAATTTATCGAAGATCAGCTTCAATTTGTTTATCAAAAGGTGGCGCAGCGTGTGGAAGAAAAGGAAGGTTATATCCTTCGAGATTTTGAACGGATTGAAAACAGCTTAAAACCATTAGATGCCCCGCAAGAAAGAATTTGGAATATCATGTACTTTTTAAACAAATATGGTCCAGAATTCTTCAAAACGTTCAAAAATCTGCCATTTTCATTTCAAAACAAGCAGCAAATTGTCAAACTTTGAAATAAAGTTTTAATGAACCCTGACTAGTTCAGGGTTTTTTTTTATGTAGAAACAGTGTAAAATAAGTTTTGTGGAGAGAAGTGGTGGATAGTGGAGAGTAAGGGTGAGAAAGTGGGGCTCTGATTATCATGTTCATGGGTGAATACCAACATACGATTGATACAAAAGGGCGCATGATCATCCCTGCTAAATTTAGAGACGGTCTCGGAGAACAGTTTGTGCTGACGAGAGGGCTTGATCAATGTTTATTTGGCTACCCTATGAGTGAGTGGAAACTAATTGAAGAGAAACTCAAAGCACTGCCGCTAACGAAAAAAGATGCACGTGCGTTTACCCGGTTCTTCTTCTCCGGCGCAGTTGAATGTGATCTGGACAAGCAGGGGCGCATTAACATCGCATCAAACCTACTCCAATATGCAAAACTCGAAAAAGAATGTGTGGTCATCGGCGTTTCAAATCGAATTGAGTTGTGGAGTAAGTCGATCTGGGAACAATATACAGAAGAGCAAGAAGATTCTTTTGCTGAAATTGCTGAAAACATGATTGGGTTTGATATATAATAATCCCTTGTGCAGCAAGCTTTCTACACATTCATTTCTATTTGAAAAAGGTGGGACCATAACATCATGTTTCAACATGAGACAGTATTATTAAAAGAAACAGTTGACGGTTTAAACGTCAAAGAAGACGGTACATATGTAGACTGCACGCTGGGCGGAGCAGGTCATAGCTCATATTTACTATCTCAACTATCAGAAAAAGGTACATTGATTGGATTTGACCAAGACGATGCTGCACTGGATCATGCACGAGAGAAGCTCGCAGATTCAAAAGCGAACATTCTTTTCATAAAGAGCAACTTCCGATATTTAAAAGAACGTCTGAATGAACAAGGCATTACAAGCGTAGACGGTGTGATTTTTGATCTTGGGGTTTCATCTCCTCAGCTCGACACACCAGAGAGGGGCTTTAGTTATCACCATGATGCACCTCTTGACATGCGAATGGATCAAACAGCCGCATTGTCGGCAAAACAAGTGGTGAATGAATGGCCATTTGAAGATCTAGTTCGGATTTTCTACAAATATGGGGAAGAAAAATTCAGCAAGCAAATCGCACGCAAAATTGAAGAAGCTAGAAAAAAAGCACCAATTGAAACAACAGGTGAGCTTGTCGACATTATCAAAGAAGGAATTCCCGCACCTGCAAGACGAACTGGCGGACATCCAGCAAAAAGAGTGTTTCAAGCGATCCGAATTGCCGTCAATGATGAATTGAAAGTTTTTGAAGAAGCACTAGAACAAGCAATAGAGTTACTCAATCCGAAGGGGAGGATTTCTGTCATTACATTCCATTCACTTGAAGACCGGATTTGTAAAAGTACATTTAAAGAAATGTCTTCTCTTCCAGAACTTCCGCACGGACTACCAGTGATTCCAGAAGGACTTGAACCAAAGCTGAAGCTGATCACGAGAAAACCAATCGTTGCATCAGAACAAGAGCTGGAACATAACAACCGTGCCCGTTCAGCGAAGCTCCGAATTGCAGAAAAAAAGTAAAACGACACCATAGATGATGATAAAAAGGAGGTTTCTTATGAGTAATTTGGCTTACCAAAGAGAAGTAAAACAATATCAAACAGAGCAGCAAGGCCAATCGGTTGTTATTAAAAGAAGAGGTTCTATCACACTTGGTGAAAAAATCTTACTTGTCATGTTTGTCATGGCTCTTATGTGCAGCTCCATTCTCATCATTTCTAAAGCCTTTGCTGTCTATCACGCCAATATCGAAGTCCAGAAATTAGAGCAGCAAGTATCTTTAGAATCGAAGAAGATCACTGAGCTTCAAAAAGAAAAAGACTTGCTGAGTGAACCAGAGAGAGTCATTGATACTGCGAAAAAAGCAGGCTTAAGAATTTCGAAAGATGTTAAGAAGGTCGATTAAGATGGCGATGCCTAAAAAGAATAAAATGATGAACAGAGGCGCGGCAATTGCGAGTATTTGCTTCGCCCTGTTTTTCTTTATCATCCTTGCACGTTTTATCTATATTCAGATTACAGGAACGGTCGATGGCCAAGTGTTAGCCGCAAAGGCAAATGAACAATATCAATCGAAGAAAACACTTGAAGCGAAAAGAGGGTCTATTTTAGACCGAAATGGGAATGTGATTGCCGAGGATACGTCTGTCTATAAGCTCATTGCGATCATGAGCAAGAAAATGACGGTCGATCCAAAGCACCCAATGCATGTCGTTGACAAAGAAAAGACAGCAAAAGAGCTGTCAAAAGTCATTGATATGAGTGAAAGCGAAATTTTAAAGCGTCTGAATACTAAAGGTGCGTTCCAAGTGGAGTTTGGTAAAGCTGGGAAAGACATCAGTTTTTCAACAAAGGAAAAAATTGAAAAGCTAAAGCTTCCAGGGATCGCATTTGAAAAAGACACGAAGCGATATTATCCAAACGGCATGTTTGCATCGAATCTGATCGGTTATGCAAGATTAGATGAGGCAACGAAGGACATGTCAGGCGCGATGGGACTTGAGAAGGCGCTGAACAAATTTTTAAAAGAAAAAGACGGCTATGTGACATATAACAGTGACAGAAGCGGATGGGCTCTTCCAAATAGTAAAGAAGACATTGTCGCTCCGAAGGATGGAAAAAATGTCACGCTGACCATCGATCAAAAAATCCAAGCGTTCCTTGAAGAAAGTATGACGCAGGTTGCCAAAAAATATAAACCGAAGAAAATCATTGCCACAGTCGTTGATCCAAAAACGGGAAAGGTGCTCGCGATGGGACAGCGGCCAAGCTTTAATTTAAATGAATTAGACATTACGAATTATAACAATGATGTCATTTCATATGCGTTTGAACCAGGTTCAACGATGAAAATCTTTACACTTGCTGCGGCAATCCAAGAAGGGGTCTATCAAGGCAATGATAAATATCAATCTGGTACTTATAAAGTAGGAGGCGGCCTTGTAAGAGATCACAACAATGGAAATGGCTGGGGAAAAATTGACTTTCATGAAGGGGTTCTCCGTTCGTCTAACGTAGCTTTTGCAAAGCTGGCAAAAGAAAAATTAGGCTTCACGCGCTACGAACAATATTTGCAGAAGTTCCATTTCTATGACAAAACAGGTATTGACTTACCGAACGAAGCGTCTAGTAAAATCAATTACAGATACGAATATGACAAAGCATCGACGGCTTACGGTCAAGCGTCTGCCATTACACCGATTCAACAAATCGAAGCAGCGACAGCGATAGCAAACGGCGGAACGATGATGAAGCCATATGTCATTGATCATATTACAGACCCGAACACAAACAAAACGATTTTACAGCACGAACCAACAGTAGCTGGAAAACCAATTTCCTCTGATACAGCAAAGCAAGTCCGTGACATTTTAGGTGAGGTGGTTTCCTCGAAGATTGGAACAGGCCAGCCTTACCAAATCAAAGGATTTGATGTTGCTGGGAAAACAGGAACAGGACAAATTGGCGGTGCCGGCGGTTATCTCAAAGGAAGAAACGATTACGTCTTTTCATTTATGGGAATGGCGCCAAAAGATGATCCGAAGCTGCTCGTTTATGTAGCTGTACAGCAGCCGCAGCTGTCTGATACAGAAACTGGCTCTGCCCCAGTTGCACAAATCTTTAACCCAGTGATGAAAAATAGTCTGCTATATTTAAATATTGCACCAACAAAAACAGACGATAAAAAATCAGGCGAACAAAAAGTGAAGCAAGAAACAATGCCTTCATTCTTAGATTTAGAAGTGAAGCAGGCGGAAACAGAAGCCAAAAACAAAAACTTAACGCCTGTTGTCATCGGCGACGGCCTCTCCATTAAACGACAGTGGCCAAGTGCAGGCTCTGAATTCTCTGAAAGCCAGAAAGTTTTCTTGAAAACAGCAGGAAAAACGATAAAAATGCCTGATATGACAGGCTGGTCGAGACGGGAAGTCCTTCAATATGCATCCATTTCCGGTGTGCATATCGAAACAAAAGGACAAGGATATGCTGTCAAACAAAGTGTGAAAAATGGAGCGGAGATTTCAGATAAAGTCGTCACTGTGACATTTAAAAGCCCGAATTAACTGCAAAACCTAGCAAACGACTTGCTAGGTTTTTTCTTTTGCCGAGCCAAGCGGGATAGACGAGACGTTCTACATAAGGACGGGCCTGCATATGATGGAAACAAGCCATATGTATGTAAGGAGTGAACCGGGCGTGCGAGTATCAAGTGTAACAGTGAGAAAACGATTGCTTTTCGTGCTGCTGTTTGGGGTGATCATTTTTTTCATCATAGATACTAGATTAGGATATGTACAGTTTATTATGGGCGAGAAGCTCACAAGCTTAGCAAAAGATTCATGGAGCCGGAACCTCCCGTTCGAACCAGAAAGGGGAGATATTTTGGACCGAAATGGGGTAGAGCTTGCGACGAACAAAAGTGCCCCATCTATATTGGTCGTCCCGCGGCAAATTAAAGATCCGGCAGAAACAAGCAAAAAACTGGCGGCAGTACTGAATATGTCTGAAGAGAAAGCGTACAAGCACGTCACAAAGAAAACATCCATCGAACGAATTTCTCCAGAAGGCAGAAAAGTATCTCATGAAAAAGCAAAAGAAGTTAGAGAGCTTGATTTAGATGGCGTTTATGTTGCGGAAGACAGCATCAGACACTATCCGTTTGGCAGTTTTCTTTCTCATGTGCTGGGCTTCGCTGGAATTGATAATCAAGGGTTACTTGGACTGGAAGCCTATTATGATGATGACCTAAAAGGTGAAAAAGGCTCTGTCAAGTTCTATTCCGATGCAAAAGGGCAGAAAATGCCAGATGAAGCAGATGATTATACACCGCCTAAAGATGGTCTTGATATGAAGTTAACTGTCGATGCGAAGGTGCAAACCATTATAGAACGGGAATTAGACAATGCGCAGGCAAAATATAACCCAGATGGGATGATTGCAATTGCGATGAACCCGAAGAACGGTGAAGTGCTTGGGATGTCGAGCAGACCGGATTTTGATCCAGCGGATTATCAATCAGTTGACTCGAAAGTGTTTAACCGAAATTTACCGGTGTGGAGCACATATGAGCCAGGTTCGACGTTTAAAATTATTACGCTTGCAGCAGCACTAGAAGAGAAAAAAGTCAATTTAAAACGAGATCATTTTTTTGACAGCGGTTCTGTGACAGTTGATGGTGCAAGACTTAGGTGCTGGAAAAAAGGCGGCCACGGATCACAGTCATTTTTAGAAGTGGTTCAAAACTCCTGTAACCCCGGTTTTGTTGAACTAGGCGACCGTCTAGGAAAGGATAAATTATTTTCCTATATTAAAAATTTCGGATTTGGTCAAAAAACAGGAATCGATCTTCAAGGGGAAGGGCGAGGCATTTTGTTCCCGCTGGACCGGGTTGGCCCTGTAGAGCAGGCGACAACTGCCTTTGGTCAAGGTGTATCTGTTACGCCGATACAGCAAGTAGCTGCCGTAGCAGCTGCGGTAAATGGCGGAACACTTTACACGCCGTACATTGCAAAAGAATGGATAGATCCAATCACAAAAGAGGTAGTGAAAAAGCAATCACCGATTGCCAAAAAGAAAGTGATTTCAGCAGAAACATCCAAAGAAATCAGATATGCGCTTGAAAGTGTAGTCGCTCAAGGAACTGGCCGAAATGCATTTGTTGAAGGATATCGAGTTGGCGGAAAAACAGGGACAGCACAGAAGGTAAAAGACGGCAAGTACATGGAAAATAACCACATTGTGTCATTTATCGGGTTTGCGCCTGCTGATGATCCGAGTATCGTTGTATATGTGGCTGTAGATAATCCGAAAGGCACTATTCAATTTGGCGGGACAGTTGCTGCACCAATTGTGGGTCATATTATGCGGGACAGCCTGCCTGAGATGGGTGTGAAAAAAAGAAAAGGACAAATTGAAAAGAAGTACCAGTGGCTGGACACAAAAACCATTGAAGTACCGAATCTTGTAGGGGGATCTGTTTCAGACCTTGAATCCTTACTGATTAACCTTAAGATCGATGCTTCTGGAACTGGCAGTAAAGTGGTGAAGCAATCGCCTGCTGCCGGGACAAAAGTCAAAGAAGGCTCCACCATCAGATTATACTTAAACGATGAATAATAAAGAATGAACAGAGGGTAGCCGCACTCATTCGGCTGCCTCTTTTTGTTGAAAGAGAAGGTCTGTTTGAAAAAAAGAGCCTAAAGTGTGTTTTTTCCAAGAGAAACTTAAGGAATACGCTGGATGTATCCCTTTTTTTACGATAAAATATAGACTGTGTGTTTTTTTCACAAGACATGCACGTGAACGAATTTGAGAGGTTTGATATGAAATGAAATTACAAGAACTCCTTACATATTTTAAAAGTGAAAACAACGAACTAATAAACGAAAATCCTGATATCACTTCCATTGAAATGGATTCAAGAGAGGTGAAAAAAGGAAGCCTTTTTGTCTGTATAAAAGGCTATACAGTAGATGGACACGATTATGCTGAAAAAGCGGTGAAAAGCGGGGCTGCAGCGATTGTAGCAGAACACCCTCTTAACATATCAGATGTACCAGTCATTATTGTAAAACACTCTCAAAGAGCTCTTGCAAGAATAGCTGATGCGTTTTACGAGCAGCCAACTCATAAGCTGAATCTCATCGGGATCACAGGAACAAACGGAAAAACTTCGACAACACACATGATTGAACAAATGATGAGAAAAGCCGAAAAGAAAACTGGCTTAATCGGTACGATGTATATGAAGGTGAATGATGACATTCTCGATGTGAAAAACACCACACCTGAAAGTGTCACACTTCAGAAAACTTTTAAACAGATGCTTGACCAAGATGTAGACTCAGCCATTATGGAAGTATCATCACATGCACTGCATCTTGGCAGGGTACATGGATGTGATTATGATATTGCCGTTTTCACAAACCTTTCGCAGGACCATCTTGATTACCACAACACAATGGAAGAATATAAACATGCGAAAAGCTTGCTATTCTCACAGCTTGGCAGTGCCTTTCATCACGACAAGCCGAAGCATGCGATTTTAAATGCAGATGATGACGCTTCGAGTTATTATGAAAAAGTGACAGCTGCTGAAGTCATGACATATGGCTTAGAGCAAGAAGCAGATGTGATGGCAAAGAATATTCAAATCAAGCCGAAGGGAACTCAATTTGATTTGATCACTCCAATTGGCACAAAAAATGTGACGGTTGCCCTCATCGGTAAGTTTAATGTGTACAACATCCTAGCAGCTGTATCAGTAGGGATCGTATCTGGCTTAACATTTGAAACGATTGTAAGTGCTATTGAAGAGCTGGAGGGAGTCAAAGGCCGATTTGAACTTGTGAACTGTGATCAAGATTTCCCTGTTATCGTCGATTACGCCCATACACCTGACAGCTTAGAAAATGTCCTGACAACGTGTAGAGAATTAACAGAGGGCAAAATTTTCTGTGTGATAGGCTGCGGCGGCGACCGTGATAAAACAAAGCGTCCTCAAATGGCCCAAATCGCTGTGAAGTATGCAGATGAACCTGTATTTACTTCAGACAACCCAAGAAGCGAAGATCCTTCAGCTATTTTAAAGGATATGGAAAATGGGGTGCCAGACGCATATTATCATAGTTTTGTGAATCGCAAACAAGCTATCTTTTTTGCAATTGCCAATGCGAAAAAAGGCGATACAGTCTTAATAGCGGGTAAAGGTCATGAGACATATCAAATCGTCGGCGATCAAGTTTACGATTTTGATGATGCAAAGGTTGCTATGGACGCTATTTTAGATCTAAACAAATCTTAAAATGATGAAAAGAGTGTAATGAAATGAAGCATTTTGTACAAAAACAACATACGAAGAACGCGAATGAATACCTTATTAATGAATGTGATTTTCTGATGGAAAACGGCTTTGGAAATTCGGAAGGAGTAAAGAACGATGCTTGAACAGGTGATATTGTTTACAATCATAATGGGATTTTTAATCAGTGTTCTTTTATCCCCGATTTTTATTCCGTTTTTAAGAAGGCTTAAATTTGGTCAAAGTATTAGAGAAGAAGGACCACAGTCTCACCAAAAGAAATCAGGTACTCCGACAATGGGCGGAATTATGATTATCTTTTCTATTACCATTACAACGATTGTGATGATCAACAAATTTTCTGAGATTAGTCCAGAAATGTTTTTATTGTTATTTGTCACGCTTGGCTACGGTCTATTAGGATTTTTAGATGATTATATTAAAGTAGCGATGAAACGAAACCTAGGTTTAACATCGAAACAGAAATTAATTGGTCAAATTGTGATCGCAGTGATTTTTTATGCAGTCTTCCATTATTATCAGTTTGCAACGACGATTCGCATTCCAGGAACAGATGTGAGCTTCGATTTAGGATGGGCTTACTTTATCCTTGTCGTTTTCATGCTTGTCGGAGGTTCTAATGCCGTGAACTTAACGGATGGACTGGATGGTCTATTATCTGGAACCGCGGCTATTGCCTTTGGAGCCTTTGCTATATTGGCTTGGAATCAATCACAGTACGATGTAGCGATCTTTTCAGTAGCTGTTGCTGGAGCCGTTCTTGGGTTTCTTGTGTTTAACGCGCATCCTGCAAAAGTATTTATGGGTGATACAGGGTCGCTTGCTTTAGGCGGAGCGATTGTAGCAATTGCGATTTTAACAAAGCTTGAAATTTTGCTTGTCATTATTGGAGGAGTATTTGTTGTCGAAACGTTATCCGTTATTCTTCAAGTGATCTCCTTTAAAACAACTGGAAAAAGAATCTTTAAGATGAGTCCGCTTCACCACCACTATGAGTTAGTTGGCTGGTCTGAGTGGAGAGTAGTTGTCACCTTCTGGACAGCTGGTTTATTACTTGCTGTTTTAGGAATTTACATCGAGGTGTGGTTATAATTGAATAAGATGCAAATGTTAAAAAACGAACATGTACTAGTATTAGGTCTTGCAAAAAGCGGATATGCGGCAGCTTCAATTCTTCATGAGCATGGAGTAAATGTCACAGTAAATGACCAAAAGCCGTTTGAAGAAAATGAACCTGCTCAGCTTCTTTCTGAAAAGGGGATTGATGTCATTTGCGGCAGCCATCCTCTTCGTATGTTCGAAGATAAAGAAATTACGATTTTAATTAAAAATCCAGGAATTCCATATGAAAATGTGATGGTTCAAGAAGCGCTTCGCTGCGGAATTCCAGTTTGGACGGAAATAGAATTAGCTTATCATTTAACCTCAGCTCCTTTTATTGGGATCACTGGATCAAATGGAAAAACCACTACCACGACTTTGATTTATGAAATGTTGAAACAAGACAGTCAAAAAACTTTAGTGGCAGGTAATATTGGCACGGTTGCCAGCGAAGTCGCTGCAAAAGCAGCTGGCGATGAGTGGATCGTAACTGAACTCTCTTCTTTTCAGTTAATGGGAACAGTTGATTTCAGACCTAAAATCAGCTTAATATTAAATATTTTTGATGCACATTTAGACTATCACCACACTCGTGATGAATATGAAAAAGCAAAGCAGAAAGTATACGCACATCAACTTGAAGATGACATAGCTGTTATTAACCTCGATGATCCATCAGTCGTAAAACTGGCTGAAGCTTCAAAAGCAAAAAAAGTGTTTTTCTCAGTGAAAGAGCAAGTAGAACATGGTGCGTATATTAAAAATGGTGCGATCTACTACATGAATGAACATATCATCGATTTAAAGGATGTTGTTCTTCCTGGTGAGCATAACCAAGAAAATATTTTGGCGGCTATTTGTGTCGTGAAAAATGCAGGCTGTTCAAATGAAGCAATCGCACACGTTCTCACGACATTTAGTGGAGTGAAGCATCGTCTGCAGTTTGTAGATACAATTCAAAGCAGAAAATTCTATAACGACAGTAAAGCCACCAATATACTGGCAACAAGTAAAGCATTGTCAGCTTTTAATCAGCCGACCATTTTACTAGCTGGCGGGCTTGATCGCGGTAATGAATTTGATGAATTGAAACCTTTTATGAAAAATGTAAAAGGAATTATCACATTTGGTGAGACGGCACCTAAGTTTGTGAAGCTTGGTGAAGAACTGGGAATACATCACGTAAAACATGTCGATAATGTTGAACAAGCAGTACCTGCGGCGTTTAACATTTCTGAAGAAGAAGACGTGATTTTATTATCCCCGGCTTGTGCAAGCTGGGATCAACATAAAACATTTGAAGAACGTGGAGACATGTTTGTAAACGCCGTGCATATGCTTAAATAAGGGCTTGTCTCTCGTATGACTGACAGCCCAAATGAAATTATGCTTGGGGTGTCGGTCTCTTGACGAATAAGAAAACTTCTCCGGACTTTTTGCTTGTTGTCATTACGTTACTTTTATTGACGATTGGTTTAATTATGGTGTACAGCGCTAGTGCTGTGTGGGCATCGTATAAATTTGATGATTCGTTTTATTTTGCAAAAAGACAGCTTTTGTTTGCCGGAATCGGAGTTATCGCGATGTTTTTCATAATGCGAGTCGATTATTGGACGTGGCGGACTTGGTCAAAGATATTGATTGCTGTTTGTTTTCTCCTTTTGCTGCTTGTACTTATTCCTGGTATCGGTATGGAGAGAAATGGATCAAGAAGCTGGATCGGTGTCGGTGCGTTTAGTATTCAGCCCTCTGAATTTATGAAGCTTGCGATGATTGCGTTTCTTGCAAAATTCTTATCTGAAAAACAAAAAAATATCACATCCTTTCGTAAAGGTTTCGCACCAGCATTAGGCATTGTGTTTTCTGCATTTGCCATCATCATGCTGCAGCCAGATTTGGGAACAGGGACGGTAATGGTTGGAACCTGTATTATTATGATATTTGTTTCAGGTGCGAGAATTGCTCACTTTATATTTCTCGGTCTTTTAGGGCTCAGCGGATTTGCTGCACTAGTCTTATCAGCGCCCTACCGCATAAAACGAATTACATCGTACTTAAATCCTTGGGAAGATCCACTAGGCAGTGGGTTTCAAATTATTCAATCCTTATACGCTGTTGGTCCAGGCGGTCTGTTCGGAATGGGTCTCGGTCAAAGTAGACAAAAATTCTTTTATTTACCTGAGCCTCAAACAGACTTCATCTTTGCAATATTGTCTGAAGAGCTTGGCTTTATAGGAGGATCACTCATTTTGCTGCTCTTTAGTGTTCTATTATGGAGAGGCATACGAATAGCACTTGGAGCCCCAGACTTATATGGAAGTTTCCTAGCAGTTGGTATTATTTCAATGGTTGCCATTCAAGTGATGATTAATATCGCAGTTGTTACTGGACTTATCCCTGTGACAGGTATCACGCTCCCATTCCTAAGTTATGGCGGCTCATCACTGACATTAATGCTGATGGCAATTGGCGTACTCTTGAATGTAAGCAGGTACGCTAGATATTAGTGCTGCTAGTTCATGAAACCATGATGACATTTATTTTGCAAAAGTACAAAAAAATGATTTGAAGAGTAGAAATGACAGATTTTGTATTGGAAACATGTTTTTCGACTCTTCTTTACAGGTTTTAACGGAGCCCTGTTGTTTAAAACAGGGTTTATACTTTGTTCAGAGCAGAAAAAAATTGAGGGGAAATGGTATAATGCGTATAGTAATCAGTGGAGGCGGAACAGGCGGACATATTTATCCAGCCTTAGCTTTTATTAAAGAAGTGAAAAGACTGCATCCTGATGTAGAATTTTTATATATTGGTACTGAAAATGGACTTGAAAAGAAAATTGTAGAAAGAGAAAATATCCCTTTCAAATCCATAGAAATTTCAGGTTTTAAAAGAAAGCTTTCCTTTGATAACGTAAAAACGGTGATGAGATTTCTAAAAGGCGTTCAAAAAAGCAAATCTTACTTAAAAGAATTTAAGCCAGATGCGGTCATTGGAACAGGTGGTTATGTGTGCGGCCCTGTGGTTTATGCAGCTTCTAAGCTGAAAATCCCGACCATTATTCACGAACAGAACAGCCTGCCTGGTATCACAAATAAGTTTCTAGCAAGATATGTTGATAAGGTAGCCATCTGCTTTGAAGAAGCAAAGGCACATTTTCCTTCTGAAAAGGTTGTATTTACGGGAAACCCTAGAGCCTCTGAAGTCGTCTCTATAAAAGAGGGGAAATCTCTGAAGGAGTTTGGACTGGATGAAACGAAAAAAACGGTTCTTATTTTTGGCGGGAGCCGGGGGGCTGCGCCGATTAATAGAGCAGTTATTGACATGCAAGATGCATTAAAGGCTAAGAACTATCAGCTTTTATATATCACGGGTGAGGTACATTATGAAAAAGTGCTGAACGAACTAAGGGAAAAAGGTGCAGCACCTAATATGATCACAAAGCCTTTCTTGCATCAAATGCCGGAGTACTTGAAATCGATTGATGTGATTGTTGCAAGAGCCGGTGCCACAACGATTGCTGAAGTAACAGCCCTTGGAATTCCAACTATTTTTATTCCAAGCCCATACGTGACGGCAAATCACCAGGAAATCAATGCAAGATCACTAGAAAAGCATGACGCTGCAATCGTTTTAAGAGAATCAGAGCTTTCTGGAGAAAGCCTCCTTCATGCCATTGATGAAATTGCTGGTAATGAAGAAAAATTAAACGAAATGAGCCGTTTAACAAAAGAACTTGGAGTACCAGATGCGGCTGGACGTTTATATAATGTATTAAAAGAAATTACGACTACATGATGGAATGATATTAGGTAAGGCGGAGGGTAATATGGAGAACTTGAAGAATGAATTATTAGAAGCGCAAGTCGGTAAAGTGCTTGAAAATGAGCCGCTTGCAAATCATACGACAATGAAAATAGGCGGGCCGGCAGATCTATTGATCGTTCCTAAAGATATCGATTCAGTTAAAACGATCATGGATCAGATAAAAAAACACCACGTGGACTGGACGGTTATTGGAAGAGGGTCAAATTTACTCGTACTTGATAAAGGAATACGTGGCGTCGTCCTGAAGTTAGGCGCTGGACTTGATCACTTAACTGTAAATGATGAAGAAATTACAGTTGGCGGCGGCTATTCTGTTGTAAGGCTTGCAACGTCTCTTAGTAAGCAGGGTCTTTCAGGGCTGGAATTTGCAGCTGGTATTCCAGGGTCTATTGGCGGCGCTGTTTATATGAACGCAGGTGCGCACGGATCTGATATCAGTAAGATTCTTGTGAAAGCGAGAATCTTATTTGAAGATGGAAGCATCGAGTGGCTAACAAATGAGCAGATGAACTTTAGCTATAGAACGTCTGTCCTTCAAAAGGAACGACCAGGCATTGTTCTCGAGGCCGTGTTTAAGCTCAAACAGGATGATCGCGAGAAAATCACAAAGAAAATGCAGCAAAATAAAGACTATCGCAAGGAAACACAGCCTTATAATCGACCATGTGCCGGAAGTATTTTTCGAAATCCGCTGCCTGAATATGCAGGACAGCTTGTAGAAAAAGCGAATTTAAAAGGGTACCAAATTGGCGGAGCAAGAATCTCTGATATGCATGGCAACTTTATTGTGAACGCTGGCGGGGCTACTGCTCAAGACGTGCTGGACTTAATCCAGTACATCCAAAAGAAAATTAAAGATGACTACAATGTAGAAATGCATACAGAAGTAGAAATTATCGGTGAAGCAAATTAAAAGCAAGTTTTATGAATGATGGCATCACAGGAAAACAAACGGCATGAAAGAATGCCGTTTGTTTTCTCATCAAAAGATGACCCAAAGGTGTGGACAAGCAGCTTTGAATGGGGTGAAGAATATATATGCGGCCTGATCATGAAAATGAAAAGATCGTCAATATAGAAGAACGAATTCCTAAAATTAAAGAACAAAGGAAGCAGAAAGCGAATCGGAGACTAATTTCTTTTATTCTACTGTTTTTTATCATGGTTTTAATCATTATTTATTTGCAGACACCAATCAGTAAAATTTCTTCTTTAACTATTACGGGTAATGAGCATGTCCCTACAAAACAGCTTGTGAAACTTTCCCAGATTAAAGAAGGCGAAACAGAGTTTTGGAATTTAAATAAAGATTTAACAGCAGATCATATTAAACAAAACAAACTGATTAAAAGTGTCAGTATCAAAAAACATTTTCCAAATAAGGTTAGTATTGCTGTCAAGGAATATGCCAATATAGCGTATCTTCAAAAAGGAAATTTATACTATGAGCTTCTTGAAAATGGGACAGCATTACCAGAAGAAGTCACACCAAGTCATGCAGGACCTATTTTTGTTGATTGGGACAATAAAGAGAAGCTGAAGCAAACGGTTAGATCTTTAAATCAGCTGCCAGCCTCTATTCAGGAACTCATCTCAGAAATATATTATGTGCCAACAAGCTCAAACCAGTGGCTCGTTAAATTTTATATGAATGACGGGAACACCGTGATTGCATCAATTAAAACATTCGCTGATAAAATGAAAACCTATCCTGCCATTGTAAAAGAACTTTCGCCATCTGAAAAAGGCACAATCCATATGGAAGTCGCGACGTATTTTGAAGCGTTTAAATCTAAGAAAAAGGAAGATGAACGTTGAGAGGCAAAACAGTTATATTCTCAATTGTCATGCTTGTTCTTGGTTTTCTGATTTCTTTTTCATACCAATATACTAAGCAGCATCAGGCAGATGTCATTCGAACAGAGCAATGGAAAAAAGAATACTCCTTGAAAAGTCAGCTGACAAAGCAAGAAAAGGCGAATCAGAAACTTGAAAAAGAATTATACAGTCTTCAATCACAGGTTCAAGCCACTGAGTCCAATTTGAAAAATGAAAAAGAGCAGTATTTTAATGTATTGGAAGATGTTGAGAAATACAGGATGTTTACAGGAGAGATCGGTGTAAAAGGAAAAGGGGTAAAAGTATCCCTTGAAGATGCATCTTATATCCCGAGTGGACAAAATGTCAATAATTACATTGTTCATGAGAGCCACATTTTTCATGTGATAAACGAACTGTTTATATCAGGGGCCTCTGCCGTATCTATTAATGGACAAAGAATTACACACCAATCATACATACATTGTAACGGCCCAGTTGTCACAGTTGACGGTGTTCAGCATCCAGCGCCATTTGTTATTTCTGCTATTGGTGATCCGGCTGTGTTAATACCTGCATTAAATATTGCAGGAGGAGTGGTCGATCAGCTGACAAGTGATCACATTTCGATGACGATTGAAAAAAAGGATATTCGTATGAATCCTCTTTTAAAACACAAAGATTAAAAGTGAAAAGGTGAGTGGTGTTGAGGAAAAAGAAGCCTTTACTTAGTTTGACAGCCTTAATGGTGATATTCGGCATCATGGTCTCCATCCAATTTAATTCATTGCAAAAGCCCAAAGTTCGTGATACTCGCGATGTGTGGGAGCTAAGAGAGGATTTATCTGCATCTAAAAGTAAAGAATTGGATTTACTAAAAGAAATTGATAAATACGATGAAATGCTGAAAAAGTATGGTCATCAAGGAGATCAATCAAAAGAAGCTCAACTAACTAAAACATTAAAAGATTTAAAAGAAAAGGCTGGTTTTACAGAAGTGACAGGGGAGGGAATTGAAGTTGACATCTCTCAGCTCTTCTCCAAGGATCTGACCGGAGAAGAAGTGAAAAATATCCCGCCTGATCTTCTGAAAAAGCTAATCAACGAAGCCAATATGTATGGGGCAAAACATATTTCCATTAATGACCACCGTGTGATTAATACAAGTGTGATTCGAGATATTAATGGCACGACGAAAATGGATGGCTACAGCTTAGATGGTGATGAAGTGACCATCAAAATGATCAGCGACCAGGCCGACAAATTATACAGCCGTTTAAATGTATCAGATATTGGTGATTTGTTTGCTCAGGAAAATTTCGGCTTAAGTATTAGCCAGCCGAAGCAGCAAATTCAATTAAAAGCATATGACGGTGCAATTCAGTTAAACGAGTTGAAGCCTCTTGACGATGTAAAGGAGGGAAAATCTTAATGTGGCTTCCTGTACTTGGCTTAATCATAGGAGTTGCGATCGGTTTCTTAACAAATTTTACGATACCGAATGAGTATTCTAATTATCTTTCCCTCGCTGTACTTGCTGCGCTTGATACATTGATTGGTGGAATCAGGGCACATCTGCAAGGGGCATACGATGAACTAGTGTTTGTATCAGGCTTTTTCTTTAATATTATACTTGCAATAAGTTTAGCTTTTCTGGGCGTCCATCTTGGTGTAGACTTGTATTTAGTCGGAATGTTTGCTTTCGGCGTTAGATTGTTTCAAAATATAGCAGTTATTCGAAGAATTCTACTAACAAAATGGACAATTTCTAGAGAAAAAAAGAAAAAAAGTGAGTCATAAAAAAGGATATACATATGATGTAACGAATATTTTCAGTAATCCTAATAAAAAATGTTGATTTTTTAAGTTTTGTTACACACTTGTAAAAACACATTCATTGTATTGTTGTTCAGCAAATAATAGAATAGAAAGTATTGATATGTGAGGAGGTGCCATAGAATGAACAACAATGAAATTTACGTCAGCCTTGACATCGGTACATCCAATATAAAAGTCATCGTCGGAGAAATGGCGGATGATTCGCTTAACATTATAGGTGTTGGAAATGTCCCTTCAGAAGGGTTAAAAAAAGGATCGATTGTTGATATAGATGAGACAGTTCATTCTATTAGACAAGCATTTGAACAGGCTGAGAGAATGGTAGGTTTTCCTTTACAAAAGGCGATTGTCGGAATTAACGGAAACCACATTCATATTCAGAATACGAGCGGCGTGGTCGCAGTATCTAGTGAAAACAAAGAAATACATGCTGAAGATGTGAGACGTGTCTTAGATGCTGCACAGGTAGTATCTATTCCTCAAGAACATCTCGTCGTAGACGTCATCCCGAGACAATTTATCGTCGACGGAAGAGATGAGATCACTGATCCGAAAAAAATGCTTGGTGTTCGGCTAGAGGTGGATGGATCGTTAATTACAGGTTCTAAAACGATTCTACATAACTGGCTCCGATGTGTAGAAAGAGCTGGAATTGAAATTATGGATATTTGCTTGCAGCCGCTCGCATCGGGCTCAGCAGCATTATCGAAAGATGAAAAAAATCTAGGGGTAGCTCTCGTCGATATTGGCGGCGGATCTACAACGATTTCCGTATTTGAAAACGGGCATCTCTATTCTACTCACAGTATCCCTTTGGGCGGAGAGAACATTACAAAAGATTTGTCTATAGGACTTAGAACTTCTACTGAAGAAGCTGAACGAATTAAAAAACAATTTGGACATGCGTTTTATGATGAGGCATCGTCTGAGGAAACATTTGAAGTTTCTGTCATCGGTACCGATCAGAAACAGACGTATACACAGCTTGAGGCGGCTAATATCATCGAGGCTCGGCTGGAAGAAATCTTGCTCTTTGTGGCAGAGGAATTAAGAAATATGGGTGTCCATGATTTGCCTGGCGGATTCGTTCTAACAGGTGGACAGGCAGCTATACCAGGTATCCTTTCTCTTGCACAAACGGTCTTGCAAAACAATGTTAGAATTGCAAGTCCGAATTATATTGGGGTGAGAGAACCTCAGTATATGACAGGAGTGGGTCTGATCCACTTTGCTTATCGCAATGCAAAGATTCAGGGCAGACAAGTTGGATTCCAAATGCCGGATGAGGCGTTTCATGAAGTAGGCGCATCCATGGAGCCGGTTTCTTCTGCACCACAAGTGAAAGAAGCGCAGCCAAGACCGAAAGTAAAACAAAAAGCACAAGAAGAGACAAATAAAAAACCGGGCAAAATGAAAAAACTATTTAATATGTTCTGGGAATAGAATTAGATTTTCGACGGATTAGGAGGATTCAGCATGTTGGAGTTTGAAACAAATATAGACGGCCTAGCATCAATTAAAGTAATCGGAGTAGGTGGAGGCGGAAATAACGCAGTCAACCGAATGATCGAAAATGACGTACAAGGTGTCGATTTCATTGCAGTCAACACAGATGCACAGGCGTTAAATCTATCAAAAGCAGAAACGAAAATGCAAATCGGTGCTAAGCTGACAAGAGGGCTTGGAGCAGGTGCGAATCCTGAAGTCGGTAAAAAAGCTGCTGAGGAAAGCAAAGAACAGATTGAAGAAGTATTAAAAGGCGCAGACATGGTCTTTGTTACTGCTGGTATGGGCGGTGGAACTGGTACGGGTGCTGCACCTGTCATTGCAAAAATCGCAAAAGATTCTGGTGCATTGACAGTTGGAGTCGTGACTCGTCCTTTCACATTTGAAGGAAGAAAGCGTCAGCTTCAAGCAGTCGAAGGAATTGCTTCTATGAAAGAAGCAGTTGACACTTTAATTGTGATTCCAAACGATCGCTTGCTTGAAATTGTTGATAAAAACACGCCAATGCTTGAAGCATTCCGTGCAGCAGATAACGTGCTACGACAAGGTGTTCAAGGGATCTCAGATCTTATTGCTACACCAGGTTTAATCAACCTTGACTTTGCTGACGTGAAAACAATCATGTCCAATAAAGGTTCTGCTCTTATGGGTATCGGTGTTGCGACTGGTGAAAATCGTGCCGCTGAAGCTGCGAAGAAAGCTATTTCTTCACCACTTCTAGAAACGGCAATCGACGGTGCACAAGGTGTCATCATGAATATTACTGGTGGTACGAACCTAAGTCTTTATGAGGTACAAGAAGCAGCGGACATTGTGGCTTCTGCATCTGATGAAGATGTAAACATGATTTTCGGTTCTGTCATTAATGATAACTTGAAGGATGAAATTGTGGTAACCGTGATCGCAACTGGATTTATTGAGCAAGAGCCAGAGGTGTCAAAACCACAAAGAAATCCATTAGGGCAAGGATTAAAGCAAAATCAATCCATTCCTCAAAAACGTGAAGTAAAACGTGAGGAACATCAGCAGTCATCATCTCAGCCGAGACAAAATACACAATCAAGCGATGATACGCTGGATATCCCAACGTTCTTGCGCAACCGTAATAAACGTTAATCGAGTATCACTCATCCCCTTCCACCGGAAGGGGATTTTTTCATGTTCAATATATAAAGAAACCCGCATCACTACTAATCAAAAAGTCTTAAATGTGTCTGGATTACTTTATCCAACACATGTATTTCGACTTAGAGTGATTAAGTAAAAAGAATCATTTTTAAATCCTATTACAAAAAGCGACAAAATGATGAACTTTATTTGACTACATTAAATAGAACACCATGAATCTTGTCATGAACAAAGGAAAGGGAGGAGTTAAACCCATACACTGTTTGACCATTTGAGGAGGAGGGATTTGATTGAAAGTGAAGTTTCGCAAAACCGCCGGCTATCGTTTGATGAGTCTTTTGGTGATTGGTACTTTAACGATGACAAGCTTTGGGATGGTTCAAGCAAAATCGACTTCTACCTCATATCAAGAGGAAGCTGTTTCCTCCAAGAAAACAAAAGCAAAGATCTCATCTAGATTAATGAAACAGTTTCAACAAGAAGACAAGGTGACCTTTTTAGTCAAAATGAAGGAACAAACCAATGTCAAAAAAGTGGCGAAGGATGCTGTGTCAAAAGCCAAAAAACAAAAGTTAACAGCAGCTAAAACGCAGTACACAAAAAGATCAGCTGTCGTATCAGAACTAAGAGCGACGTCTGAAGAGACGCAGGAAGCGCTGCTTGCTTATTTACAAAAAGCCCAAAAGAAAAAGCAAGTGAAGGATATTCATTCGTACTATATTGTGAATGGTCTCGCTGTGACGGGAACGAAAGAAGTCATGGAAAAGGTAGCTTCCTTCCCAGAAGTAGAACAAGTGCTGCCAAATGAAATCCGTCAAATCCATCGTCCTGTTGATTTGAAGACTTCAATGAAAAACAAACAAATCAAAGCAGCAGATGGAATCGAGTGGAATATTTCTCAAGTTCATGCCCCAGAAGCGTGGGCTTTAGGCTATGACGGAACTGGTACCGTTGTGGCAAGTATTGATACAGGTGTGGAATGGGATCATCCTGCATTAAAAGAAAAATACCGTGGATTTGACCCTGCACGTCCGAATGAACCTTCTCATGAATTCAATTGGTACGATGCAACGACAGGTTCTAAAGCGCCATACGATGATTTAGAGCATGGTACACATGTAACGGGAACGATGGTTGGCTCTGAGCCAAATGGAGAGAATCAAATTGGAGTCGCACCAGGTGCAAAATGGATCGCGGTGAAAGCTTTCTCAGAAGATGGTGGATCAGATGCTGATCTGCTTGACGCAGGTGAATGGATTTTAGCTCCAAAAGATGAAAACGGAACCCCTCATCCAGAAAAGGCGCCAGATGTGGTCAATAATTCTTGGGGCGGTGGGCCTGGTCTTGATGATTGGTATAAAGATGTGGTCAATGCTTGGAGAGCAGCGGACATCTTCCCAGAGTTTTCAGCTGGTAATACGGATTTATTTAACCCTGGCGGTGAGGGATCTATTGCAAATCCTGCGAACTATCCCGAAGCCTTTGCGACGGGTGCAACAGATCAAAACAACAAACTGGGTTCTTTCTCTTTGCAAGGCCCCTCTCCATATGGGGTCATGAAACCAGATATTGCGGCCCCAGGGGTAAATATTCGTTCTTCTATTCCTGGGAAAGGGTATGAGGATGGCTGGAATGGAACCTCGATGGCAGGTCCGCACGTTTCAGCTGTTGTGGCTCTTCTGCGCCAAGTACAGTCAGATCTGTCTGTTGAAGAGATCGAAGAAATTCTCATTGATACTGCAAAACCGCTGACAGATCAGCAATTCCCGGAATCTCCTAACAATGGCTATGGGGCAGGATTAGTTGATGCAAAAGAAGCCATCACAGCATTAACAGATGGAATTGGCAAGATTGAAGGACAGGTAACAAAAGAAGGAGAAGATACAGAACCACCTGTTTTTTCTCATAAAGGACCGAATGAAATTTTTGCCTCTACGCCAACACCTCTAAGTATTACAGCAGAAGATGAAGTAGCTGTGACAAATGTCTCCTTGAGCTATCAAGTGGATCAAGGGAAAAGGGAGACGCTGCAAGCAAAACGAACGGATGGAAATCATTTAAAAGGGACATATGTTGTTCAGCTCCCAGAACTTGAGGGAGAAAACGTCACGTACCGATGGATTGTGAAAGATTTTGGAGAAAATGAAGCTGCATCAGAACCGTATACGCTTCCGATTAAAACATCCATCACGACTGGCTACTCGCAAGATTTTGAAGCTTGGCCAAGTGGATGGTTTAGTGGGGGAACAAAAGATCCTTGGCAGTGGGGGAAGCCGACCACCGGTCCGAAAAAGGCCTTTACTGGAGATCATGTCTACGCTACAAACCTAGACAGTCCTTATGAAAATCAAACAGATGCTCATTTATCTATGCCGATGATTGCTGTACCTGAGTCAGGCTCCTCCTTTTTACAATATCAATACTGGCATGACCTTGAAGCAAATTATGACTATGTGCATATTCATGTGCAGCCTGAGGGGGAAGATGCTGTCCAAGTGGCAGCCTACACAGGCAAAACAAGTGAATGGACAAAAGGAGAAGTAGATTTATCTGCTTACAAAGGTCAGAACGTGAGAGTTATTTTTCAGCTAAGAACGGATGGCAGTGTGACAAAAGACGGTTTTTATTTAGATGATGTGAAAATAACAGATCAAGCCTTGCCTCAAAAGGCAAAGAAACAGCTTGGCGTCATCAAAAAAGAAAAGTCAGCACAGGAGCAGAAGAAACCCGTCGATCCGAAAAGCGCAAAGCCTGCTAAAATAAAAGAAAAACATGTCCAGATGAAAAAGGAAAAAAGCTTAGATGCCCCATCTATCAAAGCTCTTCCGATGAAGGCAGAAATCAGTGTTCTTGAAAGCGGCAAGTCCACATACACAGATGAAGCGACAGGGAGATATCAGCTTTCTCATGGTGCAGGGGAATTTACAGTGAAAGCTGAAGCATATGGCTTTGAATCACGCACACAAAAAGTCAATATTTCTGCAAATGATCAAGCAGAGGCAAATTTCTCGTTACAGCCACTAGAAAAACGAACGATATCTGGCACAATTGTCAATGAAACAACGGGTGAAAAAGTAAAGGATGCTACGGTTTATCTTGTAGAGGATGCGAAAATTGAGCCGGTGAAAACAGATGAATCTGGCGAGTTTTCTCTAGAGGCATTGAGCGGTGTGTATACAGTCAAAGTATTTGCGAAAGGGTTTAAAGGATATTCGTTTACAGCCGACGTGACAGAAAAGCCGCTTGAAAAAGCAATCAATCTGGAACCTTTCATCGGTTTTGCTGGCGAAATTGGCTACGATGACGGAACAGCTGAAAATGCACGGGCGTTCTATGATCCTGGTAATGGCTGGGCGGTGAAATTTTCATTAGAAAAAGGGAAGAAACAAGCACAGGTCACAGGGGGGCTTTTCCGTTTCTGGACAACAGAGTGGCCAGCCCCTGGCGGGAATGAATTTGCGGTTGAAGTGTATGATGCTTCTGGGAAGGACGGCGCTCCAGGTGAGAAAATTGCGGGACCTTTTAAAGCGAATGCGCTGCGTAATGGTGAATGGACAAAAGTAGATTTAGAAGATCAAGCCATTACGGTGGATGGAGATTTCTATCTTGTCTATATTCAAACGAAAAAGAATACGGAATCTCCAGGCCTTGCAACAGATGAAGATGGACCGAATGCTGAAAGAAGCTGGCAGCTGACAAGCGGTGCCTTTTCTCCTTCTCCAAAAGAAGAGGGAAATTATATGATTCGTGCGCTTGTCCAATATGAAGCAGATGTGCCAGAAATAACATCTCCAAAGGCTGGAACGATCACGAACAAAGATGAACTGGAGATTGAAGGGAAAGCCTCTCCAGGGGTTGATGTAGCGATCTATCAAAACGATAAAGAGATTGCCAAAGTGAAAGCAGATCAGTCGGGTGCTTTCAAAGAGAAGGTTACAGTGTCAAGCGGAGAGCATGTATTCACAGCTGCTACTGTTACGGATAAAGGCGCAACGAAAAAATCCAAATCAGTCAAGGTGATCATTGATCAAACAGCCCCAGTGTTAACGATAGATACACCAAAAAAAGGGGAAAAGTCTAACAAAGAATCACTCACTGTAGAAGGAAAGGTAACGGATGATCATCTTGATCAAGTCACTGTGAATGGAAAAAAAGCAGCAATAAAAGATGGGAAATATTCTGCAAGAATCCTGCTTGAAAACGGGAAAAATACGATCAAAGTAACAGCAAAAGATGCAGCAGGAAACAAAACGACTAAAAAAGTCGATATCGATGTTCAATACGAAGCGCCTGAGATTTCTAAGCTGACACCAGCAGAGAATGTCAATCTATCATCAGGTGAGTCTGTTAAAATTTCATTTAACAGCAGAGAAAAGCTAGACGCAACGTTTGTCATTCACATGCCGCTGACAAACGCGAGATCAAAGCTGCAAAATACAACAGAGCTGCCGCTTCGTGAGGTAGCCAAGGGAACATATGAAGGTTACTGGACAGCTACTTCTACCGCCAAAGCAAAAGGTGCAGTCATTGAAGTGATTGTGCGGGATGATTATGGAAATGTCACACGACAAAAAGCCCCAGGCACATTAAATATCAATGAAAAATAATCCTTAAGAAAGGCACGCCTCCTTGGAGCGTGTCTTTTTCGTTTCGAATCATTGTTTAAAAGCTTGTCCGGAAGCACACTCTCTTGCTTTGCGCTCTCATTCCTCGACAAAAACAATAACAATCCACCAAAAGTTCTCTATCATCCCCAACAAGAATTGACAGACTTCCATCTCTTGGCTGTTTTATACTGGTACAAACAAGTGCAAGTACTGCTTTTGATTCTTTGTTTCAGATGAAAGGAGCAGAAGGTGGTCATTTATTTAGATGTGATTTGGCTGTTAAACTTTTGTTTTGATCTATTGCTTCTCTTACTCACTGCATTTATTCTCAAACGACAAGTAAAAAAACGGCGATATATGTTAGGAGCTCTGATTGGATCGAGCATTGTTCTCTTGCTCTTTACACCATTTGCAATGTTTGTGTCACACCCTCTAGGCAAAATGCTTTTTTCTGTCTTGATCGTGCTTGCAACTTTTGGATTTCAAAGATTTCGATTCTTTTTTCAAAACCTGTTTGCTTTTTACTTTGTCACATTTTTGATGGGAGGAGGCATGATCGGGGTTCATTCGTTTTTACAAACCAATACTGTTATTCAAGACGGGCTGCTGATTTCACAAAATGATGGCTTTGGTGATCCCATTAGCTGGCTTTTCGTTTTAACCGGCTTTCCTGCGATTTGGCTGTTTTCAAAGAAACGATTAGGAGAGGTCGGTGCGAAAAAAAGACAGTTTGATGAACAAGTCCTTGCGGAGATACACATTCAAGGAGAGACCATCCGCTTAAAGGGACTCGTCGATTCTGGCAATCAGCTGTATGATCCTATGACGAAAACACCTGTGATGATCGTTCAAGCAGATCAACTCATGTCCATTTGCGGAGAGCCATTTATAGAGCTTATGAAGCAGTCTCATCCTGTTGAAGTGATGCAAAAGCTCGATGATCGATTTCCGCTTCTTGATCGTTTAAGACTTGTTCCATATCGAGCGGTCGGTCATGATCACGGGTTTCTTCTATGCTTAAAACCAGATACGGTCATCATTTATTCAAAAACGCATATGATCCAGCCAGCCAAGTGTTTTGTAGGTATGAGTCTGAGCGGTTTATCAGCAGATCAGGAATTTCAATCCATCATTCATCCAGATATGTTAGACGGAAAAATCATCCAAGGGGTGTCTTAAGTTTTGGTGATGTCTTTTATCTTACGAGGTCAACTTGACATTTAGAAGGGAGAAGAAGATGAAAAAATTAAAATTTAAACTCACTTACTACTGGTATAAACTCCTCATGAAGCTAGGTCTTAAGAGTGATGAGATTTATTATATTGGTGGTAGTGAGGCGCTTCCGCCGCCATTATCAAAGGATGAAGAGCAGGAACTGCTTGTCAAATTACCAAAAGGTGATCAAACAGCAAGGGCTATCCTGATCGAAAGAAATTTGCGGTTGGTGGTCTACATCGCAAGAAAATTTGAAAACACAGGGATTAATATTGAGGATTTAATTAGTATTGGAACTATTGGCCTGATTAAGGCAGTCAATACATTTAACCCAGAAAAAAAGATCAAGCTTGCGACATATGCTTCGAGATGTATTGAAAATGAGATTTTGATGTATTTGCGCCGAAATAATAAAATTCGTTCAGAAGTGTCGTTTGATGAGCCGCTCAACATTGATTGGGACGGAAATGAACTGCTTTTATCAGACGTACTTGGAACAGATGATGATATTATCACACGGGATATTGAAGCAAATGTAGATAAAAAACTTTTGAAAAAAGCGCTGGAGCAATTAAATGACCGTGAAAAACAGATCATGGAGCTCAGATTCGGCTTGGTTGGCGGTGAGGAAAAAACCCAAAAAGATGTCGCTGATATGCTAGGCATTTCCCAGTCGTATATTTCAAGGCTTGAAAAAAGAATTATTAAACGATTACAAAAAGAATTTAACAAAATGGTCTAAAAAAAATTTTTGAAAAGCTCTGTCCCTTTGCTGTCAAAGGAATCAACTTCTTTTCTCATGATTCTCGTCATCACTCGTGCATATTTTTCCATCCCAAGGAGATACTGAACTTTGTACAACAGCTCCTGTAGGGAGGGAAAAAAGTGTCCAGAAATAAAGTGGAAATCTGCGGAGTCGACACCTCCAAACTGCCTGTTCTGAAAAACGAAGAGATGAGAAAATTGTTCAGACAGCTGCAAGATGAGGGTGACGATACAGCAAGAGAAAAGCTAGTCAATGGCAATTTGCGGTTGGTTTTAAGTGTGATTCAGCGTTTTAACAACAGAGGCGAGTATGTGGATGATCTCTTCCAAGTAGGCTGTATCGGATTAATGAAATCAATTGATAATTTTGATTTAAGCCACAATGTCAGATTTTCAACTTATGCGGTCCCTATGATCATAGGAGAAATCCGTCGATACTTGCGTGATAACAACCCAATTCGGGTGTCTCGTTCACTAAGAGATATTGCCTACAAAGCGCTTCAGGTTCGTGAGAGGCTGATTAGTGAGACAAGCAAGGAGCCAACGGCAGAAGACATTGCCAAAGTGCTGGAAGTGCCTCATGAGGAAATTGTCTTTGCCCTAGATGCGATTCAAGATCCTGTTTCTTTGTTTGAACCGATCTATAATGACGGAGGAGATCCGATTTATGTGATGGATCAAATTAGTGATGATCGGAACAAAGACACACAATGGGTAGAGGAATTGGCCTTAAAAGAGGGAATGCGCAGATTGAATGATCGAGAAAAAATGATTCTCCGCAAACGCTTCTTCCAAGGAAAAACGCAAATGGAAGTCGCTGAAGAGATCGGGATTTCTCAAGCACAAGTCTCAAGACTTGAAAAAGCAGCCATCAAACAAATGAATAAAAACATCTTTTAAAGCCGCCGCTTCATGTGCGGCTTTTTTCATTCTTGGAAAGAGCACGTCTCTAGTATTGACTCTGTTATTTTTTTCATTTAATCTGTTTTTAACAAATGTTATTTTAGATATCATTTGTTAGGGAACACTTAAGCGGAAAGAAGGGTTATTATGACATTCCATGATGAAAGAAGGTTGCTCATTAAGGTTGCGCATATGTATTATGAAGAAGGCGCCACTCAATCTAAAATAGCAGAAGCTGTTGGGGTTAGCCGTTCGCTCATATCGAAATATTTGGCAAAAGCACGTGAAGCAGGAATCGTGGAAATCATTATTCATGATGAAATGAATCAACAATATGGATCTTTAGAAAGAAAAATAGAGCGGAAATACGGGCTGCGAGAAGTCGTCTGTGTGGAAACGCTCAGCCAAGAAACAACAAAAAGCCGAATCGGCGCTGCGGCGGCAGGCTTTTTATTAAAAGTCATGAAGGATGGACAAGTCATCGGTTTTTCCTCAGGAACCACTTTGCATGAAATGGCGAAAGCGCTTACGTCAGTTCAGCACTACCCATCCGTGACATTTGTTCCGCTTGTCGGGGGTGTGGGAAACGAAGATGTTGATATCCATGCCAATTATATTATTGCGAGATGCACAGAGGCACTCAAATCTAAATGTGAGTTTTTACATGTGCCTGTCATGCTTGATACGAAAGAAGCGAAGGATGTACTGATACGGCAGCCGTCAATCAAAAAAGTGATTGAATTAGGAGAAACATCAAATATTGCGGTTGTCGGGATTGGCGGGGTTCCGCAGCATTCAACGATGGTGAAATCTTATATGACAAGCGGTGAGGAGGATATTCTTCAAGCGAAGGATGTAGCGGGTGACATTTGCTATAACTTTATTGATCACCAAGGGGAAGTGTATCCTCACCCATGGAACGACAGGGTAATGGGCATAAGCCCGCAAAAGTTGAAAGAAATCCCGCTAGTCATTGGTGTCGCTGGAGGAGAAGAAAAAGTTGAAGCGATCCGGGCAGCATTAGAAGGTGGATTAATTCATGTATTAATTACGGATGAACGAACAGGAGATGCCTTATTAAAGTAACTACCTAATATGATTAGGTAGTTTTTTTGAGCCTTTAGACTCAAAAAGATTGAAAATTTTATCGATTTTATCTTGACACAAAGTTGACACATCATATAAACTAAGTTCATAACAAATGATAAATAAAATAACAAATGTTACAAGAAACAGATTTTTGTTAATTTTTATAACATTTGTTAAAAGTTTCAGATTATTTTTCTAGCAATCTACCCGAGAAGCAAGAAAACCTGAAAGGATGATTTAGATGTCAATCTATCAACAGTTGTTAGCTCGAGAACGCAGTGGAGATCCAATCAAAGTGGGAATTATTGGGGCAGGCCAAATGGGCTTTGGACTTATTTCACAAATTTCTAAAATTCCAGGCATGATTGTAGCAGGTGTTTGTGATATTCACCTTAGTGCAGCAGAGAAGGCAGCGAATTTTTACAAGCAGCATGCAAAGCCGCATCAAATGGTCGTCACAAATGATTATAGAGAAGTGATTCAATCAGATTTTGTGGAAGTTGTCGTAGATGCAACAGGAGTGCCAGAGGTCGGAGCAAACATTTCTTTGGAAGCGCTTAATTCAAAGAAACATCTTGTTCTTTTAAATGTAGAAGTTGATATTACCATTGGTTTGGTGATGCATAAATTATTCACAAATGCAGGACTTGTTTATTCTGGATCAGCTGGAGACGAACCGGCAGCTACACTAGAATTATATGAATTTGCCAAAACAATGGGACTTGAGGTGCTCGTTGCTGGGAAAGGCAAGAACAACCCATTCTTCCCAGAAGCAAATCCAGATACGTGTAAAGCAGAAGCAGATAGTAAACATATGAGTGCACATATGCTCGCTGCCTTCCAAGACGGAACAAAAACAATGGCAGAAATGAACTTATTAAGTAACGCGACAGGGCTTTTGCCAGATAAAGTCGGTATGCACGGAGTCGAAGCAAATTTAGAGAATGTAGCAGATAAATTGAATCAAAAACAACAAGGCGGCGTGCTCGATAACTTCGGAGTCGTTGAATATGTAAATGGACTTGCTCCTGGCGTATTCGTTATCGTCAAGAGTGATCTAGAGCCAGTAGATGAAGAGCTTCGTTACTTAAAAGTTGGAAAAGGTCCTCACTACACGCTTTACCGTCCTTTCCACTTAGCGAGTCTTGAAACACCTGTTACCATCGCAAAAGCGGTCTTACAGCATGATTCATCGATCCACCCGATTGGTGTACCAGTGTCAGAAACAGTCGCTGTTGCGAAAAGAGATATTAAAGCAGGGGAATCACTTGACGGGATTGGCGGATACTCCGTAAGAGGTGTACTTGAAACGCATCAAGACATGAAAACGAACGGTCACATTCCAATTGGCTTAATCAGCGGAAAAGTCGTAGCGAAAAAAGACATCAAATTAGGACAGTTCCTTACTCATGATGATGTAGAGCTTGATTCAAACACAACCGTCTGGAAGCTGCGTTCATTACAAGATCACTTATTTCAATCATAAGGACGTGAAGCTATGGAAAAATTAGCAATCGTACTTTGTATCATTCTTATCGTGCAGTATGGGTTATCTTTTATTCAAATCAAGTATTACCGCAAAAGCATGGACTCACTGATTGATGACTACAGAGGGAAACAAGGCTATCACTTATTTTCAGGAATGGAACGGCGCAAAGTTGGCCCTGGGGCCATTGCGCTCATCATTGTGGATGAATCGTATATCATTCAAAAATGCCATGTGCTTGGCGGCGTGTCGATCTTATCTAAATTTAAAGAAGTCCCTGCATATGAAGGCAAGCATGTAGGGGCTGTGCTGGACGAGCACCACATGATGAAGAAAACGTTGAAAAAGCGCAAAAAAGCGCCAGCTGTCATGCAAGCACTTTCCATGGCGGCTGAGCAGGCACTTGTCTCGATTTCGAAAAAAAATATAACAAATGTGAACTAAAGAAAGGGGAGATGAAACATGGAATGGATTCAATGGTTTGGAGAGCACTTTATCGGAATGTTTGAAGCCGGCGGAAAGCAGTTCATGGGTCTGATTACAGGTATCGTTCCAACGCTTGTTGTGTTACTTACTTTCACTTATGCTGTCATGAAATTTATTGGAGAAGAGCGAGTGAATAGAGCCATTCAGTTTGCAGCGAAATATACCATTTTGCGCTACACGTTAATGCCGATCTTATCTGTTCTTATTTTGACAAACCCAATGGCTTATACGTTTGGCCGCTTCTTACCTGAAAAACAAAAACCAGCATTCTATGATTCAGCTGTTTCATTTGTTCATCCGGTGACATCACTGTTCCCGTATGCCAACGCAGGAGAACTATTTGTCTACTTAGGAATTGCGAACGGGATTAAAGAAGCTGGATATTCAATGTCAGAGCTTGCTGTTCGTTACTTCTTAGTCGGGATCGTCGTCATTTTACTTCGCGGAATCATTACTGAATGGATTACAAAATATTTAGCAGGAAAAATGAAAGCGAATTCACAATAGGGGAGGGTTAGACATGACAAACCACAAAGTATTTGTTGCAAAAGGTGCTGGCGGATGGGGAGAAGGCTTAGAGCTTGAACCAACTGGTAAAAGAAGAAAGGTTGTTTCCATTACAGGGGGAGGCATTCACCCGGTTGCACGTAAAATTGCAGAAATGACAGGGACAGAAGCATGTGATGGCTTTAAAAACTCTATACCAGAAGATGAAATGATGTGTGTTGTCATTGACTGCGGGGGAACAGCGCGAATCGGACTTTATCCAATGAAACGCATTCCAACTGTAGACGTTTTGGCATCCTCTCCTTCTGGGCCGCTTGCTAAACATATTACAGAAGATATCTTCGTATCAGGCGTAACAGAAAAAGATATTTCCTATGCAGAAGCATCTGATGGTGAGGCGAAAGCAGAAGGTCAGGAAAACAGTGAGTCAATTGACAAAGAGAATTTCAAAGAAACGTATGCAAAGCTGAAAGAGGAAAATATTGAGCGGCAGGAAAAAGGCAATTTCCTGATGAGATTCTCGCGTGGAATCGGGAAAGTCACCGGTACGTTCTACCAGGCTGGCCGTGATTCTGTTGATATGCTTTTGAAAAACATTATTCCATTCATGGCATTTGTCAGTATGTTAATTGGAATTATCAATTATACAAAAATCGGTGATCTGATTGCCCATTTTCTATCACCTTTGGCTGGATCTCTTTGGGGGCTCTTACTGCTCGTTGTGGTCTGTACACTGCCGTTCCTATCACCTGTCTTAGGACCTGGAGCAGTCATTGCCCAAGTCATCGGTGTTCTGATTGGTAGTCAAATTGCACTAGGAAACATTCCGCCTCAATTTGCACTTCCAGCACTATTTGCCATCAACGGTCAAGTTGGGTGTGATTTTATTCCAGTGGGGCTGTCACTTGGTGAAGCGAAGCCGGAAACGGTACAATATGGGGTACCAGCTGTTTTGTATAGCCGTCTTATTACAGGGGTTCTATCTGTTGTGATCGCATACGTTGCCAGCTTCGGTATGTATTAAACGTATTAAAGGAGGAATCGAGATACATGGTAACACAATCTGTCGTAAAAGAAATTGGGATCTTAGTCCCGCAATTTAAAGAAGATAAGCTGATTGTTTTATTTGGACCCGCAGCGCCGCAGGAATTAAGAGATATGTCTGTCATTCATGAGTTCGAACATCTAGAAGAAGAGCCGCTGAAGCTAGGCGGAACCATTCAAGTGGGCGATCAAACGTACACGATCACAGCCCTCGGCAATAAAGCAAATGACAACTTTAAAGAGCTCGGCCATATTTCGATCTACTTCCAAGAGCCGTTTGATGATGTATTACCAGGAGCTGTTTTTGCATCCCCGCACACGTTTCCTGATATAAAAGAAGGCGTACGAATTGAAATTTCGTAACCTTGTAAAAAAGCTGTTCCTAAATTGGAGCAGCTTTTTTATATGAGGTTTACCAGAAAGAGCATTTACGATATGCTGTAAACATTCATTATTTGTATATTCAGAATTTTTACTCAGGAGGAAGTTATGGTGTCACTTGAATTGAAGAATGTTTCATTAAAAAGAAATGGGAAATGGCTGCTGCAGTCTGTTGACTGGCAGGTAAATAAGCAGGAACACTGGGTGCTTTACGGTTTAAATGGTGCGGGAAAAACCGCTTTATTAAATATGCTCTGCTCCTATTATTTCCCCACCTCAGGCGAGATGACAGTGCTGGGGCATGTCTTTGGCAAGGAAGCTCTTGGTGAAAAGCTCAGGAGGAAAATTGGTCTCATCTCAGCGGGACTTGAAAAGAAATTGCACAGAGACGACAATGCTTTTGAAATTGTTTTGAGCGGCGCATTTGCTTCTATCGGGCTTTATGAAACCCCGACAGATGAAATGAGAGAGAAAGCCATTGATCTATTAAAAGCGTTTGGTTCATTCAAATATGCCAACAGAACATATGAAACCCTCTCACAGGGAGAGAAGCAAAAAGTCTTGATTGCGAGGGCTTTAATGAATGATCCCAAGCTCTTGATTTTAGATGAACCTGTGACGGGTCTTGATTTTTTAGCAAGAGAGCAAGTGCTGGAGACCATCTCATTGATTGCAGCTAAGCCTGATGCGCCTACTTTGCTCTATACGACCCATCATGCAGAGGAGATTCTGCCTGTTTTTCAGCACACCTTATTATTAAAAGATGGAGCTGTTTTTGATCAAGGAGAAACAAAAGAAATGATGACAAGCGGCTTGCTTTCTTCCTTTTTTGAATGTCCGGTAGATGTCATGTGGAGAAATGGCCGTCCGCATTTAAGCAAATTGTAGATAAAAGAAACTATTGGTCTGCGTCCCTGCTTTTCCATCATACATATTATAGTAGAAAACGAAAGGCGGGGAAGGACAGATGATCAGTATTTCTGAATTCCAAATCAAGGATGTCGTCGATGTATCCAGCGGGAAAAAACTAGGCACCATTGGGGACATTGATATTAATGTCACAAGCGGCAAAATCCAAGCGATTATTATTGGCGGCACAGGTAAAATGATGGGATTTTTCGGAAAAGAAGAGGAAATGATTGTCCCATGGCGAAATATAGTAAAAATTGGCGAAGATGTGATACTTGTCCGCTTGTCTTCTTAATTCGTATAATTCCTCAATGAATCATTTAATTTTTCCTTAAAACAAATTCTTCATTCTTAGCAAACAATGTCTTTTTCGGGTAAAAAGATTACGTTTTCATATCAATTTGTAAAAAAACCTGCAGAAAGGGCACATTTGAGTGTAATATTTAATGAATCCCACTAACTGTCTATGCATGTCTTGTGGTAAAATAGGAGCGAAATAAAGAGAGATGAATGAAAGGTGGGAGGCAGCTTTGACATACAAATATGACCCCTTTCAGCAGAAATCACCATATGCAATGACCATTCATGATTGGACGAACATGACATGTTCTGGTAAAGAGGTATTGGCCGGGTTTACAACAAAAAACGGCGGCTTCAGCCTACCTCCATATCAATCATTGAACACTGGACTCCATGTAGGAGATGATGCTTCTAGTGTTCAAATGAATCGTCAAGTCATAGCAGATGCTGCTGCTGTGCCGCTCTCTGATTGGGTGTTTGCAGACCAAACACACGAGGATCGCATCCTAAAAGTCACCAAGGAGCAAAGAGGAAGAGGAAGTCTTCATTATCATGAGGCACTGCCTGGTACAGACGGTTTATATACGTCTGAGACGAACATGATGCTCGCTCTTTGTTTCGCTGATTGTGTTCCGCTTTATTTTCTAGCTCCGCAAAACGGATTAATTGGAACGGCTCATGCCGGCTGGAAAGGAACCGTCAAGCAAATTGGTGCAAAGATGGTTGATGTATGGGTCAGCCAAGAAGATGCCAAGGCCGATCATATTCAAGTCGTCATTGGACCATCTATTGGCAGCTGCTGCTACATAGTCGATGACGCAGTCATGGATCAAGTGAAACAGCTTCCTTTTTCAACAGAGGATGTGTATTCCGAGATTTCACCAGGACAATATAAAATTGATTTGAAAACATTAAACAAAAACGTATTGCTTCATGCAGGAATAAAGGAAGAAAACATACATGTCAGTTCGATGTGCACAAGCTGCAATGATCAGCTTTTCTTCTCACACCGGCGTGATCAAGGGAAAACAGGACGTATGATGTCTTTTGTCGGGTTTAAGGAGGCATAAGTGCAATTGAATGTACGAGAGAATCTCAGACAAATAAATGAACAAATAAACGAAGCATGTAAAAGAGCCGGTAGACAACCAGCAGATGTATCGGTCGTCGCTGTGACAAAGTATGTCTCAATTGAACGAGCACAAGAAGCTAAAGAAGCAGGAATTATGCACTTTGGTGAAAATCGTGACCAAGGGTTACTTGAAAAGCAGGCGGCCATAACCGATGAAAACATTAGCTGGCACTTCATCGGCAGTTTACAAACACGAAAAGTGAAATCTGTCATTCAGTCAATTGACTACTTACATTCGCTCGACAGGATGTCTCTTGCGAATGAAATTGAAAAAAGAGCGGATCACACAGTTCGCTGTTTTGTACAAGTGAACACATCACTTGAGGAGTCAAAACACGGCTTGAAAAGTGAAGAAGTCATTCCATTTGTAAAGCAGCTGGCAGATTTCAAACACATTGAAGTGGCTGGACTGATGACGATGGCTCCATTTACAGATGATCACACTGTGATTCGCAACTGTTTTAAAACATTAAAAAATCTTCGAGAAGAAGTAAAACATCTTAACCAAGTAAATGCACCTTGTCAGCATTTATCGATGGGCATGTCAAATGATTTTGAAATCGCAATTGAAGAAGGTGCGACATTCGTTCGGATTGGCTCTTCACTTGTTGGAAATGAAACAGGAGGTGCGTGACATGAGCATAAAAAATAAGTTTAAAAGCTTTTTCACTCTCGACGATGAAGAGTATGAGTACGAATATATTGATGAAGAAAGAGAACCCGTTCAAGAAGAAAAAGGAACGAAGGACAAAGCAGCATTTCAAGATCGCCCGCAGACAGGAAAACAAAATGTCGTCAGCTTGCAAAGCGTGCAAAAATCCTCTAAAGTGGTGTTAAGTGAGCCGCGTGTTTATGCAGAGGCGCAGGAGATTGCAGACCATATTAAAAACAGACGTGCAGTCGTCGTGAATTTGCAGCGCATTCAGCATGATCAAGCAAAGCGAATCATTGACTTCTTAAGCGGAACCGTTTATGCAATCGGTGGAGACATCCAGCGTATTGGCTCGAATATATTCCTCTGCACACCTGATAATGTAGATGTATCTGGTACAATATCAGAGCTATTGACAGAGGAAGAACCTCAGAGGTGGTAAATCATAGTGATTCTAAATTTCATTTTTAATATTTTAGGAACGGTATTAACGATTTACTCATTCGCGATTATTATTTACATCTTTATGTCATGGGTGCCATCTGCAAGAGAAACTGTGTTTGGCCGTTTTCTGACAAATATTTGCGAACCGTATTTAGAACCATTTCGTAAAATTATTCCGCCAATCGGCATGATTGACATCTCGCCGATTGTGGCATTGCTTGTGATTCGTTTTGCATCATCATATGGACTAACTGGTCTTTACAATATGATTGTGCGCTTCATGTAAACAGGCTGCCGGGCTTGGCACTGCCAGGCTCTTTTACATAAGAGGGGAACAAAATGAGCGATATCTATCAGCATTTTAGAAAAGACGAACAGCCATTTGTCGACCAAGTGTTAGGCTGGAAAAAAATCGCACTCGACCAATATCGAATGAAATTAACAGATTTCCTTGATCCGCGTGAGCAATTTATTACTGAGTCGGTCATCCAGCATGGCGAAGAACTTGGGATCATGTTTTTTGGCGGGTATGAGGGAGCGGAGCGCAAAAGAGCCCTCATTTATCCTGATTATTTAGAACCTTCTATTCAAGATGTTGAGCTGTCATATTTTCAGGTGAACTATGCGAAAAAGTTTATTTCTTTAGAACACCCGAAGCTTCTCGGCTCATTGATTGGGACAGGCTTGAAGCGTCAAAAATTCGGAGATCTATTATTTTCAGAGGAAGATGTGCAGTTTATTTGTACAAGTGATGTCGCCGATTTTGTGCGGGCGCAGCTGACTCATGTCGGCAGAGCAGCCGTTTCATTAGAGGAAATCACGCAGGCAGAAATAAAGCCAGTGATCATGAAGACTGATATCAAAGAAGATACCATTTCTTCACTTCGGCTTGATGCTGTATGTGCTGCTGTCAGCCGTCAGTCTCGGCAAAAAGCACAGCTTTTAGTCAAAAATGGGCTTGTCAAAGTCAATTGGAAAGTCACAGAGGACCCTTCTTTTACAATCGGTGAAGGCGATCAGCTCTCTGTTCGGGGATTTGGCCGCTTTAGCCTCAAAACGATTGATGGGAAGACCAAAAAAGATAAATTCAAAGTAACATTTGAGCTTCTGACATAACGAACTTGAATCTGGAGGTGGCGAGGTTGCCATTAACACCTAATGATATTCATAATAAAACGTTCACAAAAAGCTTTCGCGGCTATGATGAAGATGAAGTAAACGAGTTTTTAAGCCAAGTACGTAAAGACTATGAGATCGTACTTCGTAAAAAGAATGAGCTTGAAGACAAAGTAAACGAGCTTGACGAAAGACTAGGTCATTTTGCAACAATTGAAGAGACATTAAACAAATCGATTCTTGTGGCGCAGGAAGCAGCAGAAGACGTAAAGCGCCATTCTGATAAAGAAGCAAAATTGATTATTCGTGAAGCAGAGAAAAATGCAGACCGTATTATCAACGAAGCGCTGTCAAAATCAAGAAAAATTGCAATGGAAATCGAAGAGCTGAAGAAACAGTCGAAGGTCTTTAGAACTCGTTTCCAAATGCTCATCGAAGCACAGCTTGATCTTCTGAAAAATGACGATTGGGATCATTTACTGGAATATGAAGTAGACGCTGTCTTTGACGAAAAAGAATAAGCGCATCATCTTGACATGACGTGCTCATGTTGCATATAATACCATCATAAATTAACAAGAGATAAACGTTTGAAAGGGACACTCGCAGCTGTCATATGCGTAATAAAGCGAATCAGGGATGGTGGAAGCCTGACATTACGAGACGCTGCAATGAGATCACCCCTTTAGTTCCTTTTCTGAAAAAAACAGTAAGAAAAGGCGTCTGATCACGTTACGATTTTAGAGTGGATAAGCGGCTCTTTCATATCGCTTGTCTAAAAGGGTGGTACCGCGAGACAAGCCTTCTCGTCCCTTATGGGATGAGAGGGCTTTTTTTATTGTTTTTTAATCAGAATTTGCATGTGGAGGAATGGGTATGAACTACAAAGACACCTTATTAATGCCGAAAACAGAATTCCCGATGAGAGGGAACTTGCCGAACAAAGAGCCTGAAATCCAAGAGGAGTGGGCAGAGAAAGACATCTATCAAATGGTTTTAGAGCGGACTAAAGGACGCCCGACGTTTATTTTGCATGATGGACCTCCATATGCGAATGGTGACATTCATATGGGGCATGCACTTAATAAAATCCTAAAAGATTTTATCGTCCGATTTAAATCAATGAACGGGTATCATGCACCGTATGTTCCGGGCTGGGATACACACGGGCTGCCAATTGAAACAGCTCTTACTAAAAATAAAAAAGTCAAACGCAAAGAAATGTCTACAGCAGAATTCCGCAAACTATGCGAGGAGTATGCTTGGAAGCAAATTGAAGGTCAGCGCAGCCAGTTTAAGCGATTAGGCGTTAGAGCAGACTGGGACAATCCATATGTCACATTAAAGCCTGAATACGAAGCTCAGCAAATCCTTGTCTTTGGTGAAATGGCGAAGAGAGGCTATATCTATAAAGGATTAAAGCCTGTTAACTGGTCTCCTTCAAGTGAATCAGCCCTCGCTGAAGCGGAAATTGAATATAAAGACAAACGTTCACCATCGATTTACGTTTCGTTTAAAGTAAAAGATGGCAAAGGCGTTCTTGAAAACGGCGAACAATTCATTATCTGGACAACAACACCTTGGACGCTTCCTGCAAACCTTGGCATTTGTGTTCATCCAAACTTAGAGTACAGTGTTCTTCAAGTCGGTGCTGAGCGTTATGTCGTTGCATCTGAACTGGTTGAACAAGTAGTAAAAACACTCGGCTTTGAAGAATACGAAGTTGTGAAAACATTAAAAGGTAAAGAATTAGATAAAATCGTTGCAGCACATCCAATTTACGATAGAGATTCTCTTGTGATGCTTGGCGATCACGTGACAACTGATGCGGGAACTGGCTGTGTTCACACAGCACCAGGCCACGGGGAAGATGACTTTATTGTCGGTATGAAATACGGTCTTGATGTGCTCTGTCCAGTAGATGAAAAAGGTGTGATGACAGATGAGGCGCCTGGTTTTGAAGGACTATTCTACGAGGATGCCAATAAAGCCATCACAGAACAGCTTGAAGCAAAAGGTGCGCTGAAAAAGCTCGACTTTATCACGCACTCCTACCCGCATGACTGGAGAACGAAAAAACCAACGATTTATCGTGCGACAGCTCAGTGGTTTGCATCCATTAAAGATTTTAGAGAAGCTTTATTAGACAATATTAAAGAAACAAAATGGGTTCCAGCATGGGGAGAAACACGCTTGTTCAATATGGTGCGTGACAGAGGTGACTGGTGTATTTCAAGACAGCGTGTATGGGGCGTTCCAATTCCGGTCTTTTATGCGGAAAATGGTGAGCCGATCATCACGGACGAAACCATTCAGCATGTATCTCAATTATTTAGAGAGCATGGCTCGAATATTTGGTTTGAAAAAGAAGCAAAAGAGCTATTGCCAGAAGGCTTTACACATCCAGGCAGCCCGAATGGTGAATTCACAAAAGAGCAGGATATCATGGATGTATGGTTTGATTCCGGTTCTTCTCACCAAGCCGTTTTAGAAGAAAGAGACGACCTAGTCCGTCCGGCAGATCTTTACCTTGAAGGCTCTGACCAATATCGCGGCTGGTTTAACTCCTCATTATCAACAGCAGTTGCTGTCACTGGAAAAGCACCTTATAAAGGGGTCCTAAGCCATGGCTTTACGCTTGATAAAGAAGGACGTAAGATGAGTAAATCATTAGGCAATACGATTGATCCAACGAAGGTTGCGAAGCAGCTTGGTGCAGAGATTCTAAGACTTTGGGTATCTTCAGTCAACTATCAAGCCGATCATCCAGTATCTGATGATATTTTGAAACAAGTAGCAGAAGTCTATCGTAAAATCCGTAACACCTTCCGCTTCCTGCATGGAAACCTATTTGACTTTGACCCAGCAGTTAATGCCGTGCCAGTAGAAGAGCTTCGCGAAGTGGATCAATACATCATGATCAAATTAAACAAATTGATTGATAAAGTGAAAAAAGCTTATGATGATTACGAATTTGCGGTCGTGTATCATGCGATTCACAATTTCTGTACGATTGAGCTCAGCTCTTTCTATCTTGATTTTGCTAAGGATGTCGTCTACATTGAGCATGCCGATCATCCAGACCGCCGCAGCATGCAGACGGTCTTCTACGAAACATTAATGGCTTTAGTGAAGCTGACTGCACCAATTCTTCCGCATACCGCAGATGAATTATGGAGCCACTTAAGCTTTGTTGAAGAGCCAAGTGTTCAGTTAACAGATATGCCAGAAGGTGTGGCAGTTCCTCAAGCTGAAGCGACAGAAGCGAAGTTTGACCGCTTTATGGAGGTACGTGATGATGTGCTAAAAGCGCTGGAGATTGCGCGTAACGAGAAAGTCATCGGACGTTCACTTGAAGCTAGTGTGACGCTTTATGCGACAGACGAAGTGAAAAACCTTCTTGCATCCATTAAAGAAGATGTGAAGCAGCTCTTTATCATCTCTGAATTAACGGTAGAAGATGAGCAGCATGCAGATACATCAGCGCCTGAATATGCATCAGGACGAATTGTGGTTCAAAAAGCAGAAGGAGAACTGTGCGAACGTTCCCGCATTATTTCAAAAGACGTTGGTGCAAATCCGAAATACCCAACATTGTCGCTGAAAAATGCTGAAATCGTGGAGAAATATTACCAAAATTAACAATGCGATATCACAAGCTGGCGCCCCGTCATATGCGGGGCGTTTTCTTTTATGAGAAAATGACAGCGTTTAGAACGAAAGGAAAAATCTTATGGCTTTAAAGTGACCAGGCGGGGCAACAATATGATTATCACGACAGGGCAGGAGTTGAAATAGCGACATGAATGGCGATCTAGAGACGATTTACACGGAACTCCTTCAAATGAAAGAAGAGCTGCAATCTAAACTGTTTGAATACGCATCATTTCGTTCACCCGCTGAGCATGTCACATTGAATGAGGTCAAAACGACCACGCTTCTTTATCACATCAAAGAAGAGCTGCAAGATGTGTCTCTCGCTATTGCAAAAATCGAACAAGGAACCTATGGCATATGTGAGGCAACAGGAGATGTGATTCCGCTTGAACAAATGAGTATTCTTCCTACCGCCCGCACGGCTGACGACTTTTTATATCATAAGCAATACGAGAAAAAAGCATTCACTCCTTATCCTTACGAATCAAATGATTCTCATTTTGAAGCCTTCCACATGTAGGGAGGTTTTTGTCTGTCAACTAAAGTTTCTTTACTCCTTCCTGTTTTCTTGATAAAATGCTTAAAGATCAAAGTATGAAGATGGAGGAACGTGTGTGTTCTATTACATAATCGCATTCGTTATCATTTGTTTAGACCAATTAACTAAATGGCTCATTGTCAAAAATATGATGCTCGGTGATTCTGTTCCAGTCATTGATGGATTCTTTTATATCACGTCTCACCGAAATTCAGGAGCCGCATGGGGAATTCTCCAAGGGCAAATGTGGTTTTTCTATGTGATCACACTCGTTGTTATTGCGGGAATTGTTTATTACTTACAAAAACATGGACAAAAGGACAAGCTGCTGGGAGTAGCGCTGGCCTTAATGCTTGGCGGAGCGATCGGAAACTTTATCGACCGTATTTTCCGTCAGGAAGTGGTTGATTTTGCTCATTTCGTATTTGGGGATTATCACTACCCAATCTTTAATATTGCAGATTCTTCTCTCTGTGTAGGGGTTATTCTGCTCTTCATTCAAATGCTGTTAGATGGAAAGAAAAATAAGGAGTCAACTACATGAATCAAGTAAATATTGCCGTTTCAGAAGAACAAACGAGTGAACGGCTAGATAAATTTCTAAGCACGACAGAACCAGAATGGTCAAGAACCCAAGTCCAGCAATGGGTAAAAGATGGGCTGATCGAAGTAAACGGGAAACAAGTAAAGGCCAATTACAAAGTACAAGCTGGAGATCAAATCAAAGTGGAGATTCCAGATCCGGAAGCCCTAGATGTAGAAGCAGAACCAATGGATCTTGATATTTATTATGAGGATGCAGATGTGTTAGTCGTAAATAAACCACGAGGAATGGTCGTTCATCCAGCGCCGGGTCATGTGTCAGGAACACTTGTAAATGGACTGATGGCACATTGCAAAGACTTATCAGGGATTAACGGTGTGATGCGTCCTGGAATTGTCCACCGAATTGATAAAGATACGTCTGGGCTGTTAATGGTCGCTAAAAACGATATGGCACATGAGTCACTCGTCAATCAGCTGGTGGCTAAAACTGTCACAAGAAAGTATACGGCTGTTGTCCACGGTATTATCCAGCATGATACAGGCACAATTGATGCACCAATTGGCAGAGATAAAAAAGACCGCCAAAGCATGACGGTCACAAAAGAAAATGCAAAACAAGCCGTTACTCACTTTGATGTGATTGAACGCTTTAAAGACTTCACAGTTGTCGAATGCCGCCTTGAAACAGGAAGAACACACCAAATTCGTGTTCATATGAAATATATCGGCTACCCTCTTGCAGGAGATCCGAAATATGGGCCGAGAAAAACAGTCGATTTTAATGGACAGCTGCTGCATGCAGGTGTTTTAGGATTTGATCATCCTAGAACAGGAGAATATATCGAGTTCACAGCACCAATTCCAGCTGATATGCAAGCCTTTATCGATTCATTAAGAAATAACGATTGACAGGCCGTTCTTTTTTTGAAATAATAAACGAAGAAATTGAGATTCTTTAAAACAGTCCAGAGAGGCTGAGAAGGATAACGGATCAATTTGTGCACGCATATGCACAAATGAACGCCCCTCTCTGCCCTTTGCAGAAGGGGCTTTTTATTTGTCAAAAAGAGGTGTAAAAGATGGAACAAAAAGCAGTCATTCTTGATGAACAAGCGATCAGACGAGCGCTTACCCGAATTGCACATGAAATGATTGAGCGCAACAAAGGGATGAAGGATGTCATCCTTGCCGGGATCAAGACAAGAGGCATACATCTTGCAAAGCGCCTTGCAGAGCGCATCGAGCAAATTGAAGGGAATCCAGTCACTGTAGGTGAACTTGATATTACGCTATACCGTGATGACCTGACAAAAAAGACAGACAACCAAGACCCGCTTGTAAAGGGTGCAGACATACCAGCTGACATTAATGACAAAACACTTATTGTTGTTGACGATGTCCTGTTTACAGGCAGAACCGTCAGAGCAGCTATGGATGCCCTTGTGGATGTAGGAAGACCATCTTCCATTCAGCTGGCTGTGCTCGTTGACCGGGGACACCGGGAGCTGCCGATCCGAGCGGATTATATCGGGAAAAACATTCCGACTTCAAAAGCAGAGACAGTCATGGTTCAGCTCAATGAAGTAGATCAAAACGACCTTGTCGCTATATATGAAAAATAACCTTTTTAAATGCATTCCAGAGAGTTTGCAAAGAGGGCAATAACAGAGAAACCGAGCACACGGCCAACATGACGTGTCCGGTTTATCTAGGCCTCTTTGCGCATACTCGCAAAGAGGCTTTTTTAATGAAAAAGGACACATCTAGGAGGAAAATCATGAGTCAGCAAAAAGCCAATTTAGGCATTCGAGATATCCCAAAACCATTCACATGGCTGTCACTTAGCCTGCAGCATTTGTTTGCGATGTTTGGTGCGACCATTCTTGTACCAAAAATCATTGATATGAGTCCAGCCGTCGCGCTCATCTCAAGCGGAGTGGGAACGATTGTTTACTTAATCATCACAAGAGGACAAATTCCTGCGTATCTTGGATCGTCCTTTGCCTTCATCGCCCCCATACTGAATGTGAAAGCAACGGGCGGCCCTGGAGCCGCAATGGTTGGCGCCTTCATGGCGGGTGTCGCTTATGCACTCATCGCCCTATTCATTAAATGGCTCGGCACAGGCTGGCTGATGAAGCTTCTGCCGCCGGTGGTCGTAGGACCAGTCATTATGGTCATCGGACTCGGACTCGCTGGAACAGCAGTCAACATGGCGATGTATGTTGATCCAAATGCAACCGAGCTTGTTTACAGCCTCAAGCACTTAATGGTCGCTGGCTTCACACTGGCTGTCACCATTATCAGTATGATTTTCCTAAGAGGATTCCTTAGCTTAATCCCAGTATTAATCGGCATCATCAGCGGCTATCTCTTTGCCTTAACACAAGGCATCGTGAACTTCCAGCCGGTCATTGACGCAAAATGGTTTGCTGTACCAGACTTCGTTGTGCCATTTGTCGACTATACACCTGCTGTGACCTTAAGCATTCTCACAGTGATGGTGCCGGTAGCCTTTGTCACAATGTCTGAGCATATCGGCCACCAAGTGGTGTTAAGTAAGGTCGTAGGACAAGATTTTATTAAAAAACCAGGTCTTCACCGTTCCATTTTAGGAGACAGTGCGGCGACGATCTTCGCTTCACTTATTGGCGGACCACCCACAACAACTTATGGAGAGAACATTGGCGTACTAGCCATCACAAGAGTGTTTAGTATCTTCGTCATCGGCGGAGCAGCCGTGTTTGCGATCTGCTTCGGTTTTGTGGGAAAAATTTCAGCATTAATCAGTACAGTGCCGTCCGCGGTGATGGGAGGCGTTTCGTTCCTGCTCTTTGGAATCATTGCTTCAAGCGGCCTGAGAATTCTGATTGATCATAAAGTGAATTTTGAAGAAAAGCGTAATCTCATTATCGCATCAGTCATCCTAGTCATTGGGATTGGCGGGGCATTCATTGAGGTGAAACAAATCAATCTCACCCTATCTGGAATGGCACTTGCTGCAATTACGGGTGTCCTGTTAAATCTGATCCTGCCGCATCAAAAAGCAGAAGATGACAACTCAAATGAATCAAATACAGAAAACCTTTTAAAAGAAGTCCAGTGAGGCTGACAAGGGTTCTAAATGGAGCAGAATGCACAAAAGTGCCGCTGCTTCTTTTGGAGAACCCTAAGCTGCCGAGGCTTAGGGTTTTTTTGAACCTGAAAGTGATGAAAAACTAGAGGGGGAAGAAAAAATGAATGATTTATCGACAATGAGCAGCTTATCAAAAGAAGAGATTTTACAGCTGATTGAAGAAGCAGCTGCACTCAAAAAGGGGAAACAAGAACATGGATTAGCCGGAGAATTTGTGGCAAACCTTTTCTTTGAACCAAGCACAAGAACACGTTTTAGCTTCGAAGTAGCCGAGAAGAAACTAGGGATGAATGTCCTGAGCTTAGATGCGGCAAGCACCTCCGTTCAAAAAGGCGAAACACTTTACGATACGGTAAAAACACTTGAATCGATCGGAGTAAAGGCTTGTGTGATCAGAGACAGCACCGATGAATATTATAACGAGCTGATTGGGAAGGTTGGAATTCCCATCATCAATGCAGGAGATGGCTGCGGACAGCATCCAACCCAATCACTGCTTGACCTCATGACCATCTTTGAAGAGTTTGGCGGCTTTGAAGGCTTAACGATTTCGATTCATGGAGACATCAAACATAGCAGGGTGGCAAGATCAAATGCTGAGGTTCTCTCAAGGCTGGGAGCGACAGTCCTCTTTTCAGGGCCTGCTTCCTTCCAGGATGAACAAAACCCTCACGGAACGTATGTCCAAGTAGATGAAGCCATCGCACAATCTGATGTGGTGATGCTGCTTAGAATCCAGCATGAACGGCACGCTGAAAAAATGGGCAGCGAAGATTACTTATCAACTTATGGATTAACAGTAGACAGAGCAAACAAAATGAAAGAACGCGCGATTATTATGCATCCAGCACCAGTAAACAGAGGTGTTGAAATAGATGATTCATTAGTAGAGTCCAAGCAGTCAAGAATTTTTAAACAAATGGAAAATGGTGTTTATATCCGAATGGCCGTATTAAAAAGAGCTTTTCAAAATAGCACACTACATCAAAAAGGGAGAGATTCTGTCTATGTCATATCTCATTAAAAACGGTTTTATCTTAACAAGCACAGGTGAAAGAGTGCAGCAGGATATTAGGGTAAAAGGAAAAGTGATTCAAGCGATCGGTCACCTAGAAAGAGAAGACGGAGAAGAGGTTATTGATGCAGCAGGGCTATTTGTGTCACCAGGCTTGATTGATCTGCATGTGCATTTAAGAGAGCCAGGCGGAGAGAAAAAGGAAACGATTGAAACAGGTTCTAAAGCAGCCGCAAGAGGCGGATATACGACGATTGCAGCGATGCCGAATACAAGGCCGGTTCCAGATACAAAAGAGCAAATGGAATGGCTGATGAATCGAATCGAAGAGACCTCATCTGTGAGAGTGCTGCCATACGCATCCATCACAACGAGACAAATTGGGGAAGAGATGACGGATTTTGCAGCACTAAAAGAAGCAGGCGCCTTTGCTTTTACAGATGACGGTGTTGGCATCCAAACAGCAGGCATGATGTACGAAGCGATGAAACAGGCAGCAAGTCTTGATCAAGCGATTGTGGCGCACTGTGAAGATAACTCGCTCATTTACGGCGGGTGCGTTCATGAAGGAGAATTTTCAAAAGCAAATGGGTTAAACGGAATACCGTCCATTTGTGAATCGGTGCATATTGCAAGAGATGTTCTTTTAGCAGAAGCAGCGAACTGTCATTATCATGTATGTCATATCAGTACGAAAGAATCTGTGCGGGTCGTACGCGATGCAAAAAAAGCAGGCATCCGTGTGACGGCTGAGGTGTCACCGCATCACCTGCTGTTGTGTGATACGGACATTCCAGGTCTTGATACAAATTATAAAATGAACCCGCCGCTCAGAGGAAAAGAGGATCGCGAGGCATTGATCGAGGGACTATTAGATGGAACGATTGATTTCATCGCAACAGACCATGCGCCGCATACAGAAGAAGAAAAGAACGAAACCATGCAGCGTGCCCCGTTTGGAATTGTGGGACTTGAAACAGCGTTCCCGCTTCTGTATACACGATTTGTCAAAACAGGCGAATGGACATTAAAAGAACTCGTTGATTATATGACAATTAAACCAGCAGAAGCATTTTCTCTTCCATACGGAAAGCTTGAAGAAGGGCACATAGCTGATATCACACTTATTGATTTAAACAAAGAAATGGCAATCGATAAAACAAGCTTCTTATCTAAAGGGCAAAATACACCGTTTGACAAATTGACTGTATCAGGATGGCCGGTCATGACACTTGCATCTGGGAAAGTCGTTTATGAAGAGGGGAGACTAGTAAAATGAAGAGACGCTTAGTGCTAGAAAACGGAACAGTATTCGAAGGAACAGGCTTTGGCAGCTTAGAACCATCAGTCGGAGAAGTCGTCTTTAATACAGGGATGACGGGCTATCAAGAAATTTTATCTGATCCATCATACTGCGGACAAATTGTCACACTGACTTACCCGCTTATCGGCAACTATGGCATTAACCGTGACGATTTTGAATCGATCACACCGTTTGTGAAAGGGCTGATTGTGAAAGAGCTTTGTGAAAAGCCCTCAAACTGGCGCTCTTCATATTCACTCGATGAATATTTAAAAATGAAAAACATTCCGGGGCTGAGCGGAATCGATACACGGAAGCTGACTAGAATGATTCGAAGTGCAGGGACTTTAAGAGGGGCATTTGCAGGACCTGATGAACAAGTGGAAGACGTTGTCCGCCGCCTTCAAACATTGCAGCTGCCAACAGATCAAGTGAGTCAAGTATCTGTGAAAAATGCGTACCCAAGCCCAGGCAGAGGAAAAAGAATTGTCCTTGTCGATTTCGGCATGAAGCATGGCATTTTGCGCGAGCTCAATAAACGTGACTGCGACGTCATTGTGGTGCCATACAACATCACTGCAGATGAAGTGCTGCAGCTAAAGCCTGATGGTATCATGCTTTCAAACGGACCTGGAGATCCTGTGGATGTACCGGAAGCCGTTGAGATGATTCAGCAATTGATTGGAAAGGTGCCGCTCTTTGGTATATGCCTCGGACATCAATTATTTGCTCTAGCATGCGGTGCAAGCACAGAAAAAATGAAATTTGGCCACAGAGGATCAAACCATCCGGTGAAAGAACTAGCAACTGGCAAGGTGACACTGACGTCTCAAAACCACGGCTACACGGTTAGCAGTATTAACGAAGACGTGCTCGAAGTCACACATATTGCCCTAAACGACAATACGATTGAAGGATTAAAACATAAAGAAGCACCAGCATTCACTGTTCAGTACCACCCAGAAGCATCACCGGGTCCAGAAGATGCAAACTACTTATTTGACCAATTCATGGAAATGATTCATACGACTGAGAAAGAAGGGGAAGAAGTATGCCAAAACGCGTAGACATCAAAAAGATTTTAGTAATCGGATCAGGTCCTATCATCATCGGTCAGGCAGCGGAGTTTGACTATGCAGGTACACAGGCTTGCTTAGCGCTAAAAGAAGAGGGCTATGAAGTCGTTCTTGTGAACTCTAACCCTGCGACCATCATGACAGATACAGAAATGGCTGATAAGGTATACATCGAACCACTGACACCAGAATTTTTAACACGAATCATTCGAAAAGAACGCCCTGATGCGATCTTGCCAACACTTGGCGGGCAAACTGGATTAAACCTTGCTGTTGAATTGTCAGACCTTGGCGTATTAGCTGAATGCGGCGTTGAAGTACTCGGTACAAAGCTGTCAGCCATCCAAAAAGCGGAGGATAGAGATTTATTCCGTAATTTAATGAATGAACTAAATGAGCCAGTACCAGAAAGTGAAATCATTCATAACCTGGAAGAAGCGATGGCGTTTACAGATCAAATCGGTTTCCCTGTCATCGTCAGACCAGCCTATACATTAGGCGGAACGGGCGGCGGAATTTGTACAAACGAGCAAGAACTGAAGGAAATCGTTGAAAACGGTCTGAAGCTAAGCCCAGTCACACAATGCTTACTTGAAAAAAGCATTGCAGGCTTTAAAGAAATTGAATATGAAGTCATGCGAGACAGCGGTGACCATGCAATCGTTGTTTGTAACATGGAAAACTTTGACCCTGTCGGCATCCATACTGGTGACAGTATTGTTGTAGCCCCAAGCCAAACGTTAAGTGACCGTGAATATCAGCTGCTTCGAAATGTGTCGCTTAAGCTGATCCGTGCACTTGGCATTGAAGGCGGCTGTAACGTTCAGCTGGCACTTGATCCAAACAGTTTTCAATACTATATCATCGAAGTAAACCCGCGTGTGAGCCGTTCATCTGCGCTTGCGTCGAAAGCGACAGGCTATCCAATAGCCAAATTGGCAGCGAAAATTGCTGTCGGCTTAACGCTTGATGAAATGATGAACCCAGTCACAGGTAAAACCTATGCAGCCTTCGAGCCGGCACTTGACTATATCGTTTCAAAAATACCGCGCTGGCCGTTCGATAAATTTGAATCTGCGAACAGACGTCTTGGTACGCAAATGAAGGCAACTGGTGAAGTCATGGCGATCGGCCGCACATTAGAAGAGTCTCTTCTAAAGGCTGTACGTTCACTTGAAGCCGATGTGCATCACATTGAATTAAAAGATGAAGCAGACATCACAAATGAAGTGCTTGAAAAACGGATTATCAAAGCGGGAGACGAACGATTATTTTATATCGCTGAGGCGCTTAGAAGAGGCTATACAGTCGAACAAATACATGAATTCTCAAAAATTGATTACTTCTTCCTTCATAAGCTGGAAGGCATCATCGCCTTTGAGAAGACATTAAAAGAAAACAAAGGCAATACAGACGTATTAAAAGAAGCGAAAGAAAAAGGCTTCTCAGATATCTACATTAGCCGCGAGTGGAAGATGAACGAAGCGGATGTCTACAAGCTAAGACAAGAAGCAGGCATTGTACCTGTCTACAAAATGGTGGATACATGTGCGGCAGAATTTGAATCAGAGACACCTTATTTCTACAGCACATATGAAGATGAAAATGAATCAGAACGTACAGACAAGAAAAGCGTTATCGTATTAGGTTCAGGTCCTATCCGAATTGGACAAGGGGTTGAATTTGATTATGCGACTGTTCACTCAGTGTGGGCAATTAAACAAGCAGGCTATGAAGCGATCATTATAAACAACAACCCTGAAACGGTCTCAACAGACTTTAGTATTTCAGATAAGCTTTACTTTGAACCACTTACTGTAGAAGATGTCATGCATATCATCGACCTTGAACAGCCTGAAGGAGTCGTCGTTCAGTTCGGCGGACAAACGGCGATCAACCTAGCAGATGAATTATCAAATAGAGGGGTTAAAATTCTTGGAACTTCTCTAGAAGACCTAGACCGCGCAGAAAACCGGGACAAGTTTGAACAAACGTTAGAAACACTCGGCGTGCCGCAGCCGAAAGGGAAAACAGCAACGTCTGTGCCTGAAGCTGTAGCGATTGCCAATCAAATCGGCTACCCAGTCCTTGTCCGTCCTTCCTATGTATTAGGCGGCCGCGCGATGGAAATTGTGTATCAAGAAGCTGAGCTTCTTCACTACATGGAGAATGCGGTGAAGGTCAACCCGCAGCATCCAGTGTTAATTGACAAGTATTTGACAGGAAAAGAAATTGAAGTAGATGCGGTGTCTGATGGAGAAACTGTCGTAATCCCAGGCATTATGGAACACATTGAAAGAGCCGGAGTTCACTCTGGTGACTCGATTGCGGTCTATCCGCCGCAAACATTGTCTGAGGACATCAAAGCAAAGATCGCAGAATACACGATCAAGCTTGCAAAAGGACTCAACATTATTGGGCTTTTGAACATTCAGTTTGTCCTATCAAAAGGTGAAGTGTATGTACTTGAAGTGAACCCGAGATCAAGCCGGACGGTTCCTTTCTTAAGTAAAATTACGGGCATTCCGATGGCAAACCTTGCGACAAAAGTCATCTTAGGAGACAAGCTCAAAAATTATGGCTACGAAGAAGGCCTTCATACAGAGCAAGAAGGAGTGTACGTCAAAGTTCCAGTCTTCTCTTTTGCAAAATTAAGAAGAGTGGATATTACACTCGGGCCTGAAATGAAATCAACAGGTGAGGTCATGGGGAAAGATGTCACGATCGAAAAAGCCCTTTATAAAGGATTGATTGCATCAGGCATTCAAATCCCTAATGACGGAACAGTTCTTCTGACAGTGGCTGATAAGGATAAAGAAGAAGGACTTGAGATCGCAAGAAGATTCCATTCGATCGGCTATCATATTTTAGCAACAGAAGGAACGGCGAATTATTTAAAACAAGCCTCCATTCCATCAAGTGTGGTCGGCAAAATTGGAGAAGAAGGCAAAAATCTTCTTGATGTCATTCGAAACGGGGAAGCCCAATTCGTGATCAACACATTAACAAAAGGAAAACAGCCGGCAAGAGACGGCTTTAGAATTAGACGTGAATCTGTTGAAAACGGAGTGGCCTGCTTAACGTCTTTAGATACTGCAGAAGCCATTTTAAGAGTGCTTGAGAGCATGACATTTAGAGCGGATGAAATGCCAGAAGTGAAAACGAATGCTGAGGTGACAGTAACGATATGAAAAAAGCATACTTGACGGTCGTCTCGAACCGAGAGATCGCTGATCATATTTACGAAATGACATTAAAAGGTGACCTTGTGGACTCCTTTCAAACGGCTGGACAATTTCTTCATCTAAAGGTCAGTGAATCGATGACACCGCTGCTGAGAAGACCGATCAGTATTGCCAACATTCATGCCGAGCAAAAAGAAGCAACCATCATTTACCGCGCAGAGGGAGAGGGCACAAAGCTCCTCTCTCAAAAGCGGGAGGGAGAATCAGTCGATGTATTAGGGCCGCTTGGAAACGGGTATGATCCTTCAGTTGTCAAGCCCGGAGAGACGGCATTACTAGTCGGCGGCGGAATTGGCGTACCGCCTCTATATGAGCTGTCCAAGCGTTTAACGAAAAAAGGTGTCATCGTAAAGCATGTCCTCGGCTTTCAGTCGAAAAAGGATGTATTTTACGAGGAAAAATTTCAAGCACTCGGCGATACGTTTATTGCAACGGTTGATGGCACATACGGTGCTAAAGGCTTTGTAACAGATGTGATAAAAGAGCAAAACCTGAGCTTTGATGTGCTGCTTTCCTGTGGTCCAACACCTATGCTAAAAGCGCTGAAAGACACGTATCCTGATAAGCCTGTCTACATTTCGATGGAAGAACGAATGGGCTGCGGGATTGGTGCCTGCTTTGCATGTGTCTGTCATACCGATCAGCTCGACAAACCTTATGTCAAAGTGTGTCTTGATGGACCTGTTTTTAAAGCAGAGGAGGTGGCATTGTCATGCTAAACGTTGAGTTACCGGGATTATCTTTAAAGAATCCAATTATCCCTGCATCAGGCTGCTTTGGATTCGGGAGAGAATTTGCATCCTTATATGACCTATCATTGCTGGGCGGTATCATGATCAAAGCCACAACCCTTGAACCGAGATTTGGCAATCCGACACCAAGGGTTGCTGAGACAGGAGCTGGTATGCTCAATGCAATCGGCCTTCAAAATCCAGGTCTAAAAGGCGTGCTTGAAAATGAATTGCCTTGGCTCGAGCAGTTTGATACGCCTATTATTGCGAATGTTGCTGGCTCACAGGTTGAAGATTATGTTGAAGTAGCCAAGCAAATCAGCCGAGCAAAAAATGTTCATGCCCTTGAACTGAATATTTCTTGTCCAAATGTTAAAACCGGCGGAATCGCCTTTGGTACAGATCCAAATATGGCAGCATCATTGACAAAAGCAGTCAAGGAAGTCTCTTCCGTACCTGTCTATGTCAAGCTGTCACCTAACGTAGCCAATATTGTAGAAATTGCTCAAGCGATTGAAGCTGCTGGAGCGGATGGACTCACCATGATTAATACATTAATTGGGATGCGTTTAGATTTAAAAACGGGGAAACCCATCCTTGCCAATAAAACAGGCGGATTATCAGGACCAGCTGTCAAACCTGTCGCTGTACGTATGGTGCATGAGGTGAGTCAAGCGGTTTCTATTCCGATTATCGGGATGGGCGGAGTGCAAAGTGCTGAAGATGTACTTGAATTTTTACTAGCAGGTGCAAGTGCAGTCGCTGTCGGTACAGCCAATTTTGTGAATCCATTTATTTGCCCGGAAATCATTGAAGAGCTGCCAAATGTGTTAGCAGCATATGGTTATTCATCTGTAGAGGAATGTATCGGAAGGAGCTGGAAACATGAAGCACTTGCCCATCATCGCGCTTGATTTTCCATCAGGGCAGGACGCGCTTGCCTTTTTAGATCCCTTTGAAGGGACACCATTATTTGTGAAGGTCGGCATGGAGCTGTTTTACCAAGAAGGACCTGCCATCCTTGAAGCGCTGAAAGAAAAAAATTGCCGCATTTTTCTCGATCTAAAATTACATGACATTCCAACAACGGTGCAAAAAGCGATGAACCGGCTTGCCACACTTGGCGTTGATTTGGTCAATGTGCATGCTGCTGGCGGGAAACGAATGATGCAGGCTGCATTAGAGGGACTTGAAAGCGGGACTCCTGCTGGACAAAGCCGTCCGGGCATTATTGCAGTGACCCAGCTGACTAGTACGTCAGAAGACATGATGAGAAGCGAGTTACTCATTGACCGTCCGCTGCAAGAGACTGTGATCCAGTACGGACAATTAGCTTATGAAAGTGGACTGGACGGTGTTGTTTGCTCTGTTCATGAATCTAAAGCACTTCATGAACATATCTCACCCTCCTTTCTCACTGTAACGCCAGGGATTCGCTTACCGAATGATCAAACCGATGACCAAAAGCGTGTGGCGACACCTGCCTATGCAAAAGAGCAAGGTGTTTCACAAATCGTTGTCGGGAGATCAATCACAAAAGCTGATAAACCAATAGAAGCCTATCATCAAATTTTGAAAGAGTGGGAGTGACTGCCAGATGAAATCAAAAATCGCGAAACATCTATTACAAATCAAAGCGGTCTCATTAAAACCAGACGAACCGTTTACATGGGCGAGCGGTATAAAATCACCGATCTATTGTGATAACCGCCTCACATTATCATATCCAGAAGTCAGACACGACATTGCGGAAGGTCTAAAAGATTTGATTCTCACTCATTTCAAGGGAGCAGAGGTTGTCGCGGGTACTGCAACAGCAGGCATTCCGCATGCGGCATTAGCAGCAGACCGCTTGAACATCCCGATGTGTTATGTCAGAAGTAAGCCGAAAGCACACGGCAAAGGAAATCAAATTGAAGGGGCCGTATCGAAAGGCCAAAAGGTTGTCGTCGTCGAAGACCTTATTTCCACAGGAGGCAGTGTACTGGAAGTGGTTGCTGCTCTTCAAGCTGAGGGCTGCGAGGTACTAGGAGTTGCCGCAATCTTCACATACGGACTGCCAAAAGCAGCGGCCGCTTTTCAAGAAAAAAATATTCCATATGTCACCCTGACAGACTATGACACATTGACAGACGTGGCACTTGAACTGAAAGCGATTGAGCCGTCTGCGATGAACAAACTAAAACGCTGGAGACAAGACCCTTCCTCTGAATCTTGGATGGAAGAAACGGTCTGAAAAGTCAAAGTCCATCGTTAACAATCTTAAAGCTGTGTCTGCCCGCACAGCTTTTTTATTTGGGTAAAAATAGTAAAATAGACTCAAATTTTAATAAAAACTAATCCTATCAATAAAGTCGGGTTGACTTTTGTTTGAATTGTGTTAATATTTAAGACAAATTGAAACTCTTATCCAGAGAGGTGGAGGGACTGGCCCGATGAAACCCGGCAACCTGCGATTTGCAAGGTGCTACTTCCTGCAAAATGATTCTATTTTGAAAGATAAGGAAATTGTGAGCTTCCTCATCTTTCTTTCGGACTGAAAGAAAGTTTTTTTATTTTAACGGTGAGGAGGAAGAGGAGATGGAAGTGAAACAAAATCAGGATGAGGACTTAGTAAAGCATATGCAAGAACTGATTGGGGATATGAAATTCGGTTCAATTACGTTAATTGTTCAGGACGGTCAAGTGATTCAAGTGGAAAAAAACGAAAAAATTAGATTAAAGTAGTGCGGAAAATAGCAATATGAGCGGTACTCCGGAAGGGGAGAAATCATGTTAACTTATGAAAATTGGCAAGAGCCGTCCATTACATTTCAAGAGGATGATTTGTATAAAGGAGCCCTGTCTGTACTGAAATGGGCGTACGGTCATTATGGTGACCAGCTTGTATATGCGTGCAGCTTTGGGATTGAGGGCATCGTTCTGATTGATCTGATTGCAAAAGTAAAAAAAGATGCGAGAATTGTCTTTTTAGATACAGGTCTGCATTTTAAAGAAACTTACGACACAATTGATGCGGTAAAGGAAAGATATCCGGGTTTAGATATTGTACTGAAAACGCCTGAGCTGACGGTTGAACAGCAAAATGAGCAGCACGGTGATCAATTATGGAAAACAGATCCTCAAAGCTGCTGTCATATGCGTAAGGTCATTCCTTTGCAAGAAGCCCTATCTGGTTATCCAGCATGGCTTTCTGGTTTAAGAAGAGAGCAGTCACCAAAACGAGCAGGGACGAATTTCTTAAATAAGGATGAAAAATTCAAATCAGTGAAAGTATGTCCGCTCATCCATTGGACGTGGAAGGACATATGGAGATATGCATCTAGAGAGGAACTTACTTATAATCCGCTGCATGACCAAGGATATCCAAGTATCGGCTGTGCACCGTGTACACAGCCAGCATTTACTGCAGATGATCTTCGTTCTGGCAGATGGTCAGGCACAGCAAAGACAGAGTGCGGATTACATGAGTAAGGGAGTATAATGTATGGAAATCGCCGCAATTTTATTTAGTCTATTCTTTGCTTTAAACATAGGCGCAAGCGGAGCAGCTGCTTCTATGGGCATTGCGTATGGATCAGGTGCCATTCAAAAGCCCATTTATGCGCTCAGTTTTTGTGCAGTTGGGATTTTAGCAGGTTCAGTGATTGGCGGCGGTGAGGTCGTCAAAACGATCAGCTCTGGTATTATGCCAGAATCAGTCATTACACTTGAAATCGTTTGTATTATCATTGCTTCTGCTGCACTATCACTTTTCATAGCAAATCTGATGGCGATTCCTTTATCAACAAGTGAGGTCACAGTAGGGGCTGTAGTTGGTGTAGCAGTCGCATATAAAGTTTTGTTTGTGAAATCCATTTTAATGATTGTGGCATTTTGGGTCATCATCCCGCTTTTCGCCTTTCTTTTTACCTTTGCTGTCGTCAAAATCATCAGAATGTTCCCTAAACGGAAGCTGTCTAAAAAAGGCACAGCTATTTTATCTGTCGTATTAATTCTCAGCGGATTTTTAGAGGCATTTTCAGCCGGTATGAACAATGTGGCAAATGCCGTCGGCCCGCTCGTCGCTTCAGGCGTTTTGTCAGTTGGGCAGGGAACACTTTATGGCGGAATCTTCGTCGCAGCAGGGGCCCTCTTGCTAGGCAGAAGAGTGCTGGAAACAAACGGAAAGAAAATTACCCGCTATCAAACAGGCGAAGGGATTTTACTTTCGAGTACCGGTGCCGGGCTTGTCATCGTCAGCTCTATTTTTGGGCTGCCCGTTCCACTTACGCAAATCACCTCCTCGTCTATTATCGGGCTTGGAATGGCAAAAGGCGGGCCTAACATTTTTCACAAACATGTTGTGAAAAAAATGCTGAAAGTATGGGTGGTCTCACCTTTCTTATCACTCAGCCTATCGTATTTGCTTGTGAGCCTTTTCTTAAAAGGAGACTATTACTCTATCTTTATCATGATGAGTGTACTGCTTGCCTCACTTGGTGCGCTGAGTCTGATGAAAGCAGTCAAAAAAGAAAGCAGCTCTATTCATGAACAGGGCGGCGGGATTTAACCATAAATCCGACTATTAACATCTAATAAATATGAACATTGAGAGGAAGATGAACAAATGAGTTTAACACCACATGGTGGCGTATTAATTAATCGAGTAAATGAAGAATATGATCTCAGCACGGCTGCGAAGGAAATTGAACTAGATGCGATTTCCTTTGCAGACCTTGAACTCATTGCAATTGGCGGATATAGTCCTATTGAAGGGTTTTTAACAAAAGCTGATTATGAAGCAGTTGTAAGCAGTATGCGGCTAGCAAGTGGTGTCGTTTGGTCTCTTCCTATTACACTGCCAGTAACAAAAGAAAAGGCGGCGGAAATCCATCAAGGCGATATCGTGCGCTTATCTTATAATGGGACTGTATATGGGGTCATTGAAGTAGAGGATCAATACACACCAGATAAGGAAAAAGAAGCGGTGAATGTCTATAAAACAGATGACCGCAATCATCCAGGCGTGAAAAAATTATTTGAACGCGGCGATACTTACATTGGCGGAAAAATTACACTGACGAAACGCAGTGAAAAACCATTCCCTCAATTTACGTATGAGCCAGAAGAAACAAGACGTCATTTTAAAGAAAACGGCTGGAAAACCATTGTTGGTTTCCAAACGAGAAACCCGGTTCATCGTGCCCATGAATATATTCAAAAAACAGCACTGGAAACAGTCGATGGTTTATTTTTAAATCCTCTTGTCGGTGAAACAAAATCTGACGACATCCCAGCAGATGTAAGAATGAAAAGCTATCAAGTGTTATTGGACGGTTATTATCCAAAAGACCGCGTCTTTTTAGGTGTTTTTCCTGCTGCAATGCGTTATGCTGGACCAAAGGAAGCCATTTTTCATGCGCTAGTACGGAAAAATTATGGCTGCACCCATTTTATTGTCGGAAGAGATCATGCAGGTGTTGGTGACTATTACGGCACATACGAGGCGCAGGAACTATTTGATCAATTTACAAGCGAAGAAATCGGCATTACTCCATTAAAATTTGAACACAGCTTCTACTGTAATACATGTGAAGCGATGGCCACTCCAAAAACGTGTCCTCACGACAAAAGCGAGCATGTCATTCTTTCAGGTACAAAGGTTCGAACAATGCTGAGAAACGGTGAATTACCACCAAGCACGTTCAGCCGAAAAGAAGTCATTGAAACATTAATCGAAGGATTAAAAACGACGGTATCTTAACGGGAGGGTATGACATGAGCAACGAACATATCGTGTGGCATGATTCATCTATTACAAAAAAAGAATATCAACAAAAAAACAATCATACGAGCGGCATTATCTGGCTTACAGGTCTAAGCGGGTCAGGTAAATCAACGATCGCGAATGCAGCTGCAAGAGAGCTGTTTGAACAAGGCTACCAAGTCACAGTTCTTGACGGCGATAACGTGCGGCACGGACTCAATAAAGATCTAGGGTTTTCAGATGATGACAGAAAAGAAAACATCCGCCGGATCGGAGAAGTGGCGAAATTATTTGTGGAGCAAGGAACGATTGTCATCACTGCTTTTATTTCTCCATTTCAGGAAGACCGCCACACTGTCAGACAGTTGGTCGAAGAGGGAGAATTTCACGAAGTGTTTGTCAAATGTGATCTGAACGTGTGTGAAGAGCGTGATCCAAAAGGGTTATATAAAAAGGCGAGAAACGGTGAAATTCCATTTTTCACTGGAATCGATTCACCGTATGAAGAGCCTGCTGCGCCTGAGCTTGTATTAGATACAGGGGAATTATCCCGTGAGGAATCTAAACAGCGTCTTGTTGATTATGTAAAAGGAACAACGAAATAATCGCCTGATGGCAGGGGGAGAAAAGCAAGATGGGGAAAGTATACATTGTGGGTGCTGGACCCGGTGACCCAGATTTAATCACATTAAAGGCCCATAAGGCGATACAGCAGGCAGATGTCATCTTATATGATCGTCTTGTCAATCAAGAAATTCTCGCCCATGCCAAACCGGAGGCGGAATTGATTTATTGCGGCAAGCTGCCAAATCATCATACAATGAGGCAGGAAGCCATCAATGATGCGCTTGTGGCTCATGCAAAGGAAGGGAACGTTGTCGTTCGGCTGAAAGGCGGCGACCCCTTTGTCTTTGGCCGCGGCGGTGAAGAAATCGAATGCTTAGCTGAGCACGGAATTCCGTATGAGGTCGTCCCAGGAATTACTTCTGGGATTGCAGCGGCTGCTTATGCGGGCATCCCTGTGACACATCGTGAATTCAGCTCAAATGTTGCTTTTGTCACGGGCCACTATCAAAAGGATGAACATTTTGAAGAAAAGTGGGAGGCGCTGGCTACAGGGATTGATACTCTTGTGATTTACATGGGTGTCAAAAACGTGGAAAGAGTGCAGCGCCTGCTTTTAAAAAATGGACGGGACCCAGAAACACCCGCTGCATTTATACACTGGGGAACCACAACAAGGCAAAAGACAACTTGCTGCACGGTTGCGACACTGTCTGAAACTGTTGAAAAAGAAGGGATCGAGCATCCAAGTTTAATTGTTGTTGGAGATGTCGTTCATTTTCATCAAAAGCTGAACTGGTTTGAACCCGCATTAATCGAGAAATGAGAATGATAGAGAAAAGACACGTGCATACATCGTGTCTTTTCGTCTGATGAAAACAAGTGAGAGGGAGGAGCCGCATGAAACAAGCTGTCCTTTATGTTGGGCATGGAAGCAGGGTGAAAGAAGCACAAGATAAGGCCATTTCTTTTATGAAAAGCTGTATGCCGTTAGTGAAAGCAGATATACAAGAAATTTGTTTTTTAGAGCTGACGGACCCTTCTATAGAAGAAGGATTTGAGGCCTGTGTGAACAAAGGAGCGACACACATTGCAATCGTCCCGCTCCTCCTATTAACTGCCATGCATGCCAAATCGGATATACCGGTCGAAATTGAGAAAGTGCGCGCGCGATTCCCGCAAGTGAAGGTCACATATGGAAAGCCAATCGGCGTGAATCAAGAAGTAACAAAAGCAGTTGCCGCAAGAATTGAAGAAGCAGGATATCAAGGCGAGCGCGCGCGGATTCTTTTAATTGGCCGAGGGAGTTCTGATCCAGATGTGAAGCGAGATGTGTTTGGCATTGCAGACGATGTCCGAAGCCTGCTTCCTCATGCAGAGGTTCTTCCGTGCTTTATTACAGCATGTGAGCCAAATTACCGAGATGTTCTCGCGCAGTTATCAGCAGATGACGATGGGCCTGTCTATCTTGTTCCTTACTTGCTGTTTACGGGGATTTTAATGAAAGAAATTGAAAGTGAAGCAGCTCAGGCGAGAAAGCGGCTCAAAGATGTCCGCGTATGTCGGTATATTGGCTTTCATCCGCATGTCAAAGCGGCTTACATTGAACGCGTGCAAGAAACCATTTTAAACAAAGACGATGTGTTTCGTTTCCAAGGAGGAGAAAGCCATGCTTCCAGTCCATCTTGATTTAACCAATAAACAAGTGGTCATCGCCGGCGGCGGATCTGTCGCGTTAAGAAGAGCAAAGGCGCTGTGCACGGAGCCTTGCCATATAACCGTTGTGAGCCCTGATATTTCTGAAGAGATGGCACGCCTCATTGATACATATGCGCTGAATTGGAAGGAAAAGAAGGTAGACCCTGAAGATTTGAAGGATGCATTTTTCATTGTAGCTGCTACAAACGACCCTTCGGTAAATGAATGGATTGCACAAACAGCGCAGCCTCACCAGCTCGTGAATTGTGTGAGCCGATCTGAGCTCGGCAATGTCATTGTGCCGAAGGTTGTCAAAGCAGGAAAAGTGACGATTTCAGTCTCTACAAGCGGTGCAAGCCCCGCCCGGACAAAACAGCTGGCTGCGGCAATTGAATCCTTGCTTGAAGAAGAGGATATTGACGCACTTGATGCCCTTTACATCGAAAGAAAAAAACGACAAAGAAAAAGCCGATAAAATCCTTACAGGAGATTTTCTCGGCATTTTTTATTTATTTTCTCAGCTTGAGCACAAGATCTTCGTCAGGCGTGACAAATAATGTTTGCTGCTGATCATACGTGACAAAGCCAGGCTTTGCTCCGTTTGGTTTTTTCACATGCCGGATTTTCGTATAATCGACAGGAACGGAGCCGGACTCTTTTGCCTTCGAGAAGTAGGCGGCAATTTGAGCCGCTTCAAGCAGCGTTTGTTCATCAGGTGCTTGGTGACGGATGACGACATGTGACCCAGGAATATCCTTTGTATGCAGCCAAATATCATCACGAGCAGCTGCCTTTGTGGTCAAATATTCGTTTTGTTTGTTGTTTTTTCCAACTAAAATTGGAATGCCTTGGGACGACTCATACGTTTCGAGCTGAATGGCCGCCGATTTTTTCTTTTTGGCATGACGCTTTTGTTTGGCGCGCAAATATTTTCCTTCAACAAGCTCTTCTCTCATTTCCTCTAAATCCTTCGGTGAAGCAGAGGACAGCTGCTGAATCAGCTCTTCAAAATAAGCAATCTCTTCATATGTCCGCTTAATTTGTTCATTTACAGCTTCTACAGCATTTTTTGCCTTTTGATATTTTGTAAAATATGCTTGTGCATTTTCAGAAGGGGTTTTGTTTGTTTTGAGCGGAATCGTGATTTCTCCGCCGTCTTCATCGTAATAATTGATGACAGTCGCTTCTTTATCCCCTTTTTTAATCGCATATAAATTGGCTGTTAACAATTCGCCATAGAGCTGATATTTGTGTGCATCTTGAGATTCTTCAAGGGTTCTTTTCAGCTTTTTAAGCTTGTTTTCATTTTTCTTTTTTTCATTTACGACAAACCGTTCAAGGTCCGCTGCCTGCTGTTTGACTCTGTCTCTCTCAGCTTTTCCAAAATAAAAGCGGTCAAGCAGCTGGCTGAGTGAGTCGAATGTCTTCATTTCGCCATGGACATGCTGAAGCTCTAATAAATAGAAATACTCTTTCCCGTCTTTTCTTGTGAGCTGCGGCGTAAAGGAATGCATGCGAATGAGCTGGAACATGTCGAGCAGTGTATTTGGAATCGTTTCTTGATTGGCAAGACCAGCCCGGTGTACTGCCTCCTTTGCAAACAGCGGGGAAACCCCGGAGAAGGTATCGACAATTTGATTCGCGATCTTTCCTTCTTGAAAGCGTAAATGCTTCAAAATATCATCCTTTGTCACGTCAAAAGGATTCAATTTTTGCTGCGCAGGCGGCAGTAGGTATTCATGACCAGGGAGCACCGTTCGATAGCTGTTCACAGATGGAGAAAGGTGTTTCAAACCATCAATGATCTGCTGCGTTCCATCCTCTACAAGAATGAAGTTACTATGACGTCCCATGATTTCAATGTAAAGCTTACGCGTCTGCTCATCGCCGATTTCGTTTCGGCTTCGCACGTGAAGCACAATGACCCGGTCAAATCCAATCTGTTCAAAACGTTCAATGAAGCCGCCCTCAAGATGCTTTCTGAGGAGCATACAAAACATTGGCGGCTCGCTTGGATTGTCGTATTGATGCTCTGTGAGCTGCACTCTCGCATAGCTCGGATGAGCCGATAAAAGGAGCTTGTGATTTTTCCCGTTTGATCGAATATGAAAAATCAACTCGTGCTTATATGGCTGATGGATTTTTGAAATTCTCCCGCCAGTTAATGTCTCTTGCAATTCATTTGTCATACCATATGTAAAAATGCCGTCAAATGACATGTTGGATACACCCTCTTCTTTCATACAAATCTACTGAAAGAACCTTCCATTTTCTCGTTCTTTAGGCAGTCTTATTATTATAGCATGATTTAGGACGAGTCTGAATAAACTGGCTTATAGAACACTGCATATGAGAGAGAACAAAAGAGGAGTGGACGAGGTCAAATGAATTGGCATGAACTGAACCAAACCGATTTATTAAAAACAATGAATACATCGATAGGTGACGGACTGTCAGAAAAAGATGTACAAAAGCGGCTTGAAAAACACGGGCCTAATGAATTACAGGAAGGAAAAAAGGCGTCGGCTCTGATCATTTTTTTAGCACAGTTTAAAGATTTCATGGTGTTAATCTTGCTTGCAGCAACAATCATTTCTGCCTTTTTAGGAGAATACATTGATGCTGTTGCGATTGTAGCCATTGTTTTGATTAATGGTGTACTCGGCTTTTATCAAGAACGCCGGGCGGAGAAATCCCTTCAAGCATTAAAAGAATTATCAACTCCGCACGTGTATGCAAGGAGAAATAATGAATGGATCAAGATCCCGTCTAAACATCTCGTGCCAGGGGATATTGTGAAATTTTCAAGCGGAGACCGGATTGGGGCAGATATTAGATTACTAGAAACAAAGAGCTTAGAAATCGAGGAGTCCGCTCTCACTGGTGAGTCCATCCCAGCGGTCAAACACGCAAGTCCGATTTCAAGCAGCCATGTCTCGCTTGGAGATTTGACGAACATGGCCTTTATGGGGACGCTTGTTACTAGAGGCAGCGGCGTAGGGGTTGTCATTGGTACAGGGATGAATACGGCGATGGGACAAATTGCCGGCATGCTGGATGCAGCAGGTAATATGGAAACGCCGCTGCAAAGGCGTCTCGAGCAGCTTGGGAAAATTCTGATTGTGGCTGCTTTATTTTTAACAGTGCTCGTTGTGGTTCTCGGTGTTGTGCAAGGACATGAATTGTATCATATGTTCCTAGCGGGAGTATCTCTTGCTGTTGCGGCGATTCCAGAAGGACTGCCGGCGATTGTCACTGTCGCACTTTCCTTAGGGGTGCAGCGGATGATCAAACAGAAATCGATTGTCAGAAAGCTCCCGGCGGTGGAAACTCTTGGCTGCGCGTCAATCATTTGCTCAGATAAAACAGGAACGATGACGCAAAATAAAATGACCGTGACTCATGTATGGGCAGAGGGGAAAACGTGGAATATTTCTGGCACAGGCTACGAGCCATCCGGTGACTTTACCTTAAACGGAGAAATCGTCCATGCCGACAAGCACCCAAGCCTGCAAAAGGTGTTATTATACGGGGCGCTTTGTAATACATCGACCATCGTTGAAAAAGATGGAGAGATGAGGCTTGATGGCGATCCGACAGAGGGGGCGCTTCTTACCGCAGCACGTAAAGCGGGTTTTACAGAGCAATTCATTGAAGCTGGATTTCATGTCATTGAGGAGTTTCCTTTTGACTCAGAAAGAAAGATGATGTCAGTCGTCGTTGAAACGAATCAAAAAGAGCGGTATGTCATTGCAAAAGGTGCGCCGGATGTACTAATGAACCGTTCAAGTCATATCATGCACGGCGGACGCACAGCTTCTTTTTCAGCAACTCATAGGCAAGAAGCAGAAGCTGCGATTCAAGGGTTAGCAAGACAGGCGCTTAGAACCATTGCCATTGCGTATAAAAAAGTCGGTCTGACAGAAAAAATCACCTCTGTAAAGCAGGCTGAAACCGATTTAACATTTATCGGGTTAGAGGGTATGATCGATCCACCGCGTCCTGAAGTCAGACGAGCGATTAAAGAGTGCCGGGATGCCGGGATTAAAACGGTCATGATTACAGGCGACCACGTAGAAACGGCCAAAGCGATCGCCAAAGACTTGAGCCTTTTACCGAAGCAAGGACAGGTGCTCGACGGGAAAGCGCTTGATCAGATGAGCGACAAAGAGCTTGAGCAAACGGCTGAAAATGTATACGTCTTTGCCCGGGTTTCCCCTGAGCATAAACTGAGAATTGTCAAAGCCTATCAAAAAAATGGGCATGTTGTGGCGATGACAGGTGATGGGGTCAATGATGCGCCTGCCATTAAACAAGCAGATATCGGTATCTCCATGGGCATCACTGGAACAGACGTAGCCAAAGAAGCGTCTTCTCTTATTTTACTTGACGACAACTTTGCGACCATAAAATCCGCCATTAAAGAGGGCCGGAATATTTATGAAAACATTCGTAAGTTTGTCCGTTATTTGCTGGCATCAAATGTCGGAGAAATTTTGGTCATGCTGTTTGCGATGCTGCTCGCGCTGCCGCTGCCGCTCGTTCCTATACAAATCTTATGGGTAAACCTTGTCACAGATGGTCTGCCGGCTATGGCACTTGGCATGGATAAGCCAGAAGGCGATGTCATGAAGAGAAAGCCGCGGAATGTGAAAGAGGGCATTTTTGCTAGAGGGCTTGGCTGGAAGGTCATTTCAAGAGGCTTCCTCATCGGACTTGCGACCCTTTTGGCATTTATATTTGTGTATCACCGCGATCCAAACAACCTGCAATATGCGCAGACTGTCGCATTTAGTACGCTTGTTTTGGCGCAGCTCATTCATGTATTTGACTGCCGCAGTGAACGGTCCATTTTTGAACGTAATCCATTTGGGAACCTTTATTTGATCGGTGCGGTTTTGTCATCACTTTTGCTCATGCTTGTGGTCATTTATTACCCGCCGCTTCAGCCGATTTTCAAAACGGTCGCGGTTGCACCGATTGATTGGCTGCTGATCATCGGGATGTCTGCACTGCCAACTTTTTTACTGGCAGGATCACTTTTGACAAGAAAAAAATAATTGATTATGGTATAATTTTGAGGTAATAGTGTCTGCTATTACCTTTTTCATTTTATTAATATGAAAGAATTGGGTGTTTTGACATGATACGCAGTATGACGGGATTCGGCCAAGCGAGTAAAACGGATGGAGAACTGACAGTGTCAGTTGAGCTAAAATCGGTCAATCACCGTTTTAAAGAGGTTCATGCCCGTTTGCCGAGGCCGCTTTTATATTTCGAAGATACATTAAAAAAGATCATTCTTCGTCACGTGCAGCGCGGTAGAATTGAGCTGTTTGTCACGATTGAAGGCGGTAAACTAGCAAGCCGGTCCTTACAGATCGACTGGCCGCTGCTTGATGAATACATGAAAGCCGCAAAAGACCTCGAGGAACGCTATCACATTTCAGGCATTCAGCATGCACATGACTTACTGGGGCTGGAGCTTGCCGTTCAGGTGGAAGAGTCATCCAGCCGAAATGAACAGTTAGAGCAGCTGCTGATGGAAGCTTGCGAGGCTGCTGTCAAGGAGCTTTGCTTCATGAGAGAGCAAGAGGGGGCATCCCTTCAAAAAGACTGTGAACTGAGGCTTTCTGAACTAGAGGCCTATACAGAAGAAATCAAAGTCTTTGCACCAGAGGTTGTGAGTCAGTACAAAGAACGATTGAATCAGCGATTGCAAGAATGGATCGGAGAGGCGCTTGACGAGAGCAGACTAACAACTGAAGCTGCCATCTTTGCTGACCGGTGTGACATTACAGAAGAGATTACGAGATTAAAAAGTCATTTTCAGCAGTTTCAGCAAATCTTGCTGCAAGGCGGTGCTGCCGGCCGAAAACTTGACTTCCTTGTACAGGAGCTCAACCGTGAAGTGAACACCATTGGATCAAAAGCGAACCATCACCATTTAACAAAGCTGGTGGTTGAAATGAAAAGTGCTATTGAAAAAATAAAAGAACAAGTGCAAAATATAGAATAGTCATTGTGTATGCTGTTTACAGTGCGTCTCTTTCGGCGAGACTAGAGACGTTTATATTACAGGGGGACGAAAGAAGATGACCATAAAGTTGATCAATATCGGATTTGGAAACATCATTTCAGCGAATCGGATGATTTCGATCGTCAGTCCGGAATCAGCACCGATTAAACGAATGATACAAGACGCAAGAGATCGAGGCATGCTCATAGATGCTACATACGGAAGAAGAACCCGTGCTGTTGTCATTATGGACAGTGACCATGTCATCTTATCTGCCGTTCAGCCTGAGACTGTCGCGCAAAGACTTTCTGTAAAAGAAGAAATCATAGATGAAGGGCAGGGGTAATACGCCATTATGAAAGAAAGAGGACTTTTAATCGTTCTCTCTGGACCTTCGGGAGTTGGAAAAGGAACGGTCAGACAAGCCATTTTCTCCCAGGAAGATACGAAATTTGAATACTCTATTTCTGTGACGACACGCAAACCGCGTGAAGGTGAAAGAAATGGTGTCGATTATTTCTTTAAAACCAGGGAAGAATTTGAACATATGATTGAAAACAAAAAGCTGTTAGAATGGGCAGAGTACGTCGGGAATTACTACGGCACTCCTGTTGACTATGTAGAACAGACATTAAGCGAAGGAAAAGATGTTTTCCTTGAAATTGAAGTGCAAGGTGCACTTCAAGTAAGAGAAGCATTCCCGGAAGGTCTTTTTATTTTCCTTGCACCGCCTAGTCTTTCAGAACTTCAAAACCGCATCATTACACGCGGTACAGAGTCTGAGGAGCTCATTCGAAACCGAATGGCCGCTGCGAAAGAAGAAATTGAAATGATGGATGCTTACGACTATGTCGTTGAAAACGATGATGTCGAGCTTGCTTGTGAAAGAATCAAAGCGATCGTCCTTGCAGAACACCTGCGCAGAGACAGAGTCGCACCAAGATATAAAAAAATGCTGGGGGTAGAATAAACCATGTTAGATCCTTCAATTGACTCATTGATGAACAAACTTGATTCAAAATATACACTTGTAACAGTGTCGGCACGCCGTGCACGTGAAATGCAGATCCATCAAGATCAGCAGATTGAAAACACAAAGTCTTACAAATTCGTAGGCAAAGCACTAGAAGAAATCGACGCTGGTCTTTTGACATTTGAAAAAGAGGATCAAGAATAACACATCGCTTCTGCTATGCAGATACGATACGTTCAAAAAAGTCAAAACTATGATTGGTTTTGACTTTTTTGAATTGTAGACGAATTTGTGAAAAAGGCCGTTAAGGGGGACAAACAAATGTTACAGTCAAAAAATATTTTGCTCGGTGTTAGCGGAGGAATTGCCGTATATAAAGCAGCAGCACTTACTAGTAAACTCGTACAAGCAGGCGCAAATGTCAGAGTGATTATGACGGAATCTGCTCGTGAGTTTGTGTCTCCGCTTACCTTCCAAGCACTGTCTCGGCATGAGGTATATATAGATACATTCAAAGAAAACAATCCAAAAGTCATTGCGCATATTGACGTAGCTGACTGGGCCGATCTCATTCTTGTTGCCCCTGCAACAGCACATACGATTGGTAAAATGGCCGCTGGACTTGCAGATGATATGCTGACGACGACTTTGCTTGCTTCAACAGCGCCTGTATGGATCGCTCCAGCGATGAATGTGCATATGTACGATCACCCCGCTGTCAAACGGAACATTCGCACATTATATGAAGACGGCTACCGGTTTATTGAGCCAAGTGAAGGTTATTTAGCCTGCGGATACATTGGAAAAGGGCGATTAGAAGAGCCTGAAAAAATTGTGGAACACATCCGGGCTTTTTTTGAAGAGCCAAAAAGCTTACCGCTCTCAGGTAAAAAAGTCGTTGTGACAGCAGGTCCTACTCGTGAAGTCATCGATCCTGTCCGGTTCTTTACAAACCGTTCTAGTGGAAAAATGGGCTATGCGATTGCAGAGGCTGCTCAGCAAATGGGGGCAGATGTGACGCTGATTTCTGGACCTGTTTCTTTAACTGAACCTGACCATGTGCATGTAGTGCACGTTGAATCAGCTGAAGAGATGTATCAAGCTGCGCTAGATGTATACGGAGAAGCTGATCTTGTTATTAAATCAGCAGCTGTCGCCGATTACACCCCTGTCACGACATATGCTCATAAAATGAAAAAACAGGACGGCACACTGGACATTGAATTCACCAGGACAAAAGATATTTTAAAAGAGCTGGGGAAAAGAAAAGAGCATCAAGTGCTGATCGGATTTGCAGCTGAAACGCAGGATGTAGAATATTATGCGAAAAAGAAAATTGAATCCAAGCATCTAGATATGATTGTGGCCAATAACGTCACTAAAGAAGGTGCAGGATTTGGCACAGATACCAATGTGGCAGCGATCATCAAAGAAGATGGAACGAAAAAAGAGCTGCCGATAATGAGCAAAAAAGACCTCGCTTTTGAAATTTTAAAGGAGGCAATACAGCTGCTTCCGGAAGAGCGTGATCGCGCATGATTGCTGAAGTCATCGTAGATGTCACAACGAAAGCCATTGACCGGCCATTTGATTACCGTGTGCCAGATCGATTCAAAGATCTCGTCAAAGCGGGAATGAGGGTGGTCGTTCCCTTTGGCCCGCGGAAGATTCAAGGGTTTGTGACAAAAGTCAAAGAGGAAACAGACATCAAGACAGGAAGCATCAAAGAGATAGTCGATTTATTTGATTTATCACCTGTTCTGACAGATGAGCTACTGGAGCTTTCCCACTGGCTGACGGAAAAAACATTGTCCTATCATATTACGGCACTTCAATCGATGCTGCCCGCAGCCATGAAGGCAAAGTATGAAAAAGAAATACAGGTGCTATCAGAGGAAGAACTTCCGCAGTCATTGAAAGAGCTTTTCGGTCAGCGAGAGAGCATTCTTTATGCTGACATCCCGGCTGAACAATTAAAACAGATTCAAAAGCATGTCCAAAAAGGTCATCTAGAGGTGAGATACCATGTCTCGCAAAAATCTGGAAAGAAAAAGGTCCGCATACTCCAGTTGGCTGTATCGAAAGAAAAACTTGAAGAAAAGCAGCAGCAGCTAAAGAAAAATGCGGTAAAACAAAAGGCACTGATTTCTTACTTGCTTCAAACGGGAGAGACAACCTTTTTAGCGAAAGACTTGCAGCAGCAAACAGGCGCGAGTTCTCAAACGCTTAAAACCTTTATTCAAGAAGGGCTGTTAACAGAAAGCTATGAAGAGGTCTACCGGGATCCTTACCGTGACCGGGAGTTTACACCATCTGCATCACTTGATCTCACGCCTGAGCAAAGAGAGGCGGCAAAACATATTCATCAAGCGGTCAGTGAGGATCAGCACGAAACCTTTTTGCTGCACGGAGTGACAGGAAGCGGCAAAACGGAGATTTACTTGCAGACAATTGATCATGTTCTTCAAAAAGGGAAAGAAGCGATCGTTTTAGTTCCTGAAATCTCGTTAACCCCTCAAATGGTGCAGCGATTTAAAGAACGATTTGGCTCAAATGTGGCTGTTCTTCACAGCGGCTTATCGACAGGAGAAAAATATGATGAATGGCGGAAAATCCATCGCAAGGAAGTCAAGCTTGTCGTTGGTGCAAGATCTGCTGTTTTCGCTCCATTTGAAAATTTAGGCATGATTATTATAGATGAAGAGCACGAATCCTCTTATAAACAAGAAGAAATGCCTCGTTACCATGCCAAGGATGTCGCCATTGAACGAGCAGTGCGGCATCAATGTCCAGTCGTATTAGGCAGTGCAACACCTTCACTTGAAACCTATGCACGTGCGAAAAAAGGCGTCTATACATTGCTGTCGCTCAAGCACCGCGTCAACCAGCAGCAGCTGCCGCACGTTTCGTTAATTGATATGAGAGAAGAACTAAGAAATGGCAACCGCTCCATGTTCTCAGAAGAATTAATGATCAGGTTAAAGGAAGTGCTTGAAAGAAAAGAACAAGCCGTTTTATTTCTGAACAAAAGAGGCTATTCATCCTTTGTGATGTGCCGTGATTGCGGATATGTGGAGCAATGTCCTCATTGCGAAATTTCTCTCACCTATCACCGCTATCAAAAACGGCTGAAGTGCCATTATTGTGGTCACGAAGCTCCAGTACCTTCTGAATGTCCAGAATGTCACAGTGAGCATATTCGCTACTTTGGGACTGGCACGCAGCGAGTAGAAGAAGAACTGACAAAGGTGTTGCCTGAGGCGCGTGTGATCCGAATGGATGTGGATACAACGTCTCGTAAAGGTTCTCACGAAAAGCTTCTTACGTCTTTTGGCAATAAAGAAGCGGACATTTTGCTCGGGACGCAGATGATTGCAAAGGGGCTGGATTTCCCAGATGTCACACTTGTTGGTGTTCTCAGTGCGGATACATCCCTTCACATCCCTGATTTTCGTTCAAGTGAAAAAACATTTCAGCTTCTCACGCAGGTCAGCGGCAGGGCAGGGCGCCATGAAAAAGCGGGCTCGGTTATTATTCAATCGTATACGCCTTCTCACTATAGTATTGAATTAACGAAGCAGCATGACTACGAAGCCTTTTATGAACAGGAGATGCTGCATCGCCGCCACCAGTCCTATCCGCCTTATTACTTTTTGGCGATGGTGACAGTGTCACACGAAGAAGTGACGAAGGCAGCACATGTCACTGATCAAATTGTCCAGTTCCTAAAAATGAACTGTGCACCGAATACTCGAATCCTTGGTCCGGCCGCATCGCCAATCGCTAAGATCAAAGATAGATATCGGTATCAATGCGTGATAAAATACAAAAGGGAAAATGAACTGGCAAGTTTACTACGGAAAATACAAGACCATTATCAAAAGGAAATGGAACAAAAACAATTGATGATTTCAATAGATATGAATCCATATATGATGATGTAAAACGGAGGGCTGTAAGTGGCAGTAAAACCAATAGTCATACATCCGGCAGAAGTGCTTGAACAAAAGACAGAGCGCGTCGAGACGTTCGATAAAAAGCTTAAAAAACTGCTGGATGATATGTATGATACAATGCTTGAGCTGGATGGAGTTGGACTAGCAGCACCACAAATCGGTATTTCAAAAAGAATCGCTGTTGTAGATATCGGAGAAGAATCTGGCAGAATTGACTTAGTGAACCCCGAGGTGCTTGAAGTAGAAGGAAGCCAGACAGATATTGAAGGCTGCCTGAGTTTTCCATCTTTATACGGCACTGTAGAAAGACCGAACTATGTGAAGGTAAAAGCCTTTGATAAGAAAGGCAAACCATTTACAATAGAAGCAGACGGATTTTTAGCAAGAGCCTTATTGCACGAAATTGATCATTTAGACGGCATTTTATTTACGTCAAAAATCATTGAAACCTATACAGAAAAAGAACTTGCGGAAATGGAAGGGTGAAGAAAATGGCACGTATCGTATTTATGGGAACCCCTGATTTCTCAGTACCTGTGCTGCAAACACTGATAACAGAAGGATACGAAGTGGTAGGGGTCGTCACACAGCCAGACCGCCCGAAAGGAAGAAAGCGAGTGCTCACACCGCCCCCTGTGAAAGTGGAAGCCTTAAAGCACGGCATTCCTGTGTTGCAGCCTGAAAAGGTGCGCCTTGATGAAGAAATTGATAAGGTGCTTGCATTACAGCCAGATTTAATCGTCACAGCGGCATTTGGACAAATTTTACCAAAGCGACTACTCGATGAACCTAAGTTTGGCTGTATCAATGTTCATGCCTCGCTCCTGCCAGAACTAAGAGGCGGCGCGCCGATTCATTATGCGATCCTTCAAGGCAAAAAGAAAACAGGCGTTACGATCATGTACATGGTGGAAAGGCTCGATGCAGGTGACATGATCAGTAAAGTAGAAGTTGAAATCGATGAATTAGACAATGTTGGAACACTGCATGACAAATTAAGTACAGCTGGTGCCGCACTGCTAAAAGATACGGTGCCAAATGTTCTGAGCGGGTCTATTTCTCCGATTCCGCAAAATGAAGAAGCGGCCACATACGCACCAAACATTAAGCGGGAGCAAGAAAGGTTAGACTGGACAAAAACCGGTGAAGAGCTTTACAACCAAGTTCGCGGGCTAAATCCATGGCCAGTTGCCTATACTGAATGGAACGGCGCTCATCTAAAAGTATGGGAAGCGAAAAAGGTTCCGCTGCAAGCGCAAGAAGAACCTGGGAAAGTGATTGAGCTTCAAAAAGAAGGTCCGGTCATTGGAACGGGGAATGAGCAAGGCCTTTTATTAACAGGTGTGCAGCCAGCTGGTAAGAAAAAAATGAGCGGCGAAGACTTCTTAAGAGGCGCAAATATCGAAATTGGACAGAAATTAGGGTTAATGAATGAAGAAAAGTAATGTGAGAGAAGTAGCGCTGGACGCTTTAATCAAACTCGAACAAAATCAAGCTTACAGTAATTTGCTTCTGCAGTCAGTCATGAAAGATAAAGACTTAGCTGATCAGGACAAACCGCTGTTAACAGAGCTTGTATATGGTACACTGCAGAATAAGCTGGCATTAGATTATATGCTGACGCCCTTTGTGAAAAAACCGCAAAAGGTCGCTCCATGGGTGATGCAGCTTTTGCGGATGTCTCTTTATCAAATGGTGTACCTTGAAAAAATACCAGATCGTGCAGCCATTCATGAAGCTGTCGAGCTAACGAAAAAGCGCGGGCACAAAGGCATTTCTTCACTTGTGAACGGTGTTCTTCGTTCCGTGCAAAGAGAAGGCGTTCCGTCATTTGATGCGATCAAAGATCCCGTAAAGCGGCTGTCCATTGAGACAAGCCACCCATTGTGGCTTGTGCAGGAGTGGGTTCAGGCGTACGGGTTTGAAGCGGCAGAAAGCATGTGCCGCATTCATTTAGTTCCGCCAAAGCAAACCCTTCGCGTCAATCGAATGAAAACTGACCGCACGGCACTGCAGCAAAAACTAATGGATGCAGGCATCGAAACGGAGCTTGGCGATTTATCTGAAGATGCACTTAAGCTCATGAAAGGGTCCATCGTCTCAACCCCTTCTTTTCAAGAAGGCTATGTGACGATACAAGACGAAAGCTCGATGCTTGTCGCAAGAGCGCTTGACCCTCAGCCAGGAGAAACGGTGCTTGACGCCTGTGCGGCTCCTGGCGGAAAATCAACACATATTGCAGAACGCATGAATGGTGAGGGCAAAATTGTTTCACTTGATTTACATGAACATAAAGTGAAACTCATTAAACAAGCAGCAAAACGTCTGAACCTTACTCACATTGAGGCAAAAGCACTTGATGCAAGGAAAGCGGCAGACTATTACAGCGAAGCTTCGTTTGACCGTATTCTCATTGATGCACCGTGTTCCGGTTTTGGCGTCATTAGACGAAAACCAGATATGAAATATACAAAGTCACAAGAAGACTCAGCAAGGCTTGCAGCTATCCAGCAGGCCATTTTAAAGGAAGCGGCCCCGCTTTTAAAACCGGGCGGAACCCTTGTATACAGTACATGTACAATGGACCCAACAGAAAATCAACAAGTGATTCATGCGTTTTTACAAGAACACCAAGACTTCGAACCCGATCTATCTCTTAATGAACGGCTGCCTGAGCAGGTTGCTCCGTTTGTTCAAAACGGAAGTGTACAAATTCTTCCTCATTATTTCGGAACAGATGGTTTCTTTATTTGCAGCATGAGAAAGAAGGGATAAAAAATGACAGAACAAAAAGTAAGAAAAGAACTGAAGACAGAAATGCCGTCGATCTACTCATTTGAGCTTCACGAAATGAAAGAATGGTTAAAAGAACAAGGCGAAAAGCCTTTCCGCGCAGCTCAAATTTTCGAGTGGCTTTATGAGAAACGTGTGACATCCTTTGACGATATGTCTAACCTTTCAAAGGATTTAAGAGAAAAATTAAAAAATCAATTTGCGATCACTACATTAAAAACCGTGATCAAACAAACGTCTCAAGACGGAACGATCAAGTTTTTATTTGAATTACATGATGGCTATACGATTGAAACAGTACTGATGCGCCACGAATACGGAAACTCTGTCTGTGTTACAACTCAGGTTGGCTGCCGAATTGGCTGTACATTCTGTGCATCTACACTTGGCGGGTTAAAACGAAACCTTGAAGCAGGAGAAATCGTTGCTCAAGTATTGAAAGTGCAGCAGGCACTTGACGAAACAGATGAGAGAGTCAGCTCGGTTGTCATCATGGGAATTGGCGAACCGTTTGATAACTTTGACGAAATGCTTGCCTTCCTTAAAATCATCAACCATGACAACGGCTTAAATATTGGCGCGCGTCATATTACAGTGTCGACAAGCGGAATCATTCCAAAGATCTATCAATTCGCTGATGAGCAAATGCAAATCAATTTTGCTGTCTCTCTGCATGCACCGAACACAGAGATCAGAAGCCGTCTGATGCCGATCAATAAAGCATATAAGCTGCCAAAATTAATGGAAGCCATTGAATACTACATTCAAAAAACGGGGAGACGTGTCAGCTTTGAATACGGCCTGTTTGGCGGAGTAAATGATCAAGTTCATCATGCAGAAGAGCTTGCAGACTTATTAAAAGGAATCAAGTGCCACGTGAACCTCATTCCGGTGAACTATGTACCGGAAAGGGATTATGTAAGAACACCGAGAGAACAAATCTTCCTATTTGAAAAAACGCTGAAAGAACGCGGCGTAAACGTAACAATTAGACGAGAGCAAGGCCATGATATTGATGCTGCTTGCGGTCAGCTAAGAGCGAAGGAGCGTCAGGAAGAGACGAGGTGACGAATGTTGATAAGGGCAGCCTTTCAAACCGATACAGGAAAAGTCCGTCAGCATAATGAAGATGATGCAGGTATTTTTGAAGCAAAAGAAGACACCCTTCTAGCTGTTGTAGCAGATGGAATGGGAGGTCATCTTGCTGGTGATGTCGCCAGCAGGATGGCCGTCTCTTCTTTAAAAGAATACTGGGAAGAAACATCTTCAATCCCAGCAAAACCAGCAGAGCAAGAAAGCTGGTTAATCTCAAAAATTAGTGACATTAATGATCAAGTATATGAACATGCGAAAAACAATGAGGAGTGCCAAGGAATGGGGACAACCATTGTTTGTGCGCTCGTTCATTTGCAAACGGTCACAATTGCCCATATTGGTGACAGCCGCTGCTACTTGCTAAGAGAAGGAGCACTGACCCAGCTAACAGATGACCATTCACTCGTAAATGAGCTTGTGAAAACAGGTGAAATTTCTAAAGAGGATGCAGAATATCATCCAAGAAAAAATGTGCTTACGAAAGCATTAGGAACAGATAAACACGTTCAAATCGATGCACATACCTTTGAAGTGGACCCAGGAGATCAAATCCTGCTTTGCTCAGATGGTTTATCAAATAAAGTAGAAGAAGAGAATTTGATTCATATTTTAAACCAAACGACCGCACCAGATGAAAAAGTAACAGCATTAATCCAAACAGCGAATGACAACGGCGGTGAAGATAACATTACAGCAGTATTGTTAGAAATCTCCTCCCAGCCAGAGGAGGGTGACAGCAAGTGTTGATCGGAAAACGGATCAGCGGCCGTTATCAGATTCTTCGCGTCATAGGCGGAGGCGGAATGGCAAACGTTTATTTGGCGGAGGATATGATTTTAGATCGCGAAGTCGCGATTAAAATTTTGCGCTTTGACTTTGCAAGCGATGATGATTTTATTAGACGTTTCCGGCGTGAGGCGCAGTCAGCCGCAAGTTTAGATCATTCAAATATTGTCAGCATCTACGATGTAGGGGAAGAAGATGACATTTATTATATTGTCATGGAATATGTCGAAGGGATGACGCTGAAAGAATACATACATGCCAATGGCCCGCTTCATCCGAAAGAAGCCGTTCGCATTATGGAGCAAGTGGTTGCGGCAATGGAAGAAGCCCATGCAAAGCAGCTCGTCCACCGGGACATTAAGCCTCACAATATATTAATAGACAACATGGGGAATATTAAAGTCACTGATTTTGGGATTGCCATTGCACTCAGCTCAGCGACCATCACCCACACAAATTCGGTTCTAGGATCCGTGCACTATTTGTCTCCAGAGCAAGCCCGCGGAGGTCTTGCGACGAAAAAGTCAGACATCTATTCACTTGGAATTGTGCTCTATGAACTCATTTCTGGACGCATGCCATTTGAAGGGGAATCAGCTGTCAGTGTTGCGCTGAAGCATTTGCAATCAGAGCCGCCATCTGTAAGAAGGTGGAATCCTTCTGTTCCACAAAGCGTGGAAAACATCATTTTAAAGGCAATGGCCAAAGATCCATTTTATCGATATGAAGATGCATCTGAAATGCAAAAAGATCTGCAAACTGCTTTCGACCCTTCAAGACTAAAAGAAAAACGCTTTGTCATTGAAGAGGATCATGAAGCAACGAAAGCGATCCCAATCATTCAAGATCATCAAGTCGATGAAGACAATGAAAAAACAGCTGTCCATCCGGTGCAAAAACAGAAGAAAAAAGAAAAACAAAAGCCGAAAAAGAAACGAAAAAAATGGCCGTGGGTTGTGGCATCCATCCTGTTTATTCTAACTGCTGCGACCATTTTAGCCATCACTGTGTTTCCCGGACTGCTCTTTCCAAAAGATGTTGAGGTCTCTGATGTATCTGGCATGACGATTGAAAAAGCAGAGGACACCTTGAAGAAAGCCGGCTTTACCGTCGCCTCTGAACCAATAGAGATCGCTGATGAGAAAATTGAAAAAGGGCTTGTCGTCAAAACAGACCCGAAAATCGGCACAAAGGTAAAAGAAGGCACCGAGATTCAGCTTTACCAAAGTTCGGGCAAGGAAAAGACCGAATTACCTGATGTAACAGGTGAAAAGGTCGATAAAGCAAAAGAATTACTAGAGAAAAAAGGGTTTAAGCAAGTTGTTGTGGAGGAAGTAAATGATAATGACACCGAATCTGGGATTGTCATGGAACAGAAACCTTCAGCGAGTACTGAGCTTGTGGCAGCAGATGAAGAAGTGACGTTGACGGTCAGCATAGGTCCTGCCGATATTACTTTGCGGGATTTAACGACATATAGTAAACAGGCTGCATCGAATTATTTAGAGGATAACGGATTAAAGCTTGATGAAAAAGAAGCGTATTCTGATGATGTACCAAAAGGTGAGGTCATGAAGCAGGAGCCAGGAGCAGGTACTGCTGTGAAACCAGGGGATACGGTTAAGATCACCTTCTCACTCGGACCGAAGAAAAAACCTGCTAAAACGGTAACTGAAAAGATTGCCATCCCGTATGAGCCAGTCACTGAAGGGCAAGAGATGACCGTTCAGATTTCCATTGACGATGCTGAGCATAGCATTTCTGATTCATATGAAACCTTTAACATCACTGCACCAACTGAACGGACCATTAAATTTAAGATTGAACCAGGTCAAAAAGGATACTATCAAGTGACGGTTGATGATAAAGTCGTAAGCTCTAAAACAATCGAATACCCTGACGATGAATAAAGGAGGGACTTTATGCCTGAGGGCAAAATTATTAAAGCATTAAGCGGATTTTATTATGTGCTCGATGAGTCTCTAGAAAGTGGAAAAGTGATTCAGTGCAGAGCGAGAGGCATTTTTCGAAAAAACAAAATCACACCTCTAGTTGGAGATTATGTCGTATATCAAGCGGATAACGATAAAGAAGGCTATTTATTAGAAGTAAAAGAGCGGACAAACGAACTTGTTCGTCCGCCTATTAGTAACGTCGATCAAGCGGTGCTCGTTTTCTCTGCGACAGAACCGACCTTTAGCACATCGCTTTTAGACAGATTTCTAGTGCTGGTGGAAGCAAATGATATTAAGCCGATTATCTGTATCACAAAAATGGACTTATTGAAAACAGATGAAGAGCGTGAAAGTATTCAAGGCTATGCAGAGGACTATCGGCAAATTGGATATGATGTTCATGTAACATCCACGATCGAGGGAGACGGAATTGAAAAGCTGACCCCGCATTTTCACAATAAAATCACTGTATTTGCCGGTCAGTCTGGTGTAGGTAAGTCCTCCCTTTTAAATGCGATGAGTCCTGATTTGGCGCTGAAAACCAATGATATTTCCTCTCATCTTGGAAGGGGGAAGCATACGACAAGACATGTCGAACTCATTCGTACAGCAGAAGGGCTCATTGCAGATACACCTGGCTTTAGCTCGCTCGAATTTACCGGCATCGAAGCGGAAGATTTAGGCCTTTACTTTTTAGAAATCAAAGAGCGGAGTGCAGATTGTAAGTTTAGAGGCTGTCTGCACGTGAAAGAGCCTGGCTGTGCGGTAAAAGGCGCGGTCGAACAAGAGCAAATCAGAGCGTATCGCTATCAGCATTATTTAGAGTTTTTAACTGAAATCAAAGACAGAAAGCCGAGGTACTAACTCATGGTTTATATTGCCCCTTCCATTTTATCAGCAGATTTCGCCAATTTGGAGAAAGATATCCGTGATGTGGAACAAGGCGGAGCGGATTACATTCATATCGACGTGATGGACGGCCATTTTGTACCGAATATTACATTTGGGCCGAATGTTGTGGAAGCAATCAGACCGAATACAAAGCTGCCGCTCGATGTTCACTTAATGATTGAGCAGCCAGACCGGTATATTCCTGCATTCGCAAAAGCAGGTGCTGACATTATTTCTGTCCATGTAGAGGCTTGTCCGCACTTGCACCGCACGATACAGCACATAAAAGAACAAGGTGTAAAAGCAGGTGTCGTCTTGAACCCGCACACACCTGTTTCCCAGATTGAGCATGTATTAGAGGATGTAGACCTTGTCTTATTCATGACGGTGAATCCTGGTTTTGGCGGACAGGCGTTCATTCCCTCTGTCCTCACGAAGGTAAAAGAAGTGAAGACCCTTAGCGAACAAAAGGGCTTATCAGACTTACTCATAGAAATAGACGGCGGTGTCAATGTAGAGACTGCAAAGAGCTGTAAAGAGGCGGGCGCTAACTTACTTGTGGCCGGCTCAGCGGTATACGGTAAAAACAACCGTGCAGCAGCCATTCAGGCCATTCGAGAAGCGTAAAAAAAGGAACCAAAGTCACTATGATCTTTGGTTCTTTTTACATGGAGAGGAGCGTATATCATGCACATACATATCGTAGCCGGCGGTCCTTTTGAATACATCCCGCCCCTTGAACAGGAAGCATCACAGGACGATATTCTCTGGGTCGGTGTAGACCGGGGGACGCTTTTTTTACTAGAGCACGGTATCATGCCTGCCAAGGCTTTTGGTGATTTTGACAGTGTGACAGAAGAAGAGCTTTGTGAGCTGAAAAAGAAATTGCCTGCCTTGAATGTATTTCAGGCTGAAAAGGATGAAACCGATTTAGAGCTTGCGCTGAACTGGGCCATGCGCCAGCACCCAGCGCATATTCACATCTACGGCATTACAGGAGGAAGGGCTGATCACTTTCTAGGAAATATTCACCTTCTATATCAAGGCATTCAGCACAAGCAGAACATCACTCTTATAGATAAGCAAAATATCATTCAAATGTTTGGACCTGGTACATACGAAATAAAAGAAGACCCGGATAAAAAATATGTGTCGTTCCTGCCCTTTGGTACATCGGTTGAAAAGCTGACATTAAAAGGTTTCAAATATCCTCTGAAAAATTGTCATATTGAGCCTGGTTCCACACTATGTATTAGTAACGAACTCATCCACTCAAATGGTACTTTTTCTTTTCATGAAGGCATATTAATAATGGTAAGAAGCAAAGATTGACCAACCTATCAATGTGGATGGCTGATTAAGCTCAATTGTGCTGCAAGCGGTACTTTTAGGAGGGGGACAAAATGAAATTTTATACAATCAAACTGCCTAGATTTCTTGGCGGCATTGTCCGTGCGATGCTTGGTTCATTTAAAAAAGATTAATGAGTAATCTCCTTTATTTCCACATAAAAACGCCTGCTACAGTTTATTGTAGCAGGCGTTTACTCTTGCTTATACACGCTCAACTTTACCAGATTTCAAAGCTCGAGCTGATACATATACTCTTTTAGGCTTACCGTCCACTAGAATACGAACTTTTTGAAGGTTCGCGCCCCATGTACGTTTTGTAGAGTTCATTGCGTGAGAACGGTTGTTCCCAGCTTTTGTTTTTCTGCCTGTAATAACGCATTTACGTGCCATTTGTTTCCCTCCTAACTGCGAAAACATCATCATATTCTTCATATACGTACTTAGAGATGCCTCAAGATACTTTAATAATTTACCACAGCTTCAAGGGGTTTGCAAGGATTGTTTACTCCTCTTTCAAGAAAAATACCTTGACATCTTGATAAAAAATCAAGGCTATAGTATAAGTAGGATTGGGTCGGATTGAATGATTTCTTTTAAAAAGAAGGGTCTTATAGTAAAATAGTGATAACTCAGGGCAATTTCTCAAAAAGGGGGAACCAATGTGTCCATTGAACTTAGAACGAAATACGGACAAATTGATATATCAAATGAAGTCATTGCAATGGTGGCAGGAGGCGCTGCGATCGATTGCTATGGTATTGTTGGCATGGCGTCCAAAAATCAAATCAAGGACGGCTTGACGGATATTCTCCGCAAAGAGAACTTCAGCCGGGGTGTTCTTGTGCGTCAAAAAGAAGACCGCATTCATATTGATATGTACATCATCGTCAGCTACGGTACAAAAATATCAGAAGTCGCACATAATGTTCAAACGAAAGTCAAATACACGATTTCTCACACAATTGGACTTTCTGTTGACTCGGTCAACATTTATGTACAAGGAGTAAAAGTTACGAACCCGTAGTAAGGAGGAAATATATTGTCTATTAGAAATCTTGATGGCCGTTCATTTGCAAAAATGATTCTTGCAGGTGCTCACCATCTTTCTCAAAACGCACAAATTGTTGATGCGTTAAATGTTTTTCCAGTGCCAGACGGAGACACGGGGACAAATATGAATTTGTCGATGACTTCAGGGGCCAAAGCAGTTGAAGAAACAAACACCGATCATATTGGGAAGGTCGGCGTGGCCCTGTCAAAAGGGTTATTGATGGGTGCAAGAGGAAACTCAGGCGTGATCCTGTCACAGCTCTTCAGAGGTTTCAGTAAACATATTGAACAAAAAGAAACGATTGATGCAAAAGAATTTGCTCTTGCCTTACAGGCGGGTGTTGATACAGCATATAAAGCCGTGATGAAACCGATTGAAGGAACGATCTTAACAGTTGCAAAGGATGCAGCAAAGAAAGCGGTTGCTGTTTCGGCAGCAGAGGATCAAATTGACCGCGTTTTAGAGTTAACGATTGAGGAAGCAAGAGCATCACTTGATCGAACGCCAGATCTGCTTCCTGTCTTAAAAGAAGTGGGTGTTGTCGATAGTGGAGGTAAAGGACTTCTATGCGTATATGAAGGTTTCCTTGCTTCATTAAGAGGAGAAGAGCTTCCTCCTAAAGCGGCTTCTTTACCTACGCTAAAAGAACTCGTTAGTGCTGAGCATCATAAAAGTGCGCAAAGCCACATGAACACAGAAGATATCGAATTTGGCTACTGTACTGAATTTATGGTGAAATTTGAAGAAGACAAACAGTCCTTTGATGAGAATGCCTTCAGAGAAGACTTAAGTGAATTCGGAGATTCACTTCTTGTGGTGTCTGACGATACACTGGCGAAAGTTCATATTCATGCAGAGCAGCCAGGAGATGTCTTATCCTATGCACAGCGCTACGGCAGCTTAATTAATATGAAAATAGAAAACATGAGAGAGCAGCATAGCTCAATCGTGAACGAAGAAAGAGAACATGTGCCTGCTGCACCAAAAGCACCTGCTGCTGAAAAACAGCGCTTTGGCGTCGTCAGTGTCGCAATGGGAGAAGGAATTGCTGACTTGTTCAAAAGCATCGGAGCTTCCGTCGTCATTGAAGGCGGACAGACGATGAATCCGAGCACAGAAGACATTGTCACAGCAATAGAAAGCGTACATGCCGAAACCGTCTTTATCTTACCTAATAATTCTAATATTGTCATGGCAGCTAAACAGGCGGCAACTGTCTCAAACCGTGAGGTCGTTGTCATTCCGACGAAGACCGTTCCTCAAGGAATGTCGGCACTTCTTTCTCTCAATGAAGCAGCTTCAAATGAAGACAACGAAAGAGCGATGCTAGAAGCGATTGACCATGTGAAAAGCGGGCAAATTACCTTTGCAGTGAGAGATACTCAAATTGATGGCATCGACATTGCGAAAGGTGACTATATGGGTCTGTTCAACGGGAAAATCACATTAACAGCGAAAAATCAATTAGATGCAGCAAAAGAACTTCTCACCAAAATGGTGACAGAAGATGATGAGATTGTCACCATCATTAAAGGGGAAGATGCATCATCTGATGAGCTGGATGCACTGCAAGCCTTTATTGAAGAAACATTTGAAGATGTAGAAGTTGAAGTCCACGATGGAAAACAGCCGCTTTATTCATATATTTTGGCGGTTGAATAACGAAAGAAGGGCAAATAAAGCCCTTCTTCTTCTTTTGCAATTTTTTACTAGCCATTCCACGGTGAAATGAGTTGCGGGAAACGAATGAATCCATTAGTCTAAAGAAAGAACCAAACCATACGCGAGTGGTGATGAGAGGGGAAGACCTATGAAATTTAGAAGTGTGTTTGATATTATTGGACCTGTCATGATTGGGCCATCAAGTTCGCACACAGCGGGTGCGGCTCGTATAGGGAGAGTAGCTCGCAGCTTATTTGGAAGAGAACCGAAACGAATTGTCGTTTCATTTTATGGTTCTTTTAAAGATACGTATAAAGGACACGGTACAGATGTCGCCATTATTGGCGGTGTTCTTGACTTTGATACATTTGATGAACGAATCAAAACAGCGATCGATATCGCAAAAAGCAAAGAGATCGACATTGAATTTAAAGAAGAAGAGGCGGTGCCGGCGCATCCGAATACAGCAAAAGTAGAGATTTCAGATGCGAACGGAAGCCTTGAATTAATCGGCATTTCCATCGGCGGAGGTAAAATTGAAATCACAGAATTAAATGGATTTGAGCTCAGGCTTTCAGGGAATCATCCTGCCATTCTTGTGGTTCATAACGATCGCTACGGGACGATTGCGGCAGTTGCCAATGTCTTAGCGAAATTCGCCATCAACATCGGTCATATGGAAGTGGCGCGTAAAGATGTCGGGCAAGAGGCACTGATGACGATTGAAGTGGATCAAAATATTGACCCAGCTGTCCTATCAGAGCTTGAAACGCTGCCAAACATTATTCAAGTCACACAAATTGCAGAGTAACAACAAGGAGGTTATGAATGATGTTTAAAAACGTCAAAGAACTCGTGCAGCTAACAGAAGAACGGAATACCTCCATTTCAGAAATTATGATTGTGCAAGAAATGGAAGTGACAGGGAAGTCACGTGAAGAAATTTTCTCCCAAATGTACCGCAACCTAGAAGTGATGGAGCAGGCCGTTGAAAACGGGCTGAAGGGTGTGAAATCATTATCAGGCTTAACAGGCGGAGATGCAGTCAAACTTCAAGCCTATATCGCATCAGGCAAAACACTGTCTGGTCATACGATATTAGATGCTGTCAGTAAGGCTGTTGCAACAAATGAAGTCAATGCCGCAATGGGCACCATTTGTGCAACGCCTACAGCAGGCTCAGCAGGTGTTGTACCAGGTACGTTATTTGCAGTAAAAGAAACATTAAAGCCAACAAAGGAACAAATGGTCAGATTCCTATTTACTTCTGGCGCATTTGGCTTTGTTGTGGCCAATAACGCCAGCATTTCCGGTGCAGCAGGCGGTTGTCAGGCAGAGGTAGGTTCTGCATCAGGTATGGCGGCAGCAGCGATTGTCGAGATGGCAGGCGGTACACCGCAGCAATCTGCAGAAGCGATGGCGATTACACTGAAAAATATGCTTGGACTTGTTTGCGATCCAGTAGCGGGACTTGTCGAGGTACCTTGCGTGAAACGAAACGCAATGGGTGCATCTAACGCCATGATCGCAGCAGACATGGCTCTTGCCGGCATCACTAGCCGCATTCCTTGTGATGAAGTCATTGATGCGATGTACAAAATCGGTCAAACGATGCCAACAGCTCTTCGCGAAACTGCACAAGGTGGTCTCGCTGCGACACCGACAGCAAGAGAGCTTGAAAAGAAGATTTTCGGAGGTGTGACCTCATCCCGTGATACAGAAACTGCAAGATAATGTCTCTGTCCTGAAGGGGATTGGAGAGGAAACCGAAAAAACACTCAATGAACTTGGAATCTACACAGTAGCCGATTTACTCGGCTACTTTCCTTATCGATATGACGACTATGAGCTTCGTAACTTAGAAGAAGTCAAACATGACGAACGTGTCACAGTTGAAGGAAAAGTACATAGTGAGCCCGTTCTCACCTATTATGGAAAAAAACGAAGCAGGCTGACATTCAGGCTGCTTGTCGGGCGTTTTCTCATTACAGCGATTTGTTTCAATCGCCCATATTTAAAACGAAGCCTTGTGTTAGGTGATACAGTTTCCGTTACAGGAAAATGGGATAAAAACCGTCAATCTATCATGGTGCAGGAATTTAAAAAAGGGACGCACGAGCAAGATGGCAGTATAGAGCCCGTTTATTCAGTAAAAGAAAATGTGACTGTGAAAATGATGAGACGCTTTGTAAAGCAGGCCTTGTCACTTTATGCAGACAAAGCTGAAGATCCATTGCCAAAACAGCTTGTCTCTGCCTATAAACTCATGTCCTATCAGGAAGCATTAAAAACCATCCATCTTCCAGAAACAAGAGACTCGCTCAAGCAAGCAAGACGCCGTTTTGTGTACGAGGAATTTCTCATTTTTCAGCTGAAGATGCAGGCGATTAGAAAGAAAGAACGAGAGAGAACATCAGGCATCCAGCATCCGTTTTCTAAAGAGGCTGTTTTTGAGTTTGTTAACAGTTTGCCATTTCCGCTGACAAAGGCACAATCAAGAGTGCTTGATGAAATCATGTCGGACATGGCGTCTCCATATCGAATGAACCGGCTGCTTCAAGGAGATGTAGGTTCAGGGAAAACAGCTGTTGCAGCCATTGCGCTTTATGCCGCTCATTTATCAGGTTTTCAAGGTGCATTAATGGTCCCAACAGAAATTTTGGCAGAGCAGCATGCCGATTCACTTTACCAGCTGTTTGAAAAATGGGGGCTGAATATTGCCCTTTTGACAAGCTCTGTGAAAGGAAAGCGACGCAGAGAATTGCTTGAACGTTTAAAAGAAGGCGAGATTGACATATTAGTCGGCACGCACGCACTCATTCAAGACGAAGTCGAATTTCAGCAGCTCGGTCTTGTCATCACAGATGAGCAGCACCGGTTTGGCGTAGAGCAGCGGAAAAAACTGCGAAGTAAAGGGCAGGACCCAGATGTCTTATTTATGACGGCCACACCTATTCCGCGAACACTTGCGATCACTGTCTTTGGAGAAATGGACGTATCCGTCATTGATGAATTGCCAGCTGGCAGAAAACAAATCGAAACGTATTGGGTGAAGCATGACATGCTTGAGAGAATTCTTGCTTTTGTGGATAAAGAGCTGAGAAAAGGAAGACAGGCATATATCATTTGTCCGCTCATTGAAGAATCAGACAAGCTGGATGTGCAAAATGCGCTTGATGTCCATAGCATGCTCACTGTGGCATACCGCGGCAAGTGGTCAATCGGCTTAATGCATGGGAAGCTGGCAAGTGATGAAAAAGATCAGGTCATGAGAGCCTTTACCGCAAATGAAGTACAAATTCTCGTTTCAACCACAGTCGTTGAAGTTGGGGTCAACGTACCGAATGCAACCATCATGGTCATTTATGATGCAGACCGCTTCGGACTGTCTCAGCTTCATCAGCTAAGAGGCCGGGTCGGACGAGGAGAACATCAATCATTTTGTATTTTAATGGCTGATCCGAAGTCAGAAACGGGGAAAGAGCGGATGCGGATCATGTCCGAAACAACCGATGGCTTTGAGCTGTCTGAAAAGGACTTAGAACTAAGAGGACCCGGCGATTTCTTCGGTAAAAAACAAAGCGGGATGCCAGAATTTAAGGTAGCAGATATGGTTCACGACTATAGAGCGCTGGAAACGGCTAGAAAAGATGCAGCAGACCTTGTCCAATCGGACGCCTTTTGGACTGATCGCGAATACAAAGAACTTCGGCAAACCCTGATAGACAGCGGTGTGCTGGGAGGAGATAAATTAAGCTGATCAAACGCTGGAGGAATTTTCTTGTCTTTTTGAAACAAGGATTGATTTATCATCTATGAGATTATATACTACTATTAGTACCTAGTCATAAATGTACGGATGGTGTCTGCATATGAAACTAAATAAAAAAGAACGTCAAAAGCTTCTCCAGCAAACGATCAGCTCGACTCCATTCATTACTGATGAAGAATTGGCAAGTAAATTCGGTGTCAGCATACAAACGGTTCGTCTTGATCGTTTAGAGCTGTCGATCCCTGAATTACGCGAAAGAATTAAGCATGTGGCCGAAAAGACATTAGAGGATGAAGTAAAGTCACTTCCACTGGATGAAGTGATTGGAGAAATGATTGATGTAGAACTTGATGACCAAGCCATTTCCATTTTAGAAGTGAGAAAAGAGCATGTATTCAGCCGAAACCAAATTGCCAGGGGACATCATCTCTTCGCCCAGGCAAATTCGCTGGCAGTTGCCGTCATTGACGATGAACTGGCTTTGACTGCAAAAGCGAATATCAGGTTTACAAGGCAGGTGAAACAAGGCGAAAGAGTCGTCTCTAAAGCCAAAGTAGCCTCACATGATAAAGAAAAAGGAAGAACCGTAGTTGAAGTAAACAGCTATGTTGGTGAGGAAGTTGTCTTCTCAGGTGACTTCGTCATGTATCGCTCAAAACAAAAGTAAAAGGTGGCACGTAATATGAGAATTGCAGTCGATGCAATGGGGGGAGATCATGCCCCTAAAGCCATTATTGACGGTGTGCAAAAAAGCTTAACAGCATTTTCAGATATCGAGATTACACTTGTCGGCGATGAAAACAAAATCAAACCATACATAACAAACAACGATCGCATCACGATTTTAGATGCAAAAGAAGTCATCGAACCGACGGATGAACCAGTGCGTGCAGTCAGACGTAAAAAGGATTCATCTATGGTGAAAATGGCGCAGGAAGTATCCGAGGGACGAGCAGATGCCTGCATCTCAGCAGGAAATACTGGCGCCCTCATGACAGCGGGACTGTTTATCGTAGGCAGAATTGACGGTATTGACAGACCAGCCCTTGCCCCAACTTTGCCAACACTGGATGGCAGCGGCTTCTTATTACTAGATGTTGGTGCCAACGTTGATGCTAAACCAGAGCATCTCGTGCAATATGCCATGATGGGATCAATCTACGCAGAGCGTGTTTTCCCAAAGAGCAATCCACGTGTTGGACTGTTAAATGTAGGAACAGAAGATAAAAAAGGCAACGATTTAACGAAAAAAACCTTTGAATTATTAAAAGCTTCCGACTTGAATTTCGTAGGAAATGTAGAGTCCCGTGACTTATTAGAAGGTGTTGCTGACGTTGTTGTCACAGATGGTTTCACAGGTAATATTGCGCTTAAAACAATTGAAGGCACAGCCCTTTCTGTTTTTAAAATGCTGAAAGAAACCTTAACATCAAGCTTCACAGCAAAAATTGCAGCAGGCATGATGAAGCCGAAATTGATGCAGATGAAATCTAAAATGGATTACTCCGAATATGGCGGTGCCGCTTTATTTGGTTTAAAGGCACCTGTTATTAAAGCGCACGGCTCCTCTGATGAAAATGCCATTTTCCATGCAATTCGTCAGGCCCGTGATATCGTAGAAAAAGATGTTTCAGCTATCATTCATCAAGAAGTCCAAAAAGAAACGACGAAAGAGTCTTAATTGGAGGTAAAGCAGCATGACTAAAATTGCATTTTTATTCCCAGGCCAAGGCTCTCAAAAAATTGGCATGGGAAAAGATTTATTTGACCAAGAAGCAGTATCTAAAGCTGTTTTTGAAGAAGCAGACAATACCCTCGGGTTTGACTTATCTTCTATGATTTTTGAAGGGGATGCAGAAGAACTGACGCTCACCTTTAACGCGCAGCCAGCTCTTTTAACGACAAGTATCGCCATTTTAAAGAAATTTGAAGAGAGCGGAATCAAAGCAGATTATGCAGCAGGACACAGTCTTGGTGAATACACTGCCCTCGTTGCAGCAGGCGCACTTTCGTTTAAAGATGCTGTTTATGCAGTCAGAAAGCGCGGAGAATTAATGAATGAAGCTGTTCCAGCAGGAGAAGGCGCCATGGCAGCAATTCTTGGCTTAGACAAGGCGGCACTTGAAGAAGTGACAAAAGAAGTGACAGAGAGCGGTCACCTTGTAGAGCTCGCTAACTTAAACTGTCCTGGTCAAATCGTGATCTCTGGTACAGCAAAAGGAGTAGAACTTGCTTCAGAGAAAGCGAAAGAAAAAGGTGCAAAACGTGCAATTGCCCTTGAAGTGAGCGGACCTTTCCATTCTGCATTAATGAAACCAGCCGCTGAAAAATTTACAGATGTTTTGTCAAAGCTGGATATTGCGGATGCCAAAACTCCGGTCATCTCAAACGTAACAGCAGACATCGTGACTTCTCGTGATGAAATTGAGACAAAGCTCATTGAACAACTGTATTCTCCAGTTCGTTTTGAAGAAAGTGTGGAACGCCTTATTGATTTAGGCGTCACAACATTTATTGAAATTGGTCCTGGCAAAGTTCTTTCAGGTCTTGTGAAAAAAGTGAATCGCCGCCTGACGACGATTTCCGTTTCAGATCAAGAAACAATTGAAGCAGCCATTCAAACACTCAAGGGGGATTCTTGATGCTTACAAATAAAACAGCCGTTGTAACAGGAGCGTCACGCGGGATTGGCCGTTCCATCGCGATTGATTTAGCGAAAAGTGGTGCAAATGTTGTCGTGAACTATTCTGGAAACGAAGCAAAAGCAAATGAAGTCGTAGATGAAATCAAAGCACTCGGCCAGCAGGCATTTGCTGTGAAAGCTGATGTCTCAAATGCTGAAGAAGTACAAGCCATGATGAAACAAGCAATTGATACCTTTGGTTCAATTGACATTCTTGTGAATAATGCAGGGATCACAAAGGACAACCTGCTCATGAGAATGAAAGAGAATGAATGGGATGATGTCATTAACATAAACTTAAAAGGTGTCTTTAACTGTACAAAAGCCGTGACACGTCAAATGATGAAGCAAAGAAGCGGAAGAATCATCAATTTGGCTTCAGTCGTTGGTGTGTGTGGAAACCCTGGACAAGCAAACTATGTTGCAGCAAAAGCTGGTGTCATCGGATTAACGAAAACAACAGCAAAAGAGCTGGCAACCCGTCATATTACTGTTAATGCAGTAGCACCAGGCTTTATTTCAACAGATATGACAGACAAGCTTGATGAAAATGTACAGACGGAAATGCTCAAGCAAATTCCGCTCGCACGCTTTGGTGCACCTGAAGATATTAGCAACGTCGTTGTCTTTTTAGCTTCAGAAGGAGCAGGTTATATTACAGGCCAAACCATCCAAGTAGATGGCGGAATGGTCATGTCCTAAGAAATATCAAAATTTCATTAGGTTTTCTCTAGTTTTTTAAAAACAATTCAACTATAATACTTTGAGGGGAGGTGAAAGGCAATGGCAGACGTATTAGAGCGTGTATCAAAAATTATTGTAGACCGCCTTGGCGTTGATGAGGCTGACGTGAAAATGGAAGCTTCATTTAAAGAAGATTTAGGCGCTGATTCCCTTGATGTAGTTGAGCTAGTTATGGAACTTGAAGATGAGTTCGATATGGAAATTTCTGACGAAGATGCTGAAAAAATTGCAACAGTCGGTGACGCTGTGAACTACATAAATAGCCAGCAATAAGCGTAACAAAGTCCCGTCTACTTTCGACGGGACTTTGAAAATTTATGTTAGTTTCAACACATTCAGCTGATCAATTGTCAGCCTTTTTCAGATGCTGGGAGCAATGTTTCCCTGCATGTAGAAAGAGAGACTCCATATAATCAGTATCCTTAAAGGCGATTACGCCTACCTGGAGGTTGCTATGCCAAAACAATATAAAGACAAACAGAAACAGAGCAAAAAACTAGAGCAATTTAGAGAATTCCAGCAGCGCATTTCTGTACACTTTAAAAATGAAAAGCTTCTATATCAAGCCTTTACCCATTCCTCTTATGTGAATGAACACCGGAAAAAGCCATACGAGGATAATGAAAGACTTGAATTTTTAGGAGATGCTGTTTTAGAATTGACCATTTCTCAATTCTTATTTGCAAAATATCCAGCGATGAGCGAGGGAGATTTAACGAAACTAAGAGCGGCGATCGTATGTGAACCGTCACTTGTATCACTGGCACACGAGCTGTCCTTCGGTGACCTTGTTCTTTTAGGAAAAGGTGAAGAAATGACAGGCGGCAGAAAACGCCCAGCACTCTTAGCGGACGTATTCGAGGCGTTTATCGGTGCACTTTATTTAGATCAAGGGCTGGAGCCAGTTGAACGCTTCCTAGAAGCGTACGTTTATCCGAAAATTAACGATGGAGCATTCTCGCACGTCATGGACTTTAAAAGCCAGCTGCAAGAATTTGTACAGCGCGATGGAAAAGGTGTGCTTGAATACCGTATCCTGCATGAAAAAGGGCCTGCACACAACCGGGAATTTGAAGCAAATGTATCCCTTCGAGGTGAAGTGCTCGGAATTGGAAATGGACGCTCTAAAAAAGAAGCAGAACAGCACGCTGCACAGGAAGCACTTGCTAAATTGCAGAAACATCATATGAACCAATAAAATCCCCCTCGTTATTCAGGGGGATTTCACTCTGTTTTCCATCATCTTTTTTCACTTCATATGGTAAGATGATAGTACTTTAAATACATAAGGAGGATCACTCTCATGTTCCTCAAACGTTTAGACGTGATAGGATTCAAATCATTTGCACAGCGAGTGACCGTAGACTTTGTTAAAGGGGTCACAGCTGTTGTTGGACCAAACGGAAGCGGCAAAAGTAATATTACCGATGCCATCCGCTGGGTACTTGGAGAACAATCAGCGAAAAGCCTCCGCGGAGGAAAAATGGAAGATATCATTTTTGCAGGAAGTGACTCAAGAAAAAGAGTCAATCTAGCAGAGGTGACTTTAACGTTAGATAACGAAGATCACTTTTTACCGATCGATTTTCACGAAGTCAGTGTGACAAGAAGGGTCTATCGCTCAGGAGAAAGTGAATTTCTCATAAACAATCAATCTGTCCGCTTAAAGGATATTATTGATCTTTTCATGGATTCAGGTCTTGGAAAGGAAGCTTTTTCAATCATCAGCCAAGGAAAGGTAGAGGAAATTCTATCAAGCAAGGCAGAAGAGAGAAGAAGTATTTTTGAAGAAGCGGCTGGCGTTTTAAAATATAAAACAAGAAAGAAAAAAGCCGAGAATAAACTGTTTGAAACGCAGGACAACTTAAACCGAGTAGAAGATATTCTGCATGAACTAGAAGATCAAGTAGAACCATTAAGAATGCAAGCATCCATTGCAAAGGACTATTTGCAAAAAAAAGAAGAGCTTGAAAATGTCGAAATTGCCCTAACTGTCCATGACATCGAAGCACTTCATGAAAAATGGACAACACTTGGTGAAGCAGTCGAGCGCTTCAAACAAGATGAAATGAAGCAGTCTACAGATATCCAAACAAAAGAAGCCAAAATTGAAGAGTCGAGAGACCGCATTCAAGCGCTTGACGAATCAATTAATGACCTGCAAGAAGTTCTTCTTTTCACAAGTGAAGAATTAGAAAAGCTTGAAGGAAAAAAAGAAGTGCTAAAAGAACGGAAAAAAAATGCGGCCGCAAACCAAGGACAGCTTGAAGAAACGCTCGTTCGCTTAACTGAAAAGCAGGCGCTGTTAACCGAAAAGATTGAGCAGCAGAAAATCACGCGGGACAGCCTGCAAAAAGAAGTGCACCAGCTAAAAGATGAAGTGAAAACAAAGCAGCATCAACTGTCGCTTCATAGTGAAGATGTGGAAGGTCAAATTGAACAGCTGAAAAGCGATTATTTTGATCTGCTCAATGAACAGGCTTCCATCCGAAATGAACGTAAATTACTAGAAGAACAGCAGCGCCAAGCAGCGATGCAGCTAGAGCGGCTGACGCAAAATAACCAAAAACATATCGAAGAACGAGTGTCTGTCAAAGAAAAGAAAACAGAAGCTGAGCAGCAGCTTTCAGCACTGGAAGAAGACATTCTGGCTCAAGTCAAACGCTTTAGAGAAGCAGAACAAAAGCTTGAGCAAATAAAACGTCAATACGAGAAAAAAGAAACGGCTCTTTACCAAGCCTATCAATACGTTCAGCAGGCAAAATCCAAAAAAGAAATGCTTGAATCCATGCAGGAAGACTTCTCAGGCTTTTTCCAAGGAGTGAAAGAGGTCTTAAAGGCAAAAGAACGGTTAGGCGGTATTCATGGTGCCATTGCAGAGCTGGTTCAAACGGATCAGCAGTATGAGACAGCGATTGAAATTGCGCTGGGTGCAGCCACGCAGCACGTCGTTACAGAAAATGAAGCAGCTGCGAGACAAGCGATTGGATATTTAAAGCAGCACTCCTTTGGACGTGCAACCTTCCTGCCAATGAACGTGATCAAAGAAAGAACCATTCAGCTCAGAGATGTTCAAACAGCAGAGCAGCATGCTGCATTTATCGGCGTCGCGAGTCACCTCGTTTCCTTTGACGAAAAGTATCAAAAGGTGATTCAGAATTTGCTTGGAACTGTGCTGATCGTTAGAGACTTAAAAGGCGCCAATGAACTGGCGAAAATGCTTGGACATCGTTACCGCATCGTGACCCTTGATGGAGATGTCGTAAACCCCGGCGGTTCAATGACTGGTGGCGGCGTAAAGAAAAAGAACAACTCTCTTCTTTCAAGAAACCGGGAGATCGAAACGTTAACAAAGCAGCTCGTTGAAATGGAAGAGAAAACAACGATCCTTGAAAAAGAAACAAAAGAAACAAAGCAATTGATCGGAGTAAACGAAAGCCAATTAAACGAACTGCGTCAGCGCGGCGAAACGCTTCGTGAAAAGCAGCAAGATCTCAAAGGGAAGCTATACGAACTGCAAGTTGCAGAAAAAAATATCAATGCTCATCTTGAACTCTATGATCAAGAAAAAGAAGAATTGCAGCAGCGTTCTACTGAACTTGCGGATAAGGACAAAAAGCAGGTCGCTCTAGAAGCCTCTATAGGTGAGAAACTGACGGCTCTTGATCAAGAAATCAATACATTAACAAAGCGTAAGCAGACGCAAAGCTCAACGAAGGAAACCATTTCAGCTGAATTAACAGAGCTGAAAATCTCGCTTGCCAAAAAAGAGCAGTCCTTAGCGAATGAACAAGAAAAGCTTTCGAGCTTAATGGCTGAATTAGAAGAAGCGGAACAGACGCTGATGGAAACAAAAGAAGATCTGTCACTCTTAACAAATGAAATGTCATCTAGTTCAAGCGGAGCCGAACAGCTGGAAGAAGCGGCGAAAGAGAAGCTGGAAAACAAAAACAAAACAACCGCACTCATTTCAGAGCGTCGTAAGCAGCGTCTCGCTCTTTCTGAAACATTAGAATTCGCTGAACGTGAGCTTAAAGAACAAAAACGTTTGTATAAGCAGCTCACCACAAGCTTAAAAGATGAAGAGATTAAGCTTGGCCGTATGGAAGTCGAGCTCGACAACCTGATCGCTTATTTGAACGAAGAATATGCCCTTTCGTTTGAAGGAGCAAAAGAGATGTATCAGTTGACGTTATCGCCAGATGAAGCAAGAAAACGAGTGAAGCTGATCAAACTAGCGATTGAAGAGCTTGGAACAGTGAACTTAGGCAGCATTGACGAGTATGAACGTGTGAATGAACGCTATCTCTTCTTAACAGAACAGCGAAATGATCTGACAGAAGCGAAAAATACATTATTCCAAGTCATCGAAGAAATGGATCAAGAGATGACAAAGCGTTTCTCTGAGACATTCTCTCAAATCCGCGGGCATTTTGAATCTGTTTTCCAAGCATTATTTGGCGGTGGGAGAGCAGATCTTAAGCTGACAGATCCAAATGATTTACTCAACTCTGGCGTTGATATTGTCGCGCAGCCGCCAGGGAAAAAACTGCAAAACTTAAGCCTTCTTTCAGGCGGAGAGAGAGCCTTAACAGCGATCGCTTTACTATTCTCTATTTTAAAAGTGAGACCTGTTCCATTCTGCGTGTTAGATGAGGTAGAAGCGGCACTTGATGAAGCAAATGTTTTCCGTTTTGCGCAATATTTAAAGAAATACAGCCAGGAAACACAGTTCATTGTCATTACGCACCGCAAGGGAACAATGGAAGAAGCCGATGTGCTCTACGGCGTGACCATGCAGGAATCAGGTGTTTCTAAGCTTGTATCTGTCAAACTAGAAGAAACGAAAGAGCTTGTCCAGTAATTAAAGGAGGTTTTTGAACCAATGAGCTTTTTTAAGAAATTAAAAGAAAAATTTACGCAGCAAACCGATTCAGTATCAGAAAAGTTTAAAGATGGACTCGAAAAAACGAGAAACTCCTTCCAAGGAAAAGTAAATGAACTGATTTCCCGCTATCGCAAGGTCGACGAAGACTTTTTTGAAGAGCTGGAAGAGGTTCTGATTGGAGCTGATGTCGGTTTCACAACTGTGATGGAACTGATTGATGAGCTGAAAAAAGAAGTGAAATTAAGAAACATTCAAGACCCAAGCGAAGTACAAGCGGTCATTTCTGAAAAACTGGTTGATATCTACAATAGCGGAGAGGAACAAATCTCTGCGCTGAACATTGAAGACGGGCGTTTGAATATCATTTTATTTGTAGGCGTCAACGGTGTTGGGAAAACAACGACGATCGGCAAGCTTGCAAACAAGCTGAAAAATGAAGGGAAATCCGTCATTTTAGCAGCAGGTGATACGTTCCGTGCCGGTGCCATCGAGCAGCTTGAAGTGTGGGGAGAGCGTTCAGGTGTTCCTGTCGTCAAACAAACGGCTGGCTCTGATCCAGCAGCGGTGATCTATGATGCCGTTCAATCAGCAAAAGCGAAAAATGCGGATGTCCTCATCTGCGATACAGCAGGAAGACTTCAAAACAAAGTCAACTTGATGAAAGAGCTGGAGAAGGTCAAGAGAGTCATTGAGCGCGAGGTTCCAGATGCACCTCATGAAGTATTGCTCGCCCTTGATGCGACAACAGGTCAAAACGCCATGGCACAAGCCAAGGAATTCTCTAAAGCGACAAATGTCACAGGAATTGCTTTAACAAAACTTGACGGTACTGCAAAAGGCGGGATCGTTCTTGCGATTCGAAATGAGCTGAACATTCCCGTGAAGCTTGTTGGTTTAGGTGAAAAGGTGGACGATCTGCAAGAGTTTGATGCAGAATCGTATGTGTATGGATTATTCTCAGACGTAATTGATCAACAAGACTAACATAAAAATGCCGGCGAAACTGCTGGCATTTTTATTTATACGCCGCTTCATGAAGTGACAAGATAAAAACTTGACACACAGAAGAGAACCGTGTAAACTTAGTTGATGTAAAGGGAATGAACTTAACAAAGGGGAGAGAGCCCATGACGCTTGAAAAAACAACGAGAATGAATTACTTGTTTGACTTCTATCAATCGTTGTTGACCGCAAAGCAAAAGAGCTACATGTCGCTTTACTACCTAGACGATTTTTCCCTCGGTGAAATTGCGGATGAATATGAAGTATCAAGGCAGGCTGTTTATGATAATATTAAACGGACTGAAGCGATGCTTGAACAATATGAAGAAAAGCTGCTCTTGTTTAAGAAATTTAAAGAGCGTAAAGAACTTCTCAAAAAAATGAGAGAGCTTGTAGCTGATTCTGCGCAAACGGAAGAAGCAGAAGCTTTAATTGAATCGCTTGAGAAATTAGATTAGGAGGCGGCACAGTATGGCATTTGAAGGATTAGCCGACCGACTGCAGCAGACGATTTCAAAAATCCGCGGCAAAGGAAAAGTGTCAGAACAAGATGTAAAAGAAATGATGCGCGAGGTACGCCTTGCCCTTCTTGAAGCTGACGTCAATTTTAAAGTAGTCAAAGACTTTGTGAAAAAGGTAAGTGAGCGGGCAGTTGGACAAGAGGTCATGAAAAGCCTTACCCCTGGACAGCAGGTCATTAAAGTTGTAAAAGAAGAACTCACTGAATTAATGGGCGGAGAAGAGAGTAAGATCGCTGTAGCGAAAAAATCTCCGACCGTCATTATGATGGTTGGTCTTCAAGGGGCAGGTAAAACAACCACAACTGGGAAGCTTGCCAATTTACTTCGCAAAAAACATAATCGCAAGCCGATGATGGTGGCTGCTGATATTTACCGACCAGCAGCAATCCAGCAGCTTCAAACGCTCGGGAAACAGCTTGATATGCCGGTGTTTTCATTAGGTGATCAAGTCAGCCCTGTCGAAATTGCCAAACAGGCAATTGAAAAAGCGAAAGAAGAACACCATGATTATGTCATTTTAGATACAGCAGGACGTCTTCATATCGATGAAGAATTAATGGATGAACTTCAGAAAGTAAAAGAAGTAGCGAATCCAGAAGAAATTTTCCTAGTTGTTGACTCTATGACAGGTCAAGATGCTGTCAATGTCGCGAAAAGCTTTAATGAACAGCTTGGTTTAACGGGTGTCGTTCTCACAAAACTAGACGGTGATACAAGAGGCGGTGCAGCACTTTCTATTCGAGCTGTCACCAACACGCCGATTAAATTCGCTGCACTAGGAGAAAAGCTTGATGCGATTGAACCATTCCATCCGGAGCGGATGGCATCAAGAATTCTTGGCATGGGAGATGTGCTCACGCTGATTGAAAAAGCACAGGCAAACGTCGACCAAGTTAAAGCGAAAGAGCTTGAGCAAAAAATGCGGACAATGAGCTTCACGCTCGATGATTTCCTCGAGCAGCTTGGCCAAGTTCGGAATATGGGTCCTCTTGATGAACTGATCCAAATGATGCCGGGAGCCGGTAAAATGAAAGGGCTCAAAAACGTCCAAGTAGACGAAAAGCAGCTCAATCACATCGAAGCGATCATTAAATCAATGACGACTCAGGAAAAAGAACAGCCAGAGGTCATCAATGCAAGCCGAAGAAAACGGATTGCAAAAGGAAGCGGAACATCTGTACAGGAAGTCAATCGCCTTTTAAAGCAATTTGATGAAATGAAAAAGATGATGAAGCAAATGACCAACATGTCCAAAGGAAAGAAAAAGGGCTTTAAATTACCATTTATGTAATTGGTTATACATGATAAAACCGTTGTTAAGAAAAAACACTTTACAAACCCTTTTATCATTGTTAATATACTATCTTGTTGAAATATTTTCGGAGGTGCTAGTAAAATGGCAGTAAAAATTCGTTTAAAACGTATGGGAGCAAAAAAATCTCCTTTCTATCGTATTGTTGTAGCAGATTCTCGTTCACCACGTGACGGTCGTTTCATCGAAACAGTTGGAACTTACAACCCAGTGGTATCACCAGCTGAGGTGAAAATCAACGAAGAATTAGCGCTTAAATGGCTTCAAAATGGTGCGAAACCATCTGATACAGTTCGCAACCTTTTCTCAAGCCAAGGAATTCTTGAAAAATTTCATAATGCGAAAAACAGCAAATAATGAATGAGCTGTCCTTGGAAGAATTGATTGTGTCCATCGTCGAGCCACTTGTTGATTTCCCTGAAGATATTCACGTATCTTCATTAGAAAAAGATGAGCAGGTGATTTACACACTGTCTGTCAATGCTGAAGATACCGGAAAAGTGATCGGAAAGCAGGGACGTACAGCAAAAGCGATACGAACAGTCATTTTTGCAGCAAGTGCAGAGTCTTCTAAGAAAGTTCAACTTGAGATTGCTGACTAAAAAGGGAGAGGGCTTAGGACCTCCCCTTTTTTTACACGTTTAAATCTATTTTTCGTTATACTGTAGAGGACAAATGCCTTCGGATAGGGGGACAAAAAGGAAGATGCAGATCATTCAACATGTCACCGTGATGCAAGTATTAACTGAAAGCAGTAAGGACAAACTGTTAACGACTTTTTTGGAGAAAAAAGAAAGACTAGAACGTGAATGCAATCAACTATATTTTCAACTAAAAAAACATGAAAAAGAACCACATCAGCAAGAAGCCATCCCTCAATTTCAAAAAGCGATCGATAAAAGGCAAGAGAAGATCCGGCAAATTGATTTTCAAGTAGAGCAGCTGCATATTTTGCCGCTTGGAAGTGAAATGAAAGAAACAGAAGTGGATGCATTGGTTGAAGTAAAAATAGGTGATAAATGGGATGACAAGATGCAAGACAATGTCATCGTCGTGAAAGACGGCACCATTGTGGAAATACGTCAGGGGTGATTGAGAACATGGAGCTAGAATGGTTGAATGTTGGAAAGATCGTCAATACACACGGAGTGCGCGGAGAAGTACGCGTCGTGTCAAAGACGGATTTCCCAGAAGAGCGCTACAAAAAGGGAAGCGTCCTCTATATTTTTAAGCAAGGTCAAAGCGAGCCGCTGAAAGTGACTGTCGCATCACATCGCCAGCACAAACAGTTTGATTTGCTCACATTTGAAGAAATCAGCTCATTAAATGAAGCAGAGCATTTGAAAGAATCAATCTTAAAGGTAGAAAAAGAACATCTTGGGTCATTAGACGAAGGAGAATTTTATTTCCACCAAATCATTGGCTGTGAAGTATACGATGAAGAGGACAAGCTGATCGGCCAAATCAAAGAAATCCTTACGCCAGGGGCAAATGATGTGTGGGTGGTTGGAAGAAAAGGCAAAAAAGATGTCCTCATTCCATATATACCATCTGTCGTCAAAAAGATCGATATCTCATCCAAAACCGTACACATTGAAGTGATGGAAGGACTTATTGACGAATGAAAATCGATTTCTTAACCCTTTTTCCTGAAATGTTCGAAGGTGTGCTTCACTCATCGATCTTAAAAAAAGCACAGGAGAAAGAAGCTGTCTCATTTCAAGTCGTCAATTTTAGAGAGTATTCGGATCATAAGCATAAAACAGTGGATGACTATCCGTATGGCGGCGGTGCTGGTATGGTACTGAAAGCGCAGCCCGTATTTGATGCGGTAGAAGATTTAACGAAAAAAGCAAGCACGAAACCCCGAATCATTCTTGTCTGTCCTCAAGGGGAAAGATATACACAAAAGAAAGCAGAAGAACTTGCAAAAGAAGAGCATCTTATGTTCATTTGCGGCCACTATGAAGGCTACGATGAGCGCATCAGGGAGCATCTTGTCACAGATGAGATCTCAATCGGAGATTTCGTCCTCACAGGCGGAGAGCTGCCAGCGATGATGATTGCAGACAGTGTGGTCAGGCTTTTGCCTCATGTGCTTGGAAAAGAAGCGTCTCACATCGAAGATTCATTCAGTACAGGTCTGCTTGAGCACCCGCACTATACAAGGCCAGCTGATTATAAAGGACTAAAAGTGCCGGACGTGCTTCTCTCTGGAAATCATGCCAAAATTGAAGAGTGGCGGCGCAAAGAATCCTTGAAGCGAACCTATACAAGAAGACCAGATTTGATCGATTCTTGCAAAACATTAACAGATGAAGAAAAAAGATGGCTTTGGCAGCTTCATAATGACTAGATTGTATTGCACACGGCATAGAGGTATGGTATGATACTACTTGTGACTTGGACGGCTTGCTGATCCAAGTTTGAAAACGATGTTCCGCTGCAATGAAGAAAGAGGACATGAGCATCTGTTGGAAGGAGTTGAAAACGATGCAACATTTGATTGAAGAAATCACAAAAGAACAATTACGCACTGATCTTCCTGCGTTCCGTCCTGGTGACACTTTACGTGTACACGTTAAAGTTGTCGAGGGTACTCGTGAGCGTATCCAGATCTTTGAAGGTGTTGTAATTAAGCGTCGTGGTGGTGGAATCAGCGAAACTTTCACAGTTCGTAAGATCTCTTACGGTGTAGGCGTTGAGCGTACATTCCCTGTACACACACCAAAAATCGCTAAGATCGAAGTTGTACGTCACGGTAAGGTACGTCGTGCGAAACTTTACTACCTACGTGAACTTCGCGGTAAAGCGGCTCGTATCAAAGAAATCAGACGATAATGATATCAAAGGAAAGAGCTTGTTACCTGTAACAGGCTCTTTTTTTGTACAATGTATAAAGATAATGGTACAAGAAAGAAGGTGCACATATGACGATTCAATGGTTTCCAGGCCATATGGCAAAAGCAAGACGTGAAGTCACAGAAAAATTAAAGCTCATCGACATCGTATTTGAATTAACCGATGCAAGAATTCCGATGTCCTCTAGAAACCCAATGATCGAAGAAATCCTTCAAAACAAACCCAAAATCATGCTCTTAAACAAAGCAGATAAAGCAGATCCTCGTATGACAAAGGAGTGGCAGGCGCATTTTGAGCAGCAAGGCGTTCGGTCACTTGCCATTAACTCTGTCGATGGACAAGGGTTAAATCAGATCATCACGACTTCAAAAGAAATTTTAAAAGAAAAATTCGACCGCATGAAAGCAAAAGGTGTCAAACCACGTGCCATTCGAGCACTGATTATCGGGATTCCCAACGTCGGCAAATCGACCTTAATCAATCGTTTAGCAAAAAAGAACATTGCCAAAACAGGAGACCGGCCTGGTATTACGACATCACAGCAATGGGTAAAGGTAGGGAAAGAACTAGAACTGCTCGATACCCCTGGAATTCTCTGGCCGAAGTTTGAAGATGAGCAAGTAGGACTCAGACTTGCGGTGACTGGAGCGATCAAAGATTCGATCATCAATTTACAGGATGTCGCTGTGTATGCACTTCGTTTTCTAGAAGAGAACTACCCAGAGCGATTAAAAAAACGCTATGACCTAGCGGAGATACCTGAAGATACGGTTGAGCTGTTTGATGCAATTGGCACTAAGCGCGGCTGTCTAATGAGCGGGGGATTCATAAACTATGACAAAACCACCGAAATCATTATTCGGGATATTCGAACAGAAAAATTTGGTCCCCTCACTTTTGAGAAGCCTGAAAGCTAAAAGACACGCAGCTCATGCGGGTCTTTATTTTTTGCGAAAAACTGCCGATATAAAGAAGGAGGCTGCGAAAAAGCCTATGTACACGGTGAAACAAATAAAAGAACTTATAGAAAAGCATGCAGGAGACGAGTCCTACATTCGCGAGCTTGTGAAAGATGATACGAGAAAAAGTGTCCAAAAACTGATAGAAAAGTGGCACAAAGAGAGAGAAAAGCAGCAAGCACTTCGCGCGGCATGGGATGACATGCTGCAATTTGAAAACAAAGCAAAGGCGCAGGGATACACATGTATTGCTGGAATAGATGAAGCAGGAAGAGGACCGCTTGCCGGCCCAGTTGTGGCAGCAGCCGTTATATTAAAGGAAAATACCGTCCTGCTCGGTTTAAACGACTCAAAGCAATTATCTGAGAAAAAAAGATTGGCTTATTATGATTTAATTCAAAAAGAAGCACTTGATATCGGAATCGGCATTGTTGATGCGGCTACGATTGATGAAATCAATATTTACGAGGCATCAAGACTGGCGATGGTAAGAGCTGTAGAGCAGTTAACTCATACACCTGATTATCTACTCATAGATGCCATGACACTCCCGCTTTCTACTCACCAAGAGAAGATCATCAAAGGAGATGCAAAAAGTGCATCCATTGCAGCAGGTGCATGTATTGCGAAGGTGACAAGGGATCAGATGATGGAAGAGTACGGGCGTAAGTATCCTGAGTATCAATTTGAAAAACATAAAGGGTACGGAACGAAAGAGCACCTGGCTGCGATTCAAACACATGGTGCTACCCCCATCCACCGGTTATCGTTTGCGCCAGTGAAATCTGTTATATCATAAATTTTAATCTAAGGAGGCTGCCTGTGATGACAAGAGTTGAGGACATACATACAGCACTGAATAGCCGGCTGAATACGGCCGAATCGGTTCCATTAAACACCGAAGGGAAGGATAATGTTCATCGGCTGATTCTCGGTAAAGTACTAAAAATGCTTGGAGATGATACAGCCCTTGTTCAAATAGGTTCAACGAAAATAAAAGCACAGCTGGCGGCTCAGCTTAAAGCAGACGCATTTTATTGGTTCCAATTTGAACAAGAGGGTGGAGGCAGCCTCAATAAACTAAGACCCGTTCAGCAATTTGATCAAGATCCTAAGACATTAAAGGATGCAGCAGCCAAACTATTAGAAGGTCTCTCACTGAAAAATGGGCTTGAAAACATGCTGACAGCTACAGCTTTTTTAAAGGAAAAGTCCGTCATCAACGAAGGAGAGTTAAAAACGGCAGTGAAGTGGATCGAACAGCTTCAAGGAGCTGATGTGAAGAAAGGGCTCCAGTCACTTCTTTTTGCTTTAAAGAAAGATTTACCGATCCAGCAGGGGGTGCTTCAATCTATTTTAGCCGTAAAATCATCCTCTGCCCTTCATCAGGATATAACAGCGCTATTAAATCAATTAACACAGCTGCCGAAGCACACAGACGCCACACAGACCCTTATACAAGCCGTTCGGTCAGTTGTAGATGCAGAGACAGCCGTCCATGCTGAAAAGCTCTTATCGGTCCTTCTAGCAGCGAGAGAAGGAGAGGCGAAGCAAGGTGGCAGTTTACCAGTAACGACTCAGCTCAATCCGTCTCAGCAAAAAGAAAATAGCCATGCCCCAATCGTTCAAGAGCGTCAGCCGTCCCAAGTTCCTCAGACAAACGTGCAGCAGTCAACAAGTCCAAAAGAAGAGCTGCAAATCCCGCCTCAGCAAATTGAGCGGATACTGGCAAGTTTGATGAAACAAGGTGCAGATGGGCAGCAAGAACCTAACTTAAAACAGCTCACAGCATTGCTGCACGGGCTCCAGCAGGCAGGATCTCAGCCTGACGCAAAAGCAGCTGTGCTTCAAAAAGAGTTTCCCTTCCTGTCAAAAAGAGAGGCAAAAGCTTTGGCCCAGGTAGTGCAGCAGACAGAACCAACATTAAGTAATAAAACCGATGTCCTCGATTTACTTATGACGATGAAAAAGGCAATAGGTGTACGTGATGAAATTGGTATGCTGAAACTGCTTGAAAAAGGCAGCCAGGATGTCAAAAGTCAGGAGCTGCACCAATTAAAGCTTACCTTAAATGATGTGAGACAGGCTGATTTACCAGAGCCCATTAAAAAAGAAGTGGATCAATTATTTCATAGATTGAATGGGCAGTTATTTGTGCAGCAGGAGAACCAAACCGTCAGTCAAATGATGATTTCCTATCCGCTTTTCTCAAAACATAGTGTTCAAGATTTAACCTTTATTCTAAAAGGACATAAGAAAAAAGATGGCTCTATTGATATTTCTCAGTGCCGCCTCATGTTTTATTTAAACATGGAAAACCTTGAAGAAACCTTGATAGACTGTACGATTCAGCAAAAGGTCATGTCCATTACAGTCGAGACAGCCCATGAACTGCAAGGCACCATTAATCCAATGATTCCGGCTGTTCGAGAGAATTTAAATGCGCTAGGATACAGTTTAACGGGAATTACAGCAAAAAAGAGACAAGAGCCAGTAGATCCGTCTCAATTTCTAGATGAACACTTTCATAAAATCAGCGAGAAAGGGCTGGACTTACGAGTATGAAGGATTCAAAACCGCTTAGAAGAGCGGTCGCTCTGCATTACGATGAAGAAAAACAAAAGGCGCCAAAAGTCGTTGCAACAGGCAGCGGCTATGTGGCAGATCATATTATTGAAGAAGCAAAAAAGTCGGGAGTCCCAATCCAGGAAGACCGTAATTTAGTCGAACTCATGCGCCACTTAACATTAGATGAGGAGATCCCTGAAGCGTTATACGATACTGTAGCAGAAATTTTTTCGTTTATCTACAGGTTAGATCAAAAAATGAAAAAATAAGGTAAAATAAGTGATTTGGCTGAAAAATTTATATTTTTAATAAAATAAAAGTTTGAATGTTTAGAAGGATTTTACGATTTTACATAGAACCCTAGACATTCTCTTTTTTATTCTTTAAAATGAAAGCGCAGTCTATTTTATAATTTTTGTTTCTACATATGTTGGGAGGATGGGAAATGAATATCCATGAGTACCAAGGAAAAGAAATCCTAAGAAAATATGGGGTTTCAGTTCCAAATGGTAAAGTAGCATTTACACCTGATGAAGCAGTGAAAGCATCAGAAGAGCTAGGGAGCTCTGTATATGTCGTAAAAGCACAGATTCATGCAGGCGGCCGTGGTAAAGCAGGCGGGGTAAAAATTGCAAAAACGAAAGATGAAGTGAAAGGGTTTGCAGAGGAATTGCTCGGCAAGACACTTGTCACACATCAAACAGGGCCTGAAGGGCGCGAAATAAAACGCTTACTTATTGAAGAAGGCTGCGATATTCAAAAGGAATACTATGTTGGACTAGTTTTGGACAGAGCGACATCAAGAATTGTATTGATGGCATCTGAAGAAGGCGGTACTGAAATTGAAGAAGTAGCAGAAAAAACGCCAGAAAAAATCGTCAAAGTGGTCATCGATCCAGCGATTGGTCTGCAAGGCTATCAGGCGAGAGAAGTGGCATTTAAAATTAATATTCCAACAAAATTAGTTGGCCAAGCTGTTAAGTTTATGACAAGCCTTTACAATGCGTTTATTGAAAAAGATTGTTCAATTGCTGAGATTAATCCACTTGTTGTAACAGGCGATGGAAAAGTCATGGCACTTGATGCAAAATTAAACTTTGATAGCAATGCCTTATATAGACAAAAAGATATATTAGAATACCGTGACCTTGATGAAGAGGATCCAAAAGAAATTGAAGCATCTAAATATGACTTAAGCTACATTTCTCTAGATGGAAATATTGGCTGTATGGTCAATGGAGCAGGTCTTGCGATGTCTACAATGGATATCATCAAGCATTACGGCGGGGACCCTGCAAACTTCCTAGATGTTGGCGGCGGTGCAACAGCTCAAAAAGTAACGGAAGCATTTAAAATCATCTTATCTGATCAAAATGTTAAAGGGATTTTCGTGAACATTTTTGGCGGCATCATGAAATGTGATGTGATTGCAGAAGGTGTTGTTGAAGCGACGAAACAAGTCGGCTTAACATTACCACTCGTTGTACGTCTTGAAGGAACAAACGTTGAATTAGGGAAGAAAATCCTGAGTGATTCAGGCTTAAATATCACTTCTGCTGAGTCTATGGCTGACGGGGCAGAAAAGATTGTATCTTTAGTCAAGTAGAGCAGAAAGGCAGGGAACCTAAATGAGTGTATTTATTAATAAAAATACGAGAGTAATTGTTCAGGGGATTACCGGTTCAACCGCATTGTTCCATACAAAACAAATGATTGAGTACGGGACAAATATTGTTGGCGGTGTCACACCTGGAAAAGGTGGAACTGAAGTAGAAGGAGTTCCTGTATTTAATACTGTATCTGAAGCAGTGCAGACTACTGGAGCGAACGCTTCTGTTATCTATGTACCAGCACCATTTGCGGCAGATGCCATTTTAGAGGCTGTTGACGCAGAAGTTGATCTCGTCATTTGTATCACAGAACATATTCCAGTGCTTGACATGGTCAAAGTGAAACGGTATATGGAAGGGAAAAAGACAAGACTAGTTGGACCAAACTGCCCAGGTGTCATCACACCTGAAGAATGTAAAATTGGTATCATGCCTGGCTACATTCATAAAAAAGGTCATGTGGGTGTTGTTTCTCGTTCTGGAACGCTTACATATGAAGCGGTACATCAGCTTTCAGAAGCTGGCGTTGGTCAATCGACAGCTGTAGGAATCGGGGGGGACCCGGTAAATGGGACAAACTTTATTGATGTGTTAAAAGCATTCAATGAAGACCCTGAAACACATGCTGTGATTATGATCGGTGAAATCGGCGGTACGGCTGAAGAAGAAGCAGCTGAATGGGTAAAAGCAAATATGACTAAACCAGTCGTTGGCTTTATTGGCGGTAAAACGGCGCCTCCAGGAAAACGTATGGGACATGCTGGTGCCATTATTTCTGGTGGTAAAGGAACAGCTGATGAAAAGGTAAAAACAATGCGTGAATGTGGAATTGAAGTGGCAGAAACACCATCTGTCATGGGAGAAACATTGATTAAAGTATTAAAAGAGAAAAATCTCTTCGAAGCTTGTAAAACGCATTAATGACACAAGAAGACTTGTTCTTTGACAAGTCTTCTTCTTTCTATCTTAAACTGGAGGAATGGTATGTACAACGTGTCCGAAAGAATGATTTTTCACCGCTTAAAAGGCCTCATCTCACCCTCATTATTAACAAAATGGTGGAAAGTCGATCCTGAGCTATATATAAATGAAGAAACACATCATTTTAAACAGGATCGAGCATTACAAACGATCGACTTTACCCGCTTAAAACAAGCTGAAGAAAATGAATTCCCCATTTTTCAACATATCGTTCAAGCCTATTTAACGCAAAACATTCACATGATTCCCATTACATCACCCTTATATCCCAGCACACTAAAAAATATTTATGATCCTCCCCCTGTGTTATTCCTAAAAGGAAACGTATCATATTTAAATGAAGAAAAAAGTTTAGGTGTAGTCGGCACAAGAATTCCCTCATCTTATGGAGAAGCATGTGTGAAGAAAATTGTTGGTGAGCTTGTCAAGGAAGATTGGATGATTGTCAGTGGTTTAGCTAAAGGAATCGATGGACTTGCACATAAAGAGTGCATCAGGAAAAAAGGAAAAACGATCGGCATTATAGCAGGCGGTTTTCAGCATGTATACCCAAAAGAGCATGTGCAAATGGCTCAATACATGGGCGAGCATCATTTGCTTTTGTCAGAGCATCCGCCTTATGTCAAACCAGAAAAGTGGCATTTTCCAATGAGAAATCGTTTAATTAGTGCATTGACGAAAGGAACCATCGTGATTCAGTGCAAAGAAAAGAGCGGTTCTCTTATTACAGCCTATCAAGCGCTTGAGCAAGGCAAAGAAGTATTTGCGGTTGCGGGATCCATCTTTGATCCTAATTCCACAGGTCCGGCAAGACTCATTCAGCAGGGGGCAAAGCTTGTTCATTCCACAAAGGATATTTTAGAGGAATTCTCCTTCCGCAGCGTTCAATATACTGAACTCTCATAAAAATATCGTTTGACAAAAGACATCGGAATATTTAATAATAGTGAGGATTTAAGTTTACACTTTGTTTTTCGTGTTTATAATGATGTTCATCATAAAGAATTTTTAATGATTGCCTGTTAGATAGGTGCAATTAACATAAATATGAATTGTGAAATGTATAAAGAGAGAACACCTCTTAAGGGGGATTTTGAGTATGGCTGATTATTTAGTCATCGTTGAGTCGCCAGCAAAGGCGAAAACGATTGAACGTTATTTAGGAAAAAAGTATAAAGTAAAAGCTTCAATGGGACACGTAAGGGATTTACCGAAAAGTCAGCTCGGTGTTGACACTGAGCATGACTTCGAACCGAGGTATATTACGATTCGCGGAAAAGGCCCAGTTTTAAAAGAATTAAAAACAGCGGCGAAAAAAGCAAAAAAAGTATATCTCGCAGCTGACCCCGATAGAGAGGGAGAAGCGATTGCTTGGCATTTAGCACACAGCCTTGACCTTGACCTCTCTTCTGACTGCCGCGTTGTTTTTAACGAGATTACAAAGGATGCGATTAAAGATTCCTTTAAGCATCCACGTATGATCAATATGGACCTAGTTGATGCGCAGCAGGCAAGACGGATCTTAGATCGTCTCGTTGGGTATAAAATCAGTCCGATTTTATGGAAGAAAGTGAAAAAGGGCTTAAGTGCCGGACGTGTTCAATCAGTTGCACTCCGCCTGATTATTGATCGCGAGAATGAAATTAATGAATTTAAACCAGAAGAATACTGGACAATTGACGGTACATTCCTAAAAGGAAAAGAAAGCTTCGAAGCGAGTTTCTTTGGCCTCAATGGCAAAAAACATCCATTGAAAACAAAAGAAGATGTAAAAGAAATCCTTTCGAAATTAAAGGGAAGCAAATTCTCTGTAGAGAAAGTAACGAAAAAAGAGCGTAAACGTAATCCAGCTGTTCCGTTTACGACCTCTACTTTACAGCAGGAGGCTGCAAGAAAATTAAACTTCCGTGCGAAAAAGACAATGATGATTGCACAGCAATTATATGAAGGAATTGATCTTGGTAAAGAAGGTACAGTCGGTCTCATTACATATATGAGAACGGACTCAACACGTATTTCCAATACAGCGATTGAAGAAGTATCTGCCTTCATTGATCAGACGTACGGCAAGAATTTCTTAAACACAACAAAACGAACAGCTAAAAAGAATGAAAATGCACAAGATGCTCACGAAGCCATCCGCCCGACTTCGACGTTAAGAAAACCGGCAGATGTCAAGCACGTGCTAAGCCGTGATCAGCTTCGTCTGTACAAATTGATTTGGGAACGATTCGTGGCAAGCCAAATGGCGCCGGCTGTTCTTGATACAATGAGTGTGGACCTTGATCATAACGGTCTTACTTTCCGTGCGAATGGCAGTAAAGTAAAATTCCCTGGGTTTATGAAGGTTTATGTGGAAGGAAAGGACGACCAGCTAGAGGAAAAGGACAAAATGCTTCCTGATCTGAAAGAAGGGGACACAGTTCTTTCAAAAGATATCGAACCTGAACAGCACTTCACACAGCCGCCTCCGCGTTACACTGAGGCAAGATTGGTCAAAACACTTGAAGAGCTCGGTATAGGCCGTCCATCTACGTATGCACCAACATTAGATACAATTCAAAAGCGCGGCTATGTCGCACTTGATAATAAACGATTTACTCCGACAGAGCTTGGAGAGATTGTACTCAACTTAATCATTGAATTCTTCCCTGAAATCATTAACGTTGAATTTACAGCGAAAATGGAAAAGGAACTTGATAGTGTTGAAGAAGGTACGATCGAATGGGTTCGTATTATCGACAGCTTCTATCAAGACTTTGCAAAACGGGTAGAAAAAGCTGAAGCAGAGATGCAAGAAGTTGAGATTGAGCCGGAATACGCAGGTGTTGATTGTGAAGAGTGCGGACATCCGATGGTGTACAAAATGGGTAGATACGGCAAGTTCATGGCGTGCTCTAACTTTCCTGACTGCCGCAATACAAAACCAATTGTCAAAGATATCGGGGTCAAATGCCCGTCATGTCATGAAGGAAACATTGTTGAACGAAAATCGAAAAAACGCCGCATTTTTTACGGCTGTGATCGTTTTCCAGAGTGTGAATTCGTCTCTTGGGACAAACCAATTGAAAGAAAGTGTCCAAAATGCGAAAATATGCTTGTAGAGAAAAAGCTGAAAAAAGGCGTTCAAGTTCAATGTGTCAACTGTGATTATAAAGAGGAACAACAAAAATAGCGGTGAGCAGCCTTGTTCACCTGCTTTTTTATGTCATCAAACAGACCTTACGAAATAGGAGAGTTGTACAATGAGTCAATTTGTAAATGTGATCGGAGCCGGTTTAGCTGGAAGTGAAGCTGCATGGCAAATCGCTAAACGAGGGATTAAAGTCAATTTATATGAAATGAGACCTGTGAAACAAACGCCGGCTCACCACACAGATAAATTTGCGGAGCTTGTATGCAGCAACTCACTGCGTGCGAATGCTTTGACGAATGCAGTAGGTGTATTAAAGGAAGAAATGCGTCATTTAGATTCAGCTATTATCGCAGCAGCAGATGAAAGCTCAGTTCCTGCTGGCGGTGCGCTTGCAGTAGACCGTCATGAATTTGCAGCAAACGTGACTGACCGCGTGAAAAATCATCCGAATGTTACTGTCTTTCAAGAAGAGGTGCAGAGCATTCCAGAAGGTCCGACAATTATCGCGACTGGCCCGCTGACAACAGAAGCACTTTCAAAAGAATTAAAATCGTTAACAGGAGAAGAATATCTCTATTTCTACGATGCAGCGGCGCCTATTCTAGAGAAAGACAGCATTGATATGGATAAGGTGTACTTGAAATCACGCTATGACAAAGGAGAAGCCGCTTATTTAAACTGTCCAATGACAGAAGAAGAATTCGATCGTTTTTATGAGGCACTCATTTCTGCTGAAACTGTGCCATTAAAAGAATTTGAAAAAGAAATCTTCTTTGAAGGCTGTATGCCAATTGAAGTCATGGCGAAAAGAGGAAAGAAAACGATGCTGTTTGGTCCGATGAAGCCAGTAGGACTGGAAGATCCGAAAACAGGAAAAAGACCTTACGCTGTTGTTCAATTAAGACAGGATGATGCAGCAGGTACTTTATATAACATCGTTGGCTTCCAGACACATCTGAAGTGGGGCGATCAAAAGGAAGTATTCCGTTTGATTCCAGGCCTTGAAGAAGCAGAAATTGTTCGTTACGGCGTGATGCACCGTAATACATTTATTAACTCGCCAAGTCTTTTAAGACCGACTTATCAGTTTAAAAATAGAGATGACCTATTCTTTGCCGGACAAATGACAGGCGTTGAAGGGTATGTTGAGTCCGCAGCGTCCGGACTTGTGGCTGGAATTAACGCCGCTCGTTTTGTCAAAGGAGAAGAGCTTGTGACACTTCCTGAGGAGACGGCGATTGGCAGTATGGCTCACTACATCACATCGACAAACAAGAAAAGCTTCCAGCCGATGAATGCGAACTTTGGTTTGCTGAAAGATCTAGGAGTTCGAATTAAAAACAAACAAGAACGTTATGCAGAGTACGCTAAGCGCGCAATCGAAACTATTCAAACTATTTCGAAATCTCTGTAGTAAAACATTGCACGGAAAGCAAGATATGTGATACCATTTAAAAGCCTTAAAGAGGTGTAAAAATGACGAATAAACAGCGTCTTGTCCACTTATTCATTGAATATCTGCAAATTGAAAAAAACTATTCAGCTTTAACGATCTCAGGATATACAGAAGCCATTGAAGAGTTTGTCAGATTTATGAACATTCAAGGAATAGACGGTTTTGAAGAGGTATCCTATCAAGATACGAGAATTTATTTAACAGAAGCTTATGAAAAAGGCCTGACAAGAAGAACGATTAGTAAGAAAGTCTCTGCGCTTCGCAGCTTTTATAAATTTTTATTAAGAGAACAGCTTGTGAAAGAAAATCCTTTTTTACTCGTTAGCTTACCAAAGCAGGATAAGCGGATTCCTTCATTTTTGTATGAAGAGGAACTAAAAGAGCTTTTTACAGTTTCTGATGTCAGCACACCGCTTGGGCAAAGAAATCAAGCCATTTTAGAACTTCTTTATGCAACAGGTATGAGGGTCAGTGAGTTATGTTCATTAAAAGAATCTGATCTTGATTTATCGATGGATACAGTGCTTGTTCATGGGAAAGGCAGCAAGCAGCGGTATGTTCCTTTCGGGTCATATGCTCATGAAGCGCTCATTACTTATTTAGAGGATGGAAGGCAGAAGCTGAAATCTAAAGGGAAAGACCGCGCTGATACTCATGTGTTTTTGAATCAGCGCGGGACGCCTCTTACAGACCGAGGTGTACGATTCATTCTCACTGAATTAATGAAAAAGGCGTCAGGTACATTACATATCCATCCTCACATGTTAAGGCACACCTTTGCCACGCATCTCTTAAACGAGGGGGCGGATTTGAGAAGTGTTCAAGAACTTCTCGGTCATTCAAATTTATCATCTACACAGGTGTACACGCATGTATCAAAAGATTCTTTAAGAAACACGTACATGTCTCATCACCCAAGGGCTTTTAAACGATCCTAAAAGGAGGTTTTTTCATGTCATCATTTCATGCAACAACCATCTTTGCCGTTCAGCATAAAGGAAAAAGTGCAATGGCTGGCGACGGTCAAGTCACTTTCGGGCAGGCTGTCGTGATGAAACACACAGCAAAAAAAGTGCGCCGTCTTTTCGGAGGCAAGGTGCTTGCGGGTTTTGCAGGTTCAGTAGCAGATGCTTTTACACTCTTTGAAAAGTTTGAAACAAAGCTTGAAGAATATGGTGGTAACCTAAAGCGGGCAGCCGTAGAACTAGCGAAGGAATGGCGAAGTGACAAGATGCTAAGGCAGCTTGAGGCTATGCTCATTGTCATGAATAAAGAAAGCATTCTGCTCGTCTCTGGAACTGGAGAGGTCATTGAACCAGATGATGGGATTTTGGCCATTGGCTCAGGCGGCAACTATGCGCTTAGCGCCGGGAGAGCACTCAAAACCCATGCAGGTGATCATCTCTCAGCGAGAGAAATTGCAAAGGCCGCTCTTGAAACGGCCGGAGAAATCTGTGTCTACACGAACGATCAAATCACTTTAGAAGAGCTTGAATAGAAAGGACATGAGACGTATGGAGAAAAAGCCGTTCACCCCAAGAGAGATAGTTGAAAAGCTTGATCAATACATCATTGGTCAGCTTGATGCGAAAAAAGCAGTGGCGGTGGCTTTAAGAAACCGTTACAGAAGAAGTCTTTTGCATGATAAGCTAAAGGATGAAGTCGTTCCTAAAAACATTTTAATGATCGGTCCAACAGGTGTGGGGAAAACAGAAATTGCCCGCAGAATTGCTCGAATTTCTGGTGCGCCTTTTATTAAAGTGGAAGCGACGAAATTTACTGAAGTGGGTTATGTCGGCCGTGACGTAGAGTCCATGGTGAGAGATTTAGTTGAAACAGCGATTAGACTCGTCAAAGAAGAAAAGATGAAAGATGTTCAAGAGGAAGCAGAAAAACAAGCAAATAAACGTCTTGTTCATTTACTTGTTCCTGGCAAGAAAAAAAGCCAGTCTGTGAAAAATCCGTTTGAGATGCTGTTTGGCGGTTCTGATGAAGATGACCGTGATCGAGATCATTCAAATGAAGAAGTGGAACTCGAATCGACAAGAAAGCGAATCGCTCATCAGCTGGCGATGGGAGAACTTGAAGATTATTACGTTACGATTGAAGTAGAAGAACAGCAGCCTTCCATGTTTGATATGCTTCAAGGCTCGGGTATGGAGCAAATGGGTATGAACATGCAGGATGCGCTCGGCAATCTCATGCCTAAAAAGAAAAAACGCAGAAAGCTGACTGTCAGAGAAGCAAGAAAGGCGTTAACGGCTGAGGAAGCTTCAAAACTGATTGATATGGATGAAGTCAGTCAGGAAGCGGTCTACAAAGCAGAGCAGCAAGGAATTATTTTTATCGATGAAATCGACAAAATCGCCAAAAGCGGTGGTGCATCATCTGCAGATGTTTCTCGTGAAGGGGTTCAGCGTGATATTTTACCGATTGTAGAAGGTTCAACTGTGATGACGAAATATGGTGCCGTTAAAACTGATCATGTGCTGTTTGTTGCAGCAGGTGCATTTCATATGGCAAAGCCATCAGATTTAATTCCAGAGCTTCAGGGACGCTTCCCAATCCGTGTAGAATTAGATAAATTAAGTATAGAAGACTTTGTGAAAATCTTAACGGAACCAGATAATGCATTATTAAAGCAATATAAAGCTTTACTTGAAACAGAAGGTATATCTCTTGAATTTTCTGACGATGCTATTCATAAGATTGCCGAAGTGGCTTATCATGTCAATCAGGAGACGGATAACATCGGTGCAAGAAGGCTTCATACCATACTTGAGAAGCTGCTTGAAGAGCTTTCATTTGAGGCGCCTGATATTACGATGGAGACAGTGACCATTACACCTCAGTATGTCGAAGAGAAGCTAGGAAAGATTGCAAATAACAAAGATTTAAGTCAATTTATACTTTAACAAATGAATAAAGTAATCTAGGAGGATCATTATTATGGCGTTACTACAAAAAACAAGGATTATTAACTCAATGCTGCAAGATGCAGCGGGGAAACCAGTTAATTTCAAAGAAATGGCAGAAACACTGAGAGATGTCATTGATTCAAACATTTTCGTATTAAGCAGAAGGGGAAAGCTTCTTGGCTACTCCATTAATCAACAGATCGAAAATGCACGTATGAAAAAAATGCTTGAAGATCGTCAGTTCCCTGAAGAATATACAAAGAGTCTATTCAATGTCCCTGAAACGTCTTCAAACCTTGACATTAACAGTGAATATACAGCTTTCCCGATTGAAAACCGGGACTTATTCCAATCAGGTTTAACAACAATTGTTCCAATTATCGGTGGAGGAGATCGTTTAGGTACGTTAATCCTGTCCCGCTTACAAGATACATTCACAGATGATGATTTAATTCTTGCTGAATACGGGGCAACAGTTGTTGGAATGGAGATTCTTCGCGAGAAAGCAGAGGAAATCGAAGAAGAAGCAAGAAGTAAAGCGGTTGTTCAAATGGCGATTAGCTCTCTTTCCTACAGTGAGCTTGAAGCGATTGAGCACATTTTTGAAGAGCTGGATGGAAACGAAGGTCTTCTCGTTGCAAGTAAAATTGCAGACCGTGTAGGGATCACGCGCTCAGTGATCGTAAACGCCTTACGTAAGTTAGAAAGTGCAGGCGTCATTGAATCTCGTTCTCTTGGAATGAAGGGAACGTACATCAAAGTGTTAAACAACAAATTTTTAATTGAACTCGAAAATTTAAAATCTCATTAATCAAAAACCCTTTTTGGCCGAAATAAATGCTGAAAAGGGTTTTTTTATGTGAAAAAATGAGGATTTGTCCGAAAAATGTCACTCTTTTTTCCAAGAAACCCCTTACAAATCTGTAGTGCTTTGAATCTAGGCCTTTATACCTATTCGTAAAATAGATATATATTACGAGTTTTTTTTACATATACATCATAGACTTTAATCCTATTATTTCTTACAATGAACATATGGTTTTACAAATCTCGACATGATTAAATGGAATGAAATACATATGATTGGAGGTATATGGTTTTGGATATATTTTCTGGAACGATAAGCAACCTTGAGAATGCCTTGGGCAGAGCGAATGTTAAGCAAAAAGTCATAAGCAATAATATCGCAAATATAGACACACCGAACTACAAGTCGAAAAACGTCGCATTCCATGACATGCTAAATGATGCGTCAATCAAATTAGATGCTAAAAAAACATACCAAGGTCACATTGATTTTTCAAAAACAGGGTCTAATTATTCAGTTGTTTCGAGCAACCGTACTTCTTATCAAGAAAACGGAAATAATGTCGATATTGATCAAGAGATGAGTGAACTCGCTAAAAACCAAATTCAGTATAATGCGCTGGTGGAAAGAATGAGCGGGAAATTCAATTCTCTTAAAACAGTTTTGACAGGAGGTAAGTGATGTCGATTTTTTCAGGAGTGAACGCTTCGGCCTCAGCATTAACGGCACAGAGGCTCAGAATGGACGTTGTATCCTCAAACCTTGCAAATATGGATACAACAAGAGCTAAACAGGTTGATGGCAACTGGGAGCCTTATAGACGTAAGCTTGTCACATTACAGCCGTCAGGTGAATCGTTTTCATCTATATTGAACTCAAGTATGAATTCGAGCGGCAAATTAGGAAACGGCGTCAAAGTAACAAAGATTACTGAAGACGAAACTCCATTCAACCTTCAATATGATCCTACAAATCCCGATGCCAATGAAAATGGATATGTTCAAACACCAAATGTCGATCCATTAAAAGAAATGGTCGACCTCATCAGCAGCTCAAGATCATATGAAGCAAACGTGACTGCTCTAAATGCGAATAAAAGCATGCTGATGAAAGCTTTAGAAATAGGAAAGTAAGGTGAAAATAATTGGTTAATGCAATATCTCCTTTCCAGCTTCAAACTGCTCAGCAAGCAAGTGAATTGACGAATGCAACGCCCGTTCAGGCGGCTGCACCTAAAAGTCAAACGAATTTCTCTGATGTGCTGAAGAATTCCATTGAGGCATTAAATCAATCACAGCTGAAATCAGACCAGTATACAAATGCGCTTGCACAAGGAAAAGATGTCAATCTCGATGAAGTCATGATTGCCTCGCAAAAAGCGAGTGTTACACTCACAGCTGCAACAGAGTTTCGAAATAAAGCAGTCGAAGCGTACCAAGAGATTATGAGAATGCAGATGTAGGAGGTGCTGGTGGACAAAAAAAGACTGAATGGAATGACCGGGGGTTAAGATGAATCGTACTTTAATGCAATTAAGAACAAAAACAGTTGAGTTTTGGCGAAATCGATCAAAATTACAAAAAATACTCATGATTGGCGGCGTTGCTGCCCTAGCAATCATTATTACGGTTGTTAGCATCTTTGCTTCTTCTGAAAAAATGGTTCCGCTCTTTAGAGACTTGTCTGAGGCAGAAGCTGGACAAATCAAACAGGAACTAGATGGCAAAAACGTTAAATCGGAACTTGCAAACAATGGAACAACGATTCTCGTTCCAGAAAAGCAAGCAGATTCTTTAAAAGTAACACTCGCATCTGAAGGGCTCCCTAAGACAGGCAACATTGATTATTCCTTCTTTGCAAACAATTCAGGCTTCGGTTTAACAGATAATGAATTTGATGTTCTGAAAGTAGACGCAACTCAGACAGAACTATCCAATCTGATCAACACGATTGATGGGATTAAAGATTCAAAAGTGATGATTAACCTGCCAAAAGATTCCGTTTTTGTTGGAGAAGAGCAAAGTAATGCATCAGCATCCATTGTGCTGCAAGTTGAGCCAGGCTACACGCTCACACCGCAGCAAGTAAAAGGCCTTTATCATCTTATTTCAAAAAGTGTGCCGAATTTAAAAACAGAAAACATTGTCATTATGGACCAAGATTCCAACTACTACGACTTAAACACCAGCTCCGATTCCTATGCAAGTGGAATGGATGCACAGCAGCAGAAAAAAGAGGAAATCGAAAAGAATCTTCAAAGAAAAATTCAGCAGCTGCTTGGAACAATGATGGGTCAAGATAAAGTGGCTGTATCGGTCACAACAGACATTGATTTTACTGAAGAAAAAAGAAAAGAAGACCTTGTAGAACCTGTTGATAAAGAAAACATGCAGGGAATTGCTGTCAGCGCTGAAAAGATTGCTGAAACTTATTCAGGTAATGGCGCAGCAGCTGGAGGCACCGCTGGAACAGGTGACGATGATGTCACAAATTATCAAGGTGCCGATGGAGCGAATGGAAGCGGAGATTACGAAAAGAGCGAAGATCGTATCAATTATGAAGTCAACCGCATTCATAAAGATATCAAAGAAAGTCCTTATAAAATCAGAGATGTTGGCATTCAAGCATTGGTCGAACCACCAACTGCAAACGATGTAAACTCTTTAACGGCTGAAAGACAAGATGATATCAAAAAGATTCTTTCAACGATCATTAGCACATCGATTGATAAAGAATACACAAATGGTCAAGCGCTCACTCAAGCAGACTTAGATAACAAAATCGTTTTATCTGTATCAAAATTAGACGGTAAACAGCAAACTGCGGCAGATAACCCTTCAAACAATATTCCAATCTGGGTTTATATTGTAGGCGGTGTGCTCCTACTTGCAATTATCGCTCTTATCATTCTTCTTGTACGCAAGCGTAGAAGAGATGAAGAAGAAGAGTTTGAGTTTGATGAACGTACACCAATCGATGTTCCTGATATCGACACTGAACCAGAAACAGAAGAAATGGTGAGAAAAAATCAGCTTGAAAAAATGGCAAAAGAAAAACCAGAAGACTTTGCTAAATTGCTACGCAGCTGGCTGTCCGAGGATTAGGAGGAATACACATGTCGAGAAAAGATCCAAATCGACTAACAGGCAGACAAAAAGCAGCAATCCTAATGATTTCCTTAGGGCTAGACGTGTCAGCATCTGTATACAAACATCTGTCTGAAGACGAAATAGAAAAATTAACATTAGAAATTTCCAATGTACGAAGTGTAGATACTGCTAAAAAAGATGAAGTCATCGAAGAGTTTCACAGCATTGCCATCGCGCAGGACTACATATCGCAGGGCGGTCTTATGTACGCAAGACAAGTGCTTGAAAAAGCGCTTGGTGAGGATAAAGCGGACAGCATCTTAAACAGGCTGACATCCTCTCTTCAAGTGAAACCATTTGATTTTGCTCGAAAGGCTGAGCCAGAACAAATTTTAAACTTTATCCAGCATGAGCATCCACAAACGATTGCACTTATCCTTTCCTATCTGGATCCAGTGCAGGCTGGGCAAATTTTATCTGAGTTAGGCGAGGAAGTACAAACTGAGGTTGCGAGACGTATTGCCTTAATGGACCGCACATCTCCAGAGATCATCAATGAGGTGGAACGTATTCTTGAACAAAAGCTTTCTTCAACCTTTACGCAGGACTATACGCAAACGGGCGGAGTCGAAGCGGTTGTAGAAGTGCTAAATGGTGTAGACCGTGCTACTGAGAAGACCATTTTAGACACACTTGAAATTCAAGATCCAGAGCTTGCGGATGAAATTAAGAAACGTATGTTTGTCTTTGAAGATATTGTCACTCTTGACAGCAGAGCGATTCAGCGCGTTATCAGAGATGTTGAAAATGATGACTTATTGCTCGCACTCAAAGTGGCAAGCGAAGAGGTCAAAGAAATTGTCTTCCGCAACATGTCACAGCGGATGGTCGAAACATTCAAAGAAGAAATGGAGTTTATGGGGCCTGTCCGGCTTAGAGATGTCGAGGAAGCACAAACCCGTATTGTCAGCATCGTAAGACGACTTGAGGAAGCTGGAGAAATCGTCATAGCTCGAGGCGGAGGAGACGATATCATTGTCTAGGATTATCAAACATGAAACATCTGTTATTCCTGAACAAGGACGGCAAACGATTCCTTTACAGCAAGTAAACTTTAAAAGAGAACATCACGAAGAAGAGCTTGTCAATGAAACCGAAGCATCGCAGCTAGTACTTAGTGATGCAGAAGATCAAGCGAGCCGCATATTAGAACAAGCGAACAGTGAACTGGAAAAAACAATGGCTGAAATCAATCAGCGCCGGACTGATTTTGAAGAAGAAAGAATGCAGCTCATTGAAGAAGCGAAACAAGCAGGTTATCAAGACGGCTTCCAAAAGGGCGAAGCAGATGCGAATTTGCAGTACCAAGCTACTCTTGATCAAGCAAATGACATCGTTCGTCTTGCAAGGCAGGACTACGAAGAAAAAATTGAAAGCTCTGCTGAGCAAATTGTGGAACTCGCTTTTGAACTCGCCAAACGCGTTTGGAATGCAGCTGAGGACACGAAAGATCAATTTTTGGCTCTTGTGAAGCAGGTCATTTCAGAAGTGAAAGAATATGATGATATTTCCATCTATGTTGACCCTGAACATTACGAGCATGTGATGGAATATAAAGACGAATTGATTAGAATCCTTCAAAAGGATACACACCTTGCCATTTACTCGGATGAAAAAGCACCAAAAGGAACTTGTTACGTAGAAACAAGTTTTGGAAAAGTGGAAGCGAGTGTTGATACCCAAATGAATCAGTTGAAAGAAAAACTATTAGAAGTCATTGATTCAGGTGATCACAAATGAAAATGGATGTACTAAAAGAAACGATTGAAACCGCTGATCCTTATAAACGATTTGGTAAAGTCAATCGAGTGGTTGGGCTGATGATTGAATCTAAGGGGCCGGAGAGTTCGATCGGTGATGTATGTCTCATTCATAAAAAAGGGAGCAAGCACCATCCGATAAAAGCAGAGGTCGTAGGGTTTAGAGATGAAAACATTCTGCTCATGCCTTATGTAGAAGCATCCAATATTTCACCAGGAAGTCTTGTTGAAGCGACGGGTGAGTCGCTGAAGGTCAAAGTAGGGACTGGATTAATTGGTGAAGTCGTTGATGCCTTCGGTGATCCACTTGATGGCAGTATGCTTCCAAAAGGACTTGCACCTGTTTCGACAGATCAGTCACCCCCAAATCCGATGGACAGACCGCCTATTCGAGAAAAGATGGGTGTCGGTGTTAGAGTCATTGACAGTCTGCTCACAGTTGGCACTGGTCAAAGGATCGGGATTTTTGCCGGAAGCGGTGTTGGAAAAAGTACCTTAATGGGGATGATTGCAAAGCAGACAGAAGCAGACCTGAATGTCATTGCCCTTGTTGGAGAGCGTGGCCGTGAAGTTCGTGAGTTTATTGAAAAGGATTTAGGTGCCGAAGGACTGAAGCGATCCATTGTTGTCGTTGCAACTTCTGACCAGCCTGCACTGACAAGACTGAAAGCTGCGTATACAGCAACAGCCATTGCGGAGTATTTCAGGGACAGAGGCAAAAATGTCATGTTCATGATGGATTCTGTTACAAGGGTCGCCATGGCGCAAAGGGAAATAGGACTCGCAACTGGCGAGCCGCCAACAACAAAAGGATATACACCTTCAGTGTTCGCTATACTGCCAAAATTGCTCGAACGAACTGGTACAAATCAGCTTGGTTCCATCACAGCGTTTTACACAGTGCTTGTTGATGGGGACGATATGAATGAGCCGATCGCTGATACAGTGAGGGGGATCCTTGACGGGCACATTGTACTTGATCGTGCTTTAGCCAACAAAGGACAATTTCCCGCTGTTAACATTCTGAAAAGTATCAGCCGTGTCATGAGTAATATCGCAAGTCATGATCACAAGGAGGCGGCTAACCGGTTCCGCCAGCTTTTATCCACTTATCAAAACGCTGAAGATCTCATTAATATTGGAGCATATAAAAAAGGCTCCTCCAAAGATATTGATGAAGCCATGCAGGCTTACCCTCACCTGATTTCATTTTTGAAACAGGATGTAGAAGAGGCTGTATCTATTGAAGACAGTGTGAGTTTATTGCTCAGTTTGATGAATAGAGAGGATTGACAAAAACAGTGAGATATCAATACAAATTTCAAAAGCTCTTAGAACTGAAAGAAAGTGAAAAAGACAAGTCACTCGCAGCATACCAACAATCCGTTTCGGCATTTGAGCAAGTTGCTGAAAAACTCTATGAAAATATGAGTAAAAAAGAGCTAATGGAAAAAAGCAAAGAAGAAAAGCTGAGAAGCGGAATGAGTGTTCAAGAAATGCGTCATTACCAGCAATTTGTGACCAACTTAGATAACACCATCCAGCATTATCAGCAGCTTGTGATCATGAAACGCCATCAAATGAATGAAAAACAATCTGATTTAACTGAAAAAAACATTGAGTTTAAAAAGTTTGAAAAAATGAAAGAAAAGCAATTTGAAAAGTTCTCCCTTGAACATAAGGCAATTGAAATGAAAGAAATGGATGATATCTCTATCAGCCAATTCATGTTTCAAGGACATTAGGAGTCGAGATGAATGCCTAAGAAGGAAAAAACGAAGGAATCAGGCGGCGGGAAATTTCAATGGATCTTGTTTATTGTCATCATCCCATTGATTGTGCTTGTGATTGTCACTGGCACGATCCTTTATATGGCAGGTTTTGATCTAAAAAAACCGCTCCAAAACATTCCGGGGATTAGCAGCTTAGTTGGTTCAGATGACACCTCAAAAACGTCATCTTCACCTAATGATCAAAGCGATGCAGAGTTGAAAGAACTGAAAAAGACCATTAAAGAGCAAAAGAATGAGCTCGAAATTGCACAAAAAGATTTGAAAACAAGTGATGAAGAGATTAAAAGACTGAATCAAAAAATCAATTCACTTGAAAAAACATCTGAAAATGATGCAAAGAATACGTCTGCCAATGACAGTTCATCGAATAACAGCTCATCAAATAACACGTCAGATAATAACTCAGCAGGGACCTCCTCTGATGCAGCGGCATCCTCTAATCAGCAGACAAAAGGAAAGGTCGCCAGCATTTATGAAAGCATGGACCCAGGGAAATCCGCCAAAATTTTATCAGAATTAAGTGATAAAGAGGCGTTAAAAATCCTTGAAGAGCTGAGCAAAAATAAACTGACAGACATATTAGCAAAACTGACACCTCAGAAGGCAGCAACGTTTACAAAAGAGCTTGCCAAAAAAGAAGAAAGTGAAAATGGGGGTGGACAATAAGTGAAGCTATTGGATATTGGAGCCTTACAGCAATCTTCTCAAGGTCTTTCAGGGCTAAAAGGAGACAGCGCTGCATCTGCACGAGGTTTGTTTAAACAATTGCTTAGCGGAGCAGGCGCTCAAAGCGGTCCTGTTCATGCTGAGACAGCCGCTGCTGCCTCTCTTTCTATCAATGATGCGATGCAAATTGTTGAAAAATGGATGCAATCACCTGAAGAAGGAATGAGCGCAGACCTACTAAGTGCGCTTCAAACACTACAAGGTCAAACGCTTGAATCATCTGATCTCAAATCACTTGAAGAATTATTTCAAAAAATGGAATCTTCCATTTACGGTGATCAAGCGGAAAAGCCAGGTTCTGAACATAGTGAACAGCTCATACAAGTCCACTTCTTCATCTATCAATTGCTCAATCAACAGCCGCTCAGCTTTGATGCGAAACTTGTGCAGGATATTGAAGGAAAAGGTCAAGACTTTATCCACTTTCTTTCGAAAAACGGGGTAGATGAAAAACTCATTCAGCAAGTAAAAGAGCAGTTCTTCTCGCAGGGATCAACGCCAAAGCTGAATTCGATGACTCAAAGTGAGCTAAAGCACTTTAATCAGTTAATCGACCATATGATGGCGAATGCGAAAGGGTCTGACAAAGAGTGGAAAATTTCACTTGGAGAGTTGAAAGAACTAATCTCTCCAAAACAAGAATCTACACTCTCTTCTCCGGTAAAAGGGAATGCATCTCTTGAGTGGCTCATCAAAAAAGAAGTCGTTAAAGGACAAAGCGCTGCTGCACCAGCTTCTGAAAAAATAATGACCCATACACTTTTGCCAGGTCATAAGCAGTTTTTCCAACTGCAGTCAGCGGCTCCTGTTCAGCAGACACAAACGACTGATGAGAAGCCGGGAACAGTTGATCAGCAAATTCTAAACACGTGGAAGCAAATGAAATTCACGCCGTTTGGCAATTCAAGCGGACGCTTTACCGTTCGATTAAATCCAGAAAATCTTGGATTCATTACCATTCAGCTAACGAAGCAAAACGGTATGTATGCTAGTAAAATTACAGCCTCGACGCAAGCAGCGAAAGAGCTGTTAGAGCATCATCTGCCGCAGCTCAAGCAGGCGCTTCCGAATATGTCGGTTCAAGTGGACCGTTTCCATATACCGCTTCAATCAAATGAGCAGCCGTTATTTGGACAGTTTAGTGAAGAAAACAAGCAGCAGCAGCCAAAAGGACAGAATTTCCAGCAGACTGATGAACAGGAAGCAGAATTTCAAGATGTACTGGACGCTCTTGTTAGGTCAGATGAAGAAGAGGAGGAGATCTAATGGCAACAGTTGATGCTACGAATAGAACAGCCGCACAAGCAGACACTTCTTCAAAAGCAGAAAAGAAAACAGATACGCTTGGCAAAGATCAATTCTTGAAAATTTTGCTCACGCAGCTTCAAAACCAAGATCCGACAAATCCGCTTGATGACCGTGAGTTTGTCACGCAGCTTGCGACATTTTCATCTTTAGAACAGCAAACCAATATGAACGATTCGATCACCAAGCTGAATCAGCTCATGTCTACATTTGTTGCACACCAAGATCCGTTTACGACGTATGTAGGCTGGATTGGTAAAGAAGTATCGGGCAAATTGGATGATAAAGAGATATCGGGCACTGTGAAGTCTGTTAAAAACATAGACAATGAATACTTACTTGTTTTAGAAGATGGAACGAAAATCAGCCCTTGGGATGTTACAGCAGTTGGAGAAAAAACGAAGTAATTCGAGGAGGAAAATAAATGTTACGCTCACTTTACTCAGGAATTAGCGGGATGAAAAACTTCCAAACAAAATTAGATGTGGTAGCCAACAACGTAGCCAACGTCAATACACACGGATACAAAAAAAGCCGTATCACATTTAAAGATATGGTCAGCCAAACCATTTCAAGCTCAGGTGGACCGACGAACAACTCTGGTTCAATAAACTCAAAACAAGTTGGTTTAGGATCATCTTTATCTTCTATTGATAAAATCATGAAACCAGGCTCTTCTCAAAATACAGACGAACCATATGATTTCTATATTAATGGAGATGGATTTTTCCGTATTCAAAAGCAAGGTGAAATCCTATTTACAAGAACAGGGAACTTCAAACCTGATTCAAATGGGGATTTGGCAACACCTGATGGAAACTATCTACTTGGCATGGATGGGCAAAGAATCAACATTCCAAGCGACAATGTGTCAAGTGTCAGTGTTGGGCCGGATGGGACAGTTTCTGTTGTTGAGAACAACGTTTCTCGTACTGTTGGGCAAATATCACTTGTGTCATTCAGTAATGCAGGAGGATTAGATAAGATTGGGGATAACCTATACCGCCAAACGCTCAGTTCCGGTGCGCCAAGTAATGCCATCGCTCCTGGAAGTCAAGGAACAGGTGAACTTCAAACAGGGAAACTTGAAATGTCAAACGTTGATTTAACAGACGAGTTTACCGAAATGATTATCGCGCAGCGTGGATTCCAATCGAATGCAAAGACGATCACAACATCTGATGAAATTCTGCAAGAGCTTGTGAATCTGAAACGATAGGAGGTAGGGGGAGCGGATGCTCGCTTCTCTGCTTAATATGATTGAAGTGACAAGATTAAATGGCAAAGGATTTATGCTGAACGCTCTCCATATCGAGCAAATCGAAAGTTTTCCAGACACGACCATTACTTTGGCCAATGGAAAGAAATTCGTTGTGAAAGAAGATGAAGAGCAGCTTCAAGAGAAAATCATTTCTTTCTACAGAAAAATCCAAGTCATTTCATTGAATCAAGGAATAGAGGAGTTTGAATGAAGAAGAAATTAGTCGTAGTAATGCTAATCATGATTATTGCCATCGTCGGAATTGGAGCAGGCATCTTTTTTCTGCTGAATGGGTCAGACGAAGCAAAAGCCGAAAAAGAGCCAACAGCAGATGAAGTTGTAAAAGCTTCTGTTGAAATTCCTGAGATCATCACCAATTTAAAGTCTGAAGGAAATGCTGTCAAACTTGTCCTAAATATTGAAACGGACTCTGAAAAAGCAAAATCAGAGCTTGAAAAAAGAAGTTTCCAAGTAAAAGATGCTGTCATCGACATTTTATCAGACACGAATGCAGATGAACTTGATGGCAAAAAAGGCAGAGAACATTTTAAAACACAAGTCAAAAACAAAGTGAATAACTATTTGCAAGATGGCAAGGTGAAAGAAGTATATATAACCTCCTTTAATCTGCAATAGAGGCGATTAATTAACGCGATGGAGGTGAAGAAATGTCAGGAGAAGTGCTTTCCCAGAATGAGATCGACGCATTATTATCCGCCATCTCAACAGGCGAAATGGATGCAGAAGAGCTGAAAAAAGAGGAAACGACGAAAAAAGTGAAGGTGTATGACTTTAAACGTGCACTGCGCTTTTCAAAAGACCAGATTCGAAGTTTAACAAGGATTCACGATAACTTCGCTAGACTGCTCACCACGCATTTTTCAGCGCAGCTAAGATCATATATTCAAATTACTGTCAGCTCGGTTGACCAAGTACCATACGAAGAATTTATTCGTTCGATTCCTAATATGACATTATTAAACTTATTTTATGTCAGCCCGCTTGAAGGAAGAATCATGCTTGAAGTAAACCCAACAATCGGCTATGCGATGATGGACAGGCTGATGGGCGGGATTGGCATTAGTCATAATAAGACAGAATCACTTACAGAAATTGAAACAAAGATTATCTCAAACATGTTTGAGGGAGCTTTGGAAAATTACAGAGAAGCGTGGCAGTCCATAACCGACATCGAGCCTGAAATGGCAGATTTCGAGGTAAATCCCCAGTTTGTTCAAATGGTGTCACCAAACGAAACAGTTGTCGTCATTTCTCTTAATACACAAATTGGCGAGGTAAGCGGGGTTATTAACCTATGTATTCCTCACGTTGTATTAGAGCCTATTATTCCGAAGCTGTCTGTACACTACTGGATGCAGTCTGAACGAAATGAACCAAAACAGCAAGAAACAAAGGCCATTGAAAAACGGATTATGAAGGCAAAAATACCGGTAGTCGCAGAGCTGGGACAATCGGAAATGACGGTGGAAGAGTTTTTGAATTTGGAAATTGGTGATTGTATTGCCTTGGACAAACCAGTAAATGCGCCTCTTACTGTTATGGTCGGAAATAAACCGAAATTCTTGGGACAGGCCGGCCGCGTGAATCGGAAACAGGCGATTCAAATTCTAGATCACGACATAAGAGGTGAAGAAGATGGAGAATAACGGAAGTAAATTATCACAAGACGAAATCGATGCGCTCCTTAAAGGAGGCAGCAATGACGATATAGAGCCTGATACAATCCTTTCTGCAATGGAGCAAGATGCCATTGGAGAAATCGGAAATATTTCATTTGGCAGCTCTGCAACAGCACTTTCAACCCTATTAAATCAAAAAGTGGAGATTACAACTCCAACTGTTACAGTGATTCAAAAAAGTATGCTGAATGAGGAATTTCCTCATCCGTATGTCGCTATTGAAGTGAATTATACGGAAGGTTTCAGCGCAAGTAACCTGCTTGTCGTCCAGCAAACAGATGCAGCAGTTATTGCGGACTTAATGATGGGCGGAGACGGGACAAATGCTGACCCTTCTTTAAGTGAGATTCACTTAAGTGCAGTACAAGAAGCAATGAACCAAATGATGGGTTCTGCTGCGACATCCATGTCGACTGTCTTTAATAAAAAGATTGATATTTCTCCGCCGCGCGTCGAATTACTTGATGTGAAAGAAGGAGAAGGGACAGACCGCATTCCAGCTGAAGAAATGCTTGTCAAAGTATCCTTCAGATTAAAAATAGGTGAACTCATCGATTCAAATATTATGCAGCTTTATCCTATTACATTTGCGAAGGATTTAATTGCAGAATTAACAGATCCTGCGCAAGAAGAAGAGCCGGTTCAAGAAGAAGTGAGTGCACCTGAACCTCAGCCGGTAGCTCCGCAAACGCAGTCTGCCCCAGCGCAGCAAGCAGCACCGCCGAAAAGACAGGCGAAGCCAAAGCCGGCAGCACCTGTAAATGTGGCGCCGGTTGAATTTGAATCGTTCAGTGAGCCTCAGCATACAACAAGCCAGCTTGGAAACCTTGATATGCTGATGGACATTCCGCTTTCCATTACGGTGGAACTTGGAAGAACTCAGCGCAGTGTGAAAGAAGTTCTTGAGCTTTCAGCTGGAAGTATCATTGAACTGGACAAACTTGCTGGTGAGCCAGTAGACATTCTAGTGAACAAACGAATCGTCGCCAAAGGGGAAGTCGTTGTCATTGATGAGAACTTTGGTGTTCGTGTGACTGATATTTTAAGTCAGTCAGAAAGACTTTCTAATTTAAAATAAACAAACATATAGGGAGAGAATAAGTAAATGGCTACTAAGGTATTAATCGTAGATGATGCAGCATTCATGAGAATGATGATCAAGGATATTCTTGTAAAAAACGGATTTGATGTAGTAGGAGAAGCAGAAAACGGCGCACAAGCAGTTGAAAAATACAAAGAAACATCTCCTGATCTTGTCACAATGGATATCACCATGCCAGAAATGGACGGAATCACTGCACTAAAAGAAATTAAACAAATCGATGCTTCTGCAAAAATCATCATGTGTTCTGCTATGGGACAGCAGTCAATGGTTATTGACGCGATCCAAGCAGGTGCAAAAGACTTTATCGTGAAGCCATTCCAGGCAGACCGCGTACTTGAAGCAATTAATAAAACGTTAGGCTAAAAAAGGGTGTAAGATTTGTTGAAAAAACGTTTGATATGTATAGCAATGATCAGTTTTATGCTTTTCTTGACGATGCAGCCTGCCTCACTGTTTGCCGAAACGAAAGATCCTGAGAATGGCACAGTGAATGACTGGCTCAAAGGTGAGAAAGAAAGCAAAAAGGATACAGAGAAGAAAACCACTGACAATCAAACGAATCCGGCAGAAGAAGTTCCCTCTTCTTCTGTCTCCATTATGGATTTTGTCAAAATGATTGGTGCCTTACTTTTTGTCATCCTGCTTATTTATGGATTGGTGAGATTTGTTGGTAAGCAAAACCGCTTACTCAAACCATTTCGATATGTTGAAAATATTGGCGGAACGACAGTCGGACAAAACCGTTCAGTCCAGCTGATCAAAGTGGGCAAAAGAGTATTAGTTGTCGGCGTAGCAGACTCAATCCAGCTGCTAAAAGAGATTGATGATGAACAAGAATGTGAAGCAATCGTGAAACAATATGAAGAAGCGATGGAAAGCAAAACCGATTTACCAAAAATGGTTCAAAAATTCACATCGCAGATAAAGAAACATGATCAGACGACCACTTCTTCTTTTTCAGCCAATTTAAAGGCGCAGCTAGCCGAATTGAAAAAGACCCAATCAGAAGTCAGAAAGAAAGGCCCGAAACAAAATGAATGAGTTTATCGATTTATTTAATTCCAGCGGTGCAGGAAATATCAGCACATCTGTCCGTCTTCTTTTACTTTTAACTGTATTTTCGGTTGCACCGGGCATTCTCATTTTGATGACGTGTTTTACACGGATTGTGATTGTTCTTTCATTCGTCAGAACATCGCTTGCAACCAACTCAATGCCGCCAAACCAAGTGCTTGTTGGACTTGCTTTGTTTCTCACATTTTTTATCATGGCACCCACGTTCTCACAGATTAATAAAGAGGCGCTGACGCCGCTTTTAAATGATGACATCACGTTAAATCAGGCGTATGAAAAAGCCGAAGTGCCTATTAAAGAGTTTATGAGTAAACATACGAGACAGAAAGATTTGGCTTTATTTCTTAATTACGCAAAAATGGATAAACCTGAATCGATTAAAGATATTCCGTTAACGACGATGGTTCCCGCTTTTGCCATTTCAGAATTAAAGACGGCATTCCAAATTGGTTTCATGATTTTTATTCCATTTTTAATTATTGACATGGTGGTCGCAAGTGTTCTGATGTCAATGGGGATGATGATGCTTCCGCCGGTTATGATATCGCTCCCTTTCAAAATATTGTTATTTGTTTTAGTCGATGGATGGTATTTGATAGTGAAATCTTTGCTGCAAAGCTTTTAGAGTAGGTGCTTAAAACATGAGTTCAGAATTTGTCATTACGATGGCTGAAAGATCAGTGTATGTAGTATTGCTTGTGAGTGGGCCGCTTCTAGCGCTCGCACTTATTGTGGGACTGATTGTCAGTGTGTTTCAGGCGACAACCCAAATTCAAGAACAGACGCTTGCGTTTATTCCTAAGATTGTTGCTGTACTCATTGGGCTTGTTGTGTTTGGTCCATGGATGCTTTCAACAATCGTGTCCTTTACGACAGAGCTGTTCTCCAATTTAGATCGATTTGCAGGTTAACAAGCGATGTCAATCATAGAATTATTCCCTGCTTTTCTTTTAGTTTTTATTCGGATCACCGCTTTTTTTGTGACAGTACCGCTTTTAGCGCATAGAACGATCCCAGCTGTACACAGAGTTGGATTCTCACTGTTTTTAGCTGTCATTAGTTTTAGCACCATAAAAGAACCGCCAGCACTCGACATAGACGGTCTTTATATGATGCTAGCGGTGAAAGAAGCAATGGTCGGTCTGCTGCTTGGGCTGATTGCATACATCATGGTGTCCGCTGTTCAAATTGCCGGCTCATTCATTGATTTTCAAATGGGTTTTGCGATTGCCAATATTATTGATCCGCAAACAGGGGCTCAGACACCGCTGATGGGACAGTTTTTTTATACGGTCACATTGCTGTTGATGCTGGCAACTAACGCACATCACTTGCTGCTTGATGGAATCTATTACAGCTTTCAATACATTGCAGTTGATCAATACGCGCTGAATTTCGGCAGTGAATCCTTTGCTTACTTTATCGCAAAGAGCTTCAACCAAATGTTTATCATCGCCTTTCAAATCTCGGCACCTGTCGTGGCAAGTCTGTTTTTAGTCGATTTGGCGCTGGGGATTGTGGCACGTACAGTTCCGCAAATGAACGTATTTGTGGTTGGACTTCCTATTAAAATGGGTGTGAGTTTTATTATGATCATCATCTGTATGGGCGTCATCTTCGGTGTTGTCCAAAATACATTTGAAACGATTGTACTCACCATGAGGAATTTCTTAGCATTGGTCGGTGGTTCGTCATGATGACAAGGCTTAGACTAGACTTGCAATTTTTCGCAGGTGAAAAAACAGAAAAAGCAACGCCGAAAAAAAGGCGGGATTCACGTAAAAAAGGACAGGTTGCCAAAAGTACCGACGTCAATACAGCCATCTCATTTCTATTAATCTTTTTATCATTCTTTTTTATTGGGCCTTTTATGAAAGAGCGGATTATCGCGCTCATAGAACGTTTTTATTCAACAACCATGCTAATGAAAGTTAGCACATCTAATATTCATCAATTATTCTTGGAATTGCTTCAGGAAACAGGGCTCCTCCTCATGCCAATCCTTGGTGTTGGCATGCTGGCGGGGATTATCAGTAACTATTTACAAGTCGGCTTTCTCTTTTCAGCAGAAGTGATCAAACCGAAATTAGAAAAGCTTGACCCAATCAAAGGATTTAAACGGATATACAGTATTCGAGCCCTCGTAGAGCTATTAAAATCGATTTTAAAAATTGGCTTTGTTGGCTTTGCGACATTTATTGCTCTTTGGATGCACTTTGACGAAATTCTACGGCTTCCTTTATTAACAGCAGAGGAAACCCTTCATTTCGTTGCAAATATGACCTTAATTATGGGGCTGTATGCTGCTGGTGCTCTTTTGATTTTGGCAGGGCTTGATTATATGTATCAGAAATTTGATTATGAAAAAAACTTGAGGATGTCCAAACAAGACATCAAAGATGAGTATAAAAAATCAGAGGGTGACCCGCTCATCAAATCAAAGATTAAACAGCGTCAGCGGGAAATGGCCATGAGACGGATGATGCAGGAAGTCCCAAAAGCGGACGTCATCATTACAAACCCAACCCACTATGCCATTGCTTTAAAGTATGATGAAGAAAAAATGGACGCGCCCTATGTTGTGGCGAAGGGAACGGATATTTTGGCTTTGAAAATTAGAACGATTGCGAAAGAACATGATGTCATGACTGTAGAGAACCGCCCGCTTGCCCGCGCGCTCTATGATCAGGTCGACATCGACCAAGCGGTGCCGGAAGAATACTTTAAGGCCATCGCAGAAATTTTAGCTTACGTCTATAAAACGAAACAAAAGATTTTATGAATTTTTGGTTTTAAAAGGAGAGAACAGGCATGTCAGCAAGAGATTTATCTGTTTTATTCAGTGTTATTTTAATTGTGGCGATGCTGGTCATACCGTTTCCGCCCATTTTGTTAAGTATTTTAATCATTATTAATATTTCTCTTGCGCTTATCGTGCTTCTCACCACAATGAACATGCAAGAACCACTGCAATTTTCAATTTTTCCATCGTTGCTTTTGCTCTTAACGCTGTTTCGTTTAGGGCTAAACATCTCGACAACACGTTCTATTCTTTCAACAGGAGATGCTGGAAAGGTTGTCGAAACGTTCGGTTCATTTGTTGTTGGAGGAAATGTCCTCGTTGGTCTTGTTGTTTTCCTTATCCTGATCATCATTCAGTTTATTGTTATCACAAAAGGGGCAGAGCGTGTATCAGAGGTTGCGGCAAGATTTACACTCGATGCGATGCCAGGTAAACAAATGAGTATTGACGCAGATTTAAATGCAGGAATGCTGACCGAAAGTGAAGCAAGAAACCGCCGTGAAAAAGTAGCGAGAGAAGCAGACTTTTATGGAGCGATGGATGGTGCCAGTAAGTTCGTTAAAGGGGACGCCATCGCAGGTATTATCATCGTCATCATCAATATTATATTTGGAATCATTATCGGGATGCTTCAGCAAGGAATGTCGATTCAAGAATCAGCTTCTCACTTTACCCTATTAACGGTAGGGGACGGAATCGTTTCGCAAATTCCGGCACTCCTCATCTCAACGGCAACAGGGATTGTCGTGACGAGAGCTGCTTCTAACGGAAACCTTGGATCAGACATTACAGGGCAGCTCTTTGCATTCCCAGCCATGCTTTATGTGACAGCAGGCACGATCTTCCTTCTTGGGCTGTTTACACCAATCGGCATCCTTTTGACAGGGCCGATCGCAGGTTTACTTGCCCTTGGCGCATACCTGATGTCGAAAAACAAACAAGACCAAGAAGAAATCGAAGAGGTACTGGAGGAACAAGCAGAGGTAGAAGAGATGAAAAGTCCAGAAAGTGTTATTCATCTTCTGCAAATGGATGCCATTGAATTTGAATTTGGCTACGGCCTCATCCCGCTCGCTGATGCAAATCAGGGCGGTGACCTGTTAGACCGAATTGTGATGATCCGAAGGCAGCTTGCCCTCGAACTTGGTCTTGTCATTCCAGTCGTCCGGATCAGGGACAATATTGCACTGAACCCAAATGAATACCGGTTAAAAATTAAAGGGAACGAAGTAGCAAAAGGTGAGCTGCTGCTTGATCACTACTTAGCGATGTCCCCAACGCCTGATGATGATCCGATTGAAGGAATTGAAACAATCGAACCATCCTTTGGCCTGCCGGCTAAATGGATATCAGAAGCAGAAAAAGATCAGGCTGAGATGCTAGGCTATACGGTTGTGGACCCAGCGTCTGTTGTGTCTACTCACATCACAGAGAAGATTAGACAAAACACACACGAGCTGCTCGGACGCCAAGAAACGAAGCAATTAATCGATCATCTGAAAGAAAGTTATCCTGTCTTAGTGGATGAGGTAACACCAAATCCGCTGGCAGTCGGTGATATTCAAAAAGTACTGGCGAAGCTGCTGAAAGAAAAGGTCTCTATCCGAAACCTTGTCACCATTTTTGAGACGCTTGCAGACTACGGAAAATTAACGACTGATACAGATTTATTAACAGAGTATGTTAGACAGGCGCTGGCAAGACAGATTACCGCACAGTATGCAAGAGAAAATGAATCACTCAAAGTCGTGACTTGCTCAGGCCGAGTAGAAAAGGTGATTGCAGACAGCGTTCAGCAGACAGAGCACGGAAACTACTTATCGTTAGATCCAGAATCCTCTGAAAGTGTGATTCAATCAGTGGCGAGAGAAATTGAACAGCTTTCGCTTCGTCAGGAAACGCCGGTTCTATTATGCTCACCTCCTATAAGAATGTACGTTAAGCAGTTGTTAGAAAGATATTTCCCAGATTTACCGGTACTATCTTATAACGAACTAGAAGCGAATGTGGAAGTACAGAGCATCGGAGTGGTGGATATCTAATGAAAATGAAAAAAATCACAGCAAATTCTATGCAGGAGGCAACGATTCAAATCAGGCAGCAGCTTGGGAAAGATGCCGTTATTTTAAATTCTAAAACCGTTGTCAAACGCAAACTGTTCGGTTTGAAGAAACAGCAAATGGTCGAAGTGATTGCAGTGCTGGATCAAGATTTCGAGGAAAGAGCTGGTAAAGGGTTAAACCCTGCGCCGCCTCTTCCAGTATTACCAAAAAAGGAACAAGTTCAAAAGCTGCCCGAAGAGCCTTCATTTGCTCCCAAGGCGGCGAAACCAGCGCCTTCTCATACCCAGCCTTTAGAATATGTGAGGAATGAACGGCATGCGGGTATTCTGCCTGATCCTCTCATAGCAATCGATCAAAAGCTAAAGGATCAAGGACTTGATGATGCCATTCGAGACGAATGCCTGAAGGGTCTTTTAACAAAGGGTGCGGTTAAAGAAAATCACATAAAAAAAGAACTTGAACAACTGCTGACAGATATGCTGCCAGCTAAAACCTCTGATGAGCCGATGATTTCTTCAAAATACATTGTTTTGTTCGGTTCAACTGGAGCTGGTAAAACGACAACGATTGCAAAGCTGGCTGCTAAAACGGCCATTCAGCAGCAAAAGAAAATTGCTTTTATTACAACCGATACGTACCGGATTGCAGCGATCGAACAGCTGAAAACATATGCTGAACTGCTGAATGCACCGCTTGAGGTTTGTTATTCAAGAGAGGATTTTGTAAAAGCCCAAGAGACCTTTAAAGAGTATGATCATATCTTCATCGATACAGCAGGTCGTAACTTTAAAGAAGAAGCGTATATTAAAGAGCTGACCGACATTATTCCATTTGATGAGAGCATTCAAAGTTTTCTCGTGATGAGTGCTACATCGAAGTATCAAGACATGAAAGCCATGGTCAAACGCTTTGAACAAGTTCCAATCAATCAATTCATTTTTACAAAAGTAGATGAAACGGACACGATGGGAACCATTTTTCAAATCATTGCTGACTCTCAAATCAAACTTGGTTTTTTAACAAATGGTCAAAATGTGCCTGAGGATATTCTTGAAGGCTCGCCTCTTGAACTAACAAGGATGGTTTTACAATCATGAAGCCCGACCAAGCAGAAGGGTTAAGAAAACTAGTTCAGCAGAGTCAAATGATCACACCGGCTCCTCTTAACGCCAGCGGACAGGCAAAAACCATTGCCGTCATGAGCGGTAAAGGCGGGGTAGGTAAATCGAATTTGACCCTGAATATGGCACTGTCTATCGCAAGTACAGAGAGAAGAGTGTTAGTGATTGATCTTGATTTTGGGATGGGGAATATTGATATTTTACTAGGGAAAACATCGACTAGTTCTATATTAGATGTTCTCGTTAGAAAAAAATCCTTCCAAGCAGCCATGACAAAAGGAACGGATAACCTATATTACATTTCTGGCGGAAGCGGGCTTGAACAGCTGTTTTCTTTAGATAAAGATCAATGGTCGTTCTTTTTGGAAGAGATGGAAAGAATGATGCAGGACTTCGATTGTATTTTCTTTGATATGGGTGCTGGCTTGTCAAAAGATCAGCTGCCTTTTGTCTTATCGGCAGGAGAAGTGGTCGTTGTGACTACGCCAGAGCCAACATCCATCATGGATGCCTACAGCGCGATTAAACATTTAGCCATTCATCAGTTTGAACGGTCTGTGCAAATCATTGTTAACCGGTGCAAAACCCCGTCAGAAGGGTCTGAAACCTACCGGAAATTAGCAGGAGTGGTCACATCTTTTCTTCACAGAAAACTTGTATTTGCTGGCGCTGTGCCTGATGATCCTGCGGTTCCTAAAGCAGTATCAGAACAAATTCCATTTTATATGAAGCAGCCTCATTCAAGGCTGAGTAAAACCATTAAGATGCTGGCAGAAACACTATATCATCAGCAGATAAGAGAGGCACGGAGAGAACAGCATACGTTTATAGATAAGTTGTCCTCTTTTTTTAAAAGGAGGAAGGTGGACTCATGATTAGAGTGCTAGTAGTAGATGACTCGGCCTTTATGAGAAAGCTCATTAGTGATTTTCTAAGTGCCGAGCAAGAAATAGAAGTCGTCGGAACGGCGCGAAATGGGGAAGATGCCTTAAAACGGATCAAGGAACTGAATCCAGATGTTGTCACATTAGATGTGGAAATGCCTGTTTTAAACGGAACAGAAGCATTAAAACAAATTCTGGCTGAACACGACCTTGCCGTGATTATGGTGTCAAGCCAGACAAAGCAAGGAAAAGATTTAACCATCCATTGCTTAGAACTCGGTGCTTTTGACTTTGTGACAAAGCCTTCGGGAAGTATTTCGCTCGATTTGCACAAAGTGAGGGGGCAAATTGTAGAGCGGGTACTTGCGGCAGGACTGTCAAGGAAACGCACTGAAGAGAAGGTGTCTCCTAAGCCGGTGATAAAGCCGCCAAGTCCAGTGGCTTCACCCCGGCTGCCCTCTGTAAAAGGCAGCTCACTCCGAAAGATTATTACTATCGGAACATCTACAGGAGGACCAAGGGCACTTCAACGAGTCGTAACGAAGCTGCCTAAGGACATCGAGGCACCTATATTGATTGTGCAGCATATGCCAGCAGGATTCACGGCATCACTTGCTACTAGATTAGATCATTTATCACAAATTACGATTAAAGAAGCGCAAGATGGAGACATCGCGAAAAATGGAGTGGCTTACATAGCTCCTGGTGGAATGAATATGTCACTTCATGACCAAGGGGGGTCACTTGTTATCAGGCTGTCCCCTGAAGACACGGAAAGCCGGCACAAGCCATCTGTTAACTATTTATTTGAATCCATCAGCAGCATAAAGGGTTACGAGAAAATCGCTGTCATCATGACAGGTATGGGCAGTGACGGTACTGAAGGTGTCAAAAAAATGGTCGCAAGCGGTCATACGAAAGTCATTGCAGAAAAAGAAGAATCATGTGTTGTTTTCGGAATGCCTAAATCAGTCATTAAAGCAGGCCTTGCACATGAAACAAGGCATGTGGATGACATCGCACATGCAATTATAAGCTCCATGAAAAAAGAGAGGGCGTGAACACGTTGGATGTAAACCAATACTTAGATATCTTTTTAGATGAAAGCAGAGAACACTTACAAACTTGTAATGAAAAACTTCTTGATTTAGAAAAGAACCCAACCGACTTGCAGCTAGTGAATGATATATTCAGAGCGGCTCATACATTGAAAGGCATGAGTGCAACGATGGGCTTTGATGATATGGCTCACTTAACGCATCATTTAGAAAACATGTTTGATGCTATCCGTAATGAACAAATGATTGTCACTCCTGAGTCAATGGATACGATGTTCGAAGCACTCGATCATCTTGAAGCAATGGTTCAATCGATTGCAGAAGGAGGAGACGGGAAACGTGATGTCACAGAGATTAGTAAAAAGCTAGATGTGACAGGAAGCCATGCTGAGGCAGCTTCAAGCGTTGAAACAGCAGATGCATCAGCTGCTGCTAATGACTTAGATTATAACGAGTTTGAACGAACAGTTCTTGATGAAGCGAGAGAGCAAGGCTTCAAATGTTATGAACTCAACGTGACATTAAGTGAAGCGTGCTTACTAAAAGCCGTTCGTGTCTATATGATTTTTGAAAGATTAAATGAAGCAGGCGAGGTTGTCAAAACCGTTCCAAATGCAGAGCTGTTAGAATCAGAAGATTTTGAATCTGAATTCAGCATTTCTTATCTTTCTAAACTGCCGATGGACGAAGTGCAAAAAATCGTTACGGCGATCTCAGAGGTTGAGAAGGTTGAGATCTCTGAAGTCTCCGCATTTGAAGAAGCAGCTCCGGCTGAAAAACAAGAGGCGCAGACTGAACAGAAAAAAGAAGAAGTATCCGTTCCTGCTGCCAAAGCGCCAAATGATGCGCCAAAAGCAAATGGCAATAACGGTGCAGCTGCCGGCGGAACGAAAACAATTCGTGTCAACATCGACCGTCTTGATTCTCTTATGAATCTATTTGAAGAACTTGTGATTGATAGAGGCCGATTAGAGCAGATTGCGAAAGAACTAGAAAATAACGAACTCACAGACACAGTCGAAAGAATGACTCGTATTTCTGGAGACCTGCAATCAATCATCCTGAACATGAGAATGGTACCTGTGGAAACTGTCTTTAACAGATTCCCGCGTATGATTCGTCAATTGACGAAAGAGCTTAATAAGAAAATTGAGCTTATTATTGAGGGTGCTGAGACAGAGCTTGATCGAACAGTGATCGACGAGATTGGTGATCCGCTCTTGCACTTACTCAGAAACAGTCTAGATCACGGGATTGAATCACCAGAAGAACGTGTGAAAAAAGGCAAGCCGGAAAAAGGTACGGTTCTATTAAAAGCGTACCATAGCGGAAACCATGTCTTCATTGAAGTAGAAGATGATGGCGGTGGAATTAACCGTAAAAAGGTGCTTGAAAAAGCATTAGAGCGCGGGGTTATCACAGAAAGAGAAGCAGAAACACTTGAAGATCATCAAATTGATTCATTGATCTTTGCAGCAGGATTCTCTACAGCTGATACGATTTCTGACATCTCAGGCCGCGGTGTAGGTCTTGACGTTGTGAAAAACAAGCTGGAATCACTTGGCGGATCTGTAAGCATTAACTCAACAGAAGGACAGGGCTCACTATTCTCAATCCAGCTTCCGCTTACATTATCGATTATTTCCGTTCTTCTTGTAAAACTAGAAGAGGAAACATTTGCGATTCCGATTTCTTCTATTATTGAAACGGCTGTCATTAAGAAAAGTGACATCCTGCAAACGCATGATCGTGAAGTGATTGATTTCCGCGGATTTATCGTACCGGTCGTGTACTTGAAGAAACAATTCCACGTACCAAATGCGAATGAATTAGAGGAAGAACTGCACATCATTGTTGTTCGTAAAGGAGACAAGCTGACAGCATTTGTGGTCGATTCATTTATTGGTCAGCAAGAGGTTGTATTGAAATCACTAGGAGATTACCTGCCAAACGTATTTGCGATATCCGGCGCAACGATCCTAGGTGACGGTCAAGTTGCACTCATCGTTGACTGTAATGCACTGATCAAGTAAAAAACAATAGAGGAGCGGTCTGAAATGAGTACAGATATCAAAACTGGCGAAAAGATGATTGTGTTTATCGTAAACAAAAAAGAATACGCCATTTCAGTATCAGAAGTAAAGTCCATTGAAAAATGGCAGCAGCCGACAAGAGTTCCTGGCGTTGCCCCTTATATATGCGGTGTTATTAATTTACGCGGTGTCGTGACACCTGTCATTGACCTGAGAGTCAGACTTGGTTCTACTGACAACGAAATTACAGATGAAACAAGAATGATCATTGTACAAGTTGGTGACATTGAAGTCGGCTGGATTGTTGATGAAGCAAATGATGTCATAACCGTCCATCAGGAAGAAGTAGAATCTTCTCCTGAATCAGCTGAAAAAGAAGGACAGTCATGGGTGACAGGTATCATTAAGCATGATCAGCGTCTTTTCAATATCATTCATGCCGGTGCTGTCCTCGACAAGAGCGTTCAAGGTGCACCTGTTCATTAAGGGGGATGTGAAATGAGCATTTTCAACGAAATTAAAGATGAACAGCTAGATATTTTAGGTGAGGTTGGGAATATCGGGGCAGGCCACGCAGCGTCTGCTCTTGCCAACCTATTGGATCGAAAAATCGATATGGCTGTTCCTTTTGTCAAGGTTCTCTCGTTTGAAGATTTAATGGATTTCTTTGGCGGTGCAGACCTTCCTGTTGCAAGCATTTTCCTGCGAATGGAAGGGGATTTAACCGGCTCAATCTTTTTCATTATGCCGTTTGAGCAAGCAGAGCAATTTGTAAGAGAGCTTGTCCAGGATCCGGCATTTGATATTGATACGATTCATGAACATGAGATGGGGACGTCAGCACTTCATGAACTTGGAAATATTTTAGCGGGCTCTTATTTATCAGCCCTTGCCGATTTAACCAAATTGCAGCTTTACCCAAGTGTTCCAGATGTCACGCTCGATATGTTCGGGGCTGTCATTAGTGAAGGGTTGATGCAATTCAGTCCTCTTGGTGATCAGGCGATTGTGATTGATACATCTATTTTTGATGATCAAAATAAGCAAGAGCTGAAAGGAAATATGTTTCTATTACCAGACTTTGAATCGTTCGAAAAACTATTCAAAGCATTAGGTAACCTATAATGAACGTGCAAATTCCGGCAGTTGTAAAGGTTGGTATTGCGGATGTTCAGCTTGTTAAATCACCGGACCGCATTCGGACATCCGGTCTTGGTTCCTGCGTAGGGCTTGTCTTGTTTGATCAAGACAAAAAGCTGGCAGGCCTTGTCCATGTTATGCTTCCAGATTCCTCTCTTTCAAAAGGGGCGGTGGAGAACTTGGCTAAATATGCAGATACAGGTGTCAAGCATACAATTGATCTGCTCTTAAAAGCAGGCGCACGCAAACATGCGCTAAAGGCAAAACTTGCTGGCGGAGCGGAAATGTTTAAGTTTAAGTCAACCAATGATCTAATGAGAATTGGACCTAGAAACGTTTCAGCTGTAAAAGAACATCTGTCTCTTCATCATATCCCGATTATTAGTGAGGATACAGGCGGAAACAGTGGCCGTACAATCGAATTCGATCCGCTTACGGCAGAGCTTGAGATCCGTACTGTGAAGCAAGGCATTATGAAGATATAACTAAGGAAGTATAGGGGGATAAAGATGCAATCCTTAAATTACGAAGATCAGGCGCTATGGGCTAGATGGAAAGAGTGGAAAGACCCAGCTGCTGGAGATGATCTTATGCGCCGCTATATGCCGCTCGTCACATATCATGTTGGAAGAATTTCCATCGGTCTCCCGAAGTCAGTGCATAAAGAAGACTTGATCAGTCTAGGGATGCTCGGTTTATATGATGCCCTTGAAAAATTTGATCCCGGAAGAGATCTGAAGTTTGATACATATGCATCCTTCAGAATCCGCGGGGCCATTATCGACGGTCTTCGTAAAGAGGACTGGCTGCCTCGTACATCAAGAGAAAAAACAAAAAAAGTAGAAGCAGCTATTGAAAAGCTTGAACAGCGTTATTTGCGTAATGTGACGCCGACAGAGGTGGCTGAGGAACTCGGCATGAGTGAACAGGATGTCGTCACAACGATGAATGAAGGATTCTTTGCAAATCTGCTCTCAATCGATGAGAAGCTGCATGATCAAGAAGACGGAGAGAATGTCCAAGTTATGATTCGCGACGAGAAGTCTGTGACTCCAGAAGAGAAAATGCTGAAAGATGAATTAATTGAACAGCTTTCTGAAAAAATCACAGAGCTTTCAGAAAAAGAAAAGCTTGTGATCAGTCTTTTCTATAAAGAAGAACTGACATTAACGGAAATCGGTCAAGTGCTCAATTTATCTACCTCGCGCATTTCGCAAATTCATTCAAAGGCCTTGTTCAAGCTTAAGCATCTGCTTGATAAAGCCATTCAATCTTAAAGAGTTAGTGAGTGAAAAAATATGTTATGGCTGATTAGCTTCATGCTTCATGCTGCACTTATTTATTTTGTGATTATTTTATATACGAGAATGAATTCGCTGAAGGCAACAGAACAAAAGCAGCGAGAACTTCTAGAAGAAACGGAAAATACCCTGGCTGCATTTTTGATGGAGGTCAAAGAAGAGAATGACAAACTATCAAAAGTGGCAGCCGCTTCCCCTGATTTTTCTGCTGAAGAGCTGAAATCGGATCTTCAGACACCAAAGCAGCCACAACCATCAATTGAATCCCAGCAATCGGTCGAAAGTGAAGATCCCGTACCAGAGCACCTGTCGGCTCTCCTTAGCGAAGTTGAGGTGCAGGAAGAGAAGGTAAACGAACCCGTTCCACAACTTGAAACAGAGTCTTTTCTGCCTTCTAAAAGTGAAATAGAAGAAACATTCGAGGACCAAGTGAAGACCCTATATGATGAAGGGCGGTCACTAGAAGAAATAGCGAAAGAAATGAAAACTGGCAAGACAGAAATCGAGCTTTTATTAAAATTTAGCGGAAAGCTGTAAAGGATTCTTGATTGTCAGTCCATCATGTGTTATATTATTTCTTGGTGTTAAATACACACGCTTAATGATTCGTATAAAGGTGCTGCCGTGGCGCAGTTTTATGTGAACATGACTTAAGCGGAGGAAAAAAAACCATTATATTAGGAGGCAACAAAATGTCAGTTATTTCTATGAAACAATTGCTAGAAGCTGGTGTTCACTTCGGTCACCAAACTCGCCGTTGGAACCCAAAAATGAAGCGTTACATCTTTACAGAGCGTAACGGTATCTACATCATCGACCTTCAAAAAACGGTGAAAAAAGTAGAGGAAGCTTACAACTTCACGAAAAACCTTGCTGCTGACGGAGGAAAAATCCTTTTCGTTGGTACGAAAAAGCAAGCACAAGATTCAGTGAAAGAAGAAGCAATCCGTTCTGGTATGTTCTATGTGAACCAACGCTGGCTTGGTGGAACTTTAACAAACTTTGAAACAATCCAAAAACGTATTAAACGTTTAAAAGATATTGAAAAAATGCAAGAAAACGGTACATTCGAAGTTCTTCCTAAGAAAGAAGTCGTTCAACTGAAAAAAGAATTAGAGCGTCTTGAAAAATTCCTAGGCGGAATCAAAGACATGAAGAGTCTTCCGGATGCACTTTTCATTATCGACCCTCGTAAAGAGCGTATTGCAGTTGCAGAAGCTCGTAAATTGAATATCCCAATCATCGGTATCGTTGACACAAACTGTGATCCAGACGAAATTGATGTTGTGATCCCTGCAAACGATGATGCAATCCGTGCTGTAAAACTTCTAACTGCTAAAATGGCAGATGCGATTCTTGAGTCTAAACAAGGCGAAGAAGAAGCTGTTGTAGAAGAAACGACAGAAACTGAAACAACAACTGCGTAACCTATTCAAAAGGTGATAAGAGGGAAATGCCTTTTATCACCTTTTTTTCACCTAGTAATCCGTGTTTTAACATAGAAGGAGGAAATGTAAAATGGCAATTACTGCTCAATTAGTTAAAGAACTGCGTCAAAAAACTGGTGCAGGTATGATGGACTGTAAAAAAGCGTTAACAGAAACTGATGGTGACATCGAGAAAGCAATCGACCTTCTAAGAGAAAAAGGAATCGCAAAAGCTGCGAAAAAAGCAGACCGTATTGCGGCAGAAGGATTAACTCTTATCAAAACTGACGGCAACACAGGCGTGATCCTAGAAGTGAACTCTGAGACTGATTTCGTTGCGAAAAACGAAGGATTCCAAGCACTTCTTAACGAACTTGCTGATCATTTGCTTGCTGCTAAACCTGCAACACTTGAAGAAGCTCATGCTTCTAAAATGGAAAACGGTTCAACAGTTGAAGAGCATATCACATCTGCAATTGCGAAAATCGGAGAGAAAATCACTCTACGCCGTTTCTCTGTCATTACAAAAGAAGATAATGCTGCATTCGGTTCTTACCTGCACATGGGCGGACGTATCGGTGTGTTAGCTGTTCTTAACGGAACAACTGACGAAGAGCTTGCAAGAGACATCGCAATGCACGTTGCAGCTGTAAACCCTAAATACATTTCTCGTGACCAAGTGTCAGAGGAAGAAGCAAACCGTGAGCGTGAAGTATTAACACAGCAAGCGCTTCAAGAAGGAAAGCCTGAAAACATCGTAGCTAAAATGGTTGAAGGCCGTCTAAACAAATTCTTCGAAGAAATTTGCTTACTTGACCAAGCGTTCGTTAAAAACCCAGATGAAAAAGTGAAACAAGTTGTAGCTGCGAAAAACGCAACTGTTCAAACTTATGTTCGCTATGAAGTGGGCGAAGGTATCGAAAAACGTCAAGACAACTTTGCTGAAGAAGTTATGAGCCAAGTGAAAAAATAATGTTTGAAAAGCTCTCTGGGGCTTTTTTAGGGAGCACAAGCACTGTGTTCCCTATTTTTTAGAGGATATTGATTTACAAAAGGCAGTTTCTTACGCATAATAAGAGACGGTATAGTATACACTTGGAGGTTATCATGAGCAAACCGAAATATAATCGCATTGTACTGAAGCTAAGTGGCGAAGCACTAGCGGGTGATGCTGGAAATGGAATTAACCCAACTGTCATTCAATCAATTGCAAAGCAAGTAAAAGAAATTGCAGAGCTTGATGTTGAAGTTGCAGTCGTTGTAGGCGGAGGAAACCTTTGGCGCGGGAAGACAGGCAGTGATCTAGGAATGGACCGTGCAACAGCAGACTACATGGGGATGCTGGCAACAGTGATGAACTCACTGGCGTTACAGGACAGCCTAGAAACGCTTGGCATTCAGTCTAGAGTGCAAACCTCTATTGAAATGAGACAGGTTGCAGAACCATACATAAGAAGAAAAGCGATCCGTCATCTTGAGAAGAAACGTGTCGTCATTTTTGCTGCTGGAACAGGGAATCCTTATTTCTCTACAGATACTACAGCAGCACTTCGAGCAGCAGAAATTGAAGCAGATGTCATTTTAATGGCGAAAAATAATGTAGATGGTGTCTACAGTGCTGATCCTCGTACAGATGCGGATGCAGTAAAATATGATAAGCTTTCATATCTTGATGTACTTAAAGAAGGGCTTGCTGTAATGGATTCTACTGCGTCCTCATTATGTATGGACAATGACATTCCATTAATCGTCTTCTCCATTATGGAAGAAGGAAATATTAAACGTGCCGTAAACGGCGAATCAATCGGAACGATCGTGAGGGGGAAATAACGTGTCAAAAGAAGTGTTGAACCAAACGAAAGAAAAAATGGAAAAAGCCGTACAAGCGTACGGACGTGAGCTTGCAACTGTTCGTGCAGGCCGTGCGAATGCTTCACTGCTTGATAAAGTGACAGTGGATTATTACGGTGCACAAACACCGCTTAACCAAATTGCGTCGATCACAGTGCCAGAAGCACGTATGCTGATTATCACACCTTACGATAAAACAGCAATCGGTGATATCGAAAAAGCGATCCAAAAGTCTGATCTTGGCATCACGCCAACAAGTGACGGAAATGTGATCCGCATTGCGATTCCTGCGCTGACAGAAGAAAGACGTAAAGAGCTTGTGAAAGTCGTAAAAAAATACTCAGAAGAAGCAAAAGTAGCTGTTCGTAACGTGCGTCGTGATGCAAACGATGATTTGAAAAAGCTTGAGAAAAATGGGGAGATCACTGAAGATGAATTAAGATCATCGACAGAGGATGTTCAAAAATTGACAGATGAATATGTCGCTAAAATTGATGACGTGACGAAAGATAAAGAAAAAGAAATCATGGAAGTTTAAGAAAAAACTATGTACAATAGATAATAGTGAAAAGACCCTCTTCATGTTTACAGGGGGTTTTTTTGTTAATACTGTTGATGACTATATTATTTAGCGGGAACGCAACCTTTTTGGGTGATGGAGGAATCTCATGCTCAATATACTCAAAAATTGGAAGAATCAGCAAACAGCAGCTTCCAACTTAGAAAGCCTGACAAAAGAAGACATATTAAATGGAGAAATTCCTGAACATATCGCCATTATCATGGATGGGAACGGAAGATGGGCGAAAAAACGTGCTCTTCCACGGGTAGCAGGTCATCATGAAGGAATGAAAGTCGTCAAGCGCATGACAAAGCTTGCAAATGAGCTAAATGTCAAAGTGCTGACTTTGTATGCTTTCTCTACGGAAAATTGGAAACGTCCAAAACTAGAAGTAGACTTTTTAATGAAACTTCCTGAAGAATTTTTAAACATCTACCTGCCTGAACTCATCGAGGAGAATGTCCGTGTGCGTTTAACAGGTGATCCAGACGGCCTCCCGCAGCATACGAAAAAAGCGGTAGAGAACGCAGTAAAGAGTACGGCGAATAACGACGGGCTCGTTTTAAACTTTGCGCTCAACTACGGGGGGCGCACAGAAATCGTCTCCGCATGCAGACAAATTTCTGAAAAGGTCAAAGAAGGTAAGCTTCGAGCAGAAGACATCACAGAAGAGATGTTTTCAGCTTATTTAATGACAGAATCTCTTCAAGATCCGGATTTGCTCATTCGCACGAGTGGAGAAATTAGATTAAGCAACTTTATGCTTTGGCAAATTGCGTACAGCGAGTTTGTCTTTACGGATGTGCTTTGGCCTGACTTTTCTGATGAGCACCTTATAGGCGCTATCGGAGAGTACCAGCGCCGCGGCCGGAGGTTCGGTGGAATTTAGAGGGTGGTGCAGATGAAACAAAGAATTTTGACGGGTGTTTTGGCAGCTGCAGTCTTTTTGCTTGCAGTTATATATGGACAGATGCCATTTACCCTGCTGATTTATTTAATGGGAAGTGTCGCTCTCTTTGAGCTTTTAAGAATGAAAAAGATCTCGATTTTCAGCTTTCCTGGTATTGTCAGCTTAATATTGCTTTGGCTTTTAATGGGCGGAGACAACAGCTTCTTCCCAAACGTGGACGCATCAAAAATGCAGATTGCTTTATTTGCAGTCTTAATACTTTTAACTTATACAGTTTTGAGCAAAAACTCTTTCACTTTCGATGAGGTTGCTTTTGTTGTATTAGCCACATTATATATTGGCGTTAGTTTCTATTATTTTATCCAAATTAGAGGCTTATATGGCATGAGTGCGATCTTCTTCGCAGCAGTGATTATTTGGTCTACTGACTCAGGAGCCTATTTTATTGGAAAATCTATGGGGAAACGAAAGCTTTGGCCAGAAATCAGCCCAAACAAAACAGTAGAAGGATTTATCGGCGGAATTGTCACGGCGGTCGTGTTGTCACTTGTGTTTCAGGCGGTTACAGGATTTTTGCCATCATATCTGCTTGTGATGTTTATTACTCTTTTACTCAGTATCTTTGGACAGCTTGGCGACCTTGTGGAATCTGCTTTAAAGCGTCATTATCATGTGAAGGATTCAGGGACAATTCTCCCTGGCCATGGCGGGATTTTGGACAGGTTTGACAGCTTTTTATTCGTTCTGCCGTTTTTATACTTACTGCTCGCAACGTTTGCCAGCTAACCTCATAGAAACTTATTGAACGAGAGAAGGAGTGGCAATTTGAAATATATTTCGCTATTAGGCGCAACAGGATCAATTGGAGAACAAACGTTAGATGTGATCAGTCAGCACCCGGACAAGTTTAAGCTGAAAGCCATGACATTTGGCAGAAATATAGCAAAGGCGATTCCGATCATTGAGCGCTTTCAGCCTGAATTCGTCGGCTGTGTAGACGAAGAAACCTATCACATGCTAAAAAATCATTCATTTGCATACGATGTGAAGCTGGCTGCTGGTGATGAAGCCAACATCGAGGCAGCGACCTATGATGCAGTGGACGTAGTGGTCAATGCACTTGTAGGAAGTGTTGGACTTGTTCCAACATTAAAGGCCATTGAACAAAAAAAGACGATTGCACTCGCAAATAAGGAAACACTTGTGACAGCTGGTCATATAGTAAAAGAGTACGCTAAAACATATGATGTACCTTTACTTCCTGTCGATAGTGAGCATTCCGCTATTTTTCAATGCCTGCAAGGTGAACAAGCTAAAAATATTGAACGCTTAATCGTGACAGCTTCAGGTGGTAGTTTCCGAGATAAAAAACGAACTGAACTTGAAGGTGTTACGGTTGAAGAAGCGCTGAACCACCCGAACTGGTCGATGGGAGCGAAAATCACCATTGATTCAGCGACGATGATGAATAAAGGGCTCGAGGTGATCGAGGCACATTGGTTGTTTGATATCCCTTATGAACAAATTGATGTGCTGCTACATAAAGAGAGCATTATCCATTCGATGGTGGAATTTCACGACAAAAGCGTCATGGCTCAGTTAGGGACACCAGACATGAGAGTGCCTATTCAATATGCACTCACATACCCCGACAGGGCGCCGTTACAAGAAGCGAAATCATTGAACCTTTGGGAGATTGGACAATTGAATTTCCAAAAAGCGGATTTTGACAGGTATCGCTGCTTACATTTTGCTTATGAATCAGGTAAAATAGGAGGGACAATGCCTGCTGTACTTAATGCAGCAAATGAAATGGCAGTCGATGCATTTCTGAAAGGCAAAGTAACGTTCCTGCAAATTGAAGAATTGATTGAAAAGGCACTAATCAGACATCATGTGATTTCAACGCCTAGTTTGCAAGATATCCATGAAGTGGACAAAGATACACGAGACTTTGTTCAATCAATCCTCACATAAGGTGGTATGTTCGTGAATACAGTGATTGCGTTTATTATTATTTTTGGAACGCTCGTTTTTTTCCACGAGCTTGGCCATTTAATTATGGCGCAGCGCGCGGGGATTTTATGCCGCGAGTTCGCAATTGGTTTTGGGCCGAAGATTTTCTCCTTTAAACGAAAAGAAACCGTTTATACCATTAGACTTCTCCCTATTGGCGGATTTGTTAAAATGGCTGGAGAGGACCCTGAAGTTATCGAAATTAAACCAGGTCATACAGTGGGGCTCTTATTCAATGAGCAAAATGAAGTAGAAAAGATCATTTTAAATGATAAAGAAAAATATCCTGATGCACTTGTCATCGAAGTTGAGCAGATTGATTTAGATCATGCTATGAGAATCTCGGGATATGAAGCTGGAAATGAAGATATTCTGACTGGCTACAATGTCAGTCAAACAAGCTTCTATATTGCAGATGGTGAAGAAATTCAAATCGCACCATACAATCGTCAATTTGGTTCAAAAACAGTTTGGCAGCGAATTAAAGCTATCGCAGCTGGACCGATTATGAACTTTATCCTGGCGTATGTAATTTTGGTTGCTTTAGGTTTTATTCAAGGGGTAACCGTTGATGATCCTGTACTCGGTAAGCTGACGAAAGACGGCCGGGCGGCTGAGGCTGGACTCATGCAGGGAGATCACATCGTGTCCATTAACGGCGAGAAAATGAATTCTTGGACAGACGTCGTTCAAACAGTTCAAAAGAACCCTGAGAAAAAAATGAATGTCGTCATTGACCGAGACGGCAAAGAAAGCACTGTGCAGGTTGTACCAGAAGCTGTAAAAGCAGATGGGAAAAGCATTGGCCGTTTCGGATCATATCCGCCAACGGAAAATGGATTTTTGAAAGTTATTTCATCTTCTGGAACAACTGTCATTTCAACGGCAGGTCTGATCTTAACGAACTTGCAAAAAATTGTCACAGGACAATTTTCACTAGACATGTTAGCAGGTCCTGTTGGAATTTATGACATGACAGGAGAAGTAGCCAAACAAGGTGTGTTAACATTAATGCAGTTTGCGGCGTTCCTCAGTATCAACCTAGGCATCGTGAATTTGTTACCGATTCCTGCATTAGACGGAGGACGTTTACTATTCTTATTTGTTGAAGCCATTCGCGGTAAACCAATTAATCGTGAGAAGGAAGCACTTGTTGTCTTTATCGGTGTTGCTTTCCTCATGCTGTTAATGTTAGTGGTAACGTGGAATGACATTCAGCGGTTATTTTTATAAAAACCATTCTCTCTTGTTTCTCATTCCGGGAAACAAGAGTTTTTGTGAGAAGTCCTATTTCATAAATGAGGTGTAACGACATGAGACAATCCCTGACTTTCATTCCAACTCTTCGAGAGGTGCCGGCAGATGCTGAGGCAAAAAGCCATCAACTCTTAGTAAGAGCTGGGTTTATTAGACAAAATACAAGTGGAATCTATCATTATCTGCCGCTTGCGCATAAAGTCATTCAGCATATTCAATCGATCGTCCGCAAGGAAATGGAAAAGGCAGGCGCAGCTGAGCTGTTAATGCCAGTGCTGCAGCAGGCAGAAATGTGGCAAGAGTCAGGAAGATGGTATACATACGGTCCAGAACTGATGCGTATGAAGGATCGCCATGGCCGCGAATTTGCGCTTGGCCCAACCCACGAAGAAGTGATCACATCATTAGTACGCAGCGAAGTGAAATCGTATAAGAAGCTTCCTTTAACTCTATATCAAATTCAATCAAAATTCCGTGATGAACAGAGACCGCGCTTTGGACTGCTGCGCGGACGTGAATTTATTATGAAGGATGCATACTCATTCCATTCTTCACCAGAAAGCCTTGATGAGACATACAACAAAATGTTTACGGCTTACTCTAATGTGTTCTCAAAAGTGGGTCTCAATTTTAGACCAGTCATTGCGGATTCTGGGGCAATGGGAGGAAAAGATACGCATGAGTTCATGGCGCTTTCAGAAGTCGGAGAGGATACCATCGCTTATTCTGATACTTCCTCATATGCTGCAAACATTGAAATGGCTGAGGCTGTATATCACGGAGAAGAAGCAAATCCTGCGGACTTCAAAGAACTTGAAAAAGTCCACACACCGCAAGTGAAAACCATTCAAGATGTGGCTGAATTTTTAGAAGTTGACCCTGCTGCTTGCATTAAATCTGTTTTGTTTAAAGCAGATGATGCGTATGTTCTGATCCTTACTAGAGGCGATCATGAAGTAAATGATGTGAAAGTGAAAAACTTGGTAGGAGCACAGCTTGTCGAGCTTGCTTCACGTGAAGAAGTGCTGGAAGTCATTGGAACTGAGCCTGGATTTGTTGGACCTGTTAAACTGGAAGCAGAAGTCGATATTTATGCGGACCTTGCTGTGAAGGGAATGACAAATGCTGTCGCTGGTGCAAACGAAGCGGATTATCATTATGTCAATGTCAATCCTGCACGTGACGTGTCAGTAAAAGAATTCACAGATCTTCGTTTGATTCAAGAAGGAGATGTTTCTCCAGATGGGGAAGGCACAATCCAGTTTGCAAAAGGGATTGAAGTAGGACAAGTCTTTAAACTGGGCACTCGTTATTCTGAGTCGATGGATGCAACGTACCTCGATGAGAATGGTCGTGCGCAGCCAATGATTATGGGCTGCTATGGCATCGGCATCTCTAGAACGCTGTCAGCGATTGTTGAACAGCATCACGATGAGAAAGGAATCATTTGGCCGGAAACAGTGGCACCATATGACCTTCACCTCCTTGCATTAAATATGAAAAACGATGCGCAGAAAGAACTGGCTGAAACGTTGTACGAGCGATTAGAAGATGAAGGTTTCGACGTACTTTTCGATGACCGCCAGGAGCGTGCAGGAGTAAAATTTGCAGACAGTGATTTAATTGGACTGCCAATTCGTATTAGCTGCGGAAAACGTTCAGAAGAAGGTATAGTAGAAGTGAAGTTTAGAAAATCAGGTGAATCACATGAAGTATCTGTTGATGATCTGATTTCATTTATACGCCAAGCATAAAACGAACAAAAAAATGAAGGTACCTCCTGTAGAAAAGAGGTACCTTTCTGATTGACAAAAGGAGGGTCCTGTCTTGGATGAACAATTACCGATCACACGGCGGCAATTTCATATATTACTTAATCAGATTCAAATGACAGATGATGACCTCAGTCGTTACTTTGAAGAAGGAGAAATCGTCAAATTGACAGTGCATAAGGCGACGAAAACTTGGCATTTCCTTTTTAAATTTAAGGCGCTTTTGCCTTACAAAGTATACGCCATGTTTCTCAGCAGGCTGACAAATGCATTTTCACATATTGCACAAATCACTTGTACGATTGAAGTGAGTGATCCGCACATATCTGAAGAACTCGTGCAATCGTACTGGTCACATTGTGTGGAAGAACTTCAAGGAATTTCTCCCCCAATCATCAGCTTGCTTCAGCAGCAAAAACCATCGCTGTCTGGACATAAAATCATCATTAAAACGAAAAGCGAAACAGAGGCACTCGCTATTAAGAAGAAGTACAGCCCGATGCTCCAGGCCGCATTTAAACAAGTGGGCTTTCCAGAGCTGCAATTCGATACAGAAATTTTTGTATCAGATCAAGAGATTCAGAAGTTTAGAGAACAAAAGCTTGCTGAAGATCAAGAAAGAGCCATGCAAGCCCTCACTGAGATGGAGAAGAAAGAAAGTGAGGAGCAGAATGAAGCTCCGTCAGGCCCTCTGATGATTGGCTATCAAATCAAAGACAATGAAGAAATTCGTACGCTAGATAGTATCATGGACGAGGAAAGAAGAATTACCGTTCAAGGCTACGTATTCGATGCAGAAACGCGTGAGCTGAAAAGCGGGAGAACGCTTTGTATCTTTAAGATCACAGATTATACAAACAGTATTTTGATCAAAATGTTTGCAAGAGAAAAAGAAGATGCTCAGCTGATGAAATCATTGAAAAAAGGCATGTGGGTGAAAGCAAGAGGAAGCATTCAAAATGATACGTTTGTCAGAGATCTTGTCATGATCGCTAATGATGTCAATGAAATGAAACCGCAGCTGAAAGAAGATACAGCACCTGAGGGTGAAAAGCGTGTGGAGCTTCATTTACATTCCCCTATGAGCCAAATGGATGCTGTCACTGGCATTGGCAGACTTGTTGAACAAGCAAAAAAATGGGGACATGAAGCAATTGCCCTGACAGATCATGCCGTTGTACAATCCTTCCCAGATGCGTATGCAGCAAGTAAAAAGCATGGCATCAAAATGATGTACGGTGTGGAAATCAACTTAGTAGACGACGGGGTACCGATTGCATATAACCCAGAGCACCGCTTGTTAGAGGATGCGACGTATGTCGTATTCGACGTCGAGACAACTGGACTTTCAGCTGTTTATGACACGATCATTGAGCTTGCAGCAGTGAAAATAAAAGGCGGGGAAATCATTGACCGCTTTGAGGCATTTGCAAATCCCCATCACCCGTTATCAGCGACCACCATCGAATTAACAGGTATCACCGATGATATGGTGAGAGATGCACCAGATGTCGTCGACGTCGTACGGGATTTCAAAGAATGGATTGGACAAGATATCCTTGTTGCGCACAATGCGAGCTTTGATATGGGCTTTTTAAATGCAGCGTATAAACGCCTGTTAAAAACAGATAAAGCGTCAAACCCTGTCATTGATACACTTGAACTTGGCCGGTTCCTTTACCCTGAATTTAAAAATCACCGGCTGAACACCCTTTGTAAAAAGTTCGATATTGAACTGACGCAGCATCACCGGGCGATTTATGATGCAGAGGCGACAGGCTATCTCATGCTGAAGATGCTAAAAGATGCGGCTGAAAAAGAGATTGCCTATCACGATCAATTGAATGAAAACATGGGGCAGTCGAATGCTTACCAGCGCTCACGTCCTTACCATGCGACTTTGATTGCTCAAAATGAGACAGGTCTTAAGAATTTATTTAAGCTTGTTTCACTTTCTCATATTCATTATTTCTACCGGGTCCCGCGTATTCCGCGCTCTCAGCTTGAGAAATATCGAGAAGGTTTAATTGTTGGGTCTGCTTGTGATAAGGGTGAGGTATTTGAAGGAATGATGCAAAAGTCACCTGATGAGGTGGAAGACATTGCAGCATTTTATGACTATTTAGAAGTACATCCGCCAGAAGTGTATCAGCACCTGCTGCAGCTTGAGCTTGTTCGAGATGAACGTGCGTTAAAAGAAATCATCACAAACATTGTCAAGCTTGGTGAAAAGCTGAATAAACCAGTTGTGGCGACTGGAAATGTACATTACTTGCATCCAGAGGACAAAATTTATCGTAAAATCTTAATTTCATCACAGGGTGGAGCGAATCCGCTGAACCGCCATGAACTGCCAAAAGTTCATTTTAGAACGACAGATGAAATGCTCGAAGCCTTCTCCTTCCTCGGAGACGAAAAAGCGAAAGAGATCGTCGTAACAAATACGCAAAAAGTATCTGAGATGGTCGAAAGCATTAAACCTATCAAAGATGATCTTTACACACCAAAAATTGAAGGTGCAGATGAAGAAATACGGGAAATGAGCTATCAAATGGCGCGCAGCATCTACGGAGATGATTTGCCGAAAATCGTAGAAGATCGCATTGAGAAAGAATTAAAAAGTATTATCGGTCATGGCTTTGCCGTTATTTACTTAATCTCTCATAAGCTCGTAAAAAAATCACTTGATGATGGATATCTCGTTGGTTCAAGGGGATCTGTCGGCTCATCTCTTGTTGCGACATTAACAGAGATTACTGAAGTGAATCCACTTGCACCTCATTATGTATGCCCAAGCTGTAAGCACTCTGAGTTCTTTAATGACGGATCTGTTGGTTCAGGCTTTGACCTTCCCGATAAGGACTGTCCAGAATGTGGAGCGCCGTATAAAAAAGATGGACATGATATTCCGTTTGAAACGTTCTTAGGTTTTAAAGGAGACAAAGTCCCTGATATTGATTTGAACTTCTCAGGTGAATATCAGCCGATCGCACATAACTATACGAAAGAGTTGTTCGGTGAAGATTATGTATACCGAGCAGGTACGATTGGTACCGTTGCAGAAAAAACAGCATATGGTTACGTAAAAGGCTATGCAGGAGATCATAACCTTCATATGAGAGGCGCTGAAATCGACCGGCTTGTACAAGGCTGTACAGGAGTAAAACGGACAACAGGCCAGCATCCAGGCGGGATTATCGTTGTGCCTGATTATATGGACATTTACGATTTCTCACCTATTCAATACCCAGCAGATGCGACAGGTTCCGATTGGAAGACGACACATTTTGATTTCCATTCGATCCACGATAACTTGTTGAAGCTGGATATTCTTGGGCACGATGATCCAACGGTCATTCGTATGCTTCAAGATTTAAGCGGAATCGATCCAAAAACGATTCCAACAGATGACCCTGAAGTCATGAAGATTTTCCAAGGGACAGAGCCACTAGGTGTCACAGAAGAGCAAATTGGCTGTAAAACAGGCACACTCGGTATCCCAGAATTTGGGACAAGGTTTGTTCGGCAAATGCTAGAGGATACAAAACCAACGACCTTCTCAGAGCTTGTTCAGATTTCTGGACTATCACACGGTACGGATGTTTGGCTTGGAAATGCGCAAGAGCTCATTCACAATAAAACGTGTGAACTAAGTGAAGTAATTGGGTGCCGTGATGATATTATGGTCTATCTCATCTATCAAGGCTTAGAGCCGTCACTTGCCTTTAAAATCATGGAATCTGTTCGTAAAGGAAAAGGACTTCCTCCTGAATGGGAAGAAGAAATGAAGAATAATAATGTACCAAACTGGTATATTGATTCTTGTAAAAAAATCAAATACATGTTCCCTAAAGCCCACGCGGCTGCTTATGTGTTAATGGCTGTTCGTATTGCTTATTTCAAGGTGCATCATGCACTCCTGTACTATGCGGCTTACTTTACCGTTCGTGCGGATGACTTTGATATTGAAACGATGACAAAAGGATCGAATGCGATTCGAGCTGTTATGGACGATATTAATTCAAAAGGTTTAGATGCATCACCGAAAGAAAAGAACCTATTAACTGTACTAGAGCTTGCCCTTGAAATGTGTGAAAGAGGCTACCACTTCAAAAAAGTGGACCTTTACCGCTCAAGTGCAACAGAGTTTATCATTGATGGAGACGGATTAATACCGCCATTCAACTCCATCCCCGGCCTCGGTACAAACGTTGCGTTAAATATTGTCCGCGCGCGGCAAGATGGGGAATTCCTCTCAAAAGAAGATTTACAAAAACGCGGAAAAGTGTCGAAGACCATCCTTGAATATTTAGATCGTCAAGGCTGTTTAGAAGCACTTCCTGATCAAAACCAGCTTTCTTTATTTTAATGTGATAAATAAGAGCGCCCTAAAAGGGCGTTCTTTTCTCTATATACAATAATTTTATTATGTTAACTAATAAAGATTTCTTATCAATTGGAATTATTTTCTTATCCGTTCATATATCTTGATTTAGCGTGATGTTTTAAGAGAAGAGATTGTATGTCATTCTTTCTACCCAAATAGAGCTCAAAAGAGAATTTCGCCGTCTGAAATGTTCTCAAGCGACATATGATCATTCTGGGTACAGTCAGAAGGAGAATCAAGAGAAAACCTTCGATGAGCGTAAAGCTGATTGCTGTTTACTATGCTTATTTTTGAAACATATTTGATTCTTTTCAAAACTGTACAGATCACGAAACGAAGGATAGAAAGGAGGCGGTTGCGTCTATTGATCAATGTTTCACTAAAAAGAAGGGGTGAGCAATAGAGAAATGGCATCTTACAACTATGTAGAGGTTTTACAAAAATCCATGCTGTTTTATGAAGCGCAGCGGTCAGGCCGGCTTCCAGAAAGCAATCGTCTTAACTGGCGGGGAGATTCTGGACTAGAGGACGGGAAGGATGTTGGGCATGACTTAACTGGCGGCTGGTATGATGCAGGAGATCATGTGAAATTTGGACTTCCGATGGCTTACTCAGCAGCCGTGCTTGCATGGACAGTATATGAATACCGGGAAGCTTATGAAGAAGCAGAATTGCTTGATGAGATCTTAGATCAAATCAAGTGGGCAACAGATTATTTTTTGAAAGCACATACAGGACCGAATGAATTTTGGGCGCAAGTAGGTGATGGAAACGCCGATCATGCTTGGTGGGGGCCAGCAGAAGTGATGCCGATGAACCGGCCAGCTTTTAAAATTGATGAACATTGTCCTGGAACAGAAGTAGCTGCACAAACTGCGGCGGCTTTAGCAGCAGGTTCTATCATTTTTAAAGAAACAGATGCGTCCTATGCAGCAAAGCTTTTAACACACGCCAAACAGCTATATGCATTTGCTGACAGGTATCGCGGCAAATATACAGATTGTGTCACCAATGCTCAGCCATTTTACAACTCCTGGAGCGGCTATGTTGACGAACTTATTTGGGGTGGAATCTGGCTGTACTTGGCGACAAATGAAGAAACCTATTTAAACAAAGCATTAAAAGCGGTAGAGGAATGGCCGAAGGATTGGGATTATACGTTTACCATGTCATGGGACAATACTTTTTTTGCTTCACAAATCTTACTAGCAAGAATCACGAAAGAAAACAGATTTATAGAATCGACAGAGCGCAATCTTGATTACTGGACCACAGGTCTTGTTCAAAATGGAAAAGTAGAAAGAATCACCTATACGCCTGGCGGATTGGCATGGCTGGATCAATGGGGTTCACTTCGTTATGCCGCCAATGCAGCATTTTTAGCCTTTGTCTATGCTGATTGGGTATCTGATCAAGAAAAGAAAAATCGATACCAATCGTTTGCGATTAAGCAAACTCACTATATGTTAGGTGATAATCCGCGGAATAGAAGCTACGTCGTTGGGTTTGGCCAGAATCCGCCGAAGCACCCGCACCACCGTACTGCACATGGCTCATGGTCTAACCAGCTGACAAATCCTCCATCTCACCGGCACATTCTTTATGGAGCGCTTGTAGGGGGTCCTAATGCACAGGATCAATATGATGATGACATCTCTGATTATATATCTAACGAGGTGGCGACCGATTATAATGCCGCCTTTACTGGAAATATCGCCAAAATGGTGCAGCTGTTTGGTCAAGGGCAATCAAAGCTGCCAAATTTCCCGCCTAAAGAACAAGTGGAGGATGAGTTTTTTGTAGAGGCAGCTGTCATGCATAACGATACAACATCTACTCAAGTGAAAGCAGTGTTGTACAACAGGTCCGGCTGGCCGGCAAGAAGCAGTCAAACACTATCTTTTAGATATTACGTCAATCTGAGCGAGGTCTTTGCAAAGGGATTCACTGAAAAGGATATTCAAGTGACAGCAGCCTACAATGAAGGCGCTTCCTTATCGCCTTTAAAAGTATATGACGCATCAAGCCGCGTCTATTTTGCAGAAATCGATTTTACGGGCGTTGCTATTTCTCCTAGAGGAGAATCTGAGCATAAGAAGGAAATACAATTTCGATTATCTGCTCCAAATGGATCGAATATATGGGATGCCTCAAATGATTATTCCTATCAAGGATTAACATCCAATATGCAAAAAACAACAAAGATTCCTGTCTTTGACGATGGTGTTTTAGTATTTGGCACACTTCCAGACAAATAAAAATCAACGATTTTATTGAAAGGGTGAAGGACTTGTCAAACAAAGAACGGTTTTTAACGCTTTATCATCAAATCAAAAGCGATGCGAATGGATATTTTTCACCAGAAGGAATTCCGTATCATTCAATCGAGACACTCATTTGCGAAGCACCTGATTACGGGCATATGACAACTTCAGAAGCATATAGCTATTGGCTGTGGCTTGAGGTGCTGTACGGACATTACACAGGGGACTGGAGCAAATTAGAGGCAGCTTGGGACAATATGGAGAAGTACATCATCCCAGTCAATGAAGATGGAAATGATGAGCAGCCGCATATGAACGCTTATAATCCGTCCAGCCCAGCCACATACGCAGCAGAGAAACCATTTCCGGATCAATACCCAAGCCAGCTGACCGGTGCTCGTCCTGCTGGTCAAGATCCAATTGATAGTGAATTAAAATCAACCTATGGGACGAATGAAACGTATTTAATGCACTGGCTCCTTGACGTAGATAACTGGTATGGCTATGGCAACTTGCTCAACCCATCACATACAGCCGCCTATGTGAACACATTCCAGCGTGGTCCGCAAGAATCTGTATGGGAGTCCATCCCTCATCCATCACAGGACGATAAATCTTTTGGTAAGCCGAATGAAGGCTTTATGAGCTTGTTCACAAAAGAAAATCAAGCTCCAGCTGCCCAGTGGCGCTATACGAATGCGACGGATGCTGATGCGCGCGCGATACAAGCGATGTATTGGGCAAAGGAGCTCGGCTATAATCGGTCAGCTTATCTTGATAAAGCGAAAAAAATGGGGGATTTCCTCCGTTACGGTATGTACGATAAATATTTTCAAACGATTGGAAGCGGGAAGCAGGGGAATCCGTATCCTGGAAACGGAAAGGGTGCCTGTCATTACTTAATGGCATGGTATACCTCTTGGGGCGGAGGACTTGGGGAGTATGCAAACTGGTCATGGCGTATCGGAGCGAGCCATTGTCATCAAGGATATCAAAATCCTGTCGCTGCTTATGCTTTATCCTCAGATAAAGGAGGCTTAAAGCCATCTTCAGCAACAGGGGCAAGCGATTGGGAAAAAACACTAAAGAGACAGCTTGAATTTTACGTATGGCTTCAATCGAAAGAAGGAGCCATAGCAGGAGGCGCAACCAATAGCTGGAATGGAGACTATAGCGCTTATCCAGCAGGAAGAAGTACTTTTTATGATATGGCATATGAAGATGCACCTGTTTACCTTGACCCGCCTTCAAATAACTGGTTTGGAATGCAGGCGTGGCCAATGGAGCGCGTAGCAGAGCTTTATTATATTTTTGTAAAAGATGGCGACAAAACATCTGAAAATGTCCAAATGGCCAAATCTGTCATAACAAAATGGGTCAGCTATGCTTTAGATTACATTTTTATCGGCAGCCGTCCTGTGTCAGATGAAGAGGGTTATTTCTTAGATGAACAAGGACAGAGAATTCTAGGAGGAACGAATGTTTCGGTTGCTACAACAAGTGCGCCTGGAGAGTTTTGGCTTCCTGGAAATATTGCTTGGAGCGGACAGCCTGATACTTGGAACGGGTTCCAGTCTGCAACAGGAAATCCAAATTTAACAGCTGTAACTAAAGATCCGACTCAGGATACGGGCGTATTAGGAAGTCTAGCCAAAGCTTTGATATTCTTTGCTGCAGCCACAAAGCAGGAAGCAGGTGATTATACAGCGCTTGGTGCAAGAGCGAAAGATGCAGCCGCGCAGCTCCTAGAGGTTGCATGGAATTACAATGATGGCGTCGGCATAGTGACAGAGGAAGATAGAGAAGACTATGACCGTTTCTTTAGAAAAGAAGTGTATTTCCCAAATGGATGGAACGGGACATTTGGTCAAGGAAATCAGATTCCTGGAGCCAGCACCATTCCTTCTGACCCGCAACGAGGAGGGAATGGGGTCTATACGAGTTTTGCTGATCTTCGTCCGAAGATTAAACAAGATCCAGCATGGTCTTCACTCGAAAGTAAATATCAGTCTTCATTTAATGAAGCTACAGGCAAATGGGAGAATGGTGCACCAGTTTTCACTTATCACCGCTTCTGGTCTCAAGTGGATATGGCCACTGCCTATGCTGAATACCATCGTCTGATCAACTAAGAGGTTAAAAGCAAGCTGCCGGCTTCTAGCCGGCAGTTTGAATAGGTAATATGAATCCAATGAAGATAAGGGTGATTTACATGGTCAAAGAAAGAAGCTTTCTTCATCATTCATTCAATAGAGGCGAAAATGGGCAGGAAAATCTGATGTGGAAAAAAGAGGCGGATGATCGAATCTCAGAGCATAGACAAAGAGATCTTGTGATCAACGTGACAAACGGCGAAAAAAAGCCAATAGCAGGAATAGAGGTTGAAATAAAGCAAATCAGACATGAATTCGCCTTTGGTTCAGCGATGAATGATCAAGTGTTATTTAATCAACAATATGCTGATTTTTTCGTGAAGCATTTTAATTGGGCTGTTTTTGAAAATGAAGCAAAATGGTATGCGAATGAGCCAGAAAGAGGGAAAATCACCTACGAAAAAGCAGATGCGATGTTGAATTTTGCAGATCGACATCAGCTTCCAGTGAGGGGGCACGCTTTATTTTGGGAGGTAGAGGATGCGAATCCAAGCTGGCTAAGGTCACTGCCGAATCACGAAGTATATGAAGCCATGAAAAACCGGCTTGAGCATGCGGGCAATCACTTTAAGGGAAGGTTCCGGCATTGGGATGTAAACAATGAAATGATGCATGGTTCATTTTTTAAAGATCGCTTTGGGAAAAATATTTGGAAGTGGATGTATGAAGAAACGAAAAAAATTGACCCTCAAGCACTATTGTTTGTGAATGATTATAATGTGATCTCTTATGGTGAACACCATGCCTATAAAGCGCATATCAATGAACTGCGTCAGTTAGGCGCACCTATTGAGGCGATTGGGGTTCAAGGCCATTTTGAAGAACGGGTCGATCCAGTCATTGTCAAAGAGAGGCTCGATGTGCTGGCTGAGCTTGGTCTTCCAATATGGGTCACAGAGTACGACTCTGTTCACCCTGACCCTAATAGAAGAGCGGATAACCTGGAAGCTTTATATCGCGTCGCATTTAGTCATCCAGCCGTAAAAGGAGTGCTGATGTGGGGATTTTGGGCAGGTGCCCATTGGAGAGGTGAACATGCAGCCATCGTGAATTATGATTGGTCTTTAAATGAAGCAGGACGACGTTATGAAAAGCTTCTAAATGAGTGGACGACCCAAAGAGTTGAAAAAACAGATGCTAATGGCCATGTGAAATGTCCAGCATTTCACGGAACATATGAGATTCGAATCGGTAAAGAAAATAAAATGCTCAAACAAGAGACGATTGAACTTGATTCAAATGAACAAACACCGTTTCAACTAGACGTAATCCTGCCTCAAGAAGGATAGAGATAGATTGTGAGGAGAATGTAAATGAAAAAGTGGGCTCAAAGAGTGTCTTGCTTCATACTTATAGCCGCTATATGGTCTGGCTGGTTTTCGCTTACGATGAAGGCAGCCGCTTATGTGCAGACGTCTGGTACACAATTTACGCTGAACAATCAACCATTTTACTTCGCCGGCACAAATAATTACTATTTCCATTACAAATCTAAAAAAATGGTAGATGCTGTGTTCGATGATATGAAAGCAATGAATTTAAAGGTCATACGGATTTGGGGCTTTCACGACGGGGCTCCTCAAGAAAACTCAGTCTTACAATCTAGTCCAGGCGTCTATGAAGAATCTGGTTTTCAAAAACTAGATTATGCGATTTATAAAGCAGGACAGGAAGGAATAAAGCTTGTGATCCCACTAGTGAACAATTGGGATGACTTTGGCGGTATGAATCAATATGTGAAGTGGTTCGGGGCAGGATCGCATGATGCCTTCTATACAGATCCTCGTATTCAAAAAGCTTACAAAAATTATGTGCGCTATGTATTAGAAAGAACCAATACGTATACAGGTGTTCAATATAAAGACGATCCAGCTATTATGACTTGGGAATTAGCCAACGAGCCGCGGATGCAGTCAGATCCAACGGGAAATGTACTAGTCAAATGGGCAGATGAAATGAGTACATGGATCAAATCGCTGGATCGTCACCATCTTGTTGCAGTAGGAGATGAAGGATTCTTTCGCATACCAGGACATGAAGATTGGTTTTACGGAGGAGGAGAAGGCGTCGATTGGGACCGTTTAACATCTCTTCCTAATATCGATTATGGAACCTATCATCTGTACCCAGATCACTGGAGCAAGTCTGCTACCTGGGGAGTGAAATGGATTGAAGACCATATCACCCGCGGGAAGTCAATCGGAAAGCCAGTTGTGCTAGAAGAGTTTGGCTATCAAAATCAATCAGCTCGTCCTGACGTATATCAGAGCTGGCTGTCAGCGGTAGAGCAGCTCGGAGGGGCTGGTAGTCAATTTTGGATTTTAACAAGCATTCAGGACGATGACTCGCTCTATCCGAATTATGACGGTTTCCGCATTATAAAAGGAAGCAGGGAGGCAGCACTAATTAGTGAACATGCGAAAAGAGTGAATGAAAAGAATCGATGACGAATGCCTGCTGAATAAGGAACTGTTTATTTAGCTCACTCCAATTAGTAGTTCTTACTTTCCAAATAGAAAATTAAAATGCCTGTTTATCACTTTTTCTATATTTAAATTTCTTGAAATATGAATCGGTTATGCGACAACCCTTGAATAAGGTTTTCAGAAACGATCAAGAAGCAGAAGGTATTTGGAGATTCGTTAGGAAGGAGGTGGTTATATCTATTTTTTATTTTAATTCATAAAAAAGGTATTTCCAATAACTTGACTAAATGGAAATTTCATTCTATACTCTGTAGTACAGAGTTCTTTGTGGAAGAGGAGTTTATTTATGTCTAATGAAAAATTCAATAATTCAGAAATATTAGAGAATTTATCTCATATCAAGACGATTACAAACTATAAAACAGAGTATTGTAAACAAACCAGTATTTATTTTATCATTTGGGGCCTCATTTGGATAATGGGATATTCAATACCTTTACTTTTTGCTCATTCAATAACTGCAGGTGTCTTTTGGTTTATTTTAGGCATTGCGGGCTGGGTTATCACTTTAACTACATATTTTAAACAAAAGAAAATGATCCCAATGCCCTTGTTTTTAAGAACTCAATTACAATACACATGGCTTGGTCTTGGAATTATTTTAGGTATCTTTATTTTTTTAATATGTGTTGGTTTATTACCATATACATTAAATAATTTACCCTTTTATGTTGTTTTATTGGTTTCTATCATGTATTTACTCTTAGGTATTGTTCTAGCTAAAGAAATCTTTATTATGGGGTTCTGGCTAAGTGTTTTAGGTGTAACTACATTTTTATTATTTCCTAGTTTAATGAACATTATCTTCGCTTTTATTGGTGGAGGAAGTTTGTTATTAACTGGTGTGATTTTAAAAAGAAAAGGACAAGGAAATGAGTAATGTCAATAGTTTAAATGATTTAATCCATCCAAAAGTTCGGTTAGGGATTATGAGTTTATTAATGATTTATGAAAAATGTGATTTTAGCTTCTTAAAAGCCTCTTTATCTGTAACAGACGGTAATTTGGGCTCGCATTTAAAAAAATTAGAGGATGCAGGCTATGTGCTAATTACAAAGACATTTGTGGATAAAAAACCAAAAACAATCGTTAGTGTAACAGATTTAGGAGAGCACGCCTACAAAGAATATTTGAGTGTTATTGAAGCCATTTTAAAAAATAAATGACATGGAAGGAAAGGGTGCCGGATGTTGAAAATAGAAAACGTCAGTAAAAAATACGGGACTACCCAAGCGTTAAAAAGTATTACATTAACGATTCCAGAAGGAGTTTGTTATGGATTAATAGGTCCAAATGGTTCTGGTAAATCAACCTTGATGAAAATTATATCTCACATCATTAAATCTTATGAAGGCAGAGTTGAGCATGTTGGTGAGTCTAAGAGTGCGCTCGGCTACATCCCGCAAGACATCAGCTTAGAGGAAAAATTAACAGCTAAAGTAAATATGGAGTTTTTTGGACAAATTTATGGTTTGAAAGGGAAAACATTAGAAGAAAGAGTAGAAAAAACACTAAAAGATGTAGGATTGTGGGAAAGAGCAAATGATATAGTTGAAAGCTTTTCAGGAGGAATGAAACGTCGTTTGAATATTGGCTGCGCTCTAATGCATGCTCCTAAGTTAATTCTTTTAGATGAACCGACAGTGGGGGTAGATCCTCAATCAAGACGTTATATTTTCGACATCATTAACAAATTGAAGGAAGAGGGAAGAACTATTATCTATGTTAGTCATTATATGGAGGAAATAGAGAGTTTATGTGATTATGTGGCTTTCATTGATAAAGGGAACATTGTTGAAGAAGGCAAAATAGATGAGCTTTTGAATCGTTACGCAGAAACATCTGTCTTTTTTGAATCTATGATTCCTAATAAAACATTAACTAGTCTCGGGTATGATTTTGTTACTCATCAAGGTGGAGTGTTAGTTAAAACTACAAAACCATTAGATACTTTAGAAGATTTGGCTAAACTGAGTAAAAAGGAATCATTGGTTCCCCAACAATTATCTTTGTACAGACCGAGACTTGAAGATGTCTTTTTTCAATTAACAGGAACAGATTTACGTGATCAATTACAATAAAATGTCTTTATGAATGAAAAGCACTCTCGTAAATCAAAATAACTTAAAAGAGTAACTGATGTAGAAAGAGCATAAATCTAACGAACAGAATTAATTTGTGTGTACCGTAGATTTAAAATCATACGTAATTAGTCAACATTATGTGACTAATTCTAATTCGTCACATCCGAAAATGGTAAAATAAATAAAAAATGTGATTATTTAAGAGTTATATAGAAGGGAATCAAATGAATATAACGGGAGTGATGTTTATGTGGCCATTAGTCCGCATCGAATCTATAAAACAGGTGAAAGATCGATCATTGTTGTTCTGGACCATTTTATTACCAGTTGCTTCAATTATTCTTTTAATAGAATTATTTACATCAGGTAGTTCTCAAGCACAAAAAACATTAGTTGCTTCTCAATCAGTGACAGGGATGAGCGTGTTTTTCTCCACATTTGTCATTATTTCAATTGTCATTAGTTTTGTAAAAGATCGTGAGAAAGGAATTGTGGCAAGGCTAGCAAGTACTCCTTTACAGCCGCATCATTTTTTTCTTGGAAAGTGCGTTCCATTTTTTATCATTATCTTATTTCAAGTTTTGTTGTTAACCATTTTAGGGGTTTATTTATATGGTATTGAAATAACACAATACAGCTCGTATTTCTTAGTAGTTGTCCTATTATCAATGCAAGTGACTTCATGGGGAGTTGCCATCGCCGCATTTGCTAAAACTGAGAATACAGGCTTAGTAATGACGAACATGATTGCTTTAGGGACAGCAGTTGCTTGTGGTTTATGGACTCCATTTGATCAATTACCTAGTTATCTCAAAATAATTGGTATGCTCTTCCCGCAATATTGGGCACATCAAGGTTTAGTGCAATCAGTATCAACACTACCAGGGGGAGAGAATTTGATCTTAGTTACAGCAGTCCTTATAGGCTATACACTGTTAGGGTTTATTCTTTCGTTGGTTGGCTATAAAAAATATATAAAGCGAGCAAGAGGCTAGTCTCTAAAAATTTCAGCTAAATGTTATGCACCGCAAAATCAATGCTTGTATGCTGTCTGAAAAAAAGGAGTGAGTCAATGTTAAGTGAAGAGTTAGAACTGTATGTTGAAAGTTGTTTTCGGCCATATAAAAAAGACAAAACATATGAAGAAAAGAAAAAAGAATTATTAGAGCTGCTTGGAAATGTTAAATTAAAACTCGAAAATGATGGATTAAAAGATGCAGAGGTTCAGGATATGCTTATTGAAAAGCTGAAATCAGGCGAAATAAGCATTGATAATCATACATTAGTAATTGATGAACATAACCGCGTAGAGCATGTGAAAAAAATATTTGTTAATGCTGATTTAGATTGGTTAACGTTTATAAATGTTAAATATAAGTTATGCGATTTTAAGGGGCTATCGATTGTACAAAAAGTAATGAGCCATTCAGATTTTAATGGGTGCTATCTGAGAAAAGTTAATATTAGCCATTCTAAAATTTCCTCATCTACCTTTGAAAAGAGTGATTTGACTCAATCTCATTTTGAACATTGTGAGATAACGAATTCATCCTTATATGGCTGTCATTTACCCAACATTAGTATTGATGAATCATCTTTAATAAATGTTTTATTTGAAAATTGTTATTTTAAAAACATTTCTTTTGAGAATTCTAAATTAATAAATGTTAATTTTAAATCATGTACGATTAAAAAATTAAACTTTATTGGAGTGACAATGGATAAAATGACTTATCATATTTTAGAAGGAGAAGGGGCAGATTTAAGCGGTGTGGAAGTAATCGATATTTAATACAGTGGGGGCTATTGAGAAAAATCTCAATAGCCTTTTTTTTGTTTTATTCACTATCTCTTGCTGTCCCATTAACATGATATGGATGCAAGGTTTTCGTTAAGCAAAATAAATGTGGAAACTTTATTTTCAAATAAAAAATGCCCACCCACCTAGCTAAGTCTGCTTCGCTAGGTGGGCGAGCGATCTTTTCAATGATATGTCGAAAAAACTAAAGTTGATTAGAAAGTTGAAGAACTTGAGATGATTGTTGTGCAAGTGCAGCGCGCAGCCATTGGTTCGAATAAATGTTGACCTTCCCCATGTACCTTAGCAGCCAAAGCAGTTGGGATTGTAATTTTAGTCATCTTTAGACCTCCTTAGTTAAAATTTATCAACATAGATATGTAGTTGATATATTACATATGATGGTTCATAAGTCTTTATTTGTCAATATCCAAGTGTGAAAGTTTTATATTTTCTGAAAAGTCCGTTGATACCACCGAAAAAATGTGGTTTAATATGACTATGGAAAATAATACTATATTTAAAATTTAATGTATTTTAAGGTTGTATATGGTCTTTATGTTATTTTTGGATTAAAGGTTGGTGTTAATTTCGATCAAATATTTTGGGTATTTAGATATTAAGTTAATTAAATGTATGAAAAAAGTTGAGGTTACTATGTTATGAAGAACTCAAATAGAAGATTACTATTTCTATTATAAGTTTGATTAATTTAGATTTTCACCATTCACTGATAATCAGGAAAGAGAAAAGAGGGAGGGAATCTTTATGAGTATTCATTATGTCGGGATTAGAGAACCAATAAAAGCCTATTTAGAGAAGATGAAAGTTGAGTATGAAGACTATCCTGTTCAAATAATCGATTTGGGCGGGGCTGTTAGTTATGACAAAGAATACTTTATAAATAATACTGATTTTCAAACGGAAACGATTATTTTATCTAATAGAAGGCATACTGTCGAGGATGAACTAGGTTCTCTTGAAAGTGAATTATTGAAAATCTATCAGAATAGCATACTTTATAGGACTTCACCGCTTGATATTAATATAGAACTTTATAGAGGATGGGCAGGTGCTACTGGTAAATTAATAACTGCATTTTCTCCCGAGGGAGTTAATTGGATCAATACAAAAGATGTTGTAAAGGCATGTTTGATCCCTAAACAGGATGTTAGGAATCGCGCTGGAAAGGCATATGATTTAACAGGACCAGAGTTAGTAAGTATGAGTAGGCTGAAGGATATATTTGAAGAGGATTTAAACATGAAAATTGAATTGTATTGTAAAAGTAAAGAAGAGGTCATATCAATTTTGTCCCAGAACAATATGCCTTTAGACGTATTAGAATGGTTAGCCGAATTTCAAGAAGCTTCTTCTTCAAAACATTTACAGCCATTTACGAACACGCTGGAACAAATAATTGGTCACCCCCCAAATCAGGCACAATTATCTAAAATACAAATTAATTATTCTTAAAGGAGGAATAATATATGTTTGTCAAAGATCAAGAAATGACGAGGTATAAATTAGCACCACACATTACGCTAGGTAAACTAGAAGACAGTTTGATTGGTTTAAAAGCGCAAACTGTCACCAAAATTGAAGGTGACGGAATTATTGAATTTATTCAAGAAATTTCTAATTATCTTACGGAAGATAATGGGGTTTCCATTAAAGAGCTGGAGGAGAATTTCGAAGTAGAGAGTGATCAATTAAAACATGTCCTCGAATTTTTAGTTGCGAACGGAATGTGTGTTAAGACGGATATGACCTTTGATTTAACTGCGCTTTTGTCTTATGAAAGAGCCGGTGGACAAGTATTGGTTGAAGATATACTAGATCGTTTAAAAACAGGGATTGTTGAAGTTATTACGCGAGATCATAACCCAATTGCTACTGAATTCATTCGTCATTTGCAAGCGGCAGGGCTACAAGTAGTGCTTAAAGGAGAATTAAATAAGCAGCCAGATATCAGGGTTGCTATTGGCAACTCTCATTTAGATCCGATTTTTGAAGAAATAAATGATCTGGCATTAGAAGACCATGTCCCTTGGTTAAGCATTGTGCCATATGATGGACAGACATCTTGGGTAGGTCCATTTTTCTTGCCACATCAATCAGCTTGTTTACATTGCTATAACCTTCGAAAATCAGCAAATTTTTCTGACGAAGTATTGCGATCAGACTTAATGAAAATAAAACCTATAAATCCTGAAAAGAAACCGGTTTATCATATGCCGATTAATTTAGTTCAAATCGGAATTGCAAGTAATTTAATTTTAGAATGGCTCACACTAAAAGATTACGCACCAAGTGCAACACCAGGTGGATTTACAACAATTAATTTAGATGATAAAGGTGTCTCATGTAATCATCATCGTGTTTATCGAGTTCCTAGATGCCCAAAGTGTTCCCCAGCTGCAGATACAGGTTTTCCTCAAGTTTGGTTTCATGGTGAGGTGAATAATTAATTATGGCTAATAAATGGACAACGTTAGAAGAGTCATGGGAAATACTCGACCAATTGGCAGATCCTTATGTTGGGATAGTCCGTAGAGAGTATAGAAAACTCAGAGACGTTGATGATATATGGGGTCATTCATATGGAGCGCATGGTACAGACAGCAATATTTTATTTGGAATACCATCTAATTCATATAATGGGGGAGGATCTGCTAATCCAGCTGCAGCCAGATTAGCAGCTATAGGTGAAACGGTGGAAAGATATAGTGCCGCTTATTTACCTTTAAACTCTGATGTTGTATGTTTTGGTACTCAAAAGGACTTAATCAATGAAGGCAAATCAGTAATTGGCTTTGATAAGTGGGAGATGTATGCTGTCACTCAATATGAAGACCCGAATTTTCCTCATGATAGATGGAATGAAGATACAAAATTATGGTGGAGAAAAGGTCATATTGCTGAAAATAATGAAGAAGTTTGGACGCCTGCTCAATTAATTCATATTGCAAACTATACTGAGTGGCCAGGAGACCCCAATATTGGTCATGCAACTAGTAATGGACTAGCTTGTGGTATTACATATCAAGAAGCGGCAATCTCAGGTTTATTTGAAACAATTGAAAGAGATGCATTTATGCTTACTTGGTACAATAAGTTAAGTTTACCGCAGATCGATATTAATACCTCACCTAGATTAAAACACTTCTATGAAAGATATATTAAACCTACTTCTCTTGATTTGCATTTAGTAGACATGAGCATTTTTTCTGGTGTTCCTACTATTTTGGCAGTGATAAGAAATCCTCATACAGATTTAGCTCCATTTGCTATTGGCGCGGCCTCTGCTCATTCAATTGAAAGAGCATGTGAGAAAGCTGCAATAGAGGGAATGTATACAAGAACTTGGGTAAAAACAGAACAACGATTAGGGAACGCCTTAGTGGATGTAGATTATCATCGAGATATTAACAGTTTTGAAGATCATATTAAACTCTATGCGGGAACAGATATTGTGAAAGAAGCTGATTTTTTAACAGCGAGTGAGAAATTAGTGGACGTTAAAGACTATACACCGTTTGATGATCGTTCTCCAGACATTTTATGGACTAACCTTGTCAGTCATTTATCAAAACAAGGATATCATGTGGCAACTTTTGATTTAACCAGCCCTGATATAAAAGATGCTGGTGCCTATGTCGTAAAATCAATTATTCCTGGATATAAACCGATTGACGTTCTTTATAGAGGTAGAATGTTGGGCGGAGAACGAATTTTAAAACATTCTTATCATTTAGGTTTAGTAGATAAACCTTTTAAGTTAGAAGAACTGAATCCAATTCCACATCCATTTCCTTAATATCGTAGAAAGGTGATTAAATATATGAATAGTATTGAAAGACATGCTACTAATTTGGCTGATGTTGTGTATGGAAACGAAGCATTACGGTTTGATGATCCTTCTGAAAATTGGTTTGAGGCAACAAAAATCTATAGGGGTTCAATGGCATGGGACGCACCTGGTGTTGCAGGGCTGCTGCGATCTCAAACTTTGCAAAAGATTGCTACACATGCAAGTAAAAGATTTGATGACCTACCTTTAATTTTACTACCTAAACCATTAAATACAAATATAACTTTAGACGATGTCATTAAGGAACGAAGAAGTGCAGATTATTTTAACGGGGGGAGTGTTTCATTAGAACAACTCTCAACAGTTTTACAGAAGAGTTATGGATTGGTAGAGCGTAAAGAGGGACCTAGACGCCCTATACCATCTGGCGGGGCACTTTATCCGCTAGATCTATTTATTGTAGCCAATAAAGTGGATTCTTTAGACAAAGGTATTTATCATTTCGATCCGTATAGAAAAGGATTGACTAAAATGGGTGATTACTCTGAAAAAGAATTTGAGAAAATAATGTTACAAGAAGAATCCGTTCAAGATTTTGCATTTGCTGTAGTCATTTCAGCTAATTTTTGGCGTTCTCGATTTAAGTATGGACATCGTTCTTATCGCTTCGTTTTTATGGAGGCAGGACATGTCATGCAAAATATGATTTTGCTATCTACTGCACAGAAGATTAATAGCCGACCATTCGGAGGGTTTATCGATGATGAGTTAATGGAACTGATCGGTGGATTTAATGGAGTAGATGATGCCCCAATTTATACATTGATTGCGGGTACTTAAATAGATGATTTCAATGGTAGCAGCTTTAGGGATCCTCATTCACTTTTTGGGTCCCTTAAGCTCTAAAATGGTGATCAAAATCAAGAGAGATAAACCAATATCCGATCGAAAGTTAATAACATATATCACTCCTCAGAGGAGCTATGATGGATTCACGATTATCGGAGCTTCTATATGCTGTGGAGCATTTTCTCAAGAGCTCTTAGTTGAAATTTCTAATAATAAAAATGTGTATGGTGTTTTATTCTTCTTTTTATTAGGTGTCCTATTACCGTCATTTCTATGGAAATTAAAAAACAAAGTTGTTGCATTTAGAGGCAGATATGTTGTCAATGTTGATTCAATCATTTTTCTTCCATTAACGGCTCTATCAGAAGAATTGATTTGGCGGTTCTTTCTTCCGTTATTATTACTAACAAATTCTGTGGAGTCTGTAGCGGTATCGATCTGTATCAGTTCAATAGGATTTATCTTGCTGCATATACCAATAGGCGGTGTTAAGTCTATTGCTTATATGTCGCTTTTTACATTAATCACAGTTATTTCATACTTAACATTTGGTATTCTAGCAGCGATAGCATTTCATATTTCACATAATCTGTTCATTCATTTTTTTCAACCTCGCAAAATAAAGAACTTCAAAACGAAACCTCCCGTATTATCTGAAACTGATTGGTGAGACTTTTTATAAAGGTGGTAAACCCTGTGATAATACAAGAAAAGATAAAAGAGCTTAAAGGAAAAAGAGCTCTGGCGCAGTCATGGTTTTTGGATCCAGAAAAAAGAAAAATAAGTTCAAATTATGATAATCGAGAAACGCCATTTACTCGATGTCTATCAGCTGAAACTTTCATTTCTTATTATCAACTAACATTCAAAAAAAACCCTGCCTCTATTTTAGATATAGGATGTGGACAAGGGCAGATGCTTGAGTATTTATCTAAGCAATTACCTCTAGCTGATTTGACTGGAATTGATTCATCTGAAGAAGCCATACACTGTGCAAATCAATTGAATATAAAAGCTCATTTTATTTGTACAGATATCAAAAATTTTTCATCACATGCGAAAAGTTATGATGCGATTTTAATACATCTGTGTTTTGGGCTATTTGAAGATCCTTTAGCATTATTAGAACAGTTACTTCCTTATTTATCAAATGAATCTATTATTTATATAGTTGATTTAAATCGAGATAGTATAGAAAGTGGATTGAGTTCAGTTGAGAACAAAGAAGAAGAACTGTATTTATATGATCAATATCACGCCTCATTGACATTATCTGAGTTCGAGCAGTTACTCACCTATATGACCAAAACTAGAAAAGATATGATGTATAAGATTGGTACTTCTATAATTGGAGGGTTTAGCCCATTTAGTATGGAATTTTTATCGTTAATAGGAAATGAAAATTTACAACAAACGTTAAGGCAGGTTCCAGATGAATATAGCAATTCAGCACAGAAGACACCTTTACTTTTACATGCATGGCTGATTAAACAGTCTGGATAAATTCATTCCATATAAACATGGTTCTTTCTCTATGTATAATATGAAGGTTATCCGTTCAGTCTCCGCCTGCTCTTCGGGGAGTTCAATATGAATGATCTTTACATTGCTATTCCCTAAAAATTAGAACTCGGTTCTCTGAAGTGAGTGAGCAAAGGCAAAGTGCTTATTTCTTTAACGTTAAAGTACTTATCCATTAGGGGGGGTGAAAAATTTGAAAGTGAAGGCTGTTTACTGATACACTCTTTGCTTCTATATAAATAACCATACTGTGTCATACAAAATGTTTTTTGGAAATAGAGATGGCTTAGTGTAGATGTTACTTTCTTTCATAGGGGAGCTCTGTTCTTCGCTCATTGCATTCAGGTGCATTATTACCAGTCCGCTCTATTCATAGTGGCTTTCCGTTTATATATAAAGGAAGAGAGAGGTATTAATGGTACTGAACATGCTGCAGTAATCGTTGAGCAAGTACCTATTATAAGGAGGAACTTCATTTGCATAAAAAAATTGGATATGGTATAGTTTTTATGGAAATGCTAACGATTACCGAGACAAGAGTGGGGAAACCCGCTCTTTTGTATTGAACAGGCAATTTTTGTCTCGACATTATTCATCCGTTTTCTGCTCCCCCTGCTCACATAAAGCAGGGTTTTTATGCAGAATGATTGATAAGAGCGTTTATCGAAAGCACAAGGAGGAAGAGAATGAGCAAAAAAGTAGTGGATGTCGTAAGCGAAATGGTGCAGCCAATTTTAGATGGCTTACAGCTTGAACTCGTTGATGTTGAATTTGTCAAAGAGGGTCAAAACTGGTTCCTTCGCGTGTTTATTGACTCTGATAAAGGTGTCGATATCGAAGAGTGTGCCAAAGTGAGCGAAGCCTTGAGCGAAAAGCTTGATGAGGCAGATCCGATTAGCCAAAACTACTTTCTTGAAGTGTCCTCTCCTGGAGCGGAGCGCCCATTAAAGAAAAAAGCTGATTTTGAAAAAGCACTTGGAAAAAATGTTTTCATGAAAACATATGAACCAATTGATGGTGAAAAAGCATTTGAAGGTGAGCTTACAAGCTTTGATGGTGAGATTGCAACAGTGACAGTGAAGATCAAGACAAGAAAGAAAGAGATCAATATTCCATACGAAAAAATTGCTAACGCAAGATTAGCAGTTTCGTTCAATTAACCTTTTCATTGATATAAGGGGGAACCATAAAAATGAGTAGTGAGTTGTTAGATGCCCTGACTGTTCTTGAGAAAGAGAAGGGTATTAGTAAAGAAATTATAATTGAAGCGATAGAAGCTGCACTCATTTCTGCATATAAGCGTAATTTTAATCAAGCACAAAATGTTCGTGTTGATTTAAACCGCGAAACGGGAACAATTCGCGTGTTCGCAAGAAAAGATGTTGTAGATGAAGTGTATGATTCTCGCCTTGAAATCTCTGTAGATGATGCAGCCAATATTAACCCGAATTACATGGTTGGTGACGTCGTTGAGATTGAAGTCACACCAAAAGACTTCGGACGCATTGCAGCTCAGACAGCGAAACAAGTTGTGACGCAGCGAGTGAGAGAAGCAGAGCGTGGTGTGATCTACACTGAGTTCATCGACCGCGAGGAAGACATTATGACGGGAATCGTTCAGCGGATTGACAGTAAATTTATTTACGTGTCACTTGGCAAAATCGAAGCCCTTCTTCCTGTCAATGAACAAATGCCAAATGAAGAATACAAACCACATGACCGCATTAAAGTGTTCATTACAAAAGTAGAAAAAACAACAAAAGGACCACAAATTTATGTGTCTAGAACACATCCAGGTCTTTTAAAGCGTTTATTTGAAATTGAAGTACCAGAAATTTATGATGGTACTGTAGAGCTTAAATCGGTTGCTAGAGAAGCTGGGGACCGTTCTAAAATATCTGTTCGTACAGATGATCCTGATGTTGATCCAGTTGGCTCCTGTGTTGGACCAAAAGGCCAGCGTGTACAAGCAATTGTCAATGAGCTAAAAGGCGAAAAAATTGACATTGTCCATTGGTCTAATGACCCGGTTGAATTTGTTGCCAATGCGCTCAGTCCATCAAAAGTACTTGATGTCATTGTGAATGAAGAAGACAAGGCGACAACAGTCATTGTCCCTGATTATCAGCTGTCATTAGCGATTGGTAAAAGAGGTCAAAATGCCCGCCTTGCAGCGAAGCTGACTAGCTGGAAAATCGACATTAAAAGCGAAACAGATGCAAGGGAACTCGGTATTTTCCCAAGAACTGAAGACTCTGAATCTCTTTTCTTAGAGGCTGAACCAGTAGCTGAGGAATCTGACGAATAAGAGGTGATATTAAAGGTGAAAAGCCGAAAAAAAATCCCGCTTAGAAAATGCGTCGTGACGGGAGAAATGAAACCAAAGAAAGAACTGATCCGTGTTGTTCGTTCTAAAGAAGGAGAAGTGTCTGTTGACGCTACCGGAAAAATGAACGGACGCGGAGCTTACCTTTCTCTCGATAAAGAAACCATTCTTGCGGCAAAGAACAAACGCAGTTTACAGCAGCAATTTCAGACACAGATTGACGAACACATATTTGAAGAATTACTAGAACTAGCTGAAAAGGTGAAAAAACCTAATGAATGAATCTGAATGGTATCCTTTGCTTGGTCTAGCAAATCGAGCTCGTAAAGTCGTGTCAGGAGAAGATCTGGTGATCAAAGAAATTAGACATGCGCGTGCTAAGCTGGTTCTTCTTGCAGCAGATGCCTCATCTAACACAGAGAAAAAGGTATCTGACAAATGCAAATTTTATAATGTTCCGGTTAGAAAAGTTGAAGACCGTTCCGTTCTCGGACGTTCTATTGGGAAAGAAGCTCGCGTAGTTGTCGCTGTCACTGACCAAGGCTTCGCTAAGAAGCTCATAAGCTTGCTCGATTAATTTATTTGGGGGTGAACGAATGGCTAAAGTGAGAGTATATGAATACGCAAAAGCCATAGATGTTTCAAGTAAAGATATTATAGCAGCGCTTAAGGATATGAACGTGGAAGTGAACAACCACATGGCGACGCTTGAAGACGACACTGTGAAAAAGCTAGACGCTATCTATAAAAAAGCCAAAGCAAAAGAGACAGCTAACGAGAAACCCGCAGAACAAAAAAAACAATCATCTAACAAAAACAATGATAGAAAGAAGAATGACGTGCAGAATAATCAATTTAATAAAAACAAAAAAAACAACAACCAAAATAAAAACAAAAATAAACGCGGTGGAAATAACAAACCGCAGCATCAGCAAGCTAGACCTGTGAAGCCTAAAAAAGAGCTTCCTGAAAAAATTGAATTTACAAATTCAATGACCGTCGGCCAGCTGGCTGATGAGCTTGGAAAAGAAACAGCTGAAATCATCAAAAAGCTGATGATGCTTGGTGTCATGGCAACGATCAACCAAGAACTTGATAAAGATACAGTTGAATTAATCGCTTCTGAATATGGTGTTTCAGTAGAGGAAGTCATTATTTTAGAAGAAACTGAACTTGAAAAGTATGAAGTTGAAGATAAAGAAGAAGATATGCAAGTACGCCCTCCAGTTGTAACGATCATGGGACACGTTGACCACGGGAAAACAACTCTTCTTGACAGCATTCGTAAGACAAAAGTCGTCGAAGGCGAAGCAGGTGGAATCACGCAGCATATCGGTGCATACCAAATTGAAGAAAACGGCAAAAAAATTACGTTCCTTGATACACCTGGACACGCAGCATTTACAACGATGCGTGCACGTGGTGCCGAAGTAACGGATACGACAATTCTAGTCGTTGCAGCAGATGATGGTGTCATGCCTCAAACAATTGAAGCGATTAACCATGCGAAAGCGGCAGAAGTGCCAATCATTGTCGCTGTTAACAAAATTGACAAACCAACAGCGAACCCTGACCGCGTGATGCAGGAATTAACTGAGCATGGTCTTGTACCAGAAGCTTGGGGCGGCGAAACCATTTTCGTTCCACTATCTGCGAAAACAGGTGAAGGCATTGACGAATTGATCGAAATGATCCTTCTTGTCAGCGAAGTAGCAGAACTGAAAGCCAACCCTAATCGTGCGGCAAAAGGGACTGTCATCGAGGCTGAGCTTGATAAAGGAAGAGGTTCTGTTGCAACCCTTCTTGTTCAAACAGGTACACTTCATGTAGGTGACCCAATCGTTGTCGGAAATACATTTGGCCGTGTACGTGCAATGGTCAATGACATCGGCCGCCGCGTGAAAACAGCAGGACCATCTACACCTGTTGAAATCACTGGTTTAAACGATGTACCGAATGCAGGGGATCAGTTCCTTGTATTCAAAGATGAAAAGACAGCTCGTCAAGTCGGTGAGGCGCGTGCTTCTAAACAGCTGGACGAACAGCGTTCAGATAAAGCAAAATTATCTCTAGACGACCTATTTGAGCAAATCAAACAAGGTGACGTAAAAGATATCAACTTGATCGTGAAAGCAGACGTACAAGGCTCTGCTGAAGCATTAACAGCAGCTCTTCAAAAAATTGAAGTCGAAGGCGTAAAAGTGAAAATCATCCATACGGGTGTTGGAGCGATTACAGAATCAGACATCATTTTAGCAAGTGCTTCTAATGCTATCGTGATTGGCTTTAACGTACGTCCTGATGGAAATGCGAAGAGCACAGCTGAGACTGAGAACGTTGATATCCGCTTGCACCGCATTATCTATAAAGTCATCGATGAAATTGAAGCTGCGATGAAAGGAATGCTTGACCCTGAATATGAAGAAAAAGTCATCGGTCAAGTTGAAGTCCGTCAAACGTTCAAAGTATCTAAAATCGGTACAATTGCTGGCGGTTATGTAACTGAAGGAACGATTACAAGAGATAGCGGAATCCGCTTAATCCGTGACGGCGTCGTTATTTTTGAAGGCGAAGTTGACGTGTTAAAACGATTTAAAGATGATGTGAAAGAAGTTTCACAAGGCTATGAATGTGGTATTACCATTAAGAAATACAATGATATCCGTGAAGGTGATGTCATGGAATCATTCGTTATGCAAGAAATCGAAAGAAAATGATCGGTTATACCGAATGTGAGTGCATGATCTATGATGCATCCTCACTGAAGGAAAAACGTGCGGTTCTTCAGCGAATATTGACAAGAACGCGTCATAAATTCAATGTAACCATTGCTGAAATGGATTACCAGGATACATGGCAGCGTACATCAATCGGAATCGCCGTGATTTCCTCATCTCGGGTTCAAGTGGAAAAGGAGCTTCAGCGTGTATTAAGCTTTATCGATTCTTTTCCTGAAATTGAACGAACGATCACGAAAACTGAGTGGTTTTAATTAGAGGTGATAAGATCATGAGTATGAGAGCAACCCGTGTGGGTGAGCAAATGAAAAAAGAATTGGGCGACATCTTAGGCAGAAAGCTAAAAGATCCAAGAATCGGCTTTTTGACTGTAACTGATGTCGAAGTATCCGGTGATTTGCAAATTGCCAAAGTCTACATTTCAGTTCTTGGCGACGAGAAGAAAAGAGAGGAAACCTTAAAAGGTCTTGCAAAGGCTAAAGGGTACATCCGCTCTGAAATTGGCAATCGAATCAGACTTCGCAAAACACCAGAACTGCATTTTGAATTCGACGAATCTGTAGATTACGGAAATCGAATTGAAAGCCTGATTGCTGAATTAAACACAAAAGATCACGAATAAGATGTTGAAATAAGGATAGGCGATGATCGTCTGTCCTTTTTCATCGTTTATGAAAGGAGAGAACGCAGATGATAAATGGTGTTCTTTTATTACATAAAGAAAGAGGCATGACCTCACACGACTGTGTGTTTAAAGTAAGAAAAATTTTGCACACAAAAAAAGTCGGCCATACAGGCACCCTCGACCCAGAGGTTTCAGGTGTTCTGCCTATATGTATCGGAAGAGCAACGAAGATTGTAGAATACTTAACAGATAAATCGAAAACGTATGATGCAGAGATCACGATTGGCTTTTCTACAACAACAGAAGACCAAACAGGTGAGATCGTAGAAGAAAAAAAGGTGGAAAAACCGATCTCAGAAAAAGAAATTGATGAGGCGCTGAAGCAGTTTGAAGGAACCATTGAACAAATTCCTCCCATGTTTTCTGCTGTGAAAATTGGCGGAAAAAAGCTCTATGAATATGCAAGAGAAGGCATTGAAATTGAGCGGCCGAGCCGAGAAATTACTATTCACCGTATCGAGCGGACTACACCTATCACATATGAGGATGGTAGCGTGTCATTTAGGTTTACCGTTCTATGCTCAAAGGGAACGTATGTAAGGACCTTAGCGGTTGATATCGGGAAGAAACTAGGGTTTCCAGCCCACATGTCACATCTCATTCGTACAGGGTCTGGTGATTTTACACTTGATGAATGTATCACGCTGGATGAGCTGCGAGATATAAGCGAGGAAGGCACTGTAGATGAGCACCTTGTCCCGATCGAGCGTGCGCTCAATCATTTGCCGAAATGGGAGATAAATGATACATTAGCAAGTAAAGTGGAAAACGGTGCAGTCCTGCCAATGCCTGATGAATTTGCTCATTTCGCAGAGGCGGATCGTGTCGCTGTTTTTGCTCCTTCAGGCCGTTGTCTGGCGATATATATGAAGCACCCGACCAAACAAAACCTGATGAAGCCGGCGAAGATCTTATCTCAGGACAAGCAATCTTAAAGAAAAGGTGACATCTCGTGAAGACTATACATATTTCACACCCACATACATTGAATCAAAAGGATCAAGTTCCGTCTGTTATGGCTTTAGGGTACTTTGACGGTGTTCACCTCGGGCATCAAAAAGTCATTGACAAAGCGAAAAGCATTGCGGAAAAAGAAGGATTGGCCTTAGCAGTCATGACCTTTCATCCGCATCCATCACATGTTTTGCAAAAGGCACGGGAACCAAAAGACTTAATTACACCGCTTGAGGATAAAATTGATTTTATCGAACAGCTGGGCGCTGACTATTTATACATCGTACAATTCAGCGAGAGTTTTGCAGCTCTATCTCCTCAAGAGTTTGTGGATCAATATTTGGATGAATTGAATGTGAAGCACGCAGTAGCGGGGTTTGATTTTACGTTTGGCCGTTTTGGTGCAGGCACAATGGAAACGTTCGATGAATACGGAAAAGGCCGTATTAATGCAACCATCGTACCTAAGCTGTCCAATCAAGACCGAAAAGTCAGTTCCACTCTCATCCGTTCCGCATTAAAAAATGGGGATGTTGAATATGTGAGCGAGCTTTTAGGAAAACCTTATCAGCTTCGCGGCATTGTCATCCATGGAGACAAACGCGGACGGACGATTGGGTTTCCGACAGCTAATGTCGGCTTATCTGCTGAATACATTATTCCGCCAACAGGGGTATATGCAGTAAGAGCAGAAGTAAAAGGTAAAGTATATGACGGTGTTTGTAATGTCGGCTATAAACCAACATTTTATGAAAAACGTCCTGATCAGCCTGCCATTGAAGTAAACCTCTTTGATTTTAACGAAGAAATATATGGCCAGCCGATTAAATTACAATGGTTCAAGCGCATTCGCAGTGAACGAAAATTTAACGGAATTCAGGAGCTGACGGCTCAAATCAGTCAAGATAAAGAAGAAGCGATTCAGTTTTTTCAAGATCAGCAAAAGCAAACAAAAAAATCATAGAAAAACTGCTCTACCATTTGCAAATTCAGCATATTTTTAGTATGATTATTCCTGTAGCTTTAAAACCACTTACTTGGCAGGCCGACTTCACCGACGGCTGCGAGGTAGATGGGGCTAACATGATTTGGAGGTGAAACAGGATGGCAATTACTCAAGAGCGTAAAACGCAATTAATTAATGAGTTCAAAACACACGAATCTGATACTGGATCTCCAGAAGTTCAGATCGCTGTCCTAACAGAATCAATTAACAACTTGAACGAGCATTTACGTACTCATAAGAAAGATCACCACTCACGTCGCGGTCTTTTGAAAATGGTAGGTAGACGTCGTAATCTTCTTACGTATCTACGTAATAAAGACGTAACTCGTTACCGTGAGTTAATTAACAAACTAGGCTTACGTCGATAATCGTAAAAAGCGGGAGGATTCCCGCTTTTTTATCGTATAATCACTAATATTTTATGGTTAAAATGTTGAAAGAATGGCAAATACCCTTCTACATACAGCTTTCACATTGATATGTGAAAATCATTTTGTTCATAATAAGAACTAACTAAAATTTTACGATAAGAGAGGAGTTTATCTCAGAATGGGACAAGAGAAACATGTCTTCACCATAGACTGGGCTGGACGTCAACTGACAGTTGAAACTGGCCAGCTTGCAAAGCAAGCAAACGGAGCGGTCCTCGTACGCTACGGAGATACGGCTGTGCTTAGCTCAGCAACAGCTTCTAAAGAACCAAAACCACTTGATTTCTTCCCGCTCACTGTGAACTACGAAGAAAGACTATACGCAGTAGGTAAAATTCCTGGCGGCTTCATTAAAAGAGAAGGCCGTCCAAGTGAAAAGGCGATCCTTGCGAGCCGCTTAATTGACAGACCAATTCGTCCGCTGTTTGCAGATGGATTTAGAAACGAAGTACAAGTCATTAGTATCGTCATGAGTGTGGATCAAGATTGTTCATCTGAAATGGCTGCAATGTTTGGCTCATCTTTAGCTTTATGTGTGTCTGACATTCCATTTGAGGGACCAATCGCCGGCGTTACAGTAGGACGAGTGGATGGAAAGCTGATCATTAACCCAAATGTGGAGCAGCTTGAACAAAGTGACATCAATCTTGTGGTTGCCGGAACAAAAGATGCGATCAACATGGTAGAAGCTGGTGCTGATGAAGTACCGGAAGAGACAATGCTTGAAGCGATCATGTACGGTCACCAAGAGATCAAACGCTTAATTGAATTCCAAGAAGAAATTGTGAAGGCAGTCGGTAAAGAAAAAATCGATATTCCTTTATATGAAGTAGATCAAACGTTAGCAGACGAAGTAAAAGCACTTGCTGAAGCTGACCTGCTGAAAGCGATTCAAGTACATGAGAAGCATGCGCGTGAGGATGCGATCAGTGCTGTGAAAAAAGCTGTAGTTGAGAAGTTTGAAGCAGAAGAACGTGACGAAGCAACGATTAAACAAGCGAAAGATGTATTAAACAAGCTTGTCAAAAACGAAGTTCGCCGTCTGATCACTGAAGAGAAAGTACGTCCAGATGGACGCGGCGTAGATCAAATCCGTCCACTTTCTTCAGAAGTAGGACTTCTGCCAAGAACGCACGGTTCAGGCCTATTTACAAGAGGACAAACACAGGCGCTCAGTATTTGTACATTAGGTGCACTTGGCGATGTGCAAATTCTTGATGGTCTAGGTGTTGAAGAATCAAAACGCTTCATGCACCATTACAACTTCCCGCAATTCAGTGTTGGTGAGACAGGTCCAATGCGCGGTCCAGGCCGTCGTGAGATCGGACATGGTGCACTAGGTGAACGTGCACTAGAACCAGTCATTCCATCCGAAAAAGATTTCCCTTATACGGTTCGCCTCGTTTCAGAGGTATTAGAATCTAACGGATCTACTTCACAAGCAAGTATTTGCGCAAGCACACTTGCGATGATGGATGCGGGTGTTCCAATTAAAGCACCAGTTGCAGGGATTGCAATGGGACTTGTGAAATCTGGGGAATACTACACAGTGCTGACAGACATTCAAGGAATGGAAGATGCACTTGGAGATATGGACTTTAAAGTGGCAGGAACATCAAAAGGTGTCACAGCCCTTCAAATGGACATCAAAATCGATGGCTTGTCAAAAGACATCTTAGAAGAGGCTCTTCAACAAGCGAAAAAAGGAAGAATGGAAATCTTAGACAGCATGCTGTCAACGATTCCTGCTTCTAGAGGAGAATTGTCTCGTTATGCACCTAAAATCTTAACGATGACAATCAATCCGGATAAAATTCGCGATGTCATTGGACCAAGCGGTAAACAAATCAATAAAATCATTGAAGATACCGGTGTGAAAATCGATATTGAACAAGATGGTACAATCTTTATTTCTTCTACAGAAGAAGATATGAACCAAAAAGCGAAGAAAATCATTGAAGATCTTGTGAGAGAAGTTGAAGTAGGACAGCTTTACTTAGGTAAAGTCAAACGCATTGAAAAATTCGGTGCCTTCCTTGAAATCTTCAGCGGAAAAGATGGACTTGTTCATATTTCTGAGCTTGCGCTTGAGCGTGTGGGCAAAGTAGAAGATGTCGTGAAACTTGGCGATGAATTACTTGTCAAAGTCACTGAAATCGATAAACAAGGCCGTGTGAACCTTTCTCGGAAAGCTGTTTTACGTGAAGAAAAGGAAAAAGAAGAAAAGCAGTCTTAATGAGATCAAATAAAATGTGTTAGAAGCCAGGTATCCGTGCCAGGCTTCTTTCTTTTCTTGCGCTAACAATAGTTCTAGCTTGTTTCTCCCCGTCATAATTTGTGGTAAAGGGGGAGGGACAACCATTGAAAAAAACGTTACCATTCATTGTGTTTGTATTTTTACTGCTCGTGTCATATCAAACGATGAAGCAGCCGGCTGCTGTTACATATATTGAATCAATGAAAGAGCATGCCGAGGTTGCATCTGTTTCAAAAGATATTTTATTTCAGGAAATTGAATCGAAGTCTTCTGACTATGAAGTAAAGGCGCAAAATGCTAAGATTGATAAAGTGTGGAAAAAGATGCCTGGCTTAAATGGACAGACAGTTGATATCGATGCCTCTTATGAAAAAATGAAGAAACAGGGGTCATTCGATGAAAAGCTGCTTGTTTTTAATGAAACAAAACCATCTATTCATTTACATGAGCTTGGTCCAGAGCCCATTTATAAGGGACATCCAGATAAAAAAATGAATGCATTCCTCATCAACGTAGCTTGGGGTGACGAGCATTTAATCAACATGTTAAAAACGCTGGAAAAGCATCAAGTCAAGGCGACCTTTTTCTTAGAAGGCAAATGGGTGAAAAAAAGCACAGAGCTTGCTAAAAAAATCGTGGCAGATGGTCATGAAATTGGAAATCATTCATACAATCACCCAGATATGCGCACACTGACAAGAGAACGAGCATTAGAGCAGATAACGAAAACAAATCGCCAAATTGAAGAATCCCTTGGGAAGAAACCAAAATGGTTTGCGCCTCCAAGCGGAAGCTTTAAAGAAGAAACAGTCAAGCTTGCCAAACAAGAAGGCATGGAAACCATTATGTGGACAGTAGACACCATCGACTGGCAAAAACCATCCCCGGCTATTTTACAAAAGCGGGTGCTTGGGAAAATTCACAATGGGGCGATGATATTAATGCATCCAACAGATGCAACAGCGAAAAGTCTTGACGCACTTATCACTCAAATCAAGGAAAGAGGATATGAATTAGGGACGGTTTCTGACCTCCTAAGTGAAAAAAGACATCCGTGATGCGATCTGTTTGTTGAATAGGAGGAGCAAAACTTGGTCAAAACGTATACATGCCAAAACGGAGTAAGAATTGTACTCGAAAACAATCCCACTGTAAGGTCTGTCGCAATTGGCGTCTGGATTGGAACAGGCTCTAGACATGAGACACCTGAAATTAATGGGATCTCACACTTTTTAGAGCATATGTTTTTTAAAGGGACAAAGACAAGATCTGCACGTGATATCGCAGAATCCTTTGACCGCATTGGTGGTCAGGTGAATGCCTTTACATCAAAAGAATACACTTGCTACTATGCGAAGGTGCTTGATTCACATGCTGGCTACGCCCTCGATGTATTAAGCGACATGTTCTTTCACTCAGCTTTTGATGAAGAAGAGCTGAAAAAAGAAAAAAATGTGGTGTACGAAGAAATTAAAATGTATGAGGATACTCCTGATGACATCGTTCATGATTTATTAAGCAAAGCCATTTATGGTGATCATTCATTAGGATATCCGATTTTAGGAACAGAGGAAACACTCTCTACCTTTAACGGAGACTCACTTAGAAAATATATGGATGAATTCTATACGCCGGACCGCGTCGTGATCTCTGTTGCAGGGAACGTAGATGAGACCTTTATTCGTGAGGTTGAAAAGCTGTTCGGTTCTTATGAAGGAAAAGGGAAGAAGCAGCCTGTAGAAGCTCCAACATTTCATTATGACAAGCTCACACGCAAAAAGGAAACGGAACAAGCGCACCTATGCCTGGGCTTTAATGGCCTTCCAGCTGGAGATAAGGGCATCTATGACTTAATCGTCTTAAATAATGTTCTTGGCGGAAGCATGAGCAGCCGATTATTCCAAGATGTAAGAGAGGACAAAGGACTTGCTTATTCCGTCTTCAGCTATCACAGTTCATTTGCAGATAATGGAATGCTGACGATTTACGGCGGGACTGGAGCGAAGCAGCTAAACCTGCTCTCTGAGACCATCTTACAAACATTAGACGTCTTAAAGCGTGAGGGAATCACGCAGAAAGAACTAGAGAACTCTAAGGAGCAAATGAAAGGCAACCTTATGCTCAGCCTTGAAAGCACAAACAGCAAAATGAGCCGAAACGGTAAAAATGAACTGCTCCTTGGCAAACATCGGACACTCGATGAAATTATTGATGAAATCAACAGCGTCACATTAGATGGCGTAAATAACTTATCTAAACGCATCTTTACAGAAGATTATGCGCTCTCGCTTATTAGTCCGACGGGTGATCAGCCATCATAATGTAAACAACACGGCAGACTCAAAAAAGTCTGCCGTTTTATTGTAGGTAAAGAAGAAAGGGGTTCTGCTTTCATGGAACATGAAAAGCTGAAACAGCTCTCTCCACTTCTGACACAAGCTATTTCTTTCCAAGCCATGACATCTGGTTTTTCGGGAGATCGCACCTTTTTGGTTACAATATCATCTAGTGAAAAGCTGGTGCTTAAGTTATCAGACATTCAAACGTATTCGCGCTATAAAAGAAAAGCATCATTTCAGCGGAAGTTAAAAGATCGAGGGATTCTTTGTTCTGAAGTGATTGAGATTGGAATGAGTGCTGAACTAAACTGTACCTATCGTATTTTCTCCTTTATCGAAGGCGAGAATGCTAGAGACTCCATCCATCTACTTACAAATGAAGAGCAGTATGAAATCGGGAGGCGGGCAGCGAGAGAGCTAAGTTTGATGCATACATGCCGTGCACCTTCTCATGTTCGTCCGTGGGATGAGAAAGTCATGGCAAAACATGAACGGTATGTACATGCCTATCAATCAAGTGGCGTGACGTTTTCCAATGATCAGTTTGTATTAGATTTTATCAAGTCGAATGTTGATGCGGTAAAAGAGAGGCCTAACCAGTTCCAGCATGATGATTTTCATTTAGGGAATATCATCATACAAGGTAATCAATATGCCGGTGTGATTGATTTCGATCAATCCGACTGGGGCGACCCGGTTCATGACTTTTATAAATTGTCCTTATTTAGTCGAGAAAGCAGCATTCCGTTCTCAGCTGGACAACTGGATCAATACGTGAGTACGCAGTCTACAAACGATTTTTGGCTTCTTTTTTCCATCTATACAGCAATGAGCTGCTTTTCATCTATCATCTGGACGCTTTCCTATGATCCGGGACATGTAAAAGACATGGTGAAACGAGTGGAGAGAATGCTAAAAGATCATAATTGCTTTCATCAACTTAAGCCTGTTTGGTATACCAACTCACATCATACATAACTTGAAAAGAGCAGGACGGTCTATTTCTTCCTTTTGCTGCATATATGATACGGAAGGGAAGTGATGCGATTTTGAGGCTGAGTGAACTGTCAGGAAAAGAGATCGTCGATATTAAAAGAGCGGAGCGGCTTGGCGTGCTTGGACAAACCGACCTTGAAATCAATGAACAGGACGGTCAAATTACAGCACTCATTATACCTTCCGTGAAGTGGTTTGGCTTTCGAAAACAAGGAAATGACATCCGCGTACCGTGGAATCACATTCAAAAAATAGGATCAGATATGATCATTCTCGATGTGCCTGAAGAACTTCAGCCGCACGGAGAAAAAGAGCACCCGCAATAATGGGTGCTCTTTTTCTTTTCTCTCTCTGATTCGTTCACAGGCTGAATCCTCTCCTCATATGCTGAAAGGGAGATTCAGAAAATATTACAGACTTTTTTAAATAAAGAAGGTGAACGGTCAGTATGTTGAGCGGTTTAACGGTTGCGGTGATCGGGGGAGATGCAAGGCAGCTTGAAATTATTCGCAAGTTGTCACAGCAGCATGCCAAAGTATTTTTGGTTGGATTTGACCAGCTGGATCATGGATTTATCGGTGCTGAAAAGCTGAAAATGTCTGAACTTCCATTCGAACAAGTAGACAGTATGATCCTTCCAGTATCTGGGACAACGGATGAAGGCGCTGTTGCTACCGTTTTTTCAAACGAGCAGGTCTTGCTGGAAGCTAAATATTTAGAAAGAACCCCTGCCCATTGTATCTTGTACTCAGGTATTTCAAATACGTACTTAGACAATCTGGCAAAGCAGGTGAACCGGAAGCTTGTGAAGCTGTTTGAGCGAGATGATATTGCCATATATAACTCTATTCCAACAGTTGAAGGAATTATCATGATGGCCATTCAGCAAACGGACTATACGATTCACGGGTCTCATGTCGCTGTTCTCGGACTTGGAAGAACAGGACTCACCATTGCCCGCACATTTCGGGCACTAGGGGCAGACGTAAAAGTAGGGGCGGCAGACACAGCGCATTTAGCGCGGGCATTTGAGATGGGGCTTAATCCATTTTCAATGGACCAGTTAAAAGAGGAAGTAACGGATGTTGATATTATCATCAATACCATTCCAAGTCTTGTACTAGATTCATCTGTCATCGTCAGCATGACACCAAAGACACTCATTTTGGATATCGCCTCACGCCCAGGCGGAACAGACTTTGACTTTGCACAAAAGCACGGAGTGAAGGCACTTCTTGCACCAGGACTCCCGGGGATTGTTGCACCAAAAACAGCAGGACAAATCATTGCAAAAGTGCTTTCCGGGCTTTTATGTGAACTTGCGGAGGAAAAAAGGGGGATGGAATCATGACAACATTAAAAGGGAAAAGAATCGGCTTTGGTTTAACAGGTTCCCACTGTACGTATGAAGCTGTTTTTCCGCAAATCGAAGCGCTTGTAAAAGAAGGGGCAGAGGTGCGTCCAGTGGTGTCGTACACGGTGCAGAGCACGAATACGAGATTTGGAGATGGAGCCGAGTGGATCGACCGGATTGAGAAGCTGACTGGATTTCAAGCGATTGACTCAATCGTGAAAGCAGAGCCGCTCGGACCTAAGCTGCCGCTTGATTGTATGGTTATTGCTCCTCTAACTGGTAACTCGATGGCGAAATTTGCAAATGCCATGACAGACAGTCCTGTTTTAATGGCTGCTAAAGCAACCATACGGAATCATCGACCAGTCGTTTTAGGTATCTCAACAAATGATGCGTTAGGTTTAAATGGTACAAATCTGATGAGGCTGATGTCGACAAAGAATATTTTCTTTATTCCGTTTGGTCAGGATGATCCATTCAAAAAACCGACTTCTATGGTCGCGAACATGGATCTGCTATCTCAAACAGTAGAAGAGGCACTCCAGCATAGACAAATTCAGCCAATTTTAATTGGACCAAACGAATAATAGATTCACTAGAAAATCATGAAAGATTCAAAAAAGATGCTTCAAGCCTTGCTTTTCTATGGTAAAATAAAATGTAAAAAGTCATAGGATGGCCATCCGAAAGAAAAGAATCATGGATGGGTCGGAAGGAGTTTTACTGATGGGAAGAGGATTGCATGTAGCTGTAGTTGGAGCGACTGGAGCTGTCGGTCAACAAATGTTAAAAACACTAGCTGACAGAGATTTTGAAATGGATACACTTACTCTACTATCCTCAAAACGTTCTGCTGGAACAAAAGTGACATTCAGAGGTCAAGAGTACACTGTTCAGGAAGCAACACCTGAAAGCTTTGAAGGAGTGAACATCGCATTATTCAGTGCTGGAGGAAATGTTTCTAAAGCGCTGGCTCCTGAAGCAGTCAAACGAGGTGCGATTGTTGTTGACAACACAAGTGCTTTTCGTATGGACGAAAACATCCCTCTTGTCGTACCAGAGGTAAACGAAAAAGATTTGCATGATCATCAAGGGATCATTGCAAACCCTAACTGTTCAACGATTCAAATGGTAGCGGCATTAGAACCGCTTCGTCAGGCATATGGAATGAAAAAAGTCATTGTCTCTACGTATCAAGCAGTATCAGGTGCGGGACATGAAGCCATTGACGAACTATACAGCCAATCACAAGCCATTTTAAATAAAGAGGATGTAACGCCAGAAGTCATGCCTTATCAAATTGCATTTAATGCGATCCCGCAAATTGATAAATTCCAAGACAACGGTTATACATTCGAAGAAATGAAAATGATCAACGAAACGAAAAAAATCATGCATATGCCTGAGCTGGAAGTAGCGGCAACATGCGTAAGGCTTCCAATTGAAACAGGTCATTCAGAATCTGTCTACGTCGAACTAGAATCAAATGATGCAACAGTGGAAGACCTCAAATCAATTCTAAAAGATGCACCAGGAATTACGCTGCAAGATGATCCGTCTCAGCAAATTTATCCAATGCCTGCAGATGCTGTTGGGAAAAACGACGTATTTGTCGGCCGCATTCGGAAAGATTTGGACCGTCCAAACGGGTTCCATATGTGGATTGTATCTGATAACCTGCTTAAAGGCGCTGCATGGAACTCAGTTCAAATTGCAGAAAGCTTAAAAGCATTAAAATTAGTTTAACATTCAATGGATGATGAGGACGAACAGAAGAGAGTTAGGCATCTTTCGCCTGCTCTCTTCTGTTACGTCAGAATGAACTTGGAGTGAAAACAGTGAAAATAATTGTCCAAAAATTTGGCGGTACATCTGTCAAAGATGATCAAGGTAGAAAAAGGGCACTTGCACATATCTTATCTGCAAAAGAGAAAGGCTATAAGTCGGTTGTTGTCGTTTCTGCAATGGGACGAAAAGGCGATCCCTATGCGACAGATACGCTGCTTGGTCTGCTTTACGGCAGCGCGCAGCATATGACAAATCGAGAAAAAGACTTGCTTGTTTCCTGCGGAGAGAATATCTCAGCTGTTGTGTTTTCAAGTATGCTGAATGAAAACGGGCTAAAGGCTGTAGCGATGACTGGAGCTCAGGCGGGCTTTGTGACAGATAAGGAGCATACAAGTGCGAAAATTATTGACATGAAGTGCGAACGTCTGGAGGCAGCACTCTCTGAACATGATGTGGTCGTTGTCGCTGGGTTCCAGGGAGCCGCGAAAAATGGAGACGTGACAACAATCGGACGAGGTGGCAGTGATACGTCCGCTGCTGCTTTAGGCGCTGCATTGCAGGCAGACTTTATTGATATTTTTACAGATGTAGAAGGCGTTATGACAGCAGATCCCCGCATTGTTGAAAATGCAAAACCGCTGAGAGTCGTGACATATACGGAAATTTGCAACCTCGCATATCAAGGGGCAAAAGTCATTCACCCGCGAGCTGTCGAAATTGCGATGCAGGCAAAAGTACCAATGAGGGTCCGTTCAACATACTCTGATGATGAGGGCACACTCGTTACATCACACTACTCCGATAAAATGAGCCATGATGTGTATGACCGCCTCATTACGGGTATTGCACATGTCAATGATGTGACACAAATCAAAGTCCCTGCAAAAGAAGGTCAGTACAGCGTACAAACAGAGGTCTTCAAAGCAATGGCAAACGCACAAATCAGTGTCGACTTCTTCAACATCACACCGAGTGAAATTGTGTATACAGTGACAGGTGCAATGACTGAAAAGGCAACGTCGATCCTAAAAGATCTTGGCTATACACCAATTGTGACAACAAATTGTGCGAAAGTATCAGCTGTTGGCGCAGGCATTATGGGTGTACCAGGTGTCACATCGAAAATTGTAACGGCTCTATCCGAGCAAAACATTCCGATTTTACAATCGGCTGACAGTCATACGACCATTTGGGTGTTAGTGAACGAAGAAAACATGAGAGCGGCTGTCAATGCCCTGCATGAAGTGTTTGAACTTTCAAGATAAATGTGATTGAATCATGATGAGGTGAAAAAAATGAATTTCGGAAATATCGCAACAGCTATGATTACACCTTTTGATAAAAAGGGCAACATCGATTTCCAAAAGCTATCAATTCTCATTGATTACTTGTTAAAAAACGGCAGTGACTCCTTAGTCGTTGCAGGGACAACAGGCGAATCGCCAACTTTATCGAATGAAGAAAAAGTCGCTCTTTTTCAGCAATCGGTCAAATTAGCAAATGGTCGTTGTAAAATCATTGCAGGAACAGGCAGTAATAATACAAATGCGTCTATCAAACTAACGAAAAAAGCAGAAGAAGCGGGCGTTGATGCAGTGATGCTTGTCGTACCTTATTACAACAAGCCATCACAGGAAGGCATGTATGCACACTTTAAAGCCATTGCCGAGTCTACATCTCTTCCTGTCATGCTTTACAATGTACCAGGAAGAACGGCAGCTTCATTAGCACCAGAAACAACGATTAAGCTTGCGCAAATACCTAACATTGTTGCCATTAAAGAAGCAAGCGGCGATCTTGATGCTATGACAAAAATCATTGCAGAGACGCCAGAAGATTTCGACGTATATTCAGGGGACGACAGCTTAACACTTCCAGCTGTATCTGTTGGTGCAAAAGGAGTTGTCTCTGTTGCGTCTCATATCGTAGGACTGGATATGCAGCAAATGCTGAAAAGCTATGCTTCAGGCCAAACAGCGAATGCAGCATTGATCCATCAAAAGCTGCTTCCAATCATGAAACAGCTTTTCTCAGCACCAAATCCAACGCCTGTCAAAACAGCCCTTCAGCTGAAAGGACTAGACGTCGGATCTGTTCGTCTTCCGCTTTTGCCTTTGTCAGAAGAAGAGAGACTGGATTTAAGCAGCGTTTTAAACAGCTGATCAAAACAAAAGATTTCGTAAGCGGTCATTCTCAGATGTCCCTGAGTATGACCGTTTTTTATACATAAACACTTTCTTAAAATGTGACTTCATCTTGTTTTCTAAAATTAGATTCAGTTATAATAGCATTAAGCGATGATGGACGGGCTTGAGACTAGGAGGATAAGAATTTTGAAAAAGAAAAATACAGAGAACGTAAGAATTATTGCACTCGGAGGCGTTGGAGAAATCGGAAAAAACCTATATGTCATTGAGATTGATTCGGACATATATGTAGTAGATGCAGGTTTAATGCATCCAGAAAATGAAATGCTGGGCATTGACGTCGTCATTCCTGATATCTCTTATTTAACAGAGCGTGCTGATCGGGTGAAAGCAATTTTTCTTACCCACGGACATGATGAAGCAATCGGAGGCGTATTCCATTGCTTGAGCAAATTGTCTGTACCAGTCTACGGAACGAAGCTGACCCTTGCGTTACTTCGAGAAAAATTAAAGCAGTATGGCTTCAATCAAAAAGCTGATTTGCGTGAGGTACATGCAAAATCAGTTATTACTTTTGAAACAACAAAAGTATCGTTCTTTAGAACGAATCACAGCATTCCTGATTCAGTTGGGATCAGCTTCAAAACCTCTCTTGGTTCAATCGTATGCACAGGTGATTTTAAATTTGATCAAACCCCAGCGCTTAACCAAGCCTGTGACATCGGAGAGATTGCGAAAATTGGAAACAACGGCGTTTTAGCACTACTTTCAGACAGTGCAAATGCTGAAAAACCAGGCTATACACCTTCTGAGGCGCTCGTCCAAGACGAAATCTCAAATGCGATGTACAATGCTGAAAATCGTGTGATCGTTGCTGTGTCTTCATCTAATATTAACCGCGTGCAGCAAATCATTAATGCAACAAATCAAAATGGCCGTAAGCTTGCCGTTGCAGGGAAAAATATGATGACAACCCTTCAGCTGGCGATCAAGCTTGGTTATGTTACAGCAGACGAAGAATTATTTGTACCCGTTCAAGAAGTGAAGAAAATGGCGAAAAACGACGTGGTTATCCTGACCGCTGGAAGCCACGGAGAGCCGCTTGCTGCTTTAACAAAAATGGCGAAGCAAAATCACAAACAGCTTCATATTGAAAAAGATGATACAGTTGTGATTGCATCTACACCTCTTCCTGGACAAGAACTCACATACTCTAAAACAGTGGATTTCCTTACAAGAAGCGGAGCACAAGTCATTTTTGCGCAAAAACGTGTACATGTATCTGGACATGGCTGCCAAGAAGAGTTAAAGCTAATGCTGAACTTACTAAAACCGAAGTATTTAATTCCGGTGAATGGCGAATATCGTATGCAAAAAGCACATTCTCGTATTGCTGAAGAAGTAGGCATGAAACGCAGTGACATTTTCTTGATTGATAAAGGAGATGTTGTTGAGTTTAGAGGACAGAATGTCAAAATCGGTGAAAAAGTTCACCAAGGAAACATTTTGATCGATGGTCTTGGCGTTGGTGATATCGGAAACATCGTGTTACGCGATAGACGTCTATTGTCTCAAGACGGCATCTTGATTGTTGTCATTACGCTCGATAAACAAAAGAAACAGTTAATTTCTGGACCTGAAATCATCACAAGAGGATTTGTTTATGTAAGAGAATCCGAAGAGCTGATTGTGAAAGCAACAGAAATGGTCAAAGGGATTGTCAAAGAGCAAACGGAAAACTCAATTGTTGAATGGTCAACATTGAAACAATCCATGCGCGATGTGCTAAATCAATTCCTATATGAAAAAACAAAACGTAAGCCGATGATCATTCCAATTATTATGGAAGTGTGATGAATAAAGCCCAAAGAGTATAAGCTCTTTGGGCTTTTTTGATGTGGCATGAGGAATGCGGATGGAATATGCCCTATTTGTTCATAATAGGAGAAGAGTTTGAGGAAAGGATGGAGACAAATGGACGAAAAGAATGAACAGCAGCCTGAGCGAAAGCCAGAAGAAAAAGACAGCATTATGAGCAAAATACAGCAGCTTGGTGAAACAGCCGTTCCGCAGCTGCCGCAAGATACAAATATCCATTGCCTCACCATTATTGGACAAATTGAAGGCCATATGCAGCTTCCACCGCAAAATAAAACAACCAAATACGAACATGTCATTCCACAAATCGTAGCCGTTGAACAAAACCCTAAAATAGAAGGTCTTCTGATCATCTTAAATACAGTAGGGGGAGATGTTGAAGCGGGACTTGCGATTGCAGAAATGCTTGCTTCTTTATCAAAGCCAACTGTCTCGATTGTGCTTGGCGGCGGCCACTCGATAGGTGTCCCGATTGCTGTATCGTGTGACTATTCGTATATTGCAGAAACAGCTACGATGACCATTCATCCTGTGCGTTTAACAGGTCTTGTGATTGGTGTTCCGCAAACCTTTGAATACTTAGATAAAATGCAGGAAAGAGTCATTAACTTTGTCACAAGCCACTCCAACATTACAGAAGAGAAGTTTAAAGAGCTCATGTTCTCAAAAGGCAATTTGACGAGAGACATCGGAACAAATGTCGTTGGTCATGAGGCAGCAGAATACGGACTCATGAATGAAGTGGGCGGTGTAGGACAAGCGATTAAAAAGTTGAACGAACTTATCGGAGACAGGGCATCTCAAAACGAGGGGCTGATCCAATGATTTTATATACGCCTATGCCATATGAAGCCATTTATGCTGAGGAACAGGGAGAACGCAAACTCCAGCAGGTAAACATTCAAGGTGTGCCAGTGATGGTTGAAATGAAAGAAGATGAAGCAGAAATCGTTCAAGTCATGAGCACCAATCCAATGGATTTTCTCAATCAAGAGCTTGCACCAGGCAAGCGATTGAAGTTACATTTAGGCACCAATCAAACCGACTCATATGAATGATTCTATGCTATAATAAAGGGAAAACTTACAACAAGATGCAGCCAAAACCAGGCTGCTTTCTTTCTGATCTTTCGGTAGGTTATATTTTCTTTCGTAGTAAGGTGATGAGTATGGCTAAAAAGAGAAAACGGAAAACGAGAAAAAAACAAAATAAACAGCTAAAACTGAAATATGAATTAAATGGGTTAGTCTGTATTGCCATAGCGATCATTGCCATTTTACAGCTGGGCGTTGTTGGACAAACCTTTGTACATCTATTCCGATTCTTTGCAGGTGAATGGTTCATTCTCTGCCTTATCGGATTATTTCTTTTTGGTGTGACGATTTTCTGGAAAAAACAAATCCCAGATATTTTAACAAGAAGAAAAGCAGGTCTCTACTGCATCATTGCGAGCATCTTGCTTTTGTCACATGTGAAGCTCTTTCAGCATCTTTCATCTGCTGGCGTCATTGGCTCTCAAAGTGTGATTAGAAATACATTTGAGCTTTTCTTGATGGATATGAAAGGTGAAACAGGATCGCCTGATTTAGGGGGCGGCATGATCGGCGCCGTATTGTTTGCTGCTTCTTATTTCTTATTTGCGCAAGCAGGCTCGCAAATCATGGCGATTGTTCTGATGCTGATTGGAATTGTCCTGATTACAAACCGATCCCTTCAGGAAATGGTGAAAAAAGTGACGATTCCTGTATCACAATTTATGGTGAAGCAGTGGAAAGCGTTTGTTGAAGATATGAAAGGAATCAGGCAGGCCAAAAAGAGCGCGTCCTCTCAGAAAACAGGTGAAAAGAAAAAACGTTCACGCATTCAAGAAGAAGACGAGGATGATCTGATCTTGATCGAAGAGGAAACGTCGTCTTCTGATAATAGCCAGCCGATTATTTCAAGCTTTGCAGACAGAGATGACATTCTCACCCCGACGGTTCAAAAAAAGCAGGCGGCAAAAGAGACAGCGCCTCTTCAGGACTCTGTGCAAAGTGCACCAGTTCAATCAGATACAGCCGATGAACCAAAAGAGGCGCCTCCGATGACATTTACAGAACTTGAAAACAAAGATTATGAATTGCCGTCACTTGATATTTTGGCAGAGCCTCAGCATTCAGGTCAGCAAACAGATAAGAAAAATATTTATGAAAATGCCAGAAAACTTGAAAAAACATTCCAAAGCTTTGGTGTGAAAGCAAAAGTCACACAGGTTCATTTAGGTCCAGCTGTGACCAAATATGAAGTATATCCAGATGTCGGCGTGAAGGTCAGTAAGATCGTCAATCTAAGTGATGATTTAGCCCTTGCCCTTGCAGCAAAGGACATTCGTATTGAGGCGCCGATTCCTGGTAAATCAGCCATCGGCATCGAAGTTCCGAATGCAGAAATTGCTATGGTTTCATTAAAAGAGGTATTAGAATCGAAGCAAAATGACCGTCCAAATGCTAAGCTCCTCATTGGACTCGGCCGTAATATCTCGGGTGAAGCTGTGCTTGCTGAAATGAACAAAATGCCGCATTTGCTTGTAGCAGGTTCGACTGGAAGCGGAAAAAGTGTGTGTATCAATGGTATTATTACAAGCATTCTCATGAGAGCGAAGCCTCATGAAGTGAAAATGATGATGATTGATCCGAAAATGGTTGAATTAAATGTGTATAACGGCATTCCGCATCTTTTGGCTCCTGTCGTAACAGACCCTAAGAAAGCCTCGCAGGCCCTTAAAAAAGTAGTCAGCGAAATGGAACGCCGCTATGAATTGTTTTCGCATACGGGGACAAGAAATATTGAAGGATACAATGATTACATTAAACGGATGAATCAAACAGAAGATGCTAAACAGCCAGAGCTTCCTTATATTGTTGTCATTGTAGACGAGCTTGCAGATTTAATGATGGTCGCTTCCTCTGATGTGGAAGATTCCATTACACGACTTTCTCAAATGGCTCGTGCTGCGGGAATTCATTTGATTATCGCCACACAAAGACCTTCTGTCGATGTCATTACAGGTGTCATTAAAGCCAACATCCCGTCCCGTATTGCCTTTAGCGTATCCTCTCAAACCGATTCAAGGACGATCCTTGATATGGGAGGCGCAGAAAAGCTGCTGGGCAGAGGGGACATGCTGTTTTTACCTGTTGGTGCAAACAAGCCGGTTCGTGTGCAAGGCGCCTTTTTATCAGATGAAGAAGTGGAACATGTTGTGGATCACGTGATCACACAGCAAAAAGCACAATACCAAGAGGAAATGATTCCGAGCGAAGAAACGCAGGATCAGCTTGCGGCTGTGGAAGATGATCTATATGATGAAGCAGTAGAATTGATCATCGGTATGCAGACGGCTTCTGTTTCTATGCTGCAAAGAAGATTTCGCATCGGTTATACCCGGGCGGCACGTCTCATTGACGCAATGGAAGAGCGAGGCGTTGTAGGCCCGTATGAAGGAAGTAAACCGAGAGAAGTTCTGCTCTCAAAAGAACAATATGACGAGCTCTCTTCATAAATTGAAGAGAGCTTTCCTGAAAAACAGTAAACAATAGTATGATTATGTTAACTGGATGTCAGACTATTTATTTATTTGCAAAAACATGATATAGTTATGTTCAACTTATCTCGGAATAGAGATTTCTCATCTTATCATTTGCATTGATTAGACGGAGGGAAAACATGTCGACCAAAACAGACAATCGCCATTTATATTTGAAAGTGATTGACCGTATTAAAGAAGATATTCAAACAGGTGTATATGCTGAAAAAGAAAAACTGCCTTCTGAGTTTGAGCTCTCAAAACTTTTAGGTGTGAGCAGAGCGACACTGCGTGAGGCCCTTCGTATATTAGAAGAAGAGAAGTATTTAATTAGAAGGCATGGGGTAGGGACTTTCGTCAATTCAAGACCGCTTTTTTCGACAGGCATAGAACAGCTGACAAGTGTTACGAAAATGATTGAGCAGGTCAATATGACGCCTGGCACCATCTTTTTATCCTCGCAAGAAGGGGAGCCAACAGAGAATGATGTCATTCGTTTTCAGTGTGATAAATCTGATGGGATTTTTTCAATGGAACGCGTTCGAACGGCAGATGGGCAGCCAGTTGTTTATTGTTTAGATAAAATTCCGGTCAAACATCTTCCCGCTTCTTTTACACATGAAGAAGAGTCTCTTTTTGAGCTGTTTGGAAGAGAACCGCACAGCGGGATTAAATATGCAGTTGCTGATATTGAACCAATTGGCTACCACGATCAGGTCTCACCGATTCTAGATTGTGACCCTGAAACGGCTTTATTATTACTGAAACAAATGCACTATGATCAGGATGATCAGCCGGTCTTATACTCCCTCAATTATTTTCGAGCGGATAAATTCAGCTTTCATGTCATACGCAAACGATTTTAATAAGCAGTCGCTTCCATAGGCGGCTGCTTTTTGTTCGCCCATACATAATACTCGTCAAACTTGCCACACTAATACGTAACAGTATATAGAATTGGGTGAATGATGTTGGGCGAGAAAACAGTCAGTAAAAAGAATATCATTGCATTATCATCAGTGCCTCTAATCATGACACTAGGGAACTCGATGTTAATACCAGTATTGCCAGAGATAGAAAAGAAACTCTCGATTACTTCCTTTCAAGTCTCTCTCATTATTACGGTATATTCGGTTGTAGCCATCTTATGTATTCCAATCGCCGGTTACTTATCAGACCGGATTGGGCGGAAAAAGGTACTGCTGCCGTGTCTTTTAATCGCTGGACTTGGAGGAGCTGTGGCAGCAGTCGCCTCAACGATCATGAAAGAACCTTATATGTGGATTCTATTTGGCAGGGTCCTTCAAGGGATTGGTTCAGCTGGAGCCGCACCTGTCGTTATGCCGTTTATTGGAGATTTGTTTCATGATGATGAAGAGGTCAGTGCCGGACTTGGCGCCATTGAAACCTCTAATACAGCAGGTAAGGTACTAAGCCCTATTATTGGGGCACTTCTTGCTTCATGGTTTTGGTTTGTGCCGTTTTGGTTCATTCCGTTCTTTTCGATCATCAGCTTTCTCATGGTACTGTTCATGGTAGAGTCGGCGAAAAAAGAGGAGGACCCGCCTACATTTAAAGAATTTTTAAAATCAACAAAGACCATTTTTAAGCATGAGGGACGCTGGCTTTATGCCATTTTTGCTATTGGCGGTTTTATTATGTTTCTTCTTTTTGGTGTGCTTTTTTACTTATCCGATAACCTCGAGGCAGCTTATCAAATAAAAGGCGTTAAAAAAGGACTCCTGCTGAGTATTCCGCTCCTTTTTCTATCAATCAGTTCCTACATTGCTGGAAAAACGATTGGAAAAGAAAAAGGAAAAATGAGAATCTTTTTAATCGTAGGGATGGCTTTGTTATCACTTTCTTATATTTTTTTATGGTGGAATCACAGCTTTTTCGTATTGTTTATCTGTTTAAGCATTGGCGGAGTGGGCATCGGTATTGTGCTGCCTGCACTTGATGCGCTGATTACAGAAGGAATTGAAAAAGAGCAGTGCGGTACCATTACGTCATTTTATAGCAGTATGCGTTTTATCGGTGTTGCTTTAGGACCTCCGATTTTTGCCTATCTAATGGATAAAGGGGACTCCATTGTTTTTATTCTCTCGACCATTTGCAGTCTCATTTCACTATTTTTGGTCCTCTTTTTCATCCAGCCAGATGAAGAGGATGAGAGTGAACGATTGAAAACGGTTTAAATATAGAAAAAAGATGGTATTTTGCCATCTTTTTTCTTTTTTATAAATTGACATGTAAAATTTTGATAGTTAAACTAATGTATAGTAATATCTTTTAAATTATCCCAAATTGGAGGTGTTCAAAAACATTCATTTTCTGTCTTTCTTTAGGCAGAAATTGAGCTCGCGTGCTGATGATGGAGATATGCTTCTTCAACACGAAAGGACAATTGAATAGGTCATCCTGCCATTTGAAGGAGACGCAGTCAGCACTTCAGACACGCTCAAATACAGCAAATTGATTGAAGAAGTAGAAGGAGCTTGAAGCAGCTATGTTGCAAATAATTAAAGCAAGATGGATTGTATTAGTGGTGTGGATGATAACAGCTGTGATTCTGTTTATTACTGCGCCCGATTTAGAGGAATTAACAAGAGAAAAAGGGCAATTAAAGGTTCCGGAGGGGACACCAACAGCTGAGGCACTTCACCTATTGGATAAGCTGTCAGATAAGAACGGGAAAAAAGATACAGGTGTGCTTGTATTCTCCGAACAACATCTGTTCCCTGCGAAAGAGCAGGAATTAAAAAAGGCTTTAGCTGCACTCATGTCAAATGCCCCAGAACTCCACATTGACGGAATTACTTCGTATTTTCATGTAGATCCGGACATTCAAAAACAACTTTTATCAAAGGATAAAAGTACACTTCTTGTTCCATTCAAATTCGACCACTACGAAACAAAAGCTGTGAAGATTAAAGAACAAATTGAGGAAGTTTTAAAGCCCTATCATGTCTCATATGAAATAACGGGTCAAAAGTTTGTGGATTCAGATGTCATTCAAAGCTCTCAACAAGGTCTGAAGAAAACTGAACTTATCACGATGATTTTTATTTTCTTTATTTTAATCATTGTTTTCAGATCGATATTGGCACCTGTTGTTCCGCTCATTACGATAGGCATTTCTTACGCTGTCAGCCGGTGTATTGTGGCTTTTCTCGTAGAATATACACAATTTCCTCTATCTAATTTTACTCAGATTTTTATGGTAGCCATTATGTTCGGTATCGGAACGGATTATTGCATCCTGCTGTTAAGCCGTTTTAAAGAGGAGATCGGGCAAGGCCGTGATGTCAAAGAGTCGATTATCGTCACATATCAATGTGCAGGGAAAACGGTATTTTTCAGCGGCTTAGCCGTGTTAGTCGGCTTCTCAAGTATTGGATTTGCTAAATTCCAATTGTATCAATCAGCCGTTAGTGTTGCCGTTGGAGTAGGCATTCTGCTGATTGCCCTTGTCACCATCGTTCCCTTTTTTATGTCTGTTTTCGGAAAATCTCTATTCTGGCCATCTAAAAGAGAAAACATTCGGCATCCGCAAAGTAAAATGTGGGAATGGGCTGGGCGTTTTTCATTTAAAAGGCCGCTGATCAGCTTAGGGTTAGTCGCTCTTATTACGGTGCCTCCTATTCTGATGTACGACGGCACCCTATCTTATAACAGTTTAAATGAAATTGGGAATAAGTATGAGTCGGTGTCAGCATTTAATACGATATCAGAGCAATTTGGCTTTGGTGAAGCGCTGCCGCTGAATGTGCTTGTCGAAAATGATCATAAGCTGGATAATCAGGAAAACATTGTCATGATTGAAAAACTGACTCGTAAATTAAATGACATTGACGAAGTCAAAACAGTCCGCAGTGTCACGCGGCCTGTTGGGGACGGGCTGAGCCAGCTTTATGTCACATCTCAAGCGAAAGAGCTTGGAGGAGAACTCGGCAAAGGCCATGAAGGAATCGGGAAAATTTCAGATGGCTTGACCGAAACAAATCTCGCTCTTCTCAAACAAAAACCAAAAATTGAAGAATCCGCTCAAGGCATTGACCAGCTGATTGATGGAACAAAAGCAATCAAAAGCGGTATCGGAGAAGTTAGGGAATCCTTAATCTCTTTAGAAGATGGAGTGAGACGCAGTAAGGAAGGCGTCGGCACCATTCGAAGTAAAATCAAAAAAGCGAAAAAAGAATTAGAGCAAGAATATCGCAGCAGCGAAACGATGCTTCAAGAGCTAGAGCGAGTGGTGAATACACTTGAACGCCATGCGAAATCGAATCAGCAGCTGATGACAACCATTAAGAAAGTAAGGGCATCCTATGAAAATCTTTCATTTGAAGCACTAGAAAATCGTCTTCCAGAAGTAAAAGACATGGATGAATATAAAGAAATCAAGAAGGTATTCAAAGAAACAAAAGGAATGCTTGATCAAGCAGGGGATCAAATGAGTGTATATGAAGAGGAAGCCGCTCACTTTAAGCAAAAGATCAAGCAGGCAGATCAAGTGATTCAAACCTTATCAAGCAAGCAAAAAGAAGTAAGACGCCAAGTGCAAGCGCTCATGGATGGGCTTGATCAAATTTATGACGGCCTTGACCAAACAAATGAGGGCCAAAAACAATTGATTAAAGAAATGCCTAAAATCGAAGATGGTGCAGATCAGCTGACAGACGGCCAAAAAGCCATCAAAAAAGGATTTAGCCAGCTTTCATCAAAACTTACATTGTTAACAGATGGATTAGGTGAAAGTATTGAAGGGCTTGAGCAGGTCAAAAGCGGCTTCACCGAGGCTGACGGCTACTTAAAGCAGCTTCAGCAAGCGCCAGATGAAGAAATAACGGGCTGGTTTATTCCAGAAGAAGTGCTGAAACGCCAAGAATTTAAGCAAATCTTTCATACGTATATGTCTCCAGATCGTAAATTAACGACTTTTGAAGTCATCTTAAATGTGAATCCATACAGCAATGAAGCGATGAAAGGTGTCGCGAAAATTGAGGAAACCCTTGATCAATATTTACCTGTAAGTGGACTCAAAAATGCCAAATACGGTGTATCTGGTATCTCAAGCTTAAATGTGGACTTAAAAGAAACGTCTGACGGTGACTTTATTCGAACTGTTATCTTCATGTTAATTGGTATTTTTATTATTTTAATTATTTTATTACGGTCAATCGTCATGCCGATATACTTAACACTTTCACTGATTTTAACGTACTTTACATCAATCGGGTTAACAGAATGGATCTTTAAAACATTTTTTGGCTACGATGGTGTCAGCTGGGCTGTCCCATTTTTCAGCTTTGTCATTCTTGTGACGCTCGGGATCGATTATTCCATCTTCCTCATGGATCGTTTTAATGAATGGAAGGGAGAGCATGTACAAGCATCGATGATATCAGCGATGAGAAATATGGGTTCTGTTATTATTTCTGCAGTGGCCATTTTAGCAGGTACGTTCGCTGCTATGCTGCCATCAGGAGTATTATCGCTTGTTGAAATTGCAACAGTCGTACTCATTGGACTTTTATTATATGCTTTTGTTGTATTGCCCCTCTTTATTCCGGTCATGGTTCGTATTTTTGGTAAATGGAATTGGTGGCCGTTTAGAATGAAATAACGACTGGCGTCTCTGCTATGAGCAGAGGCGTTTTTATTTCCTATCCTTTCCTCTGATTGATATAATGTCTATTAAATGGCTGTTTCACGTATATATCAGCTATGTTCTAATACATAATAAATAGGATGAACAAAGGAGGTTTCTCATGACGTACTTACAAGAGAAGACACTGGACACACCGGGTCTTCATACTCATATTGTCAAAACAGAAAAATTTAAAACCGTGACAATCCTTTTTAAAATGCTTGCACCGCTATCCAAAGATGACGTCACCATGCGTTCTCTTTTCCCGCATGTGCTGTTAAGAGGAACAGAAAAGATGCCGAAAACAGGCGCACTGCGTGCCTATTTTGATGAGCTCTATGGAGCAACCGTTTCCGCCGACATGGCGAAAAAAGGTGAGAATCACATCATTACCTTTCGCCTAGAAATGGCGAATGAAAAATATTTAAAGGATCAAACCCCTTTACTAGAAAAAGGGATTGCCTTACTATCTGACCTATTATTCCACCCGTATGTTGAAGAAGGAGTGTTTAGTCAATTATATGTAGACCAAGAAAAACGCACATTAAAACAGCGAATTCAGGCAGTTTATGATGACAAAATGCGTTATTCGAACTTAAGACTCGTGCAGGAAATGTGTAAAGGTGAACCATATGCGCTGCACGTCAATGGCGAAATGGAAGACATCGACGCAATCACACCTCACTCGCTCTTTGAAGCTTATGAGCATGCGCTTCAATCAAACCAGCTTGATCTTTATGTTGTCGGAGATGTTGACGAACAAGACATCAGCCGCATGGTCTCCCAATACTTTAAAACAAGTGAAAGAGAACCAGTCAAACAGCAGGCTGAATCAGCAAGACCTCAAAATGAACCAAAAGAAGTCATTGATGAAGAGGACGTGAAACAAGGCAAGCTGAATATTGGCTTTCGTACACATACAACGATTGCAGATAAAGATTATCCGGCGCTGCATTTGTTTAATGGCATATTCGGCGGTTTCTCGCATTCTAAGCTATTCATTAATGTTCGTGAAAAGGCAAGTCTAGCTTACTACGCTGTGTCTAGACTTGAAAGCTTTAAAGGCTTGATGATGGTCATGTCAGGGATTGAAGTCGGCAACTACCAGCAGGCAGTGGACATCATCAAAGAACAATTTGAAGCGATGCAAAAAGGTGATTTTTCAGATGAAGCGATTGATCAAACAAAAGCAGTCGTCAAAAATCAGCTGCTCGAAACGATCGATACGTCTTATGGGACAGCAGAATATTTGTATCAGCATGCCGTTGTGCCAACTGGGGAAACCCTTGATTCCTTTTTAGAAGCATTAGACCGAGTGACAAAAGAGGACATCATCAATGTGGGTCAGAAAATTGAATGGGATACGACCTATTTTCTTAAAGGAACGGAGGGTGCTTCATGACAGTGAAAACAATTCATTTCGATCAGCTGCAAGAAACGGTCTATCACGAAAAAATGGAAAGCGGACTTGACGTCTATGTGCTGCCAAAGCAAGGGTTTAACAAAACCTATGCGACCTTTACAACAAAATATGGCTCTGTCGATAACGAATTTGTGCCGCTTGGCAAAGAAGACATGATTCGAGTGCCTGACGGAATTGCCCATTTCTTAGAGCATAAGCTGTTTGAAAAAGAAGATGGAGACGTGTTTCATACTTTTAGTAAACAGGGAGCATCCGCAAACGCCTTTACAACGTTTACTAGAACGGCTTATTTATTCTCAAGCACCTCAAATGTCGAACAAAACCTTGAGACACTCATTGATTTTGTTCAAGAGCCTTATTTTACTGAAAAAACAGTCGAAAAAGAAAAGGGCATCATTGGTCAAGAAATTAACATGTATGATGACAATCCGGACTGGCGTTTATTCTTTGGTCTGATTGAAAATTTATATCAAGAGCATCCTGTGAGAATAGATATTGCTGGAACAGTAGAGAGCATTGCCCCTATTACAAAAGATCATTTGTATGAATGTTATGAAACGTTCTATCACCCGAGCAATATGCTTCTATTCGTCGTCGGGCCTGTTGATCCGAAGCAAATTTTAGATCAAGTCAGAGCGAATCAGGCGAAAAAGCCATTTACAGATAAGCCGGAGATCAAACGAAAAGACATCAATGAGCCAGAAGGTGTGTACCGGAAAGAATACGAACTTCCAATGAACGTACAAGGCTCTAAATGTATGTTCGGTTTGAAAACAAAGAATCCGCATAAAAAAGGAAATCAGCTGCTAAAGCATGAGCTTGGGATGAACCTCATTTTAGAGACGCTGTTTGGCAAAAGTTCCTTACAATATGAACAGATGTATGAAAAAGGCTTAATTGATGAAACATTCAGCTACGATTATACAGAAGAGGGCGGCTTTGGCTTTACTTCAGTTGGCGGGGATACAAATGATCCTGATCAACTCGCAAAGGTATTAAAAGAAACCCTTCTTCAAGCAAAAAGCCTCATGACAGAAGAGAAAATTGAACTTGCACGCAAGAAAAAAATCGGCAGCTTTTTAAAAGCCATGAATTCTCCAGAATATATTGCGAACCAATTTACTCGATATGCATTCTTAGACATGAGCTTATTTGATGTCGTCACAATGCTGGAACAAATTCAATTGACTGATATTCAGCAAATTTTAGATGAAGAAATTGATGAAGAACGGATGTCTGTTTTCAAAGTCGTCCCAAAAACAAAATAAATGTAAAAAGACAAACTCATATCGGCAGAGTTTGTCTTTTTTATGTTCATTGAAAAAGCCGTTTTATTTGGGAGGATATTCATTGACAATTGTTTTGGTCATTAGTTAAACTCTTTAATAGTTAAACACTTAAACTAAAAAGGAGCAGCGTATGGAACAAAATAAAATTGCCCAGCTCATCCAGAGATACGCAGATGTCTATCTCATGATGGAGAAAAAAGTATCGAGTATGATCACGGAAAAGCTTGATAAAGAGCTGACACTTGATCAATATTACTCGCTTCGATACATCAATTTACATCCAGGGTGTACATCTACGGGCCTTGCTAATGTATGTAATGTAAACAAAAGTGCTGTAACATCGATGACCAACCGTCTTTTTACGAAAAACTATATTTTTCGTGAACATGATCAAGCTGACAGAAGAAATGTTCACCTGTACGTCACGCCAAAAGGCAAAGAAGTGGTCAGCCGAATGGAAAAGCAGATTCAAGACCTGGTTCGGTCTTATTTTGAAAAGCTTGAAGAAAAGGAAATGGAATCATTTATTCAAACATATGAAAAGATCTATCAAGTGATCATCGAAGAGGAGGCACAAAGTACTAATGAGAGCAATTATAAAAGGTAGATGGCTGATCACGATTCTGTGGATCGTATTAGCGGCAGTGTTACTCATCACCGCTCCTAATATGGCGCAATTAACAAAAGAAAAAGGGCAAATCTCTGTACCAGACGGCTATCCGTCTTCATATGCCAATCATTTATTAAAGAAAATGTCTGAAAACGGCGATACAGAAAAATCAATCGTCATTGTCTTTCAAGAAAAGAACATTGTGAAAGAAAGAGAAACATCTTTAAAAAAGGCAATGGATATTTTAGAAAAAGATCAAGATCTCCACATAGAGGACATCACTTCTTACTTTGAAGCCAATAAAGATATCAAAAAACAAATGCTCTCTAAAGATCAAACGACACTCCTTGTGCCAGTTACATATGACTCAAACAAAATCAAAGCGTCCGACTTTAAAGAAAGAGTCAATGAAAAGCTAAAAAGCTTAAACCTGAAATTTGAAATGACAGGGCAGCCGTTAATTGATGATGATGTCATCACAAGTTCGCAGGAAGGCCTGAAGAAAACAGAGTTCATTACGATTGGGTTTATTCTCGTCGTTCTTGTTCTTGTCTTTAGGTCAGCTGTGGCGCCTTTCGTTCCGTTAGTCGCAGTGGCACTGTCTTACTTGGTGAGTCAATCAATCGTGGCTTATTTAGTAAAATATGTAGACTTTCCGCTCTCGACCTTTACTCAGATCTTTATGGTCGCGATCATGTTTGGAATTGGAACGGACTACTGCATACTGCTTCTCAGCCGCTTTAAGGAAGAGATCGCACACGGTAAAGATAAAATTGAAGCGATTCTGATTACGTATAAAACAGCAGGAAAGACCGTCTTATTCAGCGGAATTGCGGTTCTGATCGGTTTTACATGTATTGGTCTCGCACAATTCCAGCTTTATAAATCAGCTGTTGCAGTAGCAGTTGGGGTTGGTGTGCTCATTGTGGCTCTTCTCACGATTGTGCCGTTCTTTATGGCGGTTTTAGGAAAAGTGTTATTTTGGCCGATTAAAGGCGATATTGCCCATCCGCAGTCAAAAATGTGGGAAACAGCAGGCCGTTTTTCATTTAAGAAACCGCTTTTCAGCTTATTAATTGTAGGAATCATTACGCTTCCGCCAATTCTCATGTATAAAGGAACTCTTTCTTATAACAGCTTAGATGAAATTGGTAATAAATACGAATCGGTTAACGCATTCAATACCATTTCTGATAAGTTTGGACCGGGTGAAGCACTTCCGGCAACAGTGGTCGTGAAATCATCTGACCTTTTAGACAACAATGAAGGGCTGATTGCCATCGAAAAACTCAGCCGTGCAATTGAACAAACAGATGGGGTCAGTAAAGTGAGAAGTGCCACCCGTCCTGTCGGTAAAGGGCTGAGTGATCTGTACGTGAAATCACAAGCCAAAGAACTGAACACAGGACTTGATAAAAGCAATGAAGGCTTGAAAAATATCCAAGATGCACTGACGACAATGAGTCAATCCATTGAGGATCAAACACCGCAAATCAAATCATCAGGAAAAGGCATTAACAAATTGATTTCTGGTACAGAATCTGTGCAAACAGGGATTCAAAATGTTGAAAAATCCTTAAGAAAATTGCAAAACGGCATCGACCAGAATAAAAAAGGTGTAGCAGCCATTAAAGATGAAATCAAAGGTGCAAAAAAGGAATTAATGGCTCAAGTCGCACAAGTGAATCAGCAAGTTTCACTGTATAAAAGCATTTCCAAAGAATTAAAGGCAGCATTAGCGCAAGTGGATACGTCATCCTCTGCCGCAGCAGATGTAAAAGCGTTAATCAAACAAGTAAATACACAATTTAGTACCCTTGAAAAGCAAATCCCGCAGGTAAAAGAAAATCAATCGTATCAAGCGATTAAAGCTTCGTACAATGAACTTTCTGCGACCTTGCAAGAAGGGGCGAAACAGGCAGACAGCTATGCCAAACAAGCGAAAGAAGCTAGAAAGCAGCTTGAAGCAGCTGATGCCTTTATCGCAAAAGCTTCTGAGCAGCAAAAAGTCTTGACGAATCAAATCGATGAACTCATTGCTGGCTTAGATGCAGTTGAAAATGGACTGGATCAAACGTCTAAAGGTCAAGGACAATTAGCCGATAATATTCCAAAGCTTGCAAATGGAGCGGGGGACATCATTAATGGCCAAAAGCAAATGAAAGAAAAGATTGGCGGCTTTGGAGATGATCTAACCAAGCTGACAGACGGCCTGAACAAAAGTGTAAATGGACTGGAGAAAATTTCGAGCGGCTTACTGGGTGCAGGTGACTACTTAGACGAACTGAAAAATGCACCAGATCAAGACATGGCCGGCTGGTTTATTCCAAAAGACGTCTTGAAAAATAAAGCATTTAAGCAAGTATTTGATTCATACATGTCAGATGATCGCAAGATGACAAAGATTGATGTCATTTTAGAGAAAAATCCATATGGAAATGACGCCTTGTCGACGATTAAACAAGTGGAAGCTTCTGTCGAGCGGGCACTTCCTGAAACAAACCTAAAAGATGCGTCATTTGGCGTCTCAGGTGTATCAAGTATGAACGCTGATCTAAAACAGCTGTCAGACCAAGATTTCAATAAGACAGTGCTTTATATGATGATTGGTATTTTCCTTATTTTGGTGATTTTATTCCGTTCGCTTGTCATGCCGCTTTACTTGGTAGGTTCACTCATATTGACTTACTTTACAGCAATCGGTGTAACAGAATTTATTTTCACCCATTTCTTCGGATATCCAGGCATTAACTGGGCAGTACCATTCTTTGGATTTGTCATATTAATGGCGCTCGGAGTCGATTATTCGATTTTCTTAATGGAGCGGTTCAATGAATACAAAACAAAAGACATCCAGTTTGCCATGACTGAATCAATGAAAAATATGGGGTCTGTCATTATGTCTGCTGCTGTTATTTTGGCAGGAACATTTGCCGCCATGCTTCCATCAGGTGTGCTGTCTCTCCTGCAGATTGCAACACTTGTCCTTACAGGACTTTTACTGTACGCACTCGTTGTGCTACCATTGTTCGTACCTGTAATGGTGAAATTGTTCGGATCAGCCAACTGGTTCCCATTTAAACGAAAAGAATAGGTATTCTATATAGAAAGAAGGAATCAATGTGATGAGTCGTTGGGCGCTGATAACAGGTGCCAGTGGCGGGATTGGGCAGGCAGCAGCGAAAAAGCTTGCCCAAGAAGGCTGCCATGTGATGCTCCATTATCATAAAAATGAACAGGCAGCTGTGCGCCTCGCCGCTCATTTGGATGGGGCATATTCCATTCAAACGCACGTCGTTCAAGCCGATTTATCTAAAACGGGCGGAGCAGATGAGCTTGTCAGCCGTCTGCCGCTCTGTCCAGATATTCTTGTTTTAAATAGCGGCAGAAGCCATGTCGGATTGGTGACAGACACAGAAAAAGACGTATTAGCCAGTATGGTGCAGCTTCATGTCACAAGTCCATATGAGCTTACCCAATCCCTTTTACCCGCTATGATTCGAAAGAAAGCAGGCCATATCATTGCGGTCAGCTCGATATGGGGAGAAACGGGAGCATCGTGTGAAGTGCTGTACAGCATGGTCAAAGGTGCGCAAAATGCGTTTATTAAAGGGTTAGCAAAAGAGCTTGCTCCAAGTGGAATTAGAGCAAATGCTGTCTCGCCAGGTGCTGTCAAAACAGACATGATGAATCGTTTTACGCAGGAAGACATCGCAATGCTGGAAGAAGAAATTCCACTTGGCCGCCTTGCATCGCCTGAGGAGGTTGCAGATGTCATTTGGTTTCTCGCGTCAAAACAGTCAAGTTATATCACAGGTCAAATTTTATCTGTTAATGGCGGCTGGTACTGTTAAAAAACGTGTATAATTCGTCTCTCCATGACAAAAGCTATGGCTGTAATTCATCTTTTCGAATGGAGGAATCGACATGTCTGTACTTGAGAACTGGGACCATTGGAAAAACTTTTTAGGTGATCGCTTAAATCATGCGCAGGATAAAGGTTTAGAGGATGAGACCATCAATAACCTTGCGTATGAAATTGGCGGATATCTAGCTAACGAAGTTGAGGCAAAGAACGAGCAGGAAAGAGTACTTGCTGACCTTTGGAGCGTTGCATCAGAAGATGAGCAGCGTGCCATTGCAAATATGATGGTCAAGCTAGTTGAAAATAATAGCTCGCACTAAACAAAAAGAGAGGTCGTTTGTGCCTCTCTTTTTATTTTAACCGTTTCACAACATTGTGCTTTCTAAAAATGTGAAAATGCTTTATGATAAAGGAAGGTAAAAATTTGCCACAATGAAGGGGGTAATATCATTTGGCAAAGCTCGAATGGTATTTTGAATATGAGATACAGGTAAACCGTCCCGGACTTTTAGGAGACATTTCTTCTCTAATGGGGATGCTTTCAATTAATATTGTGACAATTAATGGTGTTGATGTATCAAGACGCGGAATGCTTTTACGCTGTGACCACACAGATCAAATTAAGCGGCTTGAATCAATTTTAAATACAATGGAAACGATAAAAGTAACGAAATTAAGACAGCCGAAGCTTCGTGACCGCTTAGCTGTTCGTCATGGAAGATACATACAGCGTGATGCCGATGACAAAAAGACGTTCCGTTTTGAAAGAGACGAGCTCGGTCTTCTTGTTGATTTTATGGCTGAACTCTTTAAAAAAGAAGGACATAAATTGATTGGGATTCGCGGAATGCCGCGTGTCGGAAAAACAGAATCAATTGTGGCTTCGAGTGTTTGTGCAAGCAAGAGATGGCTGTTTGTATCATCAACTCTTTTGAAACAGACGATCCGAAGTCAGCTGATCGCAGATGAATACAGCCCAGATAACGTCTTTATTATTGATGGGATTGTATCGACAAGAAGAGGTTCTGAGAAGCATTTGCAGCTTTTAAGGGAAATTATGAGACTGCCGGCAACGAAGGTGGTCGAGCATCCAGACATCTTTATTCAAAATTCAGAATATACAATGGATGATTTCGACTATATCATTGAATTGCGTAATAGCGCAGACGAAGAGATTACATATGAACACGCTGAAGAACCACAAGTGTTTGATCATTCTGGTTTTTCCGGCTTCGATTTTTAATATGGTAATGGTAGGTGTTTGTTTTGACTGAATTGGGAAAACGGCTCGTTGAGGCCAGAGAGGAAAAAGGGATGTCGCTGGAGGATCTTCAGACGGTGACCAAGATCCAAAAGCGCTATTTGCTAGCAATCGAACAAGGAAACTATGATATTATTCCAGGTAAATTTTACGTCAGAGCGTTTATTAAACAATATGCCGAAGCCGTTGGACTGAATCCTGAACAATTGTTCGAAGAATTTCGTAAAGATGTTCCAAGCACGTATAACGATGAAGTATCTGATAAATTATCGAATATTAAGCCACAAAGAGAGCTGCCAAAGCCAGCTTCGAAAGTGCTTGAACTATTGCCGACAATTTTAATTATTGGAGGCATCATTGTGGTCATCGCCATCATTTATGTGATCGTGCAGGCGGTCAATCATGATAGCGGACAGAAGAATAATCAGGCGACCCCTCAGCAATCAGAATCTAAATATGAAGTATCTGAGGATTCATCTCTTGCAAAAGATCAAAAGAAAAAAGAAAAAGCTTCGTCAGATGATAAAGAAAAATCATCTAAAAAAGATGATTCATCAAAAGACGATGAAACTGTATCTTTAAAGGCGACGAATACAGAAGGCTCGACAACAACGTATGAAGTATCAGGTGCAGACGAAATGGAGTTAAAAATTTCTGCGTCGCAAGCTTCATGGCTGCGTGTAAGAGACGAATCTGGAAAAGTGCTGAAGATGGGTGAACTAAAAGATGGCGAATCGTTTAAAACAGACCTGTCTGATCTTTCTCAGGTCGATATCCGTCTAGGCAATGCGTCTGGAATTGATATCAAGGTAAATGACGAGACACTTAAGTACGAATTAGACCCTAAGGACACCATGACACAAAACATTGTGATTGTGAATAAAGGAAAGGAAAAGTCATCTTAAGCAAGTAGATGACTTTTCTTTTGTTCCTACTATTATATACATAATAAAATTGCATTATTGGAGGATTGGATTTCATGTTTAACTTACCGAATAAAATAACCCTTTCTAGGATCGCCTTGATCCCTGTTTTTATGATTATTATGCTTGCACCGCTAGATTGGGGTGTTGCGCGCTTTGGCGACGTCAGCATCGAAGTGACGCACCTTGTTGGAGCGATCCTGTTTATTGTCGCTTCAACAACTGACTGGATTGATGGATACTACGCACGTAAGCTTAATTTAGTGACGAACTTTGGTAAATTTTTAGATCCGCTTGCAGATAAATTGCTTGTTTCAGCTGCTTTAATTATACTTGTTCAATACAACCTCACACCGGCATGGATGGCGATTGTGATCATCAGCCGTGAATTTGCTGTAACAGGTCTAAGGCTTGTATTAGCCGGAGGCGGTGAAGTAGTGGCAGCGAATATGCTTGGAAAGGTGAAGACATGGGCGCAGATCATTGCGATTTCAGCACTTTTACTGCATAACCTGCCGTTTGAACTTGTGTCATTCCCGTTTGGTGATCTAGCGATGTGGGTAGCGGTGTTCTTCACTGTTGTCTCAGGCTGGGATTACTTTGCAAAAAACTGGGAAGCTTTAAAGAATTCTAACTAAAAAGGACGTGTACGCTTTGAAGTCAGAGAGAAAAGCAGAAATTATTGCAGTCGGTTCCGAACTATTGCTAGGGCAAATTACGAATACGAATGCACAATTCATCAGCAAACAACTAGCTGAAATTGGTGTGAATGTTTATTACCACACAGCAGTTGGTGACAATCCAGAGCGTTTAAAACAGGCCATTCAGGTGGCGCAGGAAAGATCTAATTTTATTATCTTCTCAGGTGGTCTTGGACCAACCAAAGATGACTTAACAAAAGAAACCATTGCGAGTACGCTTGGCAAAGAGCTTGTACTAAATGAAGAAGCATTTGAATCAATTCAAGACTACTTTCTAAAGACCGGACGCGTTATGTCACCGAACAACCGTAAGCAGGCACTCGTTCTAGAAGGGTCTGATGTGCTCGTGAACCGTTTCGGGATGGCCCCGGGTATGTTTGTTCAAGAAGACGATACGTTTTATATGCTTCTTCCTGGACCGCCAAGTGAACTGCACCCGATGTTTGAAAACGAGGCAAAGCCGCTGATTTCTGAGAAGCTTGGCTTAAAGGAAAAGATCGTGTCTGTTGTTCTGCGCTTCTTCGGAATCGGTGAATCGCAGCTTGAAACAGACCTAGAAGATTTAATTGATGCTCAAACCAACCCGACGATTGCACCACTCGCATCTGACGGTGAAGTGACGCTAAGGCTGACTGCTAAGCATGAGGATGAAAAAGAAACAGAGCGTCTGTTAAAAGAAACAGAAGCGCAAATTTTAGCGCGGGTAGGAGAGTACTTCTACGGATATGGGGATACATCACTTGTCCGCGAAGCGTCCAAAGCTTTGCACGAGCACGGGAAAACAGTAGCAGCAGCAGAAAGCCTGACTGGCGGAATGTTCTCCGAATGGCTGACAGATCTCGAAGGAGCATCATCCATTTTGAACGGAAGTGTGGTTTGTTATACAAACCAAGTCAAGCAGCAGGTACTTGGCTGCCGGGAAGAAACATTGTCTTCTCATGGTGCTGTCAGCAAAGAGTGTGCTTTAGAGCTTGCTGAAGGGGTGAGAAAGCTGACCGGAAGTGATATTGGCATTAGCTTTACGGGTGTAGCAGGACCTGATACCCAAGAGGGTCAGCCTGTTGGAAAAGTGTTCATTGGACTATCTACGAAAGACCAGACGGACGTGTTTGAATGGATGTTTACAGGCAGCCGGTCAGGCATTCGAAAGCGCGCTGTGAAATATGGTCTGCATCACTTACTCAACTTATTAAAAGAGAGTTAATTTTGTTTTTTGTTAGGTTTACTCCTTTATAAAAGAGCGTTTTTTCTAATAGAAAACACTCTTTTCTTAAGAAATCTGCCAAGAAAAAAATCGAATATGTGTTCGTTTTTTTCTTGGCAAATGACGTAAAACAAGGTATAGTATAGATAGTGGAATTGATAAAGGAGGAAACAATAGAATGAGTGATCGTCAAGCAGCCTTAGATATGGCTCTTAAACAAATAGAAAAACAGTTTGGTAAAGGCTCTATTATGAAACTAGGAGAGCAAACAGATACACGTATTTCAACAGTACCTAGTGGTTCGTTAGCACTTGATACTGCGCTTGGAATAGGCGGATATCCCCGAGGCCGTATTATCGAAGTATATGGTCCAGAGAGTTCTGGTAAAACGACAGTAGCCCTTCATGCCATTGCTGAAGTTCAGCAGCAGGGAGGACAAGCTGCATTTATTGATGCAGAGCATGCACTCGATCCAGTTTACGCTCAAAAACTAGGTGTCAACATTGATGAACTGTTACTTTCTCAGCCGGATACAGGAGAGCAAGCACTTGAAATTGCAGAAGCTCTTGTCCGCAGCGGGGCAGTTGATATTGTTGTTATTGACTCTGTAGCTGCTCTTGTACCAAAAGCAGAGATTGAAGGAGATATGGGTGATTCACATGTTGGTCTTCAAGCACGTTTGATGTCCCAAGCACTTCGTAAACTATCAGGTGCTATCAATAAATCAAAAACAATTGCCATCTTTATTAACCAAATTCGTGAAAAAGTTGGGGTCATGTTCGGTAACCCTGAAACAACGCCAGGTGGACGTGCGCTGAAGTTCTATTCGTCTGTTCGTTTAGAAGTGCGCCGTGCTGAACAGCTGAAACAAGGCAATGACATTATGGGGAATAAAACGAGAATTAAAGTGGTCAAAAACAAAGTAGCACCGCCATTCCGTATTGCCGAAGTAGACATTATGTACGGTGAAGGGATCTCAAAAGAGGGAGAAATCATCGACCTTGGAAGCGAGCTAGATATCGTACAAAAGAGCGGTGCTTGGTATTCTTACCAAGAGGAACGTCTTGGACAAGGCCGTGAAAATGCGAAACAGTTCCTAAAAGAAAATAAAGATATCATGCTGATGATCCAGGAGCAAATTCGCGAACATTACGGTTTGGATAATAACGGAACAGTGCAACAGGAATCTGAAGAGGCGCTAGAACAATTAGAATTAGAATAAAAATTAAATCAGTATGAAATGATAAAAAAGGCTGGGTGAAAAAACTCAGCCTTTTTTATTTTGCAAAAAACTTTCGACAACTTTTTCAGTATTTCATCCGTCTAAAGTGTACAAAATGGCATTTATTTTGGGAGGAAAAACGAATGACAAGCCCGACCCGCAGAAGAAATGCAAAACACAGCCGGAAACAACCAAGTCAGAGGGGAAAACTTGTGCTTGTTTTTTTAGCAGCGATGATTTGCTTAACGATGTGGAATGTGCTTCATCGAAATAGTGAAGAGAAGAACCCGTTTCAAAAAACTGCAGTAGCTTTAGAAAACAGCCAGAATAAAGAAGTTAAAAGGAAAACCGCTAAAATATCAGAGAAACAAATCAAAACAGTGGACCGTAATCACAAAATCAGCAGTTATTTAAATGGGATCGGTTTCAGCGGAACAGCCATGATTGTTAGAAATGGAGAAATCGTAACAAATAAAGGTTTTGGTTATGCAGACCGTAAACAAAAAGTTCGAAATAATCCTTTGACATCTTTTTATGTCGGTTCGTCACAAAAAGCGCTGATTGCAACCGCTATTTTGCAGCTTGAGGAAAAGGGGAAACTTCAGACAAGTGATTCGGTAAGCACGTATTTACCTCATTTCCCTAACGGACAAGCGATTACTTTGAAAAATCTGCTGACACATACATCGGGAATAAACGGACATATTGAAGGAAACGCCGTAATTACTCCGGACGAATTAATAAAAGACATAGAACGTCAGGGAATTAATCGTCAGCCGGGTGTATGGGGCTACAAGGATTCAAACTATTCTGTTCTTGCTTATATTGTTGCTGAAGTGAGCGGTGAGTCCTATGAACAATATATAAAGAATCATATTTTTAAACCGGCGGGGATGACGCATGCAGGCTTTTACAAAACATATGAAAAAGAACCTTATCCTGCTGTCGGGTATAAGCTGAAAGGCAGCAAAGCGGTTACACCGTATATGCCCGATCTATCTCAGCTTTACGGTGCTGGAGATATTTATATGAGTGCTATAGATATGTACAAATTTGACCAAGCCCTGATAGACGGCAAACTGTATTCGCAGAAGAGCTATAAAAAAATGTTTACGCCAGGAAGCAGTTCCACATACGGAATGGGATTTTATGTTGCTCCCGGTAGCTATTCAAGCCATGGTGTCGTGCCGGGCTTTAACATTTTGAACAGCTTTAGCAAATCTGGACAAACCATCGTTGTTTTGTTCTCAAATATACAAAATAACACTAAACTGGGCCAAGTGAACAATAAAGTATATCAGCTGCTGAATCAAGAATAATTCTGATCTGCTTTTGCAAACGCTAAGATGGCTAGCTTGACAAGTATTTCCGACACAATTACAATGGGAATGTATCACTTGTTTTTCTTAACATGATTGATAACTAATTTAAACTTGACAAGGGCAGTGAGGATCTCATTCCCTGTGAAGGCCCTGTATGTTGAGACACAAAACAATGTACATGCCGACACTTTATTTGTAAAACCAAGTTCATAGCAAGAGGAGGTGAAAATATGTCGCCTACGATGTTTACGATCATCTCCATTTTGCTGAGCCTAATCTGTTTAGTTGTTGGCTACTTTGTTCGTAAAACCATTGCAGAAGCAAAAATATCCGGCGCAAGAAACATGGCCGAACAAATTGTTGAGGATGCAAAGCGTGATGCGGAAGCATTGAAGAAAGAAGCGCTCTTGGAAGCGAAAGATGAAATTCATTCGTTTCGTGTAGAGGCGGAGCAAGAAGTTCGTGAAAGACGAAATGAGCTTCAAAGACAAGAAAACCGTTTACTTCAAAAAGAGGAAAATCTTGATCGCAAAGACGAATCTTTAGATAAACGGGAGTCCCTGTTGGAGAAGAGAGATCATTCTCTGAATGAACGACAACAACATATTGAAGAGATGGAAAGCAAAGTGGATGATATGATTCGTTTGCAGAAAGCCGAGTTGGAACGTATTTCAAGTCTAACTCGAGATGAAGCGAAACAAATCATTCTGGATCAAGTTGAAAATGAGCTTTCCCACGACATTGCAGTCATGACGAAAGAATCTGAAAACCGAGCGAAAGAAGAGGCTGACAAAAAGGCGAAAAATATTCTTTCACTTGCGTTACAGCGTTGTGCAGCTGATCATGTGGCTGAAACAACGGTATCTGTAGTCAATCTTCCAAATGATGAGATGAAAGGTCGTATTATCGGACGTGAAGGACGAAATATCCGTACGTTAGAAACGTTAACAGGTATTGACTTGATCATAGATGATACACCTGAAGCTGTTATACTATCGGGCTTTGATCCGATTAGACGTGAAACAGCGAGGATAGCTCTGGACAAGCTAGTCCAGGATGGCCGCATTCATCCTGCACGAATTGAAGAAATGGTGGAAAAATCACGCCGTGAAGTCGATGATTATATCCGCGAGATGGGTGAGCAAACGACATTCGAAGTCGGAGTTCACGGTCTGCATCCGGATCTGATCAAAATTCTCGGCCGCTTAAAATTCCGTACAAGTTATGGACAAAATGTCCTGAAGCATTCAATTGAGGTTGCACATCTTGCAGGTCTCATGGCTTCAGAGCTTGGAGAAGATGCAAAGCTTGCAAAACGAGCAGGTCTTCTGCATGACATTGGAAAAGCCATTGATCACGAAGTAGAAGGAAGCCACGTAGAAATTGGCGTTGAGCTTGCGACGAAATATAAAGAGCATCCTGTTGTCATCAACAGTATTGCCTCTCACCACGGTGACCAAGAACCGACATCTATTATCGCTGTTCTTGTTGCGGCAGCTGATGCATTATCTGCAGCACGCCCTGGTGCAAGAAGTGAGACGCTTGAAAATTACATTCGGAGACTTGAGAAATTAGAAGATATCTCTGAATCTTATGAAGGTGTTGAAAAATCGTTTGCGATACAGGCTGGACGTGAAGTACGTATTATGGTGAAGCCAGATTCAATTAATGATCTTGAAGCTCACCGTCTAGCAAGGGATATTCGTAAGCGAATTGAGGACGAGCTCGATTACCCTGGTCACATTAAAGTGACAGTCATTCGAGAAACTCGCGCAGTAGAGTATGCAAAATAGAGCGGTGCGCTTAGCGCCGCTTTATTTTTTTGTGTAAATATGCAACACTGATAAGAAGATCAATTTAAAAGAGAAAGGGTTCAAAAGCGCATGAAAATTTTATTTGTTGGAGATATTGTCGGTTCACCTGGCAGAGACACACTGAAAGAATATTTGCCAAAGCTAAAGAAAAAATATCAGCCGCACTTTACCATTGTCAACGGAGAAAATGCTGCTCACGGGAAAGGTCTAACTGAAAAAATCTATCATGAGCTGCTGCAAGCAGGAGCTGATGTGCTCACAATGGGCAACCATACATGGGATAAAAGAGACATTTTCGATTTCATCGATGATGCAGCTAATATGGTCCGTCCAGCTAACTTCCCAGAAGGCACACCTGGAAAAGGTCTCACGTTTATTAAAAAACAAGGAAAAGAATTGGCGGTCATCAACCTGCAAGGACGTACGTTTTTACCGCCAATTGACTGCCCATTTCAAAAAGTAGATGAATTAATTGCGGAAGCATCCAAACGGACACCGTTTATTTTTATTGATTTTCATGGTGAAGCCACAAGCGAAAAACAGGCGATGGGCTGGTATACAGACGGCCGTGCATCATGTGTTGTTGGCACGCATACACATGTTCAAACAGCAGATAACCGCGTATTGCCAAAAGGAACTGCGTATATTTCAGATGTCGGGATGACAGGGCCTTATGATGGCATTTTAGGTGTTGACCGAGAAACGATCATTAAACGATTCAAAACAAGTCTCCCAGTCCGGTTTGAAATTGCAGAAGGCCGCACGACGTTAAGTGCAGTAATCGTAGAAATTGACGAACAGTCGAAAAAAGCTGTCAAAATTGATCGAATTTTGATAAATGATGACCATATTTTCTTTGAATAAATGTTCACATATTTATTTCAGAAAAATATTAATCAGAAAGAAGGAATATGCGCCCTCTATCGTGAATATAGTAAAAATGGTAGGTAGCCTGCTATTTTTGAAAAACATTTTGGGGATGGATTTTCAAAAAAATAGCATCATCTAACAAAGATTGTTCTAATGAACACTCACTTATCCATTGTAAATTTAAGGGGGAGCAGAAATGGAAATTTTAAAAGTTTCAGCAAAGTCAAATCCGAATTCAGTAGCAGGAGCATTAGCCGGCGTTTTACGTGAACGCGGTGCAGCGGAAATACAAGCAATCGGCGCTGGAGCACTGAATCAGGCGGTTAAGGCTGTCGCCATTGCAAGGGGATTTGTCGCGCCAAGCGGAGTGGATTTGATATGCATTCCAGCCTTTACTGACATTCTGATCGATGGAGAAGAAAGAACAGCCATCAAATTGATTGTTGAACCACGATAATTCTAATTTTATTATTTTCAACCTGCTTACATCATGTAAGCAGGTTGTTTTTGTTTACCGCTATACATTTCTTATATAACATATTCAGTTCGTGAAATAGATAAATATGACATATTAGAGCTTGCATTTTTTCACCATGATGATAAATTAAGATTAAGTTGAATTTACTTCATCAAAAATAAATATTTAAGTAGGTGAAATAATGTTTGAAGCTTTTTTGAAAAGAGGAAAGCTTGTTTTTATTTTATTTTTTATCGTTCTCATTGCTGGCGGCTATTTATTCGCGCAGCTTCCTAAACGAGAACTGCCAGAATTCGAGGCGAATCTCGTCACGATTTCTACCGTTTTTCCTGGTGCGGATGCAAAACAGGTGGAAAGAGATGTCACCAATAAACTGGAATCAGCCCTATCAGATATCAATGGTGTAGAGAAAACGAGCTCAATTTCTGCCATTGGTTTCTCAAATATTGTGCTTGAAATTGAGGACCAAGCCGACTTTCAAAAGGTGGCAAGTCAAATTAAGAATGAAACCACAAGTGCTGCGTCGTCTTTTCCTGACGGGGTGATGGAGCCGGAAGTAAAGGATGAATTCGGCAGCGTGCCGGTTGGTTCTTATATGATTGTGTCGAGTCAATCATCGGACTTAGCAAAGAGTCAGCAATCGCTGCGTGCATTGAAGGAAAAAGTAGAGGACATCAAAGGGGTAGACAGTGTCATTATCAAAGGCTTCAATGACAAACAAGCGATTTTAAACTTAGATTCAAACAAGCTGGAGGGTGAAGGGCTCAATGTAACTGATGTCACAAATGCCATCAATCAGGAATTTGACACATCTCCACTAGGCGATATTCGGGCAGGCAAAGAGAAGGTGAAGCTGTCCATCGATACATATGACCGCTTAGATCAAGTTAAACAAATTGAGCTTTTCTCAAAAACGAAAAGAGAGCCGGTCACAATTAGTCAGCTTGGCAGTTTAAAAGAAGTAGAAAAACAGAAAAGTGATATTGTGTCGTATAACGGAAAGCCCGCTTATTCATTTACTGTGAATATTAAACAAGGGCTTGATATTCCTAAAATGTATGACAAAGTCAGTGATGTCATTGAGAAAGAAAAGCAGCTGCCAAATGGGGTGGAGTGGGTAGACTACTATTCACAAAAAAGTGAAGTGGATACCATTTTCAATGATTTAATAAAAGAAGCCATTGTTGCGGTCATTGCTGTCATAATTGTTACCACACTTGGACTCACGATTGGCGGGGCGTTTATCGTTTCACTCGCCATTCCGCTATCCATTACAATTGGAACGATTCCGCTGCCATTTTTACAAGTGGACCTCAATCAAATTTCGATCATCGGCTTTATTATTGCTTTAGGGATACTTGTCGATGATGCCATTGTCGTCAATGATAATATTTTAAGACAAATGAAAAAATACGAAAGTCCGCTTAAAGGAACAATTGCAGGGGTGAAAGAAGTCGCAGGGTCCATTTTGACATCAACACTAGCTGTTGTGTTTGCCTTCCTGCCGCTTGTATTCCTATCAGGTGCAAATGGTTCATTTATTCGGGCATTACCGTCTGTTCTAGTGACGACTGTGCTTGCGTCCATGGTGATTTCTCTGACACTTGTACCGGTCTATCAATATACTGTGAACCGGAAAAGAAAGAACAAAAACAGTCAAAAAGAGCCGGGATTCCTAGGGAAACCATTAAAAAGGCTGGCTGATTTCTATGCAGACCGTGTGCTGACAAACATTGTGAAACGGCCGCTCGTTATTGGACTAAGTGGTTTGCTCGTTGCAACGCTTGCTTTTTTACTTATTTTCGTCACACCATTTGAATTTTTCCCTGCGGCGAATAAGAAAGAAGTGGTCGTCACTGTCACGCTTCCAAGTGAAACAACATTAGACAAAACAAATGAAACACTAAAGAAAATAGAACAAGAGATCAAACAGCAAAAAGGCATTGAAGAAACGGCGATTTTTGCAGGCGGCGGTGTGCCGAACCTGTTTAATGAAAGTATTTCAAATGCAAGTGACCACACGGGTCAGGTTGTCGTGAGAGTAGACAATGATCAGATGACAAGTAAGGCATTAATAGATCGTATGACCGAGCCTTTGCGAGAGACATTCAAAGAGGCTGAAATCTTTATGAAAACCATTGTACAAGGACCGCCAACTGGAGCGCCAGTGACAGTAACGGTTGCGGGTGACTCTTTTTCAAAGCTCATTGATGTCAAAGAAACACTGACAAATGAAATGAAAGACAAAGGGGCAAGCTTGATTACGGACGATGTCAATCAGCCGGTGAAAACGATCTCTTTTGAATTAAACCGCGAGCGGATGGCAGAGGATGGGCTCAGTGCTCAATTTGTCAGCAGACAGCTTGGTCTTGTGACAGAAGGGATGCCATTAGGTACCTTTCAACAAGGAACAAATGATATCGATTTAGTAGTGAAACAGGATATAGGCACACATCAAAATGGGTTAAAGCTAAAGGAAATGAAAGTGCCTGTGAAGACAAATGAGGGCGGTATGCCTCAACTTGAGCCGCTTAGCCGATATGTAGAAGAAAAAGAAACAGAGCAGTACGAAAGCATTCCACATGAAAATGGAGTTCCGACCATTACGCTGAAGGCGTATCCCGGCGCATCAGATTCGTTTAAAGACGATATGAAAGAAGTCGTCAATCAAGTGGGGAAAAGCGCTGCAGCGAAGGATTTGACCATCTTACAGGGTGGAGAAAATGAAAATCAGACCCAGTTCTTTATTGAAATTAGTCTCTTATTTGCAGTAGTCTTGCTGCTCATTTACGTGACCATCGCATTCCAGTTCAATTCATTGATGCTTCCGCTGTTAGTTCTAGGAACGGTTTACTTAGCCGTATCAGGAGCCATTATCGGACTGTTTGTCACACAAACACCATTCAGCTTTATGGCAACAATGGGAATTGTCTCATTGGCTGGTATTGTCGTTCGAAATGCGGTCGTCCTATTCGAATTTATTGAACAGCGGCGCAAGCAAGGGTTTGATCAACAGACAGCTGTCATTGAAGCAGGAAGAGCAAGGATTAGACCGATTCTCTTAACAGCATTTACGGCACTTGTTGCACTAATGCCTGTTGCATTAAGTCATGATCCACTCTTTAAGCCGCTGGCCATCTGCATTGTATCTGGTGTCTTTTTCTCAACAATACTGACCTTATTCATTGTGCCAGCACTATATGTTGCCGTTTCAAAGAAACGCTGACGATGAAAGCAAATCTCCGATCGAAAGGAGATTTGCTTTTTTTTTAGAAAAATATCCAAAAAAATATGTGGGGTGTTCATTTGTCTTTTTCTAGTAGACAGTGGTATTTACGACTAAAATAAGTCGTGTTAAAATCTGATTGGGAGAAGTTTTTTAACAAAGGGGTTGTACGTCATGTGTGGAACGATGAAAGCAATTGTTAAAAAAGAAAGCGCTTACGGAGCGGTGATGATGGAGATGCCGATTCCAGAAATCAAAGATCATGAAGTTTTGATCCAAGTGAAAGCCACTTCGATATGCGGAACAGACGTGCATATTTATAATTGGGATGACTGGGCTAAGGGAAGAGTCAAAGCGCCTTACATTTTTGGACATGAATTTACAGGGGAAGTTGTTAAAGTGGGGAAGCAGGTCTCACGAGCAAAGGTAGGGGACTTTGTATCGGCTGAGACGCATGTTGTATGTAATCAATGTTATATGTGCTTAACAGGGCAGCAGCATTTGTGCAGTGAAACGAAAATTTTAGGGGTAGACATTGATGGCTGTTTTGCTGAATATGTCAAAGTACCTGAACAAAATGTGTGGCATAATCCAGCTCAAATGCCGGTTGAGCTTGCCTCTATCCAAGAGCCGCTAGGAAATGCTGTTCATTCTGTACTGCACACACCTGTATCAGGTAAATCAGTGGCGATTTTTGGCTGCGGACCAATCGGTTTAATGGCAATCGCTGTTGCAAAAGCCTCCGGGGCTGTTCAAGTGTTCGCTGTTGATAAAAATGAATACAGGCTCGATCTTGCCCGAAAAATGGGTGCAGATCATATCGTGGATATTGGAAAAGGTGATTCAGTCGCGATAATTAAGCAGCTCACGCGGATGGAAGGGGCAGATGTGATGTGTGAGATGTCAGGTCATCCAGCTGCCATTAATCAAGCACTCGAAGCTTGTGCAAATGGAGGGAAAGTCAATATACTAAGCTTGCCAGAACGGCCAGTAACAATTGATATTACGAATCAAATTGTTTTTAGGGGATTAACCGTGCAAGGGATCACGGGGAGAAAAATGTTTGAGACGTGGCGTCAAGTATCTGAGCTATTAAGAACGAATACCATTGATGTAAAGCCGGTTGTCACTCATACACTGCCATTTGAAGAGTTCGAAAAGGGATTTGAACTTATGCAAAGCGGTACGTGCGGAAAAGTCGTACTGATGATGCCATCATATCAAAGGGGGAAGAAATGATGAAAGAATTCACGTATTTACAAGATGAATTGGAAACAATGAAGCAGCAAGGCACCCACCAAACTTTGAAAGAGATCGACTCAAAACAATCATCCACTGTTACAATAAATGAACAATCTGTCATACAACTCTCCTCAAATAACTACTTAGGGCTCACCTCACACCCAAGGCTGATGAAAGCAGCAAAAGAGGCAATCGATGAATTCGGTGCGGGTACAGGATCTGTACGTACCATCGCCGGCACAATGACAATGCATGAACGTCTTGAAAAAAAGCTTGCTGCATTTAAAAAGACAGAAGCAGCACTTGTATTCCAATCAGGCTTTACGACCAATCAAGGGGTCTTATCCAGTATCTTGACAAAAGATGATATTGTCATTTCAGATGAACTGAATCATGCCTCAATTATTGATGGCATCCGATTAACAAAAGCAGATAAAAAGGTATACGGTCATTCCAATATGGAAGAGCTGGAGAAGATTTTGAAAAAATCAATGAATTACCGCGTCCGCCTCATCGTTACAGACGGAGTATTCTCGATGGATGGAGATATCGCGCCACTTCCTGAGATCGTCAGGCTCGCAGAAGCATATGATGCATTTGTGATGGTAGACGATGCACATGCATCGGGCGTGCTTGGTGAGAATGGCCGCGGGACGGTCAACCATTTTAAACTCGACGGCAGAGTGCACATTCAGGTCGGGACACTTAGTAAGGCTGTCGGAGTGCTCGGCGGCTATGTGGCTGGTTCAGCGGTTTTAATTGATTATTTAAAGCATAAAGCAAGACCGTTTTTATTCAGCACCTCTCATCCGCCAGCTGTGACTAGAGCGTGTGAAGAAGCGATTGAAGTGCTGTTAGATGAACCGGAACGAATCGATACACTTTGGGAGAACGCCGCTTATTTTAAAGAAATGGTCATCAGCCTTGGATTTCAAGTCGCCCCAACAGAGACACCGATTATCCCAATCATGATTGGAGACGAAGCACTTACTTTTCGTTTCTCAAAGGCTTTAATAGAACGAGGCGTGTTTGCTCAAGGCATCGCCTTCCCAACTGTGGCAAAAGGCAAGGCAAGAATTAGAGCCATCATCACAGCCGAGCACACAAAAGAAGAACTAGACCGGGCACTGACAATCATTGAAGAAGAAGCAAAAAAACTAAACATACTTGATTGAGAGAGCGCAGGCTCTCTTTTTTCTTTTTGTGAAAAATGGTTATGACTAATAGGCAATTTTCATAGAAGAACCGTATATGATTTATTTTCAATTCATCACAAAATAGTCTATACTGTAGGGTGGAACTTGGTTTGAAAGGAGTACAAATTCATGAATGAAGAGCAGAGAAAAGCGAGCGGACAAGTAAGTTCATCGGACAAAAAATCCGAGAAGGACTACAGCAAATATTTTGAAGCTGTGTACATTCCGCCTTCCTTAAAAGATGCAAAAAAACGGGGTAAAGAAGAAGTCGAATACAATCAATTTCAAATTGACGAGCAGTTTCAAGGGTTAGGAAACGGCCGCAAGTTTTATATTCGCACATATGGCTGTCAAATGAATGAGCATGACACAGAAGTGATGGCTGGTATTTTTATGGCGCTTGGCTATGAACCAACAAACTCAACGGAAGATGCAAATGTTATCTTATTAAACACTTGTGCTATTCGTGAGAATGCAGAAAATAAAGTGTTTGGAGAGCTTGGACATTTAAAAGCATTAAAACGTGAAAAGCCAGATTTAATTTTAGGTGTCTGCGGATGTATGTCACAAGAAGAATCTGTCGTGAACCGTATTTTGAAGAAACACCCATTTGTTGACTTGATTTTCGGCACGCACAACATTCACCGCCTGCCAGAGCTGTTATCTGAATGCTACCTTTCAAAAGAAATGGTCATTGAGGTTTGGTCAAAAGAAGGCGACGTGATTGAGAACCTTCCAAGAGCCCGTCAAGGTAAAATCAAAGGCTGGGTGAACATTATGTACGGCTGTGATAAATTCTGTACATACTGTATCGTGCCTTACACGCGCGGCAAGGAAAGAAGCCGCCGCCCAGATGAAATTATTCAAGAGGTCAGACGTTTAGCGGCAGAAGGATATAAGGAAATTACCCTTCTTGGTCAAAACGTGAATGCATATGGAAAAGATTTTGAAGATATGGAATATGGTCTTGGCCACCTGATGGATGAGCTGCGAAAAATTGATATTCCGCGTATCCGTTTTACAACAAGTCACCCGCGTGATTTTGATGATCACTTAATTGAAGTGCTTGCCAAGGGCGGAAACCTTCTCGATCATATTCACCTGCCAGTTCAATCCGGAAGTTCTTCTGTGCTGAAACTTATGGCGAGAAAATATGACCGTGAGCGTTACCTTGATCTTGTGCGCAAAATCAAAGAAGCTATGCCGAATGCTTCATTAACAACGGACATTATTGTTGGGTTCCCAAATGAAACAGATGAGCAGTTTGAAGAAACACTTTCGCTTTATCGCGAGGTTGAGTTTGATGCTGCTTATACATTCATTTATTCTCCAAGAGAAGGAACGCCGGCAGCGAAAATGAAAGACAATGTGCCAATGCGTGTGAAAAAAGAACGTCTGCAGCGCCTAAATGCACTTGTGAATGAAATTTCTGCGAAAAAAATGAAGGAATATGAAGGGCAGATTGTCGAAGTATTAGTAGAGGGTGAAAGTAAAAACAACCCTGAGATCCTAGCCGGATATACAAGTAAAAGCAAGCTTGTGAATTTTAAAGCACCAAAAGAAGCGATTGGCAACATCGTCAAAGTGAAAATCACACAAGCCAAAACTTGGTCTCTTGACGGAGAAATGGTTGGAGAAGCTATCGAGGTGAATTAAAATGACACTTTATTCAAAGAAAGAGATTGTCGAGCGCGCAAGAGAGCTCGCTAAAATGATTTCTGAAACGGAAGAAGTTGATTTCTTCAAAAAAGCAGAAGCGCAAATCAATGAAAATACAAAAATTTCAACGATCATTAATCAAATTAAGGCGCTTCAAAAACAAGCTGTGAACTTAAAGCATTACGGCAAACATGAAGCCTTAAAGCAAGTCGAAGAAAAAATCGATGCCCTGCAAGAAGAACTGGATGACATCCCAGTCATTCAAGAATTCAAAGAATCACAAATGGAAGTCAATTCCCTGCTTCAGCTTGTAGCGCACACAATTTCGAATCAAGTAACAGATGAAATCATTCTTTCAACCGGCGGCGACCTCTTATTAGGAGAAACCGGTTCAAAAGTAAAAAACTCATCACCAAGTTGCTCCATTAAATGAGAAAACCCCGCAGATGCGGGGTTTTTATTATATAGAATATATGTTATTTGTATTTTGCTACTGCATCAACAACAAAATGTTGATGCAGTAGCCCTTATATTTCGTAAAAAATAAATATTATATTGAAGTGTTATCAACTAAAAATGAATTGATTCTACAGATTAAAAGATTTGAACTGAAGCTCAATGCTTAATCCAAAAATGTTTATTATAATATTAAATTGTTTCATAATATCTCCTCCTTATATAAAGAAGGGCTACTATCTTTATTACATCAAATGACACCATTTCAGTCAACCCCAATCTCTCACTCTCCAACTTTTCCAATTTTCAAGGCAAGTTTATGGGCGACCATGCATACACTGAAACAGAAATGAATTTAATTGAACATGAAGTTCAAAATCGTGACACACTAGACGAATGCCCAGCATAAGATAAAACGATCAAGAACAAGGAGGCATGCCGGAATGTCTGAATACAGAGAAATTATTACAAAAGCGGTGGTTGCAAAAGGGAGGAAATTCACCCAAAGCACACACACCATTTCTCCATCGCAAAAACCAACCAGCATCCTAGGTGGTTGGATCATTAATCATAAGTATGATGCTGAGAAGGTCGGTAAAACCGTTGAGATCGAAGGAACATTTGATATTAACGTATGGTACTCTTACGCCGACAACACGAAAACAGAAGTCGTCACAGAGCGTGTGAAGTATGTAGACATCATTAAACTGAGATATAAAGATAAAAATTTCCTTGATGATGAGCACGAAGTAATTGCGAAAGTATTGCAGCAGCCCAATTGCTTAGAAGTGACCATTTCTCCAAATGGCAATAAAATTATCGTTCAGGCAGAGCGTGAATTCATTGCTGAGGTAGTCGGTGAAACAAAAATTGTCGTAGAGGTCGATTCAAGCTGGAAAGAAAAAGATGATCACGAGTGGGAAGAAGAAGTGGATGAGGAGTTAGAGGATATTCATCCAGAATTCCTAGCAGGTGAGACAGAAGAGTAAGGAATGACTAGGGCGCATATCCCCCTAGTTTTTTTGTGCTTGATCTAGGAGAAAAAAGGTGATTTTTTATGCTATAATTAGAGATGGTATGAATTCGAAAGTAATATAGTGAGGGATTAGAAATATGGCAAGTTATACGCCCATGATACAGCAATATTTAAAGATCAAGGCAGATTATCAAGATGCCTTTTTATTTTTTCGCCTAGGCGATTTTTATGAGATGTTTTTTGATGATGCAAAGGAAGCCGCGCAAGAACTAGAAATTACGTTAACAAGCAGAGACGGCGGCACAATTCCAATGTGCGGCGTTCCTTATCATTCTGCTTCTGCATACATAGAACAGTTGATTTCAAAAGGATACAAGGTCGCCATTTGTGAGCAGGTGGAAGACCCTAAAACGGCAAAAGGTGTAGTCAAAAGGGAAGTCGTTCAACTGATTACACCAGGAACCGTCATGGATGGTAAAGGTTTAAGTGAAAACGAGAACAACTTTATTGCGTCTGTTACCAGCTTTCAAAATGGGTACGGTCTTGCGCTGTCTGATTTATCAACGGGTGAAAACATGGCGGCTTTCATCGATCGATTAGATGAAGTCGTATCAGAAATTTATTCTGTCGGTGCAAAAGAAATTGTGGTGTCAAAGCAGCTGGATGAGGAAACAATCAAAACCCTTAAAGAACGCTGCCAAGCAACCATTTCATACGAAGATAGTGATGCATTATTAGAGGAAGCTGAACGGCTCGTTTCCCATCTAGACGAAAAGTTAAAAACGTCATTTTTAACACTATATGCCTATTTAAGAAGAACGCAAAAGAGAAGCTTGGATCATCTTCAGAAAGTTCAAGTGTTTGAACTTGAACAAACGATGAAAATCGATCTTTACTCAAAACGAAACCTAGAATTAACAGAAACGATTCGTTCAAAAAGCAAAAAAGGCTCTTTATTATGGCTGTTAGATGAAACAAAAACAGCGATGGGCGGCAGACTGCTCAAGCAATGGATCGATCGGCCGCTTATTCGCCTTTCGCAAATTAATGAGCGTCAGGAAATGGTGCAAATCCTGATGGATCATTTCTTTGAGCGAGAGGATCTGCGCGAACGATTAAAGCAAGTATATGATCTTGAGCGTTTAGCGGGCCGCGTGGCATTTGGCAACGTGAATGCCCGTGATCTCATCCAGCTCAAAGAATCCTTAAAACAAGTACCGGATATTAAACAACTCGTTCATTCATTACCAGAGGAAATGGCGAAATCAAGAGCGAATGAGATTGATCCTTGTGATGACTTGCTTGATTTATTAGAAGATGCACTTTATGAAAATCCGCCGATGACGATAAAAGAAGGCAATCTGATTAAAGATGGCTACAATGCAAAATTAGATGAATACCGTGATGCCAGCCGAAACGGAAAGGACTGGATTGCACGGCTTGAACAGCAGGAAAGAGAATATACCGGCATTCGCTCCTTAAAAGTCGGGTTTAATAAAGTGTTTGGTTATTATATCGAAGTGACACGCGCAAATACACATCTGCTGGAGGAAGGGCGTTACGAAAGAAAACAAACGCTTGCCAATGCAGAGCGGTATATCACACCTGAATTAAAAGAAAAAGAAGCACTGATTCTTGAAGCAGAATCAAATATTAACGAATTGGAATATGAACTATTTACAGCTCTCAGAGAGCAAGTAAAAGGCTATATTCCTAGATTACAGCTGCTTGCAAAACAAATGAGCGAGCTTGATGCGCTTCAATGCTTTGCGACTGTCAGTGAAAAGCGCCGTTATATCCGGCCGGAATTCTCAGAGGATGACGTGGATGTCAAAGATGGCCGTCACCCTGTCGTTGAAAAAGTGCTGGATCACCAGGAATATGTACCGAATGACTGCCATATGGGAAAAGGAAGACAAACCTTACTCATCACTGGACCGAATATGTCAGGGAAAAGTACGTATATGAGACAAATGGCGCTCATCTCGATTCTTGCGCAGATTGGCTGCTTCGTTCCTGCGTCAAAGGCGACGCTTCCAATCTTCGATCAAATCTTTACACGTATTGGTGCAGCAGATGATTTGATTTCTGGTCAAAGTACTTTTATGGTAGAGATGCTCGAAGCAAAAAATGCGATGGTGCATGCTACGAAAAACAGCTTGATTTTATTTGATGAAATTGGACGCGGGACAAGCACCTATGATGGAATGGCTCTTGCGCAGGCGATCATTGAATTTGTTCATGATCATATTGGGGCCAAAACCCTATTTTCTACACATTACCATGAGCTCACTGTCCTTGAATCCCAATTAAGCGAGCTGAAAAATGTTCATGTGCGAGCTGAAGAGCATGAAGGCACTGTCGTTTTCTTACATCAAATCAAAGAAGGTGCAGCTGATAAAAGCTATGGTATTCATGTAGCGCAGCTTGCTGAATTGCCTGATGCCATCATTAATAGAGCCCAGACTATTTTAACGGAGCTTGAGAGCGGATCACATGACGTGACCCCAACCGTATCTACAGCACCAAAAGCAGAAAAGACTGTAGAAAAACAGCAGCTTTCTTTCTTTGAAGTAGAAGAAAAACCGCAGCCGAAAGCTGCGCTAAAACAGAAGGATCAAGCGGTCATCGACGAATTAAAGTCTTACAACCTAATGGATATGACGCCGCTTGAAGCAATGACAAAGCTGTATGAATTGCAAAAGAAATTATAATGTAAGGTGAGGTGAGCAGAAATGGCAAAGATTATTCAGTTATCCGATGACCTATCCAATAAAATTGCTGCAGGTGAAGTGGTCGAGCGCCCGGCTTCTGTTGTAAAGGAGCTTGTGGAAAATGCGATCGATGCAAAAAGTACAGTCATTGAAATCGATGTAGAAGAAGCAGGTCTTTCTTCTATCAGGATTATTGATAATGGTGTTGGAATCGATGCTGAAGATTGTAAGCTCGCCTTCCAGCGCCATGCAACGAGTAAAATCAAAGATGAAAATGATCTGTTTCGTGTTAGAACGCTCGGATTCAGAGGAGAGGCGCTGCCAAGTATTGCATCCGTCTCTCACCTAGAAATGAAAACAAGTACTGGCGAAGGAGCTGGGACACACTTAGCTTTGCAAGGCGGGAAGATTATTTCAGAGAAAAAAACCTCTGGCCGCCGCGGCACTGAGATTGTGGTCACCAATTTATTTTACAATACGCCAGCCCGCCTAAAATACATGAAAACCGTTCATACGGAACTTGGCAATATATCGGATGTTGTCAATCGAATTGCGCTAGCTCATCCCGAAGTATCGATCCGTTTGCGTCATCAAGGGAAAGTCCTGCTACAGACGAATGGAAACGGAGATGTGCGTCACGTACTTGCGGCTATTTACGGGACAGCTGTGGCTAAAAAAATGCTGCCGCTTCACGTACAATCACTTGATTTTGAAGTGAAAGGATATATTTCCTTACCAGAAGTGACGAGGGCATCACGGAATTATATGTCTTCTGTTGTAAACGGCCGATATGTCAAACATTTTCCGCTCGTGAAAGCGATCCATGAAGGGTATCACACGCTGCTTCCGATTGGCCGTCATCCAATTACATTCATTGAGATGAAGATGGATCCCATTCTAGTGGACGTGAACGTTCATCCATCGAAGCTAGAAGTGAGGCTAAGTAAAGAACAGGAACTTCATGATCTGATTAAACAAGGAATTAAGGAAGTATTTCAAAAGCAGCAGCTCATTCCAAGTGCTTCAGTACCAAAAAAAGCACCAATGCCAGCTGTGAAAAATGAGCAGCAATCCTTAACCTTTGATGCGAAACAAAGGAACGCAAGCCCAGCGGAAACACCGCTAACCTATCAGCCGGAGCCGCACGAGTCGGTCGTATACGAGACAAGTCATACCGATGCATACGGAATGCCTAAACATGAGAAGACAGAAGCATCATCACCAGTATTTTATGAAGAAACCTCATCTGAGCGTATTCATTTAGAGGAATCCGCCGCTTCACTTGAATATGAAGAGACGGTACTACATGAAGATGCAAAAACGATTCCTGAAAACGAACGCGTCCCTGTGATGTATCCAATTGGGCAAATGCATGGCACATATATTTTGGCTCAAAATGAACGAGGGCTTTATATCATCGACCAGCATGCGGCTCAAGAGCGAATCAAGTATGAGTATTATCGTGAGAAGGTGGGGGAGATCGAACAGGAAGTGCAAGAAATGCTCGTCCCCTTAACATTTCACTACTCTAAAAACGATATGCTGATCATTGAAGAGCATAAAGATATTCTCGCGAAAGTGGGGGTCTTCTTAGAGCCCTTTGGTTCAGGGAGCTACATCGTTCGGTCGCATCCGCAGTGGTTTCCAAAAGGTGAAGAGGCTGAATTGATCGAAGAGATTATAGAGCAAGTGCTTGATGAAAAACGTGTTGATATCAAGAAACTAAGAGAAGAAGCGGCGATTATGATGAGCTGTAAAGGCTCAATCAAAGCAAATCGTCATTTGCGTCATGATGAAATCAAAGCCTTATTAGATGAACTTCGGCAAACGAAGGACCCATTCACCTGTCCGCACGGCCGGCCGATCATCATTCATCACTCGACATATGAGATGGAGAAAATGTTTAAACGGGTGATGTGATATAAAAAAAGCGCTCTTAAAAGAGCGCTTTTTTTATTTAGCATCCGCAAGGATCTGGCGGTGTGACCACAACTGGTCGTGTATTAATATCAATCGTATCTTCTGCATAAAATGTGGAACCGATGCTGATGGCTCGATTTTCTGCACGGAACGTGTATGTACCTGCAGCAGGGAGTACTTTATGTGAAAGCTTTAATGTATATTTGGAAATTCCAAGTAAATCCAGTCTGAGCGGAATACGAACGGTTTGTCCGTTGTTCAAAATGTAGCTGTCTTTTAATGCTTTGCCGTTCATAATGTCTTTAGTTGTTGCCTGGAAACCCTTTGGCAGAGTGAACTCAACCGCACCAAGACTTAGAACAGAATTTGGGCTGTACGTCAGCTCAATGTCAGAAAAAGACCATTCCTGCTTACTTGCTCCTGTAATTTTTGCGTAAAGTGCAGCTGGTTTTGCATTGGTTGTTGCTTTGCCGGCTTCCTCAGCAGATGCAGAAAGCGGTACAGACAGTGCCATAACCAATGTGAGCATCCCCATCATAAGAATCGTCCACGTTTTTTTCATTTTTTCCTTCCCCCTTGTTGAATATAGGTAAATAATAGATGATTACACCCATTATTTACCTATAATGTTACCATATTACCATATGGTATTAAATGGGATATTATACCCTTATTTTGTCATTCTTTAGTAATAGCGGGGAAATAGCGCATTTGGTTGATTCATTCCGTAATAATGGCCTGGCATTTGCTGGTTTGTTGGCATCATCATATGCATATCTTGATAACCATATGGATGGTGTGGCATCATCCCATATCCACCATAATGGCCTAGATGATGGTGATCTTTCATTGGAACATGCTTTGAAAAGGTATCATGCTGATTTGGGAACGGTGAATAAACTGAATGATGATGTGGATGGTGCGCGTTATACATATCTTTTTTGCCGCTATGATAATGGTTTGGCATATTCATATGATCATGCATGTTTGGCGCGACCATATGCTCATGATTGGCTGTATACACATTTTCAAATGTGTGATAGGGATTTTCTTGGTGATAATGATTCATTTGGCTGTTCATATCGTTCATGTATATCTCATCCTTTATGTCAGGTTGCCATATCCTATGAGACAGATCTGCTTCATGAGCCTATCCATATGAAAGAAAAAAACCGGCTTTTCAGCCGGGAAAAGGAAAGCAGGTAAAGCGTCAAGCGTTAAATTGTGTAGCTGTGTCTTCTTCTGCGACGCTTTTTACATCTGCTGCAGACACTTTTAGGAAAATAACAGGGATCGTAGCTTCGAGAGGTATCCCAAAAATCGCTCTCAAACCATTTATCTTTTTTATGACAAAACTTTTTTTCTTTACATGGATCCTCATGGCAATGATCGTCATGCTTTTTATGGCAGTGTGAGTGGGAATGTTTGCACTTGCATTTGCACATTGTCATCCCTCCTAAATGTGACTCAATGCTAGTATATGCAAGAAAGAGTCATGAGGACTGGATGCTCATGCTTCTTTTATAAAAAAAGGCTTTTTCTGAAAAAACTCAAATAAAAAGAATTGACTAGTGCTAAATTAACATGATAAAATATAAATTTTTATCCTCTGAAGAAATGTGTTATAATGATATTGTGAATACTTTCGGAGGTGGCGGATTTGTTTCAAATAGGTGATAAAATTGTTTATCCAATGCATGGAGCCGGTGTGATTGAAGGAATGGAAGAAAAAGAGATTTTAGGTAAGACGCAGGAATATTTCCTGATTCAAATGCCGAATATGCAGATGATGGTGCCAAAAGGCAGAATCAATCAACTAGGTATACGTCCGGTAGCAGATCAAGCAACGCTGAAAGTTGTGATGAACAATTTTGCAGAAGAAACAAACGACGACACGCTTACTTGGAAGCAAAGATATGATGAAAATCTGAAAAAGCTAAAAACAGGTGCGATCGAAGATGGTGCAGACGTTGTCAAAGATCTAATGAGACGAAATCAGAAGAAAGCGTTAAATTCAAGTGAAAAGAAGATGCTTGAAGATGCAAGAGGCATGTTAGTGAGTGAGATTTCACTTGCACAGGGACTGACGCAAGATGAAGTGATGACAGCTTTAGAGAATGAATTAAGAATGTAATGATGATATACAGAGACTAGCTGTAAACTGAAGGGGACTACTTCTTTTGTTTACAGCTTTTTTGTTTGAAAAAAGAGTAATATTGCCATTTTTGTAGGTGGTTTTAACTAAAATTGAAATGAGGTCATACGATTTAGTTTTTACGTTCACAACAAAAATTTAAAGACCTCTGAAATACCTAGATCATATGAAAAACAGGTAACTTCTCCTGATTCATTCAAATGAGCCGGACAACCTTTGAATTTTCTAAGCCATTGATAGTAAAATATTGCGGTAAGATGACACCTAAGAGAAAAAAGGAGCGGTGAAATGAAAAGGTTACTAATATGTGGATTCATCTTTCTTATTCTGTGTACTCTTTTAATGGTGAAATGCAGCCATTCTGTTCAAGAAAAAAAAGAGCAAAAGCAGCATCATCAAGAGGTAGAAAAGTATCAAAAAGAGCGAAAACAAGGCGATCAATATGAAAGCTTTAAACAGCTCATGCGATATGAAAGAGACGGTTATGAGATAGAATTTCACGAAAAGGGCGGAAGTGATTTACTTGTATTTTCTCCTCATGGAGGTGAAATTGAACCAGGAACAAGTGAAATTGTAGAAGCCTTTCAAGAAAGCTACTCTACGTATTTGTTTGAAGGTACAAAGCAAGACAATAACCGGGACCTGCATATCACGAGTACCAATTTTGATGAACCCATTTTGGTTCAAATGATTAAAACGTATCCTTTTTCAATTTCCATCCACGGCTATAAAAGTGATAAAAGACACACGCTCGTTGGCGGCACAAATGAAAAAATGCAAAGAGCCGTTGTACGAGAACTAAAAGATCGGGGATTTTCCGCAGAAATGGTACAAAAAGGCGAACGGCTTTCTGGTACAGATCCCAAAAATATAAATAATCGAAATGCGAGTGGTGAAAGCGTTCAGCTCGAAATTAGTACAGCGCAAAGAGAAGCTTTTTTTGATAATTTTGAGACGAGAAAAGGAAAGAAAAAAGCATTTAGACGCTATATTAATGCATTAAAAGAAGTACTAAGAGAATTCGATCCGTCTTCGTAAAAAAGTTTGATGGGCAAAAGTGCTCTATTTAAACTTGGTAAAAAAGATAGGAATATGCGATTTGAACATAAAATATGTAATAACTTACAATTTGCCTTGAAAACATAAATTATGTAAAATAATAGTTATCAGTTTGATATGATAGAATGGGGCTGAAGTGGATGGCACACAAAATACCATCTTCCGAAGTAGGTGTAAAGATCAATCAATGGTACACGCATATTTGCAAATTTGAAGTTGAACAGGCAAACGGCATGAAGCGCCTTGTTGAAGAAGAAATTCATGATATGGAAGAGGATCAAGATTTACTCCTATACTATTCTCTAATGGATTTTCGCCATCAAATGATGCTTCAGCACTTAGCGCCAGTCCATGCAGGGAGTGAAACGCTTCAAGCAGTGTCCTTTCCTAAAGAAATTGACGATGCAGAAGATGAAATGACAGGCTTACTCGGCTATTATTTTCATTTTTTTCATGGAATGTATGCGTTTATCCAGCGCCGGTATATCGAGGCCATTTCATATTACAAGCATGCGGAACATCAACTGATTTTAGTGACAGATGAGATCGAAAAAGCAGAATTTTACTATAAAATCGCAGAAGTATACTATCATATGAAACAAACCTATTTCTCCATGCACTACGCTAAAAAGGCAAGAGACATCTACAAGAAACATCAGCTTTATGGAAAAAGAAGCATTCAATGTGATTTTGTCATGGCAGGTAATTGGATTGATGTTAATCAGTATCAAAAAGCGCTTCCTTATTTAGAAAAAGCGTTAAAGGTCTGTGAAGCGATGGAACAAAAAGAATGCACATCTTATTTTAAAGCAATGGCTCTTAATAACTTAGGCACTTGTCATTATAGTATGGGAACGTATCATACAGCGACTGTCTTTTTTGAACAAGCCATTTCACTTTATCAGAAAGATCAAGCATCCACGATGATCAAATCGTTGTTTTCACTTGCCCTTACTTGTTTTAAACTCGGAGATATCAAGCGGGCGGGCGAGGCCATATCTACAGGAATGAAAGAGGCTTGTGTATTGGAAGATGAAATTTATCAGTTGAAATTCCAATTTTTGCAGGCGCTCTATATAGAGAAAGACGGCTGTGAGCAATTGAGGTCGGCCCTTTTTGGTCTGAGAAATAAAAAAATGTTTGCTGATTTAGAGGAATTAGCACTTGATGCGGCTAATTATTATAAGGAACGCGACATGTACAAGGAATCCTCCACTTTTTTTGAGATTGTGATCGAAGCGCGTACGCACATTCAAAAAGGAGATGAGATGTATGAGAACGAAGCATAACATGTCAGCTGCTCAAGTAGATGAAAGACTTCACACTTAAAAATGAGACAAACAACACCCTTTACGCAAAACGTAAAGGGCTTTTTTCTTTATTCTTTGATTGCTTTTTCTGCGTCAATTGCACCTGCTCCATAAACCATCGGGTCATCCCCAGACCACTTGCTTGTATTTTCTTTTAACAGGGTTTTGACTTCATCCGGTGTTAAATCTGGTGAATGCTCTAGTAGTAGAGCGCAAATACCAGCACAAATCGGTGTTGCCATCGATGTGCCAGATAACGTTGTATAATCATGATCGACTCTGCTTGATTTATCAAGTTTATCCAGAAAGGACCTTGGTGATCTAAGAGAAACGATGTTTACTCCAGGTGCGAGGATATCAGGTTTTGCCTCCCCGTAAACCGTTGGTCCTCTGCTTGAAAACGGTGCCACGACATCGTCACTTGATTCTGGTGTATTTCTGTCATCGTAGGCTCCGACCGTAATGACTTTTTGACTGACAGCAGGGCTTGCAATCGTCTGGCTGTTAGGACCAGAGTTTCCGGCAGCGACGCATACAACAATCCCTTGATCCCAAGCCGCATTGACAGCACGCACCATTGGATCGTCCTGTTCGTCATCATAACGCTGCGCAGCTCCGCCCAGCGACATACTGATAATATGAATCGGATCATCCGGGTTGTCTTCGTTGAATTGTATGCACCATTCAACACCTTCTATAATAGTAGAAAGTGATCCAGCCCCTTGTTTATTTAACACTTTCACGCCAATCAGATTTGCTTTTGGGGCAGGTCCTTTGTATAAGCCGTCTGAGGCGGCTCCATCTCCAGCGACATCTCCCGCGCAGTGAGTACCGTGGCCATTATCATCATAAGGCTTTGTTTTTTGTTTGATTAAATCCACAAAATCTCGAATTCTTCCATCTAAATCTTCATGTGGATAAATTCCCGTGTCAATGACAGCGACCGTAATGCCTTCTCCTGTTAAAGTTGTCCCGTTTCGGATGACTTCTTCAGCATGGCTTGCTTCTGTGGCTACATCCAGCAGCGCATGAACTTTCCGGTCTAAATAAATTTTACGAATATGCTCACCGTTTGCTAATAGGTCCTCTAAAGCAGCAGGCGTTAAATCAGCAGCACAGCAGTCGATATGTGAAAAATGCCGTCTTATATTTGTTTTTCTGCTTTTTTTCATGAGCTGCTTTGTGCTTTGAATCCCTGCCTCGGCTGCACCTTCCTTAAATTCAATGATCACACGAAGCTTCTTTTTCTTCTTCAGCCTGCCTTCGAAAAAACGATGAAGAAAGCATGGCGTCCATTTAAAAGGTTTATAAAGGTGAAGAACGGTCTCTCTTAAAGGCTGATCTAGTTTACTAGCATGTGTTCTGACCATCTGCACCATAGAAAATCCAAACATGAGATGCCCTCCATTCCAGCTATCCATTCTCGTACACTCTTACGTTATGAGAATGAGAACTGCTTGGTTCGGATTCTTGTCCCTCCTTTTCTTTATATTGGCGGCTTGCTTATGTCTTTCAAAAAAGAAAAGCGCTTACATTTTGTAAAATAATAGAAAAAGGTGGAATTCACGTAGAATCTGCCGATGATAGGTGGGAGAGTTCTTCTGAGAGAACCAGTGAAACAAAGGATTTTGCAGAAAAAGGAGGGCTGTGGACAGGGTCAATGCTCATATAAATGTGATGCGTGACAGATGGAAAACATCAAATCCTTATCAAAAAAAGCCGAATTAAAGAAAACAGACTGGATAGGACTAGGTCATATTAAACATAACGTCATTTTTTTGTCATACTATTCTAACTCTGTTTTCAAAGAGGAGAGGCGTTTCTGTGTATATAAATGCAATTATCTTATTTTTGAGGAATCTCATGATCTAGAGTGTTATGATCAAACGTGAAGAGAAAATGTGGAAAAAATGATAAGAAATGATGATTCAATATTAATCATAGAAACGGCTTAGAAATCTGTTAAAGGAGAACGGGAATGAAGAAGTTTTTTGCTTTGCTTCTCCTGCTTGCGATCGGATGGGGCGTTTATTATACTATGCAAGCACAGGAACATGATGAGCCAGTGTCATCAGGTGGGGAAGACGAAAGCGGTTCAAATGATATTTATCGAAATTTTAAAGAACTTGAAGAAAACGAATCAACAAACAGCTATAACATTACAGCCAACCCAGTGCCTGGCAGCCGCCTTCTTGTGATGTCACCTCATGGCGGGAGGATCGAAGGCGGCGTGAGCGAGATCGTCCATTTTTTTGACAACGATTTTTCGACGTATTTATTTGAAGGTCTAAGAGAGAATGCATCAGAACTTCATATTACAAGTACAAACTTTGATGAGCCAATCGGCGTCGCGCAGGCAAAAGCACATGATTACATCTTAGCAGTGCATGGATACAAAGGCGAGGAAGGTATTGACCATACTCTCGTCGGCGGAACAGATTACGATCGTGCAGAGAAAATTGTGAGCTCATTAGAGCGGAACGGGTTTTCTGCTGAACTAGCTGTCGCACACGCAACCCTGAGCGGGACAAGCAATCATAATATTAATAATCTTACAAAAACAGGGCAAAGTGTGCAGCTTGAGATTAGTAGAAGTCAGCGTGAAGCTTTATTTGACAGTTTCGATTTTCGGAGACGGTCAAGTACAAAAAACGAGACATTCTATCGTTATGTCAGGGCGATTCGGACAGTGCTGGATGAAGAATATACGTAAGGGCTGTGCACATGTTAAGACAAGCAGGGGAATTCTTGTTACACTATGAACAGTGATAACAAAAGGAGAGACGGATATGGCGCGTCATCATTTTCATCTTCAGGCAAGCTGGCCCGGTCTGCGTAACGATGTGGGTACAATCGCATGTGAACAATTAAAAACAAAGATTTCGATTCCAAAGGAAATGGACGGTCCAGGTATTGGAACCAATCCAGATGAGATGCTCTTAGGTGCAGCGGCTACGTGTTATATCATTACACTTGCAGCCATGATGGAGCGGAGTCAATTAGACAAAGAGGATCTAACGATGAGCTCTGAAGCCGTCGTAGATGTGACAAATGGTGTGTTTACTTATGAGGAAATCATTCATCGGCCTGTCATCACCCTCAAAGAGTCCGCTTCCGCACATGATATTGAGCTAGCCCGAAAGCTTGCGCATAAAGCCGAAAGCTCATGTATGATTTCAAGAGCTGTTCAGGGGAATGTGAACATTTCCTTAGAAGAAACCATTCAAGTCGGCCGTTAAAACAAAAAAGTCATTTTCTCTAGAAATATGGAGAAAATGACTTTTTTTATGACGTCCATTCGGTTTGATCGAGTTGTGCTTTGGTTTCGTTCTTTTGCTTCTTGGATTGATTTAAGACAATCACGCCGCAGATGACAAGTGCAAGGCCGATGTAGCCTTTCGTGCTGATCGTTTCGTTAAACAGCACAAGTCCTACAAGAGCAGTGAGAGCTGTTCCAACGCCAGACCAGGTTGCATAGGCAGACGAGAGCTCGATGGTTTTAAGTGCCAAGCTCAGGAAAGTAAAGGCGCATCCAAATCCGATCAGTACCCCGATACTCGGCAGCAGCTGCGAAAAGCCTTGAGAAAGCTTCAGCATTGTACTCCCAAAAACCTCCGTCAAAATGGCTCCTGTTAAGTAGAGTATTCCTTTCATCATCTCCCACATCCTTTATGACATATTTAATAGTACGACCCCTGAGACAAGCATCGCCATGCCAATGACGGCTTTTTGGTTCAAGGTTTCTTTGAAAAAGAGCACGCCAAAAATAGCCGTGAGAACCGTACCAACCCCAGACCATGTTGCGTAAGACATGCTTAGCGGAATGATATTGAGCGTCAATGACAGCATATAAAAAGCAAGTGTATAGCCAGCCACAACAACCGCGCTAGGCTTCCAGCGCGTAAAACCATGAGATAATTTTAACATCGCGGCGCCAATGGCTTCTGAAAAAATGGCCACAGCTAAAAAAAGATATCCGAGGATCATGATCATCCCTCCTCTAATAGGTGTAAAATCCGATGAAGTAAAAGGTTTTTTTCCTCTCTTTTCAGCGGTTCAAGCTGAAACATTTCTGAAAACCATATCCCATCACATGCAAGGCGGATCAGCTGACTCAGTCCAGGATCGCTTATTTCCTCAACTGCTTTTTCTTTGAACTCCGTATAAAAATCACGCCAAGGTTGCAGCAGCGCATCATCAAATGACATGGTAGCTAGCATACTTGTACATAGCTGCGTCGTATGCTGCATATTTAGATCATGTAATGTGGCCAATAGATATGCGCGTACATAAGGCGCTTTTTCGTGTTTGTATGTTTCGTAATACGTCTCGAGCTGCTGACGAAAGCAAAGAATCGCATGCTCATTCATTTGTTGGATGAGCTCTTCCTTGCTTGAAAAATGATAAAGCAGACCAGCTTTGGTCATATTTGCATGCTCTGCCACCTGCTGAAGGGTGAGCTGGCTTAATCCTTCTTTTAAAATTGTGCTGGCAGCTGCATCAAAAATTTGCTCTTTTTTGGTTTTAGACATAAAAAAAACACCTACTTTACTGAACAGTCGGTAAAGTAAATGTTAACCCATGAAAAAAGAGTGTGTCAATCGATTCATTTTATGAACGGATGTTTTCACTTAAACGTCATATTTAATACCAAGGGTATGGTCCATATGGCGGGTATGGCGGATAAGGGTATCCATAGCCATATCCTGGCGCAAGCAGAGATCCAGCAAGCAGGCCGCCAGCAAAACCACCTAAAAATGGAGGTCCAAAGAATCCAGGTCTTCCAAAGCCAAACCCTGGGCGGCCAAATCCAAAACCAGGTCTCCCAAATCCAAAACCAGGTCGGCCAAACCCAAATCCAAAAGGTCTTCTCATGTCTTCTTGAATAAACGGAGGTGCGTCAAAATAATTCATAATAAAAGGCTCCTTTCTCATAAAATCACTGTAACTGACATCAGTCTATTCCAGCAGCCTATAGATGTTTGGGTGAACGCCTAATATAAGGAGGAATGTTAGAAATGGGCCTGTATCCATCTGATTGGGCAAAGTGTCCGCCGCATGCTCATGCATATAAAGCACGTACAGATGTAACGGAGGGGCATTATCATTTAATAGAAGGTATTTCTCAGCCTGTAAATGGAAGCAGTACCGACCGACATACTCATTTTTATCGCGGGATTACCTCCTTTGAAAGAGGGCATTTTCACAGGTACTACGGGGTCACAGGGCCGGCAATTCCAAGAGTGGATGGAACACATTATCACGAGATCGAGGAAGTCACCTATTCAGCCTATCTCGATTCTGTTCCCATTCCATATGGAGGTGTCGTCTATAGTCCAGATGAGAAGCGGCCAACACATAAGCATCGTTTAAAAGGAAAAACATATGAAGTGGTTGGAAATGAACCGCTTGGCTGGTAATGGGCAGGAGATAGGAGAGTAAGAAAAGTTATGCTATACTGTAGGCAGTTTTGTAAAAGTGAGTGATGTTATGAATAAAGCGAAGCAGCCAGTAATTGTGTTAGTAGGGCCGACGGCTGTCGGCAAAACCAAATTGAGCATTGATATAGCCAAAGCATTTAATGGAGAGATTATCAGCGGGGATTCTATGCAGATTTATAAAGGGATGGATATCGGAACAGCTAAAATCACTCCCGAAGAAATGAATGGCATCCCGCATCATTTAATTGATATTAAACAGCCGGACGAATCTTTTTCGACAGCTGAATTTCAGCAGCTGGTTCGTGCGAAAATCAAAGAGATTGCCGCTAGAGGGAAAACGCCAATGATTGTCGGCGGAACAGGCCTCTATATCCAATCTGTTTTATATGATTACACATTTACGGATGAGAAAAGTGATCCTGCTTTTAGAGAAGAAATGGCGCTCTTTGAACAGCAGCACGGCGCGCTTTTGCTGCACGAAAAGCTAAAGGCAGTAGATCCTGATGCGGCAAACGCTATTCATCCAAATAACGTCCGCCGCGTGATCCGGGCGCTGGAAGTGATTCATACAACAGGTCAGAAAATGTCGGAGATGCAAAACGGGCATCAAGAAGTTCCTCTTTATGATACAGCCTTCATTGGGCTGAAAATGGATCGAGAGGTTTTGTACGAGCGCATTCATCAGAGAATTGATATGATGATAGATGAAGGCTTAATTGAAGAAGTGAGAGCACTTTATCAATCTGGCTTGAAGGATTGTCAGTCTGTTCAAGCCATTGGTTATAAAGAGCTGTATGCCTATTTTCAAGGTGACTGCTCACTTGATGAAGCCATCCAGCAATTAAAGCAAAATTCCCGTAGATATGCGAAGCGTCAGTTCACGTGGTTCCGTAATAAAATGGCGGTCACTTGGTTTGATATGACACCGCCTTGCCACTTTTCAGACAAAAAAGAGGAAATTTTCGCATATATAGCAGGAAAGCTTGGACTTAAAGCGAAACTGTAGTTATCAGAATCAAGGAGGACGAAACATGAAACCGATTAATATTCAGGAGCAGTTTTTGAATCAGATCCGCAAAGACAATACATTTGTCACAGTATTCTTGCTGAATGGCTTTCAGCTTCGCGGTCAAGTGAAAGGGTTTGACAATTTCACGGTGCTGCTTGAAACAGAAGGGAAGCAGCAGCTTATTTATAAACACGCCATTTCTACATTTGCACCTCAAAAGAATGTAAATTTAGAATTAGAATAGGATATGTTGTATTTAAAATAGCCCCATGCCTCTGCGAATAAACCGGCCGGAACCCGCTACGTTTTTTGTCAGTGCAGAGGGGCTATTTTGCATGCAATGAAACTTTTCTGCCAATTTTCCGTATAATTCCTTATTGGATATTAGAAGGGTGAGGGGATTCATATGGAAAATGCAGAGCTTGAATTAAGAAGGATTAGAGTGATCCTCCTTTTGATTGGAATTGTTGTCTTGTTTGGATCGTGCGCTATCTCAAACATTGAAACGAGACAAGAAAGTTGGAATAACCATTCTCATGAAAATGCAGATGGCGTTTTACCATCATCTGCTGCACTAAAAAATAATCATTTTGCTGTTGTGAAAGATGATCAAGTACATGTGTACCGATTTGATGAAAAAGAAGGAGAGCTGACTCTCGTTACAACGAAATACATAGATGAATGGGACGACGAAGAATATGATGATGACCTTGATGAAGAAGAGTAAGCACGTAAATTTACAAATGAATGTGAAGCCGCTACACTATAATCATGCATCAGACATCTAGACAGAAAAGGATGAGTTCATGACACATAAAATTAAAATTAATCATTGGGAACAAACTTGTGAAGACGATTCCTGTTTCGAATATGGAACGAGTGTTTCTGTAAATGGGAAAGAATTAGTGAGAGAAGCTTCAATCGTCTCTGCGCTTGAAGCGGTGCTAAAAGAATTAGGTGTTGAAGTGGAAATTACAGAAGTGTCAGAAGATTTACAGTGCGATGCCTACAAAAAATAAAACAAAAAGTCTAGTCTACTAAGCGATTTTTTTTCGTGTTATGATAGATTTCGGTTTCAGTTGAATAGGGAGTAGAGCAGTCTATTTTTAGATCCTGTTCTGCTCTATTTATTTGAACGTACGAGTTCGGCTATGAAGGTTCGGCCGGGTTGGTTGATTTTTTTCGTTTCGAACATCTATATGTTGTGTTTTGAAAAAACATAGTATACTATATATAGTGAATAACGAAATGATCAACAATACTAAAAACTAGGTCGTGATGGAATTGATTCAAATCGTATTTGATTCAAAAACAGGAAATGTTCAACGCTTTTTGGACAAGACCCCTTTTACAGACAAACGAAAATTGACTGGAGAAGAGTTTTTGGATACGCCGTTTATTCTCGTCACCTTTACGACAGGATTTGGACAAGTCCCTAGTACCACTCAGTCCTTTTTAGAGAAAAATGCTCACCTTTTACTAGGTGTTGCGGTGAGTGGCAACAAAGTGTGGGGAGATAATTTTGCAAAAAGCGCCGATACGATTTCTAAACAATATCAAGTTCCTATTTTGCACACCTTTGAACTAAGCGGAACAAAAAGGGATGTTGAATTGTTTACACAGGAGGTAGAAAGAATTGTCACAAAATCAGGTTCCAAAGTGGATACAATTAAATAACGAAATTATGATTCAAAAAGAAGGAAAGTTTCAGTTTGATAAGGACAAAGAAGCTGTACATAGTTATTTCGTAGATTACATTAATCAAAACACGGTCTTTTTTCACAATCTAGAAGAGAAGATTGATTACTTAATAGAAAACGACTACTATGAGGAAGAATTTTTAAGACAATACAGCATGGCAGATATTAAAGAAGTTTTTGAAGCTGCATATGCTAAAAAATTTAGATTCCCATCATTTATGAGTGCATTTAAGTTTTACAATGACTATGCACTGAAAACAAATGATAAAAAGAAAATCCTTGAACGCTATGAAGACCGCATTTCAGTTGTAGCACTTTTCTTTGCGGGTGGAGATAAAGAAAAAGCACTTGAGTTTGTAGAGCTGATGATCAATCAAGAGTACCAGCCAAGTACACCAACCTTCTTGAACGCTGGACGTAAAAGACGCGGTGAGCTTGTGAGCTGCTTCTTGCTTGAAGTAAATGACTCACTAAACGATATTTCAAGAGCGATTGATATTTCAATGCAGCTGTCAAAACTAGGCGGCGGCGTCAGTTTGAACCTGTCAAAACTTCGTGCAAAAGGCGAAGCAATCAAAGATGTCGAAAACGCGACAAAAGGTGTCGTCGGCGTGATGAAGCTTCTTGATAATGCGTTCAGATATGCAGATCAAATGGGGCAAAGACAAGGATCAGGCAGTGCCTACCTGAATATTTTCCACAGAGATATCAATGATTTCTTAGATACGAAAAAAATCTCTGCCGATGAAGATGTTCGCGTGAAAACACTATCCATCGGAGTCGTCATCCCGGATAAATTTATCGAGCTTGCTAGAGAAGATAAAACAGCTTACACCTTCTATCCGCATACAGTCTATAAAGAATATGGACAGCATCTTGATGAGATGGACATGGAAGAAATGTATGACGAGCTTGTAGAAAACCCGAAAGTCAAAAAAGAAAAAGTCAATCCGAGAAAGCTTCTTGAAAAATTGGCTGTTCTACGCTCAGAATCAGGCTATCCATATATCATGTTCCAAGATAATGTAAACAGAGAGCATGCCTTGAACCATATTTCACGAGTGAAATTCTCAAACCTTTGCTCAGAAGTGCTTCAGGCTTCAGAGGTTTCTTCTTACACGGACTATGATCAAGAAGATGAAATCGGCCTTGATATTTCTTGTAACCTTGGTTCATTAAATATCATGAATGTCATGAAAAACAAATCGATTGAAAAAACGGTTAAGCTTGCAACAGACTCACTAACGCTTGTGTCTGAAACAACAGACATTCGCAATGCACCAGCTGTTCGAAAAGCGAACAAAGCGATGAAGTCAATCGGACTTGGTGCGATGAACCTTCACGGGTATTTAGCTCAAAACCAAATTGCTTATGAAAGTGAAGAAGCAAGAGATTTCGCAAATACGTTCTTTATGATGGTGAACTATTATTCAATTAAACGCTCAAGTGAGCTTGCGAAAGAAAAAGGAGAAACATTCCATCGTTATGAAGGCTCTGGCTATGCAACTGGTGAGTACTTCAATAAATACGTGGAAAATGATTTCACACCAAAAACAGAAAAAGCAGCAGCGCTATTTGAAGGCATGCACATTCCAACAAAAGAAGACTGGGCCGCACTCAAAGAATTTGTAGCGGAACATGGCATGTATCACAGCTATCGTTTATGTATTGCACCAACAGGTTCCATTTCTTATGTTCAATCGGCAACAGCTTCTGTGATGCCAATTATGGAACGTATCGAAGAAAGAACATACGGCAACAGCAAAACCTATTACCCAATGCCAGGTCTATCAGCACAAAACTGGTTCTTCTATAAAGAAGCGTACGATATGGACATGTTTAAAGTGGTCGATATGATTGCAACGATTCAGCAGCACGTCGATCAAGGAATCAGCTTTACACTATTCTTAAAAGATACGATGACAACGCGTGATTTAAACCGCATCGATCTTTATGCACACCATAAAGGCATTAAGACACTTTATTATGCAAGAACGAAGGATACAGGGCAGGAAGGCTGTCTTTCTTGTGTTGTTTGATTAAAGGAGAGTTTAACGTGACAAAAATTTATGATGCAGCCAACTGGTCAAAACACGAAGACGATTTTACACAAATGTTTTACAACCAAAATGTAAAGCAGTTCTGGCTTCCAGAAGAGATTTCCTTAAACGGCGATCTCTTAACATGGAAATATTTAGGTGAAAAAGAACGAGATACGTATATGAAGGTACTTGCTGGACTGACTTTACTTGATACAGAACAAGGAAATACAGGGATGCCGATTGTTGCTGAACATGTGGACGGCCATCAGCGTAAAGCTGTACTCAACTTTATGGCAATGATGGAAAATGCGGTGCATGCGAAATCATACTCAAATATCTTCATGACACTCGCACCAACTGAAACGATCAGTGAAGTGTTTGAATGGGTCAAGAAGAATAAATTCCTGCAAAAGAAAGCAGATATGATTGTCAGTTTATACCGTTCGATTCAAAAGGACGATCCTATTTCTCTCTTTAAAGCAATGGTTGCTTCTGTTTATTTAGAGAGTTTCCTATTTTATAGTGGTTTTTACTACCCGCTTTATTTCTATGGACAAGGAAAGCTCATGCAAAGTGGTGAAATCATCAACTTAATTTTGCGTGATGAAGCGATTCATGGTGTGTACGTTGGATTATTAGCACAAGAAATTTACAACAAACAAACACCTGACGTGCAAAAAGAGCTGTATGATTTCTCTATTGACCTTTTAAACGAGCTTTATGAAAATGAACTTCATTACACTGAAGATATTTATGACCAAGTCAATTTATCGCATGATGTGAAAAAGTTCATTCGTTACAATGCCAATAAAGCGTTAATGAACCTTGGATTTGCCCCTTACTTTGAAGAAGAAGAGATCAACCCTATTGTATTGAATGGCCTCAATACAAAAACAAAGTCGCATGACTTCTTCTCAATGAAAGGGAACGGCTACAAAAAAGCAACAGTTGAGCCGTTAAAAGATGACGACTTCTTCTTTGGAGATGAATCATAAGGAAAGCGTAAAAGTCAAAACGCATCACTCGTTTTGGCTTTTTGCCATTTCTAACAATGTGATAGTTACATACTGGAGGTTACCGAACATGGGAAAAATGGACGAAATCATTTTAGTAGCACCACGCGCACGCGTGTTTCAAAACGAAACACTTGCGTTTAATGGTGTGAACAGTGAAGAGAAAACAATCAGCACCATTATGAAAGAAATCGAAGAGCACTTCGAGCAAATGCGAAGAGGCGATGCAGAAGAAAATCCTGACTTCAAGCAGCCGATTCCTTATGTCGTGATTAAGCGTGAGGACGAAGTGTATGTATACGAAAGACTTCAAGGCGGGGGAGAGACTCGCTTACATCATAAGTTATCTCTTGGCTTTGGGGGGCATATGAATTTCATCGAAGGAAAAAACTTTGCTGAGATTCTAAAAGAAAATACAGATCGTGAGCTGGACGAAGAACTTTCTATTCAAGAAGAAGACAAACTTGAAATGAAAACCCTTGGTTTAATCAATGACGATGACAACAGTGTCGGCCGTGTGCACATCGGACTGTTATCAGCGCTTGAGCTATCTCCGGGTGCTCATGTGGAAGTAAAAGAAACAGATCAAATCTCAGGAAAATGGATGAAAGCAGCCGATTTGAAAAAGCCTGAATACTTCGATCGTCTTGAAACATGGTCTCAATTTGTCGTCAACATCTTAGCGTAAATGAATACACAACAAACCGGCTCAGCAGAAGACTTGAGCCGGTTTGTTTCGTTACAACAGCTTCAGCTTATTGGAAAACGAATGCATCGTGACCGGCCTGCTTCAATCTTGCGACGAGGTCATCTGCATTTTGTTTTGTACGGAAAGCCCCGGCCTGCACTCGGAACATACCGCCGTCTAATACAACAAACGCGTCAAAGCCTTTGGATTTAAGTGTTGCTGCTAATTCATCTGCATTGGCTTTCACTTTGAAAGCTCCTGCCTGCACTTTATAAAGATTACTTGCTTTTTTTTTCAATTGAAAGGCTTCTTCTAGACCAGTCGCATGAGCGCGAGCGATGCCTTGAAGGAAGGTTGCGTTGCGGAGCTTATTAGCATCAGCTGCTGTATCGATGAAACCATTCTCTGTTAAAATAGCGGGCATAGAAGTTTCTCGAAGAACGTGGAAGTTCGCAGTTTTCTTGCCGCGGTTAGCAAAATCAACCGAGCGGACAATTTCATCATGAAGGGCATTGCGATACGTGGTGGTCGGTGCTGAAACGCCAGGATACACATAGCTTTCAAACCCTGTGCCCCCGCCAGCATTAATATGAATAGACACGAAATAGTCAGCTCCCCAGCTGTTTGCCGCATTCGTACGCTGGGACAAAGTGACGGATTGGTCAGTTGAACGACTTAAGCGGACGGAAACCCCATCATATTCACTAATCAAAATGTCTCTCAACAAAAGCGCGATTTGAAGTGTTATATTTTTCTCCAAAAGTCCATTAGCACTAGCTCCAGAATCTGTTCCTCCGTGGCCAGGATCAATAAAAATTTTCACCATCTATTCATCACCTCGTCTTTATTTTATGAGAAAATAGAAGAATTGCCTGTACAAAATGCGGAAATCATTGAGACTCTTTTCTGCATCATTTGTGATCAAAAAGCTGCATTTTTCTAAGAAAAAGCAAATTGTTGGTTTGTCCGCCCAAACGGGATGAATACAATGGAAATAGCACATCATTTCCTGGGAAACCGCAGAAATCCCTACAATATTCGGTATCTCGGGTCATTTTGACAGCAAACTTGGGCTTAAGCGGGCGATTGTCACGATTACAGCTCCACCCGAATAGAATAAAGAGAGAAGAGCGAGAGGTGAATACGTTGGAGCGAGCTGTCACATATAAAAACAACGGCCAAATCAATATTATACTTAACGGACAAAAGCAAGTATTGGTTGATGCAGACTCAGAGGCAGAATACCTAGAAGCCTTGCAGAAAAATGAGGCAAAACACAGCATCTTACGGGAAATAGAGCGTGAAATGAACAGCCTTGTCGGTATGGATGAAATGAAACGAAACATAAAAGAGATTTATGCTTGGATTTTTGTTAATCAAAAACGGCAGGAACAAGGGTTAAAGGTAGGAAAACAAGCGCTTCATATGATGTTCAAAGGAAATCCTGGCACAGGAAAAACCACAGTTGCAAGACTTGTCGGGAAGCTTTTCTTTGAAATGAATGTGCTCTCAAAGGGTCACTTAATTGAAGCAGAACGCGGTGATCTAGTTGGTGAGTACATTGGTCATACAGCGCAAAAAACAAGGGATTTAATTAAAAAATCACTAGGTGGTATTTTGTTCATTGACGAAGCCTATTCTCTTGCGCGCGGAGGAGAAAAGGATTTTGGAAAAGAGGCGATTGATACCCTAGTGAAACATATGGAGGACAAACAGCACGAATTTATTCTCATTCTTGCTGGCTACTCCAAGGAAATGGAGCATTTTCTTTCTTTAAACCCCGGCCTGCAATCAAGATTTCCAATCAATATCAGCTTTCCAGATTATACTGTCGATCAGCTCATGGATATTGCAAAACGAATGATGGCAGACAGAGAATATGTATTTACACAAGAAGCCGAATGGAAGCTGCGGGATTATTTAATGCACATTAAAAGTACCACGAGCCCGGCAAAATTCAGCAATGGCCGGTTTGTGCGAAACACCATTGAAAAAGCCATACGAACTCAGGCGATGAGACTGCTTCTTGTGGATCATTATGATAAAAAAGATCTGCTGACCATTAAAAGTCACGATCTTCAAATGAAAGAGGATACGCCTTCTTGAAATGGCGTATCCTTTTTATAAAGAGTCACTAAAATAAACCATCCGAATAGTGGTATACGTGTGATGTGTTTGGTATGATGGTACTACTGAAAACTTAAGTACAGAAAGGAAACAACTAACGTTGAATGAACATGAAATGACTGAAAAAGCGATCCTTGTCGGCTGCCAATTGCCGCATGTAACGGATGAACGCTTTCAATACTCAATGGAAGAATTAGCTTCCTTAACTAAAACGGCTGGCGGTGAAGCTGTCAGCGTGATGACGCAGAAGAGAAATAGACAAGACAGTGCAACATATATCGGTAAAGGGAAAGTAGAAGAACTTGAGGTGCTTTGCGAGGAACTCGAATGTGATGTCATTATTTTTAACGACGAGCTTTCTCCAAGCCAGCTAAAAGCTTTGGCGACTGCTTTAGATGTGAAAATTATAGACCGTACGCAATTGATTTTAGATATCTTTGCAAAAAGAGCTCGTACAAGAGAGGGGAAGCTGCAAATAGAGCTTGCCCAGCTTCAGTATGCCCTGCCGAGACTAAGTGGACAAGGGATCAGCCTCTCAAGACAAGGGGGCGGAATTGGCGCAAGAGGTCCAGGTGAAACAAAACTTGAAACAGATAGACGTCATATTCGAAACCGCATTCACGAAATTAACGGGCAGTTATCTGCAGTCAAAGAACACCGAACAAGATACCGGGAGCGCCGAAAGAAAAATGGTGTGTTCCAAATTGCCATTGTCGGCTATACGAATGCCGGAAAATCAACTTTGTTTAACCAATTAACAGAAGCGGATAGTCATGAAGAGGACCTGCTGTTTGCGACACTTGATCCAATGACACGTAAGATGACATTAGAATCTGGCTACAGTGTGCTGATTTCAGATACAGTTGGCTTTATCCAAGACCTTCCGACCACACTGATTGCCGCATTTCGTTCCACCCTTGAAGAAGTGAAGGAAGCCGATTATTTGCTTCATGTCATCGACTCTTCTAATGAGGATTATGAAGGGCACGAACGAACGGTTCATGAGCTTTTAGAAGAATTAGAAGCGGACCGTATTCCGATGCTGACTGTTTATAACAAGGAAGATCAAATTAGACCAGATTTCATCCCATCTTCAAAGCATCGCCACATCTTAATCAGTGCTAAGCGCAAAGAAGATGTAAAAAGGTTAAAAGCGGATATTATGGCAGAGCTGAAAAAAGCCTTTTTAAAGCCATATCATGTAAAGATTCCAGCGCATGAAGGCAAGCTCATTTCCGCATTAAAATCAGAAACGCTTGTGGAGTCACTAGAATTTCAAAAAGAAGCAGAGATATATGACATCACCGGATATAGTGGTGAGGATCAGACCATTTTAGGTCAAATCAAGAAGTATATGTTGGAAAGGAATTAAATCAAGATGTTTCACACATTAAAACACGGCAGTATTTTAGAAAAAGCAGCAGCAGAAACAGAACAAGAGATTTTACACGTGCATCAGCAAATTGATCAAAAGAGCGAACAAAATGAGTGGCGGGTGCTTGAAAGCTATCGAAAGCACAAAGTCAGTGACTCTCACTTTAATCCGACGACTGGATATGGCTACGATGATATGGGGAGAGACACATTAGAAAAGATTTATGCGGATGTCTTCGGCGGAGAAAGCGGGCTTGTGCGTCCGCAAATTATTTCCGGTACACACGCAATTTCCATTGCCTTATTTGGTGTGCTGAGACCTGGCGATGAATTGATCTATATGACGGGAAAACCATACGATACGCTAGAAGAAATTGTCGGGATTCGCGGGAAAGAAGGGACAGGCTCATTAAAAGACTTCCAGATTGACTACAAAGCCATTGATTTACGACAAGATGGATCCGTCGATTATGAGAAAGTAAAAGAGTCGATTTCCTCTAAAACAAAAGTCATCGGCATTCAGCGTTCGAAAGGCTATGCGTCAAGACCATCCTTTACTATAGAAGAAATTGAGCAAATGATTTCATTTGTGAAAGAGATTAATGAAGAAATCATTGTGTTCGTAGATAACTGTTATGGTGAATTTACTGAATTAAAAGAGCCGTGTCATGTCGGAGCTGACCTCATGGCCGGTTCACTCATTAAAAACCCAGGCGGAGGCCTTGCCAAAACAGGCGGCTACATCGTAGGAAAAGAAAAATGGGTAGAAGCTTGCTCTTATCGAATGACATCTCCAGGCATCGGCAGTGAAGCGGGTGCATCGCTGTATGCGCTCCAAGAAATGTATCAAGGCTTTTTCTTGGCGCCGCATGTTGTAGCTCAAAGTTTAAAAGGCGCAGTGTTTACGGCTCGTTTTCTTGAGAAGCTCGGATTTCAAACAAACCCGGCGTGGAATGCGAAAAGAACGGATTTGATTCAATCAGTCGAATTTGGGGATCCTAAAAAAATGATTGCGTTCTGTCAGGCAATCCAGTATGCATCTCCGATTAATAGTCACGTCACACCACATGCAAGCTATATGCCAGGCTACGAGGACGATGTCATTATGGCAGCGGGCACGTTTGTACAAGGAGCCAGTATTGAATTATCAGCCGATGGTCCGATCAGACCGCCTTATACTGCCTACGTTCAAGGCGGACTCACGTATGCCCATGTGAAAAATGCGATTTGCAGTGCTGTCGATGCCTTATTGGAACAAGGTTTTATTGAAGTGCCTGCTCAATAAAAAAATCCATGTTAATATTCCTAACATCTTGTTGACACATAATATAACATGACATATAATAAATTTAAGCAAAGAGGAGGAGACAGTTGAGATGAGTGATAACATTCGCCGCTCAATGCCTTTATTCCCAATTGGGATTGTCATGCAGCTAACAGAATTATCTGCAAGACAAATTCGCTATTATGAGGAAAATGGTTTAGTATTTCCAGCAAGAAGTGATGGAAACCGCCGATTATTTTCTTTTCATGATGTTGATAAATTACTAGAAATTAAAAACCTCATCGAACAAGGTGTAAACATGGCAGGAATCAAAAAACTTTTTGCCAAAGCTGAGGCAGAAAATCCATCGTCTGATACAAAGACGGAGGAAAAAGCTGCAGCTAAGCACAACTTGACAGATGATGAACTCAGGAAGCTACTGAAGAAAGAACTCATTCAGGCTGGACGTTTCCAACAAGGAACGACCTTTAGGCAGGGGGATATGTCAAGGTTCTTCCGTTAACCAATTAGCAAAAGCATTGCTATACACATTTTACCTTTTGTAGGGGAGGAGTTTTACGAAATGGCAAAGTACACAAGAGAAGATATCGTAAAATTAGTAAATGAGGAAAACGTAAAGTACATCCGTCTGCAATTTACAGACATTCTCGGAACGATTAAAAATGTTGAGATTCCTGTGAGCCAGTTAGAAAAAGCTCTCGATAACAAATGTATGTTTGACGGTTCATCTATTGAAGGATTCGTACGTATCGAAGAATCAGATATGTACCTATACCCAGATCTAAACACATTTGTTATTTTCCCTTGGACAGCAGAAAAAGGTAAAGTTGCACGCTTTATTTGTGACATTTATAAGCCAGACGGGACACCATTTGATGGAGACCCGCGTAACAACTTAAAGCGTATCTTAAAGGAAATGGAAGAACTAGGATTTAGTGATTTCAACCTTGGACCTGAGCCAGAATTCTTCTTATTTAAATTAGATGAAAAAGGCGAGCCAACGCTTGAACTAAACGATAAAGGCGGATACTTTGACCTTGCGCCAACAGATCTAGGTGAAAACTGCCGCCGTGATATCGTGCTAGAGCTTGAAGAAATGGGCTTTGAAATTGAAGCATCTCACCACGAAGTAGCACCAGGGCAGCACGAAATTGATTTCAAATATGCAGGCGCGATCCGTTCTTGCGATGACATTCAAACATTCAAACTCGTTGTCAAAACCATTGCGAGAAAGCATGGTCTTCATGCGACATTCATGCCAAAACCATTGTTCGGTGTAAACGGATCTGGTATGCACTGTAACCTATCATTATTCAAAAATGGCAAAAACGCATTCTTTGATGAAAAAGCAGATTTACAATTAAGCGAGACTGCTAGACACTTTATCGCAGGTATCGTCAAGCACGCAACAAGCTTTACAGCGGTCACAAACCCAACTGTAAACTCTTACAAACGTCTTGTACCTGGCTATGAAGCACCTTGCTATGTGGCATGGAGTGCACAAAACCGCAGCCCGTTGATCCGTATCCCGGCATCACGCGGCATCAGCACACGTGTAGAAGTGCGCAGCGTAGACCCATCTGCAAACCCATACCTTGCACTAAGCGTATTACTTGCAGCAGGTCTTGACGGAATCAAAAACAAACTAGAAGCACCAGCACCAATCGATAGAAACATCTATGTCATGGACAAAGAAGAGCGCCTTGAAAACGGCATCTCTGACCTTCCTGCAACACTTGCAGAAGCACTCGAGTTGCTGAAATCAAACGAAGTCATGATCAACGCACTAGGCGATCACCTATTCGAGCACTTCATCGAATCAAAAGAAATTGAATGGGATATGTTCCGCACCCAAGTACACCCATGGGAACGTGATCAGTATATGTCTCAGTATTAATAAAGAAAACCCCTTGGAACCAATGGTTTCAAGGGGTTTTTGTTTTTGTGGATGTTTTTAATATTTCAAAATGAAGCGGGCACCACCTACAATTCACCAACAAAAAAAGTGTCTTTGAAATTTCAACAATGTGGTGTTGGCTGAAACCCCAATGTACGGTAAAACCGAGATCACTACACATGACGGCCAGTTCACAAATTTAAATTATACAAGTTCTTCACAGAATAGATATTTAGCAGATAGAGCTTCCTAATTACTTGAAAAAATCTAAAAAATGCCGATTCAATAAAGAAGAATATTGAAAAGGTGTGTATTTATGGACTATTTTGGATTTCTTAAAACGATGGGGATACCAGGTAATTTGGCTGCTGCAACTATACTTTTTATTATCATTTTCAAATTAATAAGACCTATTAATTTATTATCATCAAGTATCTTTGAACAAAAGTTGTTAACTAAAGATATGGTTATACTATTATTAAGTATTAAATATCTTGGACAGACTTTATGGTGGGTATTGATTAATCTGTCTATACTTTATACTTTTGGTGTACCGTCCTGGACTGGGGATCCAAATTTATCTCCCATGATAGGATCAATTTTTTTCGCAATTGGTGCTCCAATTTTCACTATAATTTATGTTATAAACAGTCAATTCTCTTCAAAAATTAATCGGTTTGGGGTAAGAGTATTATTAGCAATACTGTTCATGGTTTGCTTATTGTGCTATTATTTTCCGTTGAATGGAACAGTTGTAACAAATGTATTCGTAGAAAATCCAATTGGAAAATTAGCAATTATAATAGGATGTATGACCGTTCTATGTCTCCCTATACCAGCATTAATGAAGCAAATTTCAAAGTTTTTATATTGGACAAAAGAAAAGTATATACTCGTTTCTGACATTGATTTAGCTAATGAACAAAATATTCTTGAAAGTGATTTGAATAAAAAATCTTGGTATGTACTACACGCTATAAACAAAGAATTAATTTTATTAGGAAATAATCCTAAGCCAAAGTTATGTACAGAAACAAAAATTATCAAGTTAGAAGACTTGTGCAATATAAAAATGTCGATTGAAGAGGTCGATCAAGATTCTACAAACGAGGAATCTACGAACGATAGTACTACAAACAATAATTCAATTATATAATTAAACAGTCTGCTTATAAGATTTTTTAGAGGGAGGGTATAAATTTGTTAACCAACCAATTATGCCTTATTCCTGAGGTCAATGAAAAGCAGGTACGTAAGACATTAATAGATGAATTGAAGCTTTACAAAGCATTAAAAGTTAAACAAGAGAACTTGGATGAGCAAAAAGCAAATGGCATCTTAACTTTGTTTCCAAAGCTAAGAGATTAAAATGTTTGTTCGGAGCTGAAGGTGCGGCAAATAGAAAGAGCACTAGAGTACAGCTTGGGTGAAATTGAACAAGATATTATTCGCATGAAGTACCTTACTTCACGAATGGTTAAAGACCTTGAGGTATGTGAAGAACTTGGATTAAAGAAAGATCGATATTACAAATTAAAAAAGCAAGCAACGTTTAAACTTTCAACAGCACTCGGAATCATCTGAGTGCGTTTTGTATTTGAAAAAAAATAATGGTAAAATACATCATGTTTCTCATAATATGTTTAAAAGAGGTGCGATGATTTTGAAGAAACTTACACTCCTTCTAGTAGTATTAATTCTAACTGTGACATCTATTACATTAATAATAAATAAAAACAAAACTGAGAAATTTAAGAATGAAAATTGGGCCTATGAATATTTAAAAATTAATAAACTGCATAACCAGAAAAAACTAACAGGAAAAGGTGTGAAACTAGCATTAATTGATTCAGGTGTTTCATTTAAGCAGGAAATCAATGTTAAGAAGGGGGTAAACGTTTTAGATCCCAAAAGATCATATCAAGATAATCATGGTCATGGAACTCATTTAGCTGGAATTTTAACTAATAAAGACATTGGCGTTGCGCCAAACATCGATTTATATGTAATTAAAGCCTTGGATAACAATTTAAACGGTGATATTAATAATGTAATAGAAGCAGTGAATTATAGTATTGAAGAAAAGGTTGACATTATTCTAATGTCATTTGGCACTTTAAAATATTCTAAAAAACTGGAATCTGTAATAAATAGAGCTTTAAGAAATAATATTGTTGTAATATCATCGGTTGGGAACTATGGGTTACAAGAAAAGAGCGATATACTCTACCCTGCTAAATTTGAAGGTGTTATTGCTGTAGGAGCTTTAAATATGAACGGTGATATATGGAAAGGGACAACTGTAGGTAATGGATTAAATGTGCTACTTCCGGGGCAGTATATAAAAAGTTATTCAAAAGATGGTTCTTTTTTATATAGTAGTGGTACTTCAATGGCGGCTGCCTACATGGCAGGTCTTGCTGCTCTCTTTTTTGAAGAATATTCTTCTTATAATAAATCCACAATCTCTAAAAAAATATGGAAAAAAATCAAAAATTTAGATAAAATAAATGGGTATTCAGTTATGAATACAGATAAATTTTTTTGAGAAAGTAGGGTTTATATGAAGAATAAGCTTATTTTAGTAGTACTGTCTTTTATTCTATGTTTTTCGGCGGTGACTCCAGTATATGCTGAGAGCGTAACTTCACAGGATAGTGAACTTGTGGTTAGTGATCAATTGATTGAACAAGTATATGAGGATACCGGTATAGATGTTTCAAATGTAGATGTATCAAACTTTAATAAAGAATTTGACTTTCTTTTGAATGATCCAGTATTTATTGAATTAGAAGAAACTTTAGCGTTACAGAGTCAGAATGCTGAATTGAAAGAAGACAGTGTAACTGGTCAGTGGATACCGGTGGTGGCTGCTGCTTTAAGATTATTAATTTCTCAAGTTGGAAAAAAGGGAATGCAAAAAGGATGGAAAGTAGCTAGACCATATGTGCAGAAAGCATTAAAGGCGCCTCAAAATTATATTATTGATGGCCCCGGATCAGGAGGGCGCATTATACAGGTACGTAGCAAAAAAACCAAAAAACCACTATTCAGACTAGATTATGCACCTATAAAGCATGGAAGACCTGCTGTTCTGCATTATCATGTTCCACCTAATCTAAAAGATCATCATGTTATTTTCTAAAGGGGAGATCAACGTTGCTTAACTTAGACGATACAATGCATTTGCATGTAGGCTATTATGAAAATGATTTAGATTATGAAGGTGTGTTTTTTAAAAGTTTAGATTCAGGGAAATGGTTATTGTTTTTTGATCAAGAAAGCTATGGTATAAAACTTAAACAAAAATATGAAAAATATGATGATTTTGGTTTGTTGGTTGGAGAGTATAATATTGATGATGAAGATATTGAGGATAAAGGTGATGCATTATTCGAACGATTTCTAAAAGAAAATGGTTTAATTAAAGCATAGCGTTTTTGTATGATACGTTACAATAAATAACAGGATATAGAAGAAGGCATCTTTATCTGTTTGAAGACTGTTATGTAGACTTTAAAAATTACTTAGAAATATATTTATTCTGAAAGCGATGCGTTTTGGAAATAATAGAACCAAAGTGTCCATGTTTATGGGCACTTTTTTTATTTGTATTGCCGAGAAAAAGCCGACAAAAAGGGGACCTTTTTTCCTAAGTGGATCATCGTATGATAGAGACAGCAAAACCAACGTGAATTTTTTGTCCAGAAGGAAGAACCTGCGGGCGCTAATCATTTAGCACTCTAAGTGCCATGATTGGTGTCCGCTTTTTTTATTGGGAGACACGTCTTTCCCTTATCAATGGCGTATCTGGATACGGAACAAAGGTGTTGAGGAATGTGGCCATACGAGAGGGACATTCTGAGCCTGGATAGCAGCTGGTCTACGGCGGCCGTATCGAGGACAGTTTTTCATTTTATTTGATGATTGACTGTACTTGGCATCCTCTCGAAGTGTAGTCATCATTCAAAAATCTATTTAAGCGAATAGCGTAAGGTGGTGCTTATTCGGCAAGGAGAGTATGAACATGAAGATCAGGGATTCTGTTTCTAAAGAGACATTAAAGCAATTTAAAAGCATTGCTCCTGGTTCTAATAGAAAGAAGGAGAACGATGCTGATCCCATTACCAATAGGGATTGGGAAGAAATCATGGGAACGAGACGCGAAACGTATCAACGACAAGGCGGCCGTATCCGGAGGAAACGATGATTTGATGGGAACAGTCGTCTTTTGGGTGTATGGCTGCACGTGCTTGGGTGAGGGATAGGAGCGCAAAAATATAAAAAGGGACATGATGAGCATGGCATCAGGATTTGGAGTGTCGGCGAACCCGACAAAAGCTAATCACAAAATTGGAGAGGATAAGGTCGTACGAATTGCAGTACAAAACCACAATGACTTTAGTGCTGGTCCCAACCTTATTCCACAAAGAAAGGTGAATGGAAAGTGGGAGACAATTAAAACAAATTCCCCGAACCCCCTTAACCCAGGTGAAAAACTTTATGATCAATTTGACATCAAAGAGTCATTGGTAACAAAAAAGGTACTTATCGCTTTAGAGTGGATGTAGAACGTTACGACAAAAAGGGCAATCATGTTGCAACTCTGGGAACATTCTACACTAGCGAATTTTACATTAAATAGAACCAATTCAGTGAACACCTGAAAATTTCCAAATCACCTCCGATATATGTTTAGGAGGTGATTTCTTATGAATGAAATTAACGAAACCAACGTATTTACATGATTTGAACAGAGTAAATACATCGGGATTTATTTGAAACAATTTGGGGAAAAGATGCATAAAGCAACTATAACAAGGCTTTAAAGTGCACCAATAAAGCGAATGAGTGTAGAATGACATAAATTCCAACCAAGAACTTTTTTTTTTGTTCATTTTGATATAATAGATTCAAAACACTAGTTAAGAACTGCGCTTAATTAAAAAATAGAGGAGTACTTATGAAAGAAGAAATTATAAAAGAATATTTCTTTATGTGGGTAACTAGAGATTTTACGTTTTTAGATACGTATTTTTCTGATGATATTATCTACCGCGAATGTTATGGAGCAATGTATGTGGGTATAGAGGAAGTCCATTTGTGGATCAAAAAAATGTTACTGAAGCAAGTTGTCTTAGAATGGAAGATAAAAAATATTCATCAAGTAAATGATACCTTATTTTTTGTAGAATGGTATTTTAAAGCAAAAGAAGAACAACTTTATTCATTTGATGGTATATCAAAGATTGAATTTGATGGAAATAAAATCCGATTAATAGAAGAGTATGAAGCTAAACATGAAACTTTTAGACCATGTAAGATTGATTAAAGATGTCCAGGGACAAGAACATCAATAAACATGCACTTAAAACTGATACGATGTGAGGTTAAACACGGTTGAGGGATACTCCGTATGAATGGTACAGAAAATTGTCCAGGGACAAATTTGCTCCGTTTATTAAAGATTGTCGAGGGATAAGAACATGGTCCCCATTGAAGTCGCTATTTTAGCGGCTTTTTATTTTATCGGTACAAGTTCTTGTCCCGATTGCCGGAATGCGAAAAGAACATGTTACTATTGCCAATTAGTCATAAATCTAATCGTTAAAAGTTGGGTACTTTGTGTCAATGTACAATGAGCTTCACATTCAGGAGGCTTCATATTCTATTATTTTGAAACAGCATTTTTTTCAATCATGTCTTTTTTATTTGGAAGTATGATGAATCATGGTATCACTATAGTTGAAAAATTTAATGTACATGCGCCTACATTTATGATCTTGTATGTTTCTTTTTTAACTTTGGGAATTTGGAAAATGCAAAACTTTGTTGATAGAAAAGAGAACAAAGTTTTGATTAGATATAAACGATTACTACAAGAATGTTTAGATGAAATTCCAAATAGAAGTTTTAAATAAGTACCAGACACCTTAGAAGATAGGGTGTTTTTTTATTGGAGGCGATATATCATGAATATTAAAACAATCCCCGTACATAAAATTAATCCTACACCATATAATCCCCGCATCGATCTGCAGCCAGGAGATCACGAGTACGATTCACTAAAACAATCTATAGAAAAGTTTGGATACGTTGATCCGCTTATCTGGAATGAACGGACTGGACATCTCGTTGGAGGTCATTAACGTTTCAAAGTATTGATGGAGGACAATCCAAGTGGTATTCCTGTATCAGTTGTATCGCTTAATGAACAAGATGAAAAAGCACTGAATATCGCATTGAATAAGATAGACGGTGAATGGGATGAGTATAAACTTACTGAACTGCTGAAGGATTTAGAGGTCAGCCGGAAGCGCGCACGTGTGACAGCTGTAACAGAAGTGTTGACGGCTTCTTCTGTTGCTCAACATGAATCTTATGTACAATATCCAGCTGTAACGGGGAAGAAGTGGAAGCACAGTGGAGGGAAAAAGAATCAGTCGAGGGATAGTCATGTGCAGCTGGACGGCACGATCATTCCACTCGATGAAGAATTTGAGATACCAGGAAGCGGAGAGCGGTGCATGTTTCCGAGAGATACACAGCTCACACCAAAAGAGCGAGTAAATTGTCATTGTGCGGTTGGTCCTGTGGTTGATCCTGTTATTCTAGGATTGTCAGCTGAGGAAAAAGAAGAGATTAGAAGAAGAGTCTTACAAAACATGGAATGAAATAGTATAATATTCTCATTACTTTGGGAATGAGGGGAATTTATGAATTGGATGGAGTTTATCTCTTCTATTATCAATTCTATTATTTGGCCAATCGTTGTTTTAGTAGCGGTGTTGAATTTGCGAAAACCAGTAAGTCAATTAATTTTGCAATTGGCTCAATTAAGATTAAAAACTTTTAAATATGGAGATTTGGAAATTGGATTTGAGGATAAATTGGAAGATGTAGAGTCAAATGTCAATTCAAGAACTGAGGAATCTTCTTCTATAATTACAGAAGAAGATCGACAATTTGATTCTGTTGCTAGAGATGCACCTCATTTGGGGGTTGTTTTAGCATGGCAAGAACTAGAATCTGAATTAATGAAGGCAGTAGAAAGATTGGGATTAATTGATGAATTATCGGATAGATTTTATGGAAGAAGCCTTACGACTTTTAAAGTAAATAAATTACTAGTGAAACATGGATATTTAGATGAAAAATTCTACAAATCTGTGAGTGAGCTTCAACAATTAAGAAATTCGGCAATTCACCCTTTCGATAATCATTTTTCGATTACAACTGATGATGCTAAAAGATATAGAAAATTAACTAAGGCCCTAATAAAAGAAATCCAAAGCCTTACTCTTGATGATCAAGCTTCTTAAAGATACAATTAGACTTTTTGAAGGGAGGTGAATGAATTGCCACGCGAATTGATAAATGCAAAAATCACACACGTTTCATACGTGGACAAGGCTGCTAACCAAAAGCAGTTTTTTTTCGTTAAGTCAGAAAAAGCAAATGACTTTCAAAAAGAGATCAAGGTCATTGCGAAAGCTGATGATGCACAGCGTCTTGTTTACGGTATTGTATACGAACCAAACGTAGCAGATGCGCATGGAGATTACATGACACCAGAAGAGATCGAAAAAGCGGCTCACGGATTCTTGAAGGATGCACGTGAGATCGACAAGCAGCATGATTTCCAAGGCGGTGTCGGGGAAGTCGTTGAATTGTACATTGCTCCGTCTGACTTTGAAATGGGCGGTGAAGTTATCAAGAAAGGATCGTGGGTCCTTGTGACAAAAGCATCTGATGAAATCTGGGAAAAGATTCAAAAGGGCGAGATCACCGGATATTCAATGGCCGGAACAGCAGACATAGGAAAACAAGAGCGTGAGCCAGCTTCTGATGAGAGGGGGCTTTTTTCTTTGCTCAAAAACTTCTTTCTTAAAGGAGAAGTAAAGAACAGATATGACAAAGGCCGCATGCGTCGTGAGTTTTGGGCGGCACAAGAGGCGCTGAATTCCGTTTTGTATAAATGGGATTCTTACGACGATGAAGACTTGGAGACTGATCCTGACAAGGTGAGGTCAGCACTGCAAGATTTTGTGGAAATCACACAAGAGATTTTGCTTACTGATGACTTGGCTGGGATACAAGCTGATCCACCTGAAGCTGTCGCAAAAGAAATGGCCGCAGCTGTAGGGATGTCTAGGTCACAAGTTGCAAATAATTTGGATCGATATTCAGCGGTTGAATGAGCAATAGAATTGTATCGATGTATCAAATATAGGCTATACGAACTTCTCATTCTTTTAAGGAAACAAGTGGTTAAAGATTTCCGATTAAAAAATTGAATGATTGATAAATTAGTACTTCATTATAAGTACAAATACTGGTAGAATTGAGCAAGCAAACCATAAAATACAACTGAGTTAGAGCAGTATAGCCAATATTCGAAAATAATTAAAATATGAGGGAGAAATTTAATGGAGTATGTATTAATGGAACCACCAATTATAATGGAATCCTTTGAAACTTTATCAAAAAAAGAGGCTAAAATTCTCTTCGATTGGTTTGTTAATCAGATACCACTTCGGATTGAAGTTTTGAAAAATGTTACTAATGAAGAGGTGGACTTTAATTTCACTCCCGAATCACTTATAGATATCTATAGTTGGTTTTTATCTCAGATTGAAATTTATGAATTATCAGAAGAAGAGATTGGTAGAGAATTAGAAGAATTAAGGCAATATCCTGATTTTATTTATGAAGATGAAAAAAAGAGCTTATTGGCTAATCCAGTTGAAATTGCAAAAGTGGACTATGCAATAGCAATGGATATAGGGATTTATTATGCAGAAGTTATTAGAAGAAACCATCCTCAAGTGAAGTGGACATGTTTTACTAAGCCAAAATCTTATGCATACTTAAACAAGCCTATTCTACATTTCGAAAAAGGCGACAGCATTTATTATGAGCGTGAACCTATAGATTTAATGTTTATTCTGAACCAACGAATTAAAAAAGGAGAAGTAACAGAGCGTACACTTTATGAAATGTATTTTAAAGATGAGAATTTGATATTGGGTGTAGACGAAGATCCTGAAGATGAAGATTAAAAAGAGTAACTTCTGACATGGAAGTTGCTCTTTTCATTTTGTTTTTAGAAACTTGAATAAAGAAAGTATGTCTAAAATAAATACTCAACGAAAATGATTGTTTGCTGATACTCTATAATTATAATACTAGTTGGATTTCAAAAGAATATGGAGATAGGTTAAAGAAGATGAGATATTTACAAAATGACTGAATCCTTATGCGTTTTGGTTAATTTAAGAGCTGAAGATCCTTTTCAGTAAATATATTAGAATTGTATTAAATATGAAAATTAGTGAAAAGATACTTACGTAATCCAGAAAAGTATTAATTTTTAATGCCCTTAGAAATTGAGGGCTTTATTTTTAAATTAGGCAAGGAGGCTGTAATTTAGATGAGTTCGGATAAATTTAAAAGTATAAAGACTATAGAATATACTGAATTAAAGAATGATCTGAGGACTGGTGACCTTTTATTATGTTCGGGTGAATATTTGGTAAGTAAGTTAATTAAACAAGTTTCCAATTCACTCTTTAGTCATGTTGGTATTATTGTGAAGTGGAAAGGGCTATTATTAATAATTGAAAGTGTCGAGGACGATGGAGTTAGAATAGTTCCGTTAGAACATTATTTGACTAACTATGAGAATACAAATAAAAGTTATGATGGGAAGTTATATATTGCACGGCACAAACAGTTAAATGAAGATGGTGGTGAAAAACAGAATACCATTATCGTTAAAGGTTTATCTTTATTAAACAAGAATTATGATAAATCTGAAATAGCACAGATAGTTGCTCGAATAGGATTGGGAGTAGGTAAACATAAAGATAATGAGGAGTTTATCTGCTCTGAATTTGTAGATGTATGTTTTAAAGAGGCAGATATTTGTTTTACCTCAGATACAAAAGGTTTTATCTTTCCTGAACACATTGCTGCTGATGAAAATGTTATTCCTATCGCTCGAATAGGTTGATATTTAATTCATAACAAACAGGCCTTCGACATGCGAAAGGCTTTTTTGTTTATGCAATTACCTGTTGATTTTTTTGTGATGGGCATTAAAACAACATTTTGTGAATTCCACTTTTAGAGTGGCCCTTCTAAAAGAACTCAGAATTCGTTCAGTTGCTTGTCACTTCTAATCAACTTTTCTAAAGTCACTCATTCAATGTATTTGCGGGATACCGAAAATTTCTATTAAGGACAGTTTGTCTTTACATATGTTGTAAATCTAGTGTTAAAATATTATAAGGGATTTGCTTAGAAGGGGGTAAAGGGATGACAGAATTAATTGCCTCTCAGGAGGTAGGAAACATGTTAAACACCTGGAATCTTGCCATACAAAAAGGGGATTTGTCGGCAGCTATTGAAATGCAAGATGACATAGACAAGGCAATCGAACAAATGGAAGAAAATCAAGATATTCTTTTGTATTATCAACTATTAAGCTTTAGACTTAAGCTGAAACTTCAGAATATTAGCAAAAACCTAGATAAGCCATTCTTTGAGAGGAATGCACCAGACGAAAAAGAAGAGAAGACAAACAAACTCATGTCCTATTACTTCTATTTCTATAATGGGATCTATCATGACTACTTACAAGATTATGATAAGGCGCTAAGTTATTTCAGAATAGCTGAAAAGAAGTTGGCCTATGTTGATGATGAAATAGAAAAAGCAGAATTTCATTATAAATTAGCTGTTCTATTTTATGATTTGAAAATGACTTTCTTATCTAAATATCATGCTCAAATTGCTTGTGACACATTTAATGCACATGAATCATATATCAAAAGACAAATTAACTGTAGAATGCTGCATGCGCTGAACTTAATCGATCAATTTGAATATGAGAAAGCAAGTGAACTTTTTAACGAAGCAGAGAACATGATCCGAAGTATCAATGACAATCATTTAATTATTCATCTCTATTACAGCATGGGTTTTTTGGAAAGCAAAAGAGAGAATGCTGAGAAAGCATCTGCATTTTTTAGACGCACACTGAGTTATGAAGAAATTGAGCAACAAATGTTATTAAAAATGAGATGTTTATATGAACTAGCCAGAATAGAAGTATCAAATCAAAGCAATGAAGTGATTGAGTGGGTTGATCTAGGCATTTCTTTGTCGGAACAAGTGAACCATCACATTTTTCAAATTAAATTTAAATTGTTAAAAGAACTATTATATGAAACAAATGACACTCAACAAGCCAATATAAGTAATTTGTGTGCAGAGCTTGAAGAAAGAAGAGTTTGGGTTGATTTAGAGGAAATCTTGGTTGATGTGGCGAAATATTTAGAGGAAAAAGGTTTGCTGCAACAATCATTGAATTACTATAAAAGAGCCTTACATGCAAGTCAATTTGTAGGAAAAGGAGTGAATTAAATGAAAAAGTCTTTTTTTATTCCATTATCAATAGCTGTGGTAGCATTAGGTACACTTTTCTTTACAAATGGTTTCATTCAACCTCAACATGATGATGTCCAAACCGTCGCATCAAGAGGGAGTTCTGGAGGATAATTGGTTAAAAAACGATAAAGTGGATTAAAGTGTCAGACTCCTTATGGTATTCTAGTAAAAGAATACGCCATAAAAGGAGTCTTTTTTATATGAAAATATTAGATGCTCCATCTTTACTATCAGCTGTCGAACAAAGATCAAAAGTCTATCAGGAGCTTCGAGACGAAATGCAGCATGTGAAAATAGCATTAAAAAGTGTGTCGGGATTAGGTGATGAATTTACTGGAAAAGGTGCAGACAATATCAAAGCCTTTTATGAGGATCTTGCGCTTTACACAGACACTTATCTTGATTTTATTGATATGCAAAAAGCTTTTTTAGATGGGGTAAAAGGAAAGCTTGATGATGAATCGTTAGGCGGGAGTACATTTATTGATGAGCATTTCTTAGACGCTCAACTGAAACAAGGCATTCAGAATAATAAAGATATGGTCAAGGAACAAAAAGAAGCCCTATCCACTATTTTTGATGACATCAGTGATCTCATAGAACTGAATGTATTTTCAAGTAAAGAGGTCAATGAACATTTAGACGATGCGAATAAAAAAAGGAAAGAGGCAATTGATGCTGTACATAAATTAGATCATGCCCTAAAAACAGAATACGCAAAATCAGAAGCGATTGAGAAACATCTTGCAACCTTTTATGCAAAAATGATGGCTGCTACAGGAAAAGGGAAAAATGCGCAGCCCATGTATTACGATTCAAAAGCATTTCATGAGACAGATGTGTACAAGAATCATGATAAAATCGATGCACAGGTGAAAGCATATTTAAAGGTGAAAAAAGAAGAAAAAGAGAAACGAAGAATCAAAGAATTGAAGGAAAAGCTCAACGATCCTTCGTGTATATCAGAGGAAAAATACTTTGAGATTGTAGACGAAATTGGATATGATAATCTTTCTTACGATCAAAAAATGTATTACAGCCAGCTTCTCCAGATCAAAGCGCAGGAAGAAGCATCAGAGGGGTTTATTGATGTTGTAAAAGGAGCAGCAGTTGGTCTATATGATGTGGCCAAAGATACAGTAGTTGGCATCTATGATCTTGTGACAGATCCTGGAGGTGCCGTTGAATCGGTCGTAACGGCAGTTTCACATCCAATTGAAACATCGAAAGCGATTGGAAAGTCAATTTCAGACTCATTCCAAAAAGAAGTCATCGATGGTGATGCATATTCTCGATCTCACTGGTTCGCCTATGCAACTGGTTCTCTAGCAGAAATCGTCTTTGGTTCTAAAGGGGCAGGTGCCATTACAAAAACGGGGACAACAGCAGCCAAAACGACGGTGAAGAAAGGCCTTGAGCAAGGAGCAAAATCATTAGACAGAGTTTCTATTCCGAATCTATTGCCATACTCACCAAAGTTTCAAATGGCTGGCGGCCCGAAGCTGCCGTATAACGTGTTTGACGGAGAAAATCTCAAAAATAAACTCCTCTCTATGGCAAAACGCCTAGATAACAATTCAGGATACGGTATCTCTAAAACAGGCAGACGATTACCGGCACCAAAATCACCACCGACTGTTGTCAGTTACGGAGATCATTATGTGAGATGGAAACGTAAAAAAGTATTAAAACCAAATGTTGTTTATTCAACAAAGCAAGGCTACACCTACACAACCGACCACTACGGACGTATTGTCAAAGTCGAAGCAAGTGATTTAAAATACGGAGAGGTTAAAAGAAACCAATATGCCCAATCCAATTCAGGAAAGCCGGATCGATTATTAGATGATGATGGAGGTCATTTAATTGCGTCTATTTTTAAAGGATCAGGCGATATTGATAACCTACTTCCAATGAATTCACAGATTAATCGAAGCGGCGGGAAATGGTACAACATGGAACAGGAATGGTTGGCCGCTTTGAGGAAAAATCCGCCTGAGACTGTTTCAGTTAATATTGAACCTGTCTATATGAATGATTCATTAAGACCTGATCGTTTCATTGTTAAATATTCAATAGCAGACGGTGATTTTAAAAAATCAATTATTAAAAATCAAAAAGGTGGATAAAAAATGGAACTAGAGAAACTAGATACGCTATATGGTGAAATTGCACGAACTATTAATGAAATGATACCAAAAGAATGGAAAGAAGTTTGTTTATATGCGGAGATACTCGACGATTCTGCAGAGATTAATTTTTATTATAGATTAGTAGGTGAAAATGAATATCGTTACTCACATAATATACCTGAAGATCATAATGTAAGTGAATCAATCTATAACGAGTATTTAATAAAATTACATGATTTATTTGAAGAGCTACAACAAGCGTATGAATTAATTAATCCAGAAAAATGGACAAATCTAACTCTAAAATTAGATGCAAATGGAAAATTTTCTTTAGACTTAGACTACGAAGATGTATTGAACCAAGGAATGTATTCATCAGAAAGGGAAGCAATTTGGGCATACGAGCATCTAGGGATATACCCAAAAAGAAAATCACTTAGAGAATTTCTCGAAGAATATATAAAAAATAAAGAAGAAAACAACTAACACATTGCCCTCCAAATTTAAGGAGGGTTATTTATTTTTGAAGAAGATGATGAAAGTGATACAGGAGCTTTTGGAATCTTACTTAGTGACGTTTTCTTGAAAGTGTTAAAGGAGAGAGGTTAAAAAACACCCTCTATTGGGGTGTCTTATTTTTATTGGCTATTTTCTGTACGATGAAGAAAGGCCTTGAGCAAGGAGCAAAATCATTAGACAGAGTTTCTATTCCGAATCTATTGCCATACTCACCAAAGTTTCAAATGGCTGGCGGCCCGAAGCTGCCGTATAACGTGTTTGACGGAGAAAATCTCAAAAATAAACTCCTCTCTATGGCAAAACGCCTAGATAACAATTCAGGATACGGTATCTCTAAAACAGGCAGACGATTACCGGCACCAAAATCACCACCGACTGTTGTCAGTTACGGAGATCATTATGTGGGATGGAAACGTAAAAAAGTATTAAAACCAAATGTTGTTTATTCAACAAAGCAAGGCTACACCTACACAACGGATCACTACGGACGTATTGTCAAAGTCGAAGCAAGTGATTTAAAATACGGAGAGGTCAAAAGAAACCAATATGCCCAATCCAATTCAGGTAAGCCAGATCGATTACTGGATGATGACGGAGGTCATTTAATTGCGTCTATTTTTAAAGGATCAGGCGATATTGATAACCTACTTCCAATGAATTCACAGATTAATCGAAGCGGCGGGAAATGGTACACCATGGAGCAACGGTGGTTGAAAGCCTTGAATTCAAATCCACCTAAACAAGTAGCAGTGAGCATTGAACCTATCTATAAGGGAGATTCATTACGACCTGTTAGTTTCTCTGTGGAGTATAAAATTGGAGAACGTTATTCTCAAGTATTTATTAAGAATCAACCTGGAGGTTAAAACCCAATGGAAGAATTAGAAATAAATTATAAAAAAATAGCAGAATCAATTAATGAATTAATACCATGTGATTGGGATAAAGTTTGGATGTATGCAGAAATACTTGATGATTCGGCTGAGATAGTGTTTTATTTTAAAGAACAAAATGGAAATGAATATGTTAATGGACATCAAATTCCTCATAAATATAGTGTAAGTAAGTCAACATACATCCACTTATTATACGAACTTAGTGAAATTTTTGAAGCATTGAAAAAGACATATATACAAAATGATTTAGGTGCTTGGACAACAGCTACCCTACAATTAGATTATAAAGAGAAATTCTCTATTGAGTATGGATATGATGATGTTTATTCATTAGGCATAGACAATGTGCAAAGAATCGCAGTTTGGGAATATGAAACGTTCGGATTTTTACCCGACGATGAAGAAGATAAAGAAGCCGTATTAAATTATTTAAAAAATAAAGAAGATAACTAACGCACAATACCCTCCAATTTAAGGAGGGTATTTCTCATATATGTTTCATAAAACCTCATTTCCATTATCTAAACCGATAAACCGTCACCTCACAATCACCCAGCACCTCTTCAATCATCTCTTCCACAATCATCCAATCGCCGCCAGCCAATCCGCAGCCGATCCCGTATGGAATGGCGATGGACGTTTGTTTTTTCTCTTCAGGTGATTGTGTCACTGTATCCTTTAGATGTTGAAAGCAGCTGCGTAAGGCATCGTAGTCTGTTTGCTTTCTTGTTCTTCCGTATCCAGCTTGGGCAAATAAGTTGGCAATTGTTTTTCCGTCTTTTGTTGTGATGAGTTGAACGGAGCTTAACAAGTCATCTCCTTGTTCTGTACATAACTGTTTATAATCTTTGAACACATTCGGATATTTGCTTTTGATCTGTTTTGCTAATCCAGCTCCCATGACTCCTTTACAGTTCACTTGGTGACAAATGATGTCTTCGCTTGCCTCTAATATATTGCCGTCTACCGTTTTGATCATATGCAGTAACCCCTTTTTGATAAAATGCAAACTTATGTTCTATTATAACAGTTTTGTTCCTGTGATTTAATAGCCTTTGATGAGTTTTTAGTTAGTACACGATGTTCAGGTGACAGCAAAGTGACAAACATGTCATATGATTCCATGGTTTGTTCGTTCGATCGATGGAGGCAGACATCTCATTTCAATTATCCTTATCGTAAATCAAGTAAAAAGGGATGAAATGAGATGCGGGGATTTAATGAAGATTTATTTAGGCGGGTGAATGAGCTCAGTATCGATTATGGTTACTTGAATCCAATATTTATTGGACTAGCTGAATATACAGTGCTGCTGGCAGCGCTCGTGTGTCTGTTCGTATGGTTTCAAAATCGCAGCAGGTACAATAGGGCGATGGTCGTTTCTGCCGGACTGACCTTCGTACTCGCCGAGTTACTTGGGAAAATCGCTGGGGTGTTTTATTTTAATCAGCAGCCCTTTGCAGAAATGAGCCACGTCAATCTTTTGATTCAAAAGGAAGTGAATAACTCGTTTCCGAGTGATCATACCATCTTTATTTTTTCGATTTGCGTGATCTTTTGGCTGTTTCACAAACGCCATATGTATTGGCTGATCATTGCGTGTGCTGTTGGTTTTTCAAGGGTTTGGGTAGGTGTTCATTATCCATTTGATGTCTTAGCAGGAGCTGCTATAGCGTGTTTAACAGCTGTCGCCGTTGTATATTTGCCGATATGCCAAAAGAGCGTTGATGCCCTTTTGTCATGTTATGAATGGCTTGAACAAAAATTGGTAGGGAAGAGAATAAAATAACATGCAGCAGTAAAATTCCCCGATCTGTAAAGCTGAGATCGGGGTACTGTTTATATTCGCCAAAACGTTGAATAATCCGCTTTGTCTTCGATATTAAATTCGATGATTTTCTTTAGGAGAGGATAATCAACTGGCAAGCTTTCTTTCATGCGAAACAGATTTTTCCCATGATCGTACCCAGCTTGTACAATGTCAGCTGAAAATTGATCAATTCCTTTTGCTTCTGGTGCGACAGAAATGTGATGTTTTGCCACGCTAAACCCAATAATAAATGTGCCGTGATCAGTGAACATAGGCTGATTCCAAGCAATTCTTGCCTCTAATTGAGGGAATGTGTCTTCTATCCATTTTAAGATGTCTTGAGTGCGCTGCTTCAGCTCGGGGTTACCGATTTTGCTGATATATTCTTCAAACACATGCATGATATTTTATCCTCCCAATCCATCTACCTCATAAGCCTCAGACGGGATTCGAACCCGCACTCCTTTCGTAAGCATAGGCTAGGGGCAACACGCTTCCCTACGGAATTTCACCGACAGGAATTTCACCTGTCTCAGCTCATGTGCTTTTCGGTGCTTCTGAAACCCTTGCCTTGCGACCCGCCAGCTACAATTTGTTTTACGGCGCTCTTCCCTTCTAGAGCTACTGAGGCGTGTAAGTGATTGATCATATTATATAAAGAAACTGGATAAATGAAAAGCTGCTATGAACCATCATCAGATTAGAAAGCCTTGACATTGGGCTTTTTTCATTTCATCTCAAGATGTTTATTTAAAAAAAGGCGGAATTTTTTCGCAAATATCATTGACTAGGAGAAAGAAACACACTTTCAATGGAAACGGTTATTGAAGATTCAAGTGATTCATATTAAAATGATGTCAAATGGACTAATTAGCAATTGCTAATAGAAGTTCCATATTTAGTGAAATATGTGTTGCAGCTGAAGGTGATTGGGGGTGTAGAATGAGCAAAGTTCCTGTTGCGGAATTGGCATCACTATTAAATGACTGGAACATGGAAATCAAAAAAGATCATGCAGATGAGGCAGAACGGTTATTTGCCAAAGCGAAAAAAGCGGTAGAGGAAATTGACGATGCGGATATCCTCATATACTATTCTCTTCTTGAGAAGAGACATCACATTCTTATGTACAATTTAAGAGGGCAAAAGGGCAATGTTTCAACGAAAAGCATAGAGGGTCATTATGGAAAAAAAGAAGATGACCTGTCTAATCGTCTTGCCTATTATTTTGATTTTTATGAGGGTGTGTATGAGCAGCATCAAGGTAATTATGAGGTTGCATTGCAAATGTATCAAAGTGCTGAAAAGCTCTTAGATAAAATTCCAAGTGAGATAGAACGTGCTGATTTCGATTTTAAAGTGGCATGGCTTTATTACCGGCTCAGTCATATCATGCTCTCATTAAGCTATATCCGCAGAGCGCTGCACGTCTATAAGCGGCACAAGCAGTATGAAAGAAGAACGGCCCTTTCATACTCTCTTATAGCAGCGAATCTAACGGAGATCGGCCGGTATGAAGAGGCGCTTGAGAATTATCGTCTGGCGGAAGAAGTTTTGACAAATGAGCAGGATGATTTTATGCTGGCTCAGCTTCATCACAATGTGGCCATTTTATATTCATTTTGGAATAAACCGAAGGAATCGATACGTCATCTTGAAAAAGCACTGTCCCATCAAGAGTATTATGATTCAGATTTCTTTTTCCATTCTACGTATCTGATCAGCCGGGAACTCTGTGTGATTGGTGAAAAGCAGCGTGCAAGCCAATATATAGAGGCTGCATATGCCAGAATAAAAGATGCTTCTCATGAAGTGTTTCAGCTAAAAATAGGCATCGTACATGATCTTTACTTAACGCATGCGCCACAAAGATTTCAGCAAATTGATGAGAAATTAAGAAAGTTAGAAGAGAAGAATGAATATCATGAAGTAAAAGAGCTATCACAATTTGCAGCAAAATATTGTGAAAAGCAATCACTTTATGAGCAGTCTGTTTTTTACTTGAACAAAAGTTTAGAAGCGGATTTACATATGAAAAGAATGGGGTTGATTTAAGATGAAAACAGGATTAAAAGTATTATTCGTTGTCGGTTTAGCGGTCGCTGCGACTGTTCTATCGCAAAACGTTGCGGGTTCATTCGAAGTTGCAGAAAAAATCATTGGTGGTTAATACCATTTATCTCTCGCCCTTGTTGATGATCGTCAGCAAGGGTTTTTTGTGTTTTAATAGGCTCTTCTTATTAAACGCTCCAAGAACGTTTAATAAGAAGAATTCGCAACAAAGGGGGTGTGCAAATTTATTACCTGCTCCATTATTCTAAATAAACATAGGGCAGAGCAACAAGTTAAAAAGGTCACTTTTCTTTGCTTAATTTAATTTTTTGCAGGACTTTTCATTCAAATTTTATCAAATTGGTCTAATGTACATAGAAGGAAAGAAAAAGCAGGAGCACCGCCCCATTTGTCATGCATATGATGAGATAAGGTCTGATTCGAAGGCAGGTGATTGTATGTATCCACGGGTTTATGGTGGTTTTCATGGAGGCGGTTTTAGCGGAGGCGGGGCACATATTGGGCCGGTTGGGTCCCATATCGGCTTTGGCGGGTATTATTTGAGTCCTGGTGTATTCTCTGGCTTAGGCGGTTTTCCCGGGTACGGAGGATTCGGGACATTTTCTGGATATCCATATGGTTCAACGTTCATCATGGGACGCCCTCCTGGTTTTTATGTCAGGAGTTATTAGTGTAAGATCACAATAATTGAAATAGCCATCTAAAGAGAGGCTATTTCAATTGGTGAAAGTGCTTCAATCCAGCAGTTATCACAATGATGCCTAGAATGATGATAGGCAGCCATATGATGATAAACGGATCGTAACGATCTGTGTATGCAGCAATAGCTGCACCTAGGCAGTAGAAGACAATAGAGCCTATTCGCATCAAGCTTACAATCTGGATAGGGGCCTTTCTTTTTTCCCGGTATGATATGCGCTTGGCTGCATCTTCAAATAGGTTAGCAAGTGTACTTGTGAGAACGGTTGTGGAAATGCCAGCAACATTCAATTTGCGTGCGGCCGCCGTTTGCATGCCCATAGCCATACTTAAAAGAATGATCAGCATAAAGTAAGCACCTTGTGTATAAGGGAAAATGGTCATGAGAGCAAATAGAAGCAAAATCATCAATTCGATGATAAAAATGCGGGTTACGGCTTTTGGCCAAAACGTTTTCTCGTGATTTCCGCCTATCACCACTGCAAGTAAAACCCCTAAAACGAATCCACTTAGAGCAATGATGGAATGAAGGGCTGTTAGCTGCAAGGAGCTTCCTGCTGCAATGCCAAGCAGCACAATATTACCTGTCATATTGGCTGTAAACACATGCCCTAGGCTTAAATAGCCAATCACATCCACAATTCCTGCGGAAAGACATAAGAAAATCAAAGCTGTATTTCGAAATGAATGTGCGGTCAAAATAGTCATCCCTTTCTTTCTCTCTAATGAATAAGTGTAACGCTTCATGACCGCAAATGTCCATCTGATGAGATGGTCACATGTGTGCAAGCTGATGTAAGACTTGTCTAAAAGCATCATCATTCACAAGGTGCCTCATGCGGCGGAACGGATCGCCCTTTTCCTTTAAACGCTCTATAACAGCCGGCATCGTAAAAAGAGAAGGATGAAGCTCATCATGATAGAGTTCGTCCCATTCAAGCGGTGTCGCAACAAGTCCAAGCTCATTTCCTCTTGGAGAATATGGAGCGATGATTGTTTTCCCAGCATCGTGCTGAATGTAGTCTAAATACAAGCGATTGCCGCGTTTTTTCTTAAGGCGTTCCAGAGTAAAAAGATCCGGTGCTTGCTCACATAAAAATTGGCATATAAATGCGGTGAATTGTCTTGTTTCTTCGTATGTGAAGGCGTTTTTCTTTAAAGGAATATAGACTTGAAGCCCTTTACCTCCGCTTGTTTTAATAAAGGCTGTGAGAAAAAGCCCGTCTAAAAGCGCTTTGATTCGTTTAGCCGCTTCTATGGCTAGATGAAACTCATTTACAGATGGCGGGTCTAGATCAAAGACGATTTCTGTCGGCCGATCCGTATCTCTTGTTTCAAAAGGGATATGAAATTCCATCGCCAGCTGGTTGCCAAGCCAAAGAAGTGTACGAGGATCATTACAGACCGTATAAGAAATATCATCAACTTCATCTGTTAAAACAAAATCCGGCGCATAATCAGGTGTCGACTTTTGATAAAAGAATTCGTCTCCAGTGCCATGCGGATACCGAATTAAAGTAAGACGCCTTTCACGTAAAAAGGGCAAAAGGTAGGGAGCCGCTTGTCTTAAATAAAGTAAGTAATCTGCCTTGTTTAGTTGAAGAGCCGGGACAATCGGTTTTTCTGGGTGGGTGACGTCTATAGCAGCAGGGAGTGGATACAGCTGTTTGAGCATTTGCTGAAATGTACATGCTGCTGGATCAGCATCTAGTAAAAAGGAAGAAAAACGCGGCTCTCTTAACGCCGATCCATCAAAGGATATACAAGCAATGCTGGCAACGATAGAAGGAGGGATTTCGTATAAAGATCCTCCTGTTAACTGGCCTTTTGTCTGAAATAGTGTACGCAGCGTTTGTTCTTCTTCTTTAGAAAAACCATGCTTGAATTGGACAACCTCGATGAGAGCCGAATCTTGATAAATGGAACCTTGAAAATAGCCATTTTCTTTGTCAAAACGGGTGACAATGACAGAGACATACCGCCAGTTTTTCATTTTCAGCCATTCTTTTGAACGAGTATTGTCATGCCATTTACTCGACTTTTTTTTCGCTACTAGTCCTTCTGCTAAATACGTCGTCATCACGTTTTTCATGTATTCAGAGTCTGGGTCTGTATGAATGACCTGCAAAAGGGAAGGGTGCTCTAGCTGAACTGAGGAGGGGAGCTTTGCTTCTTGGAATAATTGCTGCAGCTGATTTTTTCTTTCCATCAACGGTGAATCAACGAGAGGTTTCCCTTTGCAGCTTAATAGATCAAACGTAATGAAATGGCATGGAAATCGTTCAGCCTGTCGTTGTATGGCTTCTTTGTTTTTCAGCCTGCCTCTTTGCTGAACCTTCGCAAACTCGCTTTGTTGTTCACTCAGTAAAAAGACCAATTCTCCGTCAAGTGTCAGCGGTAAAAAGGGAGCAAATTGTTCTCTTAATTGTTCGCATTGATCCATCACTTCAGGAAATTGCTTATTTAGCCGTTTTCCGGTCCTGCTTTCTAAACGAATCCCGTCTTCTTCCCATACAAGAATAGCCCGAAAGCCATCATATTTTAATTCATACACCCAGTCTGCACCGGCAGGTATATCATGTGCAGGTGTTAATCGCATAGGTTTCATTGTGCATGTCACTTCCTTATATCATGTGTTCTTAGAGTGGGATGAAATTTTCATTCACATACATAAGTCTGATGAAAACATTACATAGTAAGGAGAAAAGAACGGAGGAATCGCGATGCATACAGTATGGAAAGGCGGCATTAGTTTCGGATTGGTCAATATTCCAGTCAAGCTGTTTACCGCTACAGAGAACAAAGACATTAAATTAAGACAGCTGCATAAAGAGTGTCACACGCCCATTAACTACAAGAAAGTATGTGCCAATTGCGGTGAAGAAGTAGCGCCAGAACAAATTGTGAAGGCGTATGAATATGCGAAAAATAAATTTATTGAATTGGACGATGAAGAACTGGAAAAGCTGCGAAAAGAAAATGAAGAAAAAGCCGTTGAAATCATTGATTTTGTAAAGATTGAGGAGATTGATCCAATCTATTACGAAAGAAGTTACTTCTTATCACCGGATACCGGCGGAGCGAAGGCTTATTCATTATTAAGAAAAGCTTTAGAGGAATCGGGGAAAATTGGTGTCGCTAAGATTATGATTCGCTCAAAGGAGCAATTAGCGATCGTTAGGTGCTATGAACATATTTTGCTGATGGAAACCATTCATTTCCCTGACGAAATTAGACAAGTATCAGATGTGCCGAATATCCCCCAAGAGGAGAACATTGTAAAGAAAGAGTTAGATACAGCGCTCCTTTTAATCGAGCAGCTGACCACAACGTTCGATCCAGCGGCATATCAAGATGAATACAGAGAACAGCTGATGAATTTAATTGGCGATAAAATATCTGGAGAACATACCGTTCAGCCAGAAACGACAGGCAAAAAAGATCCTGCAGCCAATGTGACAGATTTAATGGCCGCACTACAGGCTTCGATCGACCGATCAAAACCAGCCAAAGCGAAAAAAGCAGCACCTAAGAAAAGAAAAACTCCAGCGAAAAAAGAAAAGAATGCTTAAAAAAAGACCGCTGACAAGCGGTCTTAAATTGTTAACAAAAGACTAAAATGATCTTTATTTTAGCCTTTTTTTTCCTTCAGCGTGATAGAAAACCTTTGCAGCCCTAGGAAGGACGAGTACCGGAGCGGAGCGAATTTAACATTCGTGAGCACCGGCACGCAGGACTGACACCGAATGCGAGGGTTTGTCTACACGCTAAGACCGCTGACGAGCGGTCTTATTGCGGTTTTAACACGTCCTGAATCGTCCCGTCTTTTCGATGAATGACAACGGAAGTTCCTTTATTAGCTGAAATCTCCTTTGCCCGGTCAATTGCTTCTTGTTTTGTTTCTTTGACCTCACTTGCTCGTTTCGCTTTCTCTGTTTGAATCGCCCAGCCTTCCTCGTGTTTCACTACATGCTGCGCATGATCCATGAGCTCTGGTCTTGTGGAGCTGCTGCTCTCTGAAGGTTTGACAGAACCATGAGATGAAAAATTCTCTACCTCTTTCTCCGCTGCGTTCTTTTTCCACTCTTTCGCTTGACTGATTGCAATTGGAATGGCTCTATTTTCCTCATAGCCTTCCTGAATCATTTTATTGGCAATCTCAAGCGCTTTTTTTCGAATGACGTTGTCTAATGATTTAAATGAAGCTGGATAATCGTTCATCGTCCAAGGCATATGGACCGCTCCTTTCTGTTATTTTATTTGAACACCTTCCCCCATCTGCAATAAATCAAACATACAATGTCTCTCAAACTAATGTTAGGGATAAAATACATCGTTTTGCTGAGGCAGAATATCATTCATTCACGCAGAATAGAAGATAGAAAAGGAGTGATTTTGATGATGATGAAAGGTTTGTATGAAGCACATTTACCTGTGAGTGACTTGAAGACATCGATTGCGTTTTATGAAAAATTGGAATTGACACTTGCTCATGAAAATGAAAGAGTTGCTTTTTTATGGATTGAGAAAGGAAAGAGCTGGCTTGGACTGTGGAAAGTAGATATAAATGCCTATCCATACCATCCTTCGACTCGTCACGTTGCCTTTCAAATTACAACGTCCAGTATCGAACAGATTAAGACTTGGCTGATTGAAAGAGGCATCAGTATTCACCCAATGTTTGGTTTTTCAGAAGAAAAGCAGCCTTTAGTTCTCGATAATCCGCCGCAATTTCATGCAGCGATCTATTTTCTTGACCCAGATGAGAATCTGCTTGAATGCATTGCCCCGCTTGAACTTGATACAGCAGAAAACTACGATATCATGGCATATGAGGACTGGGACCAAAAGAAAAATCCGTTTATTGATTGACAAAATCACTCATTGTAACTATATTGATTACAACGGTGGTGAAAGATTGTGAAACAAATTAGCAGCAGGTATCCGATTGCTGTTCATATTGTGTCATTTATTGCAGGTGTTCCAAAAGAGTGTACTAGTGATTTTATTGCAGAGAGCGTGAATTCAAATCCAGCCATTGTTCGAAAAATGATGGCAATGCTCAAACGGGCGGGTCTCATTGAAATTCGCCGCGGTGTGGGCGGTGCTTATTTAAAAAGACCGGCTGAGGACATCACGCTGTTAGATGTGTATCGCGCTGTGGATGTAAGCGAGGATAAAGAATTATTTAACTTTCATCAGCCCGTCATCGCATGCCCGATTGGTCAAGCGATGGACACGAGACTTCGGCATGAACTAAAAGAAGCACAAGCTGCACTTGAGAATCACCTAAAGCAAGTGACAATTCAGCAATTATTAACAGAGGCGGAATAAAAAAGCTCGTACTTTAGAGCTTTTTTTACACCTTTGTTGTAACCATTTCGATTATAACGAATGTACATCACCGTTGAACGAAAAATGAGGAGGTCAACAAATGAAATTATTAGTAACAGGCGCAACGGGACAACTTGGATCGCTCGTCGTCAAGCATTTGCTCACAAAAGTACCGGCTGAACAAATTTCAGTCAGTGTTCGAAATCCGCAAAAAGCAGCACATTTGAAGGATGCAGGGGTGGATGTACGCCATGGAGATTTTACTCAGCCAGACACCCTGGCATCAGCATTTAAGGGCATTGATCGTCTGTTGATCATTTCAACAGCGGATGGTGACCGCGTCGAGCAGCATAAAGCAGCAATTGAAGCGGCGAAAGCAGCAAATGTGAGGTTTATTGCTTATACAAGTGTTGTCAATGCAAGAGAGAGTCAGCTTGTCCTTGCAAATGACCATGCCAAAACAGAAGAAGCCATTTTGGCCTCTGGCATTCCTCATGTATTTTTAAGAAACAACTGGTATGTTGAAAACGAAAAGGATACGATTCTGGCGTCAGTCAGCGGCGCACCATTTTTAAGCCCTATTGGCGAAGGAAAGGTTGGCTGGGCAACAAGAAATGACTACGCAGAAGCGGCAGCAAATGCGTTAACACTTGCCGTACATGATCAGGAGATATATGAACTGTCAGGACCTCTTCGGACGCATAGTGAACTTGCACAAATTGTTAGTAAGGTGAGTGGAAAAGAAATCAAAGTAGAAAAAATAGATGTAGACACCTTTGGAGACTTTTTAGCTTCAAATGGTGTACCAAAAGAAGCAGTGCCATTTGTCAAAGCCATTCAAAGCGGCATACGCGATGGTGCTTTAGCTGTCGAAAGTCAAGATTTCGAAACATTACTAGGCCGGCCGTTAACACCTATTGAAGAGAGAATTCGTGAATTGATTTCAGAATAAACAACAAAAACGCCCTATGAAAAGGGCGTTTTTTCCATCCAAAAAGCTCACGCCAGTTTTAAAAAATCATCTTGCCACTAGGTGAATGGACATAGTAAGATGACGACATACAAGATGAACTGCTCATCTACTGCTGATGTAAAGGAAGCTGCTAATGGAAATGAAGACAACTGCTCAAACGAAATCAATTGCACTGCCGCTTGTGATTTCAATTATTGCCATTTCGTTTTCTGCAATCATTGTGAAATGGTCAAATGCACCTGCTGCTATTTTAAGTATGTATCGAATGATTTTTGCGGCGGCTCTCATGCTGCCGTTTATCTTGCCAAGAAAAGAAGAATTTCTCTCGATAAAGCGCAGAGACTGGTTTTTCTTATGTATGTCAGGCTTCTTTTTAGGACTCCATTTTGTGTTATGGTTTGGCTCACTGAAGCTGACGACAGTGGCAAGCTCTACCATTATTATCGCCCTTCAGCCAATGGTCTCCTTATTAGGCGGATTCCTCATTTTCCGTGAACGAACGACGATGTCTGCTCTATTGACGATGTGTGCAGCGATTGTTGGTGCCCTCATGATAGGCTGGGGAGATATTGGTCATAGCAAGGAAGCCATCTTAGGAGATCTTTTATCCTTTTTGAGTGTGATCGCTGTTGTTTGTTATTTGTTAATAGGCCAACAGGCTGTAAGAAAAATATCTCATTGGATTTATAGTTTTTGTGTATTTGGTTTTGCCGGTCTTTTTTTAATTTTATTCAACCTGCTTCAGCAAACTCCATTTATAGGCTATCCGGGTAAAGAGTGGGGAATCTTTTTATTGCTCGCCATTATTCCCACGATGTCTCATGTCATTAATAATTGGCTATTAACTTATGTTAATGCGACTACCATTTCAATGAGTATTCTAGGTGAACCTGTTGGGGCAACGATCCTTGCTGTATGGCTGCTTGGAGAGAAAGTCACGCTGCTTCAAATGCTTGGCGGTCTGCTTGTTCTTTTAGGCGTCTTTTTCTTTTTGATGCAGCAGCGTCAAGGTATCGTGATGAAAACAAAAAAATCCGGTTAACTTCCGGATTTTTTACTCTTTTAAATCGTTTTTTTCAATTACTTTGTTTAATCTTGCCTCGATTTTTTTCAATTCCATTCGTTTTCTTCTAATCATGCGAAACGCGATAACAATGATTGTCACAATAAAGGCAATGAATAGAAGAGAGAACACTTGAAATAGAAGATCTCCCATGTTGAATGCCATATTCTCTCTATTAGACATACGTAAAACCTCCTTTTCTATCTATATATTACCATAATCAATAAAAGATTGAGATTTATCCATAATTTATCTATAATAGGTAAAATATCACTCATTAAAGGAGAACCAATATGAGAACTTTAGTCCTTTTACGAGGTCTCCCAGGCGTAGGTAAATCAACATGGATCAAAGAACAAGGCTTAGAGCCTTACACTTTATCAGCGGATCAAATCCGGCTGTTAACTCAGCCGCCGCAGCTATCAGTCAATGGGAAACTAGACATTTCAAGCAAGCATGACCACAAAGTTTGGTCTTTATTATTCGATCTACTCACAGCCCGTATGGAGCGCGGAGACTTTACTGTGATTGATGCGACACATATTTCAAGTAAATCGATTTCTCAATATAAGTCTTTAGCGACATCTTATCGTTACAGGGTGTATGTCGTCGATTTCACGCAGGTCCCCCTTGAAACAGCTCTTTTGCAAAATCGCTCACGTGAATCTCACAAAGTGGTGCGGGAATCTGTTTTGTATCAAATGAACGAGCGGTTAAAAACAGAAAAGGTCCCATCATGGGTGACTGTTTTGCAGCCGGAGGATTATCCGCAAGTGATGACTTATCAGCCTCGATCTTTTGATCAATATGAGGCCATTCATGTTTTCGGAGATATTCACGGTTGTTACACCGCACTTACCACCTATTTGCAAGGAGACATCAAAGAAAACGAACTTTATATTTTTGCAGGTGACTTGCTTGATAGAGGAATAGAAAACAAAGAAGTATTAGAATGGATGCTCGCCCATAGGGAATGCCGGAATGTCATCGTCATTGAAGGTAATCATGATCAGCATTTATACCGGTTTGCACATGGTGAAAAAGTCAGAAGCAATATGTTTAATCGTCATACTGTGCCTGAAATCGAAGCAGCAAACTTTGATTTGAAGGAAGTACGAAAGTTTGTCAGAACCTTTCATCAGCTTACTTATTTTACGTACCATGATCAGACATTTCTTGTTACACATGGCGGGCTTGCTCATTTGCCAGAAGAACTTCTGCATGTCTCAACACAGCAGCTCATTCACGGCGTAGGAGAATATTCAGATGATATTGATCACTTATTTGTTCAAAATACGGCTGGGCTGGATATCATCCAAATTCACGGGCATCGCAATTTATACAGACTGCCTATTCACGCAGCGGAAAGGTCTTATAACCTAGAAGGTCAGGTTGAATTTGGGGGGCAGCTGCGGGTGTTGAAAATCACAGCTGACGGGATTGAGACTCATGAAATTGACAATCCAGTCTACAGAGCGTCTGAGAAAAAACAATCGGCTGCTGTTCAGCCAGATATTTCACTGGATGATTTTTTAGCTCATTTAGATCAGCATGAATACGTACAGGAATTAAAGCTTCCGCACCATATTTCATCTTTTAATTTTACGAAAAAGGCTTTTAGTGAACGGCAGTGGGATGATGTGAATGTGAAAGCAAGAGGTTTGTTTGTTAATATGGTTTCTAAGCAGATTGTGTCTAGAAGCTACAATAAATTTTTTAACATTGATGAGCGTCCGGAGACAAGAATGCAGCATTTAGTGAACCATCTTCAATTCCCTGTCACCGTATATGATAAAGCAAATGGATACTTAGGAACTGTTGGGTATAATGAAATGGAAGATGAATTGGTGTTTACATCCAAATCGTATACATCACATGTGAAACAAAATCAGCATGCTTCCTGGGTCGAAGAGCTATTTGATAAGACCTTCAGTGACGTGCAGGCTGATTACATTAAATCATATGTCCGTGACCACCATGTATCTCTTGTGTTTGAAGTCATTTTGCCAGAAAAAGATCCGCATATTATCACATATGAACAAGATCAACTCATTTTACTTGATATTGTGAAGCGGCAGTTAAGCTATGAAAAAGCACCATTCGCTGAAGTGAAAAGATTAAGTGAACAGCTTGGAATATCCTGCAAGCAGGAAGTGGCTGTTTTCCATGATTGGACGTCTTTTTATAAATGGTATCAGGCGGTCTCCCATGATAATACAATTAAAGAAGAGGGGTATGTCATTGAGGATGATCAAGGCTTTATGACCAAACTCAAGCTCCCTTATTATCAATTCTGGAAGCAGATGCGGGGGATGAAGCAGCGCGTTGTAGAGAAGCGTTCCTCGCAAAAATATATGCAGGCTTTGCAGACAGCGGAGCAAGCAAGATTTTATACATGGCTTCTTGAGCAAGAAGCAGATCATGTGAGGAATAGCTCAATTATTGAACTGCGATCACAATTTGAACAAAGCGGTACTGCCCAATTGAATAATGATGAAATAAATGCATAGTCTAACAAAGAGTCTTTTCTAAGGAAAAGGCTTTTTTTGATGCAATTGAAAGGTGGATACTTGCATGTCTGACCATATTGAAGTCATTCTTCGGACGATGTTTGCTTTTGCGATTTTATTTGGAGGAGCACGTCTTTTAGGGAAACAAACCATTGCGCAAATGAATATTTTTGATTTTATAGCAGCCATCAGCTTAGGTTCAATTGCAGCGAACCTGGCGTTTAATACAACGCTCCCGCTTCAGCACACAACGATTTCCTTTGTGTCACTTGTCATGATTATTTATGTGATTTCCCTGCTTGCATTAAGAAGCCGGAAGATAAGAGGGTTGATGGCGGGTAAACCAACACTTGTCATACAAAATGGAAAAATTCTTGAAGGAAATATGAAAGGGATGAGATATACCCTTGATTATTTAAATCAGCAGCTGAGAGAAAAAGACATCTTTGATATTAGCGAAGTTGAATTTGCCATGATTGAAACAGATGGGCATATGTCAGTGAAAAAATACCCTTCGTTTGAAAAAGTCACGCGGAAGGACCTTCATTTATTCATGGAGGCAGAGCGTTACATGCCGATTGAAGTCATCATGGACGGGAAACTCATCCAAAAAAACATACAAGAAAATCAATTAACAGAGCAATGGATAGAAGAAGAGCTGAAAAAAAGGCAGCTGTCCTTAAAGGACATTGTTTATGCTGTCCGTTCAAGTAATGGCAGCTTATATATTGATACATATGACGACCATATTCATTCTCCAATCGATCAGGAATGAATGTGTAGTGCTGATGACACCTGCATGACACACATTTGACAATCTTTATAAGTCCTTTGGATGTCATGCGACTAGGTATCATTTCTCAATTATTATTATTTTCAGAAAATGTAGTGACGGAGTAAAATAAGTATGTTTAAGTATAAATAGATGAAATTAGAATATTAATATAATATACCACAAGCGGAATGAACGTTCATTCCTACGTTTTAAAAGGAGGGGATGAAATGCCAGCAGTGACTGATAAACAAGAACAGATCATGAAGGCTTCGCTGGAACTATTTATTGAACGAGGCTTTGATGGCACCACAATGCCGATGATTTCAAAAAGAGCAAACGTCGGAGCGGGCACCATTTACCGTTATTTCGACAGCAAGGAGGCACTCGTCAATATTTTGTACCAGCGCAGCCTCTCGGCATTTATCGAAAAAATGAACACAAACAGTCCAGATCCAAAGTTAAGTATTCGGGCGTACTTTAAGCATGTATTTTATTGCTTAGTTTTATTTACAAAGGAGAATCCAAGCGGGCTGTATTTTTTAGAGATAGATAAACGGTCCCATTACTTAGACGAGACGAGCAAAGAGAAAATGCAGCATTTGTTACATGAGCTATTCCTTATCTTTGAAGAAGGAAAAAAGGATGGGATTCACCCAAACCTCTCAGGCAGAACCATTTTATCTATTGTATTTGGTGCTTTTGTGCAGCTGCATAAACAAATTCTTGCAGAAGAAATAGAGCCAACGATTGAATTTTTGGAGGAAATTGAGCAATGTTTATGGCGTGCCATCAGCGTTGCATCTTAAAAGAAATAAAGGGAGTGGGCATATGAAGCAAACATCAATCATTCCAAAACCAAAAACATACGGACCTTTTAAAAATATTCCCCATATAAAAAAGGGGGAGCTTGCTCAAACCTTTTGGCGGCTGGCAGATGAATTAGGGCCGATCTTTCAGTTTGAATTTTCAAATGCAACAAGTATTTTTGTTTCCAGCCATGAACTTGTCAAAGAAGTATGTGACGAAAGCCGTTTTGATAAATTTATTGGAACTAGTCTGAGTAAAGTAAGAGCATTTGCAGGGGACGGACTATTTACAAGCTGGACAGAAGAACCGAACTGGAGAAAGGCTCATCAAATTTTGATGCCTGCATTCAGCCAGCAGGCCATGAAGGGCTATCATGAGATGATGCTCGATATTGCCACACAGCTTGTGCAAAAATGGCAAAGAACAGGCCGCGATGAAGAAATTGAAGTAGCTGAGGATATGACAAAGCTGACTTTAGATACGATCGGCCTTTGCGGTTTTGATTTTCGCTTTAACAGCTTTTATAAAGAAAATCAGCATCCGTTTATCGACAGCATGCTGAAAGGCTTAAATGAAGCAATGGAGCAGTCTAGTCGATTGCCAATTGCAGATAAACTCATGATCAAAAGAAGAAAAGAATTTGACCAGCATGTCGATTTTATGAAGCAATTAGTAGATGACATTATTCAGGAACGAAGAAAACAAGATAAAGCGGGCGATGATTTACTGTCTCTTATGCTGCATGCAGAGGACCCTGAAACAGGTGAACGTTTATCCGATGAAAATATCCGTTATCAAATCATCACCTTCTTAATTGCAGGCCACGAAACAACAAGCGGGCTGCTATCATTTGCGATTTATTTCTTACTGAAGAATCCAGAGAAATTAAAGAAAGCCGTCCAAGAAGCAGATGAGGTACTGCAGGGCGGGCTTCCGGCATTTAAACAGGTGCAAAAGCTAAGCTACACTCGTATGGTGTTAAATGAAGCTCTCCGCCTCTGGCCAACAGCGCCTACGTTCTCTCTTTATGCGAAAGAGGACACAGTAATCGGGGGAAAATATCCGATTCAAAAAAATCAAAGTGTCTCTGTTCTGCTCCCTAAATTACACCGTGATCCAGCGGTATGGGGCGAGGATGCTGAAGAATTTAAACCAGAGCGGTTTACACATCCTGAGAAAATCCCGCAGCATGCCTACAAGCCTTTTGGGAATGGACAGCGTGCATGTATCGGTATGCAGTTCGCCCTGCATGAAGCTACGATGGTTCTCGCGATGGTTCTGCACAATTTAGAGTTAATTGATCACACATCTTATGAGCTTGATTTAAAAGAATCTCTCACAATTAAACCTAACGATTTTAAAATCAAAGTGCGGCCAAGGAACCAGCAATTCTTTATGGCACCACCGAAAGAAGAATCTAAGAAAAGCACCAAATCTCATGAGTCAAAAGTGGCGAGTCACGGTACACCGCTGCTAGTTTTATACGGATCAAATCTTGGTACGGCGAAGCAAATAGCGAACGAATTGGCTGAAGATGGGAAAGCAAAAGGGTTTGATGTGACCACTGCGCCGCTTGATGACTTTACACGCCAATTGCCAAATACAGGTGCTGTCTTCATCGTGACCGCTTCATACAACGGACATCCGCCTGACAATGCGAAGCAATTTGTGGATTGGCTGGCGCAGGATGAAGAGCAGGATTTATCAAACGTGACATTTGCTGTCTTTGGATGCGGAGATCGAAATTGGGCGAGTACGTACCAGCGGATCCCCCGTCTAATTGATGAAGCTCTAGAAAGAAAAGGAGCCAAACGTGTAGCTGATTTAGGAGAAGGTGATGCAGGCGGTGATATGGATGAGGATAAAGAAATCTTCCAGAAAACAGTCTTCGAACAGCTTGCAAAAGAATTTAAGCTCACCTTCCAAGAAAAGGGGAAGGAAAAACCAAACCTATCAGTTTCTTATACGAATGAGCTAGTGGAGCGTCCTGTAGCTAAAATATATGATGCCTTTTCAGCTGTTGTATTGAAAAATGAAGAATTACAATCAGAAACAAGCACGCGGCAGACAAGACATATTGAACTGAAATTGCCTGCTGGCAAAGCATACAAAGAAGGGGATCATATCGGGATTGTGCCGAAAAATAGTGATGCACTCGTTGAGCGTGTGACCCGCCGCTTTAAACTAGATCCAGAGCAGCGCATTAAGCTCTCATCTGATAAAGAGGCAAGTCATTTACCATTAGATCAGCCGATTCCAATCAAAGAATTACTTGCCTCGCATGTTGAGCTTCAAGATCCTGCGACACGTACACAGCTAAGAGAGCTTGCAGCACATACGGTATGTCCGCCTCACCGCGTAGAACTTGAACAAATGGCTGGTGAAGCATATCAAGAAGCCATCTTAAAGAAACGAGTAACCATGCTGGATTTATTAGATCAATATGAAGCGTGTGAGCTGCCATTTGTACACTTTTTGGCGCTTTTACCAGGTTTGAAGCCGCGTTATTATTCGATCTCTAGCTCGCCAAAGGTAGATGAAGAAAAAGTCAGTATCACAGTGGCAGTTGTCAAAGGTAAAGCATGGAGCGGCAGCGGAGAATATGCCGGAGTCGCATCAACCTATTTATGTGGTCTGAAAGAAGGGGAAGAAGTAGCCTGCTTCCTGCATGAAGCACAAGACGGATTCCAGCTGCCCCCTTCATCAGACATACCGATGATTATGATTGGACCAGGTACAGGAATCGCTCCATTTAGAGGATTTGTTCAGGCAAGAGAAGTGTGGCAGAAGGAAGGGAAGCAGCTAGGCGAAGCCCACCTATATTTTGGCTGCCGTCACCCTCAGGAAGATGATCTGTATTTTGATGAAATGAAGCTTGCAGCGCAAAACGGCATTGTCCATATCCATCGTGCTTATTCTCGTTACGATGAGCAAAAAGTATATGTCCAGCATTTGTTGAAAGAAGACGGCGGCATGCTGATCGAATTGCTTGATCAAGGTGCTTATCTGTACGTGTGCGGAGACGGAAAAGTCATGGCTCCAGATGTAGAGGCTACACTGATCGATCTTTATCAAAACGAGAAACAATGCTCGAGAGAAACAGCTGAAAATTGGCTGACAGCCCTCGCAAATGACAATAGATATGTAAAAGATGTGTGGAGCTGAAAAAGAGGAAAGACCGCCTATTAGGCGGTTTTTTCTGTTCTCATAGAAAGAGATCGATAGAATGAAGGTTGGGAAGATACAAAACACCTAATTTGGAAATGAAATATTTTGTAAAAAATAAGAATATTCTCTCATTTACTCCAATATGAAACAATCGTATGATTTTTGATATAGGACATAAAGGAGGAATATGATGAAAAAGGTGAAAATGTTACTCCCTTCTCTTCTCGTTTTTGGTGCTTTAAGTGTGCCTAGTTTTGCCCATGCCGCATCGGATTCAGTACTAACGTCTGATTATGACATGGTGACTTCTGATGGTAAAGTGATTTCTTCAAGTGATTTCCACAATGATACGAAAGCCCCCTCATCCTTTGACAAAGTGGATGATCTTTCTTCTACTGTTGGCGAAAAAGTAAAACCACTATCAAAATATTTAAAAGATTTTCAAACGAAAGTCGTCATTGGAGACGATGGTAGAACCAAAGTAGCAAATACAAGAGTGGCACCATACAATTCGATTGCTTATATTACATTTGGCGGCTCAAGCTGTACGGGAACACTCATTGCTCCTAACAAAATTTTGACAAACGGACACTGCGTGTACAATACAGCATCGAGAAGCTATAGTGAGAAAGGGACTGTATATCCTGGTATGAATGATAGTACTGCGGTGAACGGTTCTGCAAAAATGACGGAATTCTATGTGCCAAACGGGTATATTAATACTGGTGCAAGCCAATATGATTTTGCCGTGATTAAAACCGATACGAACATTGGCAATACGGTCGGCTACCGATCTATCCGCCAGGTGACAAACTTGACTGGGACAACCATTAAAATCTCAGGATATCCTGGTGATAAAATGAGATCGACTGGCAAGGTGTCACAGTGGGAGATGTCGGGTCCTGTGACGAGAGAAGATACGAATCTAGCGTACTATACGATTGATACATTCAGCGGAAATTCAGGTTCTGCCATGCTGGATCAGAACCAGCAAATCGTTGGAGTTCATAACGCTGGGTATTCAAACGGAACGATAAATGGCGGTCCAAAAGCGACAGCTGCCTTTGTTGAGTTTATAAACTATGCGAAAGCGCAATAAAAAATAGAGCATTCAGCTTGTTTCCTTAACAGGGGACAGGCTTCTTTTATCGTTAAATACAGAAAAGTTTCTTTTTTTGTTCATCACTATTTCATATTTAAAAGCTATGCTGAATGAAATAAATGAAAAAGAAAGAAGAGATATTAGTGATAAATAAAAAAATAGATATGATCTTGTTGTTGATTTTACTTATTGCAGCATTTCTCTACACCTATCAAATTTGGCAGAATGACAGTGCCAATCAATATTATTTAGCTGCAGTCAAAAGTATGTCCAAAAGCTTCCATCACTTTTTTTATGCCTCATTTGATGCAACTGGCTTCGTATCAATTGATAAACCCCCCGTCGTTTTATGGATTCAAACCATCAGTGCACTTATTTTTGGTTTTCATACATGGAGTGTGATATTGCCGCAGGCACTTGCTGGAGTGGGGTCTGTTCTTCTTCTTTATCTCATGATAAAACCGGCTTTCGGTCAAGGTGCTGCAAGGGTGTCAGCGGCCGTTATGGCTCTCACGCCAATTGCCGCAGCTGTGAGCAGAACGAACAATATAGACAGTATGCTTGTCTTTACATTACTTGCGGGTACGCATTTCTTAATGCTTGCTGTAAAAAGCGGAAAGATGCGCTGGCTTCTTATTGCCTTCGCTTTGGTAGCGGTAGGATTTAATATGAAGATGCTGCAAGCGTTTATGGTCGTTCCAGCATTTATTTTCTACTATTTTATTGCTGCTCGCGTACCGTTAAAAAAGAAAATTTTCTCTCTCCTATGCTCTTTGGTCGTATTAGTCTGCTTATCTCTATCGTGGGCAGTTTCTGTAGATATGACATCTGAAAGTGAGCGCCCTTATGTGGGAAGCAGCCAAACAAATTCAGTGTTAGAACTTGCCTTTGGTTATAACGGCACGGAACGGCTGCTTGGACAGACGACAGGGAAATCCTTTGGTGACATGAACCAGCAAGCAGGTATGGTGATGCCAGACAATTCGGGATTAGGCGATTCGTCAGAGGATCAGTCAAATAGAAATCAGCCGCCTCCATCCCAAAATCAAGTGACGCCACCTCAGCATGGTCCAGGTGGAGGTTCCCCGCCTGGAAGGGCTGTAGGTCAACAAAGCATGAATATGTATGGCACTGGGAATCCCGGCGTATTTCGTTTATTTCAATCTGCATTGTCAGGTCAAATCAGCTGGATGCTGCCGTTTGCTTTGTTTGGGCTTTTAGGGATGATCATCAGCTGGTGGAAGGAGAGAAAAACGCAATTAAATGAATGGAAACAAACGATGTTTTGGGCAGCATGGCTGATTCCTGCTGCCGGATTCTTTAGTATTGCGGGTTTCTTTCACCATTACTATCTCATTATGCTTGCCGCGCCCATTGCAGCACTATGCGGCATAGGAGCTAAGAAGATGGGAGAGTTATTTACGGTAAACAAAGGAGTATCTGCGTATTTGCTTCCAGCAGCAATCGCTGTTACAGCTATCTTCCAAGGGTATATTTTGAGTAACTATACGAGTCAAATCAGTAGTATTTGGATGTATGCCATTGCTATTGCAGGGATGATTATCGCCATCCTATTGCTTATGTACAGAGAAAAACATTTGATTATGAAACGGCTACTCATCACTGCTTTGACAACGCTATTACTGATTCCAGGTTTCTGGTCCGCCACCCCAATAATATATGGAGGAAATGCTGTACTTCCAGAGGCAGGTGTCCAGCTCTCTAGTTCATCAGGAGGGAACATGTTTACATCTAGTGTCGATCAAGGGTTACTCACTTATTTAAAGGCTCATCAAACAGGAGAAACGTATTTATTTGCGACACTTACGACTGTTACCGCAGCGCCATATATCATTGATGAAGATGAGAATGTCATGGCCTTAGGCGGTTTTAATGGGACAGATCCTATTCTGACTGTCAACAAATTAAAAACACTTATTCAACAAGGGAAAGTGAAATACTTTTTATTACCAGACAATCAGTCATCAGCTAACAGCGAATTGGTTAGCTGGATCAAATCACATGGTACAGTGATCTCATCAGAAGAATATAAGGATCAATCCTCATCAGTTGAAGAGGGGAAGCCGTCCGAAATGAAAAGCATGTCTTCACAAAATGAAACATTATATAGAGTAGATGAAATATCCTAAATAGAACAAGGCGAATTGAAGAGATCATTCGCTTTTTCTGATGGATTAGTTGCTAGGCAGATTTCAGCTCATGTTTTCTCATGTCATCACTCAGCCGCTCATACATTAAAAATGACTCATTTCCTTCAAGTCAACTTTATTTCATAAGAAATTTGTGGAGGGCACGAGCTTTTGAAGATGAGAAAAGGCTGGATCGCTGCTGTCGCCTTATGTTTTGTGATATGGATGGGCACGTTGTTAGGTGGATTTGGAGAGAAGCAGGCAGCAAAAGGGGCTGATCGATATGATCATGTCGTTCAATTTCCAAAGGAAAGGTACCCTGAAACAGGCAGTCATATTCAAGAAGCCATTCGAAAAGGGCATTCAGATGTGTGTACCATTGACCGAAATGGAGCAGATGCCCGCAGGCAAGAATCATTAAAAGGAATTCCGACAAAACCTGGCTTTGACCGGGATGAATGGCCAATGGCAGTTTGTCTTGAGGGAGGAAAAGGCGCAAGCGTACAATATGTCAGTCCATCTGATAATAGGGGAGCAGGCTCATGGGTCGGGCATCAAATCAGCGGGTTTCCTGATGGGAAAAGAATATTATTCATTGTGAAATAAATCGGAAAGAGTCTCCCTAGAGCGGGGGGCTCTTTTGTTTATCATCAGAGCCTATTCGAGCTAGCAGGGTCAAAAGATTCAGTGGTACAATCAATCTATAAGGTACAAAGACTGACAAGAAGAAAATGTGAAGGGACATTTGCTTATGGATAAGAACCGTGCATTATACGATTTTTTTATGCAGCATGCAGAGAAGCTGACTGAAACATGGTATGAATCAATTGAGGACGATGATCCAGAATCCATATATCGTTCAACAGATTCCAGCATCATAGCAGAGCTAAAACGGCAGAATCAAGATTATTACCAGCATTTTATACGAGCTATTATTGAAGATAAGACGTATTTACATACTGAATTTAAAAAATGGTCTGAGGACTTAGCCAGCGACCCAAAGCATTTAAATACACCATTAGATTATGTCGTGAGAGAATACATGTCCAATCAAAGAGTGGTTCTGCATTACTTAAAAGAATTTATCAAACAGCGTCAAGATGAAATTGATATTGACCGCATCTTTTATTGGTATGATTTAATTTCCGAAGCGTTTAATATTTCAATCCATGTGTTTATCCAGCAATATGTGAAAAATACAACCGAAAAACTCGTGGCTCAGAGAGATATGATTTATGAATTGAGCTCACCGGTAATTGTCTTAAAAAGCCAGATTGCGTTATTGCCATTAGTAGGTGACATTGACACAGCGAGAGCAAAGATTATTTTAGAAAATACGCTAAAACAGTGCTCACAAAAAAGTGTTCAGCATTTATGTATTGATTTATCGGGTGTTGTCATGATTGATACAATGGTGGCTCATCAAATCTTTGATCTTGTCACGTCACTTCGGTTAATTGGAGTAGAGACGACCATTTCAGGGATTAGACCAGAAATTGCCCAAACAGCAGTGCAGCTCGGGCTTCCTTTTAATGAATTTCGCACGGCATCATCACTTGCTCACGCGCTGGACCGTATGACTGAATTTTCTTCAATATAAAAACCAGGCCGATGAAAGGCCTGGTTTTTTATTTAGATGACAGCGTCAATTTGTGTGACTTTCCAATTTTTTTGTACTTTTTCGTACGTAACAGTTCGTTTTACTTTGCGTCCATCAAGTGTTGGGACAGTAAATTCATATGTGCGGACCGTTTGTTTTTTAGAAACAAGTTTAGGTGTGGCTTTTTCCCAATTGAGCATGTTGTCTCCATCACCGACTGGAACAGCCATTTTGCCTTTATGAACAATGAATTGATAATCTTTTAAACCATGTTTGATGGCATCTTGAGTGAAAACTTGAGATAGGTAGCTGTTTAATTTTTTCTTTGTATCAAATGTTTTAGAAAGATAGTTGTACGTCATATCTTTATAGGTAAATGATTTTAATTTGACATTAGAATGGTCTTTAATTTTGTAGCCTGACATTGCACTCCAAAAATGTTCTCTTGCATCAAGGGCAATATGTAACGCTTCTTTATTTGTCAAAGCGGCTGATTTCTTGGAAGCGGCCAATGTTGTTGTTTGTAATGAGATCATAAGCATAATAGCAGTTAATAAAACAAATAATTTTTTCAAGGCGATTGCCTCCTTTTCTCAATGAAAACTTCTTATGTTACAAATGTTACAATAATTACAGTGATATTACAAGTATTAAATCTAAATGTTTTTTATTTCTTTTGTTTCTAATTATATAACGTTTGAGGGAGACAAAAAGTTTTCATTTTTTTTATTTTTCTTCTTAATCATTATTTAACCGTTCTAAAGAAGAACGAAACGTCTTTTGGAAAAATTTCTATTTAGACGTTTAACACTCTTTTTTATTTATGACATATACTGTCGTGATGAATGTCTAAGGAAAGTGGTGTTTATTATGTATCATCCGTATGAAGGTGTGTGGAATGGGTACTCATATGATAGGCAGATGCAAGGATTTCCATCTATTGGTATTCCTTCAGGGTTTCCTGGGTTTCCAATCGGAGGAGGAGGTACTTTACCAGGGCAAGGTTCAGGCGGACATTCAGCACCGCCAGCACCGCCGCAGCATATCATTTCGCAGTATCAGCAAGCACTCTCTCAGCCTCAAAGTATGCAGTCGTTTATATCTGGGCAAGGTGTAGGCGGAGGCCATCAAACTGTACAATTTGCAGCGGGATGTAATAGAAGATGGACAATTGTGCTTTTGAGAAACGGCCAAGTATTTTTAATGTTCGTTCTTTCCTCACAGCCTTTTGGCCGAACAACTGGCTTTATATGGCCGAACTTTACATTTGGTTCCTTCCCAAGCTCAAGTATTCTTGCCTATTCTTGTGCATAAGAAAAAGCCGGTTCTCATCAGCAGCTGATGAATACCGGCTTTTTTTAATGAATATTTCGAAATACCCCAATCACTTTACCTAGTATACTCACATTCTGTAAAATAATCGGTTCCATTGATGGGTTTTCTGGCTGTAATCTAAAGTGTGTATCTTCTTTATAAAAACGTTTCACTGTCGCTTCATCTTCCTCTGTCATGGCGACCACAATATCTCCATTGTTAGCAGTGCTTTGCTGACGCACAATGACATAGTCCTTGTCCAAAATACCTGCATCAATCATACTTTCTCCCATAATTTCAAGCATAAACACTTGTTCGTCTGGTGCAGCAAATGTCTCTGGAAGAGGGAAGTATTCTTCTACATTCTCAACAGCTGTGATAGGAAGGCCTGCCGTTACTTTTCCGATGACTGGAACGTTCATTACAGCACTCTTCGGAATATTCATTTCCTCTTCATCTAGTACTTCGATCGCTCTAGGTTTTGTCGGGTCTCTTCTAATTAAGCCCTTTGTTTCTAGTCTAGCTAAATGTCCATGGACCGTTGAACTGGATGCTAGACCGACAGCTTCTCCAATTTCACGGACGGATGGGGGATAACCCTTGCTTTTTACTTCATCTTTGATGAATTTCAGGATATCGAGTTGTCTTTTTGATAGCTTCGTCATCTTTTGCACCTCAAAACGTCAATTTTAAAGAAATTATAGCATGTTTTTCCTAACAGTACAAACATAGGTTCGAAAAAACGTTTGACAGAAACGTTTGTTCGTATTTATAATGAGAGACAGAAAGAGCGAACACACATTCTATTAGGAGAGATGACATTATGAGGTTAAAAGAATCTATTATTTTTATTGGGGTATTCTCATTCATCGTTGGCATATTTCTCTCACTTATTGCAGTCACAAGCCATAATGATTCAAATCAGTATGTTAAAATAGAGGTTCAATCAGGTGATACTCTGTGGGGGTTAGCTGATCAAGTAAATGACAGCAAATCAATCGACAAAAATGCATTTATTGACTGGGTAACAGAACACAATGATCTTGCTTCAACTGAAATCCAGCCTGGCGACATTCTTGTCATACCCGTCAAAAAAGAGCATCCAGTCGTATATCAACTTGCAACAGTACAGTAGAAAGGTCGATTTTAGACATGAACGCAATCATTTATGCGAGAGTAAGCACTGTGAAAGAAGAGCAGGAAACCTCGCTGAAAAGACAAGAAGAAGAACTGCTGGCTTTAGCTGCCATGCACAAGATGAATGTGGTCAAAGTCATCAAAGAAAAAGCAAGTGGATATGAGCTAGATCGTGATGGCGTGTTTGAAATGCTTGCTGCACTGAAGGAAGAGTCAATCGATGCCGTTCTGATCCAAGATGAAACACGTCTTGGAAGAGGACAAGCAAAAATTGCGCTTCTTCATTGTCTATTTAAAGAGAACGTAAAGGTATACAGTGTGTTTCATAGAGGAGAGCTTGAGCTTTCAGAAGCAGATGAAATGGTCATTGAGATTGTAGGAGTTGTCGAAGAGTACCAACGGAAAATTCATAACCTGAAAATCAAGCGGGGGATGAAAAGGGCTGTTGAGCGCGGTTATCAGCCTGAACTGAATTTAAGGCAGCAGGGCCATGCACCTGGCCGTGAACGTATTGAAGTCCCGATTTCAGAAATTGTTCGATTAAGAAAAAACAACATGACGTTCGCTGAAATTGCCGCAACTCTTCAGGCATTAGGTTTTGACATTTCAAAAGCAACGGTGCATAGAAGGTATCAGGAATACGAAAAAGACCTTACCACCTAAAGCGTGATTTGTTGTCAAAATGATTGATATTTAGTAGTATGTAGAGAAAATGCTTTAAAGGAGTTTGTCATGATTTCTAAAGAACAGCTTGCAAGAATAAATGAGCTTTCAAAAAAGTCGAAAGAGACCGGTTTATCAGACGCTGAAAAAACAGAACAAAAGCAGTTGAGAGAAGAGTATTTGAAAGCTTTTCGTTCTTCTATGAAAAATACACTTAAAACTGTTAAAATCGTTGACCCTGAAGGAAACGATGTTACACCAGAAAAATTAAAAAGAGAAAAAGATCAGAACCTTCATTAAGGCTGTGAGATTTCTTGAATTTTGAAAAGATGGGAAGAATATTCTCGTCTTTTTTCATATTTGCATAACTTTTTAGGTGATCGATAAACTAAATGTGACAAAATCCTTCTTTTTCAGCGTGAAATAGTTGTGAAAAAAGGACAGTAGATTTATGATAATGGTGTACACAAGATACGGAAGGGGATTTATATGGAAACGATTGAATTGAAATCTATTGCAACAATACGTACTCTCTCCATAGACGCAATTGAAAAAGCGAATTCCGGTCACCCAGGAATGCCGATGGGTGCTGCACCAATGGCGTACGCTTTATGGACGAATCACTTAAACGTAAGTCCGCAAAATCCAAATTGGTTTAACAGAGACCGCTTTGTTTTATCTGCGGGCCATGGTTCTATGCTTCTATACAGCATGCTTCATTTAAGCGGATACAATCTGAGCATTGACGATTTAAAGCAATTCCGCCAATGGGGAAGCAAAACACCTGGACATCCTGAATTTGGACACACAGAAGGCGTAGACGCGACAACGGGTCCACTAGGCCAGGGAATTGCTATGGCAGTAGGAATGGCACTTGCAGAAAGACATCTTGCGGAAACGTATAACAAAGACAACTTTCATGTTGTAGACCACTATACATACAGCATTTGCGGAGATGGAGACTTAATGGAGGGAATTTCCTCTGAAGCAGCTTCACTTGCTGGTCATTTAGGCTTAGGCCGCTTAATCGTTCTTTACGATTCAAATGACATTTCTTTAGATGGCGACTTAGATCGTTCATTCTCTGAAAATGTGAAGAATCGTTTTGAAGCGATGAACTGGGAAGTTCTGTACGTGAAAGACGGCAACAACATCGAAGAAGTAACAGCTGCTATTGAAAAGGCGAAGCAAAGCACAGACAGACCTACATTAATCGAAGTGAAAACAACGATCGGTTTCGGATCGCCAAACCGTGCGGGAACGTCTGGTGTGCATGGTGCACCGCTTGGCAGCGAGGAAGCAAAGCTGACGAAGGAAGCTTACTCTTGGACGTTTGAAGAAGATTTCCATGTACCTTCTGAAGTGTACGATCATTTTAAAGAAGCTGTCAAAGACGCTGGAGAGAAAAAAGAAGCAGCGTGGAATGAACTGTTTGCGCAATACGAAAAAGAATATCCAGAGCTGGCAGCACAGCTGAAGCTTGCGATTGAAGGAAAGCTTCCTGAAAATTGGGATCAAGAGGTTCCTGTTTATGAAGCAGGTTCAAGCCTTGCCTCCCGCGCATCTTCAGGCGAAGTGTTAAATGGCATTGCGAAGCAAGTACCTTTCTTTATTGGTGGGTCTGCTGACCTTGCTGGATCAAATAAAACAACGATTAAAAACACGGATGATTTCGGTAAAAATAATTATGCCGGCAAAAACATTTGGTTCGGTGTCAGAGAGTTTGCAATGGGTGCAGCGCTCAATGGTATGGCACTTCACGGCGGTCTTCGTGTATTCGGCGGAACGTTCTTTGTTTTCTCAGATTACTTAAGACCAGCAATTCGTCTTGCTGCCTTAATGGGACTTCCAGTCACTTACGTCTTTACTCATGATAGTATCGCTGTTGGTGAAGATGGTCCGACGCATGAACCGGTTGAACAGCTTGCTTCACTGCGTGCGATGCCTAACCTTTCCGTTATCCGCCCAGCAGATGGAAATGAAACAGCTGCAGCGTGGAAACTAGCTGTATCTTCAACTGATAAACCGACAGCACTAGTTCTTACTCGTCAAAACCTTCCAACGATTGACCAGGCACCAGAGAAGGCATATGAGGGAGTAGAAAAAGGTGGATACGTTGTGGTTGAAGCAGCTGATGCACAGCCAGAAGCACTTCTTCTCGCTTCAGGATCTGAGGTTGGTTTAGCCATTGAAGCACAAAAAGCACTTGAAAAAGAAGGTATCCGCGCATCTGTTGTCAGCCTTCCTGCATGGGATCGCTTCGATCAGCAGTCAGACGAATACAAAGAATCTGTTCTTCCTAAAGCAGTACGTGCACGTATTGCGATTGAAATGGGTGCTTCACTTGGCTGGGAGCGTTACACTGGCCTTGATGGTGACGTGATTGCAATTGATAAATTTGGCGCTTCTGCACCAGGAGAAACCATTATCGAGAAATACGGATTTACTGTCAGCAATGTAGTCAGCCGTGTGAAAGCGAAGTTGAATAAATAAACGAACTCCAAGCATCATGCTTTTTTGCTATCTGTTTGCAGAGCATTTTCATCCGCTCTGCAAACTTTTTTCTTTTTTCTTGTTTTTTTGACAAAACTAGTTTCTTCTTGCTTCATATATAGACAATTCTTTCTTTCACATTTTTGTATAATACAAGCAATAAATGAGATTGACGAAATGTGAAAGGAAGGGATAGACATGGAACGCCATTATTATATTTATTGGATTGAGGATGAATTTGCGCATCACTATTTTGGCAGAGAATCGATTTTGTTTCATTTGTTTGAATCATTACACTGGACGAACCGCACTGACGATGAGTTGGTTATGCTTGTGAAGCAAGTGGATTATGTGACGAAACGAATCCCTGCTTTTCATATGCACCAGCGTCTAATGAATAACTTAACGAACATTCACTATACACAAATAGGCTCGATTTACAGCGCTTCCTTACCAGATGGAAAAGGAACTGCAGCATTTATTATTAAAGACCGGTATATTCAAATGTCTGCCACTGGCAGTTATGAGGCAGAAGCGGTGTTTTTTGAAGTGCTGAGAAAAATCAGCCCTTGTTTTCTTGCGATGGACTTTAGTTCAAAGAAACACGGATGGCTCAATCCAGTAAAAGTGAGGAATTTTGTTTAAAAAAATAAAATTGAACGTGAAATGTTGTATAATAGCCTTTTGTTTAGTACACTTTATACGAGACAACATGAAGGAGGAAGAATTATGGATTTATGGGTTGTCATCCTTGTAGGCGTTGTTGCACTGCTTGCAGGAGTTGCACTCGGATTCTTTATTGCTCGTAAGTATATGATGAGCTATTTGAAAAAGAATCCACCGATTAATGAACAAATGCTTCGAATGATGATGATGCAAATGGGCATGAAACCGTCCCAGAAGAAAATCAATCAAATGATGAAAGCCATGAACAACCAAGCGAAATAATACGTACGATATTATGATCATAGATGGAACATGGTTTTAAAGAATGGACAAGCGTTGTCCTTTCTTTATTCAATTCACCTTCATCAGACGCTTAAAACCACTGTACTTGCATGAATGAAGCAGGGAAGGTGGTTTTTATTATGGCGTCAAGAGCATGTGAAAAACAAAAAACCCCTATGTCAGAGGTTTTTGTTTCGTTTATGGTCACACATATCAACTGTTCTAAAAATGGTGCGGCATGTTTGATATCATGAAGTATGATTAGTTGGCTGAGTTTGAGTGTAAGTGTCGTTGATATTGTAAGAGGAGATGATCTAGCTGCTGGCTATGTTCGATGGTCACTGTTGATGTCATCCCATTATGCAAGACAACTTTCATCAGCTCTTCTCTTTTTTCTTCGATTTGAGTTAATAATGATGTTTTTACCAAAGTCATGTTCCTTTCATGCAAATCTTGATAAAAAGAATCGATTCTATTATATCCATTTTAAGGTTTATTTTCAAATTTAAAGGATTCATTATCTTGATGTCAAATTAAATTATATAAGGTTTTAAGAGAATAGACCATCTTTATTGAGGTGATGTAAAAAAAATGAAATGATTTTGTCATCTCTTATTGTATATTGTAAGAAGGGGGTGTTCTTTTGACAGATTTGAATTACTTTTTAGCATTTGGAGCAGGATTTCTTTCTTTTATTTCACCGTGCTGTCTGCCGCTTTATCCAGCGTTTTTATCGTATATTACGGGCGTTAGTATAGATGAAGTGAAATCCGAGAAGGTGATGCTGAGAAGAAGAAGTCTGCTTCATACATTATTCTTTTTAGTTGGGTTCTCTATTATATTTATTGCGATTGGCTTTGGGACATCGTTTGTCGGGAAGTTTTTTAATGATTATCATCAAGCGATTCGTCAAATTGGAGCCATCCTCATTATTTTCTTTGGTTTTATGACTCTTGGGGTATTTAAGCCCTCTTTCCTCATGGGCGAAAAGAGAATCCAGTTCAAAAATCGTCCTGCTGGTTTTTTTGGATCCATCCTCATCGGAATGGGCTTTGCCGCTGGATGGACACCTTGTACAGGACCTATTTTATCCGCTGTCATCACACTGGCGAGTAACAATCCTGAGTCGGCTGTCATGTATATGATTGCGTATATATTTGGATTTGCCGTCCCGTTTTTTATTCTCTCCTTTTTCATTACGAAAATGGGGTGGATCAAAAAGCGTCAGCAGCTTATCATGCGAATTGGCGGAATCATTATGATTGTGGTAGGGATTTTGCTGTTCTTTGATCTTCTCACATGGATTATCATCATGTTCTCATCATTGTTTGGCGGCTTTACAGGCTTTTGAAATCGTTTTCTACAGTCGCGGCGAATGGTTTTTTTTCGTCAATTGGAGTATATTATACATAGGCTGACCTTAAAGAATAAAGGAATGATTTGATATGATGATCTTGATCTCTTCTATAATTGCGGTATGTATGGCGGTGGCCGTCATGTTTATTCGCATTAAGTCATCTGCAAAACCTGCAACTGCGAAAAAAATTATTTTACCTCCTATATTCATGAGCACTGGCGCATTGATGTTTTTTGTTCCTATGTTTCGGGTAACTGGAGCTGAATTTCTAGAAGCGATCACAGTGGGGATGTTTTTCTCTATATTTTTAATTAAAACATCGAAGTTTGAAATTAGAGGCAATGACATTTACTTAAAGCGGTCAAAAGCATTTGTGTTTATTCTCATTGGACTTCTTGTCCTTCGTATCGGAATGAAGACCATCCTAAGTTCTTCTATTGATTATGGCTCATTAAGCGGGATGTTTTGGATTCTTGCCTTTGGCATGATCGTACCTTGGCGGGTTGCTATGTATTTGTCGTTTAGAAAGCTGTCTAAACAATTAGATCCGCAGCAAATTCAAATGAATTAAACCTCCTTTTAATAAAGGAGGTTATTTTAATAACGATTCATATGGCGAGTGATCAATGTTTTTTTCTTGAAGGCGCTTCAATAAAAATTTATGATCCCGCTTTGGTGTAGCCATAATGTAGCCGCGAATGATTAAGTCTAGATTAATACTGGCAGCCTGTTCTTTTAATGCCAGCTCACCAATTTTACCCGCAATTTTTTCTTTGGCAACATCTCTAAACAGCTCTGGAACAGGTAATACGAGTTCATTTAACAGCTGTTTGTCCTCATCCCGCCATAGGTGAAGGCTCTTTTGAATATATTCATCCTGCCAATCAAGCTCTGATTTCCCATCTTCCTTTGGCAATCGTTTTAAAAATTTACGAAACATAAAAAAGCCACCGATTGCGAGTAATCCGATCATCACTGTACCCCAAAATAAAATGAACCACAAAAACCAGCCGCTTAACATGTTCTCACTCCTTATACCCCTTATCTCTCTATTTTATATTACATGAAGAGAGGATAGAAGAAAATAACAAAAATGTATATCTATTTTCTCTATAAACGCCCTTTTTCATTGATAGCCGCCCATTTACTAGAATGACCCAAACCAATTAGTAGAAAAAGAATACTTTATCATATAGCGACTCTACTATTTGGCCATGGTGGTTCGCAAAAGGTATTGACTTGAAACGAACGGGAAGAGAGCCCACCTATATAAAGGTGGGCTCTTAATGTTTGAAGTGCGGGATTTGAAAGGAAAATGCACCGTTTGGATGGTCGGAACATTTTTTAATTTTTATCGATATGATTTGGTTTTCATAATCTGTTTCAATGTCTTTGTCGTTTAAATAAAAAGGGAGCATCACGCTTTTTTCAATTGGCTGTTCGCCTTCACCATTTGGATGCTGTACTGTGTAAGTCAACGTCAGCTCATGTCCAGCGAAGGTCAGCTTTACATCAGTGATCGATAAGGTGGAGACATCAATTTCGATAATATAATCACGGCTTGTTTCATAAAGATCAATTGGGAGGTGTTCATCATACCAGGCAAATGGATCATCCATTAAAACATTAAGCCAATCATCTATTTCAATAAAATCAGAGGAATTCGATTGCTTTTCATTCTCCATAAACACTCCTCCATCACATCTCATAATAAATCATATGATGAAAATGGAAATGTGTGAAAGACCTAAAAACATCCCGTGTGGTCACGGGATGAGAGGGGGATCATTACATATCATGATGAGAATTGTGCTTTTGTCTTGTATGGTTGCGGTTTTTCACTTTTTTACTGCCTGATAACGGCTCAGGCTGACCGCCTTGATGTTCCTTAGGAGAGTTTTGACGGATGTCTTTCCCTGTGTTTTTATTCGTCATGATGTTTGGCTCCTTCTTATTGATTCTTTTTACGTTTTTTATTGTTTTGCCTTTGTTCTTCTGTTAAAACGAGCTGATCATCTTCCGTATAGCCTGCGCCATTACCCTGGCTTTTGGCTGCGTTCATGCCATTCATGACATGATTCGCTTTGCGTTTTGTCATGTTCTATCACCTCATTTGTAGTATGAGCCCGTCCCGCTTCGTTTATGAAGAGTAATCATTTCCTAATGATAAGTTAAACTTATTGAATTTAATAAAAGCATTGTTATTTACTTATGTATGAATTTGTTTTAAGATGAAATTGTGAGAAAATTGTGGTGAAATACGACGATTTTTCTGAGAATTGAAATTGATCTTGATCATCAAAAGGGGGATTTTGGACATGTCGAAACAGCAGCAAGTCGCTAAACAAGACGCTTTTCAATCTAGAAAAACGTTTTCGACAAATGGGAAAACGTATCACTATTATTCGTTAGAAGCACTAGAGAAACAAGGAATCGGAAATGTTTCTAAGCTGCCTTATTCCATTAAGGTACTTTTAGAATCAGTGCTTCGCCAAGTAGACGGTAGAGTGATCAAGAAGGAACACGTTGAAAACTTGGCAAAATGGGGAACTGCCGAGGTAAAAGAAATTGATGTTCCGTTTAAACCTTCTCGTGTTATTTTACAAGACTTCACGGGTGTACCAGCAGTCGTTGACCTTGCTTCTTTAAGAAAAGCAATGGCAGATGTAGGCGGGGATCCGGATAAAATCAACCCTGAAATTCCAGTTGACCTTGTGATTGACCACTCAGTACAAGTTGATAAAGCTGGAACTGAAGATGCATTAAACATTAACATGGATTTAGAATTCGAACGTAACGCAGAGCGTTATAACTTCCTTAGCTGGGCAAAGAAAGCGTTTAATAACTATCAAGCTGTCCCGCCTGCAACAGGAATTGTTCACCAAGTGAACTTAGAGTATCTTGCAAGTGTTGTTCATGCGATTGAAGAAGATGGTGAGATCATCACTTACCCAGATACATTAGTTGGAACTGACTCTCATACAACGATGATTAACGGTATCGGTGTACTTGGATGGGGCGTTGGCGGTATCGAAGCGGAAGCTGGTATGCTTGGTCAGCCTTCATACTTCCCAGTACCAGAAGTGATTGGTGCTAAATTAGTTGGAGAGCTTCCAAACGGAACAACTGCAACTGACCTTGCATTAAAAGTTACACAAGTCCTTCGTGAAAAAGGCGTAGTGAACAAGTTCGTTGAGTTCTTCGGACCTGGTGTTGCACAATTGCCGTTAGCAGATCGTGCAACCATTGCGAACATGGCGCCAGAATACGGTGCTACTTGCGGATTCTTCCCAGTAGATGAAGAAGCGCTTGCTTACCTGCGCCTTACTGGACGTGATGAAGAGCAAATTAATATCGTTGAAGAATATTCTCGTGCAAATGGCTTATTCTATACGCCAGATGCAGAAGAACCAATTTTTACTGATGTTGTGGAAATTGATCTTTCTAAGATTGAGTCAAACTTATCTGGTCCTAAACGTCCACAAGATTTGATTCCACTTTCTCAAATGAAAGAGACGTTCCATAAACACATCGAAAGCCCAGCTGGTAACCAAGGGTTTGGCTTAGATAAATCAGAGCTTGATAAACAAATCGAATTTGATCTTGCAAACGGTGAAAAAGCTGTGATGAAGACAGGTGCGATTGCGATTGCAGCGATTACGAGCTGTACGAATACATCGAACCCGTACGTGTTAATCGGAGCAGGTCTTGTTGCGAAGAAAGCAAGTGAGCTCGGTATGAAAGTGCCGAACTACGTGAAAACGTCACTAGCGCCGGGTTCTAAAGTTGTAACAGGGTACCTTGTGAATTCGGGACTTCTTCCATATTTAAAAGACCTCGGATTTAACATTGTTGGATATGGCTGTACAACATGTATCGGAAACTCCGGACCGCTTGAGAAAGAAATTGAAGATGCAGTCTCTGAAAATGATCTGCTGATCACTTCTGTTTTATCAGGTAACCGTAACTTTGAAGGTCGTATTCATCCGCTTGTGAAAGGGAACTACCTTGCATCTCCACCATTAGTTGTGGCTTATGCACTTGCTGGTACGGTGAATATTGATTTAACAAAAGATCCTATCGGTGTCGATAAAAATGGCGAGAACGTTTATTTCAATGACATTTGGCCATCAATGGATGAAATCAACAGCGTCGTTAAGAGCACTGTCACACCTGAGCTATTCCGTTCAGAGTATGAAACTGTTTTTGACAACAATGACCGCTGGAATCAAATTAAAACGACGGATGATGCATTGTATAAATGGGATGAAAATTCCACATACATTGATAACCCGCCATTCTTTGAAAACCTATCAGTTGAACCTGGTAAAGTTGAACCGCTTAAAGGCTTGCGCGTCGTTGCGAAGTTCGGTGACTCTGTCACAACTGACCATATTTCTCCTGCTGGAGCGATTGGTAAGGACACACCGGCGGGCAAATACTTGCAAGAAAGAGGCGTATCGCCTAGAGACTTTAACTCATATGGATCTCGCCGTGGTAACCACCATGTCATGATGAGAGGTACTTTTGCAAACATCCGTATTAAGAACCAAATTGCACCAGGAACAGAAGGCGGTTATACAACTTACTGGCCAACTGGTGAAGTGACATCGATTTATGATGCATGCATGCGTTATAAAGAGGATGGAACAGGTCTTGCGATCTTAGCAGGTAAAGACTACGGAATGGGTTCTTCACGTGACTGGGCTGCTAAAGGAACAAACCTTCTTGGAATTAAATTTGTTCTAGCTGAAAGCTTTGAGCGTATCCACAGAAGTAACCTTGTCTTCATGGGCGTACTTCCTCTGCAGTTTAAAGATGGAGAAAGTGCAGAAACTCATGGTCTAACAGGAACAGAAACATTTGAAGTTCATGTTGACGAAACAGTTCGTCCACGTGATCTCGTCACTGTGAAAGCAATTGACACAGATGGAAACGAGAAAACATTTGAAGTGGTGGTTCGCTTTGACAGTGAAGTCGAAATTGACTACTATCGTCATGGCGGTATCCTTCAAATGGTACTTCGCGAAAAATTGGCAAGCAACTAATACAGCAAAGAAGAGAAGGCGATCCAACAGCTTTCTCTTCTTTTTTAAAATAGTGGAGGATCAATCATGTGGAAAAAAGGAATGGCAAGCGCTGTTTTACTTGTGTTGATTGGTTTACTTGCGTGGAATTTATTTGGGCCAAAAGAGCCCGCAATCGGTCTTGAAAAAGGGGATCAAGCCCCTGATTTTGAACTGAAAACCCTTGACGGCAAAACCGCCTCGTTATCTGATTACCGAGGGAAAAAGGTGCTCGTCAATTTCTGGGCGACATGGTGTAAGCCGTGCAGGACGGAAATGCCGGATTTAGACGCGATTAGGAGCGAAAATGACCAAGTTGAAGTACTAGCGGTGAATTTAACGACCACTGAAAAGAGTGTGGATCATGTGGCAGCATTCACAAAAGAATTAAAGGTGAGCTTTCCTGTTTTATTGGACCAAAAAGGCATTCAAGCAAGATATCAGGTGCTTTCATACCCAACGACATACATATTAGATGAAAAAGGACGCATCATGTCTGTGAAGCATCAAATGCTGACAAAAAAAGAAATTGAAAAAGAGCTGGATCTATAATGATTCAGCTCTTTTGCTTATTTTCTAAATGTTTTGGCGAAAATGTAATCATACATATATGGAGGTGAGTGGAATGAGAAGAAGAAAACGACGCACATTTGAAGAGCTTGTGCTTGAAAATAAAAAAGAATTATTAAGCAATGAGGAATTTTTAAACCAGCTTGAAGAAAAGTTGGAAGAGCGATTTAGACAGAAATAAGTTATGAATTATCCGTTTTCGTTCATCCTAAAGAAGAGGGAGGGATGAATAATGGGTAGAGAGCATGATAAACAAGCGCAGTTTACACCAGACCATTTAGGGACAAAACCTGTAGCATACAAACGGAATAAAGGTAAAAAGATGCATAATAAATCAAATGAACAGCCTGATGTGATACAGACGAAGGGCGAATAAGGAGGGAATCATGATGAATGACAAGTCCTATCAATCCAATCCAGATGATCGTTCTGATAATGTTGAGAAGCTGCAAGATATGATCGAGAACACACTTGACAATATCGATGAATCTGAAGCAGCGATGTCCGTTTCAACAGAGACAGAAAAGCAAATGATCAAACAAAAAAACGAAAACCGCAAAATGAGTATTGACGCGATGCGTTCTGAGATCAAGGACGAAGAAGCGGCAAGAAAGAATGGCTATACCGAATAAACCAGGGATTCCTGGTTTATTTTATTGCCTCTTTTTAGAAGAACCATTTGGAATGTGGTAAAATGGCAGAGACAGACCTTAGGTTTTGATAGGAGAGCGATGAAAACGTGTATGTATCCAAAAAAGAAATAGAAGTCCGTTATGCAGAAACAGATCAAATGGGCATCGTGTATCATGCCAATTATTTAATTTGGATGGAAGTCGGCAGAACAGCATTGATTAAAGAATTAGGGTTTTCCTATGCGCAGCTAGAAGCAGATGGTGCTCTTGCACCTGTGATAGACTTGCAGGTTCAATATAAAAAACCATTGCTGTATGGTGAAACAGCAACCGTTCATACATGGATTGAAGAATATAATGGTGTCAAAACGGTGTATGGCTATGAAATTCAAAAACCTGATGGACAAACAGCGATTACAGGGACAACCTCACATATATGTGTGGATAAAGACACCTTTAGACCTATTCAATTTAGAAAAGCCTTTCCTGCCTGGCATAAAGTATATGAACAGTCGAAGAAGCAGGTTTAATTTATGGCTTTTGGTATTAAACGAAGCGATTTAAACGCTTGGAAATCAGCTGTCCAGCAAGGAAAAGTTGCTTTTTTAACACACTACTGGCTCGATGACCGTTTTCCAAATGCCAATACTGTCACAAAAGCAGCCTGTCAGGATATGAAGCGGTTAATTGATTGGGGAGAAAGACATGGACTAAAAAAAGAATGGATTCATGACCGCGAAGGGTTTCCTCATTTTGACTTGATCGGTGAGCCGCAAAAAAGAATTCTGCAAAAGGAACGATCTTTAGGGAACATTCAGGAGTATGGGCTGTATATTGAAGTGTAAAACAAAAAAGATACCCGAGGGATGAGGTATCTTTTTTGTTTATTCATAATGAAATTCTGGTTCTTTCACGGACTCGTTATAATCAATATGCAGATCATGGTTGTCAAAGTACCAAATATCACTTTCCTCAATAAAGAAAGTAATACCTTCTATTTCAGCGGTTGCGCCGGCATTTTGAGGTTCATCTTTTGCGACGCCGAGAGAAAAGCCTTTTTGTACATTACTGCACCCGCCATATCTCACAAAAAAGCGAACTTGATCACCTTTTTCTAAATCTAATTCATCCTTGTACCAATTGAGTGCATCTTCTTTTATCGTTAATTTCAATGTGATCGCCCCTTTTTGAAGTCATGCTGTTTTTAAAATACAGGATGCAAAAACAGCTTTTCTTTACTTTTACCACATATTTAAATGGATGAAACGGCTAGAGCCATTTGATTTTCGGTTCAGTTTTGTTGAGAATTCGTTTGAGGTTGGCGATGTGTCTGTAGATCACAAAGCCAGCAAGAACGGCAACAACAATGATTAAGAATAGGTCTTTGGTGAATATGCTGTAAATGAATGTATAGATCCCGGTCAGCATAGATGATAGTGAAACATATTTACTAATGTATAAAAATAAGAAAAAAGCAGCGATCATCGTGATAAATAGGAATGGGGCATAAAATAGCAGCACACCGCCTGATGTAGCGACTGCCTTTCCCCCTTTAAATTTTGCAAAGACAGGAAAGCTGTGACCGATAACAGCAGCAACTCCTGCTAATAAGGGATGGATGTCCAGCTGCATGAAAAACGGTAAAGCTGAAGCAAGCGTCCCTTTTAGGATATCAGCAGTAATCACAATAGACCCTGCTTTTACGCCAAGTGTACGAAATGCATTCGTCGCACCTAGGTTTCCGCTGCCATGTTCTCGGATATCGATTCCCTTTGCAGCTTTCCCGACAATGAGACCGGATGGAATACTGCCGAGAAGATAAGCCAAAATAAACATCAAAGCAATTAACATCTGCATAACTCCTTTATATTCTCCCTCTTGTCTTACATTTTAACATGATCTTGTGAAAAACATGGGGAACTTTTTTTGAAAAAATCGAAAGCAGATGGATTCAGCTTTGTTTTTAAGCAGAAATTCGCTAAAATGGAGGAAAAGGAGTGTCTTGATGAACAATCCTACGAAAGAAGAAATCGGCCGTATATTAAAGAGCAGTAAACGAATTGCTGTTGTTGGATTATCAGATCAGCCGCACCGGACATCTTATATGGTGTCTAAAGCAATGCAGGATGCCGGGTATGAGATTATTCCAGTGAACCCAACGATCGATGAAGCACTCGGTGTGAAAGCAGTCGCTTCTTTAAAAGATATAAAAGAGCCTGTTGATATCGTCAATGTCTTTAGACGTTCAGAGTTTTTACCAGAGGTGGCAGAAGAGTTTCTCGAAATAGACGCACCTGTTTTTTGGGCGCAGCAAGGCATATATCACGAAGAAGCGAAAAGGCTGATTGAGGAAAATGGCAAGGTCGCCATCATGGATTTATGTATCAAGGTGGCTCATGCGATGACAAAAACTCATTAAATCGTCAAAAATCCTTGGTTTTTCAAGGATTTTTGCTTTTTTGTTGCAGAAATATATTTGCGATTCTGAAAGAAAGCGATAAAATAAGGCGACAGGGACATATCGGCGGCCTTGCATATCGAGAAAAAGAGCGATAAGATCAATATAGAACATTTGTTCTGTTTTGCTAAAACCATCATATGATTGCATTTGGCTTATGAAACAGTCTTGTTTATAATGGACTTCTAGTTCTGATTGCAGAATGTAGAATGATTCTCATAGCTGTGCAAAAGAGCATGTATTGGTGAATGACACATGCATGATGATGATGCAGCTTATTAAAGTGGACAGTAATGAGCAGCATGATCATCATTAAAATCTAGAGAGATCATTTGATGATTAGCCGGTTATGTTTGTTAGTGAAAGGGGATTAAGCATTTGGTTAAAAAGCAGCAAGTAGATTATAACGATGATTCTATTCAGGTGCTAGAGGGGCTTGAAGCGGTCCGTAAACGTCCAGGGATGTATATTGGATCTACGGATTCGCGCGGTCTTCATCACCTTGTCTATGAGATTGTAGACAACTCTGTCGATGAAGTGCTCGCTGGCCATGGAGATCATATCATTGTCAAAATACATAAAGATAACAGCATTTCCGTCCAAGATAAAGGGCGTGGAATGCCTACTGGTATGCATAAGCTTGGAAAACCGACACCCGAGATCATTTTAACGGTCCTGCACGCAGGCGGAAAATTTGGTCAAGGTGGATATAAAACAAGTGGTGGACTTCACGGAGTTGGGGCATCTGTTGTGAACGCGCTGTCAGAATGGCTCACTGTCACAATTGAACGTGACGGATTTATTTATCATCAGCGCTTTGAAAACGGCGGTAAACCTGTCACATCACTCGAAAAAATCGGAAAATCGAAAAAAACGGGGACACTGATTCATTTTAAGCCGGACCCTACCATGTTCAGTGTTACGACCTATAATTTCGATACATTATCAGAGCGTTTAAGAGAATCTGCCTTTTTATTAAAAGGGTTAAAAATAGAGCTGATCGATGAACGGCATGATGTACAAGAAACGTTTTATTATGAGACAGGCATTGAAGCCTTTGTTGCTTATTTAAATGAAGAAAAAGATGTTCTGAGTGAAGTCGTCTCATTTGAAGGAGAGCATCAGTCCATTGAAGTAGATTTTGCTTTTCAATTTAATGATGGCTATTCGGAAAATATCCTTTCCTTCGTTAATAACGTCAGAACAAAAGATGGCGGAACACATGAGTCTGGTGCCAAAACGGCCATGACGAGAGCCTTTAACGAATATGCTCGCAAAGTCGCTCTTTTAAAAGAAAAAGACAAAAATTTAGAAGGTACTGATATTCGCGAAGGACTGTCTGCTATTATTTCTGTCAGAATTCCTGAAGAACTGCTTCAATTTGAAGGGCAGACAAAAGGAAAGCTTGGGACAAGTGAGGCACGTTCAGCTGTTGATGCTGTCATTTCTGAAAAACTTGCGTATTTCCTTGAAGAAAACCGGGAAACAGCCACTCTTCTTGTGAAAAAAGCAATTAAAGCGCAGCAGGCAAGAGAGGCTGCTAGAAAAGCCCGTGAAGAAGCAAGGAGCGGCAAGAAACGGAAAAAGTCTGAAGCCACGCTGAGCGGAAAATTAACACCTGCCCAATCTAGAAACCCAGCAAGAAACGAACTATACCTAGTAGAGGGTGACTCAGCGGGCGGGTCAGCAAAACAGGGGCGCGACCGTAAATTCCAGGCGGTGCTACCGCTGCGCGGAAAGGTCATCAATACAGAAAAAGCAAAGCTTGCTGATATTTTCAAAAACGAAGAAATCAACACCATTATTCATGCAATTGGTGGAGGCGTCGGTGTCGATTTTAATGTAGAAGACATCAATTATGACAAAATCGTGATCATGACAGATGCGGATACGGATGGAGCGCATATTCAAGTGCTTCTCTTAACATTCTTCTACCGCTATATGAAGCCGCTGATTGAGCATGGCAAAGTGTTTATTGCACTCCCGCCTTTATATAAAGTCAGCAAAGGCTCAGGGAAAAAAGAAATCATTGAGTACGCATGGTCTGATGAAGAAATGGATGACGTATTGAAGAAAGTTGGAAAAGGGTACACGATTCAGCGCTACAAAGGGTTAGGTGAAATGAATGCCGACCAGCTATGGGAAACGACAATGAATCCAGAATCGAGAACACTTGTCAGGGTCAAAATTGATGATGCTGCACGTGTGGAACGCCGCGTCACAACTCTAATGGGTGACAAAGTAGAACCACGCCGTAAATGGATTGAAAAGAATGTCGCCTTTGGACTTGATGAGGAAAGCAACATTCTTGAAAATGAAAACTTGTCGCTAGCTGAGGAGGTTTAAACATGGCACAACAAGAACGATTTCATGATTTACCATTAGAAGAAGTAATCGGCGACCGCTTTGGCCGCTATAGTAAATATATTATCCAAGACCGTGCGCTTCCAGATGCACGTGATGGACTAAAACCTGTACAACGAAGAATTTTATATGCGATGTATGCAGAAGGAAATACGCAGGATAAAAACTTCCGTAAAGCCGCTAAAACAGTCGGTAACGTGATTGGTAACTATCACCCGCACGGAGACTCATCTGTTTATGAAGCGATGGTAAGAATGAGTCAGGAGTGGAAAGTACGAAATGTACTGATTGAGATGCATGGGAATAACGGGAGTATCGATGGTGATCCGCCTGCTGCCATGCGATATACGGAAGCAAGGCTGTCTGCTATTGCTTCAGAGCTTTTAAAGGACTTAGACAAGGAAACGGTCGAATTTGTCGCAAACTTTGATGATACAAGCAAAGAGCCCGTTGTATTACCAGCGATGTTCCCAAACCTCCTCGTGAATGGATCAACAGGGATTTCAGCTGGGTATGCCACAGATATCCCGCCGCATCACTTGGGAGAAGTCATTGATGGCGTTATTAAACGAATCGAACAGCCGCATTGTACGGTTGAGGATTTAATGACGGTTATCAAAGGGCCAGATTTCCCAACAGGCGGTATCATTCAAGGTGTAGACGGTATTAAGAAGGCGTATGAAACAGGAAAAGGAAAGATTATGATTCGAGGCAAAGCGGAGATTGAAACCATCCGCGGCGGACGCCAGCAAATCGTGATCACAGAAATTCCTTACGAAGTGAATAAAGCCAATCTTGTCAAAAAGATGGACGAGTTCCGAATTGAAAGAAAAGTAGAAGGCATTTCAGAGGTCCGAGATGAAACAGACCGTACTGGGCTTCGAATCGTAGTAGAGCTGAAAAAAGAAGCAGATGCAAATGGTGTGCTGAATTTCTTATATAAAAACTCAGATCTGCAAATCCCATATAACTTTAATATGGTAGCGATACATAATCGAAGACCGACATTAATGACGCTCACCACTGTACTAGATGCATATATTGCCCATCAAAAAGAAGTGGTGACGAACCGCTCAGCGTACGAGCTTCGAAAAGCGAAGGAACGCCACCATATTGTCGACGGCTTAATTAAGGCACTTTCCATCTTAGATGAAGTTATTGCCACCATCCGCTCCTCTAATGATAAGCGTGATGCAAAGAACAACTTGATGGCGAAATATGACTTTACAGAAGCACAATCAGAAGCGATTGTTTCACTCCAGTTATATCGTTTAACGAATACAGATATTACGCAATTAAGAGACGAAGCAAGAGAGCTTGATGTGCGCATAGCAGAGCTTGAAGACATTTTAGCGAACGAGAAAAAGCTGCTGAAGGTCATTACAAACAGCCTGAAAAAGCTCAAAAAGACATATGCTGATGAGAGAAGATCCGTTATTGAGGAAAAAATCGAAGAAATTAAGATTAACCTTGAAGTGATGATCGCATCAGAGGATGTATACGTCACAGTCACGAAGGATGGTTACATCAAACGGACAAGCCAGCGCTCCTATGCTGCCTCTAACGGTAAGGACTTTGGCATGAAGGATACTGACCGTTTGATTCATCAGTTTGAAATGAATACAACGGATGTTCTTCTGCTGTTTACGAATAAAGGAAGCTACATTTATTGTCCTGTTCACCAGCTGCCAGATATACGCTGGAAAGACATGGGGCAGCATATTACGAATATCATTTCGATTGATCGCGAGGAATCAATTCAAAAAGCCATTCCAATAAAAGAATTTGATGAAACATCATATCTGTTATTCTTTACGAAAGGCGGAATGGTGAAGAAAACAGAGCTTCTTCAATATAAAGCGCAGCGTTATTCGAAACCGCTTGTTGCCTTAAACCTAAAAGGTGACGATGAACTCGTTGATGTTCATGTCACAACAGGACAGCAGGAATTGTTTATTGCAACGAAAAATGGTTACGGTTTGTGGTTTGATGAAGAAGAAGTAAGTGTTGTTGGACCGAGAGCGGCCGGTGTCAAAGGAATCAACTTGAAGGAAGGGGACGAGGTAGTCTCTGGTCAGATCATTGATCCGAAAAACGATGTCCTTGTGCTCACGACACAAAGAGGGGCTGTAAAGCGAATGAACCTCTCTGAATTTGATAAAACATCAAGAGCGAAACGCGGAGTTCTTATGCTGAGAGAATTAAAGAAAAACCCGCACCGTATTGTGGCTGTGATCGCTGCAGCGCTGCACGATACACTTGAGATAGATACAGAAAAGGGTACAACGATTCCACTTGATATTTCTACTTTAAGAGCAAATGACCGCTATAGCAATGGATCATTTATTATAGATGAGGAAGAGCAGGGAGAAGTGACTCATGTCCTTCTGACACCTGAACCTGCACCAGATGACAATAAATAAGCAAACGAAAACCCCCCCTGCGACTGGCAGGGGGGTTCTTTTATATACGGGTCATTTAGCTCTCGTGGTTGCCAAACATGCTTGTAATGGCGTGCACTACTTCAATTCCTTGGTAGACGAAAAGAGAAAGTGAAGTGACAGAGAAAAGACCTAGAATGAAAATTCTTAAGAAAAATAACATCGTGTAAAACCTCCCAATTTTTGTTTTGATTTAGATGGTTGGGTTAAACACGAGCTTGTCGGAAATAAGAAGATTGATAGAACACTGCAAGTAAATGCTTCTTTTTCCGGTCAAATCGATCAGTATGAGTGATGCGTGCAAATCCAGCTGTCATACTGCCAATAATCAGCAGTGCTGTAAATGCGGCAAATACTGCGTTCACATGTTTTTGTTTCTTTTCATCGCCCATTGTCTGGACGATTTTCATTTCATGTGATTCTTGATCGGCAACCACCTTAGCATGATGGTATACCTGAACGGAATGAGGCATTGAGAACAAATGAAAACTTGCAAGTGCTATGCATAAAACACCTAATTTTAATAGCATATTTTTTTTCATTTTTCTCACCCCTTCCTGGTTATTTTCATGATCTTACCACGTTTTCAGTTATTTGAAAAGTCTTATTTTTTTACTTTCCCTCATTAAAAAAGCGATAAACATCACGACATCTATAGGACTGTTTCACTTCATGAAAGGTTTCAATTTTATTTTTTAAATTTAAAAAAAGTGCCATGATCAAGGATCAGACACTTTTAGTCGCTTGTAATGAATGTGGTTTTGCTACAGCTTTAGTAAAGATTCCTGCAATACATATGGCAATTAGAACAAAGATAAAGGCATGAAGCAGTCCAACTTGATTGGCAAGCAGCCCTAAAATAGGAGGACCGGAAAGGGAGGCTGTGTAACCAGATAAGGTCACAATACTAACGCGTTTGACCGCGTACCGGCTATCATCGCCTGCTGCAGAAATAGTTAGCGGAAAGCCTAAAGATGCGCCAAGTCCCCATAAAAAGATTGATATCATACATACAACAAGTGAAATCTTCAAAATGACTAAGAATAGGCCGGCAGCTGCTGATAAAATCGCAACTCTTAGCAATAATACTCTGCCAAAGCGATCGATCAAACGTCCGCTGATCAGTCTGCCGCTAATCATGCCGCACAAAAACAAAGCATAGATGACCGTACTCATGGAATGTGAAACTTGGTAGCCATCCACCATTGCAAGTGGAATCCAATCATTGGCCGAGCCTTCGACAAACGCAAGACATAAGGCGATCATCGCAAGAGATATCGTTCGTTTGTTCAGCCATGCCGTTTGAGTAGACTCAACTGTATCGGTCTGCTTCTCATGCTGATCCTTTCCTGTCCCATGCGGGATAAACCGTGTACAAATCAATATACTGAGGAAGAATAGAAGGGCGATAGCGAGAAGGTGTATCAATACAGAGATGCCTAGATGGATAAAAAGAATACCAGCACCTGCTCCAATTAAAGTCCCAATGCTAAAGGAAGCGTGCAATATAGGCAGAATGGTTTTCTTGATGCTGTACTCAATCTCTGTTCCTTCTAAGTTCATCGCCACATTGCACATGCCAGAGCCTGCTCCAAAAAGAAAAAGACCAGAGGTGACGACAAAGATAGAAGAGAGCGTTGAACCAATGGCAAGAGTAGTAAATCCAAGGAACATCAAAAAAGCACTGATCACAATCGCCAATCGGCCGCCTTTTTTGCGGACGAATACATTTGAAAGAACAAGCCCAACAATTGAACCAACGGATAAACCGAGTAAAATAAGTCCCATTGTTCCTGTGTTTGCTTGTAATAAATCTCTCACTTCCGGTGTCCGTGAAAACCATGTAGAAATGGAGATCCCAGACATCGTAAAGATCACAATAATTGCTTTATACCACTTTAATTCCATCTAATCCCTCACAATTAAAGATATATGTTATTGAACAAATCTACTCGATTATAAATGAGACTTGCTGATTCGTAAATAACTTGCTGGAGGAACAAGGTCAATTCTAGTCAAAAGAAATCATTCCTTCCCAATTGTTATGATGAGAAGGTAAAATAAACATAAAGGGGGCGGTAGGATGTAATCATATCGCATCAATATAAATAGAAGGGAGGAGGAGATCAACATGAAAAGTGAAAAGGAAAAAATGATCCAAGGAGAACATTATGTATCTAGTGACCAAACACTGATCGCAGATCGTGAAAGAGCGAGACAATTGACATACGCATATCAGCAAACCTTTCAGCAAGAAAAAAGAACATCCATTTTAAAGGAATTATTAGGCGCTTGCGGAAATGATGTCGTTTTTGAAGGAAGACTGCAGTGCGATTACGGATACAATATTGAGATTGGTGAGCATTTTTTTGCAAATTTTGATGCAGTGTTATTAGACGTTTGCAAAATTACCATTGGACATCACTGTTTATTAGGTCCGAATGTACATATTTATACGGCTGGACACCCGCTTGACCCGATAGAACGTGCAAAAGGCATTGAATTCGGCAAACCAGTCACCATTGGAAACCATGTATGGATTGGCGGCGGTGCTATTATTAATCCAGGTGTCACAATTGGCGACAATGCTGTCATTGCATCTGGTGCCGTTGTGACAAAAAATGTTCCAGCAAATGTGGTGGTTGGCGGAAATCCTGCGAAAATCATTAAATATCTTGATGAATCAAAATCTGGCGAATAACGTTGGATTTTGATTTTTCCTATTTTGTCTCAATAAGATAAGTATACTTAATTTTGAGACAAGAGAAATTCAATGTTTGTTTAACTTCCTAGAATATATATTATGTAAACTAAGAAATGAGAATATATATTTGAGTGTCGATATTTAATTTCACAACCTCTACCACCTTCTCAATCAATTAGATCGGTCGTAAAGGTTGTGCCTTTCCTTATTGGCTGCTACAGTAAATTAAATACGTTGGGATATTTCGTTTAAAAATACTTTCCTCTTTTCATCTGTTGTTAAGTTAACTCTCGAAAAATGAATCCATTTGGTGTCTTCGTTTTTAATTCCCAAGTCAGCAAGAGTTCTGTTAATAAAAACGCTTTGAATCGCATTCCCACCTTCAGATTCTATATAATCCTTATCTGTTGTAGATGTTGAGATCACGGTTGTTTTTTTAATATTTGTCAATAAACCTTTTAAAGCCCCAGTGTTTTTATCTTCCAAGAATGCGAAACCTCTTAACATGACTTTATCAATAAATCCTTTTAAAATTGCAGGTAAATCCCACCACCAGACAGGAAATATAAATATTAATTCAGTTGACTGACTTAATTTCTTTTGATAATCCTTAACTAATTGATCAGGCGTTTCTCCTTTATGAAAATACTTCAATTCCTCAGCTGAAAAAACGGGATTGAACCCATCTTTATATAAATCGATCACTTGAAATGGTTCTCTCTTTGTTTCTAGATTTTCTGTAATGGAAGTCAAAATGGCATGATTATAGCTTCCATCCCAAGGATGTGCATAGACAATTGTTTTCATAATTCATTCACCCTTTTTTGTTATTTTCATCATATTTTGATGTACATTCATTTTATTGTATGCTATAACGTACTACAAGTACGGTAATTAAAGTGCGATACTAACCTAAAGGAGAGTGTAAAATGACCAAAGAATCCTTTACAGCTCATGTTGATCTAAAAGAAACTGGATTTGGGTACACTTTATCATTAATTGGTGGGAAATATAAGATGACGGTACTGTATGCTTTATATGCAAACAATGCGCCTATTCGCTATAATCAGTTGAAACGAATGCTTGGGGCAATCTCTTTTAAAACATTAACCAATACACTAAAAGAGCTTGAAGCAGATCAGTTAATTAATCGTAAAGAATATCCTCAAGTGCCTCCAAAAGTAGAATATAGTTTATCGGAAAAGGGATTATCATTGATCCCTGTATTAGATGCGATTTGCTATTGGGGTGAAGAACAAATGAAAAAATAGTTAGACGTTGAGTGAAATTGTACTTTTAGGCAAAAGGGATTGTACATTCAGTCAAGAAAAAGAGCATCTCTCTTGAGATACTCTTAGAACATTGATAAATCTCATGGAATATTAAGTTGTCTTTCTCTTATCTTTTGTTTGAGTTATGCTGCAAATAAACAACATGAGTTTGTAAAAATTCTTCTAAACCATGTTTACCATCTGCTCCGCCAATTCCAGATTTCTTACGACCTGCGTGGAATCCTTGAAAAAAATAGAGATTCCAAATGGAAACTCTATTTTTTATATCAACCAACCTTACACAATGAAATAAAAAGCTTTTAAAGGTCCATGCACACCTACGACCAAATTCATTTCGATATCTGCAGAATTACTTGGTCCAGAAATAAAGTGAATACAAGAAGCAACAGTTTCTCCCTTTTCCACACGTTGGTTTAGGTCAGAAACAGCCTGTGTAATACGTGCCACAATCGTTTCACGCGGGATAATCGTGACATAGACAGTCGGCAAAAAGTGAAGTGCCCGCCCTTGTCCCTCATGAGTTTTTACAACAATTGTTCCTGACTCGGCAAGTGCATAGTCACTGAATGTAATACCAATATTGGCTTTTTCGGCGAGGGAATGATTCGCTTCACGTCCTCTTTTTGAATCCCATACATGTACCTCTATATTTTCTTCCGGCCATTCTTTTTCAAGTAAATCTGTTAAGCCATATTCTTTGAAACGTGAATCTTGGGCTGTCATTACAGGCCCCCCGCCATGTTCAGCAACAATTTTCTTTAAAGCTTCAGCTAAGTGATCTTTTGTTGTTTCAAAAACAGTGGTATGAATTTTGCTGCAGTGCTCTGTGAACGAAGCGATTAACTCCTTTTCTGTATAACCTTTCATTACATCCCAGTTTACGTTATTCTTCCACTCTGGTCGTACAACACCACTTATTCGTCTTTCGCGTCCTAGCTGTTTAGCCACATGATTTAAAAAAACTTCCTGATTTTGAGCTGTTCCTCTCATTACTTTTCACCACCTTTTTTATGATTGTCAAACCAGTCTCGAAAACGTTCTTTACTTGGAGCTGGGAATTCTCGAATTTCAGTCCAATTTTTTAATGGGCCAATTCCTTTGGAGACTCGATCTCCTGATACAATGGGCTTCATAGCTGTAGGTGCCATTTTTGTACCTAGTTTGTATAGAGCAGCAGATGATGCTCCCATTCCAAACATTTTCATCGCTAGTTTCTCACCGAGAGGAGCACGTCCTTCTTTTTCAACAATTACTTGACGATGTTTTAAAAGTAGTTCGTGTAGCGGAATTTTAACTGGACAAGCATCAGTACATGCTGCACAAAGAGTTGATGCATATGGCAGTTCTTTATAATCGTCATATCCACCTAATAGTGGACTTAATACTGCACCAATTGGCCCCGGATAGATAGAGCCATAAGAATGTCCTCCGACATGACGATATACTGGACATACATTAATACATGCCGCACAACGGATGCATTGTAATACTTGTTGGAACTCAGACCCTAAGATTTCAGAACGGCCGTTATCAACGACAACAAGGTGAAATTCTTCTGGACCATCTGCCTCTTCTTCATATTTAGGCCCTACTGTTGTAATGTAACTTGTTAGCTTTTGCCCTACTGCACTTCTGCAAAGCAATCCAACGAGTACATCCAGCTCCTCCATTGTTGGTACAAGACGTTCCATTCCCATTACAGCGATTTGCGTTTTTGGAATAGCAGTGACAAGATCCGCATTTCCTTCATTGGTTACTAAACAAATTGATCCTGTATTTGCAACGGCAAAGTTGCAACCGGTGACACCGATTTCTGCTTCAAGAAATTTTTCGCGCAGGATTTTACGAACAAATTTTGTCATCTCGTAAGGATCCTCCGACTTTCCATAACCTAGTTTTTCTTGAAATACATCACGAATTTGTTCTTTTTTCATATGAAGAGCCGGCGCTACGATGTGGGAAGGTGGTTCATGATCATCAACTTGCAAAATGTATTCGCCTAGGTCACTTTCTACTACTTCACAACCTATGTCTTCTAAAGTTTTATTCATTTCTATTTCTTCGGTTACCATTGATTTAGATTTCACGACTTTCTTGGCTTGTTTTTTTTCTGCAACTTCCTTCATGTATTGAGCGGCGTCTTCTTTTGTTTTCGCAAAAAAGACATGTCCCCCGCGTTTTGTAACATTTTCACTTAATTGCATTAAGTAATAATCTAAATTCTCCAGCGTGTGTTGACGGATTTGCTCCCCTAAATCGCGCCATTCTTCCCAGTTCCCAAGCTCTTCACTAGCTGTCAAACGACGTGTATACAGGCGTTCTTGAGCTGTAGACACAGCCTCACGCATCGTAGAATCTTGGATTCCTTTATCAATACGTTCATTAAATTTTTTATCACTAATTTTCATGCTCATATCGTGTTCCCCCCTTGAATTAACGGCTATTTAATACCTCTGCAATATGCAGTACCTGCGCTGATTTTCCTAAACGTTCTATTCGTCCTCCAATATTCATTAAACATCCACAATCTGCACTAATTAAATAGTCCGCACCTGTCTGTTCAACACTTTCTACTTTTTCGTCTACCATTTGTTCAGATATTGGCATCATTTTCACAGAAAAAGTTCCACCAAATCCACAGCAATTTTGGGCGTTGGGAAGATGCTCAACCTCTAATTCTTTTACATTAGAAAGCAGCGTAAAAGGTGCTTCCTTCACACCTAGCAAACGTGTCATATGACAAGATGTATGATAGGTCGCTTTCCCTTTTAAACGTGCCCCTACATCTGTAACCTTTAAAACCTCTACGATAAATTGAGTTAGTTCATACGTCTTCTCAGCAAGACGCCTTGCTCGCTCCTCCCATTGAACATCTCCTTTGAATATATGTGGATATTCGTGGAACATCGCTGCACAAGAACCAGAGGGAGTTACTATATACTCTACATCTGCAAAGGTTTGAATCATATTTTTCGCTGCTCGCTTGGCTTCGGCAACATAGCCACTATTATAGGCGGGCTGGCCACAACATACTTGTGATGTAGGAAAGGATACTTCACAACCAAGGTGTTCAAGTATCTCAACTGTTGCCTTACCGACATTCGGCTGGAAAGTATCAATTAAACATGTAATAAATAAGCTCACTTTCAATTTTAAAACCTCCTCTTAACGAATATTTAGATTTACCTGGTCGGCTGATGACTGAAAAGTAAAAGCAGGCCCCTTCTCTCATAAGTATTTTATTGTGTATTCTCCATGTGAGATGAATATGATTCCCTTCAATTAGCACGCGTAGAGTGGAAAAAACATTGAGTTGTAACCTATTCATCTAAAAAGGAATCCTTTTAATATAAACAGGGGAATTGATCTATTAGACCCTTCCCCTGACTGTATCTCTTTGTAAATTTACTAGTTAGCCTTTCATGATTTTTTAGGCTAAAACAGGGTTTCTTGTTGTTAATACATCTTGCTCATATTGTTTCACTTCTTCCAGCCATGTTTCTTTTACAGGCACGCCCATTTTTTCACAATAGTAATCCCAGATTGCACCGAAAGGATACGTTTTGAATTCCTCTATTAATGCTAATCTTTCTGTAAAGTTTCCATCTTCCTGTAACTCTTTTAAATGTTCATTTGGTACTAACATTTTAATAAATAATGAAAATAGTCAGGAACCATTAGAAAAGATTTTGCATTTTCTAAAATCTCCGGATGATTTTGTTTGATTGAATAAAGTTGATAAATCGTATTAAATTTTTGAAATTGAATTCCTGTCTCTAGATACAGACGTTCCTTCATGAATGTTTTAAAAACCTCATCCATCATCCCGTCTGTTCTCGAATCGCGATAGGCAACAAAATCTGTTAAAGGTTTGTTCCATTCATCTAGTAAAACAAAGTCTACAGCCCATGTATCAATACCGATACTTTCTGGAGATAATCCCATTTCACTACATTGATGAATTCCCTTTTTTATTTCTTCAAATAATCGATCAAGCTCCCAGCAAAACTGGCCATTTTTTTGGACCATTTTATTCTCGAAACGGTGGATTTCTTTTAGATTTAAACGTTCATCTTCAAGATTACCCGCTATTAATCTTCCACTAGAAGCACCAATATCAACTGCTAAACAACATTTCTTCATTTTAATCATCCTTTGCATGAAAGCGTTTGCTTATGTCTTTATATTAAGCCAGCTAAAAGGAGAAAATAATGTCTAAAATGATTTATTTGTTGTCCTTATTTGCAATTGTTTAAAATAAAAAAGAACAATTAGCAGCATCTTATCTTTTTGCTAAGTGTTCTCTGAATTGCTTTGGTGTCTGATGATATTTGTTTTTAAAAATCCGATAGAAATAACTTACATTATCATATCCAACTTGATCTATGACAGAGGCAATTGGCATATCTGTACTTTCCAGTAACTCTTTCGCTTTATTTAAACGTTTTTCTTGAAGTAATTCTTTAAATGTAAAGTTGGTAGCCTTTTTAATCTCTTTACTTAAAGCATAAGCGGGCTGGCTTAATTTTGTGGCTAATTCATTCAGTGATGCACTCTGGAAATGTTCATCAATATACTTTAATGATTCAACAATTAAATAATGTTGTACAGGATTGTCTTCTGTATGTTCGGCCTTATCAGCGTGTTTAATTAACTCCACCATTAAAAGACCCATATACAATTTAATGGTGGATTCAGACATAAAAGCAGGAGACATAATTTCAATCATCATTTTTTTTATTAATTCTTGAATGCTTTCTACTTCTGAAACTTTAAAATAAAGGAATTGTCCATTTTGAGTACTGTTATATAAACTGTTAATTAAGAAATTACTAATTCTATTTTCAGTCGTTAAAAACGAAAAGATAAAATCAAAAAAATGAGGTAAAATGATAAAATTTATAATAATGTCTTCTTCTGCACAAGCTTGAGTTTCATGCTCAATATGCTGGTTTAAAAATAACAGCTCCCCTTGTTGCAATTTTATTCTTTGATTCCCTACTTTTTGGTTATACTCTCCATTGTAAACATAATTAATCTCAATGTAAGTCGTGTTTATGTTTAGGAAAATCCACAAAGCGTGTATGTTTTCGAACCGTAATCATACTCTCTTGATTGAGAAATTTTTGACTTTCTATAATAAAATTAGACTGATTGGTATAAATGTCTTTATTTATCTCTCTTCTGTTTTGTAGAATCAGTTCCTCTTCATCTGTTATCTTTAATAATTGATTGAGAAGATCATGTTGCATAGTTTTCTCCTTTGTTTATAATCTTACTTCATTGTTTATTAGACTTCTTCAACCAAAGCCCACATACCTTCTTTCTTTTATAGAGTCTAACTCCATGCTTTTTAAAAAGAGACTACCTAAAGTAGTCTCTTTATTAGTTCCCAAGCTCATAGGTTTGTACAAAAGTGCTTTCTGCAAGAATGGCTTTCACTCCTGTTTGTTCAATTATGAAGAGAATGAAATCTAAAAATGAATAATTCCTAATTCTATTGATGTTTTAATTGCTTCAGCTCTTGATGTCACATTTAGTTTTTGATAAATGTTTGTTAAATGTGCTTTTACAGTTCTCTCGGAAATTCCCATATCAAATGCAATTTCCTTACTCCGAAACCCTCTAGCTACTGCTTGCAAAACGAGCATTTCTTTTTCGGTAAGCCAGTGGTTGTCTGTTTTCAATTTTTCTTGAGGTTCTTTGTGTACGGTTGATTCAAATACCTTTGAGGCCACATTTGATTGAAGTAAAATGTCTCCTCTGATGGCTGCTTCAATAGTATTAAATAAATTTTCTCTGCTGGCATCCTTTAAAAGGTAGCCTTTTGCACCAAGCTGTAACCCTTGGATCATTAATTTTTCTTCATTATAAGTAGTCAAAATGAGTACAGGAACTTTTATTTGAAGAGTCTGCATTTCTCTAAGCATATCAAGCCCGCTCATCATTGGCATGTTGAGGTCAAGTAATACAAGGTCTGGGGATTTTTCTTTTATGACATCTATCCCCTTTCCTCCATCTTCTGCTTCTCCAACAACTTCAAATCTTTCGTCTGTTTCAAGAATTAATTTTAATCCTTCTCTCACAACATAATGATCATCAACAATCACAATTCGATAAGACACTGTATTTACTCCTTTTTCAAAGGTATGTTCACTATTACTTGTGTACCTTCATTTTTTTTACTTTTCAAATGGATCTCTCCACCAAGCAGCCGAACACGTTCTGACATACCAATGATGCCGTAATGTCCAAAAGTGGATTCTCGTTTTTTCTCATCAAATCCCACTCCATTGTCTGCTATTTTCAAATGGATGTGATCACCTTGTTGTACCATCACTAACTCGACATGGCTTGCTTTGGCATGTTTTGAAACATTCGTTAAGCATTCTTTTATCATGTAAACAGTATGTTCAATAAAAAAAGGTGACATATTCTGAGGTACAGATATCTTTGTACGAATTGGGATATTCGTTGCTGTCGTAAATCGATTTACTTCATTTTTCACTGTTTCAGTTAAATCGTATTGATCATGACGATCCTTCCGAAGATCATCAATCACCATTCGTGCCTCACCTAATGTTTTTCGCGCTTGGCTCATTGAGCCCTTGATAATGCTTTGAGCACGCTGGGTATTTTGATTCTCTAAATGTGCTTGAACAGCTTCCAATTGCATAATAATGCCTGCAAGCCCTTGTGCAAGGGTATCATGTAAATCTCTCGCCATTCTTTGACGCTCATTAGCAAGGGTTAACTCCTCCACCTGCTGGTGTGCGAGTTCGAGTTCCTTTAGAAACGTTTGAGTTCGTATTCTAGCCTTTACTTGTCTAAAAAATAAGATAGAGTATGCAACGACCACAATAAGGATAAGAAATAAAATCGGAATGTAGACAGTCAGATCATCTGTATCATTAACCAAAATAAGAGCTAGAAAAAAAAGTACATAAAAACAAAGTCCTGTCAAAATAATCTTTAATGTATGATAGTATACACCGATGCTTTGAGCAATTAATAACGGTAAAAGACCAATTAAAATAACAGGAGAGGCAGCTTGCATAGCTAAAACACAAAGTAGAATAACGATTCCTTGTATGAAGAAATAAATCCAAGGCTTCTTCTTGAACCAATAAAATGACCACCAGTGCAAAATGAGATGGATCGCGATAAGGCCAGAAAAAAACAAACTTGAAAGCGATAAAGATGCTGTTAAAAACTGAAAAATCATCGCTGCAGCATAAACAAGAACGCCCCATAATAACGCGGGAATTCGGGAATAGATCATTTCATTAAATGGGTCTATCCGTTTCTTAACCATAAACTCTCACCTTCCAAACCCCATCATAACACGAAAAATACCGCCCGCCTTTTAAAGAGGCAATGGCGGTATTAGGATTTTAACATTTTAAAAAGAATACATTATATAATCTTCTTTTCTTTTTGGGCAATTGACTCTCCTTCAATATCAATATGCGGAAGCAATCGTGCCAGCCATTTTGGTAAGTACCAATTTGCCCGCCCTAATAGCATCATACAAGCAGGGATAAAGGTCATTCTAATGACAAATGCATCGAATAAAACCCCAAATGCCAATGTTAATCCCATTGTTTTAATAATCAAGTCTTGAGCAAAAATAAAGCTTGCGAAAACGAAAATCATAATTAAGCCTGCTGCAGTTACAACCCTGCCACTATGCTGTAATCCAGAAATAACAGATTTCTTTGCATCATGAGATAGAAGGAATTCTTCCCTCATTCTACTAACTAAAAATACTTCATAATCCATTGCAAGACCAAATAATATTCCTGTCACTAGTACAGGCATAAAGTTTAACAACGGTCCTGCTGCAGGTATTCCAAACAATGGGGCAAGGTGTCCATCCTGTAAAACAAAGACAGCAAAACCTAATGTAGCAGTTAATGTCATTAAAAACCCTAGTACAGCCTTTAATGGAACAAGGAATGATCTAAATACAAGAATCATTAACACAAAAGCAAATCCAATAATGACTCCTGCAAATTTTGGCAATGCTTCACTGAGTCTATCTGAAATATCTATATTCACGGCAGTAGAACCAGTCACAAGAAACTTTGTGTCAGTCACACTCGATACATTTCGAATGTCTTTCACTAATTGCTTCGTTTCTTTATCCTCCGGACCACTTCTAGGTAAGATTGTTAACATTGCGTACTCACCCGATTGATCAGGGATCGCCGGCGTGATTTGTTTGATACCATCCATTTTTTCTAACAATTTTGATGATTTCTCGATGGACTTGGACTTCATCGTTTTATCTGCTTGAGAGGCATCTATGATGATGGCAAGTGGTCCATTAAACCCCTTGCCAAAACCTTCTGCTAAAAGATCGTATCCTTTACGTTCAGTTGTTTCTTTGCCTTTCATACCGTTATCCGGAAGACCAAGCTCCATATGAAGTGCTGGCCAGCTTATCAATCCTGTCAATAAAATGACACCTAGCATTATTTTACCCGGATGCTTTTGAATAAATCTTCCCCAGCCCATTGTTTTTTTCTCTTTTTTTGGCTGTAATTTAGAAAATAACTTATTTTTCCTAGAAGGACTCACCTTATCTCCAAGAAGCCCTAGTATAGCTGGAACAATCGTGAGGGAAACAAGCATAACAGATAGTACCATAAAGGCTCCCACAAGGCCCATGATACCTAGAAACGGTATGTCAACTAATACAAGTCCACATAATGCAACAATGACAGTGACGCCCGCAAATAATACAGCACTTCCTGCGGTACCCACAGCTCTAGCAGCAGCCTCATTCAAATTGTAGCCTTCTGCTAACAGCTGTCGATATCTTGAAATGATAAACAGCGCATAATCAATTCCTACTGCAAGACCAATCATCACCGCTAATGTGAGACTAAATGCAGACATGTCTACAAAGTTTGAGGTGATTAAAATGACCATCACACCTATTACTAACCCAATCACAGCCGTCAATATTGGTAATCCTGCGACCAAAAGTGAAGCAAATGTAAAGGCTAAAATCAAGAAGGCGAAGATAATCCCTATGATTTCAGAAATGCCACCTACTTCAATTTCAGAGAATGTCACGGAGCCGCCTAATTCCGTTTGGATGCCCGCATCTTTTGAAATCTTTATGCTATTTAATACTTTCTCTTTTGAGGATTCCTTTACCTTGTCCGCTTTCACTCGATACGTAATATCCGCATATCCTATTTTCTTATCTTTACTTATCGTAAAGGTCTCATATAAATCGGTCACCTGCTTAACTGCTTTATCCTTTTTAATTTCTTTTATCGTCTCATTAATTTTATGTTTCACTTTCTTTGCTTCTAAAGTTTCATCTTTAGGTGCTTTAAATATTAGACGAATCGTTCCCTCATCATCACCTGCTGGGAACTTCTTTTCCAAGAGATCCATCGCTTTTTCAGATTTTGTTCCTGGAATCGACATATCTCCATTAAATGAAACGCCTGTCCCTATTGTTGCTGCAACTACAGCTACTAAAATAAGTAACCAACCGATTAACATTCGTTTAGGCTTAGTAAAAGCAAAGTTTCCTAAGTTATATAAAAATTTAGCCATTCACTTACTCCTTTTTCATCGAATTCATGATATTCACCTCTTTATTCTACGTAATGAAATAGTTGATTAAAATTGTACTTTTGGGCAAAAGGGATTGTACATTTAGGCAAGAAAAAGAGCATCTCTTTTGAGATACCCTTCTATTTATAGAGAGCGTTCATTTTATCTATATCATCATCTGGCCAATTCCGGATCAGTTGTATTAGTCATATCTGGTTATTTTGATTTAATTCCTGCACCGCAAAGAGGTATGACGATTGTTTCTTTTGCTTCCTTTTTGTATTTCATGTAGCCAGCAAAATTGACTGCAGATGTCACTTCCACATAAAATCCTTTCTCACTTAGTTTAGAGCGTGCATTCAATATCTCATCCTCTTCAATATCTATAAATGTACCATTGGTATCTTGTACAGCTTCTAGAATTTGTTTGGAGCGCGCCGGGGCAGCAATGGCTATACCTTCTGCCAAAGTTCCTGTATTCGTAACAGGTGATGCTGATTCCTCCGCGTTTTGATAAGCTTTCACGAGAGGAGCACAGTTTTTCGCTTGTATGGCAATGATTTTTGGTATTTTATGAATTAAACCATTTTCAAATAACTCTTTAAAACCGTAATATGCACCTAGGAGGAGAGTACCATTTCCAACCGGAATGATTAAAGTATCAGGTGCTCCGTTTACTTGTTCATATATTTCATAGGCGTATGTTTTTGTTCCTTCAAAAAAATAAGGATTATACACATGGCTTGCATAAAAAGCGTTTTCGGCGTCTACTGCTTTTTGCGCCGCTGCTGCAATATCCTCTCGTGTACCGCGAATTTCTTTAATCGTTGCTCCATGGGCTTTTATTTGAGCGATCTTTTTAGGTGAAGTTTCATCGCTTAGATAGATGTCACATGCAATCTCGCAACGAGCTGCATAAGCGGCAATCGCCGTTCCTGCATTCCCGCTGCTATCCGCAATGACTTTTGCTACCCCTAATTCCTTTGCCTTTGTCATTAAAACAGCAGCTCCTCGATCTTTAAAGGATAGCGTAGGCATCATATAATCAACTTTTACATAAGTGTTTGGCTCATGAGGATCTAAAACGATTAACGGAGTTTGGCCTTCACCCATTGTTACAGATTCCCAAGTCTTTGACCCTTTTGAAAATGGCATGGCTTCAGCATAACGCCATAATGAGTTTGGGTAGTGATTCCAAGCCGCAATATCTATTTGAGGGGTATCTTTCACCAGGTTTAATACGCCGTTACAATCACATTTCCATAAAGTTGGTGTCATCTCATACTTTTTACCGCAATCGTTACAAATCAATTGATTCATCAATCCTCAGCTCCTTTGAATAATTTTTTATATAAAATATACTTTTTTATATATCATAGGCAAAAAAATATTCTAAATATAAGAAATAGCATCAATTTCAATTTTGAAACCAAAATGTAATTCATTCGTTGGTACAACAGTACGTGCTGGTTGATGTTCACCGAAAAATTCAGTGTAAACCGCATCTACTTTGTCCCATAGTTTAATATCAGAAATGTATAAAGTCATACGCAAAATCTTTTCTTTTTTACTTCCGGCTGCTTCTACAATCATCTCCACATTCTTAAGCGCTTGTAATGTCTCTTCTTCAATGGGGCCGAATTCTTTTTCTCTCGTTTCGGGATTGATGGCAAATTGTCCTGAAACATAGACCGTGTTTTGATGAATGGTTGCGAATGCATAGTGTCCGTTGGATTTTAGATTTCCTACCTCAAGGATGCTTTTCATTTCGTTTCCCCTTCATTCGATTTATGTTTGATTTCATCCAAATAGCTATAGACGGTGACTTTAGAAATACCTAACATAGATGCGACTTTCTCAACTGAACCTTTCATTAAAAAGATTCCCTTTTCATCCATGAACCTTATTAATTCAATTTTTTCATGACGTTTCATAACTGGGTGGACACTGTTTTGAATGATCTGTTGAATCAATTGATCTACGATTCCTTCCACATTTTCAAGATCATCATTTGATGTTGTTTCATTCTCTTGAACTTCAACTTTTGTAGAAAGAAAAGTATCCATAAATTGCTGCATTTGATTCAATGCTTCAACATCAAAATTGATACAGAATGCCCCGATCACCTTTTTCTTCGAATCACGAATTAATGAAGTCGAAGAACGAATGGTACGGTTGTCTTCTGTTTTAAATGTATACCCAGCAAGATAATCTTCTTTAAAATCTTCTGATTGTAAAACAGTCTTTACCAAATGATCAAATGATTGACCGATTTTTCTTCCCGTCACATGATGATTGACTGTAAACATGACAGATGCTTGAGGGTTCGTTAAATCATGAATAACGACTTCACAATTTGGTCCAAACATTTTAGCCGTAGATTTTGCTAAAGGAATATAGCTCTCTAATAAATTCTTTATATTTTCCATGCCTAAGCACCTCATTTGTTTATTCTACTAGATTATATAATTTTTTATATATAAAAACAATATATAGATTTTTATATATATGTTGAAAAAGTTAAGAAAATATAAAAAAAGCAGCCATTGACTGCTTTTTGCTTGTGCTCCTTTCTAATTGATTTCTTGCTGGATTCCATACAAAATGACTTCAATTCCCCACCTGAACCGTTCCATTGATACGGTATCACCTGCAAACATTTCTTCTTTTAGGCTATGGATGAAAGGAAACCGCGTTTTGTCTGCATCATGAAATGCTTTTTTTGTATCTGAAATCTGCGAAGAGCCATGTTTCTTCCAAGAGACCTTTTCGTATGCTACGGAAGATACGTATAACAGTAACAGGTCTACTCCCCATGCAGCAGATGTAGATTTAACCCCGCCTTCATGCAATGCAGCGAGAATATGTTCGGTCAACTGTAAAAAGTTCGTTCCTTGCGGGATGGTGGAAAGAGAAATTTCAGCAAGACCAGGTTTTTCGAATAACAGTAGGAAATAAGTATGCAATATGTCAAATAACTGTTCTTTCCATGTGCCATTCACTGAATCTGGATAAACCATTTGGCCGAGACCATAATCCAATACGTAAGCACTTAGTTCTTGAAAATTGTTCACGTAGACATACAAGGATGCAGGTCCCGTATCGAGTGCTTTAGCCACCTTACGCATACTCATGCCCTCTAACCCTTGTTCCTTTAGAAGCTCATAGGCAGTTTTCACAATGAGTTCACGGCTTAAGGGCTCTTTAGCCGGCCGAGACCGACGACTTATAATACGACGATTTGAATTGTTCATAATCTCTTTATAACATGTCAAAGTCAAATAGTAAATTGAGCATCAATCACCGTTTTCTTGAAAAGAATTCATCATTTCAGCAAGCTTGACTGCAGCATCTTTTGAAAAACACAGCTTTAAACTTTTTTCCGATTCATGAGCTTTCTCCGATGAATATTCGTACATCCTGTCTTCGTATTCTTCAATAGCCTTTTCAATATGATGAGGATTTCGAACAATCGCAAGTGCAAGCTCCATTGCATCAAACATCGCCATGTTTACACCCTCCCCTGCGAATGGCGACATGACATGAGCGGCATCACCGATAAGCGTTACTCCTTTATGGCGGTTCCATTTAAAACCGACAGGAAGCGTATAAATCCGTCTTGGAATGATGGCATCTTCAGCATAACGAATATAATTTTTCAGCTGACCGTCCCAATCACTAAATAATTCTAATAATTGTTCTTTTGCTTCTTTCGCTTGATGAAACGGAATACCACAAGTCTCAATCCAGTTACGCTCTACCATAAGGCTTGCATACACTTTGATTCGTCCATCTCCGTTTAACTGACCAATCAGTCCTTTGTGGTCAGCTAAAGCAAACATCTTACCACGTTTATTAAATTCAGCTAAATCAGGGTGGTTCATCTCTACGTTGAGGATATTCAGTTCCAGCATCGTGAGTCCGGCGTATTCAATATCAATATCTGTTAACAGAGGACGCACACGAGAAAAAGCACCATCTGCCCCGATTACAAGATCAACTGTCTCAACAACTCCGTTTTCAAAATGAAGCTCCGTCATGCCGCTTTCTAATGAAATGCAACTTTCTAGTGAAATGCAACTTTCTAGTTTATATCCATATTTGATGTTTTCAGCATCAATTTGATCTAACAGCAGTTCGCACAAAAGACCACGATCAATTTCTGGGCGGGTGCCTTTTTGCTCTGATTCCGTTTCTTCATCTAAATAAATTCTTCCTGATTTATCAAGTAAGCGGAAATCTTCTCCTTCATAGCGGGCGTTCCTTTGAAATTCCTCATAAACTCCTGCTTCTTTTAAAGCTTTTTGACCTGTTTCTTCATGAATATCCAGTGATCCCCCTCTTTCAAGACTCTTGTCATGCATCTCTCGCTCATAGATAGTAGTTTGTATACCGTAATTTTGCAGAATTAAGGCGAGTGTTAGCCCCCCAGGTCCTCCTCCAATAATAGCGATCTGCTTTTGTTTCTTAGATAATGCCGTCATCGTATGCATCTCCTCTTCTTTATGGAAATCGTTTAAAGCCACATCACATTTATATTATAACGAACACCGTTCGTAAAGAACAGTGTTCGTTTAAAAAGTTTATTTCACAATTGTGTATTTTACAATCGCCCGCCACCATATGATACACTCCAACTAGGAATGTGAAAGGATGTCGAATCATCACAATGATTCTTGAATCAGTCGTTTCGATTGTTCTAATTCTGAGTGTAAGAGGTGTTTCTATGAATAAATTATTGGCAATGTTGATATTAGGATTGAGCTTTAGTGGTGCGGCTCTCATTCTTTCTGTCCCTTTGTTATTCAAGTCAAAACCAGAACAATTTGAGCTAGTGTTTGCTGCTGGATCAGCAGGCGCTTTCGCAGTATTCGCTGTCTCATGCCTAGTTCTTCGAAAACAATTCAATCGCTAAAAAACCTAAACACAATCCGCCATTAGAACAATGGAGATTTGTTTAGGTTTTGTGTTTTATTCTGATATCAACTTAAAGAATGTGGTACAAGCTGACCCCGATACTGAGAGCGAATAACACAAGTGCAGGGAGTGCTTTTTTAAAGGGATCTTTGGCTAATACGATCAGAGTAAAGGCAGCTGCAAGCATCGTGCCTCCTAACAGTAAGCCTGATAATATTGCTATTGTTGGCATCCATATGCCAATCAGCATTCCAGCTGCGCCTATGAGCTCAAAGGCTCCGGTTAAAACATTAAAAAAAGCAGGTAAACCAAATCGTTTGAACTCTTCTGCCATTTTCCCTGATATAATTTTCGATCCTGTTACAAAAAAGAAAGCGGCCAATATCATTTGCAGAATAAGTATGAAAATCGTGATCACATCTTTCTAAGTTATTTGACTGAAACACTCAGTCCAAATGGACAAATTTTCAGCTGGTGAAAATTATATGTCATAGCATATATTAGATATAAATCGTTTGTTACAGATTAGACATTTCAAGATTCATAGTGTGAATGAAATAATTTGTTCAAAAGTAATTTTAATTGTTGAATCTCTTCATCGCTTAATTGCTTTGTTACCGTTTGATGTGCATCCATGACAACAGGAAGAATGGCCTTTTTGACCTCGTGCCCTTTTTCTGTTAAAAGCAGGTGATGTGAGCGCCGGTCTTGTTCGTTATAGATTTTTTTGACAAGCCCTTTTCGTTCCATTGACTGGATCATTCTGACGACAGTCGTTTGATTTTTATCAATTCCTTCTGCCAATTCTTTTTGAGTAGTCCCCTTTTCACTGCTCAGAATACTGATAATACTCCATTGTTCAGGAGTGACCCCGTAAGGCTTTAACCTGTTTGTAAAATAATTTGTCATTTTGAGATCGGTACGATGAACGAGATAACCTATTAAATCTTGTAAATCCATGTAAACACCCTCTATAAATTTTATATGCTATAGCACTTATATTAGTGAAGCCTTTGAAAATTGTCAAATCAACTATCTTTCTTGTTTAAAATCAATCCCTGACAAAATATATGGAACTGCTGATTTGATAAACTCCTCTGATGATATGTGCGAACTATTTTTTCTCCACTCAACAGAAGCTCCGTGAATTCCCCAGCTTAAAAAAACAGCTGTGACCTTCAGAATTTGCTTTTCGACATTTGTATATTGATTGATTAACAATTGATAAAAAATGATTTCAAGCTGTTCCCTCACAATAGGAGCAAGTTCAGTTTCATATTCTACTTGGCAGCGGTTATGCAGAGATTGTTGAAAATTCGTTAATGCTTTAAAAATATTGATGATCGTATCTTCATCTAGTTTACGATGATTGAAATGAATACTTTCTAAATTAATCGATAATACTTCTGACAGCGTTTTATCCAGCAAATCGTATTTATCCTCAAAATGATAATAAAACGTCGCTCGGTTGATCATGGCTTCTGCCGTGACATCTTTGATCGTAATATCCTTAAATTCCTTTTTCGATGAAAGTTTCATAAAAGACTCCATGATTAACTTACGCGTTCTCAGAACCCGAGGGTCTGTCTTTGGCTGCGTCATCTTATCCCTCCTCCTTTTTCAACACATCTATCAATCTGTTGGATAAACAACAAATTGAAGAAATTATTGGTGTTGGTCTTACTCGTTGTGTTTTAAGATCTAATTGTAATGCAAATGATTGATTCGTACAACTTCTAGGAAATAGCGTTTCCTTGCAAAAATTGAGGAGGTAAATGAAATTGAAAAACAATGAGATGTTTTGTGATATAGAAACAGGTGTATGTGGTGTAGGTGAAGAAGAGGATATCCAGGTGATTGATTTTCAACAGCCTAAAAAAACAATAACGCTCTATTATGTAACAGATCCGATTTGTTCGCATTGCTGGGCAATTGAACCTGTCCTGCGTCGATTTAAAGAGCAATATGGACATTATTTTCATTTCCAGACTGTGTTGGGTGGACTGTTAGAGAAATGGCATGGTGGTCCAATTGATCCTGCAAACGGAATTTATAAGCCTGCTGATGTTGCTGGTCACTGGAGAGAGGTTGGAGAACATTCCCGCATGCCAATTGATGGTTCCTTAATGATTGACAATCCTGTTCAATCCTCCTACCCGCCCTCTCGCGTGTTCAAAGTGATTCAAAAACATCATGATGATGCACTAGCCTATACTTTTTTACGCCGTGCAAGAGAAGCGCTATTTGCCTTCAATCAAAATATATCTGATATCACGGTGTTAATTGATATCGTCAACGACCTTGGACTTAACGGAGATGTGATAGTCCATGAAGCGGAGCTGCCTAGCGGCCAGGAATTATTAGATCAAGATTTTACTCTTGTTCGAGACCTTGGTGCTAGAGGTTTCCCAACGATCATCTTCGTCAACGAAGAAAATAAAGGAGTCAAAATCACGGGTGGCCGCTCATTTGAAGTCTATGTTGAAGGATTAAAGCAAGCTTTAAACACTGAAGAACTTGAACCGAAAAAGCGCCCAGCTGTTTCTATCCTGCTCGAAAAAGAAAAACTTCTATTTTCTAAAGAAATTGAAGTAATGTACGATGTTGACCAATCAGATGTACGGTCTTTTATGAAGAAAGAACTTCCGCAGCAGCAGTATCAAATGAAAGAAGTGCTGGGAGAACTGTATTTTACAACTTCGATATAAGGAGAATGACGATGGCACATTTATTACAGGTGGATTTTAAGATGAAGGGCCCTTTCGGTGATGAAATGACAAAAGAGTTTTCTGATTTAGCGAAAAGTATAAATGAGGAAGACGGATTCATATGGAAAATATGGACGGAGAATCCCGAGAAGAATGAGGCTGGCGGAATCTACTTATTCGAAACAAAAGAAGCAGCTGAAAACTATCTTGAGATGCATTCTAAAAGAATAACCAGCTTTGGAATAACAGACATCAACGCTAAAATCTTTGATATTAATGCTGAGCTTTCTCAAATCACAAAAGGTCCATTAAAAACTCATCAAGGTTGACACACGAAAAAAAGAGCGGCTGATGGCTGCTCTTTTTTTCGTGTGATTTCATCGATTCATCCACTTTACATTTTCTTTTTTCTCTTCATTGACGACGAGCTGGAAGACATCAGGTCTTGAATAATGTCCTACGACATCGAAGTCAAATTGACTAGAAGAAATATCACGCAAATCAAGATCTGCCAGCAGTATCTCTTCTTGACCATAGACAGGTTCTTTTATATATTCGCCTAACGGACCGACGATTGCACTTCCCCCTCGGCACATTTCATCAGGAGAAGATGCTAATTCATCATAGCAGGCTAAATCTTTAGGATACATCTCTTTATTCACATATTGATTACAAGATAGAACGAAGCAGCGGCCTTCTGCGGCAATATGGCGAATCGTTGATTGCCATAGCTCCCTGGAATCTGCTGTAGGGGCTATATAGATTTGGACGCCTTTTGCATACATCGCTGCTCTAGCTAATGGCATATAGTTTTCCCAGCAAATTAAAGCGCCTATTTTACCATACGGTGTATCGAAAACCGGCAGTGTGCTGCCATCCCCCTCTCCCCATATGAGTCGTTCAGAGCCTGTCGGCTTTAGTTTACGGTGCTTTCCAAGTAAGGTTCCATCTGGTCCGAAAAACAATACGGAACAATATAAAGTCCCGCGGCTTGATTCATCATCTCTTTCAATGACACCGATGACGAGGTAGACACCAGCTTTGCGGGCTGCTTCTCCTAATCTGTCTGTTGTTTGACTTGGAACTGGAACTGAATTTTCTAAGTAACGAAGCCAGTCCTTTCTTCCTTCTGGAGAACGGCTTCCTACAGTGGCGCCAAATGCTAGTCCTCTTGGATAAGCAGGTATAAATGCTTCAGGGAATACAACAATATTGGCTCCTTTTTCTCCGGCCTCAAGTGTTAACGAAATGGCTTTTTCAGTACAAGCTTCTCTATCCATAATGACAGAAGCAGCTTGCACAACAGCAACTCTACATGTTGACATCTTACCCCCTCCTTATTCTCAGTGTAAAAATAAACGTTTATCATGTACAATATATCATCATCATAATGAGTATGCCTTATTGGAATAATGGGAGGATAAAATGAACATACGGGACTTTGAAATATTTAAAACGATTGCGGATTGTGGAAGTTTTTCAAGAGCAAGTGAAAAGCTTTTTATCGCACAGCCTTCCCTTTCTAAAACCATTCAAAAATTAGAGAAAAAACTGGGTGTCATTCTTTTCGATCGGTCAAATCGAATTTTTAGGTTAACGGATGAAGGACAGCTTGTATATGAAAAAGCGATTGCGGTGCTTCAGCAAATGAATGAGCTGCAAATGGAGCTGGGTGATACCGAGACGCATATTCGCGGCCATTTAAAGATCGGTCTACCGCAAATAATTGGTACCTTTTTCTTTTCCAAAGTGGCAAAGGCTTTTACTAAAAAGCATCCAGATGTGACGCTCGAAATGATTGAAGAGGGCGGCTTGCATGTAGAAAAACTCGTTGAGAAAGGCGAAGTAGATGTTGCCTTTGTTGTCATACCTGCGCAAAGTCTTGAATTAGAGGAACAACTCATTTTTGAAGCGCCATTTGTAGCTTGTGTACCAAAAAATCACGCTTTAAAAGATGAACAACAGCTCTCACTCGAACAGCTTAAAGAGGATAACTGGATATTGTTTGATTCTTCATTTGCGTTGAGTCAAGTGATTTTAGAAAGCTGCCGTAAGGAACATTTTGTTCCCAACATCGCTTACAGCACAACACAATGGGATTTGCTTTTGACATTAGTTCGTGATGAACTTGGAGTGGCGATCCTTCCAAGTCCTTTAACCGATATGTACAGAGAGGACATTTGTGTAAAACCAATTAGCAGTCAATATATTCCCTGGAAAATTGGCATTGTTGTGAAGAAAGATCGATATAAAACACGTGCTTTGAAGGCTTTTTTAAAAATCGTTGCGGATATCTATTCTGGGGAACAGAAATAGAAACAAATAAAAAATCATCCTTCTTAGTTTCTCCATGATAGCACCTGTCAGCCATGCAATAGACATGAGACCATCAGGTCATCACTTTCTGCTCGTTTTCCACGCCATCGTATGACAGACTTTCCACATGTACAGGCTTTTGCAGAATGTAATGATCAAAAAATGAATGTGAAATACACATTTTGATATAAGCGCTTTTCAAAACGATGACCACCCTCTTTATGTTTCTAGCTTTATGATATAATAACTTGTCAGTGCCAACCGCTTAGTGAAACCGAAATGAACTTGCTGGAAGGTATTCATCATTGGAAAAGATTCTGAAGAAATGATAGGTGATCACAATGAGAAGGCTTGAGTCTGGAATGTCAGTAGACAACGAAATATTTTCTGATATTGTCAGGTATGAACATGAAACGATAAGCGGAACGACGATCAACAACTCGAATGTTCATTCACCTATATTTTGGAGCTGTTACCTGCGTCATCTTGTATTTAATACGTGTGATCTGACGAATGCGAGATTCTTTGCAGATAGTACGATTGATCATTGTACGTTTATTCGTTCCGATTTGCGCTCTGTTGGGATTGCTAAAGGCGAGGCTGTTTTTACGAATTGCGAATTTTCCTCCTGTGATATGAGAGGAATGACATTGGAAAATGCTGCGTTTATCAACTGTACATTTTATCAATGCAGGTTTAATGACCGCATTTTACAAGCAGCGAATATCGTTCATTGTACCTTTACCGGTAAGCTAGTGGATATAACGTTTGAGGGAAATGGTAAACAAAAGCTGATCGCCAACTTTGAAAACTGCATTCTTGACGGTGTTCGCTTTACAGGCTGTGACCTGTCGCAATGTATTCCGCCAGCTTCCAAAAACCATCTATATGTTGAAAAGGTCTCCGCGCGTGTCAAACAGGCATTGCTGAAGATAAATCATGACCCTCATCTTTCTGACGAGGATCGGAAAGTACTGGTACGCAGCCTGCGCAGGCTTGAGCATATGGAACAATATATTTTTAACACGGCGCATATGGAGAACATACATGGGGCTGATTTTGTGGAGCGATTTTTCAGTTATCTGGAATGTAACAAAGAGAACGCTTGATGCGTCCCTCTTCCTGCTAAGTCTAGGTCGTACATCAACTTCTAGTATATTTGAGTGGAATCAGTTCCCCGATTTTCACTTTGACTAGTTCGCCATCTATTTCTATGATGACAAAACATTCTGGTCCGAAATCTGAAATGAGCTCTCTGCAGATGCCGCAAGGGCTTACGACCCTCAATCTTCTATCCTCTTCATCTGAATATGGATGTCGAACGGCAACTATTGTATCAAAATCTTTATATCCATTCGATAAAGCACTGCCAATTGCAATGGCTTCTGCACAAACCGTTACCCGTCCGATATACGCTTCTATATGGACAGCCGAGATCATTTCTCCTGTTTTCATGCGGATAGCGGCTCCTACATGGTGTTTATCCTCTTCATAAAGGCTCGTAATCTTCTTTTTTGCTTCGTCTATTAACTCTACATCTTTTGGAGTAAGATCAAATGTGTGCATTGTGTCCCCTTCGCCCTTCTATGCTCGTTTTGAATATACTGATCTATTATACCAAACTTCAGATAATGGGCGGTTCCGCTAGATGAAGAATGGATACAAAAAAGCTGATTTTTGTGACCATCAGCTTTTTCGTTATGCTCTTTTATAGCGGGCATACATATATCGAATGATTTTTGTGATGACAGAGGTACACATGCATAAAAAGGTCATGACCACGACCCAATACATATTTGACATGTCAAACCCAGTATAGGCAAATATGAAAATAGTGGAGACTGCAAATGTGATGATAAGAACGATGTAAACTCGCTTAAAGATGCAGTAGCCAACAATCCCCCATACCAAAGATAACAAAGGCAGTGTAAATAAGATTAGCGCCATGGGATGAAGAAAGAAAACACTCATCATGTCACTCTCCTTTATGAACCGGTGAACAACCGAATATGTATCATATTAATAGGAAATCCGCACGTTGTAAACAAAAAATGGAATTTAAGGAATGTTTAATCTGAGGCGGATTGACATTCTAAATGTATGTCATGTTGAATGGAAAAAGACTGCTTTCAGTAAGCAGCCCATTTCGCTAAGCTTTCAAATATTCAAGCCGGAGCATTTTGATATGTGAAAAGAGCATCTAACTATTTATCACCTGAATGATTTTTTCCTGAGCGTCTTGTGCCTCAGGGATTGGCATGACGACAAATACATGCAACATTTCTGGATAAACAAAGGTTTTCATGTCAATTCCTTGTTCTGTTAGCTTTTCATCAAGTTTTAGTGCATCTGGATATAAAATATCATGTGTTCCAATAAAATGAGTGATCTTCGCAAGACCGTTAAAGTCACCGTGAATTGGACTGATTAATGGGTCAGTTACCTTTTTATCTGCTGCCCACATTTTTGTAATGACATCTATTCCTTCTGGCGCTAGAATGGGATCTTTATCGGCATATTCAAATATAAGAGGATTGCTTAAACTCATATCAACACATGCAGATAATAAAATGATATCCTTCGGCTGCGGCAGACCTTCCATCTTTAAGAGGTGCGCAAGGCCAAGAGAGATATTTCCGCCCGCTGAATCACCCATGATCGTTAATTGATCGGTACTCTCAATTGTTTTTAGTATTTCTTTATATAGATTTAGAATTTTTGGATAGGTATCTTGGTAGCTGTAATGAGGTAATTTAGGGTAAATAGGAGCGATCACTTTGGCGTTAAGGGACCTAGCCATTTTATTCATGTACCACCAATGGAAATCGAGAGGCTGGTTTACCCAGGCACCACCATGTATATATAAAATCACCTTTTGTTTTTGCGACATTTGGTCATTCAATGTGAAAACCTGCATTTCTTCGAAAGTCTGCTCCTTTATCTCACTCTTTAATTTCACATCGTCTCCGATTGCATAAGGCTTTATATTTTCTATTTGAGACAGAAGATTTTTGGTTTTTTCGACACTAGCAAAACTCTCTTTATTACTTTGGGACGTGAATAATGTTTCAAATTGAATACTTTCTTCAGAACGTTCTCCATTAAAAATGTCGATACTCATTTTGTTTCCTCTCCTTTACTTTAAGCAGATATGTTTATTCGTCATCCTGATTCATCATACGAAATGATTTGAGATACACTTGTACTTCTTTCTCAGGAGTCTTTAATAAGTTAGATAAAAGGTCTTGTATGAGACGGAGACTGTCAATTTTCTTTTCAATTTCTTCATGTTTTTGATGTACAATTCTTTTTAAAGTATCAAGTTCTATGTCTTGACTCAGCATTTCCAATATTTCTTTTATTTCCTTTAGTGAATAACCCAATGATTTGGCATCTTTGATCAATTGAATTTTCACAATATAATCTTCTGTGTATAGTCTATAACCGTTCGAACGGCGTCTCGGGACAGGTAAAATGTTGTGTTCTTCATAGTAACGAATTGCGGCAGGGCTTATTCCTGTTTGTTTGGCAAGTTCTCCTCTAGTCATCAACTCCATCGTTACCCCTTTTTCGTAATTTTGTCTTTCTATATTTACATTATAAAGGTTGAAGTATACTTCAAGGTCAAGATACGTTTTCGTAAAAAACAAAACACCATCGCATGCAGCCGGTTAAGGCGCCCTGAGATGGTGTTTTACATCATTCAATTTGCTTTTATAGGTCTTCTCCATTTGATGCGATTACATTTTTGTACCAGAAGAATGAGTCTTTGCGGTAACGATTCAGTGTACCATTTCCTTGGTCGTCTTGATCCACATAGATCAAACCATAGCGTTTAGTCATTTGAGATGTTCCGCAGCTGATTAAGTCAATGCAGCCCCAAGGTGTGTACCCCATTAGGTCAACACCTTCTTTTACGGCTTCTTTCATCTGTTCAATATGTTTTTTCAAATAATCAATTCGATAATCATCGTGTACTTTTCCGTCTTGTGTCAATGTATCCCTTGCACCAAGTCCATTTTCACAAACAAATAAAGGTTTTTGGTATCTGTCATACAGTTTAATTAATGAAATGCGCAGACCCATTGGATCGATCGGCCAATCCCATTGTGATAATTCCAAGTGTTCATTTTTAATCGGACTGTCAAACGTACCCGCTAGCTCAGCTGCATCTTCACGTGCTTCTGCTACATGGGACATATAATAGCTGATCGCAACAAAATCAACCGTGCCTTCTTTTAAAATTTGTTCATCCTGCTCTTTAATATCCAGCTTGATTTGATTATCAGCAAAGTATTTCACCATGTATGTTGGATATTCGCCTCTAGCTTGAACATCAGGATAGAACATATTCAATTGATTCGATTTGACTGCCTGCAGCTGATCCTCTGGTTTTGTTGTTTTTGCATAGGCTTCAATCTGGTTAATCATACAGCCAATTTGGACATCTGGAATGATTTCCTTCGCAGCCTTCACTGTTAAGGCACTTGCCACGAATTGATGATGAGATGCTTGGTAAGCAGCTTGTAATTTATGGTCTACTAGATCCTCTAAAATTCCAGCACCTGTATAAAGGCTATTGAGGTTCATATTCATTTCATTAAACGTAATCCAATATTTCACTTTGTTTTTATATCTTTCTAAAATCGCACGTGCGTATTTTTCGAACAATGGGACAAGCTCTCTACTCATCCATCCATTATATTTTTCTGTTAAAGTAATCGGCATTTCATAATGAGACATCGTTACTAGCGGTTCAATTCCATATTTCGCACATTCATCAAATACTTTATCGTAAAAAGCCAATCCTTCTTCATTCGGCTTGTCCTCTAAGCCTGTTGGAAAGATTCTTGCCCATGAGATAGACAAACGAAATACTTTAAATCCCATTTCTGCAAACAGTGCAATATCTTCTTCATAACGATGATAAAAATCAATTCCGCGTCTTTTTGGGAAATCAAATGCATCAGGACTTTCCTTGTACTTGTTTAGTTCAGCTGAACTCACATCGAATGTAAAGTTGTTCACTTTTCCTTGTGCATAAGGATCTTTATATGCAGCGAAGTCTGAAGTTGACAGCCCTTTTCCGCCTTCTAAATATGCACCCTCTATTTGATTGGCAGCGGTTGCGCCACCCCATAGAAAATTATCTGAAAATCCTTTTTTTAATTCTTTCATTTCAATCATCCCTTCTATTTTGATTAATGAATGAGCATTAAGAGTTTATTTTCTCCTGCGTTGACATAAGAGTCACCTGTATAAATAACATCCAGGTACTTCGAGGAATTAGTGACGATCATAGGTGTCACGACATCTAATCCTTTTGATTGAATTCCTTCTATATCAAATGTTAATAAATGATCCCCGATGTTGATTTCATCTCCTTCTTCCACCAATACCTCAAAGAATTGACCATTTAGGCTGACGGTATCAATCCCTACATGTATTAATAATTCAACCCCATCATCTGAAACCAAACCTATTGCATGTTTAGTAGGTGTAACGGTCACTACTTTTCCGGAAAACGGCGCTTGTACCACCCCCTTATCAGGTATAATCGCTACTCCCTTGCCCATCATTTCGCTTGAGAAGACGGCATCATTTACTTCAGATAAAGGAACGACTTTACCAGTTATAGGTGCTTGTACTTCATAAGGATTTACTTGTCTGGCAGCTTGTTGATTGACTGCATTTTCTGGATTTTTAGATGGCTTTCCCTGTTTTTCTGGCTGCCCTTCATCCTTTGTGGCAGGTTCCTTGAAGCCAAGAAACATAGTGGCAAGCAGTGAGACCAAAAAGCTCAGCGCTATTCCAATTAAAGCCAGCTGGAAATTATTTGTGCCTTTCATAATATAGGTTGGCAGAGATGTAATACCTGGAATTGAAAATGCTGTCGTTTTGACTGAGAATAAACCATAAAAACATCCGCCAACTGCGCCGCCAATTAATGAAGCATAGAAAGGCTTTTTCAGTCTCAGTGTTACGCCATAAATGGCAGGTTCTGTAATTCCAAAGAAACTCGGAAGCAATGTTGATAACGCCAAAGACCTTGTTTCTACTCGTTTTGTGCGAATGATGACCCCTAAAACGGCACCTGCTTGTGCCATATTGGCAATAAAGTTCATCGGAAGCAGCATGACATCGTACCCAACTTTTTCAAAGCTGGCAAACGTGCTTGGGAAGAATGCGTAATGCATCCCAGTTAGCACAATTAAAGGCATGAGGCCTCCCATTAATAAACCTGCAATCGGCCCAGCAAAATGGAATAAAGAAGTGAAAAAGATCTCTAAATACTGTCCGAAAACGTTTCCAATAGGCGCTATGAAAGCTAGTGTAATAGGCGCTGTGATCATTAAGCTCAGTACCGGTGTAAACACGATGCTTAAGGATTTTGGAATCACTTTCGTTATCCACTTATCAATAAAGCTAAGGAGCAGCACTCCTAAAATAATCGGTAAGACAGAAGAAGTATAATTATTTAATGGAATACTCAATCCTAAAAAACTAAGTGGATCTGCCCCTTTTGCTGCACCTTCCACCATCGTTGGGTACAATAAAATCCCAGCGAGTGCCATCGCAAGAGATTCTCGTGTTTTAAATTTCTTCGCTGCAGAATACGCAATGAGGAAAGGTAAAAAGTAAAAGACAGCATTTGAAAAGATTTGAAGTACAGCATAGGTAGAGCTTTTTTCCGTCATCCAGCCTAAACTAACGAACAAAGCCATAATCCCTTTTATCAATCCACTACCAACAATCGCAGGCAAAATCGGTGTGAAAATCCCGCTAATGACATCGAATACGATTTCGATTGGATTCATTTTTGACGTATTTTTAGCAGGAGTAGAATCATTGCTGCTCTCTCCAATCAGATGGTCGATTTCCTCATAGACTTCTGCAACCTTTGCTCCAATAATGACTTGGAATTGTCCGCTTTGGAATTGCGCTCCCAGCACACCGTCTACTGTTTTCAGTTCATCTACTTTCACCTGTTTTTCATCGTTGATATTAAATCTCAGCCTCGTAATACAATGCCAGCTTTGAGATATATTGCTGGTTCCACCGATTAATTTAATAATTTCTTGCGCCAATTCTTTGTTTCCCATGTCTTCACCCCTTCATTTTCACAAAAAAAACCTAAACAAAATCCACCATTAGAAAGACTTCTAAATGGAGATTTGTTTAGGTTAATGCTTTTTCATAACACGCCTAAAAGAAATCATTTATTCTGTTGATGTTTCTTTGTAATTCTTTCAATATGAATGACTAGAAAAACAAGTTCGTCTTCAGTGACATTCCAATTGAATTCCCGCTTTAACATTTCTTTAATAATTAAACCGCATGCATAGCTCTTCATATAACGATCCTGAATTAATTCTTTTAATGAATCATCCATTTGCTGAGGCGGTTGATTTGTTTCCTGTCTGACAATAAAATATCTCAAATGAGTGATAAACCTCGAATAATCTATCGATGATTTATCTAATACCATCTCGAAAATGTTTTGAATAATCTTAACGATTTCCTTCGTGAGATGGGTCATTTTGATCGTATCTCCCATAGACTGACCATCTATTTGAGCGTTTACAAAATGAAGGGCAATGAGTGAAGCCTCTGTATCATGAAAAGTAATTCCCATCATTTTTTGAATAATTTTAAGTGCTTTTTTCCCAATTTGATATTCTTGAAAATATAGATGTGGAATTTCCCATACAATAGGGTTTTCATATTCCATTTTTTCTTGATGCCTTTGAATAGAAAAGGTAAGATGATCAGATAGCGAAAACAGCATGCTAGAACCTAATTTTTTATTCAACATCTCTTCGCCCATATGAATGATTTTTTCAGTTAATAAAAGAATATCGGTTGGGATAGCGGCAAGTTGAGATTCTAATGGAGACGTCTGATCAGAATAAAATGTCTTACTGACAGCGCTCTCATCAAGTGTATCACCCTTTTTCTTCTTAAAGCCTATTCCTGTACCAAAAACAACTACTTCATTTTGAGTGTCTGTTAGAGCTAATACAATATTATTGTTTAAAACTTTAACGACGGTGAACATCTTCATCCCACCTTACCTAAAACTGCTAAAAAAGCATAAAAAAAACACCAAAATCTCAGCAAACAACGTACAAATGTACAACATGTTTACCTGACTTGGTGGTGCCTGATGATATCAGTAACACTCCTGCATCGGTTACGACTTTATTGTAAACACAGGATAAACCAAAGTCAACTATTTTTTTCGGTAAAATAGATTTAAATACCTATATTATAGTATGTCGTTTATAAATTATTTTATAAGGTAAACATTTTTAAGGTTGCTGTAAGGTTCAGATTAATACGGATTAAGGTTGAGGTAGTACAATGTGTTTGTAGTGAATAAATCATAGAGGTGAAACGTTTTGAGAGAAAATAAAGTCTTGTCATCATTATGTTACTTCAGTATCTTTTTCGCACCATTTTTGTTCCCAATTATCGTCTATTTCTTAGGCCAGGACGAAGTGAAATATCATGCGAAAAAATCATTATGGACGCATGTCATACCTTATTTGATTTTTGGTATTGGCATCCTTGGTTCAGGTTTACTTGGTATGAAAGATATCAGCCATGCGGGGCCTTTCTTAATTGCGACATATGCAGTGACATTCCTTGTTGCCATCTACTTCTTCATTTGGAACATTGTGAAAGGCATCAAAGTATTTTCAGAATAAATAATAGGTAAAAAACGGTTCTGTTGTTGATCAGAACCGTTTTTTTTGTCTATTTTTATGCTGGTAGTTGGATATCAATTGTTGTTCCTTTTCCTACAGTGCTGCGGATCGTGATGTCCCCGCCGTGCTTGACGATAATATCCTTTGCAATGGCCATCCCAAGACCAGAGCCAGCATGTGAAACTCCTGTATTCGTCCCCCTGTAATAGCGGTCAAACACTTTTTCCAGCTCTGCCTCTTCTATTCCTCTGCCGTTGTCTTTAATCGTGATATGGGTTTTTTCTTTTTGTTCAAGCTGTACAATGATCGTCACATCAGGATCATTGTGAACGAGGGCATTTAAAATCAGATTGGTAACCGCTCTTCGAATGAGGATTTTATCAATATTCAGCATGAGCTTGTCTTCATTCGTTTGAAGCTCAATCGTCTGATCCGCATATCTTGAATCGTTTAAAATATCAATTAACGTTTCCCGCAGCAGTGACACGATGTTGACCAGCTCTTTATTGAGCATGACGCCGTTATTTTTCAGCCTTGTCGTTAAGTTCAGATCCTCCATGACATCTTTGATATACAATGATTTATTCTCAATGATGCCCGCGTAATGTCTGATGTCTTGCTTTGAAAGAGGATACTTTGGGTCTTTCATGATTTCTGCATAGCCTTGAATAGAAGCGAGCGGCGTTTTAATATCATGAGAAATATGGCTAATCCATTCTTCACGCATTTGCTCTAGTTTGTCTTTTTCTTTTTTGCTTGAAGCGAGCTGCTCTGATAAGTGATTGACATTATAGAAGACATCTTTATAAATTCCTTTAGCAGGCAGATTTGTCGTGTAATCTCCGTTTGCCAGCCGCTGGATGCTATGAATGGCACGGCCGAGCGGTTTTGTGAGCTGCCGGCTGAATAAGTAACCAATGAGTAACGCTATGATGGCATCAATTGATAATAAAATCATCGTCCCAATATTGAATCTTGTTACTAAATCCTTCGTGTCAAACGAGAATAGGTATTTTCCAATGGAAGGATCTTTAAATCCGATAAAGTAACTGTATTCTTTGCCCTTTACTTTTTTTCCGCCAGCATAAATGGTCGATAATAATTGCTTATCTTTATATTTATGTAAGTTCACGATGTCAATCGGTGTATATTTGTTCTTTAATCCTTTAGGTGCCTGCGCATGATACACGTCTTGTCCATTTTCGTCTAAAATTTGAATCCATGCATTCTGTTGTTTTAAGGCTTTCTGCCCTTCTTTGTTTACGGTTATCCCTTGATCAGAAAAAGAGACGTATTGTTCAAATGATCTTGTAAAAGTTTCCGGCGTATTTTCCTCGTTATGCTGGCTGTTTGCCTGAAGTACGAGCCAAATCATAAATACGAATAAGTTGATAAAGACTGTGATTATGGTCACGATAATGACAGAGACCATATATCTGCCTGTTAATCGCCATTTCATCCTTACGCATCCTTTACAACAAATTTATAGCCAAGCCCTTTGACTGTAACGAGAAACTCTGGTGTTGACGGGGAATTTTCTATTTTTTCCCGAAGTCTTCGGATATGAACCATCACTGTATTGTCAGAACCGAAGAAGTCTTCCCCCCAAACAGTTTGATAAAGCGTTTCTTTACTGATGATGCGGTTCGGATGCTGCAAGAAGTAGGTCATCAGCAGAAGCTCTTTCGGTGTGAGCTCAATGACCGCGCCGTTTTTCGTCAGTTCTGCTTGCTGCTCGTTTAATTCAAACGGCCCTTTTTTGATCACGGGATCGGCTTGAGATGACTGCAAGTATGAGAGCCGTCTCAGCTGCGCTTTCACCCGGTAGGCGACTTCCTTTGGGCTGAACGGTTTTGTAATGTAGTCATCCCCGCCGATGGCAAGTCCTACAATTTTGTCTGTTTCCTCTCCCTTTGCTGATAAAAAGATAATCGGAACATGGGAGGTCTCTCTGATTTGTCTGCAAATATCATAGCCTTCACCGTCTGGCAGCATAATATCAAGTATGACAAGATCGGGCTGTTCTTGATGAAATTTCGTGAGCCCCTCACGGGCAGTTGAAGCTGTTATGACACGATCAATGCCTTCTCTTGTTAAAACTGTGTTGATTAATTCCAAAATTTCTTTTTCGTCATCGATCATTAATACTTTGCTTTGATGCTTTGGCATACATTGATCACTCTCCTGAAGTCATTGCCATTATTATACCCAATGTAAGAACATAGTGAAAAAATCAACTTCCTATTTGCATAAAAAAAGCCAATTTTCTTTTAAAATAAGAAAATTGGCTTTTGGTGATTCAATTAATTTTTAGCGTTTGACTACAAATGTTGTCACACTTTGAGCCGGGAGATGAGCCCAAAATTGATTACCTGATATATTTAAGTCTGTACCCGGCTGAAGGTTGCTGTTGCTGCTCGTAATCCATCTTGATGCTTGCGAAGCAGTTCCATTTTGCATCACAAAGTGCTGATTGACTCCTGAATTGTTTTTGTTAATCGCGACAATGACGACCTGATTGTTTCCTTTGTAGGCAGATACGAAAACATTTGGTTCAGGACTTTTCGTTGCATCAATTCTGACGTATCCCGGGCGTACAAACTTAGAGAAATGCGCCATGTTGTAACCGCGTTTACTGATCAGGCCGTCTTCCTTCATAGGGCCGTAGGATCTGCGGATGTACCACCAAACATATGCCTGAAAGTCCCCTTCTACCATCGAATGGTGAATATGCTCTGAAACCCCTAATGCCTCAGGCCAGCGGTCCGCTGAATTGTTATCGCTGTTCGGGTAGTAGACCTCTGTCATCCAAAGCTCCTTCCCCCCTCCTTTTTGTTTGAACAATGGATACGGAAGCTGGCTGATTTGGGTTCCGTACAAATGGGCTCCGAGAATGTCCATATTTCCTAGCGCTTGTGGATCATTTAAGATAGGATCTGATATATTTTTAAGGTATTGAAAGGATTCTGGTGCAATCACGCGGGCATTAATGGAGCCGGCATTTTCTCTCATGAAACGCAGGATTTCCTGAGGAGTCCACCATGTCCATTCATGTGCATAATCGGGCTCGTTTTGTACTGATATCGCATAGAGATTGACGCCATTATTTTTCATATACGTCACAAAATCGTTCAGATGCTGAGCATATGCAGCGTATTGATTGTATCTCAGACGCTTTGCAGTTGTACCATTACGGTTGAAAGTCTCGACCATATGGCTTGGAGGATTCCAAGGTGAAGCGATCACTAAAGCTCCATGCTCTATTGCTCTTTTGGCTGTGGCGACCTCTCTGTGCCAATTATTTCTGTTCTCATCTACAAAAATTCTTAGAATGGAAAACCCTAATTGATTCTGCCCATTGCCAAAAGCGGTTTCCCTTTGAGGTGCGGTCAAATCACCAATCCAAGCCGGGTGGTTCATTCCGCCAAAGCCACGAATCACTTGTCTTTCTGCATTGATATTAATATTGGCATCGGCTGCTGAAACTTCAGTGACGCCAGGTCCGATGAACATGACAGACAGCATGGTGAAGCAGATCAATAAAGTACAGATTGGTTTTTTGATCATTGACATCAAATTTTTCCACTCTCCTATCATTTTGTCATCCTTTGTTATTGAGTAAACCGCCAGGAATCAAACTGAAATAGGTTTGAACCTGTTCCAGTAAAGACAAAAAATACGTTGTGCACGCCAGTTGCTCCGTTTACTGTCGTTTCTACTTCTCGCCAATTGTTTGTTCCGCCTGTGGGAGGGACATTTAGTGTCCCGACGAGTCTGCCGTCAGGGCTTCCGAGGCGTACTTCTATTTTTCCGCCTGCATTTGATGCTACATTGGCTTTAAATGTTCTTGCGCCGTTTGATCCGAAATCGACGTTACTGGCAGCCACCCAATCTCCGTTTTGAATGTTTGTGACATGCTGGTTATTGACCGGTCCGCCTGGGGCTGAGGAGGCCTCTGTTAAAATGCGTCCATTCCAAGCAAATGTTTCAGCTTCTACCCGCTGATAAGGATTCAGGTTGGAAAGCTGTTTGACCCCTTCAAAATTGGCTGCAACCTCTCGAAGGGAGCCGTCAGCATTATGCACAAGCTTATTTATATGTGGAGATCTGTAGCCTTTTCCTGCCCCGTATAAGGCAGAGCTGACCGTTTGGGTATGATACACGACATACCACTCGTTTTTAAAATTGAACACAGCATGATGGTTGTTACCGCCTCCACCGAAAAATGCACCCGGATTTTTCAAGAAGTGCCCTCTATACGTAAAGGGACCCATCGGACTTGAGCTCGTCATATAACCGATCTCACCAGGTGGTTTATCTGCTGGGTGGGAGCCGCCAAAGTTGATGCAATAGGAATAGTAATAGGTTCCGTTATACTTATGCATCCCTGAGTCTTCAAACATAAAAGGAGCATCAATGGTCGAGGCGCTGCCCACAACACTTGTCATATCAGGCCCTAGTTTTAAGACTCTTGCTGTTTTAGGATTGGCCCATTGTCCCTGCGTTGGATTAGAACCGCCTGGAACACCTCCGCCGGCATATAAATACCCAGTGCCGTCATCATCTACAAAAACGGCTGGATCAAACAGCCATACAACCCCAGACATTCCTGGTGTATTTGGTGTGACGAGCGCTTTTCCGATAGGATCTGTCCATGGACCGATTGGGGAGTCTGCTGTCAGAACACCAATCCCTCCGCCGCTGTTCGCGAAATAAAGGAAAAATTTATCTTTCCCATTGATTTTTTTCACCGCCGCTGATGGAGCCCAGGAAGCACCTGCCCATTTAGCGATCCCTTTGCCGCCATTTGCTCCATTTGCACCGGCTACTGGAATCGCGCCATGATCTGTCCAGTTCACCATATCTGCTGAAGAGATGACGAAGACCCTATTCAAATTGGCAAAAGAATTATCCTTAATCGTTCCGTTGCTGTGATATTCATAGTCATCACTCGACATATAAATGTACACTCTTCCGTTATAGGTGAGCGCAAACGGATCAGCGCCCAAGTGGTGGTCTATGAGCGGGTTTGCATTTCCTACACGTTTTGCAATTGTTGTGCTTGCCGCACTCGCATCATATACCGGTAAAAAGCTCAGTACCAAAGCAAAAATCAATAAACCAACGCCGCACTTCATCCTCGTCCTCATCGTTTCATTTCCTCCTGTTTTCATCTTCCTAATATTGGGGTTTAGGCCCAATTTCAAAATATGTTGATAGATACTGATGAAGAATGAATAGAAAGAATGATTTCTAGGGCAAATCCTTGCTGGAATCACGATGAAAACCCTTACTTTTTGACTAGAAGACAACAAAAAAAGCAGTCTCCCATGATGGAGCTGCATTTTTTGTTTTTTGGAATGAAAAAGAGACTGCTTTCAGCAGCCTCTTCTTTTGAATTGATTATACTTTTTCAGGGACAAATGATTGATGATAAAAGGCTGGACGTTCTTGGAGATGGATTGGTGTTGTCTCACCAGTTGCCTTTGCTTTAAGACAAGCATCTGCTGTTACGGCAGCTACATATCCATCCCAAGCAGTAGGTCCATTTACTTCTCCTTTTAAGGAGGAATTGATCCAATCCTGCAATTCTTCGTCATAGGCTGCTTTAAATCGATGCTGCCAGTCTGTTAAGATATTTGTAGATCGTGTTGCCTGACTATGCAAAACGACACTGGCAGGATCAGGCAGACTTGCCATCCCTTTTTCACCGACAATTTGACACTGAATGTCATAGCCGTACTGACAATGAACGAATATTTCGCTGTTGATGATGGTTCCTTGTTGCGTCTTCATGATCACTATTAAAGGATCTTGTAAGTGCTCAGCAGCTTGCTGCGTTTTTTTAGGTGCAATGACTTGTACGGATACGTATTCATCATTTAGTAACCAGCGGTGGACATCGATTTCATGAATGAATGTATCGACAATTGACATATCTCCTGTATATGTGTCAGGGACGGTTTGGTTTCTATGTGCAGCATGAATTATTAATGGTTCACCTACTTGTCCTTCATCCAGTACTTGTTTTAAAGCGCGATATCCCGAATCGTACCGGCGCATATATCCAACCTGTACGAGTAATTTCCCTTTCTTCATTTCAGCCTCGACTATACGAATGCATCCTTCTGCTGTGGTTGCAAGTGGTTTTTCACAAAAAACAGGTTTATTAGCTTCAATAGCAGCTAACACATATTCTTCATGTGTCGGCCCCCATGATGTGACGATAACGGCATCTACCTCATCTGATTGAATGAGTTGATGGCCATCCTCATAAATACGTGCATCAAGGCTGAATGCATCTACGATGGCTTTTGCCTGCTGTCTGTTCACATCAGTAACAGCCACCACTCTTCCTTTAGACAGCGTATTTGTAATTCGTTTCATATGATCTTGACCAATGGCACCTATACCAATAACACCAATCTTTAATTCCATCTAGTGACCTCCTGTTTTTGTGCTTTTCGCACAGTTGTTTTGAAGTTGATAGGAGTATGTTGTATTACATATAACGAGCGGTGACCATTTTCTTTCTAGTATAAAATTCAACACCGTCCGTGCCATTTGCGTGCAGGTCGCCATAGAATGAATCTTTCCAACCTGAGAATGGGAAAAATGCCATTGGTGCTGGAACGCCGACATTAATACCTAACATGCCTGCATCAATATTCTCGCGGAATTCCCTCACCCTTGATGCACTATCAGTGTAAAGGCAGGCACCATTTGCAAATTTAGACTCATTGGCAATTTCAATAGCATCAGCAAGCGATGAAACGCGAACAATGGATAAAACGGGAGCGAAAATTTCGTCCTGCCAAATTTTCATTTCTTTTGTTACATGATCAAAAATAGTCGGTCCGATAAAGTATCCTTCTCCCTCTGTTTCACGATCTTTGCGGCCATCACGAATGAGACTCGCTCCTTCTTCAATACCTGATTGAATATATTGAAGCGTTCGTTCTTTGTGACTTTCCCGAATGACTGGACCGAGGAAAACATCTTCATTCATGCCATTTCCAATGACCATTTGATTGGATTCAGCGATTAATTTTTGAATGAGCTCGTCAGCGATATCTTCTTCTACTGTGACAACAGCTGCAGCCATACATCTTTCTCCAGCAGAGCCAAAGGCAGCACCAACAATTTGTTTGACGGCTGCATCTATATCTGCGTCTTTTAGGACAATGGAGTGATTTTTAGCCCCTGCAAGTGCTTGGACACGTTTGCCATGCTCTGTTCCTTTTTTATAGACATATTCTGCGACTGGCTGAGAGCCGACAAACGAAATAGCTTTGACGTTTTGATGTTCAAGCAGGCCGTTAACGACATCGTGAGCCCCATTGACTATGTTAAGAACACCTTTTGGAAGACCCGCTTCTTCAAACAGCTCTGCTAACCGTGCCGCAAGAACAGGCGTACGTTCTGAAGGTTTTAAGACAAACGTATTTCCGCAGACAATGGCAAGCGGGAACATCCAGCAAGGAACCATCATTGGAAAGTTAAATGGCGTAATGCCGCCAATGACGCCAATAGGATAGCGGTACATGCCTGATTCAAGTCCAGTCGCAATGTCTGGCAGCTGTTTTCCCATCATTAAAGTTGGGGCACCGGCTGCGAATTCGACGCATTCAATGCCTCGCTGTACTTCTCCGCGTGCTTCAGTTAAGCTTTTTCCATTTTCGAGCGTAACTAGTTCGGCTAATTCTTCCCATTTTTCGACTAATAATTGCTGATATTTAAAGAGAATACGTGCACGTCTTGGTACAGGGGTTTTAGACCAGCTGGAAAACGCTTCTTTTGCTGCTTGAACTGCTCGTTCTACATCTCCTTTTGTTGATAGGGGAACTTCTGCAATGATTTTCCCTGTTGCTGGATTATAAACGGGTTCAGTTTGACTTGTTTCAGCATTTACCCATTCTCCTCCAATATAATTTTTTAATGTTTTGACAGTTGTTTTAGCCATGGTATTCTCTCCTCTACGATTAAATTGGTTGTGTTTGTTCAACTTTTGTTTCGTTCATAAAGTCTTTGATTTCTTTAACTGTGGGCATGGCATCTGATGAACTATGCTTAGAAATTACGATGGAGGCAGAAGCGCTTCCAAAACGCATAGCTTCTTCAATGGACATGTTGTTCATCAGCCCGTAAATAAAGGCTGAAGCATATGAATCACCCGCTCCGAATGTTTTGAGGACCTTTGTTTTAAAGATGCCGCCTCGATATGACTGTCCATCCTGCGTATAAGCGATGGAACCATCACCCCCATGTTTAATAACAACGATTTTGGCATGGTGTGAAAACCATTTTTTGGCTGTTGATTCATCATTTGACGGTCCATCTGCTATGAGTTTTTCCATCATATCAAACTCTTCTCTTGTGCCGATGATCACGTCTGATTTTTCAGCAGCTAAATTGTAATAAATCGCTGTTTCTTGCTCGGTTTGCCAAGTGTATGGACGATAATCCAGGTCAAAGAAGACAGTTACGTGATGCTTACGTGCATAATCAAGTGCCACAAATACTGCTTCTCTTGATGGACTTTTTGCTAGCGCAGTGCCTGAGATGAGTAAGGCTTTCGCCTTTTTGATATATTGTTCAGATACTTCTTGGACATCGATTTTTAAATCTGCTACATTGTCTCGGTACATTAAAATACTGCATTCTTCGGGACTCTTAATCTCAGTAAAAGCAAGACCCGTGACAGCACCAGATTGATCTATGACAATGCCGTCTGTATTGATGTTGTTCTTTTCCAAGTAGCTTGTTGCAAAACGTCCCATCTGATCGTTAGCGACTTTTCCAATGAATCCAGATTTCATACCGAGCCTTGCTAAACCAATGGCAATGTTGGCTGGAGACCCCCCGACGTATTTTGTGAAAGACATCGTCTCTTCCATCGGCCTATTCAGTTCGTTCGCATTCAAATCAATACATAATCTTCCCATTGCAATAACATCAAGCTGCCGATCTTGTTTAAATGATAAGTCTAGCATCAGCGCCCCTCCCTTTTCATACTCAATTTGTTTTTCATCACCCATTCATGTTCAGCATTGTTATGAAACTTCCAAGTTCTCACTGGACCTGCCATGACATTCAAATAATAGATTTCATAGCCTGGTGGTGCTGACACAGGGTGATATCCTTTTGGTACAAGAACGGCGGAACTATCTCTTACAGCCATTGTCTCATCTAGTGAAAGATCATCTGTATATACTCTTTGTAAAACAAAACCTTGTTCTGGGTTTACTTTGTGATAATACGTTTCTTCTAAATAAGATTCGTGCGGTAAATTATCTTGATCATGTTTATGCGGCGGATAGCTCGACCAGTTTCCTTCGGGTGTAAATACTTCCACAACAAGCAGGTGGTCAGCTGGTTCATGTTCGGGTAAAATGTTGTGAACCTGTCTTGCAATATTACCTGCGCCTCTATGTTCAACCCCTACTCGTTCAGGAAGTATGAGACGAGCTGGATATGTGCCTTTTCCAGGTGCACTACAAACGGCAATCTCAATATCCGTTATGGCTTCAATTTCGTAATGATCATCGTTTGGTATATAAATGGAGAAAGGAGGTGTTTTCTCAAAAACATTCATTCGTTCGCCAATTTCTTTCCATGTCTCTTCTTTCGTTTGGAGATGAAGTTTACCTGAGAGAATGACAATGCACACCTCATTTTCACCTGTTTTTTTACGAAGGTTTTCACCTTTTGTCAATGTGTACACCTCAAAGCCAATATAGGTCCAACCTGCTGATTGAGGTGTGATGCTCAGCACATTTCCCTCTTTGTCTCTTTTTTGTTTCGGTACAATTAAATCAGCCATTATGCACACACCTTTCATATAGCTTTTCTTAATATTGTCTTGCTTGTTTTAATTTTTGCTGTTTTTCTTCATATTCTTTTTTGATCTGTTCTTTATCAGAGATTTCTGAGATACCTACGTTCCACCATGAGTCACCGTAACCTGCTGTCATAGTTTTTGGAAGTACCTTCACATCAATCAGGGTACTGACTGTCTGCTTTTTAGCATCTTCAACCGCAGATTTCAGTTCATCGAGTGTATGAACTTCGTATGTTTTTGCTCCATAACCTTTTGCTGATTGTGCAAAATTGATTTTCATAATCTCTCCATCAAGCTGTCCTGTTTTCTTGTTTCTTTTTCGAAATTCAGTCGCAAAACTGTCCATTCCATGGCCCATTTGCAAATTATTAATACAGCCAAAACCGGAGTTGTCAAAGAGAATGATATTGATTTTATAGCCCTCTTGAATGCTTGTGACAAGTTCACTATGCAGCATTAAATAACTGCCATCACCTGTTAAGGCATACACTTCTTTAGTTGGTTCAGCCATTTTTACTCCAAGTGCAGAAGCAATTTCGTAGCCCATACAAGAGTATCCATATTCAAGGTGATATGTGTTTCGCTCTTTTGTCACCCACATTCTCTGTAAATCTCCTGGGAGACTGCCTGCAGCACATGTAATAATGGCGTCAGATGGCATCCATTCGTTTAAACAGCCAAGTACAGTCGTTTGAGGTAGCGTTGTATGAAGTTTTTCCTTATATTCATCTAATTCATGATCAAAGTGGCTTTTGATTTCAGGTGTAAAGCCTGTTTCAGTGTACTGAATATGATGAAGCCGATGTAATTCTTGTGCCCAGCGCTGCTTTGCTTCTTTGATTTCATTTTGATAACCTGTTTGATAGTTTGCTAGTTCATCCTTTAATGCAAGGAGTGCCATCTTCGCATCAGAAATGACTGTTGTTGCATCTAATTTAGATGCATGATAATCGGATAAATTGATCGTTAAAACATCACTGTCTGCGTATAGCCGTTTAGATGACGTTGTAAAGTCTGTAAATCTAGTGCCGACGCCAATAATAAGGTCAGCCTTCTGAGCGAGTTCATTGGCAGCACTATTGCCAGTGACACCAAGTCCGCCTACATTTAATGGGTGGCTGCTTTCAACACAGCTTTTACCAGCTTGTGTTTCACTAAAGGGTATATGAAAAGTTTCAGCAAATTGGACAAACTCGTCAGCCGCCTCTGAGTAACGCACCCCTCCGCCTAAAATCAAGAAAGGCTTCTTTTTCTTACGAATGAGTGCCGCTGCTTCTTGAATACTTCTTTTTGAAGGTTCATATCTGTCTAAAAAATGCGTCCGCTCTTGAAAAAAAGACAGCGGGTAATCCCATGCTTCTCCTTGAACATCTTGAGGAAGCGAAATTGTGACCGCACCAGTATCTGCTTGATTTGTTAAAACACGCATGGCGTTAATCAGTGCAGACATCATCTGTTCTGGTCTTGAAACCCGGTCCCAGTATTTACTCACAGCCCGAAAGGCATCATTCGTCGATAAACTCAAGTCATATGTTTGCTCAATCTGCTGAAGTGCTGGATCTGGCTGTCGTGTGGCAAAGACATCACTTGGGAAAAGCAAAAGTGGAATTTGATTCGCTGTTGCCGTTGCAGCAGCTGTGATCATATTGGCAGAGCCAGGCCCAACGGATGAGGTGCAGGCCATTACTTGTTTACGTTGCTTTTGTTTTGCGAAAGCCGTTGCAGCATGTGCCATCCCTTGTTCATTTCTTCCTTGATATACCTCGAGCCTTCCAGGGTTTTCTTGAAGTGCTTGACCGAGCCCCAACACATTTCCGTGACCGAAAATCGTAAAGATTCCTTTGATAAAAGGCTTTTTTTCACCGTCATATTCAACGTATTGGGCATTTAAAAATTTGACCAATGCTTGACTCACCGTTAATCTGATTGTGTCCATTTTTTCCCCTACCTTATCTGAAAATATTTTTGACATGTTCCTTCATGTTAAAGTCTGCTGACTTTCATCTTGTGAAGGAGCAACGATCCATTTGATATGATTCTTTTTGAAAAAGGTTGTATAGGAGGTATCCAGTGAATCGTCAGTGATTAAGTAGTCGATTTCATCCAGCTGGCAATATGTCAACATCGCATATTTATTGAATTTTGTATGATCGACTAATAGAATCACTTCTCTACCTTTTTTGACGACCATTTCCTTCATGCTTGTTTCTACTGGCGATGAATTTGTTACTCCATTTGAAATAGAGACCCCTGTTGAGGCCATAAACACTTTATCGAAGTTGTATTGAAGTACATCATTTGTATTAGTAATGCTGGAAAATGATTTCGTTTTCCGCTCTAATTGGCCGCCAGTTGAAATGACTTGAAGCTGAGTGTAAGGCAATGCTTGTACAATAAAGTCTAAGTTGTTCGTGACAACCGTTAATTCCTTTTCTTTTATAAAATGAATCATTTCTAATGTTGTGGTACCAGAGTCAATAAAAATGACATCGCCATCATCTACTAATCGAGCCGCATCTTTTGCAATCCATCTTTTTTGAAGTTGGTTTCGTGTTTGTCTGTCATGAAATGATTCAAGCCTTGCATGATTGGCTGCTACTCCCCCATAAACTTTTTGGATATGTCCTTCTTCAACGAGCTTTTGAACGTCTCGCCTAATCGTATTTTTTGACACCCCAAAGGTTGTGACAAGATCATCTAACGAGACAGACTGATGTTGGATCACATATTCTTTTATTTGCTGGATTCTTTTCGTTTTTATCATGCTTAATCTTCCTTTTCATCTTATCTATGGGAGTGTCTGCTAGATGTGATCAAACACGCTGACTTGATCCAAATTGTTGGATTTTCATCTTGACAGCTTGTTTAATGGCTTCTGTACCAGGTGTTAAAATTGTTTGTGGATCATTGGTTGCTTTGTTTTTAGTTAGTTGAGCTCGGACAGCTTGATTCCAAGCTTCCAAGCATTCAGTGTTGACATTGATTTTTGCATGACCAAGTGAGATAGCCCTTTGAATCTGATCAACAGGAATGCCTGAACCGCCGTGTAAGACAAGCGGAACGTCTGTGAGTTCAGCTATTTGCTTCATCTCATCAAATCCTAGCTTCGGTTCTCCTTGATAAGGGCCATGCACTGAACCGAGTGCTGCGGCCAAGGCATCAATTCCTGTTTCTCTAACAAGTCGCACACATTCGTATGGATCAGCATAGATGATATTTCCAATCAAGCCATCTTCCATTCCTCCAACAGAGCCAACTTCAGCTTCGACAGATACACCTCTTTTAGAGGCATAATGCACAACTTCTTTTGTCATGGCAATATTTTGTGAAAGAGGATAGGAAGAGCCGTCTATCATGACTGAGCTAAATCCTGCATCAATGGCAGCTTTGCACCGAGAGACAGTCATGCCATGATCTAAATGTAAAGAAACTGGGACACTGATCTCCAAATCTCTCATTAACCCTTCAACCATGCCTACAATCGTGTGAAAGCCGCCCAAATAATCAATGAGCCGGTCAGATGCTGCTAAAATGATAGGAGATCGCTCCTCTTTTGCCGCAAGTAAGATGGCTTTCACCCATTGCAAACCATTGATATTCATTTGTCCTACTGCATATTGTTTTTGTTTTGCTTCATGCAGTATGCTTTTCATTGAAATGAGCTTTGAATCTATTACGGTCATCTATTGAACACTCCTTACTGTTGAAACTCCATTTTCACAAATTGGTTCGACACCATCTTTGTTTTCATCCCTTTTATTTAAGACAGTGTTTGATGATCTGTTGTGATGTCAATTGATGTTTGATCGTGCTTACGGAAATTCATTTCTAGTTCTTCAAGTGTCAGCCCTTTTGTTTCCGGTAAGCACTTCACCACAAACAAAATAGACAGGACTCCGAAAGCGACAAAAACGAAGAAAGTCATCGAAAGGCCGATCTGAGCAAGTAATATTGGGAACGTCAAACCAATTAAAAAGTTCACCATCCATAGACAAAATACACTTACCCCCATACCAAGCCCCCGCAGCCGAAGAGGAAAAATTTCTGACAGCATGAGCCAAGTGACAGGAGAGATGGCACCTTGCTGGAATGCAAGAAATGTAATCGTCAAAAATAAAATCAAATATGGAAGAAAGGCTGTTCCTGCAAAAAGATTAGAGCAAATGCCGATAGACAGTAATGTGAAGGTTGTTCCAATCAAGCCTGAAATTAACATAGGGCGACGTCCTATTTTGCCAAGCAGCCAAATGCCAACAAATGTAGCAAGGACAGAGATAACACCATTCCCGATATTCCCAATTAGAGCTGCCTTCGTTTCGAAACCTGCATCTTTTAAAATTTCTGTTCCGTAATACATGATGGAATTAACTCCTGTGAACTGCTGTACAACCGCAATTCCTATGCCGATAAACACAAGCCGCCTAATCCAAGGCGTGGATAAATCTTTTAAAGTCGCTTTATCTAAATTCACTTCTTCCCTGTAAGCGTTCTCTATTTCGAGCAACTCCGTTTTCGCCGCTCCTTTTGAGCGAATGCGGTGAAGTACTTGAAGTGCTTCTTTGTTTTTCCCCTTTGTTACAAGCCACCTTGGGCTCTCTGGCACTTTTAGCATACCGAAGAATAAAATAATGGCTGGAATCGCCGCAATTGGTAGCATGATGCGCCATACATATGGGTTCTCTCCAAATAAATTTCCAATCAATGCATTACAGGTAAAAGCAAGTAATTGACCGGATACGATCATCAGTTCATTTTGTGTGACGATTCTTCCGCGATTTTCTGCTGGAGAGATTTCAGCTAAAAAGGCTGGAACTATGACTGAAGCTCCTCCAACTGCAAGCCCTAATAAGAATCGGAATAAGACCATTACTTCAGCGTTTGGTGATACAGTACATCCTAATGTAGAAAAAAAGAATAGAGCGGCTAAGTAAAAAATAGTTTTACGGCGTCCGAACCTGTCTGATAAACGTCCGCATATGACTGCACCTAATGCTGCACCTAATAATAATGCACTTGTTACAATCCCTTGCATCACTGCTGTTAAATTTAACTGATTCGGTAAAGACATGTAAGGTAATGCACCATTTAATACACCAGTGTCATAACCAAAAAGAAGTCCTCCAAAGGTCGAAATTAGGATAATAGATCTTAAATTGGTTTGTTGACTTTTGTTCATGGTCTTTTCTCCTGTTCTCTTTAAGAATGAATAGCCAAGTTTTCATCAATATACTGACGAGCCTTTAATGCATATTCTAAAGGATGGGCAATCGCAGGATTCTGTTCAGCTTCAATGACGATCCACCCTTTATAGCCATGACTGATTAACAAACGGTATACTTCATTAAAATCGATACAGCCATCCCCAGGTACTGTAAACAGTCCATTTAAGAAAGATTCAGAAAAAGACAATTCTTTTTGACGACAGCTTTCCATCACTTCTTTTCTCACATCTTTAAAATGCACGTGCTGGATACGGTCGATATGCAGCTTGAGCAAGGATAAATAATCGCCATCTGATACGTAAATATGTCCAGTATCATATAGAAGGTGAACATACCGAGGGTCTGTTCCAGCTAAAAGACGTGTGACATCTGATAAGGTTTGTACCCCTGTTCCGAGATGATGATGATAGACTAGTTTGAGATGATAACTGTTTGCTATTTGACCTAATTCATTGAGACCTTCTAAAAGAAGAGCCCATTCCTCACCTGTGAAAGATGGCTGATGCTGATAGATGTTGATGTTTTCTTTTTGAATGGAATACGTTTGCTCTGAGACAACAGCTACACTAGCATGAATGTCTTGCAAGTACTGACAATGCTTTTTGAATGCTTGTACTGAAGCCGCTAAACCATCTCGGATCATATAACTGCTAAACCATTTTCCAGCTATTTTTAAATTGCGAAGTTTTAGTTCTTTATTCAAGACAGCTGGTTCTGGAAAGAAACCACCTGCTTCAGTTCCTTCAAAGCCAGCGACACAAATATCACTTAATAAATGAGATAGTGTGTTTTCGGCGCCAAGTGCTGGGATGTCATCGTTCCTCCATCCAATAGGCGCGATGCCCCATAAAATTTCTTCTTTAGACACGTTGTTTGTCACCATCCTTTTATTCATCATCTTTATTTCCATCAAACTTCATCACAAGTTAACCAATATGATGATAATTAATTGAGTAACTAATGGTTAAGTTTGAGGTAATCATAATATTAAAAGCGCTTTCAGTCAATTATTTTTCTGAATTTTTTCTATTTATTTGTGATTTTTTGTATAAAAAAACCTGATGGCATTTGCACATCAGGTCTTGTTCCTTATTCATTTATTATAGATTTGACTTAATTTTAATGATAGATTCACCGTAATGCTTCATGGATTCTTTTAATTCTTCAATAAACTTTTTCACATATGTTTTCATAATGAATGACTCCTTCGTTTTTCGGATTCTTTCATTATGAAGACAGTGTGTTTTATTTGCAAAACAGATGAAAGCGTCAACAAACTTTCAATTCATCCATTTGGCTCTTTTTTCTGTGATTTTCACCGACTCCTATTTTTTAAAAAAGATTGATTGGCATGATTAATTTGATGACGGTGATGAAGCGCTATACTGTGTAGCCCCTTTGTAGGCTGGCAGTCTATCCCCATGCGCTTCAATGAGGTCGTCGCAAAGATTCACGATGTCATCAATTGATAATTCAGCGCTTGTGTGTGGATCCAGTAGAGCTGCTTGATAAATGTGTTCTTTTTTACCGCTGATCGCTGCTTCAATCGTCATCAGCTGTGAGCTGATATTCGTTCGGTTGAGTCCTGCCAATTGTTCAGGTATTTCTCCGACATAGCATGGCATGATGCCGCTTCGATCTGCCACACACGGTACTTCTACACAAGCTTTTTCAGGCAGGTTGTCAATGAGCCCGCCAGTGTTCAGAACATTTCCGCCAAATTTAAAGGGAACGTTCGTTTCAATCGCTTCAATGATCCGGGAACCATATTCTTTTGAGCGGGTATGTGTGATCTGTGTGTTTCCCACAAGGTCATGCTTCATTGTATTCCAATTGTTGATTTGTTCCTCGCAGCGTCTCGGGTATTCATCGAGAGGAATGTTAAACTGACCGATTAGTTCAGGGTACCGTGATTTGATGAAATATGGATGGTATTCGGCATTGTGCTCTGAGGATTCTGTGACATAGTAGCCGAATTTATCCATCAGTTCAAAACGAACCATATCATGATGCCTCGATTGCTGCTTTTCTTTTGCTCGTCTTTTGATTTCTGGATACAAGTCTTTTCCGTCCCGTTTTACTTCTAATAACCATGCCATATGGTTAATGCCGGCGATTTTTTCTTCAATGCCTTCATGATCCATTTCAAGAGATTCAAATAGGTCCTTTGTACACACCTGCACACTATGACAGAGACCAATCGTTTGAATCTGTGTATAGCGAAGCATCGCACCTGTCAGTGTGGCCATTGGATTCGTGTAATTTAACAATAAAGCATTTGGACAAACCTCTTCCATATCCTTTGCAAAGTCTAGCATGACAGGAATCGTCCGAAGAGAGCGGAAGATGCCGCCGATCCCTACCGTATCCGCAATCGTTTGTCTTAATCCGTATTTTTTAGGTATTTCAAAATCAATGACAGTACTTGGCCGATAGCCTCCAACTTGGATGGCATTGATGACATATTTTGCATCCTTTAAGGCTTCTTTGCGGTTGTGATAGGACTGGATGGTCACGTTTGCACCGTAATTTGCTTTTAAATGCGACAGCATTGTTTCTGATTCTTTCAGCCGGTTGTGGTCGATATCATATAATGCGAATTCAAACCCAGCAAGGGCGGGAACAAACAGACAATCTCCTAATATATTTTTAGCAAACACGGTACTCCCTGCACCGATAAATGTAATTTTAGACATAGACGACTCTCCTTTTCACATCCATATTGGGCTAGCCTTTGACAGAGCCTTGTGAAAGCCCTGCGATAAAATATTTTTGCAAAAGTAAAAACATCGTGACCATTGGCAGCATCGCAATGAGTGCAGCTGCCCCAACGAGCTGAAGCTGATGCTGATTTTGACCAAAAAAATGGGATAAGGCGACTGTGAGTGTATGCATCTCTTTATCTTGCAAAAAGAAGATAGCAAATTGATAGTCGTTCCAAATATACACGCAGGCAATGATTAATACAGAAGCGGTAATGGGCTTCAGAAGCGGAAAAACGACTGTGAAAAAAACTCTGAGTGTCCCTGCTCCATCAATACGGGCAGCTTCTTCAAGCTCCTTTGGAATTGTCGACCGGATAAAGCCTGCGTATAAGAAAATTGTCAGCGGCAAAAAAGCAGCCACATTATTTAAAATAGCAATTTGATAGGTATTCATCATCCCGATTTGAACGACCATTTTATAGAGCGGGACAAGGGCTGTAAGCGGTGGAATGACCATAATGGCAATAAATAAAACATAGACTGCTTTATTCAGCTTTGTGTTCCTTCTTGCAAGCGGATAGGCTGCAAGAGATCCAAAGATAATGAGCAATACAGCGGAACTGAACGTAATGATCACTGTATTCAAAAAGGACTGGCCAAGCTGAGCCTCTGTCCATGCTGTGCGGAAGTTTTCAAGATGCAGTGCTTTCGGAAACAGCCATTTTGAACTGAAATCTCCTATCCCCTTTAATGATGTCGTCACCAAAATATAAAATGGAATGAGGTGCAGCAATGTGATCAATAGTGCGAGGACGGAGTACCATCTTTTCTTGCGTTTATAGGCGTTATCCATCACACCTCGGTCTCCTTTCGTTTGAAATAAATCAGCGCTGCGACACTAATGACAAGGATGATGACTGCCATGAACACCCCTTGCGTCGCTGCATAGCCTGCATCCTGACGTTTGAAATACAGATCATACATAAAGGTCGACATGGATTGCGAGGAATCTCCAGGTCCGCCGCCCGTGAGTGCCACAATGACATCAAAGAGCTTGAGCCCGCCAATGACATTCAGCACAACATTAATGGTGATCGACGGCATAAGCAGCGGCAATGTAATCCGCCTGAATTGCTGGAAGCTCGATGCGCCGTCTAATTGCGCCGCTTCATAATAATCCTTAGGAATACTTTGAAGTCCTGCTAAATAAATGATCATCGCAATCCCCACGAATTGATATGTGTTGACAAGCACGATGATCCATGTGTTTAATTCTGGGTTGCCGAGCGCATTTATTTGATCAAATCCAAAAAGCGTCACCACATCATTTAAGGCACCGCCTTGGTAAGCAAACACAAAATACCAAATATAGCCCATCGCAATCGGGCTGATCATGACAGGTAAATAGATGACCGTTCTTGTGATGGCTTTCATCTTTAAGCTTTGATTTAATAAAAGAGCATATCCAAGTCCGATGATATTTTGCAAGATGGTGCTCCCAATTCCATAGAGAAGCGTGTTTTTGACAACAAGCCATGTCGCTTGATCCTGAAGCAGCCTTTGATATTGCTCAAGACCAATCCATTGATAAGTTTGTGAGAAACCGTTCCAATTCGTAAAAGAAAGCTGAATGCCGTTCAAAAAAGGATAAATGATAAAGGTACTGACGACGAGAACAGCTGGCATGTACATCCACCAAAGTGATGAATTCTGGCGTTTTTGCCTCTTTACTTTTGGTAAAGAGGTGAATACGGCTGGCTGCTTTGCTTTTGTGATGTCATTCATTGGCTTCACTCCTGTTTCAGCATCCATCAGCTATTGTTTTTTCAGACGCTTATATTCCTCTTCCATTTTCTTTGATAACTGTTCTGGTGTGATCGAGCCTGCTAATAATTCTTGACCCGTTGTTGCCATGACCGCCCACATTCCGCTTGGTAAGTATTTTCGATCGAAATACGGTTCAATCTTTACCTGTTCGTATTGATCGTAAAATGTAGAGTAATAGTTTTTCGCTTTCACTTGTTTTAGAGCTGTTTCAGAGGATGTGCCCTCTGCGATTTTTTTTGCGTTTTCAGGTTTTGCTAAAAAATCGATGAATTGTTTTGCTTCTTTTAGATGCTTAGAGTCTTTCCAAGCAGCAACAGTAAAACGTTCTCCGCCAATCCAGCTTTGTTCATCTCCTTCATGAATGGCTGGAACAGGCATCGTGCCTACTTTGATGGATGAATTCAGCTCTGTTGCTTCAGGTCCTAAGGATCCTCCGACAAAAGTGAAGGCGATTTTGTTTTGTGCCATGAGTTCGGGCGCTTGAGAGAGTTTCGCTGTCAGGACATCCTTGTTTAAAAGGTCTTCATCCTTCAGATCTTTCATGAATTGTGCAAGCGGTGTATAGAGAGACCAATCAAATGATCCGTTTTCAAGTTCCTTTCCGTATTGATGCTTTTGATCGGTAATTAATAAAGGCGTCGCCAGCTCATCAAAGACTTGGGCTATATTTGAGTTATCTCCTCCTGGTATCCAGAGCGGCACAACATCTCCTTTGCTCTTTTCTTTCACTGTCAGCAAAGCAGATTTTAATTCATCAAGTGTTCTAGGCACTTCTATGCCATATTCCTTTAATAGATTGGCATTAAAGCTAAGCCCGTCTTTTGCTTGATTCAGCGGATAAGCGTACACTTTCCCATCTTGGTCTTTTAAAATCTGGTCGAGTGAAGGATCAAGCTGTTTGACCCAATCCATCTCTTTTAAATCAGCCACATACTCGCTATAGCGCAGTTTGGCCCAGCCATGTGTATCAAACAGGTCTGGCATATCGTTTGCTCCCATTTTGACGCGGATCATATCTTCATAGCTGTTGCCTGGGAAATTAGCATCGATTCGAATCTGTTGATGCTCCTTCTCAAACTCGCGAATGACTTCTTCAAACGCTTTTCTTTCCCCGCTGTTGCTCATCGTTGAAAATAGCGTCAAGGTGACCTTTCCATTTGCTTCAGATGAGCTGTTATTACCGCAAGCAGACAAAATCATGGTCAAGAACACGGCTGCAGTCAGCAGCATGATTTTTTTATTCATGGTTTCCTCCTTTTAATCACTGAAAATTCAGACGATAATCGATAGAATTCATGCAGTTGCGGAAACAAAGGAAGTCCATTATACTGGAATTCTATTCTTTTCAAAGAGATAAGAGAGCATATCGGTAGGCTGCCTTGTGTTCAGCATGATCTGGCCATCATGCTAAGCAGCTTGCTTTCTGCTTTTTTGTCTCTTTTTTTGTTAGCTGAAATCGATGGTTCACCTCCTTTCATGGATGAGACATGTACTGCCTCGCTCGATGAGTGTTGTTGGCACGACGACTTTTAGAGGAAGTTTTCTTCCGTTTATTCTCTCAAGCAAAAGCTTCAGCCCGACTTCCCCCATTTCTTCTGTATATACTTTGACGGTCGTAAGCGGCGGGCTTGAAAATGACGCGGCTTCAATGTCATTAAACCCAACAATGGATACATCTGAAGGTACGTGTAGACCGGCTTCATGCAGAGCGCGCATTGCGCCGATTGCCATCGAGTCACTTCCAATGAAAAAGGCTTGCGGCAGTTTTCCCTTTTTGATCGCTTGCTGCATAAGCGTATAGCCTTCTTGCATGGAGTATTCACCAATGTGGATGTCTTCCATATGAAGAGCTCCCGCCTCCTGCATTCTTTTTATAAACGTCGTTTGTCTTTCGTCCTCAATCACAGCATTACCTTCGAAATAATGCTCCCGCTCTTTCCCGCCAATATAGCCTAGATGTGTATAGCCGAGAGATTGCAGATGGCGAATGGCGCGATCTGCCGCTCTGACAAAATCCACATGTACACAATCATACAAATCTTCATCTGCATAATGATTGATAAAAACAATGTGTTCCATTCGATTTGTCATTTTTTCAACCGTATCGGGGCTGATTCGTCCAATGACGATCAAACCGTCAATATCCTTTAGTATCGCCCCTTTATCCATGCTTCTTAGGCGAAAGGTATGGAGAGTGGACAAGCCTTGTTTGGCATATTCTTTTTCAATTCCTTTTCGAATTGATGAAAAAAAGGGATCATTTAATTCTTCGTCAATGGATTGAGCGACAACGACACCGATGACTGGGGATTCAGATGGGCTTTTTTCTTCTGCTTGATCGGCTTTTCTTGCTCTCACTGGGGTATAGTTTAACTTCTTAGCAATGTCGAGGATGTTTTGTCTTGTTGCGTGTGAAACAGCAAGCGTTTGATCGCCATTTAACACACGGGATACAGTGGAAACGGATACTTTTGCATCATGAGCAATATCTTTGAGTGTGGTCATAGGCAAACTCCTCATCGTTATTTGACTAAATATTTACTAAAGATATTTGAAGGATAACACATAAATAAAGCGCTTTCAATTATGAATTTGTGATTTTTATGTTGTTTTTGGGTAAGTTTTGGTGAATGAATTGTGTTTTAGTAAAATTTTCGTAAAAAAGAGGATGGTTTTCATCCTCTCTTTTACTAACGTGATTCGATTGAGGCTGTTTCTTTTGCAAATATTTGCTTCATTCTTTCCCAAGCAGTGTCGAGTTCTTTATGAAGTCCAAATAAACCTGAGGTGCCGATGATGTAAATCTCATTTCCAGCCTCAGCAAGCAGCCGGAACGTGCTCTCATTACAAGAGCCGTCTACTTCAATTGAAAACGAGTATCCTCCGTGTTTTTTGATATCTCTCACCTGTTTAATTTTTTGAAGCATTTCTTTAATAAAAGGCTGTCCGGCAAAGCCTGGATCGATTGTCATGATCGTCACCCTGTCTATTAAATGAATAAAGGAATCTAATGCTGCAACTGGTGTGGCGGGATTTAGAACAAAGCCAACATCACATTTTCTTTGGTGAATATGCCGGATGATTCGAAAGGCATCTTTTTGCACGACTTCTGGGTGTAAACAAATCATCGTTGCGCCTGCATCAATACATGCATCGATTAAAAATTCCTGCGGATGTTCGGCCATTAGATGAACATCAATCGGTAAATTTGTCAGTTTCCGAAGCTGTTCAATGAAAAAGGGTGATAACGTCATATTCTTCACATAATGCCCATCCATCACGTCGACATGGTACCGGTCTGCTCTCGTGTTGAGAAGATGAATTTGTTCACGGAAGTGCGTTAGATCCATGCACATCAGTGAAGGTGAAAAAACGGCTGTCATTCTCAGGCTCCTCCTTTTTACAGCTGAAATAAAAACTTAATCAATCCAATCAAGATTCCGATGATACCAAAGTCTGTATCTCCAAACGTCGTCCCTTCAAAGCCAAGGGCTCCTAACACAGGTAATAAACAGGCAGGTAAAAAGGAAAGAAGCAATCCATTTACAAAGGCCCCAGCGACAGCACCTCTAACCCCTCCTGTTGCATTGCCATACACCCCTGCTGTAGCACCGCAAAAAAAGTGCGGGACAAGTCCAGGGACAATGACAGTTAAACCAAACAAAGGTAAAAGAAAAATGGATACGATGCCTCCTGCAAAGCTGCATAAAAAACCGATAATGACCGCATTTGGCGCAAATGGAAAAACGGTTGGCGCATCAAGTGCCGGCTTTGCCCCCTTCACGAATCGATCGGCAATCCCTTTAAACGCAGGCACGATCTCGCCAATGGCCATCCGTACCCCTGCTAAAATAATGTACACACCAGCAGCAAACGTAATCGCCTGAATGAGAATGAAGACAGCGAAGTTCGTGCCCCCGCTAATTTTTTCAATAAAAGGAATTCCTGCAAACGGTGCAATCGCAAAGAACAGCAAAGCCATCGTAATCGAAATGGCAACAGATGTATCTCTTAGAAAACCGAGTGATTTAGGGACTTGAATGGTTTCCGTTGATTTTTCAGGAGATCCAACCCATTTGCCGATCATTCCCGCAGTAAAATAACCGAAAGTACTGAAGTGTCCGAGCGCGAGATCATTGCTTCCGGTGACTTTCCTCGTAAACGGTTGAAGTATTGCGGGTGCAATGACCATAGCTGCACCTAATATCATGGAGCCAGTGGAGATGAGCAGCCACCCGTGCATGCCGGCTGTCGAAAGAACGACGGCGAGCATCGCCGCCATATACAACGTATGATGACCAGTCAAAAAGACATATTTAAAAGGTGTAAATCTTGCAAGTAACAAATTGACCAGCATACCAAAAATCATGATAAGTGCTGTCTGTGTACCGAATTCCTTTTGAGCAATGGCGGCCATAGCATCTGTATTTGGGACAACCCCTTGAATGTGAAAGGCTGCTTCGAACATCTTTCGAAAAACCCCAAGTGAATCAGAGACGACTGTAGCGCCCGCCCCTAATATTAAGAAACCCATGGTTGTTTTCAAGGTGCCTGACACAGTGTCTGCAGCTGATTTTTTCTGCAAAAGTAAACCGGCTAGTGCAAACAAACCGATGAGAATGGCAGGTGTGCCCAATATATCGTTCATGATTAGTTCTATCATGATGTGAATCCCCCTTTTTCATGACTTAAATGTGTTGACGAAGGACGTCTTTAATGGCTTCCTGATCTAACAAATTGTTTAAGCCAGCCACATTTCTTGTGCCGTCATTCAGCTGGTCAATAATATCAGCAGCTCCGATATAAAGGTCTGCTTGTTCATTTTTACTTGTACTGAGATCGGTATGATCCACTTCAGCTTTAAGACCTAATTCTTCTAATGCTTTTTTGACATTCATTTCTACAATAAAGCTGCTTCCTAACCCGTTTCCACATACAACAAGAATTTTTTTCATTTTCTTACTCCCCCTTTATACTTGTGAAAATTGATCAATTAGCTTTTGAACCGATGCTAAATCTTCTGCTTCAATCAATTGTTTCGTGCGTTTCTCTTCACTTAACAGCATGGTCAGCTGTTTGAGTGCTTTCAAGTGGCTCATGCTGTCAATAGCGGCTAACACAATGACGAGCCGCACCTGCTTTTTTCCATCCTTTGAAAACGAAATGGGCTGTTTGAATGACATGAGCGTCATGCTCAATTTGTTCACGCCATCCTCGGGCCTTGCATGTGGAATGGCCACTTGTGGTGCAATGACAATATAAGGACCATTTTGATGAACAGACTGTATCATGGCTTCTACATAACTTGGTTTAATAGCATTTTGATCAAGTAAAGGCTGCGCCGCTTTTGTAATCGCCTCTTGCCATGTGTCTGCTGTTTGGTGGAGCTTGATGGTTTGTTCTGTTAATAAATCATTTAACACTGGGTTCCACCCTTTCTGATAGGATACATATGTGGGATGTAGCAGCTCCCGAATGTCATGAAGCAGTGCTTGTTTATTTTGTACAATGGTATGCTGCTGAATGATGTTGAATAAAGCGTTTACATGCTTCTCGTCAATCTTCGCTTCGGAGCCTTTCCCGTATTGAAGTAATGTTTTTTTCTCATAGGCAGTTAAAATAGGATGAACGAGATGAACTGGTTTTCCTTTAAACGAAATAGGTGTTGTGGACACAACGAAATCTACATCAACTGCTGCTAATTCTTCATATGCACGCTTTGATAACAGTCCGCGTACTTCAATGTAGCCGATTAATTCGAGAAGCTGAGTTTTCAGCATGTTACTTGTGCCGATTCCTTCTCCGCAGACAATGTATACAGAACGTCTGACAATGGATGAAATTCCTTCTCTTCTCATCCAGCTGCCAAAATGCATGGCGAGATATGCAATTTCATGGTCACTCAACTTTGAACAGGCCGCCTTTTCTAAATGACATGCAACTTTTTGAGTGATTTCAAACACTTCTGGCTGTGCTTTTTTTATAGAATCCGTCAGTTCGTTGATCATACCAATGTGATAGATGAGCCTGTAATAGGCTGGAATTAAATGCATTGTTAAGTTTTGCTCCAATGCTTTAGGTTCTTGAAAGGAAATACAAGCATATCGCTGAAAGTCAAAGATCATTTGTCTGGCGATGGTGCGAATGAGATGTTCTTCTGGTTTTTTAATTGATGGAAGTTTTTGTTTTTTGGCACTGAGCCATAAGGTGCTAAGAAAATAGATCTCATCATCATGAACAATGAGACTTGCCTCTTTTTGAATCTGCGCCATGAAACGAATAGCCGCCAAGCATTCCTCTGTTTCCTGCAATGTTCGCTTTTCTTCGTTTGAAATGTGTACGGCATGCCCTAGCTTCATCCGCTTGAAGTAAAAAAAGAGATCCAAAGAGAGCTGATCCAGCATCTCATCTGCAAATTCAAGCTTAAGTTCTTGTTCTGACTGCTGGAGGAGATGGTGTACCCGTTTGGATGAAATAGGTCCCTTTAACCAAAACGACGGAAACGTTTTTTCGTTTTTTATCATGGTGCGAATGAAATGTATATAAGGTTTGAGTGCCAATCGAATGGCCCTTTCGTCTCCTGAAATGACATAACCGCTTGCTGCCTGATAGCGGAGTGTGATCTCCTGCTTTGAAAGCGCTTCTTTTAGCTGTTTCATATCCTCGAGTAATGTATTTCGGCTCACCTTTGTCATCTTCATAAAATCATCTATTCTTAGGCAATACTCGCTGCATGCAATGGTTAAAAGCAAGATAGCCCTTCGTTCCTTTACACATGGTTCATAATCGTGACCAACAAGAATGGTATCAGCTTTTTGAATAATGATTTCTTTTTCATGAGGATTTAAATAATAGCCAAGTTGGCCTTTTCGCTGCACACCACTGAGCTGATGAGTTTTCAGCCAGCTGTTCATTCGCTTGATTTCAGCGTAAACGGTTCGAGTCGAAACGTTCATTCGATTCTGCAAATCTTCTATTGATAGATAAGATGTCGTATGAAGCAGCATAGATAGTAACGTCGTGCCCCTTTTGGTTAAGTACAGTTGGAATTCCTCCTTTCTTTCCCTTTGTTATAAGTCTAATCAACTCACATGCATCAAAGAAGCCCAAATGTCTTCAGCACGTGCTGTGCAGCGATTGTGTGCTCTTTTCATAAGAAAAACACACCATTTGAGTGTGCTTTCAGGCTTGTATACAATTTGAGAACCAATAAACGCAAAAAACCTAGAATGGTATAGAGCCAGTCAAGGTTTTTTCATTTCTTATCATCTTTTATTTTTCTTATATGTGAAGCTCAAAATTATTTTTTGTTTAAACTAAATCCGAAATCCAAATCGTTTTCAAATGAAATACAAATACACCAATCGCCTTCTAAGGATATAAAGTAGTGGTGCTGTGGGATATCTAAAAAATAGACTAGTAACTCTTTTAAATGTTTTAATTCAAACTGGTACCCAAACTCTGTAAGGTTATCCCCTATGTAAATTACTTGTAAGTTATTATCTAAATATTTTTCTTTTAATTCGGTTATAAATAGAAGAGCATCAGAAAGTAACGATTCATGATTTGAGCTCTTACTATAATGTTTATTGGTTTGTAACCAATCTATTTTTGAACCAGCAAAATCAAATTTTTGTTCTATTAAGTCTAAATAAATTTTTGGATTTTTATGTACTTTGACATATTTAAGAAGGTCTTTTAATTCCAAATCTTTTATTAGATCTTCATCATAAGAATTCAATAAAATTACCCCCTTTTATGTTTTTTAATGTCTTTCTTGTCAAAATCCATAGGCATCGCTGTTTTGTCATTTTGTTGCAATCATTTCAGTGTACAATGCCATTGAAGCTTGCTGATCCGTCTCTGACAAAGCATATTTATCTTTCTTCAACAGCTGAGATCTAAAGAAGATGGAAATAAGATTGGTGGTTCATTGAGATTTTGTTCGAAACTTGGAGCAAGAATTTTTTGATACGACTCACGTTCATGTATCTAGTATGAGGTCTAACCAGCATTGATTATGGACATGGACAATATAGGAGTAGTCTCTCTTGTAAACTTTCCAAGATTTCTACAGGCATTTCCCGGACCTTAATATCATCGCCTAGGAAAAGTAGCCAATTTGTCATTTCCGTTATTTCTTCTGAATGATTAACATCGATAAAAGTCTTTAAAATGGCTGTAGTTTGGTAAGGATTCGTATAAGAAATTGACATTTTGAAAGGATGGTATTTTTTGAACTGTGCAATTGCCTTTGGACCAAGTTCAAGGACAAGGTTGATTACTTCCTCCTGCTTACTTAGTTTTTCTAAAATCTTTTTCCTGCTTAATCGATTATTTGTAGAGCATGGTTCAACATCTGTGAGGTTGTCGACAGGCAAAATCCGTTTCTTCTCTTCCTTTAAATCAAAGCCTTCAATCAGCCAAAGGCTTTTTTCACGATAAAGGTTCAAGAGGTAAATAGGATAGGACTTTATCACTTTCTCCTCTCTCATGGTTATCAGTAAATATCGATCCAAAATAAGCAGTTGGATTAATTTTTCTAACATGGGATGAGGGAGATCTGTCAAATCAAGCAGATCAGGATTATTCGGATTAGTCCCTTCAAATAGCAAGAGGCGATTTAACAGAACAAGGTCATCTTGCTGGGTTTCTGAGATGAGTCCTAGTAATTTTTCAGCTAAAGACTGGCGACTCTTTAAATAAGGGAGTTGTTGGTTTCTCGTGGCCATAAAGGCAATAAAAAGAGCTTTAATCTCATTATCGGTAAAACGAACAGTTGGCAGGACAGAGTTGTTCATCACAAAATATCCTCCGTCCCTTCCGACTTCTGCGACAAGCGGCATCCCCATAACTTCAATTTCTCTAATGTCTCTAATTGCTGTCGAACGAGAGATATGAAATTCTCTCATGATTTCAGAAATTGTAAAGTTGGCGCGGTTGTTAATATACCGCATGATGGTATTAATCCGTTCAACTTTTTTCATCTGATCCCCCTAAACAGTATCATTTTTTGACATGGTTTAAGCCTATTATATATTTATCAAGTGAAAAGAAAAAACATTTGATCAATTTTTCAAAAGGAAGTGTTGAATATGGCAGATTATATACTAGAACAAAAAGACAGCTTTCACGTGTTAGGTATTGGAACTGAACTTAAGAGTCATTACACAGACTATGCGGGCATCACGAAGGAAAAAGCAGACTTTTGGCAAGCAGTCACACAAGAAGGTAAGCTTGACACCTTAAAAGCCATTGCCTCAAATGACTATATTTTTATCGTAAACGAAGCGGTAAATAACAAGCTGATGCATTATGTCGGGGTCATGACAGAGGAATCGTTACCAGAAGCGGACAGAGTGATTCAATTTCCTAAAGGGGAATATCTAATCGTTAAAGGGGAAGCTAAAACCGCTGATGAATTGCATCAAACGCTTACTGGTATTGCATTTGGTCAAGTCTTGCCTGAAGCAAAGAATTTCGCTTATGTTGGTGGACCAAATGCAGTGGTAGAGATGGGGCAGCAAAACGACTTATTACTTGGTGAGATGTGGATTCCTGTTGTACGAAAATAAGAAGGATATGGAGGGATAGAAATGGCCTATATCGTTGATTTTAAAAATGTGTCTGCGATTGGTTTAGAGTCTTCACCTGTAGCAGAAGCACTTGCTGGCTTACGTGCTAATGAGGCTCGTTACTTTATGAACAAATATAAGCATGAATTTACAGTATTACCTGCCAGCGAAAGTCAGGATACCCTTGATTATGTGAACCGAGTGTTAAAAGAAGAACGTGAACTAGAGTTTGCAGCAAAACCTTTAGAAACGGCAAGTTTTCAAGTGGAAAATATCAAATGGACTTACGTCTTTTATGAGGATGGTCTTGCAATTAACGTCCTGTATACAGTGGATGACCCGAAAAAACGTGCTGTTGGTTTTAAGCTTTCTGAAGGTATGGAAGTACCAAAGGAATTAGAAGGGAAATTTAAATTTGCTAGGCAGAAGTCTAAACTTGCTGGAACGATTCGTGGGTCATTTTTTAAAATTAAAGGGGAATATTGAACCCGAATTTGTGAATCTGATGAAACAAATAAATAAAAATTATTTCCCTCTTCTAAACAGAGCAGCATTCTCTATGCATTATTAGAGGATGTTTTTCTGTTTATTGTACCAATTTCATTTTCTTATGAAGAAGTTATACGATGAGGTCCCGATCCCCTTTTGGTCGTTTTTTTTAATTTGAAGTCCAATAACACAAAAAGACTTGAAAGGCATTAAGCCAATCAAGTTTTTTTTGCGTAATCTCATTAAAACGAACTAATTTGAATTCATTTTTGAAAGAAAGTCTTGAAGAACTACTTTTACTGGTGAATTCGTAGTAGTAGCCATTACATGATTTACACGTTTTAAAATTTGAGGATGCTTCAATATCAATTTCTTGCCTTCTTCAATTGGGAAGCTTCTCAATGTATCAATACAAATCTCAAATAATTCGTTATCATTAGTATTCAACAAATCTATTAAAATATTTAGCTCATATTCATTGCACTCATTATCCAGGCAATAAGCAATTTTACGCTGCCACTCTATTGGTTTATTAAGCACCTGATTTGATAGTTCTTCCCAGTCATTTAGGCTAAAATCAGAGAGTATCTCACTAGCAATCAAACACCCGTCATCATACCATGAATCTACTGTTGTATCAGCAGATAAAAGAATATCTAATTCTCTAAACATATTGAATCCCCTAATTATGTAATTACTCTGAGAACACATTCTCGAGTACCTACAGCCTCAAAAATTGATCAAAAACGAGTAAAACTGAAGAAACTAGCGATGTTAATTTGTTAGTAAATAAGTACCTACTATTTTATTTCCACCAGTTGGATGTAATTTCTTTCAAATGAAATTCTATAAAATCAATCACTTTGGTATAGTCATCCGAGCTGAATTCCTCAATAGGATTGTCCCAATCTGTATTTTTAACTATTAGAACAAGGTAGTTACCATCAGAAGATAAATCAGGATACCACCCTAAATCCAATGTTATTGATGATTTCTCATGATAAAGTTGTAATAAACTTTCAGTGAACATAAACCATCTATCATCTTCTGCTTCTAACTTTTTAGGGTCAATTTCCCTGAAATTATTATAACGTACAATCCAACCTTCAGTTATTCTTAAAGGATGAATGTTGAATACAGGGACTTCGAGTTTTATATTTCTTCTCATTATTCTCCAACTTATTCATAAATTTGATAGTAATTTAAGTCCTAATTTATTATTCAGCCTATAAATTATCAATTAGAATTGTCTTTAATCATTCTACTAATTTCAATACTTAGTTGCTCAACTATTTTCAGAGGTTGCTTCTGTCAATTGGCCAATCTATATTTTTCAAAAACCTTCCTTAACACCTCGCTAATAGTTTTCTTATCCTGAGGATACTCTGTAATGTACGTGTTACAGGCTTGCTCAAGATAATAGTAGAATGTTTGATAATCAACAATAACCTCATCATCATGAAGTGCAAATAGTACTCCATGAAAGGGCTCCTCGTCGGGTTCCAGATCATTTGGAAATGTGCAATCCACATCGTTAATTCCATAACCTACTCCCGTAGATAAATGCTGAACAATATTTACAAAGCTATCATCAGTAATGGCATTGAAGAAAGCCACCACAGGAAAGTGTTCATCTCTTAACATTTGAGTTTCTAAAATTTTTTTTAACATACTATCTGAATCCTCCTACCTATAATTCAGGATAAAACGAGGTCACTGCCCCATCCTTATCTGTATAACCTCTCCATTTTATACCTTGTCCATCATAACCTTCCCATTCTCTCCCTAAAACACCTTTTGAAGAAGCATTATTTACAGCTTCTTTTCCTCGTTTAATAAAATCTTCATCAGAAATTAACTTAGGATCATAAACAGTTTTATCAAATGGCTTTGCTTTCCATCCAATTTTTTGACCTGTTTTAGCATCTAAAGAAGGAACTTGGTAAGTTATTTTTTCCACTCCTGGCAAAGCATCATGCTTCTTAACATTTAATATATTTACATCATTTTTCATAAATTCATCTTTGTTATGCGCCCCACCAATTCCTCTTCTCCTTGGAACATTGGGATCAACTTTTCTTATATGATCTTCTAAGCTAGATGAGAACTTAACGTTTTCCCTACCCGTAATTCCCATCTTCCCCCGAAAGCCTTTCGCCCCAAACGGCAAAAGCATCCCCAGAGCCGCGTTCATACTTGCTTCCTGCTGTTCTTTTGAGATCTTGTTTCCAAACATGTCTCGGCCTGTGATTGCTTCGCTGAATCCGTTGGTTGCAGTGAGGCCATATAGTCCTTTTTGAGATGTTTTTAAGGCGTCAAAGGATTTTTGTGATGTCTTGTAAATGTCGACTGCTCTGACTGCAGCTGATGTGGCTTGGGTGGTTTTATAAACAGCTTTCCCGCCTTTGAAAATGCGTCCTGCCCAGCCGACGATTGGGATGTAGCCTGCGGCTGCCATGCCTCCTGCCGCGACTCGCTGGCCTGCGGTGAGTTCCTCGCCTGTGATTGGATCGACGCCTGTTGCGGCACGTTTTGCATCGTTCACGCCAGTCAGTTCATTCACGATGTTTCCACCATAATCGAGGGCTTTTTCATACCAAGGGCGGTTGGCGAGGGCTTCTTGTTCCTTTGCGATCTTGCGGGCTTCTTCTTGTTCTTTTTTGATTTTCAGATATTCAGCAGTTTGCTTTTCAATATCGCTTTTTGCCTTGTAGATTTCGCTATTTTGATACGCTTTCTTGTCAAAATTCATAGGCGAAATCGCTTTTCCGTCATTTGTCGCATTGATCATTTCAGCGTACAATGCCATTGTAGCTTGCTGCTCCGTCTCTGACAAAGCATATTCATCTTTTAAATTTTGATCAAGCTCTCTTAGTTCTTTGACCGTCTTTTTTCGTTCATCTTCCGCATCTTCTATATTTTCATCAAAGGTTTGGCTATCAAATACCTCTAGGGAAATGAGGTCATCAATGTCTTGAAAAATCGTTTTGAGTGCCTTTTTTTGATCCTTCACAATGCTTTTGGCATTCTTGATGCCCATATGTACTGCGTTGTCTAAAAAGTGTTCTTCTACAAAGGTATCGCCGCCAAAGCTCGTATCATCCAGTGTCCCAGAAACACCTTCATGAAAGGCTTTTTGTTTATCAATGAAGCTGATAAACATGTCTACATTTCCAGCAAGCTCTTTATAGAAACTTTTAATATTATCTGCACCTTTCCCAGTGAAATCATCACCGAGATTGGCCACACCTTGTAATGCCTTTTTTAAATCTACCATTTGTTCGCGGAGTTCCTGATAGTGTTTTGCCCTTGTGTCCATGGCACTTGTTAGTGCTTTTGCATCAAGTATCTTGCCCAGAAGAATTCACTCCTTCCTATTCATTGACAAGGTCAATTTTACCAATAAAAATTTTGTCATTAAATAGGAATATTGATACAAAAAACAGCACTTATTATGTAAATGAACAAGGTTTCAATAGAATACTTTAGCTCCACTTTTGTCATAACAATTATAATGTAGTTTTTAGAACAATCTTTTAAATAGAACATTTTTTTGAGCTACTCCATTATAAAAAATGTTATAGAGCACTTCCATGGTAAGGAAGATGTCACTAGTCGAGGCAATCCCTACATGAATTAGGAATGCACTTAGAAAAAGCACACCCGCATCAGTGTACTTTTTACGATTTAGACTTCAGCAATTGCAGCTCTTGCTCCATGATATCTGCTGCTTCCATTATAAATTGAATAATTAAATCTAATTCTTCTGGTTTGTATTCATTTGTGAGTTCCTTCGTTGATGTTGATAAGGATCGAAAGAGTTCTTTTACCTGTGATTTCCCCGCTGTTAGAGGAACAATGATGACTCTTCGTTTGTCTTTTGGATCCTTTTCTCTTTTGGCGTAGCCCGCTTTTTCAAGCCGGTCAATAAGAGCTGTGACCGCACCGGAGCTAAGACCTGTTTTTTCACTTAATTCTCCTGCTGTGAGAGGACCGAGTTCGTTTAATAAATCGGCGGATTTGAGATCTGTTGGAAAAAGGCCGAGCGATTGAGCGGCCGCTTGGTGGAACAAAACGGTTCGTGTGGCGAGGCGCCTCATTGTATGTATGATCTGGGCTGCTCTGTCTTCAGCCTCGTTCTTTATTGACAACTTGTTCTCCTCCCTTTAAAATCAATTTATCTTGATCATCAAGATAAATGTTCTCTTACTTTATGGTTAATTTGATCATAGCAAAAATAATGAGAGAACGTAAGCAGGAGGTAAATGAAATGAATCATGTGGATAAAGGCAAGGCATCCACTCGCTTTGTTGTCATCGGTTTGCTGTTAGGGATTTTTATGGCAGCGATGGACAATACCATTGTTGCAACAGCAATGGGAAGCATCGTAGCAGATTTAGGCAGTTTTGATAAATTTGCTTGGGTGACAGCTTCTTATATGGTGGCAGTGATGGCGGGAATGCCTATTTACGGAAAGCTTTCTGATATGTATGGTCGAAAGCGTTTTTTTCTGTTTGGACTTATTTTCTTTTTAATTGGATCAGCGCTGTGCGGTATCGCACAAACGATGGATCAGCTCATTATTTACCGAGCCATTCAAGGGCTTGGGGGCGGTGCACTTCTTCCGATCGCATTTACGATTATCTTTGACATCTTCCCGCCTGAAAAGCGCGGAAAAATGTCTGGTATGTTTGGAGCAGTCTTTGGTTTATCAAGTGTACTCGGACCGCTTTTAGGTGCTATTATTACGGATTCGATCGGCTGGCATTGGGTTTTCTATATTAACGTGCCAATCGGTATTGTCAGTGTCTTCTTGATCGCCAGATACTATCAGGAATCGCTTGAACATCGTAAGCAGAAAATCGACTGGTCAGGTGCTATTACACTTGTCGTTGCGGTTGTCAGCTTAATGTTCGCGCTTGAGCTTGGCGGTAAATCTTATGCTTGGGATTCGGTGCAAATTCTCACACTTTTTGCTGTGTTTCTTGTGTTCGGTACGATCTTCTTTATTGTTGAGCGTAAGGCTGAGGAGCCGATTATCTCATTTTGGATGTTTAAAAATCGATTATTTGCAACATCTCAAATTTTGGCGTTTTTATATGGCGGGACATTTATTATTCTTGCTGTCTTTATTCCTATTTTCGTGCAGGCGGTGTACGGTGAATCTGCGACAAGTGCAGGGTTCATTTTAACACCGATGATGATTGGATCAGTCATTGGCAGTATGATTGGCGGAACGATGCAGACGAAAGTGCCTTTCAGACGTCTTATGACCATTTCTGTCATTTCATTTTTCGCTGGGATGCTGCTGCTTGCCAATATGTCACCAGATACAGCAAGACTGTGGCTCACACTCTTTATGATGATATCAGGCTTTGGCGTCGGGTTCAGCTTCTCCCTTCTGCCTTCAGCTTCAATGAATGATCTTGAGCCACGCTACCGAGGCAGTGCAAACTCGACCAATTCATTTATGAGATCACTTGGAATGACTCTGGGTGTCACGATTTTCGGAACGATTCAAACCAATGTGCTGACAAATCGTTTAGCAGATGCCTTTAGCGGAATGAAAGGAGCCCCTTCTCAAGTAGGCGATCCACAGGCTATTTTCCAAGAAGGTGCCCGCTCACAAATTCCGCCTGATATTTTAAATAAAGTCATCGATGCGATGTCACAAAGTATTACGTACGTATTTTTGCTTGCATTATTCCCGATTGCACTTGCGGCGATTACGGTCATATTTATGGGAAATGCACGAGTACGCACATCTAATGAAATGAAAGAAAACGAATAATGTGAAAAAGCAGAGCGATAGCGGCTCTGCTTTTTTTCTTATTGATATAACGGATGGGCTTTGCCTTCACTGCCAACGATTCGTATTTTCGATTGGACCATGTCTTTCGCTGCTTGTTTTGCTTTTTGTAAATACATACGCGGATCTAAGCTTTCAGGTTCGTTTGAGAAATGATCACGTATTGCTTCGGAATACGCATTTTTCAGTTCAGTTGAGACATTCACCTTTGCCATACCAAGTGCAACGCATCGCTTGACATCCTCATCTGGTACAGCGGAACCACCGTGCAGGACAAGTGGTACATCGACCAGCGCTGCAATTTGTTCAATGCGGTCAAAGTCAATATCCGGCACCCCTTTATAAATGCCATGGGCAGTACCAATCGCAGGCGCTAAAGTAGGCACTCCAGTTTCTTCTACAAATTGACGGCATTCTGATGGAACGGCTTTTTCAGCATCCTTTTCGTCAACGACGATATCATCTTCTACACCGCCTACCTTGCCTAGCTCTGCTTCGACATTTACACCGACTTTTAAGGCAAGATCCACGACTTCTTTTGTGCGGCGTACATTTTCTTCATATGAGTGCATAGATGCATCGATCATAACGGATGTATATCCAGCCCTGATACAGGTGAGAATCACATCAAAGTCTGTGCAGTGATCCAGGTGAAGACCGATTGGGATTTGATATTGATCAGCCGCCGCCTTCACTGTATCTGCAATCGCTTTTGCTCCAAGAGATTGAACCGTTCCAACCGTTGTTTGCAAAATCACAGGTGACTTTAATTCTGCGGCAGTTTCGAGCACCCAATAGATACTGTCAAAGGAGTGCACATTGAATGCCACAATTCCGTATTTTTCGTTTTTCGCAGCCTCAAGCATTGGTGTTGTTGAAAGTAAAGGCATGATCAAACATCCTCTCTAGTTAAAATATCCGTTTCTAATACAGCAAGCATGTCTTCATTTGTTCTTGTTTCCAGCAGTTTTTGACGTTTCGTTTCATCCATTAAGCCTCGTGAAAGGGCTGAAAGAGCTTTTAAATGAGTCGTCCCTGCTTCACTTTTAGGGATCAGTAAGGATAAGAAGAAAAAGCAAGGCTTCCCATCAAAAGCGTCCCATTCAATACCTGTTTCCGTGCGGACGATCACAAGTGCTGGTTTCGTGATGGCTTCTGTTTGAGTATGCGGAATGGCAAATCCATCTTGAAATCCGGTTGTACTCAGTGCTTCCCTTTCCGCTAACCCTTTTTTGACATCCTCTGGTGAGGTGCAAATACCTGCTTTGTAGGCAATGTCAGCAATGGCTGCGAACACGCCAGCCTGTGAAGAAGCTGTTTCGTGAAGATTCATATAGATATGTTCCATCATTTCTCATCCTCCCTTTTAAACTGCTGGGTTGTCTATTTTTTTACGGTAAAGTCCGTAGAGAATCGCACCTACGAGTGAGCCGATTAGTATGGAAAGCACCCATTGGAATGCACCTGTGACGACCGGAAGAACAAGGAATCCACCATGCGGAGCTGGAACCTGTACCCCAAACAAATATGTCAATATAGCAGAGATGGCAGAGCCAAACATGATAATTGGCAGGACAACGACCGGGTTTTTGGCCGCAAATGGGATGGCTCCTTCTGTAATATGTGTCGCTCCTAGAATATAGTTGATTGCCCCTGCATTTCGTTCTTGTGGCGTGAAATGTTTTCGGAAAATCGTTGTAGCAATCGCAATGATAAGCGGCGGTGTGATACATGCTGCTGACACACCTGCCATGAAGTAAAGGTTACCTTCTGCAAGTAAAGCCGTTCCTGTGACATAGGCTGCTTTGTTAAAAGGTCCGCCCATATCAAATCCACACATTGCTCCAACAATTAAGCCTAAAAGCAGCGGATTTGTGGATTGTACAGATGAAAGAAAGTCCATTAAGGAATTATTTAGCCCTGTGATTGGAACTAACAACGGGGTCATGACAGCCCCAATTAAGAAAATACCGATGACAGGATAGATGAAGATTGATTTTAATCCATCAAGTGATGCTGGTAATTTTTGAAGCAGGAATTGAAGAAGTACGATGATATACCCTGCTGCAAAACCAGCGATAATACCACCTAAGAATCCAGCGCCTCCATCATTTGCAAGGAGACCACCTATAAATCCAACGACCATCCCTGGGCGTCTTGCGATCGAATCAGCGATAAATGCTGCTAAAATTGGTACCATTAAGCTGAAGCCAAGTCCGCCAATGCTTTTCAAATAGGCAGCAAACGGATGATACGTTTCGTGCTTAGGATCAGCAGAGTAGATACCAAATAAGAAAGAAAGGGCAATTAAGACACCGCCTCCAACGACAAATGGCAGCATGTGTGATACACCGTTCATTAAGTGCTTATAAATGGTGTGTATCCATTTATTTGCCGACTTTTGTTGAGAGGATGAAGGAGCAGATGGTTTCTCCGTTCCAGAAGTTCTTCCTTTCACTTGATGAACGGGGGCATCTCCATTGATAATGCCTTGGATCAGTTCATTTGGCGTGCGGATACCCTTCGCTACAGGCACTTCAATTAGTGGTTTGCCGTGAAAACGATCTGTATTTACATCTTTGTCAGCTGCGACAATGACCCCATCGGCCTCCAGAATGTCTTGATCAGTTAAAGCGTTTTCAATTCCTACTTGACCATGCGTTTCGACTTTGATGTCGACCCCTAGCTGCTCGGCAGCGATTTTTAATGCTTCAGCTGCCATGAATGTGTGTGCAATGCCTGTTGGACAGCCGGTTGCAGCGACAATTTTTTTACGGCTCATGTGTTATTCCCCCTTATTTCTTCTGAATGTGTACTTGCTCAATCAATGAATCAATGTCATGTAAATCACTTAAGCCTTTAGAAAATGCAGTAGATGCGCCAGTTGCAATGCCGTAACGTAAGCACTCGTCAGATGAATGACCTTCAAGCTGTTTACTAAGAAAGGCTGCGAGCATCGCATCTCCAGAGCAAGCTGTATTTACTACAGTGCCTGTCGGTGCGTTTCCTTTTAAGACGGCGTCTTTCGTAATGAACAAAGCCCCTTCTCCCCCGCGGGAAATAAGCACTTGCTCTGCACCCATCTCAATGAGTTTCTCTCCTGATTGAATGAGTTCTTTTTCTGACAAAGGATGTGTTTTGCCGAAAAAAGCAGCGATTTCTTCTTCATTCGGTTTTAATAAATACGGTTTGTATTGAAGCGTCTCAAGAACCGCTGCGGAGCTTGTGTCTAAAATGAACTTGACCTTCTGTTGATGACAAATAGCTGCTACTTCTGAAAAAATGCTGGCAGGAACGCCCTTTGGCAGACTGCCTGACATGATGAGGATGCCTCCTTGCGGGATAGCCGCAATTTTCTCACGAAAGGCGTGAAGCGCTTTTTCTTCAATTGCAGGGCCTTGATTCACTAGCTTGTATTCTTCTGTCGTATTGATAAAAACATTAATGCGTGTAATGCCTTCAACCGAGATAAAATCGGTTTGAATGGAGAGATCCTTTAAGGATTGTTCAATATAAGAGCCTGAAAACCCAGCAATAAATCCTAGTGCAGTGCTGGTGAAGCCATATTTCTTTAGCATAATTGACACGTTCACGCCTTTTCCATTCGGCTGATAATCTTCATCTTCTGTGCGATTGACTGCATTTGCCCGCATTTCTTTTAATGCAATATATAGGTCAATAGCAGGATTTAAGGTGCAGGTATAAATCAATTGGTTTCACCTTCTTTCTTTTCTCTAAAGAAAGTATCTCATACGATTCAGTGAAAATGTTTTCAGAATGTGTAAAGGTTTTCATGAGAAAAAGCCTTCCAGATCAAACTCTCGAAGGCTTTCTTATTGGTTATTTCATTCGGATCACATAGGCGTCAAGTAAAATGCGGGCAATGACATGAAGAGACAGACGGGATCTGACTTCATAATCTGGGAAGAAAGATTGTTCCCCTTTATATCCGACTAGTGTCATATCTGATATTTTGCTTAATGTAGAATCTATTCTTGTCGTAACCGTAATGGTTGTGACTTGCTTCATACTGAGGTTTTGACACGCTTCAACAAGCTCAGCTGTTTCGCCATTTAATGAAACAAAGATGGCAAGCTCACTTTTTTCAATGTCTCGCGATTTCAGCCGAATGATATTCGGATCGTCGTGTACTTCACATGTTTTCCCGATGAGCTGTAATTTGATGGTCATCTCTTTGGCGATCATCTCTGAGAAGCCTCTGCCGAAAATATAAATTTTGTCTGCATTATGTATTTTTTGAACGGCATCTTCAATTTGTCCAATACTTTGCAGCTGTATCGTTTTTAAAACCTCTTCTTCATTTTTCCGAATGGCTAGTTTGATGTCTTCATCAATATTTTTGAGCTGGTCGCTTGCATCTGTCATTTTCTTTTCTTGTTTCAATCGATATTTAAAGGATGTATAGCCGTTATAGCCAATTTTTTTCATCAGCCTGACTATCGTGGCAGTCGATACATTGGCTCTTTCGCTTAAAGTGACAATGGATAAGGTGGAGATATCCTCTAAATGCTGGTGAATATAATTGAGTAAATAACGTTCTGTTTCACTTAACGTTTGATATACATCGCTTGGGATGTTAAATAATGATTCGTTCAATTCGATTCCCCCTTATTCATTTCATACTATAATTAAATGCCCAATAAAAACAAGATGATTCTTTTGTCATGTATTTAGATGAAAGGCGAAAATGAGTGAAATTTTATTTTTGACATAAACTAAGGAAAAGTTGTGTCTATGTGAAAGGAGCTGATCCGAATGCTTCATCTTTTGTTTTATCTGATCCTTCTCTATGTCGTTTATGTCTTTTTGACCGCATTTGTTTTGTTTTATTTACCGATCCAAAAAACATGCAAAGAACATTGTATCTATAAAGCCTCTTCGATCTCAGGAGATGATCAGGGCACAAATCAAGTGATGCTTCTTGACGATGGATTTGAGTCTGGTCAGGCCAGAATCCAAATGATTCGTGAGGCAAAGAGGATGATCCGCCTAAGTTATTATTCCATTCAAAAGGGAAAAACAGCCGAATGGGTACTAGGTGCTTTAATTGAAGCTGCTGATCGAGGGGTGAAAGTTCAGCTGCTTTTAGACGGCATCTGCCACAGTTTGCGTGGACCGCTAAAAGATTTACGATATGCCGTGGCAAATCACCCGAACATGGCCATTCGTTTTTATGAGCCCTTTCGGTTATTTAAGCCATGGACGTGGCATAACCGCCTTCATGATAAGCTGCTGCTGGCAGATGGCCGAGTGGCTGTCATGGGCGGAAGAAATATCGGTGATAAATACTTTGCAGATCAGCCGCCGAAAGACTTTGCATTTGACCGCGATGTGCTGCTCTATAACGACAAAAAAGGAAAAGTATTAGATGAAATGGAGCAATATTTCGTTTATTTATGGAATCATGACTTTACGAAAAGAACAAAAGCTGTATTCTCTAAACAAAAAGCAAAAAAAGGCTTAAAACTAAGAAAGAAACTGCTTAGATCCTATCAGGAGGCAGTGCATGCGAAAGAACCTTTTGTGATGTCGTCCTTTAATTGGGCAGCAGATGGCACCTCAGTAAAGCAGATTGCATTTTTTACAAATCCTGTGGAGCGCTTCAATAAGCGTCCTCTTGTGCTGAAAAAACTAAACGATCTTGCTCACCGGGCAAAGCGTTCTGTGCTCATACAGACGCCCTATGTCATCCCGACACGCCCCATGAAAGACGGCCTCACTCCCTTAGCCAGCGGGATTCAAACGACAGTTGTCACGAATTCTCTTACAGCGACGCCAAATCCGTTAGCTTTTGCAGGTTACTTAAGCACGAAAAAGGAACTGATGAAAACAGGCGTTCATTTGTACGAATATGAAGGTCCGTATTCCATTCATGCGAAATCAATGGTCATTGATGATTATTTAAGTATTATCGGAACATATAATTTAGATGCGAGGTCTAGTTTTTTAAATACAGAGTCGATTTTGGTCATTGATAGTGCCCCGTTTGCGCTATCACTTACTGGGGCAATTGAACGGAAAATCGCTTATAGCTATCTCGTCGCGAAGGATAAAGCAGCCTATAAAGCGGGGTCATATGGGCAGAAAAAAAAGCCTTTAATGAAAAGGCTCCTTTTAAATGGTTTATCCACGATAACCATTCTATGGCGGCGGTTGATCTAAAGGGCAGCTACTCTTGTGGCAGCCCTTTTTCTTCTGATTTCTCCTCTTCTGCTGCCTCCAATTTGGTCAATTTAAACACCAAGATCCCCGCAACAATCACAATGACACCTAATAGTTTTGCGGTAGAAAATTCCACTTTCTCTAACCCAAGCCAGCCGAGCGAATCGAACAAAAGTGCGGAGCCGAGCTGTGAAATCAGGACAATCGAGATTCCATAAGTCGGACCAAGACGTTTGATGCTTTGAACGAGGCAGATGACCACCCCTACTCCAATGGCTCCGCTAATCCAGTACCACGCTTCCATATGTCTTAATTGAAACATGCCGGTTCCTTCTAGCAAAAGACCCATCAAGAGTGAAGCAATAAAGCCCATACCTAGAACGAGAGTGGTCGTTGACCAAGAGCCTGTCTGCTCATTGACCTTACTGTTAAAAATGGTTTGTAAGCTGACAAGTGCGCCAGCCGTAATGGCTAATCCTATTCCTATGATCATGTCTGTATCCCTTCATTTCTTCTATTCATAAATGTTTCGCTCCGCTATTTCTAAGAGTCCTTCCCGGTCAAGAATCGTAATCTCCCCTCTTCGCCTCTTGATCAGCCCTTTTTCACAAAATTGCTGAATCACCCGGTTAATATGACGGTAGCTTGTACCAATTAAGCTTGCCGCATCAGTAAGACGAAGTGCGCTCGCGCTGTTATCCCCTGTTAACACAGACAATAAGTAGCTTGCGAGTCTGACCTCTACAGGGTATAAAAGGTGGAAGCTCAAATCGTTTGATTTCGTATAAAATTTGTTTGTGATGCCCTTTAGTAAAAAGGTTAACACGCGGGGGTCATCTTTCGCATGGCGCATGAGCGCTTGATGAGAAATCCTTAGCATATGTACTTCTGTGACAGCCTCCACTGTATTGACCATATCAGTCTGCTGAACGTATTCAATATCTCCAATCGCTTCAAGAGGATGTTTAAAACAAAGAATGAAGGTCTTTCCTTCTTTTGTGGTGGTGAAAATCTTTAATTTTCCTTTTACTAACAAGTACAAGTGCTCCCTCTGATCTCCCTTTGAACAAATCAGCTCACCTTGCTCATAGCGCCATAAGCTGACGTGTGATATGAGTTTCTGATGAAAGACGTTTTCTAATTCATGTGCTTTGAGATAAGAGGAAAATAGAGATTGATCATGAAGCTCCTCCATCTAACGCCCTCCTTTATAGCTTTAAAATGATTACGCCTGCGATCATCAATAGAATTCCTGCATAATGCTGCCATTTCATTTTCTTCTTCTGTACACCAAACCATCCTTTTGCATCGATTGCAAAGGTGAAAGCAAGCTGTGCAATGAGTAAAGCAGCGATGGTCAGTGTGACACCGATCATTTGAATCGCAGTCACTTCATTGAAAATAATAATGGCTGCAAATGCACCGCCTACTAAATAAAGCGGCTGCACCTTTTGATATTCCCTGAAGTGTCCGTCACGTACGATCAGTAAAATGATCAGTGCGATCATAAAACCGGTCAGCTGCGTGATGGTTGCCGCCTGCCATGTCCCGATATCCTGGCTGATTCTTGCGTTTGCTACGCCTTGCAGTGTAATACAAGCGCCTCCTAATAAAGCGAAAATAACACCTTTCATTCGTTCAAATGCTCCTTCTTTTTCAGTCTAGTTCCATTAAAAGATAGATGCCCTCATGTTGAAAAGGACATATGTCCCACTTTGCGTATTATATCAGAAACTTTTTCTTTTACAGTTGCATCGTTTTAGATTTTTCACAGTGGGTACAGTTTTATATCACCTGAAAACAGAATATTGAATTGAATCACATATAAAAAGGAGACATGTCAGAATGAGAAATCAAGAGAAACATTTTATTAACGGAGAATGGATCGCATCAACAGGAAACGAAACGACGGAGGTCATCAATCCTGCTACAGAGGAAGTCATTGGCACCATTAGTTTAGGTACAAAAGAAGATTTAGATAAGGCAGTCAAAGCCGCTCGTGCCGCCTTCCCTTCTTTCTCAAAAACATCTCGAAATGAACGCGTAAAGATGCTGGAAAACATTGTGCGCGGCTACGAAAAGCGTAAGGATGAACTAATTGAAGTCATGACACAAGAGCTCGGTGCACCGCTGAAAGTATCAGAAGAAGTTCATTACAAAATGGGACATGAACATTTTTCTAAAGCAGCGGAAGCACTTAAATCGTATACATTTACTGAGGACCGCGGCGGACACACCATTATAAAAGAAGCGATTGGTGTCAGCGGATTGATTACACCTTGGAATTTCCCAACGAATCAAACATCACTTAAAATCGCGGGTGCCATTGCAGCAGGATCGCCAGTTGTCTTAAAGCCTGCGGAAATTACACCTTTTGCCGCAATGATTCTTGCAGACATCATTGATGAAGCTGGCGTACCGAAAGGCGTCTTCAACCTAGTAAACGGAACTGGTGATGTCATTGGTGACGGCATTAGCTCACACCCTGATATTGACTTTGTTTCATTTACGGGATCAGGTGCTGTCGGCTCTAAAATAATGGAAAATGCTGCAGACAATATTAAGAAAGTGGCTCTTGAGCTCGGCGGGAAATCCCCTCTTATCGTCTTAGATGATGCAGATGTGGATGAGGCAGCCGAAACAGCCGTTCATCATATTGCGATGAATACAGGTCAAGTGTGTTCCGCAGCTACACGTGTGCTGATTCCTGAATCAATGAAAGACGCATTTGAAAAAGCGCTGCTGAATGCCCTGCCGAAGTTTACAGTTGGTGATCCGCGAGAAGATCACGCCACTGGCCCGCTTGTCTCCAAAAAGCAATGGGATACCGTGCAGTCTTATATTGAAAAAGGAATTGAAGAAGGTGCTCACCTACTTGCTGGGGGAACTGGTAAGCCGGACGGACTAGACAAAGGATATTTCGCTAAACATACTATTTTCACAAATGTGAAAAATGATATGACCATTGCGCAAGAGGAAATATTCGGACCCGTCATGAGTGTGATCACATATCAAGACTTGGATCATGCCCTTGAGATTGCCAATGATACAGTGTACGGTCTTGCTGGCTATGTGGTTGGAAAAGATGAAAAAACATTAAAATATGTAGCTGAACATATTCGTGCCGGTCAAATTACCATTAACAATGCCGAAACAGATTACTTTGCCCCGTTTGGCGGCTTTAAGCAATCTGGTATCGGAAGAGAATGGGGAGACTTCGGTATCGAGGAATATTTAGAAGTGAAAGCTGTGATGGGACTTCCAACAGCATAATTTGAAAAAAGGAGAAAAACTCTAAGGTTTTTCTCCTTTTTTATGATAGAAAGAATCTGCCCCCTGCTCCCCTACTTATCCATCATGATTTTATATTTTTCGACCTTTGCTTTAGGAGGAAACGATTCTTGTAACTCATCAAACCAAACCTCAATCGTTTGACCCTGTGACAGCTCTTTAGAATCTACTTTCGTTAAATCCATAACGATGAGATCATTTTTATACTTTTCAATAAGAAGATGAGTTTTCAATGAATCATCGCTTTTTAATGGCGTTTTATTGTTTATAAGAAGTAAATTCGTCTCCCCTTTTCTTAGCAGGATGCCTTTTTTTGAAAAAGGTGCTGTTGTTTTATTCTGATTGTATGAATCTTTTATATTATCCTTTGGAGAATTGCACGCTACTAATAAAACGAGAAAAATTAAGATGACAAGCCGAAAACATTTTATATTTTTAAACTTTATCTGCATCAACTTTCATACACCCCTTTTCAATCCCTTACGATCGTCTCTTCATTCAAAACGGCCCATTTTTCTTAAGGTGCTTTATACAGTTAAGCGATTCACCTTCAAGTTCTGTCACTTTGCAAAGGTATTAGAAATCTTAATCATGACAATCAATATTATATATTTTACTTAATGGCAAACTTTCGGTAAAGTTCAAATTGAACCTATATATATAATTCCTATCGAATTAATCTATGTTTATATTCCTTGTGAGGTGGATATTGTTGCAACTTCATGTATTGAACAGTCCGTTTAGTCAGGAGCAGGCAGAACTGCTTAATCAGCTGCTTCCGACTTTAACAGATCAGCAAAAAATTTGGCTTACCGGTTATTTATCAGCACAGGCAGCTTTAGCCGGATCAGAAAATACTGCCCTAGCCCCTTCTCTTTCTGCCGCAGCACCAGCGCAGCCTATCAGCAAAGATGTGACCGTCCTTTATGGCTCACAAACAGGCAATTCTGAAGGGTTAGCAAAAAAGACAGCGCAGCATCTTGAAGAGAAAGGTTTTCAAGTGACGCTCTCTTCTATGTCAGATTTTAAACCGAATAGTCTGAAAAAAATAAACAATTTACTGATTATCGTCAGCACACATGGCGAGGGAGATCCGCCTGATAATGCCCTTTCTTTCCATGAATATGTTCACGGCAGACGTGCACCAAAGCTCGATCATTTAAGCTTTTCTGTCCTATCACTTGGTGACAGCTCTTACGAATTCTTCTGTCAAACAGGTAAAGAATTTGATGAGCGCTTAAAAGAGCTTGGCGGAACGCGTCTTTTCGATCGAGTGGACTGTGATCTTGATTATGATGAGCCGTTTTCTGAATGGCTTCAAGGGGTGGCATCATCACTTAGCGAAGGCGGAGCTGCGACAGCCCCGCAGGAATCAGCGGAAGCGAACACTCAAACAGCTGCATCTGAATACTCAAGAACAAATCCTTTTTATGCTGAAGTGCTTGAAAATATCAACTTAAATGGCCGCGGTTCTAACAAAGAAACCCGTCATTTGGAGCTTTCTCTTGAAGGATCAGGACTTGTTTATGAGCCGGGTGACAGCCTTGGTATTTATCCAACAAATGATCCTGCGCTTGTTGATGAACTGATCACAACATGCGGATGGAATGCAGAGGAAGCCGTAACCGTTCATAAAAACGGCGACACGCTTCCTTTAAAAGAAGCACTTACCTCTCATTTTGAGATTACCGTATTGACAAAACCTCTTCTTCAAAAGATGGCGTCCTTTACAAAAAGCGAAGCCTTGCAGGCCCTTTTAGAAGAAGGAAACGAAGAAAAATTAAAAGCATATATAGCAGGAAGAGATTTAGTAGATGCTGCTCGTGATTTCGGTCCTTTTGAAGGAACAGCGGCAGACTTCACTGCCATTTTAAGAAAAATTCCGGCTCGCCTTTATTCCATTGCAAGCAGCCTGAAAGCAAATGAAGAAGAAGTTCATTTGACGATTGGTGCTGTGAGATATGATGCTCACGGAAGAGAACGTCAAGGTGTCTGCTCAATCTTATGTGCGGAGCGCTTAGAGCCAGGTGATAAGCTGCCTGTTTATATCCAGCACAATCAAAACTTTAAGCTTCCTGAAAATCCTGAAGCACCGATCATTATGGTAGGACCAGGCACAGGCATCGCCCCTTTCCGTTCCTTTATGCAGGAGCGCGAGGAAGTCGGTGCAGACGGAAAGTCATGGTTGTTCTTCGGTGATCAGCACTTTGTGACGGATTTCTTATATCAAACCGAATGGCAAAAGTGGTTAAAAGATGGTGTGTTAACGAAAATGGATGTGGCTTTTTCAAGAGATTCAGAGGAAAAAGTATATGTCCAGCACCAAATGAAGAAACAAAGTAAAGAATTATTCGAATGGCTGGAGCAAGGTGCCTATGTATATGTCTGCGGAGATGAAAAACATATGGCGCATGATGTTCATAATACCCTTCTATCAATCATCCAAGAAGAAGGTGCGATGAGCAAAGAGAAAGCTGAAAGCTATCTAGCCAACTTGCAGCAGCAAAAACGCTATCAGCGTGACGTATATTGATTGAATGCTTGAAAGAAAGGAGCTTTTACTTACATGGTGAAGACAGCATTAACAGCGCCGGAAGGACCTCCGAGCGACGTAGAGGAAATCAAAGAAAAAAGTGATTATTTACGGGGTACTTTAAAAGAAGTGATGCTCGATCCGATTTCAGCGGGTATTCCTGATGATGATAACCGTCTGATGAAGCATCACGGCAGTTATTTACAGGATGATCGTGACCTGAGAAATGAACGGCAAAAACAAAAGCTTGAGCCTGCCTATCAATTTATGCTGCGCGTCCGCCTGCCTGGCGGAATCGCTACATCCAAACAGTGGCTTGTAATGGATGAGCTTGCTCATAAATATGGCAACGGTACGTTAAAGCTGACAACTCGTGAAACCTTTCAGCTTCACGGTATTCTAAAATGGAACATGAAAAAGACCATTCAAGACATTCATTCCACTATGCTTGATACGATCGCTGCTTGCGGCGATGTGAACCGTAATGTCATGTGTACGTCAAATCCTTATCAATCAGAAGTGCACCATGATGTATACGAGCTCGCCAAAAAATTAAGTGATGACCTGCTTCCGCAAACAAGAGCGTATCATGAAATTTGGCTTGATGAGGAAAAGGTAGCAGCAACGCCTGATACAGAGGTTGAGCCGATGTATGGTCCACTTTATTTGCCAAGAAAATTCAAGATTGGTGTGGCGGTCCCTCCGGCTAACGATATTGATGTATTTTCGCAGGATTTAGGCTTCATTGCGATTATTGAAAATGATCAATTAGTCGGTTTTAATGTTGCGATTGGCGGTGGAATGGGCATGACTCATGGTGATACAGCGACCTATCCTCAGCTTGCAAAAGTAATTGGCTTTTGTACACCGGAACAAGTTGTAGAGATTGCCAAACAAGTGATCACCATCCAGCGGGACTACGGAAACCGTTCGGTGAGAAAAAATGCCCGCTTTAAATATACAGTGGACCGCCTTGGTCTTGAGAATGTAAAAGAAGAGCTTGAGCGCCGCCTTGGATTTACCCTATTAGACGCAAGAGATTATCACTTCGATCATAACGGTGACCGCTATGGCTGGGTAAAAGGCATTAATGGCAGATGGCATTATACGATGTTTGTAGAAGGCGGACGTATCACGGATTACGATGATTATCCGCTGATGACAGGCATTCGTGAAATCGCAAAGATTCATACAGGTGACTTCCGCTTAACAGCGAATCAAAATTTGATCATTGGAAACGTCACATCTCATAAAAAGAAACAAATCGAGCAGCTCATTGAGGAGTTTGGTTTGTCAGATGGACAGCAGCACTCTGCACTGCGCCGCAGTTCAATGGCCTGTGTTGCTCTTCCGACATGCGGCTTAGCGATGGCAGAGGCAGAACGCTACCTCCCGCGCTTAATTGACAAAATTGAAGAGATTGTCGAAGAAAATGGCTTAAGTGATAAAGAAATCACGATTCGTATGACTGGATGTCCAAATGGATGCGCCCGTCATGCGCTTGGTGAAATTGGCTTTATCGGGAAATCACCTGGTAAATACAACATGTATCTTGGCGCTGCGTTTGATGGCAGCAGATTAAGTAAACTGTACCGAGAAAATGTAGGAGAAGAAGACATTTTAAACGAGCTTGGCTCTCTTCTCCCTCGCTATGCAAAAGAACGCGCGGAACATGAACATTTCGGTGATTTTGTGATTCGGGCAGGTATTGTAAAAGAAACAACAGATGGCACGAATTTTCATGTGCAATAAAAAAGACAGGACGCTCTCCTGTCTTTTTTTTATGGACTTTGTTTCCTTTTCAAGTATTCGCAAATGCTGTTATACACATCAGGATTATCTAGAGACGAAAGATCTGGTGAAGGCTGCTGTTCATAAGCTCCTTTTAATAAACGCCGGACGATTTTTCCGTTTCTTGTTTTCGGTAATGCTGAAATGAGATGAATTTCCTTTGGTGTGAGCGCTTTTCCCGCATATGAACCAACATGTATTTTGAGCTCTTGAATGAGTGCTGCTTCTTCGAAAGACTGTGAACTGGCCACTATGAAACAAACTAGTGCTTCTCCCTTCACCTCATCCTTTACTCCAATCACAGCAGCCTCATGTACGGCTGGATGCCCGACAAGAATGGATTCAATTTCAGCTGGACCAATGCGTTTACCTGCTGTATTAATGACATCATCCGATCTGCCCGTGATATGGAATGCGCCATCCTCTGATTGCATCACCCAATCACCGTGCGTCCACACCCCATCAAATCGCCTAAAATAGGTGTCTTCATATCGCTCCGGATCTTTCCAAAACCCACATGTCATGCCGACCCACGGCTTTTTCACAACAAGCTCCCCTACCTCATTCAGAACGCTCTCTCCTGCCTCATTATACACATCTGCCGCCATTCCTAAGATGGCCGCATTAAAAAGGATCGGTTTGATTGGACGAAGCAGCGTACTTCCTACAATACCGCCAGAAACCTCTGTTCCCCCTGAGTAATTTAAGATTGGAATGTGCTTTTGACCAATGGTGTCAAAAAGCCATTGCCATGGTGCTTCATTCCACGGTTCACCTGTAGATATGATGGCTTTCACATGCGGCAGCTCAATGTCTGAAAGGTTTTGCTGCATCGCAGAACGAACAAAAGTAGGTGAAAGTCCAAAATGGGTGACTTTTTGCTCGTGGATGAATGACCAAAGGTGCTGTTCATCTGGATAATCGGGGGCGCCGTCATATAAAACAATTGCAGCTCCATTGATCAAGCCGCCAAAGACGAGAAAGGGCCCCATCATCCATCCCATGTCTGTGAGCCAAAACAAACGGTCTCCTTTTGCAACGTCCATACAAAGACCGGCATCAAAAGCCGCTTTTACAGGAAAGCCTGCGTGTGTATGGACAGCCCCTTTTGGTGTACCGGTTGTTCCAGACGTGTATAAGATCATAAGGGGATCTTCATTTGAAAGATAAGTCGTTTTACTCAGTGGTTCCTCTTTTAACAAATCGTTTAGCTGAATATCCTCTTTATATCCAGTAGAAGAGGAAGCATGTACAATGACTGTTTGGACAGTCTTGGTTTTGTCGATCGCTTCTGCCGCACATTCACGCATGTTGATTGTCTTTCCCCGGCGCGTCACGCTTGAGCCTGTGACGACAATGGTTGCACCTGATGCACGAATACGTACGGCAAGAGGCTCGCTTCCATAGCCAGAAAAAACCGGGCTAAAGATGACACCAATCTTTGCAAAGGCAAGCATGACGGCAGCTGTTTCCGGAAGCATCGGCATATAAATGACCGCTACATCCCCTTTTTGTATTCCCTTTTTCAAAAAACCAGCAGCGAGACGATTGACCTTTTCTTGAAGTTCGAGGAACGACCATCTTCTCTCTTCTCCCGCTTCATTTCTCCACATCACAGCTGGTTGATGCTGGGTTTCTTCATTCTCTGCCCATTTGTCAACAGCCGTTTCGACCACGTTGAGCCGTCCGCCTTTATACCAATTGGGCCACATGAATGAATCTTGGCCTAATGCGGCTTCATACGGCTTCTTCCACACGATGCCGACCGCCTTTTCGGCTTCTCTCCAAAACCAATCGGTCCGCTCGATACTAGCTTGATAGAACGCATCATAAGTAGAAAAACCAAGTGAATGCATCCATTTGTAAAGGCGTGTTTGTTTCATCATCTGTTCTTCGGGTATCCACGCTGGTTTTAGGTTCATCATGAGGCCGCCCCCTTTAGACCGGATAAACCGGGTGTTTTCGTCTTGTAAATGTCATCTCTTTAGAGGTATAGGCTTGTAATCTATGACAAAGCTCATCTCGCAAATGGTCAAATGGGATGACACCATCGACAATCATTTCAGAGGCAAGCTCATATATATTCATATCTTCCTGGTATTCCTTGCGTTTCTCTTGAATAAATGCCGCTCTTTCCTCAGCAGGCAGTTCGGCAATTTTATTCGCATAGACAGCATTTACAGCGGCTTCTGGCCCCATGACAGCAATTTGTGCTGATGGGAGTGCGAGACAGCAGTCCGGTTCAAAGGCCGGTCCTGCCATTGCATATAAACCTGCACCATATGCTTTACGAACAATGACGGATATTTTCGGAACGGTTGCCTCTGACATGGCGGAGATCATTTTCGCTCCGTGCCTGATAATGCCTGCTTGTTCCACTTTTGTTCCGATCATAAACCCCGGTATATCGGCAAGGAAAAGGAGTGGAATATGAAAGGCGTCACATAGCTGAATAAACTTAGCGGCTTTGTCTGCTGAGTCATGGAATAAAACGCCGCCTTTTACCCTCGGCTGGTTGGCAATAAGACCGACAGGCTGACCATTCATGCGGCCAAAGCCTGTGATCAATTCTGCGGCAAACAGTTTTTTGATTTCAAAAAATGATCCTTCATCAATGAGTAAATCAATGAGCTGATACATATCAAAAGGGGTATTCTGCCCTTTAGGAATGAGGTCTTGGATGGTGATCTCTGATGGTTTAGGTGCGATTGCGGCTGCCCGCTTTGGTTTTTCTGTATAGTTGGCAGGCATGTAAGTTAAATAAGTGCGGGCGATTTGAATGGCTTCTTCCTCTGTTTTTGCTAAAATATCGCCGCATCCAGAAATGCTGCAATGCATTTTTGCGCCGCCCATTTCTTCAAGGGATACTTTCTCTCCAATCACCATTTCGGCCATTCGCGGTGAGCCTAAGTACATTGAGGCATTCCCTTCGACCATGACGACGATGTCACAAAAAGCAGGAATGTAAGCACCTCCGGCTGCCGAAGGACCAAATAGTAAACAAATTTGCGGAATACGTCCAGACAGCTTCACTTGGTTATAAAAAATGCGGCCTGCACCCCTTCTGCCTGGAAACATGGCGATTTGATCGGTGATTCTAGCACCCGCTGAGTCAACTAAATACAGCATTGGGCAGTTGAGCTTTTCGGCTGTTTCCTGGATTCTAATGATTTTTTCTACCGTTTTGACGCCCCATGATCCTGCCTTGACGGTAGAATCATTTGCCATAACGCAAACAGTCTGCCCATTCATCCGCCCTGTCCCTGTGACAACACCATCTGCTGGTAAATGTTCATTTTGACACTCGGCAAACATGGCATCCTCAATGAAAGAATCCTCATCTAATAACAACTGGAGGCGGTCACGGACAAACAATTTTCCTTTTTCTTTGTTTTTTTGATGGTATCGGTCTGCCCCGCCTTTCAGAATCTGCTGTTTTTTTAGTTCATATCCTTCGATCATACCCATTCCCCTTTCTTGCTACCTGCCTCTGTATTGAGGCGTTCGTTTTTCTTGGAAGGCTTGAAGACCTTCCGTTCGATCTTCTGTCTCAATGAGCCGTAGATACGCTTCGTATTCCTTTGTCAAACCTGTATGCAAATCGTGATCAAGGCTTGATTGAATCGCTTGTTTCGCTTCTTTTAAGGCAAGCGGGCCATTTTTGATGATTTGTTTTGCAAGAGAGATGGCATCGTTCATGAGGGAATCTGCTACAGAGATATGCTCAATCAGCCCAATTTGAATGGCTTCTTCTGCTTGTAATGATGCGCCTGTGAAAATAAGTTCTTTTGCTTTACCGAGTCCAATGAGGCGCGGAAGGCGCTGCGTCCCTCCGGCTCCTGGTATGATAGCTAGTCCTGTTTCTGGCAGGCCGAGTCTTGCTCCGGCTCGTGCAATGCGGAGATCACAAGCGAGCGCGAGCTCAAGTCCTCCGCCCAGTGCGTGTCCATTTATCACTGCAATGACAGGTACAGGAATAGATTCAATCTCGATAAAAGTTTGCTGAATCGAAAGAACAGCTCCTTTCGCTTCTGCTTCTGTCATCAATCGTCGTTCTTTTAAATCTGCTCCAGCACAAAAGACTTTTGAACCGGCTCCTGTAATGAGAAGACAGCGAATGCTTTCATCGTGTTTGATTTCTTGAATGATTTGATTGATCTCCTCCAGCATTGGAGCAGATAGGGAATTCGCTTGTTCTGGCCTGTTTAAGGTCATGATTCCGATCTGTTCATCTTGTATCGAAAAATGGATCAATGATGTCATGTTATTCATCCTTTATGAAGTAGTCTGAGAGTGATAAGCGCGTAAACAGTGACTAGGCAGGATTCGATCTACTTTTGCTTCAATCCATTCTGCCGCTTTAATTAATGCAGGAAGGTGAATATTTGTCTCAATTCCTAGTTTTTGAAGCATATGCACCACATCTTCTGTCGCCACATTTCCGCTGGAACCAGGTGCGTAGGGACATCCGCCAAGCCCGCCGCTGGAGGAGTCAAATATGGTGATCCCTGCTTTTAATGCCGTATAAATATTCGCAAGAGCCATCCCCTTCGTATCATGAAAATGAAGAGCGATTTTATCAGCAGGAAAACGTTCGAGTAAAATGTCTAAGCGTCTTTCTACTTGAAGCGGATGGGCTTCACCGATGGTGTCACCGAGAGATATTTCATCAATGCCATAAGAAAGCAAAATATCCGTTAACCGGAGGACTTGATCCATTGGCACTTGTTTTTCATATGGGCAGCCAAACACGGTGGAAATATACGCGCGCGTGTTTTTTCCTGCTGCTTTTAAATCAGCTGTCATTTGTTTGATAACAGGAAGTGTTTCGTGGATGGATTGATTCATATTTTTCTTGTTATGTGTTTCACTCGAAGAGATGAACATAGCGCCTGTGTCAAGATTGGCTTCAAAAAAATGAGCTAAGCCTTTTTCATTGGGAATGAGTGCTGCATAGGTGATGCCGTCTTTTTTGTTAAAGGATTGGGTGAGTTCTTTGGCATCTTTTAAGGCTGGAACCCATTTAGGATGAACAAATGATGTGACTTCAATATAAGGGAGCTGGGCTGCTGCGAGCAGATCAATCCACGTTCGCTTCTCGCCTGTGTCAAGCCAGACTGATTCATTTTGCAGTCCGTCCCGCGGGCCGACCTCCCTGATAAGCACACTCTTTGGTAATGCCATCTGGCTCCCTCCTATTCTGATAGTTCTAAAAGAACCTCTCCTTCATCGACAAACTCTCCCTCTGCCTTATACACTTTACTGATGATCCCGCCCTCTTCAGCAACGATCGGAATCTCCATTTTCATTGATTCTAAAATGGCAACCTCCTGTCCTTTTTGCACTTCATCGCCTTGTTTCACAAGAAGCTTCCACAAGTTTCCGGCCATTTGAATTGTGACATTTTTCATGAACGGTTTTCCTCCCTTTTTTTCATGAGAAAATCGGTGGTGATGCTGCCTTGTAAGAAAGCAGAAGATCCGGCCATTTCCCTTAAAAGCGGTAAGTTGGTTTTGATCCCTTCTATTTCATATGCTTGTAATGCCCCTTTTAATCGTTCTATTGCAAGTTTTCGTGTATCACCGTAAACGATCATTTTCGCAATCATTGGATCGTAAAAAGGGGTAATGATGCTTCCATTTGTCACGCTTGACTCATGACGGATATACGGAGCTTCAGGTGTGGAAAGCCGAGTGATCGTTCCTGGTGATGGATAAAAGGTGACGGGATCTTCCGCATAAATTCTAACCTCGATGGCATGGCCGATTTGATGAATATCCTCCTGATTAAAGGAAAGCGGCTCACATGCAGCGATTTTCAGCTGTTCCTCGACAAGGTCAATGCCTGTAATTTCTTCTGTGACAGGGTGCTCTACTTGTAATCTTGTGTTCATTTCTAGGAAATAAAATTGTTGATGCTGATCGACTAAACATTCAATCGTTCCTGCATTTTCATACCCAATCGCTTTGGCTGCTTTGACGGCCATCTCCCCCATCTGATGTCTCACCGATTCATCGAGACAGACGGCTGGTGCTTCTTCAATGATTTTTTGATGTCTTCGCTGGAGTGAACAGTCGCGCTCAAATAAGTGAACCCCATGGCCGAAGGAATCAAAAAGGACCTGAATTTCAATGTGCCGAGCGTTTTCAATGACCTTTTCCATATACAGCGTCCCATCGTTGAAAAAGCTTTGCGCTCTTTTTTGATTCCCTTCAAAAGCCCTGTACAGCTCCTCGTCATTTTGCACGAGCTGCATGCCAATTCCTCCGCCCCCGCTTGATGCCTTGAGCATGATCGGATAACCGAGTGACTGCGCTTGACTGACCCCTTCTTCTGCATCATGCAGCGGAGCTGAAACGCCTGGTACAATGGGGATACCTGCTTGAGCCATCGTTTTTCTTGCTTCAATTTTATTCCCCATTCGCTGAATGACTTGTGCGGATGGGCCAATAAAGGCGATTCCTTCGCTGCGGCAGCGTTCTGCAAAGGCTGCATTTTCTGATAAGAGGCCATATCCTGGGTGGATGGCCTCTGTATTTGTCTGTTTGGCTACCCTAATGATGGCTTCCATGTTTAAATAGCTTTCAGATACTTTCGCACCTCCAATCGGATAGGCGCTGTCTGCTTCTTGCACATGAAGTGCATGCTGATCTGCTTCTGAATAAACGGCGACGGTGTGGATTCCGAGCCTTTTAGATGTTCGAATAATTCGCCTGGCAATTTCGCCTCGATTGGCAATCAGTACTTTTTGAAACATCGCTGCCTTCACTCCTTTATTAGATCAAGTGCCTGCTTTTTCAGACGAAATTTTTGAATCTTCCCTGATGCGGTCATTGGATACTCGTCAGTGATGAAAAAATATTTAGGAATTTTGTAGCGTGCCATTTGCGACTGACAATAGCTGGTGAGTGTCTCAATTGTCACGGTCCTACCTTGTTTAAGCCGAATGAATGCGGCGGCTTCTTCTCCATACGTCTCGTCAGGTATCCCAACGACCTGTGCATCAAGAATGGCCGGATGAGTATAAAGAACGTCCTCAATCTCTTTTGGATAAACATTCTCTCCGCCTCTAATGATCATATCTTTCAGCCGTCCTGTGATTTTCACATAGCCGTCCTCATCCATCTCTGCTAAATCACCCGTATGAAGCCAGCCGTCCTGATCAATCACTTCATTTGTGGCTTCTTCATTTTTATAGTAGCCTTTCATCACATGATAGCCTCTTGTACACAGCTCTCCTTGTTCTCCTCTTGGTACTTCCTCCGGCGTGCCTGGAACGGTGATTTTCACTTCAATGTGAGGAAGCGCCCGGCCGACCGTTTGAACCCGCCTTTCAAATGAATCATCCGTTCTTGTTTGGGTAATGACAGGAGAGCTTTCAGTCTGTCCGTAGGCAATCGTGAGCTCCTTTAGTCCCATTTGTTCAATGACGGCTTTCATCACATGGGATGGGCAAAGAGATCCTGCCATAATGCCCGTTCGTAATGTGGACAGATCGTATTGGTGAAAATTCGGATGTTCGAGCTCTGCAATGAACATTGTCGGGACGCCGTGAAGGACGGTGCACTTCTCTTTTTCCACGGTTTGAAGGACTCGCTCTGGATGGAAGGATTCAACTGGAATGATCGTTCCTCCTTTTGTGAGACAAGCAAGCACGCCAAGAACAGATCCAAAGCAATGAAAGAAAGGAACGGGGATACACATTCGGTCCTTTTGGGTGAGCTTCATACAATCTGCGATTTGGCTAGCATTGCAGACGATGTTTGTATGGCTGAGCATGACTCCTTTTGGATAGCCGGTTGTGCCTGAAGTATATTGCATATTAATGACGTCATCTGGCGCAAGCTCATCCATTCGTTTCTCCCACTCATGATCCTCTGTTCTTTTGGCAGCTGCGTGAATACTGTCCCAGCTGCGCATGCCCTTTGGCGTGTGCTCACCTATATAGACGACACTTTTTAAATAAGGAAAAGATGAGGATGTGATCTCACCTTGATGAGCGTTTTGAAGCTCCGGTATGAGTTCTTCAAGCATTTTGACATAGGATGTCTCTTTAAACCCGTCTACGATAAACAGCATGCTGCTATCAGAGTGCTTGAGTAAATAAGCGAGTTCTTGTGATTGAAAGTTTGTATTCACGGTGACAAGAACGGCTCCAATCGACGCGCAGGCGAATTGCAGCATGAGCCATTCGGGTACATTGGGCGCCATGATGGCGATATGATCCCCTTTTTGAACCCCTAAAGCCATAAGACCTTTCCCAGTTTCCTTGACTTCTCGATAAAACGCTTCATATGAATAACGTAAAGAACGTTCTGGATACACAATGGCTTCATGTGCTGGATGCTGATCCCGTTTCTCTTTTAATAACGAGCCGATTGTCTGTGGATGAATCGACATCATGGCTTTCCTCCTCCATTGATGGTAAGCGTTTTCATTATCGAATTACGCTAACAGTTGTCTTGCGATGACTAGACGCTGAATTTCAGAGGTCCCTTCTCCAATTTCCATCAGCTTGGCATCTCTCACAAGCCGTTCTACACCACATTCTTTCATGTAGCCTGTTCCTCCGTGAATTTGGACAGCATCAAGACTTGCTTTTGTCGCCATTTCAGAAGCGAAAAGCTTGGCATAGGCAGCTTCTTTTGTAAACGGCTTGCCGTGATCTTTCAGCCAAGCAGCTTTCCACACCATTTGTCTAGCGAGTTCTATTTGCATCGCCATATCTGCCAGCTTAAACTGAATGGCTTGGAAGGAAGAAAGGGTCTGCCCAAATTGCTTTCTTTCCTTTGCGTAAGAGAGCGAAGCATCTAGTGCAGCTTGTGCGATGCCAACTGATAACGCAGCGATTGAAATGCGCCCCCCATCTAATGTATATAAAAATTGCTTAAAGCCTTTCGCTGGGTCTCCTAAAATATTCTGGGCTGGTACACGTACACCGTCTAAAATGATTTCTGCTGTATCTGAACCGCGCACGCCCATTTTGTCATATGGATTTGTAATGGTCAGCCCTTTTTGCCCTTTTTCCACAATAAAGGCGGAGATGATTGGGCGGCCGTTTTCATCTTGATCCGAGACAGCAGTGACGATAATGGTTCTGGCAAAATTGGCGTTTGTGATCCAGCACTTCTCCCCGCTAATGACATACTCTTGTCCGTCTTTGACTGCTTTTGTTTTCGTCCCTTTTGCATCTGATCCTGCGTTTGGTTCTGTTAATCCGAAGGAACCAAGTGCTGTCCCAGAAGCCAGCGGAACAAGGTGGTCCATCTTTTGCTCCTCTGTACCGAAGTAATAAAGCGGGCTTGCGCCTAAGGAGACGGCTGCGGCATAGCTAAGACCTGTACTGGCACACTGTTTTCCGATTTCTTCTACAGCGAGTGCATATGATATCGTATCTCCTCCTGAGCCGCCGTATTTCTCTGGAAAGGGGATGCCCATAAAGCCGAGCTCCCCCATTTTTTGAAACGTTTTGGCTGGGAATACGGCCTGTTTATCAATGGTTTGAGCGATTGGTGCAATTTCTGCTTTGGCGAAATCTTTGACCATCTGGCGGATCATTTGTTGTTCTTTCGTTAATTCAAAATCCATCTTGCTTCCCCCTTTAGCTCTTTTCTATCATATTTATTAATCAAGCAGCTGCTTCATGCCAAGCTTGATTGAATTCAGAAAATTAAAACAAGAATAATAGAAAAAAAGCATGAACGAAGAAAATCTCACTCATGCTTTTTCTGTTATTTCACTATTTTTGTAGAAGGCTTGCTTTCGTGATGAAGACGATTAAGAGCCGTAATCTTGTAAGTATCCATTTTCTTTTGATTGACTGGGAGGTCTTTAATCGTTGTTATGGCGCCTTTTTCTTTTCTAACCGTTTGCAGCAATTCATATGTTCCTTTATTTGTTAATCGATAGACCGCATAATAGGATACGGTAGAATGCGAATCATTTTTGATTTGTAAAGCCGCACCATCCGCTGTCTTTTTCACAGATTGAATGATTGGTTTTTTAGGTGCTTTCTGATGAAGCCAAGGCATTTCTGGAATGAGAGCTGGTTTGCGGTATGACTCTTCTATCAATCGATCCTTTACATTCAAAGGGTTGCGATTGATATCCTTCAGGCTGAAATGCATGCTTCCCTGCACAAGCTGTGACTGCCTGTTCAGCTCAATCTGCCTAAAATATTCTTCCGGGTCAGACCAAGCAGGGTCACTGTTTTGATTAATTTTATATGCCGCCTGCCCAATGTACAGGTGAACCGGCTCCCCTTTCACCTCATTTGACCACCATTTCGTCAGCACATCATAAGCGGCAGCTTGAAAGCCGATGCTCCAGTAAATTTGCGGAGTAACATAATCAATATCGTGCTGCTGAATCCACTCTCTTGTATCAGCATATAAATCATCGTAGTTGGTCATTCCTGCAGTGGTGTTTGAACCAGTCGGGTCATCTTTTATGTTGCGCCATACCCCGAATGGACTAATACCAAATTTCACATACGGTTTTTCTTTCTTAATGGTGTCATTGATTTGCTTTACCAGCTGATTCACATTATCTCTTCGCCAATCTTCTATATGTGTAAATGCTTTTTTTCCATATTTTTCATACGTTTCTTGATCTGGAAATGGTACACCGGCTATTTTATATGGATAAAAATAATCATCCATATGCACTGCATCAATATCGTAGTTTTTCACAACTTCTTCGATACCGCCGATAATGAAGTCCTGAGTTTCAGGAATACCAGGATTGTAATAAAGCTGATTACCATACGCAATCGTCCAATCAGGATGTTGTCTTGCAGGGTGATCGGCAGACAAACGGCTGAGATCAGTATGATTCATTGTGATTCGGTAAGGGTTAAACCAAGCGTGAAATTCAAGGCCGCGTTTATGAGCTTCTTCGATCATAAACTCAAGCGGATCGTACCCCGGATCTTTCCCTTGTGTTCCAGTCAAATATTCTGACCACGGCCCGTATGCTGAAGGATAAAAGGCATCTGCTGTTGGTTTAATTTGCATAATGACGGCATTCATATTCATCGCTTTGATTTCGTCTAACAAACGAATAAACTCTTGCTTCTGCTCTGCTACGGGCAGCCCCTTCTTTGAGGGCCAATCTAAGTTATAAACCGATGCAATCCATACCGCGCGCATCTCTCTTGTGCTCTCAAGCTTCCCTTTTGGCACTGCACGAGCTGCTAGACTGCTAGAAGGAATCAATAAAAATACAAACATCAACATCAGTGTTAAAACTGTCATACTGATCTTTTTCAGCATGTTTTGCATCACCTCACCTTAAGTTTATTCCGCTTTTTGTGATGGAATGCCAGCAGATGGTATAAGCAGAATGTTTTTCATTTCATTGAGATGAGCTTCAGGGACTTTGCAGGCTTCAATTAAATACCGCTCTGCACTCCCGTATGTCTCCAGCATTTCGTGCAGCACATCTTCAAGATAATCTTGCTGCACACCGACAAGCGGCTGAATTTGTTCTTTTGACACCCGGTATAAACTCATCAATCGGACAAATCGTTCCTGCCTTCTGACGAGCATTTGCACGCCTTCATTGGAACGCATGTATTCACTTAAAGCTACAGCCAGCGGTACACCTGCCACCAACTGAATCAGGGCAGATAAAAAACCTGTACGGTCCTTGCCACTCGTGCAGTGAAGCATCAGCGGGTAATGGCTTTGATCTGAAAGCAGTGTGAACAGCTGCCGAATCTCTTCTTTACGCTCTGTCAGCATGCTTTGATATAACTCTTTCATGATCGGTGTAAATGAGAGAGACTTCCCTTCTGTTACCAGCATACGAAACATGGTCCATTTACTTGGCATCTTACTGTCAGGCTGCATCGGAATATGGACGATTTTGTCGTGTTCCTTGATCTTTGGCGGATGTGATTTACGTTCTGAGGCTGTACGGAGGTCACAAACGGTTTGAATTCCGAGTGCTGAGAATATCTCGATGTCTTGTTTCGACAAACGGGATAAGTCTGCGGATCGATAAATCATTCCCTGTTTGATCACCATCCCATCTGTTGTTTGAAGTCCCCCTACTTCTCTAAAATTCGCAAGCTTTGAAAATGGGTTGTTTGATTGATTCATAGAAGTGAAAGTTCCTTTCTGGTTTCTTTCTTTTTTCTATCATACGCTTTTATATCAAAGGAGAAAAGAGAATCAATTGACCTAATCCATGTAAGAGAATTTATTGGTATAATGGAAAAAGGACATTCGGATTGATTGGAGATATGAAGTATGATAAAAACAAAACGGATTCAGCAAATCAAAGAGTATGTGTTTGACCGGGAATCTGCCTCACTTGATGAGCTTGTTGCGCATTTTGGTGTCTCAAAAAACACGATACGCCGAGATGTACAGGCGTTGGTCGAGTCCGGCGTACTCAAAAAAGTGTATGGCGGAGTGGCTGTGAACCACTCAACGTTAGTGGTGTATCAGGAGCGAAAGATCCGTCAGCTCAGTAAAAAGCAATTGATCGGTCAGACGGCTGCCGCTTTTGTGGAAAACGGGGATATGATTTTTATTGATTCTGGTACGACAACGCTTGAGATGCTCCCCTATTTGACGGAGAAACAGGTGACCATTGTGACCAATAATGTGGATTTCATTACACAGGCGATGCCTTATGAAAATCTCACCATCTTTTCCACTGGTGGGATGCTTGAAAGAAAAACGAATTCTTTCGTTGGTTATCAAAGTGTTGAGCGCTTAAAAGCTTACAATGTCAATAAAGCCTTTATCGCATCAACTGGTTTATCCATTGATCACGGCGTCACGAATTCTTCTCCGCTTGAAACCGATATTAAAAAGACGCTTGTTCAAAAAAGTGCCAAAACCTTTTTATTAGTGGATGATAGCAAATTCGATCATTACGCCTTGACCACGTTTTGTGATTTGCACGAGATTGATATCGTCGTGACCAATCAGGAGCCACATGAAGATTATCTTCAATATGGAAAAGAGCATGATGTACAGTTTGTCACACCTTCATCAAATGAATAGATGGACAAAAAAACGGCTCAGGAATTTGAGCCATTTTTTGATTCATTGATTTCAAGCTGTATGATCATACGGAATAAAAATCGATACACGGCCGAGATGACGTCAATGAAAGCCGTATCTTCGTGGATATTCTCAAGCTCAAGAAGCTGCAAATTCACATCAAATAAGCCATCTTGTCCATTAAATTGAAGCTGAGCACCATTTAATGGCGATAGCATGTCCTTTAGAATATTCGTGTCTTTTTTAGGACGTTTTAAACCGAATAGGACGGTATACGTTTGAAACACTTCATCCCATTCAATGGCCAAGCCATCCACTTTCACGACATCAAACCACTTGGATTCGATATAAATGAATTCTTTTTGATGTTTTTTCACATATGTAAGCGGTGTGTTTAGAAATGAGGCGTTTTCTGTTTGAATCATGTTCTCTGATTCCTTGTCTACACGCTCTATATATACATCGCCAAAACGGGCTTCTTCTTTTATTCTCGCTCCTTCTAATGTCCAATTGCGGCGCGCCGCTTCATCATATTCGAAGTCTGTCAGCGCCTGTCCCTCTTTCAGTAAGTCTTGTAAGCGATTTTGCAGTGACATGGCTATGTCTCCTTTCTTCTTCATGTGCATTCATTATTTTAGCATAACTCATGAAAAGAAAGATATGTCCTAGCATATGATGGTATGATAGTGTCAAAAGAAACATCTCGGAGGGGTACGTTTTGCTCACAATGACACTGGCAGAAAAAATCGTAGACGAGGTTAAAAAGGTGCTGACTGAGGAAATCATCATCGCACAAACAAACGGCACCATCATTGCAGCAACAGATCCAGCGCGCGTTGGACAATTTCATGAAGGAGCGTATCTGACATCTGTTGAAGGACAGAAACGAATTCTCACAAAGGATGACCAGCAGCACATGAAAGGCGTCAAAGCTGGTATCAATCTGCCTATTTATTTTAAGCAAGAGGTCATCGGGGTCATTGGGATGACAGGAGATCCTGTACATGTGTCTCCTTTTGGCGAAATATTAAGAAAAATGACCGAGCTGCTTATTCATGAACATGAATTTTTTCAAGAAACTGAAACGGATGAACGTCAGCTCGAAGCGTTTGTATTCGACTGGCTTCATCTGCCAGAGACAGCGATTGATCTCACTGAAAAAGCGTCGCGGCTTCAGCTTGATATCAACAAGGAGCGCGCAGTTGTTCTGATCGATTGTCAGGATGAATCGTTTATGAAGCAGAATCAATACAAAGAATTGAAGGAAACGCTGCATCTCAACAGCCAGGAGATCATCGTCCGCTGGGGGCATGGCCGCTTTTTACTCATGCTGCAAACAACAGCAGATGATCGTAAAGCCCTACAGCAGCGCCTGTTTCACATCCATGCCTCCCTTACGGCGCGGAGCTCGCCCGGGGTTTTGATTGGAGCGGGAAAACCAGCAGTTGCTCATTTGATGAAGCAATCGTTTCAACAAGCCTTTCGAGCATTAAAAATGGCCCATGCTGATACCCCGATTGTATTTGATGAAGATTTAACGCTCGAACTTTTTATGGAGGAAGTAAGTCAGGAAACAAAAGAAGTGTTTCTCGATCGAACGATCGCCCCTCTTTTCCCCTATCCTGAATTAGTGAAAACATTGCGGGTACTCATGACCTCAGATTGCTCATTGAAATATACCGCAGAAGCGATGCATGTCCATATCAATACACTGCATTACAGACTAAAACGAATCCAAGATTTAACGACACTCGATCCAAAGCGCATGCAAGATGCCATGCTCTTTTATTTAGCCTTCATGCTATTAGATAATGATCCAAAAAAACGAAGCAAACAGCCTGATATTTTGTAGAATCGTCCATAGGCATGAGGCGATTCTTTTTTTATACTGAAAGAAACGATACGTCTCATCAATAGGAGTTGAATGCGTATGTTAAATTCTGAATTTTTAAATCAATTAAAAAAGATTGTCGGTGCGTCTTACATGCAGGACAGTAAAGCCGATCGGCTTGCCTACTCTTATGATGCAACACCGAATTTTCAGCATATGCCAGATGTCATTGTAAGCCCGCATACGGCTGAGGAAATCCAGCAAATTGTCCGGCTCTGCGCCTCATACAACATACCGATCGTGCCAAGAGGATCAGGAACGAACCTTTGTGCAGGCACATGTCCCACTCAAGGCGGACTTGTGCTGCTGTTTACAAGAATGAACCAATTAATAGAAATAGATGAAGAAAACCTGACAGCAACGGTGCAGCCTGGTTTGATCACACAGGAATTTATTTGCCAAGTAGAGGCGAAAGGCCTCTTCTATCCACCTGATCCAAGCTCTATGAAAATCTCTACATTAGGCGGAAATATTAATGAAAATTCAGGTGGTCTCCGGGGGTTAAAGTATGGAGTGACGAGGGATTATGTACTTGGACTTGAAGTCGTTCTGCCAAACGGTGACATCATCAAAACAGGCGGCAAGCTTGCAAAGGACGTGGCCGGGTATGATATGACCCGTTTGTTCGTAGGTTCAGAAGGAACGCTCGGGATTGTCACTGAAGCCACGCTAAAGCTTTTGCCGCTTCCAGAAACAAAACAAACGATGCTTTGCTTATATGAAAGTTTAGAGGAAGCGGCCGCTTCAGTGTCGGCGATTATTGCAGAGCGTATCATCCCCGCCACATTAGAATTTATGGATCAGCCGACTCTGGAAGTCGTTGAAGACTTTGCAAAAATCGGTTTGCCGACTGACGTTCAAGCGGTGCTGTTAATCGAACAAGACGGCCATCCCGAGGCGGTTTCCCGTGATATGCAGCGCATCGAAAAAGTTTGTCAGCAGCACGGTGCAAAAGAAGTAAATATCGCTCATTCTGAAGAAGAGGCAAATGCACTTTTAACAGCGAGACGATCCGCTTTATCTGCCCTCGCCCGCTTAAGCCCGACGACCATTTTAGAAGATGCTACAGTCCCTAGGTCTGAAATTGCCCGCATGGTGCGGGCGATCGAAGACATTGCGAAGCAGTACAAAGTGAAAATCTGTACATTTGGTCATGCAGGTGATGGCAATTTGCATCCTACTTGTGCAACAGATGCAAGAAATGAAGAAGAAATGAAACGGGTGGAAGAAGCCTTTCAGGCCATTTTTGAAAAAGCAGTCTCACTTGGCGGCACCATTACGGGTGAACATGGCGTGGGTCTTATGAAAGCCCCTTACTTAGAACTAAAAGTTAAAAAAGAAGGCATTGCGGCAATGAAAGCGATCAAACAAGCGCTTGACCCGGAAAATATCATGAACCCTGATAAAGTGTTCGGAAAAGCCGCAAGAAAGCGGGTGGTGGTCTCATGAGTTCTAAACAAACAGAGATTCAACAAGCATTTCAGCAACAAATGGACGAAAAAGAGCTGCTCAATTGCATGCGTTGCGGATTTTGCCTTCCTTCCTGCCCGACTTATATTGAATCTGGTCAACAAGAAACACACTCTCCCCGCGGCCGAATTGCTTTAATGAAGGCGGTGAGAGACGGCGTCATTGAGCCAGATGAAGATGTCGAGCATTCACTGAATCTTTGTCTTGGCTGCCGTGCATGTGAACCGGTCTGCCCTTCCGGCGTTAAATATGGACGGTTACTTGAAGATGCAAGAGACATCATTCAGCAGCACAAAAAACAATCCATTCCTGTCAAACTTGTAAGACGTGTAGTGTTTAAAGGTCTCTTTCCTTCACAAAGCCGAATGAGGCAAGCAGCAGGACTTCTTCGATTTTATCAAACATCTGGTCTGCAAACGGCCGCCCGTAAAACTGGCATGCTGAAGGTGCTTCCACCGCACTTACGCCTGATGGAACAGGCGCTTCCAAAGGTGCCGCGTCAACGAAAAAGCCGTTTGCCGGAATACAAAGCCGCCGGCGTAGCGAGAAAACGGGTCGCCTTTTTTACTGGCTGTTTAATGGACACCGTTTTTTCCAGCACAAACGAAGCGACCATCCAGCTTTTGCAGCTGGCAGGCTGTGACGTCATCGTCCCTCCTATTCAGACGTGCTGCGGAGCGCTCCATGGCCATAGCGGTGAAAAAGAACAAGCGAAACAGTTAGCAAAGCGGAATATTGAAGCGTTTGAAGAGATAGATGCGGATGCCATAGTCATGAATGCGGGCGGTTGTGGTGCTTTTTTAAGTGATTATGATCATTTGCTTTGCGATGATCCGGATTTTCAAAAGCGAAGTGAATCCTTCTCAAAGAAAATCACGGATATATCAGACATTTTAGTGGAGCTGGAATTTCACCGCCGCATGCCGCTTGCTTTGCCAGAGCAGGTCATCACCTATCAGGATTCTTGTCATTTGCGGAACGGAATGGGTGTACAGCATGCACCAAGGATGCTGATGAAGGCCATTCAAGGTGTATCATTTAAAGAAATGAAGGATTCGGGCCGTTGCTGCGGCTCAGCTGGCATTTACAACATCTTGCAGCCAAAGATGTCGATGCAAATTTTAGATCATAAAATGACAGAAGCCACTCAAACAAAGGCCGCTGCCATCGTTACGTCTAATCCAGGCTGTCAGCTGCAAATGGCAGCAGGCATCAAACGCTCAGGGCACTCACCGAGCATGCGTGCCGTCCATCTAGCTGATTTATTATTAGAAGCCGTTCTATATGGAAAAAAAGCGTCCAGCCCATCAAGCTGAACGCTTTTTTCATGCATATCTTTAGACAATCGGTTAGATAATAGAGGCAAATCGCCGAAGGAGCTGGTCCAAATGCTGAAGAAAAACAAACAACAAAAGGACCCAAATTCAGTATTTGAAGCATTGTCACGTTCTGCTGATTTTACAAATGAGCTGTCTCGAAATGGAGATTTTCTGTATAGGATTTCCTTTTTTCGTTCATTGATTAATGGACATCTTCTACATGAACAAATTCTCCCTTCCCTCAAACAACTGCACCTGTCACCCACTCTTGAAGAGCTGAAAGAAAGAATTCCCATTGAGCAGGCTGTCATCACGAGCGATCTTCAAAAAGTGCAAGAAGCCCTTCACCGGGGCAGCATTGCGATTAGACTTGAGACAGACTGGGGCAAAACGCTTCTCTTGCCGATTGAAGAAAAGAAAGGCAGACAAATAGGTCCGCCTGAAATAGAATTTGGGATTATCAGTGCACAGGAAGCATTTGTGGAGGTTTTAGATACCAATTTAAATTTGGTCAGACGGCGGCTGCCGACGCCTAACCTGAAAGTTGAGGAAAAGACGGTTGGTACGCTCTCTCAAACAAAAGTTGCCGTGTTATATATTGAAGAAATCGCCAACCCGGAGAACATCGAAACGGTTCTTCAGCGAATTGAGGACGTTGATTATGATCAGATTTTAGATGCGAATTACCTCGCTCAAATGCTTTATGATGTATCCAATACGATCTTTCCGTTGTTTTTGAATACAGAAAGACCCGACCGCGTGTCTTCAGGCTTATCAGAAGGGAAAATTGCCATATTAGTGGATGGTTCGCCTCATGTCTTGCTTGCCCCAACTATTTTACTTGAGTATTTTTCCACGATGGAAGACTACAATATGTCATGGATTGCGGCTTCTTGCTTTAGGCTGTTACGCATATTTGCTGTGATATTTTCCATTTTTGCGACACCTTTATATGTCGCCGTTTTAACCTTTCATTATGAACTGATCCCAAAGGATTTATTAGAAACCATTGTTTCCTCGCGCTATCTTGTGCCATTTCCTCCGATCATTGAGGCACTATTTTTAGAGATTTCGATTGAATTACTAAGAGAAGCAGGTTCAAGGCTCCCAGCTAAAGTCGGTCAGACGCTCGGGATTGTTGGAGGGATTGTCATTGGACAGGCTGCTGTAGCAGCAGGATTAACGAGCAATATTTTACTCATTATTGTTGCCCTGTCTGCTCTCGCCTCATTTGTCACCCCTATTTACAAAATGGGCAGTGCCATTCGGCTGCTGAGATTTCCTTTTTTAGTTGCAGCACAGGTTTGGGGCGCATTAGGTATTGCTGTGATGGGATCTTTTCTGCTCACCCATTTAATGAAATTAACTTCAATTGGCCGGCCGTATTTAGAGCCTATTTTTCCAATGCGCCTTGCTGATTTAAAGGGCAGTTTGATTCGTCCTCAGCTCCGTTTTTTGAACAAAAGGCCGGAAAATTTACGTCCGCAAAATGAAACCATCCATCGCTCTAAGCCGAAGCAAGGCCGCAAGGGGAAAAATGATTTTTATGAATAAGGAAGTGAAGGCATGAGCTCTTCTTCTGTCAAAGAGAAATTTCAAGTATCCCCTTATTTTGTGTTTTTTCTCATCAATGCCAATCAAGTCGGTGTCGGCATTTTAAACTTTCAAACAAACCTTGTTCGTTCTATCAATAATGATGGATGGATCGCTATTTTGATTTCTGGCATGAGCGTCAATGTGATGATCTTTCTCATGTACTTGATGTTTAAAAAGGCACCTTCGGATGAATTTGGTGAAATCACGCAATATGTATTTGGCAAATGGATTGGGCAATTATTCAACATTCTTTATATCTTATATTTTGCTTCTTTGTCGCTGACCGTTCTTATCCATTACATGGATGTGATCCATGTATGGCTGTTTAAAGAGATTCCTGGTCTTTTGTTTGCGTCTGTACTGTTGCTGCTTGTGTATTACATTCATACTGGCGGCTTTAGAACCATTGCTGGATGGGCATTTTTTAGTGTTGTACTAACGTATTGGATGACGTTTATCTGTTTTTATGCCATGAAATATAGTCACCTTCGTTTCATGTTTCCAATGTTTGATCATACATTTTCGCAAATGCTTGTGGGAGTCAAAGATGCATCCTTATCCATGTTTGGTTTTGGCACGCTGCTTGTCTATTATCCCTTTATTAAACAAGCTCAGACATCTCAAAAATTTGCTCACATGGGGGCATTATTTACGACATGCTTAAACTTGCTGACTTTTCTCGTCTCTATAGCGTATTACTCAAGTGCTCAGCTCAAATTAACAAAATGGCCGACGCTAACGTTAACAAGCATTGTGAAGCTTCCGTTTATCCAGCGCTTTGAATTTATTGAAGTGTCTCTTTGGCTGCTTCTGATCATTCCTAATATCACGATTCCATTATGGGCAGCGAGCCGAATGGCAAAAAAAATGCTTCATACGAGCCAGCGCGTCACATTCATCGGGCTCAGCATCCTCATTCTGATCATGTTTTCGTTTTTTGCCAGTGCAACTTCTTTTGAAACCTTTAATCAATGGGTGGAATTTAGCGGATTCATTCTGATCTATGGATTGATTATCTGTATGGTCATTGGACTGATGCTGAAAAAAAGGAGGGGGAAAAAACGAGCATGAAACGTTATATACTTACGGGCCTCATGTTGTGTAGTCTTTTGTTAACCAGCTGTGCAGAGCCCCGCCTTTTAGATGAATTAAATATCTCTCAGGCGGCAGGATTTGATTTAGTTGAAGATGGTGAAATGAAGGGTTTCTTTGTCTTCCCTGTCTTTAAAAGTCAAGAGCAAGGGAGTTATCAAATATTAAGTGCAAAGTCAAACACCATTAGTAATATTCAGTTTCTCGTGTCAGAAGAATCACCTTTCCCAGTAGTCATGGGCCAGGTGCTCGTTATTTTAGTCAGTGAAAAGTTAGCAAAAGAAGTCGGCATGATCGATTTAATGAATTACATTTATCGTGATCCTATCATTGGTTCACGTCAAGTGTTTGCGATTGTAGGCGGAGAAGTTGAAGAGTTATTATACACAAAAATGAATCAAACGAACTTAAATATAGGTGTATATCTCTCTGATCTGCTCGCCCAAAATATGCGAAATGGCAATGAACCTGTCACCAATCAGCATATTTTTATGAATCAGATGCTGGCAAAAGGGGTCGATGCATACCTCCCCTACATTAAGAAAAAAGGCAATGTCATTAAGATCACAGGAGTCGCTCTGTTTGATCATGAAAAAATGGTCGGTCATATCCCTGGAAAAGACACGTTCACATTTAAAGCGATGATTGAAAATCATAAAAATGGCATCTACGAATTTCAATTGGCTGATCATGCAAAGACCCATGTCGTCATTGAAAATATCAAATCCCATGTGTCTTACCGAATTAAACCAACGGAAAACCTAACAAAGAAGCCTCAGATCATGATTGATATCAAACTGAAAGGTGAATTAAAAGAATTCATGAAGTCCAAAAAAATTGATAAACCATCTATATTGGACCATGTTGAAAAAGAAGTAGAAAAACGTGTCGCTCAGCAAGGACAAGACCTTGTTCAATCCTTTAAAAAGCAAAACATAGATCCGCTTGGGCTGGGCCTGAGGTATAGATCAAAAGACAAAGCAGTAACACCAGAAAAGTGGAAAAGCATTTATCCTGATGCAGATGTACAAGTTAAATGCCACATGAAGATTGTTCAAACCGGAGTCAGCCAATAAAAAGGCTTATTCAAATGTCTTGCTTGTTCTCCAAGATGTTGGACACTTTCATTTTCACTCGTGGAACCGGATCTTTTTGATGAACATCATGTAAAATCTTTTCTACTTCATTTTGATCAGTTCTAAGAATTTTAGGTGAAAATTTTTCCACAAGAGCCGGTCTATTCCCTTTTGCACAGTTTGCCATTGTATCTAGTGCAATGAAGCAGAAAGGTCTTCTTTTGTTTAGCCAAGATTTCATTCTCTCCCAGGTTGGGCAGCTGACGGCTGCCAGCCTTTCCCACTGATCGTGAAAATGGGTGCAATTTGACTCCATCCAATCCAAAATTTTGTGAGAACGGAAACGATGCAGGCAAATAAAAGCCTCTAACGGCAATTCTTTTTCACTGATCGATTTCAATTTTTCTAATATAATCCCTCATCTCCCGGCAAACTGCTGGCTGCTGCCCATGAGTAGGTAAAGGAATTCTTCGTCCTCGTGATCCAAAAGTTCCCTGACCCATTCAGCGGCAAATGTATCTAGAACATCACCCGCGATCTCTAACATTCGTGATTTCACTTCGGCATGCTCCGTTTCATAAAACCTACTTTGAATAGAATGCAAGATTTTTGCTGATCGTGCTGTTTCAAAGCATCGATGACATCATCCTCAAGAAACCATCTAGTGATTGAAAAGTCTAATATAGACACCAAATCATGCCTAACGGCTTTTAATGTTGGAGCTTTCTCGCTTTTGGTGATGACGACATCCTCCTCTACTTGAAAAGCCTGTCCGTCCTCTCCATAAAAATCATCAAACAGTAAAAATTGTTTAGGAGAATGGAGAACAGCTAGGTTATACCATTCAATAGGCCGTAATGAATAGCTGAGCAGTCTTTCGTGGCATTGATGGCATAATTGATAAGGCTGTTTCGGTTATCAGTCGATTCTACAACGTTCATTTCGTTTTTTTGACAGGCTTCACATAAAGTAGTTGTCCCCATTGTTTTTACTTCCTTTTACTGCTATTCTGCTTCTTTCATTCGAGCAAGCTTAAGGTGAAATAGAAATCATTCTTTCTATAACCGCGGCCATTCGTCCATATTGTTTCAAATGAAGAAATAACGATCTTCTAATCTTCATCCTTTACATCGGGGTCTTCCGGAATCGGTTCATTTAAGATCTCTTGGACGAGCTCTTTATATTGCTCGAGCTGCTTTAAATGCGTTTGAAACTGCCCTTGATAAATGAGATAAGATTCCCCGTCAAATACGTAACGGATCTTTTTTTGCTGGATTAATTTTTCAACATATGTTTCAGATACTTCTAAGTATTCAGCTGTTTCTGCGATTGTTAAATACATGTTTGTGCACCACCCGTTCGTTTCATCTAGCAAATTATATCACGAGCTGGTGAAAAAACAGATATCGCTTGTTCATGTTTTTTTCATCTTTTCTTCACTGATTCGTCAACTCGCTTTTGTACAGTATTCATAAACCCACTCAAACACTAGGAGGTGATGATCCTTCGGATGACAAAGAAAAATATTCGGACCTATGCCGCATTTTTAACTGTAGGCGCTAGCAATACGATGATTGACTTTCTGTTCTTCTTTTTTTTAACTGCTTGCTTTGTTCCCTCTTTTCTTGCACAGTGCTTGTCCTATACCGCAGGAATGCTGAACAGTTATGTTTGGAATCGAAAATGGACGTTCCAAGTGAAAAAGAAAGCTGACAAGTGGGAATGGTTCAAGTGGGCCACAGTCAACGGCGCAGCGTGCCTCCTCACCTATGTTGTCTTATATGTCATGCAGAAAGCAGGTTTCTCATTATTCATTAGTAAAGCGATTGGTACCCTTCTTGGCATGATGATCACTTTTACTGGAAGCCGCTTATGGGTTTTTCCATCAGAAAATAAACCATCAGAAATGGAGCGATGATTCAATGAATATCAAAAAAGCCGTTATACCAGCAGCCGGATTAGGCACACGTTTTTTACCCGCAACGAAAGCACAGCCAAAGGAAATGCTGCCTATTATCGACAAACCCGCCATTCAATACATAGTTGAGGAGGCTGTTCAATCAGGCATTGAAGATATACTAATTATCACAGGAAGAAATAAAAAATCAATTGAAGATCACTTTGACCGTTCGATTGAGCTAGAACACACGTTGCTTGAAAAAGGAAAAAATGAACAGCTGGCTGAAATCAAACATATTGCGGATATGGCCAATATTCATTATATTCGTCAAAAGGAGCCCTTAGGTCTTGGACATGCGGTATTATGTGCACGTCATTTTACTGGCAATGATCCTTTTGCGGTCCTTTTAGGTGATGATGTCATGGTGTCAGAAAGACCTGCACTCTCTCAGCTCATGGAAGTCTTTGAAGACAAACAAAGAGAGGTCATTGGCGTCCAGCAAGTGGATCGTCTAGATGTCAGTAAGTATGGTATGATAAGACCAGCTAGAGTAGACGGTCAAGTGTTTGAAGTCACAGACTTAGTGGAAAAGCCAGCTATTCATGAAGCTCCTTCCGATTTAGCCGTGATGGGCAGGTATCTGTTAACACCATCGATTTTTCCTATTCTACAAGGAATCGAGAGAGGTGCTGGGAACGAAATTCAGCTGACAGATGCGCTGAAAATCATTGCACATGAATCACCCATTTATGCTAAACAATTAGATGGGATGAGATTTGACGTTGGTGATAAGCTGGGCTCATTTAAGGCAGCGGCTGAAATTGGATTAATGCGTCATGATATGCGGCCAGCCATGCTAGCATATATGCAAAGCATACTCATGAGAGAAGCAAAACAAGCATAGGCTCTTATAAGGATGCTTGAAGAAAATTCGTATTTAAAGGCAGAGTGAAATGAATGGGAACCTTGTTTAATGAAATTTTAACCTGGCTGACAAGCCTTGGTTATGTAGGTGTTGCACTTGGACTGATGATTGAAATTATTCCAAGTGAAATTGTACTTGCCTACGGCGGATATATGGTGTCAACAGGAAGCATTGGATTTGTTGGAGCCGTCATCGCTGGGGTTATTGGAGGAACACTTGCCCAGTGTTTTATTTACTGGATCGGCCTTTACGGCGGCAGACCTTTTTTAACAAAGTACGGGAAGTATTTATTCATCCATGAACATCATATCGCGACTGCAGAGCGCTGGTTTGACCGGTATGGAACCGGTGTAGTCTTTACCGCACGCTTTATCCCTGTTGTCCGCCATGCCATCTCGATTCCAGCGGGTATTGCCAAGATGCCTTTTTTGAAATTTGTTTTCTTGACAGGATTAGCTGCCATTCCTTGGTCCATCTTATTTATTTATCTTGGCATGCAGCTTGGGACAAAATGGGATCATATTCAAAGTGTTGCTCATGCTTATACAACTCCTATAATGGTCATTGCCATCGTCCTGATTGTTCTCTACTTTGTACTCAAAAAAATTCGGACGAATCGAAAACGGACAATCTAACAAAAACGCCTTTCACTGATCTGGTGAAAGGCGTTTTTTTATGAGTGTGCTGATTGTTTTTTCATATATTGTGATAATTCTATAATCATTGCACCCATTCTCTCAAGTGACGGGGCAAGAATTCGGTCTATTCCCTCTTCTTTTAAAGCTTCAGCAGTGACTTTCCCGACAGCTACCGCCAGTACGTCCTGCTCGAATAATGCTTGCAATTCTTTTTTTCTGCCCCAATCTGCGGCTAGTTTGAAAAAGGCGTGAACCTGGACAGCGGTTGTAAAACAGACAGCATGAACTTGTCCATCTTTCATTTCTTGAAGCAGCGTTTCAGCTGCCTCTGGTTCAGGAGGTGTGTGCTGATATGGTAAAAGCGGCAAAACATCTGCCCCCTTGTCATGTAAAAACTGAATGAGAGCTGGTGCATTTTCACCATGAAGCTGCACCATCACGCGTTTTCCTTGAAATTCCTTGTCTTCAAGCTTTGAAATCAAGTCCCGAACCGTTCCGTCTTCATCAGAGACCTCTGGCTGAATTCCGCGTTTTTTCAACGCAGCAAAGGTTTTGTACCCTCTTGAAGCAATATGGGCATTTGATAGAATGTTCATAAATTCTTTACCAAGCTGCAGCTCTTCTGCACTCTCAATCAATGTATCTGTACCGATGCCTGTTGTTAAGATGACCCAGTCGGCCCCTTGTTTCACAAAGGTCTCTATGCCTGGCTTTAATTCTTCTTTTGCTAAAAATACGGTTCCTTGAAGAGAGCGAATAACGGCTTGTCCTCCTTGCTTTTCGACAAGTATACGCATTTCTTCTGTTTTTCTCGTTCCACAAATAGCAATCGTTTTTCCAGATAAGCCTTTACTCATTTTATCCCTCTTTTTCTATCACATTTGATATGTATTAAATATAGATTTATTTGGAAGACGATGCAAGTGTCTACTAAAAAAGAGCTTGACGTTTCTATCGAATTCGAGTATCTTTTGTAAGTGCAAATTGTAGGAGGTCATTATGGAAAAACAGAATGTTCAAGCAATTCGATTATCAATTGCAGACCCAACACCACTTGGTTTGTTTGGTTTAGCAATGGTGACGCTCGTTGCGTCCTCACAAAAACTAGGAATCACAGATGGCACATCCCTTATTTTACCTTGGGCTATCTTCCTTGGAGGAATCGCGCAGCTGATCGCGTCCATACAAGATTCAAAGCATCATAATATTTTTGGAGCCACTGCCTTTGGCGCATTCGGTCTTTTCTGGATGGGTGTTGGAACGACTTGGCTCATTCAAGCTGGCGTTTTTGGGAAAACGCTTGCGGGAGCAGCAGATCCAAAACAGCTAGGTTTTGCGTTTGTTGGTTATTTGATTTTCAGCTTGTTTATGACGATTGGTGCAATGGAAACACATAAAGTGTTATTTTTGATTTTCGTCTTTATTGATTTCTTATTCATTGGTCTTTCCCTTAGCACTTTTGGTGTGATGTACGATGTGACTCATACCATGGCAGGTATTGCAGAATTGATCATTTCCCTGCTTTCATTTTATGGTTCTGCAGCTGTTGTCCTTAATACACATTTTGGTCGTATTGTTCTGCCAATCGGACAACCATTTCGCATTTTTACAAAAGCATAAATAAAAAAGAACTGCTCTGTGCAGTTCTTTTTTATGTTTATTTTTCTTGTGCCTCTTGAAAGATCTCTCCGATGATTTCATACGATCGCATTCTTTCTTGATGGTCAAACATATCCGAATTAATCATTAATTCATCTGCTTGAGTAGCTTCAACAAAGGCTTCTAATTCTTTTTTCACCTTTTCTTTATCCCCGATCATGGTTGAACTTAATTGTTCATCCACCATCGCCTTTTCATATGGGCTCCAAAGACCGTCCATGCTGTCGACAGGCGCCTTCAGTTTTCCTGGTGTGTTGCGAATGAGACTTAAAAAGCGCTGATAATGAGAGGTTGCCAAATATTCAGCCCGCTCTGTTTGATCTGCAGCAAAAACCGTCACACCGACCATGGCATAAGGCTCTTTTAACACATCAGAAGGTCTAAACGACTGTCTGTACAACTCTAACGCGGGAATTGTATTTTTAGGTGAGAAATGTGCTGCAAAGGCAAATGGCAATCCAAGTTCTCCTGCAAGTCTGGCGCTAAAACCACTTGAACCAAGGAGCCAAATTGGAATGTCCAGACCTTCTCCTGGAACAGCTCTTACATGTTTTTTAACCTGACCAGTCGGCTTGAAATATTGACGAAGTTCTTCAAGCTGCTCTGGGAAATCTTCTCCGTTATGAAGATTACGTCTAAGCGCTCTTGCTGTTAACTGATCTGTCCCTGGTGCTCTACCAAGACCTAAATCAATTCTCCCCGGATACAATGTTTCAAGTGTGCCAAATTGTTCAGCAATGACAAGTGAAGAGTGGTTTGGCAGCATAATCCCACCAGACCCTACTCGAATTTTTTCGGTTCCTCCCGCAATATACCCAATTAAAACGGACGTTGCAGAGCTCGCAACCCCTTCCATGTTATGGTGTTCTGCCAGCCAGTATCTATGATAGCCCCACTTCTCCGCCTTCTTTGCTAAATCCATACTACGCTCAAAAGATTCTTTAATGGTACCTCCTTCTGTCACAGAGGATAAATTTAAAACGGAATAGGCTTTGCCGTGTAAAACTGATTGACTCATAAATGATGTCCCCATTTCTGTCAAAAATCATACTATTTTATACTTTCAACACCATAACACAAATTCATGAAAGATTTAAATGATTTGATTCGATGATTTTCGAAATGATGATTTTCTAGGTTTTACTTCCAATTTGTAAATTTGCACATAGAATGAAATATCAATTTTAGGAGATGGGCAATTTGTACAATCAATTCGATCACAAATGTCCCTTTTGCGGTAAATACCATGAACTGCCTCATTACAAAAGATCACGTCATGACCGTCCTCGAAAAAGAGACTGTCCATTCATTAAACAAGAATACTCAAAACAAAATATATCTCAAGAGAATCAACCTTGCCACATTGCAAAAGGAATAAAACAATCAAAACCAAATCAAAGAGCTGGACCAAGAGGCCCGGCAGGCCCAGCCGGTCCCCCTGGACCAACCGGACCTACTGGACCTGCTGGCGGGTTAACCGGCGCCCTCCCTTTTGAGCCCTCACAATCAAAAGATTACGATGCAGGGCAAGTGGTCACATTTAATGGCAGTACTTACATTGCCAATGTTGACGATCCATCAGGAATACCTGGACTCTCCCCCGACTATACCCTTTTAGCTGCTTCTGGAGAAACTGGTCCTACAGGTCCTACTGGGATCGGATTAAGTGGTATTGAAGCCTATGATCCTGTTATGGCACCAACATATTCAGTAGGTCAAGTGGTCACTTATGGTGGTGGTACGTATATTGTGGATTCTGCACCACCTTCAGGTACGCCAGATACGTCGCCAGATTACACACTTTTAGCAGCACCAGGTGAAACTGGACCTACCGGCGCCACTGGTAGCACTGGGTCAACTGGAGATACTGGTAGCACTGGACCAACAGGTCCTACCGGGGCTACAGGGATTACTGGGTCAACTGGACCTACGGGCGCTACAGGGATCACTGGATCAACTGGTGATACAGGTGCTACAGGGATTACTGGATCAACTGGACCTGCCGGGGCAACTGGTATCACTGGAGCTACTGGAGCTACCGGACCTACAGGGGCTACAGGTATCACTGGGTCAACAGGTCCTACCGGCGCCACAGGGATCACCGGATTAACCGGCCCTACCGGTGCGACGGGGATCACTGGGTCAACTGGAGATACGGGCGCTACAGGGATTACTGGGTCAACTGGACCTACCGGCGCCACAGGGATTACTGGATCAACTGGTGATACGGGTGCCACGGGTAGCATTGGACCAACAGGTCCTACCGGGGCTACAGGTATCACTGGAGCTACCGGACCTACGGGTGCTACAGGGATTACTGGGTCAACTGGAGATACGGGCGCTACGGGTATTACCGGATCAACCGGCCTTACCGGTGCGACGGGGATCACTGGATCAACTGGTGATACGGGTGCTACAGGCAGCACTGGATCAACTGGTCCTACTGGTGCCACAGGGATCACCGGATTAACCGGACCTACCGGCGCTACAGGGATTACTGGATCAACTGGTGATACGGGTGCCACTGGTAGCACTGGATCAACTGGTCCTACTGGTGCCACAGGGATCACTGGATTAACCGGACCTACGGGCGCTACAGGGATTACTGGATCAACTGGTGATACGGGTGCCACTGGTAGCACTGGACCAACAGGTCCTACCGGCGCTACAGGGATCACTGGGTCAACAGGTCCTACCGGCGCCACTGGTAGCACTGGGTCAACTGGAGATACGGGCGCTACAGGTATCACTGGGTCAACCGGACCTACTGGTGCCACGGGGATTACTGGGTCAACCGGACCTACCGGCGCCACTGGTAGCACTGGGTCAACTGGAGATACGGGCGCCACGGGGATTACTGGATCAACTGGACCTACAGGCGCTACAGGGATTACTGGATCAACTGGTGATACGGGTGCCACTGGTAGCACTGGACCAACAGGTCCTACCGGCGCTACAGGTATCACTGGAGCTACCGGACCTACGGGCGCTACAGGGATTACTGGATCAACTGGTCCTACTGGTGCCACAGGGATCACCGGATTAACCGGACCTACCGGCGCTACAGGGATTACTGGATCAACTGGTGATACGGGTGCCACTGGTAGCACTGGACCAACAGGTCCTACCGGCGCTACAGGGATTACCGGATCAACTGGACCTACAGGCGCTACAGGGATTACCGGATCAACCGGCCCTACCGGGGCGACGGGGATCACTGGATCAACTGGAGATACGGGTGTCACTGGCAGCACTGGACCAACAGGTCCTACCGGGGCTACTGGTGATACGGGTGCTACAGGTATCACTGGATCAACTGGTCCTACTGGTGCCACAGGGATCACTGGATCAACTGGAGATACGGGTGCAACGGGGATCACTGGATCAACTGGTCCTACTGGTGCTACAGGCAGCACTGGATCAACTGGTGATACGGGTGCTACAGGCAGCACTGGATCAACTGGTGATACGGGTGCTACAGGCAGCACTGGATCAACTGGTCCTACTGGTGCCACAGGGATCACCGGATTAACCGGACCTACAGGCGCTACAGGGATTACTGGATCAACTGGTGATACGGGTGCTACAGGCAGCACTGGATCAACTGGTCCTACTGGTGCCACAGGGATCACCGGATTAACCGGACCTACAGGCGCTACAGGTATCACTGGATCAACTGGTGATACGGGTGCCACGGGTAGCACTGGACCAACAGGTCCTACCGGCGCTACAGGTATCACTGGGTCAACCGGACCTACTGGTGCTACAGGGATTACTGGGTCAACTGGTGATACGGGTGCCACGGGTAGTACTGGACCAACAGGTCCTACTGGTGCCACTGGCAGCACTGGACCAACAGGTCCTACCGGCGCTACAGGGATTACCGGAGCTACTGGACCTACCGGTGCCACGGGGATTACTGGGTCAACCGGACCTACAGGCGCCACGGGGATTACTGGATCAACTGGACCTACAGGCGCTACAGGGATCACTGGATCAACCGGACCTACAGGCGCTACGGGGATCAACGGATCAACTGGACCTACAGGCGCTACAGGGATTACCGGATCAACTGGACCTACAGGCGCTACAGGGATTACTGGATCAACTGGTGATACGGGTGCCACGGGTAGCACTGGACCAACAGGTCCTACCGGGGCTACAGGTATCACTGGATCAACCGGACCTACCGGCGCCACAGGGATCACTGGATCAACTGGTGATACAGGTGCTACAGGGATTACTGGATCAACTGGACCTGCCGGGGCAACTGGTATCACTGGAGCTACCGGACCTACAGGGGCTACAGGTATCACTGGGTCAACAGGTCCTACCGGCGCCACTGGTAGCACTGGGTCAACTGGAGATACGGGCGCCACGGGGATTACTGGATCAACTGGACCTACCGGCGCTACAGGGATTACTGGATCAACTGGTGATACGGGTGCCACGGGTAGCACTGGACCAACAGGTCCTACCGGCGCCACTGGTAGCACTGGGTCAACAGGTCCTACCGGCGCCACTGGTAGCACTGGGTCAACTGGAGATACGGGCGCTACAGGTATCACTGGGTCAACCGGACCTACTGGTGCCACGGGGATTACTGGGTCAACCGGACCTACCGGCGCCACTGGTAGCACTGGGTCAACTGGAGATACGGGCGCCACGGGGATTACTGGATCAACTGGACCTACAGGCGCTACAGGGATTACTGGATCAACTGGTGATACGGGTGCCACTGGTAGCACTGGACCAACAGGTCCTACCGGCGCTACAGGTATCACTGGAGCTACCGGACCTACGGGCGCTACAGGGATTACTGGATCAACTGGTCCTACTGGTGCCACAGGGATCACCGGATTAACCGGACCTACCGGCGCTACAGGGATTACTGGATCAACTGGTGATACGGGTGCCACTGGTAGCACTGGACCAACAGGTCCTACCGGCGCTACAGGTATCACTGGAGCTACCGGACCTACGGGTGCTACAGGGATTACTGGGTCAACTGGACCTACCGGCGCTACAGGTATCACTGGAGCTACGGGGATCACTGGATCAACTGGTGATACGGGTGCTACAGGCAGCACTGGATCAACTGGTCCTACTGGTGCCACAGGGATCACCGGATTAACCGGACCTACCGGCGCTACAGGGATTACTGGATCAACTGGTGATACGGGTGCCACTGGTAGCACTGGACCAACAGGTCCTACCGGCGCTACAGGGATTACCGGATCAACTGGACCTACAGGCGCTACAGGGATTACCGGATCAACCGGCCCTACCGGGGCGACGGGGATCACTGGATCAACTGGAGATACGGGTGTCACTGGCAGCACTGGACCAACAGGTCCTACCGGGGCTACTGGTGATACGGGTGCTACAGGTATCACTGGATCAACTGGTCCTACTGGTGCCACAGGGATCACTGGATCAACTGGAGATACGGGTGCAACGGGGATCACTGGATCAACTGGTCCTACTGGTGCTACAGGCAGCACTGGATCAACTGGTGATACGGGTGCTACAGGCAGCACTGGATCAACTGGTGATACGGGTGCTACAGGCAGCACTGGATCAACTGGTCCTACTGGTGCCACAGGGATCACCGGATTAACCGGACCTACAGGCGCTACAGGGATTACTGGATCAACTGGTGATACGGGTGCTACAGGCAGCACTGGATCAACTGGTCCTACTGGTGCCACAGGGATCACCGGATTAACCGGACCTACAGGCGCTACAGGGATCACTGGATCAACTGGTGATACGGGTGCCACGGGTAGCACTGGACCAACAGGTCCTACCGGCGCTACAGGGATCACTGGGTCAACCGGACCTACTGGTGCTACAGGGATTACTGGGTCAACTGGAGATACGGGTGCCACGGGTAGTACTGGACCAACAGGTCCTACTGGTGCCACTGGCAGCACTGGACCAACAGGTCCTACCGGCGCTACAGGGATTACCGGAGCTACTGGACCTACCGGTGCAACTGGTATCACTGGAGCTACCGGACCTACAGGGGCTACAGGTATCACTGGGTCAACAGGTCCTACCGGCGCCACTGGTAGCACTGGGTCAACTGGAGATACGGGCGCCACGGGGATTACTGGATCAACTGGACCTACCGGCGCTACAGGGATTACTGGATCAACTGGTGATACGGGTGCCACGGGTAGCACTGGACCAACAGGTCCTACCGGCGCCACGGGTAGCACTGGGTCAACTGGAGATACGGGCGCTACGGGTATTACCGGATCAACCGGACCTACCGGTGCGACGGGGATCACTGGATCAACTGGTGATACGGGTGCCACTGGTAGCACTGGATCAACTGGTCCTACTGGTGCCACAGGGATCACCGGATTAACCGGACCTACCGGCGCTACAGGGATTACTGGATCAACTGGTGATACGGGTGCCACTGGTAGCACTGGACCAACAGGTCCTACCGGCGCTACAGGTATCACTGGAGCTACCGGACCTACGGGTGCTACAGGGATTACTGGGTCAACTGGACCTACCGGCGCTACAGGTATCACTGGAGCTACGGGGATCACTGGATCAACTGGTGATACGGGTGCTACAGGCAGCACTGGATCAACTGGTCCTACTGGTGCCACAGGGATCACCGGATTAACCGGACCTACCGGCGCTACAGGGATTACTGGATCAACTGGTGATACGGGTGCCACTGGTAGCACTGGACCAACAGGTCCTACCGGCGCTACAGGTATCACTGGGTCAACCGGACCTACTGGTGCTACAGGGATTACTGGGTCAACCGGACCTACCGGGGCTACAGGCAGCACTGGATCAACTGGTCCTACTGGTGCCACGGGGATTACTGGGTCAACCGGACCTACCGGGGCTACAGGCAGCACTGGATCAACTGGTCCTACTGGTGCCACGGGGATTACTGGGTCAACCGGACCTACGGGTGCTACGGGGATCACTGGGTCAACTGGAGATACGGGTGCTACAGGGATTACCGGATCAACTGGTCCTACTGGTGCCACGGGGATTACTGGGTCAACCGGACCTACGGGTGCTACGGGGATCACTGGGTCAACTGGAGATACAGGTGCTACAGGGATTACCGGATCAACTGGACCTACAGGCGCTACAGGTATCACTGGAGCTACCGGACCTACGGGTGCTACGGGGATCACTGGATCAACTGGAGATACGGGTGCCACTGGCAGCACTGGACCAACAGGTCCTACCGGGGCTACTGGAGATACGGGTGCCACTGGTAGCACTGGGTCAACTGGAGATACGGGCGCTACGGGTATTACCGGATCAACTGGACCTACTGGGGCTACAGGGATTACTGGATCAACTGGAGATACGGGCGCTACGGGTATTACCGGATCAACAGGTCCTACCGGCGCTACAGGGATTACCGGATCAACCGGCCCTACCGGGGCTACAGGTATCACTGGAGCTACCGGACCTACAGGTGCTACGGGGATCACTGGATCAACTGGTGATACGGGTGCTACAGGTATCACTGGATCAACTGGTCCTACTGGTGCCACAGGGATCACCGGATTAACCGGACCTACGGGTGCTACGGGGATCACTGGATCAACTGGTCCTACTGGTGCCACAGGGATCACCGGATTAACCGGACCTACGGGTGCTACGGGGATCACTGGATCAACTGGTGATACAGGTGCTACAGGCAGCACTGGGTCAACTGGAGATACGGGCGCTACAGGGATTACCGGATCAACTGGACCTACAGGCGCTACAGGGATTACCGGATCAACCGGCCCTACCGGGGCGACGGGGATCACTGGATCAACTGGAGATACGGGTGTCACTGGCAGCACTGGACCAACAGGTCCTACCGGGGCTACTGGTGATACGGGTGCTACAGGTATCACTGGATCAACTGGTCCTACTGGTGCCACAGGGATCACTGGATCAACTGGAGATACGGGTGCAACGGGGATCACTGGATCAACTGGTCCTACTGGTGCTACAGGCAGCACTGGATCAACTGGTGATACGGGTGCTACAGGCAGCACTGGATCAACTGGTCCTACTGGTGCCACAGGGATCACCGGATTAACCGGACCTACAGGCGCTACAGGGATTACTGGATCAACTGGTGATACGGGTGCTACAGGCAGCACTGGATCAACTGGTCCTACTGGTGCCACAGGGATCACCGGATTAACCGGACCTACAGGGATTACTGGATCAACTGGTGATACGGGTGCCACGGGTAGCACTGGACCAACAGGTCCTACCGGCGCTACAGGTATCACTGGGTCAACCGGACCTACTGGTGCTACAGGGATTACTGGGTCAACTGGAGATACGGGTGCCACGGGTAGTACTGGACCAACAGGTCCTACTGGTGCCACTGGCAGCACTGGACCAACAGGTCCTACCGGCGCTACAGGGATTACCGGAGCTACTGGACCTACCGGTGCAACTGGTATCACTGGAGCTACCGGACCTACAGGCGCTACAGGTATCACTGGATCAACTGGACCTACAGGCGCCACGGGGATCACTGGATCAACTGGACCTACCGGTGCCACGGGGATTACTGGGTCAACCGGACCTACCGGTGCCACGGGGATTACTGGATCAACTGGACCTACAGGTGCCACGGGGATTACTGGGTCAACCGGACCTACCGGTGCCACGGGGATTACTGGATCAACTGGACCTACAGGCGCTACAGGGATCACTGGATCAACCGGACCTACAGGCGCTACGGGGATCACCGGATCAACTGGACCTACAGGCGCTACAGGGATTACCGGATCAACTGGACCTACAGGCGCTACAGGGATCACTGGATCAACTGGACCTACAGGCGCTACAGGGATCACTGGATCAACTGGACCTACAGGCGCCACGGGGATCACTGGATCAACTGGACCTACAGGGATCACTGGAGCTACTGGCCCTACCGGTGCCACAGGCAACACTGGACCTACAGGACCTACCGGTGCGACGGGGATCACCGGAACAACTGGTGATACGGGTGCTACAGGTATCACTGGGGCTACAGGACCTACTGGTGCAACGGGTATCACCGGGGCTACTGGACCTACTGGAACAGGTGGTTTTACAGATACTGCACTTTATGCTGCTAATAGTTCTGGACCTACCATTGTTACTGTAGCCGCTGGAACGAATATTCCTCTGCCAAACTTTCAAAACATTACTGGTTTTACAGCAAACGGCACAAGCACTGTTTTTACCGTTCTGCAAACTGGTAAATATTATATTACGTATCAAGTCAACACCACTACAGCTCTTTTGATTAGTACACGTTTGCTTTTAAATGGAGCAACTACTATTTCTGGTTCTGTTCAATCACCTGTTATCTCAACTTCATTAATCAACAACACTGTTATTGTTAATTTAACAGCTGGTAATACCATCTCACTGCAGTTTTTTGGGGCGGTTGTCACAGCTATTTTAGTTGGCGGAGGTGGTGCTGCTGGAGCAGCCTTGACCATCATACGGCTTAGCTAAACAAAAAAAGAAAGGCTTTTTCAGCCTTTCTTTTTTATGTCTTCTATGACATTTATACATTGTTCAATATCATCAGATTGTAAAAGGTGAAAAATAGATTGGATGACGGTAAACTCTAAATTCCACCATTCTACTAACTGCAGTTTTTTGATTATTTCGGATGAAAAGCGATATTTCATGAGCTGCTGGGGATTTCCTGCGGCAATTGCATATGGCGGCACATCTTTTGTGATCACACTATTTGCGCCGATCACGGCCCCGTTTCCTATACATACTCCTGACATAATCGTCGCACCATATCCAATCCATACGTCATGTCCAATATGAACATCTCCCTTCGATTTGGGGTGTCCTTTAATGTGGGCAGCTTCGTTGAAGATTTGATTAAACGGATACGTTGTGACCCAATCTGTACGGTGTTCACCACCTAGAAAAATTTTCACTTCGTTTGCAATGGAACAAAACTTCCCAATATTTAATGTCGTTCCTTCCCCCCAAGTCAACACTTGGAAATCTGGCCCGGCATAAGAAAAGTCACCGATATTGTGCGAGCTTAGATCACTTCTTTGATTCAAAAACATAGAAGATCCGGCCTCCTTAAAAGTGATAGATCTTCGTATGTATATGCTGCTCTACACCTTCACATTATGATTGAACAAGCGCTACAATCTGTTTTTTCTTCCATACGAGCTGATAGTAGCTGTATTGGAGGATTAAGTTTACAAAGAAAGCTGCAGGGTAGCCAATCCATATTCCTTTAATGCCAAGGGATGTATAGTGTGATAGCACATAAGCGACTGGTACTTCTACAAGCCAAATGGAACAAATACTAAAGATTGTCGGCCATAGAACCGTCCCGCTTGCTCTCATTGTGGCTGCAACAATTTGGGCCGTTCCAAAAATGAGATAGCTCCATAGTGTAATGACGACCAAACTATAGGCAATGTCTATCGTCTTAGGATCTGTTAAAAAGATAGATAAAATCTGCGGTGCAAAAATATAAACGAAAATAATGATACATCCGCCTATGGCGAAGTTAAGCCCTAACCCAATCTTAATGACATCTTTCAATCGATTCATATTCCCTGCACCAATGAATTGTGCTGCAAAAATCGAGACCGCAATGCCAAGACTCACTGCCGGCATCTGCACATAACTCACGACTTGATTGACAACACCATAGGCTGCTGTCGCCTGTGATCCATAATCGTTAACGAAAGAAATAACGGCAATTTCTGATAAAGAAATGAGGATCATATTAATGCTTGATGGGATACTGAGCTTTAATAACGTTTTTAATAGATCCCCTTTCATCAATAAATGCTTTCTAACTGAAGCATCAATGCGAAGCGGGTGCTTTGTCTTATATAAATAGATATGTAGAATAATAAACGTCACAATTGTTGAAATCACAGAAGCATACGCAGCGCCATATAAGCCGAACGCCGGCAGTCCCAGCCAGCCAAATAATAAAATGGGCAGCATCAAAATATTCGTTGCCGTACTAATCATTAAGAAATAAAATGGTGTTTTCGAATCCCCTGTCCCTCGCAAGAAGGTCGTATAAACAAAATAAAGAAATAAGATCGGCATTGAGATGAATAGAATTCTGGCATAGCCCGCACTTTCCTCCACGATATTAGCGGGTGTTCCCATGAGGTTTAAGATATCTGTTGCGAAAAAACCTCCAATGATCGCTAAAGATACTCCGATCAAAAAAGTAAATGAAAGTGTTGTGCCAATAATTTCTTTTAATTTCTGTTCATTTTTTGCCCCGTACGCTTGTCCAATAAGGATCGAGCTTCCCGATCCAATTCCAATGGAAAAAGAAACGAGTAAAAAGAAAAGCGGAAAGAATGCAGAAATGGCAGCTACTGCATCCTCTCCAATCCATCTCCCGACAAGAACAATGGACACTAACTGTCCGATCGATTGCAAAATATTGCTTAGCAAAAGCGGGATGAGAAAAATGGACATGGTTTTTACTAAAGATTGATTGTTATCTAACGTCATGATGGTTCTCCTTCTCTCTCTAAATCTAAAGATTCTCAGCTAATATGCTGACAATACGATCTTCTATCTCTTTCCCTTTTTCGTCATCAACAAGGTGATTTAATAAAATGGAAAAAGCGAGCGTTTTTCCGCCCTGCGTGTCAATATATCCAGAAAGTGTGCTGACCGTTGTTAACGACCCTGTTTTTGCACGTACTTTTTCTAGTGTAGCTGGTTCCTTCAATCTGTTCCTTAACGTCCCTCCGACCATTCGTTCACTTGCCCCTGCTAAAGGGAGCGCATGTTCATAGGTTTTAAACCATTTTTCCTTTTGAATGTTTGTCAAAAATAAAGTGAACTGGTTAGCGGAGACAAGGTTAATAGGTGATATCCCCGATCCGTCACGCAGCACTGCAAACGAAGGATCAACGCCAAACGCAGGAAGCCGTTCATTCATGACGTCCAGCCCAGCTTCAAAGCTCCCTTTGTTCTTCACTTTTTTGCCTAGTTCCTTTAGCAAAATTTCTGCATGGGTATTGTTGCTTAATTTCATCATAGGAACAAGCAGCTCTGATAATGGCATCGATGTATGGGAAGCAATTTTTTTGGCTTTTTTAGGAACTTGTTTTGATTTCAGCGGTCCCTTCACTTGAATCCCTTCCGCCTTTAACGCTCGTTTCATTAAGTCTAAAGCATAGGCGGACGGATCCCATAAAGCTACCCATTGTTTAGATGAGCTTGCTTTAACCGGAATGGTTCCAGTCAACGTTATCTTGTTGGTTCCGTGAGAGCGCTTAAAAGAAATTTTCTTTTTTCCGCCTTCTGGAACGGTTTTCACTTGATTGATGACTTGAGCGACATCCGTCTTCGGGATCATATCATAGGCGGCTTTCTGTCCTGCTTTTTTTCCTGGTTTTACTTCGAGAATCACGGTCCCTGCATCATAATCTAGATTCGGTGAAGCAGTGAGAGCAGAAATTTGTGCACCGTAATATTGATCCTCATCACTCCAAGGCAGATCAATGGAATATCTCGTGTCATCAAACCAAGTATCATCTGCCGCAAGCTGTCCGCGAATGGTATGTATTCCGGCCTTTTTGACCTGTTTGGCGAGTGCTGCAAAATCCTCCTCTAATAAAGTCGGATCGCCGGTGCCACGAAGATAAAGGCTGCCATGTAGCGTTTTCTTTTGAATAGAACCATCCATCCAGATGTCTGTAGGGAATGTGTGTGTTTCTCCAAGTATATCAAGTGCGATGGCTGATGTGAGCAGTTTCATATTAGAAGCAGGAGTAAGACGAATATCGGCTTGATGTTCATAAATAAGGGAGGTGTCAGAAGTATCGCGGACGCTGATGCCAGAGATCGCGCCCTCTAAATCAGGTGCTGTTCGTATGAATTCGTCTAAAGCTGTCATCCATTGAAGTGAATCGTCACGAGCTTTGAGTTGTTCATCTTTCGCTGAAAAAGGGAGAAATAAAATCGACAGGATACATATTTGTAAAAACATGAGCTGTGAAAAACGCTTCACGCAATCCCTCCTTTTTGTTGCAGCCAATTTTAGAAGAATATGTTCATTATACACAAAAGAACGTTTGTTCTCAAAGGTTTTTTAAACAGAAAAGTCAGCTTTCTTTGACGAAAACTGACAAGCCCTTTACCTCTTTTCTGGATTCCAGCCATCGGCTCCGCCAAGAACAGCCTGAACTGTGATTTGACTTGCTTCATTTTGGGTTAAAATGGTTGACCATTTTACGCGGTTTGCTGGACTGCTTCCTGCTCCTGTCGATCCAAATTCTTTGTACCTGGCTGTTCTTTCGTTGTCACGGTTATCCCAGTTATGCCATCCCTCGGCTTTTATATGGTCATCCATTTTTGTATGGAGGAATGTCACAGCCGAATAAGGTCTCCACGGACGTCCTAAATAAACCGATTGCGCAGCTGCCGTTCCCTTTTTCAACGTAGAATCTATGAATACATAGCCGTACCTTTGTGCTTCTGTTGTGGATGCTGCAGTAATATACCCATTTCCAAGACTTTTTATTTCAGCTCTTTTAAACACAGCTGTGGCTGATCCAAAAATAAAATCGACCGTGCCTTCAATATAGCAGTTTTCGTAATATTGCCGCCCAGTGCCTGTTGCATAAAGTGTATCTTGATAGCCTAACACACGTATTTGTTTAAACACAGCCCGGTCGCCAGACACATACAGTGCAACTGCCTGACCCACATGTCTGCCAGCTGTATTTTGAAAGGTGATATTTTCTGCATAAAAATCGTGTGCACGAATCATTGTGCTTGAGCTGTTTGTTGTACTCCCAGTGCTTGCATTTGTATCATCATACGTAAGAATCGTCTTGTGCTGGTTTTCGCCAATAAAAGATACGTGTGGTTTATTTTGCGGAAGCAATATTTTTTCTTTATATACGCCATTTTTAATATAGATCGTTGCCGGTTGTTGATTGTTTGCTGGAATCGCATCAATGGCAGACTGAACGGTGCGGTATGTCCCGCTTCCCTTTTGATCAACGACAAGGACGCGGTTATGCCCGGCTTCTGCTGCTTGAAGTGAAGCTGGGTCAAAAAGAAAGAAAGACAAGACCATGACCATCCATACGTTTCTAAATTTCATCACATATCTCCCCCTCATTTTGTGAACGTTTTCATCAAACATTCTTTTTGATCCTATTCCGTACACGCACAAAAAAACACCCACGTTTTTATGTTGTGGATGTTTTTTTAGACTTTTCATATTGCATCGCATAAATCCCTTCATTTTCAATCCATTCACAAAATAGAACGTCTCGATAAGAGGAAATATGCTGCTTTTTTAATTGCTCATTCAGCCAGGATTCATCAAAACCGGCTTCTTGAAGATCTTTTTTTAAAATTTCGCCGTCAATAATAAACGTTCTAGGCAATTTCACTTCTTTTCCCTTCACGTTCACATCTTCGGCTGTGGCTGGGGCGTATTTCATTTTCGGAAGAACGCTGACAGAGCCGTCCGTTTCCAAAATAGCATATTCAATTTCATTCAGGGCAAAATGGCCTTTTGCGCGAACCAGTGTCTGCAGCTGATTGATATCAAGCATATTTTTCTTCAACCGGTTGTAGTGAATCTTCCCCTTATCAATCACAAGAGTAGGTCTTCCTTCTAAAAAAGCGCGAATGGATTTAAAGCGCTGTGAAAGCCATTCAACTGTATAAATGAGAACGCCCCATACTGCAACAGCAAATAAAATGTGCTGAATCCTGACTTCCGGATCAAAAATAGCGTTTCCGACCATTTCGCCTAAAATTAGTGCAGAAATGAAATCAAACGGTGTGATTTGTGCAAATTGTGTTTTCCCTAATAATTTTGTAATAAAAAATAAAGCGAAAAATCCGATTAAGAGTTCAATCAAAATATTAACGAACGGCACAAAAATTCCTTCCTTTCTTGCTGCATTTATATACAGCATATACATGAAAGGAAGGATCTAAACCATTTATGAAGGCAATAAAATAAAGACATTGTCCCCTTCAACGAATGTTTCATATGTTTTAACGCATCCGTGGTCTGGTGCTTGAACGTTTCCTGATGAAAGATCAATTTTCCAATCATGCATTGGACAGAAAACGTGATTGCCGCTGACCATGCCTTCAGCCAGAACGCCGCCTTTATGAGGACAGCGATTTTCAATGGCTTTGAACTGCTTATTAGAAGTTTGAAAAACAGCTAATTCAAGTGTACCGGCTTCAACTGTTTTCCCTAGCTGGAGCGGAAAATCTGATAGGGTGCCAATGTGAACTTTAACAACTGAAACTGTCATATGATCTCATCCCTTCAATTGATTTATACGGAAGCCGTCGCTTTTTGAAATAATTGTCTCGTGTCTTTTTGGCTCTCGCGAAGCTCCTGCCAAGGCTCTTCATATGTTGAAAGCGCAATGTTCATTCTTTCGATTAAGGCTGCTCGTTTTTCATCATCCAGGAGTACTGATTGAATATGATCTAACCCAAGTCGCTCAACCCAAGCAGAAGTTCTTTCTAAATAATTTGCCGTTTCTCTGTAATATTGAAGGTATGCTGCGGCCATTTGCTCTACTTCTTCTGCTGTACTGACCTTCATTAATAAATCTCCAGCCCGCAGGTGTGTGCCGCCATTTCCGCCGGCGTACAATTCAAACCCTCCATCTATCCCCACGATACCGAGGTCTTTAATTCCGGACTCTGCACAGTTTCTCGGACAAGCAGAGACGGCCATTTTTACTTTATGCGGTGTCGCAAGACCTTCAAATTTCTTTTCAAGTGCAATTCCAAGAGCCATGGAGTCCTGCGTGCCGAACCTGCAAAATTGTTCTCCAACACATGTTTTAACTGTTCTTAAAGATTTCCCATAAGCATAACCCGATGGCATATCTAGATCCGCCCACACTTTTGGTAAATCTTCTTTTTTGACACCTAGAAGGTCAATACGCTGACCGCCAGTCATTTTCACAAGCGGTATTTCATATTTGTCGACGACATCGGCTATTTTCCTCAAGTCATTTGCATTGGTGACGCCGCCGTACATTCGCGGAACAACTGAATAGGTACCATCGTTTTGAATATTGGCATGCATCCGTTCATTTACAAAGCGTGAGCTCTTTTCATCTTTGTATTCAAGTGGATAAAGCATGCCTAAATAATAATTCAGTGCAGGTCGGCATTTTGAACAGCCCTCTTCTGTATTCCAGTCAAGTACATTCATTACTTCTTTGACATGCTGCAAGCCTTTTTCTTTGATTTCATGAATGACTTCATCTCGTGAAAGAGTGGTGCAGGCGCAGATGGTTTCTTTTTGGGCTGTCCGGCTTGCATCCTCACCTAGCGTATGCCAAAGAATCTCTTCGACAACAGGCTGACAGCCTCCGCAAGATCGTGAGGCACTTGTACATTGCTTGACTTCCTGAAACGTTGTTAAGCCTTCTTTCTGAATGGCTTCTACAATCTGCCCTTTTGACACGCCATTACAGCCGCAAACGATATGGTCGTTTGCCATGCTGTCAATCGTGCTTTCTTGCGCCGAATCATTGGAGGTTAAGACAGATACCTTCTCCATATCCGACATATCTATTCCTTCTTTAATGTACGAGAATAAACGAGGTCCGTCGCTTGTTTCTCCAAACATGACGGCGCCTACTAATCGGTTTTGCTGGAAGACGAGTTTTTGATAGATGCCTTTTTGTTCGTCAAAAATTTTGATCGCCTTTTTCTCATCGTTTTCAATAAAATCACCAGCTGAAAATACATCAACTCCAGATACTTTCAGCTGTGTTGACAGAACAGAGCCTTCATATGGAGCAGGGTTCAAGCCGCATACATGCTTGGCAAGTACAGCCGCTTGATCGTATAAAGGAGCAACTAATCCGTACGTTTGTCCCCTGTGTTCCACACATTCGCCGACGGCATAAATGCCCGGTACACTTGTTTCCATGAAATCATTGACAATAATACCTCGGTTCACTTCAAGCCCGCTTATTTCTGCAAGCATTTTACTTGGTTTAATTCCCGCAGCCATGACGACTAGGTCTGTCTCAAGTGTAGTGCCGTCTGAAAATGATAATCCTTCTACTCTTGTATCTCCTAAAATCTCATTTGTCTGTTTTCCAAGCAGGAATTTCATCCCCTGTTCTTCTAATGCTTTTTGAAGAAGCTGGCCTGCAATAGGGTCTAGCTGGCGTTCCATTAAATGAGAGCTGAGATGAATGACATTCACTTCCATGCCTAAGTTTAATAGGCCGCGTGCTGCTTCAAGCCCAAGGAGTCCGCCTCCGATGACTGCTGCTTTTTTGTACATGGTAGAGGCATTGACCATTTCCTCAGTGTCTTGCAATGTACGAAAAGCCGTTACGCCTTTTTTATCACTCCCTGGAATTGGCAGGATGAATGGAAGGGACCCTGTTGCTAAAATCAATCGGTCATAATTCACGGTCCGTCCTTGATCACTGGTGACTGTTTGGTTCTCTGTATCGATCTTCACAATGGTCTCGTTTGTAAACAGCTGAATATCATGCTTTTGATACCAGTTCCAATCGTTTAACGTAATATCTTCGACTTTCGTATCCCCTTGAAGCACTTTCGATAAAAGAATTCGGTTATAGTTAGGATGCGGTTCAGTCCCAAATACCGTCATGTCGAATCGTTCGCCGTCTGTTTTTAAAATGTTTTCAAGGCTTCGAATGCCCGCCATACCATTCCCCACTAATACGAGTTTTTCTTTCATGAATAAACACCCCTCATGTGATCATTTTTTAGAAAATACCATAATCTAAACATAGATGGAAAATACATGTTAAAATTTCTCACATAGTTTTTCATTCACATAGGCTGACAGCTGTACAGGACAATATTTAAAGCCTGGCATTTTACTGTGCGGATCTAGTTGATCATCAATTAATAGATTAATTGATTGATGTTTGCTCCAATGAAATGGGACAAACACGGTATCTTTTCGAATGGTGTCTGAGATGCGGCATCTGATGATGACACTTCCTCTTTTTGACTTGATGGTCACGAGCTCCCCGTGCTGAAGTCCATACGTTTTCGCTGTATCAGGATGAAGCTCTGCATATGCTTCAAACTGTCTGGCAACAAGAGAGGTGCTCCTTCTTGTTTGAACGCCTGTTTGGTAATGAGCCATCACCCTGCCGGTCGTTAAATAAAGAGGGTATTCTTGACTGACGGGTTCCTTTGCAGCCTTTTTTTCGTGTGTGACGACGGCAAACTTCGCTAAACTGTCAGAATGTGAGAATGCATGTTCAAATAATCTTTCAGTTCCCGAATCTTCTAAATGAGTACAAGGCCACCTTATGCCTTGTTCCTTCCTCAGCCTTTCATAGGTTATGCCTGAATAATCAGCCTTTGCACCTTTCGTTACGGCTCTTAATTCCTCAAAGATCTCTTCTGCGGATGAAAAGGAAAAATGGCTTCCTTTGCCTAATACAGCTGCTATTTCACAAATGATTTGCCAATCGTGCTTTCTTTGGTGTTTAAGTGGATATGTTGCTTCTCTAAGCGTAACGCGGCCCTCTACGTTTGTCACGGTACCTTCATCCTCTAAATATGACGAAGTCGGTAAAATTACATCTGCCAGCGCAGCTGTCTCAGACATAAATAAATCAACGGCAACAAAAAAGGACAAGTTCTTGATGGCTTGCTGAATCAAGTGCGTGTTTGGCCCTGATTGGACAGGATTTGAGCACATTAAAAAGAGCGCTTTGATTTCACCTGCCTGCATTTTTTCAAACATTTCAAAAGCAGACACGCCCTTTCCTGGAAGTTCTTTTTCATCAATGTTCCATCGTTCAGCCATTTCTTTTCTGTGAGCAGGGTTTGAGATATCTCGATATCCTGGAAGCTGATCTGCTTTTTGCCCATGCTCTCTTGCTCCCTGGCCATTTCCCTGGCCGGTTATTGCGCCATAGCCGCATCCAAAGCGGCCGATCTTCCCAGTAACAAGCAGAATATTCAGGAAATTACGCACAGAGGCTGTACCGTCTATTTGCTGCTCAATGCCTCTTGCTGTAAAAATCATACCTGTCTTTTCTTGCGCGAATTTCCTTGCTATTTTCTGCATCACATCAATCGTCACGCCAGTTTGCTCAGCAATGTCTGGCAGGGAGATGCGTGAGATGTGCTCCTTTAGTTTTTGGAAACCTGATGTTCGTTGATGAATAAATGATTCATCGATTAAATGCTCATGCAGCATGATGTGCAATATGCCGTTTGCCAGTGCGGCATCAGACCCTGGTTTGAGGCTGACATGTAAATCGGCTAATTGGGCTGTCGGAGTTTTGCGCGGATCAATGACGATGAGAAAAGCGCCATTGTTTTTTGCCTCTTCAATGTAGGGCAGGAAGGTTGGCTGACATTCCGCTATATTCGTTCCAACCAATATCAACACCCGTGCATGCTTGATGTCGCTTAAAGGAAAGGTCAGGCCACGGTCAAGTCCGAATGTTTGATTTGCGGCAGTTGCTGCCGAAGACATACATAGTCTGCCGTTATAATCGATGTATTTCGTTTTCAGCGCCACTCTTGCAAATTTCCCGAGTAAGTACGCTTCCTCATTTGTAATTGATGCGCTTCCGTACACACTGATCACATCATGGCCATGCGACAGCTGAAGGGATTCTATGTTTGTTTTGATTTCTTCGAGAGCCTCCTGCCATGTCGCTTTTACAAATTGTCCGTTTCTTTTGATCAGCGGGTGATTCAGGCGATCTTTATGAAGCGCGTGCTGGTGGGCATGCTGTCCTTTCATACAAAGTCTTCCGTGCGTAGTTGGATTGTGTACACCAATCGTTTGGTAGCGTGTTCGCCCTTCCACATGCTGCTCGATTAATTGCATTTTGCACTGCATACTGCAAAAAGGACATTGGCCTGGGAATACTCGCTTTTGTTCTTCCTGCTTTGATTTTTGCTGGGCATATTGTAAAAAAGATTGACTCATACCTTCACTTCCTTATGTCTTACATTTCCTTGTCTGCTCTGGTCAAATTGCGCACAGAGCTCTTCTCTTATTTCCTCATCAAGTAACTTTTCTCGAATAGAAATGTTTCCTTGCCGTGACAGCCAATCGCCAATAGATTCTTGAAAGTAAGCATTTTTTCTATACTCTTCAAGCAGCGCTTTTAAAAAAGGAATAAGCTCACTTGAATGAGCCAAGGTGTAAAAAAGCTGGCCTCCTATATAAATGTTCCATTCACCCAGCTGCTTTTTCAGACAGATGTCATCAATTGGAGCAAGTTTACACGTGCAAGAAGCACCGGTGATATGAATGGAGGTGACAGCTGGTAAAAGTGTATCTTCCACTTGTCTTTCCAGCTCCATCACAAGTGACGTGACAGCTGGATCGTCACAGTCGCATGAAAGGATATGAGATAGTCTTCTTTTCTCATTAGGCATAATTGGCCAATGATTTTTGACAATTTGTGCCGCCTGTTTTGACACACCGATGAGCCGTATTCGTTTATGCTTTGTCAGCTCTGCCTGCTCAATCAGTCTGTTCTCTAACAAAGACGTAATGATTTTCAAAAAATCCAGATCAAGCCGGCCTCCATATAATTGAGGAATCAACATGTCTTCCTGTTCAGCAGCGCCGATTTTTTCCACCGATCCTTGAAATTGCTCGAGATAGTATTGAATGGCCGGCCGGCAGATGCCGCAGCCGTGATTCGTTTTCCATTGAAAATGTCTTTTTATTTCTTCAGCATTCACCGGCTGCTGCTTTTTAATAAACGAAAAAATGGTCTGCTCCTCTACTTCTGTACATGGACAAAAAAAGACCTGCGATTCCGTTTGTTCATGTGATGGTAGCTGGCAGCAAGCACGGACGAGCTCTTGACAGCCGCCGCACCCAGTTGCTGCCCCTGTCTGTTTTTTCACCTCGTCTAAGTTTGTCAGCTGATGAACCGAAATGCTTTTTAAAATCGTCTCTTTTGTAACGGTTTGACATTGGCAGACGAGGTCTTCCATTTTTAATGAATCTAGTGGGGATGATGGCTTTTCATGAAGGGCTTTCATGACCACACTTTTATCACGTCCCACTTTTACATCTTGCAAAAGCTGATCGGCATTCCCCAGCTCTCCGACGAATAAAATACCTGCCAGCGCCTGACGTTCAAAGACGAATTTTTTATACACCTCTTGCTCTTCATCTAAATAAGTCACAGTTGACATAAACGGAGAATGATGTTCAATACATCCAGCAGAATAAATCGGCAAATCAGGTACTTTTAATTTTGTTGAGTAAATGGGCTTTGGTGTATGTGTGATTTTTTCTCCTAAAAGATGCTTAGCGAGCACGCTTGCTTGTTCATAAATGGGCTGAACAAGGCCATGCACCATCCCTTGGTGCTCTGCACATTCTCCAATCGCATAAATATTCGGGATATTTGTCTCCATCACGTCATTGACAACAATGGCTTTTCTCGTGTGTATGCCATGATTCTCTGCAAGCTGTATATTCGGACGGATACCTGTTGTAAAAACAACAAGATCAGCATCCACGATGTCGCCATTTTTCAATAAAACGCCTTCTACCCTCTCACCGCCTAAGCATGCAATGGTATGGGCATTTGTTTTCACCTGAATGCCTTTTCTTATGAATTTTCGCTGTAATAATCCGGCTGCTGTTTCATCTAATTGGCGCTGCATCAGCCGCTCCGTATAATGAATGATGGTCGTTTCAAGCCCCGCCATCTGCAGACCAGCTGCTACCTCCACACCAAGCACGCCGCCTCCGATCACTGCTGCTTGTTGATAATGCACCGCATCCGCACAAATGGCCTCATAATCATCAATTGTCCGAAAAGCGTATATCCCTTTTTTGGACACACCCTGAATAGGAAGAAAATTCGGCGATGAACCCGTTGCAATGACGAGCTTGTCATAGGGAATTTCCCGTCGCGCATCTGTCATGACACACTTTCGATTTGTATCGATATGTACAACTGATTCTCCTTTGTACAATGTGATGTCATGCGCGGTGTACCATTCTTTTTCCTTTAGTTGAATTTCAGCGAATGATTCGCTTTTTTGTAAAATCGACGAAAGTTTTATTCGATTGTAGGCAGAGTGCTTCTCTTTTCCAATGACTGTTATGGCATAATGTTCTGGCTGCTTTTGAATGATCTCTTCGATACATTTCATACTCGCCATGCCGTTTCCGATAAACACAAGTTTGCGTTTTGCCATCTGAAATCAACCTTTCTAAGCCTCTTGCTCGAGCACATTGTATGGATTGATTATGGCACACACTTGTAAAAAAGTGTTTATTCATGTCAATTTTTCTCACATAATACTTTCATTACATAAGTGAACTCGCTATCTTTAAGTCAGAAAATTCAAAATAGAGGAGGCGTTTTATGAAACTCTCAGAATTAAAATCAAGTGGTCATCCTAAGACATTGTTTGGTTCCTTTTTATATTTTGATGTGAGCTTTATGATTTGGGTTTTGTTAGGGGCGCTGGGTGCTTTTATTGCACAAGATTTTGCTTTATCAACCGTAGAGAAAGGCATGATTGTAGCCATTCCAATTCTATCTGGTTCTTTTTTTCGGATTGTGCTTGGTTTATTCACCGATCGAATAGGACCTAAAAAGACCGCAGTGATAGGAATGCTTTTAACGACTATTCCGCTTATTTGGGGGTTTATCGCTGGTACAACCCTTTCAGAGCTCGTACTAATTGGGATTTTGCTTGGAGTAGCAGGAGCAAGTTTTGCTGTTGCTTTGCCCATGGCAAGCCGCTGGTATCCTCCTCACTTACAAGGAGTAGCCATGGGGATTGCAGGCGCCGGGAATAGTGGAACACTAATCTCCACCTTATTTGGTCCAAGGCTTGCGGAGATTTACGGGTGGCATGCCGTAATGGGGCTCGCTTTGATTCCGTTAAGTCTTGTCTTTTTGTTTTTTATTTTCACTGCAAAAGATGCACCAAATCAGCCCGCTCCTCAGCCGATCCGGTCGTACTTTTCAGTATTTCAAGTGAAATCGACATGGTTTTTCTGTTTGCTTTATGCGATCACATTCGGAGGATTTGTCGGGCTTTCCAGTTTCCTCAGTATTTTCTTTGTAGATCAATATGGGGTTTCGAAGATTCATGCTGGTGATTTTGTGACACTTTGTGTGGCGGCAGGCAGCTTCTTTCGGCCTGTGGGCGGTCTCATTGCCGATAAAATAGGCGGAATGAAAGTACTGCTTGCATTATTCGGAATCATCGCCATCTGCTTAGGAGGAGTGAGCAGTCTTCCAGCTTTACCTGTGGTCATTGCGCTTTTATTTGTGGGGATGATGTGCCTTGGGATGGGGAATGGCGCTGTTTTTCAGCTGGTGCCTCAAGTATTTCATAAAGAAATTGGGATTGTGACCGGAATTGTTGGGGCTGCTGGAGGCATTGGCGGATTCTTTTTACCTAATATTCTTGGCAGTTTAAAAGAATTGACTGGCTCATATACGTTTGGCTTTTTGACCATTTCCCTTTTTGTTCTGATTGTCTTCCTCTGTTTAGTCGTATCGCAGTTTAAACGTAAAAAGGTGTTGATCAACCATACCATTTCTGAATCATAAAAAGCCATGACCACACGTTGGTCATGGCTTTTCTTTATATTGTAACACCCTTTGTTGACCTATTTTGGCAGAACCGAACTCCCCATTAAATAACGGTCTACCTCGTGCGCCACTTGTCTGCCTTCATTAATTGCCCAGACAATCAAGCTTTGCCCGCGTCTTGCATCTCCCGCTGCAAATACGCCTTCTACATTTGTTGTATATTCCCCATATTTTGCGTCAATGCGATTGTTTTTGCTGTCCACGCCAAAGTGTTTCACAAGCGGCTGTTCAGTTCCCTCAAAACCAATTGCAATAAAGACGAGCTGAGCAGGCCATACCTTTTCTGTCCCTGGAATTTCATGAAATTCAAACTTCCCTTGTTCGTTTTTCACCTTTTCCATTTGAATGGTATGAAGCTCTTTTAATTTCCCATTTTTATCTGCCACAATTTTTGTGGTTTGAATTGAATATTGACGCGGATCTTCTCCGAATTTTGCTTGTGCTTCTTCATAAGCATAATCCAGCGAGAAGACATAAGGCTGTTCTGGCCACATGTTATCCCCTACACGTGTATCCGGAAGCTTTGGATGCTTCCCGAATTGAACAACACTTTTTGCTTTTTGGCGAAGTGCAGTTGCCACGCAGTCTGCACCTGTATCTCCTCCGCCAATCACAATCACGTCTTTTCCTTTTGCATCAATGAAGTTTTTGTCTTTAAATCCTGAATCAAGCATACTTTTCGTTGCAAGGGTTAAATAATCCATCGCAAGGTGAATCCCTTTTGCTTCCCGGCCCTCAATCAATAGGTCACGCTGCTTTTGTGCACCTGTACAAAGGATAACTGCATCAAACTGCTCTTTCAGTTCATCAGCAGTAATATCCACGCCGATTTCTGTGTTTGTCACAAAGTCAATGCCTTCTTGTCTTAGAAGTTTGACTCTTCGCTCGACCACTTCTTTGTCGAGCTTCATATTCGGAATCCCGTATGTCAGCAGTCCGCCAAGACGGTCAGAACGCTCGAACACTGTGACAGCGTGCCCTGCTTGGTTTAATTGATCAGCACTTGCAAGTCCTGCTGGTCCTGAGCCGACAATGGCAATTTTCTTCCCTGTACGGCTTGAAGGGATTCTTGGTGTGATCCATCCATTTTCAAAACCTTTATCAATGATTGTGCGTTCGATATTTTTAATCGAAACAGCCGGATCATTGATAGCGACTGTACATGACCCTTCACAAGGTGCAGGACATACTCTCCCAGTAAACTCTGGGAAATTATTTGTTTTTTGCAGTCTTTCGAGAGCTTCTTTCCATCTCCCGCGATAGACAAGATCATTCCACTCTGGAATTAAATTGTAGATCGGGCAGCCAGACACGCCGCCCCTGATCTCCATCCCAATTTGACAAAACGGTGTTCCGCAATCCATACATCTAGCGCCCTGCGTCTTCAATACGTCATCTGTATAAGGAGCTGAATATTCTTTCCAGTCATTTTGACGAGTGAGAGGGTCACGTTCATTTGGCTTTTCTCTTTTATAATCCATAAAACCTGTTGCTTTGCCCATTGTCCTCTCCCCTTTCTTAATGAGCGAGGGCTGCTTTTTGCCCGTTTGCCGTTTCTTGATTTTTCGGTTTTGTGTTTGCTTCAAAGGCAAACATCACCGCTTCTTCATGACTGAGGCCCGCTTGTTTTTGTTCTTCGATGCTTTGAAGCATCATTTTGTAATTTCTCGGGATGACTTTGATGAATTGATCCTTTTCTTGCTCCCAGTTTTCAAGAAGTGCTGCTGCTTTTGAGCTGTTTGTATAATCAAGGTGCTCCTTAATCATTTGTTTCACTTCTAATTCTTCTTCATGATCTGTGAGCTTTTCAAACATGATCATTTCCATGTTACACATTCTTTTGAACTGTTTTGCATCCGATGTATGGATGTAAGCCACACCGCCAGACATACCTGCACCAAAGTTTTTCCCAACGTCTCCTAAAATAACGACACGTCCGCCAGTCATGTATTCACAGCCGTGATCTCCAATTCCTTCAACAACCACATGTACACCTGAATTACGAACAGCAAATCGTTCACCAGCACGGCCGTTAATATAAGCTTTTCCGCTAGTTGCACCGTAAAATGCAACGTTTCCTACAATGACGTTTTCATGTCCATTTTGTACAAAATGATCAGACGTTTTGACAGCAATTTTGCCTCCTGAGAGTCCTTTGCCGATATAGTCATTTGAATCACCTGTTAAATAGAGAGACATGCCCTTTGGCACAAATGCGCCAAAGCTTTGTCCAGCTGAACCAGTGAATCTGAGTGTGATCGTATCCTCTGGCAAGCCCTCTTCCCCGTAGCGCTTAGACACTTCACTGCCAGTAATGGTTCCGGCCACACGGTTGATATTGCGAATGTTCAATGATAGATCAACCGGTGTTTGATGATTCAGCGCCTCTTGCACATAAGGAAGGATTTCATTCATATCCAGCGATTCGTCAATTTTATGATTTTGCGGTGTTCTGAATGTCCGCGCTCCTTCTGGCTGATAAAGCAGTGTTTCAAGGTTTAGCTGGCCTGCTTTCCAGTGAGCTTTTGCTCGTTCACTGACCGCTAGGACGTCCGTACGTCCGATTAATTCATCCATTGATGTAAAGCCAAGTTCCGCTAAGATTTCTCTTACTTCCTCTGCAATAAACATCATGAAGTTCACAATGTGATCAGGGTTACCCATGAACTTTTTGCGAAGCTCTGGGTTTTGTGTGGCAACACCGACTGGGCAAGTATCTAAATGACATGCTCTCATCATCACGCAGCCCAGCACGACAAGTGGAGCTGTCGCAAAGCCGTATTCTTCTGCTCCTAAAATCGCAGCCATCACAACGTCGCGGCCAGTCATTAACTTTCCGTCTGTTTCAAGAACGACTCTCTCGCGAAGACCATTTAACACAAGGGTTTGATGCGCCTCTGCCAATCCAAGCTCCCAAGGAAGCCCTGTGTGTTTAATACTTGTTTTCGGTGAAGCTCCTGTACCGCCATCATAACCACTGATGACAATGACGTCCGCAGTTCCTTTTGCTACACCTGCTGCAATCGTACCAACGCCGGCTTTAGATACAAGCTTGACACTGATGCGTGCATCACGGTTCGCGTTTTTCAAATCATGAATCAGCTGTGCCAAATCCTCAATGGAATAAATATCATGATGCGGCGGTGGTGAAATCAATCCGACACCTGGCGTAGAACCACGTACATCGGCCACCCAAGGATACACTTTATTTCCTGGCAGCTGTCCGCCTTCTCCAGGTTTTGCTCCTTGCGCCATTTTAATTTGCAGTTCATCTGCATTGACCAAGTAATGACTTTTTACACCAAATCGGCCAGAAGCGATTTGTTTAATCGCACTTCTGCGGTCATCACCGTGTTCATCTACTGTAAAGCGGGCAGGATCTTCTCCGCCTTCTCCGCTGTTACTTTTACCGCCAATTCGGTTCATTGCAATCGCAAGTGCCTCATGCGCTTCTTTACTTAAAGATCCAAATGACATGGCACCTGTCTTAAAGCGGCGCACGATGGATTCAGCAGATTCAACCTCTTCCAGACGAACCGGCTTTTGTTTTGGCTGAAATGCAAACAAGTTTCTGAGGAAGCCGATTCTTTCTTCATCCGCTGCTTTTGTATATTGTTTAAATAGATCGTAATCTTCATTACGGCATGCCCACTGGAGCGTATGGATCGTTTTTGGGTTAAAGGCATGATGCTCTCCATTTTTTCTCCACTGGAATTCACTGCCTGATTCAAGTGTCTGGTCAGTTGCTGCTTGATACCCTGCTTCATGGCGGAGTTTTGCCTCATGAGCAATGGTGTCAAGATCAATCCCGCCAAGCTGAGAAGCTGTTCCTGTGAAATACGCTTGAATGACGTCTTCACTAATCCCGACTGCTTCAAAGATTTGCGCGCCTCTATAGCTTTGCACAGTGGAAATCCCCACTTTGGACATGACTTTGACGACACCTTCTGTCACACTTTTACCAAACTTTGTAACAGCTTCATCAAAGCTGATCGAAATCGCTTCGTCTGCAATCAGCTGTTTATACGTTTCATAGACAAGGTAAGGGTGGATCGCATCTGCCCCGTAGCCAATTAGTGCGGCAAAATGATGGACCTCTCTCACCTCTCCAGATTCAACGATCAGACTGACCTTTGTCCGTAGACCTTGACGCACAAGGTGCTGATGAAGTGCACTTAGCGCAAGAAGTGGTGGAATCGGTACTTTTTGTGCTGTCATTTCACGATCTGAAAGGATTAATAAAGAGACACCTTCTCTGATCGCTTTTTCCGCCTCTTCAAACATCGCATCCAGTCCGCGCTTTATATCATCGGTGAAAAGTGTATGGATTGTTTTGCTTTTAAAGGCATTATGAACAATCGTTTTCAAGCCGTTAAATTGTCCGCTCGTTAAGACCGGTGTATAAAGTTTAATTCTTCGGCATGAATATTCATTTGGGTGTAAAATATCTCCTTCGGCACCTAACCAAGTCATGGTCGATGTCACGAGCTGCTCACGAATGGCATCAATCGGCGGGTTCGTGACTTGTGCAAACAGCTGCTTAAAATAATGAAAAAGAGACTGCGCACGATCTGATAACACAGCAAGCGGTGTGTCACTTCCCATTGACCCGATTGGATCCTTGCCTTCCTCTAGTAAAGGAATTAAATACTTTTGAATGTCTTCATACGTATAATGGAACGCACGCTGACGCGTCAATAAATCATCCATTATACTAGAATTTTCTGAATTTTCTTCCGAGCGATTGACGTGGACCATTTCTTCATCGAGCCATTTTTGATAAGGCAGTTCATTCGCAATGGTCGATTTCACTTCTTCGTCAGAAATAATTCGTCCTTCTTCTAGATCAATGAGCAGCATTTTACCAGGCTCAAGTCGATCTTTATACTTCACATCTTCTTCATTTGTGTCAATTACGCCAACCTCAGAAGAGAAAATGATATGATCATCATTCGTGACATAATATCTTGCCGGTCTCAATCCATTTCGGTCTAAGATGGCCCCGATTTGTTTCCCGTCCGTAAAGGAAATGGCTGTTGGTCCATCCCACGGCTCCATGAGAGAACTATGGTATTCATAAAATGCCCGTTTCTCTTTCGACATGTGCGTGTTTTCCGTCCAAGGCTCAGGAATCAGCATCATTGCTGTATGAGCAGGTGTACGGCCTGCAAGCACAAAGAATTCAAAGGCATTGTCTAAAATGGATGAATCACTTCCGTCTGCATTCAGCACTGGCAAAATCTTGTCTAAATCGTCTCCGAAGGCTTCAGATACGAATTGTTGTTCTCTTGCTCTCATCCAATTGATGTTTCCTCTTAATGTGTTGATTTCTCCGTTGTGAATTAAGTAACGGTTTGGATGGGCTCTTTCCCATGTAGGAAATGTATTTGTACTAAATCTTGAATGAACAAGTGAAAATGCAGAAACAAATGTTTCATCCTGTAGATCAAGATAAAAAGCATCGACTTGATCTGATGTTAAAAGCCCCTTGTATACGATGGTTTGACTCGACAGGCTGACAAAGTAAAATTGCTTTTCCTCTCTTGTTCCCCAGTTCTCAGCCTGCTTACGGATGACATATAATTTTCGTTCAAATGACAAACGATCTGTGATGTTGTCGTTTGCTCCGATAAAGACCTGTCTCACAACAGGACAGCTCTTCGCTGCGACAGTACCAATTTTTCCTGGATCGACAGGAACCGTTCTCCAGCCAATTAATGTTTGGCCTTCTTGTTTAATGAACCCGTTGATTTTCTGTTCGATGGCTTGACGCGTTTTTTCGTCATCATCTTTTGAAAAGAAGACCATTCCTACCCCGTAACGGCCTTTTTCAGGAAGTGCAAATTCTTTGCAGTTCTTTCTAAAGAAAGCGTCTGGCAGCTGTACCATTAAACCGGCACCATCACCTGTATACGGATCACTGCCTTGCCCGCCGCGATGATCAAGCTGGCACAGCATTTGTAATCCCTTTTTGACGATGCTATGTGTCGCCTCCCCTTTTAAATGGGCGTACAGTCCGATTCCACATGCATCATGTTCAAATTCAGGACGGTAGAGACCTTGTGGTTGTGGTAGTTGATTATAAGTCATCGTTTCTCTCCCCCGTTTAAAAGATCCGTTTTTTCACAGTAATAAAATCTCACAAACTCTGTAACTTATTTTAAGTTTTCAAATTGATATAAACAATATATAATTTAGATCAAAACAATCTCTTTTTGAGATAGATGGGTGTGAAGTGCAAAAATGGAGCTTCGTCAGTTACGTTATTTTGTAGAAGTCGCAGACCGTGAACACGTGTCAGAAGCGGCTGAAAACTTACATGTTGCCCAATCTGCCATCAGCCGGCAGATTGCGAATTTAGAAGAAGAACTTGGAGTGGCCTTATTCGAACGAGAAGGACGAAATATCAAATTAACGAAGATCGGCAGACAATTTTTAGATCATGTCAGAACTGCACTCAAAGCCATTGATTATGCGAAAGAGCAAATTGATGAATACTTAGATCCGCACAAAGGAACGGTGAATATTGGCTTTCCTACAAGTCTAGCAAGCCAAGTACTCCCTTCTGTCATCTCCGCCTTTAAGCAGGAATATCCAGAGGTCGATTTTTTACTTCGTCAAGGATCCTATAAATTTCTCATTGAAGCGGTCAAAAATCGAGATATCGATCTCGCCTTTTTAGGACCCGTACCGACAAACGATTCTCAAATAGAAGGAAATATTTTGTTTTCCGAAAGCATATATGCCCTTTTACCGGTTAGCCACCCCTTTAGCGGACAAAGGAGTATTCATTTAAGTGATTTAAGAAGGGATCATTTCGTGTTATTTCCTGAAGGGTATGTGCTGAGACAAATTGCGGTTGATGCTTGCAAGCAGGCAGGCTATGAGCCTACCATTTCATCTGAAGGAGAAGATTTGGATGCGATTAAAGGTCTCGTATCGGCAGGTATGGGTGTTACCTTATTACCCGAAAGCGCCTTTTATGAAACAACACCGCGATTTACAGTGAAAATTCCGATCGATTTTCCTCAAGTGAGACGAACGGTTGGCATTATTGCATCTAAAACGCGCGAAATGTCTCCTTCTGCCCATGATTTTTATGTGTTTGTGAAGGATTTCTTTTCTAAAATTGAACAATATAAATAATTCATTAAAAGAAGACATTTCATTTGTAGAAATAATCCCTCTTTGTATATGATGGGTTACAGAACAAAAGACTATATGGAAGAAAGGTATTCGTATGAAATCAATTTTATCGTTTTTAAAGCCGTATCGGCTGTCCGTAGTGTCCATTGTCATTCTCACCTTTTTAAGCAGTATGCTCCAGCTGTATTTACCGACGTTAACAGCAGATATCGTTGATGTCGGTATCGTCCAGGGAGATATTGCTTACATATGGAAGGTTGGCGGCTGGATGGTGGCTTGTTCTTTACTCGCCATTTTGCTCACCATTTGGAAGTCTTACTTGTCATCAAAGACAGCACTTGGCTTCGGCCGTGATATGAGAAGACAGCTGTTTGTGCATGTCGAACAATTTTCATTAGAAGAATTTCAAAAGATCGGCACATCTTCCTTTATTACTAGATCAACAAATGATGTGAAACAAGTCCAAGATGTGACGATTATGATTTTACAAATGATGACGCGGGCCCCGCTCATGCTTGTGGGCGGAATTATTTTGGCTGTTTCCAGGGATGCTGTCCTGTCTCTTATCTTTTTGGCAGCCCTCCCCCTTCTTGGCGGATTCATCTATTTGGTGTCAAGAAAAGCCATCCCTCTATTTGGCCAGCTTCAGAAAAAAACAGACCGGCTGAATTTAATTATGCGGGAATCTCTTTCAGGCATCCGCGTTATTCGTGCATTTAACCGTGTGGATGATGAAAAGGAACGATTCCAAGAAGCCAACACGTCCTATAAGGACACTGGTCTTAAAGTCAACCGATTAATGGCTTACTTGTTTCCATTTATGCTGATCATCATGAACTTCACGAATATCGGCATTGTCTGGCTTGGTGCAAACCGAATTGATGCCGGAGAAATGGAAGTTGGGAATCTCATTGCCTTCATTCAATATGCGATGATGATTTTAATGGCACTGATTATGCTGTCGATGAGCTTTATTATGGTCCCAAGAGCACAAGCGTCAGCTAAACGCATGAATGAAGTGTTAAACATGGAACCGAAGATTAAAGACAAAGAAGAGTCTATGACTGACCTTCACAAGCCCGCTCAATCCATTCGCTTTGAGGATGTGTCATTTTATTACTCAAATGCTGAGAAACCGGCCGTTCAAGGTATCACGTTTGAAGCCAAAACTGGTGAAACGACAGCCATCATCGGAAGTACGGGTTCTGGGAAAACAACGCTTCTCCAGCTGATGACGCGCTTTTATGAAGTGTCAGAAGGCCGGATTACACTAGATGGTGTAGATATTAGAAAGCTGCCACAAGAGAAACTGAGAAACCAAATGGGCTATGTCTCTCAAAAAGCTGTTTTATTCAGTGGAACCATTGCCGACAATGTGCGCTTTGGCAAGCAGGATGCAAGCGATGAAGACATCTGGCAGGCGCTGCGAACTGCGCAGGCCGAAGAATTTGTTTTGCAAAAAGATGGCGGAATTGATGCAGAAATTGATCAGGGTGGTTCCAATCTATCGGGCGGCCAAAAGCAGCGGCTTTCCATTGCAAGGGCGCTAGTGCGAAAACCATCATTCTATCTGTTTGACGATAGCTTTTCAGCACTTGATTACAAAACAGATGCAAAGCTGCGGACATCATTAGAAGCAGAAAAAGCTCATGCAGCCCTCATCATTGTGGCTCAACGAATCAGTACAGTGAAACATAGTGATAAAATCATTGTACTTGATGAAGGGAAAATCGCAGGTATCGGATCACATGAACAATTATTAAAGGACAATCTTGTATACCAAGAGATTGTCGCATCTCAGGAAGGTCAGGAGGTGAGCGAGGATGAGTAAGAAAATGTCTTCCGGCATGGGCCATAAAGGCGGCCACCCTAAAGGGCCAGCCGCAAAACCGAAGGAATTTAAGAAAACACTGCTACGTTTGACAGGCTACTTAAAACCAAGAAAATTTCAGCTGATCATCGTCTTTATTGCAGCGATTGGTTCAACTGTCTTTAACGTCATTAGTCCAAAGCTGCTTGGGGATGCCACCTCTTCCCTATTTGACAGCTTTACGAATGGAACAGGCGTTCAATTTGATGTCATTTCACGGATTTTATTGCTGCTTGTCGTGCTGTACGTCGTTGCTTCCCTCTTTTCATTCGTTCAGCAATATGTCATGGCTGGTGTCTCTCAACAGACCATTGCTGAATTACGGCAGGAAGCAAATGACAAGCTCACACGTCTCCCCCTTCGTTATTTTGATAAAACAACCCACGGGGACACGCTAAGCCGTGTGATGAATGATATCGATAATATTAATACATCGCTTCAGCAGGCGCTCACCCAAGTGATTACATCTGTGATTACAGTCATTGGGATTGTCGTCATGATGCTCTTCATCAGTCCGCTGCTTACGTTGCTTGTATGTTTGACGCTGCCACTCAGCCTGTTTGCGATTCGCGGCATTACGTCATTTTCTCAAAAGCATTTTAAAGCGCAGCAAAAAGAGCTTGGCACGATCAATGGACATATCAATGAGATGTTCACAGGACATCAGACAGTTCGTGCGTATGGCTACGAAAAGAAAGCAATCGATACATTTGATGAATTAAACGAAAAGCTGTATGAATCATCAAGGAAAGCACAGTTCATTTCTGGTTTAATGATGCCAATGATGACCTTTATCGGGAACCTTGGCTATGTGGCAGTCAGTGTAGCCGGCGGGATTCTTGTCATTAACGGGAACATTCGTGTCGGGGATGTGCAGGCGTTTATCCAATACACACAGCAAATGTCTCAACCTCTTGTGCAAGCATCAAGCGTCGCAAACTTAGTTCAATCGGCGATCGCTTCTGCTGAAAGGGTCTTTGAAATTCTTGATGAGGAAGAAGAAAGTACCGAAGAAGATGCGGCAATTGATCTTGCATCACTCTCAGGCGATGTGAGCTTTGAACAAGTTCAATTCGGATATGAAAAAGATCATCCGATTATTAAAGATTTGAATTTAGATGTGCAAGAAGGACAGACGGTTGCCATTGTCGGACCAACAGGCGCGGGAAAAACGACCATCATTAATCTTTTAATGCGTTTTTACGAATTAGATCAGGGCTCCATACGCATTGGCGGTGTCAAAACAACTGACCTCAGCCGTCAGCAAGTACGAGAATTATTTGCGATGGTTCTTCAAGATACATGGCTCTTTGAAGGAACGATTTACGACAACATTGCCTATGGCAGGCAGCACGTTTCCAAAGAGGATGTCATCAAAGCCGCCAAACATGCCTATGCAGATGATTTCATCCGCACGCTTCCAGATGGATATGACACACTGTTAACAGAAGATGCAGGCAACTTGTCTCAAGGTCAGCGCCAGCTGTTAACCATCGCCCGTGCCATTTTATCTGATCCAAAGATCTTGATATTAGATGAAGCAACAAGCAGTGTGGATACACGGACAGAGATGCATATTCAAAAAGCAATGAATGAATTGATGAAAGGCAGAACGAGCTTCGTGATTGCACACAGACTTTCAACGATTAAAGATGCAGACCTTATTTTAGTCATGAAGGATGGAAGCATCATTGAAAAAGGATCGCACAGCGAACTTTTAAAACAAAAAGGCTTCTATGCAGACTTATATATGAGTCAATTTGCTGAAAATCAAGTGGGATAACATCAAAAAAAGAGGATAGACACGCATGTCACATGCTGTCTATCCTCTTTTCAATTGTCATCTGCTCGCTTCTTTACTTTTACACTGAGCTTCGTTATATACTCTGCTTCATCTTTAGACATGAGCGAATGAAGTAAATACTCCTCAAATACATCTCCATCCAGCATCATGCCCTCTTTCTCGATTTCATCTAACAAATGCGAATAAGCAGATTCGATCTCATCAAATGTTCCTTGATCATACATCACCGCATAGAGCCCGCCAGGTTTTTTGACTGCCCCCGGGCCATCCATTCGGCAGAACAGCTGATCTGACTGATGATAGTGCCGCTTACGGAACTGCTCCTTTTTTAAGACAGAACCATTTGCCGCAGCTCCTTTTATGCCAACTCCCTTTAAAAATTCCCCTACAATACGTGATATTTCTTCTACAGGTGTATTGAAGTCGATCGGGTTTGATGCACTTAGTACAACAGGTTCTTCTGGCAGCTCTTGAAACAGGACCTCCCCTATTTTCACATTTGCTAATTCATGTGTCGTCTCCATCACCCGCATAAGAAAAGCCTGGATGTCTTGAAGTTTTTCAATCTCTTGTTTGACCTTTTTTATTTGGTCGGCCGCTAGGCTTTGCAGTCTTTCGCGGGAAGGTTCTGTGAAATATTGTTTTAACTCTTTGATCGGAAATTGAACAGCCCGCAAGGATTGAATCGCAATAAAATGGTCAAATTGCTCAATTGTATAGTAGCGGTATCCATTTTCGTGAACACCAGCCGGCTTAAATAAATCGATTTTATCATAATAAAGAAGCGTATCTTTTTTGACATCAAATAGCTTGGCAAATTCTCCAGTAAAAAACGTTTTTTGCACATCATTGATCATGAGGAAGGCTCCTTTCTTGACTATGGAGTAACTCCATCCTTTATTATAACATCCAGAAACATCACTACGCATGGAAAGGATAAAAAAATGAACAAAATAACTCAACATGAAGTAACATTAGCACAAGCAAATAAAGAGGACTTCCCTTCAATGAAAAAAGAGCTCCAGAAAGCTTTTACAGCTGGCGTGATCGATGCATTTGGCGATGCGCATGGTGGACCAATTCCTCCAGATGAAGTGATTGATGAATCCTTTCATTCAATTGAACACATTGTTTATCATATTATGCTAAATGGTGAAAAGGCAGGCGGCGTTGTGATCAAAATCAACCAAGAGACACATCACAACTCGGTTGATTTGCTATACATTTCATCATCCTTTCACAGCCGGGGCATTGGTCAGGCAGCATGGAAAGCCATCGAGGCGCAATATCCAGAAACGATTGTATGGGAGGTTGTGACTCCATACTTTGAAAAACGCAACATTCATTTTTATGTCAATAAATGCGGCTTTCAAATAGTTGAATTTTATCACTTACACCATCCAGATCCAAACGCACCTCATGAAGCACATCAAGGCAATGAACCTTTAGCACCAGAGGAATTTGAATTTTTTAAATTTGAGAAGGTCATGAAGAAAAATTGTGCAAACGTAGGATAACGTGTATTTCTTTTAAATAAAGTTAAAAACACTACCTCATAAAAAGGTAGTGTTTCTTGAATCTTTCTAGCTTCTAATCTGACCGTCACCACACAGAAGCAGCTTAGTTGTCGTGAGTGCAGGAAGTCCCATTGGCCCTCTGGCGTGCAGCTTTTGCGTGGAGATGCCGATTTCAGCTCCATAGCCAAGTGCACCGCCGTCTGTAAAGCGAGTCGATGCGTTATGATAAACAGCCGCCGCATCGACTTCGTTTAGAAACGTGAGTGCATTTTTTTCATCTTCTGTCACGATCGCTTCTGAATGTTTTGTGCCGTACTGATCGATATGGCTGATCGCTTCCTCAATTGAATCGACTACCTTTACTGCAAGATCCAGACTTAAGTACTCATCTGTCCAATCCACTTCTCCAGCAGGAACCGCGTTTGAAAAGTAAGACTCTGCTGCCTGGTCGCCATGTACAGTGACACGATGCTCCTGCAAAGCTTCATTTAATGAGGCTGCATTCTCTTTCAGCCAATCGCGATGAATGATCAGCGTCTCAAGTGCATTACATACAGCCGGACGATTCGTTTTTGCATTGATCACAATCTCAATGGCTTTTTTCACATTCGCGGTTTGATCAATAAAGACATGACAGTTTCCTGTCCCTGTTTCAAGCACTGGGATAGTGGATTCTTCTACCACTGTTTTGATTAAGGAAGCTCCGCCTCGCGGAATTAAAACATCGATCCATTCTTTTAGTTGAAACATCGCCTGAACCGATGAACGATCTGTTTGTTCAATTAATTGCACCGCATCACGCGGAATTGTTGTTTGATCCAATGCTTCATGGATCACACTGACAATGGCTTTGTTGGAAGAAATAGCGGAGGAACCGCCTTTTAAAATCACTGAGTTGCCTGCCTTTAAGGCAAGGCCTGCTGCATCGACAGTGACGTTCGGTCTCGCTTCATAGATCATCCCGATCACGCCGAGCGGTACTCTTCGGCTTTTTACGTGTAAGCCGTTATCAAGAGTCCATTCATCCAATATTTCTCCAACAGGATCTGTTAATCTCGTCACAAGCCGCAAACTTTCAGCAAACTCATGAATTCTTTCTTCGTTTAACATTAATCGATCCATAAGTGCCTCTGAGAAGCCCTTTTCTTTCCCAGCATCTAAATCCTTTTGATTCTCCTGTAAAATGAAGCGGCTGTTTTGCTCTAACGCCTCTGCCATTTTAAGCAGCGCGTCATTCTTTTCCTCTGTTTGAAGTAAACTTAGTTTTTTTGAAACATGCTTTGCTTTTTTCGCTTTTTCTTTGACCGATGTGACAACTTCAGCTGTCAGTGTCATGGAATTCCTCCCTTTGGTTAACAAACTGGAATGGATAAATCTAAATGACAAACAAATGCTTCAAGATCGACAACATGCACGATTTCATCTTGTAACAAGTCACTCTTACGTGCGAGTTCATCTGATGCATAATTCACAACGCCAAGCCCTATTTCTCTTCCATCTTGATCTAAAATACGGACAACATCGCCTTTTTTAAACGAACCTTTCACATTGACAATCCCATCAGAATCAAGGCTTCCCTCACGGTGCATGAGGAATTCCTGTGTTTTCTCTTGAACCACGATCTCACCCTTTGGTCCTGAATGAAAGGCAATCCACTGCTTCTTATAATTGAGCGGCGCTACATTTTCGTCAGCGGTAAAATAAGTACCGTCCTCTGTCCCATTGATGGCTTTGTCTAAAATGTCAGGCGTATCTGCTTTTCCTAAAAAGCCATTGATCCCTGCGGCCATTGATATTTTAAACGCATCGAGCTTTGATTTCATTCCGCCTGTACCTACGCTGCTGCCTGCGTCTCCAGCAGCTGCTTCGATGTCTTCTGTGATGTCTGTCACTTCGAGAATTCTCTTTGCATTGGGATTTGTATGAGGATTATCTTCATACAAGCCATCAATGTCAGATAAAATGGCAAGGAAATCCGCATCAATGAGTCCAGCTACTTTTGCAGACAATGTATCGTTGTCTCCAAACTTCAACCGATTGATCGTCACTGTATCATTTTCATTAATAATTGGGATGATGCCTCGATCTAATAACACGTTCATTGTGTTACGCACATTTTGATAGCGCGTTTCATCAGAAAAATCACTTCTTGTGATTAAGAGCTGTGAGGCAATATAACCGTGTGATAAAAATAAAGTAGAGTATGATTCCATTAAAAGCCCTTGCCCAATTGAGGCAGATGCCTGCTTTTCCGGCAGTGTTTTGGGTCTATCGATAAATCCTAGTTTTCGGTAACCAGCTGCAACCGCACCAGATGAAACCAAAATGACTTCGTGTCCTTCATCTTTGAGTTTCACAATTTGATTGACGAGGTTTTCTAGTTTTTTCAAACTAATCTCACCTTGAAAGCTAGTAAGAGAGCTGCTTCCGATTTTCACAACAATTCGTTTTCTCTCTTTATCTGCGTACACCTAATCACTCCTGTACCTGAGCTCTATTTATATAGATACTTTTTGTTTTTGCTGATTGCTTATCTCTTTTGATCGATTGGCAGCATGTTTGACAGCCTGCTTGATCGCTTCTCCTCCGCCAAAATCATCTAATGCATTGAGTCCTGCAGCAGTTGTTCCATTTGGTGACGTAATTTTCTCTCTTAGGACAGAAGGATTTTCCTCTGTTTCTTGCAGCATTTTTGCCGCACCGAGGAGTGTCTGCGCGCCAATTTGGCGAGACAATTCCTTTGATAAACCTGCCTCTTCTCCTGCTTCTTCGATTCTTTCCATTAAGAAATAAAAGTAGGCGGGCCCGCTTCCAGCAATTCCAGTGAAAATATCCATTTGCTCTTCCTGAATGGTATAGACTTCACCCATTTCAGATAAAAGAGCCTGGCTTATGCTCATATGGTCGTTTTTCACGTAACGTCCAGCAGATAAAGCAGTCGCTGATGCCCCGATCGTACTTGATGTATTTGGCATGACCCTCATAACAGGCTGGCCTTCGTGCAGCATGTCTTCAATATACGATAGCTTCACACCTGCAAGGACAGACATGATGAGCTGATCTGGCCGAATATGAGGTTTTAATGATTCAAGGGCTGCTTCAGCATCCTTTGGCTTCATGGCCAGGATCAACATATCCATTTCTTCAAAAGGAAATGAATCCATTGCGGCTGTTTGGATTCCGTATCGTTTCGTTAGTTCATTCAATCGAAGTTGATTTTGTCTGTTTGTTGCGTAAATTTGGTCTAGCGGCATCTGTCCTGATCGCACAATCCCTGCAATCATTCCTTCAGCCATAGAACCTGCTCCAATGAAAGCAACTTTCTTTTGATCAATGATATTGATCCTCTCCCTTGTTCGCTTTTTGTTCGTGTTTTTCGCACGTTAGTAATCGTAACATGATGAGAAATCGTGTCAAGAAAGAGCCAGCGCTTTTCAAAAGTCCCGAATGCATAGCCGGCAGCTTGCTACAAGTATGTTAGCCGTGTTTTTCAAATACAGTAATTTAGATCAAAAGAACTATTATCATTTGAATCATAGGACCCTTTCGTTCGACTAGATTCACCATTTTATTTTTGGTTTCGGTGACTTCAATTCTATTTTTTAGAAAGCGCTCTCATTTTAATAACTTTCTATTTTCCTATATAGTGAATGTGCTTGAATCTTTCGATTAGACTATTGACATATTTTAGAAAACATGTCCGTTGAAATGATATTTTACTGGTGATACCGTGAAAGAGAAATCATGTGAAAAAGGAGCGTTCATAATGAAAGTGAAAGAAAACTATGTCAATGTGATTCCAATGAAAGAAATTCGTTCTACCGATGACCTTCTTTTCCCATTCCCTATTTACAATGAGCTGCGTGCAGAAAGTGATATTAGATATGATGAGACAAGAAAGTGCTGGGATCTTTTTCGATATGCGGATATCCAATCTGTTCTAAAGCAGCCTAAAGTATTCTCTTCACAGCGAGGAAGAAGCACGTCTAAAACAAGTATTTTAACGATGGATCCTCCAAAACATACAAAGATGAGAGCGCTTGTGAATAAAGCGTTCACCCCAAAAGCGATCAAACAATTAGAAGATAAGATCAAAGACTTGACACATGATCTATTAAATCAAGTTAAGGATCAACGTACGTTTGATATTGTGCAAGATTTAGCAGCTCCCCTGCCAGTGATGATCATCGCTGAGCTTCTCGGTGCAGAGGTGCAGGATAGAGAGCTGATTAAAAAACATTCTGATGCCCTTGTGGCAGGTGCTAAGGATGAATCAAAAGAAGCCATTCAGGCTGTTATAGATATGCAGAAACGCGCTGAAGAGGAGCTGTCCGTTTATTTTGCTCATTTGATCAAAAAACGAAAAGAAACACCAGCCGATGACTTGATCTCGCTTCTCATTCAAGCAGAAATTGATGGAGAGCGTTTAACGGAAAATGAACTGCTTGGCTTTTGTATTCTACTACTCGTTGCAGGCAATGAGACAACGACCAATTTAATAACCAATGCCGTACGACTGCTGACAGAGCAGCCGCATATCGCTGAATCTGTTCGGCAGGACCCCTCTCTTATTCCTCAATTGACTGAGGAAACGCTGCGGTATTATCCGCCTGTCCAAGCCATTGGCCGAATCGCTGCAGAAGATGTTGAAATTGCAGGTGCGCGCATTGAAAAAGGAGACTATCTCATCAGCTGGGTTGCTTCAGCAAATCGGGATGAACAGAAGTTTGAAGATCCAGATACGTTCCGGCTTGACCGAAAATCAAATCCACATATGAGCTTTGGGTTTGGCATTCACTTTTGTCTCGGTGCACCGCTTGCCCGGCTTGAAAGCAACATTGCGCTTGACGTTTTACTCCATACGTTTCAAGACATCACCTGCGCTACAGATCAGCTAAAACCTATTCAAAGCACGTTTGTTTTTGGGGTAAAAGAATTTCCTGTACAAGTCACCCGTTTTTAAAAGTCCCTTTTCAGGGGCTTTTTTTCATTTTCTTCAATTCATCATCTCTTTCTTACCTTCCTCCTCCGAACATGCTAAAATAAAATCCATACAAAGTGATAACGGAATGCAGAAAGGAAGCCGAAAACTCATGACCGATTATACAGCGATGAAAGACGGAATATTCAAATCAGTTTGTTCGTTAGACTGCCCGGATCAGTGCGGTCTTTTAATACATAAAGAAAATGGAAAGATCGTGAAAGTGCAGGGAGATCCGGACCACCCTGTCACACAAGGAAACATATGCAACAAAGTGCGTAATGTCACAGCCCGTTTATATGATGAAAAAAGACTGACTACTCCTTTAAAACGTGTTGGCCAAAAAGGCGAAGGTCAGTTTACACCGATTACGTGGGAAGAAGCCATTGAAACCATTCGGCAAAAATGGACAAAGCTGATCGAAGAAAAAGGACCAGAAAGCATTCTGCCTTACAGCTTCTATGGAAACATGGGCAATCTCAACGCAGAAGGTATGGACCGCCGCTTTTTTTATCGTCTTGGTTCAAGTCAGTTAGACCGGACGATCTGTCAGTCTGCGGGAACGACTGGCTATAAATATACAATGGGTGCAAGCATTGGGACAGATCCTGAAGACACCATTCATACGAAACTATTTATCTTTTGGGGCATCAACGCCGTATCGACCAATATGCACCAAATCACCTTGGCACAAAAAGCGAGAAAGCAAGGAGCGAAGATCGTTGTAATTGATGTTCACAAGAACCAAACCGGCCGGATGGCAGATTGGTTCATTCCGCTTCGGCCTGGTACTGACAGTGCGCTTGCCCTTGGCATCATGCACGTCCTTTTTAAAGAGGAACGTACAGATGAAGCATTTTTAGAGGATTACACGGTCGGCCATAAAGAGCTGCGCGAGCATGTAAAGCAGTATGATCCAGACACAGTTGAGCGCATCACGGGTGTTCCTAAAGGCGATATCATTACACTTGCAAGAATGTACGCTGAGTCATCGCCCTCTCTGATTCGGATTGGGAATGGTTTGCAGCACCATGATAATGGCGGGATGAGTATTAGAACCATTTCCTGCCTCCCTGCCCTGACTGGTCAATGGCTGCAAAAGGGCGGCGGAGCGATGAAATCAAACTCTTCTTTTCTCAGCTATAATGAAACAGCTCTTCAGCGGCCGGATTTATTAAAAGAACGCACGCCTAGATCATTTAATATGAATCAGCTGGGCAGCGTGCTGACAAGCGCAGAGCCTTCCGTTGATTCTCTCTTTATCTTCTCGTGCAACCCAGCGGTTGTGACACCTGAAGCGAATAAAGTCAGAGAAGGTTTGCTGAGAGAGGACTTATTTACAGTGGTTCATGATTTATTCCTGACAGAAACAGCGGCGTATGCAGACATTGTCTTGCCGGCGACATCAGCCTTTGAAAACGAGGATTTCTATACATCATACTGGCATCATTATATTCAAATTCAGGAGCCCGTAATTGAGCGCTACGGAGAAAGCAAATCCAATACTGAAGTATTCCGCCTGCTTGCCCATGCGATGGGCTTTGAAGATGAAGCCTTCCGCGAGACAGATGCTGAACTGATGGAACAAGCTCTTCATCATGCAGAAAATCCGCATTATGAGGACATTTCATACGAGGCATTAAAAGAAAAGAAATGGATCAAAGCGAAACGTGGACCTTTCGAGGAATTAAAGCTTCAAACCCCAAGCGGGAAAATTGAGCTTTATTCTGAACAAATGAAAAAAGACGGGTATCCAGCACTTCCAACCTATGTGCCCCTTTATCAGGAAAGCGATTATCCGCTTACCTTTATACCGGGACCGAACCATAATTTTCTGAATTCCACCTTCTCACTTCATGAAAAGCATCAAAAGCTTGAGAAATTTCCGAAGCTTCACATGAATGAACAGGATGCAAAGGATAGAAAAATTGAAGATGGTGACATGGTACGTGTGTTGAACGATCGAGGAGAGTGTGAGCTTGTCGTGTCAGTCGGTCAAAATGTATTATCTGGTGTTGTGGTCAGTCAAGGATTATGGGCAGATCAAAAAGGCAAAAAGCATTTAGTGAATGGGTTAACGCCTGATCGATTGGCAGATATGGGCGGCGGCGCGACGTTCTTTTCTGGCAGAGTAGAAGTTGAAAAATTATCATAGAAAAAGTAAAAGCCAGCAAAAACTGCTGGCTTTTTGATAAGCTTTTATCGTCCAATAAACAGCTGGTTGGTCATCACATTCGCACTTCCGCTGCTCTGGTAGCCTTCTACAGTAAATGCTGTTTCATACATTTTGCCCATTGGCATTCCTAAGCTTTCCCATTTATTAAAATGCGCACTGACGGAGACCGTTCCGCTTGTACGTTTTGTTTGACGTACACTCCAATATTGCTTAAAGGTTGCGATCCCGATAATGGAAGGCTGATTGACACGGGTCGTTTCATAAATGTCATATGTGCCTCCATCTGCATAGAATGATCCTTTATACGCTCCTGTTGGACGATATGTGCCCCATGAATCAACAATGTAGTATTCTGCTAATGGAGATTGTGTCCAGCCATAGACACATAAATAGGAATTCCCGCCTGGGTTAAAGTTTGCGTTGTAATTGATGGAGATGTTGCCAAGCTGATGATGAGTTTTAGTGGAATCAAACTTCTTTCCTTTCCGAAATAAAGCATTTCCGATACTGTTCCAGCCTGCAGTAAATGCCCCGCCGTTATTGAGTGTCATTGAGGTGTTTCCATAATCCTTCCATAATTCATAATCGTATCCGCTATGTGTACCCATTTCATTATTATAAATCGTTTTCGCATGAGCTGGCACAGCCGTCAGTGTCAGCACAAATCCAATACACACCACAAACAAAAGCCTCAATCTTTTCAAATTCATTTTCCATCCCTCTCCTTTTTTCATCCGTATTGTTCTGTCATCCCTAAGGTGAAAAACCCATCACCTCCTTTCATGCAGCCTTCTCAGTTAGATGGAACGATACTGCTTTAACCCGGCATGGATATCTTTTGTTTGTGTATAAATCCTTTGATACAAATGAAATAGATCAGCATATACTTCCGCATGCTGCTGCTCTGGTTCATAAACAGCGGCTTGATGGATCAATTGATTAGCACATACTTCAAGTGACGGATACCATCCGCAGCCAACCGCAGCAAGCATGGCTGCACCTAAAGCAGGCCCTTGTTCATTGTCTAACTGGATGACTTCAGCCTGAAAAATGTCTGCTTGCATTTGAAGCCAAGTCCGGCTTCTCGCACCGCCACCAATGGACACAATAGAATCTATGTTTTTTCCTGCCTGCCGGAATAATGTGATAGATTCATTTAGCGAAAAGGTAATTCCCTCTAACACAGCTCTGACAACATGTGCCCTTTCATGCCTGCTGTCTAATCCAATCAAGCTGCCGCGAATGATCGAATCCGCATGAGGTGTTCTTTCCCCGACTAAATAGGGAGTAAAGAGCAATCCTTTCGCTCCTGGCGATACATGAGCCGCACCTTCTAAAAGTGATTGGAACGATTCCTCAGGTGCCAGTAAGTGTTTTGCCCAGTTAAGACTATATCCTGCTGAGAGGGTGACACCCATTGTGTAAAAAGCGTCTTTTTTTGCATGATGAAACAAATGTAAATTCCCTTGAAGCTCCCTTTCATGATCCTCTTCGTAGGAGAGAATCACCCCAGATGTGCCGATGCTGCATAACGTGCGGTCAGAGGACAAGATGCCAGCACCAATTGCTCCGCAAGCATTATCTGCCCCGCCGGCAAAAACCTTCGCGCCGTCTTTCATCCCAACATCACGTGCAATGTGCGGCAAAAGTGTACCAACCTCCGCCTCTGATGTGACAAGCGGCGGGCAAATATGAGGGGAAATATCAAATGCCTGACAAATCTCCTCACTCCACATCTGTTCACCGATATTTAAAAGCAAAGTGCCAGCCGCATCAGAATAATCCATATGGACAGCGCCAGTTAAACGAAATCTGACATAATCTTTTGGGAGTAAAAACATGTCGATTTGCTGATCAATATGTGGTTCATGTTCCTTTACCCATAATAATTTTGGCAGTGTGAATCCTTCTAACGCCTGGTTTTTTGTGATCTTTTGCAGCCGGTCTCCCAGCTTTTTTGTGATGTGTGCACATTGTACTGTCGTTCGTGTATCATTCCATAAAATTGCAGGGCGGAGCACTTCGCGAGATTCATTTAATAGAACTAATCCATGCATCTGGCCGGAAAAGCTGATGCCTTCAACTTGTCTTGAATGAACAGGCTGCTTTGCCATCAGTTCTTTCATCACAGCCATTGTCTGGTTTACCCAATCCTCGGGGTGCTGCTCACAATATCCAGGCTTCTCTTGAATGAGGCGGTACGGCTTAGAGGCTTCACAGCACACCTTCCCGCACTCATCCACTAATATCGCCTTGACCCCGCTCGTTCCAAGATCAATTCCCATCACATATTTCATGTTTTCACTCCTTCAAAACAGGTCAGCCCCTTCAATTAATCTTCTAACAAGTATTGATTTAAACGGGCTTTCAGCTGTTCCTCTCTTCCCGATTCGTTTCTGATCAAAGGATGTTTCAGCGCATATTCTTCTAATGTATGAAAGTTTGCCTTCCCTTCTGAAATGTCACGTCCAATTCCTTCAGAAAAGCTGCGATACCGGTGCTTTATAACATCCTCAAACACACGGTCTTCTATGAGTCTATGAGCGACCCGCAGTCCTTTTGCGAATGCATCCATCCCAGCAATATGAGCATATAAAATATCTTCAAGTTCAAAGGAAGCTCTTCTCACTTTTGCATCAAAATTAAGACCGCCTGCCCCTAGCCCGCCATTTTGCAAAATTTCATACATGGCAAGAGTTGTCGCATACAGATCGGTTGGAAATTCATCTGTGTCCCACCCAAGAAGCGAATTGCCCTGGTTTGCATCAACAGAACCGAGGAGCCCATGTATTCTTGCGACACGTAATTCATGCTCAAACGTATGGCCGGCCAGTGTCGCATGATTGGCCTCGATATTTAATTTAAAATGGGAATCTAATCCGTATTGTTTTAAAAAGGCGATGGATGTCGCTGCATCTGTGTCGTATTGATGAGTGGTTGGCTCCTTTGGCTTTGGTTCGATTAAAAATTGGCCAGTGTACCCAATTTCTTTTGCATAATCAACAGCCATATGCAAGAAAGCCGCCATGTGATCAAGCTCTCTTTTCATATCTGTATTGAGCAGCGTATCGTACCCTTCTCGTCCACCCCAGAAAACATAATTTTCTGCACCAAGTTCTTTGGCGGTTTCGATGCCTTTTTTAACCTGTGCAGCCGCGTAGGCAAAGACATCTGCATGACAAGATGTCGCAGCGCCGTGAACAAATCTAGGGTGCTTAAACATATTAGCTGTGTTCCACAGCAGCTTTACTCCGCTTTGCTTCATGTATTCTTTCATTCTTTCTAAAATGATGTCTAATTGTTGATTCGTCTCTTGAAGCGTCTCTCCCTCTGGCGCAATGTCACGGTCATGGAATGAAAAATACGGAACATCCAATAGGTCAAAAAGCTGAAAAGCGACTTCCAATCTAGCTTTTGCTAAATCCATTCCGCTATAGGAGTCCCATGCTCTTTGCATCGTGCCAGTTCCAAACATGTCTGTTCCATCAGCCGTCAATGTATGCCAATAAGCGACTGAAAAACGCAGGTGGTCTTTCATTGTTTTTCCGCCAATCACTTCGCTTGGATTATAGTATTGAAAAGCGAGTGGATTTTTTGATTGTTTTCCTTCATATTGAATTTTGCCGATTCCTTCTAGACTGTATAATGTTTTCATATTTGATTTAGCCATTCTTCATTCCTCCTGAGTACACTTTGTAAGTTGATACAACAAACTAATGATCAATCTATGAAAAAATCACTTTTAATTTTCCATATTTTTTAGTTTTTTAAAAATATTTTCGTTATAATAAAGTTAAAATCATCTTTCTTATCGAATACATGCGAAAAAAAGCAGCTCTTCTCAACTTAATCTAAAGACGAAACAAATGGAGTGGATAACGTGGATATCGCTGATCAGAACTTTGTCAAAAAAATAAATCAAAAACTATTATTAAAAGAAATTCTCCAGCATGCGCCCATTTCGAGAGCAAAATTATCTGAACGCACTGGATTAAATAAATCGACTGTTTCCTCTCAAGTAAGTACGTTAATGAAAGAACATCTTGTCTATGAAATCGGTCAAGGTGAGTCTAGCGGCGGGAGAAGACCGGTTTTATTGATGTTTAATAAACGTGCTGGCTGTTCCATCGGAATCGATGTCGGCGTTGATTATGTCAATGGCATATTAACTGACCTTGAAGGGTCTATTCTTTACGAAGAGCAGATCAAGCTCCCACCCAGCTCTCCTGAGGTGACGATACGTAAATTAATTGAATTAATACAGCAGCTCATCACACAAATGCCCTCTTCCCCATACGGGCTCATTGGCATTGGCCTATGCATACATGGTTTAGTGGATGCAGGTGAACAAATCGTGTTTACGCCTCATTCAAAATGGAAAAATGTTGATCTGAAAACCACGCTGCAAGAGACATTCCAAGTACCGATCTTCATTGAAAATGAAGCAAATGCCGGTGCATATGGTGAAAAAATCTTTGGTGCCGCTAAACATTATGACCATTTGATCTATGCAAGCATCGGCACTGGCATCGGGATCGGAATCATCATCAATCATCATTTATACAGAGGAGCGTATGGCTTTTCTGGTGAAATGGGACATATGACAATCGATTTTAACGGACCGACATGTAGCTGCGGGAACCGTGGGTGCTGGGAATTGTATGCTTCTGAGAAGGCCTTGTTTCAGTCTCTTCAAACAGATGATCAGCACATCTCCCATCAAGACCTGGAACAGCTGGCCAAGTTAAATGATATGAAAACGCTCAATGCCCTGCGCAACTTTGGCTTTTACCTTGGTGTCGGTCTCACAAACGTCCTGCATACCTTTAACCCGCAAGCCATTATTTTAAGAAACAAAGTGATCGAATCACATCAGGCGGTTCTACATGTGATTAAGGAGGAGGTATCCTCGCGAATGGATACGCAATTCAGCTCACATGTAGAGCTGCTCCCTTCATCATTAGGACACAATGCACCAGTATTGGGGATGACATCTCTTGTCATAGAAGCTTTTCTGCAAGATGCCACCCTCACAACCTAATCTATATATTTTTCAAAAAGAGGCAGCTCGTAGCGAGTTGTCTTTTTTATTCGTCTGTTTCCTCATAGCGAAAATAGTGAAAATCAGCAGGAAGACGCTCGCCGCTCGTATCTTGGCACTGCATACCGACAAATGCCCCTGTAAAAAACCCCCCACCTCGAATAAAATCATCGGATAAATGGATGGATTCAAACGGTACATCAATTTCCTTCCACTCTTTCTGATCAAATGAATAAGAATATTTATATGTCTCTTTCCGAACGGTCACTTTTAAATAGACATAAGTGACCTCGTCAGGAATGATGATTTTATGTGTCAATGGCTGAGAAAAGGCAAGATTTTGACAGACAGATAGTTCAAGCGTGCGGCCAAGTTCCTCATCATATGTCACCTGGAGTGCTGTCCAGTTTTCCGTATTATAATAATTCACAAGACCTGCGGCTTGCTGAAAGTTTTCTGGGAAGAACGAAACAGCTGTCTCTGCTTCAAAATAAAAGCTTTGCCAGCGTCTTGCAACAAATGCTTGGGTAAACTTAGACGTTAAAGATTCGCGGCCGAATAACCTTAAATGCTGAGGTTTCTCTGTTAACGAACCAATCTGATCGGTAAACGGAATTCTTAATGTTTGGAAGTGTCTATTTAGTGTTGATTCTTTAAATTCATCGACTGTATGATAGGTTGGTGCAAAAACCTTTTCTTCGATCTTTGGCGCTTCAACCTCTAGCGTCCCCTCTTTTCCGCCTACAACATAAGGCCAGCCATCCTTCCATTCAAGCTTTTGTATCGCTGTTTCTCTTCCTAAAGGGCACCACCCTCTCTGTTGAAAAATAGATTCCTTGCTTGATTGAATCGGGCGGCCAGTGAGATGAGCGAGATACCATTCATTTGTATGCGTTTGAACGATTGAAGCATGCCCGCATTTTTGAAGCGGATGTTCAGGCACATGGAAGGCACTTAAAATCGGGTTATCAGGATGAACCTCATAAGGCCCTTCAATATGAGAGGACCGGGCGATCGTTGCTGCATGCTCATACCGGGTACCTCCTTCTGCCGTTAATAAATAGTAGTAGTCACCGATACGGTACAGATGCGGCGCTTCTGTCAATTTAATCGGTGTGCCTTTAAAAATGACCTTCCTTTGTCCGATGAGCTTCTTTTCAGCCACACTATATTCCTGCAAGGCAATACCTGCAAACGAATGATGCTTTTCCCTATGATCCCACAGCATATTTAAGACGTATTTCTTCCCGCTGTGATCATGGAATAAAGATGGATCAAAGCCGGAGCTGTTGAGCAGGATCGGTTCACTCCAATCGCCGTCCACCTCGCTTGCCGTGACCAAATAATTATGACCGTCTTTAAATGGGCCATCTACTACTTTGATATCTGAATAAATAAGCCAAAACTGCCCATCAGCATAGCTTAAGCACGGCGCCCATACCCCGCCAGAGTCAGGATTCCCCTTCATATCCAGCTGCGACGTTTTTTGCAATGGACGCGCAGCAAGACGCCAATGGACGAGATCCTTTGAATGATAAATTTGCACCCCTGGAAACCATTCAAATGTAGAGACAGCCATATAATAATCTTCTCCTACACGGCAAATACTTGGATCAGGATTAAACCCTTTGAGCACTGGATTGGTAATCTTCATTGAACTTCCTCCTCTTTCAGAGACCTACATTTTAAAATCGTCCATATGATCGATATACACTTTGTCTCTATTCTCAAGCTCCCGTACGACTTTTTTATGTTTTTCTTCGTCAAGGTTATAAAAATTAATATCCACCATCGCTAAAATCAGTAAGCATACAGGAATCACCGTTGTCGTGATTAAAATGCCAAGTAAAGCTTCTGGTGATTGCATTTGGTTCGCAACATAGCCAAAGCGATCGAGTACAAGCCCTGGCACAATCCCGCCTAATGCCATCCCAAATTTAAAGAAGAATCCGATGATGGCATAGATGAGCCCGCCCATCCTTTTTCCTGTTTTATATTCGCCATATTCAACAGTTTCAGGAATGAGCGCCCACATGTAAGCACCGGCTGTAATACTTCCTGCAGCTGCAACGAGCCTAAAAATCAGTATTAAAGTGATTTGACTCGGCGGTATCACAAGTAATGCAAGAAGACCTACGATATTCAGCAATAATGAATAATTCAGCAGCTTTTTCTTTCCTAACAGCTTGTGCAGTTTTGGAATAAACGGCAGCACCATTAAAGCTGGCAGACTGCCAATGAGTCCGTACCATTTCACTAAATCTTCTCTGCCGAGGTTATACGTCACATAATAGATCCCAACAGAGTTACTGATCGAGTTCACGCCAAAAATAATAATAAAGAAAATGCTTAATACAACAAGCGGACGATTCACACGTAACTGCACAAAGATATCACTGAACTTAATTTTTTCCTCCGGCTTTTGAAGCGTGACACGTTCATTCGTGCTTTTAAAACAGAAAATAAGTAATGCACCGCCAAGAACGCCGAGAAAAGCCATCGTCATCTGCCAGCCGAGGGCTGTATTTCCTGTTTTATCGCTTAAAAAAGTCGCAAGAAAAGGAACAAAAAAAGCAACAACTAGACCTCCGAGATTAGCAAAAAGCATACGAACAGACGTAATACTGACAACCTCTTGGTTATTTCTTGTCATTGCAGATGTTAAAGCACCATAAGGAACATTGATGAATGTGTATGTAAGTGATAAACCAACATACGTGATGTAGGCATAAACGAGTTTACCCATTTCAGAAAGATCAGGTGTTGTAAAGCAAAGGATAGCAAGTACCACAAAAGGAAACGCACCGAATAACAAGTAAGGTCTAAACCTGCCAAAACGGCTGTTCGTTCGATCCACCAATGCACCAATAAACGGATCTGCAAGCGCATCAATGGCGCGGACAACTAAAAACATTGTTCCTGCTGCCGCCGCTGATAAACCATACACATCTGTATAAAAAAATAATAGATACGTAGAGACAGTTGCATAAATTAAGTTACATGCGAAATCTCCTGAAGCATATCCCACTTTTTCAGACATACGAATCTTTTTTAAATTCTCACTTACCATGAGCTTTCTCCCTTCTTCTCTTAGCCTCTTCTAATGAACAGATGATGGAGGGCAGCAACAGTCAATACAAAGAATATAAAGCGCTTTCAATTTGTTGTAAAAATGAAGCTGAACTTCTGATCCTTTCAGCTTAGCCCACATACACAGCAAATGATTTGAATGACGGAATCATCCCCTTTAATGACCGGATCATCACTTGGAATTCATCTTAGTTTATCGACTAAACAAACTAAGATGAATTCATTTTATAAAATCTGATCTGACTTTTCAATATTTTTTGAAAAAATAATCCAAATAATTGATTTCTTGTCATCTTTCTGCTGAAATGACGTGAAAAACTGAAGTAAAGCATTTAATGGTTGCAATTCCGATCACCTCATGCTATATTAATCAAGCGATGAGCTGAATTGTGTAAGTCGGGTAACATGTCTCCTTGAGACACACACGAATGTGGCGTGTGGTTATTCCGCCTCAATACGCAAAAGACATCTTCTCAGGAAGATGTCTTTTTTATTACCCTATTTTTGTTCCATTTTCAACAGGCTCATCTGTGGCTAGTAAAACCACGTCTTCTTTTGACGGCATGCCCCCTAAGACAAGCACTTCTGATTTGAACCCTGCAATTCTTCTTGGCGGAAAATTGACGACTGCTACGATTTGTCTGCCAATAAGACTCTCAGCCGTATAACGTTTTGTCAGCTGAGCACTGGATTGCTTTAGACCAACCTCTTCACCAAAATCAATCTTGAGTTTTAATGCAGGTACTCTTGCCTCTGCAAAGAATTCTGCTTCAATGATCGTCCCAACACGAATATCTAACGCCAAAAACTGTTCAATATCTGCCATCTGATTCTCTCCTCTTCATTCAAGGGTAGGTTCATTTACTAGATTCATCAATTGTTTTTTCATTGTAGCACATTCATTTCGTAAAAAAGTGAGTCAAAAAGCCGATTCACCGCAAAAACTACCCTTTAGTTTACATAATGTTTTTATCGTCATGTATTAAATATTTGCATCCTGAAAATGAATTCAGTAAAATGGCAAATAATCCTACTGCTTCCTCCCAAATATATTGGGGAGGGGTTAACACTTGTTTACATTATCAGATATGTGGACATTTTGCTGGTCGTTTTTCGTCATTCTTCCTATCGTTGCCATCTTGCATCAGCTTGGCCATATTATGGTCGCATGGATGTTTGGTGCAAAGGTTTCTTTTGCTCTTGGCAGAGGCAAAAAAGTATTGAAAATAGGTGTTGTTGAAATTAGACGAATCTATTTTCTAGATGCATTTTGCCATTATGAAGAAATGAGGAAAAATAACCGATTCTCGCACATTCTTGTCTACCTAGGCGGATCATTATGCAACCTGCTCAGTGTTCTCATACTGAATACAATGATCGCCAATGATATCCTGCCAGAACATCAATTTTTCTATCAATTTGCTTACTTCTCTGTCTACTATGTATTTTTTGCTCTGCTGCCAGTCCAGTATGCAGATCATCATCCGAGTGATGGGCAAGCGATTGTGAACATCATTCGGCACGGTGAACCATGTGACATCATTGACTAACAGGGTGACTTTCACTGTCAATTTGATAACGAATCGTTAAAAAGAGAATACCGAATAGCTTCATTTGATGAACGGCTGTGAGACTTTTATCTGTCTCCGGCTTCATATGAAAGCTTTCTTCCATTGGCAGTTTCATGGTGATAAAAGGCGTATGCAAATACAATCCTTCGTCACCGGTACTGCCTTTTGGACATGCACTTTTTAATAGAAAGTCCTCCTTTTCATTAAAAGGTTTTAAAATGGCGGTCATCTGAGAATATGGCAGCGGCAGCGCAATATTCATATAGCCCGCAGCTGCATCGTGATGATGAGCATAAAGTGCAAAAAAGACCTGCTCCCCTTTTTCGTTGTGACGAATCCACGCCCTGACATTCTTTCGCTCTTCTTTCGGATGTTGAAATGTAGTCAGACGTCCCTTCATTTCATACGGCATACGAGATGTTCCCAAATAGAGCTGCCCTATTTTCTTAAAAATGGGCTGAAGTAAAAAAACAAACGGCCTCACCCACCAATGAAAACAGATTGCTGCTTTTAACGTAAATGCAGTCGGATTTTCATAAAACCTTCGAATCACAGGTGACACCTTTTCAGCTGAGAACGTCGTTCCATTTAAATCATCAAGTGAATCGACTAAACCGAGCTTCTCTTGATCATACATTCTTTCCTTTTGAAAAGAGATCAAATGAAAACGGCCATGCACCCTTGATATCGGAAAATCCTTCTGCTTCAATTGATCCTTTGGCCCTTCGATCAACCATCCAATCAAATCTGGTAAAATAACAAAAAAGGCATTAATACTGCCATGAAACCAAATCATCTGATCAATGCTGATGTAGGTCACGCGCATGAGCATGCCAGCGGAATAAAGAAGAGATAGCACGATCGTTCCCATTAAGACGCAGCTAGAAAACACAATCAGCACTTTTGCCACATTCGTTCGAAACCTTGTTTTCATACAGAGAATTCCGTACAAGTAGAGTGCAATGACATATAGCGTGACGCTGAACGTATCAAATAGACGGGAGAAGCTAATCCCAACAGCAATCATCACAGGCGACAGCAAAATCACCCAGCCTGCCGCTTTGTATAAAGCTGTCTCTTTTTTTCTCTGTCTCCCTAAAAATCCATAGAAAAGCGGGATAAAAAAAGCCGAGTAGTGAAAATGAATAGCGGTCAAAAGCACGATGATTGGTGAAAAGGTCATCACCTGTATATCTGCCGTGTACAGCCAAAACCAAAGCCCTCCTAAAGCGAGATACATCCATGCACCATCGATGATCCATTCATGAAGCGGAAAGATTCCCCTTTTCAGCAAACGAGTACAGCCATATAACCCCAAAAGAATCGTATACAAAAACCATCCCGATGCAAACAAAGCAGAATGATAGATGAATGCAGCCGTTGCACAAAGAGTAGCTAATGGAAAGGCTTTCATTAAAAAGCCGAGCAGTATCCCCGGCTTACTCTCCCTCTCTTCCTTCACAAAAAAGGCTAAAATTGCAGGAAGGAAAAACAGAATGGCTATCAGTACAAATAACTCTGCTACCGGACCTGTCATCAAGCGGGTGGCGATAAAACAGCACATGAAGACGAGGCTTGATATCAAATGCCATTTATTCATCATGAGACATCACCCTTTCAGTAAACCGGCCTTTATATGTAAAAAGGGTCCCAAACAATCGGTTTTTCACATGCACATCAATAGTATACACACCCGCGTGCTCCTCGTAGCCTTCTGTGACATCTGACACACCGTAAAGCCATGAAGGCAGCGGCCACTCACGTCCTAACATGAGCAGCTTCTGACGGCCGGATTGAATGCGAAGGAACCCGTGCTTTGTTACTGTAAAATGAAGCTCTGACATAAGAAGTCTAGGCTTTCCAAAATAGTCTAGTACTTTATGACTCTTCTCATCAATGATCATATCTGCATCAAAGTGCCGTTCCTTCTTTGGGAAATAAAACGTACGAAACCAGTGCATGCCTTCCTCTCCCTTATTTGTCATAAAGGGTTTATTCACAATCCGGAAAGGAATGTTTTTTCCTCTCTCAGGGAAAAAACAGCGAAACAGTGGACCAATTTTGAAGAAAAATCGAATGAGCCTCGTTCCGCCGCCTATTTCCTCCATAGTGCCTTCTGCGGTAAACGCACGGTTGTATCTCTCTTTTAATTTTGGATGAAGCTTATCGTAATCCTTTACTTGATGACGATGAACGACCATGTCTACCTCCCCTTTTTCGTTTGATCGAAAATACGTCTATACAATCTTTTAAATTAATCATTCCTGCAATGGATAGGATCAAAAATGCACTCATCACAAGCGGCTCATGGAGTGTCGTTTGGGGGGATAGAATCCCGATACAAAGCATCAGCAGCAGAAACACACTTTGAAGAATGAACAAATATTTCTTTGATAGCTTAGGTATCAGCCATGATACGCCTATAAGGGCATAAAACAACCGAAATCCGGTACTATGATCAAAAGCAGAATGTGAAAAAGGGATAACCGCTTGGCATAGCCAGACGATGGCAAACAGCAAACAAATTCCATAATGGGCAAGTGTTCTCTCCAGTAACAACCGAGGGTGCGTACCCTTTTCAAGCCACGTCTTTAGTGCGCCAAAACTAAAGGCCGTCATAAACCCCATCATCGGGCGAAAAAGAAATCGATCTGCCCACGCCCATCCTTTTCCTTCTTTCGGTTCATAATCAAATTGCGTTTGAAACACAATATGATCGTTCGTTTTCACATATTTCCAATAACCGCCGCCTTCTTTGATAAAAGACAATGGGTGTGACGATTTGAATTTAAGCGAGGATGCCCGTTCATTCCGTTCATCCATCATTCTAGTTCGATATGCTCCTGTCCCTGTGACACTTACACCAAACCCAAGATGCTTTTCATACAAAAAGGTTTGGGGCTGTTCATCTTGAGGTCCATTTAATGAAATGGTTGAAAAGCGCAAATCCCACTGTTCATGAAGCTTTGGATTTTGCGTATATTCCCATACTTTCTCTAAAGGTGCATGAATGGTTGTTTCCACATAAACAGGCTTTCTTTTCATCTGCCTCTACTCCTCTATGTGAATTATTTCACATAATAAGCATACCATGTTTCACAAAACTGTCAAATCTTTATTCGTTTTTCTCGCTAAAAATTGTGCCAGACGGACGCTCCTTTATAATATCGATTTGCTATAAAAAAAGACCTGTCAAATAGACAGATCTTCTTTTTGCAATACACCTGTGATATAGAGCCGAACCGCATAGCTCACACTTTCTTCAAGCTGTTCTTTTCGTTGAAATCCCTTTTTATTAGAAATATCACCGAAGCCGTGCAGTAAGCTTCTCAATCCTCTGACGACATGCGTCATTTCTTCTTCTTTTACACCAAAGCGTGACATAATGGATTGAACAAACTGAACAAGGCGCTCTGCTGCAAGTCGTACTTCTTTTTCGTTCATATGTGAAAAGGCAGCTTCATAAAGACCGGGGTGTGTTCGGACAAATTGCACATATTGTCTGGCAAAGGCTAAAACAGCTTCTTCTTTTTCTAGCCCCTCTGTGACTTGCATCCCTTCCTCACAAAGCATGGAGAGCCCCTTTACTGCGAGTGCTGCCTGAATCTCATGAAGGCCGGATACATGATTATAAAGAGAAGGCGGCCTGATATTCAGTCTTTTAGACAATGTAGCAATAGTCAAAGCGGAGAAGCCTTCTTCATCAACAAATGCAGCCGCTGTATCCATAATTTTTTCTTGTGTAATTCCCATTCTTGGAGACACGGTTTACTGCCCTCCTTTTTTTAGCTGGTGCTGTCTTTTTTTAACGGCAGCTTGAAGCTTTTCATGAGGCTCTATAATAAGGTCACCATGTCCTGCAGCAAGACAGGATATGCGCAGCGCTAGTAATTTTTCAGCGCTTTTTAATGCGGTTTCTGCATCCCATGTGGCAAATGCCGGGAACGGGAAGCTCCACCGAAACTCACCCGTAACCGATAAGCCGCCTTTTGTCACAAGTGCATCCCCTGCAATGACAACTCCTGACCTTTCATCGTATAAAGAAATGCTGCCGGGTGTATGCCCTGGTGTTGCAATCACTTTGAGCGGCCCAATCTCATCTCCTTCTTCGACAAGCACATCTGGTTTTGTATGAATATTTTTCATAAAACTGCCTTTAATTTTTTGCTGAGGTTCATCAGGGAGCAAGGAAAAGTCACCTTCAAAAAGGCGTGCATCTCGTTTTGATAAATAGACAACTGCCTCTGGAAAAGCCTTCTTCACCTCATCTAATGCGCCGATATGATCCATATGGCTATGAGTGAGAATAATCTTATGAATTGGTTTGTTCTTTTTACGGGCAAATTCGATGATCGAGTTCGCCGCCATTTTTAAAGCAGCATCAATTAAGATGAGTCCTTCCTCTTCCTCAAATACATAGCAATTTACCGGAAATAATCGCGGCATCAATGTAAGCTGGTGCAGACGGTCAAAAGTTGTTAATCTCATGATTGCCCTCCTAAAACTAATGTCATTAGTTTTATATTAACTAATAGCATTAGTTTTAGCAATCATTTTTTCATCAACCGCAATATAAATATCAATTTGCGCTTCTTTTGGATCAATAGATCTTTCATCATACCATTCAAAATCACCTGTATAAGTGCGGTATTGACGCCGATCCCACGTCCAAATCTTGTGCCATGTTTCAAGCACGACCTCTTCAATCGGTCCTTTTCTCGTTTGAAATCTTGCGTAGGTGGACGCAGGAATCTCTTTTACATGTTCGATCTGCTGATCCGCGAATTGCCCAGCTGTAAATAAATAAGAACCATGTTCATCTTTTTCATAATCTGAATACAGCCCTATGACGGGAGCTTGTCCCCCATGTAGCTGCTGCGTAAAAAAATCCTGCCAGAGCGGCGCAATCTTACGCTCTTTTGTTTTCTCTATTTCATTTGTTGTTCGAACAGACAACCCTTTGACCCATTGTTTCTCTAATGTGACGATATCGTACATACATTCTCATCTCCTTTTCTCCCATCATATAAAAAGAAACCTGACAACAGTGTGTCAAGTTTCTAATCGCTTCATAAATTGTTTTAATTGGAGATCAAATGCTTCCTTGATGTGCTGAGGTGAAACAATGTCGACGTCCGGTCCTAAATGGAATAGGAAACTGTGCAGCCAATCATCTTGCGGCACAGTCAATGCTGCCAGATAGGTTCCGTCTAAACATATGATCAATTCGTTCTCATCCACCCATTCCTTCACTTTGCCAACTGATGCTTCCGTTAACCTGAGCGTGAGGGTTGTGACTGAAGGTTCTTCATGCCAAGAGTCATTCCAAGGCTTCTCTTCATTTTTGATTCTTTTCGGCCTGAAATATGCTGGAATGGTGATGAGGCCTGTCATTCTGGTCAGCTTGAATAGACGAAAATCATGTTTCACACAACAAAACGCATACAAGTACCAATGCCTTCCTTTTAAGACAAGCGTATAAGGCTCCACTTTACGTGGAAGTGTTTCACCTTTTGCGTTGCGATAAGTGAATTGAATGAATTGATGCGCGGAAGCAGCTGTATGGATCAGCTGAAGCTTCTTTTCTGCCTGGCTGTCTTTCCCCCATGAGCTTAAATCAATAAAGACATGGTGCTGTTTCTCGCTTTCATCGCTTTGTGGCGGAATGAGAGATTTGATTTTTTTCAGTACATGTTCACTTTCTTTAAAGGAGTATGCACTCGTCATGCTTTCAAGGGCAGTTAAAATAAGCTCAATGTCATCATCGGTAAATAATTTTTTCTCTAAACGATAGTCGTCAACAAGCGAAATGCCTCCGCCTGCTCCTTGTGTTGTCACAACAGGAATCCCGGCTTGATTGATGGTCTCAATATCGCGATAGATCGTCCTTACGCTCACTTCGTGAAGTTCAGCAAGATCTTTCGCTTGTATTTGCTTTTTGCTAATGAGCAGCATCACAATAGACAAAATACGATCGATTTTCATGCTTTTCCTCTTTTTCATAAATGTAGGTTTTGATTTGATAAAAAATGAAAGAATGGTAAAGATAAGGAACAGCCAGCATTCGTTTACATCCCTGCACGTGCAGGAGGAGGTTGCATCATGACACATCACGTGTGGCAGTTATTCATAATTGGGGGCATTATGCTGATCTGCATCATCTTTCGAATGAATCGAATGAGACGCTATCAGCTTGTGCGCCCGATCAGTCTTTTGATGAGAATGTATGTATTTGGACTCACTGCCCTTATTCTCTTATTAGAAGGCTGGCAAAATCACAGCATTTTCATCTATGCCGCTATTGGTATGCTCTTTGGAAGCAGTCTGGCCGTTCATGCCTATGAGACGATCCGCATGAAAGAAGAAAATGGCCGTCTTTACGTGAAAACGAGTAAATGGATTGAAAGCTTCATTTTATGCTTATTTTTATCACGACTTAGTTTTAAGCTGGGTGAGCTGACGAACCATTCGCTCACAAAGATTGGTGTCGTTGAACTGTATCAGCATATTGTGAGTGATGATGCCATGACCATGCTCAGCTTTTTTCTGTTAGCTGCTTACTATGTTGTTTTTTCTTATCAAATGATGAAAGCAGGTAAACGATCAACACGTATGCATCATGCGTAAAAACCTTCCTACTCATATAGGAAGGTTTTTATTAGTCATGCTGTGCATGATGAATCATTTGTTCAAGTACTTCCATCACATGCTGATCTTCAGGACTGTAAAAGATTGATGTCCCTGCTCGTCTAGATTTCACGAGACGAAGGTTTTTTAAAAAACGCAGCTGATGAGAAACTGTTGATTGCATGAGATTCAGCGTTTCTGCGATATCATTTACCGAGTATTCACCTTGAGACAAGAGGTGCAGAATACGAATACGTGTCGGATCAGATAAGGCTTTAAACGTTTGGGAGACAAGAAATAAACTTTCTTCATCCAGCTCCATCCGTTCCTGTTCTTGATTTGTATTCAGTTCTTCCTTCATTTCGCTTCACCTTTCTTGTTAGTCAAATCACGACTTATTCTATGTATCATCATATACTAAAACGTTCGGCGTGCAAAGCGGGCACACTTTAAACAAAAGATTTATTCAAATAGCATTGACACTTGGTAGCATTCTTTTTAAAATGAGCATTATTTATTCATTTTTAGAGGAGCTGATAGGCAAATTGACTGAAGAGCCAAGACTAAAACGCAGCCTGACTGTTTTTCCACTTGTTGTGATCGGGCTTGCTTATATGGATCCACTTGTCGTATTTGATTCATACGGCATTGTTGCTCAGCTGACGAAAGGACACGTCGCTGCAGCTTATATATTTACGTTACTTGCATTACTATTGACAGCGCTTAGCTATGGGAATATGGTGAAGGCTTTTCCAAAAGCAGGATCTGCTTATACATATGCGCAAAAAAGTATTCATCCTCATGTCGGCTTCCTTGTCGGCTGGACACTTTTACTGGATTATTTATTTCTGCCTATGGTGAATTTTGCGATCGGAAGTGCTTATTTAACCGCAGCCTTTCCTGATGTACCTCATTACATTTGGATCATCATACTTGCTATCGCCATAACGACTGTCAATGTCATCGGTATACGGCTTACAGCCAACATTACGGCGCTGTTTGTGACGTTTCAGGTCATTGTCGCCGTCACCTTTGTTGGGTTTGTTATTTATGGGCTCACGCAAAACGCTGGCAGTGGAGAGTTATTATCAGCCCGGCCTTTTTATTCAGCGAGCTTAGATCCAGCGCTTATTTTTTCAGGAGCGACCATTTTATGTTTCTCCTTTCTAGGATTTGATGCCATTTCCACAATGTCTGAGGAAACCATTAAACCAAAAAAGACGATTCCGCTTGCCATTTTCTTAACCGTTGCAATTGGAGGCGTACTGTTTACGTTGACGTCTTATTTTTTGCAGCAGGTGTTTCCAAATTTTCAGCAGTTCAAACATCCTGATGCAGCCTCACTTGAAATTGCAGAATTTGTGGGCGGCGCATTTCTCCACTCGTTCTTTTTAGCCGGCACAATGGTCGCTGTCATTTCTTCCTCCTTATCGTCACATGCGAGTGCAGCAAGGCTTTTATATGCAATGGGAAGAGATCAATCGTTACCAAAGCGTTTCTTTGGGTATATTCATCCGAGATTAAAAACCCCTGTTTTTAATATTTTGTTAATCGGAGCTTTCTCCTTAACCGCAGTCGTTGGCGAACTTGAAGTCATTTATTCCTTTATCAGCTTCGGCGCGTTAATTGGATTTACCTTTGTGAATTTGTCTGTTTTTGCGTACTTTTTCGTCAAACAAAAACAAAGAGGTATTCTGAATACATTGAGATATGCCGTGATCCCTCTATGCGGGACGGCGTTTTGCATTTGGCTGTTAACGAGCATCAGTACAAATGCATTAATCATTGGCATGATTTGGCTGATGATCGGTTTTGTTTATTTCTGCTTCAGGCTGAAAACAAGACCTGAATTTACGTTTGGATATGATTGATTATAAGGTTTTCACTTGGTATCCTGCACAGGATATGGCATAATGAAAAGGCTGTACTTCCCTTTTAAAAGCGGGGCAAAACAGGGGTGAACTGACCTTGAAAAAGAAAAAAACAGGATGTTTTGCCATTTCAGGCTGTTTCACGATTTTTCTCTTTGTTTTCGTATTAGCAGCCATTGCCATCTCCTTTAATCAAAAGGAGTTAAAAAAGCTGCCGATTGATACGGAATCAATTGTTTTGTCGAGATTGGATGATTACAAACCGCTTGTAGAAACAGAGTTAAGAGATCAAGATTTAGATCAGTATACCGGGTTAATCCTCGGTATGATGTATCAAGAATCAAAAGGCAGGGGCGGAGATCCAATGCAGGCCTCTGAATCTCTTGGTTTGAAACGAAATGAAATCAATGACCCTGAGAAAAGCATTAAACAAGGAGTCCATCATTTTTCGACTATGTACAAGCATGGGAAGAAAAAAGGCGTTGATTTGGAAACCATTATTCAAAGCTATAACATGGGAATCGGCTATATTGATTTTGTTGCAAAAAACGGGGGAAAACATTCCGAGAAACTGGCAAAGCAATACTCCAAAAAGCAAGTGAAACGAAACCCCGAGGTCTATACGTGCGGCGGCAATAAAGATAACTTCCGCTATCCGTATTGCTACGGTGACTTCACTTACGCTGAAAAAGTAAAAGAAAAAACGAAAACAGTTGAAGAAAAGATGAAATTGGCTTCTTCATCCACACCATCATCGTAAAAAAAGCACTTCCGTATAGGAAGTGCTTTTCATTTTATCGCTGTTCTTTCCCAATTTCCGGGAGGATCGTTTTTGCTAAATGCTGGTCCATTTCCTCATATTCATCATAATGAATCGTTTCATACAGCTCTTTTCTCGTTTGCATATCCCCAAGTATCCCCTGCTGCGTTCCCTTTTCCATGATTTCTGTAAATAAACGCTCATACGCTTTTGCAGCAACTCTAAGTGATGACACAGGGTAAATGACCATTTGAAATCCAAATACAGAAAATTCGTCTGCATGATAATAAGGCGTCTTGCCAAACTCCGTCATGTTTGCAAGGAGCGGACCTTTAATATGGTTTGACGCATGCGTGAAGTCCTCTGCTGTGATGAGTGCCTCAGGAAAAATAGCATCAGCTCCTGCTTCTACGTAAAGATTGGCCCGGCGGATGACATCCTCCATTCCATTTACGGACTTTGCATCGGTTCTTGCAATCACCAAAAGCGTTGGTGCCGCTTGTTTGATGGCTTTGATTTTTGCGACCATTTCTTCTACTGGAACGAGTGATTTCCCGTTTAAATGCCCGCATTTTTTCGGCATTTGCTGATCTTCAATTTGAACAGCTGCCACTTTGCTCTCAACCATTTCTTTTGCCGCTCTTGCTGCATTTAAAACACCGCCATAGCCTGTGTCCATATCGACCAAAAGCGGCAGCTGGGAAGCTCGAATAATCTCCTTCGCTTTTTCAGCCATTTCTGTTGAATGGATCATGCCGAGGTCTGGCAGTCCTTTGCTGGCACAAAAAGCGGCACCTGATAAATAGAGCCCTTGAAAGCCCATTTTTTTCGCATAGAGCGCAGACATTCCATCGTGAACGCCTGGAATTTGAAATAAAGCTGATTTGTTCATTTGTTCTTTAAAGGCTGCGGCTAAATCAGCCTGACTTCTTTCTTCATTCACGATCCACACGCTAGCTCCCCCTTATATGACGAATAAGTCCATAAATGCTGGCACTGTTGTTGTTTTTAATTGATTTGGATTTTGGCAGAGTGACACAATTTGATCCACTTGCTTTTGTGGAAATCTTGTCTTTAAATGATAGAGCCATTTCTTTTCAAGCAGCGGAATGCCTTCCTGTCTTCTTCTGCGATGACCGAGCGGGTATTCAATTTCAATTCGGTCTGTCATCGTCCCGTCTTTAAAGAAAATTTGTACACAGTTTGCAATCGATCTCTTTTTCGGATCTAAATAATCCTCTGTGTAACGTTTATCCTCTTTCACAATCATTCGATCACGAAGACGATCAATGGCTGGATTTTGCGCCGTTTCTTCTTCATAATGGTCAGCTGTTAGTTCACCATAGATCAGTCCAATGGCTGTAATATACTGCAAGCAATGATCACGGTCTGCCGGATTATAAAGCGGCCCTTTCTTATCAATAATCCGAATCGCTGACTCATGTGTCGTAATCTCTACCCGGTCAATTTCATCTAAACGATCTTTTACAGCGTCATGCAGCATCACAGCCGCTTCTGCAGCAGTCTGCGCATGGAACTCAGCAGGATAAGCAATTTTGAAAAGAACATTTTCTATGACGTATGATCCAAGGGGCTGGGCGAGCGTAAGTGGTTTTCCTTTCATCAGAACATCTTCAAAGCCCCACTTCTCTGCACTGAGGGGCGTTTGATAACCCATTTCCCCTTTACGTGTCATCATTGCCAGCCTCACTCCGCGGCTTGTTGCATCCCCCGCTGCCCATGATTTCCTCGATCCTGTGTTTGGGGCATGGCGATACGTCCTAAGCGGGGAATTATCAACAAACGCTTGTGATAAAACATGCTGGACCTCTTCCTTTGTTCCGCCAAGCATTGCACACACAACTGCACTTGTTGCCACTTTGACAAATAACACATGGTCCAATCCATTTCGATTTAGACAATTTTCTAAAGCAAGGACACCTTGAATTTCATGTGCCTTGACGATTGCATGCAGTACATCATTCATCGTTAGCGGCTCTTCTCCGTTTGCAAGGCGTGTTCTGCTGATATAATCACTTACAGCTAATATTCCGCCTAAGTTATCTGACGGATGCCCCCACTCCTGTGCAAGCCACGTGTCATTATAATCTAACCAGCGGATCATACAGCCGATATCAAAAGCCGCTTGAACGGGATCTAGCACAAACGAAGTGCCAGGAACTCTTGCTCCGTTAGGCACAACAGTTCCAGGTACGATAGGTCCAAGGTGCTTCGTACATTCTGGAAAATTAAGAGCCAGCATTCCGCACCCGAGCGTGTCTATGAGCACATACCGCGCGGTTTCAATGGCCTCTTTGCTCGTAATTTCTCCGTCTACTGCATAGGCAGCGATTTCTACTAATAGCTGATCTGTTTGATTGGCGACTGCTGTTTTGTTCATGTTCATTCCCCCGTTTTTCCATCATCATTTGAAACCTTTAATCCTCTTGGCCCTAGATACCGGACTCTCGGTCTAAAAATGCGATTATGCAAATGCTGTTCAATGACATGTGCGGCTAATCCGCTAGCTCTTGCAGCAAAGAAAATGGGTGTATAAAGTGAAATAGGGATTCCGAGCACGTAATAAATCGGTGCAGCATAATAATCAAGATTTGGATAAAGGTTTTTCTGCTCTTTCATATATGCCTCTCCTGCTACACACATGTCATATAGCGTTGTATCTCCCTTCGATTCGGTAAGCGTTTTCAATGAACGTTTTAAAAGAGCGGCTCGCGGGTCCATTTTTCTCATGTATACTCTGTGGCCAAAGCCCATCATTTTTTCTTTTGCGGCTAATTTTCGTTCAATGAGTGCAAGAAATCCTTCTGTTGTTTTTCCTTCAAGAAGCATGTGCATGACAGCTTCATTTGCTCCTCCGTGGAGGTCACCTTTTAATGAAGAGATCGCTCCAGTAAAAGCACCATACATGTCAGAATGCGTGGATGCAATCACTCTAGCCGCAAACGTTGAATTCGGCAGCTCATGTTCGCTATATAATGTGAGTGTTTGGTCAAAAGCAGTAATTTCGTCTTGTGTCGGGGTGCGTCCAGTTAGCATGGATAAAAAGTTTTCAGTGTAGGATTTGGTCTGATCTGGAGAAATAGCGGCGTCTTTTGTGAGAATATAATAGCTTCCAGCAACAATGGCCGGCAGCTGTCCTAGTAATCGAACTGCACGCCTTTTTTGGCACGCTTCAGATCGATCATGTAATGCGTCATCATACCCTGCAAGAGCAGATAAACACGTTCTCATCGCATCCATAGGGTGAGTGGATTTTGGCAGCTTGGTTAAAATGGTTTGGATGGTTGGATGTAAGCTCGTTTGTGAGGATATATCTTGCTGAAATTGGTGATATTCCATCTTATCTGGTAATCTTCCATAAATAAGCAGATAGGCTGTTTCTAAATATGTCTTGTTTTGTGCCAGCTCAATGAGGTCGTACCCGCGAATCACAATTTCCTCTTGCTCCACATCTAAGTATGATATGGACGTTTCGCTTGCCACAATGTCTTCAAGCCCCGGTTTATACTGCAATTGTTCAGTCATCATATAACCCCCGTTTCGTCCAATTGTTGATCTCCAAACGAGCAAACGGCCAGAAATGATGTGAATCTATAGATGGGAAGATACCGTGCTAGTCGGATATCCAATTTCCATTCTATCCAAAGCACTTCATCTTGTAAATAAAAGAACGTATGTCCAATTGGACATACGTTAGCTGTAATATGGAGAAATCATGATATAGACAATGACGCCAGTGAGACTAACATAGAGCCAAAGCGGCATCGTCCAGCGGGCAATTTTACGGTGACGCTCGACCTGCATCTGTGCGCCTCTAAATAGTGTAATCAGTGCAAGCGGTACAATAATAGCTGAGAGCACAATATGTGTAATCAAAATAAAGAAGTAAATCGGACGGATGATCCCTTCTCCTCCGAAGTGTGTATCAGCTGCCATTGAATGATATGTCACATAGGAAATTAAAAAGACAAGTGTTGTTGAAAATGCAGCAAAAATAAATCGTCTATGTGCTTTAATGTTCTTTTGTTTAATCATAATGAGTGCTGAAAGTAAGAAGATAAACGTAAAGCTGTTCATCACGGCATTCAGTAACGGCAGAAATGTAATATCCAGATGACTAAATTTATCTGTTTTTGGCATTAAAAATAATAAAGCGATTAATCCGTTTATGGCAATTGTTAAAATGACAACAATGCCGGTGAAATTTTTCGGTTTTTGATTCTGTTCGTTCATGTTTGAAAACCTCTCTTTATTAGTTCCGACTAAGAGTATGTTATTTAACTTTCTCTATAAAGTCAATGAATTCGCTGTCTTCGTCGAATTTTAGACAAACTTGCCGATAATCGGCATTCTAACGGCTTGAAAGATTCATCCACTTCCTTTAAAATTGGAATTTATGTGATTTTTATCATTTCTTATATGAAAGGAGTAATGGACTTGTCAATCTTACAGGAAACACCCAAAGATGTGAAGACGTTAGAGCAAGAATTACAGCAATTGCAGTTTCAAATGTATCGAATGCAAGAAAATATGAAAGATATTTCGAAAAAGGCAAAGATCATTGGCATTGATCAGGCGAAAGAAGATGAATGGATGATTGTCTCTGCCATTGAAAGTGCTGATACATGTAAAATCATGCTGACCGATTGTGAAAAAGCTTTTCGCGGACAATCTGATTTTTCCTTAATTGCGGAATATCCTGAAGAAGGAAAGATTCATATTGCTGATATTAAAGGCCCTCCCGATAATGGGTACGGCTCAATCTGTATGAAGCATTTAAAAGAAATCGCAAGAGAGCAGAACATTCCAGTTATTACAGGTGATCTCGTCAAAAGAGATTGGAATCACGTGGACCGATTGATTCACTTTTATGAAAAGCACCAATTTGATGTCCAAATCAATTGGAAAGAACAAAGCGGAGAAATTTATTGGGTGGACAGCTAACGACAAAAAAACAGCGTGTATGATGGAATATACGCTGTTTTTTGTCGAAAATGCGAATTTTTCTGAAAAATGTGTGTTTTTTTGACCAAAAAAAGGGTACAATAAAAGCATCAGGCCGCCACCTGATGCTTTCTTCCAAAAAACAATAAGTTACTAGTTAAGTACTTTCACTTTGACTGATTTTACGCCCCAATTTTTTGCTTGGGATTTGCTTGGTACATGAACATCAATTTTGTTACCTTTAATTGCGCCGCCAGTATCTGCTGCGATGGCTTCACCGTAGCCTTCAACATAAACCTTACTTCCTAATGGAATGACATTAGGATCTACTGCAATCACTTTCGCATTTGGGTTTTTGTTTAAGTTTACCCCTGTTGCAGTGATACCTGAGATGCCACCATCATTTGCTGTATAAGCCGTAGCCGTTACAGTCATTTCTTTTTGTACACTTTGACTAGCAGAAGATGATTCTGCTTTAGCTGTTTCCTTTTTAGGAGCAGCTTTTTTCGGTGCTTCCTGTTTAGGAGCAGCTTTTTGTGTTGTTTGCTCTTTTTGGACAGGCTCCTGTTTTTGTACAGGCTCTGAGCTTACCGGAGCTGAGCTTTGACCAGCAACACTTAGTGTTGAACCAATCATAATTATATCTGAGTTTAAGTTATTCCAAGACTTAATATCGCTAATTGACACATTGAATTTTTGAGCGATTTTCCAGAGGCTGTCCCCCTTCTGGACTTTATACTGCTCCTGAGTTTTCTCTTTTGAAGAGATTGTCAATTTATCACCTACATAAATCATGTCTGTTGATAAATTGTTCCAACCCTTTAGGTCCTTTAGAGACACATCATTTTTTTGAGAGATTCCCCAAAGTGTATCACCTTTCTTCACAGTGATTTCCTTTGCAGAAGCTTGCTGTGCTCCAAATGCTGTTGTAGAGATTGCTGCAACAGCAACCAAGGACATAATAGTCTTCTTCATAAAGTAAATCCTCCCTTGTTAGCTTTTTATGGCGGCTAACGAGTGCTATCGTAACATATGTAAATGTCAATTCAATAACAAAACGATATGTTTTAGATTACAGTTCCTTTACATGAAACATCTCTCTCCATTGGTAAATCAGACCACAAAACAGCTCGATTACCCGCCATATCAAGGTTTTGAAAGGATCAGAAACCTCCTGTTGAAAACGTGTCCAAACGCAGCGAAAAAAATTTATTTTTCTTCTTCAATCTTTTTATTTTTCTCTTTTTCTATAAATAAACGGATTTCTTCTAAAAAAACATCCCCGTATTTCTCTCTTTTTTGAGCGCCTATTCCCTTAATATGGAGAAGTTCTTCTTCTGTTTTAGGCTGAACGGCTGACATTTCCTTCAAGGTTTGATCAGAAAATACAACAAATGGCGGAACGCCCTGCTCTCTCGCCAGCTTCATTCTCACCGCTCTCAGCTGCTCAAATAATGCATCGTTTTCTTGAATCGCCTCTCTTTTAACTGCCTGCTTTTTATACACAGCCTCTTGCCCGACTAACACTTTCTTTCCTTTATGTGTCACTTTTAATGTTGGATAAGCTCCTTCAGACATGTGCAAATACTCTTCTGTAATTAAAAATTCGATGAAATCACTAATTTGCTGGGCGGATTGCTGCTTCATTAAAGCGTATGTAGGAAGACGGTCGAAACCGAGGTCAAGCACTTTTTTATTTTTAGAGCCTGCCAGTACTTGAGCAATCATCATTTTTCCAAAGCGCTCGTTCATTCTAACCGTACACGATAAAACCATTTGCGCTTCTCGAGTGACCTCTTCACGCTCTCTTTCATCAAGACAATTACTGCATTTTTGGCAAGGGGCACTTGCTGATTGATCAAAGTAGTCCATCACAAATTGCTGCAGACATTGCTCAGTGTGACAGTAATCGACCATTTGTCTAAGTTTAAGCAGTTCATGCTGAAAGCGCACTTCATCTTCTGTTGACTGTTCAATGAGGAATCGCTGCATTCGTACGCCCTGCGGCGAAAATAGTAAAATGCATTCACTTTGGAGCCCGTCTCTGCCGGCGCGTCCAGCCTCTTGATAGTAGCTTTCAATATCCCTTGGAATTTGATGATGTATCACAAAACGGACATTTGACTTATTAATTCCCATGCCAAATGCAGATGTAGCGACCATGACTTGGATGTCATCGTTTAAAAACAGGTTTTGCTGCTCTTCTCTTATATCGTCATCTAACCCGCCATGATAAATGCCCACTTTGATCTTTTGTTTCTTTAGCCGATTGTAAATATTTTCGGCTTCTTTTCTTGTAGCAGTATAGATAATGCCGGACTCAAGCTTATTTTTCTTCATATAATGTGTGATAAAGCGGTCACTATTTTCTCCTTTGACCACCTGAAAAGATAAATTTTCTCTAGCAAACCCAGTAAAAATGGTTTCTTCTTCGTTCATGCCAAGCTGTTCACATATATCTCGGTGAACCTTTTTCGTGGCTGTAGCAGTTAATGCGACAATCACTGGCCTTTTTGTCAGCCGATTTAAACATTCTTGAATAAAGCGGTAGCTCGGCCTAAAATCATGCCCCCACTCAGATATACAGTGTGCTTCATCAATTGCAATTAAAGGGATCGTTAACCGATCAAGCAGCTGAAAAAAACGTTCATTTTGTAAACGTTCAGGTGTGATATAAAGCAGCTGATATTCCCCATCTTCACATTTTTTCAGCCTTTTATTCATTTCAGCTGCGGAAAGTGTGCTGTTTAAAAAGGACGATCGTATGCCCATCTCATTTAGCGCATCGACTTGATCTTTCATTAAAGAAATTAGCGGGGATACAACGATCGTTGTTCCTTCCATCATCAGGGCAGGAATCTGGTAGCAAACCGATTTCCCCCCGCCTGTCGGCATAATACAGACGGTATCCTTCTGTTTGTTTACAATCGATTCAATGGCTTGCTTCTGTCCCTGCCTAAAGGCGTCAAAGCCAAAGTATTGTTTCAGGAGTGCTTCTGCTTGTTCTAACATCCAATTCCCTCTCCGTCTTTTGTTTTGTCTATTTTAACATACATTCATGCCTCTTCCGGCTGACTGTGCAATTTCGTTTTTTCACAAAATAAAAAGCCATTTTCCAAAATGGAAAATGGCTTGAATCATCCTAGGAAAAGCTGCGGATGCCGTAATCTAAGTAAGAAAGTTTTAAACCACCACTCCTCAAAGTGGGTGTTTGCAGAAACGTTCCTGTCTTCCTCGCTAAGGAGGCATGACATTCCGGCTTCAATATAAAACTCCCTATTACAGCTTAAAGGTTAAAACTTAATTAACATTACGCGCATCGCAGCCTTTAAACTATATTACACGAAAGTTTATTAAATTTCAAGAGATCTTTTTTCTATGAAATACTCATGTATACAAGTTATTTGTTCATGTGTACATAAGAAAAAATTATTCTGAAAAAATTTAACCTTCGCTTATGATCCTATTTTTCCTCATCTACATCAGCATCTTGCTCTTCCTCTAATCTTTCATACGTATCTGAATGCATCTGATCCATTGTTTCTCTATTTGTTAAATCGCGCATTTGATCGGAGAATGAACGGTCAAATTCGTTTGGATCTTGAGTGGTTTCTTCATTTTTCTTTGCATCTATTGAATAACGTGTATATGGAACTGCTTTTAAACGCTCGTATGGAATCTCTTTTCCCGTTTTCTCACATATCCCATATGTTCCGTCTTCCATTCGTTTCAGTGCTGCATCGATTTCATCTTCAAGCTGATCATCGACCTGATCCAGCGTTTGTTCTGTCATACGGTCTAAATAGATGCTCCCATGATCAGCGATATGATTCCCAACACCATTTGAAATCTCACTCGATTCAACGAGCATCGATTCTTCTTTCTTTTTTGATCCCTTCACATCTTCTTTTAATTGAATCAATCTTTCGTATAAATCAGCTTGTTGTTCTTTCGTTAAGCCCACGGCCAATCACTCCTTTCTCATTACCTTCCCGCTGAAAGGGAAAAGAAAACATCAAAAAAGCCGCCGCCTCTTTGGCAGCAGCTTTCTTTTCTTACAGATGGCGAAGTGCTTCTTCAATTGGTTTATCGCCTTTAATCAAGTCAAATGATTTATTTTTCACATTCGATTCTGTTAAGCTCTCCACAAGAACAATGGCTACGTCCTCTCTTGAAATCTCGATGTTTTGATCATCTGGAATATGTTCGGCAGCTTCAATCTTTCCTGTCTTCTCCTCATGCAGCAGGGCACCTGGGCGGACAATCGTATAGGAAAGACCAGACTGTTTTAAGTGCTCATCAGCTTTTCTTTTTGCTTCATAATAAGTTTCCATACTTCCTTGCCCTTTTCCTTGATTCGGATCATCTGCATTATAAGCACTAAGCATAACAAAATGCTGTATGTTTTCTTTTTTCGCTGTATCAACGAGGCGTTTTGCCCCTTCTTGATCGACCGCAATGGTCTTATCTGCACCTGTTTTTGAGCCTGAACCAGCTGCAAAGATGACAGCGTCTGCTTGTTTCACAGCATCTGTCACATCTTTTTCAAGATCACCGATGACAGGTGCTGCACCAAGTTCTTTTAGTGCATCAGCTTGTTTTTCATCTCGAATGAGAGCAAGCGGCTCATGTCCTTTTTCTTTTAAATAACGAACGACAAGTCTGCCTGTATGTCCATTTGCTCCTGCAACTAATACTTTCATTGTTCATTCTCCTTTCTGTATCTGTTTCATCTTTATCCTTTTTTGCTATCATTCAAACTCTTAAGCAGAAAAAAGCCCTTCCCATCAGATGGGAAGGGCTTAGCAATGTGCGATCTATAAAAATAAGAACGAAGAATGAGAAAAGTGCATATGATCTATGTAATCGCAAGATTGATCAGCAAAGATGTTTTGTCAAAATGGCTTGCACATCACTCAAATCCGTCTCTTTGGAAAAGTCGAGTTCAAATACTTTTGAGCTTGTGACAAGCAGCATACCTGTGTCCTGATCAAACACGCCAGCTTCTTGTATGGCAAAACTTTCAATTGATCGATACGGCAAGGAGACCCTGACTTTCTTCTTAGAAAATACGCGGTTATCGCCAAAGATCAGTCGTTTATTGGTAAAGCAAATTTGGTCGTGACGCAGTCTGTAAACAGCCTCAATTCTTTCCCCTTCAATCAATAAGGATTCGAATTTCTTATCATTTTGTTTACTGACAGAAAAAATACCCACGTAAACCCCCTCTTCCTGCATCAAATTCCTTTATGACAAAACGGCCACACGGCTCTGTGGGTACGTTTTATTCTCACTTATAGAATACGCTATAAATGGTTGTTATTCCATTACGAATAGATTAAATTTCATTTAACTTTTTCTTTTTGATCCGATGCTCTTTCCTCTACTTATTTAGACAGTTAAACCAGGAAAAAAGTTTCAGTTCTTTTCGAGAAAAATGCTGAATCATTCCAATAAAAAAACAGTGATTATGCCAAATCACTGTTTTTAAATGACTATTCGTCTTTTGGTGTATCAATCGTTCCCTCGGCATACACATCGGAAATCTGTTCAAGCGTAATCGCCATATCAGCGTCCTCGTGTTCATGCCATGCATTTTGATTTTTCTGCTCGTCATTTTGCTGCTTTTTCATCATCATCACCCTTTACTGTTTTTCTTAGTATGAGTGATGACCATCAAAATCATTCAGCTGAAATATCTTCGAAATACTCCTTGTAATACCCGCCTACTTTACCCGTATTGTCTACGACAAACAGGAATTCTTCTGTTTCATTTTTCACTTCATATGTGCTTCCAACCGTTAATGCCCGGTCGACCATATATTTTTTCGCATTTGTATGTACACATTTTACTTGTTTTAACGTTTGAGCCGTTTGCCAGTTTTGATGGATCATGATTTAAAAACTCCTTTTTTCATCTATACATTTATTGTAGCCAAATTTTCGCGAAATGCAATGAGTGTTATGGATTGCTTTCAAACAGGTCGTGTAATATGATAATTGTATACGTTTACATCTTTGTGCGTATACAATTTCGTTGCATGTCCGCTTTTCCCACCTAGAACTCGCAGAAAACAATCCATATCTTTAAGGAGGTTTGTTTATTTATGAGCTCTACAACACTTCAAATTAGTTCAAAACTCGAATCTTTTCTCCAAGGGACGAAAAAACTCTACATTAATGGTCAGTTTGTCACAAGTCACGATAACAAAACCTTTGCTACTCCTAACCCAGCCACAGGCGAAACCCTTATTGATGTTTATGAAGCAGGTGCAAAAGATATTGATGAGGCCGTAAAAGCTGCAAAAAAAGCCTTTCATGGTCCTTGGCGCTCAATGTCTGCCGCTGAACGCGCCCGCCTCATGTTCAAGCTTGCTGATTTAATGGAAGAAAATCAGGAAGAGCTTGCACAGCTAGAAACTTTAGATAACGGAAAACCAATTAATGAAACAACAAATGCAGATATCCCCCTCGCTATTGAGCACATGCGCTATTATGCGGGCTGGACGACAAAAATGAATGGACAAACCATTCCTGTCAGTCAAGGATATTTTAATTATACCCGCCATGAGCCGGTTGGGGTTGTAGGACAAATCATCCCATGGAACTTCCCGCTGCTCATGGCTATGTGGAAAATGGGCGCCGCACTTGCAACAGGGTGCACCATCGTTTTAAAGCCAGCCGAACAAACTCCACTCTCTGCTCTTTACTTAGCAGAATTAGTGGACAAAGCCGGCTTCCCAGAAGGCGTGATTAACATCGTTCCTGGATTTGGCGAAACAGCCGGAGAAGCCTTAACTGATCATCCTGACGTGAACAAGCTGGCCTTCACAGGGTCAACAAGTGTTGGGAAATTAATTATGGAGAAAGCGGCTAAAACCATTAAGAGGGTCACATTAGAGCTTGGCGGAAAATCACCGAATATTATTTTACCTGATGCCGATTTAAAGAAAGCCATTCCAGGTGCTTTAAATGGCGTCATGTTTAACCAAGGCCAAGTATGTTGCGCAGGGTCCAGAGTCTTTGTTCATCGGAGCCAATATGATGAAGTAGTCGATCAAATGGCCAAATATGCAGGATCCCTCAAACAAGGCGCTGGTCTTCATCAAGATACGCAAATTGGACCTCTTGTAAGTAAAGAACAGCACGAACGCGTGTTAGGCTATATTGAAAAAGGTAAATCCGAAGGGGCAACAGCCGTTGTCGGGGGCGATTGCCCTTATGAGGCTGGCTATTTCGTCTCTCCTACTATTTTTAAAGATGTAGAAGATGAAATGACCATTGCTAAAGAAGAAATCTTTGGACCTGTCTTATCTGCCATTCCTTACGATTCCATTGATGAAGTGGTCGAACGAGCCAACCAGTCTGAATATGGATTAGCAGCAGGACTTTGGACAGAAAACTTAAAGCATGCCCATGATATCGCTGCACGTCTTGAAGCAGGAACGATTTGGGTCAACTGCTATAATGTCTTTGATGCCGCCTCCCCGTTTGGAGGATATAAGCAATCAGGTCTTGGCAGAGAAATGGGATCATATGCCCTTAACAACTATACAGAAGTCAAAAGTGTATGGATTAATCTCCAAGACTAATGACGCCAAGAAAGCCGTGACCCTGTCATCGGCTCAGATCGTTGACAAAGTCTAAAATGATTTTTATTTTAGCACTTTGTCTTCTTTTCAGCGTGATAGAAAACCTTTGCAGTCTAGGAAGGACAGCTACTTTTGCGGAGCGAATTGACATTCGTGAGCACCAGCGCGCAGACCTGACACCGAATGCGAGGGTTTGTCTACACGCTGAGCCGGTGACCCTGTCATCGGCTTTTTTTGTGTTTGCATGTGACAGGCCGGCTCCTGAATATAGTATGAAAGGAAAGGAGCATGGCCGCATATGCAAGATTTTAAATTGAAAGTAAACGAATTTATTGAAGAATTGCACATGCAAATGCAGCGAAGACAACGAGAAGATGGTGCCTTTGTTTTCTGCTTTGAAGGTCCTATGATGACAAATGCTTTTTTGATTATGCTGTTAAAGGCTGTCGGCGATTCGGATCAGGCTTTGGTTCATCAATTAGCAGAAGCGATACGTGAAAAACAAAATGAGGATGGGTCTTTTTCTTTGTATCATGATCAAACGGGACATGTAACAGCCACTGTGCAGGGCTATTGCGGAATGCTTGTTTCAGGCAGGTTTCAACAAGATGAGCCTCATATGGAAAAAGCAGCGCAATATATTCGATCAAAAGGCGGATTAAAGAACGTTCACTTTATGACAAAGTGGATGCTCGCCGTCAACGGCATGCACCCTTGGCCGTATTTCTATGCACCACTTTCCTTTTTACTCATCCCTACATACTTTCCGCTGCACTTCTATCATCTTAGTGCATATGCAAGAATTCACTTTGTGCCAATGATGATTGCACTCAACAAACGATATACCTCTCATGAGAAATTCCCAAGCCTAGCACACCTTGATGCAAACATGACTAAAAATCCATTTGACTGGTTTATGGCAAAAGAAGAACGTTCCACTCATCACTTTCTGACTTACATGCGATCGTATACAGTACTTGACAGCCGGCTGGACTTTTTCGGATATGAAGCAGCAAAGCGATATATGTTTGACCGCCTCGAAAAAGATGGCACACTGTACAGCTATTTAAGTGCAAGTATTTTTATGGTCTATGCACTGATGAGTCTTGGATACTCGCCGGGACATCATCTCATTTTAAAAGCAGTCAAAGGCATGAAAAAGCTAGTCACTGTCTGTCAGGGCAGAATGTATGCAGAAAATTCCACATCCACAGTTTGGGATACAGCGCTTGTCAGTTATGCTTCTCAAAAAGCTGGCAAAAAACAAGAAGACCCAGTCATCACAAAGTCTTTCTTATACTTATTGAACCGGCAGCAAATGAAGAAAGCAGATTGGGCGATTCATAACCGGCATGCTGCTCCGGGAGGCTTTGGTTTTTCAGATATCAATACGAATAACCCTGATTGTGATGATACGCAAATTGTATTAAAAGCCATTCCGAAAACATACGCACCAGTTCAGTGGAAGCGAGGATTTCATTGGCTTCTTTCCATGCAAAACCGTGACGGCGGATTCTCTGCCTTTGAAAAAAATCAAGATCACTTCCTGCTTCGACATCTGCCGCTTGAATCTGCGGAGGATGCAGCAATTGATCCATCGACTCCCGATATTACAGGCCGCGTGCTTCATCTCATTGGTCTTGAACAGAAAAACATGTCACCGCCTATTCAGAGGCAAAAAGATCAATGTGTCAAATGGCTCCTAGATCATCAAGAGAAAAATGGTTCATGGTTTGGCAGGTGGGGTGTTTGCTATATTTATGGAACGTGGGCAGCATTAACAGGTCTAAAAGCTGCCGGCATCCCCTCCACCCATCCTGCTGTCCAAAAAGCATGCCGATTTTTAAAGCAGATTCAACGAGAAGATGGCAGCTTCGGAGAATCGTGTAAAAGTGCAGAGGTAAAAACGTATGTCCCTCTTCCGTTTGGCACAGTGGTTCAGACGGCTTGGGCAGCAGAGGCACTTTTACAATATGAGAAGCCAGATGACAAAACGATTTTAAAAGCCATCTCATTTTTGATCCATCATCAGCAGCATACGAGTGAAGCCTTGCACTATCCAGTAGGCATTGGCCTGCCAAAGCAATTTTACATCACTTATCATAGCTACCCATTTGTCTTTCCGATGATGGCTTGTTCCACATTTTTAGAAGAAATGAGGCGTAAGAATGAATAAGGAAGAGTACCGTTTGCAGCTCAAAGAGTGGCTTAGCTCCATTCAACCCGCGATTCAAGATGACAACATCCGTCAGAAAGTAGACCATTTATGGTTCTCAATGGATGATGAACATTCCAGTGAACAAGAGTGGTACGAACTGGCAGAACGTATTGCTGAGGACATGAACCCACAAGAAGACATGCGAGAGGTAGCAGCTGGAAGTCACAAGTTACCTCCTCTCCCTTACCGGTATGATGCACTAGAACCGTTTATATCAAAAGAAATTATGTATTTGCATCACCAGAAGCATCATCAATCATATGTAGATGGTTTGAACCAAGCTGAGCTTGCATTAAAAAATGCAAGAAGAACCAATGATTTTAAAATGATCAAACATTGGGAACGGGAGCTTGCCTTCAATGGTGCGGGGCACTATTTACATTGTATTTTTTGGTTTTCCATGAGTCCTTCAGGAAAACGAAAGCCTACTGGACAAATGCTTCGTCTCATTGAACAATCGTTTGACAGCTATGATGCATTTAAATCTCAATTTTCAGCAGCGGCCAAACAAGTAGAGGGTGTTGGCTGGGCCATTCTCGTATGGGCGCCCAGATCTCAGCGATTAGAGATTTTACAAGCAGAACGCCATCAATTTTTGTCACAATGGGACGTGATCCCCCTTCTAGCCCTTGATGTATGGGAGCACGCCTACTACCTTCAATATCTGAATGAAAAAGCGAAATACGTAGATCGTTGGTGGAATGTAGTCGACTGGCGTGAGCCAGAAGCTAGGCTTAAGCAGGCACAACAAGTGAGATGGACCCCTTTTTAAAACGATGCTCCATATAGGCTAATGCTTATATGGGGTATTTTTAGTTTACATAATTTTATTATTAACACCTTTATAAAGAATGGGTTGTTTTTTCAGAAAATTCGTTTAAAATAGAAAGGATATGTGAGGAAAGTGAGATGAAGCAATGAATGAACATTCTTTTAACCATTAGTCAATTTGCAGGAAGAACCTTTGCAATCTGGGTCATTATCTTTGCATGTCTTGGATTTGCTTTTCCTGACGTTTTTTCTCAGATTGGACCGTATATCCCTTTTTTACTAGGTGTCATTATGTTTGGGATGGGGCTTACGTTATCTGGTGAAGATTTTAAGGAGCTTTTTCGTAAACCTCTCTATGTGTTAATTGGGGTTTTGGCGCAGTACACACTCATGCCGCTGATCGCCTTTTTATTAGCTTACGGATTACGGCTGCCGTCTGAAATTGCAGTAGGCGTTATTCTTGTGGGCTGCTGCCCAGGCGGTACAGCTTCCAATGTTATGACTTTCTTGGCAAAAGGCAATATGGCATTATCCGTAGCGGTCACAACGATATCGACCCTTCTTGCTCCCTTTTTAACGCCTCTCTTTATCTATATTTTTGCAAGATCATGGTTACCTGTATCACCGGAGGCATTATTTTTGTCGATTGTCCAAGTTGTACTTATTCCTATTATCTTAGGGGTTATCGTTAAGGTATTTTTCAAAAAACAAGTAAACTATGCAGTTCAAGCATTGCCGCTTGTATCTGTTGCTGGAATTGTGTTGATCATTGCAGCGGTTGTCAGTGCAAATAAAGAGCAGATTCTTCAAACTGGATTGCTGATATTTGCCGTTGTTATATTACATAATGCACTTGGTCTCTTATTTGGTTACCTGATCGCAAAGTGGTGCAGAATGGATATCCCTTCTCGTAGAGCGATCTCGATCGAAGTAGGCATGCAAAACTCTGGGCTCGGTGCAGCGCTAGCAACAGCACACTTCTCACCGCTCGCAGCCGTACCAAGTGCCATTTTTAGTGTGTGGCATAATTTATCTGGTTCCTGGCTTGCGACGTATTGGTCAAAACGAGGACAACATGACAGTGAAAAGAAAAAAAGCTAGCACCTTAACAGGTGCTAGCTTTTTATAATTGAAGATTATCCTTCAAGTAATAGCTGCTCAGGATCTTCAAGCAGATTTTTAATCGTAACGAGGAATCCAACTGCTTCTTTACCATCGACAATGCGGTGGTCATAAGAAAGAGCTAAATACATCATCGGACGGTTTTCAAAACGTTCTTCATCAATCGCTACCGGACGAAGCTGAATTTTATGCATCCCCAAAATTCCAACTTGCGGGCTGTTTAAAATCGGAGTTGAAAGCAGAGAACCAAATGTTCCGCCGTTTGTGATCGTGAATGATCCACCTTGTAACTCATTAAGAGACAATTTGTTATCCCTTGCTTTTTTCGCAAGATGACCAATTTCTTTTTCAATCCCCGCAAATGACAATCTGTCTGCATCACGGACAACCGGTACAACAAGTCCTTCGTTTGCAGCAACAGCGATGCCGATGTCATAGAATTTTTTCAAGACAAGCTCATCACCTTGAATTTCTGCGTTAAGTAGCGGATATTTCTTCAGTGCTGCTACAACTGCTTTTGTAAAGAAGGACATGAAGCCAAGCTTGACATCATTTTGTTCTAGGAAGGCATCTTTACGACGCTTTCTTAAATCCATCACCGCTGTCATATCGACTTCATTAAATGTCGTCAGCATCGCAGCCGTTTGTTGAACTTCAACTAAACGTTTTGCGATTGTTTGTCTGCGGCGTGACATTCTTTCACGTTCAATAGGCTTTCCTGGTTGTTCAGTTTGCACCGCAGCATTTGCTTTTGGCGCGGCTTTCGGTGCACTTGCAGGTGCTTCATTCTTTTGATAAGAAGCGACATCCTGCTTTCGTACCCTGCCCAGCGGATCTACGGTTGGAATCTCAGATAAGTCTAATCCCTTCTCTCTCGCTAATTTTCTAGCTGCAGGAGAAGCGATGGTTCTGCCATTACCAGCTTTCGGCTCTTCTTTCACTGCTTCTTCTTTTTGAGCAGCTGCCGGTTCTTCTTTCGAAGCTGGTGCAGAAGCTTGCTCAGGTGCTGGAGCTGCGGACTCGCTTCCGCCAGCTTCACCTGCTGCAATCGTTCCGATGACCTCTCCAACTTGTACAGTGTCACCAGAATCTTTCAGCACTTCTTTTAATACACCAGATTCTTCAGCAGTCAGTTCGACATTGACTTTATCTGTTTCAAGTTCTAGCAGGTACTCCCCCTGCTCCACATAATCGCCCGGCTGCTTTAGCCATTGAGCAATCGTTCCTTCCGAGATTGATTCCGCTAATTCAGGTACTTTAATTTCCGCCATTTTTCATTTCCCCCTTAGTTTTTGCGAGTCAAGCTATCAGATACAATTCGTTCTTGTTCTTTTTTATGCACAGTTGGATCACCCTCAGCCGTACTTGAACGTCTTCTTCGGCCGATGTAACGTACTTTTACTTTTTCAGGCGCAATTTCACGCAAATATGGCTCAATGTATCCCCAAGCTCCCATATTTTGTGGTTCTTCTTGCACCCATACGATTTCTTCTAAGTTTGTCAGCTTTGTTAAAATTCCTTTAATATCTTTGGCTGGGAACGGATATAGCTGTTCCACTCTTGCAACGTGAAGCCAATCTTTCGGCTCTTCCATTTGAGTAAAACGATCACTAATATCAATGGATACCTTCCCGCTAGATAGCACGAGACGCGATACTTTTTCGTGATCATGTACAAGACCTGGCTGTTCAAGAACTGGACGGAACTGTCCATCTGTTAATTCTTGGACTTCAGACAATGTGTTCGGGTTACGAAGCAGACTCTTCGGAGTCATAATCACAAGCGGACGAATCTCTTCACGAAGCAGCATTTTCGCCTGTCTTCTAAGAATATGGAAATATTGCGCTGCACTTGTCAGGTTCGCAACTGTCCAGTTATTCTCAGCAGCTGATTGCAGGAAGCGCTCTGTTCTTCCACTTGAATGCTCAGGACCTTGTCCTTCATATCCATGCGGCAGCAACATGACTAAACCTGATTTTTGTCCCCATTTTGCACGGCCAGCTGAGATAAATTGATCGAAATACACTTGAGCCGCATTTGCGAAGTCTCCGAATTGAGCTTCCCAAATCACTAACGTTTCAGGAGAATAGACATTATAACCATATTCAAACCCGATGACTGAGCCTTCTGACAGTGGACTGTTATGAACTGTAAACGAAGCATTTGCATCACTTAGTTCATGAAGAGCAATAAATTCATCTCCCGTTTGACTGTCGTGAAGAACAAGGTTTCTTTGAGCAAAAGTACCACGCTCTGAATCCTGTCCGGTCATTCGAATTGGCGTACCGTCTTTTAATATAGATGCAAATGCGAGTGCTTCCCCAAGTGACCATTCTACTTTACGGTCATCTGTAAACACTTTTGCACGTTTTTCAAGGATCCGCTTCAGTTTACCAAATACTTGGAAATCATTCGGCCAGCTGATCAATTCTTCATTCAGCTTTCGCAATACATCAAATTCTACTGATGTATCCACTGCTGGGAAGCCGTTTGATACAGGCTCTGGCAGTTCGATTTCTTGAATCGTATGCTCTTTCTTTGAAGGCACCTTTTTATAAGCTTCTTCTATTTTTGCTGTCACAGCCTGCTCGATTTCTTCACGCTGCTCTTTTGTCAAAAGACCTTCTGAGACAAGTTTATCTGCAAAGATATTCTTGACCGTTTTGTGCTTTCTGACCGCATCGTACAGCATTGGCTGAGTTGTAGAAGGCTCATCCATTTCGTTATGACCGTATCTGCGGTAACCGATCAAGTCAATAAGGAAATCCTTCTTGAAGCGTTTGCGGTATTCTACTGCTAGCTGAACAGCCGCTAAACACGCTTCTGGATCATCTGCATTGACGTGAACAATAGGGATCTCAAATCCTTTTGCAAGGTCACTCGCATATTTCGTCGAGCGGGATTCATTGCTTTCTGTTGTAAAACCGATCATATTGTTGGCAATAATATGGATGGTTCCGCCCACTTGATAGCCTACAAGTTGGCTTAAATTTAATGTTTCTGCCACAATTCCTTCTCCAGGGAATGCTGCATCCCCATGAATTAAGATGGCTAACGCTTTTTCAACGTCTTGAACTGGATAGCCTTTTTGAGTACGTGATTCCTGAGCGGCACGCGTGCTTCCTTCAATGATTGGATCAATGAACTCCAAGTGGCTTGGGTTATTAGCAAGCGTAACTCTCGCACTCTTTGTATCTTCGTCTTTAATTTGACGGTCAGCTCCAAGATGGTACTTAACATCCCCTGTCCACCCATAGCTGATGCCAATAGAGCCTTCTGATGGAACCAGCTCTTTATTTGGCGCATGCTGGAATTCTGAGAAAATGATCTCATATGGCTTTCCTAACACATGTGCTAATACATTTAAACGGCCTCTGTGTGCCATTCCAATGTTAATATTTGAAGTCCCTTGTGTAACAGACTCTGAAATAATTTCATCAAGTACTGGGACAAGTGCGTCTAAACCTTCTATAGAGAAGCGCTTTTGCCCAACAAATGTTTTATGAAGAAACTGCTCGAACTGCTCAACTTCTGTTAATCTCTTGAATACAGAAACTAGTTTATCTGCTGGTTTTTTCTTAAATAGTTCACCAGATTCGATTGATTTTGAGAGCCAGTTTCGCTCTTTGAAGTCATGCACGTGATCAAACTCAAATGAAATGGTACGTTTATACGTATTTCTCAAATGGTTAATGGCTTCTATGCCGTTTGAAATGTGTTTTGGTGCATCCGGACTAATAATAGAAATCGGAATATTCTTGACATCTTCTTCTGTTAAACCGTACTCCTTTAAAGGAAACAGCTCTTGTAATTCCTTTTCTTTGCGAAGAGGATTGACGGAAGCATTTAAATGGCCATACGTTCTGATGTCTTCTGCCAGTTTAACGACTGATGCTATCTTTTGGATTTGTTCAGAAGTAACTACGCTATTTTCTTTTTTCCCAATTTCCTCCTTCATTTCACTCGGTGGTGCACCAAGTTCATCAAATATGCCTCTTAGATCTTCATCAACACTAGTAGGATCCTGGACATATTGATCGTAGAGCTCGAGCACATAGCCGAGGTTCGGACCATGAAATTCTTCCCAACTCAACGGTTGTTTCACATCATTTTGAAACATTTTGAACACTACCCCCAACTTTGATCATCAAGTGATTGAACACTATCTCGATATAACTTCCAGAACACAATGACCAAATTTATGTAATAAAACGCTTCCAATAATATTCTACCACTGTTTTGGATTACTTTCTACATTCTTTGTTCAATTAAAGATAAAAAATTCACAGAAAAACAAAAAATTTAAATCATTCCGAAAAATAATTTAAAGAAAGGGGCAAAAGCTTATGCCCCAATGCTTTTATGCAGCAGTTTCTTCAGTAATGGATATAAAACATCTGGCAATGTATCGACATCTGGTACAAAAATGCTGAACTTGCCGTACATATCTTGAATGGTTTTCATCTGCGCTTCTTCTATCGGCGAATTGGATAAAAACACATTGATCACCTCAATGCCCTTTTTCCTCGCTTCAAGAACTGCTTCATGCGTATCGACAATCCCATTTTGTTCGTAGCTGAACGCAGCTGGTTCTCCGTCTGAAAAGACAATCAGAAACTTTTGTTCTTCTCTTCGTTTTAAAATCATCTTTGTCATTTGGCGGATCGCATAGCCATCCCGGTTATCCTCTTCTGGCTCAAGAGACATAATAGAAGGCCCTGCGTCAAATAGAGAATCTTTAAACGACACAACTGTGTTGAAGTAGTTTGGCTGACTCGTTTCTGTTGCATCGTTTGTATCTTCCCAAAACCCAACAATTTGATGTGGGACTTGCACGGATTTTAACGCTTCATGAAAGAGAACAATGCCCTTTTTCGTCTCATCCATCTTGTCAAACATACTCGCTGAACAGTCTACTAATAAGGTGAAAACAGCATCAATCTGAGAAGACGGTGCCTGTTTTTTATAGAAAAGACGCGGGTTAGACTCTGTAAAGTAGCGAATCAGCTTTTTACTGAGACGTCCTGCATGAAGGTCTGTTTTAGGCCATGATTTTTTATGTTCAAGTGTTTTTTGGATCATTTGTTTTAAGCGTTTCTGATAAGGCTCAATTTCCTTCGCATGCTGCTTGTATGCATCGATTTGTTCTGGCTTAGGAGGATCTGGTGAAATCATGACTGGAAACGCATATTTGTTTTCTTTTCCATTCTCATAACCATCTGACCCGCTTTCTTCACCTTCAGCCTCTTCCAGCGCTTCAAGCTTTGAATAATCTTTTCGGTGTGTTTGCTTTGCAGAGCCCTGGACAGTTCCGAGTGCCTGATCTCCGTCATCACCTTCTCTTGCCGCATCCTTACCAAGATCACTTTTACCGCCGTGCTCTAAATCAAATTGAAGGAAGCTTTTGGATGGCGCTTCGGTTTCTCGATGCCACACTTCCATATACTCTTGGTGAATGTCTTCATCGCCTTCTTTTTCACGGTCGACTTTAATGTCCTCACTTAATTTAGGTTTTCTTTTTAAATCATGGAACAGCGGTTCTTTTGCCGCTTGTTCATAGTCCAATTCAGGGAAGAAAAAGTACGTATTCAGCATATCCTTTTCAAGCAGTTCATCGAAGCCTTCCATCAATTCTTTGACAATAGCTGCGATGTCTGATGTTGAACCCGCATCATACACACGTTCAAGACTTGACTCAATAAACGGAATCATTGGGTTGATCTGCTCATGAAGAGGCGGAATCTCTTCGAGCGGAGAATCAGCTGTCAGCTTCACATAAATCGCACAAAAGAGTGCATCTGTTAAAATACTTCGTTCTTGGTTAATCGTTAATTGTGTCTTAAAGTGACGCCGGTACAGCTCTCTTCTTCGTTTAAATACCTTTTTTGTTCCTGGGCGGTCATGTTTAATCCGCTCTTCAATGCGGATATCTTCAAACAGCATAAACAATTGTTTACATACATCAGGAATGGATAATGTATGAGCAAAGCGAATGATCTCCTGAAATACCGTAAGATCACTATAAACCGTGCCTACTGCACGAAGGAACACATCACTTTTCAGCCCTGCTAGCATATCTTCTTGTTTACGATCATCCCAAAAATGACTGATGAAAATTTTCTTTTCAAACGGTTCATAGTAGGACTGTACACCGTATTCAAGCTCGACATCATCACTTTTTGCTAACGTTTTGGCTAAATCCGTTAATTCCATAAATAAAAATGAATCGATTCTGCTGTCATTAAATTTGATGAATTTCAAAAGTCAGAACCTCACTCGAATAATGTTTGAGCGATATTTCTTACCGCTGCTTTTTCCCGGTCATCTTCCAGCTTTTCAACAATGCCTCGTTCAACGGCACGAAGCGGCGGGATGTACTGCGCAAGATCACAAGTATCCAGGAGTGCGCGGATGGATGCTGCTTCTTCACTCACCTGTCCGTTATGAGCTTGTGTAATGAGGTCTGATGAGAGCTGAACGAATTGATCAATTAACCGCTCATCCTTTAAAACAGATTGAGATTGCAGTACATCTTTCAGGATACCGCCGCCGATATATGGAACGTCAATGACAACAAAACGGTTTTTTAACGCTTCATTTAGAGGTACTGTGCCGACATATCCTTCATTGATTGCCGCAATGACGCCAAAGCCTTCTTCTGCTCGAACAACCTCACCTGTAAATGGGTTTGTCATCATTTTTCTGTAGTCGAGTACACCATTTAAAATAGGGAGTGTTTCTGGCTTCGCCATGTTGATTTCATCAATATATAAAAGATGGCCCTTTTTCATTGCTTTTGTCACAGGTCCTTCAATGAATTCAATCGAAGCCACCTGACCATCATTGTGAATGGTTTTATAGCCAATCAAGCTTTCAGCATCAAGATCAACCGAGCAGTTCACACTGTGCATCGGCTGCTGAAAAAAAGCGGATAATGTTTCTGCTAGTTTGGTTTTACCTGAGCCGGTCGGCCCCTTTAAAAGAACGTTTTTTCCTAATGCTAATGCAATCATGGCATCTTGAATGATAGAAGTATCCTGTGATTCATAGCCGCCTGTTCCAATAAGTGGACGAAATTCTTCTTCCAGCACTTTTGCTTTTGCTTCAATCATTGCTTGAATTTCTTCTGGGAGTGATTGTTCGTTAAACATGTATGATTAATTCCTCTCTTCGATCATTTTCCTCACCAAGTATACTAAAAAAACCTTTATGCACTCAATACATAAAGGTTAGACTTCTGTTATTTTACCATTTCTTTTGTGATCGATCCGCAAGCGATGCGTTTCCCTGAGTTTCCAGAAGGATTACTTAAATAATCATCTGCTTCTGCATGAATGATAAAGCTTCGCCCATTTTGATCGATTAATTGATTCTGGCCTCCCTTTAACGTCACATCTGGTACGTTCACAACCACATCAATTTGTCCATCTGCCCCTACCTCTAAATTAGGCATATCTCCAGCATGGTGCCCCTTTGGATTGTCAAAACCATGCTCTCTATGGGTTGGATTAAAGTGAGCTCCTGCCGTTTCAAAATCTGGCGTTTCACATATTCCTGTTTCATGAATATGAAAACCGTGGGGACCTGGCGGCAGCCCTTTCGCTTTCACATGCAGATCCAGCCCATTTTCTGAGGACTCTCTTATTTCAATGCTTCCTATTTTTTGCCCGCTTTCGTTTATGAGTGACGTCGTGACTGGTGCTTGTTTAGGTGCTGAAACTTCGCTTGTTTCTTCTGTCGTTTCTTTTTTCGGCGGTGCATGACATGCTGATGCGGTAAAGATCAAACATATCATGATCATCCACACTGACTTTTTCATTTATGACTGCCCCCTTTTGTTACCAGTATGGACAATCACAGCAGCTGGCAAACAAAAAAAGCCGAAAATCGGCTTTTTTTAGAAGAAACGTTTTGCACCTAAGTAGGCTTTTTTCCAATATGGGTTGCTTAAGTTCGAGATCCCTACTCCATTGTCACTTGCATGAAGGAAATCTCCTCCGCCAAGGTATAGTCCCATATGAGAAGGGCCTGCTTTGTACGTTGTAAAATAAACAAAATCTCCAACTTGTGGTGTGCTTACAGGAGTCATCATATTCCAGTAGCCAGCTGTGCTTAATCTGGATACAGATGAAACTTTGTTAATAAGATAGTAAACAAAGCCGCTGCAGTCAAATCCTGCTGGTGTATTACCGCCCCATCTGTAAGGAACGCCTGTCAGCTTTTTCCCCTCTTGAATCATTGTCGTGATCTTTGCATTCATTGGTACATCATTTTTGTTATTGTCGACTGGCTTTGTTGAACCGTTAGACGTAGAGCCATTCGATCCAGTTGAGCCGGAAGCTGCACCATTAATTTTTAATACTTGTCCAATTCTAAGCACATCACTTTTTAAGTTGTTGGCTGTGCGGATTGATTGAACCTGTACTTTGAATTGATTCGCAATTTTCCATAACGAATCGCCTGATTTTACAGTATAAGATGTTGTTTTCCCGCTAGAAGACTGGTTACTGTTTGAATTGCTTGGTGTAGTAGGTTTTGACTGACTTGGTTTTGATGCAGCCGTCCCTTTTACTTTCAATACTTGATTCGGATAAATCATATCAGATTTTAGTCCGTTCAATGTTTTGATTTCACCAATCGACATATTTAGCGAATTCGCAATTTTCCAAAGTGAATCCCCTAATTTAACCTTGTATGTACTTGAAGATGATGAACTATTTGAGTTCGTTGTCTTGTTGCTTGAGCTGGAATTTGAAGATGAGTTTGAATTTGATGACTGGCTTCCGCTCGTCTTCGTGCTGCCAGATACCTTTAGCTTTTGACCAGGACGAATCAGGTCGCTGTTTAAGCTGTTTAGGCTTTTTAAGCTTGCAACTGACATTTTATGATTTTTTGCAATCAGCCATAAAGAATCGCCAAGCTTTACAGTATAGCTGGAAGTCGTTGAAGCACTTGATTTCTTTGCTTTTGACCCTGTTGATGAACTGGATTTCTTGCTTTTTTCACCAGGAATTTTTAAGCTTTGCCCTGCAAAAATCATTGTCGTTTTTAATTGATTAAGAGATTGAAGCTCCGAAATAGTTGTATTGTACTGTTCGGCAATCTTCCAAAGTGAGTCACCGCTTTTCACCTTGATCGTCTGTGCTTCTGCCGGTGCAGCAAACACAGCTGAGCCAGCGATCGCTGAAACTGTAAGGCCGGTTACTACTTTTTTCTTCATAGAGGAATCTCCGCCTTTCGTGATTTTGTCCATTAAGACGTATGTACTAGTTTTTGAGTTTAGCATTTAATGGTTCTGCTTCTCTTGCACTATTTTATCTTTATTTCTATTATATTACTCGACATGAAGACGTTGGGCAATAACAAATAGGCTAAAGCAGCCAACTCAAAATGCTAAAAAACAAAGCCATATCGTTTCTATCGGCTGTTTGTTGTATTTATAAACATTTTTTAAGGAATTTTTAAGTTGACGTTTAGAAATTTGTCAAAACAAGCACACTGCTAGTTTCATAGTTCTATTCTACATGACAAATTTTTCTGTATCAAATGACTTTTTACTTAATTGGTCGATTTTTCTCCGCAAATAAAAAAGCATCCTTCCGAATGAAGAATGCAGCGTTCGTTTTTATTTTCTTATTTCCGGATCTTTTACGGTAAGCGGGTAAAGCACGCCTTCTTTCGCAAACGACATTTTTCCCGTTTCTTCTGATACGACAAGAACAAGTGCATCTGTCATACCAGAGAGTCCGATCGCTGCCCTGTGCCTTGTGCCAAGCGAAGGACTCACTTTTTTCGATGTAAGCGGCAGCACATTTGCAGCAGAAACAAGTGTATTTTCTTTGACTAAAAGAGCACCGTCATGCAGTGGATTTCCCGGGTAGAAAATGCTTTCTATTAAGGAAGCGCTAATTTTCGCATGAAGGTTTGTCCCTTTTTGAATAAAATCCTCAACCTCATCGCGTCTTTGGATCACAATGAGTGCTCCATGCTTTTGTTTTGATAAATTCTCAATGGCTAAAGAAAATTGAGCAAATCCTGGTGTGAATTCTTCCATATACGCTTGTAAATAAAACGACGAGGCCTCTGCATGCATTTCATTAAACTGATCATGCAATGCTTCGAGATCACAAAGTAAACACTGCTCTGTTTCATCAAGAGAATCAATGATGTCACTTGCATCCTTCATAATGTTCATCAAATGTGTTCTCATCCCGGCTTTAAATATCACTTCTTCGTTCGTCCGATGGATCATCTGATCTTTTCCCTCCTTCTTTCGCTTGTTGTTATAAAATAGCAAATTGTGCACATTCTATTTGTATGGAGGTGAGCTTAATATGACCATTCAGAAAATCATCCAATATGCTTGCAGCATTTTAGGTGTTGTCAGTCTTTCTTTTATTTATGCCCAAATGTTTAAAAAAACGAAGCCATCTAAGAAAAATAATCCGACGGAGAATTGATTTTTTTACATAGCATGATATAATTCCTCTCGTTATTTCTGTTCAGAGAGGAACTTATGATGAGAGAAACGAATAGCATTCGAGCAAAGCTGACACTATTTTTAACCATTTTGATTCCGATTTTAATCACCCAAGCAGGTCTTTCGCTTATTACCTTTTTAGATACGGTGATGTCTGGAAAAGTGAGTGCAGAAGACCTTGCGGGTGTTGCGATCGGTTCTAGTATTTGGACACCTGTTTATACGGGACTTGCCGGGATTTTGATGGCCGTTACTCCGATTGTGGCTCAGCTGATGGGCGCTGGGCATAAAGAAGATGTTCCCCGGGCTGTCTTTCAGGCGATTTATTTATCCTTTCTTTTAAGTATCGCGGTGATTGTCATTGGTACGATCAGCGTTCCTTACATACTAGGAGGACTTGGACTCGAGCACTCTGTAGAGGATATTGCCCGGCATTTTCTCAGCTTTCTTGCTTTTGGCATCATTCCGCTGTTTGGTTATTCGGTGCTAAGGTCATTTATTGATGCATTAGGGAAAACACGTGTGACAATGTTCATCACGCTCACAGCACTTCCTATTAACTTTGTTTTAAATTACGTATTGATTTTTGGGAATTTTGGCTTTCCAAAGCTTGGGGGCGCGGGTGCCGGTCTTGCATCTGCAATGACGTATTGGGCGATTTTCATCATGAGTATTTGTATTGTCATTAATGCAGAACCATTTGCCTCATTTCGTTTGTTTCAAAAACTGCCTCGAATGAATATCTCCCGTATAGGGCAAATACTGAAAATTGGCCTTCCTATCGGGTTTGCGATCTTTTTTGAAACGAGTATCTTTGCCGCAGTGACGCTATTAATGGGGCACTTTGATACCATTACTATCGCCAGTCACCAAGCAGCGATGAACTTTGCTTCTATTCTTTATATTTTACCGCTTAGTATCTCAATGGCATTAACGATCGTTGTTGGGTTTGAAGCGGGGGCTAAGAGGTATAAAGACGCGCAAAGCTACAGCTATATCGGCATTGGAACGGCGGTATTATTCTCATTATGTACGGCGGCCCTCATCTTGCTATTCAGACCAGAGATCGCTGGTTTATATACAGCTGAATCAGCTGTTTTACAAATGACACAGCACTTTTTGATTTACGCGATCTTTTTCCAGCTGTCAGATGCGATTGCTGCACCCATTCAAGGGGCTCTGCGCGGCTATAAAGATGTGAATTATACGCTGATTGCTGCTTTTGTCTCTTACTGGGTCATCGGTCTTCCTGCCGGTTATCTCATTGGCACATATACCTCCTTTGGGGCGTTTGGTTATTGGATCGGACTGATTGCCGGGCTTGCCGCAGGCGCCATCGTCCTCTTTATCCGTCTCAGATTGATTCAAAAACGTCAACTCAGGCATGTATCGAATCACTAAATACAACACAAAAAAGCAGCTGACATAGATCAGCTGCTTTTTTGTTTAGTCATTCCATTGATACGTCCAGAAAATTTCTTCATCAAACCATTTTTGGACAACTGGTTCTTTGTTTTTCAGCTTTTGTTCAAGCTCTCTCAGCATGCCCTCTGTTTGCGTTCTATGCGCTCTCAGTGCATTTAATTTGATATCTGCAACATCTGTAATATCAATCACAATATCCGCATGTCCAAGTACTTCTTCTCTATTTTTCGTAATGGCCATGCAGTATGTGACAGGACGGTCTTCTTTTTTCTTGCGGTAAAGAGCACGAATCACAGCTTCACCTGTCGCATCATGATCAGGATGTACACCGTGTCCTGGATAAAACGTCACAATGAGTGTCGGTTTGACTTCATCAATGATGGTTTCCATCACATCTGCCAAATACTCGTCGTCTTCAAATTCCAATGTTTTATCACGCAGGCCAAGCATACGTAAGTCTGTGATATCCATTTCTTTGCAGGCATTGATTAATTCCTGTTTTCTTAATTCAGGAAGTGTTTCACGGTTCGCATATGTTGGGCTTCCCATATTTCTGCCCATTTCCCCAAGTGTCCCGCATGCATACGTAACGGGAATTCCGCGTTTTCTGCTTTGTGCAATGAGACCAGCAACCCCAAAAGATTCATCATCGGGGTGAGGCAGCATCACTAGTACATGTTCGTTCATGACTTGTCACCCTTTCTTCTACACCTGAAATGGTGTTTCACTAATTTGTAATGAGATCGCTAGTTTGCCGTCTGGCAAGTGTCCAGCTAATAGCAGGCGGCCTTGGTCATCAAACACATAATCGGTTAATCCTTCTGCGTAAATCCAGCCATCTTCTGTTTTCATTCCAACACGGTATGGACCTTGTCCTTTTATTTTCGCCTGTGAATAGACGACTTTCGCGTTGCGGATATACGCAACAACCGTCATATTTTGTTCATTTACATGAGCTGAATAAGAACCAGTTGTCGTTTCAAGATGAACGAAGACTGGACGATTTAAAAACGATTCAAGATGTGCTGTGACATCTTCCGTTTGAATTGGTTTCATGAGTGGTTCCTTCCTTCATTTTGAATTAATTCTCGCAGCTTTTTCGTATGTAAGCTGATCAGCTGCAGCTGATGATCATGCTTAAGCTCACTTTCTAAAATTCTCTCCACAGCAAGCACATACTTTTGGTGTAATGATTTCCTTGCCCGCGGATGAGTTCGTGCATCAAGTAAATCATCACATATGGCCTCGTGTAAAGAAGACATATCATCAACATCAAGCTGACGATTTTTCCATAAAGATTGATAGGCGGCTGCAAGCTCATGAGCTGACGACATATGATCACCTCTACAGTTTTGGTAACAACTTATTATGACATGATCCGCCTGCAAAAAAAAGCAAACTGCTCGTTTGACTTAATGAGAATTCGCTGTTTTTTTCATGCGTAATTGAGAGGTGGTAAACAGTAAAATCGCCACCCAAATACAAAGGAATGTTACAATTTTAGCTGCGGATAAGTGTTCGTGATAGACAAACAGCCCTAAAAACAGCGTAATTGTCGGTGCAATGTATTGCAAAATGCCCACTTGATAAAGTGGAATTCTTTTTGCGCCTTCTGAGAATAAAAGAAGCGGCACAGCTGTAAAAACGCCTGCAAAAAATAAGAGACCGAGCGACCCGAAGCTGTTAGGATTCATAGTCACAACAGGTTCTTTTAAGAAAAATAATAAGTACACAAGTGCAGCCGGTGCGAGAAGCAGCGTTTCAATCGTCAAACCAATCGCGCTCGTGAAGCTCATCCTTTTTTTAATCAAACCATAAAAGCCGAAGCTAAGGGCTAATAAGAAAGCAACCACAGGAAATGACCCGTATTGAACTGTTGAAAGGATCACCCCAAATGCGGCAATGAGGATGGCAATGGTTTGCCATTTATTTAATCGTTCTTTTAAGAAAATAATGCCTAATAGAACGGATACAAGCGGATTAATATAGTACCCTAAACTTGCTTCTAGCATAAGACCATGATTGACTGCCCAAATGTAAACATACCAGTTGACCGAAATTAAAATAGCAGATAAAAGTAATGAAAAAAATGCTTTACCATCCAGTATGAGACCCTTCACTGTCTGCATTGCTGGGCGGACTTGTTTTAAATACAAAAGAATACCGCACATAAACACAAATGACCATAAAATTCTGTGCGCTAAAATTTCGCCTGACGAAATATGCTCCATCAGCTTCCAATATAACGGGAATAAACCCCAGAGTGTAAAAGATGCTGCCGTGTAGAGAACACCTTTTGATTGCTGTTCGTTCAATGTAACCATCCCTTTCTAAATCTAACGTATATTATAGCACGCACGCCGGCGAATGGGCATATACTAATTCAGGGCATTTAGAAAGGATGATTCACATGTTCGACTGGAACCGATTATTCCCTTTTCAAAAGCAGTTCTCAAAAGAAGCCTTAAAGAATTCAGATCCTAAAGACGTTGAGCAGTATGTCAATCAAGTCATGGAAAGTGTATTCGGCTCCAATTATCCTGCTCAGTTCCCATTTCAGGATCCCCTTTCTCAAAATCAAAAAACGAGAGAAAATGATGTCGAAAAAGAAAAAGAGCCAGAAGTCGAAGTGTTCGAGACGACTGATCATGTGTTTGTCAAAATTGAACTTGCTCGTCCGAACACAGAAAAAGTCAAAATCAAACATACAGCCAATCTGCTGTTTATTGATCATTTTCCTGAAGAAGGGACGCAGAAGAAAGTCGTTCTCCCTGCTGCTGTGAAACGAAAAGGAACGAAGGCGTCATATCAAGACGGCATTTTGGAAATTATGTTTTTAAAGCATGATGATCCAGGAATTTCTGAAATTGATATTCCATTATAAAAAGCCTGCTTTAAGAACGGAAGCAGGCTTACTCTTTTTTCTTAATAATATGGTGGATATCCGCCGCCATAAGGTGGTGGAGCAGGCGGTGGTGGCGGCGGGTAATATGGACGGGGATAATTAAAAATCGCACTTCCTAGAAATCCGCCAAGCAGTCCGCCGACTAAAGGAGCGCCAAAACCAAAAAACAAAGGGACTCTGGATTCATATGGCGGAATGCCAGGGGCGCCGCCTCGAAAATACGGAGTATGAGGGTACATGCATTTCTCCTCCTTTGTCATGTGCCTAACATCAGCATATTCATCAGGAGTCAAAATGTTTGGGCAAACCTGAAACTAGGCTTGCTCCTTTTTCCCGTGTGAGTCTGTATACTCCCCTGCCCACCGAGATACCTCATGAAACACATCATGTAACGCATTCCCTTTTTCAGTTAAACTGTAAATGACTTTGACAGGCGTCTCAGGTAGGACAGTCCGCTCTATAATCCCTTCTTGCTCAAGCTCTTTTAAACGCTCTGCGAGCATTTTTTGACTGATCGTCGGGATCGTGTCTGTAAGGTCTTTAAAACGCTTTGGTCCATCAAGCAATACATGTATAATGAGACCGTTCCACCTTTTGCCTAGGAGTAAAAAAGCTTGCTGAATGTGTGGACATAATTGGAATTCCATAAATTTCAGCCTTTCTTTTCATGATTGTTTGACAAACTAACGGTGTACAATTTAAAATAACTCTAGTTACAATAAGTAAGTTTCTCACTTTTTAGTTATTGTACCATATTATTTGCAAAAACGGGAGGAAATATCCATATGGCGACCGATCAAAAAACAATTGACATCTTAAAACAAAGAGCTTCAGTAAAAGAGTATGATACTTCTCATGAAATGACAAAAGAAGAGTTAACAGAGCTTCTTGAAATCACAACAAAAGCACCATCTGCTTGGAACCTTCAGCATTGGCATTTCACTGTTTTCCATAGTGCTGAAGCAAAAGCAAAATTACTTCCAATCGCGTACAACCAAAAGCAAGTATCACAAGCATCAGCTGTTATTGCTGTTCTAGGTGACCTTGAAGCTAACCAAAATGGCGAAAAAATCTACAGTGAACTGGCAGAACAAGGGTTCATTACTGAAGACATTAAAGAAACATTGATGACTCAAATCAATGGCGCATACCAAAGCGAGCAATATGCACGCGAAGCAGCGTATTCAAATGCTTCATTAGCTGCTATGCAATTAATGATTGCGGCCAAAGCAATGGGCTATGATACATGTGCAATGGGTGGTTTCAGTAAAGACGCGTACATCAAAGAATTCAATGTAAGCGGCCGCTACGAGCCGGTTATGCTGATTTCAGTTGGTAAAGCAGCGAAAGAAGCTCATAAAAGCAACCGTTTCGACATCGAAGAAGTATCTGATTTCCTTTAAAAATTGGCAAAGCCTCAGCCTTTATGCTGGGGCTTTTTTATTTGCTTTAAATATTATTTCTACATACTTTCTTTCACCTTCCTCCTCTTTACAACTTCACTCTTTCTCCTCTTTCAAGAATGAAAGCGTTATATTAGTATGATATTCACCAAAATGATTGTTTTTTCTGAAAATGGTCTTGTGATCTAATCTGACAACTGCTATTATTATGAAATTACAAAATATTCAGGAGGAAATCATGAACAAAAAATTGATGCTGGCACTACTAATCGCGATTCCATTCATCGGACAGCTCGCATTGCTGCCTTTTGCGAATCGCATTCATCCATTTGTCATCGGCCTGCCCTTTTTCCACTTCTGGCTCTTGCTATGGATTGTACTCACACCAATTTGCACATTTATCATTTATAAGATGCAACATTCAAATGGAGGAACTGACTAATGCAAGGAAATTTAACAGCTTTATTGATTACTGCAAGTATTATTTTCATCGTCGTGGTCATCGGATTTGCCGCTGGTCGTGACAAATCATCAAGACAGTCAGTAGAAGAATGGTCTGTCGGCGGAAGAAAATTTGGCGGACTGCTCGTCTGGTTCCTCGTTGGCGCAGACTTATATACAGCTTATACCTTTTTAGGGCTTACAAGTACAGCCTATACAGCTGGAAGCGTCGCTTTTTTCGCTATTCCTTATTCAGTCCTAGCTTATTTTATTGCTTATTTCTTTTTACCGAAACTATGGACGGTTGCGAAAAATCACAACCTTACAACACTTGCCGATTATGCACGTGAGCGGTTTGACAGCAAGCTGTTATCCAGTTTGATTGCGATTGTTGGAGTACTTATGCTGATTCCTTATATTTGTCTTCAGCTGAGCGGGATTCAAGATACGTTAACTGTCGCTGGAACGAATTATATTAATGTGAATGCAGTAGTTATTATTTCATTTATTTTAGTCGCACTTTATACATTTTTTAGTGGTATTAAAGGTCCTACATATACAGCCATTATTAAGGATATTCTCGTTTGGGTGATCATGCTGTTTATGGTCGTTTCACTGCCAATTATTCATTTTAACGGCTGGACACCGATGATGAACACGTTAGCCAAAGAAGCCCCTCAGCTTCTAACGATCCCTGAAGGCGGTCCTAAAGGCATTTTATGGTTCATTACTGCTTCAGGCGTTTCTGCTCTTGCTTTGTTTATGTGGGCACACGCAGCAACTGGGGTTTTTACAGCCAAAAGCGCAGATGCCATCCGTAAAAACAGCATGTTTTTGCCTCTTTATAATATTGTATTGATTTTGGTCATCTTCCTTGGATTTATTGCTTTTTTAGTCTTACCAGAAGATACAAATCCAAGATTTGCTCTTCTTCATTTAATTCAAACATCATATGGCGGTGTGATGCAGGGGCTCGCTTATTCAACGATTGCACTGGCTTCCCTCATTCCATGCTCCATCATGGCCATTGGCGCATCGAATTTATTTGCCAATAATTTATACCGTGACTTAATTCATCCGAATGTGTCACCTAAAAGATTGACCATCATTACACGTTCGATGGTGTTTATCGTCATCGGGCTCGCTCTTTTATTCGGGATGCTGTTCCCAACTGCACTTGTCACGCTTCAGCTCATTGGTGTTTCAGGAATGGTTCAAATCTTCCCAGCTATTGCCATCAGCTTATTCTGGAAAAAACAATCGAGAGAAGCAACGATTGCCGGGTTAGTCGTTGGAATCATCGTTACCTTTACAGCGAATATCTCACAAGTTACGTTCGGTCTTTATGAAGGTTTTCTTGGTTTACTAGCAAACGTCGTCGTCATCTTGATTTTGAATCCATTCTTCCAAAACAAGGTCACATCCAATTCTGTCATGAATGATCTATTTGAAAAGGATCATGAAAAAACAGAAGCGATCACAAACGAAGTGTAAGGATAAGAAAAAGCAGTCCCCTGATGAGGACTGCTTTTTTTATTTCATTTCTTTTTTCAAGACTTCAATGGCTTTTTTCATTTGTGTATCGTTGTTCTTTAGCTTATCTTGGATCTTTGTCATCAGAACGGTCGTTGTATCTCCTGTCAGAATACCGTCTGCCTTGAGATCGTTGTCTGTTTGGAAGCTTTTGACGATAGACTGGAATGCTTGATCGTACTCACCGTTTGCTTTTGCTTTGTAGCCAAGCGCTTGGAACATTTTTTGAGCTGCTTTGACTTCATCTCCATTGTCATTTAGCTCATATGATTTTTTCGGGCTTAAGTACGGCAGCTTTGCATAACTTGGGAGAGCTGCTTTCACCTGTGGTTCGATACCTTTTTTGTGAATCCAAGAACCGTCTGGTGTCAGCCATTTTGCAATGGTTAACTTGACACTAGAACCATCATTATAGTTTTGCGCATTTTGAACAGTTCCTTTGCCAAACGTCTTTTCACCCACAATTTGAATGCCTGAAGATTGGTGCAGAGCCGCCGCCATGATTTCAGCAGCGCTGGCTGAACCGCCATTTACAAGGACAACTGCCGGCTGATGGACTTTGCGTTCTTTTTCAGCCTTGTACACTTGTTTCTTCCCTTTTTCTTCAACCTGCATGATGACTTTCCCTTTATCAATAAAGTCATTGCTCATTTCAATGGCTTCTGTCATGATGCCGCCTGGATTATCTCTCAGGTCAATGACAAAACCTTTTGCCCCTTTTTTCTCAAGGTCATCAATTGCTTTATCCAGCTCTTTCGATGTGGTTTCAGCAAAGGACGTAATTTGGATTTCTCCTATTTTGTCTTTTGTGAGTTTTGCATACACCGTTTCAAGCGGAATCGTGTCTCTTGTGATGGTCACATCTACATTGCCGACTCCTTGACGGTTAAGATGCAGCTTAACATCCGTTCCTTTTTTCCCTCTAATGAGAGAGACTGCTTTATTGACCGACATTCCTTTGGTGCTTTTTCCATTCACTTTTAAAATATGATCATGCGGTTTCAAACCAGCTTTTTCAGCAGGAGAGCCTTTAATCGGCGCGACAATTAAAATTTGTCCATCCTTCTCTTCAACTTGTGCACCAATTCCTTCAAATGAAGAAGAAATGGTATTATTAAATCCTTCGGCTTCCTCCTGATCCATATATGTAGAGTATGGATCATCAAGTGATGCAATCATTCCTTGGATCGCACCATCTACTAGTTTTTGATCATCCGTTTTTTCGTAATACTCATCCTTTACCTTCGTATACGCAGCCATGAGTTTACTAAACTTCTCGTCTCCTGAGACGCTGACAGCACCTTGTTTTGTGATCACAAATGTAATCGCTGAGGACAGTGCAGCAGTCACGAGAATGGCTACCACGAACTTCATTTGTTTTTTCAAAAAAACACCACCTTTATCTCCTTTCATTATTATCAAGGACGAGGCTTCATCCGTCAACCAAAGGATCAACTTCTATTTGAAAAGATAAGCCATTTGCCCCTCTATTGCATAATCTTTAGAGAGGAACAGGATAAGGAAAGAAGGGATTATATGAGTGATTATGTAGAAATGCTTGCTTATTTTGGCGTATCAGGTGCCCATCCTGGCGGAATTGAGTTAACAAAAACGATGATTGAGCATATAAAACTGCCGCCTCATGCACGAATACTGGACGCTGGATGCGGTACAGGACAGACCGCCGCCTATTTAGGAAATATTGGTTATCAGGTGGAGGCCATTGATACGCATCCATTGATGATTGAAAAGGCGAACCTGCGATTCAAACGGGAGGAACTGCCGATCCGTGCTTTAGAGGCATCCATTGAGCAGCTGCCCTTTCCAGATCAAGCGTTCTCTCTACTCATCAGTGAATCTGTTTTAAGCTTTGCCAAGCTGCCTGATGCACTAGCTGAAATCAAACGTGTGCTTGCTCCTGGCAGTCAACTGATTGCAAATGAAGCTGTGTTAAAAGCCCCTCTTACCCCTGAAGAGCTGGCAGCTGTTCGAAATTTTTACGGCTTTCACTCGCTCTTGTCGCTTGAAGAATGGAAGGAACAGTTAACAGCAGCAGGCTTCCGTGACATTCAGATTCTTTCATTCGATGAACATATGGTGCAGGAGGAACCGACAGAGATGGAATTATCTGAACACATACCGCCTTCTCTTTACGAGACACTGCAAACACACTACGATCTCATTCAAGCACACCGAAAGCAGCTAAGCCACATTCTATTTGAATGTACCGTATAAAATGAGCGAATCTCCTATATGTTTTGTCCAAACTCTATAAAGTCTCTCGCATAGGATAAGAGTGAAAAGAGTTTGTCATAAGGAGGAAAAACATGGAGCGCTACTACAAGCTTTGTCAGCAGCATATGGGGAAAGTCGCTAGAATTACTGACCGTAATGGCAGAGTACACGTCGGACGCATTGAGCGTGTGACAAACCGCAAAGTTTATATTCGTCCAGTCGGCGGGTCTCGCGGAGGCTTTGGCTTTGGCTATTGGGGCGGATATTATGGCTGGGGTGCAGCGTATGGCATCGGCCTCGGTTTCATTACCGGCTTCGCATTAGCAGGATTGTTCTTTTTTTAAAAGAAGAATAAGAGAAGGCCTCCCGAATAGCTGGGAGGCCTTTAACTTGTTTAGATTTTCTTTACTTTGTTCATGTATTCTTCAAATGTTAAATCATGATCATGCATCGCTTTTGCGGCTTCTTTTCCCACATAGCGCAGATGCCACGGCTCATATTCGTATTTCGTAATGTCTTCTTTTCCTTTTGGATAACGGATGATAAAGCCATATTTATAGGCGTTTTTAGCCACCCATTTGCCATCTGGTGTTTCACCAAACTTTTCAGAGATCTCAAAACCGGCACTTTTTGAGGAAATGTCCATGGCTAAACCTGTTTGATGTTCACTTTCGCCTGGTAAAGCGACTGCTTCTTGTGCTTTTTCTTTGCCTTTTAATTTGACCTCACTATCAAAAATGACTTTTTGACGGTCATAGGAGCGATAGCCAGATACTGCAGCAAGCTCGAAGTTTTCTTTTTTTGCACCTTTGAATAACTTCTCAAGCGCTTCCGCTGCTTCTTTGCGGATATATCGCTTTTCAATATCTTCCGAAAAAGAGAATTCTACTTTTGGTACAACGAGATCAGAAGGTTTATAGGTTCCTGGTAATGCATATTCTTTGTTGACAAGTGCTAGCACATTTTCAGGATTTTGAATGGTTTTCAGACCGCTCACAACCTTGATGTCATTGAAATATTCACTCTTTAACGTCAGCTCTTGATTCGATGAATCTGCCTTATCGTTTGAGTTGTGCTGGGGAGATGAACTTGCTGCGTTTTTTTGTTCGTTTGTTTTGTTTGATTCAGATGTACCGCTTTTTTGATCCAGCAACTGGCAGCCTGATAGCGCGGCTGTCAAACCAAGAATCGATGCGATTGAGAGTATTTTGTAGCTTTTCTTCATGACATACCTTCCTTTTGCTCTTCTAAAAAAATAAAGATGCGCTACATTGTAGCACACCCTTTATACTATTATAAAACGGAGTCTAGCGCAATTAAGATCATTTCATCAAACGTTGTTTGACGCTCTTCAGCCGTTGTTTCTTCTCCTGTTAGAACGTGGTCACTCACAGTCAAAATGGATAACGCTTTTCGATCAAATTTTGCTGCAAGAGAATAAAGAGCGGTTGTCTCCATTTCGATCGCTAGGATACCATATTGAGCCATGAGCTCAAGTGGTTTTTCATTGTAAAATTGGTCTGCTGTAAATACATTTCCGACACGTACAGCGACATTTTTTGCTTCTGCTGTGTCGTAGGCTTTCTTGAGCAGGCCAAAATCAGCGCATGGCGCATAATCAATCGGTCCAAAAGCCACACGATTCATTTGTGAATCTGTTGATGATGTCTGGGCTAAAATGACGTCACGTACATTGACATCTCTTTTGATGGCTCCGCAAGATCCAACGCGAATTAAGTTTTGAACATCATAGCTTTGAATGAGTTCATTCACATAAATTGAAATAGACGGTACGCCCATTCCAGTGCCCTGTACAGAAACACGTTTCCCTTTATAGGTTCCAGTATAGCCATACATTCCGCGCACTTCGTTATAGCACTCAACATCTTCTAAATATGTATCTGCAATATATTTCGCACGAAGCGGATCGCCTGGTAGCAATACCGTTTCTGCAATTTGTCCTTTTTCTGCTCCAATATGTACACTCATTTTTTAGCCTCCACTTACGTTTACTATGTATTTTATCCTATTTATTATAAACGATCGAGCTTAAAAAAGAAAATACCAGCTGGATCTCCAGCTGGCATCATTCATTATCTATTTAACCTATCGTCATTAGTCGTTCACTGCGTTTCCACCCTGCCGGAGAGAGCTGATAATAGCACTTCCCCTTTTTCTTATCATCAATCACAACAATATCACCTGTTGTGATAAACCGCGCATTGTAATCATTAGGGACTGTATCATGTACATTAAATGTCGAGAATGCTTTTTCCAGTACATCAAGGTGTGTTCTGCCGCCAATCTTTGTCCGGTACACAGGCTGATGCCCGCTTGCAGCGCCATATTCAGGTGTCTGATAAATGGTTAAGTGAAATGCTGAAGGTTTCTTTTGAAAAAATCTCAACGTCAATTGCATTCAAATCCCTCCCCTTTTATATAAAATTGGCTGGGATCTGTCCATTTCCTTCTTCTATTTTTGTCGAATGACAGGCAATCTTTCGTCAATCTTTTTACAAATGAGAAATAGAGCGAGTCCTATCGCAAAGCCTCCTGCAACATCTGTCAAATAATGCACCCCGATATACATCCGGCTGATGCCAATGGCCAGAACGCAAAGCCCTGTGATCAAATAGACGATTTTTTGTCTTTCTTTCAGCCATGGGATCATTTCAACTAATAGATAAGCAATAAAAGGGTAGATGGTGGCTGCATTCATCGAATGTCCGCTCGGAAAGCTGTAATACGTTTCAACTACAAGGTGATCAAAGGCCGGACGCTCTCTAGCAAACAGCCCCTTTAATTCATGATTGATTGTTTTTTCTGTGAGATATAGTAGAAAAAGCATCATGATAGAGTAGTAGCGCTTATACATAAACAAGACCACACTAAAAATGAGCATGATTGGAACGAGCAGCGCGCTGATGCCAAAGTCAGTCAAAGCGAGCATGACATCATTTAAAAAAGGGAGTCTGATGCTTTCAAACCATAAGATAATCTGGTTGTCCAAATCTTGAAAAGCCCCAGATGCCATGAGCGCAGCAATAGCGCCAAATAAAATGATAAGAAATAGGATGTACACGCGAAGGATTCCCCTCCCTCTCTCTTCAGAATCTCTTCAAAGTATAGTGCCTACCACGCCTCTTCTTCAACTATCATTGCTTTTTTCAGCATATATTCAAATGTAATGTCAGCCAGCTCAAATGTTTCAAGCTCAGCAGGTATGTACCCTCTTTTGATCAGCTCCACGTAGAAGAACTCCGCAATTTCCTCTGTATCAATCACCAAATCTGCTTCTTTCATTGCATTCCGCCTCCTTTTTTATGATGTATGAACGCCGGCTGTTTTTTATTACAGTTTGTCATAATGGCTCATTCCATACATATAAATGCAGTAAACAAAAAGAAAAGGGGCTTGAAAGAATGAAATGGTTAAGCATATTAGATGGAGAAACTTTTGATCAGGTGATGGGCCGTATCTTGAGGGGATGGTTTTATGTGATTGCATTTTTCTGTGTGCCTTATTTTTTATTCGTGTTAGGACAAGTCTTTCTTTAACCAAAATGTTCGTGTAAACTTTCCAAAATAAAATCCATCATATCCTTATATTCTGGATCTTTGAAAAATTCATAGAGAATTTTATAATCGTTATAAATATCAAGAAGCTCATCCACTATAGATACAGCCAGAAATTCAAGTGAAGATTCGCTTTCTTGTTTCTCTTCTAGCTGCAATAGAGCCGTTTGGACCATATCTTCTTCTAACTCTTTTGAGGTTTCTCCGACGTAATGCACAAAAAGAAGCTGATGAACAAACTGGTCCATCTCATATTTTCTTAGGACAAGCGTTAAATCTTCCTCTTCTGTTTCCAGCCACTCTCCGTCTTTCAGCCTCGTGAGTTCGTAAATGACATCTTCCCAGCCATCTTCAAGATAGCGCCAAATTTCAGTCCGATGACCGATGATTTTAAATAGCTCTTTTCCGTAATCTTTTACATATACAACATCGCCAATGAGGAACTCATATTCAATGTCCAGCTTTTCTGTATCAACAATCACTCCGCTATACTCATCGTAAAGCTGAAGTGATGTTTCAAAATAAAGCACCTCATTATGATTGACCTCATATAAATAGTGCTGGTCAATTTGATGGACTTTTGTAATCGTTCCGACTGTGCCGTACATGACAACGACGACAATATCCCCTACTTGATATTTTGGTGCTTTCGCCTTCATTCTGTCTCCCCCTTGCCCGACTTTTGGTCTTAACGTATCGTATGCCGGCGCAAGGAATTCTGCATGGGCAACCACACCATGCAAAACGCCATTTTATTTCTCATGAAAAAACCGCTTCTCCATTCGGATAAGCGGTTGTGTGTTATTTTTTTTTGACTTCTACTTCGTATTGCTCAAACGCTTCGTCAAATGTTGTCATTGAGCTTAAATAATCACCATTTAATTCTAAATAAGCGCACAGCTCATGATAATCTGTGGAAGCTTTAGGAAAGCTGTGATCCTCATACGCAGCATTTGCGAAATGGCTGATTTCATCTTTCGGTTTTGGATGTCTGAACTTCATTAAATAATGGTAAAACGACTTCACCTGTTTTTCCCTCCGCGACACACTATTTTGTTGTTATATTATACAGCAATTTGATGACTTGTATAGGCGGAGGTACAACTTATGAGGAAAAGTCAAAGTAATTTCGCTTTAATAACCGCTCCATGCTCATTAATTCCTCATAGGAGATTTTTTCTGGAAGTTTTGTCTGATCCACTAAAATTAATTGATCTTCAATCTCTTTGACCGTCTCATCCTTTTGATAGATCATCCCGCAGTGCGTGCAGGAAATGGACGGCGTTTCGATGATTTCAATTGATTGTGTGCCCGTGATCAGTTCCCAATAGACTGTTGTCTGCTCCGCATTTGCTTTGTTTTCCTCACACCAATCACATGTCAGCAAGGCTATTTCTCCTCCTTTACGGTTTGTTCTTTTTTGAGCTGCGCTTGATATTTCTTCTCTTTTAATTCATCTCGTTTTTCACGTTTGTTTTTAAGTGTGTCGTGCTCAGGATTTGTCTCATATGCTTCTCTACGTTTCATTCGGCTTAAATTCTCAGGCGTAAACGATCTTGCTTCATCCTCAAATAGTGCGGTAATACCAATTGCCGGCTCTTTTTTCTCTTCATAAATTTCATTAAAATACGCATCTGCCTGGCCTGCGACGTAATGCTCTGGTTCTGGATAAGAGGTGATGACACCTTCAAAGTTACGAAGGACCACTTTGTCAGGGCTTTGCGATAATAAATAATTTGGCTGTAAGGCTATTTTCCCTCCGCCTCCTGGCGCATCTACAACAAAGCTTGGTACTGCATAACCACTCGTATGTCCTCTTAAGCCCTCAATGATTTCAAGCCCTTTTGATACCGGCGTTCTAAAGTGGCCAATGCCCTCAGATAAATCACATTGATAAATATAATATGGTCTGACCCGAATCTTCACAAGATCGTGCATCAGCTTCTTCATAATCGGCACACTGTCGTTAATACCTGCAAGGATGACGGCCTGATTCCCTACAGGAACGCCGGCATTCACGAGACGTTCGCACGCTTCTTTTGCTTCTTTTGTGATTTCAATACTTGTATTGAAATGGGTGTTCAGCCAAACTGGGTGATATTTTTTCAAAATCTCGCACAGCTCATCTGTAATACGCTGCGGAAAGACAACCGGCGCGCGGGTTCCAATCCGAATGATCTCAACGTGCGGAATATCTCGTAAGTTTTTCAAAATGTATTCAAGCACTTGATCATTGATTAACAGCCCATCTCCGCCAGAAATTAACACGTCCCGCACCTCAGGTGTTTCTCTAATATATCCAATTGCAGCATCTAACTGCTTTTTCGGCACACCCATACCAATCTGGCCGGAAAAACGTCTTCTCGTACAATAACGGCAGTACATGGAGCACTGATTTGTCACAAGAAACAGCACACGATCTGGATATCGGTGCGTGAGCCCTGGGACAGGTGAGTCCTCATCTTCATGCAGCGGGTCTTCCAGATCATATTTTGTTTTATGAAGCTCTTCTGCAATTGGCACAGATTGCATACGTATTGGACATCTTGGATCGTCTGGATTCATCAGTGAGGCATAGTAGGGTGTAATGTTGAGTGGAATGGTTTTGGTGGAAATCTTCACCCCTTCTCGTTCCTCTTCTGTTAAGTTTACGATTTTTTCTAAATCCTCAAGCGTTTTCACGGTATGCGTCAGCTGCCAAATCCAGTCGTTCCACTTTTCCTCAGGTACATCCTTCCAAAGCTCAATGTCCTTCCAGTGACGTGCCGGTTCATACAATTTCTGATTCATATCCATTCCCCCTATCAGCATTCACTTTATACTATGCAAGTTATGTGCCAACATGGGAAAATGCCCCTATTCTTTACAAAAGGAGCTTTTACCCGTCATATTCAATTGGTGTTGTGCCTATATTTCGGCATCTGCATATTTCTTTAATTTATATTGCAGCGTTTGTCGAGGGATTTTTAAAGCAGCGGCGGTTTTTTTAATATTCCCATTATGCTGATGTAAAGCTTCTTGAATCAAAGTTTGTTCAAATGAAGACACTTGATTTTTTAAGGAGGATTCAGATGTTTCTTTTTCCAGCTTTTGCTCACGTAAATGAGCCGGAAGGTATAGAGGGATGATCTCTTCCGCTTCCTTTGGCATCATCAACACAGCATGTTCTATTGTATGTTTTAATTCTCTGACATTCCCAGGCCAGTGGTGCGCCATAAACAATCGTTCCGTTTCTTCAGAAAGGCGTGTAACGTTTTTTGAAAACTGCTGATGATAGGTTTGAATGAAGTGGCGGGATAGCAGCGTGATATCTTGCTTTCTTTCACGAAGCGGCGGGATATGAAAAGATGATACATGCAGTCTATAAAATAAATCTTCTCTTAAAATTTGCTTTTTCACTGCTTCGAATGGGTCCATATTGAGCGCAGTAATGAGCCGAACATCCACTTGAATGGACTTTGCATCACCAATGCGGCGGACAACGCCATCTTCTAACACACGTAATAATTTCGTCTGCAGCGTGAGCGGCATCGCTTGCAGCTCATCAAGAAAAAGTGTGCCCCCATCAGCTAATTCGAAAAGTCCCTTGCGATCAAGCGCGCCCGTATAGCTCCCTTTGACAGATCCGAACAATAAACTTTCAAGTAATGATTCTGGGAGTGCTGCGCAGTTTTGCGGAATGAACACTTGATTTTTTCGATCAGATTCATGGACAATGGCTTGAACGAGCACTTCTTTTCCTGTCCCTGTTTCCCCGTAGACAACAACTGATGATGGATAAGCAGCTGCTTTTTTTGCCCTTTCAAGCATTTCTTTTAAAAGCGGATCATTTGTTAAAAATGAAGCAAAATCATGCATTTGTACGGCCTCAGCCGCATCTTGTGTCCGCTTTTTTTGATCTAAACGATTGGAAAGGGCTGACAGCTTTGAAACATCTTTTGCGACTTCGACCGCGCCTATTAACTCGTTATCTTCGATAATAGGCAATGTCGTGTTCACTGTTTCAATCCTTTCTCCATTTTTATTCAAATAGGTTTGCAGCGAATGATAAATGGGCTTTCCTGTTCGCAACACATGCATGAGCGTACTTGTTTTTTCTGTTAAAGAGGGATACACATCAAGGATGTACTTGCCAATCACCTCTTCTTTTTGTAAAGAGTCAAACTTAGCGGCATTATGATTGTAAAAAATCGTCATCCCTCGATCATCTACAACGTGAATGGCTTCATCAATAGCTTCTAAAATCAATTCAAACCAATCTGCTCTTTCGACAACCTTCCCCATTCTTTCCCCCTCACTTTCAGTGCCAAAAAACCGGCATCAATTGCCAAGTTTTCAGCGGCTTGATCGTTTCTTAAAGGTTCCTGTCCTTTTCATGTTTCGCTTTTTCCTTTCTACTTCCTGCAATCATTGCGAAAAAAGCACTCCTCTTATGAGGAGTGCTTTCGTCCGGATGTTTGATAAAGAGACATATCGAATTCTTGCAGCGATTCCCTATACAGCGGCACAATCGGCTTTCCTTCCTGAAAAAACGCAAATTGTGATGGGTACAGCTTAATCGGCTGATGATAAAAAGCAAATCGCTTCACGACCTCAGGATCAATTCGGCAAAAGGTATGATGCACAAGTAAATAAACATCTTGTTTCCATTTAAACAGGCGCCTGTTTGGCGGACTGAAAACTGGAGAAGCTTGAATGATGCTGCCATCCTCAAATGCCTGGAGCTGATCATTTGAAATCGTATAGATCTCCTTTGGGTGAAACTGAAAATATTGCACGTCACGTTTTGAAGCAAACCGTCTTTTTTTCTGATCTTCAATATAAAAGAACGTTTTCCCATAATCTGCGGTGACAACTGTATAATTGGGTACTGCCAGCTTCTCTTTCATTTCATATTTCATCTCACATAACAGCGGAACACGGATCGCACGCCTGTTCTTTTCATTGATCCAGCGTTTTTCAATTCCATGAAGTTTCCCGTCTGCGATTTGATAATAATCTCCTTCTTTTTCAATGACCGTTCCGTCAATTAAATCATACGGCATACTCGAAAACAGATGATGAAAGGAATGAGGCGTTTTATACGTTGTATCCAGTACATCTTTTAATGGAAAAAACGCAGCGAAGTGATTCAGCCTCATCCAAAATACAGAATCTGCATGATGCCAGTGCTTTGGCTCATCGTCCCAATATTGTCCGTATTTTTCATAAATCAGTGGAAGCAAGCAGCTTCTGTGCATGACCGAACAATGGTCCACTTGAAAGGACGCATGCTCTAAGATTTGATCTGCTTCTCGAATAAAACTCATCGTTTCCACTAAATGCTGATCAACATGCACGACCCGCTGCGAGGAATACACAATATCTATGTGAGGCATCGACCGAAAAACATCCACCATTTTAAGCAAACGATCTTTATGGTACACGGTATCATCGGTTAAATAACAAATGAGCTCACCTGTTATACGGGTTAATGCTTCATTAATAAGCGTCGCATATCGTGCGGTTAACAGCCGTTTTGCCGGATGAACTGTGTGCGAATACAGCTGAATGCGTTCATCACTTAAATAGGGCTGGATCTTTTGAATGGTGCCCTCTTCTGAGCCATCATCCATAATCAAAAGCTCCCAATGCGGATACGTTTGATCTACCATACTCTTTAGCACACGATCAATGAAATCTGGTTTATTGTAGCTTGTTAAAATCACCGATACTTTCATGATCATTATCCTTTTTGATTAGATTAAAAAGCCCCCCAGCTGACAATGTTCACATAAGGAACACTCACTCTTAGCTGATTTGTCGCGTTTTTAAAGACTGCAACCGTATCAAACAATTGCACGACAACCACGTTTTGAAGTACATCTCCATTGACTAAATGAACACGCGGCACTGGAATGCCAAGCTCAAGCCATGGACGAAGTAATTCTTTGATGTCTGACACATTCTCTTCCCCACTTTCTTCTAAAAGACGAAGAAGAAGTAAAATCAAGATAACTTCAAGCACTCCTTCCGACTCTAGTAATTCTTCGTTCCAACCATCTAATAATTGTTCAAATTCCATTCATAATCCCTCTCTCTTCACATTTAATCTTTACTAGAGTATGAGCGCCACTTCATTTAGCCTCAGCATTTGAAAACATTTTTAAAAATGTGTGAAGTGATTAAATGAAAAAAAGATCAGGAATCAGCGTTCTGCTTATGCCAAAAAAAATGAACGGCATATACATAGGGGTGAGTTTGAATTGATGAAGAAAGGATGGGGAAAAAATGAGCGAAAAGCGTGCTGAATTAAAAAAGGAACTATTGAAAGTGTTTTTCAAACCAATTACTCATGCATTAACAGCTAATCTCGAAGAAGGAGGAGTTCAAATGGAAGAAAAATTGAACGATTTATTAAGTGAAGTGGCAGCTGAGGCATCACCTTCAGATTCTGCAACAACACTCGATGTATCTCAGCCAGCAAGATGGATCTTTGCAAGACTTGCACCAGGAACAGTCATTAGCATTGTCACTGACTCAGGAGATTTAATTGGGCCAGTTCAATTTGTATCATTCGATGCTTCAACAGGTGTTGTATTTGTTACACAAGAAAGCTCTGTCACACCTACAGGCTCAGCAACGACTCTATTAGATGTAGATAAAGTTGAAAGTGTTACATTCACATCTTAATGTGAGAGGATCATCATGAAGCTTCTTTATATCAGTTCTGGCTACGGCGGAATCTATCACATGTTTGATCAATGGGTAGAAGAAAGCTTCATTGATTCCCCCTTTTCATGTGTAAAGATTGATAGAGAATCTCTACCCACTAACATGCACAAAATCCGGACATTTTCTCCGGATTTTGTTTTGATGATGATCGGTGATCATGTTCCGAAAGATGTACTTCATCAATTCAAACAAGAAAAAATCCCGATTGTTCTTTGGATGACAGAAGATCCCTTTTATACAGATATGTCAGCTGCTTGCGCACATGAAGCTCAGCTTATATTAACGATTGATGAAGGGGTTTTGCCATTTTATAAACAATTAGGCGCTCTAAATACGCACTACTTTCCCATTCCGGCAAATACACGTGTCTTTCAGAAAAATGAATCGCCAGAAGAGATGTGCGCGTATGACATTGCTCTCATTGGCTACCCTTATCCCAACCGCATCAAAGCCATTGATACACTCTTGCAGCAAAACAAATGGCGTATTCTCGTTGCAGGAAAGGAATGGCACCGTCACTTAAATAAATCACGGAGACATTATCGTGATTTCACACTGATAACGAATTGGCTGAGTCCTCAGCAAATGGCGGACATCTATCAGCAGACAGCCATTGTCCTGAATCCGCATAGGCCGGCTCAATTTGCGTATAACAAAAACAAAGCCATGATTCAAAATATGAGCCTCAATAACAGAGCATTTGACATTGCTGCAACTGGAAGTTTTCAATTGACGGATCTACATCCACCGCCTGCTTTTTCAAGCTTTGCTTTTTACAAAGATGAGGATGATTTGATAAAACAGGTGGAATACTATGGATCAAATGCCGGTGAAAGAAAGGCGGCCGCACTGAACAACTATGAGCAAGCCGTTCGCTGGAATACATTTGATACGATGCCACAAAGGCTTTATGACATTGTAAAAAGCGCCCTATAACTGGGCGCTTTCAAATTGTTGACAAAGGGCTAAAATATTCTTGATTTTAGCCCTTTGTCTTCTTTTCAGCGTGATAGAAAACCTTTGCAGCCCTAGGAAGGGCGAGTACCGGAGCGGAGCGAATTTGACATTCGTGAGCACCGGAGCGCAGACCTGACACCGAATGCGAGGGTTTGTCTACACGCTGAAAGCGCCCTATGACTGGGCGCTTTTTCTCGTTGAATGCCAGCTTATGCATGATCTTCCGCATCTCGGCGAGCTAATAAGATTTTCTCTGCCTCTTTCCGGTCTGCCTCCTGTTTCACCACAAGCGACTGCGTGTGATCCATCATATATGCTCCGACAGATCCTTCTAAAAAGGAATGAATGCATTCTTTGGCATAATGAGCATGAAAAGCATATACCGCACCATTTAGCCGGCCATACGTATATGGCTGCTCATGCCTTGGCATGAAAAAGTAATGATTGTCCTTATATAAAGTAGCTTCATTGTTTTCATGCAGTGTCCAAGTTTCATTTGGGTTTTCTAACGCCTCTGTAAAAGATGCGGTGCAGTCATATCTCCCCTCCACTAAAAGCTGCAAGCACTTCTCGATATCTGCCGGCTGTCTTAGAGGAGACGATGGATGCAGATACAGCACAATATCAAAGGTTTTTCCCTCCCGCTCTAAATAAGCAAGCGCATGCTTCACAGCTAACAGTGACGGCGTTTGTTCTGTCACATGTGTGCTTGGCAGTTCAATCACATTTGCTCCGTAGTGAGATGAAATGATTTGCGTATTGACATCCTCTGAGGAGACGATGACTTCATCTAATTCAATCATTTGCAGTAACGGCTGAATGGTCCAATAGATAAGCGGCCTCTCAGCCAATATGCGTATGTGTTCATCATGCCGGCCGTCGTGACTTCTAAATGCAGGTATCATGGCTAAAATACGATTTCCCCTATACATGTCTTCTCTTCTCCCCTCGCGCACAGCTCCCTACAATTTTCTTCTCTGCCCGAGCTGACCGCAGTACTGAAGTATTCAGGTCTCTCGTTTTTCTAGTTGATCTCTTATCTCTCCATATTCTATTAAGACGACAAGCAGATGGTTATAATTTGTTCACCTAATTTATACATGAAGTGGTTCTTTTCCTCAAACGAATGCCGCTCTTTCACATATGATGCAAAGTAGAGAAATGAGAGTTGGGGGATTAGATATGTCCAAACAGATAGAAACGACTTTGAAGACCTTTTTTCGTGACAAAACGATATTGGTTACAGGCGGTACGGGGTCAATCGGCCGGCAAATCGTGAATAAATTAACAAGTTGCTCTCCAAAGAAGATAATCGTCTTCAGTAAAGATGACAGCAAACAATACATGATGAAAAATGAGTACGCAGATCATCAAGAGGTCGTATTCGCTTTAGGAGATGTCCGGGATGCAAGCCGCGTGAGACAGCTCGTCAAGGGTGTGGATATCATTTTCCATGCAGCGGCCTTAAAACAAGTACCTACTTGTGAAGATAATCCGTTCGAAGCTGTTCAAACGAATATCATCGGCGGGCAGCACGTCATTGAAGCCGCTCTCGAACATGAAGTGAGTCATGTCGTCAACATTTCAACTGACAAAGCGGTTTCTCCAACGAATGCCATGGGTGCAACAAAATTGATTTCAGAAAAACTATTTTTCCAAGCAAACGAAAGTATTCCGAATCAAAAAACGAGGTTTTGCTCTGTACGCTTTGGCAATGTGCTTGGATCTAGAGGTTCCGTTATTCCGATCATGCTCCAGCAGCTATTAAATGAAAAACCTTTGACCGTGACTGATCCTCATATGACACGTTTTTTTATGTCCATTGAAGAGGCTGTTTCCCTCACACTTCAAGCAGCAATCATGATGAAAGGCGGCGAAACCTTCATTCTCAAGATGGAGTCCTTACAGCTTGCCGATCTCCTAAAAGCGTTTCATGAATATGCCGCTCAAATCAATGCTAAATCTCCGGATATTCTTGTAGTCGGAAAAAGACCTGGCGAAAAGCTTCACGAGGAGCTCACATTTCCGCACGAAGCAGATGCACTGTTTGAACATGAACAATTTTATGCCATTTTACCGAGACCACATTTGCACCCTGCCTTTCAAAAAGTCGACTTAACGAATTACACCTCAAAAGAAGCACCGCTCATTACAAAAGAAAAGCTGTTCCACATCATCGAACAATTACATCATACACATCATAAAAAATAAAAAATCGTCACACGGAAGCAGCTGCTTTCCATGTGACGATTTTTAAATGGATCAATCAAATAGATGTTTCAAATCCCCGTAGCCTTCTTTTTCAAGATCATCCTTTGGGATAAACTTTAAAGCAGCTGAGTTAATACAATACCGAAGACCGTTTGGCCCTGGTCCATCAGGAAAAACATGACCTAGATGAGAATCAGCAGTTTTACTGCGAACCTCTGTCCGCACCATTCCATGACTCGTATCAACCTTCTCTGCTACTTCTTCCTCTTCAAGCGGTTTTGTAAAACTTGGCCATCCGCAGTGGGCATCAAACTTATCTAAAGAAGAAAAAAGCGGCTTTCCTGAAATGATATCCACATAGATACCTTCTTCTTTATGATCCCAAAATTCATTTTGAAATGGCGGCTCTGTGCCATTATTTTGCGTGACTTCGTACTGCATGTGATTTAATTCTTTTATACGCTTTTCTTTTTCATTTGCCATTATTTATCACTCCAATGGGACTCAATAAAACCGGCTCTGCCCGAACCGACATGATATCGTTCGTAGTGCATTTTGTTTTTCTTATAATAATGCTGATGATATTCCTCTGCTGGATAAAAAGGACCTGCGTCTAAAATTTCTGTAACGATTGGCTTTTTGAAAATCCCGCTTTGGCTCAGCTGCTCTTTCGATGCTTCAGCTAGCTTTCGCTGCTCGTCATGATGAACATAAATACCTGTACGGTAAGATTCCCCTCTATCGCCAAATTGCCCGCCATCGTCTGTTGGGTCTATTTGCTGCCAATACAGCTCTAGCAGCTTCTCATATGGGAACACGTCAGGGTCAAACGTAATTTGAACCGCTTCTCTATGACCCGTTGTATTTGTACATACTTCCTCATAGGTCGGATTCACTGTATGTCCGCCAGTATACCCTGATTCAACTTTGATAATGCCCGGCTGTTCATCAAAAGGTTTAACCATACACCAGAAGCAGCCTCCTGCAAATGTGGCTAATTCTTGTTTTTCAGACATATTAGTGCCCCCTTCATTTAAAAAATGGTATCATCATATTATAACATGATAAAAAATAATGAAAATGATACGACTTGTATACCAAAATAAAAGAAAGCATTACGTCGTATCTTTAAAATATAATGGGGGTTTAATGATTGGAACAAAGAAAACAAATGATGTACGAAATGGACACTTTACTGAGAACCGTATTTAAGCAGATCCGTTATGAAATTAACAGCCTGCTCGAAAACGAATTATCTCGGAATGAATTTCTTATTTTAAATCTGCTGCGTGAGCAAGGTGCAAAAAAAGTAACGGAATTCGCTTCCATTCTTGGAGTGTCAGCAAGTCATATTACCGCTGTGACTGACACACTCGTAGAAAAAGGCTGGATCACCCGTATCCGCTCAAAAGAGGACCGCCGCATCATCAAAATCCACTTAACCGATAAGGGTAAGGAAATTACTGAGCATTTTGAGAAAAAGAAAACGGAATACTTTATGGAGCGATTTGAATCATTTGATGACGAAGAACTAAAAACCATGATCAAATTATTTAAAAAGCTGGATAAAAGTCAAAAGGATTAAGCATAGATTTTAGCGCTCAGGACATGCTACGGATAAAAAGAGGTGGAAATGAACCATGACAAGCCCTTACCTTTGTCCAAACTGTAAAACAAACAGAACGCGCTTTAATCTCATTGAGCAGCTTTCAGAACCTGTCAAGCTAGATCCAGCAACAGGAGCAGTTGTCGAAAGATACGAAGGAGAACAGCTGTCTCCTTTTCACTTGAGCTATCAAGGTCCTCAAATGAAAGTCCAGTGCGGTGTTTGTGGTTTAATTGAGGATGAAAAAACGTTCATTAAACTAGCTGAATATCATCAATATTCTTCTCCTTCTTAACATGCCGGCCTGACGGAATACGTCAGGCTTTTTTCTATGCTTCTTTTGCCTATACAGATCGTCTTTTTCATGCATACGCTACAAAAAACACCATTGCATGAGAAAGAAGGGATTGATGACATGCAGCAGCTCTTTTATCATGACTTTCCATATCGGCCATTCGCTGACACCTACGAGCATCTTCAAAGCAGCCCTTCATCAAAAGCCTTTATTCGATTATTTCACGCTGCACCAGATCTCAGTGAGCTTGCTGTTTATGTGAACCGGAAGCAGGTAATGAAACCAATGCCTTACAGCCATTTGACCGCTTATATGGAGTGGGATGAGGGAATGTATGAAATAGAAGTGTTCAAACTGGCTACAAATGAGAGAATTCTTCATTCCCGCATTCGATTTAAGAGCGGCGAGGTCTACACATTATGTATCACAGGTGCCCGTGCAGGCTTTGCACTGCTGACTGAGCAGCAGACTCCTTTGATCAAACAAGAAGACCTGTCAGCACTTACATTTGTGCAGCTGTCTCCGGACCTTCCTTCTATAGATATATATGAACGAGACCAAGGGATCATATCGAAGGAGCTTGATTATGTAAACAGCACCCACATTCAACATTTCTCTCCAAATAAATATCATTTTGAATTGAAAGCCGCCGGCACTCAAAGTGTACTGCTTGATATCCCAAAAGTTCATCTGCAAACAAAGCGTGCATACCTGATTCTGCTTCATGGTTTTGCTAACGGAGAACCTGAACTTATGGCAAAGGTGGTCTTGTCTCGGCAACTATAAAAAAGAGCCTTTCCTAAAATGGAAAAGGCTCCTTACGAGACATCTTCAGCTTTTTCTTGCTTTTGAAAATCAAAAGCAAGAATCATCGTGCCAAGAAATAATGCACAGTAGGCAATATTTAAGTAAAACTGATCGATATTTTCTGCTTTTAAAGCATTGGCAGCTGTTATGCCGAAGTACGCAGCAAATAAAAACGACAGTAAACTAAAATATTGATAGACTCGCTTCATGATAACACTCCTGACTCACACGTTCTATTGCTTTGGATGATAATATGAAAATTCAATTTCATCGTTCTGTAGATCAATTTTGTTTGCTTTCACATACATATCATTCGTCAGCGGCATTTCTGAAAGACGCACTTCAACCGTTTTTTGATCCGGTTTTACATGAACGAACTCTGGCAGCTCATAGAACTGACCCATGTAGCTTAAAACAAAACTAATCGGAATGCTCAATTGTCCAATTGAAAAGTCATCCACTTTCAAAAGCACATCACCATTATCTTCAACAGTTGGCGTAAATGAGACGTTTGCATCAATCGTTGAAGAGAAAGCTTTAATTGCGCCTGTTACTTTCACATCTTGATCGATTGCTACATGAAAGTCTGGCATATCATTTGATCCTTGATTTTTCAAATAATCATTCACAAAGCTGGTGAGTGATTCCTTTGAGCTGGATATATTAAAAGCATATTCGCTTTTCACTTCTTTGGTTGAAGCGGATTGACCGCCTGGCAGCAGCATCAAAATACCGCAGCCAATCACAATCAATAGATTGATTGCAAGTAAAATAAAAAATAAGCTTTTCCATTTTTTCATCTGTTTCACCCTATTCCTTCGGCAGTCCTTCTTTTTTCACTTCGGAGAATAAACGATTTGCCATAAGAGAGTACCCCTTTTGGTTTGGGTGGAAATCATCTTCTGCCAGTAATTTTTCATCAGAACCTTCTTCAAATAAATCTGCTACATTGACCATATCCGCATTGCCGTCTTTTTTGAGTTCCTTTTTGGCAGCGGCATTCCAGTCTTGAACGACTTCATCAATATCTCGCAGCTCAGACAAACTGAATTTAAAAGGATTGTACATGCTGACATACATGATTTTCGCATGGTCATTCTGTTCTCTCAGTTGAGCAAGAATGGTTTTAAAGCGCTCTTCAAAAGGACCCTGCTCTTTTTGAAAAGGAGCAAACGTCAAATTAAGCACATTTTGACGGACAACATGCATGAGATCATTCCCGCCGATCGTAAAGAAAATATAGTCAGCGTCTTTCAGTCCGTCCTGCACCTTTTTTTCTTTTAATCTTTTTAATAAATCTACTGTTCTACTGCCTTTAATGGCATAGTTTTTTAATGTGACAGACTGCACGCCGTCCACTGCTTCTATCTTGTCACGGGTCATACCTGCATAGCCTTTTTTATCTTGATCTCCGATTCCTTCTGTTAAGGAATCTCCAACCGCTGCGATGGTAATATGTTCTTTTACTTTTGGTGTGTCTTCTAGTTTATCCTTTATGCCAGCCTCTTGCGCGGAACATGCAGAAAGAACAAAAGCTAGAGACATCACAATCAAAATCAAACGAGCCTTCAAACGATGATGTCCCTCCTTTTTCTGATTAAAAAAGTGTATCATGTTTTCGCCCATTTGAACATCCTTATGCTAGCTTCGGTTCAGCGTTTTGATGTCCTTGATGATGTCATCATAAGGTGTGTTTTGCACCCCATCATAGTTTTTCATCACTTTCCCATCTTGATTGACAAGGAAAAACAGGGACTGATGAATCACTTGGTCTTCATCTTCAGGTTTTTTTACAATGGTTTTAAAACTTTTCATTGCGAATTTTTCAATTTCTGACTGTGAATACCCAGTGAGAAAATCCCAATTTTTAAAGGACAATGGATAGGCTTTTGCAAATTCCTTTAGCTTTTTCGGTGAATCGACCTCTGGGTCCACGCTAAAGGAAATGATATGCGCTTCCAATTTTTCTTCTTTTAACCGTTTTTGCAGCTCTGTCATATGAGCAGTCATCGGCGGACAAATCGTTTCACAGCTTGTGAAAATAAAATCAGCGACCCATACTTTCCCCTTCAAATCATCCAATGACACCTTTTGGCCATCTTGGTTTTCAAACTCAAACGGCTCTATTTGATAATTTAAAGCATCCTTGATTTGTCCATTTGAACATGAGACTAAAAGAAGCACGCTTACCATCATAAGCGCACCAAGTAAGGCTCCCCTTTTTCTATACATGATATGTCCATCCCCTTTTTCTATCAATCGGTATAAAAAGTAAAGCCTATTGCGCCCTTTCCAGTATGACACGAAATAATCGGTGTTGTGTAGGCGATGTCAATCAGTGCTTCAGGTGTGTGATCAAGCAGCGCTTTTTTTAGCTTTTCAGCGAGTTCTAATGCATCTGCATGTGCGATCCCAATGGCTTGAACTGTTTTTCCCTTCACCGCCTGTACATACTGTTTTGTCAGATGGCGGACAAGCGCAGAGTAGCTTCTCACATTCGCTTCTGGCGTATATACCCCGTCTGTTAAGCTGGCAATAGGTTTGATGTGAAGAAGTGAGCCGATGAGCGCCTTTCCTCTTCCAATTCTGCCGCCTTTGACGAGATTTTCTAATGTATCGATCGTGACATATAGCTTTGTTTGATGACGGATTTTATCTAATTCTGTGATAATATCTTCACGGCTTGCACCCTTTTTGGCTAGTTCTGCTGCTTTGATGACTTGAAATCCTAATCCATAGGAAATAAAATTCGAATCAATTACCGTGATATTTCCATCTACCATTTTCGAAGCGCTTTCAGCAGTTTGAACAGTACCACTCATTCCACCAGTTAAATGGATACTGATCACTTCACTTCCATCTACCGTCAGCTTTTCATATAATTCGACGAATTGACCGATCGCAGGTTGAGACGTTTTCGGCAGTTCCTCAGCGGCCTCCATTTTTTCAATAAATTCATCTGGCTGTATATTCACTCGGTCAATATAATCAACTCCAGAAATGGAGATATTGAGCGGAATCACGTGAATGGAAAGATCATTGATTTTTTCTTGCGGAAGGTCCACAGTTGAATCTGTTACAATTTTAATTTGTTTCACTATCGTCTCATCCTTGCTGTCTTAGTCTTTACTTATGATATTACCTTATTTCCTGCACACTTGAAAACAACTGACCTAACGTTTTTGAAATTGTCACATTTTCTTCTTGTCATGAAAAAAATCCTTGCCAAACTGAGCAGCTGCCATTTCAAAATGGCTACCTCCCCCTTTTGACAAAGATTTCTGCTTACGCATTGTGTTTCAGTGTAGGCTCCTGATAGATCTGTTCATATGTGCTCCACTTGACGTTACGTTTCACATCCTCTCTGAAAGAGTACACAGCTCTCTTTCCTTTAGATACATAGACTTTTTTCAAGAAAGCTTCAAGTCTAAAGGTGAGCATGAAACGATACGTCTCATCTCCCTTTAGAACAGGGACTTCTGTTACCTTGATCTGAGCTCCATCCATCCGTCTAAAACATATTGTTTTGAGCAGCACAAACGATCAATCCTCTTTTCCAATTATCTGTTAAGCCTAAATAAATAGGTGGAATAAATCTTGATCTTTATTCACTTCAACATAGTGGAAGCCTTTTTTATCCATCCGCTCAATCAGCGCTGCATAGTCATCTTTTTCTTTCAATTCGATGCCGACTAGCGCAGGACCTTTGCTTCGGTTATTCTTTTTCGTATATTCAAAGCGTGAGATATCATCATTTGGCCCTAACACTTCATCTAAAAATTCACGAAGCGCTCCTGCTCTTTGCGGAAAATTGACAATAAAGTAATGTTGAAGCCCTTCATAGATCATCGAGCGTTCTTTGATTTCCTGCATTCTGCCGATGTCATTATTTCCTCCACTGACAATACAGACAACATTTTTCCCTTTGATCTCCTCGCGATGAGCATCTAATGCTGCGATCGGCAATGCGCCAGCCGGTTCTGCTACAATCGCACATTGATTATACAGCTCTAAAATCGTTGTACATACTTTCCCTTCTGGTACAAGACTGATTTTATCGACAACAGACTGAAGCGATGTAAACGTCTTTTCGCCAATCCGCTGAACCGCTGCTCCGTCTACAAACTTATCAATCGAATCAAGTGTCACAACCTCGCCCTTCTCATGCGAGGCATGCAGTGAAGCTGCGCCAAGCGGTTCGACTGCAATGATTTCGGTTTCTGGTGAGATATTTTTGATATATGTACCAACACCAGATAACAGACCTCCACCTCCGACACTTGCAAATAAAAAGTGAGGCTCCACCTCGATATCATTTAAGATTTCGACAGCAGTCGTTCCTTGTCCTGCCATCACATCCAGATCATCAAACGGATGGATAAATTCGCGCTTCTCTTCATCTCCGCATTTTACGGCTTCATGATACGAATCATCAAACGTATCTCCGGTTAAGATAATTTCAACATATTCTTTTCCGAACAGCTCCACTTGTGATACTTTTTGCCTTGGCGTCGTAGCAGGCATAAAGATTTTCCCGTGGATGCCTAAATATTTACAAGAATAGGCAACACCCTGCGCGTGATTTCCAGCACTTGCACAGACAATGCCATTTTCTAGTTTATCTTTTGGAAGCTGGCTCATTTTATTAAAAGCGCCTCTTAATTTAAAGGAACGAACTACTTGAAGATCCTCTCTTTTTAAGTAGACATTGCATTCATATCGTTCAGAAAGTCGCTCATTTTTTTGAAGTGGTGTATGAATGACTACATCCTTCAAATTTTGATGGGCTTTTAAGATGTCTTTCACTTGAATTAGCGTATTTTCTTTGAGCAACGGTTTCATGTACAAGATCCTTTCTCTTTAACCTTATTTAATTTGTCATTATAACATGAATATTCAAAAAATAAACCAATAGATCACGATCCATCATAAATTTTATAAACTTTTTCGTTTTCCTGTACATTTGTTTTAATTGGGTGTTACAATTGAACCAATTAGAACCACAAAGAAAGGAATCACCCAATGGCCACTCAATCATTCGCATCTATCTATGGAGATCATCAAGATATCAAACATGCAATTCATCTGGCAAAACAATTTTCTAAAAACGAACAGCCGGTCTTGATAACAGGAGACATCGGCACAGGCAAAACGCTATTCGCCCAAGAAATGGCGAACGCATCACTGACACACATGTATTGCCCCATCTTGAATGAAGAAACCTTACAGAAAGCCTTCACAGAAAAAAACAATCAAATTCTTTATTTAGATGAGATCGGTGCATTAAGTATTTCTATGCAGCACCAGGTCATTCACTTTCTAGAAACGTCACCTGCAACAAAAGTAATCGCTTCTTCGTCTTTATCAATAGAGGCACTCAGGGTTTCTTCTACCTTTTTACCCGAGCTGTTTTATCGTCTGAATGTTCTTCATTTGGCCCTTCCAGCTTTAGCCGAACGAAAAACAGATATTCCTGTGTTAACAAATGCTTTCTTTCAAAAGCTGAACTTGGCACCGAATATTGATCCAAGTGTTTGGGAAGCCTTGCAGCAGTATCCATTTGAAGGAAATGTCCAAGAACTCAAAAATATTGTTCATTACGCTGCGTCCATACTCGAGGGCCACACGGTATTTTTACATCATTTACCGCCCTTTGTGTTAGCACCCCTTCCCTCAGCCGTGAAAGGTAAAAAGGAAGAACACCAGCTCACACTAATGGAAAAACAAGAGTTTGTTTTCTTGCTGGAAGCCATTAAATCTCTCAATGAAAAAGGAGAAGCTGCCAGCAGGCGTATCTTGTCTGAATTAAGCAAACAAGGAGACATCCCGCTGACCCCTCAGCAGGTGCGAAACCGCTTAGATGATCTTGAGAAAAAAGCATACGTGACGAAAGGAAAAGGCAGGGCCGGAACGAAGATTACACTTGAAGGTCTTTCATTCCTGAAGTCGCTTGATGGTTATATACCGGTTCAATAAAAGGAGGACATCCATTGTTTACTGTAAAAGAAGAAATTGCAAACGCCATTACACATGGCATTGGTGTTATTTTATCCATTCCAGCTATTGTGTTTCTCGTCTTATTCGCTGTTCAATACGGCACCGTCACAGACATTATCAGCTTTTCGATATTTGGTGCATCCATGCTGCTGCTCTATTTAAGCTCAACCCTGCTTCATAGCATTCGGCACAAAAAAACAAAAGATATTTTTGAAATTCTCGACCACTCGGCTATTTATGTATTGATTGCTGGTACATATACACCCTTTTTACTTGGACCACTAAAAGGTGCACTGGGTTATACACTCCTTGCGATTGTATGGGCGCTTGCTGCTGGTGGGATTGTCTTTAAAATCTTTTTCGTCAAACGCTTTATTATCGTATCTACCCTTGTCTATTTATTAATGGGCTGGATGATCATCATTGCCATCAAACCGCTTTATATCCAATTAACAGGTGCAGGATTTGGCCTCTTACTGTTAGGCGGCATTTTATATTCAGTCGGAACCATCTTTTATATTTGGCGGAAAATCCCCTATCATCATGCGATTTGGCACAGCTTTGTTCTCGGCGGCAGCGCCTCGATGTTCTTCTGTATTTTATTCTATTGTGTGAACGTTCCTGCTGCATAAAAAAAACCAGCATCCACTATTCGGATGCTGGTTTTTTTTATGCACGCTTTTGTGCGTAATCACTGATCATGACAGGAGCTTTAATATGAATATCCACATTAACAGGACGCAGTCTTTTCACGATCTTCCCAGTTAAAAGACGATCCGTTCCGCTAGTTTCAATCGGTACAAGCGGACAATCGTATTCTTCAGCAAGCGCTTCTGCAATGTGACGATATGCTTCTGAAAGCAAGATACTCTGCCCAGACATGACTCTTTCCTTTGCTTCTTCTAATAAGGCCTCATCCGTTTGATTCTGATGAATGACCGCCATTTTTTTGAGCCATTGTTTTAAAATCGGATACCGAAAGAGCTTCGGCTTTGCCATAAAAGCAAATGGCTTCTCAAGGTGGCCGATCAATAATGTCGTCGTGACTGGATTCAGCTCTTTTGTGACATAAATAACCGGGCCATCAGGCAGCTTCTTTTGCTGATGAATGGTCATGACTGATCCTGATTGATCAATACATCCCCGGGCAAACCTTTTTGCATGCTCATGAATGAGATGCATTCGTTTCGTATAGGAAATGCGTGGATCCGTTAATTCATGATCGTACAAATGCCTCATACTTTTTAAAAAGGATACAACAACATAAATCGTTAAAAACCAATAACGAAACAACCGTACTCCTCCTACTCACTTATCCTTTTTTGTCATAGACGACAAATTCATAATTGTAGGGGTTCTTTTCGTCACGATGGCCTTTTTCGCGTGATACAATCGTCCATTCATCTTCATTGTAATACGGGAAATAGCGGTCTCCTTCAAACGCATGGTGAATGTGCGTGATATAGAGACGATCCGCATATGGCATCATTTCTTCATACAGCTTAGACCCGCCAATGATAAATAGCTCTGCCTCACTTTCCGCAATTGCCAAAATGTCAGCAATTGAATGAACAACCTCGCATCCTTCTGCTTTAAAAGAAGAACTTGTGGTCAGCACAATGTTTCGGCGGTTAGGCAGCGCTCGTCCAATCGATTCAAAGGTTTTTCTGCCCATGACAATCGTATGACCGCCTGTGACTTTTTTAAAATACGCTAAATCTGCTGGTAAATGCCAAGGCATTTGATTATCTTGACCAATGACTCTATCTTTACCTGTCGCCACAATCATGGAAATCATACACTGACTTCTCCTTTAATATGCGGATGCGGATCATAGTTCTCAAGCACAAAATCATCAAACGTAAAATCAAAAATGCTCTTTACATCTCTTGTAATACGAAGTGTAGGAAGCGTGCGTTCTTCGCGCTCTAGCTGCATTTTCACCTGTGGAAGATGATTTTGGTAAATATGAGCATCTCCGAGTGTATGAATAAACTCTCCTGGCTCAAGGTTTGTGACTTTGGCAATCATCATCGTTAGAAGAGCATATGAAGCGATATTAAATGGCACGCCTAAAAAGATATCTGCCGATCTTTGATATAGCTGGCAGGAAAGCTTCCCGTTTGATACGTAAAATTGAAACAGACAATGACAAGGAGGCAGCGCCATTTGATCAATTTCCCCCGGGTTCCAAGCACTGACGATCAGTCGTCTTGAATTCGGGTTGTGCTCAATATCATGAATCAGCTTTGCGATCTGATCCACTGTCTCGCCGTCTCCGCTCGCCCATGATCTCCACTGTGCACCGTACACACGGCCCAGCTCTCCATTTTCATCTGCCCATTCGTTCCAAATCCGGACACCATTTTCTTGAAGATATTTGACATTTGTATCACCTTTTAAAAACCAAAGCAACTCATGAATGATTGATTTCAGGTGTAATTTCTTTGTGGTTAAAAGAGGAAACCCTTCCTGTAAATCAAATCTCATCTGGTAACCGAACGTGCTGATTGTACCTGTACCCGTTCTGTCACCTTTTTCATCCCCGTGCTGTAATACATGACGGCATAACTCTTTGTATTGTTTCATTTTTTTCATCCTTTATTTATGTTCTTGTTGTAGTTTACCTTATTTCAGCTTTTCTTGAAACCAAAAAAACATGCCTGCATGATGAGCAGACATGTTTTTCTTTTTATGCTTGATTCACTCGTTCCTGCTCTTCATCCTTAATATCTTGGTGTGAGTGAGCAATGCGGCTTGCAGCTGCTGCGGCAAGTGCAGCGACTAGGTCATCAAGGAAAGTATGCACTTCACCTGGACGGCCTTCATCTAATTCACGAATAATACCAAATTTCTCTTTATCTAAATAACCGAAGTTGGTCAAACCGATTGATCCATATACATTGACAATGGAAAGCGGAATAATCTCATCAATTCCATATAGCGGCTCATCTGTTTCAACTAAGTGCTGTAAAGGTTCTGGCAAAAGCTTTTTTTCTGCAAGCTGATCAAGGGCAAGTCCTGTTAAAACTGCATGGACAATTTCTCTTTTATTCAGCACTTTTTCAACATTTTCAATACAGACACTAAGTGGAAGGTTTGGATGATATTTTTCTTGGAGCTTCAGCACAATGTGTGCGATATCTTCAATTTTCACTCCGCGATCGTTTAACATTTGTTTTGTAATCTGCACCATTTCGTTCATTGTATATTTTTTCAATTGGCATGACATCTCCTTCTAGTGGCTCATCCAGCTCGGCGGGGTGTTTTTATCCCAGTAAATATTACCGAGTTCATGATGCGTCTGGAATCCATCTTCTGCTGTATGGTAATGAAAGTTAAACCAATATCCGCTGTGAGGCGGCTGATCTCTTCTGACATGAAAACGGAGCAAATCTTCTCCAGTCTTGCGGTTGTAAATGTGGAAGATTTTTTCGCCATTTCCGCTTGAAGGCTGATCAGTTATCACAACATCTTGAAATTTTTCGTCATCTTTGAAATTTGTTAAATAGTCGGTTAACACTTGTTCAATCTTCGGCTGAATTTCTTCTCTGTACTCGTCCTCAATGACAGGTGTGATTTTACGGCCAAATTTGAGAAAGGATTGATTTTCTGCACTTGACAGCACCTCTTGCTTATATTGCTCAAAGGAGTCTATCTGCTCTTTGCTTTCCTCTTGCGTTAGTTCCCAGCTGCGCAATTCATCTGATGTATCATAAACAGCTGTATAAGGCGTTTTATCAGATGAAGAAAGTTCAGAGGGCTTGTCTGTCATCAAAGCCGGCGGAGGAGAGACTAAACCAAAAGTTGCAATCGTAAAGAGCACAACAAGCGTTTTTCTCATCCACATCTTCATGATATCTAATTCCTTCCATAAGTTATCATACTGCTATTCTAGCATATAATGAATTTTCAGTCATTCAATTTGGTCACCGATTTAAGACTTTCTTTTTTATAATAAAACGTTTACAATGGCAGTAAAGGCGACTAAAATTTGGGAGGAATGGGTATGCTTGAAGGTTTTTTTATTACGGCTTCCTTGCTGACATTATTTTATTTTGTCTATATGGAGATTACAGATTAAAAGCCCTGAATAAGGGCTTTTTTAGATGCTCGACAAGGAATTAAAAAGAATTGTCTGCATAGCTGAACCTTTAGCGAGGGCTTTTTTCTTTCTCAATATATCCATAATGAAATTGGGCTGTTTTTCGTTTTAAAACGTGAAATTGATAGGAGTCTGCTAGAAATCGGGTGCTTTTCCAATGATCTTTTAAAACCACTCTTTTTCTCGCCACTCTCAGCGCTTCTTGGACGGCTGTTTCGTGGTCAAAGTAGTGCTCTGCCGCATGACGGAGCGGGGCGATACTTGCAGATTCTTGAATCGTCTCCTCAAACATCGGGTCAAAATAGACGACATCAATTGATTCATCAGAGAGCTTTTTTAGTTGCTCGATACTGTCTCCACTTACAACAGATATCCGTTTCATCGCTTCATCTGCCTCTCTTACCCCTGTCTCCCATGTGTTTAATCCTTCTCGGACTAGCAATGCTGTCATGGGATTCTTTTCGATTCCAATGACCTTTCCATTCGGACCTACTCGCATGCTGGCTGTAATGGCATCTGATCCTAGGCCAAGCGTACAATCTAAAAAGGAATCGCCTGGCCGAAGCTCCGTGGCTTCGATTAAAGGATCCTTTTCTCCGCGCATGAGCCGCTTCACCCTGAACATCGCTGAGCTTGGATGGAAGAAGAACTTTTCACCATTTGGCTGATACCATTCGAATCTTTCCTTCCCCACAACAAGGACGTCTCCTCGTTTCATCGCAAGCTGCTTGACGGATTGTTTGCGCCTTTCTACATACTCACCATGTAAATCCTCTGCAAGGGCTTTTGCTATTTCAATTGTTTGTTCATTTGCTCTAAAGCTTGTTGTGATAAGCATGCGGTTCCTCCATCATGATCAAGAAAAAATGCCCTGATTTGTTTACAGGACATTTCAACATGTGTATTAGCAATGTTTTTCGAATGCAGATAAGACGTTGTTCATGATGTCTTCCATTTCATGACCTTCAATTTCGTCACGCGGAATAAAATGAACGAGTTCATTTCCTTTTAAAAGTGCCATAGATGGAGACGATGGCTCTTCCCCTGTGAAGTATTCTCTCATTTTTGCCGTTGCTTCCCTGTCCTGACCAGCAAAAACTGTGACAATTCGATCTGGTGTTTTTTCTGCCTTCATCACAGCTTGTGTAGCAGCTGGGCGTGCTAAGCCGGCAGCGCACCCGCATACAGAATTGACAACGACAAATGTCGTTCCTTCTGCTTCTTGCATCGTTTGTTCTACTTCTTCTTCCGTTGTTAGTTCTTGAAATCCTGCACTTGTCAGCTCTTGACGCATCGGTACAACGAGCTGGCGCATATATTCTTCATATGCCATTGACATAAAAAAGCCCCCTCTATAATCCTTATGTTGTGAATAAAGGATACTATAGAGAGAGCCAATTTTCAAATGTTCGATATCAGATTAAATTTTCATGATGCCGCCTGTATTGGCTGATGTCACAAGTTTTGAATATCTAGCAAGATAACCCGTTTTTACTTTTGGCTCAAAGCCTTTCCAGTTTGCTTTTCTTCTTTCCCATTCTTCCTCTGGAACATCTACGCTTAAAATGCGCTGCTCGATATCGACAACGACATGGTCACCATTTTCAACAAAGGCAAGCGGGCCGCCCTCAGCTGCCTCTGGAGAGACGTGTCCAATAGACAATCCGCGAGAAGCGCCGGAAAAACGTCCGTCTGTAATTAAAGCAACCTTTGGTCCAAGTCCCATGCCGACAATTTGTGAAGTAGGTGCAAGCATTTCAGGCATGCCAGGTCCGCCCTTAGGTCCTTCGTAGCGAATGATGACAACATGTCCTGCTTCTACTTTTCTATTAATGATACCTTCAAGGGCTTCTTCTTGGGATTCAAATACGATTGCAGGTCCCTCGTGGCGTGTGATTCCGTCTTGTACCCCGCCCGTTTTAATGATGGCTCCATCTGGCGCAAGGTTTCCAAATAAAACGGCTAAGCCGCCTTTTTCAGTAAATGGCTTGTCAATTGGATAAATGACGTTATAATCTTTTACCTCATGCCCCGCAATGTTCTCGCCAAGCGTTTTCGCAGTGACAGTCATTGTATCTAAATGAAGAGCTCCTTCTTTTTTAGACAATTCATTTAGTGCTGCTGTAACGCCGCCTGCTTCATGTAAATCCTCAATATAAACGTCTGAAGCTGGAGCAAGTTTTGATAAATGAGGCACACGTTCTGCTACTTCATTGATACGTTCAAGTGAATATTCAACACCTGCTTCATTCGCAATCGCCAATGTGTGAAGAACGGTATTGGTTGAACCACCAAGTGCCATATCTAATGCAAATGCATTATCAATTGCTTTTTCAGTGACAATATCCCGTGGTTTAATATCTTTTTTGATGAGCTCCATGAGTTGTTTTGCAGACTTCTTCGCAAATTCTCTTCGTTCTGGTGATGTCGCCAAAATCGTTCCATTTCCAGGAAGAGCGATCCCGAGTGCTTCCGCTAAACAGTTCATTGAGTTAGCTGTAAACATACCTGAACAAGATCCGCAGGTTGGACAGCCAAACTGCTCTAATTCATTTAATTCCTCTTCATTGATTTTACCTGACTGGTATGCACCAACGCCTTCAAATACAGAAGAAAGAGAAATCTTTCTGCCATCACTTGTTCTACCCGCTTCCATCGGTCCCCCGCTCACAAAGACAGTCGGGATATTCACGCGCATCGCTGCCATCATCATTCCTGGTGTGATTTTATCGCAGTTAGGAATACAAACCATTCCATCAAACCAATGAGCAGATACAACGGTTTCCACAGAGTCCGCAATGATTTCACGGCTTGGCAATGAATATCTCATCCCGATATGACCCATGGCAATTCCATCATCGACGCCAATCGTATTGAATTCAAATGGAACCCCGCCAGCTTCACGAATGGCTTCCTTCACAATCTTCCCGAATTCCTGAAGATGGACATGTCCTGGGACAATATCAATATAGGAATTACATACGGCAATAAATGGCTTGCCGAAATCCTCATCCTTTACCCCCGCCGCTCTTAGTAAGCTTCGGTGAGGTGCTCTGTCGATTCCTTGTTTAATCATATTACTGCGTAGTTCTGCCATCTGTTTAAAAAGCCTCCTATACTACAAGTCTTGTTGACTGCATGATTTTGAGTTGATTTTATTTTACAAATTTTCTGTTTATTTAGCCACCTATGAATGACTGATGACTAACATGGCTGCTGAAGCAAGCGCTCAGCAAGGTTCGTGTCATAAAATCTGACCTCCAATATTCTATATTGGTACTACTATATAGAGTTTTTTCGCATATTTCAACAATATTCAAAATAATTTTTCTAAAAAAATTTTTCTGTCTATCGTTTTTAGAAAAACAAGCTGCTTTCATTGGCAGCTTGTTCATTTTTCTCATCATTCTGATGCATTCTTTCTACTTTCTGTCATTTGCTTCCATACTGAGCCTTTTGCTTCTTCTCCATGCTCAATGCGCTCAATCGCCATTTTCACTTGAAGACTGACTTCAAACTCAGGGTCTTGCTCTGCTTCTTTTAATGCTTCAAGTGCCGTTTCATCCCCTTCTTCATAAAGAAACATAGCTGCACGCCAGCGGACGAGCTTACTCGGGTCCTTTAATGCTGCGATCATGGCTTCGATAGCACTTGGGTCACCAAGGTCAGAAATACAGTCGCCAGCCGTTCTGCGGACCGTCACTGTTTTGTCTTCGAGCCCCTTATATAAAATAGGCAGAATGGCAGGATCTTCAATCATGCCAGCATTCACAACCGCTTGTCTGCGAATAGACGTTTTTGGATCCTCCATTGCTTTCATTAAAACAGGTATGTCCTTTAGCTCTGGCTGCATTTGCTCTAAATGGGCAAAACGTTTTTTCCAATCTTCCTCTTGCAGCATCTCTTCTGTTACATCATATGCCTTTCGGTTCACCTGTCTATCTACAGCTTCCTGACCTTCTTTAACCGCCTCTGTTAATCGGGCTAAACGCTCGTCATCATAGGCTGCTTGCAGCTCCTCTGTGACTTCCTGACCGATATCAGCAAATTCTCCAAAACGAACGCCGTGTTCTTTCCACACACGTTCAAACACGACATTGTCTGAGCTGCTTCTAAGCTTTAAAATGGCTGCTTGAAAACGTTCAGGCATGCCAAACCGTTCTTCTCTTTCACCGTTTGACAGTTTGACCTGCATTGGAATCCCATTAAACATTTGGACAAACACTTTCACTTCACCAAATGTGTCATCGCCTGACTGAGATCCTTCCTGAAGACCTTCTGTTTCTTGTCCAAAGGCTTCTCTGACCTGTTGTAAAATACCCTGCCAGTCAAACTTTGCATTTCGCTCAACCGCTAAGAAATCTGCAACATGATAAACCCCTTTTACACCTTCAATGCTTAAAATACGCTTGATCATTTCTGGTGCTTCGTCTTTTTGATCCTTTTTGTAGTTGTTGCTTTTACCGCCGGCAAGTGCTTCTGTCAAAATCACCTTCATAGTATTCGGACTTGGCGTTGGTTCTATTGCTGTTATTTTCATTGATATATCCTCCTTACACACATAAAGACCCTACTCATCTGTAAGGCCGCATTCTTCTTTCCACTTCTTGATAAATAAACTCATCAATTCATGCCGCTCATCAGCAAGCTGCTTTCCTGCATGAGTGTTCATCAAGTCTTTTAATTTGAGCAGTTTTTCTTCCATATGCTTTAGCACAGAGCCCTGCTGAGTGTCCTCTGTATAATGGGGCTCACCTGTAGCGCCAGCATACGTAAACACTCTAGCGATACCGCTTGCTCCTATCGCATCCAGCCTATCCGCATCTTGAACAATGGCCCCTTCTAACGTCATTGGCCTAAACTGCTTATGCCGATGTCGAAAAGACATCGTTGTAATAATGTCCATGATATAGCGTATATCCCGCGTGTCCAATTCCCACAAAAGGAGCTGGTTCTCAAGCTGCTTCTTCGTAAGCTTCCATTCACTTGACAGCTTTTCATCAATGACATCATGTACAATCGCTGCCATCTCGATGATAAAAAGAGAGCCGCCTTCCTGATTTGCAATACGCACGGCAAGCTGGCGCACACGCGCAACATGAGCCGCATCGTGTCCAGTCGGTTCATTCTTCAGCCTGTCTGAAACAAAGGAGGCTGCTGCCTCCAATTGTTTTCGCTGCATGACTGTCACCATCTTATTTGTTAAGCAGAGCGATGATTGAGCTTTCTAATTCTTTTGGTGGTGTTTTCGGAGAGAATCGTTGAGTGACTTCTCCGTTTTGGTCCACGATAAATTTGGTGAAATTCCATTTCACTGTTTTTGTCCCAAGAACACCTTTCGCTTCACTTGTTAAATGTTTGAACAGCGGGTGCGCCTCTTCGCCATTGACATCTACTTTCGCAAACATAGGGAAGGTCACTCCATAATTCAAAGAACAGAACTCTTGAATGGCTTCTTCTCCTTCTGGCTCTTGGTTCATAAATTGGTTACACGGAAATCCTAAAATTTCAAGGCCCTTTTCATGATATTGATCATATAGCTCTTGTAATTGTTTAAATTGAGGAGTCAGTCCACATTTGCTTGCTGTGTTTACAATAATGAGCACTTTTCCTTTGTAATCTGCCATCGATTTTTCCTGACCGTTAATGGTCTTGACCTGAATATCATAAATTGACATCTCATAGCCTCCTAGGATTCACTTTTTCCTATCGTAACATGCTTCTTTTAGAAAATCGCTTTTTATGCTCCCGTTTAAAAGAGTCCTGTCACACTGCCGTCTTCTAATAAATCCATTTCGAGAGCCGCAGGTTTTTTAGGTAAGCCAGGCATTGTCAAAATGCTTCCGGTTAAGGCTACAATAAACCCTGCTCCTACAGATGGCTTTAACTCTCGAATCGTAATGGTAAAGCCTTTAGGTCTGCCGATTAAAGCTGGATCATCTGAAAGAGAATATTGTGTTTTTGCCATACAAACCGGCAATTGAGCCCAGCCGTTTTCCTCAAGGGCAGCCAGCTGCTTTCTTGCTTTAGTTGTGAGCGTGACCCCATCTGCCCCGTAAACCACTTTGGCCACTTTAGATAACTTTTCTTCGATGGAATCGTTCTCTTCATACAAATAGGTAAAGTTGTTCTTTTTCTTTTCAATGAGTGCTGCTAGTTCCTCGGCAAGAGCTGTCCCGCCTTCTCCTCCTTCTTCCCATACATTCACGGCTTTGACTGGATGGCCATGTTTGCCGCACCAATCTTCTATCGCTTGAATCTCTTCTTTTGTATCCGTTATAAACCGGTTTACCGCCACAATATATGGAAGACCAAAAGCTTGCACGGTTTCAATATGCTTTTCTAAATTATGTATACCTTCTAATACGGCGTGTGCATTCTCTTCTTTGAGTTCGGTTTTCTTCATTCCGCCATGCATCTTTAATGCTCTCACTGTTGCGACAATGACAACTGCACTAGGTTTGAAATCACCAGCTCTTGTTTTAATGTGCAGGAACTTTTCTGCTCCAAGGTCTGCACCAAATCCAGCTTCTGTAACGACATAATCAGCTAATTTTGCTGCCATTTTGGTTGCAATTAAACTATTGCATCCATGTGCAATATTAGCAAAAGGACCGCCATGGACAAGGGCTGGGGTTCCTTCAATCGTTTGAACAAGGTTCGGTTTGAGTGCGTCTTTTAAAAGTAGCGTCAGAACACCTTCATATCCAAGTGCTCCCACTGTGATTGGCTCGCCTTCTTGATTATAGGCAACAACAATAGAAGAAAGACGTTTTTTTAAGTCGTTTAAGTCTTCTGCTAAACAGAGGATCGCCATCATTTCGGAAGCCACTGTAATATCAAATCCGTCTTCTCTAGGATACCCATTTAACTGACCGCCAAGTCCGACAACGACCTGTCGTAATGCACGATCGTTTAAATCAAGCACCCGCTTCCACACAATGCGCCGCGTGTCGATGCCGAGTTCATTTCCGTGATGGATATGGTTATCAATAAATGCAGATAAGGCGTTATGTGCAGATGTAATGGCATGAAAATCTCCTGTGAAATGAAGATTGATTTCTTCCATTGGCAGCACCTGTGAATATCCTCCGCCCGCTGCTCCGCCTTTAATCCCCATTGTAGGACCTAATGATGGCTCACGCATCGCAATGATCGCTTTTTTGCCAATTTTTTCGAAGGCTTGACCAAGGCCGACAGTTACGGTGGATTTCCCCTCACCTGCTGGCGTAGGGTTAATCGAAGTGACAAGAATCACGTGTCCTTCTTTTTGTTTCTTTAAACGGTCAAAAATAGTCAAAGATATTTTCGCTTTTGTGAAACCATAGCATTCTAATTCTTCGTCATGTATTTGCAGCTTTGCTGCGATGTCTTGAATCGGTCTCAGCTTAGCCTTTTGGGCAATGTCAATATCTGATAAATGCTTTGTGATCATAACAAAATGGCCTCCTTTTTTTACAGAAACAGCATTTTTTTTGCTCTATTTTTCATTGTAACATAATTGAAACATTGAAATATCGCCAGAAAGTTCCTATAATGAAGTGAAATTAGCTTTGGTTCAGGGGGTGGCGAGTTGCCTATTAACATACCAGTTCATCTGCCGGCAAAACAAATACTAGAGAGCGAAAATATTTTCGTCATGGATGAGACAAGGGCATTCAAGCAAGATATCCGTCCTTTGAATATCGTGATCTTAAATTTAATGCCAAAAAAAATACAAACTGAAACGCAGCTGCTGAGAATGCTCGGAAATTCTCCTTTACAAGTGTACTTTACGTTTTTGATTCCAAGTACACATACACCGAAGAATACGTCGAGAGAGCATCTAGATGAATTTTATACGACCTTTGAATCGATTCGCCATAAAAAATTTGATGGAATGATCATCACTGGCGCACCAATCGAGCACTTACCTTTTGAAGAAGTCTCTTATTGGAAAGAGCTGCAGGACATTTTGGACTGGAGTAAAACCAATGTGACGTCTACCCTTCATATTTGCTGGGGTGCACAGGCAGGTTTATATCACCATTACGGGATTGAAAAAATCAAGCTTCCCGAGAAAAAATTTGGCGTATTTGAGCATATTGTGAAAGAGAAAAAAGAAAAATTAGTCAGAGGTTTTGATGAAGTATACTATGTCCCACATTCTAGGCATACAGATATTAATACAGAACAATTAAAAAACACGCCGAATTTGAAAGTCTTGAGTATGTCTGAAGAAGCGGGTGTTTGTTTAATTGTTTCAGATGATGATAAACAAGTATTTTTAACTGGACATCCTGAATATGACACAGATACATTGATGCAGGAATATGAAAGAGATTTGTTGAAACATGATACAGTCCAAAAACCTGTCCACTATTTTATAGAAGATGGTGACACATTAATCCCAGTAAATCGCTGGAAAGCCCATGCAACCTTATTGTTTATGAATTGGCTTAATTATTATGTTTATCAAGAAACACCATACGTTTGGGAATAAAATAGACTGTGGTCTGATGATAAATCGTCAAAATGTGTTAAAATACAAATGGCTCTGTCTTCCATTATCAATTGAATCTGTTTGTTTTTTAAAATTAGTTTAATTCTTTCGTAACGAATGATATGCTCTAACTGTTTATATGTTATCTTTATGTATATGTAGACCTATGAGATTAATAGTTTTCGTACGAAGTTTTGTTGTTGTTGATTACATTTGAGGTGAATATTCTTGAATACCAATAAAAAAATATTAATCTTGACCGCAAATTATGGAAATGGACATATGCAGGTAGCAAAAACACTGTATGATGAATGCAAATCCCAAGGGTTTGAACATGTTGTAGTTTCTAATTTGTATCAAGAATCGAATCCCATTGTGTCAGAAGTGACTCAATATTTATACTTGAAGAGCTTTTCCATTGGGAAACAATTTTATCGCTTGTTTTATTACGGTGTAGATAAAATTTACAATAAACGCAAATTTAACATTTATTTAAAAATGGGAAATAAGCGTCTCGATGAATTAATTCAGTTACACAATCCGGACATCATCATTATTACATTCCCAATGATTGTGGTACCAGAATACCGAAACAAAACAGGTAAAGTGATTCCGACTTTTAATGTCATGACAGATTTTTGTCTCCATAAAATTTGGGTACATGAAAACATCGACCGATACTATGTTGCAACCGATTATGTGAAACAAAAATTAGTGGAAATCGGCACACATCCAAGCGATGTCAAGGTGACAGGTATTCCTATTAGACCACAGTTTGAAGCAGACGTGCCAAAATCGATGATCTATAAGAAATATGGATTATCATCAGGTAAAAAAGTTCTTCTCATCATGGCCGGTGCTCACGGTGTACTAAAAAATGTGAAGGAATTATGTGAGGCGCTGCTTCTCGACAGTGAAGTACAAATTGTTGTTGTATGCGGAAAGAACGCCGCGCTGAAACAATCGCTTAGCGTTCTTGAACAAGCACACCCAGATCAATTGAAGGCGCTTGGATATGTGGAACAAATTGATGAATTGTTCAGAGTAACAGATTGTATGATTACAAAACCAGGCGGCATTACTTTAACAGAAGCAACTGCAATCGGTGTCCCGGTCATTCTTTATAAGCCTGTCCCTGGTCAAGAAAAGGAAAATGCTCATTTCTTTGAGGATTATGGCGCTGCCATTGTCATTAACAGACATGAAGACATTTTAGAATCTGTGACCAACTTGCTTCAGGATGAAGAAAAATTAGAAACAATGAAACAAAACATGAAAAAACTGCACTTAAAACAATCTTCTCAAACCATTTTGGAAGATATCGTCGAGCAGTCAGATCTCATCATGAATAACAAAACTTATGCTCGCGCATTATCATAAAAAGGTGTCCGTCAATGACGGACACCTTTTCTTCATCCTTGATTTCCATTTGTTGTGTATACTTCTTCAAACGGCTGAACGACAACAAAGCCGCTTCCGGTAAACTTCATTTGAATGGACTCTCCGCTTCCCCTGCCAATAAAAGTTTTAAAGGAAACATCTGTCACAAATTCAGTTTTTAAATCCCCTGACCACGCAACAGTCGCATTCGGATCTGTATAAACAGAGTCACCCGGCTGAACAATAAGTGTCAACGGCTCATAATGACTTGTGATTGCTACTAAGCCCGGCCCTTCTAATTTGACATTAAATAATCCACCTGCAAGCATGCCAGACACTTTTTTCATCAATTTGATATCCCAGCGGACAGACGGTTCAAATGCGAGCAGGTCGTTTCCATTCACAAAAATGGATTCTCCTTGAGCCAAACGAAGAATCGAGATTTTTTTACCTTGATCTGCCACATATAATTTCCCATCACCTGTCGCCTTCATTAGTGAGGTGCCTTCTCCTGAGAGCATTTTTTTGAACATCTTTGAAACGCCGTGCTCAAAAACACCCTCACGTTCAAATTTGATTTTCCCTCGATAGGAAACCATGGAACCTGTTTTTGCCCAAATCGTGTCAGTCAAATTAATTTCTAAAAGTCTTGGTGTTTCAAGTTCGAAGACCCCTTCTCCTTTATCTTCTTGCTGCGTATTCTGAACAAATTCTTCAAGTGTATAACGATTCATGATTGCACCTCTTTCTGTATTTTTTTTATATACGGACAAGCTGCATGTGAGGTTCCGAAAAGAACGTTCTATATTTCATTGTTATTCACCAAAAAACAAAAAAATCAAACATTCTGCTCAAAATTTGGCTCGCCTGCTTGACGCTTTACTTTTGATGGTGTATAGTGGAACCATCATTTAACAACTGCAAAGTCGTTAGGTGATGAAAATTTTTTTTAGTACGCCAAAAGGTGTGCTACAGTACTAGGAGGAAAAAGCAATATGCAAAACGGTAAAGTAAAATGGTTCAATAATGAAAAAGGTTTCGGCTTCATTGAAGTTGAAGGCGGAGACGATGTATTCGTTCACTTCACAGCTATTGAAGGAGACGGCTACAAGTCTTTAGAAGAAGGACAAGAAGTTTCTTTTGAAATCGTTGAAGGTAATCGTGGACCTCAAGCTGCAAACGTAACAAAAATCTAATCAACTAAATCAATGATGAAACGACAAAATAAAGAGAGGCTTATGCCTCTCTTATTTGATTTTCAGCTGAATTTCAATGGCTAAAATATTTTGCTTCAGTCGTTGTTCAATTTCAGAAATATCTTTTTCGAGAAAAGGTCTTCCCTTCTTTGCTACATCTACTAGCTGCTCTAGATCGCTGTACACCTCTTGAAATGTTCGATGTAATACCGTTTCGAAATCCTTATTATCCATGCCGGCCTTCCCCTTTTCCTCTATTATCCGTCACTTAGTCAAAAAGTAACTCAACCAAAACTTTCTATAGTTATATCGGCTCATTTTTTAGAATATGTTCTTTTTTCACACATTCTCTTCGTGTTTTTTTCATGAACGGATGTTTGAGCAGGGAAAACCGGGTCACAGGTGCTTACTTTTTAAGCAGTGTCTGTCCGTATTCTTTTATTTTCTCTCCTACTGTGCATTGCTGAATACAAAAGGAATGGGCGTATTTTTTGCCATATTCCTTTCGGAAGTGCTTCTTAATCAAACAATCTGAACAATACGTGTCTTGGAGATCCGTCAATTCTTGTACTGCTGTTTTTTTATCCACATTATTCAGCTCCGTCTGCTTCTAATTTCAATTTACTTTCAATTGGAACGTCTGCAAGCATCTGCCTTGCAAGCTGATCCGCTTCTGCATTTTGTTTACGATCGATGACTTCATAGGTTGGCGTAAGCCTCAGCTCTTTTAAAGCCGATTCAATCCGGTCGAGCCATTTGTTATGTATATCATCATAACAAGGCCATTCTCCTTTTAATTGATTCATGACAACAAGTGAATCGCCTCTAATCGTGACAGAATTTCTGCTTGCTCCAAGGTCTTTTAATGCTTTGACTGCCTCAAATAAAGCCGCATACTCTGCTTCATTATTGGTGGTTCCTTTGAAGGGCTGATTTTTTCTCAAACGATAAGCATCTTCTCCGAGCTTATAGTAGACGACAACCCCAAGACCAGAGTCGCCTGTTTCTTTGTGAAAACTTGCATCAAAATAGACCTGAAGCTGATCAGATTCAAGCTTTAGTTCTTCATTTAGCTTTTCAAGTTCTTTAATAGACCACATCGCCCCTTTTTCATCTTCAAATGATAGGAGGGACTGTGGTTCTTTTTTATCGATATGTTTGGCTAAAATCAAGGCCTCTTTTAGCTCCATCCAATCTTCTTGGAAAAAAGCAATGGACCCAATCGATTTCACTTTCATTGTATAGTGTGCTCTTAATTTCATTGATCACATCGCCTTCCCGTGCTTTTAAGGTAAACATACGTTATGCTATAATCAAAAAGTTACATTTTACAATGAGAAAGGAAGTTCATGTCACTTGTTTAATGAAGGTATTTGGATCTTATTTGCGATCATTAATTTTATCATTGTTCTTCTATTTTATAAAGGATTTGGCAAGATGGGCCTTTTCGTCTGGATTGGCTTTGCGACGGTTGCTGCAAATTTACAAGTGGTCAAAACCGTTGAATTGTTTGGCTTAACGGCAACACTTGGAAACATTTTATACGGCAGTGTATTCTTTGCAACGGACGTATTGAATGAAAAATATGGACAAAATGAAGCGAGAAAAGCTGTCTGGATTGGCTTTGCCACCCTTTTAACGCTAACCGTTGTCATGCAAGAGGCTTTACTTTTCCATCCCGCTCCATCTGACATTTCTCAAACATCGCTGGAAACCATATTTGGCTTTATGCCAAGGGTCGCACTTGGCAGTCTTGCTGCTTATATCATCAGTCAAATGTTAGATGTTTATGTATATTCGTTTATTCGCCGGATATTTCCTTCTGATGGTGCGCTCTGGGTGCGCAACGCTGGAAGTACGATGATCAGCCAGCTGCTTGATACACTGATCTTCACAACCATTGCCTTTCTTGGCACCTATCCATTTCATGTATGGATCGAAATCTTCATCACGACTTATGTGATTAAATTTATCGTCGCCGCGATTGGGACACCATATGCGTATGCAGCGAAAAGAATGGTTCCGCTTGATGAAAGGGTGAAATAAATTGCCAGCTGAAATATACATTGATGGTGCTAGCGCAGGTAATCCAGGTCCTTCCGGCATCGGCGTTTTCATTAAATATGATGGAAAGGCAGAATCTTTCTCTATTCCTCTTGGATCAATGAGCAATCACGAAGCAGAATTTTCCGCTCTCATTGAAGGGATGAAAATCTGCGTAGAAAAAGGACTGCGATCCGTTTCGTTTCGAACAGATTCACAGGTAGTTGACCGTGCGGCCAATGCAGGATTTGCAAAAAATCCAGCCTTTCAGCATTTTATCAAAGAGATGATCGAGCTTCAAAGCCAGTTTGATTTATTTTTCATTAAGTGGATTCCAAGCAAGGAAAATCAAGTAGCAGATCAGCTTGCTAGAAAAGCGATTCACCTTTCTAAAGGATGAATCGCTTTTTTTCGGTTATGCTAATGTATGAGGTGATACTGATTGGATAAAGAAAATAAAGGTCGTGTCACAAATGGGACAACCCCTCAAGGTGATGCGCAAACAAAAGATAAACAACCACTATCTGAGCTCGAAAATAGAGCGAAGAAAAGCAATACAAAAAGATGACCTTAGAGATCGGCTTAGCTGATCTCTAACAAAGGGCTAAAATGATTTTTATTTTAGCCCTTTGTCTTCTTTTCAGCGTGATAGAAAACCTTTGCAGCCCTAGGAAGGACGAGTACCGGAGCGGAGCGAATTTGACATTCGTGAGCACCGGAGCGCAGACCTGCGGGCGAATGCGAGGGTTTGTCTATACGCTGAGAGATCGGCTTAGCTGATCTCTATTTTACTTAATCGATTCACCATCGGTTCAATCCCTTTGATTTGATGGTATCGCAGCATGGCAGCAGCCCGTTCTTGATTGATGTTCACCTTCGTCTCATCAATTGGACAGCTCAGCGGGACATCACATTTGATCTCTGCCAATAGACGGGAAAGCTTCAAATCTTTTAATCCTGCTTGCATTTTCTTTTGCTGTGCAGCCGTTAGTTCATGAACATTTTCTAATAATCCGTCAATGGTTTGATATGTTTGAATAAATTTTAATGCTGTTTTTTCTCCGATTCCTTTGACGCCTGGATAATTGTCACTTGAATCCCCCATAAGTGCTTTCATATCGATCAGCGCCTTTGGAGAGATACCCATTTCCTCTTCAAATAAGGCTTTTGTATAATGTTTATAGTTCCCGATTCCTTTTTGCATTAGAGCAACAGTCACTTGCTCATTCAAAATCTGAAGCAAATCTTTGTCTCCAGTTAGGACAGTCACACGTGCTTCATTCTGATAGAGTGCCGCCAGCGTGCCGATACAATCATCTGCCTCAAAGCCCTTTATACCAATGTTTACAATTCCTAGTTCCTCTGTCGCTTCTTTTGCTAAATCGAATTGTGGAATGAGCTCGACAGGTGCCTCTCCTCGATTTGCTTTATAATCTTGAAACAATTCATTTCGGTATGTTTGGCTTCCCATATCCCAGCAGCAAACAATATGAGTTGGCTCAAATGTCTGAACAGCGGTTAATAAATGCTTCAAATAGCCATTCACTCCATTTGTCGGGACACCGTGATCATTTATCATAAAATTGCGATGGACAGCCGTTGCATAAAACGATCTGAACAGAAGTGCCATGCCATCAACAAGCAGTACGTGTTTATTCATTCTTATAAACTCCCTTTTTCAAAACAATACTCCTATTCTATCATAGAACATCGAATTCGACATAAAAAAGGCGCCTTCTTCTTTTGGAAAGAAGTGGCACCCGGGGGATTACTTTTGACCGTATTGCATTTTTTTCGATTCTGCTTCTGCGTAGGACGGCATCTCTTTTTGTTTAGGGTGACGCTCATCCTGCTTTTTTGCATGCTGCTTTTTTGCATGCTGCTTTTTTTCCATCATCATTCCCCTTTCTCGGTTCACTTGTTAAGATGACCAAAAAAGAGAAAGTTACTCTTTACTTCTGTTTTCGTTCGACATACTCCCTGACCATATCAATCGTGACATGCTTACGCAGCGGAACAATTCCGCCTCGTGCAAGCTCATTCATCTTCGACGTAATTTCATTGATCTCGTCAGTTGTAAATGGTTCGTTTTGCTCACACTTCAAAACAGCAGTCTCTATTGCCTGCTCTCTTTTCTGCTCAAGCGCAAGAAAAGACTTGATATGAGCATTCTGTTTTTGTGAATGTGCGGAAATCTCTTCGTGTACGCTCGTCATTTTTTATCAACTGCTTTCTTTTTTATATAGTCTATCATGAATCAAATGGTTTTCAACTGGTTCTTCCATTCATTTGTTTGCTTGTATACTTGTTCTATCATCGCCTGCTCTTTCGCATCTGTCGTTAAGCTCATGATAAATGTTTGTTTTTGTTCACTTAGCTGCTTAAGCGCTTCTGATTCATATCTTTCAGTAAAGGTCTTCACCATCATATCGTATCTGCTCTGTAATTCTTCTTTTTCTTTATCTGCCCATTTCGTCGTTAACTGGAAAAGGACATCTCGAATCGCTTCAATAAACGCTGCCTTCCCGTTCTGTTCAAAGAAAGCTTTCGCTGATTTTTGCTTCTTTAAGAGCGGCTCAAACGGCGTCAGGTCCGCTTCCACTTCAATTTGTTTCAGCTCGGCATTTTTCTCATCTGGCGGCGACAAACGTAGAGAAAAGTAAGGATCTTCTGCACACGCAGCCTGTAATCCTTTCTCCCACTCCTCTTTGAAGTATTGAGTGATAAACGATTCCATTCGAATATCAAGCGCCTTTATCTCTTGTACAAATTCAAATTCATAATCCTTTAGCGCCTGTTCAAGCGCTTTTTTCAACTCCTGCCTGAAGTCCCCTTGAGATATTCCAGGATAAAAGGCTGTCTTTAACAGATCATTTGCATAAAGTGACAAGCGCTGAACAATGTGGTAAAGCTGTTCGTGCAAGTCCTTTTTCACACTTTCTGTCACTAGCTTAGATCGTTTAATATGGCTCATTTGATCAACGATCGCTTCATAGGATGTGTTTATCTTTTTCTTTTCTGCTTGCTTTTCATCTTCCGACTGATGTAGCGTCTCATGCAGCTTGTCGACTGTTCTACATAATGTACTCGCTTCAAAATACAGCAGCTCAATCGCATCTTTCGTTAATTCTTCCTCAATAAAATAGTCGAGCTGTGTTCTAAGCTGTGCATACTGGTTATAAGGCGACTGTCCCTTTCCTTCGATCTCTTCCTTGCTGGATACGTGATGAAGGTTTGGATGCCGGATGCCTTCTTTTGTGAGCTCATTTTTCACATAGTCAAAGACGGTTTCAAGCTCTGTTTGATCCTTTGCGAGGTCAGCTGCATTGATAATAAAAAACATTTTATCCATGCTAAAAGAATCTTTTACAAGCCCGAGTTTACGTAAAAATGACCGGTCTGCTTTTGAGAAAGAATGCTGGTAGTAAGTTAAATAAAGAAGGGCATCAGCATCCTTCATATATTGAAAGGCAATCTCTGTGTGACGTTTATTCATACTGCTGGCGCCTGGTGTATCAACAATCGTCAGTCCTTTATCTGTTAAAGGTGTACTTAAATAGACCGTCACTTCCTTCACCACACAAGAAACAGCCTCTTCTGCCACATATGGCTTTAATTCTTGCAGGGTGACATTGAGCGGCGTTTGTTTTTGAATCGAATCACGGAACTTTTCATGAGCGTTTAAAAAATGATCAACAATGATGCGGTGATCCTGTTCAAGCTCTCTTTTTTTCAGCGTTCGCTCGAGTTTCGCTTGAAACGTATCTCCCTTTTCTTCTGTTATAGAATAACCGAGAATTTGATCGAGCTCTTCTAATATTTCCTGCTCGGTTTTAAACACCACTTTCACACTTTCATGCGGATGGTCTTCTGTCGGCCGGGTCAGCTTATTGATCGTGGCCGTCGTTGGTGTAGGAGATGATGGCAGCACCTTTCTCCCAACAAGGGCATTGGCAAACGAAGATTTCCCCGAGCTAAAAGCACCGAATAAGGCGAGTGTAAATTCCTTCGCTTGCAGCCGCTTTGTTCGTTTTTCAAAGGACTTTCTTTGAGATTGAAGCGCGTTTAATGGCATTAAAATTTGAGAAAGCTGCTCAAACTGGTCAATCGACTGCGCTGTCGGGATATGCTGTGATTGTCGCATTTGATCAAGCTTTATCTGCGGCTGATTTTCATTTTCGCTTTCTTCCGTATGAGTTGATGTTTGATTCTGATTTAGCTCGTCATGCTGCATCCGGTGTTTTTTCACATAAAACCAATCTTCTTCGATCTGCTCATTTGTTCCGTTTTGCCATATATCCCATACATGCTCAATATCTTTTCTGATTTGATCATTTTTTTCCATGCATTGCTCCAGCGCTTGGAGCTCCTGTGCTGCCTGAACCCATTTATCTTGCTGCTTTCCCTTTTCATTCAGGAGCTGGGTTTTCAGCATCTCGGCCATTTGTTCAATCAATGGTATTGCTTTTTGTTTCGTCTGTCTTTTCAGTGCTTCACCAGCATCTTTTGCATATTGCAAAACGTATTCATTTGAAAATGTCGCACCGTGATGGATCACGTTTTCAAGCAGTGATTCTTCTACAGGCGTTTCAAACGCCATCACTTGATTTAATAATTCTTCACCAAGCTGATGCTTCTTGACTTCTTTTTTGAGCAGTTCAGCAATATGCCAGTCTACTTCTGCTTTCATTCTTGCTTTGACATCTGCTAAGAACTCGTTCGCCCGCTTTTCTTTTTCCTGCTCGGTTTTATTTTTCGCGAACAGCAGACCTACCTTAAAGCCAGGTGCTTTTGATTCAATATAATCACTTGCGAGCTCCCTCATTTTAAATGGGGTTAGATTTGCATTTTTTAAAATGTTCTCGACTTCAGAAGACACTTCATCTTCTAACTGTTTTGCTCCATTTTCAATGAAGCTACTTTTCGCTTCAAGTTCCTTCACTTCTTTTCTTTTTTCTTGAAGCTGTAAATCAAGACCCTCTTCCTGCAGCTCTTCTTTTAATGAGTCGATATGTTCTTTTAAAACGTGCTCTATTTTCTGCTCGGTATAGGCGCGAAGCGATGCTTTCGGCAATGTTTGTAATTCTTGCAGTTTCTCGATTAAACGAATCATTTCGTTTCTTGGATGCGCCTCATCGGTTACAGATGTAAAGTATAGGTGTTCTTCTTCAATGCCTTCTTTTTGAAGCATATCAACTACTTGATTTTTGTAGTCTTCAAACGCTGTCTCATGCTCATCATGTCGATCGACTTGATTTACGATGAAATAAAGATTTGGCACTTTCTCTTTAATGGAGCGAATGAAACGAATGTTTTCCTCTGAATGAACATGGTTGTAATGAACGACATAAAAAAGAGCATCTGCTTGATGAAGAATAGACGTAGCAGATAAAAAGTGAGTATGATCCGTTGAATCAATTCCGGGTGTATCAATCACTGCCACCTTTTCTTCCAGTCCTCTATAGTCCCCGCTAATTTCCACCATTTCAATCTGTTCTCCATCCTTACAAAAACGCTGAACTGCTTCTTTATCATAAGAACCGCTCATTTTTGCAAAACGGCCATCCGAGGTGTGTAGCTTTACTTCACTCTCCCCTTTCCTCACGACGACCAAGTTTGCACTTGTTGGAATTGGACTCGTTGGCAGGATGTGATCATGAAGCAGATGATTCACAAGTGATGACTTTCCAGCTGAATAGTGGCCGGTAAATGCGATATACACTTCTTCTTCTGCTTCCTTTTTGATAATCGATGCAAGTTTGGCTGCGCGTTCATGATCATCCCTTTTGAGAAGGCTTTGATATAAAGCACCTGTAGTTTGAACGAGCGAATCTCGAATAGACAAGTCTTCCATGACGATAAACCCCTTTGTTTTTAGAAAAGTCAGTTATGTATGTGATACCATTTTACACAAAATGAAGAGATTTTTCTTCTGATCTGAGGAAATAAAAAAAATCTGCTACCCGATCAGTCGCAATTGACTGCGATCAGGAAGCAGATTTTTTAGAAACACCTTTTAATACGAAGCCAATTAATAGGCTGTATACACAGACCGTACCGAGTAAGAAAACCATTGTCATGTGATCACCGTCCATCCTTCGTGATTGAGAATGCTTATCATTAATGAAAGTGTATCACAATTGATAATGATTTTCAATATTAATTTAACAAATACTGATTGAGCGCTTTCTCTTCTGTTTGAATTCTCACAGCCATCATCCATGCATTTAAACATGTGAACAAAATGGCGGTAAAATAAGCATTAAACAAAAGTGGGATCAGCATAAGCTCAATCGCCACCACTACATAGTTAGGATGCTTTAACCAGCGATAAGGTCCTTTTTTCACCATCATCGCATTTGGTACAACTAAAATCTTTGTATTCCAATACGTCCCAAGAGAACATAATGCCCAGTATCGAATCACCTGTGTGGCCAGCAGAAAAACGAGCAGCACAAGAAAATAGCGCGACGGCGTCTTGTTTAACCCCCATACCTCAACCATGAGTGAGAGAAAAAAGCCCGCATGCATTGCGACCATATAAGGATAATGACTAGCACCAAATTCTATGGCACCGATCGCTTTCACTTTCTTTTCATTTCTTTTAGCCACAAGCATTTCAATAAGCCGCTGACAAACGAAGAAACCAATGATCAGCCAAACGATCATGACATGACCTCCTCCCATTTCATGAGCAGAAGTTCTGAGGAAAAGCCAGGGCCAAGCGCTCCGCAAAGACCCATATCTCCCGCTTCAGCGGATTGACGTTCAAGATAATGCTTGATGACATACATAACTGTGGCAGAGGACATATTCCCGTGTTGTTTGAGTACTTCTTTTGATGAAAAAAGCTGATCCTCTTGTAAGGATAGACTATCAATATAAGCATCAATTACTTTTTTTCCTCCAGGATGGGCAAGAAAAACCGATAGGTCTTCTGCCGAATACCCTTGCTGCTCTAAAAATTGATCGACTTGCTCCTTTAACCAGCCTGAGATAATGGAAGGGATGTCACGGGAGAAAATAACCCGAAAGCCGTCACTTGTAAATTCCCAGCCCATCACATCCTCAGACTGTTTCATTGTGACGGATTGTGTACCAATCACTTTAGGAACTGTTTTTAGATCGGCGTATTCAGATACACCTTTTTCTCCAGTTAAGAGTACCGCTGCTGTCCCGTCTCCGAACAAAGATGTACCGATTAAATTGCTTTTTGATTGATCTTGCGGCTGAAAGGTTAAACTGCACAGTTCACAGGTGACAACCAGCACCTTTGCTTCTGGAAATGCCCTTATGTATTCGTAAGCCCGGGACAATCCTGCCGCTCCGCCCCCGCACCCTAATCCCCAGATCGGCACTCGTTTCGTATAAGGCGAAAAAGGAAGAACGTTCATCAGTTTTGCATCAAGACTTGGTGTCGAAAGTCCGGTGCTTGAAATAAAAAACAATGCATCGATCTCTTCAAACGGAATCGGTTTTTTCAGGAACGCCCTCTCATGAAGACAGTGTATGACCGCTTCTTTTGCATGAGCCAATGCTTTTTCCAAATAGAGATTGTTTTTCTCCTCAAAAGAGTGGTGCGTCTGATACCATTCAATTGGCTGCACAAATTGTCTGCTCTCGATTTCTCCGTTTTGAAAAGCTCTCAGCAGCCGGTCGATATCTTTAAACGATCGTTTAAATTGGGATCTAGCAAAATCAGCCGCCTTTTTCTGATCCACATGATGTTTTGGCAGACTCGTTCCAACAGAAAGAATGTACGCCATCGGCTTCACCTCTTTTTCCGATTAATATCCCCTATCGAAAAAAGGATATACATGCCAAAACGTCACAATTCAGTCAAAATATTTTCCTCCGGCTAACTTTTTGTCTTGACGACAATTGATAAATATTGGATAATATAGGTGAAAACATGATGTAGTTTTCCTCCTTCACAGGTTCGTTCTAAGCCAAGCGAACCTGCTTTTTTATGCAAAAAAACACTTCTAAAAGAGAAGTGTTCAGACCGTAGAACCCCCCCCTTTACTTTAAATAAAAGTGGGGTTTTCACTTTAATTATAAAGGGTTTACGCTGGACATAGTGTTTTCCATGTATGATTTTGACTTTGTGTACAGTTATCTAGAAAAGAACAAGTTTTACAAACCTCTGAACCGGACACATATTGTTTAAATCCTTCTCTAGTCGTTGTACGGTAAGCGAGAATTTGCCGATATGGGCACAATATGCGTCCATACACGCATTCATTCTTTTTAAAATAATCTGCTGCTATTCTCGGACGAATGTAAGGCTTGACAGGTTTTATCTCTTGATCCGTAAAAACTTAGCTCTGATTCAGTTGTACTGACTTTGATTTCTTTTGTTTCTTCTTTATTTTGTAGTGGTAAGAACTTTTCTCTATGTTTTTTTGAGATTAATCGCCTCTGTCTCCACTTTCCACATGAGCACCCTTTTTTCAATGAAATCGTCATTATACAACACTTTCATAAGGAATCTCCCTTTCGCTTCAAATTAATGGTCAAATCTGCTGCTATCTTAGCGTATAAATATTAACGTTTCGATCATTTTTCAGAATGATTTTATTTAAACATGAATGGATCACCTTTTTTTGCTGATCAACACAAAGTTCATTTGAATTTTCTATATAAAAAGGATTTTTTCCACTATATACATAATCAATATGAGTACCAGAAAAACAGTGAAAAAAGAAAGGATCTACAACATGGTTCAGCTCAAAATTTAATTGACTGGAGTGATTGTAATGAAAAAGGTTTCCAAAAAAAAGACACCCTACAACACGATACTTCTCTCAAAGGTAATTGGTTTAGTGCTTCTTACACTGTTTCTCTTTTTTATCTGGGATATGTCTAAACCCCATTTGCAGGCGACAAATGGGCAAGCAAAAAATGTTGCCAGCAGTGACTTCCGTGACACAAGCATCAGTCTGAAAGCAAAAGATCAGTCTACAAGAACATTGGATACACATTTTAAGACCAATCCAAACCAACAGGCAACGAATAAAACGGTCTTTTTAACATTTGATGATGGTCCTTCTGCTACATCAAATCAGCTGTTAAATGTATTAAAAGCACATCACGTGAAGGCGACGTTCTTCATGCTTGGACCGCAAATCCAAGCACACCAATCAGCTGTGAAAAGACTTTATCAAGAAGGACATCAATTAGGTCTTCATGGCATGACGCATGATATAAACCTCTTTTATCAGAACAGCGAGTCTCCCGCAAATGAAATGAGAGAAGCTCAGCGTATTCTTGCCTCTGTTACTGGCGTCTACAGCCGTCTTGTAAGAACCCCCTTTGGCAGTGTTCCAAATTTAACATATCATCAAAAAGTACGTTTAAACCAAAATGGCTTTATTTACTGGGACTGGACGATTGATAGCCTTGACTGGAGATATAAAAACTCACAATATGTTCCAGAGGTATTGAATCAATTGCAAATGTTTGAGAAAAATAAACCATGGGAACCAAAAGTTATATTAATGCATGATCAACCCTCTACCACAAACTATTTAGATAGCTTGATTATACAGCTAAAAGCAAGGGGCTATACATTTGCAGTCATTAACGAAACAATGCCGCCGGTACAACATGAATAGTGCTAATCACAAAAAGCCCGTATCCAAAAGATGCGGGCTTTCAGCTTGTAGACAAACCCTCACACGCTCCTTTCTAGGGTCCCTAGGACTTCAAAGGTTTTTTATCAAGCTAAAAAGAAGACAAAGAGCTAAAATAAAAGATCATTTTAGCTCTTTGTCCATCATCTGAACCCTTCTCCAAGAGAGGGGTTTACATAACAGATTGCTTAGGTTCTTCTGCCAGGTCATGCCCGGCTTCTTTTTTAAAAGGAATCATGTGATAAATAATATGAAGCAAAATAGCGGTAAAGCTTCCGGCCACAATGCCGTTACTTGTTAATAATTTCATCGAATCTGGCAGATGCTCAAACATTTGCGGTACGACAGTAACTCCTAAGCCGATTCCAACGGAGCAAGCGACGATCAGCAAGTTCTCCTGCTTTGCAAAGTCCACGCGCGAGAGCATTTTAATACCGTATGCAATGACCATGCCAAACATGGCAACCATTGCACCGCCAAGAACTGATTTTGGAATAATCGTCGTAAAGGCAGCGATTTTAGGAAAAAGACCAAATAACATGAGCAATGCTCCTGTGACGACAATGACTTGGTTTTTCTTAACGCCTGTTAACTGGATCAATCCAACATTTTGCGAGTAGGCTGTATACGGAAAAGCATTAAAGATTCCGCCTAATAACACAGCAATCCCCTCTGCCCGATAGCCTTTAGCCAAATCCTTCTCTTTTAATGACCGGTTTGTTAAATCACCTAGTGCAAAATAAACGCCTGTTGATTCAACTAATGACACAATCGCAACTAACGTCATGGTCATAATCGGTGCAAATTCAAAGGTCGGCATCCCAAAATAAAATGGCTCAATCATACGGAAAACCTGAGCTTTTGCCACCTCAGCTGTTTCCACTTTCCCCATAAACGCAGCAACTGCTGTCCCAAGAAGAATACCGATTAAAATGGCGATCGCCTTCATAAATCCTTTCGTGAATCGATAGAGCAGTACAATGATAAACAGTACAAGGAAAGCGAGTCCTAGATTTTCAAAAGAACCATAGTCTGCACTTCCTTCTCCTCCTGCCATATTGTTCATCGCTACTGGAATGAGGGTGATACCAATAATGGTGACGACAGAACCAGTGACAACAGGCGGGAAAAATTTCACAAGCTTTCCAAAGAAAAATGAAAGAAGAATGATAATACATCCTGAAGCGATAATACTTCCATAGATAGACGAAATTCCATACTTAGAGCCAATCGCAATCATAGGCGAAACCGCAGTAAATGTACAGCCTAATACAACAGGCAGACCGATCCCAAAGAAGCGGCTTTTCCATACTTGAAGCAATGTGGCAGCCCCGCACATGAAAATATCCGCCGAGATTAAGTAAGTCAGCTGTGCAGGCGTGAGCCCGAGCGCATCTCCAACAATGAGCGGCACAAGAACAGCACCGGCATACATCGCCAGCACATGCTGAATACCTAGTGAGAGCGTTTTGACTTTTTTAGCGGTACTCATGATTGTACCTCCCGTACAAACGTGACTTTCCCTTCCTCAAGTGATTCAATACGTGCGAGCGACTCAACGCGGTAGCCCATTTGCACAAGCGCATTTCTTCCAGGCTGGAATGATTTTTCAATGACAATGCCAAATCCGGCTACTTTCGCCTTCGCCTGCTTTGCAATCGCAGCAAGTCCTTTCGCAGCTTCACCATTCGCTAAAAAGTCATCGATGATTAACACACAATCATTTTCACTAAGATGCGTATTTGAGACAGCAATCGTGCTTTCTACTTTTTTTGTAAAAGAGTACACACTGGCTGTTAACAGGTTATCCGTTAATGTGAGTGATTGACGTTTTCTTGCAAACACAACAGGTACTTGAAGAGCAAGCCCAGCCATCACAGCAGGTGCGATGCCAGAAGATTCAATTGTGATGATTTTTGTAATGCCATCATGCTTAAATAATCTAGCAAACTCTTGCCCGATCTCATGCATTAACACAGGATCAATTTGATGATTTAAAAAAGCATCTACCTTTAATACTTGATTTGACAGAACGATTCCTTCGTTCTCAATTTTTTGACGTAACAATTCCATCATTCTTCCCCCTAGCATTTTGGCAAACATTCGATTTTTTGCATAAAAAAAGCATTGCTGTCCATGAGGAGCAAGCAATGCGAAAACGATCAACGGATCTTCAGCTCAAACAAGAGCTGTTTCATTTTGCTCACTCATAGTCGGACCGTATCGGTGTCCGGTAGAAACTTGCGTGCCATCATCACGCGATTATATGAGTGTTATAGTGTTCAAATTATAACAAGATTTCAGACGCTTGGAAAGCACTTTTCTAGAAAAATACCGAACTTAAATAATAGATCAGAACAAAATGTTCGTTTTTAGAATATTCAAGCATCAAAAAAGCACCCCTCTCATGAAAGGGTGCCCTTCTTTTATGATAAATACAGTTTCGTATATTTATCTGTTAAGTAGTCGATTAAATATTGCACATTTAATTCTTCGCCTGTTGCATCTTGAATGATTTCAGATGGCTTTTTCCGTTTTCCATGCTGATGAACATGTTCCGTCAGCCATTCTTTTATCGGTGCAAAAGACCCATTTTGAATGAGCTCATCAAAATTTGGTAAATCTTTGATCATTTGCTGCTTTAATTGCGCTGCATACATATAACCAAGGGCATATGAAGGGAAATAGCCAAAGCTTCCATCAGACCAGTGAACATCCTGCAAGATACCGAGTGCATCATTAGGAGGCGTAATACCAAGATACGCTTGATATTTTTCATTCCAAAGTGCAGGCAGATCTTCAACTGCTACTTCTTCATTGAAAATCGCTTTCTCAATTTCATAGCGGATGATAATGTGAAGCGGATATGTCAGTTCATCGGCTTCAATTCGAATGTAAGTCGGCTTCGATTCATTCACTGCATGCACAAAGTCTTCTAAAGAAACATCTTTAAATTGCTCAGGTGAAGCTTCTTGCAGCTTTTGATAATACGTTTTCCAGAAATCTTCGTGTCTGCCGATAAAGTTCTCAAAGAAAAGAGACTGTGATTCATGGATACCCATCGAAGTCCCATCACATAAAAGTGTTCCGCTCAGTGCTTCATCAATGTTTTGCTCATAAATCGCATGACCACATTCATGAATCGTGCCAAAGATCGCCATTCGAAAATCATGCTCATCATAACGAGTCGTCACACGTACGTCACCTCTGCTTAACGTTACAGCAAATGGATGGACTGTTGTATCAAGGCGGCCTGCGTCAAAATCATATCCTAATTCTTTTAAGAAAAAGAGACTCAATTCCTTTTGTTTATCGATTGGGAAGCTTTTCGATAAAAATGAAGTATCCGGCTTATTAGGTGAGTCTTCGATTTTTTTCACAAGAGGAACAATAGCGTCACGAAGTGCACCAAATTTTTGATCAAGCTGTTCAACCGTCATATCTGGCTCATAGTTATTGAGCAGCACATCATAAGGCGTTTTTTTCACGCCCCAATATTGGATGAAACGCTTGTTAAAGTCAATAAGCTGTTTTAAGTATGGTGCAAAGAGTGAAAAGTCTGATTTCTCCCTTGCTTCTACCCATACATGCTCCGCTTTTGATTGCAAAATCGAGTATTCTTTAAATTCTTCTTTCGGAATTTTACTGTTTTCATCATACTCTTTTTGTGATAATTCGAGCGCCTTCTGTGTATCTTTTGACAGCTCATCTCGATGTTTGTTTAATGCGAGAAGAAGATCTCTCATTTCATCAGAAGTCTTCATATTAAAAATATCACTTGATAATTGACCGATCGTTTCAGCTCTAAAATCCGCACTTTTTTTAGGTGCTTGTGTTCTAGAGTCCCAATAAAGTAAATGGAGCGCCTCTGTATAATGGGCGATTTTCCCTAGTAATTGATAAAACGCTTTCTCAGTTGCTTCAAGACTCATGCGTTTGTTCCCCCAATCAATAAAATATGTATGTACGTTTCAAGGCTACTTCAATGAATGTTCTTTTGTCAATGAAAAAGGAGGATACACCGTAGTATCCTCCTCATTTGCAAGCTTTCACCTATTTAAGATGTGATGATGGGCTTCACTGGCAGGACAGATTCAATTTTACTTTGAAGCTTAGTATCTTCCTGACGATCAAAGTAAATATGAATGCTTCCTGCGTCTTGGCTTGTCCGGATCAGTCTTCCGATCCCTTGGCGTAAGCGAAGCAGCATATACGGAAGGTCAACTTCAGCATGTGCATCCTTTGCTTCATTCCGTTTCGCTTCAAATACTGGATCATGCGGCGGATAAGGAAGTCCCCAGATGATCACATTCGTTAATGATTCACCTGGAATATCAAGCCCTTCCCACAGATGAACTGAGCATAACACGGATGTTTCATCAGCTTGGAACTTTTGAACAATCGTGCTGATTTCCTCGTCTCCCTCAAAATATACGTCAAACGGCAGTGATTCATTTGCTGCTTCAAGTTGTTTTCTAAAGAAATGAAGTTCATCAAATGAAGGGAAGAGAATCAGAGATCGTCCTCCATTTTCTTTCAGCTGAGTGATCACTTGCTGTGCTTTTGCCTCTTGCTCAGCGAGCTGCTGAATTCCATGGAAATAAATCTTCATTTGTTCATCGTAATCATACGGCGAAGCGACACTCATTGATAAGTAATCTTTAATCCCAAGACTTTCAGCTAAATAATCAAAGGATTGATTCTCAGACAATGTAGCGGAAGAGAAAATATATGGTCTTTTTTGCGAGAATACTTTTTCGCCAAGTACCTCTGCGACCGTCTTCGGCATCACAACAAATGTTGTATCTAATTCCTGTTTTTCCAGCCAGCTAATGGCATTTTTTTGATAAAGCGATAAAGAATACGCCATTTGTTCAATGTATTCTTCCACAACAGATAATTCGTATTGATCGATCGTATACATCTCAGATTCAAACACGAGCGCTTCTCCGATTTTTTCAAGCAAGTCACACAATTCACTTGCAGAACGCTTCACCTCATCGACACGCCCAATTTCAAGCCGGTGCGAGCCTTTGACTTCTTTGGCATGCGTTTTTAAGAGATAAAAGAACTCATCGTTTGTTGCAAGTGCATCTTCAACAAGCTCTGCAAATTCTTCGCGTATGTCGTTTTGCAAAAGACGTTCCAAAAATGTTTCGAGCGTTGATTGCTTCACTCGGTACGTTAACGCTTTTTGTGCGGCAAACTCGAGAAGATGTCCCTCATCAAATACGACGGAGCTATGCTCAGGAAGCAGCGGAAGCTGACCCTCACGTTTCCGGGATTCCTTCGTCCACACATGCTCCATGTAAAAATCATGTGAACAGATGATGAGATCTGTCGCTTTCCGGTAATGATCTCTTGATAAATTCAGACCGCAGCGATGACGCATATCGCACGTCAGGCAGTCCTGAAACGAGTCATAGCCAATTCGTGACCATTCATCATTTGATAACTCTGGATACTCTTTTCGATCGCCATACGGATAAAAGGTTTGCATGCCATGTGATTCATGGACAAATGAAGGCAGTGATTCATAAATATCGAGCCACTTTTCATCATCTTCACGCTGCATCGTTTTCTCCAGCTTTTTTAAGCATAAATATTGATCATGCGATTTACTTAATCTCGCATCTATTTGAATATCAAGGTGATTGGCAATTTTATAGATATCACCTTCTTGTTTAACAAGCTGTTCAATTAACGTTTCGTCTGCACATGCAATAATCGCAGGCTTCCCTGTATACCTTGCATATGTGACGGCAAATAATAGATAGACGATGGTTTTGCCTGTGCCTACCCCAGCTTCGGCAAACATCACACTTTTTTCTTTAAAGGCTCTTTCTAGTTGAAAAGCCATAAATATTTGTTCATCTCGAAGATCAAAGCCCTTTTCTGGCAAAATGTCATAAAACACATCACCAATCCAGTTGCCCAGTTCTTCGTAAAAATTGTGTTCTTTTGATAATGAAAAAGGCAAACGAGATGCTGTCACCTGCTTCAACCCCCAACTTTTGAATCATTCAGACATTCAATAGTACCATTTACGCTGGGGAAAAACAATCTTTTTTTATGAGCGCAGGCGATGTTGATAGCTTTCCTTCATTAAAAATGCATGCTCAGAACGTTCTATGTATGCCTGAGCCAGCGCCAAATCTTCAATGGCTGCCGTAAGCTGAGCAGATTGTCCACCTTCATGCCCTTCAATTTCTTGAGCAGTCGAAGCGAGTGCTTTTTGGATTAACTGAATTTGATCATAATGAATCATGAAGACACCTCTTTTTTTAAAATCAAGTTCAGTTTATTCCGCCTTGCTGAGAGTTATACCTTTTCTGCATAAAAAAGCCGCACCCCTCTTTCGGTGCGGCCATTTCTTACGATTCGGTTGGTTGCTTTCTAGGCGGGCGTTTTCCCCAATATTGATAATAGTCTGTTTTAATAAATCCATTAAACAGTTTTCTCTTTTTCGTCGCTTTTCTTCCGAAGCACTCTTCGAATTTTTCGTGTGACGTTAAGATGTAAATGGACCATGTATCTAGGTTCTTAAACGCTTCACCCATTCCTTGATACATTTTTTCAACTGCTGGTTTATCACTCAGTCGTTCACCATAAGGAGGATTTCCGACAATCACACCGTACTCTTCTTTTGTTTGAAAGTCTTTTACTTGCATTTGTTTAAACTCAATCAGTTCACTCAGTCCTGCTTCTTCTGCATTCATTTTTGCGATATCTATCATACGATGGTCGATGTCACTTGCAATAATGCGGAGCGGCTGATCATAGTTTGCTTTTTCTTCTACTTCCACACGCGCTTTGTTCCATACGTCTTCACCGATCCATTCCCATGATTCAGACGCAAAATCCCGGTTAAATCCTGGGGCAATGTTTTGTCCTATCATCGCTGCTTCAATGGCGATTGTTCCTGATCCGCAGAAAGGATCAACAAACGGACGGTCAGGTGTCCAGTTCGTTAATAAGACGAGCGCAGCAGCAAGCGTTTCTTTAATAGGTGCTCCGCCTTGATCCATGCGGTATCCGCGTTTATGAAGACCTACACCAGATGTATCAAGCGTAAGAACCGCTTTATCTTTTAAAAGAGCGATCTCGATTTTATATTCAGGTCCCGTCTCTTCAAGCCATTCAGACTGAATGTTGTAGGAGGATTTAAGCTTTTGCGCAATGGCTTTTTTGACGATGCGCTGACAGTCCGGCACACTGGCAAGCTGAGATTTAACAGATTTCCCGATGACAGGAAACGTACTGTTTTTTGGTAAAAAAGCAGCCCAGTCAATCGCTTTCGTCCGTTCAAAAAGCTCATCAAATGTTTTAGCCGAAAATTCAGCAACTTGTACCTTGATCCGGTCTGCTGTACGCAGCCAAAGGTTTGCACGGCAAATCGCAAAAGCATCCCCCTTGAAAATCACTTTTCCGTTGTCGACTGTGCACTCATAGCCAAGGTCTCTTACTTCTTTTGCAACAATTGCTTCAATTCCCATTGGAGCTGTTGCGATGAGTGTATAGGTTTTCATTGATTTATCACCTGTTTTCTCGTCCTTTTATGTATTCAAGATAAAAGCTCTCCATATGTTGAAATAGGAGAGCTTTGTTTCATTATGTTTATTATAACGGATTTAACGTTCTGTAAGCCATGTTTTGTTCCATCGTACTGCAAATGGCAAATGCCTCGTACTCAGGTGGTAATCATCTATCTACAGAATTCTCTGTCCTTCTCTCCGTTTGGTTCCTTTGAGAAAGTTCCCCTACCAAGTTTGGGTTTCTCGCTCGAGGGGTTTACCGCGTTCCACTCTCACCATTTCTAGTGAGACTTCGTCACTGTGGCACTTTCAAGGATACTTTGCCATATCCTAAAAAGGACGTAGGCATTTTTCCTGCCGTCAGCCTTTCCCAGGCTGCCCTGGCTTATTTTTTCGCCAGGCACGAACACTACGGGCATCTCAGCACCGTGCGAGCATGGACTTTCCTCTGCAATGCCCTAAATAGCATTACAGCGATTACCCGAACGTTAATCAATAAGCGTTATTATAAACGACAATGACATCTGACACAAGCTTTTTCAGCAACACTCAATCATAAAGTTTGCTGCCAAATACGTGTTTCTCAAGGTTCGATAGTCTTTTTAAAATATCAAAGTTTGTTGTATTAGACTGTGCAGGCTGTCTTTTCCCTTGTTCAACAGCTTCTTCAAGCTGTTTTGACAAGTGGAGGTTTTCTTGTTGAAGTTTTTCGATTTCTTGGTTGAATGTCTCATAGTCTTTAATGACCATATCTAAAAATTTATCGACTTCTTCTTGTTTGTACCCTCTGACACCTGTTTTAAATTCTTTTTCTAAAATTTCTTTCGCAGAAAGCTTTACTTTATCAGCAAGCATCTTTTTCACCTCATATCGTGAATTCATAGTATATTTTTTCAGAAATACGTGACGTTGTCAAATTTTCTCTTGCTTTTAATCAAAAAACGGATCTTCCGCCTCAACCTGTGCTCTTAGATCATCCATCGTGATGTACATAATCGGGTAATCGGTATAGGCTTCCGCCTCCCTGATCATATACTTCGGCGATCCCTCATGCTCGGGATCATATAAGACGAGAAGACCATCTGTTTTTTCAATAAAAAAGCGGTTCTTTTGTTTAAATTGTGCCGGACTTTCGTACGGTCTATGCGTGACACTTTCTACAAAATCGGCCTGTGCAAGAATTCCTTCATACAACTCTTTGTTTTGTTCATTCCAGCGCTCTTCCTGTTCATAAAATGGCGTTATGACTGCAAGTTTTAACGCTGGATATTCCTCCTGAAGCTCAAACACCACTTCGGCTGTCCAAATTTCTGCCCCAAGCTGGCCTGAGATGAGAACCCATTCCAGACCTTCTTCGATAAGGGCTGTCAGCCTTTTTTGAAGCTCCGCTTTTATGTATTGAAGTGCAGGCTCGTCTTGTTTGAATATCCCAAGCTCAAACGGCTTGTACCCTGTGACAGCAATAATTTTCATTTTTTCACCTGCTTTTAAAAAATGGGACTTATAAAAGTCCCATTCACTTTATCTGTTACAGCAAGGTCCACCGCAGTTAAAGTGTTGATGTGTTGTCGGGTCCACCTGAGAAAACGTATGCGGGAAGTAGTGAACATGTTTGAAATTATGGTGGTGAACATTTGTCACATGCTGCGGGTGGATATGCGGCACAATTGTTGTTGACTCGCTGTGTGTACAGCAATGATTCGTCGGATGAACAATTGGCTGTGTAACATTCGGATGGCAATGATGGTGATGATGGTACATGTAGCATTCCCCTCTCCTTTATTTTCTTACATTAACAATGTATGAATTAAGAGGTGTACATGTACTAATGCATTAACCTATTTTAAAAGTTGGCAAGAAAAATATCTTTATAGTTTGAAAACACAAAAGCGACCAAAATGACCACAAGAAAAAACAAGTAGAAAAGACCCTTATACATGCTATACGCTCCTCATTCAATATCTAACGTTATTTTACAGGATTCGCGGACTTTCTACAATAAAAGTGCTAAACAATTTTTATTTTCGGCCGAGAGCCGAACGTTGTCATTTTTTGCGCTTTCCCGGGTAATAATATTTCATTGCCCAACTTTTCTCAATAGCCGTTTTTTTCGCTTCTCAAGCTCTTTTGTGTCTCGCTCGCTTAACGATGAGAAAGATAATAAAGATTCCGTGATGGAAAGAGCTGACCTTGCATCTTTTTGGCGATGCTCTTTACACTTCGCAAGCTCTATACCCGCTTTTAATGCTAAATGGACATCACTTGATTCAAATAATGTTTCCCAAATTCGAACTGCTTCATCCCACTCGTTTAGACGTTTATATTGTAAGGAGAGATCAAAAGCCGCCTGATTGGCATGTTCAAAATCAGCACCTGTTAATTCCCGCAAATGCTTTGTAGCTTCCTGTACATCACGATGCGCGAGATGCCACCTAGCCAGTGCGTATTTCTCATCGTGCTCCTTTACCGCATCCATAGATAGAATTTTTTTGGATAGATGAATGTAGAGGCTAATTAACGAAAGGACGTCTAATTCATTATGAGTCAAAATCCCTTCAATGAGCTTCGGATTTTGTTCCTTTAAAAAATGAAAATAGATCATCGGTGCCAAAAAACCCGGTGTGTCTCCTTCCCGGTGAACGTGCAGCTCTTCTTTTTCAACCACAGATAGCGCCATTCGTTCATATTTATGCTTCCACAACCGTCTTGACCCATGCAGAAGATCAAAGTGGCCAAACTCTGGAAGCGCAGGGATTTGATCTCGTAGCAAAGTATGTCTCGTTTTCACTTGCGGCCAATCGAATGATTTTCCATTATATGTAACGAGCGATTCTACGTTCACTTCATCGAGAAAGCTTTTATAAAGAGCCGCTTCATTTCCCGGATTTGTGAGCAGGTGCTGTTTCACCACTACTTTGTCAGCAAAGACCCGCGCATGTCCTAGCAAGAAGATCATATTTCCCGTTCCACCAGATAATCCAGTTGTTTCTGTATCAAAGAAAAACAGTTCATGCGGCTTGTAACCTTTAGCCGATAGAGAATGCTGGATGCTGCTTTTGTTCCATGCCTCGATGATCTTTGGCAGTTCCGCAAACGAGTAGAGTCCATGCTTATCATCTAATGAATAGGTGACTTCTCGAATGAGACAAAAAGAATCCTCAAAGTGATAAGGAGCTGCACCCAATTGCTCCCATTCCTTTAAAAATGGAATGTTTTCGGCCGTCACAGGCAGAGGTTGCCCTTCCACTGGTTTTGGCCGTTTTTCGTTTGCCTGGTTGTGCGATAGGTGCTTCTTCATTCGATTTAATTTCCCTTTTAAAGACATGAGTATGTATCTTCCTCCTTCCCCTTAAAATACAGACATCAATTCTACAATGCTGCTTTTTCCGCTCACCTCTTTCATTTCCATGCCAATGCAGGATGGACAGCCGTTCTCACAGCGGCACCGCTCTATCAGCTGAATGGCTGCACCTGCTATTTCATCGAAACGAGCTTGGACTTCTTTGCTTAAGCCGATTCCGCCAGGGTAGTGGTCATATAAAAAGACTGTCGGTTTACCGGTATGTGCCGCTTTAATTTGTGAAACAACATGAATATCTGAGCGGTCACACATCACAAAAGCAGGTACAATGTGCTGAAGAACATTTGCGATGCCAAGCAGCAGCTGTTCAAGTGTTTTCTCTTCAAATCTCCGCTCTGCCTCGTGTAATTCAAACCAAGCCGCACTCGTATGAATTTCTTCTTCCGGTAAGTGAATCGGTCCAGACCCGATATTTTCACCAGTACTCAGACGGATTTTTTTAAATATCGTAGGCATTGCGTTGACAGTCACATCACCGTAGTGAACAGATACTGCTTCTTTCTCTGTCGTCTGATCGATTTCCAGTACCTTGAGCTGAACAGCTAAATTAGCATCTGTATAGTATTCTACATCTACTTGTTTCACATAAGCCTTCAAATGCTCGTAATCTAGCTTTTCTACTTGATACTGAACCCCTTCATGTAAATAAATCGCCTCATCATGAAGCAGTGTCATTGCACTGAATCGATCCATCTCTCCAATAATCCGAACATTCGCTACGTCGGATTGATCCACAATTACCACATTTTCTTGGCTTGCAGACCGCAGGCTGATGCCATGCGCTGGGAACGATTGATCTGACCAATAATACCGGTTCCCGCTAAAATGAAGAACCCCTTCCTCATGTAAGTATTGCAAAATGTCTTCTACTTCCATGCCGCCAAACTGTTCATCCGTCCGAAATGGCAGCTCGTAGGAAGCACATTTTAGATGATCCACTAAAATAATGAGATTTTCAGGATTGATTCTGGCTGCTTCAGGCGGTCTATTAAAGAAATATTCAGGGTGTCTGACAATATATTGATCAAGGGGTGAGGAACTCGCCACCATGATAATGAGCGCCTCCTCATGACGCCTTCCAGCACGTCCTGCCTGCTGCCATGTACTCGCTACACTGCCAGGATACCCCGTCATAATGCATACCTTTAGCTGACCTATATCTACCCCTAATTCTAGTGCGTTCGTGCTCACGACACCTAGAATGTCTCCTTCTCTTAACCCCTTTTCAATCACGCGCCGCTCTTTTGGCAAATAGCCTCCGCGATACCCGCGAATCGATTTTGGACCGATTTCTTTTTTCACAAGCTCTTGAATATGACTTAAAATCACTTCTACTCGTACTCTGCTTCTAGCAAAAACGATCGTTTGAATTTTTTCTTTTAAAAATGTTTTAGCCAATTGGTTGACGACAGTGGCAGCGCTTTGTCTAATATTTAATGGTTTATTCACCACTGGCGGGTTATAAAACACAAAATTCTTTTTACCGCTAGGCGCTCCGTTTCGTTCAATAAGATGCACTTTGCTCCCTGTGAGCTGCTGCGCCAGGTCTTTTGGATTTGCAATCGTTGCTGAAGTACAAATGAAAATCGGATCACTTCCATAAAATGCACAAATTCGTTTTAACCTGCGAATCACATTAGCCACATGACTGCCAAATACGCCTCGATATGTATGAAGCTCATCAATGACAATATACTTCAAATTCTCAAATAAACTGACCCATTTCGTATGATGAGGCAAAATAGCTGAATGCAGCATATCTGGGTTTGTGATGACAATATGTCCTGCTTGTCTGACTCGCTGCCGAATGGCCGGGGAGGTGTCCCCGTCATATGTTTCACTATGAATCGGAACATCCATCTCGTGGATGATCTCGTTAAGTTCACTCTTTTGATCCTGTGCGAGCGCTTTTGTTGGGAATAAATAAAGAGAGCGGTTTGTCTGATCTTCTGCAATCGACTGAAGAACAGGCAGATTGTAGCAAAGCGTTTTACCTGAAGCTGTTGGTGTAACCGTTACTACATGCTCACCATCCATTACTCGTTCAAAGGCTTCTTTTTGATGAATATACAGCTCTTTCACGCCTCGTTTTTCAAGCGCCTTTTTTAGCCTGTCGTCCACTCTTTCAGGAACGGGTGAGGTCTGTGCAGGCTTTGCTTCAATTTCATGCCAATGTTCTATCTGTTCGTCTTTCTTTAATTCTTCTATCAGTTCGTTCATTGTTTTCTTTTTCATATTGCGTCCACCTCTCATTCTAGTGTACCGAATATTTGTTTGCATGACTAGGCGGCAATTTTTTGATGCGGACTTATGAGCAAATACTTTGAACTGTTGTAACAGTATCGATTACACTTCTATAGTGAAATGATTTTATCAAGGAAGAAGATGATCAGATTGAAAAACGAATTTAAGCCTTTATTTGAACCTTTTACGTTTCCAGGAGGCGCCTCTATTGATGGCCGGTTAGTGGTTGCTCCAATGACACACTTCGGTTCTCATGACGACGGCACCATTTCAAAAGACGAAATTGACTTCATTACAGCTAGATCAAGTGACATGGGCATGGTGATTACAGCATGTGCGAATGTGACTCCAGATGGGAAGGCATTTGAAGGACAGCCTTCTATCGCAAGAGATGAAGATATCCCTGGCCTGAAAAAACTGGCTTCAGCTATCCAGGCAAAAGGAACAAAAGCCATCATTCAAATTCATCACGGCGGCTCTCAGGCTCTCCCTCATTTAGTTCCAAACGGTGATGTGGTTGCGCCAAGTGATGTGTTTAAAGATGGAAAACAAATTGCACGCGCTTTAAAAGAAGAGGAAATTACGCATATTATCGACTCCTTTAAAGAAGCGGCAAGACGAGCGGTTCAAGCAGGGTTTGACGGCGTAGAAATTCACGGGGCAAACGGTTATTTATTACAGCAATTTTACTCACCGCATAGCAATCAGCGTACAGATCAATGGGGAGGAAACGAAGAAAAACGTCTAGCTTTCCCTATTGCTGTTGTAGATGCAGTTAAAGAGGCCATCAAAGAGCATGCGGCTAAACCGTTTATCTTTGGATACCGGTTATCTCCTGAAGAGCCAGAAACTCCTGGTTTAACAATGACAGAGACGTTTACATTAGTGGATGTTCTCAAAACAAAAAGCCTCGATTATTTGCATATCTCTTTAATGGAGATTGGCTCTAAAGCAAGACGAGGCGCAGATTCTAATAAGACACGTATGGAACTGCTAAAAGAACGCTGCGGCGATGCTCTTCCGCTTATTGGAGTAGGCAGCGTCATTACAGCTGAAGATGCACTCCATGCTTACAATCAAGGAATTCCTCTCATCGCTGTCGCACGAGAGCTGATCGTCGACCCAGATTGGGCAAAGAAAATTAAAGAAGGCAGAGAACAAGAGATTGAAACCGTCATTAAACGCAGCCAAAAAGACAAGTATCTTATTCCAGAAGGATTGTGGTCTGTCATGGAAGCGAGTCAAGGCTGGGTTCCAATGGAGGATTAATGTTCTCACCTCAATAAAAAACTACCCTATCAATGGGTAGTTTTTTTCATGAACTATTTCATTTTCACTGTAAAGAGCTTGGACGTCTGCTTTTCTACAGAGCCTTTTGGTTCTTTATCAAGTCGTTCGATAAGGTCACCGTTCATAATCACAATCGGTGTCACTGTACTTGACGCTTTCTCTTCAATCAGTTCTAAATCACACGTAATAAGAGGATCCCCGATTTTCACCTTATCCCCTTCTTTCATGTGCGCTTCAAATCCTTCACCATTTAACCCAACTGTTTCAAGTCCGATATGAATCAGAAGCTCAAGCCCCGAGAGTGTTCGAATGCCAATTGCATGTTTTGTATGGAAGAGCTGAATGATTTCACCCTCTACTGGTGACACAATCGTCCCACTTTTTGGTTTTACTGCTACGCCGTCTCCCATCATCTTTTGAGAAAAGACGGGATCTGGTACATCAGTCATATCCATTAACTCTCCATCAACTGGAGAATAAATGACTTCTTCCTTTACATCATCTTGGTTTTTTCCGAAACCGAATAATTTTTTCAGCAATGTCAATTTGCTCCCTTCAAGCTTTGCTTCCTAAATCTATTTCGTGTATGAAACTTTACGCCCATACACCTTGCTTCATTCAACACTATTTAATCATAATTTTTTCCTCTCATCAATTGATAACCGCCTGAGCCCCCTCTGCATAGGCTGTAGATGAGAGGTGATTCAGATGAAACATGAAGGCGAAAAAAAACATGAAATGCTGGCAAATGAAGATATGATATATGAAGCGATTGAACAATTTTTTGCATCCTCCCCGTTTCACGAGATATTAAATAGTGCAGAGGCACTCATGACCACATCGCATTCACTTGTATCCATTACGACCGATGTGACAGAGGATGAACAGAATGTGTATATCGAGATTCAATTTCCAGACCATTTTGTCGAAGGAGACATTGCGCTAGAAGTAAAAGCCCAATATTTACACTTATCAGTACAGGAAAAAATCAAAACGAATACGACTACCTCGTATTCAAGTTTTACTAAAACGATTTTAATGCCGGCAAAAATAGATGAGACAAAAATGAAGAGTGTGTGGAAAGATCAATCGCTTCATGTGTCTGCGCCAAAGCAAACAACCCAATAGTTCAATCTATTGGGTTTAGCTATGCTTTAAAAATGCTTGTAAATCCTTTCGCCAATGAGCCTACTTGATTCATTGTACTCATCATTTGGCCAGCTGTATCAAACATTTTGTTAAAATCGTATTGCCCATTCGTCTTTTTGAATTGTGACAGCACACTTTTAAATTGAGATGGCTGCTGTTTTTGCGGCCTTGGCAATGGATAAGGGTTCATAGGCGGCTGCATGGGCATCATGCCTGGAGGCGGCTGCATTTGGGGTGGATTCATCGCTTCAGGCGGCTGCATAAGCGGCACGTTTTCTTGGTATCCATAAGGCGGCTGATAAACAGTAGATGGTGCCTGATTCATTCCCCCTCCACCTTGATACGGCGGCATGAAATAGTCTGGAGGCTGCGGAGGCTGCTGCATTTCTGGATACGGAAAAGGCCTTTGCGTGAATTGATTGAATTCATAAGGCTGCTGGTTTGAATAAGGGAACATCTATCTCGCTCCTCTCGCTCTCAACACATATTGATGTCACTCATATATTATGACCAAGAGCAGAAGATGTGCCTAAAGAAGCCATAAGAAAAACGCAGCATCATGTCTTTAGCTGCGCTTTTTGATTTCTTCTATTAAAAGATTCAGAGTGTAAACCACTGACTCAACTAAATTTTTTACACGGGGTGCGTGCTGTTTACCAAAATAAGATTGCAGGACAACCTCTTTACCATTTTCTTTTACGGCTTCAAGCTGTTCTTGGTGTAAATATCTAGGTTTGGCCTGCTCAATAAACGAGATCGCAGCGGTGAGCCACTCCTCTATTTTCTGATCAAATGTAACAACGGCCGGCTGAATATCCGTATAAAAATCATACGATGGGTACTCCTCTTCAGCCTTTCCCTTTTGGTACTGCTCATATGCTTCTTCGATCCATATTCTCAAGTTTTGTGTATGTTCAAGTAATGTTTGATTATCCAAAGTGTTCACCTCTATGAACCATCCTATCAAACGTTTACCTATTGCTCAAATAGAAAAGCTATCCGGCGTGATATGCCGGTCTTACTGCCAGTTTATACTCGGCTGCATGAAGCTTCACTTCACAGTCCTTTACTTCTGATTCAAGCCGGTCAATCATTTGTTCTTGCTCTTCTATCGCTGCACGTTTCGTCTGCTTCACAGCAAGAGACAGCTCTTCCTCCACTGCATCAATTTTTCGCTCGATTTCCTCTAACAACTGCATAATGGATTCTTTTGATACAAATTCGCTCATCATCAGATTCCTCCTTTATTGTCTCTCGTTACATTCTCTTTTCTTTCTCCCCCTCCTTCACACATGACAAAACTAGAAGCAAATCGCCAATCTAAGTGTAGATAAGCGCTATTTCTTCCTTTTCGACAGATGCTTGTCCTTCTTTGTATGATTGCGTCCGATTGTGTAAATTCTAAGGACAAAAGGAGGTAGATTTCATGAAAAAGCAGCCAGCACCAAAAGAGCAAAAGCCAAAAGGGAAAGAAAACAGTCCAGATCAGCTTGATAAAAAGCTCGGCGGTCCTAATCGTCCATCTACGTAAAAAAAGCAGGCACCCCCTGCTTTTTATTTATGCAAAAAATAATGCTCTAATGAGAAAAGAAAACGAAGCTGTCTTTTTTTATGGAAATACCAGTCGGTCAGATCAATCTGCTTTGGTAGCGGCTCTGCCTCAAATAAAGATGAACTCAATTTCTTTTGAAACCAATCTTCCCTTTGATCGTCTAATGAATGTGTCATCACCGGATAAACCGTCCGAAGAAAAGGTGTTGACCTTCTAGCGATCCCTAAAAACGGCTCAAAATCAAACCGAGACCCCGTATGCGGAACGGTATGCAAAAAATGATAAAAATCCGAAAACAAATCGGCTCGAAATAATAGTTTCGCTAGTTTTTTACCTAATGTAATGCGCTCCTTTACATTGGAAAACTTCCGTATGGTTAAGCCATACAAATGGCCGTCCACCGTTGGAAAAACAACGGTTTGGAAATGTCCCCACTCGCTGAAAAGATATTGAATCGAGTGAAAAACATTCTTTTTCAGAAGAGGATTTTGTATAATAGGAGATTGTATAGTATATTGTTCATTTATGATGAGTGCATATAGCAGACGCTCTGTGTCACGCTTTAGCCAGAAACGTTCCCACTCAGCGCTCATAAAACGAGACACGGAGAAATAAGGAAGCAGATGAAACAAAGGTTGACTGCACCTTTTAGACCATTCATACAAAAGAAGCTGAGGGTAAGCATCCGAAAAGATCAGCCAATTCGCTCTTTCATATGCTGTGAAAAAAAGGTGCCCCTGCTGATCCGTTAAACCTGGATGGAAGAGCTCGCCCTTTAAATCCGTCATGGACCACCCAGCATTTCTCGAGACAAAGGAAGCGAGCAGCGACCATTTCATCTCTGGATGCCGGTCATAAAAGCGCTTGTAAGCATTTGTCCTCGTCAGGTTGTCTTTATTTTTTGCTTTCGTTTCACGCAAAATTTGCTGAGTGATGATGTGCTCTTCTTGGGACAACATGGTGATCTCTCCAATACAAAATGCATTAAAAGGAGGCTGAAACTTGATGATTCGGTATCCAAACGGAAAATCGTATCAGCCCATTCAACAAATTGGGACAAAAAAAAGAATCAGCGGCGAATCCTCTTATAGTAACCGCGGGATGACGCTTGAGGCTGATTTAAATGAAACGAACCAATACTATTTGGTCAACGGGATCGCAGTCATTCATAAAAAGCCTACCCCAGTTCAAATTGTGAATGTGGATTACCCAAAAAGAAGTGCTGCTGTCATTAAAGAAGCCTATTTTAAACAATCATCCACAACAGACTATAACGGGGTGTATAAAGGCCGCTATATCGATTTTGAAGCAAAGGAAACCAAAAGCACTACCTCGTTTCCGCTCAAAAATTTCCACGACCATCAAATTGAGCATATGAAACAGGTTGAAAAGCAAGGCGGCATTTGTTTCGTTATTATATCCGCTTTTGGCTCCGTTTATTATTTGCCCGCTTCAGATCTCTTTTACTTCTGGGAGCGGCAGAAGAAAAACGGCCGTAAATCCATTAGCAAAGACGAATTAATGGAAGCTGGCCACATAATGACACTTGGATATTCGCCAAGAATTGATTATATTAAAGTAGTGGAGACACTTCATTTTTCGGATGAAAGCAATCAGCAATTACGTTCGAAAAAGGTTTAACACGAAAGGTTGAGATGTGATGTCTGATCAATTTACAAGTCGTGAACAGCGACGTAAAGCAAGTCAAGTTAACAATAAGAAGCAAAAGAACAAAAAAGGCAAAAAGAAAGCAGGTCTATTTAAAAAAATATTTTTATCTTTACTCGTGATCGGTCTACTTTGTTTAGTTGCCGGAATCACAACTTTTGCCGTTTTTGCATCAAGCGCTCCTTCTATTGATGATAGTAAGCTTAAAACACCATACTCTTCAAAGCTTTATGATAAAGACAAGAAAGTGTTTGCAGAAGTTGGTGCAGAAAAAAGAACGTATGTCTCGATAAAAGATATACCCGATGTGGTAAAAGACGCATTTATTGCGACTGAAGATGCACGTTTTTATAAGCACCACGGGATTGATCCAATCCGTATCGGCGGTGCCCTTGTCGCAAACGTTGAGGACGGCTTTGGTGCTGAAGGCGGAAGTACCATTACACAGCAGGTTGTGAAAAACTCCCTCCTAACCAATCAAAAGACGTTAAAACGGAAAGTACAGGAAGTATGGCTCTCGATTCAGCTTGAGCAAAAATACTCTAAAGATGAAATTTTGGAAATGTATTTAAACCGGATTTTCTTCTCTCCTTATGCTTATGGAGTTGGGAAAGCAGCTGAACAATTTTTCGGAGTCACAGATTTAAATAAACTAACCGTTGCACAAGCTGCTACACTTGCAGGTATGCCGCAGAGTCCTTCTGCCTATAACCCAGTGAAACATCCCGAGGCAGCGGAAAAACGCCGTAATATCGTTTTAAGCCTTATGAAAAAACAAGGCTACATTTCAGAAAAAGAATATGACGTTGCAAAAGCAACCCCTGTCAGCAAGACAGTTGTTTCAGCTAGTAAATATAAGAGCCAAAACTCTAGTAAGTACTCTGCCTACATTGAAGAAGTAATGGAAGAAGTACAGAAAAAAGCCAAAGTGGATGCATCAACTGACGGATTAAAAATCTATACTTCCCTTGATCGAAATGCACAGGATCATCTAAATGATATCATCAATGGAGATTCAGTTGGATTTACGAAAGGGATGCAGGCGGGTGTGACCCTGCTTGATACGAAAAATGGTGAAATACGCGCCATTGGCGGTGGACGTGATGTACCAGCCGGCGGCTTTAACTATGCGACGGATGCAAAACGCCAGCCAGGGTCCACAATCAAACCGATCTTAGATTACGGCCCAGTCATTGAAAACAAAAAATGGTCAACATATCAGCAAATTGATGATGCGCCGTATACGTACTCAGATGGTACACCGATTAACAACTTTGACAGAAGACATTTAGGTAAAATGTCGATGAGAAGTGCTTTGGCACAATCGCGTAACATCCCTGCACTTAAAGCATTCCAAGAAGCTGGTTCAGCCAATGCCGCTCAATTTGCTAATAATTTAGGCATGGACTTACCTTCTGATATTCCAGAATCTTATTCCATCGGTGGATTTGGAGATGGTGTGTCTTCATTAAAAATGGCAGGTGCATTTAGTGCATTCGGTAATAACGGATACTATAATGAACCGCACGCTGTCACATCTGTTGAATTTAATGACGGGACAAAGCTTGACCTTACGCCGGACTCAAAAGCAGCAATGAGTGATTACACAGCATTTATGATTACAGATATGCTGAAAACTGCTGTCCAATCTGGTACTGGTACACTTGCACAAGTACCGAACGTTCAAGTAGCTGGTAAAACAGGTACAACGAACTTCACACAAGACGATATTAATAAACACAATATCCCTTCTGGCGGTGCGAAAGATTCGTGGTTTGTCGGTTATACTCCGCAATATACAGCAGCCGTTTGGACTGGAATCGGCAATTCAAAAGATGCAGACGGCAAAATATGGCTGAATGATTACGAGCAGCGTGTGGCCAAAATCGTCTTCCAGCGATTGATTTCTCAAATTGACGATGGAAGCGGCTCATTTGAAAAACCAGACAGTGTCGTTGAAGCTACGGTTGAAAAAGGATCCGATCCTGCAAAATTAGCCGGACCGAATACACCAAGTGACAAGAAGACAACAGAATACTTTGTTAAAGGAACGGTACCAACAAAAGTCTCTGACACATACGAGAAAAAAGAAGCCGATAAGCCTTCTGATTTAAAAGCGGTGTATGATGAAGAGAAAAAATCCATCACACTGACTTGGGGCTATTCTGACGACGCTGATGCTACATTTAATGTCAAGCAAGCAGTTGATAATGGCGGCTATAAAGAGATTCAAAACAGCTCTGCTAAAGAAGCGGTTATCTCTGATGTGAAGCCTGGCTCCACTTATAAATTCCAAGTGACAGCCACTGTAGATGATGTCACGAGTAAAGCGGCTTCTACCTTCCTCACCATTAAGGATGACGCAGATGAGGAAGAAAAAGCGGATGATGAGAATAAAGAAGAAGAAGAACCGCAGCAGCCTGACGACGAACAGACAGACCAAACAGACGATAACAAAAATCAGCCCCCTGGCACTGATGAGCAAAAGCCTGATGACAAAAAAGATCAAGATAAGGATAAGGATCAGGACCAAGGTGGAAATACAGAAAACGGAAATAATGGTTCTTCAGAAAATGGCTCAGACAGTACAAATGGGAACAGCAACTCGCAAACTGATAATAAAGATAAAAAGAAAGATGATGAGAAAGCCAACTCTCAAAGTTCCAATTCGCAATCAAATGCTACTTCTCGAAAAGAAGATGAATAATGAAAAAGCACTTGCCTCCTTGGCAAGTGCTTTAAGATTGTTGACAAAGGGCTAAAATGATCTTGATTTTAGCCCTTTGTCTTCTTTTCAGCGTGATAGAAAACCTTTGCAGTCTAGGAAGGACGAGCATCGGAGCGGAGCGAATTTAACATTCGTGAGCACCGGAGCGCAGGACTGACAACGAATGCGAGGGTTTGTCTACACGCTTGAAAGCACTTGCCTCCTTGGCAAGTGCTTTTTTTAACGCTGCTGTCTGATTTTTTTTAGTGCTTCATATTTTCCATACTGCTTTTTTAATTCCGTGTATAGCTCGTCCAATTGAATAAAGCAGTGATATTGAGTTGGTTTTAGCAAAATGAACTCTATACGTTCCGTCCAATTAATCGGAGCAACAGGAAATGTCTCTTGCTTGATATGTTCCCATTCAAACGTTTGGACACTCTCCCCTTTGATCCAGTAAAACAACGCAATCATACTGACGATTCCTTGCAGCATATCATCTTCTTCACAGCGGGATTTTCTTGTTTGGAAACGAGGAAGCATTTTTTCTTTTAATTCGTCCCACAGCTCAAACATCACAGGAACAAATTCTTCCGTTTCCTGCCATGGAAACTCGTCTGTTAAAACTTCTGAAGATAGATCATATGCGAGCGGATTGGCTCTCAGTATATCTACTCGATCACCTTTAATCTCTACCTTTTTTTCTTTTAGCTTTTCGACATATGAGATGAAAACAGCTGCCCCGCTCATGCCAGCTTCACCAATCCTTTTTTCAGCCTCTTCTGCCCTTCTCTGCACATATCAAGAAGTGGACACGATTCGCACTGCGGCCGCTGCGCCTTACAATGATATCTCCCAAAAAAGATCAGACGGTGATGCGTCACAGACCAATCTTCTTTTGGCACCTTTTTCATCAAGGTTTGCTCTACTTCAAGCACAGAATCCTTCCAGCGGCAGATGCCTAGACGCTTGCTGACTCGTTCTACATGTGTATCTACTGCTATTGCCGGTACCCCAAAAGCGACTGAAACGACGACATTTGCTGTTTTCCGGCCAACCCCAGGAAGCTTAACAAGCTCGTCCCGGTCCTTTGGTACTTCACCGCCATATTCTTCAATCAGCATTTTGCTCAACTTTTGAATGTTTTTAGCCTTATTTCGATAAAGACCAATCGAGCGAATATCTTGCTGCAGTTCTTCAAGCGGTACACTTAAATAGTCTTCTGGTGTTTTATATTTTTGAAATAACGTTTTGGTGACCTTGTTTACAAGCACGTCCGTACATTGAGCAGAGAGCGCAACAGCAATCACAAGCTCAAATGGATTGGCATGAACAAGCTCACACTCAGCCTCTGGAAACATATCTCCTATAATATCTAAACACTCATTGATTTGTTTTTTTGATAACATGCCTTCTCCTTTATTGGTTATTGTTCCAGCCAATTATAAAAAGGAACTTGTCGTTTATAAGTGGACGTCTCTTCGTTTGAAGGTGGCGTTTTCTGCTGAGAACGGAAGTGCTGGCTATGTTTTTTTGCTTCTTTCGCTGTTTTCAGCCCTTTCTTTTTCCACTCAAATAAAATTCGATCAATATAACGGAAATTTAATTTCCCTGATAAAACGGCTTCTCTTAGTGCTAGCCGTATCATCTCAGCATCATGATGGTCTTGATCCATCCAGATCGAAAGTGTTTCTCCTTCAAGGGGTGACAGCGGTCTGCCGAATTCATCTTCAAATAAAGCATATAAAGATTTTTCAGCCTGCACCTGTTGTTTTTGAACTTCTTTCGCCTGTTTTGTTTCTAAAAAGTCATACAGAACGCCCCATAAAGGTTCTACCGAGTAACGGTCATGCTGAATACCAGACCTGTCTTCAAATGGCTGAATCGAGATAAATCCTTTTTGAATCAGATGCTGAACCATATACGCGCACTCTTCCGCTGAAATGGTCATGCCTTGAGAAAGCTCTTCAAATGTTTGAAAGAAAACGCCTTGTTCTTCATTCATTTTAATCTTGAGCATCACCATCATCTGTGATTCATTCAGTCCTAACTGCTCATAATGAGCAATCAGCAAATTAGGCAAACTTGTCGACCCCATTTGCTGCATATTAATAAATTGCTGCCTATTCATCGGATACACCTCTTCACTTTAAGTATATCACGTTTTATTTCACGTGCCTCTCTAAAAAGACGTTTGAAAAAGCCTCCATTTGTTGGAGGCTTTCACGTCTTAAGGGTATAAACGGTTTAATAATCTTGGGAAAGGAATGGTTTCACGCACATGCGGCGCTCCGCTAATCCAAGCAACTGTACGTTCAAGTCCAAGACCAAAACCTGAATGCGGTACAGAACCGTATTGTCTTAATTCTGTATACCATTTGTAAGTTTCCTGATCAAGCCCATGTTCTTTCAATCTTGCTTCAAGAAGCTCTAAATCATGAACACGCTCAGAACCGCCAATAATCTCTCCGTAGCCTTCTGGTGCAATCAAGTCTGCACAAAGGACAACATCTTCACGATCCGGTGCTGGCTGCATATAAAACGGTTTTAATGATGTTGGGTAATGAGTGATAAACACTGGTTTATCATAGCTTTCGGCGATCGCAGTTTCGTGAGGCGCTCCGAAGTCATCTCCCCATTCGATATCATCAAAGCCTTTTTCCTGCAAGAATTTAATCGCTTCATCGTAAGTGATGCGCGGGAATGGTGCTTTGATATTTTCTAATTTTGCTGTATCACGGCCTAATGTTTGCAGCTCCACTTTACAGTTTTCAAGTACACTTTGCACAACATGAGTCACATAATTTTCTTGATACTCAAGGTTTTCATTGAATTCGACAAAAGCCATCTCCGGCTCGATCATCCAAAACTCAATTAAATGACGTTTTGTTTTAGATTTTTCAGCTCTAAATGTTGGGCCAAATGAGAATACTTTTCCGAGTGCCATTGCTGCAGCTTCCATGTAAAGCTGGCCACTTTGAGAAAGGTATGCATCTTCATCAAAATATTTCGTAGCAAACAGTTCCGTTGTGCCTTCAGGTGCACTTCCAGTTAAAATTGGCGGATCTACTTTCACGAAACCTTCTTGATGGAAGTATTCATATGTAGCACGAATAATTTCGTTACGGATTTTCATAATGGCATGCTGTTTTTTAGAACGAAGCCATAAATGACGGTGATCCATTAAGAATTCTGTTCCATGCTCTTTTGGTGTAATTGGATAATCTGTCGCTTCATGAATCACTTCAATGGATTTCACTTGCAATTCAAAACCTAGCGGTGAACGCTCATCTTTTGTCACTTGACCTGTCACATAGACAGATGTTTCTTGAGTGACTGATTTCGCAAGCTTAAAGACTTCCTCTTCCACTTCTGCTTTTACTACGACTCCTTGAATAAAGCCTGTCCCGTCACGCAGCTGCAAAAATGCAATTTTTCCGCTTGAACGTTTATTGGCAATCCATGCGCCGATGGTTACTTCTTGATCGACGTGTTTGAACACTTGATTAATCGTTGTTTTCAACATAATTCCCTCCAAAGCCAGAAAGAAACTCACCTTTAGACAGGTGTGAATCTTTTTTCATACATTTTATTATAACCGTTCTAAATCAGCATGGTCAACGCAAGACAGGAGAAACTACGGTGTTAAATTTTTTTCCACGTGTCCTGTCGAGAAGTCGACATAGCTGAAGCTATATTGATTGTTTTCATTTAAATATGTCACTTCCCAAAGAAGTACGTCACCTTCTCTCGCTAATTTGACTTCTTTTAGCTTAGAGACCGTGTTCTCTTTTTGAACGGCTTGTACTGCTTGATTCGAGGTAATGCCTTCTTTTGCTTTTTTTGCGATCACTTTTTCTTTTTTGCTGGCAGGAACCCAAACGTAGGTCGTTTCATTCTGTTTGTTTTTCCCTTCAACAATAAATTGTTTTTCTTTCCCGACAAAGGTTTCCACTTGCTCCACTTGTACGATGTTTGCTTGTTCTTTTGCTCGTTCGATCGCTGCTTCATGCCCTTGTTCTCTTTGTCCCATGGCAATTTGATAAATCCACGTAAAGCTGATGATGCCAATAAGCAGAACGAGAGCCACTACAGATGAAATAATCCAGACTATTTTTTTCATGTCAAGCTTCCCCTATGTGCGATATATCGTAAATACCGCTTGATTTTGGTCTTCTTGATCTAATGCTAATCCAAACATGAGATCTTCTCTTTTAAGCGTTCTGTTCAATAAATCAACGATTTTGTATAGGTCTTCTGAATGCTTAATTTGAACAGTTGAAAGTACCTCTATTTTACTTTCCACTTCTAATTCCTCCTCGGTACGTAAATATTGTTAGTCATACTTTTCTGCACGGGAACCGATACTATTTTTACAACGGAACACAAAAAGCCGTTACGATAAATTAACTCCAAACCCACACCAGCTAAAGGCCGCTTATGACAGCGGCTTTTCGTTGTTAAGGTTTTCTATATACGCCTCAAGTGACTCTTTTGACATCTCGTGAACCGGCGCATGAGGGAGTGATTCTAAAAATAGTTTTCCATATGAAGCTGTTTTCACTCGGCGGTCTAAAATCAGCAATGTGCCTATGTCTTTTTCAGAGCGCAGCAAGCGTCCAGCTCCTTGCTTAAAGGTTAACACAGCTTCTGGTAAAGCGACGGCTTTAAACGGGTTTTTCCCTTGTTTTTTAGCTGCATCACATTTGGCTTCAATGAGAGGAGAATCAGGCGGTCTGAACGGAAGACGTGCCATGATGACTGTTGTCAGCTCTGAGCCCGGAAAATCAACACCTTCCCAAAAACTACCCGTACCAAGTAAAATGGCTTGTTTTGCTAATTTGAACATTTTCGTTAATTTTACAGGGCTTCCACCTGTCAAACCTTGAGCAAAAAGGGCTGACTGCATCCCTTCTGTTTTTAGCTCTTCATATACTGCTTTTAACATCTCATGTGAATTAAACAAAACCAATATTTTTGCATGCTGCTGCTTTTCCATAACCTTAATATATTGCGCAGCCTGCTTTACATAATCTCGTTCATCACGGTTTGTAATCGGCGGCATGTCTGCTGGAACAATGACCTTAAGCTGTTTTTCAAGTTCAAAAGGTGAATCAATTTGCACAAGATGAGGATAAAAATCTTGCAGGCCAAACCGTTCCAAGCAATAATCAAAGCGGTGATTGATGGTGAGTGTCCCTGATGTGAGGACAACACTCTTTTTGTTCATAAAGAAACGATCAGCCAAAAGCTCCCCAGTATCTAACGGCTGTGCATGCATAAAGACTGCGTTTTTGGCACCTTTTGCATCAATTTCAATCCAAACCGTTTCATCGTTTTTCGGTTCAAAGATAAACCGGTACAGTGTACTGCAAAAAGTATGCATAAACGACATGACTTGGTCGTATTCCTCTGCTTCAAAGGCAAAGTGTTCTGTCAGCTGATCACTTTTTTGAAGAAGCTCATTTTTTTGCTGTTCATACAGTTTCTCACAAGCAATTAACAAGGAACAAAGCTTACTTGCCGTTTCTTTAATCCGTTTCCACTGAGCATGCTTTGAATGATGACGTACTCTATGAATGAGACGATTGATGTCGGCTTTTGGTTTTGTCCTTTTCACAAATGAATGGACGGTGCTAAAGAAAGCGTCACTTTCCATTTGAAGCTGATTGAGATACTCATCCATTTCAATAAAGGTGTCTGTCTGTAACCCTGCATGATGAAATCTCTTTTTCAGTTTCTTTAACAGTCCGCTTTGCAAGGAGCCAAGCTGCGTTAATTTCGCGTGAAGCTGGATATAAGACGCACTATCCCCTAGTGCTTCATTGGCTGTTTTCTCAAATTGATGGGCTTCGTCTATCACATATACGTCAGCATGCTGAAAGATAGACGATGCCTCCGTTTGTGATAAAAGCAGACGATGATTCGTTAAAATTAAATCAGCTGTTTTTGCCCTTTTTTTGGCGCGCTCATAAAAGCAATACTCTTTAAAACGGCGCTTTTTCGATGTAAACGGCATATGCACACAGGAAATGCGGTCTTTTATATTGGCAGCTCCTGACGGTAAATTCAGTTCAGATAAATCACCTGTTTCTGTTACAAGGAGCCACATTAAAATTTGCGCCTTCGTTAAGACGACATCATAGTTATCATCTTCCTCATGAAGAACATGCTCAAACTTATCTAAACAAATGTAATGCGCCCGACCTTTAAATACACAGGCAGCAGGCTCAAACGGGAGCAATTGATTCAACATCGGCACATCGCGCTGAAGCATTTGCTGCTGCAAAAGGATGGAATATGTACTAATAATGACAGGTTTTCCTGATTTCCTCGCTTCTAGAGCAGCTGGGATGAGGTAAGCGAGCGTTTTCCCAATACCCGGTGCCGCTTCAATTAATGCATAGGCTCTTTCATGAAACACGTCTCTCACTTTATTCATCATTGTAAGCTGGCCTTCTCTTACCTCATACCCTTCTACCGTTTGCGGAAGCTTCTTTTTGATTTCCTCAAACAGCTGTTCATCATCTTCACTTACTGAATGTGTCGCCCTACTGATAGGATTGGTGACATCTTTTACAGAAAAAGAGCCGACTTCCACTAAAGAATCTTCCCGGCTATCATGGCTTGTTTCAAGCTGCTTAATTAAAAGTCCTATATCACTTAGGAGATAAGAGGATAATCTGCGCAGCTGCTTCAGCACATTTTTCGGTGTATGTTTTAATTGATGTAATAAAGTTAAAAATAACATGGCAGTAACTTCCGCATCACTATCCGCCCTATGCGGGTGGTCATGTGGAAGCATGAGCTCTTCACTTAATTCAGTGAGCTTATAACCTTCAAGCTCAGGATAAAGAATTCTAGAGATCTCAACTGTATCAATTGCTAGCACATCCAGCTCATTTTTCCCGCATGCTTTTAGTTCATCATTTAAAAAATTCAAGTCAAAATGAACATTGTGCGCAACAAAATAAGCACCCTGTATGAGATCATACACCTCTTGGGCAATGTCCTCAAAAAACACCGCATCGTCAACCATGTGCTGCTGAATGCCTGTCAGCTGTTCAATAAATCCTGGGATTGCTTTTCCCGGGTTCACATATTTTGAATACCGTTCGACAATTTGTCCATTTTCAATGACCACCGCAGCTATTTGAATGATTTTATCACCCTTTTTAGGTGAATTCCCGGTGGTTTCAATATCAACGACAACAAACCTTTGATCGGTCATAAAATGGACACCTCAATTCCTCGTTTCACCCTGAAGTGAAACACGCTCTGGACAAAATAGATGAAACAGAACAGCCTCTCTTCTGAAACTGTTCTGTTTCCACGGAGTCTGCGTTATAAAATCGTTCTCGCAGGCTCTTGCCCAATCATTTGTTCAATTTGATTTTGTTTATTTAACACGACCACTTTTGGTGTATGTGTCTTAGCTTCTTCTTCTGACAGCATCCCATAAGCGATAATAATGACTTCATCCCCTGGCTGAACGAGTCTCGCCGCCGCCCCATTTAGACAAATGACACCGCTCTTTCTTTCGCCGGGAATAATATATGTTTCAAGTCTTGCGCCATTATGATTATTGACAATTTGTACTTTCTCATTTGCCATCATACCTGCCGCATCAAGTAAATCTTCGTCAATTGTAATACTTCCTACATAATGTAAGTTTGCTTCTGTTACCGTTGCTTTATGAAGCTTAGATGTCATAAAGGTTCTATACATGTTTTTCACCGCTTTCAGGAACATGGAAAATCACATTATCAATCAGTCTTGCCCGTGAGAATTTGACCGCAACCGCCATAATGACTTGACCTGCTAACTGCTCAAGCGGCTCAAGTTCTGGATATGAGTAGATCTCAATATAATCTATTTCTCCGCACGTCTGAACAAGTTCCTCTTCAATCAGCTGGTACACACGACTGACATCATGTTCACCTTTTTCAACAGCTGACTGGCCTTTTTTTAATGCGCGGTATAAAGCGGGTGCTTCTTGTCTTTCTTTTTCTGACAAGTACACATTCCTTGAGCTTTTCGCTAAACCGTCTTCTTCTCTGACTGTCGGTACAGATACAAGGTGAAGATCAAAGAAGAAATCCTTGATCATCGCATCGATCACAGCGACTTGCTGTGCATCCTTTAGTCCAAAGTAGACATTTGTTGGTGACACAAGATGAAACAGCTTTGTGAGCACAGTGACAACACCGTCAAAATGTCCTGGACGTTTTTTTCCGCATAAGACATCTGTCCGCTTTTGAACCGTCATCGTAATAGATGGTTCATTTTGGTACATTTCCTTCACATCAGGTGTAAATAAAATATCCACCCCTGCTGCTTCTGCCAGACGCTGGTCTCTTTCCATATCCCTTGGATAGGATTCAAAGTCTTCATTTGGTCCAAATTGCAACGGATTGACAAAAATACTCATCACGACAATGTCATTTTGACCTCTTGCCTCTTTCGCAAGCGTCAGATGTCCTTCATGAAGAAAACCCATCGTTGGAACAAAGCCGATGGAATGCTGGTTTTCTTGATGCTGCTTGATTAACTCTTTTAGCTCGTGAATATGGGTGACAACGTTCATTTTTTGATTCCCCCATATAAGCCATCAAGGACTTCTTCTTTGATATGAAACGTGTGCATGTCCTCTGGAAATGTGCGTGCTTTTACTTCTTTTGTATATTGAATGAGCGCTTCTTCTAAAACAGTATCAATTTGCGCGTATTGTTTCACAAACTTAGGTGTTCTAGACACCCCGTATCCTACCACATCATGGTAAACGAGAACTTGTCCGTCTGCCTCAGCTCCTGCACCAATTCCGATCACAGGAATCTTCAGCATGTCGGTAATTCGTTTTGTCAGTTCGCCAGGTACACATTCCAGCACAAGAGCGATTGCACCGGCTTCCTCACATTTCAAGCTGTCTTCAATCAATTTTTGAGCACTTTCGTGGTCTTTACCTTGTACTTTATATCCGCCAAGTACACCAACTGATTGAGGTGTAAGGCCTAAATGACTGACGACAGGAATTCCGCCTCTTGTTAGAGCTTGAATGGATTCAAATACTCCATCTCCGCCTTCTAGCTTTAAGGCATCGGCACCACTTTCTTGCATGATGCGTGCAGCATTTTTCATTGTTTCTTCTAACGAATAATGGTAAGACATAAATGGCATATCAGTCACAACAAATGTGTCTTTTGCGCCTCTTTTCACTGCTTTTGTGTGATGGATCATATCATCCAGCGTGACTTGAACTGTGGAATCTAGTCCAAGTACAACCATCCCAAGTGAATCACCAACTAAGATCATGTCGACTTCCGCTTTTTCCGCTTGCTTTGCAGCTGGATAGTCGTATGCGGTCAGCATCACAATAGGTTCGTTTTGTTCTTTCATTTTGAAAAAATCTAGCTTTGTCTTCATTTGTTCCTCCTCATTCTGGAGAGGAGATGGCTTGCCTCACATCACATGCTTTGATTTCTCATGTGCGGCGAATCATCCCTCTGTCCAAGTCCCTTAGGATCAAGGCAGAAATTTATCGAATTTTTCTTCATAACAGGTACAGTTCTTTGCAGATACTGCCCACACGAAGTATATCAAAAATGTGCCGGGTGTTCCACTCAAGTTGACTTGATCTCAATGTCTGCGGAGTAGATTTTTTGGATACCGTCCTCCGTTTCAAGCAATAAAACACCTTCTTCATTGATGCCAAGCGCCTTCCCCGTATATTGCCCATTGACGGTGCGGGCCACAATATGTCGACCGATCGTCATCGCAAACGATTCCCATAAATGTTTAATCGGCGCAAATCCTTGCTTCATATAATCATCATATCTTTTTTCAAAAGTGGACATGATCTGTTGTATAAGTGCAGCACGATCCACTTTTTCATTCAGTTCCATCCGCAGACTTGTGGCGACATCCTTTAGGTCATCCGGGAAGTCATCAGCTGTTTGGTTCACATTTATGCCCGGTCCAATAATGACCGCATGAACCTGGTCAGCTTCTGCTTTTAATTCAGTCAGAATGCCAACGACCTTTTTTCCATTCAACAAAATATCGTTTGGCCATTTAATAGATGGACTGAGTCCTGTTTGCTGCGCAATCGCTTCTGCGATGGCTACAGATGCCAAAAGTGTCATTTGCGGCGCTTTATGCAGCGGAATTTCAGGCCTGAGAATGAGACTCATCCAAATGCCTGTCCCGTTTGGTGAATGCCACGTTCTTTGAAGACGCCCTTTTCCGTTTGTCTGATGATCGCTGACAACGATCGTGCCGTGGGGCGCACCTTCATTGACAAGATCATGGGCAATCAACTGAGTTGAAGCGACTTCTTTCTGAAAGTAAATATGCCTGCCGAAGCTCTCTGTTTCCAGACCAAACAGAATTTCGTCCTCACTAATTTTGTCCGGTTTACGAAGCAGACGGTATCCTTTTCTTCTAACTGCTTCTACCTCATACCCCTCTTTTCGCAAGTCCTCCATATGCTTCCACACAGCTGTTCGGGAGCAGCCAAGTTCATCACAAATCTGCTGACTTGAGACAAAATCCTCACTGGATGCTGTAAATAGTTCAATTAATCGTTTTCTAATTGCGGATCGCATGCTTTAAGCCACTCCTCTATGGCTTCTTTTCGGTTTTCTAAACGGTTTTGCAAAACGGCTTTTTTCACAAAATTGAGCTCCTCTGCAATCCATTTCCCAGACGTCTTTTGCCGAAAGGCCATTAAATCTTTTCCTGAAACAGCGAGGTCTTGGAGCTTTTTAATCGGCAGTGCATCATAAGAACGTTTCGCTGCCTCCAGCTCATCAAAGAAAATGCGGCGCTCATGTTTTAGCTGTGTGATCTTCAAACTAGATAAGAGCACGTGTTCACCAGCTTCAAACATGTTTTCCGCATCCCAGTCACAATCAACGTATTTACTAATGGCTACTGCTTCTTTCAAAAGCTTGGTTGACAGCTTCCATTCTTTTAAGAAGGCCGCAGCCTCCGCTTCATCTAGGCCGAGCAAATGGATGCAAGCCCCCCATACCTCTTCTAGTCCATCCAGTAAGTAATATGGAAAGGCTTGAAAGGATTCATGAAGACGCTCCTCTTTAAGACCTGGCAATTCTTCATATAATTTGGTTGAAATGAGCACTTGAATGGCCTGCTCGCAATGACGGCCTTTTAAAAGCTTCTCCATTTCAATTTTTTTGCGCTCAACTGATATGTTGGCAAGCAGATGCTTATCCTTTTTCATAGCTTCAGCCGTTTCATCAGCGAGTTCAAAGCCAAGCTGGCTTAAAAAACGGACAGCTCTCATCATGCGAAGCGCATCTTCTTGAAAGCGGCACGCAGGATCTCCAACAGTTTGAATTCGTTTCCGCTTAATATCCTGTTTACCACCTACATGATCAATAATTTCTCCATTTATATCCATGGCCATTGCATTAATCGTTAAATCTCTTCTTAAAAGATCTTCCTTAAGCGACGTAATAAACGCCACTTCTTTCGGTCTGCGAAAATCTTCATATTCTGATTCCGTTCGAAACGTCGTGACCTCATAGCTGACACCATCATGCAACACAATGACAGTGCCATGCTCCTTACCGACATCTACTGTTTTTTCAAATAAAGACTCAACCTTATCAGGTGTTGCATCTGTCGCAATATCGATATCACCGATTTCCCGTCCTAATAGAACATCTCTCACCGCTCCGCCGACAAAGTAAGCCTGATGCCCATGTTCGTGCAGTGTATGTAATATAGGGATCGCATGTGTGAATGGTTCATTCATCTTCATCATCACCTTCGATCAATTCTAGGTAAAGCTTCTCATATTCACTCACAATCTTATCAGAGGAGAAATGAGCCTGAACACTAGACTGAGCTGCCGCTGACACTTTTTCATGAAGCGCTTCGTCTTTCAGCAGAGACACTGCGTGCTTTGCTGCTCCGTCTATATCGCCGAGCGGGACAAGAAAACCTGTTTCTCCATGTGTAATGACCTCTGGAATACCGCCGACATCCGTACCGATACAAGGAACACCGCACGCCATTGCTTCAAGAAGCACAAGCCCAAAGCTCTCCTTCTCTGAAAGAAGCAGCTTCAAATCACTTATTGAATATAGCTCCTCAACCTTCTCTTGCTTGCCTAAAAACAACACGCGGTCTGTCAGTCCTAATTTTTTCACGAGTTCACATACAACCGATTTCTCAGGACCATCACCAATGAGCAGCAGCTTTGCCTGCACCTGTTCAGCAATCTTTTGAAACACATGAATCACGTCATGCACCCGTTTCACCTTTCGAAAGTTTGATACATGGATGATGACCTTTTCGTTCGGTAAAAGACCATAATGTGTCTTTAGCAAATCGTGATCTTCACGCAAATACACCCGTTCATCTACAAAATTATGAATCGTATCAATCTTTTTATCTGGTTTGATGAGATCGTATGTCTGCGCAGCTAATGAATGCGACACCGCTGTTACGCGATCTGATGATTCGATGGCGAACCGAATCACTTCTTTTAATGATGGATCATAGCCTAAAACCGTAATATCCGTTCCATGAAGCGTCGTAACGACTTTCACAGAGTGTCCAGTCATTTGTTTGGCTAAGAACGCACAGACAGCGTGCGGGACTGCATAATGCGCGTGAATAATATCAAGCTTTTCTCGTTTTGCGACTTCTGCCAATTTACTTGCCAGCGCAAGGTCATAAGGTGGATATTGAAAAACTGCATATTGATTCACATCCACCTCATGAAAATAAATATTCGGATATACTTTATTAAGCCTAAACGGAATGCTAGAGGTAATGAAATGAACATCGTGCCCTTTTTCAGCTAAACGTTTTCCAAGCTCCGTGGCTATAATGCCTGAGCCGCCGACACTTGGATAACAAGTAATTCCGACCTTCAGTTTTTTCATAATTACCCCCCAAGTAAGTCATCGTCCAACAAAAGTGGTTTCTTTGTGATAAACCCTTCTGCATAAGCTTTGTTGACTTCTCTTCCATACATAGACTCTCTCATTTTGACAAAATCAATATAACCGTTCACAAGAGGTGTCTCTACTGAGTTTACCGATTTAACAAATTGGCTTTTATACGCATGCAGGCTATCAATTTTTTGGTGCATTTCCTCAGAAATATCGATCACAAAATCTGGACGATGGTGCCCATTAATCATGTAATAATACATTTGGCTTATTTTATGCGCTGGCTGCTTGTATGAATCTTCAAATTTATGTATACCTGCAGAAAAAGCGGCCTCTTCTACAAGTGAGCCCGCATGGCCATGATCTGGATGCCGATCTTGGTGGTACGGAGCGAAAATCAGTTTCGGTTTGTAAGTTCGAATCACGCCCGCAATTTCCTTCATCGCTTCATCATTTAGATACAGCCCTCTATCTGGCAGTGTGAGCTGGATTCTCGCTCTGACACCTAAAATAGCGGCGGCGGCTTTTGCTTCTTCTTTGCGGCTCTCGACTGTTCCATTTGAAGATAATTCGGCCTGGGTCAAGTCGCAAATCCCGACGCGCGCCCCTTTTTTTACGTATTTTGCAATCGTTCCGCCCATTCCGATCTCTACATCATCGCTATGGGCACCGAATGCAAGGATATCAAGTCGTTTCATTTGTTCCTCCGTTTTTTGCTACATCTCGAAAATCAAACGTACCTTTATTTAAATTCCTGACTAAAATTTCAGCAGTTCCCATATTGGTGGCTAATGGAATGGTATACACATCGCAAAGCCGGATGAGTGCAGATACATCCGGTTCATGCGGCTGCGCAGTTAGCGGGTCTCTAAAAAAGAGCACAAGATCCATTGCATTATCAGCAATTAAAGCACCGATCTGCTGATCTCCCCCAAGTGGTCCTGATTGGAAACGATGAATGGGAAGCCCCGTCGCTTCTTTCACTCTCAAACCTGTTGTCCCTGTTGCGTAAAGTGTATGATCTGCCAAAATATCACGGTACGCAGTGGTAAACTGAATCATGTCACTTTTTTTCTTATCATGAGCGATTAAAGCAATGTTCATCAGGAATCCACTCCTTATTAGTCGATGATATTTTCTAAACCATAAACGAGCTGATCAATGTGCATGACCTGCTCTACTGAAAGCTTCACGCCTGACATAAAGGATGCACGGTTATAAGAATCATGACGAATGGTGAGCGTCTGTCCGTCCATTCCAAACAGCACTTCTTGATGTGCAATCATGCCAGGAAGTCTCACGCTGTGCAGACGGATACCATCATAATCAGCTCCTCGTGCCCCTTCGATCAATTCTTTCTCTTCTGGATGTCCCTGCTTTTTGCTTTCTCTTACTTCTGCAATCATTTCAGCCGTTTTTAAGCCCGTACCGCTTGGGGCATCTAGTTTTTTATCATGGTGAAGCTCAATGATTTCAACGTCAGGAAAATAATTCGCTGCCATTTTGGCAAATTTCATCATTAAGACCGCACCGACAGCAAAGTTTGGTGCAATAATACAGCCTATGCCCTTTTCTTCTGTTAATTGCTGAAGCTCTTTTAGGTCATCTTCTGAAAATCCAGTTGTTCCGACGACTGGACGCACGCCATGTTCAAGTGCTTTTTTTGTATGTACTTTCCCGATTTCTGGTGTTGTTAAATCAATTAATACATCTGGTGCTGTTTCTGAAAGACACACATCAATATCCGTATAAATTGGCGCATGAGATGTCGTATGAATCACATCAGATAATTTTTTTCCTTCATGCGTGTGATCAAGTGCTGCCACCAGCTCAAAATGGCCTGTTTCTTCCGCCAGCTTCACAGCCTCTATCCCCATTCTTCCTCTTGCTCCAGCGATTACTACTTTGATGGTTTCGTTCGTCATCGTCTCTACTTCCCTTCTTTTTTCGTCCAGCGGTCTTTATCTCTTGTGTTGAATTTATGCATCACACGATCATGTGCTTCTTCTAGTGAAATATCAAGTGAATTAGCAAGGCATGTTAACACAAACAAAACATCGCCAATTTCTTCTTCCATGCTTTTTTCTGTTTCCGTTGTTTTTTTCGGCTTTTCTCCATAGTAATGGTTAACCTCTCTTGCCAGCTCCCCTAATTCTTCTGTCAGGCGGGCCATCATGGCAAGCGGGCTGAAATAGCCTTCTTTAAATTGTCCTATGTAATCATCTACTTCTTGCTGCACGTGACGCAGCGTTTTTTCTTTCGTCATGAAGCTCATCCTCCTATCCATCTCTTACATGTTAGCGAAATCATAAATATTTGACAAATGTTTAAGACTCAGTTTGCTTGTTTCTCTCCCATACCATATAATATTATCGCTGTCTAAGCAAAAAAAGGAGTGGTCTCTTGCTAAAAGAAATTCGTCTTAAAAATATCGTATTTATTTTAATAGGATCTGCGATTTTTTCTTTCGGTCTTGTTCATTTTAATATGCAGAACAATTTGGCGGAAGGCGGATTTACAGGTATTACACTGCTTTTATATTTTCTATTTCACATTGACCCATCTATTTCAAACCTTGTCTTAAACATTCCGATCTTTTTTATAGGCTGGAAAATGCTCGGCAGAACGATGTTTACTTATACAATTGTAGGAACAGTGAGTCTTTCTGTCTTTCTTGCCATCTTCCAGCGCTTTCAAATACATATGCCTCTCCAGCACGATTTAGCCTTAGCCGCCCTCTTTGCAGGTGTATTTATCGGAACAGGCCTCGGAATCATCTTTAAATTCGGCGGTACAACAGGCGGTGTGGACATCATTGCAAGACTGATTAACAAGCATTATCAGGTGGCAATGGGACGAACAATGTTCATCTTCGACGCATGCGTCATTACCATCTCTCTGACCTACTTAAATTATAAAGAAGCGATGTATACACTTGTCGCAGTGTTTGTGGCTGCGAAGGTCATTGACTTCATGCAAGAAGGCGCTTACGCTGCCAAAGGCGCCATGATTATCTCTGAAAAAGACGACATCATTCAAAAGAAAATCACAGATGAAATGGAGCGCGGTGTCACCATCTTAAAAGGGGTCGGTTCCTATACGAAACAGGAGCGCAACGTTCTTTATTGCGTCGTTCCGAAAAACGAGCTTGTCCACCTTAAAAGCGTCGTGACCTCAGTCGATCCTCATGCGTTTGTATCTGTCAGTGACGTGCATGATGTACTCGGTGAAGGCTTTACATTAGATGAACACAAAAAGCCGCTCAATCCACATTAAAAAAGAAGCACCAGTTTTGGGCTTCTTTTTTTATGATTTAGGATAATCAGCCTGACGTTTTTGCTTCTTTTCTTTTTCTGCACGATATTTCCGAAATCCAACATACGTTAACGTTAATAAAATGATACTCCCGGTTGTTAAGATGACCCATAAAAGCGATGGATCCGCTTCATCTTCATCGACGTGAGCAAATACATTCGATAAATCCTCTTCCAGCTTCGTGAGACGTTCAAGCTTTGTCCCACTTGATGCTTTTAAAAATTCACCTTGCTCAATCACTTCCATGTGCTGCTTAATCGTCTGCAGCTTTTCAGGCGAAATATCAATGGTTAAACTTGGATAGATCATATCGTATAAAGAAACCAGCTCATTCCAAGTTTCATAAAATGTCGTCGATTCTGGATCTTTTACTTCTTTTTTCAAAGTAGGAAAAGAGCCCATAATAGGCTTCTCCAGCGAACCCCAAAGAGGCTCAGAATCCGACTGGATCGCATCAAGCAGCATTCTAAATTGAGAGGCATAACGAAGCTTTTCGCGCTCATTCAATTCTTCCTGCGGCAGCCCTTTTATCATATCTTGATAGCCAAGTGTAATTTGCCGAATCTGCGTATTCGTCAAAGTTCCACGCCAATTCTCAGCTTTAAATGTCTTTTCAACATACAATGCGACTTGTAACGCCTCATCATATTTAGCTTGTCTCGTTAATTGAAAGATGGAATCTGATAGTTCCGTTAATTCTTGCAGCGTGTTAGCAGCTGTTTCCTCACCTTTGACAACTGCTGGCTGTAATACGAGAAAAAATAATAGAATCATCGCGATTGGCTTTCGTTTCATGCAAGTCCCTCCTAGCCCTTCTCCTTACAGCGTATGAAGAAAAGGACAAGGTTAGACCAACATTGTTAAGGGAGTTCAAGCTTGACCGATTTTTTCGATAGAACGAGATAATACGAAACAAGAAGAACCGCAATACTTAGCCAAAACGTCACGTAGCCGATCTCGTTTGAGTAAGCAGACAGCATAGAATAACGGGGCATCATACCAAATACATAATCAATTACATCATTATGTAAGATCCAAATGCCTGCTACCACGAGATGACGCATTTGAAAACGATAGTATGGCGCAAACAATACAGCCTGAACCGCCATCGCAAAGTGAGACCCAATCAGCATGTATCCTTCCCACGGAAAATCATCAACAGAAAAAAGCACAAAGATATTCATTCCTACCGCCCATAACCCATATTTAATCAAGGTCACAAGAGCAAGTGCTTCAAAATAAGGAGCATTTCGTTTCATCAAAAACGCAAGTAATACAAATAAAAAGAAAAAGCTGGCCGTTGGACTGTCTGGTACAAAAGCTAAAAAGACAGCCGGTGTCTCTACGAGCTGCGGAATATACCAATAGTAGCCGTACACAGTGCCAAGGAAATTGATCATAAGCACCAGCACAAGCATGTAGCGCGTCGCTAGCAAATATTGAATCCATCTCATATGTCTCTTCACTCACGATCTGTTAAAATCAGAAAAAAGCTGACAGCGCCAGCTTTTTCTCTTTTGAGTATATCCTTGTACTTGCATTTAAACAACTGAATTATTTTGATTTGACCTCAGATAAATATTTAGAGAGCTTTTCAAGTTCTTCATCACTGCCTTTAAAGACACCCTTCGGCATGTTGCCTTTTCCTTCTACAGCGATTTTAGCGATCTCCTCAGGCGCAAGACCGTTGTCAACGAGTGACGGTCCGGCTGCTCCGCCCTGCATGTTATCCCCGTGGCAGGAGATACATGTCTGCTCTTGATAAATTTTATACTCTTCAGCTGAAGTATCAATCTCTGCTTCTTTCTTAATCTCACCTTGTTTTGCCGCTGCTTCCCAATCATGAGTTGCAACAGACTCCCACGTTAAATATGTTGCTGCGCCGACTGCAAGAATCATCATCCCGACTGCAATTGGTCTTCTATACGGTCTGCGTTCTGGACCTGAATCAAGAAATGGTGCGAGCAAAAGTGCACCAAACGCAATTCCAGGCATAATCATCGCGCCGACGACAGTGAAGTTTCCTGCAGCAAATTCATATTTTAATAACTGGTACAAAAATAGGAAATACCAGTCTGGCAGCGGAATATAGCCAGTATCTGTTGGATCAGCCATCCGCTCAAGCGGAGGCGCATGAACAACAGTTAGGACAAGAAATCCAATTAAAAAAACGGCACCTACAAGCCATTCCTTTAAAAGAAAGTTCGGCCAAAAGGCTTCTGTTTTTCCCGGATATTCGGAATAGTCTTTAGGTATGTTAGGTTTTCTTTCTGCCGGTATTCTGGAATCTCCGACAAACTTCATCCCTTTTCCCCTATGCAAAGTCATCCCCTCCTCATTGAACATTCATCAAACGCAGCATTTTATAGCGGTCCAGAAATTCCTTGCTTACGAATCATAATAAAGTGGGCAGCCATCAGCCCAAATAATGCCGCTGGCAAGAAAAAGACATGGATAGCGAAAAATCTCGTCAGCGTTTGTGCCCCTACAATGTCAGGATGACCTGCAAGCAGCGTTTTGATCTCTTTACCAATGAAAGGTGTTGCTTCTGCAATTTGAAGACCAACCTTCGTCGCAAACAACGCCTTCATATCCCATGGTAAAAGATAACCTGTAAAACCAAGTCCAAGCATCACAAAGAAAATGAGCACACCAACAATCCAGTTCAGCTCTCTAGGCTTTTTATACGCCCCTTGGAAAAAGACCCTTAGCGTATGTAAAAACATCATCACAATGACTAAACTCGCACCCCAGTGGTGCATCCCTCTGACAATCTGGCCAAATGCCACTTCATTTTGCAAATAATAGACAGATTCCCAGGCATTTTTAATATCCGGCACGTAATACATCGTTAAAAACATGCCCGAAAGGACTTGAATGACTGTCACAAAAAACGTTAAACCGCCAAAACAATACACAAAAGCGGAGAAATGATGTGCTGGGTTGACGTGCTCTGGCACCTCGTGATCCGCAATATCTCTCCATATTGGTGTAATGTCCAGCCGCTCATCTACCCAATCGTAAATCTTGTTAAGCATCGTTACCCTTCCCCTTTCGGCACAGCTTTTCCAAGATAGAGGTATCCGTCCTTCACTTGCTGCTTATAATGGTCAAGCGGTGCAAGCGGTGGAGTTCCGGGTACGTTTGTACCATCCTTGTCGTACAGCCCATAATGGCACGGGCAGAAAAATTTGTTTGGATTTTTCGGATCACTGTTCCAGTTCACTGTACATCCTAAATGTTTACAGATTGGCGATAAAGCGACAATTTCATCCCCTTCTTTGTACACCCATGCTGACCTAGATTCCTTTGACTCGTACCATGCATCTACTTGATCAATTTTAAAGTCAAAGCGCTTCGGTTCCTTTGTCAGTTCATCTACACTGACAACTTGAACCATATCCTGATCCTCTGTTCCTTTTAGCACAGGGTCAAGCGCAAAGCGAACCATAGGCATGAGCATTCCAGCGGCCATAAATCCCCCCACGCCGGTCAACGTGTAATTCAAAAATTGACGCCTGGACACTCCATGTCTCTTCTCGCTCATTTTTTTCTCCCCCCCTCAGGTCGTCAGCTACTTTATAACTGAATTAGAAAAAATTTCATAAAACTAGGACACCCTCATAATATATCAATCTATTCACAAGGTCAACATCCTAAAAAGCTATGTACAATGCAAATGTAAGGGTTTTTATGAAGGGTTCCATTTTTGTAACAAAAAGTTCAAAATTTGTTCTACACTGTCTTGAATGACTTTTTGCTTTAATTCAACCTTCAAATGCTCCAGCGGAACCGGCTTGAGCAAAAATAGCGATTCACTGATCTCAGTATGCTCTTTCCACTGGTGATCAGATGTGATCAATACGACATGCTGAAAATGATCCTTGAGCGACTGCTTCATTATGAGTATATCTTCTTGTTTCCGGTCACTCACTTCCAAATATGTATGTGGCGGAAAAAGAAAAACCCGCCCTTTTAATTGTCTTTCAAGTTCATCTGCTACAAGAATAGTAAACTCTCCTAAAGACACGGTTTGTTTCATTTGATCCGCATCAATCCCAACTAATGGAATGATAGCGGTATCAATGTAAGCTTTAGATTGCAAAAAGCGATCCGCGTCCTCTGCTTGAAACCTCATCAATTTCCCCTCTTTCATGACATAAGCCCTGCCTGTATAGGGCAAGGCTTATTCGTTCAGTTTATGACAATAGGCTTAATTCTTTTGCCAGCTTATTAAATGTTTCTTGATCATGACGGTCAAGTGCTTCATCTATCTCTTTCATGAGCCGTTCTTTTTGGAAAGTTGCGATTGAGTGCTCAAGCACTTTCTCAGCAAGATCCTTATCTTTTTCGTTCTCATAAAGATCCTTTGGAATATGAGGATTTGTTTCAAGAACAGCTGCATATTCCGGCGAACGATAAGCAGAACGGAAATTCAATTGAATAAACAAGTCCTGCTGTTTATTCAAACGAATATCATGAAATGACTTTTCAGCATCTGTCGTCATGATGTTTTCTTTATAAAATCTAAAGGGAACTTCATCCACACAGTGTGTTGACATGATGATTCCCCTTGGGCAAAATTCTGCTTGCTCTACAAAATGAACCTTTTCCATCAAAGAGTCGTGGCTCATTAAATAATTTAATATCCAAACACACTCTCTTCTCTTTAGCTGATAATGGTTTAAGAACCACCGGATAAATTCCTTTTTTTCATTGACAGAAACAGGGGTCTGCATGTTATTCCCTCCTCTATCGTAAATTAAATTGCTATACATGAATTATTCAACAAACCAGTTCTTCATTCCTGCAAACTATAAGGAAATTTCGTCTTCAATTCTTAAAATCGTTTCTTCAATTTCTTCATTCGTGCCATCTTTCTCTAGAACTTTGCGTAATAACGGCAATGCTTCTTTTTGTCTGCCCTCTTCTAAAAGGAACGAAGCGTATTCATATAAAAAGTCACGCTCCTCATCAAAATCAGGCAGGGCAAGCTTGAAATACTCGGCAGCTTCTTTGTATTCTTCTCGCCCGACAGAAGCAGATGCAGCATACCAATTCCATTTTGGGTCATCTTCCCCAAAGCTTTTTACCTCTTTAATAACATCCAGAATTTCATCAAACAGCTCTTCATTTAAATAGATCGCCAGCAATGTTTGAACTGCTTCAATATAACCCGGATCGAGAGCAAGTGCTTCTTGAAGCAGTTTTTTCGCATCTTCTGAATCCCCATTTTTCAAATCAATCTTGGCACCATATAAATATAATTCTTTGTTATACTCATCAACTTTAATACCCTCTTTTACTACCTCTAAAGCCTCGTGATATAGTCCTTCTTCCTCATAACTTTTCGCTAAAGGCATATAAAGTGACGAATAGGACGGATCAATATCTTTCAGTTCTGTAAGCTGCTGAATGGCTGTTTTCGTTCTGCCAGCCCTCATTGCTGTAAATCCGTAGCCAAAAAGAGTATTCGGGTCTGCTTGATCTTTTACTGCCTTTTCGTACCATTCAAGTGCATCCTCAAATTCTCCAGCTGTGCTGAGCGATTCAGCGAGCCGCTGATACACATTGACACCGCCAACCTCATGCTGCTGATCTGCCACTTTGTAGAAATAATCGGCCGCTTTTTTTGAAAGGCCTTGAGAAAAATACAACTCACCTAATGCAAAATCGATGATGGCTTCATTCGGAAGTAGTTCTTTCGCTTTTAAAAGCTTTTGTTCACTGACTTCAAATAGTCCTTGCATTTGATACAAATCTGCCATTAACAATAAACTCTCTGGGTACGCATCATCATCTTCAGGAATCGTTTCTAATACTGCAATCGCCTTCTCTTCTTCATCAGAGTCAATCAACAGCTCTGCATAAAAACACGTTAAACCTGTTTCCTCTGGATATAAATCATGTAAATCACTGATGAGATTCCGTGCTTTATCGATATCTCCCCAATCATAATATAATTGAGCCGCTTGCGCCTTTTCTTCATCATGCAAATACTTCTCTGCTTGAGCAAGTGTTTGGAGTCCTTTTTCAGTCTCACCCGCCTCAACTAATTTTATGGCTTCTTGTAATGAACTATTCAAATCAAACCGTTCCTTTCTGTTTCCAAAAACCTAAACTATTGTTACTTCATATCATAATCGACAGGTACACATCCAGCAAATATGTTGCTCTTTTAAAATGAACCCATTTTTGTGTTTTAAAGACTGTTTTTCATTTCATCCTATACGAAACTGATGATTTGTAAACTGCAGACACTATTTTTATCGGACAAAATGTTTTTTTTCAAGGTTTCACCTTGAGACAAGCTATGCTATATTTCTGACAAATATGCAAAAGGAAAGAAAAAGCCTGAGGACCTCCTCAGACTGTTTTCGTTAAATATTCAATGTGTTCAAAGAAATTCGGGTATGAGACACGAACAGCATCTGTATCTTCAATCTCAATTGCTTGCTTTGTCACACATGCGGCAATTCCCAGCATCATACCGATACGGTGATCTCCGTAGCTTGAGACGACTGCGCCGCCTTGAAGCGTTGTTTTACCATGAATTTTCATACCATCATCTGTTGCTTCAATATCAGCACCGAGTTTTTTAAGTTCTGATACGACTGTATCAATTCGATTGGTTTCTTTAACTTTTAACTCAGCAGCATCTTTAATGATCGTTGTTCCTTCTGCTTGGGTCGCAAGAAGCGCAATAATCGGAATTTCATCGATGAGTCTTGAAATCATGTCACCAGAAATTTCAATCCCTTTTAATGATGAAGTAGAAATCGTTAAATCACCATACGGTTCTCCGCCTTTGGCTTCTACTTCATTGATCTCAAGGTTTGCACCCATAAGTTTCAGCACATCAATAATACCTGTTCTTGTTTTGTTTAGCCCGACATTTTTTAAGACAATCCGGCTGTTAGGAACGATTGATCCAGCTACAAGGAAAAATGCAGCTGAAGAGATGTCTCCAGGAACAAATATATCGGTTGCTGTTAATGTCTGGCCGCCTTCAATGGAAACACTTTGTTCATCTTCATCTAGTTTTACACCAAACATAGAGAGCATTCTTTCTGTATGATCTCTTGATTTATGTGGTTCAGTTAATGTTGTTGTACCCTCTGCTTGCAGCCCAGCTAAAAGGACAGCCGACTTAATTTGTGCACTTGCCACCGGAGACTCATAAGTTATGCCTTTTAAATGACCGCCACGAATAGACAGTGGTGTATACTCGCCATTTGCTCTGCCGTCTATTTTGGCTCCTAGTTGTTTCAGCGGACCCGTCACACGTTTCATTGGTCTTTTGGCAATACTCTCATCACCAATTAGTGTACTGTGAAACTCACAACCAGCTAATATTCCCATCATTAATCGAATGGTTGTACCAGAATTGCCAACATCAAGAATGTCAGACGGCTCCTTGAGCTCTTTCAGTCCTTTACCATGAATGACAACATCTGTCCCTTTTTGTTCAATTTCAACGCCCATCTTTCTAAAGCAATCAATCGTACTTAAACAGTCAGCTCCAGGAAGAAAGTTTTTCACTACTGTGGTCCCTTCAGCAATTGCACCAAACATCACTGATCTATGTGAAATAGATTTATCACCTGGGATATGAATTTCTCCATTCATAGGAGCATTTTTATGAATTTTCATGTTTGTCACCTCAGTCAGCATAAAATGTATCGTAATTCGCTCTATTTTTTATACAGATTTCTGCACGCTTGCGGTCGTCGTCTGTTTGAAAACTAATGCGTAAAATCCCATTAATGTCTTCCCGCGTCTCAATAATACGGATATTTGTAATACTAATGTTTTCACTTGCTAGATGCCCTGTAATCTCCGATATGACCCCAGGGTGATCCGGAACATCGACATACAGATCATAAAAAGCAGGAATGGCACCTTTTTTCCTTAGAGGCAGTCCATCACGATATTCCTTTGCATCTTGAAAATAAGAGAACAATCCTTCAGCATCTTCTTGCTCTACGAAGGTTTCAATGCGGTTAATCTCTTTTTTCCATTCATGAAAACGGTCTAAAATCTTGTGTTTATTGTGCAGCAGGATATCCCGCCACATTGCAGGATTGCTTGAAGCAATTCGTGTGATATCACGAAAGCCTCCAGCAGCAAACCGTTTAACAAGTGGGAATTGTTCTTCAAAATGATGTGCTTGATGCACAAGGCTGGCTGCAACAATATGAGGAAAATGGCTAATTACACTCGTCACAGCATCATGTTCTTCTGGTGTCATCTCTATGAAATGAGCATTTGTCCCCTTTAGCAAATCCATCAACCGATCAACAGCTTGGCGGTTTGTTTCCTTTGCAGGCGTTAAAATGTAGAACGCATTTTCAAATAAAAAGTCTTTTGCTGCAATAACACCTGACTTATGAGATCCTGCCATTGGATGTCCACCAATAAATTGGTACTGCTCAGGTAGCGCTTTTTCAGCAAAATGGACAACCTTTTGCTTTGTGCTGCCGACATCAGTAATTGTGAGCTCTCTTTCAATTCCAGAGTCTGCAATATCACTAAGCATCTTTACTGTTTGCTGGACAGGTGTTGCCAAAATAATGGTCGAAGATTCTTCTAAACCAGCCAGAAACGAATCAGCTGTTGCATCAATAATTCCCAGCTTTGTTGCAGCAACCATTTGCTCTTTGGAAACATCAAATCCTACAATTTTTTTATGAGGATACTCTTTTTTAATCGAGAGTGCAATGGATCCCCCAATTAAACCGAGTCCAGCGATTAATATTGTTTCGTTTGCATCATTCATATTCATCACCTGATTTTTCGCGAAAATTAAACAACTTATTTCAACAGCTTATATGTATTGAGGTTGGTACAATGAAAGCCATATCCTGCCTTAGGATATGACTTTATGGTTATGCTACGCACGAATGCCTTGCAGTAAATCGGCAAGTGTACTTAGAATGTCTTCATTTTGCTCTTTTGTTCCGACGGTAATACGTAAAGAAGTCGGAAAACCAAGTGCTTTCCCGGAACGAACAATGTAACCTTTTTTCAATAATGCATTGAACAATTCATCTGCATCTCTTTTAAAATCAATCAGCACAAAGTTTGTTTGAGATGGATAGATATATAGTCCAAAACGGTCTGCAAAATCTTGATATTGCTTGAGACCTGCTTCGTTTTTCTGTCTGCATGATTGTATGAAATCTTGATCTTTGATCGCTGCACGAGCAGCTGCCTGAGCGATACGGCTGGTATTAAACGGCTCTCTCGCTGGTTCAATGGCAGTAATCAGCTCTTCTGATGCAATTCCGTAGCCTACTCGAAGCGCTGCAAGTCCATATGCTTTAGAAAACGTTCGAAGTACAATGACATTTTGATAATTGTGTAATAAAGATAAACTGTTTGGAAAATCTTCCGCACGAACGTATTCAAAATACGCTTCATCTAGAACAACAAGCACGTGAGCTGGCACTTCGTCTAAAAACGCCACAATCTCAGATTCTGACAAATGATTTCCTGTCGGGTTATTTGGATTACATACCCAGACAACCTTCGTGTTTTCATCGATCGCATCCAGCATGCCCTTCAGATCGTGAGCTCCTCCTTCTAAAAGAGGCACTTCTCGAATTTCAGCATGTTCAATCACTGCATTGTGACGGTATTGCGGAAAAGATGGAGATGGGATGACGGTATTTGTATGTTGGTCAAGGAAAGCTCTCGCAATAATTTGCACAAGTTCATCTGAGCCATTCCCGAAAATTAATTGCTTTTCACTTACTTGAAGAAACTCAGCAAGCTCCGTTCTTAAACTTGCGCTGTATCCATCAGGATAAATCGCTAAATGTTCGAGCTCAGCTTGTATTGCCTCTCTTGCATGTACAGAACATCCAAAAGGGTTTTCATTTGAAGCCAATTTCACAATTTTGTCTAATTGATATTCTTTTTTGACCTCTTCAATTGGTTTCCCAGGTTGATACGGTTTTAGCTGTTTTAATTGATCTTTGATTTGCAAAATGTTTCACCTCATTTGAATGAATAGAGGGGACTAAATGTTTTTGCATATGTTTCAAATTCTCTTAAAGCCTCTTGACGTGTATCACTTGCCAGCAATTGTTCTTGAAGCTCTTCAATTTTTTTCACAAGTACACTTCCGACAACAACACCGTCACTCAGTTTATTCATTGAATCTACCTGCTCTCTTGTTGAGATTCCAAAACCGACCGCAACCGGTATGTGACTCAGCTGTTTCACTTGTTGAATAAAATCTGTAATTGACGCGTCAAAGGATTGTCTGACACCTGTTACACCAAGAGATGAAACACAATACACAAAACCTTCTGCCTGCTCTACAATGTTTACTAATCGTTCCTTGCTTGTTGGTGCAACGAGTGAAATATATGAAATGTCATGTGTTTGACAGTTCTTTTGCAGCTCGCTGCTCTCTTCAAACGGCAAGTCGGGTGTTAAGAGTCCCGAAATATGATTTTTGCGCAGTAAAGCGAAAAAGTATTCTGTGTCTAATTGTAACACAGGATTATAATACGTAAATAGAATTACAGGAATTTTTACACCGTTTTTTTTCATCTTCCCTGCTAATTCTATCGCTTTTACGATATTCATGCCATGATTTAGAGCTCTTTTGGAGGCTCTTTGAATGACAGGACCGTCTGCTAATGGATCGGAATAAGGAACACCGAGTTCAATCGCATGTGCACCGGCTGCTTGAAGGGAGATAGCTAAATCAATCGTAATGTCTTCTGACGGATCTCCAGCTGTGATAAATGGGATAAATAATTTTTCGCCTTGCTCTAATTGAAATCTAATCATTTTGTTTTCCCCTCACTTTCGAGCACGTTCATTAATGTATGCACATCCTTATCGCCTCTTCCTGAAAGGCAGACAAGGACGATTTCGTCTTCATTCATCGTCTTGCTTACCTCAAATGCTTTGGCTAGCGCATGTGCAGATTCAATTGCTGGCAGAATTCCTTCTTTTTCAGTCAGCAGCTTTAGTGCATCTAGTGCTTCTTGATCTGTCGCACTCACATATTGAACCCTCCCGCTCGCATGTAAATATGCGTGTTCTGGTCCAATTCCCGGATAATCTAAACCAGCGGAGATAGAATATGGCTCAATAATTTGGCCAAATTCGTCTTGGATTAAATAGGTCAAAGACCCGTGGATCACACCTTTGGTTCCTTTCGTGATGGTTGCAGCATGGAGCGGCGTATCGATTCCTTTTCCAGCTGCCTCTACACCAATGATATCTACTTCTTCATCTAAAAATGCCCGGTACATTCCAATGGCATTACTTCCGCCGCCAACACAGGCAATGACTTTATGAGGAAGCCTTCCTTCTTTTTCAAGCAGCTGCTCTTTTGCTTCATCACCAATCATGCGCTGGAACTCGCTGACGATTTGAGGATACGGATGAGGGCCTACAACGGAGCCAATCATATAAAAATGATCACTGCAGTGCTGAACCCAATAGCGGATGGCTTCGTTAGTTGCATCTTTTAGTGTGCCATTTCCGCTTGTGACAGGTATGACTTCAGCGCCAAGCAGTTTCATTCGGAAGACATTGAGTGATTGTCTTTCCACATCTTCTTTTCCCATAAATACCGTGCAGGATAACCCGAACTTAGCGGCCACCGTTGCAGCAGCTACTCCGTGCTGGCCTGCGCCTGTTTCTGCGATGATGTTTGATTTCCCCATTTTTTTCGCAAGCAGGGCCTGCCCAAGCGCATTGTTAATTTTATGAGCACCTGTGTGATTTAAATCTTCTCTTTTTAAATAGATTTTTGCGCCGCCGAGGTATGCTGATAATTGGTCAGCATATGTAAGCGCAGTTGGTCTGCCTGAATAGTTTCGAAGTAGTGATACATATTCTGCTTGAAAAGCAGGGTCTTCTTTTAATTCACGAAATGCCTGCTCGATTTCTGCAAGTGGCTGCATGAGCGTTTCCGGGACAAATTTCCCTCCGAATTCTCCGTATCTGCCAATCTCATTTGGATATGCGTACATCATTTAACATCCTTTCTTCGAGCGCTTCGATCTTAGCGCTGCTTTTCTTTCCGTTTTCTTCTATTCCGCTTGAAAGATCGATCGCTTCTGGACCATAGGCAAGGAGCTCTGCTATCGTTTCTGGTGTGATGCCGCCTGCAATTATGCAAGTTTTCTCCAGCCGTTTTGCATGCTGAACGTATGCAGGCACCGCCTCCCAAGCAAAAGCTGTTCCAGAGCCGCCTCTCATCCCTTTTACTTTCGCATCAATGAGGAAGCCATCGACAACAGGCGCAAATACCGTCATTTTTTCAAGCGTGTTTGTGATATTGGATTCGTGGTGGAACACTTTCCAAACGACAGCCCCTGTTTGTTGTTTGATTTCTTTAGCGTCATCCTGCGTTTCATCTCCATGAAGCTGTACGATATCTAAAGGTATATGTTTTGTGATCTCACACACTTTTTCGATCTTTTCATTTACAAATACACCAGCAATTTTTTTCTCACACTTTGTTTGGATGAGCCATTGTTTCACTTGATCTGGCTGGACTTGTCTTTTACTTGGAGCAAAAATAAATCCAATGGCATCTGCGTGAGATTGCGCAATACATTCCACATCATCTTGTGATACTGCCCCGCAATATTTTACATAAGGCTTCACCCTGTTCATTCTCCAAACAATGTCTGAACGGCTTTTTCTTGTGATTGTTCTCTCATTAATGATTCTCCTACAAGAACTGCACCCGCTCCATGTTTCTTCACAAAGGCCAGATCATCAAATGTTTGAATACCGCTCTCACTCACTAGTAAAACATCGTTTGGAACAAGGGGTGCGATCTCTTTTGTTTGTTCGACTGTTGTTGTAAATGTATTTAAATTCCGGTTGTTCACTCCAATGATTTCAGGAGTGAACAACTTTAAAATATTTTCCAGTGTATCTGCTGCATGTACTTCGACAAGGACATCAAGGCCTTTCTCTTTCGCTTCAGCATAGAGCTCTTGCAGCTTTTGCGGCTCAAGTACTTCTCCAATTAATAAAATGGCATCTGCCCCTATACGTCTTGACTCTTCTACCTGTATGGAGTCAATGATGAAATCTTTTCTTAGAATTGGACGATCTACGTGTTTTTTAATGAGGGATAAGTATTCGTTTTTCCCTTGAAAGAACGGTTCATCCGTTAAAACAGATAAGCAATCAGCGTTTGATTTTTCGTAAGCTTTTGCTGTTTGTAAAGGATCAAAATTCGGTTGAATGATTCCTTTGGAAGGAGACGCTTTTTTCACCTCCGCAATGAGACCAATTGAGCGATGAGGATTCATGAGTGCTTCTTTAAATGATCGTCTTTCAAAGTGTCCATCTACTGGTAACTGCAATGTTTGAATATGTTCTTTTTTGCGGGCAATGATTTGATTAAGCATAGATCTCTTCCTCTCTCGTTTTTTGTTTTAAACGAGCCAATTGTTCTTTGGCTGCGCCGTTTTTAATCGTTTCAATCGCTTTTAATGTCCCGGCCATGAGGCTTTCTGACTTCCCTGCGACATATAAAGCCGCTCCAGCATTCAGGGCTGTAATATGAAGCGGCGCCCCTTCTGTTTGATGATTCAATATATTCTGAATCAATTTAGCACTCTCTTCCGGTGATTGGACCTGAATTTCTGATAAATATCCTTTTTGCAGCCCAAAGTCTTCTGGATTGAGTGTATATTCTGTCATGACATCTTTTTTGAGTTCAATCACATATGAATTTGCTGTAATCGTTAATTCATCCAGTCCATCTTCTCCGCAAACAAACAGCACATGTTCTGGCTCTAACGGTGCAAGGGCTTCTGCCATTAATTTTGCCTTTTCCTTTGAGTAGACACCGATGATTTGCTTTTTGGCTTGCATTGGGTGGCAAAGCGGGCCTAAGAGATTAAATACCGTCCGGAAGCCGAGCTGCTTGCGGACTGCGGCTACTTGTTTCATAGATGAATGATACAATGGTGCAAATAAAAAGCCCATGTTTTTCTCTTGTATTTGTCTTCTTGTTTCTTCTGGTGTGGATTGAATATGAATCCCAAGACATTCTAGTACATCGGCACTCCCGCTTTTAGAAGAAACTGATCGATTTCCGTGTTTGGCGATTTTGGCTCCAGCAGCGGAAGCGACAATGGCAGCGGCAGTTGATATATTAAAGGTGGAGAGTCCATCGCCTCCTGTGCCGCAAGTATCTACAACATCAAGCGCTTGTTCCATTGGTGCTGCATTTTGCCGCATGGCTTTCACAAAACCCGTCATTTCTTCAGCGGTTTCTCCTCTATGCGCTAAAATCGAGAGACTCGCAGCGACTTCAGCATCTGTTAAAAAGCCGCTCATCATATCATGCATGAGTTTATTTGCTTCATTTTCTGATAGAAAGCCTCCATTAACAAGAGCTGATAGTCGGTGATTCATCCTGCACACTCTCCTTTTCTGAGAAAATATGTTCCGCAAGCTGAATGGCTTTCAGAAGTGCTCCTGCCTTGTTACAAGTCTCTTCCCATTCATTTTCTGGGACAGAATCAGCCACAATGCCGGCGCCTGCTTGTATAGAAGCGGTATGATTTTTGACGCTCATCGTACGAATCGTAATACAAGAGTCGATATTGCCGTCGAATCCAATATAAGCAATACAGCCGCCATACGTTTCCCTAGGCTCAGGCTCCATTTCATTTAATAATTGCATCGCTCTTATTTTCGGGGCACCTGTTAATGTGCCTGCTGGGAATGCGGACATGAGCGCATCAACTGGATGTGTATCCCGCTTTAGCTTTCCTGTCACAATGGAGATGATGTGCATGACATGAGAGAAGTTCACTACTTTTGTAAAGGTTGGTACGGACACACTGCCGTATTCTGCCACACGGCCTACATCATTTCTGGCAAGATCCACTAACATGTAATGCTCGGCTTTTTCCTTTTCATCTTCAAGCAGCTCTCTTGCTAGTTCAGCATCCTCTTCTCTTGTTGTTCCTCGTTTTCTTGTGCCAGCAATAGGATGAATTTCTAAATGCCCATTTTTGGCATGGATTAATCGTTCTGGCGAGCTACCGACTAAATCACGATCTTTTAATTTCATAAAATACATATAAGGAGATGGATTCACAATCCGAAGCACGCGGTATAACTCAAATGAACTCACTGATACAGGGATATCAAATCGTTGCGAGAGTACGCCTTGAAAAATGTCACCCGCTCGAATGTATTCTTTGATTTTTTCTACGTCTTTTAAAAATTGCGCTTTTTCATAAGTTGACGTCACATGTTCAAAGGATGGCGGCTCATTCATATTCCCTGATAAAATCAGTTCTTTCATATCAACCTTTGAATGGAGCTTGTGAATCATCTGTTCAAGCTGTTTTTGATTTTCTTTGTAAGCTCGAATTTTTTCGTCTTCTCTTTCATGTCCGGCCAGCTGAGTGTATTGGATAAAATGAACATGATTTGTTTCATGATCAAAGGCAATCATCGTTTGGCAGACAAATAATGTGCAATTTTCTACCAGCGATGCGCTGCGGTGAGGCCTGACAGAAGGTTCAATGTTTGGGATCAGATCGTAGCTTAAGTACCCAACAGCCCCGCCTGTAAATGGGATATCAATATCTGGCGTTTTGATTTGATATTGCTCTTTCATCCAATCCAGCAGTTCTTTCAGCTCTTGCTTTTGCATGACTTCCTGCCCCGCAGCGTTACGTGCAACGTATTTGTTTTGGTCATCATGTAAGGTTAAAAACGGGTGTAATCCAATAAAGGAATATCTCGACCAGCTGGAAGACTCATCTTTGCTTTCTAGCAAATACACAATATCTTGTTTGAGTTTTTCAACAATTTGAATCGGTGAGAGCGTATCGACTGTAATGGTTTCAACAATTGGGATCGTTTTGTAGGACTCACTGTCCTTTAAAAATTGGGTCAGGTTTGATTGGGAATTCATAAGCACACTCCTTAAATGGGATTAAGGAGAATGAGGGGACATATAGAGGGTTTGTATGAGTATACGAAATAAGCCTAAAAGAGGGTTGCTCTTTTAGGCAGTATGATTAAATAGAAGTATCGTATCTCTGCTCAACTCTACTCATCTCAACTACCCTAGTCTCATTCTCATCTTCTCTAAGCTTGCAATGCCGTTTACACCTGTGTGTAAACTTCGGCTGTTCATATCGTATTATAATTCCTTGTTTTTTGTCAACTGTAAATCAGGGCGAAGCGTCACAGCTTCTTCCAAGTATACATGCTGTATGTCTTCCTGCTTTGTATCCGTCTGGACAGTCATTAAGACACGAATACATTGCTTTAAACCGCCATCAATGTCCAGTTCCTGCATGCAAGTAACTGGTACATATGTCCATCCTTCAAACTGACGAAGTGCTTTTGCCGGAAAAACGGAGTGAATATCTTGTGTAGCTGAAATCAAGATCTGCACGACACGTTCTGGATCTACTTGGTTTCTTGAAATGATCGCTTCTAACAGCTGTTTCGTTTTGTTTAACACTTCTGTTTCTGTATCTTCTATTACAGTTGTAGCCCCACGTATCCCGCGAAACATCATAGACATCCCTCCTCCCGTTTCCATTCTTCGAGCCAGTAGTGCAGCTCATCTTTTGTGAAAGACTGCAAGGTGACGTCTCCAACCTGTTTTAATAAAACAAATTGAACACTACCGCCCCTTGCCTTTTTATCTCCAATCATCCGGTCAACAAAAGTTTTTGTGGAAATATCTTGTGTGACTTGTACAGGGAACCCGAGCTCTTTCATCCACTCTTTTAGTTCCAAACGATTAAGGCTGAGCCCCAACTGCTTTTCGCTCACATACAGCGCAAACTGCATGCCGATTGCAATGGCATCTCCGTGCGTGATGGCGCCATATCCATACTCTGCTTCAATGGCATGCCCGAGTGTATGGCCTAAATTCAAAAATGCACGCACTCCTTGTTCTTTTTCATCTTCTTGAACGATTGACGCTTTGACTTGAATGCCTTGATACAGCATATGTGCCAGCTCGCTTTTTGATAAATCCGTCAAAGAACGAATGGCCATGAGTTCTGATAAAAATGCTTCACTTGAAATCAGTGCATGTTTGATGACTTCTGCAAAACCTGATCTTCGTTCAATTTGCGATAGTGTCTCAAGCATACTAGTATCATAGATCACAGCTTTCGGCTGATGAAACGCACCGATTAAATTTTTACCGAGCGGATGGTTGATCCCTGTTTTCCCGCCAACTGCACTATCATGTGCCAGCAGCGTCGTCGGCACTTGGATAAAATCAATGCCTCTCATATAAGTGGCAGCAGCAAAGCCAGCCAAATCTCCAATTACGCCGCCTCCCAGTGCAATGATGCAGGAGGAACGATCAAGCTGAAATTGAATGGCTTTCGTATGAATATGCTCAAATTCGGCAAAGGATTTTGACTGCTCTCCGCTTGGCACAACCACTTTGTTCACAGGCCACTTCTGCTGAAGTAAGCGAACCATCTCATCACCATAAATGGCATCAACAGCTGCATCTGTGACGATTAAGAGCTTCGTATAGGAATGCCCAGTGGAAGTTATCAAGTCGACGATATTGCGTTTAATCCCATCACCGATAAATACAGGATAAGTGGCTGAAGACGTCTTAACTTCCAGTGTTTTCATTAAAATTCCCTCTGAAGCTGGCGCATTTTCTCAACATTTTCTTTAATGCGGTCGATTTGGTCAAGGCCAAACTGCTCTACTACTGCATTGGCAATTTCCCATGCAACGACTGCTTCTGCAACAACACTTGCAGCAGGAACAGCACAGCTGTCAGATCGTTCAATACTTGCAGAGAAAGGTTCTTTTGTTTCAATGTCAACGCTTTGAAGCGGCTTATAAAGCGTTGGGATTGGTTTCATAACCCCTCTTACGACAATTGGCATACCCGTTGACATTCCGCCTTCAAGACCACCTAGGCGATTTGTTTTTCTCGTATAGCCCTTTTCTTCATCCCAGATAATTTCATCATGGACCTCACTGCCATTTTTAGAGGCTGCCTCGAAGCCAATACCGAATTCAACCCCTTTAAAAGCGTTGATACTAAGTACAGCGCCAGCAAGCTTGCTGTCCAATTTACGGTCGTAATGAACATAGCTGCCAACCCCAACCGGCATCCCTTCAACGATGACTTCAACAATTCCGCCAATTGAATCGCCGTTTTTCTTCGCTTCATCAATTGCATCCATCATTTTCTGACCCGCTTCACTGTCATAGCAGCGAACAGGTGATTCTTCTGTTACCTTCTGCAAATCTTCAATAGACTCATATGCTGTATGAGCTGCTTTCACTCCGCCAATTTCAAGAACATGGCCAGCTACTTTAATCCCTAGATGCGCCAAGATTTGTTTGGCAACTGCGCCTGCTGCTACGCGAACAGTTGTCTCGCGGGCTGATGAGCGCTCTAATACGTTTCTCATATCACGGTGTCCATATTTGATCGCCCCATTTAAATCCGCATGTCCTGGTCTTGGACGGGAGATTTGACGCTTCATTTCACTTTCTTCTTCTTCCGTGATCGGCTCTGCCCCCATCACCTTTGTCCAATGCTTCCAGTCGTTGTTTTCAACAACAAGTGCGATTGGGGAACCTAATGTTCTCCCGTGGCGAACACCACTTAACACTTTCGCCTGGTCTTTTTCAATCTGCATTCTTCTTCCGCGGCCATGACCTTTTTGTCTTCTAGCCAATTCATAATTGATGTCATCCTGCTCTATGTAAAGTCCCGCTGGAACTCCTTCAATAATTGTGGTCAGTTGTGGACCATGTGATTCACCTGCTGTTAAGTACCTCATGACTCAATCTCCCTTCATCGCATTAACGCTTTTAAGTAAAAATATAATAACACACTTGCTACTAAAAAGTCAGCTACATACCCTTCTTTTGATAAAAGAAAGTATCAGCAGATGTCAGTCCAAACTTTTCTGGGTGAAAAATTTGCTCTGTAGAACCAACAAATAATACGCCATTTTGTTTTAAACTGCTGCTCATTTTTAAGTAAATTTCTTCTTTTGCCTCTTCAGTAAAGTAAATCAGTACATTTCGGCAGACGATGAGGTCAAGCTGTTTTTCATATGGATCTGCTAAAAGGTTGTGCTTCTTAAATTGAATATGCTTTCGAACCTCATCCTTCACAGTGTAAAATGAAGAATCTTCTTTTGTGAAATATTTTTGCTTGATATGATCTGGCACCTCTTGCAGAGAGCGTTCATGATATCTGCCTTTTTGAGCTGACTGCAGAACTTTATCATCAATATCAGTTGCAATAATTTGGAAGTCTTTCACAAGAGGATGGCTTGACAGCAGCATGGAGAGTGTATATGGCTCCTCTCCTGTCGAACATGCTGCACTCCAAATCTTTAAGGTGCCGCCATTTTTCGAAAGCAGCGGCAGGATTTTTTGATCAAGTACTTCCCAGCGCTGATAGTTTCGGTAAAATTCTGACACATTTATCGTCATGCGGTCCATCGTCTCATCTAATAATGCTTTGTCCTTTTCAAGCGCGGCCGCGAATGCTTCAAAATCTTTATATCCTTTTTTATCATAAAGTGAGGTTAATCTTCGTTTCATTTGTGCTTCTTTATATAAATTCAGATCAACCCCGGTTAGTTTTTTCCATTTTCCAACAAATACTTGATATGGATCCATCAATGTCCTCTCCTGTCTCATCTATCTTTGTCCTAGTATAGCTGTTTTTATCGAAAATTTGTATCTTCTCATGAGAAATTTCGTGTAGAAAGTTCAATATAAAAAAAGCCAAAGTGCTCATTAGATGAACACCTTGGCTTGAATCTTAATAAATCCAGCTTGAGATGGTTTGATCCCAGCTTGTGAGTTCTTCTTGTTTGAAGAATAAGTTAATTTCTCTTTCAGCACTTTCTGGTGAGTCTGACCCATGGATAATGTTTTTCCCAACAGTCAATCCATAGTCTCCTCTTATTGTGCCTGGAAGCGCTTCCTTCGGATTTGTTTTGCCGATAATCTGTCTTGTCACGTCTACTACCTGTTCACCTTGCCATACCATTGCAAATACAGGTCCTGACGTAATAAAGTCAACCAATTCCCCGAAAAACGGTTTTTCTTTATGCTCTCCGTAATGGGTTTCTGCTACTTCCTTTGGAATACTCATTAGTTTTGCACCAACAAGCTGAAGCCCCTTTTTTTCGAATCTTGACACAATGTCACCGATTAATTGTCTTTCCACACCATCAGGTTTGACCATAAGAAATGTTTTGTCCATATACGTTTTCCACCCCGTCGTTATGTATGTATAGGCTTACATTGTTACAAAGTGATCGTATCATTTTTTTTTATAATAATCAATTTTTGACAAAAAATTTCACAAAAAAACCAATCAACATCACGTTGATTAGAATTTTCGTTTCCCAATATATTTTGCAATGGAGGCGAGTGACGTTCTCGCACGTCCTCGAGGAAGTTTGTCGAGCTGTTCAAAAGCTTTTTTCAAATACATTTCACTCACTCGAATCGAGCGGTCGATCGCATCTGTTTGTTTGAGGCTTTCAATGACAGGCTCCAGCTGCTTCTCCGTCGTTTCACTATTGATCAGCTTCAATTGACCTTGTAGCGTCGGATTTTTCAGTGCATATAAGACTGGGAGTGTGACATTCCCTTGTAAAAGGTCTCCTCCGACAGGCTTGCCCAGCTCCTCTTCAGTTGATGTGAAATCAAGGACATCATCAATGATTTGATAGGACATGCCGACATAGTATCCAAACCAATAGAGGGCTTTATGTGTTTTTTCATCTGTACCTGCTGCAATAGCGCCTAATTGACAGCTGCCTGCAATGAGCAAGGCTGTTTTTCGTTTGATTCTTCTTAAATATGTACGGAGGTTTTGATCCATATTATATTTATCTTTCACTTGCTCTATCTCACCAAGACAAAGCTCGACGACCATTTTTGACAAAATTTCATGTGCCATTGGGTGATTGATTTTTGTCATGTATTCAAGTGATCTCGCAAACATATAATCCCCTGTGTACATGGCAATTCTGTTATCCCATTTTGCCTTTATCGTTGGTTTGCCTCTTCTCAGCTCTGCATCATCAATGACATCATCGTGAACAAGTGATGCCATATGAATCAGCTCGAGGGCAACGGCAACATATTTAATTTTATTAATGTCATAGTCACCAAACATGCCTGAAAGGAGAACAAAAACGGGGCGGATTCGTTTTCCGCCCGCTTGCAGCAAATGAAGACCTGCTTCACTTAATAATGCATAATCAGAGCGAACTGTTTGTTCAAGCTCTTTTTCAATTATATCGATATCATGATTTAAAAAAGAGATCATTGCTTTTAGTTTCATTATCTTCACCCAAATATCGTTTATTCAAAGCTTCTTTCCGATATGTGTTGCTGCTACACCGCCTGTAAATGGATGATACGAGACATCAGACAACCCGGCCTCTTCGAACAGAGCCGCCAGCTCTTTCATGCCAGGGAACGTTTTGGCTGATTCTTGAAGCCATGAATACTCCTGATAGCTTTTGGCAAACAGTTTACCAAAGAGCGGCATAATGTATTTGAAATAGATGTAGTAGCCCTGTTTAAAGCCGATCATCTCAGGCTGTGAAGTCTCCAGACAGACAACCATTCCGCCAGGCTTCACTACTCTTGTCATTTCCTTGAGCACCGTTAAATAATCAGGAACGTTTCTAAGTCCAAAACCGATGGTGACATAATCAAATGAGTTGTCCTCAAAAGGGAGCTCCATCGCATTGCCATGAAGCAATTCAATTTGTTTGTAGCCCCCAGTCTTCACCTTCGTTTCTCCAACACTCAGCATGTTTTTACTGAAATCAAGGCCTTTGACCTCGCCTTTTTCTCCAACAGCATCTGCAAGCGCAATTGTCCAATCGGCTGTCCCGCAGCATACATCTAATGCTTTAGACCCTTTTTGCACATTCATAAGTTTCATTGTTTTATCGCGCCATTTTTTATGCTGTTTAAAGCTGATGACAGAGTTCATTTGATCATAGTTTTTATAAATTTTTTCAAATACACCGTGTACTCGCTGTTCTTTTGATTGCTGCATGACTTACCCTTCTTCCACTTTCTGATGGTACGCAGGCTCATTTTTCATATGATCCAAGCGATTTAATAGCTCTTTTTGAACGACCGGAGATGAAACAAGGTGCTCCTTGATCGTTCGTTTGGCCTTTTCATAGCCTTCATTCTCAAAATTGTCAAAGCACGAATAGGCGTCCGTATAACGATCGTTCAAAAAAAGTTTTAAATGTTTGTCATTTTCTGCTTGTTTCATGAAGCGTTTATAAACAAGAAAACGACTTGCAATCTCATTCCAATGCGTTAATTGAAAATGCTCAGAAATCCTTTGGAAAAGCGCAGATTCAACTGTAGCTACACTTTTGTAAAAGTGCGCTGCATCTTGAATGGACCGGTCATACAGTCTAATTTTATGTTCATTGATCTCTTTGATCGCCGTAGCGAGCGTGCGGATCATATAAATGTCTTTCATGTCAGAGAGAAGAGAATAATAGAGACCGCTGAAATAGTCTCCTGCCAGGATGGTCAGCTGACGATTTTTGAATTCGTCTTGCTTGATGGCTGCAGCAGTTGTGACTTCGTCATGGGTATCAAGGGCAATTTGCACAAGCATCGCCGTTAAAATATAATTTTCTTTTTTCTCTGCATCAATTTGAGCTTCTTCAAACATTGCATGAAAAAGAAGGAGCTTATCTTCATCGATGAGTGGTGCGCGTAAATGCTTCGCCAAATAAGGATGAGAAAGCTTTTTATTTAATTTTATATTTAGATTAGATAAAATTCCGTAGATGTCTTGCAAAGATATCACCCTTGTCCCAAAAATTACAGTTTCATATGTAGACCTGCACATTGTATAGAGATTTATTATACCATATCAGCTCTCACTTTTATGCTATCAAGTGCTACAAGTTCTTTATTTCTTTGCTTCGCTTTGAATTTCGCCGAAGCTTGTTTGAATGACAGCATCGCCTCTTACTTTGATCGCTGACGTATGCTCAGTAAATTGTGCAATGATCACTTCACCTTTATCGAGTTTCTCGGAATGGTGAAATCTTGTATCAGAGCCTCTTGTTAGGCCGATGACGTTTACACCATTATCAATGGCTTTAATCACCACAAAATCAGATGCTTTATTTTCACTCATTTTGTTCACCTTCCATCTATTGAATTAGTCGTTTTTAATAAAGGAAAGCACTTCTGCTCTTGCGGCTGCATCATTTGCAAATGTGCCGCGGACGGCTGATGTGACTGTTTTAGCGCCTGGCTTTTTCACTCCGCGCATCGTCATACACATATGCTCTGCTTCAACGACAATCATCACGCCATGCGGATTAAGTGTTTCCACCATACTATCTGCAATGGTTGATGTAATGCGTTCCTGAAGCTGCGGGCGTTTAGCCACGGCTTCTACAGCTCTTGCCAGCTTACTAAGTCCCGTTACTTTTCCTCCGCGCGGAATATAAGCAACATGGGCTTTCCCGTAGAAAGGTACAAGGTGGTGTTCACACATTGAATGGAAAGCAATATCTTTTACAAGGACGAGTTCTTCGTGGTCTTCGCCAAAAATGGTTTTAAAATGTTCTTTTGGATCTTCATTTAATCCCGAGAACACTTCTTCATACATTTTTGCGACTCGTTTTGGGGTATCAAGAAGTCCTTCACGATCCGGATCTTCTCCGATTGCTTTTAATATATCGCGTACCGCGTGTTCAATTAATTCTTTATTTATTTCACTCATGTATTATATCCTCCAAAGGCGATTACATTTCATTCAGATTCTAGCACACTTCAGATCCTAAAAGCAAAGGAGAGCGTTCTAAACGAACCTTTTGATTCAAAAGGAAAAGCCCCTTATGAAAGGGGCTTTTCTAGACCAGTGTGAAACTGTATATGTATAACTCCTTCAACAGGATCATTACACATAACGATTATTTACCTGCCACCGCGTCTTTAAGTGCTTTACCTGGTTTGAAAGCAGGTACTTTGCTTGCAGGGATTTCGATCTCTGCACCAGTTTGTGGGTTACGTCCTTTACGAGCTGAACGCTCACGTACTTCAAAGTTACCAAAACCAATAAGTTGGATTTTGTCACCATTTTTAAGTGCATCTAAAATTGTATCAAAAACAGAATCAACTGCTTTTGTCGCGTCTTTTTTAGATAACTCGCTTGCTTCAGCAACCGCGTTAATAAGTTCTGTCTTGTTCATGCCTTTCACCTCCTCCCAAAAATATGCATTCAATAGATTGTTATCATTTCTTCACAATTCATCTTCTTTCTATACCCTTTTTTAGAAAAAAGAGCGTCCTAGAAAGCGTTATACATGGCTTTTCATTAGAAAACATCTCTTTGAAGGAATGTTTGTCCAACAAAGTGAAGATTTTCTGTAAGTAGATTAACACATATGAAATACCATATCAAGCATTTTAAAGGGTAGAATCCTTATTCGTCAAGGATTAAGGGCACTTTTGCGAACGAATATTCCTAATTTCAACCTGAATCTGACTAATCTTTATACAATTGTCTTTTTATGACTCATTCAATACGCAAAAAAAGACCCCTATCAATGAGAGGTCTCACTTGCTATAAAATAATCGCAATCAAACCGCCGGATCCTTCGTTGATGATTCTTTCAAGTGTTTCCTTCAGCTTATATCTTGCATTTTCCGGCATGAGAGACAGCTTAGCTTGAATGCCTTCTCTAACAAGGGAGCTGAGGGAGCGGCCAAATATATCTGAATTCCAGATCGAAAGTGGATCATCTTCAAAGTCTTGCATTAAGTAGCGGACAAGCTCTTCACTTTGTTTTTCTGTTCCGATAATCGGTGCAAATTCGCTCTCTACATCTACTTTGATCATGTGAATAGATGGAGCGACCGCTTTTAATCTCACGCCGAATCTTGATCCCTGCCTAATGATTTCTGGCTCATCTAAACTCATATCTGATAACGCTGGCGCTGCAATCCCGTAACCAGTCTGCTTCACCATTTTTAATGCGTCTGATACTTGATCATATTCTGTCTTAGCATGAGCAAAGTCTTGCATGAGCTCTAGAAGATGGTCTTTTCCTCTAATTTCTACACCAACCACTTCTTTTAAAATATGATCATATAGATCATCTGGCGCATACAGGTCAATCTCCGCAATCCCCTGACCCATTTCAATTCCTGCTAAACCCGCTCTTTCGATAAAATCAAATTCACTGAATTGACCAACGACACGGTCGACATCTCTTAATCTTTTAATATCCTTTACAGTTTCCTTTACTGAATCCTGATAGCTCTCTCTCAGCCAGTGATCTTCTTTTAGCACCATCACCCAGCTTGGCAGGTTCACATTCACCTCTAGAACTGGGAATTCATATAATGCTTCACGAAGAACGCTGAGTACGTCTTGCTCTCTCATACTTTCTACGCTCATGGCGAGTACTGGAATATCATACTTTTGGCTAAGTTCTTGCCGGAGCGCTTCTGTTTCAGGATGATATGGCCTCACAGAGTTAATGACCATAATAAACGGCTTTCCAACCTCTTTGAGTTCATCAATTACACGTTCTTCAGATTCAATATAATCATGTCTTGGAATTTCTCCAATGGAACCATCTGTTGTAATGACTACACCTATTGTTGAATGCTCTTGAATGACCTTGCGTGTACCAATTTCCGCTGCTTCATGAAACGGGATTGGCTCTTCATACCACGGCGTATTGATCATTCTTGGGCCATTTTCATCTTCATACCCGCGCGCACCAGGGACAGTGTATCCCACACAATCGACAAGTCTGATGTTGACATCAAGGCCGTCACTCACGTGAATTGATGCTGCTTGATTCGGTACAAATTTTGGCTCTGTGGTCATAATGGTTTTTCCTGCTGCGCTTTGTGGCAATTCATCCTGTGCTCTTGCACGATCTGCCTCATTATTGATATTCGGGAGCACCACGAGCTCCATAAACTTTTTAATAAACGTAGATTTCCCTGTACGAACAGCGCCAACGACTCCTAAATATATATCGCCTCCTGTTCGTTCAGCGATATCCTTGAAAATATCGACTTTTTCCAAGTGATCCCCTCCCGGACTTGCTATCCTCGTTTTCAAATTAAATACTCTATTCTTCAATCAAACTGTGCTTGAAAGGTGTCTGGACAATATATGTGTATGACGTTGTCCTATTTGAATATGACACCTTTTTGTTTTGAGAGTATGTTTAGCCATAAAAAAACCTTTCTCCTCATTTATATGCAGAGGAAAAAGGTTCATTCTTGTTTATGACGTCTTTTTTTCTAAAAAGGCAGGCTCACCTTTTTTGTTGATGGTATATGGGACAGAAAACGCGGGTACAAACGGGGTTTCCTGCCAATATACATCTTGAATGTTTTCACCTGGTTTCAGCTTTTGCTTCGAATTCTTCAAAATATGAGCAAAATCACTGCGGTAGTCCACATAGATGTCACCGTTTGATGAAATTAGTAATGGGAGGGAATTCCCTGTCACAGGACTCATGACCGCAGGCGGCGATTTTAATCCTAATTTTTTTTCATTTAACGTATATAAATTGGCTGATACGACTTTGCCGTATGGCGGATATGTATGTTCATCTTGATACATCTTGATCCTAAGACGTAATTCATTGATGGTCTGCGTCATTTTGACATCAAGCAGTTTCACAGTGGGTTTCTTTTCGACGTCTGTAAGGACATAAATATATTCGCCCCCGCCTTCATAAGATGTAGACGGTACGTCGTGTAAATATCTTGGTGACAAGCGCTTAAAGTCGATGACATATTTCTGATAAACCGGCGTGTCTGCTTCTTTCGTTTCTATAGGCAAAAGACCATTTGTTGCTTTTTGAAATTCCTCAATCGCTGTCTGTACACTTTGCAGCTGCTCTTCATATGGCACCCGGTTCTCAGCTTTGCGATTTTCTGGATACAGACATCCTGTTAATAAAATAAGTGCTAACAGTGTGACACTGACTTTTGCTTTGATCATCACATTCTTCCTTTTTCTTTATTCATTGACCGGTCCGCTAAAGACAACTAAAAACACAATGATACCTGATATCAGCATCAAGCTGTATGCAACGGTCGAGGCCGTTATTTTAAGAAATTTGCTTTTCAGCTTAAACCTGCTGAGATAAATGGTTACTACGGCTAAAAACATGAGCCCCATTGAACCAAGCGCAAACCACATCTTGATTAAAGCAAAACTCATCGTGCCTGTCCCCCTTCAAAACGAACGAATTGTAAGCGTTTATATTTCATTTTAAACCAAAAATAAGGTAAATATCAATCATTTTTCCAATCATTCAGAAAAAAGCGCATAAAAAAACTGAAGCAAAGAGGGGGACTCTGCTTCAGTCATTGGATCGACTATTTTCCTCATTCTGTAGAGGCAAAGCTCTATTCAAACTTCATTGCTATGTTATGCAAGTCTTCCCCTTCTTGCATCCTCTACATGCCTAAGTTCAGTCTTTCCTTTTATTTTGTTTGGTTTTCAAACATGTTCACAAGGTCTTCCATCTCATGTGTTTTCACACGTGCCATCAATGATTCTACAGCATCGTCCACCTTTTTCCCTTCAAACAGGACGCCGTAAAGAGCCTCTGTGATCGGCATGCTGACCTTGTATTCTTTGGAGAGCTGATAAGCGCCTTTTGTTGTGCGGACGCCTTCGACAACCATGCCCATTTTTTCAAGCACTTCTTCGAGCTTATATCCTTTACCGAGTAAATTCCCGCAGCGCCAGTTACGCGAATGAACACTTGTACATGTCACAATTAAATCGCCAACGCCTGTTAATCCGGCAAATGTAAGGGGATTCCCTCCCATTTTTGTGCCAAGACGTGCGATTTCAGCAAGTCCTCTTGTGATAAGCGCCGCTTTTGCATTGTCACCATATCCAAGTCCGTCTGTAATACCAGCCGCAAGAGCAATGATATTTTTCAATGCGCCGCCAATTTCCACCCCAATCACATCAGGGTTTGTGTACACTCTAAAATGATTGTTCATGAATAAATCTTGAACAAATTGAGCTGCTTCAATGTTTTCTGACGAGACAGTGACAGTTGTCGGATGACGCAGACCTACTTCTTCTGCATGACTCGGTCCTGATAGGACAACGACAGCCTCTCTTTTCTCAGATGGGACTTCTTGTTCAATCATTTGAGAAATTCTAAGAAGTGTATCTGGTTCAATTCCCTTACTGACATGGACAAATGGCACCTTCGATGAGATCAGCTCATTTGCCTGCTTCAATACCTCACGAATGGCTTTTGTTGGCACAGCGACAATAACCGCCTCTGTCCCCTCTAAAGCCTGCTTCATATCGGTTGTCGCCTGAATAGACGCTGGCAGTTCGACATTTGGCAAGTAATCATGATTTTCATGTTTCTCATTGATTTGATCAATGAGCTCTTGTCTATGTCCCCACATGTGTACATCATGATGATTATCAGCTAATACAAGCGCAAGAGCTGTTCCCCAGCTGCCTGCTCCAAGTACTGAAATTTTCTTCATCCTGCTCACCCTTTTTATTTTCTCGCTCTCGCAAATATTTTAATTGGTGTTCCTTCAAAACCAAATGCATCTCGAATGCGGTTTTCTAGGAAACGCTCATAAGAAAAGTGCATAAGCTCTGGATCGTTGACAAACACAACGAAGGACGGAGGCTTAATGGCCACCTGTGTTGCATAGTAAATCTTTAGGCGCTGTCCGTTATGGGTCGGCGTTGGATTCATCGCCACCGCATCCATGATGATATCATTTAAAATATTGGTTTGAACGCGCATTGCATGGTTTTCGCTTGCTGTGATAATGGACGGCATTAATGTATGAATTCTCTTTTTCGTAAGAGCAGACATAAACAAGACAGGTGCATAATCAAGGAATTGAAAATGCTCGCGGATGTTTTGCTCAAATTCCTTCATCGTACGCTCATCTTTTTCAACAGCATCCCATTTGTTCACAATGATGACAACAGCTTTACCAGCTTCGTGTGCATAGCCAGCAATTCGTTTATCCTGCTCAATAATGCCTTCCTCGCCGTCAAGTACAACAGCGACAACATCAGAGCGGTCAATGGCTTTTAATGCACGAAGTACACTGTATTTCTCTGTTGTTTCATATACTTTCCCTTTTTTCCTCATACCTGCTGTATCAACAATGACAAAGTCACGCTGATTGTACGTAAACATCGTATCGACAGCATCTCTTGTTGTACCAGCGATGTTGCTGACAATGACGCGGTCTTCTCCGAGCATCGCATTCACTAAAGAAGATTTCCCTACATTCGGACGGCCAATTAAGCAGAACTGGACAACTTCTTCATCATATTGCGTATCCGGCAAATTCTTAAAATGTTCTGCCACTGCATCAAGCAGGTCACCAAGACCTAATCCGTGTGTTCCAGAAATCGGATACGGCTCGCCAAATCCGAGTGCATAAAAGTCATACACGTCGCTTCTCATTTCAGGGTTGTCCAGTTTATTGACAGCAAGTACAACTGGCTTTTTCGTGCGATATAAAATTTTTGCGACTTCTTCATCCGCAGATGTCACGCCATCTCGGCCATTCACCATAAAGATAATGACATCCGCTTCGTCCATTGCGATTTCTGCCTGATGGCGAATTTGCGCCAAGAATGGCTCATCTCCAATATCAATTCCACCAGTATCTATTAAATTAAAGTCATAATTTAACCATTCAGCAGAGCTATAGATTCGATCTCTTGTTACACCAGGTGTGTCTTCTACAATCGATATTCTTTCGCCTGCGATTCGATTAAAAATTGTAGATTTTCCAACGTTGGGCCTTCCAACAATGGCTACGACAGGTTTACCCATAGTACCCTTCCTTTCAATCCAGCCGCGATTCAATATGTTCATCATCATGTTTCAACCGGGATTTATAATTTTCATTCAGTTTTATGAAATAAACCCTTCAAACATGAAGGGTTCAACTTATATATTATATCAATTTTTAATCAGACCACAATGAATAACTTAAAAATGTTTGACAATCAAGTAAAGATCTTCTCCAATGCCGTGTGCAATTCCATCTAAAATGGCCTCTAAATTCATGGCATACATGTCGAGCTCTTCTTTATTTTCACAGAAAAAAACCGCTGTTCCGCCAATGACCCGCTCTTTATTAGTTGTTGCCACAGCCAATATAAATTGTTCAATAGTGTTCGCCATGCCCTATTACCTCACTTTCTTTTTAATGAAATCTGTCGGCATTCTTATGGCATTTTCTAAAATAGGCACCTCTTCTAATACACGGACAGCCAAATCTTCACGCTGCCATTGCGGTAAAATGAACACACCAAGTGTACCGGTATTCAGATCACGTTTTGCGAGCGGACAGAGCGATGGTTCACCAGAATCGCGGTACACGCCAAGCACGTTCGATAAATCAAATAAAATGGCTTGCCGCTGTCCAAGGTTAGCAATCGTTGTAGCAGAGTTGAAATTTTTCGGTGTCAAAATAAAACCCATACCATGCTCTAAAATGAGCTTTTGCTTTTCAGGCAGCCCGATATTCATAATGTATATATCATTCACATAAAGCCCTGCCCCATCAAAGCGAAGTTCCCCTTTTTGAATGCTGACGATATCCTTTAATTGACTGCCTGACATTAATAGCTTTGCCATGAAAAAACAAAGAATACCGACTACTGTTCCAACAACAAGCGAGAAGAAAATACAGGCTGTCGTTGTAATAAGTGCAGTGAGAATCGCAATATAATTTCGACTTTCAAAGGCAATGGCAATGCCCTCTATATATGTACTGCCTCGTGAGACAAGCTCATACGAATCCATTTGGGTTAACGTATTTCTTTCCATATTTCGGACATCTCGAAATTGCGTGGCTGCCAAAGTGAGAAAGGTAATCGCTGTAAATTCCTCCTGAATTAGTGCAGGCATAATGATCGCACCTAATCCTGACGCAATAAAACCAAGTGCAATGTGAATCACTTGTCCATGAATATACGTAGGGTATTGCCGGTAATCCGTTCTTAACATGTAAAGTCTGGCCGCCATCCCAAAGATGACACCAATAATCACAGGAAACGTATAATCTGTCATGTTGATTTTGCAGCCCCTTTTACTGATTTTCTTGATGAACGGGCGTTCAAGAGCTTTTCAAACTGATCGACACCTAATAGGAAGACGGCTCCTTGTACAACGAAGGAAAGAAAAGAGAGATCCCCTATGACAATTGATGATGTGAGGCGGTGAATCGTCAGCGCATAAAGGGCTTCGCCGAGACATACTGACATCATCCATAAGGTGATTCTTTCCGTTAACGGCTGTCCATATGTCATACACATTAAGATCAGCAGGGCAAATACGACCCAATCCACCTTTATTATCGTGAACCAAACAGGGTCATATAATGCAAATATCATAAAAAAGGCATACGCGCTCACCATCGAGCCCAATTGCATGATTCTCATCATTCGGTAACTAGGCCTGAATATGACGAAAGCAGCACATGCATATAAAAAAGTCATCAAGAAACCCGCATTGATGCTTATATCTAAAACGGATATCATGACATGACTGAATATAATATGGACAAGTACACAGATGCCCAGCACGGTGCGCCACAAACTTTTTTCCATGATAAATGTCACCATAATCCAAACGAACCATATAGACCAATAATAGTACAAAGCCTCCAACGCCTCATCACCTCAATTACATTATGGGAAAATCTCCATTTTTTAAACATGCGGATCGTTACCGGCTCTGTATGAAATAAACAAGAGGTGACACCCTAATAACCTGAGGAGGGATACATGATGGGAAAAGATAGACAGGAAAAGCGTTTAAAGGCGTCAAGAAGAGTGGAATCTGACCGCGATCAATCCATTCATCATAAGGGTGCAACAGCATTAGAAGGTCCAGAAAGCGCTCGAAAAAGAAATCAATAAAAAAAGGCATGTGATCATCACATGCCTTAGATTTGTTGACAAAGGGCTAAAATGATGTTTATTTTAGCCCTTTGTCTTCTTTTCAGCGTGATAGAAAACCTTTGCAGCCCTAGGAAGGACGAGTACCGGAGCGGAGCGAATTGTACATTCGTGAGCACCGGCACGCAGGACTGACGCCGAATGCGTGGGTTTGTCTACGCGCTGAGGCATGTGATATCACATGCCTCTCTTACTATAGTACGTTGTGTCAACGCCTCTTTCTTTGAGCCAATGACTTGTTTCCCCTGAGATCACAACTTGAGCCTGTCTCAGTTCTTCAATCGTCTTCACGCCAAGCACTGTCATCATCATCTTGATATCTTCTTGAAGTTCCATGATATCTGCGATGAGGCCGCTTTCTCCTCCACTGGTCAATGATTTTAAGAAAAATCCAGCTAGACCAGCAGCAGATGCGCCAAGAGCCATTGATTTGGTTACATCAAGAGCATCTTGAATACCTCCGGAAGCTAAAATCGTTTGATTCGGAAAGGCAGTATGTACTTCAGCAAGACTCGCTGCAGTTGGAATTCCCCATTGATCAAAATAACGAAGTGCTTTTTGGCGGCGGAGATTTTCAATCTTAGAAAAGTTCGTTCCACCAAATCCGCCTACATCAACGGCTGCAACCCCAGCATGGAATAACTTTCCTGCCGTCTCCTTGCTCATGCCAAATCCGACTTCTTTTACAACAACAGGCACACCAACAGATTCAACGATAGCTGCAATCCGCTCAAGCGCCCCCCTGAAATCGCGATCGCCTTCAGGCATGACAATCTCTTGGATGACATTCAGATGAATTTGGAGCATATTTGCCTCGAGCATGTTGACTGCTTCTTGAGCTTGCTTCATTGTCGCTTCACTGCCTAAATTCGCAAATACAATTCCATCCGGATTGACTTTACGAACGACTTCATATGTTCGTCTTTCTTCTTTATCTTTCAGTGCAGCCATTTGTGATCCAACTGCTACTGGTATATTGGTCTCCTTCGCTGCGATCGATAAAGAGCGGTTGATCTCATAGGTGGATTCTCCGCCTCCGCCAGTCATTGCATTGATAAAAATTGGCGAACCGAAAGTCAGTCCGCCAATTGTCGTATGTGTATCAATTTGTGATGTCGCAAGATCTGGTAAACTGGCGTGAACGAAGGAAACATCATCTAAACCTGTTGCTGCATGCTGGCCAGTGGACAGCGCATGCTCAATATGCTGCTTCTTTCTTTCTGCTCGCGTCAATTTTGATCACCAAATTATTTTAGTTTATTGAGTTTATCGCCGATCAGGTCACCAAGCTGGAATCCGCTTGTGTTTTCTTCTTTCGCCTGATATTGACGATAATCCTCTTCGATTTGTTTTTCAGGATTTTCTTCTAAATCACGGATGCTTAGTGAAATGCGCTCTTCGTCTTCATTCACATCAAGCACTTTCACTTTCACAGTCTGCCCTTCTTCAAGGACTTCTTGCGGCGTGCCGATATGTTTATGAGAGATTTGGGAAATATGCACAAGCCCTTCTACACCTGGCAGAATTTCAACAAATGCACCAAAGCTCACAAGACGTTGAACGGTTCCTTCAAGCACATCACCTTGTTTTACCTTTTCACCAATTTGGCTCCAAGGTCCTGGTAATGTTTCTTTAATAGATAGTGAGATACGTTCGTTATCACGATCAACAGCAAGTACTTTGACCTTGACTTCCTGTCCTTCTTCTACTACGTCAGATGGCTTTTCAACATGCGCATGGGATAGTTGAGAAATGTGAACTAATCCATCAATGCCGCCAATGTCAACAAATGCACCAAAATCAGTAAGCCTCTGCACTTTACCATCAATCACACTGCCTACTTCAAGCTTTTGCAGGAAGTCTTGCTTTTTGTCTAATTGCTCTTGCTCAACGACTGCACGGTGCGAGAGAATCACGCGATTTTTTTCGCGGTCAAGTTCTACCACGACAAGTGAGAGTGTTTTCCCTTTGTAATCTGTGAAGTCTTCTACATAGTGTGCTTCTACAAGAGATGCAGGAATAAATCCGCGCACACCAATGTCAACGACAAGACCACCTTTTACAACGTCTTTTACTTCAGCTTCAAATACCTCTTTTGTGTCAAACTTTTTCTCTAGGTCTTCCCAAGCGCGGTCTGCATCAACAGCACGTTTAGATAAAATCAAAGCATCGTCTTCGACCTTTGTTACTTTAAGCTCTAACTCGTCGCCATCTTTCACGACATCTGATGCTTTTTCAACGTGAAGACTTGATAATTCACTGATTGGGATGATACCAGGTTGTTTCACATTGACGATATCTACATTGACATGCTTGTCCTCAACTTTAGAAACAATCCCTTTCACTACATCTCCAACCTCTGGTACCTGAACATCGATTTGATTCATTTCCTCTGTCATTTCGATAACCTCCTTGGTCCAAACCTACACAGCTTAGTTAAAACGACTGGGCGAATATGTGTCTTAAGCATGATGATTGCCAGCCGAATATGTATTATAGAAACATTCAAATCAATATAATTGCTTGAATGATCAATAAAAATAGTATTAGTATAAACTTCTAATAAAAGACCTTGTTTGTCAAGAGATAAACCTCTAACTTATAAAAGTTTTCTAAAATTTCTTACTGTTTCTCCACGCGGTCTGCTGCATCTAAAATTTTCCCTGCCACCTCTTGAATAGAAAGGGAAGTGGTGTCAATCTCAATGGCGTCATCTGCTTTCTTCAAAGGTGAAACTTCGCGCTCAGAATCAAGCTTATCGCGTCTTGCAATCTCTTCGATCAGCTGATCGTAATTGACATCGTAGCCTTTTTTCTGATTCTCTTCAAAGCGGCGTTTTGCTCTTTCTTCTACTGATGCAAGCAAGAAAATTTTCACTTCAGCATCTGGAAGTACGTGAGTGCCTATGTCTCTTCCGTCCATAACGACGCCGCCTCGTTTGCCAAGCTCTTGCTGCCTGCGGACCATTTCTTCCCGAACAGCTCTGTGCTTTGCAACAACCGATACTTGGTTGCTTACGCGGTCTGTGCGAATATCCTCTGTGACATCCGTATTGTTTAGATGGACTTTTTGACCCTCGTCTGTTGTGACTAGTTCAATGACCGTTTTTTTCAGTAATGAATCAAGTGCCTGTTCGTCTTCAAGGTCTACACCTTGATTGAGTGCCGCAAGTGTAATCGCGCGGTACATAGCACCTGTATCAATATAAATATATGATTTTTTGGCTGCGACAATTTTTGCCACAGTGCTTTTGCCTGCTGCTGCAGGACCGTCAATTGCAATAGATAATTTCTTTTTCATAATACCTCTCCTTGATTGAATCTCCCTTATGAATTGTAACACGATCACCGCTCAAACGGGGGAATTTTCTATCAATCCTTCTGCTTAAACGTTTCAATCCATTCTTCAATGCTCATGTTGTTCACACCCTCATACTGCACGACTTTTGACAAAAAAAGTTCTCCTTTCGTCAAATGAAGTGTGATCTGAACGGTAAGCAATAAAACCAGCTGAATGAGCACCACTTTCAATAACCATCTTTCCATTGTCTTCATACAAAAAGCCTCCACGCTAGATTCTTCCCTCTCTAGTATGGAAGCTTTTTACACCCTTTATTCTTATGCTTTTTTCACACGTGTTAAAAGCTGCTGCTGGAAGCAGTATTTCATGATGTGCTGCTGGTGATCATTTGTGATCTCTGAAAACTCCATGATCGCTCTTTTTTTGCCAGACTGTTCATCTTCATATACTCGATTCATCTCTGCAACCGCTTTTATTTTCACAGGCTCTTTTAGGGGAAGTTCAAACTCTGTGACCACTTCTCCATATTCTTTCAATGACACGCCCTCAGGAACAGAGATCGCTACGCCGCCAGCACTCATATTTACAATAAACGTCTCAAAGGCCTCTTCGTCCGTTTGCATGATAGTAGCTTTGACCATCGTATCCACTCTCAGATATTCTCTTCGCTGAAGGCGAATCATTTCTTCCTTTGGCGGAATGGAAATAACAATCATCGGAATATCTTCTTTTCTTTTTCCGATGACTTCGCTTGTACATTTGTATGGAATTTGATTTTCGTCAAAAAAGAAGACGGTGATTTCTGTTTGCTGGTTTAAGTAGATGGTGCGTCCCGTTTCTTTATCCGCTGGATAATTAATGCAAATATCATCGTTATTATTTTCCAAAACCTTCGATTTTGCTGTTTTCACTTCTTTGTTCTCATTGACATATTCAATTGTGATTGCATCCCCTATTTGTAACATTCCTCATCACTCTTTTCATCTGTGAAATCGTATCCTCTCCTATATTAAACCATGTCTAAAACAAAAGGAAAAGACTTATTAGCCTTTTCCTCGTTTCCTTTTCTATAGGTCTTTATATATAGGTTCTGCGTTTTTTAGTTTATCTACTCGTTCTTCTTTTCCAGTATCTGCATTAATGAACATGCGATACGTATCGTTTTTTATCGTTCCGAGGAACTCATAGCACAGAACTTCCTCTGACATATCATTTTGCACAATCGCTAAATGAGTATCTTCGATCTTTACATGCTGATTTAATGTTTTTTTCGCTTCTTTTTGCGAGATTTTAGGTGCTTTAATGTCTCGTGTTTTATGATTCGTTAAGTAATCCTTCGCTGAAAACCCAACAACCTCACCATCGTCCAATGCGACTTTCATGCGTATACTATCTGGATAAAGCAGAACATTTTTCTGAAGAGGAACATAGGTAAATACACCGATATTATCAAATTGTGCACTTTCATCTAAATGGAACGATTCTGTGTCAAACCCTTGCTTCTTTAGGAAGCTGAGTGCTTTTTCTGATGCCTCATTCAAACTGATTTTCTGTTTTTTCACGTCACGATTCTGAAGTAGGTAGACTGGGTGTCCTCCTTTTTCAGTTAAGTCTAGATAAAAGTTTGCATGGCTGTCTGGATCAGACATCGATAAGCTGTACACGTCGCGATTGGTTTTGCTGCCGCTTTTTCTCACTTTAAAATGTTGATTATGGTCTGGTGTGAATTGCTGTGCAATGCGGATCGCTTCTTTTTTTGAAATCTTATCGCCTTTTAAATGATTGTAGCCTTGTGTTTCTTTTTCTGTGGACACATTTGTAGGCCCAAGATCGACATCTGCAAATGCATCTGCATTTCTCTCGACCGTTTTCAGCCCGTCAATGATGGTGTTGTCGTTCTTTCGATCGCCGTCAGCGAGCGCCATTTCAACATCCATCCATTTTAAGTTTTTATTAAGTACGAGGTGCTGCACTTGTCTAAGTTCGTTTTGGATATCTGACGCTTGATTATATAGAGCTGTAATGGTTTTGTGCGTATCTTTATTTAATGGTTCATCTGATAAAGATTTGACTGATGATTTGTAGCTAAAATCTCCGACATTCGCCAGGAATTCTTCCGTTTTATTAAAAGGCATCAATGTAAGTGGGAGCTGGCTGACATTGTTATGCGCTTCTGATGACATTCTCCATACATCTGCAAGTGCTGGTGAGATGGATGTTTGGCTGTTCATCGCAAGTGTTGCGCCCAGTTTATCATGTAGCTGATCCACCTGATACGTTAAATCATGGAATGCTCTTTGGTAGTTGTTCTCAGCATGAAGCAGTACGGCGTCTTTTTCTTGATGTTCTTTATAGCCCCAGTAACCTGTTGAGATGACAGCAATTCCTAAAATAGCAATCAATATTCCTCTGATCATTTATTTACACCTCTTTTTATTCGCAGAATATATGTTTCCCGATTCGTTTAATTTGTGGTCTTCCCCAAATCCATGGACTTGTTGCTGTATCAGGATTAAAGTAATAGATGGCGCTCTCAGATGGATCCCAGCCATTGATTGCATCAAATACAGCTTTTTTTGCCGTTTCATCTGGCGTCATATAAAATTGCCCATCTGCTACAGCAGTAAACGCAAGCGGTTCAAAAATGACTCCTGCGATCGTATTTGGAAAGGTCGGATTGTTCAAACGGTTTAAGATAACGGCCGCGATGGCCACCTGTCCTTCATACGGCTCACCTCTTGCTTCACTGTACACAGCTTGCGACAAGAGCTGAATGTCATTACTAGAAAAACCACCAGGCATGTTGGCTGCTGTTTGTTTTGGTGTTTGATTTCCCTGCTGGCTGCCTGACTGATTGCCAGACTTCCCAGATGATCCACTTTGACTTTTTTGATTTTCGTTTGTACCTTGGGCTGTCTTTTTTTGCGAACTTCTTTGCGCAGGAGCCTTTGTTTGCTGATCAAGAGGCTTCCCGCCATAATGAGTAAACTGGTTCCCTTCCTGCAGCTGCTTTTGAACAAACTCTTTGTAGTATTTCGTCTTTTGAACTAATAAGCTTTTTGTTTTCTCACCTACAAGTCCATCGACCTTCTTCATGCCGAATTGGCTTTGAAAGTTGCGAACGGCCCAGTACGTCCCCCAGCCATAGACGCCATCGATTTTGCCATTGTAAAAACCATTGTATTGGAGCCGCGCTTGCAGCTCGACTACATCTTCTCCTGTTGCCCCGCGCTGAATGACTTGGGCGGTGAAGGCTTCACTTTTACTGGATGTCAAAAGTGAAGACGCAAGAAGAACGATTGAGAAGATAAGAACAATTTGTTTCATGAAACGAGCTTTATCCATATTTGATCCTCCTGTACTTTTGATGTTTGAATATATGTTTCTTCCGATCCCTATTTTTATACATTCAACACAGGAGAGAATTGGATGGAAAAGACAAAAAAACGCCCTATAAACAAAAAGGACGTTTTCCAAATTAAATTTGCACCATTTTTACCGCACGGGCTTTTTTTGCTTTCCTTAAACCAAACCACCATAAAAAAATCATGAACGGCACCATGATATATCCCCAATTTTTCATCCCTAATAGAATGAAATCATACAGGCCGTGAAACAGCACAGGGAGCGTTAAAGAAAGGAACAGCCATTTGCGCTGCTCTTTTTTATCAGAGAAGCGGGCTTTTCCGATATAAAAACCCATCACAACACCAAATAATGCGTGACTTGATACAGGTAGTAAAGCACGGGTAAATGCATATTCGACCCCATGACCGACTAAGTAAAGGATATTTTCAAGTGTTGCAAAACCAAGTGAGACACTCGTTCCATACACAATTCCGTCATAGTGTTCGTCAAACTGGGCATGTGCATAAACGCTGACCATTAAAATAAACCATTTTAATGATTCCTCTAAAAAGCCCGACGTCACAAATGAAATCAAGATAGGGTTTGTTGCGATATTTTCCTCTTGAAGGACATATTGAATAAACATGGTTGGAAACACAAGTATGACACCTAGCATAAAAGATCTGATGACCATGTGAACCGGCTCATTGTCGTACTGATCTTTCAAATAAAAATAACTTAAAAGTGCGATGCCGGGAGCTAAACCTGCTGAGATGATTGCGATCATAACCAGACCTCTTTCCCTACATTATCCTTCATTATCGTACCATGATTTACCCTTTTTTTATATGACTCGGGCCTATTTTTCTAAAAATACCTTTCTATATAATCCCAATTTATATAAAAAAGAACCGAACCCCTTTGAAGGATTCAGTTCATTTTTTATCCGTTGATTCTTTTGTTGATTTCTTCTGCAATGAGTCTCCCATGAAATCTTCCATTTTCGATGAAAATTTCATTGGCATTATTTCCAGCAGCAATGACTCCCGCAATGAAAATACCTTCAACATTCGTTTCCATCGTCTGTTCATCAAATGCTGGACGGCCTGATTCTGGATCAATCGTGACACCCATTTTTTCTAAGAAAGAATGATCTGGATGATAGCCAGTCATAGCAAATACATAGTCACTTTTCACTCGATCTGTTTGATTTTGCTGGTTTGTAAAGATCACATCTTCTTCTGTGATTTCTTTCACCTGCGCACCAAACTCCATTCGAATTGTTCCATTACGGACAAGCGCTTCAAACTCTGGTAGTATCCAAGGCTTGATGCTTGATGAATATTCAGTTCCTCTATACAGCACAGTGACTCTGCTTCCGCATTTCACAAGTTCTAGCGCAGCATCCACACTGGAGTTCTTTCCGCCGATCACCGTCACATCTTTATCAAAATATGGATGTCCTTCTTTAAAATAGTGATATACGTGAGGAAGGTCTTCTCCTTTGACGTTCATATAGTTTGGATGATCATAGTAGCCAGTCGCAATGACGACGTAATCACATGAATAGTTGTCTTTTGATGTATTTACCGTAAAACGGCCATCTTGTTTCGTCACGGCGTTTACTTTTTCAAAAGCATGTACACGCAGTTTTTTTCGTCTGACGACCTCTCGGTAATAAGAAAGTGCCTGAATACGAACGGGCTTACGGTTCTCAGTAATAAAAGCGACATCACCGATTTCAAGCTTTTCACTTGTACTAAAAAAGGTTTGATGTGTTGGGTAATGATAAATACTGTTCACGACATTCCCCTTTTCAATCACAAGTGCATCAATCCCAATTTGCTTGAATGCGATGGCAGCTGATAACCCGCATGGGCCGCCTCCTATTATGATCGCTTTTTCTTGTTTCATTTGTTCCACTCCTGTCATTTCACTGCAATAACAATTGCTGGGCTGTTTGATTCTTTGTTCCATTCCATAAAAAAATCTCCTATTTAAGGATAGGAGATTTTAAGGCGCGATGCAAATCAGCCGCTTAAATCCAGCCTCTGAATCGAGAAGCTTCAGCCATTTTACGTACACCGACCATATATGCAGCAAGACGCATATCGATTCGGCGGTTTTGCGCCATTTCATAAATATTATTAAATGATTTCACCATCATATCTTCTAAACGAGTTTCAACTTCTTCTTCAGTCCAGTAGAACCCTTGGTTATTCTGAACCCATTCAAAGTAAGAAACAGTTACACCACCCGCACTCGCAAGTACGTCTGGAACAAGCAGTACACCACGATCTGAAAGAATTTTAGTTCCTTCCAGTGTCGTTGGGCCATTTGCTGCTTCTACGACAATTTTGGCTTTAATGTTTGCCGCATTATCTTCTGTGATTTGGTTTTCAATGGCTGCAGGTACTAAGATATCACAATCCAGCTCAAGCAGCTCTTGGTTTGTAATTGTATCGTTAAATAGTTTAGTGACGGTTCCAAAGCTGTCACGTCGGTCAAGCAAGTAGTCAATATCTAGACCATCTTCATCGTATAATCCGCCGTATGCATCTGAAATCCCTACGATTTTTGCTCCAGCATCATACATGAATTTAGCTAAGTAGCTTCCTGCATTTCCGAATCCCTGTACGACAACACGAGCTCCGTTAATGTCAATTCCTTTTTTCTTCGCCGCTTCTTTGATGCAGATCGTCACACCTTTTGCTGTTGCAGTATCACGTCCGTGTGATCCTCCAAGAACAATTGGTTTTCCTGTAATAAATCCTGGCGAGTTAAACTCATCAATTCTAGAATATTCATCCATCATCCATGCCATAATTTGAGAGTTTGTAAACACGTCTGGTGCTGGAACATCTTTTGTTGGTCCAACGATTTGACTGATGGCGCGAACATAGCCGCGGCTTAGTTTTTCAAGCTCTCTGAATGACATTTCTCTTGGATCACAGATAATACCGCCTTTTCCTCCGCCATAAGGAAGATCCACAATTCCACATTTTAAACTCATCCAAATTGAAAGCGCTTTTACTTCTTTTTCCGTAACGTTCGGGTGGAAACGGATTCCGCCTTTTGTTGGACCGACAGCATCATTGTGCTGTGCACGGTAACCAGTGAAAATTTTCACCGATCCATCGTCCATACGTACTGGAATTTTGACCGTTAATAGACGAATTGGCTCCTTCAGCAATTCATACACTTCCTGCGGATACCCTAATTTGTCAAGCGCTTTATGTATGACGGTTTGAGTTGACTTTAAAACATCTAGCTTATCTTCTGCGTTATGAGCGGCGTTTTGATCGGCTGCCATTAAAATAAACCCCCTAGAAATCTTTCATGATCTACTGCTCCCTTTCAAGCAATAGTATACACCTTCGTACTGGTAAAGCAAAGGTAAAAAGCGTTTTTTATCAAAATAAAATATCAGCGTTTATAAATATAAAAAAGGATATAAAAAAATACTGTTGTTTCATCACAACAGTATTAAATATAATAGAAAAAAGTGATTAAAAATACATTTGAATCGTTTTCACAGCATCGTCTTGCATGATCACTTTTCCATACTCTTTTAGCCGGTGAATGGTGAGTGTCGTAGGTGAACCAAACTCTGCTAAAATCGAAATGACTGTATCAGCAGATAATTCTCCAACATCATCCAGGCTGAGGTAATATTGACCTTCATAATGGTAAACTGTACCCCCTAAAAGTCCAATACGACTTAAACTATGGGACAGTTGAATCACATCTTCAAACGAGGCAAATTGATAGAGCACATGCTTACTCTCGTCGAGCTTGACTTGCATCTCAATGTAATCTTCATCAAACTCATCATCAGCATCTTCCTGCTGACTTTTTGTGACAATGACGACCATCCCCTGCGCCTGAAGAGAAAATACTTCAACAGCAATCGGTCCATTCGCTTCAAAACCGAGCTCCTGATTCGCTTCGTTCATCATGTCTTTAAACAGCTGATGGACTTTGAACGAATCTTTCCAAAGGTCTTCTTTCGTAAGACCTCGGTCTGTCAGGTCATCTAGTGTGAGAAAAATTTTGATTTTATTATAATTCAGACGCTCCAGTCGCATAACGTTCCCTCCTGCCTCTTCTAAACACACATCATACTGTAGTATATGAGATGATGAGTCATAGGTTCTTAATTTTGTATTCAGTTTACACTGTGTCAAGACGGAAGACAAGCATGAAGCTATGCTTACGGTGACTTTTATGGAAAATATTGAGGGTGCCGCAAGTTAACGCGTTTTTAGAGGCATTAAATAGATCAGATGGGTTTCTGGTTCTGCTCCGAGACGCATGGGAATTTTTGTTGTCCCGTAGCCATTACTAATGAGAAAGAACGCACCTTTGACCTGGCCTGTTCTTCCTTTTTCATATGGACCAAATTTCCCAATTCGGATCTGTCCCCCATGCGTATGACCGCTCAGGACAAGGTCGATTCCCTCTTCTTCACTCATCAAATGATGTACATCTGGATTGTGTGATAAGAGAATATTGACATCATCTTTCACAAACTCAGGCCGTATCGCTTCATAATCTGCTTTTTCAAGCCGAATATCATCAATTCCTCCGATTTTGATTCGCTGGCCATCGAAATTCCATACAGCCGTTTCATTTTGCAAAGTCGTGACATCGTATGCATGAAGAATCTCTTTAAACCTTTGCTGATGCAGCTCATGATCATTATTTCCCCAAACAAAATAAACCGGCGCAATTCTTGATAAACGTTTCACATTTTCTTCAATCCTTGCGTAGGGCACACCTTTTTCTGCTAAATCTCCGCCAATCATAATCACATCTGGCTCTTCCTGTCTGATTTCTGCTAATAAAGTGTCACTGATGAGACGTCTGTGTGTATCAGAAATAAAGAAAATGACAGCAGGCCGGTCTGATTGAAGTGCTTCTATTGTAAAGTAATGCTTTTTGATGTTGTTTTGTTTTGCCGTTTTCACCATTTTTGCCGTTACACACACACCTGTTGTAACAGCCGCAATGGCGGCAGTAAATCCGATGGCATATTTCATCACAAATGGCTCCCTTACATATCTTTCTTTCATAAGACGCTTGAATGAAAAAAGACGTTTCAACTGTTAAACGTCTTTTTTTCTCATTTATTTACTTTCATAATAGAGATTAATGTCAAATTGCTTCTGCATATAGTGAAAAACCGCCTCGCGCTCTTTCCACTGATTTGATTGCGGCCATAAGTCTGTGCTCTTTTGTATAATTTCACATCGAAGCCGATGATATTCATCCTCAGCCTTTTCTTCTTTTTTCTTATAGTAATAAGATGCGTAAAAAGCAAAGACCTCGGCCATGATCCAAAACAGAAATACTTCATGACCAAGCAGTGTGGCAATCATGGCTTCCGGCTGAAGCGAGCCGCCTCCCGCATTTGCCGTGATCACAAAATAGAACAAAAGAATAGCCAGCGATAGAAGGGCTGTCCATTGCCATCTTTTGCACTGCTTGGCAAAGCCCTCATATTTATGCTTTCTTTTGATCAATGTTTCCATCATCTTCTGTGTCGGCTGATCCATATATCGGCTGATTGTGTGCAATGTCATCACATACACCCTGTCCCTTTTTTCTACATATGTATGTGCATGCTTCTTCGTTCATGTCAGGTGATTAGTTTTCTAGTGGAATATTCAGCACTTGACCACTGTACACGCTGTTACCTTTTAAATGATTATAAACTCTAATTTTCTCTTCACCCGAACGGTTTTTGTAATACTTCATTGAAATTCGATACAGGTTTTCCTCTGGACCAACAGTGTGCTGCACGACACGGACTGGCTTTTCTTCCTGCTTCTTTTTCTCTTCGGCTTCTTTTCTTTTTTTCTCTTCCTGTTGCTTTTGCAAGGCTAGCTGCTGCTGTTCACGCTTTTTGGCAGCTTCAGCTCTCTCGCGTTCTTTTTCTTTCGCTGCTTGTTCACGCTCTTCTTTCTCTTTAGCAGCTTGTTCTTTTTTCTTCTGTTCAGCTTTTTCTTTCGATCGCTGTTTTTCTTCCTCTTTCTTTTGCTTCTCATCATCAGACGCATCCGCTTTATTAGCGCTTGAATCATTTTTCGTTTCGGCAAGTGCTGACGGGACTGGGTCTGTGTCAGCACTTGATGTAGAATCAATATTATATACATCTTGATTATTATTATGGTTGATTTCCTTTGATGTGTAGTAGATCAAAAGGAAGAACACTGTGACAACGATAATAGGAAAGATAATAGCCAGTGTTGTAAACAATGGATTGCGTACCTTTTTCGTGCGCTGTTTTTTATATTCATGAAAATCTTCTCGTGTAGGAAAGTGAGAGTCATCTGAAGGCTGAACTTCTTCTTCAAAAATTTCCTCTACATCATCATGGATGTTTGTCAGCTGCTCCTTCTTTCTCTTCATTCTCGACATTTCTTCCATGTTCATCCCTCCCCCTATATTTCAAACGAATTTGACAAGCAAAGACTAAGTCAATGACAAAATGGGTCATGACAGGAACAAATAAATTCCCCGTCCACTCGTATAAAAGTCCTAAAAAAATACTAATAGAAACCACAAGGATAAACAAGAGTATTTTTGATAAGTAGCGAAAGTGAAGGAGCGCAAACACAATACTGGCAATCTCCAGTCCAAATTGCTGCTGGACGATCCCTCGGAATAGAATTTCCTCTGAAAAGGCGATGAGCAGTGTTAACCAAACAATATGCGGGATGCTGCGGTTTTTGAACATTTTTTCATTTAATCCGCCATCATCATACATATGAGCAGGAAACACCTTCATGACAATCGCATCCACAATGATCACAACCGCAGCGCCGCCAATTCCATAAGTCAGTATCCGCGCATCTTGGATCTCCCAAAGAGATGTGAAATCTGTCCAATGATCAAACATAAATATACCTAGTAAAAAGGAAATGACCAGCATCAGCAGCTGCGTGAAATACAGCTGTTCTACTACTTGTCGATCGGTTAATTTTTCGATGATCCGGCGATGTTGTTCAATCAATGCTGCGCCTCTTTTGTCAGATGAAACATACGATTCAGCACGGTCTTCCAGTGTTTCATTTCATTCAGCTCCAATGGTTGATCTTTTTTTTCATAATCAGACAGGTCAAGTCCGCAAGAAGAGCAGCAGCTGCCAGAGGGTTCGCTCTCTGTTTGATCAAGCTGTTCGTAAAAGTATGATAACAGAGATTGTCTAAAGCAGCCATGATCTGTGATCCGCTCCTTAAATTGCCACACTTTTCTCAGTTTTTCTGTTTGTCTGTCCTGCAATTTCTCTTTCAGTTTCATCAGGAGCACACGCGGCTCGTCAGACTGATACATCCTGTAATAATGGATCAGCATTCTTGCACGTGTCTCCTGAAGCCCTGATTCCATTAATTGTTCACGTAATTTCTTTTCATCATTTGTCTGCATTTGTGTCAGCCTAGCTAAGAAGAAATCAATTTCCGGATCATCAAAGCCTTCTGCTTGTATTAAATGCTGTTGAATATCTGCATCTTCTTCTGTATATAAAAGAATGCTCACACTATTTTCCCCGTCCCGTCCTGCTCTTCCAATTTCCTGCATAAATGCTTCAATTGACTGCGGCGGGCTCATATGAATAACAAATCGTATATCTGCTTTATCAATTCCCATTCCAAAAGCACTTGTACAACAAATGAGATCAAGCTGTCCGCTGATAAATTGCTGCTGAATAAGCATGCGGTCTCCTGGATCCATCCCGCCATGGTAATACTCTACACGCTGATGGGTTTTTTGTTTCATAATGAGCGCCATATCTTCTGTCATTTGCCGGGTTGGGCAATAAATCAGGCCGGGGCCTTGCAGATATTCAACAAGCTCAATAGCCCGTTTCTCTTTTGCTTCTTTCGTTTCGTGCGCTTCTTTGACCAATGCGATGTTTGGCCGGTTGACAGAATGGATATGAAAGTCTGGATGCTGCAATCTTAACGTTTGCACGGTATCTTTCAGTGTTTGTTTCGTTGCAGTTGCCGTCAGCGCTAAAGCGACAGGTTGACCTAACGCTTCTCTCCATTCTCCCAGCTTGGAATATTCCGGACGGAAATCATGCCCCCACTCAGATATACAATGGGCTTCATCGACGACAAACAGACCAATATGCATCGATTTGAGCTGTTCTAGCAGCACCTCTGACATTAATGCCTCAGGGGCGACGAATAAAAATTTATATGATGGCAAATGCCGAATGATATGTCGTCTCTCCTGAAAAGACAATGTGCTGTTCAGTGCCGCCACTCGTTTTTCTCCGCGCATTTTCATTCGTTCGACTTGATCCTCCATAAGCGATAACAGCGGCGAAATAATGAGAACTAATCCATCTGTCATATAGCCGGGAATTTGATAGCAGATGGATTTCCCGCCGCCAGTAGGCAGCATGGCCACCGTATCCTTTTGATTCAGTACACTTTGAATAATGTCCTCTTGACCTGCTTTAAATGAGTCGTAACCAAAATATCGCATGAGCGTCTGATGAAGCTTATCCATTTGCTTTCACCATCCTTGTCAGAGCCAATCGTATTTGAAAATAAGTAAATCGATGTTCGAGTTTTTCTTTAATCAGCTTCATCTTATTTGTCTGAAGCTCTCTGGCTACTGCATGAATGGTCTGCTGCTGTTCTTCGCTCACATACGGCTCTATTGAGAAGCTCGGTTCATGTATAGAAAGCTCGACAATATGGTCTTCGATCGTTGCCTTTTTTAAAGAGCGAATGTGAGCAATTTGATCAATATCAAAGCCTTTTTGCACAAGCTCGAGCGTTTTGTGCGTAGAGGTTGTTAGCACGCGTTTGAATTCAAGGTCACCTACGAGCTTTTGCATGAGCTGCGCCTCACCTTTTTGGGCAGCATGAATAAAATAATGGAGGACATTCCAAAAAAGCAGGTACACATACCACACATCTTCTTTTAGCCACTCTGCCATTTGCTGATACGTACGCCCAATTCTTTCATTTGAGGTCAATGAATAAACAAATATCAGCGCCTCTTGATCACTTATACGGCTAAGGAGCTTTTCGAGTTCATGATGGAGCTCTTCCGAAAGCTTATTCTTCTCGTGATGCTGTTTTAAGAAGGATTTCGTCCAGCTTTGTACAGATACATCTCTTTGTATTGGGACATATTGATGCGATCCAGCCAGATGGTGAGACAGCACTTGTACAAGTAACGAGAGCCTCATCCATAACACCTTTGCTTTATCATGATATTTGGCACCATGAAAATAAGCGGGCATCGGTTTTTCTGAGAAATACTGGTTTAGCATTTGCTGTCCTGCATCTGTAACAATGAATGTCTCCCCTGTTTTTTTGATGTAGTGCTTTTCGTCAAGCTTTATAGTAGAGCAATTCAGCTGATCCCTCGTAAACCCCGGGTAACAGCCGAAATACTTTGAAAGCTGAAACAAACTGGCATCCTGTATGGTTTGTGATGATTTTTTTCCTTTAAAAAGATGGTAGACAGCACTTATGGAGCGTTCGCCGTTCAATTTATATACGCTGTCCATTAACATGACATCCAAGTAATGAAGAGTCATTCGCCAAAGCACCTGTCTTCCTGACAAAATTCGAATATTTTCTCCCTTTATTTTAACAGATTTCATAGAAGAAGAAATGTTTAAACTCAATTTGTGGGGGAAAGTTATGAACAAACCCTTATGTGATAAGCATTCTCAATCACTTTACAGTTGAAATGTGAAATTAAAATCATTACAATAAGGTTTGAGGAAATTGTTTTTTATCGGTGAAACTAAAAAGGTTAGACCATTTGTTCCATCGAACAATCTGGGAGGTATTTTTTTAACATGGCAAAATATACAATTGTAGACAAAGACACATGTATTGCTTGCGGCGCATGCGGTGCAGCTGCTCCAGACATTTATGATTATGATGATGAAGGCATTGCATTTGTTACGCTTGATGACAACCAAGGGACTGTAGAAGTTCCAGAAGTACTTGAAGAAGATATGCTTGATGCATTTGAAGGATGTCCAACAGATTCTATCAAAGTTGCGGACGAATCTTTCGATGGTGACCCGCTTAAGCATGAATAGTATAAAAGCCCCTTATGCAGGGGCTTTCAGCATGTAAACAAACCCTCGCATTCGGTGTCAGGTCTGCAAAGGTTTTCTATCACGCTGAAATGAAGACAAAGAGCTAAAATAAAGATCATTTTAGCTCTTTGTCAACAATCTAAAAGCCCCTTATACAGGGGCTTTTTTTAAATTAACTATTTTGAAGTCGGCGTTTATTTTCAAACCATGGACGCATTTTCACAAAAATGAGGCTAAACACGATGGTAATGATGATTCCTTTAATAAAGTTAAATGGTAAGATCCCTGCTGTAATGGTCGTCTTGAGCGCATGATCAGATAGTTCTGGCGCGTTTAAGAACCATGTGTAAGCTGGCAGGAATAAGAAGTAATTTAAAATACTCATCATCACAGTCATAAGCAATGTACCCGCGATCATAGACCATGCCATCCCTTTTGCTGATTTGATTTTTTTAAACATAAAGGCGACTGGCAAGATAAATAGTGTGCCTGCAATGAAGTTCGCGACTTGCCCAACTGGAACGCCGGACATACTGCCTTGAATGAGGTAATGCAGTACATTTTTTAATGCTTCCACAGCAATCCCTGCACCCGGTCCATAAATTAAAATTGCAATAATTGCCGGGATATCACTAAAATCAATTTTCAAATACGCTGGAAGACCCGGGAAAGGAAAATCCAATAAAATTAACACAAACGAAATACTGCTGAGCATACTGGTAACAACTAAACGCTTTACTTTACTTTGATTCAATATTCTCTCTCCTTTTCGATCAAATCTTTCGAAAAGAGGATTGTTCCATTTTAGCCACAAAAAAACCGCCCTTGAAAACAGGAGCGGGGAAATTGGGCTAGACAAATAAACGTGTGAACATCAATGTTTTCAACGTTTATGAACCTCCATCTTCTCCCATCCAGACTATACTGTCGGCTTCGGAATCACACCGAATCCTGCCAAAAAGGCTCGCGGGCTTAGAGACTATGCTCATCACCGCCGGTAGGGAATTGCACCCTGCCCCGAAGATTGATCATTATTCAATTCGACATCATTATATATGATATATGAGCATTTGTACAGATAAAAATCCTGAGCAAATTCATCAGTTTTAAGAAATCGTAAAAAACACAAAAATTCTAATGACAAATGCGCAAAAATTGGTTATCTTTTGTTTAAAGGTGTTCATTCTTTATAAAGACACAAAGAAATGTTCGTGTTTCCTTTTTCACTTTACTGCTTTAATTTGATTGACACAGTGAAAAGGAATATGGTAAATTATCAGATATTTATGACGTTTATTTTAGGAGGAAATCTAACGATGTTTCGAGTATTAGTCTCAGATAAGATGAGCAATGATGGTCTTCTACCACTTTTAGAATCAGATTTTGTTGAAATTGTCCAAAAAAATGTAGCAGAAGCAGAAGATGAATTACACACGTTTGATGCCTTACTTGTCAGAAGTGCCACAAAAGTAACGAAAGAGCTTTATGAAAAAATGACTTCATTAAAAATTGTCGGCCGTGCCGGTGTGGGAGTAGACAATATTGACATTGATGAAGCGACCAAGCATGGCGTCATTGTAATCAATGCACCAAACGGTAATACGATCTCGACAGCTGAGCATACGTTCGCTATGATTTCATCACTTATGCGTCATATTCCACAAGCCAATATTTCTGTCAAATCAAAAGAATGGAACAGAGGGGCATATGTTGGTGCTGAGCTTTACGGAAAATCTCTTGGGATTGTCGGTTTAGGCAGAATTGGAAGTGAAATCGCCCAGCGTGCAAGAGCATTTGGCATGACAGTCAACGTGTTTGACCCATTTCTCACAAAAGAACGTGCAGAAAAAATTGGCGTCAATGCGAAATCACTTGATGAAGTACTCGAAGTATCAGATATTATTACGGTACATACGCCATTAACAAAAGAAACAAGAGGACTTCTCAATAAAGAAACGATTGCAAAAACGAAAAAAGGTGTTCGCCTTGTAAACTGTGCGCGCGGCGGCATTATTGACGAAGCTGACCTTCTTGAGGCACTTGAAAGCGGCCATGTCGCAGGAGCTGCACTTGATGTATTCGAGGTAGAACCTCCAACTGATAATCCGCTTGTGGATCATCCACACGTCATTGCAACTCCGCATCTTGGTGCCTCTACAAAAGAAGCACAATTAAATGTAGCCGCGCAAGTATCTGAAGAAGTCCTTCAATTTGCAAAAGGCCTTCCTGTCATGTCATCTATTAATCTACCAGCGATGACAAAAGACGAGTTCAAAAAGATCCAGCCTTATCATCAATTTGCAGGAAAACTTGGACGTCTTGTCTCTCAATCCATGAGAGAACCTGTAAAAGAAGTAGGCATTTCTTACGAAGGCTCTATTTCAAAACTCGAAACATCCTTTATCACCAAAAGTCTCCTGTCAGGGTTTTTAAAAGAGCGTGTTGATTCGACTGTGAATGAAGTAAATGCTGGAATGGTCGCAAAAGAACGAGGCATTAGCTTTAGTGAAAAAATTTCTTCCAGCGAATCTGGTTACGAAAACAGTATTTCTATTGAAGTCAAAGGTGATCTTTCAACCTTTACTCTTAAAGCGACTTACATTCCGCATTTAGGGGAACGCGTCGTTTCTATTAATGGCTTTAATATTGATTTTTACCCAGATGGACACCTTGTCTATATCCAGCATACAGATGCACCTGGTGTGATTGGAAAGGTTGGACAGATTTTAGGCGACCATGATGTCAACATCGCAACAATGCAGGTGGGACGTAAAGAAAAAGGCGGCGAAGCCATTATGATGCTTTCTTTCGACAAGCATCTAGAGGACGAAATTGTGAAAAAATTAACTGAAGTGCAGGATATTCTTTCTGTCCGCCTGATTGATCTATAAAAAACAGTGATAAACCTCATGCTTTGCATGAGGTTTTAGATTGTCGACAAAGAGCTAAAATGATTTTCATTTTAGCTCTTTGTCTTCTTTTGAGCGTGATTGAAAACCCTTACAGCCCTGACAACGAATGCGAGGGTTTGTCTACACGCTGCCCTCATGCAAAAGCATGAGGTTTATTTAGTTGAAACCATTAAACGGTCTCCTGTTCGAATGAGGTGAGTGGTCAGCTCATTGATCTTTTTCAACTGTTCCACAGTCATTTCATGCGCCTTTGCTATCGACCAAAGGGTATCCCCTTGTTTAATGACATATGTATTTTTTTCATGTCCATTTACATGAAGAGCCGGCTCTCGGAAGCGTTCCACAGCAATCATTTTGAGCGGATCTATTGCATCCTCTTTGCTGACTGACCAATTGCCCCGATGTACTTCAAAATGCAAATGAGTGCCTCTGGAGGCCCCTGTGTTGCCAATTATGCCAATCGGCTGTCCCGCTTGTACATGGTCACCCTTTTTCACAAAACGCTCGTGTAAATGAGCATAGACAGTTTCGTATCCATTCGGATGCTGAATAAATACAACTTCTCCATATGTAGCCGATACATACGAACGCGTGACCACACCTTCACTTGCAGCAAAAATGGATTCTCCTTCTGGCGCAGCTATATCTAATCCCTTATGCGAACCGCCCCTTGTCCCAAACAAGTCAGTGACTTCTCCTTTCACTGGTTCCACCCATTCGGTTGTCTTCTGTGCATGGGCAAATGGCGCTAAGATCAAGAGCAAAAAACAGCTGGCACCTATGAAGCAATACCTTTTCATCAGTGACTCCCCTTCTTTGAGGTTCTTTTCATGACAGCTTAGTATACAGCAAGAAGATCATTTTCTATACATCAAAAAAGAACGCAATGAAATGCTTGCGTCCTTTAACGTTCTTTGATGACAACTGGATTCGGCAGAGCCGGCACCTCTATTGGTTCATTTAATTCATATGGTCCTACTTGATCTGTTCCTGCATATTGAATGGTGACATCTGTAAAACCAAAATCTTTCGCTGTGAGCAGCAGACCTTCAATGAGTAGAGTATGATCAATTGAGTCCGATAATTGTGCTGATGCTCCAAACGTGATGGTTACATGCTTACCTTTTGATGTCACTTCTTTAATGGGTTCTTCTTTAATTAATGGTTCAAGTCCAGAATCACTCGTGCGTTTCATGGCCTCTACCGCATCTTCATAAGTAGAATAATGTGTTTTTGAGGGCACCAAAAAAGTCCCGCTCTTATTTTCTAACACGTAATAAGCTTTCTTCGTTTGTTTATCAATGGATATCGTGCCAAAGCTGCTAGTCCCTAATTGAAGATGAGAACCTTTGACTGACCTGACCTCCACTTGTTTATACCTGCTCCATTTGAGCGTTTCTTTGACCATATCTTTAAATCGATTGGCTTCCTTTATCGTATCAAGGGACAAATCATTTTTTAACTGAAAAACAAGTGTATTCCCATTTTCACGAAGGTCCACCATCTCAAGATAAGATTGAAGAGGCTTTGTCATTTCAGGCAGCTGCACCTGTTCATATGTGTTCATCATTTCCTGCAAATGGCCATGTTCATTCTCTTTTTCAATACTTATGGGAACCACTTGAGATGTCGATTCATCTATGTATGCAACCGTCATATACTTTTGCTTGTCTTCATGAGAAACAACGTGTGTGGTACCATTTGCCTGTTTGACCGGCTCTAATGTGGCATTTGCCTGTCCTTTGTCAGCACTTGATTCCATTTTCATCTGTTGATGCTGTTCTTGAGCAGCCGGCTGAAATAAATGAGGAGAAATTAAAAACGCCATAAATAAAACCACAACGGTTGCCACCGCTGGACCGATCCATTTGACACTTTTCTTTTTCTTCCCGCTTGCCATCAGCACCTGCTGGTATATCTGCTTAGATGAACGGTTGTCCTCCACCTTTGGAAGCTGACTTAGTAACACCTTGATTCGTTCTTCGCTCCAATCGGACCTGTTCGTTTTCATTCACTAGCTCCTCCTTCAAAAGCTCCATATGTTTTCGGAGCACTTTCAGGCCTCGGTGCTGCGTTGTTTTGACTTTGCTTTCCGAGAACTTTAGCGCCTTTGCCGTCTCCATGATTGAGTAGCCCTGGATAAACCTTAAAATGATGACAGCTCTTTGATCAATCGTGCAGTGATCAAGCGCGGCATAAATTTCTTTAGTATTTTCATCCTGTACAGCCAGTTCGTCTGGGAGCAAGTCTGGGTCTTTTACATCCTGCTTATCCCAATCAAACGTGCCGAGTACCCGTTGTCTAATGGTTTGCTGCTTGCGAAACCAGTCAATCGCCACATGCCTTGCAATTGAAAACAGCCATGTTTTCTCGCTGCTTCTTCCTTCAAAAGTTTTATATGAGTGAAGTACCCGAATGTAAACCTCCTGTACGAGATCCTCTGCCTGATTTTTATCTTTAACCATGTAAAATAAAAACTGGTACAAATCTTGATGGTACGAATCATATATTTTTTGAAAGGTTTCATGCATAGGAAACCCCTCCGTTCACTTATTTTTGTCGAGTGACTCTTATAAAACGTTACATTACAACTTTATGACAAATATATTACAAGTTCGACAGTTTGGGAAGGGCTTTTTGTTTAACTTCTCCTTAAAAATTTGAAAATAGAAAAAACACTTCATTTTCTTTACGAAAAGAAGTGTTTCTCATGTAACAAGATTCTTCGTCAAGATTAGACGAGTTCCTGCTTTTTTCTCGGAATATAGAATGTGAAGTGTGTACCTGCACCCGCTTTGCTGTGAGCATGTATAGAGCCTTGATGTGCCTCGACGATGTTCTTCACAATCGCAAGGCCAAGTCCAGTACCAGAACGTCCTCTTGTCCTTGCTTTATCGGCTTTATAGAAGCGTTCGAAAATAAAGGGCAGATCCTCTTCCGGAATTCCGCTCCCCGAATCTTTTACATCCATTTTCAGTCCGTTCTCCACCGATTGAACCGAGAAGTGAACCTCGCCGCCCTCTGGTGTATGACGAATGGCATTATCAATGAGATTCGTAAACACTTGCTCAATCTTATCTGGATCGAATACAAAGTTCGGTTCATCCACTTGAATATCATACGTAAGGTCGATTTGTTTTTCTTTCGCAATCCCGAGAAACTTGCGGTAGATCTTCTCAGTCAGCTCTTCTGTATCTGTTGATTCAAGATTCAGTGTAATATGACCTGCTTCCATTCTCGCTAGATCTAGAAGGTCATTCACAAGACGTCCCATTCGAAGTGATTCATCATAGATAATTTGCGCAATCTCTTTCTTTTCTTCTTCTGATCCTGCAATATCATCTACAATCGCTTCACTGTACCCTTGCAGCATGGCAATTGGTGTACGAAGTTCATGACTGACATTGGCAATGAAGTCTTTTCTCAGTTTATCAAGTCTTCGTTCTTCCGTCATATCACGAAGGACTGCAACTGCTCCCCTGACATCCTGCTGATTATACAGCGGAGACATGAGAAGAACCCAGGTACGCCCTTGCAGCGTAACTTCGATCATTTGCTCTTTTTCTGTGCTGACAGCTGTATGAAATAGCTCGCGCGCTTCTGGCGGCAGTTCATCTCCATCTTTGATCTTCATATTTTGCTCATAATACCATGCCTGTAAAAATCGTTCTGCTGGAGGATTTGTCATCAAGATCGTTCCATCAATATTGATGGTGATGACGCCATCAGCCATACTGCTTAAAATATTAGATAAATGTTCTTTTTCTTGATTTAAGGCTGTGATATGAAATTTTAGCTGCTTCCCCATTTGATTAAAGGCGATCGCCAGTTCTCCAATTTCATCTTGCGTTAAAATAGGAATCTTTGTATCAAATTTCCCTTTCGCCAAATCTTGTGCACCCTCTCTCATCTTTCTGAGAGGATAGGTGACACGTGTTGACAAGAAGAAAGCGAATATAGTGGTCAGTACAATCGCAATTCCGGCGGCTAAAAAGATGTAGCGTGTCGTATGTTTCGTTGTTTGTTCTACAGCGAGGAGTGACTGAGAAAGAAAGACCATGCCTTTTTTTCCGTTCGCCTCATATGGAACACCGACTACAATCCGTTCATCTTTTTGATTGCCTGCATCAGGTTCTGCACGTTTACTGATTTTTTTACGATCTTTCAGTGCTTGATTTAAATCGCTGTCTGCTTCAATTTGTTTCTTTGTAATCGCAGGAAGCTTCCCGTCTTTTTCAGACGAATACCACTCTAGCCCGTCCTCTTGGATGATCGCAATACTCGTCAATTTGTCAGCGAGCTCTGATGTAATCGACCTTGCAAGCGATTGATCCTCATGGCTTTCTAAAATGACCGCTACTTTGTTTGCCATTTGTGTTAAATCAGATTTTGCTTCTTCTACATGATAATTCTCAATGAACTCTAAAAGAAGCACAGTTAAAATAGATAAAACGATCAAGACAAGGAAAAGAATGGTTAACCATAGCTTTCCTACAACACTTTTCCACAGTTTCATTCAGCGCCGACCTCAAATTTGTACCCGACACCCCATACAGTTACGATTTTTTTCGCTGCTTCTGGTGACACTTTATTCAGTTTTTCACGAAGTCGCTTGACATGAGTATCAACTGTTCGTAAGTCTCCAAAGAATTCATATTGCCATACTTCTTTTAGCAGCTTTTCTCTGTCATAGACCTTATCTGGTGTTTTTGCAAGGAAATATAAAAGCTCATATTCCTTCGGCGTGAGGCTGACTTCTTTGCCATCAGCCGTCACTCTATGTGCATCATGGTCAATAGAAAGATGAGAAAACACAAGAACATCCTTTGTTGTTGTCCCAGTATTCAAATAAGACGTTTGAGACGATCTTCTAAGCAATGCCTTTACACGTAAAACCACTTCACGCGGGCTGAAAGGTTTGACGATGTAGTCATCCGTTCCTGCCTCAAATCCTTGAACGCGGTTGGCTTCTTCTCCTTTTGCCGTCAGCATAATGATTGGAGTCGCTTTTTTGTCTCGAATTTGATTACACACTTCGATTCCATCTGTACCAGGCATCATTAAATCGAGCAAAATGAGGTCGTAATCGGTTTGAAGCCCTTTTTGAATCGCCTCATCTCCATTTTCCGCTTCATCGATTTCATAATTTTCACGTTCTAAATACATTTTTAAAAGGCGGCGAATTCTTGCCTCATCATCTACGACTAATATTTTCGTTTGAGTTGTGTGTTCCATTAGACAGTCCTCCTGCTTTCTCCGTTGTTACATTCATTTTAACAAAAAGCCGAATTGAATCATAAAAGTTGGCTTTTCCTTGTGATTATGCGTAAGAATGAAGCCCCGCAATGACAAGGTTGACAAAGATGAGATTAAACATAATAATGGCGAAGCCGATCACAGCAAGCCATGCGGACTTTTCACCATGCCAGCCTCGCGACAAGCGAAGATGAAGATAGGCAGCATAAAAGAGAAACGTAATCAATGCCCATACTTCCTTCGGGTCCCAGCCCCAAAACCTAGTCCATGCAATTTGCGCCCAGATCATGGCAAAGATCAGCCCGCCTAACGCAAATACAGGGAAACCAATCGAAACCGCCCTATACCCAATTTCATCAACTAAATCTAGGTTCACCTGTTTCACTAGCGGTTGAAGCAGTGCGCTCAGTCGTTTGCGAATGATCAATCGAATGAGTCCGTATATGATCAGCCCTACGCCAAATGACCATAACACCGTATTGACCTTTCTACCTGAAAAAACAGGCGGCAGCTCAACAAACGGTTCCAAACGATCTTCCGTCACAAGCTCCCCTTTATGAGGTCCGACAAGAGCTGGCAGCTCATAGACCATCTCACTTTTTTCTTTATTTTTATCGATCCAATGAAATGTCGCTTCATATCCTGTCATTCTAAAGATAGACGTGACAGCGATAAATGCAAGTGTGACCACAATCATAAACATGACAAGCTCTAAACCAAACGTCTTCTTCCCTGGCTTTGTTTGATCCACATGCTTTAATAGAAAGATGACACCTGCCACAAAGCTGATGGCTAAAATGGCTTGGCCAAGTGCTGCTGTTGTCACGTGAATATAAAGCCAATTACTTTGAAGTGAAGGAATCAGCGGTGAAATATCTGATGGGAACATACTTGCATAGGCAATAATCAATAAAGCGATTGGAAGTGTGAATAAACCAAGTACAGATACTTGATACACAAAATATAAAATGATGAATGCAAGCACCAGCATCATGCCAAAAGCCGTTGTGAACTCAAACAAATTACTGACTGGTGCATGGCCAGATGCGATCCATCTTGAAATAAAATAGCCCAACTGGCTCAAAAAACCAATGATGGTAAGCGTAATGCCAATGAGTGCCGCCTTATTCCTGCGCGGTCCTTCTTCTTTCTTTTTTCCCTTAATGGCACCACCAAAAAAAGGAACTGCCGCTAAATAAAATAGAAAAGCTGCAAATAACAGATTTTCACTGACTGCCGCCATCTAATCCTTCCCCCTTGCTTTTGCTGATACTTGTTGTATCAGGCAGTTCTTTTTGATCAACTGGCTGTTTGATGCCACTACCATTCAGTAACACTCCAATATCGGACTTTAAGCCGAACCAGTTTTTGTTTGTATGTCCTGCCACCAATACTTTTCCATCCTTTGCCGACAGCCAGATTCTTCTATGCTGCCAATACATCCCCTGCACGACACCAATCATGAAGATGATTCCGCCTACTATGAGCACGCCAAGTGTTAAATCCTTTCTAACTGTTAACCCTGTGACGTTTTTCGTTTCAACCCGATCAAACTTCATTTTATATAAATTATTATCAGAACCCTCTACTGTCTCTTGAATGGCGACAAAGCTTTTTTCACCTTTAGGTTTTTCAGGAGAAATCATTTCAAACACGAAAGCAGGATTATTCGGATTCCTTGTTTTCGTACTCGGCGTTCCATCATCGTCAAAATAAAAATCAGGCAGATATCTCATCACCTTGACTTTGTAACCGCTACCAAGATCATATTCTGACTTAGGCTCCAGCAGATTAATCTTCACTGTACCGAAAGATTTTTCTGTATCTTTACGAATCAGCTGAAAGACCATTTGATCGAGTTCATTTTGTTTAAAATCCACTTGATATAATGAGAAATTGTCAAACTTGAGCGGTTCATTCACTTTGATATCGTGTTCTGTTACCTGCTTCAGCTTGGGCTTTTCACCAAATACAACTTCTCCTTCACGTTTGTATAAAATGGCATCCGTTTTATAACTTTTCACCACTTGACCGTCGCCAGCTTTTTCAATGGCATTCTCAAACACTTCTTTTTCATTTCCAGTTTCATAGCGATCAATTGAAAACGCATTATTTTTCAAGAAGTATTGACCATCCGTACCTGGAATTGGTGCAGTTTCCCCTTCTCTGACCCAAAGCGTTTCATCCACGTACATGCCCGGGACAAACCGGAGCATCGCTCCAATGAGAAAGATGATTAGTCCAATGTGATTGACGTAAGGTCCCCAGCGTGAAAAACGTCCTTTTTCGGCTAAAATATGCCCATTTTCTTCTCGCACGCGGTAACGCTTTTGTTTCATTGCTCTTATGATGCCTTCATATGTATGCTGATCTAATGTTTTGTCTGTCTCGCTAAACAGACGCTGTCTTCTCATAAAGCCTTCTTTTTTGATAACCCCTTGGTTTTTGAGTGCTCGATAAAGAGGAATAACGCGGTCGAGACTGCAAATGACAAGGGAGATTCCGATTGATGCGACAAGAGCTAAAAACCACCAAGAATTATAAAGATCATGGAATCCAAGTGTGTAATACAGCTTGCCAAACGATCCATATTGCTCTTCATAATACGTGGAAGCAGAGGCACCTGGCGGAATAAATCGCTCCTGCGGAAAAATCGTTCCAAGCGAAGAAGCGAGCAGTGTAATGACAATCAGCCACACACCCACTTTAACGGAAGAAAAAAAATTCCATACTTTATCAACAATCGTTTTGTTGTATGTTTGCGAGCGTCTTGCACTGCCGTCATATCTCATATCAAGCAGCTTTGAAGAGTTCTTCTCTTTAGCCTCAATAGGATTCCCGCATGATTCACATAGAACAGTACCGATTGGATTAATATGTCCACACTCGCACTTTACCTCTTTCATTCTATGACCCCTTTGGTTTAATCAAATTCATATACTCATAGATTTGACGTTCTGTCATTGTTCCCTTTATGACTTTGATTACCTTGCCTTCAGGATTAAGTAAAAGCGTAGTTGGCAACTGCCCAATATCATACGCCTCTGTCACTTGTCGATCTTTGTCCATGGCAACAGGAAAATTCACGCCATAGGATTCCATAAAATTTTTCACGGCAATCTTGGATTCCGCAACATTGACTGCAACAATTTCCACACCGCGATCCTTGAACACTTCATATTGATTCGCCATATAAGGAAATTCTTGTTTACACGGCCCACACCATGTACCCCAAAAATTAAGAAAGACACCTTTGCCTTTTAAGTCCTTTAACTCAATCCGATCCCCATCGACAGATTGAAGGACAAAGTTTGGCGCAATAGATCCTTCTTTGACTCGATCCTGTTTGGCAAATACTGAGTTATACATTGTATAACATAGTGCAGCAAGCATCACGAGGAGAATGCCCGTCCGTATGAAAAACCGTCTTTTTTTCATCTGAAGTACCCCTTCCCCATAGACATTCAGGTAAATTATAGCATTCTCCTTCTTTTGATGCTTCTTCATTTTTTGAAGTTTATGTGAAAATTAAAAAGCGCTTTTCCCATGATCAGCAATTGCTCTCAGGCGCTTTACTTCATGCGGAGACAATTCTCTGCGGTCTCCTGGTCTCATACCTTCAATATGAAGGAACGAATATTGCTCCCTTTTTAGCTTTAACACATCATGTCCAATCGCTTCAAACATGCGGCGCACCTGTCTGTTTCTGCCTTCGTGAATGGTTAATTGAACAATACAAGTTTGTTTTCGTTTATCAATAGAAAGCATTTTCGCACGAGCAGGTGCTGTTTTTTTATGATCTAACATGATCCCTTTTTCTAGCTTTCTAAGCAGTTCCTTTGATGGAATGCCTTTTAGCTTCGCTGCATACGTTTTATCAATTTCGTATTTCGGGTGCATGAGCTTATGGGCAAATTCCCCATCATTTGTAATCAAAATCAAACCGCTCGTATCATAATCTAACCGCCCGATTGGATAAAGGCGCTGCGGGACATCATCAAAGAAATCTGTGACGACCTTGCGTCCTTTATCATCCTCGGCAGCCGAAATGACGCCGCGCGGTTTATAAAGCATAAAGTAAACCGGTTCTTCTCTTTCAAGCTTTAATCCATTGACTTCAATTTTATCTGAAGAGCCCACCTTCACTCCGAGCTCTGTCACTGTTTGACCATTAACGGTAACTCGTCCTTCTTTAATTAATTCTTCAGCCTTTCGTCTTGAAGCGACGCCGGCATGTGCAATTACTTTCTGTAAACGTTCCATTTGTCTTTCACCTCATGTACTATCTTACTTGCTTGACTTAAAACAAACAAGCATTCGTGGAAAAATAAGCGTTTCGTCTGTCTAATTTCAGCTAAAAAGCGATTTTCCATCCATGAAATACAAAAAAGCGCCTGATTAGGCGCCGCTAAATAACAAACTGACGATAATCACAGAGGCAATGACACCAATGAGATCTGCTAGCAAACCTACTTTCAGCGCATCTCCCATTTTTTTAATCCCGACTGCTCCAAAATAGACCGTTAAAATGTAAAGGGTGGTGTCTGTTGACCCTTGCATGACAGCTGCAAGCTGGCCAATAAAAGAATCTGGGCCATACGTCGCTATTAAGTCAGATGTCATTCCAAGTGCAGCCGTTCCTGATATCGGGCGAATAAACGCAAGCGGCACGACTTCTGGCGGGAAACCAATCGCTGTAAAGACTGGTTTTAATAGTCCCATAACAAAATCAAGCGCACCTGATGCACGAAATATCGTAATGGCTACAAGCATACCGACTAAATAGGGAATGATTGAAAAGGCAATTTGAATGCCCTCTTTTCCTCCCTCCACAAATGTTTCATAGGTTGGTACCTTTTTAATGGTTCCAGCAATCAAAATTCCTGCGATGATCAGTGGAATCAAAGCAAGTGACAGCCAGTTAATAAATGCCACAAGATCACCCCCGCCTGCTTCTGCGATAGTGGAAATAACGATCGATGATAATTGCACCGATTCCTGAAATGAGTGTTGCTAAAATGGTTGGCCCTACAATGTCTGTTGGCTGATCTGCCCCATAGGTCATTCTTATTGCAATGACGGTTGTTGGCACAAGTGTGATAGAGGATGTGTTGACCGCTAGAAATGTAATCATAGAACGGCTTGCCTCATTTTTTCCGCCGTTTAATGCTTTCATCTGCTCCATCGCCTTAATCCCAAGCGGTGTAGCGGCATTCCCGAGACCAAAGAAATTCGCCATGAGATTGGATAAAATATATCCCATCGCAGGATGATTAGGCGGAATATCCGGGAATAGCTTTGAAATAAAGGGCCGGCACAATTTACTAAAGAAATTTAACAGCCCTGCCTCTTCGGCAATCTTCATGAGCCCGAGCCAAAAAACGAGGACACTAATCAAACCAATTGAAATGGTAACCGCTTCTTTTGAGCCTTTAAATACAGCCTCGTTCACTTCCTGCATCGTTCCATTAAACATCGCATAGACAAGACCGATGACAGTGAGAAATACCCAAATTAGATTGACCATGAAGATCCGCCTATAGATGTCTGAAAGACAGACTTAAACATTTCTTGAAAGCTTTTTTGAGGCATGCGGTTTCGTTTATTTTCATAAAAAATCGGTAATTGCTCGATCACCTGTCCATCTAATAAAATCGTCATTTTTCCTACAACATCTGGGATGGCTTCGGCGTTTTTTTTCCATTTCTTTTTAGGGGTGAGCATTTCCGTTTCAATTTTGACAAGTTTTTTCTCATCTTCATTTAAAAAATAGTCCACATCACGCTTGATAAACGCTTTTTTTTCGTAAAAGGTCCCTTTTAACGAAGCAAGCCTTCCTTTTTCAGCAAGCACATACGTTTTATAGTGATCAAATGCATATTCAAACATAGAAATATGATCCTTCCAGTCGTCAGGTGCATTAATGGTCACAGCGATCAGCTGAGCATCACCCTTTGCAGCGGTGGAGACAAGTGTTCGTTTTGCAAGCTTTGTATATCCTGTTTTCCCTCCAGTGGAATATTCGTATAAACCGGTAAGCAGCTTGTTTTTATTTTTCCAATAGCCTTCCATTGTCTTCGCTTTATAGAAAGTTGTACCGGCAATTTTTTGATATTGTTTATGTTTCATCGCGTATTTTGTTAGGATCGCCATGTCATAGGCTGATGAATAATGATTTTTATGATCATCGAGTCCGTGCGGATTTTGAAAATTCGTATTCTCCATTCCTAGTTCAGCCGCCTTTTGATTCATCATAAAGATAAATCCTTCTAAGCTGCCGCCAACATGCTCTGCAATGGCAACAGCTGCATCATTTCCAGAACGCAGCATGAGCCCGTATGTCAAATCTTCTAAGCTCACCTTCTGCCCTTCCTTTAAATAAATGGATGAACCCTCCGCCTGAATCGCACGTTTTGATACTTTGACAGTATCTTTCATTTTTCCTGATTCAATGGCTAATACAGCCGTCATGATTTTTGTAATACTGGCGATTCTTCTTTTTTCGTGCTCGTCCTTTCCAAATAGGACTCTGCCTGACTGTCCATCTATTAAAATGGCGCTTCTTGCACTCACTGATAATGAAATGTCTGCTTTGGCATGTGAGGAAAAAGGCAGTAAGAGTGTAAATAGAAGAAGGACTGCTGTTCCAATTTTTAAATAGGGCATGTTCATTCACGTCCTTGTCCGTTTTGTACAAGTGTATGCTCAGCTGAAAAAGTTATGATGCCTCGTCCATAAAAAAAAGCGCCTCTACATATAGAGGCGCTTCTTCGACTTACTTATACCATTTTCACTTGCTGATGAGAAGTCGTATATTCCAGCTCTTCTCTCATCGCTAAAAAGTCTTTTTCTAATGAAGAAAATAATTGTTTCATATCAGCGGATACTTCATGGTGAAAAACAATGCTGCTTTTTCCTGTATAGGCCGAACGGCTGTCTTCATACCATGTATCCTTTTTAGGCGTGAAAAATTCTTCAATACATTGATGATAAATACGGTGGAGCATCTGCTGTGCGGCTTGCTGCGGGAATGTCTGCTGCTGGCCTATTTTCCTGCAAACTGCTGCTGCATCCTCGCTGTACACTGCAAGCTTCCGTAATGTACTCAATATGTCACAATAATAGGCTTCCGCTTCGGGGTTTAATCGTTTCAAGCTTGATAAGGTGGTTTCGTTCAGAAAACCATTCATTTCAATTGCAACCTTTGATAAAAAGACGCCTGCTTGATCAACTTGAGCCTTTACATTCATATGTGCCATTTGTTTCGTGTTTACCTTCCCCTCATGGCTTTGTCACCATTTTATCTGTCATCAAAAGATTTTAGACCTAAAATCTTTTTTATATTTTATCATACATTTTTCATTCTTTTGAACTATTTTATGTCTTCAAATGTTTGATTGAAGTTTTCAAAAAATAGATCGGCCTCTTCTTGTACTCCATCTGCTTCTACATTCTCTGGAAGCGGCGGTAATTCATCTAAAGCTTTTAAGCCAAATTGCTCTAAAAAGGTAGGGGTTGTCCCATAAAGAATCGCTCGTCCCGGACCATCGGCACGTCCTACTTCACAGAGCAGTGCTTTGGCTACTAAGCTATGAAGTACCCGCTCTGATTTGACTCCTCTAATCTCCTCTACCTCACTGCGTGTAATCGGCTGTTTATAAGAAACAATGGCAAGCACCTCCAGCGCTGCCTGCGACAAACCCTTGGATGGTGTCTCGACTAATTTTTTTAAATACATGCTGTATTCTTTTTTCGTCAGCAGCATATATGAATCTGCATATTCAATGAGCTCAATCCCTCGTTCTTGTTTTTGATATTCTTCCTTTACGGATGACATAATGTCGAGTAATACCGACTCATCTACTTCAAGAACAGACATGAGCTGTTTTCTTGTTAAGCCTTCGTCACCTGCTGCATACAGCAGCGCTTCTAAGATGGCTTTCCAATTCACGATATCAAGCGTCATGAATCGTTTCACTCCCTATGATATAAATGTCTTCAAAGTTCCCTTCCTGCTCTAGCATGATTTGATGACTTTTCATCAATTCGAGAACAGCAAGAAACGTCACGACAAGGTGTTCCTTTTGATCATGTTGAAATAGAGTCATGAAATTGGTCCGCTTTTTTGTTTTTCTTAAATGGTTCATAATCTCATTCATTTTGTCTTCAATCGGGATTTCTTGTCTTGTAATCTTTGATGGTGCTGGTTTCGTTATTTTCTTTCGATTTAATACCTTTTGGAACGCACCTAACATATCATACACCGTTACGTGTAAATTTGTGTCCTTCGCTTCTGATTCTTTTGCAAATTCGCTTAAATCACTCGGTGGTTTTGTAAAGGCATTTTGCCTTTCTTCTTCGCGTTCCTTTAGTTCTTGTGCTGCATTTTTATACTTGCGGTATTCAATCAATTTGCCAATCAGCTCTTCGCGAGGGTCTTCTTCCTCTTCGAGCAGGTCTTCATCAAACAGCTCTTCCTCTTGTTTCGGAAGAAGCATTCTGCTTTTAATACTCAGGAGGGTTGCAGCCATGACCAAATATTCACTCGCAACATCGAGCTCAAGCTCCCTCATCGTGTGGACATATAATAAATACTGCTCCGTAATTTTAGCGACGGGAATATCATAAATATCAATTTCCAACCGGTTAATTAAATGTAAAAGCAAGTCCAAAGGACCCTCAAACGAATCTATTTTCACCTGATATTCCAGCATCTTTTTCTCACCATTTCTACTGTCTTCTAAGTACCGTTTCACCGGCTAACCTTTAGTATAAGACAGGATAAAGCTCTCGTCCAATATAATTTCGGCCATGATGCCTTAGGCAAATCGAGAAAAACAGTGGATCCGCCCATACCAATAAGGGCATTTATACATAGAATACCATTGTAATCAGAACTGATGAAAAAGGAGGCCGTATCATTATGGGAGATGGCTATAACTTCGGCGGAGGATTCGCGCTTATTGTCGTGCTTTTCATCTTGCTGATCATCGTTGGCGCGGCTTGGGTTTATTAAAGAAACAGAGCGTCCTTTTCACTAAAGGGACGCTCTTTCTTCTTTTCTTTTCGATATGTTAGACTGAGAGTGGAAAAGGAGATGACCGCTGTGTATCCTGAAGCGTACGTGGCTTTTTTACACGAATTTCATACGACAAGAGATTATTTTGAGTGTCATGAAATTTTAGAGGAATATTGGAAAGAAGATCCCCCTGAGCAGCGCAAAGAATATTGGGTCGGGCTCATTCAGCTCGCTGTTGCTTTGTATCATCAAAGGCGGGGAAATGGAAAAGGAGCAAAACGGCTCATTTCTAACAGTCTTCATTTGTTAGAAGCAAACCGTTCAGTATTATCGAATCTCGGTCTGGATGATGAGGCATTTCTGATGCTTCTGAGAACGCTGAAAAAGAAAATGGATGAAGATACGCCCTATGAAAGTGTGATGCTGCCAATCAAAGATGAAGCACTTCTTTCTTTATGCCAAGAAATGGCCCAAAAAGAAGGACTGCTCTTTGGACAGGAAAGCAACTTATCCCATACATTTTTAATCGAAAAACATAGACTCCGTGACCGGACAGAAGTTTTGCTGGAACGAAAAAAGCAGATTGAACGTAAAAAAAGCAGAGGACTGTAGCCTCTGCTTTTACATGTGTGATATTTAATTTGATTCGCTGTGACACTTATGAAAGAAGCCTTGCGTTAATTCATTTGGAATGAGTGTTTTGGTTTTAAATATTTCTTCCACGGCTAAAACCATTTCCTTGCCGATTCCTTGATCACGATGGGATGGATTCACACTAATATGCTCAATTTGTACTTGGTCGTCTGTTTTCAACACACCAATAGCACCTACAATATCCTCGCCATCTTTCCATAGGAACAGCTGCCGATCTTCATCCATTTCATATGACTTCATCGTCTGCTGAAGCTGTTTGACGTCTTTCTCACCCGGCATAAAGGACAGAAGTCCCATGGCAATTTTTTCAAAAGACCTCTTGTAACGAATTAACATATATACCCCTCAATATTCAAATTATCCTAATTTCCAGCAAATGTCTTATGATTCATTTGCTCATCACACATTATAAACATTTTTATACCGTTTTTAAACTCTTTTTCACTAAATTAAGAGAATGTTCGATTGAGATTCGCCATTTCAATAGCAGCTGCAGCCGATTCGCTGCCTTTATTTCCTGCTTTTGTACCAGCTCTTTCAATGGCTTGTTCAATAGATTCTGTTGTGAGTACACCAAAGATAATCGGTACCCCTGTTGACATAGCACTCTGAGCAATTCCTTTAGCAGCTTCATTACAAACGTAATCATAGTGAGTCGTTGCGCCTCTGATCACGGTTCCAAGTGTGATGACTGCATCATATTTTTTGGTTTCTGCTAATTTTTTTGCCATGTACGGGATTTCAAAAGCGCCTGGTACCCACACAACATCGATATCATCACCATTTGCTCCGTGTCTGAGTAATGTATCTTCTGCTCCATCTAACAGTTTACTTGTAATAAAATCATTGAATCTCGCTACAACGATTGCAAATTTTAGTCCTTCTGCTACTACATGGCCTTGTATTGTATTCATATGTTGATCATCCTTTTTTGTGATTTTTATTTTGTTTCAATAGCGGCTGTTCGATTGTTGTTTAAATATGACTGTAATGCTTCGATTGTCAGCATCTTTAAATCATGCTGTTTTTGGATCTCCTTTAGTTCAGGGACGCGCGCCATTGATCCATCTGCATTCATAATTTCACATATGACACCCGCTGGCTCTGAGCCTGCCAGTTTAGCAAGATCAACCGCCGCCTCTGTATGACCTGGTCTTTCTAGTACGCCGCCCTCTTTTGCAATAAGCGGAAAAACATGACCTGGTCGGGCAAACTCTTCTGGTTTTGCGTCTTTATTTAACATGGCCAGCATGGTCGTGGAGCGCTCAAAAGCACTAATACCAGTCGTCGTTGTCACATGGTCGATGCTTACTGTAAACGCTGTATGGTGTGCATCCGTATTATGTTCAACCATTGGATGCAGATTCAGGTGTTTGGCGATCGACGCATGGACTGGCGTACAAATGAGGCCTCTTCCATGTAAAGCCATGAAGTTAATCACCTCAGGTGTGGCATGCTCAGCAAGTGCCACAAAGTCTCCTTCATTTTCTCTGTCTTCATCATCCACTACGATAATGATTTCTCCTTGTTTAAGGGCATTTACTGCCTCATTAACGGAATGATACATACAATCGCCTCCTAGAATCCGTGCTCTTTTAGAAATGATGGGGTCAATCGAGATGGCTGTTTTTCGCTCTGCTCTTTTGTTAAAAAGCGATAAATGTATTTACCGATCATGTCACACTCTATATTCACGATATCCCCCATAGATTTAGTCGGGAAAATAGTTCCTTCAAGCGTGTGAGGAATAATAGAGACTGTGACATGTGAATCTCGCAAATCGAAAATGGTCAAGCTGACACCATCTATTGCGATCGAACCCTTTTGGGTGAGCATATCTGTGAGGGTCTTGTTCATCTTTAAATCATAGTAAATGGCATTACTCTTCTTTTCTATCCGGGTAATGACAGCCGTTCCATCAACATGGCCTGAGACAAAATGGCCGCCAAATCGTCCATTTGAGGACATGGCTCGCTCTAAATTCACTGGACTGCCTTTTGTCAGCTGATCCAGCGATGTCGCTTTGACCGTCTCTGGCATCACATCTGCCGCGAACTGTTCTTTTGTGAAGCTAGTGACTGTGAGACATACTCCATTAATGGCAATACTGTCTCCGAGGTGAACATCTTCCAGCACACGGCTGCATGTAATGACAATTTCCATGGCATCTACTGACTTTTTACTTAATGACTGAACGGTGCCAACTTCTTCAATTATCCCCGTAAACATGTGATCCTCCCTTTCGTTTCATTTGTATTTCTCACTTTTAAAAAAAGCGATGTTAGGGACATGTGATCGATTGAGCACCTTCGTCGCTTTTTATGGTCCATACAAGGTAGATGAGGGATCACCTAATAAACACTGCATGCAGTCTATTAACGACAAAATCATACAGAAAGCCCCGGAAAAAATTCCGGGGCTTTGGTTTTTTTGCATCAGAAATAAGACTATGATCAACAAATATTTTTCGTTCATAGCTTTCTTTATCCTTCTCCCATCCAGACTTTCACTGTCGGCTTCAGCTTTTCACTGAATCAACCGTTAATAAATTAACGGGTCACGGGCTGTAAAGCATTTGCTTTATTACCGTCGGTCGGGATTTTCACCCTGCCCCGAAGGATACAATCGATATTTAGCTGTCCTTGGGGCTATTATAGCGATCCTTGTTGTCAAATGCAACAATCAAGATTTCTTCACACAAAAAAAGCCTCCTTATAGGAAAGGAGACATGTTAATTAACGACTTTTACTACTTTTATCAGTCCATCTATTCTTTTTTCATTACTAAAGTAGGCTTTAATACGATCGCCTTTTTTCAGATCGGCCACATCATCTTCAAATTTCTTACCATTAAAAATGATTTTTGTGCCATTCTTCGCTTGACCGTAATATTCATCTCCATCAATTTTCGTAATGGTATATTCATAGATGGTGTAATCTTTATCATTATTTGTTAAGCTTTCGCCAATAGCTGTTGGCACATCTTCAATTTTCATGCCATTCATGTATAAATAACCTGCGCCTAAACAAAGCAGTAAAACAAATAAGATCGCCATTTTTAATTTAATTTTCCCCATATTTAGAACCTCCATCATCTGCACTTCGCCTATTTGTATGTTTTATTCCTTCTTTTATTGAAATAAAACCAAAAAAGCTGATTTTCATTAATGGTTATTTATATAACGATTCAGATGGCCTTTTGGTTCCACCTCTTAATCATTACATATGATACGAATATGCGTTCTTTATTAAGGGGGTCTTTTTCCTGTTTATTAGTTCGTAACACACCATACTGCAAGCTTTTCATTATATTCTTTTTTCGAGTGCAAATAAGTCTTCCTCTAATAATTGTGACCGCTGAACAGCGATGCTGCGGCTGTCGCGAACCCCTTGATTATAGTAGTAGCTTCCAAGGTTTTTTGTGATAAATTCTAGTATATTAATGGCTGCTAATTCACCAATCTCTTCTTCTCGTTCTTCGGCAAAATAACGCTGAATGGCCATCGTCATTTGATTTTTCTCTTCTTTTGTGAGTGGTTTCAAAGTATCCCCTTCTTTCTTTCCGATTTCTTCATTTGCATCTGATGTGCTGGCACCCCGCAAATACGAATGTTTGTTCTCCTATCATATCATAAAAATACATTCTGCGCATGACTGCCCTATAAGAAAAAGCGTATTTTGATGTAATGGATCAAATACGTTTTCACTATGCTGTATGATTTTTTCATGGAAGCTGTCATAGCGTGTTGTCCATTTTATTTTAAAATGGATAGGATCGTCGCTACAGAATGATCTACAAATGAACGCTCTGGACGTGACTTCATGAGGACGGTAAGCCCGATGAAAGAAACGACCAGTGTCTGTGCTAAGGCTTTAGCATTCAAGCTGCTTTCAAGCTCACCCGAGCGAATACCTTGCACAATCTTTTCTTCAAATATGACCGAAAGATACATCTGATGCTCTCTTGTCAGAATTTCAAATTTCTCTTCGTGTGGAGCAAGTTCCACTATCGTATTAATGCAAAAACAGCCTTTACTCGGGCCATCTCTATATTCCTCTTCCACTACATCTGTAAATAAAGTATGAAATGCTTTCTTTACAGATTGATTGTTTTGAAGTTTTGTTCGAATATGGGCTGCATGCTGCTTTGTATATTTACGTAATGCAGCCTCAAATAACTCCTCTTTATCTCCAAAGGCTGAGTATAAGCTTGGCCGCTGTATTCCCATTTTTGCAGTCAAATCGCTTAACGTTGTAGCTCTATACCCCTTTTCCCAAAAAAGCACCATTGCATCATCCAACGCTTTTTCCTCATCAAACTCACGCTGTCGAACCATCCTCAATTCCTCTTTTCAACAATAAAATCATTTCACCAAAACAATTATTCATTTATTTGTAAGGATATCATTTTTTATTACCAATCAGTACATTATAATTTTATTTTATTCATGTAAGATTGTCAAACTGTCTTTCTGCTTTCAAGATCAACTTAGAATGACTGGATTAAACTCTTGACTTCAAAACATTTTGTTCGTTATCCTTAACAGGAATCATTTTATACTGATCGATATATTATACTTTTTAGTATAAAAAGGAGAGGGTGCAATGAATGGGCAAAGATAAAATAACTCCAAGAGATCATCCTGATATGAATTTTCGAATAAAACCTGAATCAAAGATGAGTCACTATATGGCACTACTTTTTGCAGCAGCGTGCGGGATGGCTGTTGCAAACATATACTTCGCACAACCGTTACTAGATTCACTGGCAGACGAGTTCGGTATCACGTATTCATCCATTGGTATTGTCATTACGATTACTCAGCTTTGTTATGCGGCGGGGCTGCTACTGATAGTACCGCTTGGTGATCTGTTGAATCGACGACGGCTCATTATCAGTCAGATGCTTTTATCTGTGCTTGCCCTCATTCTAGTCGGCATCGCTCCTATCGTCACCGTCCTATTTCTAGGATTAGCAGTGGTCGGACTGCTCGCTGTAGTCACTCAGGTACTCGTTGCGTTTGCAGCAAGTTGGGCTGCTCCAGAAGAACGCGGCCGTATCGTCGGCTTGGTGCAAAGTGGAATCGTAACCGGCATTCTTCTCGCTCGAACCTTTGCTGGTGTATTAACCGATTTTGCTGGCTGGAGGTCTGTTTATCTTGTTTCTGCCGTCATCATGCTTATCCTAATTGGCGTATTGTTCCGAGTGCTCCCGCGTGATGACAGCAAAAGAGAGTCATTATCCTATGTTCATCTGCTTCGTTCAATGTTTATATTGTTCATACAAGAACGAATCCTGCGCATCCGGGGGATTTTGGCTCTTCTGATTTTTATCGTCTTTGGTACGTTATGGACTTCACTCGTACTGCCTCTCAGTACTGCGCCATACTCTCTTTCACATACTGCAATTGGCGCATTTGGTCTTGCTGGAGCAGCCGGAGCGTTAGGGGCTGCTCGGGCTGGCAGCCTTGCTGATCGAGGTTTTGGACAGTTCACAACTGGTATAGCCCTTGTCCTATTATTCATTTCATGGTTTTTCATCAGTTTGACTGAACATTCACTTATTGCATTAGTCATTGGCATTATCATTCTTGACCTATCTGTGCAGGCAGTTCATGTGACCAACCAGAGTATGATTTTTACAGTACGGGCTGAGGCGAGAAGCCGGCTTACTGCGGCTTACATGATTTTTTACTCCATCGGCAGTGCGACCGGTTCAATTGTTTCAACCAGTATATACGCGACCTATGGCTGGGGCGGAGTATGTCTCTTTGGTTCCTCTATCAGCGCTTTAGCCATTTTGTATTGGTTCATCACCTACCGCCTAACGAAACAAATCACAGTCGTCTCACAAACAAAATAAAAAAACACCGCGATTAAGCGGTGTCTTTTATTGTTGACAAAGGGCTAAAATGAACTTGATTTTAGCCCTTTGTCTTCTTTCAGCGTGTTTGAAAACCTTTGAAGTCTAGGAAGGGCGAGCACTGGAACGGAGCGAATTTAACATTCGTGAGTACCGGAGCGCAGACCTGACACCGAATGCAAGGGTTTGTCTACACGCTGAAACACCGCGATTAAGCGGTGTTTTAGATTAAGCATCTACAACTTCAACTTTTTCCATGCCTTGGCCTTGCTCCATATCAAGTACAGCCTCGATACCAGATGTTACCTTGCCAAAAACAGTGTGAACACCGTTTAAGTGCGGCTGCGGGTCATGTACGATAAAGAATTGGCTGCCGCCTGTGTCTTTACCAGCATGTGCCATTGATAATGAACCTCTTTCGTGCTGATGAGGATTTCCTTCTGTTTCACATTTAATTGTGTAACCAGGACCACCCGTTCCATTACCGTTTGGGTCGCCGCCTTGGCTGACGAAGCCTGGGATCACGCGGTGGAATTTTAATCCATCGTAGAAGCCTTCATTCGCTAATTTTTCAAAGTTTGCTACTGTACCTGGAGCAGCCTCTGGGTAAAGTTCAAACTCAATTTTCTTTCCATTCGTTAATTGTATGTATCCTTTTTTCGCCATTTTTCACATTCTCCTTTCAGGTTAAACAACGCTCATTATAGCACATTTTCGGTGATGTTAAACATCCCCTGCTCTTCGATTGTCATTTACCTCTTAATTGATGATTGATAAAATAGGGTTGCTTGATTCTTTTTTCCTAATAAAATGATATTTGACTAAATGACATGTCTTCATTTATCGGAACAGGAACACATCTTAAAAAGAAAATTGAAACGTCAAGCCAATTTGTTACGTCTATATGATGGAGTGCACTACTTTACGTGTACTCAAAAGCTAAAGTTTCTCTTGAAAGGGGAACGCTTTCGACTTGAAGGAGGTCAACATGTTTAAAAAAATGATGCTTGGTATGATGGCAGCGCTCCTTTTCCTAATTGGTGCGCCAAAAGTCAGCTTAGCGGATGCAGCTGTCGGCGATGTCATCGTCACACTCGGGCAAGACCTAACACCGGCTGATCGCCAGAAGGTGCTTGACGAGTTGAATCCACCTGAAAATGCGACAAAAATTGAAGTAACCAATAAAGAAGAGCACGAATATTTAGGAAAGTATATCCCTCGTTCTCAAATCGGGACGAGAGCATTATCATCTTCATCGATCACCATTGAAAAATCAGGTACAGGTCTCACTGTGGATACACACAACATCAAGACCATTACAGATGAGATGTATTTAAATGCTTTAATGACAGCAGGTGTCAAAGATGCCAAGGTTGTCGTGACTGCTCCATTTGAAGTATCTGGTACAGCCGCACTGACAGGCTTACTAAAAGCGTATGAGGTGTCAAGCGACAAAGCCATTCCAGAAGATGTGAAGCAGGTGGCAAACGAAGAGCTTGTGACAACTTCTAAATTGGGTGACTCTATCGGGAAAGATAACGCTTCTGCCCTTATTGCAAAAATCAAAGATGACATTGCAAAAAATGGTGTCCCTAAAACCACAAAAGAAGTAGAAGAAAAAGTGGATCAGGCTGCTTCTGATTTGAATTTAAATCTGACGCAGGATCAAAAAGATCAGCTTGTCTCGCTATTTGATAAAATGAAAAACATCAATATCGATTGGAATCAAGTAGGATCTCAAATTGATAAAGCAAAAGACAAGATTACTAAATTCATAGAATCGGATGAAGGGAAAAACCTTCTTCAAAAGATTTGGGATTTCTTTGTCTCCATTTGGAATGCGATCGTTTCTGTATTCACTGGAGGAAAATAATTCATGAAAAAAAGCTGCCTGAACTCCAGGCGGCTTTTTTTAAGTAGATGATTTCACTTTTGATTGATACGGTAAATCAAGTTTCACAATGTCCTCATATGTTTCACGCTCAACCACAAGCTGCGCTTCCCCGTCTTCTACAAACACAACAGCTGGGCGCGGGATACGGTTATAGTTGTTTGACATACTATAGCCGTAAGCTCCGGTACAAAAGACAGCTAATAAATCCCCTTGTGATAATTCTGGCAGATCGATATCCCAAATGAGCATATCTCCGCTTTCACAGCATTTCCCGGCAATTGAAACCGTTTGATCATGCGTTTGGCTCATTTTGTTGGCACTTGCGGCTTCATATTTCGCTTGATATAAAGCTGGACGAATGTTATCACTCATTCCGCCATCTATCGCTACATAATCACGGATGCCAGGTACATGTTTTGATGATCCGATCGTATAAAGAGTCGTCCCTGCATCTCCAACAAGAGAACGGCCTGGTTCTATCCAAATCTCTGGCATATCGAACTGGTAGCGGGCCACGTTCTCTTTCACAGCTTGGATAATTTTTTCGACATATTCTGTCGCAGGAAGTGGTTCATCCTCTTCTGTATAACGAATCCCAAAGCCGCCGCCTAAGTTTAATACCGTAGAAATAAAACCAAATGATTCTCTCCATTCATCCAGCTTCAAAAAGATTTTATCGGCTGCAAGGACAAAACCAGCCGTATCAAAAATTTGTGAACCGATATGACAATGAACACCTAAAAGCTCGATCACTTCTGAACCAAGCACTTGTTTCACCGCTTCATCTGCTTGTCCATTGTGAAGATCAAAGCCAAATTTTGAATCCTCTTGACCTGTCGTAATGTAATCATGCGTATGCGCTTCGACACCAGGCGTGATGCGGAGCAATACTTTCACTTTTTTTGACAGCTCTTGACCAAGCTGTTCAATGAGCTTCATTTCATAGAAATTATCCACAACAATACAGCCGATCCCATGCTCTAAAGCCATTTTTAATTCTTCTCTGCTTTTATTATTGCCATGGAAATGAATTTTTTCTACTGGGAATCCAGCGCAAATGGCTGTGTGAAGCTCACCTCCTGATACGACATCAAGAGATAATCCTTCTTCTTTGGCAAGCTGAAACATGGCGATGGAGGAAAATGCTTTACTCGCATATGCTACCTGCGCCGTTAATTCTTCTTCTATAAATGCTTTTTGAAAGCTTTTTGCGCGCTCCCGTATTAAAGCCACATCATATACATAAAGTGGTGTCCCATACGTTTCAGCTAAAGAAACGGCATCAACACCACCAATTTCTAAATGACCAAGTTCATTTTGTCTGCAAGTGCCGTGTAAATACAATGTCATTCCCTCTTTCTCCGCTTCGGCTGAAAAAAGGCAGCTGCGTGAGCTGCCTTTTGCCGTGTCTCAAAGTTAAAAATACAATATCACAATCTTCAGCCACTTTCAATGAGCGTTAAGAATTTGGCGGAATTTTTGATCTGTTTTGAGGGTGAACGATGCTCGGCCTTACTTTTGAGCCAGGAACAGACGTCCGAATCAGCACTTGCCACAAAGCCTTTCCATTAAAAGGAATGAATGGCCACATATAAGGCGTCTGCAATGAACGAATAGATGTTAAATAAATGATTAACAACGTAAAACCAATGATGAGTCCATTCAGCTTAAAAATTGCCACTAGTGCTAGAATGATGAGCCTTACAATCTTATTGGCGACACTCAGCTCATAGCTTGGCGTTGTAAAGGTACCGATCGCCGCCAGCGAGACGTATAAGATGACCTCTGGTGTAAACAAACCGACATCAATAGCGATTTGTCCAATTAAAACAGCCGCGATCAATCCCATGGCGGTCGACAATGCGGTTGGCGTATGAATGGCTGCCATCCTTAAAAACTCCACCCCGAAATCAGCAAGAAATACTTGGAGAATGACAGGGATATGAGAAGGTTTGTTAAACCCAATATAGCTTAAATTGTCAGGCAGGAGATTTGGTTCGAGAATAAAAAGAAACCAAATCGGCAAAAGAAAGGTAGAACATAAAATGCCTAAAAAGCGTACCCATCTTAGGAACGTACCAACAGCAGGCGCCTGGCGGTATTCTTCTGCATGCTGAACGTGGTGAAAAATAGTGGTTGGTGTAATGATGACACTAGGGGATGTATCCGTAATGATGATGACATGCCCTTCTAATATGTGGTTAGCGGCGACATCCGGACGCTCGGTGTAACGCACTAGCGGAAAGGGATTATATCCTTGCTTAATTATAAATTCTTCAATCGTTTTATCAGACATCGTCAGCCCATCGACTTTGATTCCTGATACTTCTTTTTCTATAATATCTACTAAGTCAGGGTCTGCAATATCTTCAATATAGCAAACACAAACATCCGCTTTTGAACGTTCACCTACTTTGAGCATTTTGTATCTCAGCTTTTCATCCCGCACTCTTCTTCGAATAAGTGCTGTATTCACAATAATGTTCTCAACAAAGCCGTCCCTTGCTCCCCTGACCACCTTTTCTGTATCCGGCTCTTCAGGCATTCTGCCAGGATAGCTTCTAACATCAATGATAAAGGCGTAGTTTTCACCTTCTACAACGACTGCTACAAGCCCAGACAGTACTTGATCCACTGCTTCATCCAGCGTTTCTACCTTGGAGACCTGCTGATTGACAAGGCGGTTCTCGACTACATGTGCAAGATCATCGGATTCAGGCTCGTTGTCATTGATTTCGATTAGCTCTTTTAATAAGTAGATAATATACTGTGTATCACACAATCCGTTTACATAGTAAAGCTGGATTTCCTGATCGTGTATATAAATTTTCCGAACACCAAGGTCAAAGCTGAGACCCATTCCGACATTTTCCTTGAAGTAATCTTCATTTTTCTTCGGGTCTCGGTACACGTTTACCTTGTCTTTCTTCATGGAAACCACTCCTTTCTAATATTAATTCCACTGCTTTCATCGTGATTGGAGATCCCTTGCTCAGATCATCTTTCCGTCCCATCTTGCCAATATCTCCAATACCGACAACTAACGGAAGATTGAGGGAGTCAAGACAATACACTGTATCACCGCTCATTTTATGGGGCTCCATTTCGGGAAGACCGTGTTTGTCGACACCGTATTCTGTCAGTTCACCTTCCCTGTCAATGGAGACATGGACCTTTGTCCATTCGGCTTGGTGCGTTTTGGATGCAACTGCAATCGCTCCAATGACTTCGATTTCAGGGTGGCGCGCCACATGTTTCATCGCTGTCTCACCTGTTCCTTCACCTGTCAGTCCAGAATCATCAAACATCACAAAGACTGGATCATACGGCGTTTTTAAAATCATCTGAACAAGTTCAGGTCCTGTCCGTTTGCTTGGATTTCCTTTTGAGCTAGAAATACATCGTCCGCCAACGTTTTTAGCGGCAAGCTCAATGGTTTTGGCAGCATATATATCTCCGTCTGTCACTAAAATGACTTTCCGTCTTTGCCCCATATTCGGTTATCCTTTCGGTTTAAAGATAAGTGCGATAATAAATGAAAATAAAATCGCAGCTGATATTCCAGCAGAGGTTAATTCAAAGATACCGATACCGATGCCGATGAATCCGTGCACATCTGCCTGATGCATGGCCCCATGAAGCAAGCTATGACCAAAGCTGACAATTGGTACGGTTGCGCCCGCGCCTGCAAATTCAATAAACTTATCATAAATACCGAATCCGTCTAAAATGGTACCTGCCACAACAAAAGTAGTCATGACATGTGCAGGCGTGAGTTTGAGTACATCTAGCAAAAGCTGGCCAATGACGCAAATAAGTCCGCCTGCCACAAAAGCGATAAGATAATCCATTAGCTCTCTCCTCCTGCACGCTCAAATACGACACCGTGCGCAATGGTTGGAATGGTCTCTTTTTGCTGAACCATCATTGGGCTGAGTAACGCCCCGGTTGCCACAACGAGTACTCTTTGCAGATTCCCTGCTTTCATTTCTTGAAAAATATGACTAAATGTCACAACCGCTGAACAAGCACAGCCGCTGCCTCCAGCGAATACGTTTTGGTCGGGTGTATAGATGATTAAACCGCAATCATCGTGCTTTCGCCCAAGCTGAATGCCTTCTTCTTTCAAGAGATCCTTTAAGATCGGTGAACCAATGCCTGATAAATCTCCAGTTAAAATCAAATCGTAATCATCTACTGTTCTGCCTAAGTCTTCTAAATGCTGCTTGATGGTATCTGCCGCTGCTGGTGCCATGGCCGATCCCATATCAAATGGATCTGTAATGCCAAGATCCATGACCCTGCCTACCGTTGCGCTCGTAATTTGAATTTGAGAGGGCTCTTGGCTGATAATAACGGCTCCGCCACCAGTTACTGTACTTGTTGCTGTATCTGGCTTTTGTCCCCCGTATTCTGTCGGATTACGAAATTGGCGTTCTGCAGTCGCATTGTGACTGCTTGTTGCTGCGATGGCTCTATTTGCAAAGCCGCCATCAATGAGTGCTGACGCAATGGCGACCGATTCCATTGAAGTCGAGCATGCCCCAAACAAGCAGAGAAACGGGATCTTCAGCTCTCTTGCCACATAGTTTGCTGTGACGTTCTGGTTGAGTAAATCTCCAGCCAGCAAAAGATCAATATCGCTTTTTTGTAAATTTGCTTTTGATAAAGCGGTTGATATCGCATCATCCATGAGCTTCCTTTCAGCCATTTCCCAGTTCTTTTGATCACAGTGCATTTCATCGTACGTTTTATCAATTAAATGACCAATCGGGCCTTCTTTTTCTTTCGGTCCTGCAGCAGTTCCTTCTGCATTGACATAAAGCTTGTGCTCAAATACCCAAGATTGTTTACCTGTTAGTTTCACCTTTCATTCCTCCTACGAAAACATCTTTTCCAAGACGTATCGAATGATCCCTACGACATATGCCGAAACGACACCAAATACAATGACGTTCCCAGCGAGTTTAAACATATTTGTGGCAACACCTAAAACAAGCCCTTCACTTTTATGCTCAAGGGCAGCACTTGTCATACTGTTAGCAAAGCCTGTCACCGGGACAGCTGATCCGGCTCCAGCAAACTGGCCGATTCTATCGTAAATACCGATACCCGTTAATAGAGAAGAAATTAAAATGAGGGTCGCCACTGTCGGGTTCCCTGCTGTCTTTTCGTTAAAATCAAAAAAGTGGATATAGAAATGTTGCAGCCCCTCACCTATCAGACAGATTAAACCGCCAACTAAAAACGCCTTAATGCAGTTGAGGACATAAGGAGGTTTGGGCTGATATGTTTTCACCTTAGATGGATAGTTCTCTTTTAAACTCGACACGTGTTGTTCCCTCCAATTGATTAAATATAAATAAGCCAATGAAATAGTGAACCAAATACCTTTCCTAAGACGATGGCCATGAGCAGCAAAACAATTTTCCCGTCCATTCCAATTCTTTTCGTTAATATAGGAAGTACATTTAATACTTCAGTGAGTGCAGCTGCAAGCATGCCGACGAAGATGCCTGATAAAAGACCGACCGGCATCGCCAGCCATTTGGTTAAATGAAGATGTATTTGACTTAAGGTGGCCCAGCCCCCAACAACCGCCCCGCTAATAACAGCCGCCTCGTACCCTTGTATGAAGCGCTGCGTTTTGGTTAATTGCATTAAGCGGGGAATGATGCCAAGCACTGTAAGAAAAGCCACAAATCCTGCTCCGACCGTTAAACCGCCGCCAAGTCCAACGAGTACGACAAAAAGCCACTTACCGATCATGGATATCCTTCAATGTTTCTTTATTTTCATTGAGTGCGACATAATGATCGAGATCGAGCTGATATTTAAACATTTCCACTTCGAGCGGACTTGGTTCTTCATTTAAACGCTTTTTAAATACATGATTGAAAAACAAAATCATGCCAAAACCGAGTCCAAAGCTATATGGAATTTGTAATAAATACGGATGCTCAACCGTTTTCCCTGTGATCATTTCATATAGGCGGATATGAACGAGCCGCATACTGACATCCTCGTGGAAATTCATAATGGCAAGCGCCGCTCCAACAAATAATAGGAGCCATACAAACACAAATAAAACGGGAGAAAGCTGGCGTTTGCCTGTATCAATTTCAACAATGGCCTCAGAGCCGCCAACGGTTTGAATGTCGATATCTGGCCACGTTTTTTTGATCGTTTTGACGACATGCATGATATCAAGAACGGCGATGTGACGATCCTTTTTGCTGACATGATACACCGGCATTTTACTAAGCTTTTGCACAGCAAACTCATCACCAGTGATTTGGGCGATATCCTCTAAATAAATGAGCTGATCAATACCGGTCTTGATTCGATGGCGCAGCCGAATAAAGATTTGTCCGTCCATCCAAGTCACTTCCTATACGATGGGTTAAAAATAGTATGTGGTGAAAAATGGTTCTCATACTGATAGAACTTGATTTACCGGTAATTACCACACAAAAAAAGCCAGCCGAATTGGCTAGCTGTCTTTTTGATCCATTTGCATTTGGATTTGTTTTAAAATTTTCTTTTCAAGCCGTGAGACTTGTACTTGTGAAATGCCAAGTCTCTCTGCAACCTCAGATTGTGTCTGGTCTTTATAATACCTTAAATACACAATGAGTTTTTCCCGTTCTTCTAATTCCTTGATCGCTTCTTTCAGTGCGATTTTGTCAAACCATCTTTCCTCAGAATGATCGGCAATTTGATCAAGCAATGTAATCGGATCCCCATCATTTTCATACACCGTTTCATGAATGGATGAAGGGGAGCGCACCGCTTCTTGTGCGAGGACGACATCCTCTGGTGTGATATCAAGATATTCGGCAATTTCCTGAACAGTCGGCATTCTTCCATGAGACTTAGACAATTCATCCCTTGCCCGCCGAATTTTATTTCCGAGTTCCTTTAATGACCGGCTGACTTTGACCGTTCCATCATCCCGAATGAATCGCTGAATTTCTCCAATGATCATGGGGACGGCGTACGTTGAAAATTTTACATCATATGACAAATCAAATTTATCAACAGATTTCAGCAGTCCAATACAGCCAATCTGAAATAGATCATCTGGTTCATATCCCCTATTTAAAAAGCGCTGAACAACGGACCAAACAAGACGCATGTTTTTTTCTACGAGGAGGTCTCTTGCTTGCTGATCACCGTCTTGGCTTTTTTTGATGAGCTCTTTGACTTCATCATTTGACAGCTGGGCTTTTTTAGCTTGCTTTTTTACCTCCACATCCATATGAGCAGCTCCTTTAATTACAAAGCGCTTTGCTTTTTGATAGATGCTTTGTTAAACGGATGGTCGTGCCCATTTCTGGAGATGAGTCCACCATGACATCATCCATAAAATTCTCCATGATGGTAAAGCCCATTCCAGAGCGCTCTAAGTCTGGTTTTGTGGTGAAAAGCGGCTGTCTTGCTTCCTCAAGATCGGTAATACCCATCCCTTCGTCACGGATGGTGAGGTAAACGACATGATCATCTAATGTGACATGGATGTGCACCTTGCCATCTGGATTCCCATCATAGCCATGGATGATGGAGTTTGTCACTGCCTCAGATACGACGGTCTTGATTTCTGTTAATTCATCTAAAGTCGGATCAAGCTGAGCGATAAACGCCGCGACTGTCACCCTCGCAAACGATTCATTTTGGCTTAATGCCGAAAAAGTCAGGTTCATTTCATTTCTCATGATGCCACCCCCAATGTTTGCAAAGCCGTTTGCTCAGAAGGCTCCATCCGAATAATTTTAAACAAGCCAGACATATCAAATAACCGGTTCACTGCTGGCGAGATGGCACAGACGACCATTTCCCCGCCAAGCTGCTTAATTTCTTTATATCTTCCTAAAATCACTCCGAGTCCAGAGCTGTCCATAAACGATAAATCAGCCAGATTCAGCACAATGTGGCGAATGTCCTCTGTTTCCAAATAATTCGTCACCTTTTGTCTCAATGTTTCTGCGGAGTGATGATCGAGCTCTCCTGTTAACCGAATGCAAAGTACGCTCTCTTTTACTTGAAAATCAATACCAAGGCTCATTTTTTATTCCTCCTTGCTCTAATTTCGGATAATGAATGTTTCTCTTTTATATGAAGTAAATCCTTCACCATGACAAAACTAGTGACCATTCGTCACATTTAGATGTTCTTTTCTTTTTACTCATAGCAAAAAGACTGCCAATAACAGCAGCCTTTCGCCTTTTATTTCCATTTTACAAAATCAGCCATCGCCCGTTTGAAGAAAGTCCAAACGCTTGCCTTTTCCATTCCTTCTTTTGCTTCTACAGGACTTTCATGCAGCACTTTTCCATCTTTTTTCAAGACGATCGTACCAAGTTCCGTTCCTTTTGAAAATGGAGCCTTGACATCATGAGACAATTTGATTTCTTTTTTGATCTGATCCACATTTTCGCCTTTTTTCGTTAAAAGGGAGATCGGTTCAGAAGTAACGAGCTGAATGTTTTTCTTTTTCCCTTTGCTCACTTTGACCTCCGCCACATCTTGCCCTCTTTTGTAAAGCGGATGAGTCGTATATTGACTAAATGCGTAATCTAACATTTTGACTACCTGAGCGTTTCTGTCTTTCGGCGTGCTTGCGCCGAAGACAACTGCAATGACGCGCATGTTACCTTTTTTAGCAGATGCAGTTAAACAGTATTTCGCTTCACCTGTAAAACCTGTTTTCACCCCATCGACCCCTGGATAAAATTTAATTAGACGGTTTGTGTTGACAAGCCAGAATTTTTTATCTGTGTTTTGCCGTAGATAGTCTTCGTAGACACCTGTGAATTTGGTGATTTGTTCGTATTTCAACAGCTCTTTTGCCATTATTGCCATATCGTGAGCTGTGCTGTAATGGTCTTTTTCAGGAAGTCCTGTTGGGTTTTGAAAGACTGTTGAGGTGAGGCCAAGCTCTTTCGCTCTTTTGTTCATCTGCTCTACGAACTGTTCTTCAGATCCTGCAATATGCTCTGCCATGGCAACTGAAGCATCATTTCCTGAAGCAATCGCAATGCCTTTCAGCATTTCTTTCACGGTCATTTCTTCTCCTGGTTCAAGGAAGATTTGTGACCCTCCCATGGACGCTGCATAGTCGCTCGTTCTGACCTTGTCTGTCATTTTCAGTTTACCCTGATCAATGGCTTCCATGATGAGAAGCATCGTCATGATTTTGGTCATACTTGCGGGTGCAAGCTTTTCATCGCTGTTTTTGTTGTAAAGCACCTTTCCCGTGTCTCGTTCTATTAAGATCGCTGATTTGGCTTCGTGTGCCAATTCTGATGTTTGCTTTTCTCCTGGTTTTTCAATCTTTTCTTTTGCTATCGCTGATGGTGAAACCATTGAGATAAGGATCATTAAAATAAACAATGCACATATATGACGTTTCAAGTGGCAGACCTCCATTATCGTAATCCTTTCTATTTTTTCCTCATACAGGCTGTTTTATTCAGAGATCGTATGATTGCAAATAAAAAAAGCCTTCTGCTTGGGTAGCAGAAGGCTTCTGGACACATGCTATGAAAGTTGTTTGACAATATCTTTTACTAAATCAAGAAAACTTGCTTTCACTTTTTCCGTTACTTCGATCACTTCATCATGAGACAGCGGCTGATCCAAAATACCAGATGCCGCATTGGAAATGCATGAAATACCAAGCACTTTCATTCCTGCATGACGCGCAACAATAACTTCTGGAACAGTCGACATGCCAACAGCATCTGCTCCAAGTGTTCTTAAGAAACGAACTTCAGCAGGTGTTTCATATGAAGGACCAGTCATCCCTGCATAAACCCCTTGCTGTACAGATATGCCTAAACGCTGGGCTGTTTCTTCTGCAAGTGCCAGCAATTCTTTATCGTACGGTGCAGACATATCAGGGAAACGAACGCCTTGACTGTCATTTGGGCCAATTAATGGATTGGTCCCCATCATATTGATATGATCTGTGATCAGCATGAGATCTCCTGGACGGAATGACGTATTCACTCCGCCGGCTGCATTTGTGACAATGCATGTGTCAATGCCAATTTCTTTCATCACACGGACAGGAAACGTCACTTGCTTCATATCATATCCTTCATAGAAATGAAAACGTCCTTGCATCGCGCAAACGACAGTGCCTTTCAGCGTTCCGATCACGAGCTGCCCTGCATGTCCCTCTACTGTTGAAACAGGGAATCCAGGAATATCTTCATATTTTATTTTGATTGGATTTTCAATCTCATCTGCTAAAATGCCAAGCCCTGATCCTAAAATCAATCCAACTGTTGGTACAAATGTCGATGCTTGTTTAATGTATGCCGCCGCTTCTGAAAACTGTGCTCCCACGAGATTTCCCCCTATTTGAGTTTAGATAAAAAGCTTGTTCCGTATTTTGGCATCGCTATCTTGAAATTATCTGCAACGGTTGCCCCAAGATCAGCAAACGTTTTTGCTGTTGGCAGTTCATTTGCTTCCTGATGCTTTTTGCTGTAAGCAATGAGCGGAACATATTCTCTTGTATGATCTGTTCCGTGATGAACCGGGTCATTACCATGATCTGCTGTGATCACAAGAAGATCATCCTCTTTCAACAGGTCAAACACTTCAGGAAGACGTGCGTCAAATTCCTCTAGTGCTTTTCCATAACCCTCTGGATCTCTTCTATGTCCGTAAAGAGCGTCGAAATCAACAAGGTTTAAAAAGCTGAGTCCTGTAAAGTCTGTTTTAAGTGTATCGACCAGCTTGTCCATTCCATCCATGTTTGATTTTGTTCTAAGAGATGATGTGATCCCCTCGCCGTCATAAATATCAGAGATTTTTCCGATCGCAATGACATCGAGTCCATCATCTTTCAGTTCATTCATGACTGTACGGTCAAATGGTTTTAAAGCATAGTCATGACGGTTTGGCGTTCTAACAAATGCGCCAGGCTCTCCGACAAACGGACGAGCGATAATCCGTCCAACCATATATTTTTCATCTAATGTAAGTTCACGGGCAATTTCACAAATACGGTAAAGCTCATCTAATGGCACAACTTCTTCGTGCGCAGCAATTTGCAGCACAGAATCCGCAGATGTATAAACGATTAAATCACCTGTTTTCATGTGCTCTTCGCCAAGCTCATCTAAAATTTCCGTACCAGACGCAGGTTTATTTCCAATAATACCTCGGCCTGTTTTTTCTTTTAGTTCATTTAATAGTTCATCTGGGAATCCGTCTGGAAAGACTTTGAACGGTGTGTCTATGTAAAGACCCATTATTTCCCAGTGTCCTGTCATTGTGTCTTTACCATTTGATGCTTCTTGCATTTTTCCATAATACGCAAGCGGTTTTTCATCCGCTGGAATTCCTTTGATTTCTTTAATATGACTCAGCCCAAGCTTCGCCATATTCGGCATATGAAGCCCGTTCATTTTTTCAGCAATATGTCCAAGTGTATCTGCACCTACATCATTAAAATCAGCAGCATCTGGTGCTTCCCCAATTCCTACTGAATCCATGACGACGAGGAAAATACGTTTATACTGATAATCAGGCATTAAAAAGCGCCTCCTTCAATATTCTTGTCTTTTGACCTTACAAACAGTGAGAGGTCAGACATCTCAAGTATAAACCGTTTACAAGCCAGTTGACAACCATAAACGGTGTAAACATGAAAAAGCATGACACCCGTTCACTGTGTCATGCTTTACTTATGCCCTTGGATGGAATTTGTGATACACATCTTTCAGTCTTGTTTTCGTCACATGTGTGTAAATTTGTGTTGTTGAGATATCGGCATGTCCGAGCATCTCTTGTACGGCTCTTAAGTCCGCACCGTTTTCAAGCAGGTGTGTAGCAAATGAATGTCTGAGCGTATGAGGCGTCAGTTCCTTTTGAATCCCTGCTTCGATGGCTCGTTTTTTTAAGTTCTTCCAGAAGCCCTGGCGCGACATTTTTTTCCCGTGATGATTGAGAAATAGGGCATCGGACGGCTGTTTTTTTAACAGCTTGCTTCTTCCCTTTTCGAGATATTCTTCAATCGCGCTTGCAGCAGCTTCACCGATTGGCACAATACGCTCTTTTCTTCCTTTTCCAAAACAGCGGACAAAGCCCATTGTGAGGTGTACATCGGCAAGGGTCAGATCCAGCATTTCACTGACGCGAATGCCTGTTGCATATAAGAGCTCAAGCATCGCTTTGTCTCGGTAGTCAAAGGGAGTGTGCTGATTTGGTGTATCAAGCAGCTTTTCGACCTCTCCTAATGATAAAACTTTCGGTAAAGTCCGCTCTGTTTTTTGCGTTTCAATATTCCAGGACGGGTCATCCGTTGTCACTTTTTCCCGAAGCAGAAATTGATGAAAGGAACGGATCGATGATAGATGCCGTACAGATGTTTTGCTCGATTTCCCTTCCTCTTTTAGCTGCTTTAAATAATGAATGATATGCAGGCGCGTGACATCATTGATATCCGTCAGCTGTTCATGTGTCATTAAAAAAGACAAGTAGTTCTGTAAATCTCTTTTATAAGAAACAATGGTATTTTCAGAGAGTCCTCTCTCTACGGTCATAAAATGAATAAAGTCGGATAATTGATCGTTCAATGATTTCTACTCCCCGTTTTGATAAAAATAAATCAATCGATCTTGCCAGTTGTCTTGATTCGGCTGATCCATTTCCATCACTTTAATTGCTGCACCCTCTGGTTTATCATAACGATGGTAGCTTTCATATTCTGAATTTATCCATATCATAGCATAATAGAACAGGACGGTAAAACCAGTGAACAAGATAAATACTTTGATCACTTCACCTGTTGTTTTGAGCCATTTTCGCATGATCTTCAAGTCCTTTCTCACCTTCTCATTACTTCAGCATATGCCAGGTGGGACAAGGAATATACAACGAAAATGCAAAAAACCTCTTCATCTTAAATGAAAAGGTTCCAATTCGGATTATTTGCCGGATTCATCATCATGACACCTGTGGCAAATGCCGTGAAATGTCAATCTATGATCCTTAATTTTAAATTTCCAGTCACGTTCAATAATCTCTTCGACATCTTCTAATAAATCTTCTTCTATCTCATCGACTGTTCCGCATTCCATGCAGACAAGATGATGATGGAAGTGAGCGGCTCCTTCTTTGCGAAGATCATATCGCGAAACGCCGTCTCCAAAGTTAATTTTATCAACAACTTTCAGTTCAGTGAGCAATTCTAACGTCCGATAAACAGTAGCAAGACCAATTTCAGGAGACTTCTCTTTTACGAGGAGGTATACATCTTCTGCACTTAAATGGTCTTCTTCATTCTCAAGCAGTACTCTTACTGTTGCTTCACGCTGTGGCGTGAGCTTGTAGCTGGAAGAATGAAGCTGTTTCTTAATTCGATCAATCCTATTTTCCATTGACTTTCCCTCCTACGCCACATTACTTGATCATTATATCAAATGATGTGCTGAGAGCCAACTATAATCATTTTAAATTGATAAATAAATTGATTATTAATTAAGAACAATTATAAAAGAAAACCTGCCAGCTTTTTCATCAGCATGAATGATATGTACGATTCAAAAAAAGACGAAAGTGCAGCAAGCGCTAAAATCATCAGCAGAACAGATGCATACCGGCCAAACCACTGGACGGGTGCTTGACTGATGGTTTTTTTCATGAAGAGCTGTCCAATGAGACGGATGGAAAACGCAATCGCACAAGTGCCAATCACTAAATAGGCTGGAATGAGCAAAATGTTTTGCGGAAGCACCGATACGAATGAGAGAAAAAATCCACTCAGCCCCATTTGATTCACGAGAAAACCAACAGTAAACCCCACAACAATTCCTTTTAAAAAGATCATAAGAAAGATAAGCGGCAGACCAACGATGGAGATTCCCAGAATCCACATAAGGCCTAAATATTTCATATGATGCAGGAAGCTTTGTAAAAACATTTCTTTTGATTCTGCCGCTTTCTCATTTGTCAGCTGACCAAAAAATTGATTTAAATAATAGAATAAATCCTCTTTCTGGCTGAATGTCATGCTATTGACAATGATGGCCCCGAAGATCACACCCATTAAAAAGAGTACAGAGACAAATAAATAAATCGAGAGATGATCTTTTACGTGCTGAAGAAGATGCTCCTTCCAAGACTTTTTCCGCATGTGTCTTCCTCCCAAATAGTAAGGTTACTAGATTCTATGAGAGAGATTACGAAACATGACAGTTTTATTGAAAGAAAAAAGAGAAAGCAGCCTGCTCACTGCTTTCTCTTTTTCATTTATCGTGCGGCTTTTTGTACGTTCACAAGCCCGGCACCATAATAAAAAGGTTCTCCAAGCTTTGTCGCCGTTTTTGACAATCTCTCGCGTACTTCATCGTTTGTCAGATTCGGATGTTTTGATAGAATGACAGCCGCAGCGCCCGCTACATGCGGTGATGCCATTGACGTTCCGCTCATGTAGCCGTATTCGTTATGAGGAATGGTGCTCAGCGTTGAAACGCCTGGTGCTGAGACTTCGATTTCCTCGCCAACTGATGAATCAAAGGCTCTTTGCTTTTTTTGGTCAACAGAAGCAACCGCCATCACTGAGCTGTATTTAGCCGGATAGTCAATCGTATTGAGAGAGCCATAGCTTCCTTCATTCCCTGCAGAAGCCACAATGAGAATCCCTTTATCATACGCTCGATCTACCGCTTCTTTCAGCGCCTCAGATTCACTTGCGCCCCCCATACTAATATTGATGACATCCATGTCATTCTCAATGGCCCATTCAATCCCTTTTATGATCCAGCTATAGTAGCCGTCACCATTTTCATCTGCCACCTTGACAGCATAGATAGAAGCTTTTGGCGCAACACCAACAACACCTACCTTATTATCTAATGCAGCAATTGTGCCTGCCACATGCGTTCCATGTTCATGCGGATCAACAAGCGGATCAGACTCTGCCGGTACAAAGCTCACCCCGCCGGCGACATGTAAATCCTCATGTTTACCGTCGATGCCGCTGTCAAGAACGGCTACTTTGACATTCTGTCCAGCGTATCCTTGTTTATGTACCTTTTGTGCTTTGATGCTTTTGATGCCGTATGGAACAGTTTGACCGCTAGTTTTTGCTTTTTGGTCTTCCTCGATGAAGGTCACTTCTTTTGCTTCATTCAGTTTCTTTTTCGAAGTCTCATTCAATGACACTTTCATCATATCTATTTGCTCTATGGATTCTTTCACATGCCCGCCAGCTTCTTCTACAAGCTGTTTTTGTGTTTTGTCTTGAACGGAAGAAGAAAAGCCGATCATGTACTCTTTTTTTGCTTGCTCCTTTGCAGAAATATCTGACGCGCCAAACATGACCGATGCCACAAGCACACTTGCCATACAAAGCCCTGCTCCAAATGACTTGACGTTCACGATACTCACTCTCCCTTTCGTTTCTTTTTGTCATTTAACTACATTTTTAGACAAAAAGAAACGACCGTTTGTCCTATTTTTTAAAATTTTTCCATTTATTTGATCTAGTTGTCACAAAAAAGCAAAATAAAAATGCTTATGATCCTCTTGATAGTGATCATAAGCATTTCGTCCTTTATGTTTTTTCATCATATGCTGCAAGGCTTCTCGTTTTGTTTTTGTCTTCCTTTCGTGTGTGCTAAAATGCGGCATGTTTCCTCTCGACAGTTCTGGATTTCGGCTGTGCTGCCTTTGGATATGCTCTCGTTTTTTCTTTGCTTTGCTTTTTCCCATTTGGCAAAACCCCTTTCGTTGACGTTATGATACACGATGTTCCATAAAAAAGATAGACGTATACACGTCTATCTTTCTGTTTTCACCATATCAAGATGCGGAATCCCATCTTCATCATAAACATCTGAGACGGCCTTGAAACCAAATGATTCGTAAAATGACTTCAGGTAGGCTTGCGCCTGTATTTTGATACTTGTTTCACCTAATTCACTAAGCTTTTCTAACGCCTTGATGAGCAGCAGCTTTCCATAGCCTTTTTTCCGGCCGGCCTGCGTCACAAGAACGCGGCCGATGGACGCCTCTTTGTACATGATCCCGTTTTGGAAAATTCGGCAATACGCCACAATGACGCCGTTCTCTTTTGCGATGAGATGAAGCGCCTCTTGGTCCCTGTGATCAATTTCAGGGTAAGGGCATGTTTGTTCAACAACAAACACGTTGACTCTTTCCATGAGAATCAAGTAAAGATCCTCTTTTGACAATTGTTCAAATGTGTGACATGTCCATTTAATGTGACTCATGATTGATATCCACCTTACCGTACACTCCGCCTCCACCAGCGATGAGTCCGACTTCGCCCTTCCTTGCTTTGATGATGTAGCCTGCTGTCTTTTCTGGCAGAACGGCTTTTAGTTCTTGTTCTGTTGCTTGATGTAAAATATTCATCTCTGTGTGAAACACGGCTTTTAGCTTCTCCAGTGTTTTAGGTCCAACTCCCGGAATAAACTGAAGCGGAAGCTGATGAACATAAGGAGGTCTCGTTCTTTTTTCACTTTCTTGGTCAGCAAGCTCTTCTAAACGTTCACTTACTCCTTTTGTCATCCGTGTATGTCCGCATACATGGCACTCTTTTTGATCTGGTGCGTGAGGTCTAACCCCGCATTTCTCGCAGGTCGTATGATAATACTTCCCAAGCCGCGGAGCAAGTCCATAATTTCCTGTGACAGCTCGGCCATCTTTTTCTTCAAGGGCTAGCTTGAATTCGGCAAAAGAGGCATGATCCATTTTGATTTTTGTATATTCTCGCGCGATTTTCCCTAAAGAATGAGCATCTGAATTCGTTAAAAAGGGATACGGGTTCAGCTCACTCAACTGGGACGCCATTGACGTATCACAGCTAAGACCAAGCTCAACAGCATCAATAAGGTCAGGATCAAATACTTCCGTTAAAGAAGTGTTGACCCCTTTGCCGTATAGACTTTTATGCGGCGTAAAAATATGAGCAGGAATAAACAAACCTCCCAGCTCCTTAACCTTGCGCTGAAGTGTTTTCCCATCAACATAGAGGCGCTGTGAACTCAAATGCACATTTTTCATATGAAGCGAAAGCCAGGCGGAAAACTCAGACATTTTGTGTAGTGTGGGCATAAATGCCAGCACATGAATCGGCCCCTTTGAATGGTCATCATTGATTTCTAATTCACTGCCTAAAAGCAGCACTGTCTCTCCAAATGATAGACCGCCGTCATTTAGTTCAGTGTACCTGCCTTCCTCTACACCTTCTATTAATTCTTCTAGGACTTCTGGAGATTGTGCATCAATCACACCAATCATCCCCATCCCTTTACTTTCTGCTGCTTCAATAAGAATTTGATCAATTGTCAGTGACCTTGCACCTGTAATTTTGACAGCTCTGCCTGTTCTTGTTCTGCCAATATGGATATGGATGTCTGCAAAAAATTCCTTCATTTTGTTGACTCAAGTACCTCTTGCAGTTGTAAGTACTGAATGGCATAGGCTGTTTTTGCATCATAAATATGCTGCTCTTCAATGAGGTGCAAGGCTTCTTCTAATGAAACTTCCATTACTTCGACAAATTCATCTTCATCCAGTTCTCTTTTTTCTTCAAGCGGAACTAGCTGATCTGCTAGATAGATGTGAACAATTTCATCTGCAAAACCAGGTGATGTATAAAAGGCCGTCAGCTTTTGAAGCTGCTGAGTTGTATATCCTGTTTCTTCTTCTAATTCTCTTAATGCTGTATGTGCCGGCTCTTCCCCTTTTTCTAGTTTTCCGGCCGGAATTTCAACGATGGCTCTCTCTAGTGCTTTACGGTATTGTTTGACCAAGATAATTTTATTTTCGTCTGTACGTGCAATGACGGCTACTGCACCAGGATGTTTAATGATTTCGCGTTTGCCTTGTTTTCCATTAGGCAATTCTACATCTTCAAGAACCAAATCAATGATTTTTCCGTTATATAATTCTTTAGACGATAATGTTTTTTCTTCAAAGTCCTTCAATTTTGTCAGCTCCTCGTTCTACTTTCACTTTTTACTTCATTTATTTTAACATAGATGATTTAAGAGAAGCGAAAAGCGAAACGCTTGCTTCAATGCGCCATTTGAAATCACCTAGCTTGAATTCCTGATTTTTTTCACTTAATGTGAAAGGATAGGAGTGTGATGGAATTGAAAAAAAGACGAATTGGCACCTCAGATCTCTTAGTGAGCGAGGCGTCACTAGGATGCATGTCTCTTGGGACGGAAAAAGAAAAAGCGCTCTCTTTATTAGATGAGGCCATTGATCTCGGAATTAACTATTTGGATACAGCCGATTTATATGATTTTGGGACAAATGAGGAAATTGTCGGGGAAGCCATTAAAAACAGACGGCAGGATTTGATTTTGGCGACAAAAGGCGGCAACCGCTTTGAAAAAGGCAAACCAGGCTGGGACTGGGATCCTTCAAAAGCGTACATAAAGGAAGCAGTAAAACAAAGCCTCAAGCGGCTTCAAACAGATTATATTGATTTATATCAATTACACGGAGGCACGATTGATGACCCCATTGATGAAACGATTGAGGCTTTTGAAGAATTAGTAGAGGAAGGCGTTATTCGTTATTATGGCATTTCATCTATCCGTCCAAATGTCATTAAAGAATATGCCAAAAAGTCCAATATCGTAAGCGTGATGATGCAATATAGTTTACTCGACCGCCGCCCAGAAGAATGGTTCTCTCTACTTGAAGAACAAAGCATTAGTGTCGTCGCAAGAGGCCCTTTAGCGAAAGGATTATTAACTGAAAAGCCACTTTCTCAGGCAAGTGCAGCAATTCAAAAAAACGGCTATCTTCAATATTCATTTGAAGAGCTTCAGCAGATCATTCCTTCTTTAAAGAAAGTCGCTTATGACCTATCACTCACTGAACTGTCCATTCAGTATATACTAAAACATTCTGCGATCAGTTCCGTTGTATTTGGTGCAAGCTCAGTGGATCAGTTAAAAGAAAATATAGCAGCAGCAAATGCACGTTCTTTAAGTGATCAAGAAATCAAAGCATTGACATACTATACAAAACCATTTGTGTATGAGGCGCACCGGTTCAAATAAGAAAAAAGATCACATGATGTGATCTCTCAGATTGTAGAAAAACTCATGTTTTTCTACAATCTTTTTATTTTAGCGTATGTATGATACTAGTGTTTCTCTATTAAAAATGAGGAGGGGCTAAAAGCCCCGTTGTCCTTATCTTGCACTTTCATAATATGCATAATTTCCAGATTTGCCTTTAAGATAAAATGTAGTACCAAAGCGACTGAAACTATTTGCAAAAGAACCATTATCTGAATACATACATAGTCGATTACTTGCGCCTTTAAAAGGGGTTACAGAACAATCTACAATTGAAGTAGCCTTTGTACTCAAATCAGCATTCGTTAAATCATTTGTAGCAAGAGCTTGTCCAGAAACAGGTAAAAGCAATCCTAAAGATAAAGCGACTCCAGCCATTGTTTTTCTCAATTTCATGTGAATCATCTCCATTCCCAAATTTTGTAATACACCTTCATTATAAGGAGAATGATCCTCTATCAAAAGGGTCTTAATGACCATATTTTCAATAAAAAGGAATTTAAATAATTCAATACTCACTTTTTTACTTCTATCTTAAACATAAGTTATGGGATTTCGTTTCGTTTGACTGTAGATATCATACTGTCACGATTCTGAAATGAAGTGATGTGAAGGGGGAAGAAGTGCTTTTCTCTATTAGCACTTCTATGTTTCTGCTGTAGATCTATCTTAAAATGATGGTATGAAAAAAAGAGAGCATCATCGCCCTCTTTTTTAGCTTTTATACTTTCTCCAGTCTAAATGGCTTTCATCTAGCAGCTCTGAAAAACTTTTGTTTTTTTCTTTTTCTTTCTGCTGCCGAAGGAGGTCTTGTCGTTTTTGTTCTTCTCTTTTTTCTGTTTCGACGGCAAGGTTCTGCTTCATTTGAAGAAGCTGCTGTTTGACATCATCGTTTATGCCGTACTTTAATTTCGCTTGATCTTGTTTGGTCTTTTTCATTGTGCCTCTCTCCTTTTGACTTAGTGTATCATCCGTTTTATTTTCTGAGCAAGAGGCACGCCAATCTCCCAAGATGTGGTATGATCGTCATAGAAAAAACTCCGGAAAGGAAGAATCGGCTAGATGAAGAAATGGATCGCTATATTTGCCTTCATATTATGTCCACTCGCTGCAATCGGCATTTTTTTCACCAATAAAATGATGTATATTCGAAAATTAACGGATGAAGAGCTCATCAAACGAGAATCAGATGGAGGCCATTATCATCATGAGGAATTTCAACAGCTTAAAAAAGAGAAAGTGTGTATTCCTTCAGCATTTGGTTATGATCTCCATGGCTATTTTGTGCCGTATCCACATACAACACGCACAATCGTCCTTTGCCACGGTGTTACAGTCAGTTTGATTAACTCCGTTAAGTATATGAAATTATTCCAAAAGCTCGGATGGAATGTGATGCTTTATGATCATAGAAGACATGGAATGAGCGGCGGGAAAACCACAAGTTATGGATATTATGAAAAAGAAGATCTAGCAAAGATCGTAAAGTGGCTCAGACAAAAACTCGGAGAAAGTGCCATCATTGGGATACACGGAGAATCAATGGGTGCAGTCACGACCTTGTTATATGCTGCAAAGCCGGAAGCAAACGCCAATTTTTACATAGCAGACTGCCCTTTTGCTTCTTTTGAGGACCAGCTTCTTTATCGATTAAAAACAGATTTTCGCCTTTCAGGGCAATGGATTCTTCCACTAAGTGATCAAGTGTTAAAATGGCGGGATGGATACCGCATCCGGCAAGTTTCCCCTCTTGATGTGATCGACCAGGTGAAAGAACCTGTACTTTTTATTCATAGCCGCCATGACGACTATATCCCCTGTGAGCAAAGTCAGCAGTTATATACACGAAAAAAGGGTGACAAACAGTTATTTATTGCGCCACACGGTGCGCATGCAATGTCTTTTAGCGAAAATAAGGAAGCTTATGAGCAAGAAATTCAAGCATTTCTTCAAAGATTTGAATTGAATAAAAATAAAAGAGGAGAATGAACAGCAGTTCGTCCCCTCTTTTTGAGCTAACTTATACGATAGTCACCACTGTTGTATGGTGTCTGCCCGCAAGCTCCATATGGCTCTCTTCCGATTGCTGCTGACTCATGACCGATAATCCTGCAGTTGCTGCCAATAAAAGAACTATCAAACTCGTTTTCATATAAATGACCCCCATTTTGGATTTTTGATATGGCTTGAATTTTCCTTTCGTAAAACCGGGTAGATACTTCAAACAGTCCAAGCTCATTGTAATAATGAGCCGCATCAAGTGCCAATTCCTCAATATCTGGGTATAAGCGCTTGTCCTCGAGCAGGTCTAATGTATCGTCTATGATTGTTATGTCTGCATCAACGTATAATGCTTTTAAGAACTGAAATTTGCAGATGTAAATTTCATCTTCTAATTCACAGGCCTTCATAATACCTTGTTGATAGAGGGTTAACGACTCTTTTATTTGTTTTTGTTTAAACAGGATTTGTGTCAGCATAAATAGTGGGTCTAGAGAGCGATTAAGATGGGTTAAATTCTCCTTTTCAAACACTTCAATAGAGTCTTTCAGATAACGGCTTGCTTCCGCAAGATCGTTCATTTGATAATAACAGTTACCTAAGTTGAAAAGGGCCGAACCTATGACTCGAGGGTTTCCAATTGAGCGTGCTCGCTTTAGAGCATTTTTAAAGTAGGGCAATGCATGTTCATAGCATTTCAAATCATCATAGTTTGCACCAATGACAAATTCACAGTGGATGATTCTCAGCGTGTACGTTCTGTAGGCAGAATACGTATCTAACGCTTGCAAGGCATAGTGCATCGAAAAGTGGGTTTGTTTCATGTGGTAGTAAATTTCTGCTAATTTAAAGTAAAATTCTGCTCTTTCTATATCATCTGATATGAGATTGAGCTTTTTTTCTGCTGAGCGGTAATAAGCAATGGCACTTAAATAGTTTCTCTGTTCAAATTCAAACATTCCTGTGAAAAAATGAACATAGTATTCAAGCATATCCGTTAATTTCGTTTGTGAATGTTCAATCGTTTCTAGCAAATTCTTAATCTCTTCATCATTCGAGGCTTTCTTTGCCGGTTCAAAATATTCAAGCATCACCTTGTGGCGAAAATCCATCAGCTGGTAAAACAATAACAAGTTTTGATCCTGCTCCATCTCCAGGATTTCCTGCTCGATCTCCGCCTTCAGCTTCTCTGCTTTCATCACATGAAATCCGCAAATCTGCCTATACCATTCGTTTATTTTGATTCCAACCTGAGGCGATGACAGCTTGAGCTTCAATTCACTTTAGCACCTCCCTTCTCATATACGATACATGTTGTATTCTATCACATTTCCTCGAATGGAAGAAATATGAAATGTCAATTTTCGCAAAGTTTTCGGTATCCCGCAATTAACGCTGCAAATGCCTATTTTTCGGCATTTACAGCCATTATTTTTTTATTTCCAGCTTGCTCATTTTGTCGAATTGTTTGTTGAAAAACGGCTTTTTCCGTTCCCAAAAGATCATTTTCCGGATTAGACAGCCATGCGGTTTGATGAGATGATGAACGCACTAAAAAAACCCTTTCGAAAAAGGGCTTTTATAATACATCTGTTACTTGGTCCATATTCTCTTTGATCCAATTGACAGCTAATTCGAGCGTTGGAAATTCTTCTGTTTCAAATGTGACTTCATCTTGAAGAAGCCAAACGTCCTTTTTCACCGAATCCATTCCACCTATTGACCAGTGCAAAAGGCTATAGGGATGATTGTTATTTAAAAACGACACCCATGTTTTATTTTGTGCCGTATTTTGTATCACTTTTAGCTTTTGATCCACTACATTTCCACCTTACTTTACAAGTATACCCATTCTCGGGCTGAGTATTTGTTGAGGACTTTTCAACATGAGTGTGTTGGCTTTTTCGTTAAAATCAATCGTCATTTCCTCGTCAAAAAAGACCTTTTGTACTGTGTGTATGTACAGCTTAAAGAGCTGATTATGCTTGAGTTCTTCCCATTCGCCTGTTCTTTCACCTGTGAGCCAAATCATTGGGACACCGCTTACCGCACAGCCGCACCCATCTGAATCATATCGAAGGAGCAGTTCTTTTGATTCATGCCCTGCTTGTTGTTTTGTAAGGAACGCTGCTGCTTGTTCTGTTATATGAATATACATGCCGAACATCCTTTTTTCGTTGATTGTTACATTGTAACATATCAGTCATCAATTAAACATGTTCACGCCCTGTTAGCTCTTATGTCTGATCATTTGTCTTTAATTGGTCTGACCAATTGTACGCTTCTTGTTCAATTTCTTTAATGAGCTCATCTTTTCCTTTGATATAACTTGCCATATCTTCAGGATAGGCTTTTGCCAATTGACGCTTTTTATCTGCATAGGCTTTGGCACGATCAGGTGCAGCTCTTAAATAATCTCGGAACACCAAATGCCTTTTTACATCATCATGTCCGGCTTCATAGGCGTGAACGTGATGTGTTCGGTTCAAGCCACCTTTTCTAAAAAAACGTCTTCCCTTGAGTCCATTTTCTCCGAGCGGTTCATATCCAAGCTGGCGAAACAGGTGGTTACACTCATCTAAGGTGCTGATATGCTTCACCTCTAGCAAGATATCAATAATTGGCTTAGCCGCCATTCCTATGACTGACGTACTGCCAATATGGTGGCCATATACCCAGTTGTCGCCAACTATCTTTTTCAGATTGTCATGCTCATCTTGAAATTGTTTTGGCCAGCTCGATTGGTATTCAATCACTTCCACCTTTCGAAGCATCAAACGTTCCATCTTTGTTAACATCAGATTGTTTTCCACCTGCAAACGGGCCTTCTGTTTAAACCCTAGTTTTTCATAAAGCTTGATTGCTGGTGTATTTGCCTCTGCTGTTGTGAGCTCGATTGTTTTTTGATACTGGATAATGGATTGCAGGAGCGCTGTCCCGATTCCTTGATTGACATGTTGTGGGTGCACAGCTAACCGGCTGAGGATGATCCGATCATCATGCAGTTCATATGAAGCGATTCCTAACAAATGCCCCTCTTTTTCAAAGCCTATGAAAATCTCATCTGTTTCTATTATGTCTTGAACCGTTTCTTTTAAGGGCGGTAAATCTTGATAGCCAATTTGTTCTGCCTCCCGCTGATATGCAGCCAATTGGATATGTAACAGCTCTTTCGCTTGTTCTTCATTTTTTTGATCCAGTCTGATGATCATGTTTTCGCCTCCAGCTTTTTTACAAATAGCACCCGGTCTTCATGAATGCCGTCGTAATCTGAAAAAACTGAAATGCCATCCACTGTTTTATCTCCCTTTTCTATCTGAAAACCGAGCTTTGTATGGTAAGCAATCGAGACTTTATTGACAGGAGCTGTAATAGCCTTAATCGTTGTTCTTCCTTCCTTTTCAGCCGCTTCATAAAACGCTTGATAGAGAATTTTGCCAATCTTCAATTTCCGGTGGTCTGGATGTACCCCAACAAAGTGAATATACGCTTCATCTGAATGCGATTGCGATAAAAAACCGACTAAAAAGCCGATCAGTTCACCTTTTTCAACAACGACAAAACTTGTTTGCTGAAAATGTTCGAAAAATAGCTTTGGCAATTTCGCTCGTAAATCTCTGCCTCCCCACCAGCTTTGAATGACGGATGTGACCGCATAAAAATCTGACGGCTTCACTTGACGTATCATGATGGCCTCGCCCCTTTTCATTTTTAGCTGTACCGCTCTTTTTTCACAAAAAATCAACTGTTTCAATAGTCTACCTGTCTGATCAATTGTTTGTAAAGGTGATGTATCAGCCTTTTTTCCTTTCAGCTTTGTTGGTTCTTCGTTCTTTTGCTATCATCTCCTTTTAAATCTTCACACTTATTTCAAAAAGTTCACTTTTTATGCGAAAGATCCATTCTTTTGTTATGTTAAGATGGTTCATATAGGAAATGGAACAAACGTTTATTGGAGATGATGATATTGGTTTGGATTGTTACTTCACTTGTTGTGTTTAGTCTTTTAAAGCTGCTTGTCACTTCGCTGCCTTCGGGTGTTGTTGAACGCCTTTTTAGTCGTTATGCGGTGCATGCAAAAGTAACAAGTGATCAAACAACGATGACGTTTCAAGGACGTCCACTCGATGATCAGCAAACATCCGAAATTATTCAACATTTTAATGATGCGATCTTTATTGAACGCTATTATATTTATCCTGGTGACGAAGAGCGTTTTCTTCATCCGCAGGAAGGGCCGGCGCCGCTTACCATGCAAACAAAGCTTGGCAAGCATGATGTAACCCTTTATCTGTATCATTACGATGACCATGTGGATGTGGTGCGGCAGTTTACCCATAAGCCTAAGAAAAAACTAACGGCCTATCGTTTGCGTTCTGAGCCGCTCCAAACATCCAATAACTTAGCACATGCTTAAAATGACTCATTTTACCCAGATGAGACGAAGTGGAGACACTTCGTCTTTTTTGTATGGATTTACACTCTTCTCTTTGAATGATTTACCAGTATCAATTTCACCTTCTGGCGGTTAAAATGTATACAGAACATACGTTCTAAGAGGTGAAAATCATGAATGAACGAGCCATTCTGCTTGTGGATATGCAGTCGTTTTATGCGTCAGTCGAAAAAGTGGAGGCTCCCCATTTGAAGGATGTGCCGCTCATCGTCTCAGGAGATCCCGAGCGGCGGAGCGGGGTCGTACTTGCGGCCTGCCCGCTCGCTAAAAAACGGGGCGTACAAAATGCATCAAGATTATGGGAAGCAAAGGAGAAATGCCCTGAAGCCGTCGTCGTACGTCCACGTATGCAGCGCTACCTTGATGTTTCTGTCATGATGACAGAACTGCTTGAACAATACACGGATCTTGTCGAACCCTATTCAATTGATGAACAGTTTCTCGATATTACGGGAAGTGTGACACTACTCGGTTCGCCGCGCGAGATCGCTCAAAATATACAAACAACCATTATGAACCAGACAGGCATTTACGCACGTGTTGGCATTGGTCCTAATAAAGTGCTCGCTAAAATGGCCTGTGACCATTTTGCTAAAAAAAACAAATCTGGCATCTATGAACTTCGTGCAGACCGGGTTGCGGCTGATTTATGGCCGCTTCCGATTGGAAAATTATTTGGCGTCGGCAAACGGATGGAGCACCACTTAAAACGAATGGGCATCAGTACCATCGGGACGCTTGCTGCTTATCCGTTAGACCGGCTAAAAAAACGCTGGGGAATCAACGGGGAGCTTCTGCAGCGAACAGCTTTAGGACACGATCCCTCCCCGGTCACTCTTCACACACATGATCAGCAAAAAGCGGTTGGGCATCATATGACCCTTCCCCATGATTATGCGTCCTTTGAGGACATCAAAGTCGCCCTTCTTGAATTGAGTGAAGAAGTGGCAAGACGTGCGCGCTTTAAGCATTATGTTGGGCAAACGGTGTCTGTTGGCGTAAGAGGCGCTGATTTTTCTCATCCGACTGGATTTCATAGACAAATCAAGCTCCATTCCCCCACACAATACGGGACAGATATTGCAGACGCAGCTATTCAGCTATGTCAGCAGCACTGGGACGGCCAGCCCATTCGCAGTGTAGGTATTACTCTCTCGCAGCTGCAGCCTGACAGCCACTATCAGCTGAGTTTATTTGATCACCATTTCAAAAAAGACAGACTCAGCAAAGTATTTGATGCGATCCATATGAAGTATGGACCTGCTGCACTCTTGCACGCCTCGTCACTAACAAGCGCAGGGCAGGCGTATCACCGCGCCGAAAAAATTGGTGGACATTACAAATAACGGAGGCGAACAGCCATGAATCCCAATAAATTAACACCTGGATACAACATCATGTGGGAATCAAGCCGAATGATGCTCCCAGAGCACCGTGAACAGCTGCTTGCTCAAAAACGGAAGAAAAAAGAATACACGCCTCCTTCGCTGAGTACTGACCAGTTAGAGGAAATGAATTTTTTGATCACACAGTCGATTACAGAGGACCAAGCGATTTGCGTGACATATGCTGCAGCAGGTATGAAACAGCAGTTTTGGGGCTGGGTGAAAACCATTCATTATGAAACGCAGCGCATAAAAATCGTCAATGATGAAGATGTTCTCCACCTGTCCTTGCAGCAAATTGTCGCGATTGATCTTGATTAAATTGTCTTTAAGTGATCGTACGAATCAGCATACTAAAAGACATAGAAGCACCGGGAGAAAAAAATTGCTCTCCAAATTTGCGAGCTATTCGGGCCTCCTCTGCCATATGACGGATGTCTCCTCCATCAAATTGTGTATTTAATTTGCACAATTTTTCATGTATGATTGGAACATCTTAACACTCAGGGGAGAAACATCATGAAAAATAACTTACGTACTTTACATCCACTTAGTTGGACGATCATCATCGGCACCATATTCGGCCGAATGGCGACGTCCATGAGCATTCCTTTTTTGGCCGTTTATTTGACACAAGTCAAAGGGGCTTCAGCTTCTTCAGCTGGGTTAATCATTGCCGTCAGCTCCCTTATTGGGATCGTGGCGAGTTTTTACGGCGGCTATGTTTCTGACCGAATCGGCAGGAAAAAGGTCATGCTTCTATCCATCTTCGGCTGGACACTTGTGTTTGTTGGCTTTGCGTTTGCAGATGCCATTTGGGTCTTCTTTCTCATGAACGCTTTAAATGGACTGTGCCGGGCACTGTTTGAACCGACGTCTAAGGCACTCTTATCTGATGTCACCCCATCAAGTATTCGGTTGTTTGTTTTTAATTTACGGTATACGGCCATTAATATCGGGGTGATCTTCGGCCCGCTGCTTGGCTTATATCTCGGGTCATCGAAAACAACGTTTCCATTTCTTGTCGCTGCCTTCATTTATTTGTTATATGGATTAACACTGGCCTGGCAATTTCAGAAGCATCCAGTTGCTGCTCCAGAAAGTACGAAACAAATCAGCGTCAAAAAAGCCCTTTCCATTATCCAAAAAGATACGGTCTTTAGCATCATCCTCATCGGCGTTACCTTATGTTCGTTCGGGTATTCGCATTTAAGCTCAACGCTGCCTCAATACTTATCAGCGTCACCTATGATTGAGGATGGTCCTAAACTGTTTGGATATCTTTTATCTTTAAATGCAGTGGTTGTCATTGTCGTACAATATCCGCTCATCATGATTGCGAAGCGCTACTCCACCATTTTGTCGCTGACCACCGGGAATATTCTTCTTGCCGGCAGTTTGTTTGCCATTGCTTTTTCACAAAGTCTCGGCATGCTTGCTTTCATCATTGTCGTGTTTACGATTGGGGAGGTTCTGCTGTTTGCGATGATGGATCTTTTTGTAGACAATATTGCAAAGCCTGAAGTGAAGGGATCGTACTTTGGGGCGATGGGATTTTCTCAGCTCGGCAGTGTCATCGGACCATTTGTCGGCGGACTGTGCATTGACTATTTTGGCGCAGCCCATCCCCTCTCCATTTTTACGGTCTTGTCAATGATCACCATCGCAGGCGTTCCATTCTTACTCATTGGATATTACCGTCTAAAAAAGCGATCGGCAGCAGCCGTAGCTGTTAAAGTAAGTGGAGATCATTAAAAAAACCGCTCTCTCGTTTGAGCGGTTTTTTCTTTATACCCGGCGGATGGCGATCTCTTCCACCTTATGCTGATCCCCTTTTTTCAAAATGAGATCAGCCCGATATTTTGTCGGTAAAATATTTTGATATAAATTAGGGCGGTTCACGGTATTCCAAATGGTGCTTGCCATTTGATCTGCCTCTTCATCCGTCAAATCTTTATATTGATGAAAGAAGGATTCAGGGTCTTGGAAGGCTGTTTCCCTTAACAAACGAAATCGTTCTTTATACCATGATTGAATTTGCGTTTCAGCGGCGTCTACATAAATCGAAAAATCAAAGAAATCGGATACAAACACACGCGGTTCATCCTTCAGATCATCCAGCGCTGGTGATTGGAGCACATTGATTCCTTCAATAATGACAATATCCGCATCCTCTACTGTTTCATACACCCCTTCAAGCCGGTCATAGGTCAGATGCGAATATACCGGGGCATGCACAGTTTGTTTACCTGATTTTAATTCATTCAAAAAAGACAGCAGGGCTTTGACATCATAGCTTTCCGGGAAGCCTTTCTTTTCCATCAGCCCTCGATCCTTTAATTCTTTTTGAGGATATAAAAAGCCATCTGTTGTCACAAGACTCACCTTCAGCCCATCTCCAAGCCTAGATAAAAGCGTTTCAATGATACGAGCCGTTGTGCTTTTCCCGACAGCTACACTTCCAGCAATCCCAATTAAAAAGGGAATTTTGGCATGATGCGGGTAGTTTAAAAAGGCATTCACATGCTGGTTTTTTTGTTTTTCTGCAAAGACATGTAATGTCAGAAAACGAATAAGCGGTATGTAAATATCTCGAACTTCTTCAAGCGATAAATAGTCATTTAACCCTTGCAGCGCTCTTGCTTCCTCTTCTGAAACAGATACCGGCATATATTCTCCAAGAGCTGACCAGGCCTCTCTCGTATGGCGCGTATATAGCGTATTAAAATCTAGTCGCGTGTCACTCAAAGTCTTTCCCACCAATCTTCACTAAACTCGTAACCCAAAAAGACGATAATCCGATTGTAGCTTAAAATGAAGGCGCTGTCTTTATTTTTCAACGAAAGTTTGTTTGTTTTGCGAAAAAAAGCATTAAAAAAAGGAATATGAGGGTAAATAAGAGTATTCAGTACGATAGATAGAAGGGAGCACACTAAATGAAATATGTGATGATTGGCGGAGATGCAGCTGGAATGAGCTGCGCTATGCAAATATATAGAGAGGATCCAAATGCATACATTGTCGCTTTTGAAAAAGGAGAGATTTTCTCATATGGACAGTGCGGACTCCCCTACTTGATCGGCGGTCTCATTGATGATCACAGAAAGCTGATCGCACGCAGTGCTGAAACCTTTCGTGAGAAATATGGAATTGACGCCAGATGCTTACACGAAGTGACCTCCATTGACCCAGAGCAAAAAACAGTGTCGGGTCATCATACGAAAACAAAAGAACCCTTTACAGAACGCTACGACCGCCTCTTAATTGCGACAGGAGCAAGCCCTGTCACACTGGATTTAGACAGCCAGCCATTAGAAGGCGTACACGTATTAAAAACCATCCCGCATGCGCTGTCCATTTTAGACCATTTAGAAAAGGACATCACACATGTCACGATCATTGGCGGTGGATATATCGGCCTTGAAATGGCTGAAAATTTAAAAGCGCTCGGAAAAAACGTACATATCATTCAGCGGGGAGCAGCACTCGGCCCGGGCTTTGACTCCGATATGGCAAAATACCTTAAAGAAGAGGCTGACGCCAAGGGCATTCACGTATCGCTTGGAGAAACGGTACAGCAATTAGAAGGCAAGTCACATGTCACAGCTGTTATCACAGACAAACAAACCATTCAAACAGATATGGTCATCATGGCCATCGGTGTCACTCCGCAAACCTCCTTTTTACATCATACCGGAATCAAGCGTCTTCAAAATGGCGCTATTGCAGTAAATGAATACATGCAAACCAATATAAAAGACATTTATGCTGCCGGTGATTGCGCGGCAACCTATCACCGCATCAAAAAATCACTGGATTATATTCCGCTCGGCACAACTGCGAATAAACAAGGGAGAATCGCAGGCTTTCATATGACAGGGACAAACCGGGCGTTTCAAGGCGTGACTGGAACAGCCGTCATGAAATTTATGGACGTGACAGCGGGACGAACAGGCTTATCAGAAAAAGAAGCAAAAGAGGCGGACATTCCTTTCTCCGTCATCACCATTGATAGTACAGATCACGCGAAGTATTACCCAGAAGCGCAGAAAATGAAAGTGAAACTGATTTACAGAAGCGATGACCATACCTTGCTTGGTGCCCAAATCATCGGCAGAAACGGTGTAGATAAACGGATCGATATCGTGGCGGCTGCCCTTTACCAAGAGCTGACCATAACAGATCTTGAAGATTTAGATATTAGCTATGCACCGCCGTTTAACAGTGTATGGGACCCGCTTCAGCAAGCGGCAAGACGGATATAGAAAGTGTCACAATGAAGCCATACCTCAAAAAAAGAAACCAGTTCAAAACCGGTTTCTTTTTTGTTATTTTTTCATCATCGCTTTTCGTGCTGCTTTTTCAAATAAAAATGGGAATAACTGATACAATTTGCTGCCAGCGTTCATCCAGCCAGGCAGATTAATCTCTCTCTTTTTCGTCATCATGGCAGATACGACCTTCCCTGCCACCTTGTCCGCACTCAGCATCATAAAATCAACGTTCTTCACATATTCACCGCTGCGGTCAGCGATGGTAAAGAAGTCTGTGGCAATTGGTCCTGGGTTGACCGTCGTCACGTGAATGCCTGAGTCTGCCAGCTCCATTCTGAGGCTGTTTGAAAACCCAAGAACGGCATGCTTTGATGCGGAATAAATAGCTGATTTGGGTGTCGCAATCTTTCCTGCCTGGGATGCGATATTGATAATATGTCCCTGCCCTCTTTGTTTCATCTCAGGGATGACCTTTTTCGTGCAGGCGATTAAGCCAAACACATTCACCTCAAACATCGACACCATTTCCTCTATGGAGGCATCTTCGACGAGATCGAATACGCCAAAGCCGGCATTGTTGACCAAAATATCGACCGGCCCCACTTCTTCATACGCGCGATCAATGTCCTCAAGCTGGCTGACATCAAGCTGAGTGATGTGACACACCCCGCCAGCACTCATAATTTTTTCTTTCACACTAGTAAGCTTTTCCACTCGTCTTGCTGAAATAATGACCTCTGCGCCTTCTTCTGCTGCCAAGTACGCCATTTTTTCACCAATGCCCCCAGATGCGCCAGTAATCCAAATCCTTTTTCCTGTCAATCGCCCCATGTGTCTCACTCCTTAGTTTGCTCTGTAATAGACGATTCCGTCTTTTTGCATTTCTTCAATTCGCCCAGCCTCTAAGAGCACATCCAGCTGCCCGACTGTCTCAGACATCGTTAAAAACAAGGCCTCTTCATACATCACAGGAAATAGCTTGCGGCAAAGATGAAAGGCCGTCATTTCTTTTTGTTTAAGCAGCTGATACATCGTATTTGCTCGTTTCTCTTGTTTCTTAAATCTTTCTTCAATCAATTCATGGTGGGACGTGATGAGCTGACCGTGTCCTGGATAAATCGTCTTGATTGGCAGACGCAATAACCGATTGAGTGATGCTTTATATTGAAGCAGTGATTTTTGACGTTCCTCACCCTCATAAGGTGCTTCCATTAACGGATTTGAAGAAATGGTCGTCAAAAGCAGGTCACCGCCAATAAAATTCCCCGTTCTTTCATCTAAAAAGGAAAGATGAGACTGTGCGTGTCCGGGTGTTTCCATCACAAAGAAGTGTTCATGCCCGCTTAAACGATCACCTTCTTTTATGATCTCATCTACATGTGAAGTACAAGAATATGTATAAGATTGCTTCACCATTTTTTCACACTCATTTTGCCGAAGCGGGACACCTAACTGCTGAAAAAAAGGAATCATAAAGTCCACTTGGCGCTGCTTAAACACTGGATCCTGACTAATATACGGCTCATTTAGCTGGTGTCCGATCACACGGACATGAGGTTTCATCAGATTTAACAGACCGACATGATCTGCATGATGATGGGTCAGCACCACCTGATCAATATCGTCTATCGATAAACGATGTTCTTTTAATTGCGTGACAAAAGCATGCTCTGCCTCTTCTGTCATCGGCCCGCAATCTACTAAGGTTACGGCCTCTCCTTTTAATACATATGCATACACATCCCCAACAGCAAACGGCGTCGGGATGGATAATTGAATGATGTCTTCTTTCACTTTTATACGTCATCTCCTGCTTTTTGACTCATGATTGTGGGTACTTAAGCCTTCTTACTTCATTGTATCTTGCAAAAGGCAGACTGTCATGCGGTTTAGACGGGCAATTTTTTTAACTGCCCCTATTGACATAAACTTGTCCATCGTTGCATAATGAACAACAAATATATGATGCGCGATGACAAGGATTAGTAAGCAAAATAATGATGCAAGAGAGTGAGGTCCGCCGGCTGAAAGACTTCACCATCCTCTTATTTGCTGAACCTGCCCTTTGAGCTGTTAGGCAAACCTAAACGTTTCCCGCGTTAAGGGACTAGAGCTGAGTATGCATGTTTGCATGCTAATTGAGGGTGGTACCGCGAAAAACCTTTCGTCCTTTTCAGGCGAGAGGTTTTTTTATTTTCTACAAGGAGGAGCAGCTTATGAGTAAAATTGGATTTATCGGTGCAGGCTCAATGGCAGAGTCTATGATCAAAGGTTTATTAAAAAGCGGCATGATGTCGAATGAAGATATCATTGTGACAAACAAAACGAATGAAAAACGATTAGAGGAATTACAGGCGCGTTATGGGGTCAAAACGGATTTCGCTCGGTCCTTTATTTATGAAGAAGCGGATATTCTCGTTTTTGCCTTAAAACCGAAGGATGCAGAAAGCGGAATTTCTGAAGTCCGTCCTCATTTACATGGACAGCTGATCATTTCTATTTTAGCGGGTATTTCTATTGAAACGATTCAACACTATGCTGGCGGAAAGAGTGCAGTCGTTCGTGCGATGCCAAATACATCAGCGGCGATTCAGCAGTCAGCAACTGGTATTGCCGTAAGTCATGAAGTGACAGAGGAGCAAAAGAAAAAGGCCGTCGAGCTGTTTGAAACGATCGGGCATGTCACAGTATTAGATGAATCGCAACTAAATGCTGTGACAGCCATCGCAGGCAGCGGCCCTGCCTTCATTTATCATTTGATTGAAGGAATGGAGCGAGGTGCTTCAGAACTTGGAATGGACCAAGCAACTGCGAAATTACTCATTTGCCAAATGATTGCGGGCGCCGCTAATATGCTTCAAGACAGCGGAAAAGAGCCGGCCGAACTGCGCAAAGAAATCACAAGTGAAGGCGGAACAACAGAAGCCGGCCTGAACACACTGGCTGCCTATCAATTTGAAGAGGCCGTTGTCGATTGTGTCAAAACAGCCACTAAACGCGCAGCAGAATTAAATGAAATGTTTTCAGCAAGTACGTATAAATGAAATTGAAAAGCACCTGTTTTGATGACAGGTGCTTTTCACTGCCTCATTGACATGATGGCTTTGATTTGATCCAGATGATGTTGTTCATGTAAAGCGATGGTTTCAGCTAATACTTGGACGGTCATCACTCCTTCTTCCGGATGCAGACCGGATTGTTCCCATATATCTTTTTCTAATAGCCGAAGCGTGTTGTTTCTTCTCTCTTTCATCCGTTTGATCAATGCTTTGATCTCCTCTGCGTTATACCATTCATACGCTCTTTCTTTCACATACATTTCAGGATCATATGATTGAAAAGGCGTGTGATGATCTGATATCGCCTGCTCTATCCGCTCTGACCAGACTTCTTCTGTGTCATACAAATGCCCGGTGAGCTGCTTAATTGACCATTTATCCTCCCCTAAAGATCGATCCAGTGTATAATCATCACAAGCCTCCACTAGCTTCTCTAGTTCACTCATACTTTCCTGAAGCGATGTGATGATGTCTGTTTTTGTTAATTTCCCAGTTTCCATTTAATTTTCTTCCCCCCCTTCAAATAAATGTAAGTCTTCTTTAATATCATCTTCTATTTATTAAATAGAAGCCCTATCATCAAGATAGAGCTCTTCATTACATCTACTTATTTTTTCTCTAATAAAGCATGAATCGTTGATTCTAGCAATTCTGGCAAAATGCCAAAAGAGAACGAGACGTGCAGCCGCTCTGTCCATTTGTGCGGGTCCTTTCCTAGTGGACCTACGTTGATGACTGGAACGTAAAGGGCTTCCTTTTCTCCTTGCGGTAAAGAATAGCCTTTTTGGTAAAGCGGCATATTGGTTGTATAATGACCTACTTCCTGCTTTTCGAGCTGTAAGTAACTTAAATCAGACAATCCCGGGAAATATTTCACTTCCTCTACTTCAAGTCCATATACCTCTTTTGCCTCTTTTTGAATCTTCTTGAATGTCTTCTGAATATGCGGATCTTCTGTTGAGGACACCGAAGGGTAAAATGGCGGACTATAAAATAGAACAATCAGCGGTCCTTCTTCCTTACATAGCGTCGTCAGCTCCGAGACAATTTTCGTTGAAAAATCACGATCTCCAAGTTCACCTCGGTTGGCGAATGCATAGTTGACAATGCGCTCGACTTCCTGTTCACCAGAGCGTTCTGCGGCTTTTTGATACAGCTCGTGATACGTAAGAACCGTCACCTGAGTGTCAATTGGAGTAAAGTGTTTAAAGCGCTGAAAGTCCGCTGTTTTTTGCTGAAGATTGGCCTCGATTTGGTCTGCTGCTTGTTTCGCAGTTTCATAGAGAAGTCCGTGCAGTTCTTCACTTGAACGTTTCATCATGAGCACATTAAATAAAGATACGGCTGTGTGAGGTGTTTGAACGGAATAGGCTTCTTTCAAGTCCTTTTGCATTAAGTTCGTTGGAGGCGGTGTTACTTCACCATCTACTTCCTCACAATAATCACTATTGAGCTCTAACAGCCTGTTTAGTTCAGATACCATAAAATTCGCATTTAAGCCTGAGAAAGGCTCTCCTACATGTGTTTCAATCCCTTTACAGAAAAATCCAGCTAATACCTTTCCTATGCTGCCTGTATACATATAATGATGTTCATCCCCTGGATACTTTTCAAACATCGGCTCACTGTTTAAACACGCGGTATAGTCAAGATCATGTTTTTCTTTAAGCTCTTTTAATTTCGGCACAGCCTCAAGCATTCCTTGTGAATTCACTTCTTCATCAGGAACTGTGACGAGCAGGATATTTCCATCAAATGTTCCTGTCATCGCCCTTTCCAGCATAGAAAGCTGTACGGTGAGACCTGCTTTCATATCCATGGCCCCTCTTCCAAACAGCCAGTCGCCTGAAGCAAGGTCCTCTCTTGCCCTCTTTGGAAGAAGCTCACTTTTTTGCGAAAAGGAAGCCATTAACTCTTCAGGCTTGCATGCCATGTTTTGAAATTCGCCGTAATCTTCTGTATCGACTACATCAAAGTGACTAAGAAGCAGCACGGTACGCCGCAGCGTACTGCGCTTCACAAGTGCCGTTAAATAATACCGGCCATCTTTCATCGGATGCAAAGCCAAATGATCAGGGTTCTGCTCAAAATAAGGCCGCTCCCTTAACAAATAATATAAATATTCCGCTAACGCGACTTCTCCTGTTGTACCTGATATGCTTTCATACTGCATAAGAGCTGTCAGGAGCTCCCTTAGTTCACTCTCTGTTTGCCATTTCATCCGTTCTCCCCCTTTGATGTCTCTATCTCTCCATTATACAAAAACGTGTATAAAAGCTATATTCTTTGAGCACCTTTTATGACGAAAGTTTGAATGGCTGTTATAATCGGCTATACAATTCCATGAGGAGGCGAAGGTATTTGGAAACAAAACTCTTTTCACCTTGGACATTAAAAGGTGTTACACTGAAAAACCGCATCGTGATGTCCCCGATGTGTATGTATTCATCCTATGACCGTGATGGGAAATTACAGCCTTTCCACTTCACACATTATATTTCCCGTGCACAAGGTCAGGCTGGTCTCATCATGGTGGAAGCAAGTGCTGTATCTCCTGAGGGAAGAATTAGTGATCAAGACCTCGGTATTTGGAGCGATGAGCACATTGAAGGATTCGCTTCATTAAACGAACAAATCAAAGCATACGGAACGAAGACAGCCATCCAGCTAGCCCATGCAGGACGTAAAGCTGAACTTGATGGAGACATTCTTGCACCATCAAGCATCCCATTTGATGAAACATCTAAAACCCCTGTCGAGATGTCTGTTGATCAAATCAAAGATACCATTCAGGCGTTTCAGGATGCAGCTGTACGGGCAAAAAAAGCGGGTTTTGACATCATTGAAATTCATGGTGCACATGGCTATTTGATCAATGAATTTCTTTCACCGCTGGCGAACCACCGAACAGACGACTATGGCGGTTCACCAGAGAACCGTTATCGTTTCTTAAGAGAAGTCGTAGACGCAGTCAACGCCGTATGGGACGGACCTTTATTTGTCCGTGTGTCGGCTTCTGATTACACGACAAAAGGACTTGATATTGCAGATTATATTGGGATTGCCACTTGGCTCAAAGAGCAAGGTGTCGACTTAATTGATGTCAGCTCAGGTGCTGTCGTGCAGGCGAAAATCAACACATTCCCCGGTTACCAAGTAACATTCGCAGAGAAAATAAAAGAAGGAGCCGGCATTCAAACAGCAGCTGTCGGTCTGATTACATCTGGTATACAGGCAGAGGAGATTTTACAAAATCATCGTGCGGATTTGATCTTTATTGGCAGAGAATTTTTACGGGATCCATACTTCCCGAAAACAGCTGCTCAAGAGCTCCGTACATCCATCGAAAGCCCGCGTCAATATGATCGCGCTTGGTAAAAGCTCTTAGGAAAAAAGGTGTCTATTTTTCGAAATAGGCATCTTTTTTGTTTTTAAGAGAAACATATCTGCCTTTTGTGCCGTCTTTTAGCTAAAGAACCACTTAGAGGAGATGGAAGAATGAATTCGGCAATGATTGAAAAAATGTATCATATAGATGGACACCACTTTTATACAAAACATCGTCAAGGCAAAAGGCAAGCCACGATTATCTTTGAAGCAGGCTATGGCATTTCTAGTGATACGTGGTCGAATATGGCACGTGATATTGACCCAGAGCTTGGGGTTTTCTTATACGACCGTTTAGGAAATGGAAAGAGCAGTGAGAGCGGTGAAGGAAGAACCTTGCATGACCTCGCTGATGATTTAGATGCACTGCTGAAAGAAGCCAATATTCAGCCGCCATTTCTTATTGTCGCTCACTCATTTGGCTCTCTTGTCAGCCGGTTATGGGCAAGCCGCAGAGGAGATGATGTCATTGGTATAGTGCTGTTAGACCCGGCAAGTGAGGAGCAAGAGCAGGTGATCCTGCCGCTTTTATCAAAGGAAGAACGCACTTCATATATGGCGCAGTTTACAGCAGAATGTACGCATGAGGACTTTCAGCAAATGTTAAGCACAATCAAAGAGGAGCAAACCCATTATGGAATGATGCCGCTTCTTGTCATTTCATCAGGTAAGAGCCGATTGTTTCACCCAGCTCACGAAGCTTGGCTCAGACTTCATAAACGCATGCTGTCTTTGTCATCCCAAAGCGGATGGATTCAGGCGCAAAACAGCTCGCACTATATTCATCATGATGAACCGCATATTGTACAGCTTGCTATCTATGATGTATGGTGCGCAGCCAAACAACCTGTCTCCTATTATCAAACTGCTAATTAAAATAAAAAACTCCTTGACCCGTTATGAGTCAAGGAGTTTCTTTTATTTATGCCGTTGGAGCAGATTGACTTTTTTCTGAAAGCAGCTTTTCAATGCTGACAAGCTGAACACATAATGTAAAGATGTCGATCGCTTGCTCTAGTTCTTCAAGAGCCGGAAATGTTGGTGCAATGCGAATGTTACGATCAAGCGGATCTTTTCCATATGGGTATGTTGCACCTGCACCTGTCATTGTGACACCTGCTTCTTTTGCTTTTTGCACAACAGCTTTTGCACAATGATCAAGTGTATTTAAACTAATGAAATATCCGCCATTTGGCTTGTGCCATTCAGCAATGTCTTTCCCGCCAAGTTTTTCATCAAGAATGGAAAGAACGAGGTCAAATTTCGGCTTAATGATCGCTGCATGCTTTTTCATATGTTCCTTCAAGCCTTCTGGATTCTTAAAGAAACGAAGATGTCTTAGCTGATTAATTTTGTCTGGTCCGATCGTTTGAATCGATAATTGCTTTTGAGTGAAGCTTACATTGTCAGGGCTAGACGCCATCAGTGCAACACCTGAGCCTGGGAATGTAATTTTAGACGTAGACGCAAACATAAATACACGGTTCGGGTATCCTGCCTCTTCAATTGCTTGAAAAATATCTTTTAACGTATCAGGTGTATCCGTTAGATGGTGGACTGCATATGCATCATCCCAAAAAATGCGGAAGTCGTCTGCTTTTGTTTTCATTGAAGCTAGGCGGTCAACGACTTCATCTGAATACGTAATGCCGTCTGGATTGCTATATTTAGGTACACACCAAATGCCCTTAATCGCTTCATCTTCTGCGACCAATTTTTCTACCTGATCCATATCAGGTCCATCAGCCTTCATATCGATAGTGATCATCTCTATGTTAAATAGCTCACAAATGGCAAAATGACGATCATACCCTGGGCTTGGTGCAAGGAATTTTACCTTTGGCAGCTCTCCCCAAGGTGTTTTGCTGTCACATACGCCGTGAGTCATCGCACGTGCAATGGTATCATGCATCATATTCAGGCTTGAATTACCGCCGATGATAATTTGTTCTGGCTTTAAATTGAGTACATCTGCAAAAAATTTCTTCGTTTCAGGAAGGCCTGTCAAGCCGCCATAGTTTCGCACATCTGTGCCATCTTCAGCTGTCATTGCATCCTTTGATGTCACAACATCGAGCATGCCCATAGACAAATCGAGCTGTTTTGGTGAAGGCTTCCCTCTAGACATGTCTAAGTGCAAGTTTTTACTTTTGTAAGTTTCATACTCATTTTGTAGTGCCACATATTGGTCATTCAATTCTGCTTCACTTAATGCTGTAAAACCGCTCATCTTTGATTGTGCCTCCCGTATTCTTCATGGTTTAATTCGTCATTTGTTTTTCTTCACCATTTTACCACTACCTGAAAAAGAGCGTCATCATAAATATCAAAAAAATCACACAACTTTTTTTGACGATTCATCCAATTTTTACAGGGTGCGTTCAATGGGGAAAGAAGAGAAATCATGTGCAGCTTCTGTCAGCGGGAATATATCGCGGGCTTCTTTCAACAGTTGTTTCAGTGCCTCTTCTCCTTGGTACCGTGCACTTATATGGGTCAAAATGAGCCTTTTTGCGCCTGCTTCCTCTGCTGTTTTCGCTGCTTGTTCTGTTGTACTGTGATAATAATTGTAGGCTAAATCTGCATCTTCTTTACCGAATGTTGCTTCATGGACTAACACATCCGCATTTTTGGCAAGCCTTGTTATATTCTCGCACAAACGGGTATCTCCTGAAAATGCAACGATTCTCCCTTTTTTAGGGGGTTCCAAATAATCGGTTCCATCAATGGTTCTTCCATCTTCGAGTGTCACGGTTTCCCCATTTTTCAACTTCTGATACAAAGGTCCAGGTTTTACACCGATTTCTTTTAGGTCTTCAGCTTTTAATGAACCAGGCATATCTTTTTCCACAACCCGATAGCCGTAAGCTGGAATCCCGTGAGAGACTCTTCTTGCTTCTACTTGAAAGGTATCATCTTCAAACACGACCCCTTCATCTATTTCTATGATATGCAGCGGATATGTCAAATGCGTTTGCGAGGCTGAAAGTGCTGCGTTCACAAAGGCCTTGATGCCCTTTGGTCCATAGATCGTCAATTCATCCTCCCCGCCTTGAAAGGATCTACTGCCAAGGAGTCCCGGAAGGCCATATACATGATCACCGTGCATATGTGTGATAAATATTTTCTCGATCTTTCTCGGTTTAATCGTTGTATGTAAGATTTGGTGCTGCGTTGCTTCTCCGCAATCAAAAAGCCACACTGCATTTCTTTCTTCTAAAAGCTTTAGCGCTGTGCAAGTGACGTTTCTTGTTTTTGCAGGAATGCCTGCACCTGTTCCTAAAAAGAGCAGTTCCATTACTTTTCCTCCTAAAGCCGGTATACAATATCTTCATTCATATAGAATACATGAAGACAAGGTAAATGTGAATTCAGCGGAATTTTTGAAAAAAGTGAAACGAGAGCAGAAAAAGTCGAATCAAATGTTTGCTTTACGAACAATGAACCTTTAAAATAAAGAAAATGTACATACAATCTCGGTTTTTACAACAATGCTACGAATAAAGTGAGGTACTTCTCGTGAATACAGAAACTAACAACCCTAAAGCAGTCATTGTCATTTTTGGCGCAACAGGAGACCTTGCCAAACGCAAGCTCTACCCTTCTATACATAGACTTTATCATAGCGGAAAGCTAGGTGATCAATTCGCTGTTGTCGGAGTTGGACGCCGTCCGTGGTCTCATGAGGACCTCAGAGCTGTGGTAAAGGAATCTGTTTCTTCTGATGATGCAGAAGCGAAAACAGAGGAATTCATTTCACATTTCTATTATCACGATTTTGACGTATCAAGCCCTGCTTCCTATCAAGCGCTTAACACGCTTTTAACAGGCCTTGAAGATACGTACAGTATTCCAAATAACCGCATGTTCTATTTAGCCATGGCACCGGAATTCTTCGGAACGATTGCGAAGTTCCTAAAGAGTGAGGGCGTATCAGAAACAACCGGCTGGTCACGACTTGTCATTGAAAAGCCATTTGGGCATGATCTGCCAAGTGCCAAAACATTAAATGAAGAAATTCGTGATGCATTCACAGAAGATCAAATTTATCGTATTGACCACTATCTTGGTAAACAAATGGTTCAAAACATTGAGGTCATCCGCTTTGCGAATGCTATCTTTGAACCACTTTGGACAAACCGCTATATCTCAAACATTCAAATTACATCCAGTGAATCATTAGGGGTTGAAGACCGGGCTCGATATTACGAAAATTCTGGTGCACTAAGAGATATGGTCCAAAACCATATGCTTCAAATGGTTGCCCTTTTAGCAATGGAGCCGCCAATTAAACTCAATACAGAGGAAATCCGCAGCGAAAAACGGAAAGTATTGCGCGCTCTTCGTCCTTTTTCTAAAGATGAGGTCGATCAATTCTTTGTCCGTGGACAGTATGATACTGGTACGATTGATGGCAGCGAGGTTCCTTCTTATCTGAAAGAGCAAAATGTTGACCCGAACTCAAACACAGAAACGTTTGTGGCAGGGAAACTGCTGATTGATAACTTTAGATGGGCCGGGGTGCCATTTTACATTCGGACAGGAAAACGGTTAGAAAAGAAATCTACTCAAATCGTAGTTCAATTTAAAGACATTCCAATGAACCTGTACTATGGAAACGGAAATGCCATGCATCCAAACTTACTTGTCATTCACATTCAGCCAGATGAAGGCATCACCCTTCACCTGAATGCCCGCAAGCTGGATGGCGGCACGTATGCGAAACCGATTAAGCTTGACTACCAAACAAACTATAACGACATCATGAATACACCAGAAGCATATGAAAAGCTGATTCATGACTGCTTGCTAGGCGATGCAACTAACTTTGCTCACTGGGACGAGGTGGCACTTTCTTGGAACTTCGTTGATCCGATTTCTGAGAAATGGGCAGAAAGCAAAACATTAAAACCAAACTATCCTGCTGGTTCTATGGGGCCGAAAGAAGCTGATGAGCTTCTAGAAAAAGATGGATACCATTGGTGGAATATATAAAATCATATGAAAAAAGAGCAGTCTCCCTTGGGGGTTCTGCTCTTTTTTTAACGTCCTGTTTTCGTGATTTCAACCGTTGAAAAGTCAAATTTATCATAGCGATGATGGCTAAATGAATATTCAAACGGCTGCCCTGCGTTTAAATAAGCAACCTGCTCGACTTCAAGCACAGGATCTGTTGGGTCACACCCTAAATACTGCTGATCCAGCTGATCTGATTTAGCCGCTCTAATTTTCTTGTGCGCACCTGCTATTTTTAAATGAAGCTGATTTGAAATGTAGCCATAGATAGAACCCAGTAGAACTTCTTCATCTATGCCCTTAATGAGATTGACAGGCATAAACGTTTTTTCTAATACGTAAGGCTCTTCATCCACAAGACGGAGCCGGATGATATCATAAACAGGTGTGGTTGAGTCAATAGACAGATGGGCTGCCACCTCTTCGCTTGGAAAATGGACATCAAAATGAATGATTTGAGTCGTGACGTTTTTATCCGCCATGACTTTTGTGAACCCTTTATTTTCATGGCCCGATACATTGATTGCCCCTTGATTGAGCGCTGCCTTTACAATAAATGTACCATGGCCTCTTTTTCTAAAGAGCAGACCTTCTGCAACGAGAAGATCAAGCGCACGTTTCATTGTCATTCTGCTGCATTGAAATTCGGCGGCAAGCGAGTTTTCATCTGGAATGGGTTGATCTTCTGGATAATAGGCTGTTCCTATTCGTTTTCTGATTTCTTCTGAAATGAGTTCGTACTTCTTCATCTCACACCACCAACTGACTTGTTTTTTCATAGCGCTTTATTCTAGAAGGAAATATGGCGTTTTTTAGCCTTCCTCTCATTTTACACTAAGGGATGTGAGCTTAAAAGGTGCCAGCCATTTTTGTTTCATCCACTTACCATCACATAAGAAAAATACTTGCTCTTTTCAAGGAAAGAGCAAGTATTTGGATTAAAAACCGTTATTCTTTGAAACGGATTGAAACCAGTATCCGCTTTTCTTAATCGTTCGTTTCCCGTCTTTTTGAAGATCAACTGAGACAAATCCATAACGATTTTTATATGCATTCGACCAGGACCAGTTGTCCATAAAGGTCCATAGATGATAGCCTTTCACATTGCTTCCTTCTTGAATGGCTTGATGCACCCATTTGAGATGCTCAGAAATAAAGTCAATGCGGTAATCGTCATGAATCATTCCTTCTTCATCCTTAAACCGCTCTTCTCCTTCGACGCCCATTCCATTTTCAGAAATAAAGCATTCAATATTATCATAGTCTGTTTGGACTTTTTTCAATATATCGTAAATGCCCTTTTCATAGATTTCCCAGCCTCGATACACATTCATTTTTCTTCCCGGCATCTCAAAAGAATCAAAATAATGATTCGGCATAAATGGTGCTTGAGGATGCGGCATATGCTCTTTCGCTTTCACTCTTCTTGGCTGATAATAGTTGATGCCAAGAAGATCAATCGTATTCTCTCGAATGAGCTCAAGGTCCCCTTCTTCCATACTTGGCATAAAGCCTTCTTTCTTTAAGACTTCTACTAGCTTTTCCGGGAAATGACCCTTCACCGCAGGATCTAAGAAGGAACGGTTAAAGAAAGCATCGGCCATCTCTGCTGCTTCTACATCGCGCGGATGCTGGCTTCGCGGGTACGAAGGAGTCAGGTTTAGGATGATGCCAATCTTACCGCCTTGCTGCAGCTTTTTATAAGCCGCAATCGCCTTCGCATTTGATAAAAGTTCATGAAAACCGACCTGTACAGCCTTTTGGAAATCGACTTCGTTTGGATAATGAAAGCTATACATATATCCGCCTTCTACAGGAACAATCGGTTCGTTATGGGTAAACCATTTTTTCACCCGGTCGCCAAATAATTGGAAGCATAATGTTGCATAGCTCACATAATCATCGACCACCTGTCTGTTCACCCAGCCGCCTTTCTCCTGCAGTGCCATTGGCATATCGAAATGGTACAGGTTCACAAATGGCTCGATATCATGTGCAATCAGTTCATTGATCACATCATTATAAAAAGACACCGCTTCTTCATTCACAGCACCTGTTCCTTCTGGTAAAAGGCGTGACCATGAAATCGACAGCCGAAATGAATTGTGGCCAATTTCTTTCATGAGACGGATATCCTCTTTATATTTTCGATAAAATTGAGATGTCACGTCCGGTCCTACGCCATCAAAAAAACGAGTCGGCTCTTGTTCAAACCAATGATCCCAAATGTTCGGTCCCTTTCCATCGCCGGGGACGCTCCCTTCTGTTTGCGTCGCAGAAGCAGATGATCCCCACCAGAAACCTTCTGGAAATGTATATGATTGCTTGTTAGTTTCCATCGACATGTATTGAGTCTCCTTCACCTTTGATGTTTGCTGCCTTCGTTTTTTCTGTTGTCGTTATTTTTTCATTTTTCACATTCATACGGTCAATAAATTTCAGGAACGGGAACCAAATGACAAACACAATCATCAGGTTAAACAACTGAAGCAGACCGCCCGCTAGTGAATTTGTTGCCATCATTCCGCTAATAAAGATCGGCACTGTCCATGGGATATTCACGCCTGTCGGCGGCGGTACAATCCCTGATGCCATCGCAAAATAAGTAATACATGTAATGACCATTGGCGCCAAAATCCACGGAATGAGAATAAGCGGATTCATGACAATCGGTAAACCAAAGATAATCGGTTCATTGACGTTAAATAATCCTGGTCCTAAGCCAAGCTTGGCTACTTGTTTTAATTGCTTACTTTTCAGGAAAATTAAAATCGTAAACACAACAGCAAGCGTCATACCGGTTCCACCCATTCCAACCGTATAGATTTCAATAAACTGCTTGCTGATGATATTAGGAACCTCACCTGTTTTTGTGTAGCTCTCTAGGTTTTGAATGGACAATGTATTCCAAATCGGATCCATGACAGAGTTGATAATAATTTGGCCATGAAGCCCAAAGAACCAAAGAATTTGTATAAAGAAAACAGCGATCAACGTCGGAATAATACCGCTTCCAAGACCGACAAGCGGCGCCTGAATGGCATGATAAATCAAATCATGCATATTTGTTTTGAAGCCTTGTGTAATGATGATATTAATGAGCAAAAAGGTTGTAAGTGTCAAAGTAGCCGGGATCAGTGCAGCAAAAGACTTGGAAACAGCTGGCGGAACCCCTTGCGGCATATTGATCACAAATTTCTTTTGGACAAAATAACGATAAATTTCAGCAGACAAAAAGCCTGTGATCATTCCTAGGAACATCCCCTTTGCCCCTAAACGATCAACTGGGATAACGCCTGCAATCGTTGCACCGCCTTCTTGTTCTAGTAAAAACGGAGTTAGAAGCAAGAAAGAGGCTAAAGCAATCACGCCGCCAAAGACAGCTTCTACATCATAGCTTTTTGATAAATAGTAGCCAATCCCAAATACAACAAACACACTCATAATGCTGATGGTCGCACTTGGTGCGATATTCAGTGCAGACTGGACGCCCTCCAGTACGGTTTTACTCATGATTTTATCTAAAAATGGCAAATTCATCAGCACAACCATAATGGAACCAAAGATGGTGAGCGGGAACGCAAGCATAAAGGCATCACGTAATACGCCTAAATAGCGGTTGTTGTTCAATCTCCCAGCAATCGGAACCAAAATGGCACTTATTTTATCAAACATTGGTTTCCCCCCTTGTTTACACCCTTTATTGTTTAAGCGATTGGAATATCGGCAGAAGCTCTCCCACAAGCTCCTTGATGGTAATGGTCGACATTAAATGATCTTCAGCGTGCATGAGCAATAAGGAAAAGGATGTTGTTTCTCCGCCTGCCTCTTTCTGCACGAGTTGAAAATGGATGTCATGTGCAAGCCGTAAATCTTCTTCCGCTTCTTTCATATGACTAAAAGCTTCTTCTTCTAGACCTTCTCGATATTGTTTCAGAGCCTGAAGCAATTTGCTGCGTGCATTCCCGCTGTGTAAGATCAATTGAAAGCTCACTTGTTCCTCCGTGAGCCCTTCGAGTGTTTTCTTTTCCATCCTTTAAGATTCCCCCATCAATGTAAGTGCCTGTTCATATGCTTTTTGTCCATCGGCAAGCCCGTATGCCTGCATATCAATGACTTCTACCTCAATCCCGTATTTTGTTGCTTCTTTTTGGAGGTCTCCTTTTAAAAAGCTCATTTGCGGTCCGATTAACACAACATCTGCATTCGCCATTTCTTTTTTTGCTTGATCTTGACCAACTGCCCAAATTTCTGCTTCGTCCCCAATTGAATCGGCATGTGCTTTCATCTTTGTCACTAGTAAACTCGTAGACATTCCCGAACTGCATGCTAATAAAATACGTTTCATTTCTCTCACCCCATTGTTGTAATAAAAGCGCTTCCAATTAATATTATATATTTTTATTTTTATATGTCTAGACATTTAATTTCATTTGTCTGTATTTAATATAAAAAAGAGCGTACAATACGCTCTTTTTCTTAATTATCTTATCCTTTTCCTGCCTGGAACCCAGGATACTTTGTCATGCCGCCGTCTACATATAACGTCAGGCCTGTGACATAGCTCGCCTCTTTTGATGCCAGCCAGACAGCGCATGCTGCCACTTCTTCTGGCTTTCCAATATAGCCGATTGGAATCAGCTCAATCACGCCTTTTTTCAATGCTGGATCATCGAATTTCTCCGCATTAATCGGGGTATCAATAGCGCCTGGTGCAATGCTGTTTACACGGATTTTTTTAGGGGCATATTCAAGCGCCAATGTTTCTGTCAAAAGCTTTGCGCCTCCTTTACTAGCTGCATAATGAACAAAATGAGGCCAAGGAATTTGCTGATGAACCGACGACATATTAATGATCGAGCCTTCTATTCCATGATCCGTCATATACTTCAGTGCATCACGGCACCCTAGAAACATGCCTGTTAAATTGGTAGACATTACTTTGTTCCAATTATCCAGCGTCATTTCTGTAGAGGGTACTTCATTTTCAATGCCTGCGTTATTGATCATCACATCAAGACTGCCGAATGTATCAACGGCTTTATCAATCATCGCCTGCATATCCTCTTCCTTTGATACGTCTCCCTTGATTTTCACAGCCCGTCCACCATGTTTTTGAATTTCTGCAATGGTATCATCCGGATTTTCTTTATCAGAGAAGTAATTAATCACCACATTGGCTTTTTCTTGTCCAAATCGGCGGGCCATCGCTTGACCAATCCCTGTACCTGCACCTGTAATCAGAACTGTTTTTCCTTCTAAATCTGGATACATTCGTGTAACCTCCTATTTTGTAAAGCCTAGCAGCACACCGCCTGCAATAATCATCAAGCAGCCTGCAATGACAAAGCTTGTTCTAGATGCTTTCTCTTTTAATAAGTAAATGCCGCCTAGTGTTGAGATGACAATCCCTGTTTGTGACATCGAAAAGCTTACGGCTACGCCGATTAATGGAATGGCCAAAAGCAGACCAAGATTTCCTGTTGACCAAACAAGACCGGCAATGATATTTCTAAACGTATATTTACTAAATGGGTCCTGCTTTAAACTAATCGCTAAGGATGAAAGCAGCATACCGACGGATTGCGGGACAAGTGCAGACCAGCCATCAATATCAAACCATCTTAAAATGACGACATATCCGACGTAGCCAACGGTTGAGATAAGCAGAATAATGATCCCTTTTTTAAAATTGCCTCTGCCATTCCCGCCGCCATTCTTTTTTTGACCGAGCGATGTCATGACAACCCCTGCAATGATCAGTAAAATGGCGCAGGAACCAATGAGTATGACCGTCATCGTCTGCCATTCTTTGAAGACCATGACGCCAAATAGCGTTGTGCTCACTAGCTGCATGCCCGTTGATAAAGGAACCGCTTTAGACACACCGAGAAAAGCAACACTTGAAAGCTGATTCATTTGTCCAATACTCCAGAAGATGCCTGAAATGACGGAAACCGCAAAAATAAGCGGTGTCAGCTCTGGCATTTTGATGAAAAAGGCAGCAATCGAAAATAAAAACGCGCCGAGCGTAATGCCAAGGGTTTGCTGATACGCATTCCCGCCTAGTTTGACACTGATGAGAACAATACTTCCCCAAAATATCGCTGGGAGAAGTGCATATAAGATGCCCACTTCTATCCCTACTTTCTTGTCTTTTTTACATAGCATCCCTCTTTTTCACATTTTTAGCCGAAAAGATGCAAACAAAAAAACCTTACCAAAGGTAAGGTTTTTCAGTCGTTCTCTATTTATTTCATCCATTCAGTATGGAATACGCCTTCTTTATCTGTGCGCTCATACGTATGTGCACCGAAATAGTCACGCTGTGCTTGAATTAAATTCGCTGGAAGGACAGCTGTGCGATAGCTATCAAAGTAAGCAAGTGCACTTGAGAATGAAGGAACAGGAACTCCTTGTTCCACTGCAAGCGAAATGACTTTACGAAGTGATGATTGATAGTTTTGAGCAATATCCTTAAAGTATGGATCAAGCAATAGGTTTTTCAGTTCAGGATTACGGTCATATGCTTCTTTAATTTGTTGTAAGAAGGCTGCACGAATGATACATCCGCCGCGGAAGATCATCGCAATTTCACCGTATTTCAAATCCCAGTTATATTCATCAGACGCTGCTTTCATTTGAGCAAAGCCTTGTGCGTAAGAGCAGATTTTACTCATGAATAGGGCTTTTCTAACTGCTTCGATCAGCTCTTGTTTATTCTCAGCTGATTGCGCCGGCGCTGGACCTTCGATCAATTGACTTGCTTCCACACGTTCATCTTTCATTGCTGAAATGTAGCGCGCAAAAACAGACTCAGTAATGATTGGAAGCGGGACACCTAGATCAAGTGAGCTTTTGCTTGTCCATTTTCCAGTTCCTTTTTGACCAGCTTTATCTAAGATCACATCCACAAGCGGCTGGTTTGTTTCCTCATCCACTTTTGTGAAAATGTCAGCTGTAATTTCGATTAAATAGCTGTCAAGCTCGCCTTTATTCCACTCTGAGAATACTTCATGAAGCTCCCCTGCTGACAATCCAGCAACATGCTTCAAGATAAAGTATGATTCAGAGATCAATTGCATATCTCCGTACTCGATACCGTTATGAACCATTTTGACATAATGTCCTGCTCCATCTGGGCCGATATACGTTGTACAAGGCTCACCGTCTACTTTCGCAGAGATTGCTTCTAAAATTGGTTTCACTAGCTCATGCGCTTCTTTTTGACCGCCTGGCATGATGGAAGGACCTTTTAGCGCGCCTTCTTCACCGCCGGAAACACCTGTACCAATGAAGTGGATACCACTTTCTGCAAGCTCTTGGTTACGTCTTTGTGTATCCTTGTAATATGTATTTCCACCATCAATTAAAATGTCACCTTTCTCTAGGTGAGGAAGTAATGATTGAATGGTTGCATCTGTTGCTGCACCAGCTTTTACCATTAAAAGAATTTTACGCGGTGTTTCAAGCGACTGAACAAATTCTTCGATGCTGTATGTGCCAACAACGTTTTTTCCTTCTGCTTCTTGAAGAAACTCTTCTGTTTTGCTGCTAGATCTGTTATAAACGGATACGGAGAAACCGCGGCTTTCAATATTGAGGGCAAGGTTTTTCCCCATAACGGCTAGTCCAACCACACCGATTTGTTGTTTTGACATAATTCTGACGTCCCTTCTAACACACTATATTGATTACTGCTGAAATGATGTACCCTTTGAAATTACCACAACATCACCTCTTTTATCAAGTTTTCAGGCTAGTCATTTCCTCTTTCGTCCTGAAAAAAATCTTTATTAAAACTTGTCCCGCTTGTTTTGCTCTCTTTTTCCTTAATAGTGATTCCTCTTTGCACCAATGACTTTCCATATTTTTCTTTCAGTCCATCTAAAATGGTTTGGAGAGGCTCTTCTTTTGCATCTTCTGTATATGAAAATAAATCAAGCTGTTTAACAGCTGCTTTTCGTTCGACAAGGTCTGTCCCCGTCACACCTAAGAGCCTCACTGGCTGGTCATTCCAATGTTTAAGGAATAACTGCTTTGCCGCTTCAAATATGTCTTCCTTTCGATCCGTTGGATTCGTAAGCATGACACTTCGCGTGATATTTTTCCAGCTTGCATACCGAATCATGATGAGCAGCCGATTCGCCATCACTTCTTTTCTCCTTAACCTTGCACTCACAGATTGTGACAGCTTATCAATTAACGTGACAAGTTCATCTGAATCATCAGAATCATGAGGCAGAGTAGATGAATTGCCGACGGATTTAAATTCGTATATTCTTTCTGGGTCCACGATGCCGTCATGTTCACCATTCGCCTTTTGCTTTAATCTCGGTCCATTAATGCCAAGCAATTCTTTTAGCGTATACTCATTCGCTTTCGCTAAGTCTTCAATGGTATGAATTCCGATTTTTTTTAATTTCTCTGCCGTTTTTTGTCCAACCCCGTGCATGTCACCAGCAGGGAGCGGCCAGAGCATGTTCGGAACATCTCGTTTACGCAATATGGTGATGCCCATTGGCTTTTTCCAATTTGACGCCATTTTCGCTAAAAATTTATTCGGTGCAATGCCGATACTTGAAGGAAGCATCAGCTCCTCTACAAGCCTTGTTTGAATATCATGAGCCGTTTTTACCGCATGCTCGGCATATGGCGTATGTGTTAAATCAATATAGCCCTCATCAATCGATACAGGTTCGACTAAATCACTGTATTCTCTTAGTATTGTAAACATCTCTTGTGAGGAGCTGCGGTACCGGTCAAAGTTCGGTGTGCGGACAATGAGTCCCGGACATAGCCGCTTCGCCTCCCACAAGGGCATCGGGGGCTTCACACCTAGTGCTCTTGCCTCGTAGCTACACGTCACAACAATCCCTTTACGCTCTTTTGCATTTCCGCTGATGGCTAAAGGTTTCCCTCGCAAAGAAGGATCATACGCCATTTCTACATTGGCATAAAAAGCATTCATGTCTATATGAAAAATAATATTTGACATTGGCATAACCCCATTTTCTTGTCTACCTGTATTTTGATCAGCTGTTTCCTTATATATCAAACATGATGGATTCCTTTTATGCTCAATTATACATTGATTTATTTCATCTTTCCTCAAAAAGACCTTCTCCAAAAAAGAGAAGGTCAGACTGTTGACAAAGGGCTAAAATGTTCTTGATTTTAGCCCTTTGTCTTCTTTTCAGCGTGATCAAAAACCTTTGCAATCTAGCCGAATGCGAGGGTTTGTCTGCGCGCTGGGTTCCACGTTCATTTACACTTTTTCTTCAAGTATACCATGTTGATATTGAATGTCCTCATATGTGAACACTTCATTTTTTTGATGATGTAAATGTTTCACAACCGGATTGGGCTGCTGATGAAAATTCATACTCAAACTTTGATTGGAGTAGTGTCCAGCCGGATCAATATAATACTTGTAATCAATGACTCTTTCTACATCAATTTCAGCGTAAGCAATTCCTTCCGTTTCAGCAGGAACCATATCACTGATCGGTTCTCCGTCCGGCCCGTAAATGCACGTATGCCCGCTTTTAAATGTTTCAAAGTAATCTCTTTGCTCCTGCGTTAAACAAATCATCTCTTTCATTTCTTCCGTATATATAGATGATGTCATCAGCACAAATGTCTGTGTCGCGATGGCATAATATCTGCTTGAAATTTCATCGTCAAAATAACCTGGCCAAGAGGCTACATGTACCTGCTCATTTTGAGCATTCATCGCCATAAGATCAAGCGGGACTTGATGCTCCCAGCACATCAATCCGCCAAGGTTTCCAATGTCAGTTTGAAAGACTGGCATCATACTTCCACTTCCATCCCCCCAAATAAGTCTTTCTGCTACAGAAGCTCTCATTTTCCGATGTTTTCCTATTAAATCCCCATTTGGATTAAACCAAAGCTGAGCTAAATAGAGGGAGCCGCCATCTTTTTCACTGCATGATATACAAACGTACGTTTCATTTCTTTTTGCAGCCTCACTGATTTTTTGAATGGCTAAGCTAGGGATTTCAACTGCATTTTTATATAATTCATGATAGAACTTTCTCGTATATTCTGGATGACCAATAAAAGCAAACCAAGGATAACCAGGTAAAAATGCTTCTGGGAATGCCACAAGCTTTGCACCATTTGAAGCTGCCTCGTCGATCAGTTCACATGATTTCTCAACGGTTGCTTCCAAATTTAAGTAGACAGGTGCTGCTTGTACCGCCGCTGCTCGAAACTTTGGATAAATACTTGTCATATTCAAAACCTCCATTTCTTTTCATCTCCCTCATTATAGGATAGGAAATATGAAGTTTGGATGACATTTACTATTTTATACAAAATAAGGAATTTTATTTAATAGAGAAAACACGTGGTTGTGTTAGACATTTAACCATGTGTATAGTACACTGTGAGTAATGAAATGGATGTGATAATCATGATTATTGATACATTCAATGAAGTCTTTTTCCTTGTTGAATTCTTTACGATTATTCTTCCAGCGCTGACGGCCATCGGCATTGCGTTTTTGCTAAAAGACTGCCGTATGAACGAACATCTTGGTGGACATCGTTTGGAAGAGTTGGACGCATCTTGCTTGAATCGAACAGACTTTCTGTTTATCATATATGATCGCATTACAACTTGGATTAGTAAAGTCATTCGAATGAAACGATCATCTAATGATGATGAAGACCATTCGCTTCCTCTCACTAATTAAATTTTTTTAATCATGAGGAGGAAACGAATTGAAACGTTTATTGACTGTTTTTACGACTTTTTGTTTGATGATGATTGCGTCACCTGCATTTGCAGCGAGTGCGCAAACGAATACGAGCTCTGATGGGTTTTTCCATCATTATTTTGTTCAGCCTTTTTCTGAGCTGATCATTTGGCTTGCGAACTTTTTCCATGATGATTATGGTTTATCCATTATGTTTGTCACCTTGATTGTCCGCCTGCTGATTTTCCCGCTTTTTGCGAACCAATTTAAGAAGCAACGAGTCATGCAGGAAAAAATGGCACTGGTGAAACCTCAGATTGACCAAATACAAAGCAAACTGAAGAAAACAAAAGATCCTGAAAAACAAAAAGAACTGCAAATGGAAATGATGAAAGTATATAAAGAGAACAATGTGAACCCGCTGGCAATGGGCTGTCTGCCTATGCTGATTCAAATTCCAATTGTTCTTGGCTTTTACTCAGCGATCCGCTCAACACCTGAGATCGCAACTCATACGTTCTTATGGTTTAACTTGGGACAAACCGATTTATTGGTGGCAGTCTTTGCAGGGGCTATGTATTTCTTGCAATTTTATGTCACACAAAAATATGCGAAGCAATCAGGCACCCAGACAGAGGCTGCGCTGAAGCAAGCGAAAGTAATGGGCATGATTTTCCCAATCATGATGCTGTTTCTTTCAATCAATGCACCCGCTGCTCTTCCTTTATACTGGATGACAAGCGGACTACTACTCACGATTCAAACGATTATTTTAAATGTCATGTACCAAAAATCAAAAACGAAAGCTGCGGCTAACGAACAAGCCAAACCAGCTGCTGAATAAAATTAAGCCCCTTATCTAAAGGATAAGGGGCTTTTCATTATGCCAATTCTTCTTTCAACCGGTCTGGCAATTGATCAAGGTCCTCAATTTTCCCAAGGAACTTATTTGGGTCCACTTGTAAAATCATTTTGTTTTCTCTCTCCACAACGCCGAAGAAATATTCAGAGGCCTTCGTGTTCATATGAAATGGCTTGATCTCGCTTTGCTCGATATCAATGATATCTTTTGCATCTGAGACAAGACAGCCAATCATTTGATCGTTTACTTCAAATAGCAGCACCTTGGACTGCTCGTTCACATCAAGAGGCTTTCCGTGAAGCATCACGCCTGTATCACTGACAGGAATGACCTCTCCTCTTAATGACATCAGGCCTTTAATTTCTTTTGGAAGATTCGATACTTCTTGTAAGTAAGGGACCTTCTCAATCGAACGAATATGCTCTACACTGATGCCAAACTCCTCTTGCCCCACCTGAAAAATAATAATCTTTTGCGTGCTCACAGAGTCTCCTGCCTTTACGATGGATTTGTCGTTTCTTCGATAATGGCGAGAACCATTTCAGCTGTTTTGACTAATTCTTCAATCGGCATTTTCTCATTTTTCGTATGAATATCTTCATATCCAACAGCTAGGTTGACAGTTGGGACGCCGTTGCCTGCAATGACGTTTGCATCACTGCCTCCGCCGCTCGTCTGCAGTTCTGAAGGACGGCCAATTTTTGCTGCCGCTTTTTTCGCCACTTCTACGACTTGATCGCCGTGTGAGAATTTGAAGCCTGGATACATGATGTCAATTTGTACATCGGCACTTCCGCCCATTTCTTTAGCGGTTTTTTCAAAGGCTTCTTTCATCTTCGCTACTTGAGCTTCCATTTTTGCTGGTTCTAAAGAGCGTGCTTCCGCCAAAATATCGACTTGATCGCACACAATATTCGTTTGTGTTCCGCCTTCAAAACGGCCGATATTCGCCGTTGTTTCTTCATCAATCCGGCCAAGCGGCATGCTGGCAATTGCTTTTGATGCAATGGTAATCGCAGACACACCTTTTTCTGGCGCGACACCTGCGTGAGCGGTTTTTCCGTAAATCGTTGCGCGTACTTTTGCCTGTGTTGGTGCAGCTACAATAATCGTGCCAACCTTGCCATCTGAATCAAGGGCATAGCCGTATTTCGCTGTCATCAAATTCGGATCTAACGCTTTTGCTCCAACAAGTCCTGATTCCTCGCCTGCTGTGATCACAAATTCAATTGTTCCATGCGGTAAATTTTTCTCTTTCAGCACACGGACCGCTTCAAACATAGCAGCAAGTCCTGTTTTATCGTCAGCACCAAGAATCGTTGTTCCATCTGTTTTCACATAGCCGTCCTCAATGACTGGTTTTACGCCATTCCCCGGTACAACTGTATCCATATGGGAAGTGAAATAAATTGTATCTGCCTCTTGATTCCCTTCTAAAGTACAGACAAGATTGCCTGCACCGTGGCCTGTTGCCACTTTTGAATCGTCTTCAATCACTTTTAGACCAAGCTGCGAGAATTTTTCTTTTAATACTTCAACAATTTTCTCTTCGTGTTTTGTTTCTGAATCAATCTGAACTAATTCTAAAAATTCGTCTAGTAAGCGTTTTTCATTGATCATGATGATGCTCCTCCTCTTATAGCGGCATGTTGCCATGCTTTTTTAACGGTCTATCTTCTTCCTTACTGCGAAGCACATCAAATGAGCGGATCAATCGTTCTCTCGTTTCAGCTGGCATGAAAATATCATCTATCAGACCTGCCTGAGCCGCTTTCCATACACTTGGTTTGTTTTCAGACTTGCGCGAAGCAGGATGAACGATTTCGTCTGCGAACGTTTTCCCCATGACATCAATTTCTGCTTCTGGCCATGCATAAACAAAGTCAGCTCCTAAGCCCTTGCTATTCATCGCGACATATGCACCGCCAAACGCCTTTCTTAAAATCACAGTGATTTTTGGAACAGTTGCTTCAGCGTACGCATATAAAAGCTTTGCCCCATGGCGGATAATTCCCGCATGCTCGGCTTTTTCTCCTGGTAAAAAACCAGGAACGTCCACAAGGGTTAAGATCGGAATATGAAACGCATCGCAAAATCGAATAAATCTGGCCGCTTTATCGGCAGCGTCAAGATCAAGGCTGCCTGCCAGCACCTTTGGCTGATTGGCAACAACACCAATGGAAGCTCCTTGTAATCTGGCAAAACCTGTGACAATATTTTTTGAGAAACAAGGCTGCGTTTCAAAGAATGAGTCTGGATCGGTTATCGCTGTCACCACTTGTTTGACATCATAAATTCGTGAGGGATCCTTTGGCAAGATGCTGCCTGGATCGGCGGTATCATGCTTTCGCGTCCCAGCGCGTGTGACAGCCTGCTGTTTCGTTTGTATGTACGTTAAAAGAGTTCGAACCGCTTCTAACACGTCCTTCTCATCTTTCCCAGTATAGTGCACATTCCCGCTCGTCTGATGCTGAACACTTGCACCGCCAAGACGGTCAGGACAGACCGTTTCTCCTGTTGCCTTTTCTATTACTTTCGGACCAGTTAAAAACATGTGAGCTGTTTGCTCTGTCATAAAGACAAAATCAGTCAATGCAGGAGAATAAACTGCACCTCCAGCACATGAGCCTAAAATAACAGATATTTGCGGGATTCGACCAGAGTACAGCACATTCCGTTTGAAAATCTGTCCGTATCCTTCTAATGATACCACACCCTCTTGAATTCTCGCACCACCTGAGTCTTTTAGACCGATGACCGGCATCTGATTTTTAGCTGCCAGATCCATTAAAGAGACAATTTTTTTTGCATGCATTTCGCCTAATGAGCCCCCATATACGGTTGCATCTTGTGCATAAACACAGACAGGCTTACCGTGAATGAGTCCCGTTCCAATGACGACGCCGTCACCAACATGCTCTGACAGACCGCCTGTTGCAAATGACTGAATTTCCATCAAGCTGCCCTCGTCAAGAAGTTCATGCAGCCGCTCTCGAACCGTCAGCTTTCCTTTGTTTCTGTGAGCCGCTGCTCGTTTTTCGCCGCCGCCCATTAACGCTTTATTCCGCCATTCAGACAAGTCATTGAACGATTCATTCATCGCAATATTTCTCTCCTTTCAAGGACCCGCATAATTCAAATAACACACCTGACGTTTCTTTAGGTGAAATAAAGGCAATCTGCTTTCCGCTGGCGCCCATCTGTGCTGTTTTTTGGAGAAGCTGCACGCCAAGGTGATCGAGACGGCTAAGATCCGTTTGAATGTCATCTGACTTTAACGCAATATGATGAAGGCCCTCTCCTCTTTTTGTTAAAAAGGTATGTAGTTTACTGCCGGCTGAGATGGGCTCAATTAATTCAATGTGCAGATCATCAAGTGAAGCGAAGGACGCTTTAATCTCCTGCTCAGGAATCTCTTGTATGTCTGAAAAATGCCAGTTAAATAGCTGATGAAGCGTTTGAGATGTTTCTTTAATAGAAAAGACGGCAATGGCAATATGATCGATTTGGTTCATCCGTTCACTTCCTTTGCTGATCACTTGTCGCATATGAAAAAACCAGATAAAATAAAGACAAGTGCGCTTGTCGCAAAAATCTTCGGTTATAGGGGTGCGATATGTCTCAAAAATTCATGAAATTTATGGTATTGCTTATGATTAGCCTGCTGTTAGTTTCTTCACTTTTAGCAGGAGCAGCAGCCTTTTTATAAGGTTTGAATAAAAGCAGACAAGCAGGTGATTCGCGATATCAACGAATGGCCTGTTTGTCTTTGGCAAGCTTTTCAAAGGAATCGCTTGATGTTGTAATCCATACCTTGGTGCCAATTGGAAGCTGATCAAACAAAAGCTCTACATCATGATTATGAAGCCTTACACAGCCTGCTGTGATAAATTTCCCAATCGATGTTTCGTCACTCGTTCCGTGAATTCCGTAGGTTCTGCCATCTGTTCCTCGTGCATCAAATCCAATCCATCTTCGCCCAAGAGGGTTATTCTTTGCACCCCCTTCAATATTCTTTCTTCTATAATAGGGATCTTTCGCTTTGATCATAATCGTAAATTCACCTTCTGGCGTTAAATCCGCTGTTTTTCCTGTTGAAGCAGGATATACTTTTTGGATTTTTCCTTGATCAATGAAGGCAAGTTCATTCGTTTGTTTATTAATAATGACAAACGGGTCACCTGGAAGCGGGTTTTGTCCAAGCGGCCAGATAGGTGAAAGGGACATGGTCAGTACGGTATAAAATAAAAGACGCATAGGCTCCTCCTTTTTCATTAGATTGACCAATGAAGGAGGAACTCATGCGTCTCTATTCTTTCATCCCTTTAAAATAGCTTTTCAGTACTAAATATTGTTCCATTTCACCGAGGAAATGAAAGAGTGCCGCTCTTGCCTCAAATTCTTCTCTTGTTTGCGGGAGCGGAAGTGCATCGAACTCTTCTTTCATATCAATGAGACGTCTTAAAAACTTATGCGCTGTGTTCCCCGGGTGAATATGTTCGCGTAAGTCTCTAATGTATTCTGCAATGATTTGTCCATGCTCCGTTGTGACGGAGATCGACGTAATTTTGGGCAGCACACGCTCAATGATTTCAAATTGCTTTTGTCTCATGTTGAAATAATGGTAATACAGGTTTTCATGTCTTAATACATGGTTTTCAACATCACGATATGCAAGAGCTTTCGCTTCTTTGATCAATTGATGTGTCTCTGGTATTTCTTTTCCTGTCCAGTCTTGTTTCCCTGTCATTAAGTATTGCTCGATTTCCTCAAAGATTTTAGCAAAGTTGGCTTCAATCTGTTCGCTGTAGCGTTTAAGTTTTTTATCAACACTTGGCATATAGAGGTTCATAATCAGCGCTACCCCAACACCAATGGTAATCAGCAGCAGTTCATTCCAGATGAGATGCAGGGTAATCCCGCCAGACATGTATAAATGGAGAATGATGACTGAACTTGTGACAATCCCTTCTTTAATTCGAAGCAAAACCGTTGTCGGAATAAAGACAAGTAGCATCAAACCGATCACAAAAGGATGATACCCAATCAGATCGAAAAATAAATAAGAAAATAAAATAGCAAGACTGCATGCTGCAAAGCGAGCTCCCGATGCTAAGAGGGATCTTTTCTTTGTCACCTGAATACACAGGATCGTAATAATCCCGGCAGCTGAATAATTTTGCAAGCCAAGCAATTGTGCAATATAAATAGCGATCGCTGTTCCTAATGCTGTTTTCAGCGTTCGGTAGCCGATTTTAAACATGATGTGATTCACTCTTTTCTGTCTTGTTTCCATTCACTTTTGTGAAATGATGAACTTTTTTTACTTTCCCCATTATAATCAAAAAAAGAAGGAGATGTTAAGTCTCCTTCTCTTATTTCTTTATAATATTTTTTGTAAAAAGTCTTTTGCGCGCTGTGAAGACGGTGATTCAAAAAATTGCACAGGGTTTGCATCCTCTACAATTTTCCCATCATCCATAAAGATCACGCGGTCAGCCACTTCTTTTGCAAAGCCCATTTCATGTGTGACGATAACGAGTGTCATTCCAGATTGAGCCAGCTCTTTCATGACCTCTAATACTTCCTTGACCATTTCTGGATCTAGAGCAGACGTTGGTTCGTCAAACAGCATAATGTCTGGTGTCATCGCAAGCGCACGCGCAATCGCTACACGCTGCTTTTGACCGCCTGACAGACGGTTCGGGAAATCATCTTTTTTCTCTAAAAGCCCTACCTTTTTGAGCAGGTCTTCAGCTTGCTTGATGCTGTCTTCCTTCGATTGATTCTTCACATTCATTGGCGCATACGTGATATTTTCCAGCACCGTTTTATGCGGGAACAGATGGAAATGCTGAAACACCATTCCGATGTTCTCACGCACTTTTAGTGCATTCGTTTTTGGATTGGTGATTTCGGTGTCCTTAATCGTAATGACACCAGAAGTCGGCTTTTCAAGTAAATTCATGCAGCGGAGGAACGTCGATTTTCCTGAACCAGATGGTCCAATAACCGCAACAACTTCCCCTTCTTTAATGGTGGTGTCGATCCCCTTTAAAACTTCGTTTTTACCAAAAGATTTTGTGAGTTTCTCTATTTTAATCATTTGATTTTAACTTCCTTTCCACCGATTTGCCGACAAAGGTGAGAACAAGCACGATGACATAATAGATAAGACCCGCAAAAATAAGCGGTTCAAGATAATTATACGTGACGGCCCCTGCTTGATAGGCTCGTCTCATGACATCACCCAGTCCGATGACTGTTACAATCGCTGATTCTTTTGTCAGTGTAATCGTCTCATTCACAAGTGCAGGTGAAATATTTTTAAACGCCTGCGGAAGCAATAGGTCCTTCATCATTTTAGCATAAGGGATGCCTAAAGCAACGGCTGCTTCTTTTTGACCTTTATCAATGGCATTAATACCCGCACGAATAATTTCAGATACGTATGCCGCCGAGTTGAGTGAAAATGCCGCTACAGCAGCCCAGTATTGGTCGATTTGAAACCCAAGAAGCTGAGGCAGACCAAAATAAATAATGAGCAATTGAAGCACAAGCGGTGTGCCTCGGAAAATTGACGTATAAAAATCTGCAAGCCAAATGAGCGGTTTAAACACACTAATTTTACAAAGCGTTAATAAAATTCCTAAGATAAATCCAAGTAAAAGGGATACCACTACTATAGAAAGCGTGACCTTAAGTCCTTCTAGAATAAAGGGCATCTGAGGTATTACATCTTTAAAATCAAACATGACATTCTCCTTTTTTCTGCCTTTATACAAAACAGGAAAAAAGTTCAACATGAGTTGAACTTTTCAGCGCTTTTCTACTTGATTTTCTGGAATGACGCTGATCCTTTTCCTGACTTACTTTTCATCAGCAAACCATTTTTTAATTAATTTATCAAGTTCGCCATTATCTTTCATTTCTTTTAATGATTTATTAAATTTCGCTGTTAAGTCGCTGTTTTTCTTGAATGCAATGGCTGAACCTTCGTTTGAGCTGTTCAATCCAAATGCTTGGAAGTCTTTTTCCTTTTTCAAGTAACCAGCAGCTACTTTATCTTCAATAATTGCTGCATCAAAACGGCCTGCTTTAATCTCTTGAATGATATCAGAAATTTTATTACGGTCTTCAACTGTTAGGTTATATTTCTTTTGCAGTCCATTTGCTTCATCCTGTTGAATGGAACCTAATTGAACGCCGACTGTTTTGTCTTTTAAATCTTTCTCTGCCTTAATACCGCTAGATTTCTTTGATACAACCAAGTTTTTAGCATTGTAATAAACATCAGAGAAATCAACTTGCTTTTTACGTTTTTCTGTAGGTGTCATTCCTGCAAGGACAATATCAGCTTTGTTTGTTTTGAGGGCTGATACAAGGCTAGCAAAGTCCATATCTTGAATTTCTAGCTTGTAGCCGTTCTTTTTCGCTAGTGCTGTTGCAAGATCTACATCAAAACCGACAATTTTATCTCCGTCTTTTGATTCAAATGGCGGATAATCTGCTGATGTCGCCATAACGAGTGTCTTGTCATCTCCTGATGCGTTTGAATTATTAGAAGAAGTTCCGCATGCTGCGAGTGCAGCTGCAAGACCAGCTGTCATAAGTAATAATAACCACTTTTTCATATGATGATGCCTCCCAGTATTTAAAATCATGTATTGATTTGAATATTTATTCACTATAATGTATTTTAAACACTTTCTTTTTAAGATGCAATAGTATTTTGCTAAAATTATTTTGATTCTTTTGTCTTATAAAACAAAAAGCAGACCGATCTAAAGACCGGACTGCTTTATATTTATTCAACCAAAAGTCATATGTTAGATTTCTTCGCAATGCTCATCAAAAGCGGCTTGTAGTTTTGAAACGACTTCCATTGGCTCGTGCCCTTCAATTTCATGACGCTCGACCATTTTGATGATTTTTCCATCTTTTAATAAGGCAAAAGATGGTGAAGATGGCGGGAAGCCTTCAAAGTATTCACGCGCTCTTGCTGTTGCCTCTTTGTCCTGCCCAGCAAACACTGTCAGCAATTGATCTGGACGCTTATCGTAATGAACAGAATAGCCGGCAGCTGGTCTTGCAATACCGCCTGCACAGCCGCATACTGAATTCACCATGACAAGTGCCGTTCCTTTTTTAGTCAGTGCTTCGTCAACTTCTTCAGCTGACGTGAGCTCAGTGTAGCCTGCCTGCTTAATTTCTTCTCTCGCTTGTTTCACAATATCATTCATAAATAAATTAAAATCAATATTCATGTCCGTCCACTCCTTTTGCGTACCAAAACCATTTTAAATCCATCATATCAAGGAAAACGCCTGCGGGCAAATGTGTTGTCTTTTCCTCCCGCCTCTTTTTCCAAACATCGTTTATGAGCTTTCAAATTGGGGAAAAGTGATGATAAAGAGACGAAAGGGAGAACTGCGTGATGGCACAATTCAAAAAAGCGATGCTCATTTATAATGGAAATGCTGGACAAAAAAACATGGAAAAAACACTCGGTCAAACAGTGCCTCTTCTTTCTCTACATATTGATGAACTCATTTTGAAACCAACAAAGCAGCCAAATGATGCTTATGATTTCTGCCGCCAAATTGATGAGACGGTGGAATTGCTCATCATATTAGGCGGAGATGGTACCGTGCATGAATGCATGAACGGCATTGGCGGTTTAGAAAAAAGGCCCACTGTAGCGATATTACCAGGCGGGACATGCAATGATTTTTCTAGAACACTAGGTATTCCTCAACAAATGCAGAAAGCCGCTCAAATGATTGTAGACGGCAAAGAGAAAAAGGTCGACTTAATCAAAGCAGAAGATCGATACGTGTTAAACTTTTGGGGAATTGGGCTGATCGCAGATACGTCCAACAATATTAACGACAAGGAAAAAGCCGTACTCGGCAAAATCAGCTACTTCACAAGTGCGCTGCGCACCTTGCAGCAAACAGATCCTTTTCACGTACGTATTGAGACAGAAGAGGAAAGCTGGGAAGAGGAAGCCGTCATCGTTCTTGTCATGAATGGACATTTTATCGGTACAAATAAAATTGATTTGCCTCATGCAGCCATTGATGATGGAAAAGCAGAAATCTTAATTTGCAGAAATACGAGTTTCTCTGCTTTAAAAGAAATCTTCTCAATGAACCGGGAAGAGCTGGAGGATTTCACCGGCGATCTGTCTCTCATTCAATCGTCCAGTATTCATATCCACACAAAAGAGGAAATGGATGCTGATACAGATGGTGAAGTTTATATGACGGCCCCCTCTTCTTTAGAAGTGTTAAAACAACATTTGACCTTTATTGTTCCAGCAGAATAAAAAAATGCCCGACATTATTTTGATTCGGGCGTTTTTTTGATATAGCGTCTGTATAAATATTCAAGTGCATATCCGAGAAGTGTCCCGGCGAGAAGTGATATTCCTAAAAAGCTATTGGCTGCTCCCTTAAACCCGCCGACAATCAGCAGACAGTACACGATTTGAATGATTGAAACGATCGATATGATAAGCAGTAATCGTTCAGGATGATTGCGTGATTTAGAAATGTACCGCAGAAAAGCGAAGGCAATCGCTGTGATAAACATGAGACCAATCGTGAGAAAAGCAAAAAAATCTAGTCCAGACATATCATCGCTCCTTTCTCCTAGATGTGGAAATCCCCCTCTCATACCGGGAGGGGGAAAATATTGTTTTAATAAACAGATGTCTGCTCGTCGATGCCTTCAAGGATTTGTTTAATTCGCTGAAGGAATCTGCCGCATACAAGACCATCTAGTACTCTGTGATCTAATGAAAGACAAAGATTGACCATGTCTCTTGCCGCAATCATTCCGTTTACTATCATTGGACGCTTCACGATCGATTCTACTTGTAAAATCGCCGCTTGCGGATAATTAATGATTCCCATAGATTGTACTGAACCAAATGATCCCGTGTTGTTGACAGTGAAGGTACCGCCTTCCATATCACTTTGCTTGAGCGTTCCTTGTCTCACCTTAGACGCCAGCTCATGAATTTCTTTGGCAATGCCCTTAATGGTCTTTTCATCCGCATCCTTAATGACTGGAACAAAAAGCGCGTCATCTGTAGCGACAGCAATCGAAACATTGATTGCTTTCTTTTGCACAATTTTATCTCCGGCCCACATGCTGTTCATTTCAGGGAATTCCTTTAAGGCCTGAGCCACTGCTTTGACAAAGAACGCAAAGAACGTTAAGTTAAAGCCTTCTTTTGCTTTAAACTGATCCTTCAGCTGATTTCTTCTTGTCACTAGATTTGTCACATCGACTTCCATCATCGTCCAAGCATGCGGAATTTCATGTTTGCTTCTCAGCATATTGGCCGCAATTGCCTGACGGATCGGCGTGACTGGCAGCTCAACATCACCAGGCATAGAAGGGACGGCAGGTGCCGCTTTTGCTTGAGAAGACTGCGCAGGCTCCGGTTGAACGGCACGTTCATTGACAGGTGCTGTCTTCTCTTTAACGCCGCCGTTTTCAATGAGCTGCAGCAAATCTTTTCTAGTGATTCGGCCGCCTGCTCCCGTACCTTGAACAGCCGCTAAATCAATGCCATGTTCATCTGCTAAACGAAGAACGGCTGGAGAGTAACGTTTCTTTTGGCTTTGATTCTCATTTGTTTGATCTTCTTCAGGCGCTTCGCTTTGCTCAGGTGCTGCTTCTTCTTTCTCGCTCTGCTGCTCGCTTCCTTCTATCTCAATTTCACAGAACACTTCTCCTACTTGCAGCGTTTCGCCTTCCTCAGCCGATAGCTTTGTAATCGTTCCTGTAAAAGATGACGGAACTTCTGCGTTCACTTTATCTGTCATGACTTCCGCAATCGGATCGTATTTATTCACATGATCGCCAGGTGAAACGAGCCATTTGCTAATGGTTCCTTCTGTTACACTTTCACCTAGCTGAGGCATTTTCATTTGTTCAATTGCCACTTTGAAACCCTCCTCTTTCTTAAAACGCCGCCAGCTCTCTCATTTCAGCTTCTACCTTATCCGGGTTGACCATGAAGAATTTCTCCATTGTCGGCGCATAAGGCATTGCCGGAATATCTGGTCCTGCCAGGCGTTTGATTGGTGCGTCTAAATCAAATAAGCAATGCTCCGAAATGATCGCCGCAACCTCACTCATGATGCTGCCTTCTTTTGTATCTTCTGTTAACAGAAGCACTTTACCTGTTTTAGAAGCCGCTTCTATAATCGCTTCCTGATCAAGCGGGTACACTGTTCTCAAATCGAGAATATGAGCGGAAATGCCGTCTTTTGCAAGGCGGTCTGCTGCTTGTAGCGCAAAATGGACACAAAGGCCATATGTAATGACCGTGATATCATCGCCTTCACGCTTCACATCTGCTTTTCCAATCGGAAGAGTGTAATCCTCTTCAGGCACTTCTCCTTTAATCAGACGGTATGCACGTTTATGTTCAAAGAACAATACAGGATCTGGATCACGCACTGCAGCCTTTAAAAGACCTTTGACATCATAAGGTGTAGAAGGCATCACAATCTTCAAACCAGGCTGGTTAGCAAAAATGGCTTCGACCGATTGTGAATGATAAAGTGCCCCGTGTACTCCGCCCCCGTAAGGTGCGCGGATGACCATTGGACAGCTCCAATCATTATTTGATCGGTATCTAATTTTTGCAGCCTCTGAAATGATTTGGTTGATTGCAGGCATAATAAAATCCGCAAATTGCATTTCTGCAATTGGGCGCATTCCATACATCGCTGCCCCAATACCTACACCCGCAATGGCTGATTCTGCAAGAGGTGTATCCATGACGCGCGCTTCTCCGAATTGCTCGTAAAGACCCGCTGTCGCTTTAAATACGCCGCCTTTTTTCCCGACATCCTCTCCGAGCACAAACACTTTCGGATCTCGCTCCATTTCTTCTTTCATCGCCAGTGTAATAGCGTCTATATATGACATAACAGGCATTTTTCTTCCCCCTTACTCCGCATACACGTAACGAAGTGCGCTTTCTGCATCAGCATAAGCCGCGTTTTCCGCTTCATCAGTAGCTTCGTTTACGATTTGCATGATTTCTTTTGTCATCTCTTCTTTCATTTCAGAAGTCATGACGTTTCCTTCGATTAAATACGTTTCATATTGGATGAGCGGATCTTTCTTTCTTGCTTCAAGCACTTCTTCTTTTTCTCGATAGCTTGAATCATCGTCATCACTTGAATGCGCAGTTAAACGGTAAGAGATTGTTTCAATCAATGTCGGGCCTTCGCCTCTAGCCGCACGGTCTCTCGCCTCTTTGACAGCGGCATATACTTCAAGCGGATCATTTCCATCTACAGTGACGCCTGGCATCCCATATCCTACCGCACGATCTGAAATGCGTTCGCAGGCTACTTGTTTATCATATGGCACGGAAATCGCATACTTATTGTTTTCACACATGAAAATAACAGGCAGTTTATGCACAGCAGCGAAGTTAGCGCCTTCGTGAAAATCTCCTTGGTTTGATGAGCCTTCACCGAACGTGACAAAGCTGACAAAGTTTTTCTGCTCTAATCGTCCAGCAAGGGCAATTCCCACCGCGTGAGGAACCTGCGTTGTTACAGGCGAAGAGCCGGTCACAATTCGATTTGCCCTTTGCCCAAAATGCCCTGGCATTTGTCTTCCGCCTGAGTTTGGATCGTCTTGTTTTGCGAAACCAGACATCATTAAATCTTTTGCTGTCATCCCAAAAGCAAGGACAACCCCCATATCACGATAGTAAGGTAAGACGTAATCTTCTTCTCTATTAAGAGCAAATGCAGCACCGACTTGCTGCGCTTCCTGCCCTTGACAAGAAATGACGAATGGAATTTTCCCGGAACGGTTTAAAAGCCACATCCGTTCATCGATTTTCCTTGCTAGAAGCATTGTTCTGTATATATCAATTGCTTGTTCATCTGATAATCCTAATTCCTGATGACGCATGTTACTCATCATGTTTCCCTCCTTGATTAAAAATGGATCGCCTTCCCGTCAACAGCAAGGGCTGCCTCGCCAATCGCCTCTGATAAGGTCGGATGCGGGTGTATCGTCTGCCCCACTTCCCACGGGGTTGCATCAAGTACTTTGGCTAATCCAGCTTCAGATATCATATCTGTTACATGAGGACCAATCATATGAATTCCTAAAATATCATCTGTCTTTTGATCGGCAATGATTTTGACGAATCCATCAGACTCCCCGTACACAAGTGCTTTTCCAATCGCCATAAATGGGAATTTCCCTATTTTGACTTCAAAGCCCTGCTCTTTTGCCGCCTGTTCAGTGAGTCCAACACTAGCGGTTTCTGGGTGAGAGTAAACACATTTAGATACGAGCGTTTCATCGAGCGGCTTTGGATCTTTCCCAGCCATATGTTCTACAGCAATCATCCCTTCGTGAGAAGCGACATGTGCCAGCTGAAGCCCGCCGATGACATCTCCTATTGCGTAAATATGTGATTCTTTCGTTTGATAATGTTCATTTACGACAATGCCTTGTTTTTCGGTTTGGATGTCCGTGTTTTCAAGACCTATGCCTTCGATATTAGGTACTCTGCCGACTGAAAGAAGGAGTTTTTCCGCTTCAAACGTCTGAATGTCTCCATCCTTTTCCGCTTGAATTGTCACGAGATTTCCCTGCTTTTCTACGCTATCTGGCAGTACCTTCGCATTAGTCACAAAAGTGATGCCTTTTTTAGATAATAGCTTTTCCATTTCTTTAGAAATGTCATGATCCTCTGTTGGCAAAATGCGGTCTGCAAACTCAAGCACAGTGACGTTCACACCAAAATCATTGAGCATGGAAGCCCACTCGATTCCGATCACTCCGCCCCCCACAATTAGCATTGACTGCGGAAGCTCTGGCAGTTCAAGTGCATCATCTGAAGTGAGGATGTGTGTTCCATCTGCTTCAAGCCCTGGCAGCACACGCGGTCTTGATCCTGTCGCGATGATGACCTGCTTTGGAATGAGCATTTCATTTTCCTCTCCATTTGCCATTTCTACGGAGATCGTTCCTGGCATTGGCGAAAAGATAGATGGGCCAAGAATACGGCCGATTCCTTCATATACATCAATTTTTCCTTGTTTCATTAAATGTTTGACGCCGCCTGCTAGTTTTTCGACGATCTCTGTTTTTCTTTTCTGCACATTGGCAAATTGCAAGGCAACGCCTCCTGCCTCAACACCAAAATCAGCTGCGCGTTTGACGGTTTGATAAACTTCTGCACTTCTGAGCAGCGCTTTAGACGGGATGCAGCCTTTATGAAGACATGTTCCGCCGAGCTTTTCTTTTTCTACAACTGCTGTTTTCAATCCAAGCTGTGAGGCACGGATGGCCGCTACATAGCCGCCTGTGCCTCCACCAAGAATGACGAGGTCATATTCAGTTGCCATGACTTGTCACTCCTTTCTTTTCCTGTTGATCATTTGGGTATTCTTTCGGTGATTCTTCTTCTTTTAAAATGCGAAGCGCACCTTCTGCTAACGATTGCAGCTCATTTTCACCTGGAAACACGACAACATCTGAAATCCAGTCAATATAGCCGCGAATACTTGACGTAATTTGTTTGCTGTATGCAAGTCCGCCTGTTAATACAATGACGTCAACTGCTCCTTTTAAGACAGCGCTAGCCGCACCAATTTCCTTGGCAATCTGATAGCACATCGCTTCATAAATGAGCGTCGCCCGCTCATCACCCGCTTCAATCATGCGTTCCACTTTCACAGCGTCTGTCGTGCCAAGATAGCCCGCAAGCCCGCCTTCACCAATAATGCGTTTGAGCATTTCTTCTTGGGTATACTCCCCCGAAAAACAAAGATTCACAAGATCACCTGTCGGCAGGGTTCCCGCACGCTCTGGGCTGAAAGGACCTTCGCCATGCAGACCGTTATTCACATCGATGACTTTTCCTTTTTCATGAACACCAATGGTGATACCGCCGCCCATATGAGTAATAATCATGTTCAAATCTTCGTAACTTTTTCCAAAAGAAGCCGCTGTTTTTCTTGCGACTGCTTTTTGATTTAATGCATGAAAAATGCTTTTTCTTTCGATCGTTGGCAGCCCTGAAATACGAGCAATTGGTTTTAGTTCATCCACTACAACTGGATCGACAATAAAAGCCGGGATATTCAGGCCAAGTGCAATTTCTCTCGCGATGATTCCACCGAGATTGGATGCGTGCTGGCCGGCATATCCTTCTTTTAGGTCTTTCACCATTTGCTCATTGACTTCATATGTGCCTCCTTCAATCGGACGAAGGAGACCGCCGCGCGCACAGACTGCATCAAACTTTGAGATATTCATCCCCTGTTCATGAAGTGTTTTCAAAATGGTTTCTTTACGGAATGAAAATTGATCAATGATATGAGGAAACTGCTTTAATTCCTCATCTGTATGTCTAAGTGTCGTTTCAAAAATAGAACGTTCATTATGAAACACACCGATTTTTGTTGAAGTAGAGCCAGGATTAATCGTGAGAATACGCCATTCTTTTGTCAGCAAAAACAAAACCTCCGTTTCAACTCATTCTTCAAATTAGCGACGGCTTAAAATATGTTGACCATTTTGCAAGAATTGACTTCTTGATTTGCGCATTCTTTCAATTCGCTCTTCAGCCAATCGGTCTGCCGCTTTATAAGTTGGAATGGCATCACGGTTTGAAATTTCAATTACACGTTCAATATTTTGATAAATGCCTTCGACCTTTTTCATCGCACGATCTGCATTATAGCCATAAAGCTCATCAGCAACGTTAATCACACCGCCTGCATTGATCACATAGTCAGGAGCATATACAATACCCATCTCATGGATAAGGTCTCCGTGATGCGTTTCTCTTAGCTGGTTATTTGCAGCACCTGCAATTACCTTTGCTTTTAACTTAGGAATGGTCACATCGTTAATGGTTGCACCAAGTGCGCACGGTGCATAAATATCACATGCTTGATCATAAATATCGTCAGGGTCAACTGCTTTTGCGCCAAAGTCTTCAACAGCTCGTTTGACAGAGTCTTTGTTGATATCTGTGACAATGAGCTGCGCGCCTTCTTCATGCAGATGTTTACACAAGTTGTAAGCGACATTTCCTACGCCTTGGACGGCAATTGTTTTTCCTTCTAATGAATCGGTCCCAAATGCAGCTTTGGCAGCGGCTTTCATCCCTTTGTATACACCGTAAGCAGTGACCGGAGACGGATTTCCAGAAGAACCAAATGCAGGAGAGATCCCTGTAACAAAATCGGTTTCTTCATGAATGAGATCCATGTCTTCTACCGTTGTACCGACATCTTCTGCTGTAATATAGCGGCCATTCAGCCCTTGAATGTAACGACCAAATGCACGGAACATTTCTTCATTTTTGTCTTTTCTCGGATCACCGATGATGACCGTTTTTCCGCCGCCAAGATTAAGTCCTGCTGCCGCGTTTTTATAAGTCATTCCTCTCGCTAGACGCAGTGCATCCTCAATGGCTGCTTCTTCGTTTTCATACGTCCACATTCTCGTTCCGCCTAGTGCAGGTCCAAGTGTTGTATCATGAATCGCAATAATGGCTTTTAAACCAGACTGCTCATCCTGACAAAATACAAGCTGTTCATAATCGTATCGTTCCATATATTTAAAAAGTTCCATCGTGTTATTCCTCCTATTACTTCCGCTTAATTTGATGTACAGATGGCAAGCGCAATTGAATAAAGCTTACTTTCGGCTGAATCAGACCGGCTTGTTAAAGCAATCGGCGCCTTCGCTCCTGCCACCACAGCTCCCACCTTCGCATGTGCAAAGTAGATGAGAGATTTATAAAGAATGTTTCCTGCCTCAATTGTTGGCACAAGCAAAATATCTGCATGGCCGGCTACATCACTCGTAATATTTTTATGAGAAGCTGCCGTTTGAGAAATGGCATTATCTAAAGCAAGAGGCCCATCAATCAGGCAGCCAGAAATTTGCCCGCGCCGATTCATTTGCGCAAGACTTGCCGCAGTCAAAGTTGAATCCATTGCCGGATTCACGACCTCCACCGCAGAGAGCACTGCAACCTTTGGCATGTCGTTTCCGACAGCTTGTGCTACTTGAACAGAGTTGATCGTAATCTCTTTCAGCATATTTAAATCGGGCGCGATGTTCATCGCAGAATCCGTGACATAAATAAAGCGGTCAAAGCCCGGTACTTCAAATGCCGCAACATGCGATAGGACACTTGTCGTCCTGAGCCCATATTCTTTATTCAGTACCGCTTTTAAAAGAACGGCTGTCGGGACATGCCCCTTCATCAAAATATCTGCATGCTTCTCGCTCACTGCCTGAACGGCAATTTTGGCAGATTCTTCGGGAGAATCTGAATGAATAATATCGATCCAGTCCTCATTGATTTCATGCTGCTTCACTAGCTCCTTCAGGTTGCGTTTGTTCCCAACCAGGAGAAAGCGAGCGACCTTTCGCTTAATTGCCATCTTGATGGCATGAAGCACTTCTTCGTCTTCTGCATGAGCCACAGCCGCCGTTTTATTCTGCAGCTGGGCGGCTTTCATAATCAGATCGTCAAGCTTCATATATGCCCACCTTTCCTTGTGCTCGGTTCATATTTTATATGCAAGTTCCGTGCCAGTTTGAAATGCAGTGAATATGAGGCAATTCGCATGACATTCGTGCAATCTTTTGCAGGTAACATGCATTTTATTGCATGCTATCTTTTGCAAGTTGATATTTGTCCATTTTATAGTAAAGGTTCCGAATGCTGATCCCTAACGTTTTCGCTGTTTTCGTGCGATTGAATTGATGCTTTTCAAGGGTTTGTTTAATCAGCTGCGCTTCAAATGCCTCAACAGCATCCGAAAGCGCCTCTCCCTCAAATTGACTGACAGTCAGTTCCTGCTGCTCTTTTTCTTCCTGATCTTCTGACTCCATGAAAGAAATATGCCCTTCATCAATCCATTCTTCTTGCGGGTTCAAAAAGATCATGGCTCGTCCAAGTACATTTTCAAGCTCTCTTACGTTTCCTGGCCACTTATATGATCGCAGTCTATTAAGTGCCTGTTCCGTTAACCCGCTCACGTTCCGTCCATAGTCTAAATTGATCTTTTGGATGAGACGTTTGCTTAACGAGTCAATATCCTCAAGGCGCTGCCTTAGCGGCGGGATGGAGATCGGGTATCTGTTCATTCGATAATATAAATCTTCTCTGAACTTTCCTTCCGCCATCGCTTTTTCAATATTGACATTTGTCGCCGTGATCACACGAACATCGACCGGTATAGCCTTTGTTCCGCCTACCCTTACTATTTCTTTCTCCTGCATCACACGAAGCAGCTTCGCCTGTGTACTTGGCGTCATTTCGCCAATTTCATCTAAAAAAATGCTGCCTTGATTCGCCTCTTCAAACAGCCCTTTTTTCCCGCCTCGCCTTGCACCAGAAAACGCTCCTTCTTCATAGCCAAAAAGCTCTGACTCTAAAAGGGTCTCAGATAAGGCTGCACAGTTGACCCGTACAAAGCGATTATATTTCCGGTCACTTTCATTATGAATAGCGTGCGCAAACAGCTCTTTTCCAGTACCTGATTCTCCCCGGAGTAAAATGGTGGCTGGCGTTTTCGCGCCTAGCTTCGCCTGCTCAAGCGCCACAAGCATTTGCTCACTCTCTCCAATGATGTCTTCAAATGTGTACTTTGCTTCAAGTGTACGGATGAGCTGCCTTGCTTTATTTAATTCATTTGTGAGTGATTGAATTTCTGATACGTCATGAATGACCCCGACACTGCCTTTTAAAATGCCATCAACAATGACTGGCGCTACGTTGACAATCACATCTTTTTTATTCGGTCCGACTTTCATTCTGACGCCTCGAACGGGTCTCCTTGTTTCAAGTACCTTCAAATGCATGCTTTCTCCTTCAGAAATATCTGCACCTGCTGGTTTCCCCACAACTTCTTTATCTGTTAATCCAGTCATTTTCGTATAAGCCCGGTTGATTAAGATCCCTTTTCCCTGCTCATCAACAACTGATATGGCTTCATCCGACGATTGAATGATCGCCTCCAGCATCGTTCGCACTTCTTTAAGATTGGTTACTTCCTCCGCAAGCTCAACGGCATCTGTAATATCTTTAAAGATGGATAAAGCACCTAGCATTCTCCCCGCGTCATCAATAATTGGCAAACGCGTTGTAACAATTTGTATTTGCTGATTCAGAAATTGTTTTTGATTAAATTCTGGCTCTCTCGATCTTAAAATGTCGGGAAGCTTTGTATTTGGGATCACTTCTCGTATATGACGGCCAATCGCATCTTTTTGCGAACATCCAACCATTTTGGCCGCTGATCGATTAAACAGGACGACTTCTTCATTCATGTTTATAAAAATCATCCCGTCGTTCGTTGCATTAAAAATGCGGTCATGCTTATAGGTTTGTTCCTTTAACATTTGGATTAGCTGCTGTTTTTCTGACATTAATTCTGATATCACGTAAGCCATTGAACTTGGAACAATGACTGCGTGTTCTGGCTTTTTTTCAATCAGTTCTTTCAGCACTGCTGAACTGCCTGTTGTTTCAATGATGATATCAATGTCATCTTTTATGTATTCTTTCCAATCCGTTGTCGTATCAATTCCATTCTTTTTCGCTTCTACCATCCCCGGTGCCTCAAGATCAAGGTCGGCAATCGCAATGATTTGAATCGTATTTGTTTTCAGCAATGTTTCAAGCAATGCTGATCCACCCTGTCCTGCACCGACAATCAAGACTCTCTGCATCCCGTTACCCCTTTATATGAAAAAATTTGCACACCATATTTTTCCGTTGCAAAAAATTGCACAACTCTTATATTACCACGTTTTCCTTTCTTGACAAAATATTTTTTGAATTAGACAATGGAAGTAAATGACGTTTAAGGGGACATTTGATGGGGAGAATACTTGCACTAGTGATTATTTTAATACCTGGCGCGCTTGCAGCACTTGGGATTAAGCTGCTGCGTGACACTGTTTTCGGCATCATCATTGCACCATTTCCATATTTATGGCTGCAAGGAATTGCAGGGTTGTTATTTTTAGGGGGAGGTCTTTATGTAGTGGCTGGCTTTATTTTATATAGAGACCGTAAACGAAATAAAGTGACTGCTCGCTTTAAGCAGAGATAAAACGTGAAAAAAGACCCGCTGATTTAGAGCAGGTCTTTATTTCATTTCTTCTCTTATTTTTACGGCTCGGTCAGGAAAATCAGTAAAAATGCCATCGACACCTAAGGAAAACATGTTTTTCATTTGCTTTTCACTATTTACTGTAAACGGTCTGATCACTTGCTGAGATGCATGGAGAGCTGCCACAACCTCCTTGGTCACGCCTGCCCCCTTAATATTTGGATGATAGCCTCTTGCTGGTACTGTTTTTATATACATCTCCGGCTGATGAATCACATCCATTGTGAGAACAGCAAGTTCAACATGCGGCATGAGTTTGTGAAAAAGAGCTAAACTGCCGTGATGAAACGATGAAACAAGTACACGGTCTTCTATTTGAAAATGCTCGATTTGTTTTTTTACTTTCTCTTCGATCCCCGGATATCGATAAATGGAGTTTTTTAGTTCAATATTGATAATCAATGATGATTGCTGCGTCACTAGCTCTAATACTTCCTCCAAAAGAGGAATGGATACAGCACCGGTTTCTTCGTAGAAAGAATGACTCGCATCTCCCGCTTTTAATTCTTCATATGTATGGTCTTTCACTAAACCTTTCATGTTCGTTGTTCTGTTCAATTTCTCATCGTGAATGACAGCAAGTCTGCCGTCTTTCGTCAGCTGAACATCCAGCTCAATTCCGTCAGCTCCCGAATGGAGTGCATGCTCGAAGGCTATCATGGTGTTTTCAGGATAAATGCCTTTAAAGCCTCTGTGTGCAAAAATTTTCGTCATAGGTCACCTCTAAATATGATGCTTCCTTACATTATGACGTGTCTTTTTTCGTTTTTCCAGTTTTGAGCGCATAAAAAAACCTCTTCTGATTCATACGAAGAGGTTGACAGATAAATTCGATCACGTAATCGCTCTGATGGCTTGCTCTGTCGTCTCTGCGTCAAGAGCAAAAAGGGAAGAAACAACTGCGACTGCTGTAACAACGGTTACACCTAACAACAACTTTTTCATAAGATAACCTCCACTTTCTTTTGAAGTATTTGTGCATCGAATTTCTTTTCAAGAAAACGAATGGCATTTTGATAATCATTTCGTTCCTTGAAGTATTTCGATATTTGTTCAGACAAATCCTCAAGCTCCACATATAATCTATTTTTTTCTATGTAGTCTAATTTTTCTGAGAATACGTCTGCTGCCCCACTATTCTCGCACATCAAATCCAAAATTTCAAATTTTACTATATATTCATTATTTTGGATATCGCAACTATACAAAATACCCTCTTTAATATATTCCCTCGCCTCTTGATCTCCTAAATGAACCAAGGCATTGGCCAGAACATATAAAGATTGGATGTAATAATGGCTATTGTCACGATGAATTTGAATGCCCATTCCTTTTTTGGCATAATGTGCGCTTTTTTCATAATCATGCTTTGCATAATAAAGAACCGCTAAATTGTGATAGCATTTCCCAATCAGCACTTCATTGTTAATGCGCTTACTTTTCTCAAGTGCTTCTTTATACTTTTTCTCTGCTTCATCGAATTGGAACAAATCAATGCAATTACTTGCATGTAAAATTAAGCTGTCAATCGCCTGCGCTGTGTACTCTTCATGCGCTTTGAATGTATCGATGGCTTTTTTAATATGATTAATGGATATGAAATTTTGTTTCAGTTCGTAATAGATCGAAGCAACCTTATGGTGAAAAGTTCCTACTTCCAGGTCTTCATTCACACGTTTTAGCCGCTGTTCTGCAATTTTGTAAAAGCTAATGGCTTCATCATACTTTTTCACATATGCAGCATATTGGCCTTTGTAAAAGTAAAAATAAAAATTAATAATGTCATCTGCCTTCTCATCGAGCGTTCCGACACTTTTCATAATTTGATTGGCTTTTTCGATATTTCCAAGTAACATTTCATGTCTGCCGTCAACAAGCTGATAATAAAGGAGAACTTCACGGTCTTCATCTGTATTTTTTAGCAAATTCTGAATTTTCTCTTTATAGACAGCAGATTTTTCTAAGTCATTCTGAGAAATGACCCTCGTCCACTTGCTAATTTCGTTCGCTACCTCAGCAGAGTGGATTTTCAGCTTTCCCATAACCTCACCCTCTTCTTTTCATTATTATAGCATAGTAAAAGAATGTGAAAATTATTAAATTCGACAATGGGAATATTCAGTTCAAATGGCACAATCTCTAAGAAGCCAGTGACTTTAAAACGCCAACCAATCAGGTCAATAGAAATAGAACTTTCGATCTCGTTTGCTTTAATTACCAAATCCATAAGACCTTTTCCTCTCATCCTTTTTCTTACGAATGAGCGTTTTCTTCTTCTATTTTGAAGACTTCATGATCGATTGGCGCAGCTGATTACCACTACTTTATGTCTTTTTTATTTTTTTCATGCTTTATTTTTCATTTTATTCTGAAAATAAAGCAGCCCGTTTGTCCAATTTAAACATTAAGATGATTTTATCAACCTAACCAATTTTTGACAACATGTTTCAAAATAAAAAAACGTCTCAATGAAGAAACGTTTTTTCATGAAAAAGATACTAGCTTGCTCTATGCTCTAATCGCAAACGATCAGCTACCATGGCAATAAATTCTGAATTGGTTGGTTTCGCTTTTGACATGCTGACAGTATAACCAAAGAGTGAGGAAATGGAATCAATGTTTCCTCTGCTCCAAGCGACTTCAATGGCATGACGAATCGCTCGTTCTACCCTGCTGGCAGTCGTGTTAAATTTCTTTGCAATGTCTGGGTACAACACTTTAGTGATGCTTCCGAGAAGCTCAATGTCATTGTACACCATAGAAATTGCTTCTCTTAAGTATAAATAGCCTTTAATATGGGCGGGCACGCCAATTTCATGAATAATGGTCGTAATGCTCGCATCTAAGTTTTTACGTTTCGGTTCAGGTTTGTTACGAAGAACACTGTTTTAGATTGATGAAGAGCGATGGGTAACTTGTGTGCCGTTTCCACTGACTTGACGAATATGACCTACTAGGTTTTCCATATCAAATGGCTTTAAAATGAAATAGGATGCGCCCAAATCAACTGCTTTTTTCGTGACATCTTCTTGTCCAAATGCCGTTAGCATAATCACACTTGGCTGTTTTGTCATTTCATTGTTTTCACGGAGGCGTTCTAGTACAGCAAGACCGTCTAAATGAGGCATAATAATGTCTAAGAGGAGAACGTCGGGCTCTTTATCTTTAAATAATGTCAGGCATTCCTGACCATTATACGCCACACCAAGTACTTCCATATCTTCCTGTCCCTCAATATACTCTGTCAAAAGGCCAACAAGCTCTCGATTGTCATCAGCTACACACACTTTAATTTTCTCCACGTTCTTTCCTCCCCAATGTCGATTCCTTTAGTCTTTTGCATTTCTCTTCTGAGTGTTCAATTCGACAAAACCATGCTATCCCCTTTAAAAAACTTTAATTTTCCGAATAATAGAGCATTATCTAGCTTTTTCTACGTTTTTCTTAACGAATCGACGATTATTGCAATTTGACAACATGCTTTTTTCCATTTTGTCGAAAAATCTCTTTTTCCTTATTTTATAACATGATGGAAGAGAAAGAAAGGGTAGAAAAAAACTGCCGGAAGATTCGCGGCAGTTTATGATCAGCTTGCTTTTTTGTTTTTTTGATAAAGGTCGATTCCTGCTTCTGACAGCATCCATTCAATGTGTACGCCGTACCCGCTTGTCGGATCATTGACAAATACGTGTGTGACAGCTCCAATGACTTTGCCATTTTGGATGATGGGGCTTCCGCTCATTCCTTGGACGATTCCGCCCGTTTTGCTTAGGAGCCGCTCATCTGTTACCTTCAATACCATTCCTTTGGTTGCTGGGAATTTCTGCGGTGTTGTGCTGACGATTTTAATATCAAACTTCTCCACTTTATCATGATCCACAACGGTTAAAATTTCTGCTGGGCCCTCTTTTACTTCATTTGATAAAGCGACTGGAAGTGGTTTATCTGCTACATGATTTTCAAGCTTTTCGGTTAACGTACCAAAGATACCAAAAGGGCTGTTGCGGGAGATATCTCCTATTGTTTTTCTTTCGGAAGAGAATCTCGCCAATTTTTCTCCAGGATTGCCTCCTGTGCCTTTTTCAATCGATGTCACGGTTGATCTAACAATTTCACCATTGTCGACAACAATTGGTTTTTTTGTATCCATGTCAGAAATCACATGCCCAAGGGCACCATATTTTTTAGATGAAGGTTCAAAAAAGGTCATCGTGCCGATTCCTGCTGCAGAATCACGAATGTAAAGACCAATTCGATAGATGCCTTCACTTGCATCTTTTGCGGGTGTTAATGTTGTTTGAAAAGTTTTATGATCTCTCTTTATGAGCAAACGAAGCGTTTCACCCGTTTTCCCTGCTTTCTGAATAAATGGGGTGAGGTCATTCATTTTCTCCATTTTTTGACCATTGATTTCAATGATCATATCCCCTGATTGAATGCCTGCGGCTTCACCTGGTGATTTTTTGCCGTCTGCTGTTGTGATTTGATGAAAACCTACAACGAGAACTCCTACAGAGTGGAGCTTGACGCCAATGGATTGACCTCCAGGAATGACTTTTAATTCAGGGAGAACGTCAACTTTTGTTTTCTTAATAGGAAATCCTTTAAAATCATAAACAATTTCGGCTTTTCCCGCCTTTTGTCCTGTAATATCCAGCTGATTCTTTTTCTCTGAAAGGCTAAAGGCTGGTGAAGAAGCATTGGCTGACGCTTCAATCGATGTGTCAATTGAGTGCTTCTGTTTTTCAAATACAGCAACATTTGTTGGAATGCTGATGTATTCCTTCACTATGCTCATAAACCCTGTACTTATTAAAGAAACAAGGAGAATCACACCAATGGCTTTTCTCATCTTTTCGGGCATTCATTTTTCACTCTCCTCGCTCCTTACCCACACCAGAACACTCATGTTTTGGCTACATCTTTACTTTTGCCTTCTTCGAGAGGATTTATAACCGGCAGCTTTAGAAAATGATTGGATAAATTGATAAAAGAAAAAGACGATTTTATGGGTATATACGCCGGCTTTTACACAACATATAAAAAAGGCAGCCGATGATTCAGCTACCCTGTTGTTTTGACATCATTTGCTTGGTGCAATAGTTCTTTTGCATGCTGTTTTGTCAGCTCAGTCACTTCCACACCGGCAATCATCCGGCCAATTTCACTCACTTTTTCTTCATGACTTAATGGTTTGACACTCGTCAGTGTTCTGCCCGCTTTCGAGCGTTTCGAAATGAAGAGATGTGTGTCAGCCATTGCGGCTACTTGAGGCAGGTGTGTAATACAGAGCACTTGTGATCCAGACGCAACTTTGTAAATTTTCTCAGCAATAGCTTGTGCCACTCTGCCGCTGACGCCTGTATCAACTTCATCGAAAATAATGGATGTGACGTCTTGTTTAGCTGAGAAAATACTCTTCACAGCGAGCATGACACGTGAAATTTCTCCACCTGAGGCTACTTTCGATAAAGATTTCATCGGTTCGCCTGTATTTGTAGAAATGACAAATTGTGCTTGGTCGATTCCATTTTTCCCGAGCTGGACAGGTTTTCCGTCTATTAGCGGACAATCGGTGCTGCCAAATGGCGCATATCGAACAGAAAAAGCTGTGTCAAATGATGACTTCTCCATATACAAATCCTTGAGCTCTGTTTGAATTTGCTTCGCTAGCTTTTTGGCCCATTTTTTACGCAGCTCCGAAACGTTAAGTGCTTCGAGCAGGGCATCACGGCTCATCGCATCTAATTTATTTTTGAGCGTCTGCAGATGGCTGTCTCGATTTTGGATTTGATCTATTTCTTCTTCAATCTTCGCCGCATACTCCAAAATTTCCTCAACGGTTGTGCCGTATTTTCGTTTTAGCTGCTTCATTTCATTCAGCCTGGATTCAATAAAATCAAGACGAGCCGGATCGAATTCTAATTGATCCAGCATGCTTCGCATTTGGAAGGTTGAATCCTCTAATAAGTAGTAGGAGTTCGACACTTGTTCAGATAACTTTTTCAAATCATCGTTGATCTCAGACACCTGATCAAGCTCGCTTGAGGACATACCGACCCAATCTAGTCCTCCTTGCTCATTACGCAAGGCGTTATACGCGTTTTGGAGTGAGGAATAGATTTTTTCGTAGTTGCTGATTTGATGTCGCTCTTCCTGAAGCCTCTCATCTTCTCCCGGCTCTAATTGTGCCGCCTCAATCTCCTCTAGCTGAAATTGCAGTAAATCTAAGCGGTGCACCATTTCCTGCTCATTCTCGGACAGCTGCTTTAGCTTTTGAGCCGTCTTCATATATTGATCATATGCTTCTTGATACTGCAAGAGAGCCGGTGCAATGTCTTCTACTCCAAATTGATCGAGCAAATGCAGATGATTTTCATCTTCCATGAGCAGCTGGTTATCGTGCTGTCCATGTATATCAAGCAAAAGCCGTCCTACCTCCCGTAAAAGTGAGATGGTGACAAGCTTTCCATTAATCCGGCAAATGCTTTTCCCGCTGTTATTAATATCACGGCGGAGGATCATCATTTCATCTGATGCGTCAATTCCCTGCTCTTCGCATAGAGCAAATACAGGGTGATCGGCTGGTACAAGAAAAAGCCCTTCCAGCTCTGCCTTTTTTTCACCGTAGCGGACAAATTCAGATGATCCTCTTCCTCCCACTAGAAGTGAGACAGCGTCAATCATGATGGATTTTCCGGCACCTGTTTCCCCCGTTAGAACCGTGAGTCCTTTTTCAAATGAAACCGTTAACTCTTCAATGATTGCAAAGTTTTTAATGGTTAGTTCTGCTAACACTCATTTGACACCTCTTTTAGTAAACCTGATTCTTTATAGAAGCTCTAAAATTTTGCTCGAAACTGTCTCTGTATCATCTGGGGTGCGGCAAATGATTAAAATGGTATCATCCCCGCAAATTGTTCCCATAATTTCTTCCCAATCTAAATTATCCATTAAAGCACCAATCGCCTGAGCATTACCCGGCATTGTTTTCAGAACAATTAAATGACTGGCAGCATCCATTTTAATAAATGCATCCATTAGAGATCGCTTCAGCTTTGACAGAGGATTAAACCGCTGATCTGCCGGAAGACTGTATTTATATGTTCCATTGTTCGTCGGAACTTTCACTAAATGTAATTCTTTAATATCCCTAGAAACGGTCGCTTGTGTGATGTTATATCCATCGGCTTTCAAAATATCGACCAATTCATCTTGTGTTTCGATCTCTTGGCTTGCAATGATTTCTCTTATTTTAATATGCCTTTGACCTTTATTCATATTTGACCCCCCTAGGCGTTTTATTCTCAGTTTGTCTTTACGTTCTATGTTATATGATGCACACTTCAAAAAACAAGCATTACGTGAGATACGGCCAATTCTTGTCTTTTGACCATGTAAAAAGGAATAATAGCGAGCTATTATTCCTTTTGTATCAATCATCTCATGTGTCAGCCGGCTCAGGGCTGTTTTTCTTTTCTTTCAATACGGAATGGGCTTCCTTCACGACCTTCTCAAGTTCTGAAGCAGGAAGTGCCGCATTTTCTTCTTGATCAGGATGAAGCACTAAATGAAGCAGAAATTCAATATTTCCATCTCCACCAGTGATAGGCGAAAATGAGACATCCTTTACATCATAGCCTTCTTTTGCAGCAAATTGATTCATCTCTTCTAGTACACCAAGGTGGACAGACGGCTCACGCACGATGCCTTTTTTCCCAACAAGCTCTCTGCCTGCCTCAAATTGAGGCTTGACGAGCGCAATACAGTCACCACCCGGAACAAGAATATGCTTTAAAGCCGGCAGAATGAGTTTGAGTGAGATAAAAGATACATCAATCGATGCCACTTCTGGCAATCCTTCAGTAAAATCAGCTGGAACGGAATGGCGGAAATTGGTGCGCTCCATGACGATGACCCTGTCATCCTGCCTTAATTTCCACGCAAGCTGATTGTAGCCAACGTCTACAGCATATGATTTGACTGCTCCATTTTGAAGAGCACAATCTGTAAATCCGCCTGTCGATGAGCCAATATCAATCAGCAATTTCCCTTCAACTGTCAGATCAAATTCTTTAAGCGCTTTTTCAAGCTTTAACCCGCCTCGGCTTACGTATTTGAGAGGGTTCCCCTTCACTGTAAGCGGCGTATCACGAGCAATTTTCTCGCCCGGTTTATCCAAACGGGTTTCATTTGAGTAAACGATCCCTGCCATGATGGCACGCTTTGCTTTCTCTCTTGTTTCCATTAGTCCTTGTTCGACTAATAAAACGTCAAGTCGTTCTTTCTTTGATGTCATGATCCAATTCCTTTTCTTGGTGCTGCTGGAAGCAGGTCGCGTAAAGTCTCAGCAACCTGTGCTTTCGTCAGTCCAATTTCTTCAAGCAGGGCATCAACACTTCCATGCTCAATAAATTGATCTGGGATACCCATACGTTCTACTTTGATATGTGATGCTTTCTTGTCGTGTAGATATTCTAATACACTGCTGCCAAACCCGCCTTGAAGCACAGCTTCTTCAATCGTTAAAATCGGAATCCCTTCAGAAAGAATGTCATGTAGCATCGCTTCATCAAGCGGCTTAATAAACCGAGCGTTGACGACACGAATTGATTTCCCTTCTTTTTGAAGCTCCTCAGCTGCTTGCAGCGCCATTTTAATCGTCGTACCGAATGTTAAGATGACGGCATCCTTCCCTGGACGAAGAACCTCCCAGGACCCAATCGGAATGGTTTTCAGCTGTTCATCCATTTTCACGCCCAGCCCATTTCCACGCGGGAAACGCATGGCAATAGGACCGTTATCATACTGAATGGCTGTATTGACCATGTGCTGGCCTTCATTTTCATCCTTCGGCATCATGAGCACCATATTCGGCATATGACGCATGAAGGCAATATCAAACACACCTTGATGCGTTTCTCCATCTGCACCGACAAGACCCGCACGGTCAATTCCGATAAATACATTGAGGTTCTGGCGGCAAATATCATGCAGCACTTGATCATAAGCTCTTTGCAGGAATGTTGAATAGATCGCTAAAAATGGCTTCATATCCTGCGTCGCAAGTCCAGCTGCCATAGTGGCTGCATGCTGCTCAGCAATTCCTACATCAAACATTCGCTCTGGAAATTCCTTTGCAAAGCCTTCAAGTTTTGAGCCTACAGGCATCGCAGGCGTGATGGCCACAATTCGCTCATCTTTCCGCGCAAGCTTTCTGACTGTTTCACTGACAAGACCACTCCATGACGGTGCAGCAGCTGCTGGTTTTACAAAATCACCTGTATCAATTTTGTATGGACCTGTGCCGTGCCAAGTCCCGATTTTATCGGATTCTGCCGGCTGATAGCCTTTTCCTTTTTTCGTGATGACATGCAGCAGGACAGGACCTTTTGTTTTCTTTGCATATTCAAGGTTTTCAAAAAGATCTTCATAAGAATGTCCATCAACAGGACCTAAGTAAGTGAATCCCATTTCCTCAAAGAACATGCCAGACACTAGTAAATACTTGAGGCTGTCTTTAATACGCTCTGCTGTGGCAGCAAGCTTTCCGCCTACAGCTGGGATCCGCTTAAATAAATATTCGAGCTCGTCTTTTACCCATTGGTACTTGCCTGCTGTGCGCAGTCTGCCAAGCATGGTGTGAATTGCACCGACGTTTGGTGCAATACTCATTTCATTATCGTTTAAGATGACGATCATGTCTTTCTTTTCATCACCGATATGATTCAGAGCTTCAAGCGCCATACCTCCGGTTAATGCACCGTCTCCGATAATCGGCAGGATATATTCATCTGTCCCTTTAATATCCCGCGCGGCCGCCATACCCATCGCGCCAGATAATGACGTTGAGCTGTGGCCTGTTTCCCAAACATCATGCTCACTTTCATTTCGTTTAGGAAAACCGCAAAGTCCTTTAAATTGACGAAGTGTATCAAACTCCGCCCCTCTTCCAGTTAACAGCTTGTGAACATAAGACTGATGTCCAACATCCCAAAGGAATTTGTCTTTCGGGCTGTCAAATACTTTATGAAGGGCAACTGTGAGTTCAACGACACCCAGGTTCGGACCGATATGCCCGCCAGAGTTAGCCAAGGACTCAATTAAAAACATGCGAATGTCAGCACTAAGCTCCTCTAATTCTGCATTTGACATTCCTTTTAGAAACGTTGGATTTTTTATTGATAAAAGATCCAATCAGGATCAACTCGCTTTCAACAAAATTTCTATCTACATATATAATGCCTTATTCCTATGAAAACCAAGCAGGAATAAGAGTTGTCTTATCATAATAAACTGTTTACAGTTTACCACAATTGCTCGAAGACCCTCAAATCTAGGCTGTTTTTAATGATCTCTTGAGGCGATCAGATCACATAACTCATGCAGCAATTGCTGCTCTAATTCAAGATTTGAGACAATTTCTTTTGCACGTGTGATGTGCTCGTGCAGCTTTTCTTTTGCTCCTGAAAGCGTTAATAAAGAAGGATATGTCGACTTTTCATTCGCTGTATCAGAGCCGACCCGTTTTCCTATTTTTTCTTCGCTTCCTTCGAGATCTAAAATGTCATCACGAATTTGAAAAGCAATGCCAATATGATAGCTGAATTCTCTTAGTTTTTCGATATCGTCATCTGATGCTCCTGCCAGCATTGCACCTGCTGTGACGCTGAATGTGAGAAGCTTTCCTGTTTTCCGGGCATGAATGGATTCTAGTTCAGCAAGCGGGACTTGTTTTTGCTCTGCTTCCATGTCATCAAATTGACCGCCAACCATTCCTAGTGCACCTGCTGACCGCACAAGCTCATCTACGATTCTAAGCTTTTGATCAGGAGAGACGCTGCTAGATAGCTGCGATGTAATCAGGCGAAAGCTTTCCGTTAAAAGTGCATCACCAGCGAGAACCGCTGTTGCTTCCCCGTATGCTTTATGGTTAGTCGGCTTTCCTCTGCGAAGGTCATCATCGTCCATACAAGGAAGGTCGTCATGTATCAATGAATACGTATGAATCATTTCTACAGCACAGCCAACCGGTATGCCATCTTCTTCGTTTTTTCCGTAAGCATGTAATAAAGCAAGAACGAGAACAGGGCGAAGTCTTTTCCCTCCAGCTTCAAGAGAGTAAAGCATCGAAGATTTTAGTTCTTCTGGAATCTTCAATTCCTGAACATATGTAAATAAATACTCTTCAATGGCCTGTTTTCGTGTTGTTAAAAAATCCTGCAAATTACTTGTCACCAGCATCTGCCTCCTTCACCGAGAAAGGAGCCAGTTCACCGTCCTCTTTTAAAATGAAATCCATCTGCTTTTCAACGTGCTGTAATTTTTCATGACAAAGCTTTGAAAGTGTCATGCCTTCTTGGAAATAATGAATGGCTTGCTCAAGTGGTACATCTCCTTCTTCGAGCTTCCCAACGATCTCCTCAAGACCTTTCATCGCTTCTTCAAATGTCATTTGTTCTTCTTTTTGTTTATTTGATTCTGTCATGATGATTGCCCCTCCTTCTCAATAACCTCACAAATCAGACGTCCATCCTTCATGGTGATAGCCAATTGATCCTTCGTATCAACTTGGTTCACACTTTTAATCAGTTCATTGTCTTTATAGGCTAAACTGTAGCCTCTTTCCATCACTTGAAGTGGATTTAATGCATTTAGTTTACCAAGAACAGATTGGAACTGCGAATGAATTGTTTTCATTTGCACATTCATGCTGCGGATGAGCTGTTCTGTTTCATTGGCATGGCGTTTTTTCGCCTGAAGCAGCTGCTCTTTTGGATGAAGCGGCTTCAGCCTGTATGTCTGGCGGTCTAGTTGACTGCGTTTTTGTTCAATTTGTCTCGTCAGCTGTTTTTGAAAACGGTCAAATACCAAATCGAATTGCTGCTCTTTTTGCTCCTGCAATCGTTTTGGAAAACGGAAGGCATAAGAGGATTGCAGCGCCATAAGACGGTCTTTCGCTTGTGATGTTCGATTCTTCACGGCCCTTGTAAGCCGAATGTCGATGGATTTGATTCGTTCTATTAAATCGGCTGTGCTTGGAACAGCGAGCTCGGCTGCTCCTGTTGGTGTGGGTGCTCTCATGTCTGCAGTGAAATCACTGATCGTAAAGTCCGTTTCATGCCCCACTGCAGAAATGATTGGAATGTCTGATGCGAAGATTGCTCTTGCGACAGCTTCTTCATTAAAGGCCCAAAGCTCTTCGATCGAACCGCCTCCTCTTCCGACAATTAAGACATCACAGATCTGTTTTTCATTTGCTTCTTTGATCCGCTCTACGATTGAACGGATGGCATTTTCACCTTGGACAAGCGCCGGAAGCACAATGATTTTCGCCTGCTGATAACGCCGGTTAATCGTTGTGATGACATCTCGAACAGCCGCTCCTGTTGGAGATGTAATGACACCAACAACCTCTGGATATTCAGGAATTGGTTTTTTATAGCGCGCATCAAATAAGCCTTCACTTGCCAGCTTTTTCTTCAGCTCTTCATAAGCGAGATGAAGAGCACCAACACCATCAGGCTGCATTTCTTTTGCATATAATTGATAGTTACCGCTTGGTTCATATACTTGAATCCCGCCGCGTACAAACACTTTCATTCCGCTTTTTGGTGAAAAAGGCAGCTTTGCTGCGGAACGCTGGAACATGACAGCTTGCATGCGTGCGTTTTCGTCTTTTAAGGTGAAGTACACATGACCTCTTGAATGAATCTTCACATTGGATAACTCACCTTTGATCCAAATATCTTCTAAATGCGGATCAACATCAAATTTTCTTTTTATGTATTTTGTAAGGGCTGTGACCGTCACAAAGGCTTTTTCACTCATGACGTATTCCTCCTCTTCAAAAACGCACATTCATCCACCGGCAGCATGCAGGTGGATGAATGGATAAAGCTTATGCTAATGTACGTTTTGCTGATTTAACCGTATTGTGTGCAAGCATCGTAATCGTCATTGGACCGACTCCGCCAGGGACTGGTGTGATGTAAGAAGCTTTTTCTTTCGCTTCTTCAAAATCAACATCCCCAACAAGCTTCCCAGTATCCAAACGATTGACTCCTACATCGATGACAATTGCGCCTTCTTTGATTTGGTCAGCTTTTATAAAGTTTGCTCGACCGACGGCAACAACTAAAATGTCCGCTTTTAACGTATGTTCTGAAATATTCGCCGTTCTTGAATGGCAGTAAGTAACCGTTGCGTTTTCGTTTAACAGCAATTGTCCCACTGGTTTGCCGACAATATTGCTGCGCCCTACAACAACCACTTCTTTTCCAGAAAGACTGACACCCGTTTTATTCAGTAATTCAACAATGCCTGCTGGTGTACAAGGTAGGAATGTATCTTCTCCAAGCAGCATTTTCCCGATATTTAATGGATGGAAACCATCTACATCTTTCTCAGGTGAAATACGTTCAATGACGGCTTTTTCAGAAATATGTTTTGGCAGTGGAAGTTGAACAAGAATCCCGTGGAATTGATCGTTCGCATTGTACTGATCAATCAGCTGAAGCAATTCTTCTTCTGTTAAAGAAGCATCTAAATGATCAAGCTGAAAGTGCATGCCCATTGCTTCTGCTGCTTTTTTCTTCCCGCGTACGTAAGAAAGTGAAGCCGGATCATCACCGATTAGAATAACGGCAAGACCAGGTGTGACTCCTTTTTGTTTTAGCTCTTCTACTTCTTTTGCTAATTGTTCACGTTTTTCTTTTGCTGTTTCTTTCCCATCGATGATTGTTGCTGTCATGTCGAATCCTCCTATTGCTGCTTTAGGTCGTTTTTAATGTTCGAAAGTACACCATTTACAAATTTCGGTGCTTTATCATCGCCGAATAATTTGGCGAGTTCAATCGCTTCATTCATTGAGACACTAACTGGGATGTCTTCTTGATACACCATCTCGTACACAGACAGCCTTAAAATGGCTCTGTCTACGTTTGCAATACGATCGAGTTTCCAATTCACTAGATGCTGTGAGATCATGTCATCAAGCTTGTCCTTTTGTTCAAGCACACCGAAAACCAGTTCCTCGAAAAAAGGATCTGATTCTTGTTCATCCAGCGCATGTGTAATGGCCTCTTTCGGATCAATATTGCTCACATCAATTTGAAATAATGTTTGTAGCGCCTTTTCTCTTGCAGTTCTTCTTTTCATTATTTACTCCTTTAACCACTTTATCCGCTTGTCGTTAAGCCATACAGAGATCATAACATATTTTGACCGTGGTCGCACCAAGATCCATGCGAGCTGTGACGAAAAACGAATCAATCCACGCGTCACGTTATCAATATTCGGAAATTACTCAAAAATGGGCTTTAAAAAACCAAAGAGGCAATGCCTCCTTGGTTTCACTTGAACCCTTTTTTACATTTCTTGATCTACTTCAGCCTCAGGTGCTTTTGTTTCAAATTGAATGCCAACGACATGAATGTTAATTTCATTAATCGTTAAGGCAGTCATGTTCAAAAGGGTTTGACGGATATTTTCTTGTACAGCAGTGGATACCTTTGGAATGGATAGGCCAAATTCAACCACACAATACACATCGATTGTGATGCCTTCATCAGAGACATCTACTTTTACACCTTTACGGTGATTTTTCTTACCAAAGCGTTCTGCTACATCAGCAGCGAAATTGCCGCGCATTTCGGCAATGCCTTCGACTTCTGAAGCGGCGATCCCAGCAATGACTTCAATCACTTCTGGTGCAATTTGCACTTTTCCCAATTGATCTTCATCAAGGTTCATTTCAAGCAAATTGTTTTCTGACACGATCATTCACCTCCGAAAGCTGTGATTATTTCATGATTTGGTATGTTTCTAAAAACTTCGTATTAAAGTTACCGCTCACAAATGTTTCATGCTCGAGCAATCTAAGGTGGAATGGAATCGTTGTGTAGACTCCTTCAATGACGAATTCTTGAAGCGCACGTTTCATTTTCGCAATCGCTTCTTCTCTTGTCTTACCATATGTGATCACTTTTGCAATCATGCTGTCATAATATGGCGGAATCACATAGCCCGGATAAGCGGCAGAATCAACACGTACACCTAAACCGCCTGGCGGAAGATACATTTTAATTTCACCAGCTGAAGGCATGAAGTTTTTCTCTGGGTTCTCTGCATTGATGCGGCATTCGATCGCCCAGCCTTCATATACGACATCCTCTTGTGTAAGAGAAAGCTTCTCACCTGATGCAACCTTGATCTGTTCTTTGATCAGGTCTACACCTGTGACCATTTCTGTCACAGGATGCTCTACTTGAATACGAGTATTCATTTCCATGAAGTAGAACTTCTCTTCATTATAATCATAAATGAATTCGACTGTTCCAGCACCTGTGTATTCAACAGCTTCTGCTGCTTTTACAGCTGCTTCACCCATTTGCTCACGGATGTCTGCATTTAGTGCTGGTGATGGCGTTTCTTCAAGAAGCTTTTGCATTCTTCTTTGGATCGAGCAATCACGCTCTCCTAAATGAATCGTATTGCCATGCTGATCTGCAAGCACTTGAATTTCCACATGTCTAAAGTCTTCAATGAACTTTTCTAAATAGACACCAGGGTTCCCAAAGTTTTGCGCTGCTTCCTGCTGCGTGATGGTGACTCCGTTAATAAGCTCTTCTTCTGTACGAGCCACACGGATCCCTTTACCGCCTCCGCCTGCAGTTGCTTTAATAATCACAGGATACCCAATACTAGCTGCTGTTGAAACAGCATCATCAAGATCTTTTACAATTCCTTGAGAACCAGGAACGATCGGGACGCCTGCATTCTTCATAGTTTCTCGCGCGACATCTTTCGTTCCCATTTTGGAAATCGCTGACGCAGTTGGTCCAACAAAGATCACATTACATTCCTCGCAAAGCTCTGCAAAGTCTGCATTTTCTGCTAAAAAGCCGTATCCTGGATGGATGGCATCTGTCCCTGTTAATTTTGCTACGCTGACAATATTCGTGACATTTAAATAACTATCTTTAGAAGCAGTCGGTCCGATGCAATATGCTTCATCAGCCATTTGTACATGCAGCGCATCGCGATCCGCTTCAGAAAATACCGCAACAGTTTCAATTCCAAGCTCTTTACAAGCGCGGATAATTCTAACTGCGATTTCTCCTCTGTTTGCAATTAATAGCTTTTTAATCATGATCGTACTCCTTACTCTGCTTTCACTAGAAAGAGGGGTTGTCCGAATTCTACAAGCTGACCGTTTTCAGCTAATACTTCGACGATTTCACCTTTTACTTCTGCTTCGATTTCATTAAACAGTTTCATCGCTTCCACGATACATACAACTGAATTTTCCTTCACCTTAGAGCCTGTTGTCACGTATGGATCTGCTTCTGGTGAAGAGGAAGCATAAAATGTGCCAACCATTGGGGATGTGATTTTATGCAGATTTTCAGACGCAGCTGCCTCTTGTGCAGGGGCTTCGGTCTGAGCTGGAGCTTGTGCTGTAGGAGCTTGTTGAGCTGGAGCTGCTTGGACTGGAGCCACTGGTGCTTGTGCCGCAACTTGCTGAACGACTTCTTTATTTTTCTTCAGTTTGATTTTTGCACCTTCGTTTTCGTACGTAAACTCATCGATAGTAGAGTCGTCAATTAATTTAATCAGTTCATGAATTTCTTCGATTTTTAACATGGATTTGCACCCCTATGTATGGATTTATCTTTTTATTATAGGCTAGTACTAAAAGTACATACTATAACCATCTTACAGGAGGATTTCGATGAATTCAACTACTATTGTGGTGAAGCGCCTCGCGTAAGCACCTTGGAGAGGGCGTCAAGCCGCATCAAAAAACGCCCTTTTCCGCAAAGGGCGCCAGTTCATTTTTTATTGATTAGTGGGCTCAAAAGTGACAGCTACGTTATCAAGACCTCGCATTTCTTTTGTGACCATATCAATAATATCGGCCGCTTGAGATTTTGATTTTTTATCAGAACGAACCGTGATGCTCACTTTATCCCCTTCAGCACTTACGAGCGCATCTTTATAGCCTTTTGTTTTGATCAAGGTCTCAAGCTGACGCTCAGTTCCTTCTGCTTCACTGAGCGCTGTCATTTGATCGTATGCTTCACTTTTTTCTTGTGCTGTTGCATCGTCACTGGAGACAATTTCGTTGTATTCTTCGCGCTGCTTGCTTCGTTTATCTTCAAGCTCTAGTCTGTATGTTGTAAAAAGCTCATCGTCTGTTTGCTCTGACACAGCCTTTCCTTCTTCACCGCTTGTTTCGATATCCTCTTGCTTGCCGTTTGTTTCTTTGTCAGTGGATTTCTTATCAGCGCCTTTTTCCATGCCTTTGTCCGTCCCTTTTTCTGTTTCAACTTTTTTCTCTTCAGTGCCTTTTGATTTCGTATCTTCTACTGTCACTGCATTTTCACCCTGTGGAGACATGATATAGTACACACTTAATACGACAACTAAACTTAGCATCGTTAATAGCCAAACCGTTTGTTTTTTTAACATCATTCCGAATCCTCCTTGATTTTTTTAGGGGCAACAGCCACTCTATGGCTCGGTACATCAAGCACTCGTGTAACCGCTTCAATGATGGTTTTCTTTATTTGAACGTTGTCTACTCCTTGAGCAACAACGAGGACACCTCGGATTTCTGGTTTTTTCGTTTGAACAACGACTGGTGTTTCTTCATTGCCATTTTTGATGATGACGACTTCTTCTTCTTTTGTTTGATCGGTGACACTTCGTACGCCGCCTTCTTTATCTGTTTCCTCGGTCGTTGTACTTTTATTGGATTTGTTTTTTTCAAACACTTTTAAAGACGTTGCATCTACATTGACCACAATGGATACATCCTCAACGCCGATGATGGTCTCTAAAATTTCTTTCAGCTGATTTTCGTATTCTTGCTCCACATCCTCAATTGAATTTTTTGGTTTACCTGAGGATGCCGGTTTGAATACCTCCTGCTCTTCTGAGGATGTTTTTTTAGAAGCAGGAACAGCAGCTTGTTGTTTGCTTGATGGCGGTGACAAGATCTGACTGACTAACATGAAAGATACGCCGATAATGAATACAAGCAGCAAGTAATGGTGCTTCGTTAATTTGGGTTTCCCTTCACCTTTTTCAGGCGGCTGGAAGAATGATTTCAGCTTTTGTTTCCAGTCCTTGTTATTCATGATCTGCTGCGTCACCTCCCTCAATGTTCAGCGCGATGTGCTCAGGACTCGTATTCCAAACATCAGCAAGTGTCTCTTTCACCCTCGTGACCTCTTTGCTAGAAGATCCAGCGCTTTCCTCCTTTTGCTTGGAGAGATCAATGTCCACCTTTGCCACCGTTTCTACAGCATCACCTGTGAGCGGGGAAAGAACTGCTTTGATGCGAAATTGATCCGCCTCCATATTCTGATCCAGATGCTCCTCATCAGCCAGCACTTCTACGTGTTTCATTACATAGCTCTCCTTCTCCAGTGGCTCCTTTGCGCTTTTTTCTAGTTGGACAGCCATTTGCTTTAAAATATATGCACGCTGAGAGGCTTGTATTTCTTTTTTTTCTAAATTCATCTGATTTTTTATTTCTTCTGACTGCGCTTCTTCCTTCCCTTTCATCAATTCTGAAAAAATTTGATCAGGATCTGCTCGAAATAAAGCAAAAATCGGATTGAGCATGACCACGATGAGCAGCAGGCTGACGACCATTTTTGCATACTTTTGCATGCTCGAATTGGGAAGCAGAAGATCAATAACAATCGCAAATAAGATAAAAAGAATAATACTTGTGATCCATTCCGTGAGAAAACTCAAAAGGTGTCCCCTCCTTACTTCATCATCATGGTCAGGTTACCCGCAGTGATGATGACGGTAATGCTTAAAAAGAACATGAGCGACACAACAGCAAGTGCGGCAAATATATACAGCACACTTTTTGAAATGACATCAAGACAGCTGATGATGGGTCCGCCCCCTAACGGCTGAAGGATGGCAGCAGCAAGCTTATAGATAAGCGCTAACGAAAGCACTTTAATCGCCGGGAAAGCGGCAATTGAAATCAAAATGGCGACCCCAACTAGTCCGACTGTATTTTTGAGTAAAACAGAGGCGCTGATCACGGTATCGGTCGCATCTGTAAACATTCTGCCTAGGACAGGGATGAAGTTTCCGGTAATGAATTTGGCTGTACGAAGGGCAATTCCATCAGTAACCGCCGCAGATGCACCCTGAACGGAAATGACGCCGAGAAAAACGGTTAAAAAAACGGCAAGCCCACCAATTGCCACATTTCTTAACAGCTGGGCCAGCTGGGTGACCTTGTATTGTTCGGTCAGCGTACTGATAATGCTCAATATTGCAGATAAAAAGATGAGCGGGAGAACGACATACTGAATGAAAACACCGCTCGTGTTCATTAAAAATATAATAACGGGATGAAAGAATCCGGCTGAGACAAGCCCGCCTGATGAAGCAATAAGCGCTAGTAAAAGAGGAATAAGAGCAAGAATAAAACTGGTCATCGTTTGAATGGCTTCTGTGGCATAAGAAATCGCCACATGAAAGCTGTTAAGTGCAATAATAATCAGCACCATATAAACAAGAGCATATGCGACTTTGCTGACGGTGCTTTGTTCAAAGGCATTTTGTAAAAGCTGCAAAAGCGAACAAAAGATGGTGAGTAAAATCAGAGTACCTAGGAGCTTTCCGTTTGCAATGACCTCGTGAAACAGATAATGTACAAAGGCTTTCAGCCATGTTTGGGGAGACAGCTCTTTATCGCCGTCAATCATTTCCTTCACTGTGCCCTTTTGGCTTTCTGGCAAAAAGCCGCCATACTCGTCCAAAATGGTTTCCCAAAAGTCACTGATGGAATGAAGCTCAAGTGCATCAGCCTGTCCATTCGCCACTTCCTGTGCTGCTGGCTGTTCATTAGATAAAGGTTCTTTTTCTTCTGCCCCTGCATGCGGAGCAATCAGCCAAAAGAAAAGCATCAATCCCATTACAGCGGTCACCCGTTTCATTGTCATCACCTCTTTTCATTTACGTCATGGACGGGATCATTCCTAAGATTGTCTCAATGATGACTGTTAAAATCGGGACTGCCATCACCAAGATGAGAATCTTGCCGCCTAGCTCTATTTTGGATGCAATGGCGCCTTGTCCAGCATCCTTCGTCAGCTGAGCGCCAAATTCCGCAATATAGGCAATGCCAATAATCTTCAATATGGTTTCAACATACTTCATATTGACGCCGGCACTTGCTGCAATTTTTTCAATCATCGAGATAATGGCATAGATTTGATCAATTAAATAAAGAAAAATGACACATCCGGTAAAAACAACAAGCATAAAGGCGAAGGTTGGCTTTTGTTCTTTGACGATTAATGCTAAAAAAGTAGCGATTAAACCAAGTCCAACAATTTGTATGATTTCGATTTGTAAGCCCTCCCCTATCCTTGAAATAGAAATACGGCTTTAATCTTTTTAAACAAATCGTCTACAATGGTTGCAACCATAAACAAAATGTAGATAAACCCAAGCAGCGTCACCCACTGAGCGTACTCTTTCTTCCCCATTTGGTCTAAAATCGTATGGAGAAAGGCCACGACGATGCCTACTCCGGCAATTTGAAAAATGACGTTTACATCAACGCCCATGCTCTCGACTCCCTTCCTCTCACATCAATAAAAGAATCAGTAGTAATCCGCTTAAAAATCCGAGGCTTCTGACCATTTTTTCATTTTTCGCTTGGGCGATTTCAGCTTCTTTCTCCTCTGATTCCAAATGGCCTAAAGCAAGCTTGATATACTTTTGCTGAGAAGTGACATCATGCTGGCCAAGTGTTTCTCCAAAGTGCTTCAACGCCTCATATTCGCCTTTTTTCAATACGGTTTTTTTCCATACATCTTCAAGACTTTCGTTCCATGCATGGCGTGCAGAAAAGGTCCCCACTTTCAGCTTTTCTGCAAATTGTTCAAACAGCTGATTCACAGGTGGACCTACCTGCGCTGCAATTTGCTCTGCCGCCCGTGCTAAAGGGGTTTGACCATACATAATTTCAGCTTCAAGAGACTGGAGAGCAAACCGCAGCTGCCGAATTTGTTTAGGTCTGTCACTATATCGTTTGGCAAACTCGAATCCTCCCCAAGTCGTGGCCGCGACAATGAAAATAGCGCCAATGAGCTTTAACATACGTCCACTCCCCGCCTCCATTTCATCTCTTGGCCGTCCCCGCCGTACATCCGCCCGATCGTGCCAGGCCCATTGTTTCGATTTAATTCAACATATCGTTCAAACACACGAAGCTCCCATAACGGTTTAAAAGAAGGTCGTTTATATACATCTTCAAGTGAATAGCCATGAGCTGAGACGATGATGTTGACTCCGGCATGAATCGCTTCTAAAAGTGCCTCGACATCCTCACTTTTTCCGATTTCATCGACAATCATGACCTCTGGGCTCATAGACCGAATCATCATCATCAATCCTTCAGCCTTTGGACACGCATCGAGTACATCAATCCGGTGGCCAAAATGATGCTGCGGCACTCCTCTGATACATCCGGCGATTTCAGAACGCTCATCAATAATGCCTGTTTTTCTAGGAGGAATGGTTTTTGTGCCTGTACTAGCAAGACGTGCTATATCCCGGAGCAATGTGGTTTTCCCCGTTTGCGGGGGACCGATGATGAGTGTATTGTGCCAGTGCTCTTCATATAAATAAGGAAGAAAAGGAAGCGCAATCCCGATTTTTTCTTTGGCAATGCGGATATTAAATGAAGAGATATCTCTTAACCCTTTGACAAATCCGTTTTCAACGATCACCTTTCCAGCAAGTCCTACCCGGTGTCCGCCAGATATCGTGATATAGCCCTGTTTTAGCTCTTCCTCAAGTGTGTACATGCTGTAATTGCTCAGTCTGCCTAATAGCTGAGACGCATCTTCCCAGGTGGTGCGATAAGAAAGGAAACGTGGTTTTCCTCCCTGCATTAATTCAATAGGACGATCCGTGCGAATGCGGATTTCTTCTATTTGCGCCCATTCTGCCTCTTTTAGCAGCCTGAGTTCTTGTCCAATCGAGTGCGGGAGAATATCCAGCAAACTCCGCAACGAATTCCCCTCCTTTTTTTCTTCTCTAAAATGTATGATGTGAGCCGTTAATTATGCCAAGCCGTTTCACTTATAGATCCCAACAAGAATAAACACGACACCAATGAAAATGAACACGAGCTTTGCATAGGATAGCTGCCCGGCAATTTGATAGATTCCAATCGTCATCGTGATAATAAAAATGAGCGGTCCAATGATCGCCAATATACTATTGATGACTACCGCTTTCCGTACATCATTTGTAATTAAAATAAGGATGGCTGCCGTCAGTTCAATGGCGGCAGATAAGAACCTCATGCCTGCCATTGCAGCGACTGACGGGTGTAGACCTGGGAGAAATTGTTTCATATAGAACCTCCAGCTTTTTTTACACTATATGCTTGACCAGCTGGAAGTAGTCTTGTTTTTCAGGAAGGAAGAGAGATGAATGAGAGAATTGAGAGAAGGCCTGCCTTGAGGAGTCATTTTTCCAATAAAAAAAGACTGTAAACACGAGGTTTACAGTCTTTTTTCGTTCATTACGCTCTTGAAACGTATGAGCCGTCAGATGTATTAATCACTAGTTTATCTCCTTGGTTCACAAAGAAAGGAACGTTGACGATTAAACCAGTTTCAGTTTTTGCAGGTTTTGAGCCGCCTGATGTTGTGTCACCTTTAATACCAGGCTCTGTTTCTACTACTTCTAGTTCTACTGTGTTTGGAAGTTCTACTCCAAGAGTTTCAGCACCATACATCACGATTTGAACAGACATATTTTCAAGCAAATATTTCAGCTCATCTTTAATTTGTGCTTCACTTAGTTCAAGCTGCTCATAAGAACTTGTATCCATGAAGACATGCTGATCGCCATTTGCATACAAGTATTGCATTGTTTTTGTTTCGATTTGTGCTTTCGCTACTTTTTCACCTGCGCGGAATGTTTTTTCTTGAATGGCACCTGTACGCAGGTTACGCAGTTTCGAACGAACAAACGCTGCGCCTTTCCCTGGTTTTACGTGCTGAAAATCCACTACTCGCCAAATACCGCCGTCTACTTCAATTGTCAGGCCAGTACGAAAATCGTTTACTGAAATCATTTTGTCATCCTCCTACATTTCACCATCATAATATGATAAGTTCTTTCGGTGAGTGGGTCAATCGTTTATTGCCGTCAGCTGTCAGGACAATATCATCCTCAATTCTCACGCCGCCGACATCTGGCAAGTAAATCCCCGGCTCAACTGTGACGACCATTCCCTCTTCTAAAACGACCTCTGATCGTAAGGAAAGGCCTGGCGCTTCATGTACTTCCATACCTAGCCCGTGCCCGGTTGAATGCCCAAAGTATTGACCATAGCCATACTTTTCAATGATGTCTCGTGTGATGCGATCAGCTTCTTTTCCTGTTAAGCCTGGCTTGATTCTATCCACACCAGCGTTCTCTGCTTCTAATACGATATGATAAATTTCCTTTAGCTTGTCGCTTGGTGTTCCGACAGCAATCGTTCTTGTCATATCAGAACAATAGCCTTTATAGTAAGCACCGAAATCGAGTGTCACTAAATCTCCAGATTCGATCACCTTTTCACTCGCTCTTCCGTGCGGCAGGCTTGAACGAACACCTGAGGCAATAATCGTATCGAATGAAGATCCTTCAGCCCCTTCTTTTCTCATGAAAAATTCAAGCTCGTTCATGACAGCAATTTCCGTCAGGCCCGGCTTGATGTAAGTGAGAATATGATCAAAGGCGTGATCTGCAATCTTCGCAGCTTCCTCTAATATCTTAATCTCTTCACTAGACTTAATCAAGCGCAACTTTTCAACTGATTCAGAGACTGGAACAAGCTCTATACCGTCTGCTTTGGCTGCGTATTGCTGATACGTGGCAAATGTCATATGGTTTTGTTCGAACCCAAGGCGTTTCACCCCAAATTCCTTTGCCGTTTGGGCAGCCGTTTCCGCAATGTTTCCTTTATGTTCAATGATGTCATAGCCTTTGACTTGATCCTTCGCTTGCTCTGTATAGCGGAAGTCCGTGATAAAAGCTGCCCGGTCCTTTGAAACGACAGCAAGACCGGCTGATCCGGTAAAGCTGGTCATATACTGTAAATTAAAACTGCTCGTAATGACAAGGCCATCGATCTCTAATTCACTTAAAAGTGCTCTTAGTTTTTCAAGTTTCATGATACTGCTCCCCCTTCACTGACTAAATAACGAATCGCCAATTTATACCCTTCTAAGCCAAGCCCAACGATTTGTCCTTGGCATACTGGCGCAAGTACAGAATGATGGCGGAATTCCTCTCTCTTATGAACATTTGTGATATGTACTTCAATGACTGATAAAGAAATACTTGCAATGGCATCTCTCAGCGCATAGCTGTAGTGGGTAAATGCACCCGGGTTAAACACGACACCATCGTATTGATCTTCTGCTTCATGGAGCGCATCAATCAAATCCCCTTCGTGATTTGATTGAAAGAACGTTAGTTGGATGTTTGCTCGTTCTGCGAACTGGAACAAATCCGTCTCTAAATCTGTCAGCGTCTTACTTCCATAAACAGCAGGCTCTCTTTTGCCAAGCCTATTTAAATTGGGTCCATTCAGTACAAGAAAATGAGGCATATGACCACTCCTTCACCCTAATTCAATCTATATCGAGATCTGTTTCTTTTTCCTTAGAAACCTTTCGTTTCCAAAAATATTTTATCATATGAATAGGTGATTTACACTTTATTCTGGCTTTTTCCCGAGTGCCCTCGCAAGCTTCTGACTCGTCAATTCATTATATTCAAACGAAATGCTGTACCCGACAAACATGCCATATAAAATATATAGGCAAAATGTCGTAACAATGGTGCTTTGCTGCAACTCTTGTACTTGCTTTACATCTGGGAAAATGGGATTAAATACGTAAAAAACGAGCAGCCATAAAAGCCCGCCATATACTAAACCCATCCAAAAGCCTTTGATCCTTTTTAAAAGCCCAAAATAAATAAAGGCGGCTCCAATCGATAAAACTCCTAACAGCACAATACTGATAAAAGTACCAAGTCCTCCCTTTTTCCATTCTCCAAGCACAAATGGCTGAAGCAGCATATTGGGACTCACCTCTGAAAAATGAAACACATAGGCCAGAAACCCGATAAAGCCCCAAAAAACACCGCCGACAAAACCTGTAGCAGCTGCTCTTGCCACAAGTGATGTCGTTTGCACGGACTGATTTTTTTCTTCTTGGTTTTTCTTTTCATCACGTTTCATTTGTGAACACCTCCAGCAAGTAGTATGTCCAAAATGTCATAAAAAAAAGGATTTCCATGCATGAGTGTAAAATTTTTAAAACAGGGTATACTGGCTAAAAAGAGGTAGATAGAATTCTAGTAGATAATCGACCTGTGAGCTAGTGATTTCCCCTCATTTCCTGTACAATAAAGGTATAAGGAAATGCATGTAAATTACAGGAAACAGGCAGGTTGATGAAATATGTCCAATCAAACAAAACCTCCAGCTTATGGAGGACAGGCAGTTGTCGAAGGTGTCATGTTCGGAGGTAAGAAGAACTATGTGACAGCGATTCGGCGAAAGGACCAGTCCATTGAGTTTTTGAAGCTTCCCCGGACCTCCAATAAACGAACCGCCTTTCTCAAGAAAATCCCCTTTGTCAGGGGTGTTGCTGCACTTGTTGAAGCAAGCGCAAACGGCAGTAAGCACTTAAACTTCTCCAGTGAGCGATATGACTTAGATCCTTCTGAAGATCATACTCTTGAAAAGGAACAAAAAAGCTCGAAATTATCCATGATCTTCGGCATTGCTGTGATCGGAGTTCTCTCTCTACTCTTTAGTAAATTTGTCTTTACCCTGGTACCTGTCTTTTTAGCAGAGCTTGTGCGTCCCATCTTTTCAGGGAATTTCGCACAAATCGCAGTGGAAACATTCTTCAAATTGGTCCTTTTATTAGGCTATATTTACTTTATTTCCATGACCCCTTTAATTAAAAGAGTATTTCAATATCATGGGGCAGAACATAAAGTCATAAACTGCTATGAACAGAACCTTGACATCACAGTGGAAAATGTCCAAAAGCAATCCCGTCTGCATTATCGATGCGGCAGCAGCTTTATTTTATTCACTGTCATTGTCGGGATGTTCGTCTATTTACTCGTACCGACAGATCCTTTATGGGTGAGAGTTCTGAACCGCTTGGCACTTATTCCGGTTGTTCTGGGCATTTCATTTGAAGTGCTTCAATTCACGAACAAACTCCGAGAAGTGCCTGTGCTTAAAGCGCTTGGCTATCCTGGCCTTTGGCTGCAATTGCTCACAACAAAAGAACCTTCTGACGATCAAGTCGAGGTAGCCATTGCAAGTTTTAATGAACTTCTTCGTTTAGAGGAAGTATCTCTGAAACAAGCGTCAGATTCTGCTCATCAAGTGATCTAACTTATAAATCCGGTAAATTCCTTCGGAGGTGGACAGTTATGAATCGCCGAGTACATCCTGCTTTTACCATTATTTTCGCTTTAGGTGTTTTGGGATTTGTGTACTTACTCACAACGAACCCAGGCAGACTTTTTACCATGCTGCTGTCTGTTGTGATCATTGGAGCGGTTTTGTTTTTCCTATTTAGATGGCTGATGAATCGAAGAACTGGAACAGAGGGCAATCTTTATCGTAAAGCAGTCAAACAATCAAAACGTCGCTACCAGCAGCCTAAACCAAAAACGAAAAGCCAGATGAAAAATCGGGTCACTCATTTGCGAAGCGTGCCGACTGACCACAAGTCTAAGCCCGTCCTTCTCAAAAAGAAAAGCCAAACACATTTGACTGTGATTGAAGGCAAGAAAAACAAAAAGAAGAATCGCGCCTTATTTTAAAATGTCCAGCTTTTTAAAAATTGCTCGGCCTTCTGTCTGCCTAGATCGACGAGCGCCTTTTTCTTTTCTGTCATGAGTTGAAAATCAGTGGCAATGACGTGTTCTACAGGAATAAAAATAATATGACGTTCGTGTTTTGTGGCGATATGTCTTTCGTCATGAGCACCACGCATCGTTTCAAAAAGAGCGCCAAACAGTTCAAACGCATTGCGGATGGAGTGTTGTGGGCGTTCTTTTTCGTTTGGCGTTAATGTGACACCGACGAACGGTCTTTTTTTCTCTTCAGCAAACAGCCAAATTGGAAAATTGCTCAGCACTCCTCCATCTACAATGGTACAAATGCCTTTTGATGACTTCAGTTTGACAGGTTCGAAAAAATACGGCAGGCTGCAGCTCATTCGAATAGCCCTCGCAACGGAAAACCGCTCTGGATTTAAGCCATATGAAGGAAGGTCGTCTGGCAGCACAAGGATTTTTCCATTCGTTAAATCGGACGCAACGATTTTCAGCGAATCTTTTTTGAGGTCTCCAAACACGGTGACCCCTTTTCGTTTTAGCACATCGGTCAGCCATTTTTCCAGCCGGTCTCCTTTATAAAGACCGAGACGCCAGTAAATAGATACCCACCTGAGCATTTTAAACGGGATGAATTGACATCTCCTATCAAGCAATTGATGCTCATCCATTTCATCTAAAAGCGTGCGAATTTCCTGGCTTGTAAAACCTGCTGCGATGAGTGAAGCAATGATTGCTCCAGCACTTGTACCAGCAAGGCGAACAAATTGAAATCCTCTCGCTTCAAGCGCTTCATAGGCACCTGCAAGCGCTGCCCCCTTAATGCCTCCACCTGAGAACACACCATCTATCTTCATCAAGGAGCCCCCTTTGATTTCACGCTAATAATAGTGTAGGAGCTTTTGCTTTCAATTAGAACTTTAATCAAAAAGGACACCCATGCTGAGGGTGTCCTTTTTGATTAAGATTCTTGATTTGTTTGTTCGTTTTTCTTTTGAATCGCTTTCAGCTGAACAGATCGCTCATCGTTTTCTTCAAAAAATTGAACGAGATCGCCGATGCGGTCAATACTGTTCCAGCTGAGATGATGTTCAATGCCTTCTACATCATCATAAATTTTCTCTTCATCTACACCAATGATTCTTAAAAATTGCTCTAGCAGTTCATGTCTGTATACGAGACGTTTTCCAATTTTTTTGCCTTTCGGGGTTAAAATTAGACCACGATACTTCTCATAAATGAGGTATTCATCTTTATCTAGCTTCTGAACCATTTTTGTTACAGAGGAGGGATGGACAGCGAGTGCTTCTGCAATATCAGAGACTCTGGCATATCCTTTATCTTCTATCAGCATATAAATTTGTTCAATGTAATCTTCCATACTAGGTGTAGTCATAAAACCCCTCCATAATGCACCTTTACTTAATAATCAACCCAATTCTACACCATCGTTCATTAAAAAACAAGGAGTGTCCTTCGGCTTAACGCTTGTAATTCCAATCATCTGAGGCATATTTCGTTTTTGCGAGATGATGGACAAACGCTAATTCTTCATCTGTCAGCTCATAAGGTTCAAGCTCAATATTTAATCCTTTTTCAAACCCTCTTTTAAACGCAGCACGCGCATCGTCTATTGTACATGTTCGGTCTGAGATTTCATTGATGGCAACCGCTTTGTTTTTAAAGCTTCGCTGCATCCGCTCTCTCACCCGGTCGTTTGGATAAAGGAACAAATCGAACAATTTGTCCTCATCAAGGTCAATTAAAATAGATCCATGCTGGAGAATGACACCTTTTTGTCTCGTCTGAGCACTGCCCGCTACCTTTCTGCCTTCTACAACAAGCTCGTACCAAGAAGGGGCATCAAAGCATACAGATGATCTTGGGTTCTTTAAGCTTTCCTTTTCTTTATCTGTACGAGGAATGGCAAAATACGCATCGAGTCCCAGCTCTTTAAAGCCTTCTAAAATGCCTTCTGAAATAACGCGGTACGCCTCTGTCACCGTTGCTGGCATTTCTGGATGTTCCTCTGACACAATCACGCTGTAGGTCAGCTCCTGGTCATGAAGTACTCCCCGTCCTCCGGTTGGTCTGCGGACAAATCCAAGACCATATCGCTTGACGGCTTCTAGGTTGATTTCTTTTTCAACGTTCTGAAAATACCCAACAGATAATGTCGCCGGATTCCATCCATAAAAGCGGATAACAGGCGGAATGAGCTTCTCGCTATGCCAATAAAGCAAGGCTTCGTCCATTGCCATGTTAAAGGCAGGGTCTTGGTTTCCTGAATCAATGAAACACCATTTCTCTTTTTGCATATAAAATCCCTTCTCTTTTACGTAGTCAATGTTAGATGATGGTGGTGACCACCGGTTTTCTCTCTTCATCAGTCTATCAAATAGGGACGGAATTGAAAATAATTCTTACCATTTATGATGACAAGTTTCTTATGCTTTACTATAATAGTATTTGTCTAAAACGTACCATCAGACAGGCTACTGTGCTGATGCTCAAGAAGGAGTCGAGTTGTATTGTCAATATTCAACTATATCGTCCTCTCACTTTGTGGACTTTTCGTTCTTTATTCCATCGGTAGCTACATTTATCAGCAGCGCATTATGAAAACGCTGACGGAAGAAGAATTTATTAAAGGTTACCGCAAAGCCCAGCTCATTGATGTGAGAGAGCCAAATGAGTTTGAAGGCGGACATATTTTAGGGGCAAGAAATATCCCCCTTTCTCAACTAAAGCAGCGCAAAAATGAAATACGTCCTGACAAGCCTGTTTATCTCTATTGTCAAAATAATTTTAGAAGCGGAAAAGCAGCCCAAACTTTACGTAAAAACGGCTGCCGTGAGATTTATAATTTAAAAGGCGGCTTTAAAAAATGGGGCGGCCGCATTAAAACGAAGAACTAACTAAAAAGACTCTGGGAGCATGATTCCCCCTGAGTCTTTTTTCTTTATTTTCTTTCAAAAACGAGAACTGGATTCCGTGCGGCCTTTGTTTCATCCATACGTTTGACAACCGTTGTATGCGGCGCTTCCTGCACCACTTCAGGATTCTCTTCTGCTTCTTTCGCTATCTGAATCATTGCTTCGATGAATGCATCAAGTGTTTCTTTTGATTCTGTTTCAGTCGGTTCAATCATGATACATTCCTCTACATTGAGCGGGAAGTAGATCGTTGGCGGATGGTAGCCGAAATCAAGTAATCGTTTGGCAATATCCAGTGTCCGCACACCTAATTTTTTCTGACGTTTACCTGAAAGGACAAATTCATGCTTACAGTGACGATCAAACGGCAAATCATAATGAGCACTTAAGCGGCGCATCATATAGTTCGCATTTAACACGGCATTATCGGTTACAGCCTTTAAACCGTCTGGCCCCATAGAGCGGATGTACGCATAAGCTCTGACGTTAATGCCAAAGTTGCCATAGAATGGCTTCACGCGCCCAATTGATTCTGGACGGTCATGATCAAAGTAAAAACGGCCTTCCTTCTTCACAAGCACTGGCTTTGGCAAATAAGGAATTAATTCCTTTTTAACGCCAACAGGACCTGAGCCAGGACCTCCGCCTCCGTGCGGGCCTGTAAAGGTTTTATGAAGATTTAAGTGGACAACATCAAATCCCATATCTCCTGGTCTTGCTCTGCTTAAAACAGCGTTCAAGTTGGCTCCGTCATAATAAAGCTTACCGCCCGCTTCGTGAACGATTTCAGCCATTTCTAAAATATTTTCTTCAAAGAGGCCTAGTGTATTCGGGTTTGTAAGCATTAAAGCAGCTGTTTCTTCATTAACAACGCGGCGTAAATCTTCTAAATCAACAAGCCCGTTTTCGTCAGATGCGACGGTAATGGTTTCAAATCCAGCGACTGTCGCAGATGCCGGGTTCGTTCCATGAGCAGAATCAGGCACAATGACTTTTGTACGCTGATGATCTCCCCTTGCTTCATGATACGCACGGATCATCATGAGTCCCGTCCACTCACCGTGTGCTCCTGCCGCAGGCTGTAATGTCACAGCGTCCATTCCCGTAATTTCTTCAAGATGTTCACCTAGATCGTATAGTAATTCTAATGCACCTTGCACAGTGTCTGCCTCTTGTAGCGGATGAACCTGCGAGAACCCTGCAAGGCGTGCAACCTTTTCATTAATCTTTGGATTATATTTCATCGTGCATGAGCCAAGAGGATAAAATCCGGAATCAACCCCATGATTGCGTCTTGATAATGCTGTATAATGGCGCATAATATCAAGCTCAGATACTTCAGGAAGCTCAGCATCTTCATCACGGATATACGTCTCATCAAATAAAGACGGGATCTCCTGTTCAGGTACATCTAAATCAGGCAGACTGTACCCTATTCTTCCTTCTTTAGATAATTCAAAAATAAGCGGCTGATCTTGTTTATTCATGGCGATCCCCCAATTCCTTGATAAACGTATCAATTTCTTCTTTTGTTCTTAGCTCTGTCACGGCTACAAGCATGTGCTGCTGAAGCTCTGGGTAGTCTAGCCCCAAGTCGTAGCCGCCGATGATTCCTTTTTCAAGCAATCGTTTATTGGCTTCTTTCACAGGCTCCTGTAACTTGATCACAAATTCATTAAAATGCGCCCCTTCTACATCCGCCTGCAGTCCATATTTTTCTGCCTGCGTCTTGGCATAATGGGCTTTTTGCACGTTTTGATAGGCGATATCTTTTATGCCTGTTTTTCCTAGTGCCGTCATGGCAACAGAAGCAGCTAATGCATTTAATGCTTGGTTTGAGCAAATATTTGACGTCGCTTTATCTCTTCGAATGTGCTGCTCACGCGCTTGAAGGGTCAGGACAAATCCACGAACACCATTTTCATCTTCTGTCTGCCCGACTAAACGACCTGGCACTTTTCTCATCAACTTTTTCGTCACAGCAAAATATCCGCAGTGAGGTCCGCCAAATGCAGCCGGGATGCCGAACGGCTGCGCATCACCAACGACAATATCTGCCCCGAGTTTTCCAGGCGGCGTCAATAGTCCGAGTGCGAGAGGATTGCTAGAGACAATGAACAGGCTTTTTCCTTTATGTGCAATGGGTTCAATGTCTTTTAACGGCTCGACTACACCAAAAAAGTTTGGATATTGCACGAGAACTGCTGCTGTATCATCGCAGACCGCTTTTTCCAATGCAGCTATATCTGTCTGCCCTTTTTTCGCAGGCACTTCAATAACTTCAATGTTTTGTCCTTTGGCGTATGTTTTCAGTACCGCTCTTGATTCAGGGTGAACCGTTTCAGAAACAACCACTTTTTTCTTCTTTGTGTGTCCCGCAGCGAGCATTGCCGCTTCAGCCAGTGCCGTCCCGCCATCATACATCGAGGAGTTGGCAAGATCCATACCAGTCAGCTCAGCAATCATTGTTTGAAATTCAAAGATCGCTTGCAATTCACCTTGCGAAATCTCCGGCTGATAAGGTGTATACGCTGTATAAAATTCAGAGCGTGAGATCACATGATCGACAATGACAGGCTGGTAATGATCATATACACCTGCACCAAGAAACGATGCATAGGAAACTGTATCCTTATTCTTTGCAGCTAGTCGGGATAATTCCCTGACAAGCGCTGTTTCAGATGCGGCTTCTTTGATGTTGTATGCTCCTTTGAATCTAATTTTCTCTGGGATATCTGAAAAAAGCTCATCAATCGACTGAACGCCGATGACATCCAGCATTTCTTTTTGATCTTGCTCTGTTTGCGGCAAATACCTGTGCTTCATCCTCTATTCCCCCTCGTTATTTGGCTCTTTTATAAAATGGTGTTGCGACGATTTTGGCTTTTAAACGTTTTTTGCGAACTTGTACTTCCACCTCTGATCCAAGCTCCGCCTCTGAGGTTTCGATCAAAGCAAGCCCGACATTTTTCTTTAATGTTGGGGATTGAGTGCCCGTTGTGACAATCCCAACCTGCTTTTCTCCTGAAAAGACTGGATAATCTGTACGCGGAATCCCTTTATCAATCATTTCAATGCCGACAAGCTTTCGCTTCAGTCCCTCTTCTTTTTGTTTTTTAAGTGCAGCTTTTCCGATAAAATCAGCTTCTTTATCCGTTTTGACAGCAAAACCAATGCCGCCTTCTAATGGAGAGATATCCTTTGTCAGCTCCTGGCCGTAAAGCGGAAGTCTTGCTTCAAATCTCAAGGTGTCACGTGCACCGAGTCCGCATGGAATGAGTCCTTTTGGCTGCCCCGCTTCTAATAAAGCTGACCAAAGGTGGACCGCATCTTCTGACTGGCAGTAAATTTCAAAGCCATCTTCCCCTGTGTAGCCTGTTCTGGAAACGAGCACTTCTTTATTTGCGACCTCAGCTTTTGATAAAAACGTAAATGGCTTAAGCGATGTCACCTCTTCACCCGCCACCTCTTTGATGATGTCAGCTGCAAGAGGTCCTTGAAGCGCTAGCAAGGCGGTTTGATCAGACATATTTTTGATCAATACATCATCCTTCTCTTGGTGCTTCAAAAGCCAATCCACGTCTTTATCGATATTTGATGCATTGATGACAAGCAAATAGTGATTCTTTTCTTTTTGGTAGACGAGCAGGTCATCTACCGTTCCGCCATCTTCATAACACATGGCTGTATATAGTGCCTTACCGTCTGTCAGCTTAGACACATCATTGGTTAATAACCTTTGTAAAAATGGAAGGGCATCTTGACCTTTGACGTCCACCTCACCCATGTGAGACACATCAAAAAGCCCTGCTTTTGTTCGAACAGCTTCATGTTCTTCTTTAATGGAAGAAAATTGGACAGGTAATTCCCAGCCCCCGAAGTCAATGGTTTTTGCGCCAAACGTTTCATACGCATGAAAAAGCGGTGTTCGTTTCAACATCAATCGTTTCCCCCTTTTTTCTCACAGTGCAAATGCAAGCTGAATTTTCAGAAAAAATCACAGCAAAAAAGGACAGAGCGCTCCCTTTTATCAAAAAGAAGTCTCTGTCCTTGCACCTGAAAGTTTACAGCACAATATCATTGTGCGTTTTCCCCTTTGGTGGTTTGCTAAAACCCTTAAGCAAACACTCTCCAGAGTTGCGTCCGGTAAGAGTACTTTTGCCTGAGAGATTCACTGAATCATTCAGCTTGCTCCTTCGGCGCCTGCCAGTGCAAAATAACCGCCAAGTCTCTCCCCATACCATCATCCGCTCATATTTTTCACATTTATTGGACATACTATCAAAATGGGTGACTTATTTTCTAGATCACTTATCAACATCCTACCATTAGAAATGGATGAAGAGCAACAGAAAAATCATTAACATTTTTAAAATAATCCTTCGATATCGTTCGCTTTTATTCATATATCTAGTCTTTTAGAGACCTCCAAAAAAATGAAGCGTTTAAAAACAGAACAATTTTATCAGATCCTACTAGAAAGAAAGGCAGGCGACCACATTGAATATTCAAACGATTTTTGATCAGGAATGGGCAAATGAATTTCAGCAGCGGCTTTCAGCAGACGGCCCCTGGGCGAACTGGGATATGTATCGTTTAGCGACGCAGGTTCAAAAAGTCACAGCCATTGATTCATTCGAGGGACTGCAAGCTCCCGCGCACCTGCCTGCATTCACACCTTTAAAGCACCAGCTTGAAGTAGCCAGAAGAGTCGTAGAAGAAATGAATGGGAAAGCCATTCTAGCAGATGAAGTGGGACTTGGAAAAACCGTAGAAGCAGGACTCATTATCAAAGAATACATGATTCGTGGACTTGCCAAAAAGATTCTCATTCTCGTCCCCGCCTCGCTTGTGTCTCAGTGGGTACAGGAGCTGCGGACGAAATTTTATATTGATGCTGTTGAACAAAAAAAGAGCTATGTGTGGGAACAGTGTGACGTAGTCGTTTCCTCTATTGACACAGCCAAAAGACAGCCGCATCGAGACACGATTTTATCGATTGCCTACGATATGGTCATTATCGATGAAGCACACAAACTGAAAAACAATAAAACGAAAAACTATGAATTTGTGAGAAACCTGAATAAGAAGTTCTGCCTGCTGCTGACAGCCACACCTATTCAAAACCGGATCGGAGAAATATTTAATCTTGTTTCCCTTCTGAAGCCAGGCCACCTAGGAAATGAACATCAATTTAAAGATATCTTTGCCAAAAAGGACTTGCAGCTTGAAGACCATGACCGATTAAAACAGCTCGTCAATAAAGTGATGATTCGAAACCGAAGACAAGACACAGGCATCGAGTGGACAAAACGGCATGTCAAAACGATTTCCATTGATTTCTCTCCGACAGAACAAGCTTTGTATGATGAAATCTGCAAGCTGAAAGAGAATCCGTCTTATACAAAGCATATGTTTTCCATTATGACCTTGGAACGAGAATGCTGTTCAAGCCGTGAAGCAGTTTATATGACGATTAAAAAAATGCAGGAAGAAGAAAAGCATATTCTCGGATCTTCTGCAATAACGCAAATCATGGAGAAAATCAATCAAGTGGAGCAAAACTCAAAGGCGCTTGAAGTGGTCAAACTCATTCAGCAGTTAAATGAGAAGGTCATTATTTTCACCGAATACCGCGCCACACAAATTTATTTACAATGGTTTCTACAGCAAAATGGTATCAGCTCTGTGCCATTTCGGGGCGGCTTTAAGCGGGGCAAAAAAGATTGGATGAAAGATTTATTCAGAGAACGGGCGCAAGTGTTAATTGCGACAGAAGCTGGCGGCGAAGGGATCAACCTTCAGTTTTGTAACCAAATCATTAACTACGACCTCCCTTGGAACCCGATGCGTTTAGAACAGAGAATTGGACGTATCCACCGCCTTGGCCAAGAGCGAGATGTCCACATTTACAATATGGCAACGAGCGGAACAGTTGAAGAGCATATTTTAAAGCTTTTATATGAAAAAATTCAGCTGTTTGAAAACGTCATAGGCGATTTAGATGATATTTTAACAAGAATTGATATTAAAGATGTCGAAACAGAATTGCATCAAATCCTCTTCCAGCATGAACCAGGCGGAGACATGAAAAAGAAATTAACCCAGTTTGCTTCTTATTTAACTGAAGCACAAACACCACTTTTAGAAAAAAGACAGCAAGGCTCATAAAGGAGAGTTGATCAATGGAGCAGCATGACATTCACACCTTTCTTCTCCGTTTTTTCAAGACGAATCAATGCAGCATATTAGAAGAAAGTGCAGGACATATGACCGTACAGCTGACAATTGAAATGGATAAATTGATTATGAACCGTCCTTTTTATTGGCACTGGCTTGAAAAAACTGGCGGTGTACCTGAACCGCGGCAATTGACTTTGATCACAGATCAAAAAAAAGCGGGTGATACGATCAGTGGTGAATTTATCCATTTCGGCTCCCCCCGGTTATTTCAAATATTTGAGGCGGTCAAAGAGCAGGGCCGTTTTATCAGGCTTTATGAACGAGTCAGCCCGCTCACGAACAACCAGATCGCCCTTGAGCCATGGCTTGGTCTCAATGTAAAAATTTCTTACCTTGCAGACCGGAAGAAGGATAAGCTTTTATCATTAGGCCTTCATCTCATTCGCGGAGAAGTCATTGAACAATTTCAAGAGAAGCTGGAAGCTCGTGAGCTGTCGTCTCAAATTCCCGATTATTGCTTTACGATGAGCACAATGATTAAGCCAGAGAGCGGAATCAAACGGCTCTACAGCCTTATGGAGCATTATGCCCATGAGGAACCGGACGACTGGGCAGTGCGCGCCGTTCAAAAATGGAAGGAAGACTTCGAACTTTTAAACCAATTTTATGAAGGGACTTCAGACACATCTGTAGAATATGAAATAGAAAGACAAGCACTCAAAACTTTATACGAACCAAAAATCAGTCTTACGATTGAAAATGGCGGACTTTTTTACTTACAGCAAAAAAGAGGAGGTTGACTCATGGTCCCCTCCCTTTTATGTGACATACGATTTTCGATCAGTCTAAAGCTAAGTTTGTCTGTTTGTATTGGGCGGAAACATGACGCAAGCAAACTATGAGGTCTTACCACCTATGTCTTTCCATTTCATGCGTTAAGTGCCTGAAATACATGATTCAGTATTTTAGGAGGGTATTTGTATGGAAAAGAAAACGAACAAATTAGACAGTGAATGGGTTCAATTATTACGCGAAGCTCGCAAGGCAGGACTAACAGTTGAAGAAGTCCGTCATTTCCTCAAATCAAATGAAAAGTCCTCTGAGTCTCCCCCTCTGGTAAGAAGTCATTCTATCAAACCTTTCTGAATGTGCTATAATATCGAAAGGAAGGTGATGACATTGATTGGCCAGCGTATTAAACAATACCGCAATGAAAAAGGCTACTCACTATCAGAACTGGCCGAAAAGGCTGGGGTAGCGAAGTCTTATTTAAGCTCAATAGAAAGAAACTTGCAAACAAACCCCTCCATTCAATTTCTTGAAAAAGTCTCCGCTGTTCTGGACGTCTCGGTTCATACACTTTTAAACGAAAAAGATGAAACCGAATACGATGGTCAATTAGATAGTGAATGGGAAAAACTAGTTCGAGATGCAATGACATCAGGGGTTTCGAAAAAGCAATTTCGTGAATTTTTAGATTATCAAATCTGGAGAAAAAAGCAAGAAGAGGAGTAAAGCGCACGTTTTAGCGCATACTCCTCCAATTGCTATGCAGACCTTGATATCAGCCTAAAGACTGGCTTTATTTTTTATCTTCGCTGTGTGCTTTTTCGTTTTCTTTCACGTAGCCTTTTTCATCCGTATGCTTTTTTGGATTGATCGTTAAACCATTCCACTGAGTCGCTTCGAAGGAAAGATCAATTTGAATCGCATCGCCTTGGTATTTATTTTGGATATAGTGACCAGCTTTATCCTTCGTCTGGTCATTGATAAATTCAATGATCATTTCCATTTTATCGTAATCAAACGGATTCTTTGGAATGCCGTCATACTCTGGAGCCACTGTTCCATCAACAGTTGCTACATTAATTTTCCCACTTTCATGTAAAAACTTCTCATCGACGGCATGACGAAGCTTTTCAAATGCGGTCTGATCCTGTTTTGACGTTAATTGATGCAAGTCAAGCAGGTTTGCATGGTCTAAAATAATATTTTTCGGATAACCATTTCCACCTTCGGCTCCAACCGTAAGAACACTCACCTGAAACTGGCTGAGAAATTCTTCAGCTGTATTTTTACCGCCATTCTTCGCGGAAGATCCATCTGTAAACTGGCTATAATCAAGACTCATCAGCACTTGGTTTATTGCTAGTGATCCCTTATTATCAAAATGAAATTCTTTCTTGATCCGATCACCAGGTTTTAAGTTCGAAAGGTTGATGGCGCCGGAGTTCTCTTTAGCAGATAAATCCAGCTCTCCTGTCGAGTAGACCGCGTTTGCCTTTTCAATATCATTAAACGCCGCCCATGTTCCCCCGCCAATTAATGCAAGACCTAAAGCCCCTGATAATACACCTAAACGAATTGATTTCTTCATTGCCATGAATAAACCCCCTAATATATTGTTTTATTGAAACCTGATTAGGTTACAAACGATTTAAGCTTGTTCCTCTGAGATATGTACATCAGCCGTGTGTCTACGATGTTTTGCTGCGCCCACAAAATGAATGGTTGAATAAACGAGCAGCATGACACCTGGTATAATAAGGAGCAAAGCAGTTCCAGCTGATGTCCCTGCATACGAAAGAAGCTTTCCTGCATAAGGAATGTTCACTCCCATATACTGCGCAGTTACCTGATCCGCTTTTACCAGCGTACCGTCTTGATACATATTATTGTCACCCTTCGTCTCAAACGCTTTATTTGCACCCTTTCCCTTCACCCCAACAATTCGGTGGGTCACAAAGGACTGATCCTGCTTTGTTTGAAACGTAATAATATCTCCTTTTTTGAGCGTCTCAGGTGAGGCAACCTGTTTTACGACAATCAGTGACCCAGCTGAAAATTCTGGTTCCATCGAACCTGATAATACTTGCTTCAATTGATAACCGAAGATCTGAGGTTCTCCTCCTGTTGTTCTTGATGACAACACGACAATAATAGAGGCTATCATCACCGTGAACACCATCACATAAAGAATACTCCCAGACATCTTCATCCATTTTTTCATAACCCCTTCTCCCCTTCGCCTATCATTTTTTCACTTTAAATGACAGCTCCATTTAGGACGCCTTTTCTTGACACTTTGAGAGCACCATCGGTTTAGACCAAAAGTACGCCTGATCAGATGCGCTAAACCCTTTAGGATAATAGATTTTAAATGCATAGCTTCCATTTGTTTTTGCTTTATCTGTCGTGACAGTCGCTGTTTCTTGCGATAACAGGGACTTTATGGAGCCCTTTTCAAGAATATGACCATCTTGTAATGGCTTCTGACCATTTCCTATTTTATGTAATTCCCACTTCCATTCAGAGTACGCAATAGGCTGTCCACTATTTTTTAGTGTCATGCTCAGCTTTTGAGGTGCGCAGACTGTTCCTTCGATCATCGTTTGATCGATAAGCTCCAATTGACTTTGATCCCATTTTTTAGGCTGACAATGCTGATCTGTCTGTTCAAAATTTTCACATGTTTTCATGACAAATTTTTTGTGCTCAACATCGTTAAAAGAAGCATTCGTTGGTGTCATGATGGAAGACGTCAAAATCAAACAAATGGCACAAAAGAGTACAAAGAGCGACTGTTTCATTCATTCCTTCAACTCCTTGAACAACTGTTCTTTAAAAAGAACGATTATATACAGTATAAGGAAATACCTATAAAACCCAAAACGTCAAATTAGTCCATTTTGTTCTTAAACAAGAACCATTACGAGAAAATTCTCCCATTTTCTCATTTTTTCACCATATTCAATATTTTTTTGTGTGACATTTGTACTTCTTAAAACTTACATAAAAATGTAGGATTTGGTCAGGATATGAAGAGGTGAGGTGATGTTAAGTGAAATATGGAAAAATCATAATCATGCTCAGTTTACTGCTGAGTTCTATGATTCTAGAGGTCAAACCCGTTGATGCGAGAGGTTTGACTGCCGCCGCAGATCAATGGGAAACGCGGGCAGTCAAAGAAGCAAAAAAAAGATACCCGCTAACGCAAGTATTATTTAAACAAAAAGTATGGGACCGCCACCGCGATAAGGAATCTGTGAAACAGTATCATATTACGTTAAAAGACCATACAAAGGAATTTGGGGTATTCGTCACCATTTCCTATAACCCTTACTCAAACAAGGTGAATAAAGTGATTGTTGTGGAGGAATACAGCTAAAGTGGCATAAAAAAACCGCCTGCTGGGCGGCTTTTTACTTTCGTCGATGGCGCTGACGTTTTTTAAGCATCATGGATAAGCCAAACGGCAGAACCCCAAATAAACGCTGTGAAAACGGCGGTTTCGTTTCTATTTTTTCTTGTTTGTGTTCCTTCCGTTCGTCACGTGGTGTATTCATATATTTAATGATTTCCTGCGTCATATATTTTACATAGTCATTTGTTTTCAAGCACTTTCACCTCTTCTTCCTTCAAGTCTTACCAGGAAGAGGATGATTTTATACACTGGCTAATCAGGATTTGCCCATCTCATGATTTCACCAGTCTTCCAATCCAGCATCAGTTCACGCTCATCGGATAAACCATCTTTTGTTTTCACCTTCACCAAAACAAGGACAAGTTTTTTCTTAAGATCGCATTTCATCCGCTTCAGTGTCACACGGCCTTCTTCAGTATCAATATGGGTTTTCTGTTTCGCACAAATACGTTCTACTGTGCTGGCAGCTTCACTCACACCCACCCTAAAAAGCTGCTGTTTTTTATAAAAAGAAATCGTCAGCTCTGCACTTTTCAGTTCTTTTTGAAACCCCATCGTTATCGCCCCTAGGATCAAGAGAAAAAATAAAATCGCCGCAAGCACATGCGGATAGATAAACCCTTCCTCTCTTTTCACGATTTACGAACCACCCCTTTATATGTGAAAAAAACGGCTTCATACACTTTACCAGATCCATCTGTGACTTTTAGAATCGCTCTATGCTGACTCGTTCTCACGTGAAATTGTTTCACCTTATGCAATAAAGGAAGATGTCCAGCTTGATCCGTTCGTTTTCGAAGCATCTCTTGATATGGCTCAATTGTTACCACTCGCCCTTGATCAGAAATATACTCTAACGCTTTTCCATCTTTCACTGATTTCACAGCATCGGCACGACTTAATTCCTCATCTAATTGCAGGACAGTCTGTTTCCACTCCATTTGGGAAAATCCGTTGATGTTTTCAAATGGACGAGCTTTCTCAGCTGCTGAAAAGATCAGTCCACAGCCAAAAGAAAGAAATAGAAAGAGCTTCAATTGCCACAAAGCTTGTAAAAGGGTAAAAGCTTTGTCATCGCTCCACATGCTGAAAGCATATGGTCTCTTTTTTTTGTACTTTGTATGAAACACATCCCTTCTGTTTACGCCAATTGAAAACATACGTGATCTCGCCTCTCTTCTTTTTGATGGAAGGTGTTGACCCATTTATGAATGCTTCATTCATCTGTTCATGTAAAACCTGATAAGCTTCAAGCTTGGCTCTCACTTCCTTTTTCCCCATCATGAGTTTTTCATAGGCTGGCATGAGCATTAGGGCAGCAAATAGAAAGAGATGACAGGCAAACAGTGTCTCAAACGTACTAAATCCTCTATTGTTTTTGAACATGGATTCGCCCGCTTCCTAAATAAATCGTGAGTTTATACGTTTGACTGCCAAATTCGACAATGAAAGATCCACCGCTGCTTGGATGTCCGTTTGCATTAAAATAGATACCTTGCGAGAATGTAGAAGTTTTGATGCTGCCCTTTTTATGTTGATAAGAAGCAATGACTTCGTTACTCTTTTGATCTATTACCTGATAAGATACATGCGGCGGATGGATCCCAACATGTACACGTGTTTTTTTGATAAATGCAGTATATGATGCCATTTGAAGATCTTGTTTCATGATGTTTACTTGTCTTTTGGCTTCAGCGTTTTCTATTATATTTGGGATTTTCCCTCCCATGATCGACAATACAATCGATAAAACAAGTAAGATCATCAGCTGTTCAATCAGGGTAAAACCCTTCTCATGTAAAAATAATTTATTCATGCTTCACGTTGCCGTTTTGAATGACAATCGCTTTTCCATTAGGACAAGTTAACCCCTTTTTGACATAACCTTCTTTTTCTAATTCAGCTAAAGATGGCGTCTTCCCATCATGCTCCAATTCATATGCCATCACTTGTGTGCTGACCATTGATTTAAGCCCTTCACAGCCCTTTGCCTGAATCGCTTGGTGATGACGTGTGATATTCGGTATGGTAATGAGTAAAAGAATGGATATTACGAGCATAACTATTAACATTTCTAACAGGGTAAATCCTTTATCATTCATATCTCTGTCCTCCTTCTTACACTTGCTCCATTAGTTGATACATTGGTAAAAGAATAGATAAATACACGATGAGTATAAGAAGTGCTGTTACCCCATAAATAACTGGCTGCAGCCAAGACATCCATTTTTCAATTTTTAGCTCTGCATTCTCTAATAGAAATTGGCTGTACGTGTACATTTCTCTCGCAAGCATTCCGCTGGCTTCACCATGCTTGATAATGGCTGCAAAATGTTTTTCGAAAAAAGGAGACACGCTTACTTGATGGGCCATGCTTTCTCCTTTTCTTAACTCTTCCATCATTTGTTCACCTATTTCTTGAAGAAAAGGCAGGTAGCTTTGCTGTTTAAAAGCTTGCAAACCTTCGTACATCGATAATCCAGCTTGAAGCAGTCCGCTGAGCTGAAGAGAAAAAAGGTACGTATGCATCAGCTGCATCCCTTTATATAAAAAAGGCAGCTTACTCATCACCCTCAATTTCTCAAGGGTCGACTTTTTCCTAAAAAAAACAGCATAATATCCAATAAGACAGATACACAGACAACTAGTGATGAGCAGAAAAGCATGAAGGAATTGAAATAGTCCAAACATCCCTTGAATCAGCCAAGACATGCGGGTATCCATCGATGAGTACAAAACAGAAAATTGAGGAATGATCATTTGCTGAACGAGTACCAGCACGACCAAAACCGTGAAGATGAGGAAAAGCGGGTAACGTAACATACGTTTAAACGTGTCTAACTGTTTGATTTTTTTCTCTAAAAAACGGGCGCTTTGTTCTAAAGCACGGGCTAGACTGCCATGCTTCTCAGAAAAACATAGTATAGCGATGACTTCCCGCTGAAAATGGAGTCTCTCCAGCACTACATAAAAAGGCTCGCCTTCGTGAAGCCACTGAATACCTAGTTTTAATTGCTGCCGCTGTTGTTTTGATAACTGGATATTCACCATCACTAATGCCTCAATCAATGTATATCCAGCCTGAATTAATTGAGCCAGTTTTGATAGGCATTCAGCTTGATCCTTTTTAGACCATACTTTAGAGGCTCGCTTCTTCATAAACCCAGCGATGGTAAGTGTTTTTTGATAAATAGCCGAGTGCCACTCCTTTACGAATTAATCTTTGCAGTGTTTCATATGACGAGTGAGCATATTCTCCTTTAGCCTCCTTGATACACTCACCAAGCTCTTTTCCGAACAGCAGTTCAAATACATTTGTTCGTCTGATCGGTCGATTTAATTTACAGTAAAGCTGACATCTTTCTCCGCAAAAAGGACAGGTGAGCTCGATTAATCGCTGCGCAGCAATCGCAACCATCGTTTGCTCAAGTTCATTCATCGTGACACCAAATTCAAGCATACGATAAAGGGCTCCTTTTGCGTTTTTTGCATGGAGCGTACTCAATACTAAATGGCCTGTCAGTGCTGCTCTAATCGCCGTTCTAGCCGTTTCAGCATCTCTTATTTCTCCTAGCACAATCACATCTGGATCATGTCTTAAAATAGCGCGTAATCCTGCGGCATATGTGATGCCGGCTTTTTCATTCACTTGAACCTGCAGCACTTCTTCATTCCTTGTTTCGACAGGATCTTCAAGGGTAATAATATTTCGGTTAAAATTCTTTTTTGCAAACTGGATCAATGAATATAGTGTTGTCGTTTTCCCTGAATTTGTTGGCCCAGTAAATAAAATGAGTCCATGCGAGTGGTTTAAAAAGGATAATAATCTGGCTGAGGCTTTCGGAAATAATGATAGATGTTTTATTTTCGGAACATGATCCTGCGGCAATATTCTAATCACTAAGCTCTCATCATTTACTGTCGGCAAAGTAGACATCCGAATAAATACTTGACCTTTTCTTAGCATCACAGCTAGTGAGCCATTTTGCGGCCTCCTTTTTTCACCGATATCCATAGAAGATAAAAACTTAAAATGTGCAATAAGCCGCTCTCCGCTTTTTTTATCAATCATTCGCTGCTGGATTAAATCTGAATCAACACGAAATGACACCGAAGCTTCCTTTTCTTTTGGCACAATATGCACATCAGAAGCCCTCATGCGGCATGCTTCTTCTAGCAGCTCTTGCCTTAAATATTCAATCCCATACAAGTGGATCACTCCTTTCTGTGATCACATTGTAGAATGGCGGAACGTGAATGACAAAAGAGCAATTTATGATTTTCATGACTAATAAATGATGAAAACCCTCAACTCACGATGCATTACATCATTTTTTAGAAAAGAGCATATAAAAAAACCTGACTTTTACAAGTACAGGTTTTTTGGTCATGATGTGGCTTCTTGCGGCTGCTCTTCAAAGATACGAAATCCTCTTTTTTCTAACGCTTTTGCAAGGCTATGCTCAGTATTTACTTTTGAGAAATCAATGCCCAGTTTCACTACAGTTTGAGCGATCTCTGGTCGGATGCCTGAAATAATCGTCTCAATTCCTAGCAGTTTCGCACTATCGACCACTTTAAACAGCTGATAAGCCACCATCGTATCAACAACGGGAACACCAGAAATATCAATAAATAAGTGCGTTAGACGCAGTCTTGAAGCCTGTTCTAGTACGGATTCCAGAATGATTTTGGCCCGGTACGTATCGATCTCTCCAATCAGCGGCAAAATCCCAATTTCCTTTGATACTGGAATAACTGGGGCACTTAGTTCTTGAATCATCTCTCTTTGTGCATTCAGCTGACTAAGTGTCACGCGGTCATATTCTTCTGATAAACGCTCAATCATGTCATCAAATGTGGCGTGAAAGTGCTGATTCCACTGACACACATCTTGCAGCGTCACTTCAAGCTCGGTTTCTTGGGTGAATGTCTCAATTCTCGAACAGAAAATGTGGCGGAAAATCTTAAACTGTCCAATGATTTCATATAGCGGCACCTCGTGCACTGCTCGATCACGTGCAATATCAACAGACCACTTTTTCAAATGGTTTTCTACTTTGTCAGACAGTGTCACAAGCGTGGCTGCAATGGTTTGAATAAACGCTGTGTTCTGTTCCTTCAGCTTCTTTTCCGTTTCCTCTGAAGCATGTTTAGAATATAATGAGCCTTCTTCTGTTCTTGTTTTTAGCCATTCTTCGGTCATGACAGGGGCTTCTTTTAGGATAAATTCATATAATTGCTTAGATTTTTCATTTTTCATTTACTTCTTTCGCTCCTTTTTCACTAAAATTCGTGACATACAACTTTTATGTATAAATGACCGCAGATGGTGAACAATATCATTACACGTTTGATATTGGGCTATAGCCAAGTGGTAAGGCAATGGACTTTGACTCCGTGATCGTTGGTTCGAACCCAGCTAGCCCAGTTCAGCACAAAAACGAAGACGGCTGAAGCATGTTTCAGCTGATCTTCGTTTTTTATTAGGAAACTGATTGATGAATCGCTTTCTTTTTTGATATTTTCATGAGTTCTCCTGGATTATAACCTACTACCAGTTTATTTCCATCAATAATGATTGGTCTCCGTAGCAGCTTTGGTTTTTCAATGAGAAGCTGTAAGACCTCGTTTACTTTTAAGTCATTAATATTTAAATTTAAGCTTTTAAAAGCCTGACTTCGTGTGGCTAAAATTTCATCCATTCCTTCAGTTGTTAAAGAAAGAATCTTTTTTAATTCATCTAGTGTTGGCGTTTCTCTGAAAAGGTGACGCTCTTTAAAATCAATTTGATTCGCCTTTAACCAATGTTTTGTTTTGCGGCAAGACGTGCAGCTCGGGTATGAATAAAAAGTAATGTCACTCATTAGTCTTCCTCCTTAGGTCGTTAACCTTTTCTCTTATGGAGTAAGTACCCTCATGTTTTTCAGCATAAACACTTTTTCATCATTTTTTCAAAAAAATTTTTTCTACATTCAAAATAAATTGTTCACATGATGTCAAAAATGTAAATGTTTACATAACAAGTGATGATCAGCTATAATATGAATCAAAGGGGTTTTTAAGGGGAGGGAAAGAAATGAATCGCATGTTCCGCGTGCTTGGCTTTTGGACGGGTATTTTTGCTGTCATGTTCTATTTAGGACATATGAAAGATGCATCGCTGCTGTTCTTCGGTCAAACCGTTCTTTTTGTATTTTTATCCTACTTGAATTTATCCGAAAGAATGTATATTTACATTTTCGGAGCGTACTTGACGATTTTCTTTGCCGGATTTACATATTATTCGATTTTCATCATGGTTCCCGGTACCGGACATTAATTGAAAAAAGCATCTCTTTTAAAGAGATGCTTTTTTCATGCCTGCAATTAAAGAGAAAAACCATTAATAAACGGATTTTGCTCCTGCTCCGTCAGCACAGTCGTTTCCCCGCCATGTCCGCTTAAAACAAGAGTTGATTCTGGCAATGACAATAATTTTTGATGGATTGATTGTAGCAGCACTTCCTGACTGCCGCCTACTAAATCTGTTCTCCCGATGCCGCCTTCAAATAGCGTGTCACCAGAAATAACAAAGCCCTCTTCCGCCGAATAGTAAGACACACTGCCTGGTGAATGCCCTGGTGTATGGAACATTTCTAATGTAAACGATCCAATTTGAAGCGTTCCTTCTGACGTAATCAATTTTTCAGCTTCTTTGACCGTAATTCCATTCCCAATCAATCGAGCTGAACCGTTTAATTCAGCGTTCGTGAGCCATTCTTTTTCATTTTCGTGTACATACAGCGGCACTCCCCACTCTTCGCGCACCTCATCTGCCGCGCCAATATGATCAAAATGAGCATGTGTCAATAAGACAGCAAGCGGTGTAAGCTGTTTTTCTTTTACATAGGAAATCAGCTTTTGCGCTTCACCGCCTGGATCAAAAATTAAGCATTCTCCCTGCTCATTTTTCCAAATATATGCGTTCGCTTGTACATAGCCTAGTGGCATTCTTCTCCAATTCATTTTCATCACCTACTTTATTCATTCTTTTTTATTATGAAGGCTATTCAATAAAAATTCAAACAATCGTCAACTGGAATCTACTCGACAAGCTTTATGAAAACGGTTAAAATGAAAAGAAAGGAAATCAAGGGGATTGATGACAAAGGGGGACTTTCACATGATGCTCGTCATTATTTTTGGTCTAGTCACGATTTTAGCTGCGCTCGGTATCTATCGCTCACTAAAAAAAGTGAACGTACTTGCCATCGCTTTTGCAGGCGCTACATTTTTGGTTTTTGGATGGTTCACTGTCATGACCATCATCTATAGCGGTTATCCAACTGCACATTAAAAGCCTGCTTATAGCAGGCTTTTTTTTATTGATTTAAATGCTTATTCACGCTTTCTAATTTGCTTGTAAGTGTTGTGGTTTGATCCCGTCTGTCATCGATGCGAATATTGGTCGCTACTCGGTGCAATCCCTTTTCAAAAGGGGCTTCATGAATGCGCTGAATGACCTCAAATAAAACGGATAATTCGCCTTCAATTAACGTATTCATCGGTGTTAATTGATATTTGATTTTTCCTTCTTGTTGAAAACCTTCTAAAATTCTTTGTACATCTGCTACGTAAGCACTGACACTTGGTGTTTCAGTGCCTATTGGAATGATGGTGACGTCTGCTATAGCCATAATTTTTCCCCTTTCAATTAAATTCTCATGTTTTCTCGTCCTCATTGTAACCTATCCTCATTCAATCATGCCATGCTTACGTTGCGTTTACGGCAGGTTTGTCTCGTTCTATCGTCAAATCCGCTCTCTCTACCTTCCCGATCTTTGTAAACAGAAGCAGGCATATACCTGAAACAGCTTCAATGATACCGCCAGCCGCAATGACATACCCAGATCCAAATAGGGTTGCCATATAACCGCCAATGAGGGCGCCTAACGGAATCATCAAATAGGAAATCATGTTAATGATCGCATACACTTGCGGCTGATCCTCTGCCTTAACTGACAATTGAATCATCGTATGTTCGGGTACGTTAACTGCACTAATGGCTGCTCCTAAAGCAAAAGCTGATATAAACACAAGTGGTAACAATGCGTTCATACCTGTGATAAAGAAGGCAATTCCATCAACAATCCCAGCACCTATAAACAGCAATCCATACCGATTCACTTTTATCTTTGTCAAAACAAATCCCATCAAAAATGCCCCTAGTGCGGTAGTGACTTTGATGAACGAATAGACGACCGGTCCACTATGTAAGTCTTCCGTTAAATAAATAACAGACAATGCTTCCCATGGTGCCGCAGCAAAGTTTGAGCAGACACAAAAAATCGCTAATGGAAACAAAATATGATGGCTTTTAACAAGTGAAAAACCTCGAATTAATCTTTTGCCGTAAGATAACCCTTTTTTGGCTTTATCGATGATGAATTCTGTTTGATATGAAATCATGAACACCAATAAAGCGGACAAAAGGTAAAGAGGAATGATCACAAGCATTGTATAACCTACGCCTACAAACGCAATCATGACACCACAAATCGTGACCGTCACAAGTCTTACTACATGACTTGCTGATTGGATCGTTGCATTCGCTTTTTGTATGAGGTCCTCATGAACAAGCTTTGGGATAATCGATACAGATGCCGGTTCATAGGAGCCTCCTGTCGCCGAATGCAGCAGCATACAGCCAATGATGAGGACTAATGGTGTGAAACCATAAAAGTAACTAACCACGATCACAAGGATAATCGCTCCTCGTGTTAAATCAGCAAAACACATCCAAAATTTCAATTGATGCGGCTTCATCATAGGCGTAATAAATGGTCCAACAATCGCTTGAGGAACAAAGCTGACTGCAATAAAAAAAGCTGTCCCTATGGCCCCTTTCCCTCCTAGTACTAAAAGCCACAAGATGGTGTTGAAAGATAAACTATCAGCCGTAATTTTGCACATTTTAGAAACAAATAAATAAGTAAAATTTCTTTTCCACAGGCTTTGAGCACTCAATGGTCGACATCTCCCTAAATCATATCCTTTTTTTTACATCCATATCTTTCACAATAGCTTACAAGGAGGCCTTCGTCAATTGCTTCAACATTGTTTTTATTGACCATAAGCAATTGATTTTCTCAAAATATGAAAAAGCACCAGACAGGTGCTTTTAACACTTACACGCTTCCCACAAAAGCCGCTTTGTTTTTTCATAGATCGAATCAAATTGATCCATGGAAAGAGGATTTTTCCCTAGACCAAGCTCGACTGTATAGCCCTCACTATGAAATTGATAAATAAACCAATCGCGATAGCCTGCATAGCTGTCGAGATATTGGACCGGTTTGTAGCCGCTCACTCGTTCGAATCGTTTGACCGTTTCTTTTGAGATGGCTGGCTCATGGCCAAGAAACCCCCAATAGATCTCTTCTCCTTGTGTATGAAGGGCGATCAGCCGGTCAAATCGTTTTCGCAACGCAAGATTGGCCATCGCTTTCGCTTCTGGTTCTGTTAATGGCTCGCGCCCAGGATAATCCCGGTAGGACGGTGCCTTCGACTGATGACGATAGTACTCGATCTCCCAATAAGCAGGGAATTGATTGTTTAAATCCACCCCTCGAATATTTGCTTTCCATTCCCGGTAATCGGAATATCCCTCGTTTAGCAGTGTGAATTCTTCACGATGAAGACCTAGTGACTCCGGTCCATTACGAACCAAATCCACTCCATCTGGATTGACCATTGGCACGATGGATAAAGCGGTGGTCTGCAGGATATGAACCGCTTCATAATGTCTTGCCTGAACCGGATCTGACGCTGCTAAGCAAAGCGATTTCAACCATTTTAATAAAACAGACGTCGTGATCCATTCATTTGCATGAAATGAGGCATTGAGATGAATAGAATGTAAATGCTGAACAGGCTCTGTTCGGATCTCATAAATAGGTGTATCAAGCACTGAATGGCCAATAACGCTGATATGAAGAAAAGGAAATACGGCTTTCAAGCGGCTCAGCTCTTCTTCTAATCGAGCGCTATCATATTCAAATGTTCCATTAATCCAATCATCGGATTGCTGCAGTCTGTAAGGTGCAATAAATCTCTGCACATCACCTATCGAATCAAATACATGGACTCCTTCTGGAAGTCTATATCCCGGTAAAAGAAGGTTATCAGTGCTTGATTGATTAGATAAATGAAAAGCAGCTTTACCAATACCAAGCTGCTTTGCCACAGCATCCCTCCCTGTTTCATCCAGCTGCCATTCAATTTTTCCAAACGACGTTGTCTTCATTTACATCCCTCCTCTCATACTATATGAGCCGTCAGACAAAAAAAGAAAACCTCTGCTTCTAAAATAGCAGAGGTTTTTCATCTATTAGGACGCCTTTTTCAGCTCCGTTTCACCTTCTTTTTTGGATGGTGAATGGTCCGGGCTGTTTCGATCATAAAATCTAAGGAGATCTCCGTAGATGATTTGATCAGAGAATTGAAGCTCCTGCTTCGCTTTCTCTTCATAAGACTGACACACATTTTTATCATCTGCTGGCTCGCCTGTCTCTTTATTGTAGCAAACACCATCTGTAAAAATGCTGTCCTTCGTAATAAAGCTTCCATCACGGAGTACTGTAAAGTCATTCGTATCTTTTGATAAAAGGTCATGACCAAATTGAATTTGTTTACTTGTATCAATCCCTAGAAGATTGAGTACAGTTGGACGGATATCGACCTGACCGCCTACCGTATCAATTTCTTTTGGATGTTGATCCGTTACCCCTGGAATGTGTACAACAAACGGGACTTTTTGAAGCTGCACTTCTTCAAATGGCGTAATCTCTTTATTTAAGAATTGTCCCATGGCTTCGTTATGGTTTTCAGAAATTCCGTAGTGATCCCCATACAAAACAAAAATGGAGTTATCGTATAACCCAGCTTCCTTCATCTTCTTAAAGAAAAGCTTAAGGGCTTCATCTTGATAACGCACTGTAGGGAAGTACTTGTTCAGTGTTTTGCTCTTTGAATCATATTCATCAATGAGCTTATCTTCTTCATCTAAATCAAAAGGGAAATGGTTCGTTAATGTAATCAATCTCGTATAGAAAGGCTGCGGGATCGATTTCATTAATTCAGCGGACTGCTCAAAAAACGGACCATCTTTCAGTCCCCAGCCAACTGAGTTTTCTTCATTCACATCAAATGATTTAATATCAAAGAACTTATCGTAGCCAAAGCTATCGTAGATAAGGTCACGGTTCCAGAAGCTTTTGTTATTCGCATGAATAACAGAAGAGTGGTAGCCCTCATCCTTTAACAGCTCAGGTGTCGCTGTAAACTCATTACTTGGATTTGTGAAGAACACAGCCCCTCTTCCAAGTGGATAAAGAGAATTATCTACAATAAATTCTGAATCAGATGTTTTCCCTTGACCTGTTTGATGATAAAAATTAGTAAAGTTATAGCTCTTCTTGATCAATTTGTTTAAAAACGGAGTAATTTCTTTCCCGTTTAATTTTTCATTGATCACGAAACTCTGTGTAGATTCAAGTGATACAAGAATGACATTTCGTCCTTTTGCTTGACCAAATGTCTTTTCATTACGGTCCGTTTGATTTGCGCTTACATAGTTTTCAATTTCAGTTAAGCTATTGCTGTCAGCAAGAGCTCGTTGGGCGGACTGCTTCGATTGCAATACCCCATCATAAATATGGAAGTTATATAAGCTGATATTTTTCACCAGCATCTCACGGTCAAATGAGCGAGTAAGCAGTTCTGGTCTTTCTGTTTCAGCTAAACCAAGGTTAAAGAAAAATGTAGCTGCCACAAATAAGTAATATGCTGCTCGTTCTTTTCGTGAAACGGTGACATCTGTTCTAAAGGAAGGCTGTTTTTTATAGAGCCAAATTAAAATGATGATATCAACAAACATCAGTAAATCGACTGGTTCAATTAAAGAGGTAATACTGGACCCAAGGTCACCCATATTGTTTGTTTGAAATAGGACGGGGATGGTTAGAAAATCACTATAGAATCGATAAAACACAATGTTGGCTAACAAAACGAATGTTAGGATAAAGCTTGTCACGATGATGTATCGATTGCGATTTTTTTCTTTGAAAAATAAACCGATACCGAAGATAAACAAGAGAAAGCTAAGCGGATTTATAAACAGGATAAACTCCTGCATGAAATTTTCAATTTTAATATTGAAGCTAGATTTATAGATAACATAGGTTTTGACCCACATCAGCAATGTCGCAATCAGTAAAAATGAAATCGCCTTTAATCTATTCTTTCGCATTGTAACCTCCTTATGCTAAGCGCGCACCCAGGCTCTAGATATACCCTAATTATTGGTGCTTCTAGAAAAATAACTAAAGTATATCTTATCCTGTATATGATGGAAAATCAATGTCTTTTTCCTCATGACAAACTTATGAATATGCTAAACATCCAATTTCATGCCTATCTATCGCTTTTTTTAATAAAAATGACATCATTATGACTTTTTTGTTCAAGACAGCCATTTGTTTTTTGCCATCCATGCACCGCCGATAACACCCGCATCGTTTCCGAGTGATGCAATTACCACTTCAACATCGTCAGCGCAAGGCGGGAAAGCATGTTGTTTCACAATGCGCTCTACTTTACTGCGAAGAAGCTCACCTGCTTTTGAAACACCGCCGCCAATTACAATTTTTGTTGGGTTTAAAGCACTAGCAAGATTCGCTAGGACAAGTCCAAGATGTGTCGTCACTTCTTCTACGACACGCATTGCAAGATCATCTCCATTTTCTGCCGCTTCAAATACATTCTTTGCCGATAGCGAAGCGAGCTTGCCAAGTGAAGATGTATGCTGCTCGGTTTCTAATTTATCCTTTGCAATCCGGACGATGCCAGTTGCAGATGCAATCGTTTCAATACAGCCTGTTCTTCCGCAGTTACACGGTGCTCCTTGAAATGGAACGGCACAAATATGGCCAATTTCTCCGCCAGCACCTGTCTCCCCTTGAACAACTTCACCGTTGACGATGATGCCGCCGCCAACCCCTGTTCCAAGTGTGACCATCAGGATATTTTTTGCGCCATCGCCTGCACCCTTCCACATTTCACCGAGTGCAGCAATATTCGCATCATTTTCAATGACAGATGGAAGTCCCGTCTCTGCCTCTAGGTGATCTTTCAAGGGGTAGTTTGTCCAGCCCAGATTCGTTGTTTTATAGACAATGCCAGATACTTTATCTACAGGTCCAGGTGCACCCATTCCGATCCCAATAAGTGCTGATTTCGGCATACTGATCTCAACCAGTTTATGGTCAATTGATTTGGCAATATCGACTGTGATCGTCTGCCCGGATTTATCCGTAGGAATCTCCCACTTATGCTGAATTTCACCATATAGATTAATGAACGCAAGCTTAATTGTCGTACCGCCAAGATCAATACCTACAAACCAATCCCCTGTCATATGCCCTCCACCTTCACATTGTTTTTCGATTTAATTTGGCTAGCTCCATTTGAAGAATCGTCATTGCGTTTGACCATTCGGTCCGGTCAATGATGCCCGCTGTATACATTTCCTTCAATTCGTCTGCCATAAATTCTAATTCTACTTCACGATCTCCGAAATACACATAATTTCCAAATCTCATGAGCAGCTGCTGTACATCATATAACGTTTTCATTGTTTCCACCATTTCTTTTCATCAACAGATAGGATAAGCGTATTCATAAATGCGCTTTCAGTCAAGTCATTCAACGTGTTTGACTATTTTCGATATATTGTTTCAGCTTTAAAAATTGATCATTTTGAGGATCTTGTTTTAACGCTTTCGCTAATAGATCCTCTGCTTTCGCTGTCTCTCCTTTTTCTACGTATAAAAGCGATAAATGATACAGTTTATTTGGATCATCTGGATCTTTTTCAAGCGACTTTTGTAAAAATTGAATAGCCTTATCAAGTTGGCCCTGCTGCGCTTCCGATAGTGCATAGATATGAAGTGCCTCAGCTGATGCATCTTTATCGTGCACATATTCCTCTAGTCGTTCACTTGCTTCGCTATACTTTTTCTCATCAAATAAACTTGCTGCCTCACTTGTTGCCGCTGCTTCCTTTTGATTGTCAGAATGAAACCCTGTATACAATCCAAAACCACCAATAAAGAGCAAAGCAGCACTCGCAAGAAGCATTTTGACAGGCTGGATCTGTTTAGGCAGACGGACAGCTAATGCCGTGAAAAAACCGCCAACCAGGCCGCCAAGATGCCCTGCGTTATCAATACCTGATACAGTGAAGCCTATTCCTAGGTTGATGAGGATAATGACAATAATATTTGTCCCCATCGTCCGAAAGAAAAGCTTTCGGTTTGAGATGGCTAAATATAACAGTGCGCCTAAGCAGCCAAAGATCGCGCCAGATGCGCCGGCAGCAATTGCCGTATTAAACACAAAGCTCGCTATAGAGCCAAAAATGCCGGAAATCAAATAGATGAGCAAAAATCTTCCCGACCCATAAATTCTCTCAACAGCCGCTCCAACGGACCAAAGAGCAAAAGTATTAAAGAGTAAGTGCGTCAAGCCAATATGTAAAAACATTGGTGTCATCAGGCGCCACCATTCACCCTCTAAAATCAGCACATTATTTTTAGCACCAAATGCTGTTAAAGTTGCGGTATTGGTACTTCCGCCTGACAGCTCAAGTAAAAGAAACATCACCACTTGGACAGCGATCAGCAAGTAGGTGAAAATGGGTCTGCCATTTTGAAAAACGGCCAATTCTCGTTCACGCTGCTTTTCCTGATCATCAAATGCCTGAAGCACGTTCCTTTTCAGCTGCATTGCATCCTCAGCTGTATCTTTCTTCGCTTCTTCTACATCAACTGCAAGCGATGTATTCAGCCATTTTTGCAGTTCGTTTACATCGTTTTGAAGCGTGTCTGCATTGAGTAATACAGGAGTAACTGTCACCTTATTCTCTTTTTGCGGCTGACCGTTTAGGTCTTCCCAATCATCTACTGGAACATCAGTTGTAAATTGCAGCTGCAGGAGATGAAGAGATCGTTTACGCATAGCTTCTCTCAGCTGATTGATCCGATATGTTTGCTCTTCGATATCTCGAACGATCTCCTGCCTGAAATTCACATCTTTTCTATATAGACGGATGAGATCATAACCTGAGTTTCGTGGTGCTTCAAAAAATATTTCATCTTCTGGGTACGGACTTTGAATCATCTCGTATCCTTTTTGTCTAAGTTCATCAACAACTCGCCAAAATAAACTATCTATGACATTCATACATTCGCGCTCCATTTTTTACATTATTATAGCAAGAATCGTTCTTATCCGCATTTCTAAACAAAAAAATCCCGGCTTTTGCGGGATTAGAATGCTTGGCGAATAAATTTCGTCCGAAAATATGGGATTTTCATCAGCCATTTAATCAAAAAGTGCCGGACTTGATTTTGCCCTAAAACCAAATTCATGAGCCGATAACGATTTTGCACGAGAACGAATGCAAACAGTGTGAACACAATGCTCCAAATCATTTTATTCATCATATTCCCTCCTATGTTCGTATCGTGGCTTAAATAGGATTTGTTTATGCATGAACCATCGTTTTTATCGCTTAAAAGGTTCCTTTCATAAAGAGGCCTTCACAATCTAATCCCTTGTTCTTTTGATTGAATATAATAGACCTCTCCGCACTCTGATTGATCATAAGAAACATCAAATGGATGAAGTTCGATTAAATCCTTGAAAGTATGAGGCAGCTTACAATTCTGCTCTAACTCCTCCACCTTGTGCGGGAAGTAACTGTCGTATGGATTTGGTGTATGAACATATACAGCGTCTAAACCAGGGTCATGTTCGTGAATACAAATCCAAGTTTGGTATGGCTTTTAAAGCTTTCAAGCTGTTTTACACGCCTATGATATAAAGCGATATGAGCTTTGATATGCTCTCTTCTTATTTTATAGCTATTTTCCCCGACTCCAAAAAAATCAAGGTGCGTATGCCTAAAATAAAACCATAAATCACGATCAAGTTTTAAGTCACAAGTATTCACTTCCTCCCACATATTACGGAAGTATCTTTTCTTTCCACGAAATTTTTTCAAAACATATCCCCCGTCAGCTAAAATGCCTTTTAATGAAGAATGTTGATCGCTATCGTGCATGTGACTTTTGATCATAAGCAAGCACCTTCGCTCAACAAAAAAAGCCCGTTCATATGTATATGCAGCGGACTTTATTTTAGATATATGGTACCTTTCTCACTGACCATGATTGAGACCGGGATGTCGTGCGTTTCAGCCGGAATATGCTCGGTTTGCTGTACTGTTAAACAAAGGGCAAGCGTTTCGCCGTGATAGTCAGCTAAGTAGCGGTCATAATAGCCGCCCCCATATCCGATACGGTAGCCTTTTCGATCGAAGCACACACCAGGCACAATGATCAAATCGATTGATTCTTTAGATGCAGTTGCCGACGTCAGAGGATCTGGCTCCAATAGCCCAAAGTAGCGGGAGATCATTTTCGTTTCTGGTGTATATTTATAAAACGTCATCTCTTTTGTTTCCGGAAAACAGGTGGGTACACATACTGTTTTCCCCTCCCGCCATGCTTTTTCAATGAGAGGCATTGTCGGTACCTCTTTTCCTCTAGACATGGTAAGTGCAACCGTATTCGCTTGTTTCCATGCTGGCAGTTGAAACAAGCGCTCATGAAGTAAAGCGGTGCTTCGCTTGAATTCTTCGGCACTCATCTGGTCCAGCTTGGCTAATGTTTGAAAGCGAAGTTCCTTTTTCACACAGATCATCTCCCATCATAAAAAAACAGCAGGAAAATTCCCTGCTGCTTACTTTGTTTCACGATGTAAAGTTTGTTTTTTATCACGTGAGCAATACTTTTTGAATTCAACGCGATCTGGATTGTTTCGCTTATTCTTTTTAGTAATATAGTTACGCTCACCGCATTCAGTGCAAGCTAGAGTAATATTTACGCGCATGTTTTTCCCTCCAAACTAAAATCAATTCACATTCAGACCTAACTATAATACCACTTCTAGCTTAGGAATGCTAGAATGTTTTTTCACCAATTTGAATTTCAGTGCAATCCCTCCACGTTCTGATCCATATCGCACGGTCAATTCATGAAAAATAGCCTGCTCCCCTATAAAACCTCAATCTTTGTCGTACTGTATACATGAGAAACCCTCTTTTATTTTGACAGCGAGCAAGATTTTCATACTCGTTTTTCATATAAAAAGAAAAAAGATGAAAAAAAGGTGATTTTTTCAGCAATTCCTTTTGAAACTAGCTTTTTTATGGTATAAAAAAGAAGGGTCGAAAACTGTCTGAAACAATCATGAAAGCCTTTTATGGCTTTCAGCATTAAAATATGAATAAAAGGTGATGAAACATGGAAATTGCAATTATCGGATTGCTTGTTGTCAGTATCGTACTGATCGCATTCTCATATTTTCAAAGAGAGCCGATTAAAGAAGTCGAGCAGGAACTTGAAACACTTCAACTATCTGCAATGCAAGAAATCTATAAACTGAAAAAGAAAATGAAGGTTCTTGAAGAAGAATTGCTTGAAACAAACATTGTCGTCCGCAAACATTCAGAAATTGATCCATCTATCGCAAGACAAATCATTTCAAAGCATCAAAATGGCATGTCTCCTGAGGCCATTGCGCGCGCTGAGCATGTATCTGTAGATGAGGTCAACATGATCATTAAAGACAATGAGAAGGTGCTTGTATGACGAAAAAAAGCATCCAAACGTTTGCGGCAGGTATGATTCTTGCAACTGGTGTTCTGGCGATCGTTTTTTTCCTCACTGGAAAAGATGAAGCGGCGGCTGATACAACCACAAAAGAAACGCTCGCAGCGAAAGTAACAGACACCGATGTGAAAAACTATTTAGACTCTAAAAAAGAAGTCTCTGTCAGCCGTGAAACATATCAGCAGCTTCTTGATTATAAAGAAAAAGCACTGAAAGCAAATGAAGACGGCGATTCTAAAAATGATAAAGAAACATCGGACAAGCCTAAAGGCAAATCGGTCAAATTTGTTATTAAAAACGGGATGAGCACAAGTGACGTTTCAGACATGCTTGAAAAAGACGGAATTATCAACTCGTCTAAAGATTTTAATGATTACGTGATTGACGCCGGCTACCATAAAGAAATTCGTGCAGGCAAGTTCAATTTAAAAACAGGGATGACGTTCAAACAAATCGTCAAAGCCTTAACAAAATAACAACAATACCCCCTGGCGGCGCTGACCTCCAGGGGGTTTTATTATCCAAATCGACCAGATATATAATCATTTGTTCTTTGATCATTTGGCTCTGAGAACATCACATTCGTATCATTGACCTCAACAAGCTCTCCCATTAAAAAGAAGGCTGTTCTATCTGATACCCTCGCCGCTTGCTGCATGTTATGCGTCACAATGGCAATCGTGTATTTCTCTTTTAATTTCATAATTAATTCTTCAATCTTTAATGTTGAGACAGGATCAAGCGCTGATGTTGGTTCATCCATTAGTAAAATGTCTGGGCTTGTAGCAATAGCTCTTGCGATACAAAGACGCTGCTGCTGACCGCCGGAAAGACCTAATGCTGGTGCATTTAATCGATCTTTCACTTCATCCCAAAGGGCAACATCACGAAGCGCTTTTTCAGCGATTTCTTTCAATTGCTGCTTGCTCTTCACGCCATGAATTCTTGGTCCGTAGACGACATTATCAAAGATAGACTGAGGGAATGGGTTTCCTTTTTGAAAGACCATCCCGACGTTTTTACGCAGTTCCACTAGATCAACGCGGCCTTTTAAAATATTGTCGCCGTTATACATCATATCTCCGGTGATTTTCACACCTGGCACTGTTTTGACCATAAGATTTAAGGTTTTGATAAACGTTGACTTTCCGCAGCCTGACGGACCGATAATTGCTGTGACTTCATGCTCTTTAATGTCTAAATCAATATGCTTCAGTGCGTGATGCTGTCCGTACCAAAGGTTCATATCATTCACACGAAACACTTCTTTTTTTGCTGTTTCAGTTGCTACTGCATTCATCAAAATCCACCCGCCTTATCCAAATCGACCATTGATATAGTCTTCTGTTTTTTGCTGCGCAGGACGTGTAAAGATACGTTCAGTGGCATCATATTCTACTAGATCACCGTTCAGGAAAAAGGCCGTATGATCAGATACACGTAACGCTTGCTGCATGTTGTGTGTCACAATGACGATCGAATAATCATTTTTCAAATCTGATAATAGCTCTTCAATTTTTGCATTTGAGATCGGGTCTAGGGCAGAAGCAGGTTCATCTAACAAAAGAACGCTGGGCTTCATCGCAAGTGTACGCGCAATACAAAGGCGCTGCTGCTGACCGCCGGATAATGACAAAGCCGAGCGGTGCAGACGATCTTTGACTTCATCCCACAGCGCCGCTTTTGTTAAGCTTTCCTCTACCGCATCATCAAGCACTGATTTTCTTTTTTCACCCGCATACTTTAACGCATGGGTAATGTTATTGTAGATCGATTTAGGAAATGGGTTTGGTTTTTGGAAAACCATGCCGATTTCTCTTCTTAAATTCACCACATTAATGCGGTCATCCAAAATATTGAGTCCTTCGTACATGATCGCACCTTCACTTCTCGCACCTGGGATCAAGTCGTTCATGCGGTTAATGCTGCGTAAAAAGGTTGATTTCCCGCAGCCAGATGGGCCGATTAATGCGGTAATTGCGTTCTTCTCAATTTCAAATGAAATGTGATTGACCGCTCTTTTTTCACCATAATAAATGCTTAAATCCTGCACCTGTAAAATCTGTTCCGCTTGAAGTGGAGCCTTTTTTGCTGCAATCTCTTTTTTTTCTGCTAGCATTTGAACCATATCCCCTTCACACCTCTCTCACATTATTTTGACGTAAGCTTTTTATGAATAAATGAACCAAGCCATCTAGCTGCTAAGTTAAATACTAAAACTGAAAGCACAAGTACGGCTGATGCACCATTTGCAATGGCCTCTGCATCTGGAATGATTCCTTGTGTATTGACGTTCCATATATGAACGGCTAATGTTTCTGCCGGTCTAAAAATATTCAGCGGTGACGTATCAGAAAATGGACTCCAGTTTGTAAAATCAAGACGCGGTGTGGTGAGACCTGCTGTGAAAAGAAGCGCTGCTGCCTCCCCAAAGACTCTTCCTGATGCTAAAATCGCACCGGTAATAATAGAAGGAATCGCACCTGGAATCAGGACTGTCTTCACTGTATGCCATTTCGTCACACCGAGCGCAAGTGATGCTTCCTTTTGGTCCTTCGGTACAGAGCGAAGCGCGTCTTCTGTCACCCTGACCATCACTGGCAAGTTAAATACCGTGAGCGCAAGAGCTCCTCCGATGATCGTATAGCCCCAGCCTGTTAAATTGACAAACATGAGTAAACCAAACATACCAATGACAATAGAAGGAAGTGAAGACAACACTTCAATACATGTGCGAATAAAATCAGTGACTTTGTTTTGAGGCGCATATTCAGCCATGTACACTCCACCGCCGACACCAAGTGGTACTGTGATCAACATTGTTATAAACAAAATGTAAAACGAGTTAAACAGCTGATCCCTAATACCGCCGCCAGAGCCAATTGCACTTGAGCGGGTTGTCAAAAAGTCAAAATTTAATTCTTTTGCACCGTTGAAGATGATATAAGAAAACAAACCAATTAGGATCGCCGTAATAATGGCGGCACATAATCCAAAAACAAACGTGGCAAAACGATCGGTCATTTTGCTATTCATTAAATCTTCCTCCTAGACGACAAGTATCTGATAATGAGTATGAACATAAACGATACAACTAGAAGGACAAGACCCATTGACCAAAGTGTATTGTTTTCAACACTTCCATACGTTGTGTGACCCATGTTTAACGTAATAATGGTTGTTAATGTACCAGCTGTATCCATAATGCTCTCTGGTAAATTACGCGTGTTTCCAATGACCATCTGAACGGCAAGGGCTTCACCAAATGCTCTTGCCATTCCAAGAACGACTGCTGTCATTAATGTTGGAAGAGCTGCCGGTACAAGCACACGTCTAATCGTTTGCCATCTTGTAGCGCCAAGTGCATAGGATCCCTCACGTAAGCTTTTTGGAAGGGAAGCCATTGCATCAGTTGCAATAGATGTAACGGTTGGCAGAATCATAATAGACAGGACAATCGTTCCTGCTAACACACTGTGCCCTGAGCCGCTTGACTTGAAATGTCCGATAAACGGCACCAATACTGTAAGACCTATGAATCCGTAAACAACGGATGGAATCCCTACAAGCAATTCAATGACTGGCTGGAGAATTTTCCGGCCCCATGCAGGTGCAATTTCGGTCATAAAGATCGCTCCTGCTATGCCTAGCGGCGCTGCAATAAGTGCCGATAGAAGCGTGACGGCGATCGATCCAAAGATAAAAGGAAATGCGCCGTACTCCGGGTTTTCTGCTGTTGGGTTCCAATTGATACTGGTTAAGAACTCAATTGGGCTTACACCATTTACGATGAAAGATTGTAAACCCTTAATGCCAAGGAATATTGTGATGGCGATGGATACTGCAATCATTAAGAATGCGCAGAATTTCACCAAAATACTTCCTCTTACTTCATCCATTTGCCTATTTTTCTTCGAGCTGATCAGCCGATCGCTCGCTTCTGTATGTTCTATCTGCTTCATCTTTTTCTACACTCCTATGAATGTCATAAAAGGAAAAGTGAAATGCTCCACTTTTCCTTCATCAGCAATTCAAGACCTCTTACTTATCCGATTGTTTGCCTGTTGCGTCTCTTTCTACTTTCATATTAGAGACTGAGATGTAGCCTTGGTCTTTGACGATTTCTTTTTGTACTTCATCACTCATAAGGTAATCTAAGAATTGTTTTGCTAGACCTTCCGGCTCACCTTTTGTATAAGAGTGCTCGTATGCCCAAATTGTATATTTACCGCTTTCTACATTGCTTTCTTCTGGTTTCACACCATCAATGCTAAGCGGTGTAATTTTGTCATCTGTTAAATAAGAGAATGCTAGGTATCCAATCGCACCTGGTGTTTCTGCAATCAGCTTTTTCACTGTGTTTGAAGAATCTTCTGTGATTCCTTCTGCAGGTGTTGCACCATCAAGTGCATATTTCACAAATGTTGCACGTGTTCCTGAAGAATCAGGTCTGTTAACAAGCGTGATTTTTTGGTCTTTCCCGCCAAGCTCTTTCCAGTTTTTGATTTTACCAGTGAAGATTTTTTTCAATTCGTCCTTTGTGATGTCTTTGACACCCACTTCAGGGTTTACAGCTGCGGCCATTCCAACAACTGCTACTTTGTGGTCTTTTAAAGCTTTTGCGTCGACTCCGTCTTTCTCTTCAGCGAATACATCTGAGTTACCAATTTGTACAGATCCTTCTGAAACTTGAGAAAGTCCTGTTCCTGAACCGCCGGCTTGTACTTGAATATCGGCTTTTGGATGTTTATCCATGAATTTTTCTGCTGCCGCAAGAACTAAAGGCTGCATCGCAGATGATCCTGAGATGGTAATGGAACCTGATGCCTCATCTTTGTTTGAAGCATTTCCTTTACTGTCTTTTGAATCTCCGCTTGAGCTGCTGTTTCCGCATGCTGTGACGAATGCTAACAATGCGATAGTAAGGAAAGTAAGCAGCCATAATTTGTTCTTTTTCATTTCAAGAATACCCCCTGAATAATTTGTCCTACGAGTAATACATTAAAGGTTCTTTATTAATTTCGTTTAAATGGAATGTTAAGGTTTTGTAAATGTCGAAATTTTGTAGAGAAATTGCGGCGTTTTTTATGAATTTTGTCAATTTATATCGGAATTTTTGAAGAAAACGTAAAAAAACGCCCACAAAAAGTGAGCGTTTTTACCTATGAAAGGTCTAGTTATTTGTTTCTGCTTCATTTTCAATTTTGTTTTTGTTTTTCGCCTGTGTATCATTGCTTTCCTGTTTTGATTTCAGTTCAAAATACTTATCTAATACTTGTTCACCAATATCATTTGTAATTGGATAGCGCTGGTTGTAGTCTTGATACACCCATGGCACGACAACGGAAATAGCCACTTCTGGATTATCAGCTGGCGCATACGCAACAAGAGTTGTGTTATACGTCGATGTACCGCGCTTGCTTTTAATTGGACCGTCATAGAATGATTGAGCGGTTCCTGTTTTGCCGGCTGGATTATACTTTTTGTTGCCAAAGTTTGAATAGGCTGTCCCTCTTGGGTTCTGCATGACAAGCTTGAAGCCTTGCTGAACGCGTTTGATCTCATCACTTGTCATGTCTAGCTTATTCAATACATCCGGTTTGACGGATTCCGTCACAGCTCCAATGCCTCGCTGCGGGTCTGACTCTCTCACTTCTTTGACAAGCTGCGGACGTAAACGATACCCGCCATTTGCAATGGTTGAAACGTATTGCGCCATTTGCAGCGGTGTAAACGTATCATACTGTCCAATCGCATAGTCAAGTAAGAGACCCGATTGTGTAGACGTTCCTCTGTAGCCCGTTGCTTCGTTTGGCAGGTCAATACCGGTTTTGACGCCAAGGCCAAATTTACTGAAATTGTAGCGGAACGTATCAAATGCTTTCGGATCAATTGGGAGCGGCTGCTTTTTACGATATTCGCTTTTCCCAATGGCGATCGCTGTTTTGAACATATATACGTTTGATGAACGCTCTAGTGCTGTTAAATCATTAATAAGTCCCATATTTTGATAGGATTTCTTCGGCGGTGAATTGGCGATATAAAGAGGTTCATCGTATTGGGTACTTCCAATATGAATAGCGCCTGTTTTATATCCAGTCAGTACCGTTGCCCCTTTTACGGCTGATCCCATCGCATATGAGGAGGTCATCGTTCCTAATGCGTAGTCATCGAATTTGTATTTTCCGTTTTTGTTTGAAATCTGCTTACCCGCAACAGAGAGAACCTCTCCATTTCTCGGGTCCATCATGACAACAAATGCGCGGTCAAGAAGCTCAGTTCCCCCTCTTTGTTTCGCACTTTTCAAGTTCTTTTCAATAATTTTTTCAACCGCTTTTTGCAGCTGAATATCAATGGTAAGCACAAGGTCTTTCCCGCTCTTACCTTCTGTTAACACTTTAGAGCTTGTGACATTGCCCTGTTTATCAGTTGTACTCTGTTCTTTTTCCTTTTGGCCCTGCAGGACATCTTCATATTGATATTCGAGATAGCTTTTTCCTACACGGTCATTTCGGCTGTAGCCGAGTGATAGATAATGCTCAAGAAGTGACTGCGGAAGACCTTCATCACTCGAAGAAACACTGCCGAGCATACTGCGGAGCAGTCCTTTATACGGATAGCTGCGTGACCAGTCTGTCGTCACATCAACACCTGGCAGCTCGTCCAAATGCTCAGAGACGTAAGCAATTTCGCTTGGCTTTACATCTTCATTTTTAATAAATTGAGGCGTAAGTGCATAGCCTCCATCCATCTGCCTTTTAATGGCAAGCACTTGTAAATCTTTTTTCGTCAGTTGATTTAATTCCTTGTCTGTGATGCGTTTTAGCTGAAGCTCATATAGTTTATCATCAGAGACCTTATCGTCACCCTTTAATTCTGATTCCTTTTGAACAAGCTTTTTCGCTTCATTTGGATGCGTTAAGATCCAGAAATCTTTTTTGTCACGATCTGTGATTTTTTTCGTACTCACATGAATCATATCCGCTAATTTTGATGCCACTTTGAGCCGCTCTTCTTGTGAAGTCGTCGAGGTTCTCGTATATGTAATGGCATTTAGCGCTTTATTGCTGACAATCGTATTGTAGTTTCGATCATAAATTTTTCCGCGCGGAGCAGATGAGCTGACATTCACATCCTCTTGTTTTTCTGCCTGCTTTTTATAATCTTCTCCATTGACAATTTGCACAAATCCGAGCCTAACGACAACGCCGGTAAAAATAATAAAGGCAGCTAAAAATAATAAATTCAGCCGGATCGGAAGTGTTTTGCGCCCTTCCTTCGCGTCTTTTTTGTTTTTCTTGTTTCTCATCACATCACCTTTTCTATCAAGAAAGAAATGGCACCCCTTTTTGTGTATAAAAGGTGCCATCATCATTTTAGCGGTTTTTCTATCATTTATCTAGAAATTTGATGTTCCATAGGTAAGAAATTTTACCTTTCTCCCTTAATAAGGTTCGTTTGAGAAACTGGCTTTTGACCGTCAGCCTCTTTCATATCAGCTGTTTTTTCTTTCAAATGAATATCTTTTACAAAGTAATAAATGAGGGTGTGCCCCGCTCCGAGCACAACAAGTGATGCCGGGATTCCGAGCTCATCACCTAGTAAGGTGACAGACAGCAGGAACAAAACAATCGAACAAATACGGCCGGCATTTAAAAATAGCTCTCTGACCACAATATATTCAATTCGGGCCTTTCTGGCGTACCTTGCATGGCCAATGACATCATATGTTAAGGATACATAAGGAACAAGCAGGAGCGGATATCCTATTGCAATGGCTACCGCATACATCAGAAGTGATACATAGGACAAGTGGAAAACGATTAAAAACAAGGCGCCGTATAAAATCAGCCCGCCAAGCATGATGGCCTTCTTACGCCACTTTTTCTTAATCAAACGTGTAGCGAAGAAATAAGCAAAAAAGGCAACACCTGAATTCACTAAACCAAACGTCCCTAGAGCAAGCTCACTGTTTGTTGCAATAAACACAAAGACACTGATTAAGAAGACAAAGACCCCTTCACGAAGCCCTTGAAAAAAATGAGCTGTTGTAATCCTACGCCAATTCTCGTCTGCATGACGTTCTTTCCAAATTTGTTTGATCATAAATTTGCCTTTAGACTGCCTTCTTTTGAGGAAAAAGCTCATCACAACCGCTAGTGAAAACAAAAAAAGCGATAATGTGAAAATGACTGTGTAGCCTGTATCATCCGTTAACTGAGAAATGACAATCCCCGCAATGAGAGGACCGATCATGCCGGCAGTTGAGGAAAGCACCCCGAGAAATCCATTAAAGAAGTCTCTTGTTTCAGGCTCGGTGATCTCAAAGGTGAGTACATTAAAAGCAAGCCAGTAAAAACCATAGCCGATCCCAAGGACACTTCCCAATAAAACTAGCCGTGCGGCCGCTTGTTCTCCTGCCATTAAGACAATTAAATAAAAAGCGGCTAAAAAGATGACACCGAAACGAAGGACAAACGCCCGGTCTATTTTTTTTGCGAGCCGGCCAGCGAATAAAAACGTAATGGGCTGAAGCACCACAATGGCCAAGTTATAAATCGCAAGATCCGTGAATTTCCCAGACTGTTTCCATAAGTACACATTTACAAACGTATTCGAAAGCGCAATGGCAAGTGCGTATAACCCGCCAATCGTGAGGAGGAGCAATAAATCTTTTGTAACATCCATGTCCCCGAACATTTTCTTTAATCTGCTCATACCATTCATTCTCCTTTTCTACACAATAGTCTGTCTCATCAAAAGGCAGATATGTAAAAAAAGGAGGGAAAATATAAAAAGACCTGCTTCTCTTGAAAGCAGGTCTCAGCGTGTAGACAATCCCTTGCATTCGTTGTCAGTCCTGTGCGCTGGTGCTCACGAATAACATATTCGCTCCGCAAAAGTAGCCGTCCTTCCTAGACTTCAAAGGTTTTCTATCACGCTGAAGATGAAAGAAGACAAAGGGCTAAAATAAAGATCATTTTAGCCCTTTGTCAATAATCTAAGACCTGCTTCTCTTGAAAGCAGGTCTTTTCAAATCAAATCATTATTTTGCTTCGCTGTAAAGGCGAGCTACTTCATCCCAGTTCACAACATTCCAGAATGCTGAAATGTAATCAGGACGACGGTTTTGGTAGTTTAGGTAGTAAGCATGCTCCCAAACGTCTAGTCCTAGAATTGGCGTTTTGCCTTCAGTTAAAGGAGAATCTTGGTTTGGCGTGCTTGTGATTTCAAGTTTTCCATTGTTCACAACAAGCCATGCCCAACCAGAACCAAAGCGTCCTGCAGCTGCTGCAGCGAAATCAGATTTGAATTTTTCAAATCCACCTAGTTCTTTTTCGATTGCATCTGCAAGTTCACCAGTTGGTGCGCCGCCACCGTTTGGTGAAAGAAGCGTCCAGAATAATGAGTGGTTCGCATGTCCTCCGCCATTGTTACGTACAGCTGTACGAATGTTTTCAGGCACTGAGTTTAAGTTAGCCACTAGCTCTTCAATTGATTGATCTTCAAGAGCTGATACACCTTCGATTGCTTTGTTTAAGTTTGTTACATATGTGTTGTGGTGTTTTGTGTGGTGAATCGTCATTGTTTCCTTGTCGATATGTGGTTCTAATGCATCGTAAGCATATGGTAATTCTGGAAGTTTAAAAGCCATGGTTAAATTCCTCCTTAAAATGTATGTACTGAAATGCTTCCTCTGTAAGTCAGCAATTCACCCTACTCAAAGAGTATCAAAAGACACAGCTTGTTTCAACGTTATTGCTCATGTTCTGAAACATTTCAGTGTTTATTTTGTATTTAACCCTTTTGAAAAAGTTTTAAACACCCTTTTTTACTTAGCGAAGGACATAAACTAAAAAGATCCCTAGCATCAGCGCTTGAATCAATCCTTTTGCAAAAACACCTGATACAAATCCAATTAATGAGCCTAATCCGACTTTCACACTTGTCTTCAGATCTTTTTGATGAACAAGGAGCTCTGCAATGACACTCCCAAGAAATGGACCAATAATAATTCCTGCAATGGGTATCACAAAAGGACCAGCTAATAACCCAATGGTGCTTCCCCAAATAGCTGCCTTGCTGCCTCCAAAGCGCTTTACCCCAATAAGGTTTGAGACATAATCTGCCGCAAATAAGACGGCAGTAAACATGGCTTGAATGAGCCAGAACGTCAGGGTAAGCGGCTCGAAGCTAAAGAAGAAGCCATATAGAATAAATCCGAGAACCATAAAGACCACACTCGGAATAATTGGATAAACCAGTCCAACAAACGCAATGATAAATGCACAGCCAATCAGTATCCAATACAGAATGTCCAAGACCGTGCCGCCTCCTTTTTATATGCTGTATACATTATGCCTCATTCCCACTATCTTAACCAGTGGTGAAGGCCATACTTGTACTTGATGGATAGACATTGATACAATATGAGAAATAGAAAAGAATGTAGGAAGTGAATGGGTATTGAACGTATTTAATCTATTGTTAAAAGGAATTTATTCACCAAAAGATATTGCTAAAGCACGGTTTACAGGGATCGGTAAAGCGATTTTATTCATTTTTATCCTCTCAATTATCGCAGCAGTTCCTCAGGGGTATCATATGAGCCAAGAGATCTCGAATGCGATGTCAGGATTTCAGCATGTGATCAAAAAAGATTTACCCGACTTTTCAATCGAAAAAGGAAAGCTTCAAGCGGATCAAAGTGAACCAATAGAAAAAGAAGAAAACGGCATCACGATTATCTTTGATCCTGCTGAAAAAATAAAAGCAAGTGAGCTTGAATCAAAGCAAACGGCCATCGCTTTGTTAAAGGAAAAAGCAGTGATTGCTATTGATGGACAAATGACAGATATTCCATACCAGCTCCTTGGTGGAACGCTGACAAAAGATGAACTCGCCCGCGTCACAAATCAGAACCAAGCGATTATCATCCCTGTCATCTGTGTACTGCTATATCTATCAACTGCGGCTCTCATGTTTATCAGCGCAACATTCCTTGCGATGCTTGGTACATTTATTAAACGAATGCAGCAAAAAGAGCTGTCCTTCCAAATGCTTTGGAAGCTCTCCGCTTATTCACTCACATTAACAACGGTCTTTTTCGCCATTATGAGTGCATTAAACACGCCTGTTGCAAACTCATTTTTATTAAATTGGGTCATTAACTTTATCTTTTTATATCTTGTTGTGAAAGAAATTCCTGCAAAAAAAAGCAAATGATCCATCGAACATGGATTTGTCTACACAATGAAAGCTCCCCCGGCTCGGAGGAGCTTTTTATGTCTATTCATGCTAGGACTCATTTGGATGGATGATCGCAAACAAATAGTGATCCTCCCACACTCCATTAATCTTTACTTTTTTACGATTTAGTCCCTCATTTTCAAAACCTGTCTTTTCAAGTACACGAATGGAACCCTTATTACTTGGCTTTACTCCAGCCTCAATACGATGGAGATTCAACTCAAAAAAGGCATAGTCAATGATTAAACGAATGGCTTCTGTCATATATCCATTTCCGCCCTGCCTTTGATCGAGAACATACCCGAGCCAAGCTCCTTCTATCGGACCTCTTACGACAGAACTTAATGAGATCGTCCCAATTAAGGCACCTGTTTCATTTAAGAAAATACCATGCATGTAAGATTCATCTTGTGCAATTCTTTGCCTACTCCGCTGAATTCGTTCAATTTGACGAGGTAACGTGAAGAAATCATCTTTGACCAAAGGTGTAAATTCCTGAAAATATGAGCGATTCTCAAGCTCTAATGTTAACAGTGATTCTGCATCATTTTCTGTTAGTGTTCTCACATATATATGCTGACTAACTTTCTTCATTAAATCTCCCCCTTTCTTATTTTATCATCATCGTCATATGAGCTTGCCCTCCTATTTTCACCAACGAACCAAGCAGTTTTATTACAAGAGACATACTAGAACGAACTAGAACCACCCTTTCCAGCTTTTCTCCTCTTTTTGGTTCTATCATTTCAGGACATGCATAGACTGAAGTAAACTCTTAAAAGCGGTGAGTAAAATGCGGCGAATTCTTTTTTTACTAATCAGTTTGTTTGTCCTCTTTATTATCTTTTTTGATTTGAAAAATGGAACCATCCCTGTTGAGGGAAACCAAGCTGTCCCAGCAAGTGCGCTTCAAACAGCTGAGAAAAAGACTTATAAGAATGTCACTGTTAAACAAGGTGAAACGGTCCTCTCCATCGTACATACAAGCAAGCCACTTGATGATGTCATTAAAGATTTCGAGGAGCTGAATCAAGGTGTTAAGGCGAACGAAATCAGGGCAGGCAGCACATATAAGTTTCCTGTCTATAAGAGATAAAACGTTAATTCCTTGTCATTCATACAAAGAGACTGTTACAATATGAACTGTAAAACACGACGTACACGGCAAAGGATTGCTTGTACACTAAGGAGCGATTGACAAGTGAGTGAAGTCACACATCGTACTAAAACGCGTCCCGTCAAAGTGGGACCTTTAACTATAGGTGGAAATAATGAGGTTGTCATTCAAAGTATGGCAACAACCAAAACACATGATGTCGAAGCGACAGTCGCTGAAATTAAACGTTTAGAAGAGGCAGGCTGTCAAATCGTGCGTGTCGCATGTCCAGATGAGCGTGCAGCAAATGCAATTGCGGACATTAAAAAACAAATTAACATCCCGCTTGTTGTGGATATTCATTTTGACTACAAGCTTGCACTGAAAGCAATCGAAGCAGGCGCAGACAAAATCCGAATCAATCCAGGAAACATCGGAAGAAGAGAAAAAGTCGAAGCGGTTGTCAAAGCAGCAAAAGAAAAAGGCATTCCAATCCGTATTGGCGTAAACGCTGGTTCATTAGAGAAAAAGATTCTTGATAAATACGGCTATCCAACAGCAGATGGTATGGTCGAAAGTGCACTGCATCACATTAAAATTCTAGAAGACCTAGACTTTCATGACATCATCGTCAGTATGAAAGCATCTGATGTAAACCTTGCAATTGAAGCATACGAAAAAGCGGCTAAAGCCTTTGATTATCCTCTTCACCTTGGGATTACAGAATCAGGTACGTTATTTGCAGGTACAGTCAAAAGTGCAGCTGGACTTGGCGCTATTTTGAATATGGGGATTGGGAACACCCTCCGTATTTCATTAAGTGCTGACCCAGTTGAGGAAGTAAAAGTAGCACGTGAATTGTTGAAATCATTTGGTCTTGCATCAAATGCAGCAACACTGATCTCCTGCCCAACTTGTGGACGAATTGAAATTGACCTCATCAGCATTGCAAATGAAGTCGAAGAATATATTTCTAAAATCAAAGCACCGATTAAAGTTGCTGTTCTCGGCTGCGCTGTTAACGGTCCAGGTGAAGCACGTGAAGCGGATATCGGAATCGCAGGTGCTAGAGGCGAAGGCTTATTGTTCCGTAAAGGTGAAATTGTTCGTAAAGTACCGGAAGAAACAATGGTCGAAGAACTGAAAAAAGAAATCGATAAAATCGCTGAAGAACATTATGCGAAAATGGAAGCTGAAAAAGAAAAACAAGCGAATGCCTAACAAAAAACGCCTGACGTCATAGTCAGGCGTTTTTCTGTTCTTGTTAAAAGAACGGGGTGATAAATATGCCTAGGATAACGGAAACAATTCCGATCCCAATTGACCACGCGCCAAGCGCATGTGCTCCTTTTCTTCTTGCAATATAACCAACGACGATTGCCGCTACCCCTAATAGCACCGGCAAGACAAATAATGAGATAATCGCAATCGCGAGTGCTGTATAGCCTATCCCTTTACTGCCTGAATCGTCACCTGCTTGGTCACGTCCTCGTCTATCTTCTCGATCTCTTGAAGCTTGATATGGCTCTGCAATTTCAGCAGCTGTTTCCTCTAAATAGCCATCATCATTACTAAAATGTGTGTCGATTTCACGATCATTTCTTCTGAAATCCTCGTCTCTTTCCATGATCAATTCCCCCTTTTGGTTAATAGAAAGGAGCTTTTTTAGTATGAGCAAAAATGTCTGTTTCATGATTGCTAAAACTTGCTGGAATTGTGAATTGATTATGTTACACTTTAAGAGTATAAAAATGAGGAGTGTGGGCATGTTACGTTTAGGAATTGATATTGATGGTACAGTGACGGCACAGGACACCTTTGTTCCCTACTTAAATGAGTCGTTCCAATGTGCCATGACACTAGATGATATGACAGAGTATGATTTGACGAAGCTTTTAAAGATTTCTCAAGAAGAATTTTGGGGCTGGATGGATCAACACGAGCCTCTTATTTATAAACAGGCAAAGCCTGCTGAGGGTGCAAAAGAGATCCTCGACGAAATGAAGCTGCAGCACAGACTGATTTATATTACCGCAAGAAGGCAGCAGCATTCGGATATCACCTACAAGTGGTTTCAAGAACATGATGTGCACTATGATGCTATTGAGCTGGTTGGCGGTCATCATAAGCTGGAAGCCGTTCAAAAGCACAAGATTGATGTATTTTTTGAAGACCATCATGGCAATGCCACAATGATTGCAAAAGAAGCTGACATTCCGGTTATTCTTTTTAACTCCCCTTATAATCAAATGCCAATTGACGACAGAATTATTCGCGTGAACAACTGGCAGGAAGCGTCTCAATGGATCAAACAATACGAACAGCGTCTGCAAACTGCTTATTAATGTAACTGAGCGAGCACCGAAGCGGATTATTCGCGAGTCTACACGCTGAAGCCGATACATTTAATGTATCGGCTTTTGTGATGGAGCAAGCTGCCCTTCTTTCATGAGAAAATGGTACAGTGCCCCCTTCATGCCTGCCTGATTTAAGTAGTAGCAAGTTTCCAGCTTCACCTGAATGTTCTTCCACGCATGCAGTGTATGTAAATGTTTTTCAATGTTTTGTAATAAATCTGCTCTTGCACTTACGCCTCCGCCAATGAGGATTTTTTCTGGGTTAAGAACAGTTGCTACATTGTAAACGCCTATGGCTATTCGCTTGTACCATTGATCCATCAGCTTCTCAATGGCCGGATCATGCTTCGCCTTTTCAAAAATTTCTTGACCGTCTATTTGAGCACTTTGCGGAATTCCTTGCTTTTCTTTATAGCTCCGAATTAATCCAGCCGTTGAAGCGCTGCTGTTAAGAGTTGTAAACTGGCCATTTTCCGTCTCTGTCAGCATCATGCCAAATTCACCACCGCGGAAGGATGCACCGCGCACAAGCTGACCATTAGCAAAAATACCCCCGCCGACACCCGTGCCAATTGTCATACAAATAAAGCTATCACAATCTTTCGCATGACCGCTGTATTTTTCTGCGAGAGCTGCACAGTTCGCATCATTTTCCACTTCTACACGAAGAGACGTTTTCTCTTCTAAAAGTGTTTTTACATTTTGACCATTTAAGGCGATGATGGCGCCTGCAAATTCTGTATAACCTGATTCACTGTCCACAAAACCTGGAAGACTGATGGCGATACCGCTGACATCCTGCATCCTTTGATATTGCCTGACCACATCCGCCATGGCTTCTAAAAACGGTTCAAGCTGCCGGCAGTTCGTTTCATAGTCACCACTTGTGACAAGCTCCCCATCCTGATCCATTAATCCATGTTTTGTTCTCGTCCCGCCTACATCAAACACGACGTAATAGGCCACTTTTACCCCTCCTTTTACTTTAAAAAGTAGTACCTTAATCTCATTTTAATGAAACAGCCTCTCTTTGTAAAACGTTTTCAAAAGACAAAACAAAAAAGTCAGCTCCATGGCTGGCTTTTTCATGAGTGAACTTCCTTCGGTTCGCAAGAAGGACATGTTCCATATATTTCAAATTTATGTCCACTAATATGATAATCCTCTAAATCAGCGTCGAGCTTGTCCATAGGGCAGGCATCGATCTCTTTTGTTTTCCCGCATGTAAGACAAATAAAGTGATGGTGATGATGGGAAAATGAACATTTAAAACGGAAAAGTTTCTCCCCTGACAATTCCGTTGTTTCTAATATTCCAAGGTCTTCATATAGTGACAAGTTTCGATAAATTGTATCAAAGCTGAGACCCGGGTAGTCTTCACTTAGTGCCGTCAGCACATTTTTAGCGGTCAAGTATTTATCAGAATCAGAAAACAATTGAAGCATGTCTTCACGTTTGCTTGTATATTTGTAGCCTTTTTCCTTTAATAAATCAAGCGCTTCTTGTACGTTCATGTTGATTCCCCCTTCTGAATTTCCCAATACTAATACACCCGATTAAAATCAAGATCGACAGCATCACAATGGTTCCGCCTGGCGCTAAATCAAGATAATAGCTTAAAATCAATCCGGCCAATACAGACAATTCACCAAACAAGATCGAAAGGAAAATCGCCTGTTTGAATCCTTTGGCAATGCGGATACTTGCCGCAACAGGAAGCGTCATGAGCGCCGACACAAGCAGTGTACCGACGATACGCATCGATGCCGCAATGACAAGTGCAACAACTAAGATAAAAATAAAATGAATCCATTTTGCTGAAATACCAGAAGCCTTTGCATGCTCTTCATCAAAAGAAAGCAGAAACAATTCTTTATATAAAAGCACAACAACTAACACAACAACGAGTGAGATCCCTACAATAATCCAAAGATCAAGTCTTGAAACCGCACTGACACTTCCGAATAAATAACTAAACAAATCTGTATTAAAGCCATTCGCCAGTGAAATGAAGATGACGGAAATCCCAATACCACCTGATAAGATGATGGGAATGGCAAGCTCCTGATAATGCTTATACACGGAGCGCAAGCGTTCAATAAACAATGAACCTGCAACAGAAAAAGCCATCCCTAAGTAGAGCGGGCTTACCCCTGTCAAAAGGCCAAACTTTTTATCAAGAAATAAACTTGCGGCAATACCGGCAAGTGATACGTGACTGAGGGCATCTGCAATAAGCGAAAGCCTTCTTACGACAATAAATACACCAAGTAAGGGTGCAATAAAACCAATCAGTAACCCTGCGATAAACGCATTTTGTAAAAATTCATAATGAAAAAATGGAAATAGCATTATTCATGTCCCCCATGATGGTGATGATCGTGATGAATCACTTGAATGTCATGCCCGTAAAATTGGGATAGCGCCTGATCATCCATTGAATCAAACGCTTCTGCATCCCCGTGAAAATGCAGTGTCTGATTTAAACAAGCCACATGGGTGACTTTATCAGAAACGGTGCCAACGTCGTGTGTGACGAGAATTAAAGACATTCCTTTTTCTTTGTTCAATGTTTCGAGCAGCTGATAAAAGCCTTCTACTGTCCGCTGGTCTACTCCAACCGTGGGCTCATCCAAAATGAGCAGCTTCGGCTGACTGACAAGCGCACGGGCAATAAATGCACGCTGCTGCTGCCCGCCAGAAAGCTCACCGATGTTTTGATGCTTTAAATCCTGTATGCCAACTGAGCGAATGGCATCTTCCACTTGCCATTTATCCTGTTTGCTCATTCGTTTAAACAAACCAATTTTTGCGGTCAGTCCGCTTGCGACGACCTCATATACAGAAGCAGGGAAACCTGTATTAAAGCTATTCGCCTTTTGAGAAACAAATCCAATTTGATCCCAGTCTCTAAATTTTGAGACAGGCGTGCCAAATAGCTTTAATTCACCCTGCTGCGGTTTAATGAGCCCAAGCAGGCATTTTAATAAGGTTGTTTTACCAGAACCATTCGGTCCAACAAGTGCTAGAAAGTTTCCTTCCTCTACTGTTAAATGAATGTGATCAATGACATTTCGCTGTCCATACGAGTACGAAATGTCCTTCATTTCAATAATTGGCTTTGCCATGAATCTTTCCACCTTTAATCAATATAAAAAGAATGATTACGATTTATACAACAAAAAGAAAATGGCTTTTGCCATTTTCTCTGTCCATACATACATTTCATTATATAAAAGAAAGATAAAAAAGTAAAATAAAAGCTAATGAATGGCTGTTTTGAACTTACCGCCTTTTGTTTCATGCGTATCCATAATCGTGATAAATGCTTGGTCATCAATTTCAAATACAATAGATTTCAGCTTTGTAATTTCAAGCCTTGTGACAACGGCGTAGATGACATCTTTTTCTTCATCTGTATAGCCGCCTTTTCCTCTCAGCTTTGTCGTTCCCCTGCCGAGTCGATGCAGAATCGCATCTGAAATTTCATCATAATAGTCTGAGACGATAATGACAGCTTTTGTTTCATCAAGCCCTTGAATGACAGCATCAATTGTTTTCATTGCCAAATAATATGTCATGACAGAATACATAGCCTGCTCTGGTCCAAAAACAAAGCCCGCCCAAATAAAAATGAACACATTGACGATCATGACAAACTCACCGACGGAAAAAGGAATTTTTTTCGTCAGAAGAATTCCCAAGATCTCTGTTCCATCCATTGAACCTCCATTACGGATGACAAGTCCAACACCAAATCCAAGTAATAGTCCGCCAAATACAGTGGCTAAGATCGGCTGTGTTGTAAATGCCTCCACATGATGAAGTGAAGATTCAATCACGGCTAAGCTGACAATCCCAATCACAGTGGAAATCAGAAAGGTTTTCCCAATATGCTTGTATCCTGATATCATAAATGGAATATTTAAAATGACAACAATCGTCGCAAAATTAATAAACGGGTTATCTGTAAAGAGATAATCCAAAATAAGCGAAATGCCGATGATGCCCCCATCAATAATATTGTTTGGCACTAAAAATAATTCAATGCTGACTGCTGCACATGCAGCTCCTACTAGAATCAGAAAAATTCTCAAAATAAAATGAGGCACTGATTCCTTTCTATGCTGTTTACTATTTGCCATACGTTCTCCCTTCTACACAAGTTAAATTTTCAATGAACATTTTATCCACTTTACTATTTTATCATTTCACAGAATAAAATAAAATTTTTTGCACATTTTCCGTTTTCGCCCATACATTGTTACAGAGGGGAGGAATGGAATTGATTTTAATTCAAAAAATTGTCCTGCAGCGGCTCAATCAGATCACAGCAAATGATCTGTTAAGGTATGCGAAACAGTATGGCGTCAGTTTAACGTCTCATCAAGCTGCTGAGGTGGCCAAACTCATGAACGGGAAAAACATCAATATTTTTAATGACTCAGAGCGCAACCGGCTTCTTAAGCAAGTAGAAGCGATTACTTCTAAACAGACAGCACAGACTGTGAATGATTTGTTTAACCAGTTTACAAGTTAAGCAAAAAAGGGCCGCATTTAGCGGCACCTCAACATGTTGCATCCTTTTTTACTGACCCGTAATTTTATCTAGTAAGCCTTCATCAAATTGCTTTTCTTTCAGCATGGCAATTTCGAATTTGTAAGGTGGTTTTTTGTTCTTTTTATCTTCACCTACATAAGGCGTTTCTAGAATTTTCGGCACATCTTGAAGCTGCGGATGATGCACAATATAGCTCAGTGCATCGAAACCAATTTCACCAAAACCGATATTTTCATGTCGGTCTTTTCTTGCGCCTTGCACATTTTTACTGTCATTAATATGAAGAACTTTGATTCGGTCAATACCAACAATTCGATCAAATTCTTCTAATACACCATCAAAGTCACTCACAATCGGATAACCAGCATCGTGCGTGTGACACGTATCAAAGCAGACAGAAAGAGCTTCGTTATGTGTCACTCCGTCGATAATTTGGGCAAGCTCTTCAAAGCTTCTTCCGCACTCTGATCCTTTTCCCGCCATTGTTTCAAGTGCAATTTGAACCTCTTGACCTTTCACAATGACTTCGTTTAAACCTTCAATGATTTTTTGAATTCCTGCTTCTGCTCCTGCTCCGACATGCGCACCCGGGTGGAGAACAATTTGTCTTGCTCCCAGCGCTTCCGTACGCTCAATCTCAGAGCGAAGGAAGTCTACACCAAGCTCAAATGTCGCTGGATTCACTGTATTTCCAATATTGATAATATACGGAGCATGCACGACGATATCCGTCATGCCATGCTCTTTCATATGCGCTTGTCCTGCTTTAATATTGAGGTCTTCAATTTTTTTACGGCGCGTATTTTGCGGTGCACCTGTATAAATCATAAACGTATTCGAACCATAAGAGACAGCTTCCTCACTCGCTGCAAGAAGCATATGTTTTCCGCTCATGGATACATGTGAACCAATCTTTAACAATGTTTCCCCCTACTTTCCATTACGCTTTGACTTTCTACGTTCCTGTCTTTTGATTTTATCCATCTCACGTGTCATTTTCTTTTTATATCCAGGTTTGACGGCTTTCGGTTTTCTCACAAGACGTTTTGCTTTTTCTTCAATTTCATTTGGGGCTTTTTTACGTCTTTGACGCTTCAGACGGTCATCTGCATCTCGCCATTCGCCATGAACAATGGTTTTGTTTTCAAACACAACGCCCATTTTCTCAATTTGAATGAGTGCATCCTCATCAGCCAGCTCATAAATGGTCATGGCAATTCCAGAAGAACCCGCACGAGCTGTTCTTCCAACGCGGTGCACATAAAAATCAAGATCAGATGGAAGTTCATAGTTAATCACGTGGCTGACGCCTTTAATGTCAATCCCGCGAGCTGCAAGATCAGATGCCACAATATAAGTGAACTCCAAATCTTCAATTTGTTTCATGACTTTTTTACGTTCGCGCGGCGTCAATCCGCCATGGAGCACACCGATTTTCATTCCTTTTTCTTGTAGAAACGATGCGATTTCATCAACAGTTGTTTTTGTATTGGCAAAAATGATCCCTAAATATGGCTGTACATTCGTCACCATTTCATGGAGCAATTTTAATTTATCACGCTGTTTAGACGGAACTAAAATATGCTGAATGTTTTCAGCTGTAATCCGTCTTGGTTCAACATGTGCATACTTTGGATTGTCCATATATTTTTTCAGGAAAGGCTTTAGTTTTTCTGGGATGGTTGCAGAGAACACAAGCATTTGCAGCTGTTCTGGCATTTGTGCACCGATACGGTCCACATCTTCTAAAAATCCCATATCCAACATTAAATCAGCCTCATCAATAACAAGAGAGGTCGCTTTGTAAACATTCAGCGCCTGCTCATGAATGAGGTCAGCAATACGTCCAGGTGTACCGACAACCAAATGCGGCTGGTTTTTTAGCTTTTGAATTGATTTCTGCTTGTCCGTTCCGCCAATGTAAAGCTTTGCTTTGATCTCTTCTTCTGGAGAAGCATTCTTTAAAATCGTTTGAGCTTCTTTGAAAATTTGATTGGCTAATTCTCTTGTAGGTGCAGTAATCACCACTTGTACCTGTTCTTTGCTTGGATCAATTGAATGAATCAGCGGCAGTAAGTAGGCATGAGTTTTTCCTGTTCCGGTTTGTGACTGGCCAATCACGCTTTCTCCTTTTAAAACAGCAGGGATGATTCTTTTTTGAATATCAGTCGGCTCATAAAAGCCTAGTTCATGAATAGCATCTATAATAAAAGGCTTTAATTCATATGTCGTAAATTTCGTTTCTTTCATGTTTTCACTCCTTAAGGCAATGCCTTTTTGCTCATCTCCTCATTATAGCTGATTTTCAGTAAAAAAACCATGTCCGCTTTTCCTACAGGAAACCAATTGGTGCTTCCTTGCATAACCTATGAAGAGAAAGAGAATGCAGTAAGGGAGGTACAAGTATGTTAGGGCAAAGGCCTATGGGCGATTTTCAGCCGCGCCGTCCCTCACGCCGGCACCTTGGAAATGGCGGACAGCCCAGAATGTTTCAAAGAGGGCAGCAGCCTCCTATCCAGCAGCCTTTTCAAGGGCAAGGCAATCCATTTCAGCAAATGATGCCTCGCTCCCCATCTGTACAGGGAGGCGGTTTACCCGGGATGGGCGGAATTCCAGGAGGTGAGAGCCGTGCACTAGGCGGCGGCGCAGGAATTAAAGGCATGCTCTCTAAATTTCTTCCTGGCGCAGGAGGAGCTGGAGTCTCTGGAGGTGGTGCGGGATTACAAGGAATCCAGAGCTTCACAAATCCTGCGACCCTCTCAAGCATGTTAGGAAATGTTCAAAAAGTGCTCGGGATGGCGCAGCAATTTACGCCAATGATTCAGCAATACGGTCCTTTAGTGAGAAATTTGCCGGCGATGATTAAACTGTACAGCCAGCTTGGCAGTGCGGATGATGATGAAGAAAGTGCAAATGATGCTGATGTAGAATCAACGGAGACCAGCGCGGAAACAGAAGTGCACGAGGAAGAAGCACAAACTGACAAAATAGAAAAAAATAAAGAACCAGAAGACATCCTCGTCAAAAAAACAGCACCTCACACATCATCTGTTCCTGAAGCAAAACCGAAAAAAAGATCTGGCAGCTCTGTTCCAAAACTATATGTCTAGTGATCTTTTAACGGCGAAGTGTTCACTGCGTATAACAATCTTTGATATATACGCTTACTTTGGCTATAATGGAAGCAAGAGAATGATAAAAAGCCGTTTTTTACGGCTTTTTATATTGTTCTTCTCTAGCAGCACTTCCCTACAGGAGGACGAATAAATGAATGTAATTAAAATATCGCCGCGTGGCTATTGCTATGGCGTTGTAGATGCAATGGTCATTGCTAAAAATGCCGCACTTGATAAGAACTTGCCACGCCCAATTTATATATTAGGTATGATTGTGCACAACAAACATGTCACTGATGCCTTCGAAGAAGATGGTATTTATACACTGGACGGACCAAACCGCTTAGACATTTTAAAGCAGGTTGAAAGTGGAACAGTCATTTTCACAGCTCATGGCGTTTCTCCTGAGGTCCGTCAAATCGCAGAAGAAAAAGGCCTTGTCGCCATTGATGCGACCTGTCCCGATGTAACGAAAACACACGAACTCATTTCAGAGAAAACAGCCGATGGCTATGACATTATTTATATTGGGAAAAAGGGTCATCCTGAGCCAGAAGGAGCTGTCGGAGTAGCCCCTGACAAGGTACATCTTGTCGAAACAGAAGCTGACATTGAGGCACTCGATTTAACATCAGAAAAACTGCTCATCACGAACCAAACGACGATGTCTCAATGGGATGTCCACGACCTGATGGAGCTGATTAAAGAGAAATACCCTCACGTCGAGTATCATCAAGAAATTTGCCTTGCGACACAGGTGCGTCAGGAAGCTGTATCGCAGCAAGCTGGCCAAGCCGATTTAACCATTGTTGTCGGCGATCCAAAAAGTAATAACTCTAACCGTCTCGCACAAGTGTCAATGGAGATTGCCGGAACGCAGGCTTACCGTATTGGCGACTTAAGTGAACTCAAGCTGGAATGGCTGCAGGGCGTCAAAACCGTTGCCGTTACTGCTGGTGCTTCAACACCAACACCTATTACAAAGGAAGTCATTCGTTTCTTAGAAAACTATGAACCAGATGATGAAACAACTTGGAAGATTGAACGAACCGTCCCTCTTTCTAAAATTTTACCTCGCGTCAAAACAAAGAAATAAGAAAACGTCAGAGCGGATATGCTCTGACGTTTTTTGTTTACATAAATTGAAATGGGTTTGTGTTTGATTCAGAAACAAAGAGCTGTACGTCATATTTTTTATCCGCACATAGCGATTGAAGCTTCGCCTTTACGCCCTCTTTCATAATCTTTTCAGCATAATGTCCTGGGTCCACAACGTTCAGCCCTAGCATCATGGCATCGTGCGCAACATGGAAATAAAGGTCTCCTGTCACATACACATCTGCACCCATTCTTTTCGCTTGATGGATATATTTATTTCCGTCTCCGCCAAGCACCGCCACTTTTTTCACAACAGCGTTTTGGTCTCCTACAAAACGAGCACCATTCACATCTAGCTTCGTTTTCACAAATTGCGTGAAATCTCTTAGTGTCATTGGCTCATTTAGCTCTCCAATACGGCCAAGACCTTTTTGAATAGGAGGAAGGTCTGTCGTGTGTACACTATAGGCGACTTCTTCATAAGGATGTGCTTTGATCATTTCGCGAATCACTTGTTTTTCTATACTTGCTGGGAAAATGGTTTCAATCCGCACTTCTTTCACAAATTCTAATTGACCCGACTCACCAATAAACGGCTCAGCTTCTTCTGATGGCAGAAAGCTGCCTGTCCCTTCATTTGAAAACGCACAATGGCTGTAGTTGCCGATATGGCCGGCGCCCGCATTTCCTAAAGCTGTCCGGATGGCCTCTTCAAATTCCTCTGGGACATACAGAGCAAGCTGTTTGATCGGATCTTCATATGTCGGCACTAACACTCTTGTTTCTTCGAGCTCTAAGGCCTCAGCAAGCAGGTCATTGACTCCGCCATCAGCTACGTCTAAATTCGTATGTGCCACATATACCGCAATATCATGTTTGATGCATTTTTCAATGATCCGTCCAGCCGGCTGATCCGTCGCTACATGTTTTAATGGTCGAAAAATCGGCGGATGGTGAGCAATAATAAGATCCACTTTTCGCTCGATCGCCTCATCTACTACATTCTCTAATACATCCAAGGTGATCATCACATTGGTTACTTTTTTATTTAAAGTCCCAATCTGAAGACCAATTTTATCCCCTTCCATGGCGTACGCCTTTGGTGAGAATTGTTCAAACAATTGGATGATTTCATGCCCATTTACTGTTTTAGCCAACAGTCAAAACCTCCTTTAGCATCTTTATTTTCTCATTCAGCTCTTCAAGGCGTTCTTTATTTTCTTCTGTCCGCGCCGCCTGCTGAATTTGACTTTCTATCTTCTCCATATGCTGAAGCTCTTGCATCCACTTGCGCTGGAAAACGTCATTTTGCTCTTTCGCAAGAAACGGACCTACCAGTATGCCTGCTTCAAGTGACATTCCTTTATAGGCTTTATCTTTATCGCCTTTTTCTGCGATGATGATTTCGTATATTTTGCCGTCCTCTTCTAAAATGACTTCATCTATCAATTCATACCCCTCTTGATAAAGCCATAAACGAATATGGTGGGCATGGATATTCGGCTGTAGAATGAGCCGCTCATGGCCGGCGAGCTTATGTCTTCCTTCATTTAGAATGCTTGCGATGAGTGCCCCGCCCATACCTGCAATCGTCACTGCATTCACTTCGCCTTTTTCAATGACTTCAAGGCCATTTCCTTTTCTGACCGATATCTGTTCATCTAATTCAAGTCTATGTACTTGCTGCTGCGCCGATTGAAGCGGTCCATCAGTAATTTCACCAGCAATGGCTTTCACTGCTTTTTGATGCAGAATCGCATAGCATGGCAAATAGGCATGGTCTGAGCCGATATCAGCGAAGACTGCCTCATCTGGTAAAAAGTCCGCGACTTTTTTTAATCGTTTCGATAAATTCATTTCATTCATACGTATCACTACTTTTCTTTAATGTTCATACTTGTCTATCTTATATAAATTATGGACTTTTTAAAAGTCGTTTTCAAATGAAAAAAGCTCTTCTTTTGAAAAAGAGCTTTTTGTGTAAGATTATTTAATTTTAGACACCCATTCCGCCATTTCATCGAGCTTTTCATTTGGAATCAGCCCGCCTGGCATCCCGTTGCCGCCTTCTTGAATTTTCTTCTTGATGTCAGCTACTTCAAGCTTGTCTCCAACACCTTTTAATGCAGGACCTGCGCCGCCTTCATAGTTTTCCCCGTGACAGCTTATGCAGTTCTGCTTATACAATTCTTCCGGCGTTGCATTTGCTGTCTCTTCTTGCTTTTGCTCTTTGCCCCCAGAGGCAATTTTTTCTTCATCTTTCAGCCCCTTCATTGATAAGAAAAAAGTGAGTCCAATACCTAAAATGGCAATCAATAAAAATGGTATAAGTGGATTCCGTTTCATTTCTTTCATCCTCCCCTTTGTGAAAACCCCTTTGAGACTATGCAAACAATTCTAATTCTACTTTAATTTTACAAAAAGTAAACGAATTATGATACAAAACTTTGGTCAAGTTCACAGATTAGACAAAAATGATTCTAGATGAGAAATGAAGTCTTCAGCACATTTAGATGTATTTTTTATACATCTTTTCTCTAAGAACGTTGCAAATTCATTTGTTATTCAGTAAAATATAATCAGATTGAAAAAAGCGTTTTCATTTTTGATAAGAAAGAACGGATCTCTTTCAAGATCCGTCCGGTTTCTACTCTAAGAAGTCTTTTAATCGTTTACTTCTGCTTGGGTGTCTTAATTTACGAAGAGCTTTCGCTTCAATTTGTCTGATACGCTCTCTTGTTACGCCGAACACCTTTCCAACCTCTTCTAACGTGCGAGTTCTTCCGTCGTCTAGTCCGAAACGTAGTCTTAGCACATTTTCTTCACGGTCCGTCAGCGTGTCTAATACATCTTCAAGCTGCTCTTTTAAGAGTTCGTACGCAGCGTGGTCAGATGGAGATGTCGCCTCTTGGTCTTCGATAAAATCACCAAGATGCGAGTCATCTTCTTCACCAATAGGTGTTTCTAAAGATACAGGCTCTTGCGCAATTTTAAGGATCTCTCTTACCTTTTCTGGAGTTAAATCCATGTCTTCAGCAATTTCCTCAGGCGTTGGTTCTCTGCCTAGGTCTTGCAGAAGCTGTCTTTGAACACGGATCAATTTATTAATCGTTTCCACCATATGAACCGGGATCCGGATTGTTCTCGCCTGATCGGCAATCGCACGTGTGATCGCCTGTCTAATCCACCAAGTCGCATATGTTGAGAATTTATATCCTTTGCGGTAATCAAACTTCTCAACCGCCTTCATCAGACCCATGTTTCCTTCTTGAATCAAGTCAAGGAACAGCATACCACGACCGACATAGCGTTTCGCAATGCTGACAACGAGACGAAGGTTCGCTTCCGCTAATCTTCTTTTTGATTCCTCATCGCCCTCTTCGATCTTTTGAGCATACGTAATTTCTTCTTTAGCAGATAACAAATTGACGCGTCCGATTTCTTTTAAGTACATACGAACAGGATCATTGATTTTGACACCTGGTGGTACGCTTAAATCATTCAGGTCAAATTCTTCTTCTGCTTTAGCCAGCTGCTGAACATTTGGGTCCTCTGTCTCTTCGTTTTCACTAATGAGCTCTACACCCTGTTCGCCTAAGTATTCATAGTATTCATCCATTTGGTCTGATTCAATTTCAAAGCTAGACATACGCTCTGCAATTTCTTCGTATGTTAAAACGCCCCGTTTTTTACCCGTTTCAGTGAGCTTATCTCTCACCTGTTCAAAGGTTAATTCAGTTTCGGTTTCGTGGGCTTGTTTATCAGCCATTATGGATCCCTCCTTCCAAAGCTTGCAACGAATTCTAAAGTAACTTGCGATTTACTTCCGTCCTGCTTTTCTCTCTCTATCAAACAGCTGACGAAGCAAATAGGAAATAAAATAAATAATGATGAAGGCAAGATGCTTGCGGTCTTATGCTCCTCCCGTAAAGGATTCATTGCCAGCCGTAAGTCCTGTCATTAATAATAGACGTATTACTTCAGCGAACGGTTCAACTGAATAATTTCTTTTGCAAGTGTTGCCGCTTTGAAGAAATCTTTTTGCCTCTCCGCTTCTGCACGTTCTAGTTCTTTTTCCTTTATCATTGACAAATTCCGATGATTCAACACTTTTTTTACATAATCACTTAATTCAGCTTCACTTAGTTCGTCTCCGACTTGAATCATCAATATATCCGTCAACAGCTGATTCATGACATCATCTTCTATCCGGTTCATCAGGTGCTGCGGCGTTGGTTCTTTGCCTTCTTCATACAAGGCATAAATGTACGTTGCCAGCGCCCTGTGCGAATCTATATTAAATTCAATCCCGATTCTGTCAAGTACTTTGCGGATCACGTCATCGCTTTTTAACATATGAGCAAGCAGCATTCGCTCTGCATTTTCATATGCCGGCCGCAGACGCTTTCTTCTCACTTGTGTTGACAGATGTGCACGACGTTTTTCAAGCCCGTTTTCTTCCTGCGTGCTTTTGGTTTCTTGCCGCTGCTGTTTTTCAAACAGCTCCAGTTGTTCTTTTAATGAATCAAGTGAGATCGAAAACTCCCCAGCAAGCTGTTTCATGTAAATCTCTTGCTCCAAAGAGCCGTTTAACCGGCTGATTTCTCGGAGAACCTGCTTCATATAAGTAAGACGGTCTCCTTCGTCTGATAAGTTTTTTCCTCTTCGGAAAAAATTCATCTTAAACGTCATTAATGTCACACTTGCATCTATGATGTCATTCCTAAATTTCTCGCCGCCATATTTACGAATGTAATCATCTGGATCAAGTCCATCTGGTATCATGGCAACGCGAACTTTACATCCTCTTTTTCCAAGCAAATCTGATGCTTTCATGGTCGCTTCGTATCCGGCCGTATCAGAGTCATAGCAAAGGATGATCTCTTCTACGTTCCGCCTGAGAAGCTTTACGTGCTCTTCTGTAAGAGACGTACCCATTGTTGCAACACTTTCACCGACACCTGATGTAACAGCTGAGATGACGTCTGCAAATCCTTCAAAAAGAACCGCCCGTTCGCGTTTACGAATATGCATACGTGCGTCATGAAAGTGATAAAGCAGCTTACTTTTATGAAAAAGCGGCGTTTCAGGACTATTCATATATTTAGGCTGCTGATCACCAAGCGATCTTCCGGAAAAAGCGATGACCGTTCCATGATGATCATGAATGGGAAACATGACACGATCTCTAAAGCGGTCAAAAAAGCCTGTGCCGTTTTCACGTTGAATCAAAAGACCAGCCTTCTCCATCATCACAGGATCAAATCCTCGTTTTTCTAAAAACTTGGTCACGAAATCCCAAGAATCAAGAGCATACCCGATCTCAAACTTGGCAATTGTTTCATCCGTAAAGCCTCTGGACCGTAAATAATCGAGTGCGTTTTGACCTTCCTTTGTATTTACCAGCAAATGGTGGTAAAATTTCTTAAGAAGCTCATGGGCCTCAATCATTTTATGATCTGCAGTGTCCTCTTGCTGAGAGGAACTCATCTGAGCATTCGCCACCTGATCAGGCAGATCAATATGGTACTTATCAGCCACATGTGAAACGGCTTCAATAAATGAGTAGCCTTCCATTTGTCTGAGGAAAGAAAACACATTGCCTCCTGCACCACAGCCAAAACAATGGAAGATTTGCTTATCTGCTGAAACAGAGAATGAAGGAGTATTTTCACCATGGAATGGACAAAGACCGAAGTAATTTCGACCTTGCTTTCTAAGCTGTACGTATTCTCCAATCACTTCGACAATGTCTGCGTTTTTTTGGATCTGCTCCAAAAGTTCATCTGGTATACGTTTGCTCATCCTAATAACACTCCGTCGTACATTATTCGCCTTTTAATTTAAAAATCCTTCATGATTCGACAGGATTTTTTGTAGTTGCGCCATAAATCGCTTCTTATCCTCTTCTAAAAGCTTTTTGGGACCTTTTCCGTATACACCTTTTCTTCGCTGTTTGCTGGAAACATGCCTGCGTTCCAAATCAAAATCAATTGTTTCGTTTGTGTACATTCGTCCTCTTTCAGACAGAACAATGACCTGTCTCGGAAGCAGTAAGGAGGCAAGACCAATATCTTGGGTGACGACAATATCATGTGCGGCAGCTGAGTTTGCAATGACTAAATCCGCTGCTTCCTTATGTGTATCAACAAACCGCCAATCTTCAAGTGGAGATCTTTTGGTTTGAAAATGCTCATATGAAGCAATGAACGTCACTGGTACTTGAAATTGAGATGCGACAGAAAGGATTTCGTCTTTTACAGGACAAGCATCTGCATCGACATAAATCGTCCTCTCTTTTTTACGTTCATTCAGGTGACTAATTCTCCATCCCTCCACCTTATTCCTGCTTTAGAGAAGCAAAAAGACCATACTTTTCCCCTATAAAGCAATCAACAGTAAAACTCATTTTGTCGAAAAGTTATGTTCAGAATCACTTGACTTCTGCCAATATTAGTTTATTCGTTCTTGACTTAACTTAAACCTAAAATCAATCATTTTATCACAATTTTTTATTATAATACAAATGCAGCAAATATGCCATTGTTTTTGTTTACCCGTTTCCCACCATAGGAAAAACCCAGGAGGAGCATCCTGAGTTTATTCGGAACCTCTTTTGGTCAGCATTTGATGAATGACATTTGCCGTTTCCTCAACTGCTTTATTCGATACATCAACGACTTGACAGTTAATGCGGTCAACCACTTTTTCAAAATACTCTAGTTCCTCTTTAATCCGCTCAATGTTCGCATAAATAGCGCGATCATTTAAACCAAGAGATTTTAAACGCTCTTTGCGAATATGATTTAGTTTGTCTGGACTAATTTTCAAACCGATACATTTCTTCGGATCAACTGAAAATAACTCTTCTGGCGGATCAACTTCAGGTACAATTGGAACGTTCGCTACCTTCAGCCGTTTATGTGCCAAATATTGAGATAATGGTGTCTTAGACGTGCGCGATACACCAATGAGTACAATATCAGCCTTTAGAATACCTCTAGGGTCTCTGCCGTCATCGTATTTCACAGCGAACTCGATGGCTTCTACCTTTTTAAAATAGTCCTCATCTAATTGACGTACACGACCCGGCTCATGTTTCGCTTCATTTCCATATGCCGTCTCCATTTTATCAATGAGCGGACCGATGATGTCATAATAAACGACACCGTTTGCTTCTGCTTCCTCGATTAAGAATTGGCGCATTTCTGGCACAACAAGAGTAAAGCAGACGATCCCATTATCTGCTTTCGCCAGTGAAATGACTTCTTTAATCGTACCAACATCCTCTACATACGGGATTCTTCTAATATTTGAATGGTCTGATGAGCCGCCATCAAATTGGCTAAGTGCCGCTTTGACCACGAGCTCTGCCGTTTCTCCAACTGAATCTGATACCACAAAAATTACGCGATTACTCATAACATCCCCTCGCAGTCTTCTGTCATTAGATTATTTCGTTCTCCGATAAGCTGACAAGTATTTTCGTCATGTTTGTTTTCGTAATTCTTCCGACCACTTCAAAACCTTTATCCGTATCTTTTATCACAGGAAGTGCATCTATTTGCTTTTCAATCAAGTGCTTCGCCACATCCATAATGAAATCTTCCTTGCGGCAAACGGTAATGTTCGGCATTCTTGTCATAATAATATGGACAGGGATAGATGGAAGCTCCTGTTTCCCTATACTTGCACGAAGGAGGTCTTTTCTTGATAACACGCCTGTTAAAATAGAGTGATCGTCCACAACGAATAATGTGCCCACATCCTCTAAAAACATCGTACAAATCGCATCATAAACCGAAACATTCTCATGTATCACCACTGGAATGGATTGAAAGTCTTTCACTTGAAGTTTTTTCAGCTTATCTGCGAGAAGCTGCGTGCCTGTTTTTCCTGTGAAAAAGTAGCCGACCCTTGGTCTTGCTTCTAAAAAGCCTGACATTGTTAAAATGGCTAAATCCGGTCTGAGGGTCGCCCTTGTTAAGTTCAGCCGATCGGCGATATGCTCTCCAGTGATCGGACCATTCTCTTTGACAATCTGTAAAATCTGCTCTTGCCGTTTATTTAACTCGATTGTACTCACCACCTTTAAATAGAGAGAGCGAAATCTTTATTTTATGTATATCATTTTCATAACTCATCATATTATAGCGCATCTTTGTCCGAATGAAACAAAAATCCACTCAAAAACCGTGAATTAAATGAGTAAAAAACGATTGCCCTTCGGAAAAGGCAACCGTTCTTAGGTATTTATTTTACAATTAAATTGTTCATATTCGCAAATGATTGAATGACTTTGGCTAGTTTGACCATTTGTGCCAAACGATTTCGCTTCAGTTTTTCATCATCCGCATGAACCATTGTATGATCGAAATAATGAACGATCGGTGTTTTTAACGTATCAAGCGCCTCAAGTGCCAAGCTGTATTGTCCTGCTGCTACATGTTTCTTTACAGCTTTCTCTACTTGCTGATACGCCTCAAACAGCTTTTGCTCATGTTCATTTTCAAACAGTTCAGGCTGAATCTCTGCGTCTTCCCCTTTTTTACTGATTGAAATGACGCGACCCAATGCTTCAGCCGTTTCTTTGAAGCTTTCTTGTTTCACACTCTCTTCAAGAACAGCTGCTTTTTTGACGACTGCATATGGCTCAATATTTTCAACATCCAGCACTGCATCAACAACATCATGGCGGATATGCTCTGCTTGAAGAACATATTTTAAACGATGCGTTAAAAATTCAATCAGAGCAGCTTCATGTTCTGCCTTTACTTGAGCAAGGGCTAACAGCTCTTTAAATGAAATATTCCAATGACGGTCGAGCAGGATTTGAACGATACCGCTCGCTTGTCTTCTAAGTCCATAAGGGTCTTGAGAACCCGTTGGGATCACATCAATTGAGAAGAATGAACAAATAGAATCAAGCTTATCTGCTACTGCCACAATTGCACCAATCAAAGTGGATGGCGCCTCGTCACCAGCAAAGCGCGGCATATAGTGCTCGTTGATGCTTCTTGCTACTTCTTCATGTTCACCAAGAGCTCTTGCATATTTCTCACCCATGATTCCTTGTAATTCTGGGAATTCATAGACCATTTGAGTCACAAGGTCAAACTTCGAAATACTTGCTGCTCTCGCCACACGTTTAGTGGTTTCGTCATCTGCTCCGACATGCACCGCTAGACGAGTTGCAATGTCTGTCACTCTCTTCAGCTTGTCGCCGATTGTTCCAAGTTTCTCATGGAATACCACTTTATCAAGCTTTTTAATATTGTCTTCAATCACTAGTTTTTCGTCTTCTTTATAGAAGAATGCAGCATCTGATAAACGCGCACGAAGTACTTTTTCATTCCCTCTTGCGACATTTTCCAGCGCCTCACTGTTTCCATTTCTGACTGTAATAAAGTGCGGCAATAATTCCCCTTGCTCATTTTTCACAGGGAAGTAGCGCTGATGCTCTTTCATTGTCGTCACCAATACTTCTTCCGGCAATGCAAGAAACTCTTCTTCAAAGGAACCAGACAGCACAGTTGGATATTCTACAAGGTCGTTCACTTCTTCTAAAAGTTCAGGATCAACAGGAATGACCCAGCCTTTTTCTGTAGATAGCGCATCTAGCTGTTCAGTAATGAATTGTTTTCTTTTCTCTGAGTCTGCAATCACAAATTGATCGCGCAATGTTTGTTCATAGGAAGCAGGTGTGTCAATGCTGGCTGTCGTTCCAAGAAAACGGTGTCCTCTAGTCTCACGGCCGCTTTTCACCCCAGCAATTTCAACAGGTACAATCTCTTCTCCAAATAAACAAACAATCCATTTAATCGGACGGATATAGCGTAAATCCTCGCTTCCCCATCTCATGTTCTTTGGAAAGCTTAATGAAGCAGCAATTTCACCTAACGCTGGCAGAAGGTCTTTGACTTGCTTTCCTTCTTGAAATTTTTGGACATGGACATAATCCACTCCTTTGATCTCTTTGAAATAGAGATCATCTGTTGAAGCACCTTGGCCTCTTGCAAAGCCTTCAGCTGCTTTTGTCCAATTGCCTTCAGCATCTTGGGCAATTTTTTTAGCCGGGCCTTTTGCTTCTTCTTTGATGTCTTCTTGTTTTTCTGCGACACCTTTCACAAGTACAGCAAGACGTCTAGGTGAGTTAAATAAAGCAGTTTCTTCGAATGAAATATTTTGCGTTTCAAACCATGCTTTTACTTTCTCACCTAGCTGTTTTGTGCTCTCTGGCATGAAACGAGCCGGCATCTCTTCTAAGCCGATTTCAAGTAATACATCTTGTTTATTCATGAGAAGCCGCCTCCTCTTTTAGCATAGGGAATCCCAGTTTTTCGCGTTCTTCATAATAGGTTTTGGCTACTTTTCTTGCTAACTGACGCACTCTTCCGATATAGCCAGTTCGCTCAGTCACAGAAATAGCACCCTTTGCATCGAGCAGGTTAAACGTATGAGAGCATTTGAGGACATAATCGTATGCCGGGTGAACAAGCCCTTTGTCCATTTGGCTATGTGCTTCTTTCTCATAGGTTGTAAATAGCTCAAACAGCATGTCAGTATTAGATGTTTCAAATGTATAAACAGAGTGCTCATATTCAGCCATTAAGAATAAATCTCTGACCGTAAATCCGTCTGTCCATTCAAGATCGAAGACATTTTCTTTGTCCTGGATGTAAGAAGCAAGACGTTCAATACCGTATGTGATTTCAACAGAAACGGGCTTACATTCTAAGCCGCCGACTTGTTGGAAATACGTGAACTGCGTAATTTCCATCCCATCAAGCCATACTTCCCAGCCAAGTCCTGCACAGCCGAGAGATGGATTTTCCCAGTTGTCTTCCACAAAACGAATATCATGTTTCAGCGGGTCAATGCCAAGTGCCTTCAATGATTCAAGATATAGCTCTTGAATATTGTCAGGTGATGGCTTAATGATCACTTGAAATTGGTGATGCTGATACAATCTATTTGGGTTTTCTCCATATCTGCCATCAGCCGGGCGTCTTGAAGGCTCTACATATGCTACCTTCCACGGCTCTGGGCCAATGCTTCTGAGGAACGTGTATGGACTCATCGTTCCGGCACCTTTTTCTGTGTCATACGCCTGCATTAATACGCAGCCTTCGTTTGACCAATGCTTTTGCAGCGTCAAAATCATGTCTTGAATATTCAATGATCGCACCTCCATCTTTTCTAGACCAACCGCTATGTATGGCGGGTGGGATTAGAACCTTGTAAGAGAACACAAAAACTCCCGTCTCTATGCTCGCAAGGTTCTTGCAAACATAGGGACGAGAGTTTTTTCCCGCGGTTCCACCCTATTTGCTGGTGTCGTAGCACCCAGCCGCTTTGTTTTACGTTGCTCAAGAATGCCTTTCGTTACGCCTCCATCCTTAGCTCACACCGCCCTAAGGTCGCTTTTATGGATTTTACGTAAGTACTTCTTTCTGTCAATGCAACATATTTTATCTTAGATGATCTTACAAAAAGTCATGGGAGATGTCAACTTTTGTTTTCGTCACCCATTAGCTTTTTCATGGATTCCATCTGATTCATGAATTTTTTTGATTTTAAATAGAGGCCGGAATATTCGTCATAGTAGTGATCAAGCACTTGACGAATTTCTTGTTTCGTCTGCTGTTTCACATCAACCTGACCAAGCCTTGATAAATCAAAATAATGAAACAAACGGAGTAGCCTTGCAGCTGCGGGGGATAAGGGCAGTTTATATGGATCTTTCGAAAAACAATTTTGGCAAATGAAGCCGTTATCTCTTATCGAGAAATGGAACTGCCCTTCTTTTTGACCACAGTGGACACATTGATCAAGTTCAGGCTTCATCCCCATCACTGATAACATTTTGACCTCTACGATAAATAAAATAATATCAGCATCTGTGCCTTCGTTGAGATGACGCAGAGATTGAAGCAGAAGCTCAAACAAATAAGGGTTTGGCTTTTTTTCTTCTGTCCCTTTATCCATTAATTCCGTCATATATGCGGCATATGCGGTCAGAAATAAGTCTTCCCGAATGGTCCGCATACTTTCAATCATTTCGCCTTGCTGGAGCGTTCCAAGTCCTGTTGATGATTGGATGAGAAAGGTGCCGTATAAAAACGGCTGGCTTATGGCTGACAGGCGGCTGTTTGATTTTTTAGCGCCTCTGGCCATCACGCCAATTTTTCCATGTTCTCTAGTGAGCAGCGTGACAATTTTGTTTGTTTCGCCATAATCTGTTGTTCTAAGGACGATTCCTTCACTTTTAATGAGCATTTGTCTACACTCCGAGCGCTGGAGGGGGTCAAGAATTATAAGATTGGAAAATCAAATCGTGCTATTTCTTCTTCAAGTACATCGGGTCTTTCCAGGTTCTCCTTTTCTAACTCTTTGAAAAGCAGATACGTGTCAACGCTTCCTGTTTGTGAAAATACGTTCCATGTAAAATTCAACATAAAAACCCCACCTTTCTTTATTAGAAGCAGCAACGCTACATCCAACATATTAATTTTATCTTGACCAGGCTACCTCCATTTCATGATAAACAATTTTTACTAATCGAACCGCACCATTGTCAGATTTGCTGACAAATGCAGCGATTTTTTAATATTCGTCTTCTCTAAATCCGAAGTCACGCAGGTGAGTGGATTTATTACGCCAGTCCTTCTGAACTTTGACCCAAAGCTCTAAATACACTTTTGAGCCTAGAAGTGCTTCAATGTCTCTGCGCGCTTTTTGTCCCACTTCTTTTAACAAGCTGCCTCGTTTACCAATGACGATCCCTTTTTGCGAATCTCGTTCTACGACAATGGTCGCCGCGACATGGATCTTGCCATTTTCATCTGGCTTAATCGATTCAATCGCAACCGCAATACTATGCGGAATCTCTTCTCTCGTTAAATGCAGCACTTTTTCACGAATTAATTCAGAAATAATAAACCGTTCTGGATGATCTGTTACTTGATCTGCCGGATAAAATTGAGGGCCCTCTGGAAGATAACCTTCAATCTGCTGAAGAAGCGTGTCGATATTGTTTCCTTCAAGAGCTGAAATGGGCACAATTTCCTTGAATGGATAACGTGTGCGGTATTCATCAATTAAAAGGAACAGTTCATCTGGATGAATTTGGTCAATTTTATTGACGACTAGGAACACCGGTGTAGATGTTTGCTTTAGTCGTTCAATGATGAATTCATCCCCTTTGCCATAGCCTTCCTGTGCGTTGATCATAAACAAGATCAGGTCGACTTCCTTCAGTGTATTTTGAGCCACCCTCATCATAAAATCACCAAGCTTATGCTTAGGTTTATGAATCCCCGGTGTATCGATAAAGATCGTTTGTGATGTGTTTGTTGTCAGAACACCTTGCACTTTGTTTCTCGTCGTTTGGGGCTTATCGCTCATGATGGCGATCTTTTGTCCAATGACACGATTAAGAAAAGTTGATTTCCCTACATTTGGTCTTCCAATAATTGATACAAATCCTGATTTGAAGCTTTCGTTAGTCATTTAAATCCTCCGGTGAAAATGCGCCTGGCAATAGTTCGTTTACTGTTGTTTCGTATATATGTCCTTTTAAGTTCGTTAGAATCACTGGCATATCAGGTGCACATAGCTCTGAAATGACCTGTCTGCATGCGCCGCACGGCGAAACAGGCCGGTCTGTATCAGCCACCACTGCTAACATTTGAAAAGATGTAATGCCTTCTGAATAGGCTTTAAAAAGTGCTGTTCTTTCCGCACAATTACACATACCATATGCTGCATTTTCAATGTTGCAGCCGCCATACACTTTTCCATCATTCGACAGTAATGCTGCACCGACTTTGAATTTAGAATAGGGTACATATGCAAAATCTCTTGCTTTGATTGCTTCTGAAATCAACTCTTGTTTGTTCATTCCTAGTTCCCACTTTCAGAAGAAATGGTACCACTGTCACATTTATATTTTACATAATTCACGTGACATTTTCACGCCCATTTCTAAAAATGTTAATAAATAGTAATATTGTTCTATTGCATGATCTTCGGTAAGAAGATGATCAACCCAATCATAACCGAAATCGCGGCGTAAACGCAAACAGCGCCTGCCGCAGCGTCCTTCGCTCTCTCTGCAAGCGGGTGCCTTTCTTCTGTCATCAGATCCACTGTATGTTCAATGGCTGTATTGACAAGTTCAAGCGCAAACATCCCCCCGCAAAGAAGAAGAACGATCAGCCATTCAAATGGGTCAATGCGGAACCAAAAGCCGCAGATCACCACGATGATGGCTGCGACTGTGTGAAATCGAAAATTCCGTTCATTCAAGAAAGTTCGCCATATTCCTCTAAATGCATAGTAAAAACTCCAAAAAAAACGGGCGAGCGGCCTTCTTTTCTTACGATGATCTCGAAAGGCCATAATCATCCAAGATTTTTGTCTGTTTGGCGAACATTTCTTTTTCATCTTCCTCTGTCATATGATCGTACCCGAGCAAATGGAGGAAGCCATGAATCGTTAAGAATCCAAGCTCTCTCATAAAGGAATGTCCATATTCCTCTGCCTGCTCTTTCGTTCGATCCACACTAATGATAATGTCACCAAGTACAGGCGGGATATCATCCGCTCCTATGATTTCAATCTCCCCTTCTCCTTCTTCCTCAAGTGCAAAGGAGATCACATCCGTTGGTGCGTCTTTTCCGCGGTATTCTTTATTGATTTGATGAATCTCTTCATTCGAAACGATCGTCACTGATACTTCCGCTTGATCCTTGACCTCAAGTTCGTCCGCAGCAAACTGAAGAAGCTTTTCCACTTCTTCAAGCTGCTCTTTTGATACTTGTCCTGTTTCATCTATTAAATCGATTAACAATGTCATTTACTTCACCTTCTGCTTCGGGGCATCTGGATATTCAATCCGAGAATGGAAAATCCCCTTTAATGTTGTACAAATCGTTTGGCTGATAATATTTAATTCTTTAAATGTGAGGTCACACTCACTAAATTGCCCGTCCTGCATTTTATCTGAAATAATGCCTTTGACAAGCTTTTCAATCCGCTCTGGATTTGGATTATGCATGGAACGAACCGCCGCTTCAACGCTGTCAGCCACAGAAATAATCGCTGCTTCTTTTGACTGCGGCTTTGGACCAGGGTAACGGAATTCTTCTTCTGTCACCTGATCATCACGCTCTTTCGCCTTATAGTAAAAGAACTTTAAAAGAGACTTCCCGTGATGCTGTTCGGCAATGTCGACAAGTTCTTCAGGAAACTTCTTTTCTCTCAGCATATCAGCGCCATCTGTCGTATGGGCAATAATAATATTTTTACTCAGCTGAGGAGAAAGCTTGTCATGCGGATTATCAATGTTCATTTGGTTTTCGATAAAGTATTGCGGTCTTTTCGTTTTCCCAATGTCATGATAATAAGCGCCGACTCTTGCTAAAAGACCATTTGCGCCGACTGCTTCACATGCAGCATCCGCTAAATTCGCCACCATGACACTATGATGATATGTACCTGGTGTCTCGGTTAAAATCTTTTTGAGTAGCGGATGATTTGGATTGGATAATTCAATCAGTTTCATTGTGGAAAGAATACCAAACATGCTCTCAAAAACAGGCATTAGCCCAATGACCAAGATAGATGATGCAAACCCTGACACAATCGCCATCATGAGGTTCACACCGATTTCAAGCCCTGATGGTGAAGAGTTTTGGATCAGTGTAATGGATAAAACCACAAGTACATTCACCAAAGCCACCAAAAGTCCGGCCTGCAATATTTTTGATCTTGCATTATGTTTTCTTAAAAATAAAATACCAGCCATCCCGCTCACAAGATAATAAGCGCAGATCACATAGTTAAAGACGCCGGTTACTCCTTGATTAAACATCATACTGCCGCAAAGAGCAAATACAAGGCCGGAGAAGATCGCTAATCGCTCATTAATGAGCAGCTTGATCAGCATCGTGCCAAGTGCCACTGGCACGACATAGCCTATCGTCGTATACTTCGTTTCCTGGAAGAGGCTGAACACTTCCATGATAATTAATATAATCGTGAAAATAAGCGAGTAAAGCAGTAATGACTTATTCTTATGGACAAGCGATTTTTTCCTCGATTCAAGGGAATGAATAATCGCCGCTAAGAAAAGTCCAATTAATATGAGAAGACCACTTACAGGCTTAAATAAATTTGAGCTGTTTAACAAACCCGTCAGTTCTAATTTGCGATAAACTTCCCGGTCGATGAGCTCTCCTTCTTCAACTAAGATTTGCCCCTGCTTAATTTGCACAGGCTGAATATTGTCAGCCGCTTCCTGTCTTTTCTTTTCTGTTGCCACTGGGTCAAATACATAGTTTGGAATGATCGCAAATTCACCGATTTCTGTCGCTGCATTTAAGTATTTTGATGGAATTGAATTGTTTTTAAGCTCTGTTTTGACTTGTTTTTTCTCATCTTGTAATTTCGCTGCTGTAATTTCTTTACTCATCAGTGAATTCACCACTGTGATGATGGAATCCTTAGTAAATGAGAGATTTTCATCACTTGCCTGAAGCAGTGCTTTGATGGATTGATCCGAAACAGCCTCCTGCATATCTGTTGTGAGCTTTTCTTTGACACGCTTGACCATTTCTTGATCTGATGGCGCGTTCTCTTTATCATCAGCTGCTTTCTTCTCTTCTTTAATGGCTTCAAAGAGGGATGAGATGAGGTCTACGCGATTATCAGAATACGCTTTTTTGAGCGTATATTGATCTTCTACCTGATCTGTTGCTTCTTGTTTCTTTTCTTCTGTCGCTTCTTGATCATCAACGGTTGACGGAGAATAGATGGTCTGTTCGCTCACTGAAAATAAATCTAAGTCGAGCGATTCAGGCTTTACATGGAAGAAGAGCACCACGAATAAAATGGCTGCTAAACCAGCGTACAGCAAAACATTTAAATAACGTGAGCGCTCCATTTTCTGAGGTTCTTTTTTAGACAGCATTCTTTTGCGCTTACTGCCTTTTTGATTCTTTCTCAAGGAAAGTACCTCCTTTTTTACTTTAAACCACGATCGAAACAAAATGACCCGATGAAGACGATCGGGTCACTCAGTTCATTTTTGCTTTTCGTATGCGCCAATGATCTTCGCCACAAGCGGGTGTCTGACCACATCTGTCTGGTCTAATTCAATAAATGAGATGCCCTTGATCTCTGCAAGCATGTCCTTTGCAGCCGCAAGACCTGACTGCATGCCCTTTGGCAGATCGATCTGTGTAATATCTCCTGTAATGACCATTTTAGAGCCAAACCCAAGTCTCGTCAAAAACATTTTCATTTGGGCAGGTGTTGTATTCTGCGCTTCATCTAAAATCACAAATGCATCATCAAGCGTCCGGCCTCTCATATAGGCAAGGGGCGCTATTTCAATCACGCCGCGCTCGATTAAACGTTCCGTATGATCACTGCCAAGCACATCATGCAGGGCATCATATAGTGGTCTTAAATAAGGATCTACTTTTTCCTTTAGATCACCTGGTAAAAAGCCAAGACTCTCTCCTGCTTCAACAGCTGGTCTTGTCAGGATAATCCGTTTTACATGTCCATTTTTCAGTGAATGGACCGCATTGACGACTGCCAAATACGTCTTCCCTGTACCAGCGGGTCCAATTCCAAAGACCAGGTCATCTTTTTTCATCGCCGCAGCATATTCCCGCTGGCCGATTGTTTTCACCCTGATCGATTTTCCTTTGGCATTTTTCGTAATTTCATCTTCATACATATTTTCAAAATAATTCAGCTTGTTTTTTTGCGCCATTTTAATGGCATAAACGACATCCCGTTCAGATATCTCGATTCCTTTACGGATGAGATGTAAAAGAGATGTGATCAAACGGCTTACTGTATCTCTTGATGCTTCCTCACCAGAAACATACACTTTTTCTCCACGCGTAATAATGGAGACGTTCAGCTCGTTTTCCATTAGTTTCAGATAAGCATCTTGATTGCCAAATAAAGCAATCGCTTCGTTTGGGCTATCCAATTTTTGTTGAATCTCAAGTAAATGTTCTGTCATTCTCTAGTCTCCCTGAACAATAGGTGTTGGTTGAACAATATCTTCTATTACTTGGTAAAGGATGATTAACTTAACTTTACCATTCCCTGTTGTCTCGTGCAAAACTTTTTCACTTTTCACCTCTCCTGTTTGACCTAGCTTCTCTTCTAATTCTTTTTTACCCATTTTAATCCCTGCTTGAACCGCTTCTTTATTTGTGTATTCTCGATTTATTTTCTCACTTTCGCGTGTGATTTCCTTTTCATAAGAGAACGGGAGCTGCATGTTTAAGAAATGAAGCGGATGAACTTCTGTTTCTGTTTTTGGCTGCTTAAAATCATCCTTTTTAAAAGAAAAGCCCCAAAATGGCAGTGAGCCTCCAAATGCGGAGAGCTTGTGCTTTGTCTTCATTTTACCCGTAAAGACGTCAAAAGATGTTCGAAGAGGGACAGAAACTTCAGACCGATACCACGTTTCACCATAGATTTTCGCTTTGGCTCCTACCGTTTTTTGCTGATCTTCGCTGCCAATAAGTCCAGAGACAAGCATCTGTCCTTTCTTTACATGTTCATCAACCGCGGCGAGCGGCTCTCCTTTTTCTACATACATTCTCGTGATGACAGCCTTTTTCTTGGCAACGATATGCTGAGGACTCGTGTATTTTTCTTTTTCGGGTTCATTTTTTTCCACAACTTTCATTTGAAAGGTTGTGCCGTTTAGTTCTACACCGACCCATGTGATGCTTGGAATATTGGTTGTCAGGGATTTTTGAATTTTTTCAGGTGTTCCCATTAGAAACTGAAAACGTCCTTTTTGCACCCCGATGTCGTCTAAATGCTTTCTCATTTGATGTTCAGTTTCTGGATTGGCTCCTTTAATATCAATTTTCCATACCATGTTTGAAAGCGCCAATATCGTCACTAGAAAGCATACAATCCCAAGGGTAAATCCGATATTCTTCCTTGACCATAGGAGTAGAAATGGAAAGCCCTTTTTTTGATGAAATGAACATGTCACGTCATGATGTCTACGTACCTTTCTGAAGGCATGTACATCTGATAAGCGAATAAATAAGCGCACGCTGTCTTGACGGCGGCTCACTTGAAACATTGTGATCCCCTGCCTCGTGCACTCATTAATGAGCCGCTCAATGCCATTTCCTTTGATCTCCACTTCCACTCTGCCAATAAAATAGGCGAACCATTTATTCTTCACGCTTCTCCCCTCCGTCAGTTAAGAATCAATATAACGGACCTCATCGATTTTCCCTTCCAATAAAATCTCTTCTGGCAAAATCGTTTTAATCACAAAATCTTTCCCTGAAATAATGCATTGTCCCTGTTTGAGCATCAGCCTTACCTCTTGATCACTGAAAAGCAAAAGCCCTTTATGGTTCTCTATGTAAATGTGGAGTCTGCCAACCATCGTAATACGGGGAAGATCCATCATCACGTCTGGAGGGATTTCAAGTGTTCTTGTCAGCCATGCTTTAAGTCGATTTTTTCTTTTTCCCATTCAATAAGAACCCCTTCCCACCTCATGTGTATGAGATCAAACTGAAAGATGGTGAGACTGATGAGAAAGCCTCTGTATCATCCTATTCCTCAGGGGTTCATATCATGCTAATGAATCCCGTAAAATAGCCTTTTAAGGATTTTCCTTAAGTAAAATCGTCCTCAGGCAAAAAAAGCCCCCTTTATGAAAAAGGGGGCTTTCTTCTTTATCTTTTATATGGCCGTTTCATCGTTCTGTGCGGCTTTTTCGCGCGCGGCTCTCCAAATACTTCTCCAAGGATCATTCCTTGAACAATTGTATCTTGGTTCACCTTCTCAATGAATTTTGGCCTCATTTCAGCAGATGCAGCCTTTGGCCTTGTCAGCTCTCTTTCAAGCGATTGGAACTCTTTGTTCAGCTCGTTTTTTCTTTCTTCCATTTCGGCAAGTGTAGCCGTATAGCGATCTTGTAAGGACTGAGAAATTTTTTTCTTCATCCCGCCATGATCATGTACATCGCCGAAATCGTCCAGCTGATCAGTCACGACTGGATCTGGACTTGTTTGCTTTTGGGGCACCTGCTTACGCTGAGGAGCGGGCTTCTTTTGCTGATTCTGCTCTTCGTTCTCCTCTTGTTTACCGATCTTCCCAAAGACGGCAGAGATGATACCGATGATAATCGCAATTAGTAGCGGATTTTCAAATAGAATGTCCAATGGGCTCCCTCCTTAAAGCGTGAGAGGATGCTTATTTGTTTTCATTATCAGATGGACCTTTTGTCATTTTGCCAAATGAATCTCTCATATCCGTATCAGCATCGATATTCTTAATGTTCATGTAGTCCATGACACCAATATTGCCTTCACGTAATGCTTCAGCCATTGCAAGTGGTACTTCAGCCTCTGCTTCTACGACTTTCGCGCGCATTTCTTCAACTTTCGCACGCATCTCTTGTTCTTGTGCAACAGCCATTGCGCGGCGTTCTTCTGCTTTCGCCTGTGCAATGTTTTTGTCTGCTTCTGCTTGGTCTGTTTGCAGAATTGCCCCGATGTTCTTACCGATATCAACATCTGCGATATCAATCGAGAGAATTTCAAATGCAGTACCTGAATCTAATCCTTTACCAAGAACCGTTTGAGAAATCATATCAGGATTCTCAAGAACCTTTTTATGATTATCTGATGAACCGATTGTAGAGACAATCCCTTCACCTACACGGGCAATAATTGTTTCTTCCCCTGCACCACCGACAAGTCGGTCGATGTTTGCACGAACGGTAATACGTGCTTTTGCTTTGACTTCAATCCCGTCCATCGCAACACCAGAGATAAATGGTGTTTCAATGACTTTAGGATTTACACTCATTTGAACTGCTTCTAGTACGTCACGGCCTGCTAGGTCGATGGCTGCACAGCGGGCAAAGTTCAATTCGATATTCGCGCGTTGAGCTGCAATTAATGCGTTCACCACTCGGTCCACGTTACCACCTGCAAGATAGTGGCTCTCCAGCTGGTTAATCGTCACATCAAGACCTGCTTTATGTGCTTTGATGAGCGGGTTGACCACTCGGTTTGGAATCACTCGGCGCAGTCTCATTCCTACAAGTGTAAAAATGCTCACTTTTACGCCAGCCGCTAGGGCAGAAATCCACAGCATCACCGGTACAAAGGTGAAAAAGATCGATAGAACAATCAAACCTGCTGCGATAATCACAAATAATAGTAAAGTAGATGGATCCATTTTATTCCTCCTCTAAAATCAGTATATCTATACTTTCCTCACGACAATGCGTGAGCCTTCCGCTTTCACAATTTTTACTTGTTCATCTTTATCGATAAATGCACCTTCTGACACCACATCAATGCGCTCATCTCCGAGTACGATCGTACCAGATGGACGAAGTGCAGTGGCTGTCACTGCGATTTGTCCAACAAGATCCTCTCTTGTTTCATTTGAGACATAACCGCTTTCCTTATTGGTTGAATCGGTTAAAATGAACTTTTTAAAGAATTTCATACGTTTCCCCAACACCTTTGTCAATAAAATAACTGCTATGATTGAAACAGCAGTGGCAATCAAGATGGAAATCGCCATTTCTGTAAAGCTTCCAGCTGCTAAAAATAAGCTGACAACGACACAGATCAGTCCAATGACACCTACGATTCCCCCTGGCAAAAACAATTCCAGAATGATGAGTGCAATCCCTGCTAAAAACAGGAACAACGTCTCATATCCTGCAAAACCTGCCACGAGATGACCATAAAAGAATAGAAGAAGCGCTGTCACTCCCATGGTGCCCGGGACTCCAAAGCCAGGAGAATAGAGCTCAACAACTAACCCTAAACTTGCAATGGATAAAAGGATTGGAATGACAATTGGGTGCGTAAGAAAACGCGCAACCTTTTCAGCAAAGCTCACTTCATCGTATTGAACAGAAGCATCTTTTAATTTCAGCTTTTGAAGCAAGTCATCCATATTTTTTGCTTCTCCTTCTGCATAACCGAATTTAAGCGCCCGGTCTGTGTTGAAGGTGAGCAATTCTCCTTTTGGTGCACCGGCTTCTTTTGCGTCTATATCTATATCCGCCATGGCAAGAGCATACTTTGGATCACGCCCCTGTTTTTCGGCAGCATCACTCATTTCAGCAAGCCATAGAGATTCAGATTTTTGATCGGCAGCATTGCCTTCTCCATCAATGATCGCAGCAGCCCCCATCTTTCCATTCGGGGTCATATAAATTTGATCGGCATTTAGCGCGATGAAGGCCCCGGCTGAAAGCGCTCTATGATTGACAAACGCTGTCACTGGGATATCAGAAGCACGAATCGTATCTGCGATCTCAAGCGCTGCATCGACTGCACCACCTGGTGTATTGATGTCGAGAATAATATGCTTTGCCCGTTCGGATTTTGCCTGCTCAAACGATCGTTCAATGAATTTAGAAAGTCCTTTTTCTACTGTATCTTCAATTGGGATAACATGTACTTTCTGATCTGCTGATTTCGCGGTCAATTGAACCCCTAATAACAAGCATATTATAAAACAACTGAAGAGAGCAATAGAAATTTTTATTTTTTTCATCTATTTGGTGATCCCTCCTCTCTTTCTTCCATTTTACTGTTCCTTTACATACGTTACAAATGTATCATAGGTTTCATTTTTATATGACAGAATCACGAGGGCATAAAAAAAGTACCCTTCTAACAATAGAAGGATACTTTTTTATTGAGACAGCTGCTCGCTGACAAGTCTGTTAATGACAGCTCCATCAGCTTTACCTTTTACTTTTGGCATAATAGCGCTCATGACTTTACCCATATCAGCCTTCGAGGAAGCACCTGTTTCAGTAATCGTTTCTTTCACGATCGTTTGCAGTTCTTCTTCAGAAAGCTGTTCAGGTAAATAAACGTCTAATATGTCAATCTCTTTTTGAACTTTATCTACTAAATCTAAGCGATTAGCTTTCGAAAATTCATGGAGGGAGTCTTTACGTTGCTTAATCTCGCGGGAAAGGACGGTTAGTTCCTCATCGCCGGTCAAACTGTCTTTCTTAAGCTTAATTGCTTCATTTTGCAGCGAAGCCTTTACCATACGAATGACAACAAGCTTGTCTTTCTCACGGTTTTTCATCATAAGCTTCATATCAGAATTTAATTGCTCAAGAAGACTCATAAAATCCACCCTCTTTAGAATTTACGTTTTCTAGCAGCTTCAGACTTTTTCTTGCGCTTTACGCTAGGCTTTTCATAAAATTCACGCTTTCTTGCTTCTTGCAATGTTCCAGTTTTGGATACACTGCGTTTAAAGCGACGAAGAGCATCTTCAAGCGATTCGTTTTTTCTAACGACCGTTTTTGACATTCTCTTTCCCTCCCTCCGAATACACCAATCGACTGCATTAAAAAAAGATATACATGCAAAACATGTACCTAGACATTATAATATAAGCCTAGTGTGAGGTCAACTAAGTGATTTGGAAATATATTTTCGTCATGAGCAGGTAGACAAGTCCATATATTCATTGGTAAGAGGAGGACTTTTCTATGATGGCGATCATTTATTTTTGTGCACTTATTTTCATTTTTTTATGGTCAATGGGCTTGCTGAGAAAAGGATTAATGGCACTTGCGTCGTCTCGTATTGAGAAATCACTTCTTCTCTTTACAGATCACCCGGTCAAAGCATTCTTGGTCAGCATTGTGTTTACAGGGGTTCTACAAAGCAGTTCTGCTTTTATGGTTATCGTCATTGGCTTTGTCAGTACTGGCATTCTCTCTTTTAAAAAATCGATCCCAATGATTCTTGGAACCAATATCGGCTCAACGTTTACGACAGAATTTATCGCCATTAAAATGGACGTGTTCATGTGGGTTTTAATCATAGCCGGTCTTGTATTTATCCTTTTTGGCAGGACATCTTTTAGACATGCAGGAAAAAGTTTATTTGGGCTCGGGATGATCTTTTTTTGCATACAAGGCTTTTCAAAAATTGCAGGGATGATGACAAGCCAGCCTGAGACATTGCGTTTTCTTGAAATGATGCAGCATTCAGACTGGACAGCGCTGCTTTCGGGTACCATTTTCACAGCAATTGTTCATTCGAGCTCCGTCTGTATCGGTATTTTAATGGGATTTATGAATGAGGGAACTGTGGCACTTCAGGAAGGTATCAGCTTTGTGTTGGGATCCAATATTGGGACATGTATTACGGCTGTGATGGCTGCGATATCTGGCGGCTACGCAGCACGTCAAACGGCTTATGCACACGTCGTGTTTAATGTGCTTGGGGTTCTTTTATGCCTGCCGTTTCTCGCCCTGATCACAGAGGTTGTCGCCCTTCTCGCAAGCTCTCCTGCCCAGCAGATTGCGCATTTCAGCCTGCTATTTAATGTGGCAAGCTCTCTCCTCTTCTTTCCGTTCATTCGCCCTTTTCACGGATTGATCTTGTGTCTCATGCCGAATCAGTCAAAATAAAAGAAACCGGCCTGCCCTTTTGGCTGCCGGTTTTTTATCTATTATGAGGTCATTCTCACTTTGTCTGGCTGCACATCATCGCTGATGCGAACAAATTGTCCTTCGTTATAAGGATAGCCCGCTTTCGTAATTTTTACTTTGACCAGACGGCCGATCATGTCCTCTGTCCCTTCAAAAACAACTTTCATGTAGTTATCGGTATAACCAACATAAAGATTGTGGTTTCCTTCTTGTTCTTTGAAGGATTCTTCCGGAATAATCTCTAGCACATCACCTTCGTATGCTGATGCATACTCTTTCGCAAGCTGGTCAGAAAGAGCGATCAAACGGTGGACACGTTCGTTTTTCACATTCTCATCCACTTGATCTTCCATTCTTGCAGCCGGGGTACCTGTACGTTTGCTGTAAGGGAATACGTGCAGCTCAGAGAATTGATGGTCTTTGACAAAATTGTACGTTTCCAAGAACTCTTCTTCTGTTTCCCCAGGGAATCCCACGATTACATCAGAGGTGACAGCAAGTCCTGGCAATGCTTTTTTCAGCTTTGTTAAACGCTCTGCAAAGAATTCCATCGTATATTTACGGCGCATTCTTTTTAGCACAGTATTTGAGCCAGATTGAAGCGGGATGTGTAAGTGTCTGACAATTTTATCTGACTGATCAAGCACTTCAATCACTTCATCTGTAATTTGACTTGCTTCAATAGATGAAATACGGATTCGTTTCAAGCCAATAACACGTTCATCTAATTCTCTCAGAAGCTTTGCAAAGTTATAATCCTTTAAGTCTTCTCCGTATCCGCCTGTGTGAATACCTGTAAGCACAATTTCTTTATAGCCCGCATCAACAAGCTGCTGCGCTTGATTGATGACCTCTTCTGGATCACGAGAACGAAGAAGGCCGCGCGCCCAAGGAATAATGCAGAATGTACAGAAATTGTTACAGCCTTCTTGGATTTTTAATGAAGCGCGCGTTCTGTCTGTGAAGGCAGGAACATCAAGTTCTTCAAACACACGTGCTTTCATGATATTGCCAACCCCGTTGATCGGCTGTCTTTCTCTGCGGTATTCTTCAATATAGCCTAGTAATTTATGTCGGTCCTGTGTTCCAACCACAATATCAACACCAGGAATCGCCATGATTTCTGCTGGTGATGTTTGCGCATAGCAGCCTGTTACACAAATGACACCATCTGGGTTATGACGAATGGCTCTTCTAATGACTTGGCGGCTTTTCTTATCGCCTGTATTCGTGACCGTACATGTATTAATGACATATACGTCTGCTTTTGATTCATACTCTTTTCTTTCATAGCCAGCTTCTTTAAACAGCTGCCAGATCGCCTCTGTTTCATAGTGGTTGACCTTACAGCCAAGTGTATGGAACGCTACTGTTCCCATCATGATTCACCTCTTAATAACTCTGTTTGATAAGATATAGCAGAAAGCGCATATAAAGGAGCAGTTTCTGTTCTTAAAATGCGTGGTCCAAGCCCGCAAATGACTGCACCAAGCGTTTCAAGCTCTTCAATCTCCTTTTCTGCCAAACCGCCTTCAGGGCCAAAAACCACTAGCAAGGTTTGTCCGCCTTTCATCTGTTGAAGCACAGTTTGAAAACGGCTTTGCTCTCCTTCTTTCGATGATTCTTCGTATGCAACGACACATTTATCGAATTCACCAGCTAATTGCGTCAGCTCTTTAAACGTTGATACTGAATAAACACGTGGAATGATATTCCGGTAGGACTGCTCGGCTGCTTCTTTCGCGATTTTCTCCCAGCGCTCTCGTTTTTTATGTGACTTTTTTTGGTCAAGCTTTGTAATAGAACGAGCCGCTTGAAACGGAATAAAAGCACTTGCGCCAAGCTCTGTGCCTTTTTGGATAATGAGCTCAAGCTTATCTCCTTTTGGAAGACCGCTTGCAATCGTCACCTTAATCGGAAGTTCTCTGTTCTGATTTGTCCAGCTTTCAAGGTGACAAATCACTTCTTCCTTTGTTATTGTATCAATTTTACTGAGCGCTTCAAAGCCGTCTGTCGTTAAACAAAGGATTTCCTGCCCTGCTTTCATCCGCATGACATTGGAAAGATGATGTACATCTTCACCTTTTATAACGATGGCTCCCTTTAACGTCACTTCTTCTTTCGTGAGGTCGATAAAATATCGTTGCATACGTGTCCTGACACCTACTCGCTTTATTTTTTCGCTATAATGCTGACCCAATCTTCCATTGACAGCACTTCAACAATGTCAAAACCTGCTTCTTCTAATGCTGTTTTGACTTGTAATTTCTTCTGTCCAATGATGCCTGATGTAATGAAATAGCCATCTTTCTTCAATAGGTCATAGGCTTGATCTGTAAAGCGCAAAATCACTTCTGCCAGAATGTTGGCGACAATCACATCACGCTCACCTGAAATTCCATCAAGCAAATTGTTTTGTTTGACCGTCACTTGGTCACTTACACCATTTAGTTCGATGTTTTGCTTCGCACTTTCTACCGCAACGGTGTCGAGATCAAAGGCTTGAATGTCCTTTGCACCAAGCATCGCTGCTGCCACACTTAAAATTCCAGAGCCTGTTCCAACATCAATCACCGTATCGTTTTCCTTCACGTAGCGCTCAAGCGCCTGAATGCAAAGGACGGTTGTTGGATGCGTACCTGTTCCAAATGCCATTCCAGGATCCATTTCAATAATCAGTTCATCAGAATGAACCGGTGTATATTCTTCCCACGTTGGAACGATGGTGAATTTTTCAGAGATTTTCACAGGATGATAGTATTTCTTCCAGGCGGTGGCCCATTCTTCTTCATTTACTTCACAAATTGACAGTGTATTGCGTCCAAGGTCAATATCGTATAGAAGAAGATTGTTGATGGCTTCTTTGATCTCATCTACCGTTTCCATCAAAAAGCTGTTCATTGGAAGATAGGCTTTCACAATAACACCTTCATCCGGATAGTCATTCGGATCGAGCTGGTAGATCTCACCGTATACATTTTCACGTTCCTTGACTAAATCAAGCGGGTCCTCAATCACGACACCACTTGCACCTGCTTCATGCAAAATATTGGTGATCGGTTCCACCGCTTCATTTGTTGTATGGACGCTAATTTCTGACCACTTCAATACTACCAACTCCTTATCCGTCTTACTCGCCTTTAAATGCGCGTTTTACCTTATCGAAAAAGCTCATTTCTTGTTCGTCTGGTTTATTTCCGCTCACTTCAGCAAATTTTCTAATGATATCTTTTTGATTGTCTGTTAAATTTGTCGGTGTGACAACACGTACAACGATATGCTGATCGCCTTGGCCGTAGCCGCGTACATTTTTCACGCCTTTACCTTTGAGTCTAAACTTCGTGCCAGTTTGAGTGCCAGCAGGAACTTTTAATTTTACTTTTCCGTGTAATGTCGGCACTTCAATTTCGTCACCTAATGCAGCTTGGGCAAAGGTGAGCGGCATCTCGCAGTAAATGTCATCTCCATCACGTTCGAAGAATTCATGTGCACGCACATGGAACACAACGAATAGATCGCCTGGAGGGCCTCCATTTACACCTGGTTCACCTTGGCCAGACACTCTGAGCTGCTGGCCATCATCAACACCTGCAGGAATCGTCACGTTAATTTTCTTACGCTTACGCACTTTGCCAGAGCCGCCGCATGTTGAACATTTATGGTCGATTTGTTTCCCTGTTCCGCTGCAGTAGTTACATACTCTGCGGTTGACCACTTTACCAAATGGAGTGGATTGCTCAACATTTAATTGGCCAGAGCCGCCGCAATGTGAACAGGTTTTTGCCTGCGTACCAGGCTTTGCACCTGATCCATGACATGTTTCACAAGATTCTTCACGAGGGATTTCAATGGTTGCTTCTTTTCCAAATGCCGCTTCTTCAAACGAAAGCGTCATTGTATATTGCAGGTCCGCTCCTTGGCGCGGTGCATTTGGATCTCTTCTTCTGGCTCCGCCGCCAAAAATACTAGAGAAGATGTCATCAAAGCCGCCGAAGCCGCCAAAGTCTCCTCCTCCGCCAAAACCGCCGCCGCCAAAGCCTTGGTTTGGATCGGTATGACCGAACTGGTCATAATGCGAACGTTTTTGATCATCAGAAAGGGTTTCATAGGCTTCTTTTACTTCTTTGAATTTCTCATCTGAGCCAGCTTCTTTATTAATATCAGGGTGATACTTTTTTGAAAGCTTGCGGTATGCCTTTTTGATTTCGTCCTTTGAGGCGCTCTTACTTACGCCAAGCACTTCATAGTAATCACGCTTACTCATCTCTTCACACTCCCGATTTTCTCACATAAATACGATTGTATCATTTTGATTTAACCTTTTTCAATTCCTTTCATCGTTGAAAAGAAAAAAAGTCAAAGCCAAGAGATCCTGACTTTGACTTTCTGACGAGTACGTTTCAGCAGTCTTTTTCAAAAGTAAAGGTGATTATTTTTTCTCTTGATCGTCGTTTACTTCTTCGTATTCTGCATCCACTACATTGTCATCTGCTTTTTGAGCACCTTCAGCGCCTTCTTGCTGAGCTTGTGCTTGTTTTGCAGCTTCTTCATAGAGCTTTGTCGTTAATTCTTGAACGATTGTTTGCAGCTCATCTTTTTTCGCTTTGATGTCTTCAAACTCGCCTTTTTCGATCGCAGCTTTTAGCGCATCTTTCGCGTCGTTTGCTTTTTTCACTTGCTCTTCATCGATTTTGCCTTCTAGATCTTTTAATGTTTTTTCAGTTGTAAACACTAATTGATCTGCTTCGTTGCGCACTTCGATTTCTTCTTTTTTCTTCGCATCTGCTTCAGCATTTTCTTCTGCTTCTTTGACCATTTTTTCGATCTCATCATCAGAAAGACCTGAAGAAGATTTGATTGTGATGTTTTGCTCTTTGCCTGTACCCATATCTTTCGCACGTACGTTGACAATACCGTTTTTATCGATATCAAAAGATACTTCGATTTGCGGTACGCCGCGTGGTGCTGGCGGGATATCAGTCAATTGGAAGCGGCCTAATGTTTTGTTATCTGCAGCCATTGGGCGCTCACCTTGCAGGACATGGATATCTACAGCAGTTTGGTTGTCAGCAGCTGTTGAGAATACTTGAGATTTACTTGTTGGAATTGTTGTATTGCGTTCAATCAGCTTCGTGAATACGCCGCCCATTGTTTCAATTCCTAAAGAAAGTGGTGTTACGTCAAGAAGAACAACGTCTTTGACATCCCCTGTGATCACTCCACCTTGGATCGCTGCACCAAGTGCAACTACTTCATCAGGGTTTACACCTTTATGAGGCTCTTTGCCTGTTTCTTTTTTGATTGCTTCTTGTACTGCAGGAATACGAGTTGATCCACCTACAAGGATGACTTTATCAATCTCGCTAGCAGATAAACCAGCATCTTTCAGTGCTTGACGTACAGGTGTCATTGTACGCTCTACAAGATCTGCAGAAAGCTCTTCGAATTTAGCACGCGTTAACGTTAATTCAAGGTGAAGAGGTCCTGCTTCTCCAGCTGTGATAAATGGCAGTGAGATTTGTGTAGAAGATACACCAGAAAGATCTTTTTTCGCTTTTTCAGCAGCATCTTTTAAACGCTGAAGCGCCATTTTATCTTTAGAAAGATCAATGCCATTTTCTTTTTTGAATTCAGCCACTAGGTGATCAATGATGACTTGGTCAAAATCGTCTCCACCTAGACGGTTGTCCCCTGCAGTTGAGCGCACTTCAAAGACGCCGTCTCCAAGCTCAAGGATCGATACGTCAAATGTACCGCCGCCAAGGTCGTATACAAGAATCGTTTGATCTTCTTCTGTTTTATCTAAACCATACGCAAGTGCAGCTGCTGTTGGTTCGTTGATGATACGTTCTACTTCAAGACCAGCAATTTTACCAGCATCTTTCGTTGCTTGACGTTCTGCATCGTTGAAGTAAGCAGGAACTGTGATAACAGCTTTTGTTACTTCTTCGCCAAGATAGCCTTCAGCGTAAGATTTAAGGTGCTGAAGAATAATCGCTGAGATTTCCTGCGGTGTATAGTTCTTGCCTTCAACTTCTACTTTATAATCAGTACCCATATGTCTTTTAACAGACATGATCGTGTTCGGGTTTGTAATTGATTGACGTTTTGCTACTTCACCTACTTGGCGCTCTCCGTTTTTAAAAGCGACAACAGATGGTGTTGTACGTGCTCCTTCAGCGTTAGCAATGACTTTTGGCTCGCCGCCTTCAAGTACTGCAACACATGAGTTTGTTGTTCCTAAGTCAATCCCAATGATTTTACTCATATTCGATGACCTCCCATTATGTAGTTATTGATTTACTTTTACCATTGATGGACGAATAACTCGGTCTTTGAGTTTATAGCCCTTTTGCAATTCTTCTACAACGATATTTGAATCGTAGTTTTCATCTTCAACTTGCATGACGGCTTGATGAAGGTTTGGATCGAACTCTTTGCCGACAGCTTCAATTGGTTCAACGCCTTCATTTTTCAACGCTTCTACCAGCTGGCGGTAAACCATTTGCATTCCTTCTAACAAACTTTTCGTCTGCTCATTGTCTGGATCAATTCCAAGCGCTCTTTCAAAGTTATCAAGAGCTGGGAGAAGATCACTGACAACATGTTGAGAACGATATTTTTGCACGGTCTCCACTTCAGTTCGAGCACGGCGTTTATAGTTTTCAAAATCTGCTTGAACACGCAGAATTTTGTTTTCTTTTTCATCTAGAAGCTGCTGCAATTCATCGATTTTTTCTTGGAAGGCAGACTGTTCATCATGTGTTACTTCCTCAGTATCTGCTTGAACTGCTTCTTCTTGTGCTTCAACCTCTGCTTCTTGCTCAGGTGTCTGTTTTTCTTCTGACATTGTGTTCACCTCCCTCAAAAGATTCAAAAATACGAAGGGGCTGTGCCCCTATCTTTTATCACCCTACTCATCATACAAATTGGAAAGTGCGTTTGACAAGTCTTTTGATACATGATGCAAGAGACTGACAACCCTGCCATAATCCATACGGGTTGGACCAATGACGGCAATGGAGCCGAGTGATTTTTGATCAATCGAATAAGTAGCTGTGATTAAGCTGCAGTTCTCCATCGCTTCCAAATTGTTTTCTGAACCGATTTTAATGGTGATTCCTTGCTGATTTGGATGAAACAGCTGCATGACATCATTCTTTTGCTCAATAAGCATCATGAGTGAACGGATGCGGTCAATGTCATGAAACTCCGGCTGATTCAACATATTAATCTTCCCGCCAAAGAAAAGTTTTGATTCATTTTGAGTCGATGTAAATGTATTGCCGAGCGCATCTAAAATATGATCATAATCTTTTAAATGCGTACGAAGAAGCATCACAACTTCTTTATACATTCTGTCCTTCAGCTGATCCATCGGGACTCCGGCTAGGCGGCTGTTTAAAATATTCATCAGCTTCTCAATATCGGAGACATCGAGATGCTCAGAGAAGGTAATGGTTTTGTTTTCAACATGTCCGCTGTCTGTAATCATGATCGCCACTGCTTTGTTTGGCTGAACAGGGACAAGCTGAATTTGCTTTAATCGATTTTCACTTAGCTTTGGACCAAGCACAATCGATGTATAGTTTGTGAGATCTGATAAAATTTCCGCCGATTTTTGAACTGTCTTTTCCAGCTCAAAAATTTTCTCCTGAAAGGCCGACTGGATGAGCACAAGCTCTTTAGACGACAGTTTTCGCGGAGAGAGCAAATGATCTACATAATAACGATATCCTTTTTCGGAAGGAATTCTTCCTGATGAAGAATGGGTCTTTTCAATAAAACCAAGTTCCTCCAAATCAGCCATTTCGTTTCTAATCGTCGCAGAGCTGAATGTAATGTCTTCTTTTTTAGAAAGAGTCCTTGATCCAACTGGCTGCGCCGAACGAATAAAGTCATTAATGATGACTTGCAGAATCAAAAGCTGACGATTTGTTAACATCATCATCACCCCTGTTAGCACTCTCTTTCAACGAGTGCTAATTGTATAAACAAAATTACCAAACTCAAATTAAAATGTCAATTATAACTCACCGAGAAACGCTTGAAATACTTCATTGCCTAACAATTTTCCTTTTCTTGTTAAACTTATCCCCTTGTCATCTTTTACAATGAGGCCTTTTTCTTCTAAATCTTCAAGAACAGTGGAAAAAAGTGCTTCTGGTGCAGCTCCATATTTTGCTTGGAAATCAGCGCTTTTCACCCCTTCGATTTTTCGAAGACCTAAAAACATTTCTTCTTCTATTTGCTCTGCTTTTGTGACCTGATGTGTTTCCTTATACGGGAAACCTGTTTGGTCAATCAGCTCCAAATAATGTTTCACCGGCCCTGCGTTCACATTTCGGATGCCATCTACATACCCGTGTGCGCCTGCACCAAAACCGAAGTAATCTTCATTGCTCCAATAGGTCAGATTATGCTGGCTTTCAAAGCCAGGTTTGGCGTAATTGCTAATTTCGTACTGCTTTAATCCATGGCGCTCCATTTCATCCATCACAAGCTCATACATTTCAGCCTCACGTTCTTGCGGCGGTAAATGAAGTTTTCCTTTTTGCATTAAGTTGTAAAAAACGGTTTTCGGCTCGACGATGAGTGAGTAAACCGAATAATGCTCTGCCCCCAGCGAGAAAGCCGTCTCAAGTGAATTCATCACATGATGCTTCTCTTGATGCGGCAAGCCAAACATAAGATCGAGGCTAATATTGTCAAATCCAACCGCTCTAGCTCGCTCAAAGGATGTAAGGACATCCTTCTTTTGATGAACTCGTCCAATTTTCTTGAGCAAATCGTCTTCAAAAGTTTGAACGCCAAAGCTCAGCCGATTCACGCCGGCTGCTTTAAGCACATGCAACTTCTCAAGCGATAATTCATCTGGGTTTGCTTCTACTGCAAATTCAATCAGATTTTTTGTCGGCTTTAATACGCTGTGAATGCTGTTCATGAGCTTGTCTAGCTGACTGACAGTCAGTGATGTCGGGGTTCCCCCGCCAATAAAAATTGTCTTTAGTTCCTGCTCGCCTTTTTGCTCGATCGTGTGCTGCATCTCTTTCTCAAGAGCCGCTAAGTATTCGTCGACTGGCTGCGTTTTGATGAAAAATTTATTGAAATCACAATAGTGGCAAATATGCTCACAAAATGGAATGTGAATGTATGCTGCTTTCATTAGATGACACCTTCTTTACAGGTAAAGAGCCGCAGTTTATCGCTGCGGCGTCTTTGTTTGTTATCGACTATAAACGTCAAGGCAGACATTGTAAAGCAGGTAGCCTTGAGGATGTTATTTTTTTGGTGTGCTGTCGTCCATCTTCAGCACAGCCATAAATGCTTCTTGTGGGACTTCAACAGAGCCCACTTGCTTCATGCGCTTTTTCCCTTCTTTTTGCTTCTCAAGAAGCTTTCTTTTCCGGGAAATGTCTCCACCATAACATTTAGCAAGTACGTTTTTACGCATCGCTTTAATGGTGGAACGTGCAACGATTTTTTGACCGATTGCTGCTTGAACCGGCACTTCAAAGTGCTGGCGTGGAATCAATTCTTTTAGCTTTTCTACGATGATCTTGCCTCGTTCATATGCATAATCGCGGTGAACAATAAAGGAAAGGGCATCGATTTTTTCGCCATTCAGCATAATATCCATCTTCACCAGCGTCGAAGGACGATAGCCAATCAGCTCATAATCAAAGGACGCATAGCCTTTTGTGTTGGACTTTAGCTGATCAAAGAATTCGTATACGATCTCTGCCAAAGGAATTTCGTACACAATGCTCACGCGGTTCGCATCAAGATACTGCATATCAATGAAATTCCCGCGTTTTCCTTGGCAAAGCTCCATCACAGAGCCTACATAGTCATTCGGCACCATCATTGTTGCTTTTACATACGGTTCTTCAATTCGCTCAATCTTTTGCGGATCAGGCAGATTGGATGGGTTATCTACGACAATTTTTTCTCCATCTGTCATATATACATCATAAATAACACTTGGCGCTGTCGTAATCAGATCAATTTTAAATTCACGTTCAATCCGTTCTTGGATGATTTCCATATGAAGCATTCCAAGGAAGCCGCAGCGGAAACCGAAGCCAAGTGCTTGGGATGTCTCTGCCTCATATTGAAGTGAAGAATCATTTAATTCAAGCTTTTCTAACGCTTCACGTAAGTCGTTGTATTTCGCTGTATCAATTGGATAAAGTCCGCAGTACACCATTGGGTTTAGCTTTCTGTATCCTGGAAGTGCTTCTTTCGCAGGGTTTTCCGCGCTTGTGATCGTATCCCCTACACGTGTATCACCGACATTTTTAATCGCAGCGGTTAAGTAGCCAACATCTCCAACGGTGAGTTCGTCTGTTGGCATGGCTTTTGGTGTGAAAACGCCAACTTCAAGTACTTCAAATTCTTTCCCCGTCGCCATCATTTTAATTTTCTGACCAGGTCTGACGGTTCCTTCGACAATTCGTATGTACGCAATAACGCCGCGATACGCATCGTAAAGAGAATCAAAAATAAGGGCTTGAAGTGGTGCTTCTGGATCTCCAGCGGGAGCCGGCACCTTTTCAACGATTTGTTCTAAAATATCCTCGATTCCAATACCCGCCTTAGCAGAGGTGAGAACAGCTTCAGACGCATCCAACCCGATGACATCTTCAATTTCTTCTCTTACACGCTCAGGCTCTGCACTTGGCAGATCGATTTTGTTGATAATCGGAAGAATTTCTAAGTTGTTATCAAGAGCTAAATAAACGTTCGCAAGTGTCTGTGCTTCAATTCCTTGTGCTGCATCTACTACAAGAATCGCACCCTCACAGGCAGCTAGGCTTCGAGATACCTCATAGGTGAAGTCGACATGCCCTGGTGTATCAATCAGGTGCATGATATATTCTTCCCCATCCTTCGCCTTATACTTCAGCTGGACAGAGTTTAATTTAATCGTTATGCCGCGTTCACGCTCTAAATCCATGGAATCAAGCAATTGTTCTTTCATTTCCCGTTGAGTAATCGCCGCTGTTTTTTCCAAAATACGGTCTGCCAATGTGGATTTCCCATGATCAATATGGGCGATAATGGAGAAATTTCGAATTCTTGATTGCCGCTCTAATCGTTTTTCTTTATCTGTCACAATCTATCACTCCTACTATAAAACGCGGGTTGCGCTAGGTTAGATTATATCAATAGGGCTGTAAAGATTCAATCGAAATCAAGAAAAGCCGCTTATTGGTCAGCGGCTTTGATCAAAAGGGTGATATCTCATGAAATTCGTTTATTTCCCATTCACCCAATCATAAAGAGAACGGGCTGCATGTGTCATGCCATCAGACAGGACTTTTCCTGCCTTGGAAAAGGCATTAAAGCCCTCTATTTCCTCCAGCTGTTTTTGTTTTTCGGCAAGATCCTTTTCTGTAACAGCCGTTCCTAAGATAGAAGCTTCCTTCTCTTCATTGTCGTTCATTTGAATGGAGAAAGCTCCTTTTAATTGCGGATCATGGTAGCCCTTCATTTGCAGCATGCCATTATTCGCTTGCTGCATTCCTAAAAAGACACCAAACAGCAAGACCAATCCTAAAATAATGGTTTTTCCAATAAATGAGCCCATCCCCGTCACCACCTTAAGAGCGTTTTTTCTCATCCTTTGCTTTGCCGTCCACCTTTTCCGCGTCCCAGAAAATGTCGCTGAATACATCAGCTGCCGCATTGGATGCATTTCTTAATTCTTCCATATTATTATCTACTCCACCAAATTCTAAAAGAAGGGCTTTGTCGGATAAATCTTGATTATAGATTCCATTATCGCCAATTTCTCCTTTGGCAAACACACCGACACTAAGACCTTTATATTTTTTCTCCATCAAATGGTGGAACTCTGTCGCAAGCTTTAAGTTTTTCTCATAGCTTTGATTCTTCTTCCCAACAACAAACGCAATTCTCGCATATTTCTTCCCTTTGATTTCGACAGTCGTATCTTTCTTTCTTCTTGAGTCCCGGTGAATATCAATTAAATAATCGAGGTCATCATTTTTCGCTAAGGCTTCTTTCACGACCAATCTTGATTCATTATAAGACTGCGGATATTTTAATCCTTTTTTCACCAGTCTTTTTTCAATTTCCGTTTTGTCGACTGTATTGCCGATTCCTTGCTGATCAAGCGCCTTTCCAAACATGTCGCCGACAAGGGTGACATTCACTTTTGAGTGCCGTGCATTATTTGGATTCGTTTCTCCTTTTAAAAATGGTAAATATGATTCCGTATTATGTGTGTGATAAATGTACACAGCTTTTCGTTTTCCTGTTGACCGGTCCGGTTCTTTGGTAGGCTTTTTCGGCGCATCATCATCGAGCTTGTCCAGCTCAGCCAAATTTGCTTCTTTTTCATCTTGGATCACTTCACTAGGCGGCGGCGATTCCATTGGCATATTGGTATAGTCTGTTCCTTCACCCGCTAAGATGATTTTTGTATCAAAATGTTCAAAGCCTGGGAGCTCTCTTCCTAGGAAACTGCGCGGGTCTTCTAAATTAATACTGGTTGCAAGCTTCAGTGACAGCCCAGAGAAATGAAATCCTTTTTGAGCTTCTGGAACTGCTGAGGCGAAATATTGGTTTTCCATGCCCATTAATGTGGCAAAAAATGCGCCAGAGAGCTCATCTGCTACACCATATAACGAGGCTTGCGGCCTCAGCTCGGGTTTTAAAGAGGTCAAAGCCCCTGACATCACAAACACCACAACAAGAGAGGCAATAAATAAGAAGATGCTTTTGACTACTTTCGTTCCATTAATCGCAACGACCAACTGTCGAGGACGGCGGGGTCTTTTTTTCATGATTTACTCCCTCCAGCACGCTTTCTAGTAATTACACTATGAGCGAGCTAGAGAAAGTAGAACAGATTAATGATTATATGAACCCATATTATCTTGAGTGATTTTTTGATGAAGCGCTGTGTTTAATCCGTTGGCAAGTACGTTTGCCATGTCATCAATGAATGTATCGACTTCCTTAGGCGTGACCATTAAATTTTGCCCCAGGGGCGCAAGCACTTCGTGGATCAGCTGCCTTTTTTCTTCTTCAGGAAGGGTTCCTACAATGCCTAAGAATGACTGACGCGTTTCTTCATCTGGCAAGTCTTCTTCGTTAAGTACTTTTTTCTTCCCGAAAGTCAAACCAGCCGGCACAAGAGAGCGGGATGGTCTATCATCTTTTAGTTCTCTACCAAAATGCTTTAAGACATAATCAATTGTGTCACTAGCAATCGTTACTGCATCCACCACTGTCGGAACGCCAATCGCAATCACTGGAATGCCCAATGTTTCTTTGCTTAATTCTTTGCGCTTATTCCCTACACCAGAGCCGGGATGGATACCTGTATCAGAAATTTGAATGGTTGTATTCACTCGTTCTACCGCTCGAGCAGCAAGGGCATCGACCGCAATGACAAAATCAGGCTTAGACCGCTCAATCACGCCTTGGATAATGTCACTTGTTTCAATACCGGTCAGTCCCATCACCCCTGGTGACAAAGAGGAAACCGGGCGATAGCCTTCCTGAACATTTTCCGGCTGCAATTCAAAGAGATGGCGGGTCACAAGCAGATTTTCAACCGTGAGAGGACCTAGTGCATCTGGCGTAACATTCCAATTTCCCAGCCCTACTACAAGGCAGCTTGCATCAGCCTGAATGCCTCTGTCTTTTAGAAACTGAGCAAAATGATGGGCAAAGACTTCAACGACTTTTTCTTGCATCTCAGAGTCTTTCTCCCGAATGCCTTGTGCCTCAAACGTCAAGTATGTCCCTGCCTTTTTGCCTGTCAGCTCCTCCCCTTCTTTCGTGATTTCCACAGTACGTATGCGGATGCCTTGCTCTTCTTTTTCCTTTTCGACAATCCCTTGGATCCCGTCCTTTTTGACGACATTCGGATCGTTCTCTTGTTCTAGTATCTCTTTTGTTTCAACAGCGAGGTCTGTCCGGATTTGATAAACGCTTAAATCGAGTTTCTGTTTCTCCATAAAAAGACTCCTTCCACCAAGTAATTAACAGTAGTCTTTCCATCTCTTGAAAGAAACATTCGAGCACGTCATCAATGAAAAATACTTTACATTTATATTGCATTCTAAAGGTGTGTTTGATAGAATACAATTTGTTCTATTGTGAAGATTTAACCTTAAGACAATTGTGTTTAGGTTGTATCTTAGGAGGTGAAACACATGCCAAATATTAAATCAGCGATCAAACGTACAAAAACGAATAACGAACGCCGTGCACATAACGTAACAATCAAGTCTGCGATGCGTACTGCGATTAAACAAGTTGAAGTTTCTGTAGCTAACAACGATGCTGAGCAAGCAAAAGCTGCTCTTGCTTCTGCTGCAAAACGCATTGACAAAGCCGTTAAAACTGGTCTTGTACACAAAAACGCAGCTGCGCGTTACAAATCAAGACTTGCTAAACAAGTAAACGGACTTTCTGCATAATGCTCGCAACGCCTCAGTGATGAGGCACCTGTTTAACTGTACGTCCGTCCTGACCGGCCGAGCCTTAAGGACAGACTGGCAATTATACATCTAAACAAAAACGACCCTCTTTTTAGAAGGTCGTTTTTTTATATTCATGCGCCTAACAAACGAAGCAGGAACAATTCTAACAGCAGCTGCTTGTCCTTTTTACCCGTTTTCATTTCGTAATCAATCGTTGAAAGCTCTTTGACGATCTGCTTGAGTTCTTCTTCTGAAAACAGTCTTGCCTGATCCATCGCAAGTTTGACCCGGAATGGATGGACTTTTAGATTTGAAGCAATTTGTTTTTGTCCATAGCCTTGCTGAGCGAAGTACTTCGTCTGCAAAATCAATCGAAATTGAGTTGTAATGAGTGCTAATATTTTAATGGGTTCCTCATTTTGCTTCAGCAGGTCATAAAACATCTGCATGGCCTCAGAGCGGCGTCTGTTTACAATTTGATTAATCAGCTCGAAAATATTTTGCTCTAAGCTTCTTGCAACGAGCTGATTGACATCCGCTAACTCAATTTCCTCCCGCTCTCCAATATATGTACTTAGCTTCCGAACCTCTTGGAATAGAGAGGAGAGACTCCCGCCGCATAGCATCACAAGCTGCTCAGCCCCTTCAGATGTAATCGCCTTTCCTTCTGTCTTCACCAGTGTGATGGTGAAATCAGTTGTTTCTTTTGGGTTTAACTCTTTCGCCTCAACGACAGCAGCTTTCTTTTTTAGCAATTTGGTGATTTTTTTACGCTCATCCAGCTTTTCATATGGTGCCAATAACACGAGAATGGTATAGGGCGCTGGCTTTTCTAAATAAGCTTCTAATACAGAAAGCTCATGCTCAATCTTTTCCTTTTTCTTTTCAGCTGTAAGAAAATAAGGATTCTTGATCACGACGAGACGTCTTTCTCCCATAAACGGAAATGTTTCTGCATCCGTCACAGCCTGTTCAAGCGGCACTTCTTCCATATCGAAGACGGAGTAATTAAAATCCTTCGTTTCTTCGTCTACTACAGCTTGTCTCAATTTAGCAGCGGTTTCTTGCAGTAAATATGTTTCTTTCCCATATAAGCAATAAACGGGATGGATATCCCCTCGTTTTAAATTGTTCCACACATCAAAGACCATCAATTGAATCCCTCTCTTTCACTTCCTCTTCTATCCTAAAGTGTGTGAAGACATTAGTAAAGAGGAAGCTGAAAGTGCCGCCTCCTCATTTATAGTAAACGTCCGGCGCAAGCTCCCGGGTCAGCCTGCTGTCAGACGATATTCATAAAATGATCATAAAATGGAAAACGGTTACTTTACCTTCTAGCAATTCCAAATGAGTTCAAGTATACTAAAATTAGCCAGGAGGGATGAAAATGAATGAATTTGAAAAAAATGTTCAAAGCAAGCGGAATGATGTGACCGACTCAGCCGTTGGTTTTATCGTCACATTCGGATTTTTCGCCTCAATGTTTATTTTGGCAACCATTATACACCTCGTTGGATCTTAACTTCATGAAGGTTACATGACTGCCGTTTTGGCAGTTTTTTTATTGAGTTTGTAAGATATCATATGGAGGGTGTGTGTAAAACGTTCCTTCCTCATTGAGAAATTCATATGTCACGCTCCCGTTGATATCTGTACGATACACCTTCATTTGCTGGTCCTTTAATTTCTTCAAAACTTCCTGATGTGGATGCTGATAACGATTGCGTTCACCTGCTGAAATGAGTGCATGTGAGGGCTTGAGATGTTGAAGCCATTCTTCGCTTGTTGACCCTTTACTCCCGTGATGTCCAACCTTTAAGATATCTGCCCGCAGATGAGGAAAGGCTTCTATAATGTCTCGCTCCCCTTCTTGTTCAAGGTCTCCAGTGAGCATAAACCGCTTCCCGCCTAGAGTAAATGTCAAAACGAGTGAATCATTATTCTTACTTGTCACTTGATCACGCGATGGATGAAGAACTTCAAATATTTGCTCTCCAATCTGAAGCTGATCTCCTCTCTCTAATTCATCAATCATGATCCCTTGATCAGCTGCTTCTTTTAACAGCTCCGCATCCTCTGGACTCCGTGCAAAGCCTTTCGGAATAGCCAGCCGCTTTACTTTATTTCGTTTGATTAAACGAGCTGCTTCTCCCATATGATCTTGATCCGCATGTGTAAGAATAAGAACATCAAGTTTTGCTATACCTTTAGAATGCAGAAACGGGATCAGCGTTTGATCACCGATCGAAGACACTTTACGCCTTTTTTTCCACGGTTCTTCTTCAAAAGAAAGTCTGCCTCCTGTATCCACAAGCAGGTGCCCCTTTCGATAGGGCAGCTGAATAAACAAACTATCCCCCTGTCCTACATCCAGCATCGTCACTTCCCCTTTTTCGAAAAAATTCGGGGTGAAATAGTGTGCACTCAAGACACCAATAAGAAAAAGGATCGGCAGTGCATAGGATTTCACAGAAGTTTTGCACTCCATCACAAATAACAGAACAATTAACGCGCTTACCTCAAGAAGAATATGCCACCAAGCAGACTTCATAAAAATCAAGTTGAATTCATCAAAAACAGCCATATAGGCTGACAATTGATGACTAAGCTGAATCACCGAATCAAGCAGTTGAAACAATGTTTGTCCAAGCGGAAGATAAATGGTAGTGAGAATAAAAAAGAGTAAGGATAGCGGCATAACGACCGTCGTATATAAAGGAACAAATATCATGTTCAAAGGTACGCTCAGTAAAGAGAATTGGTGAAAATGATATAAAAGAACAGGAAGTGAAGCAAGCTGTGCAATAAAGGAAATCAGGAATAATTGCATGACTGAACTTTTTGCTTTTGATAAAATCCTAGTCGATAACAAAATAAAAAACGTGACCGCGAATGAAAGCTGAAATCCGATATCAAATAAATAAAGAGGATGAATTGCTAATAAGAGTAAAAACGTTGCACTTAATACCACAGCAGAAGGCTGTTTCATTTCTTTTGGCAGACTTGTCATCACTAAATAGATTCCTGCCATGAGGCAAGCTCTTAAAACAGATGGTGCAGCACCTGTCAAACAAGCATAAATAGGAAGAAAGCATAATAGAAGAATACGTGCTGTCTCTCTTGTCACGCCCGCACGAAGGAGACACCAAAATAAACATGCAAGAAGCGTTTGTACATGCAATCCTGAGATCGCTAGTAAATGAATAATGCCAAGCATTTGATAATCTCTTAATGTGTCAGGGTCTATCAACTCACGATCGCCAAAAATAAGTGCCTGTACAATGCCAACAGAGTGTTTAGGCACATGATCTTCTAAAAATTTCAAACCCTTTTGCCTTATCACTTGAAGATAATAGGAAGAACTGTCTGTTTTTGTACAGTTTTTGATCGACTGTGGCAGAAAAATGGCGTCAATGCCTTTTGATTTTAAAAATTGATCATATTGAAACCCGTTAGGAATGGTTGCGTGCTTTGCTGGACGAACATCACCTGTCATGTGACAGCTCATACCAGGTTCTACCTCTTTTAATGCCTCCTTTTCACGCTCTGTTTGAATTGTATACAAAGTGGCTAGTTGTTCATGGTCTGTTGAAACAGTCGCTGAAAAACGATTACCATCTGTTTTCGGAATACTTTCAATCACAACGGAACCAGATAGGAATTTTTCCAGTACGGGTTGATCTGTTTCAAGAGACTCATGAATCATATAAATGAGTATATAGACAGCACCGCATAGGCTGACCATTAAAAAGAGCTGAGGCATTTTTTTCAGTAGGCTGAGAAGTAATATGATGAGAAGAAAGAGAAGGAAATACATATGAAGATGATATGCAGCCAGAGCAATTCCAACAGCTGCTGAAATTGCCCCAAACGGCAAATATTTAAACATAGGAAGTAAATAATTGATTCGCCTTCTCATGCATATCGCGAATTTCTGTTTCGCTAAGTCCTGATTCACTCAGCTTCCCAATTAAATCTGCAACAAAGGCCAATTTTTCTTGATTTTTTAAGTCGATGATCATTTCATCTAATTCAACTTGCTCTGTTTGAACACCCGCCTGCTCGAATAAATCAATCGCATATGGATGATTTTTATAATCCTTTGCATAGTACACTGTTCGTATGCCCGCTTGAATGATGGCTTTACAGCACTGTAAACAAGGAAAATGTGTGACATATATTTCAGCATCAGCTGTAGGTGCACCAAATTTGGCACATTGTAAAATAGCATTCATTTCCGCATGGATGGTGCGAACACAGTGATGATCAATGACATAGCACCCTACATCCGCACAATGAACATCACCGGCAATGGAGCCATTATACCCCCCTGCAATGATGCGCTTGTCCCTTACGATGGTCGCCCCAACAGCTAACCGCTCACAGGTGCTTCGTAAAGCAAGCAAATGGCTTTGTGCCATAAAATATTGATTCCATGAAATTCTTTCCACGAGCTGATCCCTCCAGAATGATGGTTGATATTAAGTGTACATGCCTTTCTTCTCTACCGTCAATTCTACTTCACGGTCAATTGACTTTTCAGTCGTTCAATCGTCTTTTCCCCAAAACCTGAAATGTTTCGCAAGTCTTCAATTTGTTGAAATTCTCCGTGTTCCTCTCTATACGAAATGATGGCTTCGGCTTTAGCTGGTCCTATGCCGTTAATGGTTTGCAATTCGGCTGCATCGGCCTGATTGACATTCACACCCTCACTCTTTTCAACGCCCGTTGATGCGTCAGCTGATGCTGTTTGCGTTTCTCTTTCCGCTTCCCCCTGCTTCCGAACATAAATCATCATACTATCCTCTAATTTAGCTGCTTGGTTGATTTCAATCGAGTCTGCTTTGCTGGTAAAGCCTCCTGCCCTTTGAATCGCTTCCTCTACCCGAGCATCAGATTGAAACGTATAAACACCTGGCTTCCTTACAGCTCCTTTGACCTCTACAAAAATCGTCGATGGCTCTTTTTCTGTCTTTTCTTGTTTGTCTTCTAATGTGACTTGTATGTCTTTATTTTCCTTCAATACACTTGGCTCTCTGCTGTCCTCTCCTTTTCCAGTGAAAAAGAAGAAACTGAAGATGATCACGACTATGAGTCCAGCGGCGATATAAAGACTGTATTTTTTTAATGAAATGAGTCGTTTCACTTACTCACGCTTCTTTCAATCATATTTTTCTACTGCTCAACATACTGTTTAGAAGATAACAGATCCTATGCGTCTAAGGAGGGAGAACTTTTGAATATAGGGTTAATCGGTACAGGAAACATGGGTACCATACTTACTGAGGCATTTATTGAATCAAAGGCAGTCAATCCCTCATCAATTACCATTACAAACCGAACCATTGAAAAAGCGTTCAATATAAAAAAGAACCATCCAGAGCTTGAAGTAACGAAACAGCTTTCAGGGGCTGTCACGAATAAAGATTTCATTTTTGTTTGTGTCAAACCACTTGATATTTATCCACTTTTAAAAGAGCTGAGCCCTCTTTTAACGGAGCAGCAAACCATTGTCATCATTACAAGTCCGGTTCATCCTGAACAGCTTCAGGATATCGTTCCTTGTCAAACAGCCAGGCTGATTCCAAGCATTACAAACCGCGCTTTATCAGGCGCATCACTTTTAACTTTTGGTTCATCATGCAATGCCGCGACGAAAACTGCGTTAAGACAGTTAGCTTCGTGCATTTCAACACCTATCGAGATCCATCATTCAATTACTAGAGCGGCTTCCGATATTGTCAGCTGCGGACCTGCTTTTATCAGTTTTCTCGTTCAGAAAATGATTGAAGCAGCCGTAGAAGAAACGGATATTTCCAAAGAAGAAGCCACCACCTTATCAGAGGATATGCTTGTTGGTCTTGGCCGTTTGATTGAAAAAAGAGTCTATACCCTTCCGACACTGCAAGACAAAGTATGTGTGAAAGGCGGCGTCACTGGTGAAGGCATTAAAGCACTTGAAGCAGGTGTGCAAGATATGTTTCACCGTCTCTTTCAAAATACCCATGAAAAATTCGATGAAGATCTAGAAGCAGTTGCGCATCAATATCCGCCAAGTGTGTTCACTGATGATCGCAGAAATTAATCATCTTTGCAACAAGCGAAAAAAGGGTTTTAAAAAACCATCGTTCTATTAAACGATGGTTTTTGGTTTCTTAGCTGAGATGAAATATCTTTCGGCGAATTCACCGGGGGCTTCATTTGTAAAATCAGCAGTCACTTCTATTTGTTCAAAGCCAGCGGACTCAAGGAACGCTGCATATGTTTCAAATGGAAATGTGCGCTGTTCATGTGTCTCATCATAACGCTGATACATGTCTCCGTCTTTTACAAAAAAGCTTAAATCATGTATGACCGAATACATGTCATCCCCTTTATCACTCTGCCAAATATAGCTGATCTCTTCATCTTGATCTGCATAAGTCGAACCTGGGAATACCTCTTCCATTTTATAAGGCGTATGAACATCAAAAAGTAAAACCCCATCTGCCTCTAAAAGCTGAAACATGTTTTTAAAGGTTTTTTTGACGTCATTTTCGTTTTTTAAGTAATTCAAGGAATCACAGCAAATAACGGCTGCCTGGAAGGCTTGCTCAAAGCCCGTAACCTCTCTCATATCTTGATGTAAAAATTGAATCGACTGCTTTTTCGCCTGCGCTTTTTGCTGCGCAAAGGCCAGCATTTCTTCACTGATGTCAATTCCTGTGACCTTGTGTCCCTTTTCAGCTAACCGAAGAGAAATCTCTCCAGTTCCACAGCCTACATCGATGATGGCAGCATTCGGCTTCATATACTGCTGGATCCACTGAACCCATTCATCATAAGGTGCATGTGTCATGAGCTCGTCATACACACCTGCAAACCCTTGATAAATCATGAGTTAATGCCAAGTGAAAGCGTTTCTCTCGGCGCATCTCCCCATAGCTTTTCTAGATTGTAGTATCCTCTTTCTTCTTTGTGGAACACATGGGCAATGACATCACCTAGGTCAATCAATACCCATCTTGCTTCATCAAAGCCTTCCATCTTCTTCACTTCGATTCCGCTTTCCTCTGCAAGATGTTTTACTTCTCTTGCAATGGCTTGCACTTGTTTATCAGAATTCCCGTGACAAATGAGAAAATAATCCGCAACAAGTGAGATTCCTTGCATATTAAGGGCAATAATATCCTCAGCCCGTTTATCATCGCATGCTCCAGCTGCGACGTTTAAAATTGATGATGAATCCATCCAAAATTCCTCCTTAGTTGTTCTTATGCACAAGCGAATTGTAAGTAGCAAGCGTATCTGGAAAGACTGGCTGATTCTTTTTCATTAGAAAACTGATGGTGTTTTTTAATGATTGGATCAGTGCACGATCTAGATCATTTTCTGCTAATTCCCTTACTTCTTCGACACCAGGGAAATGACGTCCTGGTTCAATATAATCTGCGACATAAATGACTTTTTCAAGTAAGGTCATGTCTGGTCTGCCGGAAGTATGAAATTCAATAGCTGTTAACACATCTTGATCGTCAATTCCAGCTTCTTTTTTGACCAAATAGGCACCAACCGGGGCGTGCCAAAGCTCGGGCGAATATTCAAGCAATAAAGGGTTCATCTGTTCTTTTTGGATAATCCCCTTCATTTCTTCTTTTGGCCTAAATTTCGCATAATCATGAAAAATAGCGGCGATCTCTGCTTTTTTCACATCTGCACCGAACCGTTCCGCTAATGAAATGGCTGTCTCCATGACTCCGAGTGTATGTGTATATCTATGCTCTGTTAACTGCTCTTTGACACAGTTCAATGCTTCTTCACGATTCATATAAATGATGCTCCTTTATATAACGCTCAACAGCTTTCGGAATCAAATAATCGACAGGGTTCCCCTGCTCTATTCGCTGCCTAATCAATGTCGATGATACATCAAAAGCTGGAACATCTGCAAATAAAAGAGGATATGCCGTACTTCCAACGTAACCCGGCCTTTTCATCCCAATAAAGGTGATCATTTGAAGCAAATCATCGATCCGATGCCATTTTGGCAAATACTCGACCATGTCCGCTCCTATCATAAAAAAGAACTGATCTTCTGGATGACGCTTCTTTAACAGATCGACTGTATCTACCGTATAAGACGGACCCTCCCGCTCCATTTCAATAAGCTCGAGCCGAAAATATGGATTTGCTTGAATCGCCGCCTCCACCATTTTTATGCGGTGATGACTATCTGCTCGTTTCCGTCCTGTTTTATGAGGAGGCATATGGTTTGGGATAAACCAAATTTCATCAAGCCCCACTTGAATCCGCACCTCACTTGCCATCAGCAAATGCCCATTATGCGGAGGATCAAACGTACCGCCGAACAACCCTATTTTTTTCATATCGCATCCACCTTTACGGCAGCTTAATTTGTTTATTTTCCTTAGATTCTTTGTAAAGGACAATCACATTTCCGATCGTTTGAACGAGCTCAGCCTTTGCACCTTTTACAAGTGCTTTCGCAACTTCTGTTTTGTCCTCGTCACAATTTTGCAATACGCTGACCTTTAATAGTTCTCTTGCTTCAAGCGCCTCGGAAATTTGCTTGACCATATTGTCATTTACCCCGCCTTTTCCAACTTGAAAAATAGGTGATAAATGATGTGCCTGTGCACGTAAAAAACGTTTTTGCTTACCTTTTAACATGGTGTTCCTCCTAATTTCTCTATGACAATTGACTTCATTTTTCCGGCGTCAGGTGTAATGCCTGTCCACAGTTCAAAGGCTCTTACTGCTTGTCCGACAAACATGCCAACCCCATCCACTGTTTTCAAGCCTAAACCTGTTGCTTCCCTAAGCAGTTTTGTTTCTATTGGATTATACACAATATCACAAACGACCGCTGTTTTTTTTGCGTTCACTAAAGAAATCGGGGTTTCTTCAACATTCGGATACATGCCGATCGAGGTCGTATGGATGATGACATCATATTCCCCAAGCCGCTCTTCTGCTGCATTTAATGTGATTGCTTGAGATGTGATTTTTCCCTCTGCACTTTCAATTAAAGCTTCAGCTTTTTCAATGGTGCGGTTCGTAATATCAAAGCTCTTCGGTGCATACTGAGCAATTGTCGTATAAATCGCTCTTGCCGCTCCGCCAGCACCAATCAAGAGAAATGACAGCTCTGATAACGGCTGATCCAAGGCTTCAAGCAATGAATGAAGAAAACCTTCTCCATCTGTATTGTACCCAACGAGCTGATCCCCTTCGCGCCGCACCGTATTGACGGCACCGAGCCGTTCAGCTGTCACATCAATTTTGTCAAGGTACTTCATGATTTCTACCTTGTGAGGAACAGTGACGTTTATGCCGCTTATTCCTAACGCCTTCATGCCGCTAATCGCATCTTTCAGGTCATCATTTTCTACTTGAAAGCCATGATAATGTCCATCAATTCCAGCGTCCTTTAGTGCTGCATTATGAATATCCGGAGACATTGAGTGGCCAACAGGGTTACCGATTACTCCGTATAAAGGTTTCAAGGTCTCTCCCCCTTTGAACATTTAAATTAACGAACGTCTCATAAACACATGAACGCCTTTTGGCGCATAAACTTTGATTTGCTTGCCCGCATCATTTGCAGTAACCCAGCCTAAACCTGAAAAGACGATGTCCATTTTTGGCTGATCAATGGTAAAGGTATGCGGAACGAGCGGCGGGAAATCTTCCATTCCCTCTTTTGATGGCGGTGACAGCAGTTCCCCTGCATGTTTTTCATATAAATCATCTGCGTTCTCGAGCTTTGTCCGGTGAATGTTCAGCTCATTTGGCATATAGCAGACAAATGATGTTCTGCCGCCTTTTACATAATCAAATCGAGCCAGTCCGCCAAAATAAAGCGTTTGTGCTTCATTTAATTGGAACGTTCTCGGTTTCAATTCTTTTTTCGGCGTTAAAATCTTCAGGTCATTTTTGCTGACATAGTGCGCCATTTGATGGCGGTTGATGATGCCCGGCGTATCGAATAAAGCGGACCCGTCATCAAGCGGGATTTCAATCGCATCAAGTGTAGTACCTGGATATTGGGATGTAGTAATGACGTTCTCTTCGCCAGATACTTCTTTGATGATTCGATTGATAAATGTTGATTTTCCAACATTCGTACAGCCGACGACATAGACATTTCTTCCCTCGCGGTAATGATCGATCGCTTCCATCACCTCAGGCACACCCTGGCCTCTGCTTGCACTGATCAAGAAAACATCGATAGGGTTTAATCCGTTTTCCTTTGCTTCCCGTTTCATCCAATGAATTAGACGATCTTTTTTCACGGATTTCGGTAAAATATCCACTTTGTTGCCGACAAGTAAAATCGGATTACCGCCGACGATACGGCTCAGCCCGTTGATCCAGCTTCCGTTAAAGTCAAAAATATCAACGACCTTCACAATGAGAGAATCTGTCTCTCCAATGCTGTGCAATATATTTAAAAAGTCGTCTTCTGTTAAAGAAACATCTTGAATCTCATTGTAGTTCTTTAACCTAAAACAGCGCTGACAGATCACATCTTCTTTCAATAGAGATGCTGCCGGCGCATATCCTAATTGATCTTTATCTTCCGTCTGAATGGCTACACCGCAGCCAATACAAACAACCTTTTCCATTATTACTCTTCCTCCCACTGAATGTGGCCCTTACGCTTTAAGGCTCCTAAAATTCTGCGTTCAATCTGCCTGTTAAACTTTGTGAAAAATCCGTCCGAGGCAGCAACAGGAACGACCAAAATCGTATGGAAGCCATGACGATTCCCGCCAAGAACATCTGTCATGAGCTGATCCCCAATGACAACCACATCTTCTTTTTTCAACTGCATATCAGCGACTGCCTTATTAAAGGCTCTTCCCATAGGCTTTCGCGCTTTATAAATAAACGGGATATGAACCGGTTCAGAAAAAAGCTTGACCCTTTTTTCATTATTGTTTGATACAATCGTCACTTGTATCCCGTGATCTTTCATTTCTTGAAACCATTCAATTAAGCGCGGTGTCGCACTTGGACGGTCCCATTCTACTAGTGTGTTATCTAGATCGGTAATAATTCCTTTTACATTTCGTTCTTTTAATTTTTGCGGTGAAATGTGGAAAATACTTTTCACAAATTCATCCGGTAAGAAATACTTCTTTAGCACAATTTGCACCCTTTCTTCCATTGGTTTTCAGCGATTGTGTCGAATCAAATCACAATTTGTCTGTCTATCGAATACAATGAAAAAGTTTTCGACATATGATGAGGACCTTCAACAGGTGTGGATAATTTTACACACATTATCCACCTATATTTCATCATGCTTTCATTCAATTATAAACACTCTACCCACAAGTTATCCACTTAACCATGTGGATAACAGAACGATTGTTCTTGTTTCCCATTCATGGTAGATTAAAGGTACTTCAAAGACAGTCGATCAACCTATGATGATATGTCTTTTCCTCAAATTTTATGCCAACTTTTTCAGGGGAGGTGTTTTTCCCATCATATGGGTTTCTAGTATGAAAAAGCTGTCAGATGATTTACTTATAGAATCGTATTATAAAGCAAATGAAATGAACTTAAATCGCGACTTCATTGAATTAATTGAGACAGAAATGAAAAGACGTTCGCTCGGGCATATGCTCTCTGTTTCCTCTTAATTCCATATCACAGGAACCATGCCTCCCGAGCACTCTCCTTTTTTAAACTCAGGTGACTGATATTATATCACTTGCGCTATAGGCTTACTACTATTTTCCGTAAAAAACACCCCTTCTGATGAAAGAAGAGGTGTCTTAATTGCAAGGCTGTTCATTCCAAAACCATAACCCTCCGCCTACGACTAAAATGACCACAAGGAACACAACAAGAAAAGCGTAACCGATTCCTGCTCCTTGTGCTGGATAAGGCGAACACGCAGGGTAAGGATAAGGACATCCCCACATATCAGTTACCTCCTTCTAGGAAGATATACTGTTAGACTATGCTGGATGAATGGTCTTGTTTAGGCAGATAGCCATCATTTAAAAATGTTTGATGACATCACGCTCTTTGATTTCGTTATAAATAATTCTCGCCCCTTTTGGTGTCATATGATTGCCAGAAGGGTCGATCAAACCTGACTGAATCAGGGCATGATCACTATCTTCTCCAGCTTCTCGGATGAAAGCTTTCCAGTTGTCGACAAGCGGTACCTGCTCATCCTTCGCTACTTCTCTTGTGATGTCATTATAAGAGTTTTGCCAAGCTCTTGCCCCGCCTCTCCCGGCAAAATAAGATGACTTATATCTGGAGTAATAATACAAGCCCTTTTTCCCGCCTTCTACAACAGGCACACAGGTCATGAGAATCGGGGTAATGCCTTCTTTTCTACTTTCAGAAATGAAGTAGGTTAAATTTTCTTTAAACCGTTTTTTCGTCACTCGGGGATGTTTCCCGTCTAAAATCGCCGCATCATTCGTACCGAACATGATGAGGACGTAAGTTGGTTTCTGTTTTAAAATATCCTGCTCAAAGCGCAGTTTCGCGTCTTCAGTCGTCTGCCCGCCAATGCCTGCATTCTTCACTTGAATTTGGCCGCGCTCGACGTTTTTCATGAGATTCACCCATTTTTCAGATGTTGGATAATCTCGAAAGTCCCAGTTTGATCCTCTTGTATTGCTGTCACCAAATGCAATAACGCTTTCTTGTACTGGCTTAGAGCACCCAGCAGCAACACATAATAGGATGAAAAGGAAAACATATTTCTTCACAACATTCACCTCCAAAAGCCCTCTTCATATAGTAAACGACAAGACTTTTGGTTTCAATGAATGAATGTTTTTGACGAATGCTGCCTATTGCATCTGAACAGGCATATATGCTTTGTCATGATGCAGCAGTTCACTTACTTTTACAAATTCATAGCCCCTCTTCTTCAACTCAGGAATCACTTGTTTCAATGCTTCTACCGTTTGCTTGCGATTTCCCCCGCCATCATGTAAAAGGATAATATCGCCGCCTTGAATATGATCAATAATTCGGCTTGCAATTTTACGTGCGCCTGGTCTTGACCAGTCCTTCGGATCTTGCGTAAAGGACCACATGACCACATCGTACCCTTGCTTTGACAGAATGCGGAATGATTTCATTGTTAAGCGTCCACCAGGAGGGCGAAATAATAAGGGACCACCAGGCTGGAGTGAAGCGATATGAGCCGCTGATTCTTTTAATTCCCGCTTGATCTCCTTTGACGACAAAAGGTCAAAATACGTATGATTCATCGTATGATTGCCGAGTTCATTCCCTTCGTCCACAATCCGTTCTGCGATCATTGGATAAGCATGGATTCTGCTCCCTATCACAAAAAAGCTTGCATTCACTTGATGCTCCTTCAGCACATCTAATATTTGATTTGTATACACTGGATGAGGTCCATCATCAAAGGTGATCGCAATCTTTTTCCGTTCCGCTCTCATGTCCCAAAAGGCACGTCCCGTTTTTTCAAGATCGACTCGTTTTAATGTATGTGCCTCTACTTCATTAGGAACAAAAGCACATAGCAGCCATATACACATCAAGATATGCAGCCCTCTCATTCGACCGCCTCCTCCACCGAACATCATTACCGATAAATTGCCCGCTTTCGCATCAATTCATGCAAGCTTCATGGTGATATCTGCTTCTTTTTCAAATAAAAAAAGCCGGCCATATTGGCCCGCTCTTTGTTTCACGTTTGGTTTCTCTCTTCAACTGTCGAACGTTGCTTAGAATTCATACAGACACTCTCCTTCTTGGATTTGATTTTGAGCCCATAATAATTTCTGATAATACTGGTTGGACTTTTTGTATTGTTGAGAGGCTTCTAAGGCTGTCGCAATTTCTAGTGAGATATCCTCTATATAAGAGTATAGGCTAAGTTTTTCCAAATAATCAATGGTTTTTTGCAGTTGGTCTTCATTGATTTCCTGAACATATAAAGCATCCAGATACTCAAACATATGACAGAACAGCTGGTCTTCATGCTTCTTTGCAGCCAATTTCCCATCTTCTAATATGCGCAGGGCATCCGCCTGTTCATTCTGTCTAAAAAGCAGCTTCGCCAGCGTATAAAGCGTATGCGGAAGCGTTGGGAGCAGCTCTTTGCGGGCAAGATCAGCGGATTCCGTTAAATATCGTTCCGCTTCCTCTCTATAGCCAAGCTCGCCATAACATTTTCCTAAATTATAGAGCGCTGAACTGTAAATGCGCGGGTGATCAATTTGAGATGCGAGCTGTTTTGCCTTTTTTAAATGAGGCAGTGCCCGGTCTTTTCGTTTTAAATCTTGATAATTTCCTGAGATGACAAAGAGACATTGAATGATGCGAATCGTATACGCATCATGCTGATCGTATATTTCCAGCGCCTTTAAAATATGGTGCATGGAGACATGTGTTTGTTTCATTATATAGTAGGCTTCTGCCACTTTAAAATGAAACTCTGCCTGCTCAATATCATCAAATACCATGGACAGCTGCTTTTCTGCGACTCGATAATATTTGACGGCTTCTAAATATTCTTTTTGACTAAATTCATGCATGCCACGAAAAAATGCATGGTAATAATGCAGCATATCAGATAACTCATGATTGGAGTTTTCGATTTTATCGACTAGATTAGATACTGAGAAAGGTTGATATTTTGAAGGGTGTATATAGTCAAGCATGATTTGGTGCCGAAAACACATGAGCTGATAATAAATCAGTAAATGCTGGTCCTCTTCCATCTGTTCAATTTCCGCTTCAACTTCCGCTTTCAAGATTTCCGCATCTGGAACACTGAACTGCCGTATCATTCGATACCATTCATTAATTTTCATACCTACATGTGAAGATAGAACCTTCCCCATGTTCCGAAATTACCCCTTCCTTTTCGGTCTAATATTACATATTTTAGCACGCTTCTTGACCGCCAAGCACCGCAAAGAAACCGCAAACATAAAAAAGAGACGAACTGAAGCACGATTTTTTTGAAAAAGATGATTTTTTCATCGTACAGACACAGACAATCCTTCCTTTACATACATTTGAGGATATAGGCAGCGGCCTAAACAAGGTGGAGGTGAAAATCGTGGCAGGAGTATTTACAGCGATGGGATTGATGGTCAAAGAATTGGTGTTTTTAGTGTCCTATGTCAAAAACAATGCCTTTCCACAGCCCCTTTCGGGAGATGATGAAAAAAAATACTTAGCCCTCATGGCACAGGGCGATGAACACGCAAGAAACATGCTGATTGAACATAACCTTCGGCTCGTCGCCCATATTGTAAAGAAATTTGAAAATACCGGGGAAGACGCTGAAGACCTCATCTCCATCGGGACGATCGGACTCATTAAAGCCATCGAAAGCTATTCCTCTGGAAAAGGAACAAAGCTGGCAACGTATGCGGCGCGGTGTATTGAAAATGAAATTCTCATGCACTTACGCGCGCTCAAAAAAACGAAAAAAGACGTCTCCTTGCATGACCCAATCGGTCAGGATAAAGAAGGCAACGAAATTTCATTAATTGATGTCTTAAAATCCGAAAATGAAGATGTGATCGATACCATTCAGCTCAACATGGAGCTTGAAAAAGTAAAGGAGTATATCGACATTCTCGACGGCCGAGAAAAAGAAGTGATCGTCGGCCGGTTCGGCCTTGATTTAAAGAAAGAAAAAACGCAGCGGGAAATAGCCAAAGAGCTCGGGATATCGCGGAGCTATGTGTCAAGGATTGAAAAGCGCGCGCTGATGAAGATGTTTCATGAGTTTTACCGGGCGGAGAAGGAAAAACGGAAACGGGAGAAAGGGAAGTGAGCGAAAAACTTCATAGAGGACTACTTTTCAATAAAAACAGGCCCTCATAAGGTCTGTTTTTATTTTGCCCTTCAAATCTGAAAAGTATATAATTAATATACTTGTATGACAAATAACAATACCTATTGAAAGGAGTGATTTTTATGAAATTCAATCCTGTTTCTAATAAAAAATTATATATACAGATTTATAATCAAATCCTTTCAGAAATACAGTTAGGCTCTTTTAAAGTAGGAGATAAACTTCCTTCTGAAAGAGAACTATGTGAACAATTTGGCGTCAGCCGTGCACCGGTCAGGCAAGCTCTCAGTGCATTAGAAATGAATGGTGTCATTTACTCCCGTCAAGGAGAAGGTGTGTTCGTTAAAAATACGACCATCACCACTGAAGGGACTCTTTCTATGAAATCAGCATCTCCTGAAGATATTGTGGAAGCCCGAATGCACATTGAACCTTTAATTATCCATTTTGCCGCTTTGAGAGCGACCGATCAAGAGATTGAGGAGCTTAAACAGACGATAAAAAAAATGGAAGAAGAAACACGGTCGGGTGTATATGTTCCTGAAACCGACGAACAACTACATATGGGCATTGCAAGAGCGTCACATAACGATTTATTTGTTACCTTTATGTCTTCTATTACGAATGCTATGAAACAACAGGAAATGTGGAGATTTATTCGTGATCGGACTGTTACTCGTTCAGATTATCGAGAGATCAACTTTCAAGAGCACAAAATGATTATAAAAGCACTAGAAGAGCGGAACGCATCAGAAGCCGTAACACGGATGACTGACCATATGCAAAATTTATATGATCGCTACTGGAAAAGCTAATCTCTCCGCATATACACATTTTTAAAAAAAGTTCTTTTAAAACAAATAAAGGCGTCTAACCGCAAGTCGAACTTGTGAGTTATGCGCCTTTGTTTTTCATTTCAACGTTTTTTTGATTCTAAGCATTTTTCGCATATTCCGTATAAAACCTTAACACCTTCACATCCATGAGCTGTATCAATCATTTCCTCACATTCTTTGCACACAATCGTGTTTTGCGGCACATTTGATTTCTTTTCCATCCTCATATCAGCTCCTTCGTTTTGATATTGTTTTTCGCTTAAACACTTTTACCATTGTTCTTTGTGAATGAAATGGACTCTTCGATGCTGGATTTGTTGTTTGCTTTGACGACCAGTGCTTTTCCTGACTGTTTCACTAAGAGTACAATAATAAGAGAAGCAAATATCATGCTGATACCTAAGAAAATCATACTTATGTGAAAAGAACCTGTTACATCTTTAATATATCCGACTATATAAGGTCCAAAAAATCCACCAAGATTTCCAATACTATTAATCAATGCGATGGCCCCACCCGCTGCTGCGCCTGTTAAAAAAGATGGGGGGATTGCCCAAAATGGAGAATAAGCGCCAAAAGCTCCACACAATGCGATTGTTAAAAATACAAATGACAAGATCACACTTGTGCTAGCAATAAAACTACTTATGATCATAGCAATCGCACTAACAGTTAAACAGGCAGATACATGCCAGCGTCTTTCATTTTTCTTGTCAGAATGATTCCCAACTAGCACCATGACCAAAATGGCAAAGGTGTACATAAGACCCAAAAGCCACCCCATCCCTTGAGTACTCAAAGAAATTGTGTCAGATAACCCCTTTGAGATCGTCGGTAAGAACATGTTAATACCGTAAAACCCAACCATCCAGCAGAAATAGCCTGCCGATAAAATGAGTACATCTCGATCTTTTAAAGCTTGGGCGAAAGTATACCGCTTGACTTGTTCCTTTTCAAGTCTTTCTTTTGTTGTGACATGAATAAGCCACTCTTTCTCATCATTATTCAACCACTTTACTTCTTCAATTTTGTCATCTAGATAAAAAAAGGCAATGACACCAAGAATAAGAGCTGGGATGGCTTCTAAAATAAATAACCACTGCCAGCCGGACATATCCAGCCAATTCACCCCTAAGAGGAAGGTTGAGAGCGGAGCGCCAACTGCATTTGCCCCTGGGATTGCCAGCATAAATCCAGCGATGGCTTTGGCGTGGTGTTTTGTTTGATAGAAACCGCTCAAATAAAACACCATACATGGATAAAAACTGGCCTCTGCTGCGCCTAATAAGAAACGCGCCGTGTAGAACTGCCATGGTTCTTGTACAAAAGCCATTAAAATCGCAATAATTGCCCAAGTCACCATAATTCTGCTGATCCATTTTCTAGCACCTATCTTCGACATAATCGCACTGCCCGGAACCTCTAGTAAAAAATAACCTAAAAAGAAAATTCCCGCCCCGAGTCCAAATACAGCATTTGAAAATCCTAAATCTTCATTCATTTGCAGAGCAGCAAATCCGATGTTCACACGATCTAAAATGGCGATAACAAAACATAATGACAAAAACGGGATTAGTCGAAGTGTAACCTTACGAGTCGTAGATCTCTCCAATGCTTGTTGATTCAAGCTGATTCCCCCTTAACATAGCTTTGTCTGACTATACTTGTGAGCTCTCACGTTATAAAGCGCTTACAAATATGCAACTGATAGAAAAGAGTGAGGCATAGTCTATGCCCAACTCCATTCATATCACTAGTCCATATGCGAACCACCATTAATATCTATCTCTTCCCCTGTGATATAGGAGGCTTCTTTCGCCGCTAGGAACGCAATAGCAGCCGCAATTTCTTTCGTTTCACCTGGGCGGCCAATCGGTATACTGTCAATCACCTTTTTTGCTTCGCCATTAGAAAGCGACTTCCAGATATCAGTATTCACTAGACCTGGAGCTACACAATTGACAGTGATTCCATCCTTTCCTACTTCACGGGCAAGGTTTTTGGAAAAGCCTAGGACGGCGGCTTTGGAAGCAGAGTAATGCGCACCGCCAAATACACCGCCTCCTCTTTTGGCTGATACAGAAGACAGGTTGATAATACGGCCATATCTTTGTTTTTTCATCGTTTCTAGAACTGCTTGTGTACACAAGAACAAACCGAACATATTCACACTGAATATTCTTGTCATATCCTCTAGTGTCATGTCCTGAACTGTTACTTTTTGAGAAATACCTGCGTTATTCACTAATATGTCAATTCTGCCGAATGACACAAGTGTTTCTTTCACCATCTGGTCAATCGATTCTTTATTTGTGACATTTACTTCTATACCGATTGCTTTACCACCGGCATTTTTAATCGCTTCTACAGTACACTGAATTCCCTCTTGATTGATATCTGCTACAACGACTGAAGCGCCCTGCTCGGCTAGAGTGAATGCGATGGTTCTCCCAATTCCCTTTTCAGAACCGCTGCCTGTTACGATCGCAACTTGATTTTTTAGGGTAAACATGGCTAATTCCTACTTTCCTATGAAATTGTTCAGCATTTCTTTAGCTGTTTTGATTATATTTTCGATGGTAATGCCATTGATCTCCAAAAGCTTTTCATAAGGTGCGGATTCTCCAAAACGATCTTGCACACCGATTCGTTTGACTCTCCCCCGGCCTTCCTCTGCCACTATCTCACATACAGCACTGCCTAATCCGTTTAGAATATTGTGATCCTCTATAGTAATAATAGGTCCAATATTCAGACACTCCATGACAGCTTCTCGATCTAAAGGCTTGATCGTATGCATATCTAAGAGGGTTGCATAAATACCTTGTTTTTCTAATTCCTTGACTGCTTCTAAGGCAAGATGTACTGTATCTCCATTCGCTATAATTGCGATATCTTTACCAGACTTTACTTTCTTTGCTTTGCCGATGATAAATTCTTCATTTTCATCATATATCATCGGCACAGCATCTCGGGTGAAACGCAAATACATCGGGCCATATGTTTCTGCTGCCTGTTTGATCAATTTTCTTGTTGAGTAGTAGTCAGCTCCCATGATCACTGTCATATTGGGAAATGATCTTAAAACGCCCATATCTTCTATCGCTTGATGACTCCCCCCATCATTTCCTGGTGTTAATCCACCGTGGGAGCAGGCGATCTTTACATTCAAATTGGGATAACATACTTCTTGCCGAATTTGTTCTGCCATACGCAGCGAGCCGAAAACTGCATAGGTGCTGATAAATGGGATTTTGCCAGTTGTTGCAAGACCAGCTGCCAGGCCGGCACCATTTTGTTCAGCAATTCCGACGTTCACATGCTGATTAGGAAGCTGCTTTATAAATTCTCCTGTTTTGCATGACTTTCCGATATCAATATCTATGACATAAATTTGTTGATTCTCTTTTCCTAATGTAACTATTTCATCACCGAAAGCTTCACGTGTCGCTTTTTTCTTAGTTACTGCTTTTTCAGTTTGACTCATGATTTTAAACCTCCTGCTAGTTCCTCTAATGCCTGCTCATATTCTTCTTCATTTGGCGCAACACCGTGCCATGAACAGATATCTTCCATATAAGAAACGCCTTTGCCCTTAATGGTATCGGCAACAATACATTTTGGCTTTCCATTTTTCGTTTTTGTTACTTCATTCAGTGTTTCTACAATGTCTTCCATTGAGTGTCCGTCAATTCGTTTTGTTTCAAATCCGAATACTTCAAACTTCTTTTCGATGTCTTGAAGCGGCATAATTTCTTCGCAGAAGCCATCAATTTGCAGGCGGTTATTGTCTACAAACACAATTAAGTTATCCAAGCGATATTTCACTGCGGTTTGGACGGCTTCCCATATTTGCCCTTCCTGACATTCTCCATCTCCCACCATGACAAATACCCGGTAATCTTTTTCATCCCTTTTGCCTGCAAGTGCCATACCAACGCCGCAAGAAAGTCCTTGACCTAATGAGCCTGTGGAGATATCAATTCCCGGACATTTCTTCATATCAGGGTGACCTTGAAAAGGTGAACCGTACTGCCGTAATTTGTATACGTTTTCAAAAGAGACATAACCTTTTATAGCTAGAGCTGCATATTGAATAGGTGCCACATGTCCTTTCGATAAAACAAAGCGATCTCGATCTTCCCAATTTGGTTTTTGGGGATTGATATTCATTTCTTTAAAATAAAGGGCGGTAATGATATCAGCAGCTGATAAGGAACCTCCTGGATGACCCGATTGCGCTTCGTAAATCATCGTTATCGCCGTTTTTCTAAGCTCGATGGCTTTTGCTTTGAGTTCTGCCACACTTCTGTCTTTCATTCCGATCACCTCGATTATTTTTTAAGTTATAGCTTGAATTCTTAGTTACTTGTTCACTTGTATGACAAGTGGTTTATGAGATCACTATACAATTCTTGAAAGCGTTTGTCTATCTATTTTTTGAATTTTTAAATAAAATATTGCTTTTCTCGATACTTAGATTCAGCACTCTATTTTAAATGAAATAAAAACACCACCCTATCATCTGGTGATGTTTTACATTTCAACTATGCTATTCTCTTTTAGAAAACGCTCAAAAAGCTTATGGCCTTCCTCTTCAATCAGTTCATCTTCAATCAAATATTCTCCAATCAATAACCCAAGATCCTTCCACTTCTCATATTCTTTTAAAAGCGTTATCCCGTAACTTTTTTGATCAAAAAATAATAACCATCTTCCTGTTTCTAAACTCTTAAAAAACACGCCTTCATAATCAAAACCTTGCTCATAATATCCTACATGTAAATGCATACTCTCATCTAAACTATGTATTCTTTCATATGTACACACTTTATCTTGCTCCCTTAGCTTCTCATATCTTACTGATAATCAATATTCCTCAACTCGACCCATTCAACAGAGTCCGGTACCTTTTTTGTCGTCACAAAATGTTGAACGATTTCATACGCCTGATTACGATCAACATAGCTGCATGATGGCACATACAATGGTGATCCAGCGATCAAATGCTCGATCGTTTCGATCTTTTCTACCTTTTGAAAAGGGACTAAAAAATCTGGATATCTGATGATAAAGAATCCATACGGTTCAGTATAAAAGAAAACTAGACTTTCACTTTCCCCATCTTCCTCTATCTCAATGGAAGATTCCCCGTTACCTTGTTTCCAATACTCTTCACCCTCCTGAAAGAAGATTCTTTTCATGAATTCTTCTCCAGGTTTTTCTATCGGAGCTCCTGTAGGCCCGTAGTATAAAAACATCAATATCGCTCCTTCATGCCTATATCAATTTGGATTTAACCAATTGTTCTATTCCCCTCAAAATCATAAAAGGCTTGTGTTTGTTGGTTTAATTTTAGCATGTGATATAGCTTTGGGTTTAGCTTTTGAAAGGTTTGAGTGCTGACCCATTTTACTTCTTCAATATCCTGATCCGGATCTAGAATGTTCATCTCTCCCCCGGTTATTTCCGCAAAGAACGTAATGATCAGCGCATGATGCTTTTTATCTTGAAAGAATGCTTCTCGAACCGAATGCAGTTCATTTACTTTGACAACATACCCTGTCTCTTCTTTTACTTCACGGATGACAGCCTGCTGCAGGTGTTCACCTTTTTCCACAGCACCGCCCGGAAGTTCCCAATATCCCTTTACATTCTTGACTGTTAATAGATTTTCTTCCTCATCATAAATAATAGCTGAAACCACGTCTACTCGTTTCAAATAAATCCCCCTCAACATTCTACATTCACATCAATTGCCGGATATATGACACGAACTGTTCATTTTATACATTCTTATTATACTGGTTGGGCTCGTGGGATTTACAGGAAATATCGTTTCTCTTTTGAGACAAATCAAAGCGTCCAACGAGAAAATCATCCGACTGTTAGAACAGTAAAAACCGAAAAAATAAAACCTCTCGCATCTAGCAGGAGGTTTTTGCTATAGGAGAAATCTTCCCCTTACTCATCAAATAACATATTTCTGATTCGCCGAATATAATGAAATGCAATATGACCGAGACATAAAATGAGCCCAATCATCGCAAGAATATAGATGGGTAGCATCAAACCAGGTACATAGTTTACGACAAATCCCAAACTAAACGCTGTCAGCATATATATGCTGATCAACCTCATCAACACCATTCGAAGCCCTCCCTTTCTACAATCACTTTAACATATTTTCCCTTCATTCTCATAATTGGCTTTAAAAAAGATGCGAATCCATTAAGACTCGCATCTTTTACGTATTCAATTCACCTTTTTCGCCCGTGCTTCCTTCCACTGCTCAAGCTCCGAGACTGTTAGTAATTGATATCCTTGTTTGGTCAATTCCTTGATGATCGTGACAGCCGCGTTGGCAGAGGTGTCATAGATGTCGTGCATTAAGACGGTTTCTCCGCTAGACGCATGTGTAAGAATGTAGTTGGCAACGTATTGGCTGTTGCGATATTTCCAATCTTCGGGATCTACATCCCAAAGCGTAACTTTCATGTTGACAGCCGAGTTGATCTGTCCGTTTGTTCCACCATATGGCGGTCTAAAGTGAGTCGGTGTGAACCCGCCTGCTTTTTCAATGATTTGCTGCGTATCTTCTACTTGTTTGATGGCTTGTTTTAATGGCAGTCTTGTGAGTAAAGGGTGGTTATAGGAATGATTTCCGATTTCATTTCCACCTTTTCTGATTTCACCTAGCATATCGGGATAATATTGAACCCTGCTTCCTAATACAAAAAATGTCGCGTGTCCTTTGTTTTCTTTTAAAGCTGTTAAGATTTTTGAAGTTGTTGATGGATTTGGTCCATCATCAAATGTAAGGGCAATGGCTTTTTGATTTGGGTTGAATACTCCCTGTTTTGGCAGTTTTACGATCTTTCTTTTTGCGATCGGTTCTTTTTTCTCGTTTTTGTTTTTTTCTTTATTGATGTATTCTGGCTTTAACATTCCTTTAAGCAGTGTTTTCTTAATCGCCAGCACTTGAGGGCCTTTATTGTCTGGTGCAATTTGCCCTGCTGGAAAATAGAATTCAATAAAACGATCTTTGATGGCAAAATACTGATAATGCTCTGCCTCAGGAGACGTTCCTTGTTTGAGCAAATGCTCGTTTGCAGCAAGAGAGCGATCTTTTTTTAACTCCTCAAATGTCATTTGAGACAGTTTTCGCAGACTTTTTTTCTTTGATAAAAATAGATCATCTATTGATAAAAACTGCTGTTTCTTGAAATCGAAATTGAATATCTTCGTTTCATGTGCGCCTTTTACTCCGCCTTTCCATTCATATGTATTGAATTTGATCGCAGCAGTTTGTTTGGCATAATGAGTAATCTCGTAATCTATGTTTAATTCGTATCGATGATCTTCATCGACATCGCTTGCTTCACTAAACGATGTTTTGAATTTGTCCAGCGCTGTTTCTGCAAATCTTTTCATCTCTTGATCTAGCTTTTTTTGATGAAACACAGGATAGTTCACAGCATATCTCAAGTATCTCCCGTCATTCACGAGGGTCACAATTTCAACTTCTTTATAGCTCGCATCTGGTTCTACCTTCTTCTTCTCTGTCCCGCTTGCCTGCTGATTATGATAAAACGCAGCGATTCCGATGATCATCGCAAGTCCGCATAGGACGAGACTGACTTTCCATTTAATTGACACAATGATTCTCCTCTCGTGATGCCGTCATGCCTGAATGACGTGTGTTTGTAGGATAGACTTTGCATGCCCCCTTTTTAGTTTGCAAATCACACATTTGTCACATTTCCGACACATTTTGGAGAGGAATAAAAAAAGGACTTGATTTCTCAGTCCTTTGATTACTTTTGCATATATAATTGAAATAATTTCGTTTCTTCATCAATGGAACGCGCTCGATCAAATGCCGCTCTGACTGTCTTTGTATTGTTCATGAGCTCGTACAGCATGGTCAGTACAAAGATAAATGCTGCATTCCCATCGATGTAATCATCCGGCGCCGAATAAGATGTAGCCCCTGCCTCTAAAAAAGCATCTGCTAAATTTTTCTCTCCTAGTGTACAGCCTGTAGAGATGACATGAACCCCTTCTAAAGAGGCATACCGCTTGATTTCATCCGCTCCAAAGGCAGTATCTCTAGGCTCCTCATCTTCGTAAACATCTTCCCCTAATTCAGGCATGATAAATGCTCCTTCTTCACCATGAAACGATAAAAGAAGGTAATCTATTTCTCCTCTAACTCTACCAGATAACACATGAATCAGATCATTCGGTCTTCCAATCCAATGCATATCGACTTTCACGCCGAAGTTTTCAAGTGCTGCACGCAGGGCAAAAGATTCCAGCTCACTATTGGGTCCTGCTGCTAATATGATACGCATGGCCTGTTGATCCACTTCTATCTCCTCCAGACTATGATAAAAATAAAACCATTTTTTCCTCATCCGCATATGTATCAGTCCATTTTAGCGCTTTTTCTTCGACAGCGTACGACTCAAATCCAGCGGAGCGATAGAGGCGCTTGGCTGAGTGATTAGTTGTCACCACTGATAAATACATTTGCTCGATATCCTGCCGTTCTCGCGCAAAGGAAAGAACTTTTGTCATCAAGGCCTGGCCTGTTCCTTCTCCGCGGGCACTAGGTGTTACATACATCGCTGTCAGATTCGCTCGGTGTTTTAATTTCTGCAAGGTTTCTTGGATAAGCGTGACTGTTCCCACAAGATGTCCTTGATGAAAGGCGCCAAATGTCCACATAGATTTCGCCGAAGCAAAACGCGCTTTATATTTATCCTCTATATTGATTGGCTCTTCCTCATAGCTCATCGCAAAGCCCTCTGGATTTAATTGCAGTGCTTCTAGTCTGAGTGCTGCATATTCTTCAGCATCATCTGGTGTTAACAATCGAATATTCAGAAAATCGCCTCCAAAAGAATGATGGATACTTCTAATTTTATCTTGAAAAGAACTTTGGATCAAAATTTTATTCCTAAATATAAAAAGGCATCCCATAAAAGGATGCCCCCTTCATTACCACTTACAGCGCTTCACCGGACGGCAGCAAGGGTTTTTGATATCACTGCCGCAATCGTATTCTTCTACAATACACTCGTTGTGAGTCGATTCAGTGACCGGATAGTAGTTTTCGATTCTTTTGATGTTTTTATTGACGTTTGTGATATGCGTTGGGTGAATTTTTCTGATCGTTTGTTCATTCGTTCTTGTGTTGACAATTTGACGTGTGGGGAAAACAACCGTTTCGTCTCCTCCTTGGTTTCCTCTGCGAGGTCCAAAGAAGAAATCATCTAATCGATTTCGGCTCATCTTAACACCCCTTCAAGTTGTCTTTCACTTACACTCTATCGTATGTCAGAGGCACCTTTCGTGATTAGATGCATGTCTATTTTTTAAAAAATCCACTCTCTATCTAGTTTTGTCTTTCTTTACAAAAGGGCAATTTTAACATATTATACAAATGGTACATTAAGAAGAAAGAACATTCATGAAAACAAAATATCAGCTCTTTTTATTCAATGCATTTTTTCCACTCATTATCAAATAAGAGGTGAACGATATGATCAACACGACACAGCCATTCGAACGAAACAAGCTAGACATTGCACTTGAACTAACTCAATTACATCTGAATCAATATCAAACAAACCATCCTGATCAACTGAGTGAAATCTATGCGAAATATTACGCGCTGCTTGAAGTGCTGGATTTGTCTTCCTATGATCAATTGATTGATTTACTGCCAAATGAGCTCAAACAGACGCTTGAGTAAAAAAACCATCTACCCACATGGGATAGATGGTTTTCTTTATTTATACACGTGCTGCCATATCGGTTTCGATTTGCTCTAAGCTTCTTCCCTTTGTCTCGACTAGCACAAAACGGGTAAATAACAGCCCGATTAAGCAGATGACTCCGAATGAGGAGAAAATGACCCCAAAGCTGAATTGATCAGCCAGAATAGGGAAAACGAGTCCAACTGCTAACGATCCGGTCCAGTTAAAGGCAGAAGAGATACCTGCTCCAATACCTCTGACAGAAAGCGGGAAGATTTCGCCGATGATGATCCAGGTGATCGGTGCCCACGAGAAGGCATAGCACAAAATAAAGCAGCAAAGTGAAATCAATGTTACCCAGTTTAAAATTCCTTCACTAACGCCAAGTGCCCCTAATGCGGCGGGAGCAAAGAAAGAAAGAGCCATGCCCGATCCTCCTACGGTGAGAATCGTTCGGCGGTCGAAGCGGTCAACAAATTGTAAAAAGATCACGGTCGTGACGACAAAAATAACACCGACAATGACTGTAAAACCTGCGGCAACTTGAGGTGCAAGCCCTACATTCCGAGCGATACTCGTTGCATAATAGACAATGGAGTTCGCGCCTTGAATTTGCTGAAGGGTTGCCATTCCAACCCCAATGAAAAGAGCCATTCTGAATTTCTTTTGAAACAATTCACGAATCCCCGAGCGTTCTTCTTTGGCGACTTCTAAAATTTCCTGCATTTCTGATTCGATTTCTTCACGGGAAGAACGCAGTGATCCTAATACCTCTCGTGCTTTATGAGCCATTCCGTGTTTAATCAAATATCTCGGTGATTCAGGAAGCTTCAGCATGCCAATATAAAGCACGATCGCAAATAAAGCGGCACTTCCCAGCATCCAGCGCCAGCTGTCTGGGATGGGTTCAAACACAAACGCGACAATATAGCTGAGCAAGAGTCCAGTTACAATCATGAGCTGATTGAGTCCAGATAATTTCCCGCGGATTTTAGCAGGAGCGATTTCAGACATGTAAGCCGGAACCAATGATGAGGCTGTTCCTACTGCTGTCCCTAAAAAGATTCGAGCGATGGTGAGTGAAATCTCTTCTGGTGCGACAGCTGATCCGATCGCCCCGATAAAAAAGATCACGGATGAGACCAAAATGAGTTTTCTGCGGCCAAATTTATCCCCTAAGAGACCGCTTAAGATGGAACCAATGATGGCCCCGCCCATTAATGAAGAGACAACGATTCCAAGCCATAATGGGCTGAGCTGAAATTCTTCCTGAATATGTCCTTCCGCCCCTGCAATAATACCAATATCATATCCAAATAAGATGCCTGCAAAGGACCCGAAAAAGAAGATAAATTTGCTTGACACTTTTTTCTCCAAGTGGATGACCCCCTCACTTAATTAACCGCTTTCATTTCACCCAGTGCTTCTACTGTAACCAGCAGAAGACCTTTCCCCCTTCTATAAAACCACATATTCTGCATTGACTAGCTTTGCAAAATGAACAATTTGATCAACCGTTAAATTGAGAGACACGACTGTATGGTGGCCTCCGCCTTCTTTAATCCATGCTTTGACGCCATCCTGAAAATTCGGTTTGATTTTCCACAATACACGCGCAACTGGTAAATGAGGTGCTGCTTCCTCTGGCTCAAAGGCTTCGACTTCTTGTATGAGCCATTTGAAATGTGTTCCAAAATCCGCTATAGAGACAACGACACCCTCGCCTGCTTTTCCATCAAACACAAGACGTGCTGGATCTTCCCGGTTTCCGATCCCAAGTGGAGACACGACAATGACAGGTTTTGTATGAGCGAGCGCTGGATCTACTTCCAGCATATGAGATTGCAGCACCGCTTCCTGTCCAGACGTCATTTCATACGTGTAGTCCTCCATAAATCCAGTGGATTGATGATGACTCATCACCTTTAATAAGCGGTCCAGTGCGGCCGTTTTCCAATCACCTTCCCCCGCAAAGCCGTATCCCTTTGCCATCAGCCGCTGTACCGCAAGTCCAGGCAGCTGCTTCATCCCATGTAAGTCTTCAAAGTTTGTTGTAAAGGCATGATAGCCGCCTTCATCTAAGAAACGTTTGATGGCGATCTCATATCGCGCCTGCACCTTGACACTTTTTTCCCACTCTTCAACTGAATACGTTCCATAATTCACATCATATTGCGTTAAATACTCAGCAAATAATGCATCTACCTCTTCGTCTTCTACTGCATTTACATATTCGACGAGATCGCCTATTCCAAAGTAGTCAACGGTCCATCCTAATTGAATCTGCGCTTCGATTTTATCGCCTTCTGTCACAGCCACATGCCGCATGTTGTCACCAAACCGGGCTACTTTGATGTGAAAGCTCTCATGATAGGCTGCCGCAACGTCCATCCAATCAGCAATTTGCTGCTGCACTTCCGGCTTAGACCAATGACCGGTCACAATTTGGTTTTGTTTATTTAAACGTGCATTGATATAGCCATATTCTCTGTCTCCATGCGCGGATTGATGGAGATTCATATAGTCCATGTCGATCGTGTCCCACGGAATCTTTTCATAATATTGTGTAACAAGATGCAAAAGAGGCTTTTGCAAAAGACTGGTGCCGCGTATCCACATTTTTGCTGGAGAAAATGTATGCATCCACGTCATCACACCGACAACTTCATCGCGATAATTGACCTCTTTCATAAGCTTTGTGATTTGATCGGCACTGACAGCCAGTTCCTGCAAGATCACTGGATAAGGAAGTAAACCGCTCTCATTTAAAGCATCCGTCATCTTCTGTGCATCTGCTTTTACTTTTTTCAGTGCTTCATCACCATATAAATGTTGTGACCCAACGATAAACCAAAACTCTTTTTTCAGGCTTGTTAACATAGATATCCCTCGTTTCTTTATGTTGAAGGTTTTTGTCCATAGTACGCATGCTTTCCATGTTTTCTTAAGTAATGTTTATCTAAAATTCGCTGCGGCAATGGCTCAGCAAATTCGTTCAATTGCTTGGCAAAAAGATTCATTTTGGCGACTTCATCTAAAATCACACTGTTTGTGACCGCACTTTTAGCATCCTTCCCCCATGTAAATGGACCATGCCCTTGAAGCAATACACCCGGCACCGCCATCACATCTAGGTTTCTTTTCTCAAACGTTTCGATAATCAGCTTGCCCGTTTCTACCTCATAACCCCGATTGACTTCTTCTTCTGTTAGAAAACGAGCGCACGGAACGGCACCGTAAAATGTATCGGCATGTGTTGTGCCCATTGCTGGTAAATCAAGTCCTGCCTGCGCCCAAACGGTTGCCCACATGGAATGGCTATGTGAAATGCCGCCAATTTCCTCAAAGTATTTGTAAAGAACTGCATGTGTAGCTGTATCTGACGAAGGACTCAATTCTCCTTCCACCACTTCACCATCAAAGTTCACCACGACCATATCTTTTGCTGATAGTTGGTCATACGCTATGCCGCTCGGCTTAATCACAAACAAACCACTGTCACGATCACATGCACTGACATTACCCCATGTAAATTTCACAAGTCCGTATTTTGGCAAATCTAAATTTGCTTGATACACTTCTTCTTTTAAGCGATCTAGCATACCGTCGTCACTCCTTTCGTTGGCATCAGATGTGCTACCGCCGCTTCTTCAATCGCAAGCCCATTTTGATAGCGCTTTAAAAATTCGTCAAAGCCTTTGACATCGAGTGGATCGGGCTCCATGAGCTCTTCTGATGTATGGGCAAATACGCGATGGGTGAGAAATTCAGCCAATGTTTGCTGCTGATGATGGACCATATATGAAGCAAGGACAGCCATCCCAAACGCACCGCCTTCTCCAGCTGTTGAAACGACTGATACAGGTGTATTCAGCGCTGCGGCAACCATTTTTTGTCCAACGAGCGGTGTTTTAAATAATCCCCCATGCCCTAGTAAGCGGTCAATCAATACATGTTCCTGTTCCTTTAATCGGTCCATGCCTATTTTCATAGCACCAAAAGCAGAGAACAAATGGGTGCGCATGAAATTAGCAAGATTAAAGCGGCTTTCAGGAGACCTGACAAAAAGAGGTCTTCCTTCTGGCAGTCTCGTAATATTTTCACCAGAGTAATAGCCATAGCTTAAGAGTCCGCCGCCATCTCGATCTGCTTCTAAAGCTTGCTGCAATAAGGATTCGTATAACCTTTCTGACTCCACTTGCAGGCCAAGTGCTTCAAATGCCTCTCTGAATATATTCATCCAAGCGTTTAGGTCACTTGTACAGTTATTTGCATGAACCATGGCAACTGGCAGTCCATCCGGCGTCGTGACCATGTCTACTTCTGGATACACACCTTTTAGATCCTGATCCAGCACAATCATGGCAAAAACCGACGTCCCAACAGAAATATTCCCCGTCCGTCTTTCTACACTGTTTGTCGCCACCATGCCCGTTCCAGCGTCACCTTCCGGCGGGCAAAATGGAATGCCTGGCTGCAAATGTTTTCCTTGATCCAAAATGGCTGCCCCTGCTGCCGTTAACACGCCAGCTTCTTCGCCTGCTAAATAGACACGCGGCAGAAGGTGGCGAAGCTTCCACGGATAGCCTTTTTCTGCAATCAATGCTTCAAATTGCTGGAGCATTTCTTCATTGTAGTCCTTCGTTTGTTCATCAATCGGAAACATCCCTGACGCATCGCCAATACCAATGGCCTGCTTTCCGGTTAACAGCCAGTGAATATATCCTGACAAAGTGGTCATATATTCTAATCGGGATAGATGTTTTTCATCTTCTAATACCGCTTGATACAAATGGGCAATGCTCCATCTTTCTGGAATATGAAATTGAAATACGTCTGTCAGCTTTTGACTCGCCTCGATGGTCGTTGCATTCCGCCATGTTCGGAACGGAACGAGAACCTCTCCTGTATGATCACATGCCACATAGCCATGCATCATCGCTGATACCCCGATTGAGCCAATGGTTTGAATGGTCACACCATACTTTTGCTCGGCCTGTTCTTTCATCTCTCGATACGACACTTGCAGACCTGTAATGATATCAATTAAGTTGTACGTCCATATTCCATCCTCGAGAAAACTTTCCCATTCATATGCACCTTGTGCAATTGGCTGAAATTCCTCATCTATTAAAATTGCTTTAATTCGTGTTGAACCAAATTCAATGCCTAAAGATGTCCGTCCTTCTTTCAAGGCTTTGGCCGTCTCTTTGTGATCCACTCTACGTTCACCCCCATTTTTGATAGCGGTTTCAATTTTCTTTTTCGAGATTCATTGATTCTCTGGTACAATCACAATATAATATTTGTACGTACATATGTCAATAATAAATATAGTTGTACATACATAATGCGACAAAAACTTTCATTTTTTCTGAAGGGGTCATAACAGAAAAGGGAAGCGCCTGTTTTTGATCCGACAACCATGTTAAAATATGTCCATACAATTTCTTCTCAATCCGAGTAGATGATCAACTGAGAAAGAAGTGAAACGATGAAAAAGAAGTACCAGATCATTATTGATGATATAAAAAGCAAAATACTCACAGGGGATTATCGGATCGGGGAGCGTATTCCAACCGAATCAAGCCTGCAAGACATGTATCAAGTAAGCAGACATACAGTTCGAAAAGCCATTTTGGAATTGTCCAGCGAAGGATTTTTGCGCAGCGAAAAAGGTTCAGGCACATTTGTGACCAATCAATATCAAACAAAACCTGCGGGACATGCACATATGAAAACGATTGGGGTCATTACAACATACATATCCGATTACATTTTTCCTTCTATCATTCGAGGCATTGAAAGCCGATTAAACGAAGAGAATTATTCCTTGTTACTGGCAAGTACAAATAACGATGTTGAGCAGGAGAAAAAAGCGCTGGAAATGATGCTGTCATTTGGTGTAGACGGACTTATTGTCGAGCCGACGAAAAGCAATTTATATAATCCAAACATTTCGTACTACTTATCCTTTAAAGAACAGGATGTACCGCTCATTATGATCAATGCCTATTATGAGCAGCTAGAGGTTCCTTTTCTCTGTTTAGATGATGTAAAATCCAGCTATTTAGCCACAAAAGAGCTGATCACCTCGGGTCATCAACAAATTGGACTTATTTCAAAAACAGATGATTTACAGGGAAAATATCGGATGAAGGGCTATATTCAAGCGTTAGGTGAAGCTAAGCTTAATTTCCTGCCTGAGCATGTGCTCTTTTTCGATACAGAATCGAAGCAGCATTTGGGGGAGCAAATTCACACATTCCTGATGGCGCACCAGCATGAGCTGACTGCCCTTGTTTGCTATAACGATGAGGTGGGTTTAGAAGTCGCCAATGTATGCAGCGAAATCGGGCTGTCCATTCCAGATGATCTCTCGATTATTGGACAGGATAATTCGTATATCGCCCAGAAAAATGCCCATGTGAAGCTGACAACACTGACCCATCCTCAGGAGCAAATGGGCCGTGATGCAGCAGACTGGATGATTAAAAAAGTACAAGGAAAAAAGAATCTCCCTGATCAAACGTTTTACGAGCCTGAATTGGTTCCAGGTGAAACGATCAAACGAATAAAATGAGCCCCTACTCCAAGTGGCTCATTTTATTTTAGATTCCAGCATAAGGCGTGAATGGGTCGGATCGCTGAAATGAAAGACATGGGTTTCCCCTCATCCTTAAACAATAAAAATCCCCATCTTATAAAAAGATAGGGAACATATCTATTACGCCTCTTCTTTAGGGGAAGGCACCGCACATACGCCATCTGCACATGCCGCTTCAAACGCATTGTCAGGAGCTTTCTCTGCTTGAGCTGCTTCCTCTTTCCAAGCTGTTTCAAGTGCACGCAGGAACGTATCGGCTGGCTGCGCACCTGCAACTGAATACTTGTCATTGATCAAGAAAAACGGAACAGCATTGATCCCAAACTGTCTCGCTTCTTGTTCATCTTTTCGGACATGATCGGCAAATGCTTCGCCGTCCAAAACTTGCTGCACTTCCTTCACATCAAGACCTGCTTTTTCTGCAATCTCTAAAAGGGTTTGACGGTCCCCAACATGCTTTCCATCTGTAAAATACGCTTGAAACAGCTCTCCCATAACGAAATCGCCTTTCCCCATTTGACCAGCATATTGCGCCAATCGATGGGCATCAAAGGTGTTTGTCAACACGAGCGGATCAAATTGAAAATCGATTCCTTTCTCTTTGCCGGCCTGCTTCACCTGCTCATTCATCGCCATGGCCTGGCTGCGGCTCATGCCATATTTTTTGACGAGCATATCATGAACGTCATGATCGACATCAACAGGTGCGTGGGGATCAAGCTCAAAACTTTTAAACTCTATCTCTACCTGATCCTTCTCTGGGAATTGTTCTAGCGCTGTTTCCAGCTGTTTTTTTCCTATATAACAAAAAGGACAGGCGATATCTGACCAAATTTGTACTTTCATGTTCATCTTCCTTCCGTGTTTACGCTTTTTCTTCAACGATGTAACAATTATAGTTACACCAAATAGAAGATGTCAAGATTCTGATCTTGGTTGAAATGAAAAAGCCTCTCCTTCTAAGAAAGGAAAGGCTTTGAAAATGACTATTCTAAATTTGCATGGTGACCGTACATTGTATGTGTGTCGAGCTCTTTTATTTCCATTAACCTTAAAATGACCGCATCGTATGTCAGAAGAAGCGACTGCTCAAATAGTGAACCCATTGGCTGAATGGTATGATGGTTTCCATCCTGTTGATCCTTCGGTGCACCTGACAATAAGATGACTTCATCCGATAGATCAGCTAAAGGTGACTCAGCAGAAAGCGTGAACGCTGCCACTTTTCCGCCAATTGCTTTTGCCTTTTTTGCAAGGACCAGTAAAGACTCTGTACGGCCAGAGCCGCTCCCCACAATCAAAAGATCCTCTTCTGTAAAGGAAGGCGTATTCGTTTCTCCAATTACATATGCCTTGACGCCAATATGCGTAAGTCTCATCGCAAACGATTTTCCCATCAAGCCAGATCTGCCTGCACCTGTCACAAAGACTTTTTGTGCAGATAAAATACTTGTGACCAGGCGCTCTGCTTGTTCGTCTTGAATGGCAGACGAATGATCAGAAAGCTCATTTAAAATGGCTTTCACATAGTCGCTGGTTTTCATGATTGTGCGATCAGCTGCTTCATTTGTGCAGCCACTTCTGCTTTATTGTCCTGGCTTGCGATACCGCCGCCTACAATGATTAAATCAGGGTTTAATTTCACGACTTCAGGTAACGTATCAAGCTTAATTCCACCTGCAATCGCTGTTTTCGCCTGCTTGACAACTTGTTTAATCGTCATAAGATCAGCAAATGAGTTTTGACCAACCGCTTGCAGGTCATAGCCTGTATGCACACAAATATAATCGACTCCAAACGCATCCACCTCTTTTGCACGGCCTGCGATATCTTTGATGCCAATCATATCAACTAAAATTTTTTTTCCTCTTGCTTTCGCTTCTTTCACCGCTCCTTGAATGGACATATCTTCTGCCGCTGCAAGAATGGTGACGATATCTGCTCCTGCTTCAGATGCCTGCTGCACTTCATAACCGGCAGCATCCATAATTTTTAGATCAGCGAGTACACGTAAATTCGGAAAAGCCTGTTTGACTTCTTTTACAGCACGAAGCCCTTCGTTAATCACAACAGGTGTCCCAATTTCGACCACATCAATGGATGCTTCTACTTCTTTGATCAGCTCAATCGCCTCTGGTATATTCACTAAATCTAATGCTAATTGTAATTTCATCAACTTTCACTCCCGTTTTTCATCTCATCTTCAAGAGCTCCGCGGATGATGCATCTTGAATGATGAAATGAGTATAACAACAGGAATGACGCAATGTAAGTACGCACTTTTTTTTTACATACTATACTTTTCCGCATATGGTTACAAAAAAGATACTGTCTTTTGGGCAGTATCTCAGCGCGCGGACAAACCCTCGCATTCGTTGTCAAGTCTGCGTTCCGGTGCTCACGAATATTCAATTCGCTCCGCTCCGGTACTCGTCCTTCCTAGACTGCAAAGGTTTTCAGGGCACGCTGAAAAGAAGACAAAGGGCTAAAATAAAGTTATTTTAGCCCTTTGTCTACAATCGGTCATCTTTCTATTTATCATCCTTTAAAAAATTGCTGTCGAGATATTGTTTTCCCCAATCATACATCGCCTCTAAAATCGGCATTAAGCTTTCTCCTAGTTCTGTGAGAGAATACTCAACCTTTGGCGGGACGACAGGATAAACCTCCCGGTGCACAATGTGATCTTCCTCTAATTCTCTTAGCTGATTGACAAGCATTCTTTGCGTAATCCCTGGCATTAACGACTTTAACTCACCAAAACGTTTTGTCCCTTCTCTGCCAAGGTGCCATAAAATCAGCATTTTCCACTTACCGCCGATAATATTCAGCGTCAGCTCTTTTTCGCAATTGAACACTTTATTTTCCATTCGTGATGACAACGACATACACTCCTTTAATTTCAAACCACTTTATCATTATACTGCGGCAAAAAGAATTGCCCGAGCATACGGTCTTCGTTATTGATTTTGTTTTTTGACAAAAGCCATCACAGCCTCTGTCATTTTTTGTGCTTCTTTTGGCGCTCTGTCTGATCCAAACCATTTGTTCAGGTCACTATGGCTTAGCGTATGAACCCGAAAAACAAACCGAGAGCCTTTATCATGATTTAGTTTTTCTGCAAATCGGTACACCTCAGGATTTTCCCAGCCCGTCACCAAATAGACAGGCGGTACATTCGCTTGATTCATATAAGTGACAGGTGATGCCTTTGTCCAATTCTCCTTTTGTTTGCCAAAGACTTTTTTGTACGATGGGATGGCTTGTATAAATTGATTGAGGTTTAACGGCCCGTCTAGAACAACAATGGAATTGATCGTTTTTGGCGACAGCCCCACACGTTTTAAGTAGGTCGAATCTGTGGCAACCAGCGCCGTCAAATGACCGCCCGCTGAGTGACCCATGACATTGATTTTTGATGAATCAATTTGATATTCATCCGCATGATCCTTCACCCATTTAATGGCGTTTGCCGTATCATCTGCCATCTGCTCATAGTTGGCATCAGGGTGAAGCCTGTAATTCATTGAAACAAACACATACCCTTGACCTGTAAAATAATCAGCCTTTGAAGCGACTCTATTCTTATCGCCGCCTGTCCAGCCTCCGCCATGGAGATAGATCATCACAGGATGCTTCTTCTTTTTGTCTTCATCTTTGCCCTTTGGCATATACATATCGAGTGTTTGCTGTTTATTTTGTGTGTCTGCATAATGGATATTGGTTGTCGGCTTAGGCTGGTTGAAACGGAACACAAAGAATGCGCATACCAATAAACCAGCGATGACCGCCGCAAATAAGAGCCATTTCATGATTCGATTCAATGTCATTGCACCTTTCTGTGTTGGGATGGGGAAGCATGAGTAGCAGATATGTAGAGAAACTAGCACGATTCAATCAATACTAAATTCATATGGGATGTGCACGTGCAAAACAATTGGTCAAGTCGTAATATTTATTATACTCCTTAAAGTGGTGAAATTCATTGATTTGCTCTAGAGGGTTGATATCGAAACCAGGGATTTGTTTCTGGATTTTTCATCTAAAAACCAATGTCATAGCTTATCCTCCAAGAGGTTATTTTATAAATGCAATGATTCGTTTTCTTGTTTCTTCATGGTACTGGATATAGGAATGTAATAAAGGATACGATTCAAGGATGTGTTGAAACGATTTGATTTGAGGATATTGCTCTTCAAATGACTGACGCAGCACGTTTAGCTGTTTTTTTGGAATTCGTTTATGATCGATCACATAACTTAAGCTGCCTGTCACAAGAGTGAAAAATTCATAAAAATCATCGGACCACAGACCAGTTTCCTCCTCAAAAGATAGGATCTCTTCAGGGTAATCTGAATGAAAACAATATTGATAGCGCTGCTTCAAATCATTGATTAATGCTGTTTTATCTTGGCTGATGTTCATGGCCTTATGCTCCCTTTATATATAGACATTACTGATAATCATTTCTTTGTCTATCATTAGTAATTGATACTTCCCAATTTAAACCACAAGTAACATTACGAATAATTTGATAGCAATTGACTGAAATATTCATTGAATGTTTTTTGATCCTTCAATAACAGTTCTAACCAATTTGCTAAAACGGGATGATCCAGTGGTTTCCATTCTTTTTCTAATAAAATATTTTGGGGACAATCTTTTTTTGATACCATACCTATTACACAAATTTCCAAATCTCTATCTGCTAGAATCGCCCACTGCAAAGAACGGGATAACCAAACCACTATGTTTGAGTTCGTAATTATATTATCCGCTATAGAACCTTTTGGGTGCGTCCATAGTGCATTTACATAATCCTCACCGGAAATGTTCACACTCGCTTTCAGCCAATTGTAATAACCAAACTCCTTAAAATAATAATCAACTGGATCTGGCTTAAGGACTGCGGTCAAAAATTCTCTATCACTTGTTGAATTTAATAAATCCTTGATTGTAGGTAAAATATCATCACTTAATGCCCACTCAAACTCTTGAAACAAAAAACAATCAAAATTCTTACGGAAGACTTGTTGCGGCAGCCTTTTATTTTGTTCAAATACATGATCCACTAAATTCTGATAGAACTTGAATTCTTTTTCTGAACGAATAAATAAGTGCTCAGGCTGGTTCAAGCAAAAGCCCCCTTTCTACAACACTCAAGTGATTTCACTATTATTTTCCTAAAACTAAACCATATATCATCATCTTATCAAAATATCACCTTTTATATATAAAAAAAGCACCCTAAACGGATGCTTCAATCAAATGATATTTTTTCAAAATACGATAGGTAATTTCTTTTGCTTCTAGCCCGGTGCCTTCGATATTTGTGGCGAAGATATAGGTTTTGTTTTCATGTTTGATGAAACCTACGTACCAGCCAATGCCTGAGCCGGAGCCTGTTTTTCCGTATAGGGTGGCATGTTTCTTTTCTTCTTGTATCATCATTCGTTTGACGGTTCTCATGACAGATAGGTCAAATGGGAGACTTTCTTCATATAGCTGTTTGAGGAAATGGACTTGTTCTACTGGAGAAATGCGCAGCGAACTGCTTAACCAAAATTGATCGATTCCGCCAGATATGTCTTCGTTCCCATAATGAATGGCTTTCACCCAATGACTCATGCGTTCTTCTCCGATGTCACGCGCCATGGCTTGATAGTACCAGACGACTGAATCTCTCATGCCAGAGCCCAGTGTATGATCCTTATTCCAGTTATCAATCTCTCTTTTTACTCCGTCCCAATATTTGATGTCATATTCATCTCTCACTGCGCCTGTTTGGAGTCCGATGAGGGCATTTGCCACTTTAAATGTTGATTGTGGGGCAAAGCGCTTGTTCGCTCTTTTTTTGTTATACGCCCATGGCGATTTTTCTTTTACTTCTTGGATGACAAATGTGCCTTCCCGGTCTTTCATGAATTCATCTACTGACCACGCTGGTGATGTTCCCTCACTTGATGAAGGCTGGCCGATACAAAGTGCCATCAACATGAAGCCTGAAAACAGCCATTTCATATGCTTTTTCTTCAAAAAAACCGCTCCTTTTCCTATGATTTGTATCGATTGTAGCATGCCTGAGCGATGAGACATAAGGTACGCTTGTCCTCTTTTCTGCCAAATAAAAAAAGCCGGTTTCATCCGGCTTTTTGATCAGATTAGCTTTCTTTTTTCTCTTCTATGGCCTGCCTCGCGATTTTTGAAATCGTCATATCATCCATTGGCGGGTTATGGAGCCCGGCACGAATATCTCGATAGTAACGCTGAAGCGGACAGCCAAGGCTCAAGCTTTTTGCACCGACTAAACGCATGGCTTTATCAACCACTTGCAGACTATGATTAACGACTGTATGCTTCACAGCACCGAATTCATTGATTAACAGCTCTCTTTTCTCAGGCTTTTCATACAATGTTGTCGTCGAATAAATGACGTGGCGTGCTTGCTTTAGTAGTAAATCAATTTCGCCAATCAATGTTTGGACATTCGGCAGGTCACTAATCGTTCCGCTAATACTGTTCGGTGAATGGGTGATGGCATACTGAACAGCATAGTCTCTTGCCGCCTGTGCAATTCCTAAATAGCAGGAAGGAATATGTGCGATCCAAGGGTTTAACGTACCGCCCCGAGGTCCTTTTTGCACTTCAACAAGCATGTCATCTGAAACCACAACTTGATCTAAGATTAAATCATGGCTTTCTGTTCCTCTCATGCCAACAACATCCCATGTTTCTTCTATAGAAACACCTTCTGTATCACGGTGAATTAAGAAAAATCCCATCGACTCTTTTTCTTCAATCCATACGCCGACTAAAAAGTATGTGAGAGCTGGTGACATCGTTGTGAAAATTTTACGTCCATTGATCACCCAGCGATCACCTGATTTCATCGCTGTCGTCCCAGGCTTACCGCCTCTTGTTGGGCTGCCTGTCTGCGCCTCACTTACAGCGCGGTTGACAAGGGCACCCTTCTTCACTTCTTCCGCAAAGAATTGCAGCTGCTTCTCATTCCATAGTTTCTTTTCATAAATTTCACCAACAACTCCTTGGTGCCAGCCAATTGATAAGGCAGTCGCTCCGTCCATGCTGCCAAGCGTTTCTTGAAATAGAACCATATCCGTTACAGATTGACCCCCGCCTCCATATTCAGCGGGAAGAGACAGGGCTGTATATCCCATGTTTACTAATGATTCGATATTCTGTTTAGGAAAATAAGCGCCTTCATCATGTTTTTTTGCGTTTTGTTCGATCGTTTCACGAAGAGATTCCAGCTGATTGAGCCATGTTTTTTGAAAATCGGTATCGACAAATAATGCTTTAGACAAAACGTATCCAACTCCTCTGTTTCTCACAATCTATGATATCTCATTTTTCCAATCGGAATAAATAAAACACACTTTACTTATAGGATTTAATGTGTTAAATTTTATCAATATTAAGTACATCTGTCAAAGGAACGTGATGCTTTTATGATCTCAGCTACTAATCTACATAAATCTTATGGGCAGACCCATGTGTTAAAAGGCATTGATATCACCGTACAAGAAGGTGAAGTGGTCGCAATTATTGGACCGAGCGGATCAGGAAAAACAACACTTCTCCGCAGTTTAAACAGCCTCGATATTCCAGACAAAGGAGAGCTGACTGTTGGAGAAGTCACGATTCAATTTGAACGATATCATAAAAAAGATCTTTTAAAACTAAGGCAGCAATCTTCCATGGTATTTCAGCATTATCACTTGTTTCAAAATAAACGAGCACTTGAAAATATTACAGAGGGATTGATTGTGTCCCAAAACATGTCTAAAAAAGAAGCAGAAAAGGTTGGAGAGCAATTTTTATCGCGGATTGGACTGCTACATAAAAAGGATGCATTTCCGAGTGAATTATCTGGCGGTCAGCAGCAGCGGATTGGAATTGCCCGCGCTCTTGCGATGAATCCTGCGGTGCTTTTGTTTGATGAACCAACGTCCGCACTGGACCCAGAGATGGTCGGAGAAATCCTTGAAATGATCAAAGATATTGCGAGCCAAGGGATGACGATGGTCATTGTGACGCATGAAATTTCGTTTGCAAAAGACGTAGCGGATACGGTGATCTTTATGGCAGATGGGGAAATCGTTGAAAAAGGCTCACCAGAAGACGTCCTCTTGAAGCCTCAGCATGAACGAACAAAACAATTTTTATCCAGGATTCATCGCGGAATGTGGCAAAGATCGGAGGAAGACATATGAAGCAAAAGACAGCATTCATGACAGCTGGTGTCCTTCTGATTCTCCTCTCTCTGATTGGCTGCAGCAGTGTGAAAACAACAACAGATGATGGAAAACAAATTGTGAAAGTCGCACTGAGCGCAGAGGTCAATCCACCCTTTTTAGCCACAAATGACCGAAACGAACCGATTGGCTATAACATTGATTATTTAAATGAAGTGGAAAAAAGACTTCCGCACATACATTTTGATTACATCTTTGGCGAAGAAGAATCCAATTTAATTGGTGTTGGCGCGGGGAAGTTTGAAATGGCAGCTAATTGGTTTTTCAGTAACCCTGAACGTGAAAAACGGTTTCTTTACCCTAAAGTTCCGTACGGCTATTCGATGACAGGATTAATTGTGAATGAATCAAACCGGGATATTCAATCGCTTGACGATATGACATCAAAAAAGCTCGCTCCTGTCAGTCCCAGCGGCGGATTGCGTTCAATATTAAATCAATATAATGAAGAACATGATCCAGATATTCCGCTGACAACCATTGAAAGCCCTTCAAATGAACTCAACTTAAAGCGTGTTGAAAGCGGACGGTCCGATGCGGCTTTTATGAATATTTCGACCTTTGATACCATTCAAAAGCATCTGAACCTGAAGGTCAAAGTGGGCGGGATCGTGTCAAAGGAGCCGATCTATCTTGTCTTACAGCCAAGTGAGAAGCAGCTTGCAGCAGATTTGGACCGGGTTACACAAGAGATGATTGATGATGGAACATTGCCTAAGCTTGCGAAAAAGTGGTTTGGGGTTGATTTCTTTCAAGATATTGACTACATCTCAGAGCAAGGCTATCAATATGAAGAAAGGAAGGAAGCGTCATGACGTTTACAGCTGGAGATTGGCTTCGGATCTTTTTACAGGTGCTTGAACGCCTGCCACTCACTTTTCTCATAATTGCGGTGTCATTGTTTTTCGCCATCATAATAGGGCTCTTATTTGCATGCATTCGTATAAAACAAATCCCAGTACTGAAGCAATTGGCTGTTGTCTATTTATCTTTTACACGAAGTACGCCATTAATTGTTCAGTTATTCTTAATTTATTTTGGACTTCCTCAGCTTTTACTTGTGGCAGGAATTCAAATCAATCATTGGGATCGCGTGTTATTTGTGATGATGACGTTCTCTTTACATACGGGCGCTTATTTATCTGAAGTCTTTCGCAGTGCGTATTCATCAGTTGGAAAAGATCAGCTGGAAGCCGCCTACATTGTTGGGATGACAGATACACAGGCCTTGATCAGGATCATTATCCCGCAGGCCTTTCTCATTGCCCTGCCAAACCTCGGAAATTACACCATTGATCTTGTGAAAGACACGGCGATTGCCTTTACGATCGGGCTCATCGATATGATGGGACAGGTGAAGATCATTTTAGGAAATAACTATGGAATCGGCATGTTTGAAGTGTATGTGATCATTGCGATTGTGTACTGGCTCATTTGTATGAGCATTGAACTAGTCACCATGCTGCTTGAAAAGAAATTTGTAAAAGGCCGCACCAGCCTGTCACGTTAAGGAGGCGATTTGATGCAAACCATTGATATTCCATTTGCGATTGACCAAGTACCACATATTCTAAAAGGTGTTCCTTTCACCTTATTAATTGCACTAGTTTCCATGGCTGTGAGTCTTGTGATCGGATCTGTTTTTGCTTTCATTCGTCTCTTTCGCATCCCTGTACTCAGACAGCTCGTTACGCTCTACGTCTCCTTTTTTAGAGGTACGCCTCTTATTGTTCAACTGTTCGCTTTCTTTTATGGGCTTCCTTTTGTTCTAAGTAACATGAGCGGCACATTTGGGCTGACCTTTCACCCGGATATGGTCTCCCCATTAGCCGTTGCCCTTATTACCTTCAGCCTGCATTCAGCCGCTCATTTAACAGAGGTGGTCCGAAGTGCACTTCTGGCAGTAGACAAAGGGCAGCTTGAAGCGGCAAAAATTGTAGGCATGACCACACGTCAGGCGATGATACGCATTATTTTACCGCAGGCATTTGTTGTGGCCTTACCAAACCTAGGCAATCAGCTCGTTCAGTTATTAAAAGCGACATCTCTTGCGTTTACAATTGGGGTACTCGAAATCATGGGTATTTCCCGGATCATTGCAAATGACGGCTATCAGTTTTTAGAAACTTATCTCGTCTCTGCTTTGATCTATTGGATGCTGAGCATTGTCTTTGAATTAGCCTTTGCATTATTAGAGAAACGTGTCAGCGTATACGGAAGAACTCTCGGACGTTAAAAAGTCGATCAGGCACAAAAACCTGATCGACTTTTTTATTCACCCTTTTTTGGTGTGTTAAACAGTTCTTTTGGTGCGGGTTTGAGCTTTGGTGCAGAGCCGAAAACGACAGGAGCAGAAATATATCTGAACTCTCCTTTTCCATCCATACTGCGACCATGTGCCCATCTGCCTTGCTTACTTTCTTCCCCTCTTGAGAAGTTAAACAAGTCATAGGATACTTGCTGTTTTTCTAATGAACGAGGGAAGGTGGTTGGTACGACGACATCCCCTTCTCGCTCTTCTAATTCTTTAATTGCCGCAAGCCACATATTTTGATGATATGTATCACGAGCAATGAGGAAGGAGAGCATATCTTTGACGCCGCGGTCATCTGTCATTTCGTAAAGTCTTGTCACCTGAAGACGGCCCTGTGATTCTGCATTTAAATTGGCCCTGAAATCAGCCATTAAATTTCCGCTTGCAATGATATACTTGGCATTCCAAGGATACCCTTGACTATCCGCTGCCATCGCCCCTAAACCGGCAACAATTGCATGCTGCGGGTTCATTCCGCCCATAACAGCCGCAAGTGCTGGATCACTTTGATACGCCTGTTCTTGGTCTTTGACGGGTGCATTATCTAATAAACGTGCGATCATCGTTGCCAGCATTTCGACATGACCAACTTCCTCGGTTCCAACATCAAATAACAGATCTCTATATTTTTGGTCTGCCCGGCAATTAAAGCCTTGAAATAAATATTGCATCATTACACTGATTTCACCATATTGACCGCCTAATACTTCTTGCAGCTTTTTCGCGTAAAGCGGATCAGGTTTTGAGGGCTTTGCTTCATATTGCAATTCTTTGATGTGATAAAACATGATGTCATCTCCCTTATCAAAAACATCTTTTCACTTATCACTATTCAACCGCAGCTCTCATTATGAAAATGACCTGATCACATAAAAAAAGAGAATGGCTTATGCCATCCTCTTTGTTATCTTACTTATTCAGCACTGACTAAAATTTTCACTTGATCTTTTTCATTGATTAATGCATGGAAGCCATCCTCAATCACATCGTCCAGCTTGATTTTTTTCGTGACGAGTGTGTCTGCAGAGAAATAGCCTTTTCTCATTAAGTTTAATACAGATGGGAATACGTCTCTGTAGCCGATAATTCCTTTTACTGTACGTTCTTTAATGACAATGTCATTCGGCATAATTTCAGCGCCTTTTTCCCAAATGCTTACAATGACTGTTTCGCCTGAAATTCTAGTTGATTGGATTGCTTGCTTCAATACAACAGGTACACCTGTCACTTCAAAAGAAACATCGACGCCACCGTTTGTGCGGCTAGCAATTTCTTGAACAACATCTTCATACTGAGAAGGATCTACAATGATCGCTCCAAGCTCTTTTGCTTTCTCTTGACGTTCTTTTGATAATTCAACTGCATAAATATCAGTAGCACCAGCTGCTTTTAATGCTTCAATGACAAGTAAACCAATTGGTCCGCAGCCAAACACAGCCGCTGTATCCCCAGCTTGTACTTTACTAGAACGAACCGCATATAAAGCAACCGCAGAAGGCTCGACAAGCGCGCCTTGCTCATATGAGATTTCGTCTGGTAATAAATGAAGTAATTCTTCATCGACTGATACATATTCAGAGAATCCACCGCCGCCTCCGGCAAGCCCTAAAAAGCCCATGTTTTCATCTAAGTTATAAGCACCTTGATGGCCGTGAGTTGCAAAAATAGGTTCAACAACCACTCGATCGCCTACTTTATAATTGCTCACGCCTTCTCCTACTTCAACAACTTCACCAGAGAACTCGTGTCCCAGTGTAATTGGTGCTTTTTCTTTTGTAAGTGGATGAGGTTCATTCACAGGAATGAAGATCGGTCCGCCTAAATATTCATGTAAATCACTACCGCAAATGCCACACCATTTTACTTTCAGTTTCACTTTTCCTGGAGCAACTGTTGGTTCATCAATTTCCTCTAGTCGAATGTCCTTTTTATCGTGCCAGCGTAGTGCTTTCATTTGTAAGACTCCTTTTCTCATCAATTTAATTAACTTACTTAAATAATGATAACATAATTTTTTTAATTTTCTAAGTAGGATGCACTATTTTTTTGACAGTCAATAGACGAAAGATGACAAAACATAACAATAGACAGATTAGAAGCATACATATACACCCAATGATGACGGAGATTCTGATCGATAAAATATGAGCGAGTCCGCCAAATATTCCTGTCATGGCCATCGTCAGAATGGCTTCAACCAAAGCATAAAAGCTGGCTACCCTCCCCATCACCTCTACAGGAATATTCGTTTGATAGAACGTCATAAAGCCTGTGTTCGCAAATGCTAAAAAGAAGGCTAATATAAAAAATCCACCGGCGGCTGCAACTAGACTGCTGGAAAATGCATAAATAAGATAGCCAAACGCCACAAACAAACTGCCGATTCCAAGCATCAGCGAAACTGACAGCCTTTCGACAATGACCGAATTAAGACTTGCCCCTGCGATAATACCCGCTCCAGCTATACTGACAAGAAGGCCATATTGTGTATCAGTCAGCATCAATACTTCTTTTGCAAAGGCTGTTTCAAGTGAGTCTATGGCCGTAGGAAGGACCGTTATCGCCGCACTAAATAATAAATATACCGTCATGATCTGGCGTGACGTCAGACTAAAACGCAGAACAAGCTTTGCATCCTCTTTTAACATTGAAAGGGAAAACCGCTTTTGGGCAGCATCTGTTTTGAGCAAATTCGGTAAACACATCGTTAACAGTGCAGATATCAACAGGCAGATGGCATTTACATAAATTGAAAGAACAGGCGTCCCGATGAGAAAGAGCAGACCTGCTGCTGCGGGCCCAAGTAAAAATCCACCGGATTGTAATAAAGAGCGAATGGCATTAAACCGTTTTCGGTTATCCGCCGGGATGAGTCCTGTCATATACACCATCGACGCTGGATGAAACATCGCTTGTGCCATCTGTATGAAAAACACCATGACATACAGAATGAGCAGATGTCCTGAAAATAAGGCAAAAGGGATGCATGCAATGAGCAGAGCACGGGTAATATCTAAACTGATCATCACTTTCCGCTGATTCAGCCTGTCAATCAAACTGCCGGACCAGCTATTGGTCAAAAGAGCAGCAGCCGGTCTTAGCAAATAAACTGCTGTTACAGCAAGTACAGAGCCCGTTTCTTGAAAAATAAGCAGATGGAGGGCAATCATATAAATCCATTCTCCTATGTTCGCGATCCCGATGGCTCCAAGTAAAATACTCATATCCCGCCAATGTTTTTTCATCATTGTCCCCCCTATTTGTCATAAAAAAATCCCGCCCCCAAGACATGTCTGTCTTGAGGACGGGATTTACTCCGCGTTGCCACCTCAGTTCATTCATCTGTTGCCAGATGAACCTTAGCGGGTGATCATTCACCCTTCTCTGTAACGGGAGAAGTTCGCTGCACCACCATCCGAGGGAATCCGGTGCAGAGCTAAGAGGCTTGGTTCCATCATGCTTCCCAGCTCCTTCTCAGCTTCACGGAGTTCTCTGTGTGGGGCAGCTATGATGTACTCTTCTCTATTTGCGCTTTGTCTTTTTTTCATCACGATCTTCAGCTGAATTGTTACATATTGTACTGCGCCTCGATCAAAGCGTCAATGTTTTTTTCATGTTAATCCGCATAAATCATTTTCCTAGTCATGCCGCCATCAACAACCAAATCTGTGCCGTTCACAAATTGATTGTCTTCATCTGTTAAATAAAAACAGGCTTTCACAATATCCTTTGGCGTGCCGACTCGATTGGAAAGATGCTGCTGATGGTCAATTTCTCGAAGACTTTTCTCATCTTTCGTTTCAATCCATCCAGGGGAAATGCTATTTACCGTAATGTGATCCTGACTAAAAGAAACTGCCAAGGCATGAGTAAGCGCGGAAATGCCGCCTTTTGATGCAGCATATGCTTCTGTATAGGGCTCTGTCATGGTCGCACGGGTAGATGAAATGTTCACAATGGAACCGCCGTTTGGATTCTCTTTGATGTAACGTGCTGCTTCTCTAGCGCATAAAAAAGTCCCTCTTACATTTGTATGCAGCACATGATCCCACTCATCGACCGTTAACTCATAAGGCGATGCTGTGCACATGACGCCGGCATTATTAATAAGAATATCAATTGTTTTGCAGTGCTCCACCGCAAACGACATTAAGCGCTGAATATCCTTCTCCTGTTTCACATCTGTTTTAATGAAATAAACTTCAAAGGACTCTTTTCTCAGCTGCTCCTCCAAACGCTTCCCCTTCTCTTCATCTATATCCGCAAGCACCACACGCGCCCCTTCTTTTGCATAACCGCAGGCGATCGCTTCACCAATACCATTGGCTGCGCCTGTGATGATGACGGTTTTATGTTGAAAATTCATCATTCATCCAATCCTTTCTCCATGAGATGTTGTCGTCTATCATATCATTTTGAGGAATCTCGGCACAAAACTGAATTTGTATGACTAGATCAACTGGTCAAAGAGGTCACCTGCTTCGTAAAATTGAGCAGTAATTGATTTCTCATTTATCGTAGATAAGAAAAAAGCGTATTATAGCGAAATCAAAGGTCGTCCATCTCTTGATTTGTTGTTATTTAGAATCTAATTGAATATATAAAATGATTAAGATTTAGGAAGTAGGATGTTGTTCTGTCCCAAAGAATACACGAAAGCAACTGACTCGAAACATTTTCGTTTAATCTTCAGTTAAACGACCATTTTGCCAAAGCTGTTGATAATACGGATGTGTTTTTTGTAATTCTTCATGTGTGCCTTGACCTGACAAGCGTCCATCTTCAAAGACAAGGATTTGGTCTGCACTTGTAATCGTGGATAACCGATGGGCGATGATGATCGTCATCCGGTTTTTCGTTAACGCTTGAAGAGCAAGCTGCACTTCACGCTCTGATTCGTTATCTAAGTTCGATGTCGCCTCATCAAGTAATAAGATTCTCGGATTTCGTAAAATCGCACGAGCAATCGCAATACGCTGTTTTTGACCACCTGAAAGCTTAATACCTCCTTCACCAACCTCTGTATCGAGGCGTTTATCCAGCTGCATGACAAAATCATAGGCATAGGCTGCTTTTAATGCGCCAAGTACCTCTTGTTCACTTGCTCCATTCGTCCCGTACATGACGTTGTCACGAATCGTTCCGTTTAATAACGGTGCATTTTGACTTACATAGCCAAACAACCCACGCCACTCTGTTAAGTTAAATTGCTCAATGTTTTCTTTGCCATACAGTATCGCACCTGATGACACGTCATAAAAACGTTCAATAAGGGAGAACATGGTCGTTTTCCCGCCTCCACTTCGGCTGACAAAGGCCGTTGTTTCATTTGGCTTTAACGTAAACGTCATACCTTTTAACACGTACTTTTCGTTGTACTTAAACGACACATTTTCAAAATGAATCGGCTGTGACGCAGCAGTTACCGGTTTACCGTCTTGGACTTCACGCTTCTCATCTAAAGCCTCGACAATACGCTCTGTTGCGCCAAGTGTTTTTTGTAAATCAGTAAAGAATGTCGCCATTTGTGTAAATGGCATAATAATTTGTACTAAATAAATCATGATTGCCACAAGCTCGCCAGAACTAATGGCACCTGAAGCAACCTGTGAACCGCCATACCCAAAAATCGCAATGATCACAACCATCATGAGCAGTGTCATAAGTGGTGAAAGAATCGCAACAATTTTTGCTTCTTTTAATCCATACTTGTACAGCTGCTGAATTTGCTTTTCTCCGCCTGCTAGCTCTTGCTGCTCTGTTTGTGAAGCTTTCACAAGGCGAATGTTTGTTAAAATTCTTCCTAATCGTCCGCCAAATCCTGCCAACTCATCTTGATTGGCTTTCGAAATCGCGTACATTTTTTCTCCTAGCGGATACGTCACAAAAATTGTGAGTGGTACGGCGATCAGTAGCAGCAGCGTCATTTTCCAGTCAATCCACAATAAAACAACGATTGCACCAAGTATCGCAAAAAGCCCTGACACAAACGATACGAGCTTTTCCGTTACAAACTCCTTTACGACGTTTGTATCCTGCGTAATTCGACTCATCGTTTCGCCAGATTCATGTGCATCGTAATATGTTAATCGTAAATGCAGCATATGCTCCCATACTTCTGTGCGTAAATTCGCGACAACTCCTTCACCTAAACGACGCATCATATAAAATGTAACGGCACTAAGCATCGCCTGTACAATTAAAACACCAATGACTGGAGAGAGTGATGTTAATGCAAAACCAGTATCTGAAATTTGGTTAATAAGCTTCATTGTGAGTAGTGGCACAGCAAGTCCAGCTGCCACCTCTACGATACTTATAAAAAATAAAAGAACTAATTGACTATTCGCCATTTGACTGCGCTTCATCAAAATCCAAAGCTGTGAGATTTTCCCTTGCATTATGATTTACTGCTCACTTTCGTCATGACCTTTTCAAAACGGAAAAACTCATACTCTTCATCCGATTCCGGCTCTTTGCCTTCAACATTAGGTCCTGGGTTGCCTTGGTGATAAAACTCAACAATTTTAAAGCCGCATTTATTCACGTAAAAATGAATATTACGCTTTTCAAAATATGGTGTGTGCAGCTCCCAAACCTTCGTCTCTGGGAACGCTGCTTCTATCGCTTCCCACATTTTAGTGCCAAGACCTTTGCCATGTGCATTTGCCCTTGTATACAGGAAATCCACTTCGTTTCGCTGGGTTTCGTTATTCATTTTCAATACAACACCACCAATTCTTTCGGCGTTTAGTAAAAGTTGACGTACAACCGATTCTTTAGCAGTAAGTGAATGATTGAAATCTTCCTCAGACGGGATTGGTCCCATTTCTGCCGGATCTTCCGCATCTGTAAAACGATCTTGTAACCCTTTCATAAATGCCTCTTGTAATTCTGCCTTAAATGCTGCTAGCTCGTCCTGCGGTACAGGTGCTAATGTCATTTGTTGATTTAGTTTTGTCATTTCTAAATAACCCTTTCTTGTAAACTGATTAAAAATGGTCTAGACTCCGTTTTCGAATCCAACCTTCCGCCTTATTACTCCATTTCATTGAGAAACCCAACCATTTACCAAGCCAAGTTAGTAGTGGTCGAATGTTAGGTCATGTTAAGTACAAGAAATAGTGTAAAGTATGGAGTAACTCTAGAGTAAAGAAAGAAATGAAAAATATATTCGAAGAAATAATTATCAGCTAAACCTCTTATGTAAAGCGACGAGAAAATAGGTTGGTCGGTACCAACGGAGAAACTTTACGAGCAATCTACTCATTTTTTTAAAAAACTTGGGGTTAAAATACGGTATTGTGTATGCAAAAGAAGATGACTTAAATGAGGAGTCTGGAGATGTAGGCTGCCTATTTGTCGTCTATATGACCGTCAGCAAGAATGAAAACAGCTGGGTTCTATGAGATTATTTATCATCAAGGACCTTATGAAGAAACCTTAGAAAGTATCTCTTTCGTTGATATGTATTGTATATTCAATGTGAATTCCACAATAAAGAGCCGTCCCATTTATGGAGTGGCTCTTTATTGTTAAACATTTATTGAGAAACCAATACCATTGGCTGCGCCTATGATGATGACTGTTTTCCCTTTAAAATGTAGCATATGATTAATTCCTTTCAATGACTCGTATGAATGATTTACTTTTACCCTTTCCTGAAAAGAGCAATCCAGTCATCCACCTCTATTGATTCTATTTGATCCTCTGTCATGTTCAATCTATAATATTGCTTTATTTTCTCGTTAGCATCTAACATGTATTTTGTAACGATCTCTTCTTCCTTTAAAGTTTTTGTTGTTCGCTTGACCCATTCTTGAAAAGGGTAACGTTTTTTTCGTTCCATTGATCTTACTTCTTTTATTCCCTCTTTATAAAACAATTCCCGCCATTGTTCTTTAGATAGACAGGACACATGACTTGGGTCTCTCAATCTTTCCAGCTCATTGATAAATAGTGCAAGCTCTTCATCATTTGGCGAAACATTATCAATAAAGAAAAACAGACCATTTGACTTTAATACGCGAGATGCCTCTTTGGCAAACTGTTCAGGGTGCGGGAAATGGTGTGCTGCAATTCGGCATGTGACCATATCAAATGTGCCATCTAAAAAAGGAAGGCTTTCTGCATCCGCTACTACATAAAAAATTTGTGGATACGCTTTTAAATGAAGTGATGTATGCGAAAGCATCTCTTTTGTTAAATCCGTCGCAAATACTTGATTCACATATGGAGCCAATGCTTTTGCGGTATGCCCGCCACCAGTTGCTATATCGAGGACGATCCAGCTTTCTTCTGGAGCTGTCCATTCAACAATTAGATCCAGGTCTGCTCCCTTTGCATGAGTTTGACTCGTCACATACTTTTCTGCATTTCTCCCAAATTGTTCTACAACCCTTCTTTTGGCTTGATCTGAATTCATCTAATTCCTCCCCCTTGAAATGGATTTGTATATTCTATGTGATTTTCCACAATAAAGAGCCGTCCCATTTTATTGAGCGGCTCCTTTCATGTTAAAAATTATCGAGAAAGCATCCCGTGCGGGTCAATGACAAATTTCTTCGCCACACCCGAATCAAAGTCACTATATCCTTTAGGGGCTTGATCAAGGTCAATGACGGTCGCATTGACGGCTTTAGCGATCTGTGCTCTGCCGCTTAAAATGGATTTCATTAGACTGCGATGATATTGCATAACAGGGGTTTGACCTGTCACAAAGGTATGAGCCTTCGCCCAGCCAAGTCCAATTCGCACTTTCAGAGAACCGACTTTTGCATCGGCATCCACTGCTCCTGGATCTTCTGTGACATAAAGCCCTGGAATTCCAAGCTTGCCGCCAACTTTGGTAATATCCATAATCGTATTTAAAACAGTTGCTGGTGCTTCTCCCTGGTCTCCATGACCCGAAGCTTCAAAGCCGACACAATCGACGGCACAATCAACTTCTGGCTCCCCTAAAATATTCGTAATTTGTTCGCCGATTCGATCATGTTTTCGTAGATTGATCGTCTCACAACCGAAGCTTCTTGCCTGTTCCAGTCTTTGCTCATTCAGATCTCCAACAATCACAGCAGATGCGCCAAGAAGCTGAGCCGAATGTGCTGCTGCAAGACCTACTGGCCCAGCACCTGCAATATATACGGTCGAACCAGGCTTTACTCCAGCCGTATAAGCACCATGAAAACCTGTCGGGAAAATATCGGAAAGCATCGTGAGATCAAGTATTTTTTCCATCGCTTGATCTTTGTCTGGAAATTTGAGCAGTTGAAAATCTGCATATGGAACCATGACATACTCGGATTGGCCGCCAACCCATCCGCCCATATCTACATATCCATAGGCAGAGCCTGGGCGGTCCGGGTTTACATTTAAGCACACATGGGTTTTTTGTTCCTTACACATGACGCAGCGTCCGCATGCAATATTAAACGGAACGGACACGAGATCTCCTTTTTGAATAAACTCCACATCTCGCCCAACTTCCACGACTTCACCTGTAATTTCATGACCAAGGACAAGTCCTTCAGGTGCAGTCGTACGCCCTCTCACCATGTGCTGATCACTTCCGCAAATATTCGTCGTCACTACTTTTAAAATGACGCCATGCTCACATTTGCGCCCCACATTGGCTTTAGGTACACCCGGGCCGTCTTTTAAGACCAAATCAGGGTATCCAATATCCTCAACTGCTACTTTTCCTGCTCCTTTATAAACGACACCTTTGTTTCCCGACATGATTTCATTCCTCCCTTTTGTTTAAAAATGAAGTCTCTACAATTTTCTCTATTTCTTAAGCAATTTCCTTCTTCAAACAGCACATTATGTGAAAAATAAGGAGGCACATGTCTATGTGAGAAAGAAAAATGTGTCTTTCAGCGAAATAAAAAAGAAAATATTGAAAAAAAAGCTAAACTTTTGCAGAACGGTGTCGATATAAGAAATAAGCCAGACAGGTATCCTTAATCGACAAACAAATTCCTTATATATACTATCATTCCTTACACACCTGGCTGGCGCCTATATCACATACAAAAGGCTCTTCTGATGAAGAACCTTTTTTTATTGCAGGCAAAGAGGCTCCTCTGACGAAGAGCCTCTTTTTTGAGTGCTTGTTCATTACCTGGGAAATATTTTCATCATTTTAAGGCTTTGATACAGATGTATGTATCATAGTGATAAACCGAGACTTCTCTAAAGTGATATGCTGAAAACAGACGGCTGATCTCTTCTTCACTGTACGATGAAAAAGATGTTGACCGTTTTTGTTCGTTGATCAGCTCCTGCTTTTGGAAAGATAAAAATACTTCTCCATCCACTTGAAGGACGCGGTACACTTCCTTCATGACTTGCTCAATATCCTTCAAGTAATAGATCGTCTGCACCGTAAATAATTTATTGAATGATCTGTCTTCAAAAGGTAATTGCTCAGCCTTACCAAGCGTAATGACGGCTTTGTCCTGTTCCGCAAGCTTCTTATGTTTTCTTTTTGCATATTTAATCATATGGCGAGAGGCATCCACTCCATATACTTTTCCGCGGTCAAGTTTTTCAGCTACCTTTGATAAGGTGATGCCTCTTCCAGTCCCAATTTCTAAAATTCGGTCATTTTCTTGTATATTTAAGAGTTGAATCGTCCATTCATTGATATTATGATGATTTTTTTCCATATAGCGGGCAACCCATTTTGAGAACAAGCCTTTTGGTTCCCTCATTTGTTTTCCAATCCAGCTTTGAATCAATGTTAACACCTGCTTTTCACCAGTAAATAAAACTATTTACAAATTTTCTTACTTTTCATATCGGCTCTCACCTAACAAAAATTAAGACCTAGTCCTAATTTATTTGTCTTTTATAAGACGCTCCTTTTCAGAAAATGTTTCGCAGAAAGTGAAAATTTTTTTAACCTGAATAGGCGTTTTCATTATTTGTGCTCAGATTGATTTCGTTTTCTGCATGAGCTGCATAATTTATAAATGTATCTTGATTAGATAAAGGTGGTGCTAGATTATGGGCTTTGGCGGTTATTCTGGAGGCTACTGCGGTGGCTACGGTGGCGGTTTTGCAGGCGGATTCGCATTGCTTGTTGTACTGTTCATTTTGTTGATCATCATTGGTGCAAGCTGGATTTGCTAACGTAAAAGGAGCAGGAAACGTCATGGTTTCCTGCTCCTTTTCTTTAATACCAATAAGTCCGGTACTGATACATATAACGTCTGAGCATTTCCTCTTGCTCTCTTTGCATGCGGTATGGATTGCCGTATCCGTGCTTTAAGGAATGCGGAATAGATGCATACCCGTGCCCGACAGAAGGAAATCTCATATATGGTGACATCGACATTCATTGATCACCTCACAATCACCTTTTACGGTATCATATGTGCAGGTGATCAATGTGGAGCGTGTCTAAACCTGGTCCTTCTCCATCGTATAACAATCAAGCATGGCAAGCATCATAAACATGTCAATCTCCTCCTTTTCACATTTTTCATTTCCTGTTTTAGTTCATATACTTTAGTTGTTTCTGTTTCATTTCTTCATAAATTGTTTCGACTTCTTGTTCGTAAAGAACGGTCTCAATGTCCTTGTATTTCCGCTTAATCGTCAAAGTAATAAAAAATAAATGGATTGTCATATACGCTCACCTCCCTTCAGTTCGCAGCACGCGAAATAGCCCGCAGATCTTCTTTATCAGTTGACCTGCGGGCACACAAAAATGCAGATCAAAAGACAGTGTCTTCCAACCTGCAATGGATGATACGTGTGAAATCCTCGTTTACTTAAACAGTTTTGAAGCGTGCACCGTATAAGGCAAAGGAAGGACACGAACTCTTCCACAGGCTGATGACATGATGAAATTGTTGGTTGAATTGATCACAAGTAGATACGAATAACATATTCTTCAGCCTCCTTTACGTTTTTTTAATTACTTTGTAAGTATATCCAGCAAGCACCATTTTGTAAACCTGTTTTTAGTAATATAGATGAATTTTGTGTTTTTGACTAAATTTCTACAGTTATTCTTGTCCGATTATCCAATACAATAAAAAAGCCTCCTCAGGCAAATGAGGAGGCTTTCGAATTAATCTTCATCTAATTCTTGCAGTTTCTTTTGAAAGAAAATCGCTCGTTTAACACAAACAAAAGCTGCTAATAAGAAAACACAATCTATTCCGATCATCAGCATTTTTGGAGATGCTTCGATGTGCTGGTTCGGTAAGATCGTACCAATATATAAAAAGGTGCTGACAGCAAGCAAAATAAAAGCGTACTGCTTGTAATCTGTCACTAAATCACTCCACTTTTTCTTCACTTGTTTCACCTTCCAGTTATCAATGTCTATTCATAGCTTAACATAGTGAGAGAAAGCGAGGAGCATGTAAATCTATCCATTCGCCAGTGCGCTTAGTCCTTGCTTGATATCATGTAGTAAATCATCCACATCTTCAATTCCGACGGAAATACGAATTAAACCATCTGTGATGCCAAGCTCCTCCCGGCGGTCTTTTGGAATGGACGCATGGGTCATCCGGGCAGGGACAGAAATTAAGCTTTCAACCGCTCCAAGGCTTTCTGCGATTGTAAACAGCTTAAGCTGGCTTAAAAATACATCGACATGTTCTTCTTTTCCAATATCAAAAGAGATCATGCCGCCGAAGCCGGATGCTTGTGTTTTCGCAAGTTCATGTCCAGGGTGAGTATCGAGACCTGGATAATAAACACGTGTGACGGCTGCATGCTGCTTTAAAAACTCAGCGATTTTCTGTGCATTTTGTTGATGTGCTTCCATTCGTAGTCCAAGCGTTTTCATCCCTCTCATGAGAAGCCATGAATCCTGCGGTCCAAGAATTCCGCCTGTCGAGTTTTGAACAAAGTGCAGTTCTTCTCCAAGCTCTTTCGTCGCTGTGACGACAAGCCCGCCTACAACATCACTATGGCCGCCTAAATACTTAGTCGCACTGTGCAAGACAATGTCTGCGCCATATTCAATCGGCTTTTGGAAATACGGTGTGAAAAATGTATTGTCGACAATCATCAAGATGTTGGCTTCCTTTGTCAATTCGCCGATGGCTTTTAGATCTGTCATTTTGAGTAAAGGATTGGTTGGCGATTCAATGTAAACGGCTTTTGTTTCAGGTAAAATGGCTTTTTTCACTGCTTCAGGATCACTTGTGTCAACAAAGGTTGCAGTAATGCCAATGCGGTTTAGCACCTTTGTGATGACGCGGTAGGTTCCGCCGTACACGTCATCTGTCAGCACAATATGATCTCCGCTGTTAAACAGCATCATCACAGCCGTAATGGCTGCCATCCCTGAACCAAATGCGTAGCCGCTTGCTCCTCCTTCAAGATCACGAATGACTGTTTCCAGGGCAGTTCTTGTTGGATTTGCTGTTCTGGAGTATTCATACCCCGTATGTTCGCCTGCTTTCGGCTGCTTATAAGTACTCACTTGGTAAATCGGTACAGACACGGCGCCTGTTCTTTCATCACCCGTTGTTCCGCTGTGAATCATCATTGTTTTTGGTTTCATTCTATTTTCCTCCCTCATAAATTCCTTTACTTAAATATCGCTCACTGCTGTCAGGAAAAATGGTGACAATGACTGTCCCAGGTGCTGCTTTCTTTGCTTCCTCTAAAGCGGCAAATAAAGCGGAACCGGAAGAGCTGCCGATGAGAACACCTTCTTTTTCAGCTGCTTCTTTCACCATTTGAAACGCATCATCATCACTGACAGTGTAAATCTCATCAAATAAAGCCTGCTCCATATAATCTGGGATAAATTCAAGGCCAATTCCTTCCGTTCTATGCGGACCCGGGTCCCCTCCATTTAAAATTGATCCTTCAGGCTCCACAACCACTGTTTTTAACGACTGATTCTGCTCTTTTAAATAGGCGGCACAACCTTGAAAAGTTCCGCCAGATCCTGCTCCCGCCACGAATACATCGATATTCCCTTTTAAGTCGGACCATAATTCGGGACCGAGCGTTCTGTAGTAAGTCAATGGATTTACTTGGTTTTTAAATTGTAAAACACAATAGGCATTGTCAAGGCTTGCCTCTAATTCAAGGGCTCGATCAATCGCACCCTTCATGCCTTCTTTTCTCGGCGTATGAATAATCTCTGCACCGAGCGCCTTCATCAGTTGTTGTTTTTCTTGACTAAAATGTTCTGGTACACAAAAAATGGTTTGCAATTGATGCTTTCTTGCACTTAGGGCAAGCCCAATTCCTGTGTTTCCAGCAGTTGCTTCAATAATAGTTCCGCCTGGACGCAGTTTGCCAGATGCTAATGCTTCTCTGATGAGCATGTCACCTAAACGATCCTTAATACTTCCACCTGGATTCATCATCTCAAGCTTTGCATACACCTCAACGCCTTCTGGGACGCCAATCCCTGACAGCTTTAAAAGCGGTGTGCGGCCAATTAATTCAGTAATATCCTTTATGACAGCCATATGATTCCCTTCCTTTGTATGGAAAAGAAGGGGGGAACCCCTTCTTTTATTGTGTTTGCTTTATCATACGCAAGACAAGGTCGGTTGAGTGAATCGCTGCTTGCTCAAGGAATTGATCAAAGGAGATATTGGATTCTTTCCCTGCAATATCTGATAGCGCTCGAACGACAACAAATGGCGTACCAAAGAGCTGGCAGACCTGTGCAACGGCTGCGGCTTCCATTTCCACCGCATATAGCTCTGGAAACTTCTCTCTCACAAACGCTACACGATCCGGATCATTCATAAACGAATCTCCTGTTGCAATCGTTCCTTTTGCCACTTGAATATGATCAATTTCTAAAGCAGATTCTTCTGCCAGCTTCACAAGCTTTTCATCTGCAATGAAAGCAGCTGGAAGTCCCGGCACTTGTCCATATTCGTAATCAAAGATGGTCACATCTACATCATGATGTCTCACATCAGTAGAGATGACAATATCACCTACATTTAATGAGTGGTGAAAACCGCCAGCAGATCCTGTATTGATCACATAATCTGGCTGAAAGCGGTCAAGCAGTAATGTTGTGCTGACCGCTGCATTTACTTTTCCAATCCCTGATTTTAATAAAATCACTTCTTTATCTTCATAAACACCTGTTGTAAATTCACACCCAGCGATGTTTTCTTGTGTAGCATTTTTTAGTTGATCTCTTAAAATCGTCACTTCTTCTTCCATTGCACCTATAACTGCGATTTTCAAATCAAAAACATCCTTTCATTCCCTTTTCTTCGCTTCTACGATCCAAACAAAATCATTCATTTGATGAAAGGACGTGCTAAAACCTTCTTCTTCAAAGATTTGCTTTAGCACATCAATGGATGGATAATATTCCGTTTCTAAATCCTCTGCAAGCTGATCGAACCCTGCGGCTCTCGCTTTGTCGATCTGAGCTTGATGTGCTGCTTGATTTTGAAACATTGTATCAGCAAAAACTATTTTACCATCTGAGTGAAGGATGTTGCTATAGGTGTGAATGGCTTGTTTTTTTTCTTCATCCGTTAAATGGTGGAATGCATATGAGCTGACGATCGTATCCGGCTCAAAAGGCGGCGCTGGAAATGATAAAAAATCCCCATCATGAAGTATATTTGGTATTCCTTTTTGAAGAGCTGCTTTCTTCATAGCATCTGATGGTTCAACACCAAACACGTTTTTATCAGCTGCAAGCAGGAGCGCTGTTAGATTCCCCGTACCGCTTCCAAACTCAAGAACATCTTGGCCTGAACGGCGGGTAATTTCTTTTAAAATAGCCGGATACCGGCGAAACACTTCTTTATACTGCTCGTCATGACCACTCACCGTGTCGTCATAAGAGTCAGCCCAATGATCAAATAAAGAAAGAAATTCACGTCCCATTTTCTTTCCCTCCACTTTATCTTTTTATTCCTATGCGTATAGTATGTTTTATTCCGTCGAACAGTTCCTATCCTACCACAACTTCTGTTTCTTTCCTACTAAAAAATACTGGGAGAGGTAGAAAAATATTTGCCCTTCTGAGGGAGAGAGATTAAGATGAATGAAGAGTATAGAGAGGTGAATCAAATGGATTTTCAGCTGGATTTTTTAAAGGATAAAATTGAATTTTTTGAAGCAACATCTTTAAAAGAACTTGAACAAAAGATCCAAAAACAAATTGAACATAATCAGGCGATTCTGCTGACCGTTCATTCTGTCAGTCATCAAACGACTGGGATCGATGAGCGGATTTTGTATACAGCAGTTGTTCATTTTAAAGCGAATGTCTAAACAAAAAAAGATAGCAAATATGCTATCTTTTTTTCGTGTTTATCTTAATTTTTCAACCTTCACAGGTTTCCAGCCTTTTTCATCTACCCACGTAATTTCCACGCGGTAGCGTTCACCTGTTGATTTATCACGGATGGTTCCTTTTGCATCTTGAGGACCTCCGTTATTTCCTAACCAAAGAACGGTCATTTGATCTTCTGAAATTCCTGTCGCATAGGACATCGCTTTGATCATTTCTTTCCAGTCTTTTGATTTAGAATCATAGGTCGCTGTATGTGAACCGGATTGCTCTGTTCCTACAGGCTCCCAGTCATCGTTTTCGTATGTTTTGTCTACGTCACTCGTTTTGCCACCGTCTGTTTCTTTGGCATCTTTTAACGCATCTTTATTAGGTTTTTCTTCATCATCTGTCTTCTTCGTATCGTCGTCTTGATCAGATGAATCATCTTTTTTTGCATCTGAATCATCGGATGTGTCTTTCTTTGGATCTTTCACATCTTCTTCTGAGTTTTGTTTATTTTCACTTGTTGCAGGTGCCGTTTTTGATGGTGCATCCGCTACATCTGGATCTTTCGGCTTATTAAAAATTAACAAACTCGATGCGACAACCAAAATAAGCACCACAACGATACCAATTAATATGTTAAGCACCATATTTGCCTTTCTGCGCTTATCACGATGTTCAAATCGAGAATTTCTACTCAAAATCTCTGCACTCCTTTGCCTCTGTTCCCTAAGTCGTTTCTATTCTAACATGACATGTAGGGATGTTCTATGTCTGTTTCTTTTCAATTTCATTGACCTTTTTTACAATATCATAAAACGCATCATTTGTCTTAGCCCGGCCACTTGTCTCGTCAAGGTGAACAACCACAAGGGCGTATTTTGGTTTTTCTACCGGAAAGTATCCAGCAAACCACTTATGATAAAGCGGATTCCCCTTTTTGTCTTGACCGCCGGTTTGGGCAGTACCTGATTTTCCCGCTACATCGTATGGCAAATCTTGAAACCTTCTTCCCGTTCCCTTGTCAGAGGTCACCACCTGTCTTAAAAATTTTTGCAGCTTTTGGGCTGTATAGCGGTCTATGCTGCCCCCTTCAGGCCGTTTGTTTTGAAAGGACAGCATCGTTGTTCCGTTTTGATACAGCACTTTTTCTGCGATTTTCACTTCTTTTCGTTCTCCTCCTCTTGCGATCGTAGCCATCATATTCGCGATTTGCAGAGGCGTCGTTTTGACATTTTTTTGTCCTATTGCGGTTTGTGCAATGGCTTTTTTGACATGCTTGTCTCTTTTATCTCCCCACACACTGCCTGTTTCTTCACGATCAAACTGTTTGAAGTGCTGCTTATGATAGACATCCCCTTCCCAGCCAGCTCGATCTAAGAGTCCAAGCTTTGCAGCCGTCTTTTCGATGATTTGATCATCTGTTTGAATGAGCCTTTCAGCAAGTGTCGCAAAGGTATAATTGCAGCTCTCAGAGAAACTGTCCGTCAGATTCAGCACTTCCTGTTTTCCTTCAGGCTCTCCATATAAATTCTTTCGACAGTCATACATGGTTTGTGGCTGGTCAAGATTTTTTTCGATTGCTGCGGCAAGCACAGCCGTTTTAAAGACTGAGCCTGGAGCAATCGCTGTCAGCATATAATTTCTTGCCTCATGCCGGTTTTTACTTGTGACATTTGGGGTACTCGCCATCGCGAGTACACTGCTGCTTTCAATGTCGAGCAGAACGGCACCGCCTTTTTCAACGCCTTGTTCTTTGAGCACCTTCTCCATTTCAGCCTGCATGTCTTCATCTATTGTTGTCTGTACCTGAAGTGGATAAAAGGAATGAGCTTCTGCTGTATATTTGACGTCCATACCGAACAAAGGGTTTCCCCTTCCGTCCACATGATATAACAATTTTGTGTCTTGCTCGGGTAATAGAAATTCGTCAAAGGTGCTTTCCAGCCCAAATGTGCCGATTTCAGTACGAATAGAAAGCTCTTTTTTGTCAGGATAACGCTTTCTCAATAGTTCTGGATTCTCGCTTGTGAAACCTAATGTGTGGAGGGCAAGTCTTTTTTTGTCCTTCTCTTTCATATATACGCCGTACACACCTGAATATTTCATATCATTGATGTCTTTCAGCTTTTTTTTCGTAATGTCATCTTTTAAAATGAGAGGTTTTTTCGTTTCTGTTAACTGTTTTTTGAGTTCATCCTCTTCCATCTCAAGAATAGAGGCGGTTTGCTGTAAGCGTGGAAGATCATATTGCAGGAAAGGAAATAAGATAACCGCAGGCTGTTCTTTTGTAAGAAGTGCTTGGCCGTTTCGATCTAAAAACTCACCGCGCCCGTCTGAAATAACGACTTCTTCTGTTCGCTGTTTGACACTTTCTTGTATTAAATTGATATCAAGCTTTGAAAACGATTCTGTGAAAAACAGCTGAATTTCTGCCAGTCTCATCAGAAGACCGAGCATTAGTATAAAAATAATCGCACCTGTCCATTGAATTCTTCTTTTTTTGCGCATAAAAACACCTCGTCCCTATTGTGGACGAGGTGTTTACCTGATAAACGTGATTATGAAATTTTTACAATTTGGACGAACATTTCTCCGCCAGGTGTTTGAACGGTTACTTTGTCGTCTACTTGTTTACCTAAAAGGCTTTTTGCAATAGGTGAATCGTTTGAAATCTTGCCTTCGAACGGGTCAGCTTCTGCACTTCCAACAATTGTGTAAGACTCTTCTTCCCCGTCTGGTAATTCAACGAATGTCACCGTTTTACCAAGTGAAACCACATTTGAATTTCCTTCATCTTCGATAATTTTAGCATTACGAATCATATTATCAAGCGTTGTAATACGGCCTTCTACAAACGCCTGCTCTTCTTTAGCAGAATCATACTCCGAGTTTTCAGAGAGGTCTCCAAAACTTCTAGCGATTTTAATACGCTCTACAACCTCTTTACGTTTAACCGTTTTCAAATATTCAAGCTCTTCTTCTAATTTACGTTTTCCTTCTTCTGTCATTGGAAATACTTTCTCTTGTGCCATGAATCATTCACTCCTTCTATTAATCCTCATCATACAAACTTTCTGCACGTGAGTGACGACTGAAATATACAAGAATGAGGACATGTTCAGGCCCTCATTCCTTCTGTACCATATTCGTAAAAGTCCATCTTACATGGCGTCCCTTTTAGATGCAACTATTATGCCTTTTATTAGACAGGACCACTCGCAGCGGTCTAAAATCGCACAAACTGTGGAAAGGCACAGGAAGCTCCTGTACCTCGTTCGGCCATTTCGATCATATGTAGAAGAATAGCTTATCCATTCTCCATCTTCCAATACATAATATGGTCAGTGTACGATATGTCTATGCTATATTATTACAAAATTGCATTTTGATCAAGAATTGTTTGAAAATTTGTGATGATTTGTTTGTCGTTTTTTTAATATACTTTTTCAATTTCATTCTTTCGCTATGTGGTAGTGATTTCTCCATCTCTTCTTTTCTTCATTGTTTTCTTATCATATCAAACCCTTAAGATTTTTTCCGAGAATGCTGCTCTAATAACAGTCTATAATGCTGCAGCAACACGTTATTGGACAGATAACCAGAGTGTTGCTTCTGTTAGCTCTAATGGGCTAGTGACCGCTCATTCTCGTGGCGATGCCACTATCACTCTTTATAAAAACAAGTTTTTGTGAGAGTTTGGTAAGATGATGCTGAAAAGACCTTTACTATGTAAAGGTCTTTTTCTTCTCCACCATTTACTCTGCTCGATTTTGAAGAATGGTTTGAATTTTTGTGACCATTAAGTCGATCGCCACATGGTTTTGGCCGCCTTCTGGGATGATGATATCGGCGTATCGTTTCGTCGGTTCAATGAATTGATTATGCATCGGTCTGACCACAGATACATATTGTTCAATCACCGAATCGATCGACCGGCCTCTTTCCTTCGTATCGCGTAAAATGCGGCGGATGATGCGAAGGTCTGCATCTGTATCGACATACAGTTTAATATCCATTAAGTCTCTCAAACGTTCGTCTTCGAGCGCAAAGATACCTTCAACGATAATGACATCCTTCGGCTCAACATGAACCGTCTCTTCTGAACGTGTGTTTAGTTTAAAATCATATATTGGTTTTTCAATGGATTCGTACCTTAAGAGCTGTTCCAAATGCTCAAACATCAGGTCATTGTCGAATGCAAGCGGATGATCATAGTTCGTGAGCAGGCGCTCTTCAAATGGCATATGACTTTGATTTTTGTAATATAAGTCTTGCTGAAGCATGAGGATGGAATGTCCTTTAAATTTTTCATAGATTGAATTGGTGACGCTCGTTTTACCTGAACCCGAGCCGCCAGCAATACCAATGACAACTGGTTTACTCCTCATGTGGCTGTTATTTCCCCTTTCTCATCATGTTGCTAGGGTATACTTTTTGATCAAGCTTGAATTTGACGATTTGCAGCGGATGACGAGCGGCATCTAGTTCATTTCCTTTTTCATCCCAAATCGTTTCAATTTTGCATGTGAAATTCTCAATCTCTGGTCCGAAGAATTCGACTTCGTCGCCTTGCTTAAAGAAGTTACGCTGCTGCAATGTCACGATTTGTTCTTTTTCATCATAATGAAGAACAAGACCTGCGAAATCAAATGTCGTTTTCTTCCCATGGATGCCAAACATTTGTTCATCCGTTCCTGGTACGCCTTCGAAAAAGGCTGGTGCTGTGTCACGGTTTGCGCATTTATCTAATTCATCTAACCATTCCTGCTGAATGACAAAATTGTCTGGGTCAGCACAATACGCATCAATGACTTTGCGATATACACTTACAACAGTGGCAACATAATGAATGGATTTCATCCGTCCTTCGATTTTTAAGCTGTCAATTCCCATTTCGATCATTTGAGGAATGGATTCAACAAGCTTCAAATCTTTTGGACTCATTGCAAATGGCGCATCTTCCTCACCAAATAAAGGCGCTTCCTCAGAACCTTCTAGTTTATAAAGATCATAATCCCAGCGGCAGGACTGGCAGCAGCCTCCGCGGTTAGAATCTCTTGCCGTCATATGGTTACTGAGCACGCAGCGGCCAGAGTATGCGATACACATCGCACCGTGAATGAATGTTTCGATTTCAATATCGACCTTTTCTTTCATTTCTCTAATTTCTAGCGCACTTGTTTCACGTGCAAGCACCACACGCTCAAGCCCTTCTTCCTTCCAAAACTGAACAGCTTTCCAATTTGAAAGAGATTGCTGTGTGCTTAAATGGACTTCAAGTTTTGGTGCAACACGTTTACATGTTTCAATGATCAGTGGATCAGCTACGATAATGCCTGCTACTCCAGCGCCCTCGATCCCTTGAAGGTATTCCTCCAGCCCGTCCATGTTTTCATTGTGGGCGAAGATATTTGTTGTCACATAAATGCGTGCGCCATATTTGTTTGCAAATGCGACACCTTCTGCCATTTCTTCAATTGAAAAGTTATCTGCATTTGAGCGAAGTCCAAATTCTTTCCCGCCAATAAAAACAGCGTCAGCTCCGTAATGTACAGCAATTTTCAGTTTTTCCAAGTTTCCTGCGGGTGCAAGCAGTTCTGGTTTTTTTGTAATGACACGTTTCCCATCAATCATTTCAGAAATACCATCTTTCAATAATGCCATTTCCTCTGCCTCCTCTTATCTTAATAAACCGTTTCTTTAAAGAAGAACCCTGTATCAATCGAACGATTCACTGGCTGAATCTCTTCAATCCGCTTCACCCAGTCATCTTTCTGATCTTCATACGCGTCTTTGTCAGTCGTTAGTAAATCAATTGCTTTTCTATAAAGTGATGTCACCTCTGTCATATAAGAAAGTGACTTTAAAATTCCGTCAATTTTAAATGAGTCAATGCCTGAGTCAACAAACTCTTCTAATTCGTCAATCATACACACATCATTTGGACTCATAATATGTGTTCCGTTTGCATCCTCGAAAATAGGATATTTGTTTTGACGCTCTTGGTCATGCAGGAATAGCCCTTCCTCCATGTTTCTGCCTACGACATCCATTTGTTTGCCCTGATATTCAAAGTAGTTGCCGATGAGCGTACGTTTCGATTGAAACATACATGTCATGCCATGGACTTGAATTTCAATCTCCACTTCAGCATTTTCTTTGATGTCGATCACACTGTCCATATTCAGCTCTTTTGCAAGAACAGCACGCGATGCACCTTTTCTTCCCCAGTAGTTACAAGTGTAATAGTTTGTCCCAGTCGTTTCTGTACTCCAGTGAAGATTCAGGTTCACTCCTGTTTCCTTTGCTGCCATGATCACGGCTGGGTCTCCAAAGACGACGCCGTCCACGCTTAATGAATCGAGAAAGGTTAAATAATCTCCAAGCAGCTGCACGCGATCATTATGAAAAATCGCATTCATCGCTACATACACTTTTTTGTGATGGGCATGTGCAAGCAGAGCCGTTTGTTTCACATCTTCTCTTGAAAACTCACCTGCAAGACGAATACCGTATGTTTGTTCGCCTATTAAGAATGCATCAGCTCCTGCCTCAATTAATGGCAGTACGTCTGACACGCTGCTTGGCGTCACAAGCAATTCTGGTTTCTTCATGATTGGTCACCTCTTTTTGTACTAATGGCGATCCCGTCTCCAACTGGAATAATGCACGTTTGGAAATCAGGGTTTGACATGAGCCATTGATTGTATCGATCAATTTTTCCAATTAATTGTTTTTTTCGTTTATCTTCAATTTCTTCTTCATAATTCGTTGCCACTAAGCCTTTAAATAATACATTGTCTGTGATAATCATTCCGTCGTGAGCGAGCATCGGTTCAAACAATTCAAAAAAACGCTTGTACTGCCCTTTTGCGGCATCAATAAAAATCACATCATAGGGCGCCATCGTTTGGACCGTTTTAGCCGATTCCATCGCATCACCAAAAAACACGTGTATTCTTTCTTTTAACTTTAATTCCTCAATGTTCCGTGTTGCTTCTTCATAGCGCTTTGCATTTCGCTCAATCGTATAAATCTCAGCATCTGGAAGAGCTGTTGCCATTCGAATAGCGGAATAGCCAATCGCTGTCCCGACCTCCAGAATTTTCTTCGGCTGTTTCATCGAAAGCAGCTGCAATAAAAGCTCGATGCTCACCTTTTCCATAATTGGTACATGATGCTCTTTTGCATAGATCTCTAATTGAGCGATTGCATCAGGACTTGGGTGAATTAAATGTTCAATATAATCATTTATTCGATCATCTTCGATAGTCATTATCTGTCTAGCTCCTTCATGACCTGAAAAAGAAGAGTCCTGCCTATTGCAGCTCTCTTTCTCGTCAATCTTTCGTTCATCTAAGTAAAAACAACCCGATATATTTTACCACAAAGAAGTAGCAATTGCGAACCTATAAAATGGAGATTCCAACGAAAAAAACTGCAGGCAATCTCGTATTGTCTACAGTCTTTTTCGATTCACTTGTCCATTAATTGCTGCCTGTGATGTATTTCGCTTTTGCTTTATTATGCTCATTTAACGTTTTCGTAAATACGACTTCTCCATTTTTCTTCGCAAGGAAGTAAACGTAATCCGTTTTCTCTGGATGCAGTGCGGCTTTCCAAGAGGATTCACCCGCATTTGCAATAGGTCCAGGCGGCAGCCCTTTGTTGTTATACGTGTTATAAGGAGATTTCACTTTTAGGTCTTTGTAATACACGCGGGATTTATGCTCACCAAGTGCATAAAGAACGGTTGGATCAGTTTGAAGCGGCATGTCTTTTTTCAACCGGTTATAGAATACACTTGAGATTTTTGCCCGATCTGTCTTTTCTGTTGCTTCCATTTCAATCAGTGATGCCATCGTTAACACATCATGTATGGACATGTTTCTCTTTTTCATGTCTTTTTCATACGTTTTCACGTATTGATCTGTTTGTTTAATCATCGTTTCAATGATCGTTTCGAGCGATTCATCCTCACGATAAAATGGATACGTAGCAGGGAATAAATAACCCTCCAACGGATGTTTCACCTGTTTTCCATTCACCTGTGATGTCACGGTTTTCGGATACTTTTTCATTAACGTTTGAATAAAAGCAGGATCATCCAGCTTCGCTTCAACTTCCTTCGCTGAAAAATTCGTCTGGTTTGCAATAATGGCAGCAATATCAGACAGCTGTTTTCCCTCTGGAATCACTAGCTGAAAGGCGTAGTCTGTCCCGCCAGATGTCAGTTTTTTAATCAGTGTGTCTGCGTCCATTGTTTGTTTTAGATGAAAATAGCCTGCTTTAAAGCCGGACGCTTTTTTGTATTTTGCATAATAAGTGAAAATCGTGTCATTCGAAATGAGCCCATTATCTTTTAAAATGCCCGCAATTTCGCGCACAGATGTCCCATTTGGAATATGAATATTAATCGTTTGTTTACTTTTTTGATCGACCGGTCCAAGTGCTGATTTAACATATACAAAGCCTGATAATGCTGCAATGATGATGACAGCAAGGACTGATAACAGGACGATCCCCATTTTTCTTTTGAAGAATGGTCGTTTCTTTTGTTCTGAAAACATGCATGGCCCTCCTCACATCTAGCTTTTATAGTACATGATTCGACGGAGTTCGGCAATTACTTGCTTATGCATCTCATGACAGAACTTGACATAACACGGCTAAACCAATGCCGCCACCGCTTCCAATAGCAGCCATGACATAGCTTCTATTCGGTAAGGCGTGCGCTTCATAAAATAATCTCACCATCATAGCAGCTCCTGACGCGCTGTATGGATGCCCAAGGCAAAGTGCACCGCCTCTTCTATTGATCCGCTCATATGGTATACCCAGCGTCCGGGCAATAAGTGCTGGTTTCAGCGCAAACGCTTCATTGATTTCAAATAACGCCACTTCTTCTGCCTTTATATTCTCTTGATGCAAAAGTTTCTCGATCGCATCAATTGGTGAAGCAGCTGGAAAATGAGGATGTATCGCTGTCACAGCGCTTCCGACATACCGTAACATCGCCTTATATCCACTCGCTTCCGCTAGCGATCTTTCCAACACAGCGACAGCAGCTGCTCCGTCTGCTTCCTTACAGCTATTGGCGGCAGTCACAGTTCCTTTTCCCGGTAAAAATACAGGCTTTGCCCGCTTGATCAGCTTTGCCATCGGTCTTATTTTAGCAGCGGCTTCATCTATGTTCATCCCGTCAATCGAAACGATTTCTTCTGAATATGTACCATGTGTGAATGCCGCTAAACTTCTTTCCCAGCTCAAAAGGGCATAGTCATCTTGTTCTTTTCTCGTGACAGAAAATGCCGACGCGGTCAGCTCTGCTGCTTCTCCCATATGCGGATCTCCTATCCGCTCCGGTGAAAAGCGTGCTCTCTCTTTCATTGGTGAGCTGGAAATGCTCTCAGTCCCGCCAGCGATATACATCGTGCCCTCCCCCGATTGAACCATGACGCAAGCTGTTCGGATCGCTTCAAGACCAGAGGCACACTGCCTGTCAATTGTCATACCAGGAACGTGTAAAGGAAGTCCTGCTTCTAATGAGGACAGACGGGCCATATTTCCACCGCCTCCGACGACATTGCCTAATATGACGTCATCCGGTGTCATGATCTGAGACAAATGCCGGATAAGGGGAGCGGCTAATTGCTCTGGGCGATAATTTTTCAGCATCCCATTTTTGTCACCGAAGGGTGTTCGTTTTGCCTCTACAATCACTGCTTGCATGACAATTGCTCCTCCGCCCACTTTTTCATGCTCGCGCGGGCTATTTTTCCGCCGGATGTTTCAATCATTTGATCAATCACAAGCCATTTTTTTGGTACCTTGTAGGCGGCCAGCTTTTCTTTAACAGCTTGTCGAACCGCCTTTATTTGCGGCACTTGCTCCAGTATGGCAACAGGGATTTCACCCCAATATGGGTCAGGAACGCCAACCACAATCGACCGTTTTACCTCTGGCTGATCATTTAGCACACGCTCAATTTCCTCTGGGAAAATATTCAGTCCTCCATAGACAATCATGCCATTCTCACGACCGCTCATATACAGATAACCGTCTTCATCCAGCCATCCCATATCGTAAACTGTCAGCCACTCCTCCGGCGGTTTCTGCTCATGCAAGTATCCTGAAAACGTCATTGGGCTCTTTACATAAATCCTCCCTGTTTCATTTGGCTGGCAGACAGATTGATCGGGCCGCCTTACTTCTACTTGAATGGAGGAGAAAGGCCGTCCAACAGAAGAAGGTTTTTGCAGAAAGTCATTTGAAGACAAATAAGAGACAAAACTTAACTCTGATGTACCATAAAAATCAAAAAAAGTGATATGTGGATAGTTGGAGACGAGCTGTTCTTTTGACGAGATGCTCCAATCTGCTCCCGATGACATGACAAGAAGCGGATTGTCTCCTTTAAAAGCATCGATTTGCAGTAACGTTTCTGTCATTGTTGGGACAGTATACATCACGGTGATATGACCTGTCTCTAAGGCTTTCTTTGCTTTTCCTGGCACAAATTTTTCTAAAAGCGTCACTGTACCGCCAAAGTATAATGTACTGATGGCACCATATAAAAAGTGTGAGGATAAAAGTGTACCTAATATGAGAACATGATCTTGATGAGTGATTCCAAATGAAGCGGTGGTCATTTGAAAGCTCTCGATCCATGACTGCTGACGCCTAATAAAGGCTTTCGGTGAGCCCGTTGATCCTGACGTAAAACCCATATAAAAGACAGGGTCCTTCTCGGTATCACTTTTACTGCATGGACTGTCTGTGAGAAGACTCATTCTTTCCTTCCATTCAGATAAAGAAAGAATCGGTATGTCCACGCTTCCCTGTTCAAATCTTTTCATCAATCGATCCTCTATAATGGCGAGATCCGCCTCACTTAACAAGAGCTTTTCTACACATTCTTCATGACTCCATCTCGGATCAAGCGGAACGGCTGTCCACCCTGCACAAGCAGCGCCCGCAAATATTTGAAGAAAAGAAGCACCATTTGATAATAAAAAAGCGATTCTTTTTTGCTGATGAGCCGTTTCTTGTAACCACTGCGCCGATCTCTGTACACGTTCGTACCAATCTTGATATGTAATGCTTTCTTGCTCATCTATGATGGCAATCTGATCTGGTTTCATTTCTGCATGTACTGCATAGCTTTCCGTTATTCTGTTCAAACTGCACGCCTCCCTTTATGCAGATCCCTTTTTCGATATGACATGGCCTGTATGATTTTGACCGTAAAGACAGCACACATTCCCGCTTTGATGAGATCACCTGGAAGATAAATCAAACTAAGGAAAGCGGCCTGCGAGACCTTAATATGCATCATCATGGCTTGAAAGGGGATGCCGCATATATACAAAATCACAATACTGCAAACCGCATAGATCACAAAAAGACGCAGTGCGGTTACTTTTTTCAGCCGGTTCACCCATAAGCTGATCATGAAGGCAGCAACAGGATAAGCAAGAAGAAAACCACCGCTTGGCCCAAAGAAGACCCCTATCCCGCCTCTCCCGCCTGACAAAAGAGGTGCGCCTGCTGCCACAACCAAAAGAAAAAGACATAAACTGATCAGTGCTTGTTTTGGCTTTAACAGCCCCCCAGCAAGCAAAAGACCTGCGGTTTGCAATGTAATCGGTACAGGTGTAAATGTAAGTAAAATCGGCGGGATCAAGCCTAACATCCCGATGACCGCTGTCATTAACGCTATTTGCATCATATCTTGTATTTTCAATCTCAATGCCCCTCACTCAATTTATTGTTAAAAACAGAGTAAAAGGTACAATTCATTATGTCAACATAAAATAAAATTAAGTTAACATAGTGATCGTAAAAAAAGACCTGTGAAGAAAGATCAAGAAGATCTGTTCACAGGCCTTTTATTTGTTCTATTCTTCGTCTTCTTGATCTAAGAACGTATTTAACGTTTCTTCAATCATGTCCCATTCTTCATCCGTTTCAATCGGCTCTAGCTCGCCATCTTCACCGTCTTCGTTCGGTGTGAAGCTTGATGCATGAATTTCAATTTCCTCATTGTCTTGTTCAGAAATTGGGTAGTAAAGAACATAAGATTTGTTAAAATGGTCGCTTTCAAAAGTAAATAGTACTTCGCAAAGCTGTTCATTTCCATTATCATCAACAATTGTAATTTGCTTTTCTCCGTGTTCCATTTGATTCACCTCATTTTAATTTAAGCTGTCTAAATATCCTTGCAGGATCATGACAGCCGCCATTTTATCAATGACTTTTTTACGCTTTTGTCTGCTCACATCTGCAGAGATGAGCATTTTTTCCGCTGCCATTGTTGACAGACGCTCGTCCCAAAGCACAACAGGAACATTGTACGTGTTTTCTAGCACTTTCGCAAATGATTGGCTGGCTTCGCCTCTAGGACCGACCGTACCGTTCATATTTTTTGGAAAGCCAAGTACAATTTTATCCGCTCCGTATTCCGCTATGATCTCAGACAGGCGGCTGAGACCAAAGTCTCCGCCTGCTTCATCAATTTTAATTGTTTCAATCCCTTGCGCTGTCCATCCCATTTCATCACTGATCGCAACACCAAGGGTTTTCGTGCCTAAATCTAAGCCCAAAATTCTCATGTTTTACGCCTCTTTATGTGTCTCTAAGTACGATTTAACCAATTCCTCAATTAATTCGTCTCGTTCTAGTTTACGAATTAGGTTGCGTGCATCCTGATGTCTTGGAATATAAGCAGGGTCGCCTGACAGCAAGTATCCGACGATTTGATTGATCGGGTTGTATCCTTTTTCTTGGAGTGCGTCATGAACTGTAATGAGCACTTCATTCACATTGGTTTCAGCTGAATCATCAGAGAAGTTAAACTTCATTGTCTTATCAAATGAACTCACTGCTTCTTGCACCTCTCTTCCAACATTCTACTAGCAAGCTTTTTTCTAACCGCTCATCTAATACCATTATTCTACACTACATTGCCTGATTATAAAACGGATTTGACAGATTCTTCGACAGTTGCCAGTGCTTCTTCAAGCTTTTCTGGTTGTTTTCCGCCTGCTTGTGCCATGTCTGGACGTCCGCCTCCGCCTCCGCCGCAGATTTCAGCTGCCTGCTTCACAAGCTTCCCTGCATGCAGACCTTTTTCGATCACGTCTTTTGTTACTCCTGCTGAAATGTTTACTTTTCCGTTTTGAACGGCTCCCAGGACGATGACAGCTGATCCTAATTTAGCTTTTAAGTCATCAACCATTGTTCTTAAATGGTTCATGTCTTTAGCATTTACTTTTTCAGTTAATACTTTCACTCCGCCAACTTCTGTCACCTTCTCTAAAATAGAGCCTGCTTCTGCTTGGCTTAATTTCGCAAGGAGAGATTCGTTTTCTCTTTGAGCCTCTTTTAAATCTGCCTGTAATGAAGCAATCCGTTTTGGTACATCCTTCGTATTTGACTTCAGCTCACTTGCTGCCTGCTCTAAAATCGCCAGCTGGTCATTTAATTCTTCATAAGCACCTTTACCAGTCACAGCTTCAATACGGCGTGTTCCAGCACCAATACCCGACTCAGATGCAATTTTAAACAAACCGATTTCCGCAGTGTTTTGCACGTGACAGCCGCCGCATAGCTCGATGCTGTAATCGCCCACTTGGACAACACGCACGATATCGCCATACTTCTCGCCAAAGAGCGCCATTGCACCCAATTCTTTTGCTTCAGCAATTGGTTTCAGGTCAATGGCAACAGAGATGCCTTCCCAAATTTTTTCGTTGACGATTTTTTCAATTTGAGACAATTCTTCTTTCGTCACTTGTCCAAAGTGAGAGAAATCAAAGCGAAGTCTGTTTTCATTTACCAATGAACCTGCTTGGTTTACGTGGCTTCCTAATACATCTTTCAGCGCCTGATGCAGAAGGTGTGTCGCTGTATGGTTTTTGACAATCCCTTTTCGAAGAGCTGATTCCACTTCTGCAGTGACCTCGAGACCTTTTTGAGCCGTACCGCTTACGACGACTCCTTCATGGACATGCTGACCGTTTGGCGCTTTTTTCACATCTTTGATCTCAATGATGGCTTCTGCACTTTTTAGTGTTCCTTTATCCGCTACTTGTCCGCCGCTTTCCGCATAGAAAGGCGTTTCATCTAACAAGATTTGCACCGTGTCTCCTTCATGTGCTTCAGAGACAAGTTCACCATTTTGAAGCAATTCGATAATGCGAGTTTCCGCAGTTAAATTTTCGTAGCCAACAAAGGTACTTTCCACTTTAATATCGCCTAAAGCGCCGCCTTGAACCTGCATACTGCCGACATCTTGTCTCGCATTTCTTGCCCGTTCACGCTGCTTCTCCATTTCCGCTTGGAAGCCTTCTCGATCAACTGTCATGTTTTCATCTTCTGCGTATTCTTCCGTCAGCTCGACAGGGAATCCATACGTGTCATACAGCTTAAATACATCTTCACCTGAAATCTGTGAGCTGCCTTTGTCTCTTTCTTTTTTGATCACTTCTGACAAAATAGCTAACCCTTCGTTCAGTGTTTCGTGGAAACGTTCTTCTTCGTTTTTGATGACTTTCGCAATAAATTCTTCTTTTGCTTGTACATCTGGGTAGAAATCCTTCATGATCTCAGCAACAACTGGCACTAGATCATACATAAACGGACGATGGATATGGATCGTTTTTGCATAACGCACAGCGCGGCGCAGCAAACGTCTTAATACATATCCGCGGCCTTCATTGGAAGGAAGCGCACCGTCGCTTACAGCAAAGGCAACTGTCCGGATATGGTCAGCAATGACTTTAAATGCTGTATCTTTTTCCTTCGCCAAACCATAGCTTTCTCCAGAAATGGTTTCGACTGCACGAATAATCGGCATGAAAAGGTCTGTATCGAAGTTCGTTGGCACATTTTGAATGACAGATACCATTCGTTCAAGGCCCATCCCTGTATCAATGTTTTTCTTCGGCAGTGGAGTGTATGATCCATCTGGATTATGGTTGAATTCAGAGAACACGAGATTCCATACTTCTAGATAACGCTCGTTTTCTCCGCCTGGATATAGTTCTGGATCGTTCATGTCGTCACCGTATGATTCACCGCGGTCATAGAAAATTTCTGTATTCGGTCCGCTTGGGCCCTCGCCAATATCCCAGAAGTTGCCTTCAAGACGGATAATACGTTCTTCAGGCACACCAATTTTATCTCTCCAAAGGATATATGCTTCTTCGTCCTCTGGGTGGACTGTCACAGATAACAAATTCGGATCAAAGCCAATCCACTCTTCACTTGTGAGGAATTCCCACGCCCATTCAATGGCCTCTTCTTTAAAATAATCACCAATAGAAAAGTTTCCAAGCATTTCAAAGAACGTGTGATGACGTGCTGTCTTCCCTACATTTTCAATATCATTCGTACGAATCGATTTTTGCGCGTTGCAAATACGCGGATTGTCAGGTACGACGCGGCCATCAAAGTATTTTTTTAATGTTGCCACCCCACTGTTGATCCATAAAAGTGTCGGATCGTCATGCGGTACAAGTGACGCACTCGGTTCTACAGCATGTCCTTTTTCTTTAAAAAAGTCTAAAAACATTTGACGTACTTGAGCTGAAGTTAAAGTTTTCATTCAAAAATCCTCCCTTATCATTCATCAATCTCCACACAAACGAAAAAACATCCCGCCCTATGCAAGCACAAAACGACTTACACAGGGACGAGATGTTCTCGCGGTACCACCCTGATTATAGACAAATTCGTCTATCACCTTCACATCCGATAACGCCGGAAGAGAGCGGCAGTGTTTATCTGCACTCGGGACTAGCTTCCGTTAAAGGTCTGATAAGGCTTTTCTCAGCAAATAAAGCCTCTCTCTGCAACAGCTTTTTAACGTACTCGGGTCCGTCATTGAATTTCAATATGTATGAATCGAAATTATTATAGACAACTCGGCTCGTCTTGTCAATGAACGCTTCGTCTCATCAGGATATATTGCACAATGATCACCCTGATAATCGCAGCTGCTGGTACGGCTAAAATCATCCCAATTAAGCCAAATAGCTCCCCTCCTGCAAGCAAGACAAGCATAATGACGACAGGATGCATATGAAGACTTCGTCCTACAATGATCGGGCTGAGGACATTGCTCTCTAAAAATTGCAGCACCGCTACTGTGATCAATACGATGATGACCGATTTCACTGAGATGGTAAACGCAATAAAGATGGCAGGAACTGCGCCAATTATCGGTCCAAAATACGGAATCACGTTCGTTGCTCCTATCAGCATGCCAAGAACGAGCGGATACGGGATATGAAAAAGCCAAAGCACAATGGCTGCTGCACCCCCGATTAAAGAACAGACAAGCAGCTGCCCTCGAATATAATCACCAAGCGATTCATCCACTGCTTTCACAAAGGCATGCCCCCTCTTCCTAAATGACGGCGGCGTTAAATACCATGCCGCCCGTTTCATCGTATTCATGTCTTTTACCATATAAAAAACAAGAAAAGGAATAAGTGCTGCAACTAATGCGTAATCAAATAAAACTTTACAGCTAAGAATCATCCGCTCAGCGCTATTGGCTGCATATGTCTCCGATTGAACAATGAAGCGGTCCAAGCGGTCATGAAGTCCGTCAGGCCAGTGGCTCGTATGATGATGGATATGTGATAAAGCGCCATTATACGTTTCAGCGATGACAGGAATTTGTTCTGACAGCTCATTTAACTGTGCAATCATAACAGGCGCTCCTTTATATACCGCAAAACCAATCCCGCCAAAAAACAGGACATAGATGAGTAAGAGACTGACTGTTCTCGGCAGCCCTCGTGCATGCAGTCTTTCCACAATCGGATAAAGCAGATAAGAAATAAAAATAGCGATGAAAAGCGGAATGAGAACCGCCTTCAGCAATAAAAAAACAGGCATCCATAACTCGTCGAGCTGCAGTAAAATGAGCAAGGATGCAAGGACAAGCAGGACCCCTGCAGCATATATTAGAAATTGGATCGGACGTTTCTTCACCTTTTTCACCTCTTTTCTTATTGTTTAACCATCTTCTGCAATTATCCACGTAAATAAAATTTGTCCTAACTTTGTTAAAAATGAATACACATGAAACATACAGCTCCATCCAAAGTCACTGTTTGCTGTAAAATCTCGTCAGAAAATATTCCATCATTTACTTCTTTTTACACAAGTTGTGCTAGAATCCACTTTAGCTTTAGCCAATGAAACACAAGAGGAGGTTCTTCATGATCACATTCGAAGAAGTCAACAAGCATTATGGCCAGTTCCATGTACTTAAGGACATTAACCTACATATTCAAAAAGGGGAGGTTGTTGTGATCATCGGTCCTTCAGGGTCTGGTAAAAGCACGATGCTCAGGTGTATCAATCGTCTTGAAAGCATTGATGCGGGAAAAGTTCTCGTCAACCAAGTGTCTGTTCAGCATCCGAAGACCAACATCAATCTTGTTAGGCAAAATATCGGAATGGTCTTTCAGCATTTTCACCTCTATCCGCATAAGACGGTGCTTGAAAACATTATGCTTGCGCCGATGAAGGTCAAAAAAGTGAGCAAGGAAGAAGCAAAGGAAACAGCTGAATTTTATTTAAATAAAGTCGGCATTCCTGAAAAGGCAGACACCTACCCTTCACGACTCTCGGGCGGACAGCAGCAGCGCGTTGCCATTGCAAGAGGGCTTGCGATGAAGCCGGAGGTGATGCTTTTCGACGAACCGACATCTGCACTTGATCCAGAGATGATCGGCGAGGTATTAGATGTGATGAAGCAGCTGGCTCGTGAAGGCATGACCATGGTTGTCGTCACACATGAAATGGGCTTTGCCCGCGAAGTGGCTGACCGCATTGTCTTTATTGATGAAGGCAGAATTCTTGAAGAATCAACACCGGCTGCATTTTATGAAAAACCGCAAGAGAAACGTGCTCAATTATTTTTAAGCCGTATATTAAATCACTAGGGGGAATGGTTTGATGAAAAAAATGAAACGCTTTGGCCTGCTGCTCTTTATGACTTGCTGCATCGCCGCTTTGGCTGCTTGTGGATCTACTGAAAAAGGCTCAACTGATGCGAAACAAGGAAGTTCTTTAGAAGCCATTAAGAAAGACAAAAAAATCATTTTCGGTGTAAAAAATGACACACGTTTATTCGGTCTAAAAAATCCGAGCAGCGGTGATATTGAAGGATTTGATATTGACATTGCAAAAGCCATCACAAAGGAAATACTCGGCGATGAAGGAAAAGCAGAATTTAAGGAAGTGACATCTAAAACAAGAATTCCTTTGCTTCAAAAAGGGGATATCCATGCGATTGTTGCGACCATGACAATTACAGAAGAGCGTAAAAAAGAAGTCAATTTCTCAGATGTTTACTTTGAAGCAGGACAATCACTGCTTGTGAAAAAAGGAAGCGACATTCAATCCATTGATGATCTTAAAAAAGGAACGAAGGTGCTGGCCGTGAAAGGATCTACTTCTTCTCAAAATATCCGTGAGAAAGCACCTGAAGTATCCGTATTAGAATTTGAGAACTATCAAGAGGCTTTTACAGCTTTAAAATCAAATCAAGGGCAAGTGCTGACAACTGATAATGCGATCTTATTTGGTATGGCAGATGAGGATTCAAATTACGAAGTCGTCGGCGGCACCTTTACAGATGAGCCTTATGGCATTGCTGTGAAGAAAGGGGATCAAGAATTAACAGATGCGATCAATAAAGCTTTAAAAACGTTAAAAGACAATGGAGAGTATGACAAAATTCTTAAAAAATGGATCAAAGAATAACATTTGTTTCGTCAAGATCAATGCCTCAGGTGAGCCGCTCAAAGGCTCCCCTGTTAATCAGGAAGGAAGTGAACTGATTGCTGCGGTTTTCCATTCTCACTGAAAATGTTCATCTTTATTTAGAAGGCTTTAAATATACCATTGGTGCAAGTGTCATTGCTCTGATTGGAAGCTTTTTGATCGGTACACTCATTGCCATTATGAGAATTGCGCCATTTAGGCCGCTCAACTGGTTCGGAACGGCTTATGTTGAATTTATTCGGAATATTCCGTTATTATTGATCACCTTTGTTTTCTTCTTTGGTTTACCGGTGCTGGGTATTGTAGCAGATGGCTTTACTGCTGGTACGATTGCTCTTGCCATTTATACGTCTGCCTTTATTGCTGAAGCCATTCGTGCAGGGATACAAGCTGTACCGCTCGGACAAATGGAAGCAGCCCGCGCCTCAGGTCTGTCATATGGCGGGACGATGCGGTATATCATTTTGCCGCAGGCGATTAAAATCGTCATTCCCCCTCTTGGGAATCAATTTATTAACCTTGTCAAAAACTCCTCGATTTTAGGTGTCATTGCAGGGTTTGATCTCATGTATCAAGGAGACCTTATTGCGTCTAGAACATTTGTGACGTTTGATGTCTACATCTTTGTTGCGATGTTCTATCTGCTATTAACCATTCCGCTCAGTTTAGGTGTTGGTTATTTAGAAAGAAGATTAGCAAGAAGCCACTAGAAAGGAGGAAACATCATGGATTTTATAGGTGCCTACCAACCTGATCATCTCGCCTTTTTACTTGAAGGATTTGCTGTCACCTTAAAAGTGGCTTTTATCTCCATCATTTTGAGCTTTATCATTGGATTAGTCGTTGGCACATTACGGTTCGCTCAAATACCGATTTTATCGAAGGTGCTTGCGGTAGTTGTAGAAACCATTCGGAACCTGCCACTTTTACTGATCATCTTTTTCACGTATTTTGCATTGCCTGAAATCGGCATCAAGCTAAGCATCACAGCCTCTGCCATTGCGGCTTTAACTGTGTTTGAATCCGCGATGCTGTCAGAAATTATTCGGAGCGGCCTTAAATCAATTGATAAGGGCCAGATCGAAGCAGCCAGGTCTTCTGGTTTAACCTATATTCAAACATTGAAAATGATTATTATGCCGCAGGCCCTGCGCAGAATGGTGCCGCCAATTGTCAGTCAATTCATATCTCTTTTAAAAGATACGTCGCTTGCCGTTGTCATTGCGCTTCCAGAATTATTGCATCACGCTCAAATATTAAACGGTCAAAGCCAATCCTATTTACTGCCGATTTTCCTATTGGCAGCTATGATGTATTTTGTCGTCAATTTCAGCTTATCCATTCTTGCAAGACGATTAGAATACAGGCAGGCATAAAAAGAACATCCGCTCTTGGCGAATGCCAGCGTATAGACCGGTTGGCTATCACGCTGAAAAAAACAAAGGGCTAAAATGAAGATCATTTTAGCCCTTTTTGTTTACATCATTCTCATAACACGTTTTCTTAGCTTTTTCATATCCCGCTTTGATGGCATATCATATCGGCTTGCAAAATGATATGCGAGTGCACCTGCACCAAGCGTTAATAGTGAAGAAGTCATTTTGCCCATTCGAAATTCCCCCTTAACACTTATAGTTGAATTGAACGTTCATCGTCACTAAACAGATCATCTAAGCTGCTTAGTGTCCCATCTTCCTCCACTTGGTGTGTAGATATTTTGCCTTTTGACAGCGTCAATTCAATAAAACAGCCCCAGCAATAATATTGATTGACCCCAATTTTTCCGATGTCTTTACATTTGCAATTTGGGCAAATGAGCATAATCAGCACCTCTTTACGTTCGGTTTAGAACCAGTGCTTCCTTTTGAACGTTCATCAAGGTTCCGGCAGCCTGCAGCTGTTTCCGAATCCCTGATAGCTCTGTAAAGAAGCCGTCCGAGAGTTCATATGCTACGATTGTGCCCGAATTTGAGCAAAAGTATACATCTTCCAAAATGCCTAAATTTTCACCATCAGGCGACTGCAACATTTTCTTTTTTAATTTCGAAAATAACAAGAATGGAGCAGAGGAATCCATGCCCACTCCCTCCTGGCAGCTCACATACAAACCTTTGTCTGTCAGCTGATCAAAAGCAGAAAATGGAACGAGTGCACAGTCTTTCTTTTTCCCCTCTAACACATATCCTCCGCAGCTGCCTCCGGCTAAAAAGCAAATATCTTTTATGGAACCAAGCGATTGGGACAGCTCATCTGTATAGATCGTCATTCCTTCAAGTTCTCGGCATGTTCTCAAAATGTGCTCAACCACCTTTTGCGGAACAGTCTTATCGTGTGCGTTTGCTTCATGACTCATACGAAGAAATGGCTTCCATGAACGGAATGGGTGAAGTTCTTTTCACGCTGAAAAGAAGACAAAGGGCTAAAATAAAAATCATTTTAGCCCTTTGTCAACAATCTGAACCTTCTACTCATGCATAAAATCAAACGGAGTGATTCCCTCCATGCCAATATTTGCGTCATGTACGCTAAACGGAAGCTCTTTTTGGAGTGCTTCAAGTTCTGCATCCATGATTTGTTCGGTTTGCACTAGCCGCATCGTTAAGGACGTTTGTCTGAGGGAATCCTCATTGTTTTTCACGCCCCACTCCAGCGCTGATTCCTCGCCGCACAGTATTAAAAACTTTTTACTGCGTGTAATGGCTGTGTACAGTAGATTCCGCCGAAGCATTCGGTAGTAGCTCCTGACGACTGGCAGCACAACAATCGGGAATTCACTTCCTTGTGATTTGTGAATAGAGCAGCAATAAGCATGTGTAAATTGATGAAAATCTTTTTTTGTAAAGGTGATTTCATTTCCATCAAAGGAGATCACAGCCATGTCTTCTTTTTCTGTATTTTCTTTTGCATAAAAAATCGAGACAATTTCACCGATATCGCCGTTAAAAATGTTGTTCTCCGGCTGATTCACAAGCTGAAGCACCTTATCACCTGTCCGGTACACCACATCACCAAACGGGATTTCTCTGCCCTTTGGTTTTTTAGGATTCAAAATGTGCTGCAGCATTTTGTTGAGCTCATTGATGCCTGCTTTTCCTTTATACATCGGTGCCAGCACTTGAATATCCTTTGCCGAAAACCCTTTTTGAGCAGCATTGCTGACAACTTTCTCAATGACTTCTTTCATTTGATCAGCTGAACACTGAATGAAGGACCGATCCTTTGAGCGTGCAGTGATATCCTTTGGCAGCACACCATTTTTCATATCATGTGCAAGTTCAACAATGGTTGAGCCGTCTGCCTGCCGGTAAATATCTGTCAGGGTAACAGCCGGCACGGCTTTTGAGGCAAGCAAATCCCGTAAAACTTGGCCTGGTCCGACAGATGGCAGCTGATGTTCATCCCCTACCATAATCACTTGGATATGATCAGGAATGGCTTTAAACAAATGATTCGCCAGCCAAATATCCAGCATACTTGATTCATCAATGATGACAAGCTTTCCTTCAATCGGCTGTTCCTCATCATGAGAGAAGCCCTCCGAACCATTCCAGCCTAGCAGCCGGTGAATGGTGACAGCTGGAAGCCCTGTTGATTCTGTCATCCGTTTAGCCGCCCGTCCAGTTGGTGCCGCAAGCACAAATGGGAAGGATTCATCTTTTTTATAATCACTCGGATCAAGAGAAACACCGTGAAGATCACTGTAAAGCTCGACAATTCCTTTAATGACCGTCGTCTTCCCTGTTCCAGGCCCGCCTGTTAAAAGCAGCATCGGGGACATGAGTGCCTTTTGAATCGCTTCCTTTTGTGTCGGTGCATATTGGACGCCTAACCGCTCCTCCAGCTCGCCAAGTGCCAGCAGGAATTCTGATTCAGGAAATTGATCTGCATATTCTGTTTGGGAGACGATTTTTTGAATGCGTTTGGCGACACTTTGCTCCGCATAAAATAAGGATGGATGATAGCAGCGGTCATCTTCAATGATCATTTCTTTTCCTTCGCCAAGTGCAATGATCTGATTGGCAACATCCATTTCAGTCACTTTGTAATCATTGCCGGTTTGGTTGAGCAGCTTGCGGGTTTCGACGATCAAATCTTTCGTTTGTATGTACGTATGACCGTCCTGTAGACTGGCTGTCTCCACTGTATATAGCAAGGCTGCGCGAATCCGTTCTGGGTCATTTCCTGAGATGCCTGTTCTAGCGCCAAGCTCATCCGCCTTAATAAATCCGATCCCCTCAACATCCTTAACGAGCTGATAGGGATTTTCCTCGATTTTCTGCAGTGTTTCACTCTCGTATACTTGGTAAATCTTCATGCTGAGCTGCGGACCAAAGCCATACTGATTCAGGCTGATCATGATTTGTTCCAGTCCTTGATGCTCCTGAAGCGCTGCGGCAAGCTTATCCGCCTTCTTTTTTGATAAGCGCGGTACATCATACAAAACAGCTGGGTCACGCATAATCTTATGAAGTGTCTGATTGCCAAGCTTCCCCACAATTTCTTCCGCCGTCTTTTTCCCTATCCCTTCAAATAAATCACTTGAGAGATAATGAATGATTCCTTGCTTCGTTGTCGGCACTTCCTTTTGAAAATGAGTGGCCTGAAACTGTTCACCAAATTTCGGATGGCTTGTCACTTTGCCATAGAAAGTGTAGGTTTCCTCCTCATGAAGTGCTGGGAAGTAGCCTGTGACAGATGCTGTTTTTTCCTCTAAGTTTTCCGATGTTTCAATGACTTTTACCTTTAACACCGAGTATAAATTACTTTCATTATGGAAAATAACGGCTTGAATGGTCCCCTTTAAAAACGGTTCGTCCTCAAGCTTCATTTGATCTGGATGTTCCTGCACAGGTCTTCCCTCCTTCCATCTATTCTGCCTCTTGAATCAGCTTTTGCGCATGTAGTGCCAGCATATGGTCAGGCTGCACGTCAATGGCTTTACCCAGCATTTCAAGTGCTTCGTCTTTTTTCTCTAAGTACGCATACGCAACCCCTAAATTATAAAAAGCATCTGCATGCTGCGGATCACGCGTGATGACTTCAGTAAAAGTTGTCACCGCTTCTTCCAGCATGTGTTCATTGGCTAAACACATGCCAAATTGGAATCTTGCTTCATTATCCTCTTCGTTTAGTTCAACGGCACGCTGAAGATATGGCATCGCAAGCTTTGGCTGCTCTAATTTGATGAGCGTCTGCCCGAGCATATAAAACAAATCACTATTTTCCATGCCGGCTTTTAGTGCTTGTTCAAAATAGTCTTTCGCTTTCATAAAGTCTTCTTTTAATGTATATACATTTCCTGCTCCATAATAGGCTGCAGCTGCGGTATGATCAAGTTCAATTGCTTTTTGAAAAAAGTTTAAAGCACGTTCAAATTCATTGATACTTGAAAGTAAGTTCGCAAAGTTAATATATGGAACCGGGTCCTTCGGGCTTTTTTCGATCGCTTTTGTAAAAGCTTCAGCTGCTTTTTCGATATTCCCTTGATTCAAGGCTTCTATGCCGATTTCGTTATGATTCATTCGCTCTCTCATCCTTTCATTAAAAAACCTCAACAGCGACGTTGAGGTTTTGAAACATGCTACACATACGACAGCTTTTGACCATCTTTGAAGACATCGTCAATTGTACCGCCGCCAAGACATTCGTCACCATCATAAAAAACAACCGCTTGTCCCGGGGTAACAGCACGAACAGGTTCATCAAAAATAACCATCGCTTCTTGCTCACCTGTCATTTTGACCTTCACATGGTGATCTTCTTGACGGTATCTGAATTTTGCTGTGCAAGTTAATTCACCGTTTTCTCCGACAATATGAGGACGAGTCCAGCTGATATTAACGGCTGAAATGCTTTCAGAGTATAAAAGTGGATTGTGGAAGCCTTGTTCAACAAACAAGATGTTTTTCTCCAAGTCTTTTCCAACGACAAACCAAGGATCACCGCTGCCGCCAATGCCAAGTCCTTGGCGCTGACCGATCGTGTAATACATCAGTCCATCGTGCTCCCCTTTTACTTCTCCGTCCATTGTCTGCATCACACCAGGCTGTGCAGGCAAATATTGACTAAGGAACGTTTTAAAGTTTCTTTCTCCGATAAAGCAGATACCAGTTGAATCTTTTTTCGCTGCTGTTGCGAGCTCTGCTTCTTTAGCTAATTCACGAACCCTTTTTTTCTCTAAATCACCGATTGGGAACATGACTTTATCAAGTTGTTCCTGTGTCAGCTGATTTAAGAAATACGTTTGGTCTTTGTTTGCATCAAGACCTCGCAGCATTTTGACTTCTTCGCCTGTTCTGTCAACACGGGCATAGTGTCCTGTTGCCAAGTAATCCGCACCAAGTGACAGTGCATGCTCAAGGAATGCCTTGAACTTAATTTCTTTGTTACACATGACATCTGGGTTTGGCGTTCTGCCCGCTTTATATTCATCAAGAAAATATTGAAATACTTTGTCCCAATATTGCTTCTCGAAATTCACTGCATAATAAGGGATTCCAATTTGGTTACATACGCGGATGACATCCTCATAGTCTTCCGTTGCTGTGCAAACACCATTTTCATCAGTGTCATCCCAGTTTTTCATAAATATGCCGATGACATCATAGCCTTGCTCCTTTAACATAAGAGCGGCAACTGATGAATCGACTCCTCCGGACATACCGACCACAACTCTTGTATCTTCTGGTCTTTTTGTCATCTTCATCAACTCCAATTTCAATGAAACAACATGCGCGTTTCGTTCTTCAGGTGCTTCGCTGTTTCATTTTTCACACACGAACAAAAGGAAGCATTTATTTGGCTAGGCGTTTGACAACAGCCGCTATCTTACGTGCCGCCTGCTTCACATGATCCTCTTCATTCCCAAGACCGAAGCTTATTCTGACTGAGGACGTCAGCTCTTTTGCTTCTTCGCCATACATGGCGCTTAACACGTGCGAAGGAAGGACAGATCCAGCCGTACATGCCGATCCGCTTGAAACAGCAATTCCTTCCATATCTAAATTCACAAGCAGCGATTCAATGGAGACGCCCGGGAAATGAACATTTAAAATGTGCGGCAATGTCTCTTTCGGATGTCCATTGATAGAGAAATTGAGAGATTCCTCTTCGAATACTTGCAGCATGGTTTCTTTGAGCTTACCATAATGCATCGCTTTTTCTCTTCTATTTTGCTTCGTTAATTGAACAGCTTCTGCAAGCCCAACAATTCCTGCCACATTTTCAGTGCCAGCACGGCGCTTTCTTTCTTGTTCGCCTCCGAATATTTGCGGAGAAAGCTTCACGCCTTCGTTTACATATAAAAAACCTGTTCCCATCGGACCATTCAGCTTATGGCCAGAAGCAGATAAAAGATCAATATGGAGATCTGCTGCATCAATGGGCACTGTGCCAAACGCCTGCACTGCGTCTGTATGAAAATGAGCAGTGTGATCACGCAGAAGTTCGCCAATGGCTTTGATTGGCTGAATCACACCTGTTTCATTATTGCCGTACATGACGGTCACAAGAATCGTATCATCTCTCAATGCTTGTTTTAATTGATCAAGATGAATCAATCCTGTTTCGTCCACATCTAAATATGTCACTTCAAATCCTAGTTTTTCTAGGCGTTCACATGTATGCAGCACCGCATGATGCTCTGTTTTCACAGTGATGATATGTTTTCCTTCATGCTGTCTTGCCATGGCAACACCTGTAATTGCCAGGTTGTCCGCCTCGGTTCCACCGCTTGTGAGGATGATCTCCTGCGGTTTACAGTGTAATTCTCCTGCAATGACTTCTCTTGCTTCATCAAGCCACTTTCTTGCCTCGCGCCCATATGAATGAATACTAGAGGGATTGCCAAATATCTCTGTAAAGTACGGCATCATCTTGTCCACAATACGCTGATCCATCGGCGTTGTGGCCGCATGATCTAAATAGATTCGTTCCATTTCCGGTACACCTCTGATCTAAATATAGAACATATACGAGTCTTGATCCCCGTCATCTGTGTAGCTTGCCAAGTCTTCAAGAGTTGTATTGTCTAGTACGTCTTTTACTGCATCACGAATACGAATCCATAGTTCACGCTTTGCTGGTTCTTCGTTTTCGATGACTTCAACAGGACTAATGGGTCCTTCTAATACACGAATAATATCACCTGCTGTGATCTCGTTTGGTTCATGTGCAAGAACATAGCCGCCATACGCTCCTCGGATACTTTTTACAAGACGGGCATTGCGGAGTGGTGATACAAGCTGCTCTAAATAATGCTCAGACAAATCATTGTTTTGAGCGATTGATTTTAATGATGTAGGGCCTTCGCCATGTTTTTTGGCTAATTCGATCATGATCGTCAGACCATATCTGCCTTTAGTTGATATTTTCAAGTTAAACACCTCTGCGTTTTCTATTCTATGTCATCAATTATTTTTCTGATTTCATATACGCTGATATATAGACCAAAAGCAATTATATCATACTTTCAGCCAACTTTCATTTACGGGTTCTGAGCATGATAGAAGGACGAATCCCTTTTCTATTTGAAGAATTTTCGGTACTCTATACAAACAAGACATTGCTATAGGAGAGATAATTATGAAACCTTTAGCGTACCGGATGCGCCCAAGTCATATTGAAGACATTATTGGGCAGGAGCATCTTGTTGGAGAAGGTCAAATTATTAGGCGAATGGTCGAGGCAAAACATTTATCCTCGATGATTTTATACGGACCGCCGGGCATCGGCAAAACATCGATTGCAACCGCGATTGCTGGCAGTACAAGCATTGCTTTTCGAACGCTGAATGCGGTCATTCATAACAAAAAGGATATGGAAGCTGTTGCCGCTGAAGCGAAAATGAGCGGCCAGGTGATCCTTATTTTAGACGAAGTCCACCGGCTTGATAAAGGAAAGCAGGATTTTCTTCTTCCTTATTTAGAAAATGGCATGATCATTTTAATTGGGGCAACGACGGCTAATCCCTATCATGCGATCAATCCTGCCATTCGAAGCCGGACACAAATATTCGAGCTGAAGCCGCTTGAAACAGAGCAAATCAAAGCTGCGTTAACAAGAGCCTTACAGGATGAGCATCGCGGGCTTGGCGGCTATGAGGTGACAGTGGACGATGAAGCGATGAATCATTTTGCCAATGGATGCGGAGGAGACGTGCGTTCTGCTTTAAATGCACTCGAGCTCGCTGTCTTATCGACAAAAGCTGATGAGACAGGGCATATCACAATCACTCTTGCCGCAGCAGAAGAATGTTTACAAAAAAAGAGCTTCTCACATGACAAGAATGGTGATGCTCATTATGATGTCCTCTCCGCTTTTCAAAAATCCATTAGAGGATCTGATACAGATGCGGCGCTACATTATCTTGCCAGACTGATTGAAGCAGGAGACCTTGAAAGCATTTCAAGAAGATTACTCGTGATGGCTTACGAGGACATTGGCTTAGCCAGTCCGCAGGCAGGCCCCCGCGTGTTAAGCGCAGTACAAACAGCAGAAAGAGTCGGCTTCCCAGAAGCACGGATTCCGCTGGCGAACGCAGTGATTGAGCTGTGTCTTTCCCCTAAGTCTAATTCGGCATATAAAGCGATTGATGCGGCACTTGGTGACATTCGTACAGGGAAAATTGGAGAAGTTCCAGTTCATTTAAAAGATGCTCACTACAAAGGCGCTACAGCACTCGGAAGAGGCGTCGATTACTTATACCCACATGATTACGAAAACGGCTGGGTGAAGCAGCAATATTTACCTGATCCGCTGAAAAACAAGCAATACTATGTACCGAAACAAACCGGAAAATTTGAAGGTGCATTGAAACAGGTCTATGAAAATTTAAAACGCCAGAAATAAAAAAAGCCCCCTGCATGTTAGCAGGCGGGCTGTTTATTTATCCTTCACACGTGTAATTGGAATATCTTTTAAAAGCTTCATAATGACATGACCACCCATGATCAGTCCGGCAACAGACGGAACGAACGCATTAGATGATGGCGGCATTTGCGCCTTGCGAATCTTCGCTTCATCATTTCCAACTTCTTTTCTGACATCTTCGCGAATGACAATTGGACTTTCATCAGAGAAAATGACTTCAATTCCTTTACGAATCCCTTCCTTACGCAAACGTGTTCTCACAACTTTTGCAATAGGATCAGTATGTGTTTTTGAAATATCATCAATTTTGAAGCGTGTCGGATCTGTTTTGTTCGCAGCTCCCATACTTGAAATGATGTTCACACCTCGTTTCAGACACTCTTTCATTAAATGAATTTTATAGTGAATGGTATCTGAGGCATCAATGACATAATCAAGCGGATACTCAAAAAATTGCTCGTATGTTTCCTCTGTATAAAACATCTTCAGGGCAACAACTTCACATTCTGGATTAATATCAGCGATTCTCGCCTGCATTAAGTCAACCTTTGGCTGGCCAACTGTTGATAGCAATGCTGGAAGCTGACGGTTTACATTTGTAATATCAATATCATCTTTATCAACAAGAACAATACGGCCAACGCCTGAACGCGCGAGTGCCTCTACTGCGAATGAACCAACGCCGCCCACACCAAGCACTGCAACTGTACTGTTTTTTAGTATATTTAAGCCTTCCTTGCCAATGGCAAGCTCGTTTCTTGAAAACTGATGTAACAAGTGCCTCACTCCACCTTTATTTAAAATGAATCGAAAGAATCATATCATATTCAGACTTCTCCGTCATCCTTCTCTAAAAGAAAAAAACACAAAAAAGTCCCGATGACGCCGCCAGCATTTCCTTCGTTTTGAACCCCGCACCATGCAGGTGGGTGCTTTCTTCCTGACTTTATAAGTCCTCTAAAGAGGCATTTATGCAGAAAGGAAAGGCAAGCTCCCGTATAAAAAAATGTTCGGTCAAAACTAGGTAACCACCGTACGTATCAGGACTTTATTTATTGATTGATGAAAGCATATCATAGGCATATTTCTTTTTCAAGCGTTTACATACCTATAAACATGCGCCTATTTTACTGTTTTACTTTTGTTTTAATCGCTAAACTCAGCTCATCAAGCTGCGCCTCGCTTACATGGCCAGGGGCATCTGTAAGAACGCAGCTCGCACTTGCCGTTTTCGGGAATGCAATCGTATCTCTTAAGTTAGAGCGGCCTGCAAGCAGCATCACTAAACGGTCAAGCCCAAGCGCGATTCCGCCATGCGGAGGAACACCATGCTCAAACGCATCCAGCAGGAAGCCAAATTGTTCGTAAGCTTCTTCTTTTGAAAAACCAAGTAAGCCAAACATCTTTTCTTGAATGTCCTTTTCAAAAATACGAATAGAACCTCCGCCAAGCTCGTAGCCATTCAGGACAAGATCGTAAGCCTGAGCCTTCATGTCTTCCGGGCTTGTTTCAATTAATTCAAGATCATCGCGAACCGGCATTGTGAATGGATGATGGGCAGCATAGAAGCGGCCTTCTTCTTCATCCTTTTCAAGCAGAGGCCAATCGACAACCCATAAGAAATTGAATACAGACTCATCAATCAGTTCAAGCTCTTTACCAAGTTTTAAGCGAAGTGCACCAAGCGCATCATGGACAACAGACGTCTTATCTGCAACAAAGAGTAAAAGGTCGCCTTCTTCAACTTGCAGCTGTTCTTTTAATTCAGCTTGCTTTGCTTCATCAAAGAATTTAGCGATCGGACCTTTTAATTCAGTCCCTTCTGCTTTTAGCCAAGCTAGACCTTTTGCACCGTAGTTCGCTGCAAATGCACCAAGTGCATCAATGTCTTTTCTTGAGTAGTTCGCTGCAGCCCCTTTTACATTGATGGCTTTCACAGCTCCACCATTTTTCACAGCTCCGCTAAACACTTTGAAATCTGAGTCTTTTACTGTGTCTGAAATGTTCACCAGCTTCATCTCAAAGCGAGTATCCGGCTTATCAGATCCATAAGAATTCATCGCTTCGTCGTATGTCATACGAGGTAATGGCAATGTAAGGTCTACGCCTTTGACATCTTTCATCACCTTCGCCATCATCTCTTCAGCAAGCGTCATGATGTCCTCTTGACTCATAAAGGACATTTCAATATCGACTTGTGTAAATTCCGGCTGACGGTCAGCACGCAAGTCTTCATCTCTAAAGCAGCGGGCAATTTGATAATAACGGTCCATCCCAGAAACCATCAGCAATTGTTTAAATAATTGCGGAGACTGAGGCAGTGCATAAAATTCTCCCTCGTGTACACGGCTTGGAACAAGATAGTCACGCGCACCTTCTGGCGTACTTTTTGTTAAAATTGGCGTTTCAATGTCTAGAAAGCCGTTGTCGTCTAAGAAATGGCGGAATGCTTTTGTGACTTCATGTCGCATTTTCATTGTTTCAAACATTGCAGGGCGGCGAAGATCCAGGTAACGATATTTTAAACGAACATCTTCTGATACCTCGTCTGCTTGATCTGAAATCACAAATGGAGGAGTCTTCGCTTCATTTAAAACGGTAACCGTTTCGACTTGAATTTCAATTTTGCCCGTTTTTAAATTTGGATTGATCGTTGCTTCTTCTCTTGCGACAACCGTTCCTTTAATATCAAGGACATATTCATTACGAATTGATTCTGCTGTCTCAAGCGCCTCTTTTGATAAGTCTGGATTGAAGACAACTTGTACAATCCCTGTACGATCGCGCAAATCAATAAAGATTAATCCGCCTAGGTCACGCCTTTTTTGAACCCATCCTTTTAATACAACTGACTGACCAATTTGGTCTTCTGTTACTTCTCCACAATAAAAAGTTCTACCAAACACAAACATTCCACTCCTTCTTTACGCTTTCTGGTGGGCCTTCAACATTTGAATCAGCTCATCAAGCTTCACTTCAATTTGTTCACCCGTTGTTGTATCTTTCACATTCACAATTTGCTGCGTTAGCTCATCTTCACCAAGAACTGCAATAAATTTGGCTTTTAATCGATCAGCCGCTTTAAATTGTCCTTTTAGTTTCTTCCCTGTGTAGTCCATTTCACTTGAGATACCTTCTTTTCTCAGACGGTTTAATAATGAAACAGAATAATCCTTCGCTTCATCTCCGAGAGAAGCAATGTATAGATCAATACCATCTTGCAGAGGAAGCTCAATTCCTTCAGCATCGATCGCAGATAAGAAACGCTCAATACTCATCGCAAATCCAATCCCTGGTGATTCAGGGCCGCCAATTCCTTCAACGAGTCCATCATAACGGCCGCCGCCGGCTAATGTTGTAATCGCACCAAAGCCTTCTGCATTACTCATGATCTCAAATGCTGTGTGATTGTAGTAATCAAGACCGCGTACTAAATTTGGATCAACGACATACTCAATGCCTATATCTGATAAGTATTGTTTGACCTTTTCAAAATACGTCCGAGATTCTTCATTTAAATAATCTTGAATGGATGGAGCTGTTGTCATCAGTTCGTGGTCACGATCCTTTTTACAATCAAGAATGCGCAGTGGATTTTGATGTAAACGCGTTTGACAGTCGTGACAGAATTCCTCAATTCTTGGTTCAAAGTGCTTGACCAGTGCTGTGCGGTAGTCTGCACGGCTCTCTTTGTCACCAAGGCTGTTAATGACGAGCTTTAAGTTAGAAAGACCTGCTTTCTCATACACACTCATCGCAAGCGAAATGACCTCTGCATCAATAGCAGGATCCTTGGAACCAATCGCTTCTATCCCAAATTGATAAAATTGACGATATCTTCCGGTTTGCGGACGTTCATAGCGGAACATTGGTCCGATGTAATAAAGCTTTGTTGGCTGAGCCGGCTGTGCAAACAATTTATTTTCAACATAAGAACGGACGGTTGAAGCTGTTCCCTCTGGACGAAGTGTGATGCTGCGTCCTTTTTTGTCTTCAAATGTGTACATTTCTTTTTGAACGATATCAGTTGATTCGCCTACTCCCCGTGCAAACAGCTCAGTATGCTCAAAAATCGGTGTGCGAATTTCTTTGTATTGAAAGGCTGCACATGTATCTCTCGCAATTTGTTCAACATACTGCCAGCGTTCTGACTCTTCAGGTAAAATATCCTGTGTGCCTCTTGGAATATTAAAACTCATTTTTCGTCCTCCTACGACCATCATTCATTTTTTATGTGGACATATAAAAAACCCCCGCCTCTACTATATGTATAGTAGGGACGAGAGTTATACCCGTGGTGCCACCCTAGTTGGAACATGATCCAGCATGTTCCCGCTCAATTCCTTAACGCAGATTCACGTTCTCCGCCTATTGACTCATTTTCAGAGCGTTCAGCAGGAAACCTACAGAGTGTTCTTTCGTGATAAATGCCATGCGGATTCGCTTTCAGCCTAAGGCGAGTCCTCTCTGCTCACGCAATTTACCCTACTATTCTCTATCATCAGTTCCACATTTTAAATTTTCAAGTGTGTTGATTTATATTATAATAAGGTCGGTGCTGCCACTCTGTCAACCCTTGCCGTGCCTCTTTTTCTTTTCCAGCTCTTCTTTTGACGTACATCCGTATTCAGATGCGGTCTCTTCAAGGAAGCCTGGCTGATCCATTTCGTCGTGCTGCCAGCGGTCGATATCACGATGTCCATTATATTGCACTCGTCCTAATTTTCTGCTTAATCTCATGTTTGTACATCCTTTTATCACATTTTTATTTAGTATAAACAAATTGATTCATTTTTATTAGGGAAACTGCAAGGAATTCATCCACTACATAACGAATTAACATTCATCGGTTTTACAAGGGAGGGGAAAACACCGTTTTGAATCTGAAAAAACACAATCAAATGATGATGCTGCTTACTTGTTTTGTTCTCATCGCGAGTTCTTTGCCTATGACACATGCTACAGCACAAACAGATCAAGCTGTTGTCGCAACAGATGAAATCAATGTGAGAACGGGCCCTGGTTTAAGCTATGGAATTGCAGCTGTTGTGAAACGCGGCGAAAGTTATCCTATTCTCACTGAACAAGGAGAATGGGTGCAGATCCAATTATCAAACGGACAAAAAGGCTGGGTCGTCTCATGGCTGATTACCACATCATCCGGCGCTCAAAAATCCGCGAAGCCAAAGGCGCAAGGCCAAAGCACGGCTGGAGGCAGTACAATTACATCGACAGCTTCCGATCTTCGCATCCGGACAGGCCCTGGGACTTCCTATCAAGTGATTGGTACTTTCCCGCAAGGCGCTACCGCTAAAAAGCTCGAGACAAGCGGCGAATGGACGAAAATTTCGTATAAACAAGCAGAAGGCTGGGTTCACTCTGATTATGTTTCAGGGGGGCAGAAAACTTCTCAATCAAGTTCCGGCGAGTCCTCTCGCTCTAACCAGACAGGCACAGTTGGCGTATCGAGCTTGAATGTACGACAATCGGCCGCACCAAATGCACAAGTCATCGCTTCACTTGCCCGCAACACACAGATCACCATTTTGCGAGAGCAGAACGGCTGGTATGAAATTGAGGGGAAAGGCGTAAAAGGCTGGGTTGCAAGCTATTACATTGTCACAGGCAAAGGAGCAGGCTCTGCACCTGAAAAGAGTTCATCCTCTTCGGCTTCTGAGCAAAAAGCGTACATTGTCTATGACGGCACCAACATTCGAAAAAGCGCTTCTACCTCTGCTGGGATTGCAGAAAGAGCAACCAAAGGAGCTGCCTATCAAATCGTTCGGACGCAAGGTGACTGGTACGAGGTGACACTATCAAACGGCGGAACTGGCTACGTGGCGAGCTGGGTCGTTCAAACGAAGAAAAATAGCAGCGAAGCGCCAAGACCTCAGCAGGATTCATCGTCTGGAACTGGTTCTTTAAAAGGAAAAACGATTGTTCTTGATCCTGGTCATGGCGGAAAAGACAGCGGCACGATTGGCGCAGATGGTGCATTTGAAAAGAACATCACCATCAAAACCGCCAATTTACTGGCAGGCAAATTAAGGGCTTCTGGTGCAAATGTATATTTAACAAGAAGTGATGATACCTTTATCAGCCTTCAATCAAGGGTGGCCACCTCTCATTATCGAAATGCAGATGCATTTATTAGTCTTCATTATGATAGTTTTATGGACCAAAGTGTTAGAGGAAGTACTGCGTATTATTATCACGCAGCAAAAGATCAGCAGTTAGCGTCAAGCGTTCATTCCGAAGTCGCAAAACGCTCTCAAATCCCTGATAAGGGTGTCAAATTCGGAGATTACTTTGTTTTAAGAGAAAACAAACGCCCTTCCCTTTTATATGAACTCGGGTACTTAAGCAACCCTCAGGAGGAAGCGATCATTTATAGCGCCTCTTACCAAGAACGAGTCACAGAAGGAATGACTGAAGGATTAAAACAATATTTCCGTTAAAAAGAAAGAGGCCTCTGCGCCTCTTTTTTGTTTGACCGCAAAAGAAAAAGACTCTAAACAAACTCCCGCATGAGTTCATCTACAGTCTAAAAAGAATCTATTCTTTGCTGTCCATCAAGATCGTGACCGGTCCTGAATTGGTCAATGACACGTCCATCATCGCACCAAAACGGCCAGTTTCGACATGGATGCCTTTTTCTCTAAGGGTTTTATTGAAACATTCGTAAAGCGAATTGGCTGCATCCGGCTTGGCGGCTTTCATAAAATTCGGCCGTCTGCCCTTTCTCGTATCACCATAAAGGGTAAATTGAGATACAGACAGAACGCTTCCTTTTATGTCCAATAATGAACGATTCATTTTCCCGTTTTCATCTTCAAAAATACGTAAATGTGCAAGCTTTTCAGCTAAGTAAAGCACATCTTCTTCTGTATCTTCGTGTGTGACACCAACAAGCACCATATAACCTTCGCTTATGGCACCTGTGATCTCTTCTTCTACCTTCACAGATGCATTTGTCACACGCTGCACCACAAGCCTCATAGACGATATACTTCCTTTCTAATTCATGAATCGGCGAACAGAGTAAATGTCTTTGATTTGTTTTATGCGTTCGACCACTTTGTGCAAATGGTTAATATTTTGGATAAAGATCGCCATATGGATCGTCGCCACTTTGTTACGATCAGACTTCCCAGAAACAGAGGAGATGTTCGTTTTGGTTTCGTTGACTGCTTGAAGCACCTCATTGAGTAAGCCGCGTCTATCATATCCTAATATTTCAATTTCCACATTGTATTCTTTACGGTTTTGAGCAGGCTGCTCATGCTCCCACTCGACCGGAATTAACCGCTCCTGCGCTTCTCCTGTCTTTACGTTCGGACAGTCCTCGCGGTGAACAGATACACCTCGGCCCTTCGTAATAAAACCGACAATGCTATCACCAGGAACAGGATTACAGCACTTAGATAAGCGGACAAGCAGGTTATCAATCCCTTTGACCCTTACGCCAGCTTCCCGTTTTTTCCCGTGATACGTCTTTGGTTCCACCGTCACTTCTTGAACGGTTTTCTCTTGCTCTTCTTGGTCTCTTTGTTTTCTTTCTTTTTCCGTTAAACGATTGGCGACCTGCAGTGCAGTAATGCCGTTATATCCAACAGCTGCATACATGTCCTCTTCGTTTGAAAAATTAAATTTGTCAGCCACTTTTTGCAGGTTTTCAGCGGTCAGAATGTCTTTCACATCAAACTCAAGGTTTTTGATTTCTTTTTCCACGAGCTCTCGGCCTTTTTCGACATTTTCTTCACGGCGCTGTTTTTTGAAAAACTGTCTGATCTTGTGCTTCGCTTGGGAGGTTTGGGCAAGTTTGACCCAATCCTGACTTGGCCCGTAGCTGTGCTTTGATGTCAGAATTTCAATAATGTCACCTGTTTTTAGTTTGTGATCGAGTGTGACCATCTTGCCATTGACCTTGGCACCGATCGTTTTATTCCCAATTTCCGAGTGAATCCGGTAAGAGAAATCAATCGGAACTGAGCCCGACGGCAGTTCAATGACGTCTCCTTTTGGCGTAAACACAAACACCATATCAGAGAAGAGATCGATCTTTAACGACTCCATAAATTCTTCTGCATCTGTGGATTCATTTTGGAATTCAAGAATTTCTCTAAACCAAGAGAGCTTCTTCTGGAAGACCGCTTCTTCCGTTGATTCTGCTGACTCTTTGCCTTCTTTGTATGCCCAGTGTGCCGCAATTCCGTATTCTGCAATTTCATGCATTTCCACTGTACGGATTTGAACTTCAAGCGGATCACCTTTTGGCCCAATCACCGTTGTATGAAGAGACTGGTACATGTTCGGCTTTGGCATCGCAATATAATCCTTAAACCTGCCTGGCATCGGCTTCCAGCATGTATGGATAATTCCGAGCACCGCATAACAGTCTTTGATGCTGTCGACCAAAATACGAACGGCAAGCAAATCATAAATTTCATTAAACTGCTTATTTTGCAAGACCATTTTGCGATAAATGCTATAAATATGTTTGGGTCTGCCAGAAAATTCAGCCTTGATGTTCACCTCAGACACGCGGTCTTTTACTTCATTGACAACCTCGTCCAAGTATTCCTCACGTTCCGCTCGTTTGCGCTTCATCAGATTCACAATCCGGTAATATTGCTGCGGATTTAAATAGCGGAGTGCTGTATCTTCAAGCTCCCACTTAATCTTTGAAATCCCTAATCTGTGCGCAAGCGGTGCAAAGATTTCAAGTGTTTCATTTGAAATTCTCCGCTGCTTTTCCTGCGGAAGGTGTTTGAGCGTTCTCATATTATGAAGACGGTCTGCCAGCTTAATCAAGATCACGCGAATATCCTGCGCCATTGCAACAAACATTTTTCGATGGTTTTCGGCCTGCTGTTCTTCTTGTGATTTATATTTAATCTTCCCGAGCTTTGTGACACCATCAACAAGCATTGCTACTTCCTCGTTAAAATGCTCTTTTAAATCCTGTAATGTCACATCTGTATCCTCAACTACATCGTGCAGGAAACCGCCTGCAATGGTTGATGGGTCCATTTCAAGATCAACAAGAATACCCGCCACTTGAATTGGATGGATAATATAGGGCTCACCAGATTTCCGGTATTGCTCCTTGTGTGCATTTTCAGCATATTCATATGCTCGCTCTATAAATTGAATATGTTCAGCGGACAGGTATTCTCTTGCCTTGTCAATGACCTGCTGCGCCGTTAAAACTTGTTCGTTCGCCATGGAATCACCTTTTTAAATGAAAACTGTATTGTAGTTTATTATCAAGAAAAATTCGATAGATGTAAAGAGAAGAAGTCCGCTAAAAGATTTTTGATAGGAAAAAAGCACCCTTCTTACTGAGTGCTTTTTACGAAAAACTCCATTAGTATTGCATTAACGTCATGATGTCGTAGCCGTCAAGCTTCTTTCTGCCATCCAGATACGTCAACTCAATCAAAAATGCAATCCCTGCCACAACGCCGCCTAATTCCTCTACAAGCTTGATGGACGCTTCAATTGTTCCACCAGTTGCCAGTAAGTCATCTGTAATCAGGACACGCTGACCAGGACGAATCGCATCTTTATGAATCGTTAATACATCTTTACCATATTCCAAGCCGTAATCGACTTTAATGACTTCACGAGGAAGCTTTCCTTCTTTACGAACCGGTGCAAAACCTACACCAAGTGCGTATGCTACAGGGCAGCCAATAATGAATCCACGCGCTTCAGGTCCAACAATGAGATCAATGTCTCTTTCCTTCGCGTATTCAACGATTTGATCCGTTGCATAACGGTACACTTCGCCTTTATCCATTAACGTTGTAATATCTTTAAATTGTACACCTTCCTTTGGGTAGTCAGGTACAACTGTCACATATTGTTTTAAATCCATCTTTTCCTTTTCCTCCTCGTACGTCAAAGCACAGGTGAGACTTCGCTCATCATGCTATTCAGCCATTCCTTCAGCTCTTTAGCTGAGGAATATGTTAGTGTTTGATCGAGTTCCATCAATCGTTGTTTTGCTGTATAGGACGCTGACGCCGTTAAATCTTTTTTAGGGGCATCAAGTACTATTGACAGCACACCATTCTCTATTTTAACAAAACCGAGTTCAAAAAACACCTTTGTCATAAAAATGATTGTATCTTTTGTCCAGCCTCTATGTTTGGCAAGCTCCATTCCTTGTTCTTTGATAGGAAAACTTCCTCGTTTAAACAAGAACCCATAAAACCATTTGAATTGATCACGGCTTGGGAAAGAGGACATAAAATGATCTTCTTTTCTTTGAAAAACCGTATAAATTCTTGCAGGCTTTTGATTTTCTAAAAGCTGCTTCAGCAATTGCTCATCTGCGGGAACATCTGCAAAGACCACATACTTTCCTTGTACATCAAATGTTGATACATTTTCTGCATGAACGTGATGAATGGGGAGATCGACGTCCTGTTTTGTTGCTTCATCAAAACAGACAACCAATGATTTTTCTGAATCAAGTGTCGAAACTTTCTTCTCCCAATCCTTTTTCCCGCGCAGATCAAACAGCTGCCATTCATCAACTCGTGCATCTTTTAACATCAGCTGGGGCTTCTTCCGGTTATTCCATTCATTAACCGACATTTCTCCAATCACAGAAATGCGGCTTCCTGGAACAATTTCCTCTTTTAATTTCCCTTGGTGAAAGCCGACACAGTCAAGCAGTGTGTCTTCGTCTTTCAGAGACATTTTAATATGGTTGTGATTTGCCCCAATCGTTCGGATATCTTCAAGCTTCGCATCTTCAATCATAATGAACGGTTTTGGGTTTGACATACCAAATGGTGACAGCATCCCCGCTTCTTCAATCGCTTGAACCGTCAATTCGTCTATCTTGCACACGGCATCGACGCGCTGAATTGGAATAAAATCTTCTTCCGTCAATGTTTCATTTGCATATTGATTTAATCTTTCCCTTAGTAAAGATACATCATCCGCTCGAAGTGTCATCCCTGCTGCCATCGGATGCCCGCCGAAATGCGGCAGGATGTCGCGGCATTTGCTTAGATGGAAAAATAGATCGAAGCCAGGAATACTCCGGGCTGATCCTTTTGCCATTTGCGTCTCTTCATCTATTCCAAGCACAATCGCCGGACGAGAAAAAGTATCCGTCAATTTAGAGGCAACAATTCCGACAACGCCCGGATTCCAGCCAGCTTTCGCTACAACGATCGCAGACTGGTCATCACCTGCCTCTTCCACCATTTGAATGGCTTCTTCTGTGATCGTACTGACAATCTTTTGTCGTTCTTTATTCAGTTCCTGTACAAAACGAGCGAGCTCTTCTGCTTCATCCTTATCCTCAGTCATCAGAAGATGAACGGCTGGATCTGCCTGTTCAATTCGCCCAACAGCATTCAGCCTTGGCGCAATTTGAAAGCCGACCGTTTCCTCGTTCGCTTCTTCTAGAGTGGCTCCCGCTTCTTTCAATAACGCTTTCAGCCCCGGTCTATTCGACTGCCGAAGCTGCACAAGGCCTTTTTTGGCGAGCCATCTATTCTCATCGTGAAGCGGTACGAGATCCGCGATTGTCCCGATTGCTGCAAGATCTAACAGCTGAACTGGCAGCTCTCCAAGAAGTGCATGCGCCACTTTAAACGCGACACCTACACCAGCAAGTTCTTTAAAGGGATACTCACAGCCAGGCTGCTTAGGATGGACAATGGCAAGTGCCTCAGGCAGCTCCTCACTTGGTTCATGGTGATCTGTAATGATCAGGTCTAACCCTATTTCTTTTGCAATACGTGCTTCATTTACAGCAGCAATGCCTGTATCGACCGTGATGACAAGCGATGCTCCTTGCTCCTTGATATATCGAAAAGCCTGTTCATTAGGTCCATAGCCTTCTTTAAATCGATCTGGAATATAAAAGTCTACTATCGCAGACCGCTCTTTTAATGTATGTAAAAGTACAGACGTACTTGTCACACCATCTGCATCATAGTCTCCGAAGATCACAATCGATTCCTGCTCTTCGATCGCTTTGTTGATGCGCTCTACTGCTTCTTTCATTCCTTTTAATAGGAATGGATCATGAAATTCGGCTTTTTGATCAAATAAAAAAGACCTCGCCTCTTCTACTTCTTCAAGTCCTCTTTTTACGAGAAGCGATGCAGTCAGCGCTGAAATATTCAGATTTTCAGAGAGTGATTTCACTTTTTCTTCGCTTGGATGTTCATATTCCCAGCGCATTTTGGATAATAACATAAATTCACCCCTCAACCACACTATTATACTAGAGTAGCCTGAGGGGTTTCAATTTTTATTTTATGAAATTGTGCTGGAAGATTATTTTTCCTTCCGGTCAAATGATGCTGGCTGTTCTTTTAAAGGCGTGACATGAGATTTTTTTTGAAGGTCTTTGTCTGCCTTTTTCGTCGAAGCAGCAGGTGCAGCGGCTGCACGCTCAGATTTTAATGCTTTTAGTTCACGTTTCAGTTTCACAATTTGGAAGATCCCTGCAAATGCCACAATCAGTCCGCCCATTAAAACTGAACCGATAATGACAAGGATCAGCGGCCATTCAGCCGTTCCAAATAAGTAGTGTACCTCGACAGGCCGTACATTAATCACGGCAAATACTGAGACAATTAATACGAAAATAAATGCGAGTATGATGGTCCATTGTTGTTTGTTCATCTACAAATCCCCCAAGCTTTTTCTTTTATTCTTCCCTTTTCACTGCCTTTTTTAAACACCGATAGAAAGCAGTGGAAGAAAACCTATCAGCATGGGCATGATCAGCTGCTGAGTTTTTCTTTAATCAGATTCTTTAATTCTTTTCTTTCTCCAGAAATGACAAGGGTATCCCCTTCTTCGATGATGGTATCTGGTCCTGGATTTAAAATCTTCTCATGTGATTTTCTCACAATGGCGATGACTGTTACTTGATAGTTTTGGCGAACATTGAGGTCACCGATGCTTTTCTGAACAGCTGGTGCATTCTTTTCAATTTTAAACCATTCAATCACCAGTTCATCAATGGCTACCTCTACGGTTTCAAGCGCTTTCGGCTTATAGACCATGCCGCCTAAAATAGCCGCGATTTGTCTTGCTTCTTCATCGTTTAGCAGGATGCCAGAAATCGTTTCTTCGTGGTCGTCCTCCTGAAAATGATACATTTCTCTTCTGCCGTCATCATGTGTAATGATGGCAAGCTTCTCATTATTTCTTGTGATCATTTCGGCTTTATGACCGATACCTGGCAGTTCAGTTTCCCGAACCTTCATAACAGCCCCTCCAATGAATAAAGCCAAATGCCCTAAACAGACACTTGCTTTCTATACTGGTCTAAACGTAAGTCATTATAGCAAAAGACCATTTCAAGATCAATGAAACCCAAAATGTTTTTTCAAAGCGTCTACTTTTCGGGAAAAACGATAGAAAAAGACTGCCGAAAAAGGCAGTCTTTCTAGATTAAATATCTTGATCTGTATCTATCTTAGCTGGTTTTTTCAGCTCACGGCCTTTCCACATCAGCCAAATTTGTGCCGCGATGTAAAGGGATGAGTATACCCCTGTTAATAAGCCGACAAGTAAGGCGATGGAGAAGTTTGTAATCGACGCTGATCCGAAGATAAGCAGTGCGATCACAACGACAACTACAGTCAGCACCGTGTTGACAGATCGCGTAAAGGTTTGCTGTAAGCTTAAGTTCACAATGTACGATAGATCTTCAATGGTTTTCGGTTTACGTTTCTTCATTTGTTCACGAACCCTGTCGAAGGTAACGATCGTGTCGTTGATCGAGTATCCAATGACTGTGAGGATCGCGGCAATGAAGGTGACATCCACCTCTAAGCGCGTAATACTAAAGAAGGCGACAATAAAGAATGCATCGTACAGCAATGAGGCAATCGCCGCAATCGCCATTTTATATTCAAAGCGGATGGATACATATATAATGATCCCAATTGAAGCAATAATAACGGCATATAATGCATTACGGGCAAGCTCTTTTCCGACAGTCGGAGACACTGTACTTACGTTCGGCTCAGTGCCATATTTATCTTTGAAGTAATCTTTTACTTCAGCAATCTTTTCTTTGTTTGGCACACCGACAAATCGTGCGGCTGCCTGATTTTCTTTTTGACCCGATAACACGACACTGTCCGTCTCAAGACCAAGCTTTTTAAAGTCTTGCTCTACTTGTGCAGTGGTCAGCTTGTGATCGCTTTGAACATCAATTCTCGTTCCACTAGCAAAGTCAATACCAGCATTGAGCTTGAAGATCGAAAGGACGATGATTCCCGCAATAGTAACAGCTATGGAGAAAATCATAAAGCCTTTACGTTTGCTGACGAAATCCCATTTATCAAATGGCGTTTTCGGTTCGGTATTTTCTGTAGTTTCATGAATACTCATGATGTCTTTTTTGCGGACACCAAACCAGCCTTTTTTGCGGTCGAGCGCGCGGCTCTCTACAAGCAGACCAAGAAGGAATCTTGATAGGAATACAGCCGTAATAAAGCTTGTTAAAATGGAAAGGATCAGCATAGTCGCAAACCCTTTTACAGAACTTGTCCCGAAGAAGAAAAGGACGCCCCCTGCAATAATACTCGTTAAGTTTGCATCAAAGATGGTCGCAAATGATCGGCGGTTCCCTGACCTGAAAGCAGAACGGACAGATTTACCGAGCTTAAGCTCCTCTTTGATTCGTTCATATGTGATGATGTTGGCATCAACCGCCATCCCTACTCCAAGAATCAGCGCCGCAATTCCAGGAAGTGTCAGAACAGCCCCCATCCAGTCAAACACCTGTAAGGTAATATAAATATACGTTGATAACGTAATGACAGCAATAAGACCAGGTATTCGGTAATAAAAAAGCATGAATAAGAAAATGAGGGCAATTCCCACAATCCCTGCAAAGACAGTTTCATTTAATGCCTGTTCGCCGAATTGCGCACTCACTGAAGTGGAGTACTTTTCAGTTAATTTCACTGGCAATGCACCAGCATTTAAAATACTTGCAAGGTCTTTTGCCTCTTGGACAGTAAATTTCCCTTCAATTTGTACGTCACTGCTGTTAATCTCTTGATTCACATTTGGTGCAGAGACATACTTGTGGTTCGATTTTGAGACTTCTTTTTTGAAGGAATCTCCTTTATGGTAATCAAGCCAAATGACAAGCTGATTATTTGGTGCCATCGCTGCTACTTTTCTTGTGACGTCACCAAATTTTTTCGCATCTTTTAGTTTAACCGTCACAATTGGCTCATTCGTTTGACTGAATGTTTGTTTTGCACTGTTTTCGACTAAGTCAGCCCCGTTAAGGAGTTCTTTATCATTCGTATCTCTAAAGGATAGCTGTGCTTCAGTGGAAAGAATCTCCCTAGCTCTGTTTTGATCTTTTACCCCTGCAAGCTGCACGCGGATACGATTATTGCCTTCAATCGAGATGTTCGGCTCACTTACTCCAAGCACGTTCGCTCTTCGGTTAAGAGCCTCCACTGTACTAACGAGAACACTATTTGTGATCTTGTCCTCTTTTTTCACTGGATGTACATCATACAGGACTTCAAATCCACCCTGTAAATCCAGCCCTAGCGTCATATCTTTCGCAACAGGCTTTGTTAGTAAGCCTACGCCAGTTCCGATTAACAGAACCACTAAGAAAAACGCAAGAATGCGCCCTTTTTTCATTATGTATTTCCTCCTTAAACACCTGAATCCATTAAGATGGCTTATTTCAACAGTTCATCAAGCATATTCTTGCCATCTTCACTGTCCAAAAAAGCAGACGTTTTAAACGACTGAACGGTTGCATAGTTCATAAATTCGCCTATTTTCACAGATAAAATATCTGCAACCATTACATGAATCGGATACTCTTGTTTTTTCTTCCACTTCTTATTCTCTAAGTATGACCATAATTCCTCTAAATCTACATCTTTATAGCCCAAAACGATGAATTCTTCAAGCTTACTGAACAGAAAAGGCTTTAAATGGTCTTTGTAAATAGCTGCTGGGTGTTGTGTCATTGCGTAGCTCCCCCTTTTCAGTTTTTTATCGAGAGACTTGTCATGCTTGGACGATATACACGCATATCTTATTGTATATGATTCTATGTCGTTTGAGAAGGCAGGTGATCTGTGATTTGACGAAGCAAACGTTTTTAAAGGGGACCATCATTTTAATTTTAGCAGGTTTTATCACGAGAATATTGGGTTTTGTCAATCGAATTGTCATTGCGAGGTTCATTGGCGAAGAAGGGGTCGGGCTTTATATGATGGCTGCACCTACCTTTTTTCTCGCCGTGACGCTCACGCAATTCGGACTGCCTGTCGCTATTAGTAAGCTTGTTGCAGAAGCAGAAGCCCGGGGTGACAAACAGAAAACAAAACGTATTCTGGTCATGTCCCTTGCGATAACAGGAACACTCAGTCTGATTTTCACGCCGCTCTTTTTATGGTTTGCGCCCATCATGGCAGAAAATATGCTGACAGACCCTAGAACGGTCTATCCACTGCTGGCTATTACACCTGTCGTACCAGTCATCGCCATTTCAAGTGTGTTAAGAGGCTATTTCCAGGGCAGACAGCAAATGAGTCCGCTTGCGATGTCTCAAGTTCTGGAGCAGGTCGCAAGAATTTCGCTAGTGGCGGTATGTACAACGGCTTTCCTTCCTTACGGGATTGAATTTGCGGCAGCAGGTGCGATGGTGTCATCTGTGATTGGAGAGATGATTTCACTTGCTTACTTACTGATCGCCTTTCGCTATAAAAAGACCATTCGTATTCGAAAACGATTTTTTAAAGCGATTCATGACGGGAAGGACACATTTAAACAGCTGATGAGCATTGCCCTGCCAACAACAGGCAGCCGTTTTATCGGGAATATTTCGTGGTTTTTAGAGCCGATTGTTGTCGCGCAAAGTCTTGCCATTGCTGGTTATGCGGCTGTAGAGGCGACAAGGCAGTACGGGGAGTTGACCGGGCTTGCTCTGACCCTTTTGACACTGCCTAGTTTTATTACGTATTCACTCTCCACTGCATTAGTTCCGGCGATCAGTGAAGGAATGGAGCAGAACAAACGTAAAACGGTCGAATACCGTCTGAAGCAGGCGATGCGCCTATGTTTACTCAGCGGAGGCATTTCATGTATTATTCTTTTCGTTTACGCAGAAGATTTAACGCTCTTTATGTATGGTTCATCGCACGCGGCCATTTATGTGAAATTCATGGCGCCATTTTTCCTTCTATATTATTTTCAGGGGCCTCTTCAAGCCGTGCTTCAAGCACTCAATTTAGCTGGTGCGGCGATGACCAACAGCCTGATTGGCGCTATTGTAAAAACAGGGATGATTTTTGTTCTTGCTTCACAGCCAGGCTTTGGCATTATGGGCGCTGCACTGGCGATCTTAATCGGTATCATCCTTGTCACACTGCTCCATGCAGCAACTGTTGGAAAGGTGCTGCCTATTCATTTACCATTAAAGGAATATGGACTATGCGTCCTTGTGATTATCAGTACAGGTGCTGTCAGCCTTTGGCTGAAATCTCAAGTAAACGGACTTTTTTCTGCTCCTATTGAACTTGTGACGCTCATTTTCATTACGTGCACGCTGTATGTCATTCTATTAATCTGCCTAGGTCTAGTGAAACGAGAAGAGCTGCGCCGCATCCCGTTCATGGGGAAGCTGTTTTAGCTCATCTCTTTTTGATCACTTCATCTTTCAAATCAATATAAAATGTTTTTTGATTAAAGCTGCAGTAAGAGATTTGTTCGATATCATGATAGCCTCTTTTAGCAAGCTCATCTTTCAGCCACTGTTCATTTTGATTGATTTGCTTTAGGTGGTCATGCTGCACTACACCATCCGCAACAAGTGGAAGCTCAAGCGCTGCATGTTTGCGCTTGTTTTCTTTTTCGACGACGGCGAGCTTTCCAGACGGCTCTAAAATGGCGTAAGAGACATCCTGAATGCTGTCGATGTTATTTTCTCTTAATTGAATGAGCAGGTCATCAAAATTGTATCGCTGTTTTCTCATTGCACCTTCGTCTATTTTCCCATTGATGATAAGCAGGGCCGGTTTTCCGTCAAGAAAGCGCCGGACACCTTGAAATTTTAATGAGAGGTAGGCAAGTGTGATTTGAATGAAGGTTAACAGCAGGATTGGCCATACCGTATGTAACATGTTATCCTCTACTTCTTCTATGGCGAGAACCGCAATTTCTGCGATCATCATAAAAATGACTAGATCTAAAATGCTCAGCTCGCCAATTTCCCTTTTGCCCATTAAGCGAAATATAAACCAAATAAGAAAATATAAGATGATGGTTCTCATGGAAATGATCAAGATGTCCTGCATGTGATGTAAACCCTCCTTCTCCAACATAGCTTGTGTCAAAACACTTTATTTATGTAGAAAAGAAACGTCTGAAACATGTCTATTTTTTCTTCACTGTGAATACATTTTAGTAAAAGACAAGCTTCGTTCAATTGGAGAGGAGACGAATCTACATGCAGGAAACGAAACAAATTGGAAAAGGCATTTTATCCGGCTTAATTGCCATTTTTATCGTGATGGTTGTCACAAGTTTACTTGTGTCACTCATGCTTACATTCACAAGTATGCAGGAATCATCATTTAAATGGATGATTATGATTTTGTCCTTTGCTGCCCTTTTATTAGGAGGCATCATTTCTGGCGGGAAAGCAAAGGAGCGCGGCTGGCTGATTGGTGCGGTCACATCTATCATTTTTTCTCTCACTGTATTTTTATTTCAATATTTGGGGTTTGGAAAAACGTTTTCACCAGAGCAGTTTATCTATCATGGAGCATTTTTAGGCATTTGTATGCTGGGGGGAATGATTGGCGTCAATCTTCGAGGCAAATAAAAAAAGAGCGGTCATATCGCTCTTTTTTTATGGCTATGTATCAGAGGATTAGCCTTTGTCAGCTAATTCTCTAATAGCACGACGATCGAAAGTTAAACGGTTGTTTTCGCTTGTTTTGATGACCACTTTTGATTCATCAATTGAGTCGATTTCACCGTGTAAACCACCGATTGTGACGATTTTATCGCCTTTTGATAAAGATTGCTGCATCTGACGCACAGCTTTTTGTTGCTTTTGCTGTGGACGGATTAACAAGAAGTAAAGCACAGCAAACATGACAACAATCATAATGATTGAACCCATACCACCATCCATTCTATTTCACCCCTTTCTAAAGCATTGTAAAGCCTTTCGTTTATGCGTTAAAAGTTTTTCGCATTCGGTTTGTTAAAGCCGTAACGCTCAAAAAACTCTTCTTTAAAATCACCTAAACGATCCTCACGGATAGCTTCTCTCACTTGCTCCATTAATTTTAACAGAAAATGAAGATTATGATAAGTTGTTAATCGAATTCCGAACGTTTCATTTGTTCGAATTAAATGTCTAATATAGGCGCGTGTATAGTTTTTACATGTATAGCAGTCACAGTTTTCATCGATTGGTCTAAAGTCACGCTCATATTTTGCATTTTTCACAACAAGACGGCCTTCACTTGTCATCAAGGTACCGTTTCTTGCAATTCGAGTTGGCAGTACGCAATCAAACATATCTACTCCGCGAATGGCGCCGTCAATTAAGGAATCTGGCGAGCCGACACCCATTAAGTACCTCGGTTTGTCTGCTGGTAAAAATGGTGTTGTAAATTCAAGTACACGATTCATCACATCTTTTGGTTCCCCTACAGATAAGCCTCCGATGGCGTAGCCTGGAAAATCAAGTGAAACAAGGTCTTTTGCACTTTGTTTTCGAAGCTCTTCGTATTCTCCGCCTTGGACAATCCCAAACAGCCCTTGATCTTCAGGACGCTGGTGCGCTGATAGACAGCGCTCTGCCCACCTGCTTGTCCGCTCCACAGAACGTTTCATGTAATCGTACTCTGCAGGATACGGCGGGCATTCATCAAATGCCATCATAATATCAGAGCCAAGTGCATTTTGGATGTCCATGGCTTTTTCAGGAGATAGGAACAGCTTGTCTCCGTTTAAATGATTACGGAAGTGAACGCCTTCTTCTTCAATTTTTCTAAATTCACTCAATGAAAAAACTTGGAATCCACCTGAATCAGTTAGAATGGCTCGATCCCAGTTCATAAATTTGTGCAGACCGCCTGCTTCTTTTACGATATCGTGACCTGGACGGAGCCATAGGTGGTACGTATTGCTTAAGATGATGCCTGCATCCATTGCCTTTAATTCTTCAGGCGCCATTGTTTTGACTGTAGCCAGTGTACCTACTGGCATAAATACAGGTGTTTCAAAGGAGCCGTGCGGTGTATGAACGCGGCCAAGACGTGCACCTGTCTGTTTACATGATTTAATGAACTCATAACGTATCGGTGATTGCGACAAAAATGAGCCCTCCTGTCTTCGTTGTATAATGTTATTGAATCAGCATGGCATCGCCAAAGCTGAAGAATCGGTATTCCTCTTTCACAGCCTCATTGTACGCTTTTAGTACGTGCTCTCGTCCAGCTAATGCGCTGACAAGCATAATTAACGAGGATTTTGGCAGATGGAAATTCGTGATCATGCCATCAATTGCCTTGAATGTGTAGCCAGGGTAAATAAAGATCGACGTCCAGCCGCTTGAGGCTTTGAACTCACCATCATGTGCACTTGCAATGGTTTCAAGCGTTCTAGTTGACGTTGTGCCGACTGAAATAATCCGCCCGCCTTCCTTGCGAACGCGATTAAGCTCATCAGCTGTTTCTTCATTCATTTCATAAAACTCTGCGTGCATTTCGTGTTCTTCAATACGTTCTGCACTTACCGGCCGAAACGTGCCAAGCCCAACGTGCAGCGTAATGAAAGCAATGTGCACACCTTTTGCTTTCAGCGCATCCAGCAGCTCGGTTGTAAAGTGGAGACCGGCAGTTGGCGCGGCAGCGGAGCCAACCTCTTTTGAATAAACGGTTTGATAGCGTTCACGGTCGTCAAGCTGCTCTTTAATATATGGAGGCAGCGGCATTTCACCAAGGGATTCAAGCACTTCATAAAAAATGCCTGTATATTGAAACTCTACTTTCCTTCCGCCATGTTCCATTTCCTCTGTACATACAGCTTGGAGCCGTCCATCACCAAACGTGATAACCGTCCCTTTTTTCACCCGTTTGGCTGGTTTGACAAGTGTTTCCCAGTTGTCTCCTTCTTCTTGTTTCAATAGAAGAAGTTCAACTTTGGCACCTGTATCCTCTTTCATCCCAAACAGACGTGCAGGCAGAACGCGCGTGTTATTTAGAACGAGACAATCACCCTTTTGAAAATAATCGATGATTTGTGAGAATGTATCATGTGTAATCGCACCCGTTTGTTTGTTTAAGACCATCAGTCTTGATGCATCTCTTTTTTCAAGCGGCACTTGTGCAATTAATCTTTCTGGTAAATCAAAATCAAATAGTTCTAGCTTCATTTCCTTCACCTATTCTGTAGTTAACTAGTTAACGTTATTTCATCCGTCCAAAGATATTCAGTAATATGGTCAGTACGATACTAATGACAATGCATGTAATGACAGGAAAAAAGAACGTTACATTCCCTTTTTTCACAAAAATATCACCTGGAAGCTTACCAACCAATTGAAACACTAATCCTGCGGCAAAAAGGACACCACCTAAAATCATTAATATTTTAGGGAATTCAGTCACGAATCGGAACCTCCATTTGAAAATGTTCATACGCTTCTCTTGTGACGACCCGTCCTCTTGGCGTTCTTTGCAGGAAACCAATTTGCAGTAAGTACGGTTCGTACACATCTTCAATCGTATGTGATTCTTCTCCTATTGTCGCTGAGATCGTATCAAGCCCAACAGGACCGCCTCTAAATTTTTCGATCATACTTAAAAGGAGCTTATGGTCTATATGATCGAGGCCTAGCCTGTCGACTTGAAGACGCTCAAGGGCATCTTCCGCAATGTCCTGCGTAATGGCATGATTCCCAAGCACCTGCGCAAAATCTCTTACTCTTCTGAGCAAACGATTGGCAACCCTCGGTGTTCCCCGGGAACGTCTCGCAATCTCTTCGGCAGAGCGAATGTCGATCCCAATCTCAAACAGCTCGGCTGTTCTTGCCACAATGTGAGCCAAATCTCTTTGCTCATAGTATTCCAATCTTGCATGTACCCCAAACCTATCACGAAGCGGCGCTGTTAACAGCCCGACACGGGTCGTTGCACCTACAAGCGTAAATGGCGGTAAATCAAGCCGTACAGAGCGTGCTGTATCTCCTTTTCCAATGACAATATCTAAACAAAAATCCTCCATTGCTGGGTACAGCACTTCTTCAATTGAGCGCTGCAAGCGGTGAATTTCATCAATAAACAATACATCACCTGGCTCTAAAGATGTTAAGATGGCCGCCAAATCACCAGGACGCTCAATCGCTGGTCCTGACGTTGTACGCAGCTGAACATTCATTTCATTGGCAATGATCGACGCAAGCGTTGTTTTCCCAAGTCCAGGAGGTCCATATAAAAGGACGTGATCAAGCGTTTCCTGCCGCATGCGGGCAGCTTCAATAAATACGCTGAGGTTATCCTTTACTTTTTGCTGACCGATATATTGGCTAAGTGTCTGTGGCCGCAGACTTTGCTCAATGGCTGAGTCATGGTTGTCTGCTTCAGTTGAGACGAGCCGTTCATCCATGAGACATCACCCTATTTCAACATTTTTTGTAATGCTTTTTTCACATATTGATCGGTTGTGAGATTCTTTTCTTCTTTTAATAATGGAAGAACCTTTTTGATTTCACGATCACCGTATCCAAGGACACTTAAGGCTTCAAGCGCTTCATCTAATGCAGTTTGCTGCGTTTCGACCTGAATGTGGTCCTCATGATTAAATAAGTTGCCAATCATTTCTGGCACCACATCTGCCAGTTTGCCTTTTAGATCCAGAATGATTTGACGTGCTGTTTTTTTGCCCACACCAGGGAATTTAATCAGAAAGGCTTCATCTTCACGTTCTATCGCTGAAATGACAGCGCCAGGATCACCGGAAGCAAGAATCGCGAGTGCGCCCTTTGGCCCAATTCCTGTGACATTTAACAGTTTTGTGAACAGCGCTTTTTCTTCTCGTGTTTGAAAACCGTATAACGAAAAGGCGTCTTCCTTTATGTAATGATACGTATAAATCGTTTCTTGTTTATTTACTCGATAGATAAACGGGTTTGGGGTATAGACTTGATATCCCACTCCGCCGTTTTCAATGACAACATATTGCGGGCACACATAATCAATGGTCCCTTTTACAAACTCTATCACCGTTTTCACCTCTTTGACTGTTCTTCATTGTAACATAAATCGAAGAGAAAACCGCAATAAAAGTTAACATACGTTCGCTCAGTATATTTTTATGATAAAACCACGAAAAACAGCTTGCGGTCTTCACACCAGCAAGCTGTTACACGCTTTAAAACGATATTTCATTTCGATAAGGCTTCATGACTTCAAGCACATGCTCAAATTCATCCTTTGTTCGAAAAGGAATGCCTTGCTCAAGCTGCTTTTCCACATGGCTTTCTAAACGGGACGTATCAATTTGAAAAAAGAGATGAATAGGCTCCGCCCAGCCGTCAGGCCTTCCATGAAACGTAGAAATCACACCGTCCTCTGATAATCCGATATATCCATTTGCTTTACTTAATGGAGAGATATCATCAATTTGCTTTCTAAAAAGGGCAAAATCCTCTTTTTGTTCTACCAGCGTCCAGCCTTTATACTGCGCCCAGAATGTGTCTTTGTCTTCTAATGATGCCCGGTGCCTTTCAATACTCACATCGCCGTCTAGATAGACTTTTTCAAGCTGGATGGTAATAGAGTCTGACTGCTTTTGCAAGTGTTCTTTCCCTTCCATATCCGCAGCGAAAAAAAGCACACTTGTCATGATAAGTCCTGTAACGAAACATTTCATCTTCACTTTCACTATTTACACCTCTTTAGAACATGAGATCGATGCATGACATATGTAGTTTGACCCATTTTTCTAAACATTAACCAAATCGATGATTCAAATGTATGTTAAGAGTCTTTCGTTGTATCCTTCATTCGTAAATGTTATGTTTTATACAATCCATTGCTTTATCGAATGACACGGTTTTTTCATCATTCGTTTTTCAGCCGCATAAACTGAAACCAAAGAAGGTGAAGTCAATGTCAGATGTCAAAAGATTAGCCGAATCGATTCAGTATCATGAAGAGAAACGTTTTCATAAGCTTGCCTATAAACCGGCAGAGCTTGAACTGTGCGGCAAAGGAAGAAGTGCCTATGTCTTTTTATACAAAAAAGACGGCAAGAAAATGGCACTAAAAGTCTTTTTCCCTTCTTATCAGCATATTGCCCGCAAAGAGGCTGCCATTTACGAAAAACTTTCTGGTTCGTCTTACTACCCTGAGATTTATGAGTCTGGGGATCAGTATATTTTAATGGAATATATTAAAGGCTACACATTCTATGAATGCCTTACAAAAGGAATTCCTATTAAAAAACAAATGATTGAACAAGTCGATGATGCGCTGGAGGAAGCGCGTGAGAAAGGATTGAATCCTTCTGACATCCATCTGCGCAATCTGATCTTAACAAAAGAAGGACGGATCAGAGTCATTGACGTTGCCAGATTCACGCAAACGAAAGCATGTCATCAATGGGATGATTTAAAAGCCGCTTATGCCTATTACCAAAAACCTTTTTTCCCTAAAAAAGCACCGCGTCTGTGGCTTGAAGTCATTGCTTATTTGTATAAAAAGAACTGGCTGTCCCGCGGGCAGCTTAATAATCGAAATGATTTTTCTGCATAATGAAAGCCGCTCTCTTTTGAGCGGCTTTCTGCGTTATTCTGTTTCTACATGGATACTATTGACGTTTAATAGGTTAATGATTTCATTATTCAGCTTAAACCAATGATTGGCTTCTTCAATTTTTTTATACACATCATAGGTAGCTGGACGTTTGAGCTCGAAATCAAGCACTTCCCCATTGTTCATATGAAATGTTACCTTAAATACTTTCATCATAAGATCACCTTCCACTCTTCTTGTTCGCTGGTCAAATAGATCAGCTCTTTTCATTCATTCTCTATTGAACTCGTTTCCCCTCCTTGTTTCCATTCAAACCCAAGAAGTTTAAATTTTGTTTAAATTCACACAACATATCTATCTCTCATATCTGCAAAGAAGTATATTGGTTAAAAAGGAGGCTGCCCTTGATGAAGCAGAAAAAGAAACGAACATCTCCAGAAAGAAAAACAGTCTTTTTTCATTTAACAGATGCCCTCATTCCAAGTGTGGACATGATGGCATATGCAGCAAAGGCATTTTTTCACCTTTTAAGAAAAGCCTTCTCAGCCGTTTGATAAAACCCCGCACAGCATCGTGCGAGGTTCTTTTTTTAGGGCTGATAAATTTGACTTCCCTGGCTGACAAACTCCCTCGCCTTCTTTTCCATCTCTCTTTTCACTTCTTCAGATTGATTACGGATATCATGAGAAATTTTCATACTGCAAAACTTCGGTCCGCACATCGAGCAAAAGTGAGCGGTCTTAGCGCCTTCAGCAGGCAATGTTTCATCATGGAACGCCAAGGCTCTTTCTGGATCCAATGACAGGTTGAATTGGTCCCGCCATCTAAATTCAAATCTCGCTTTTGATAATGCATCATCACGCTTTTGAGCAGCAGGATGTCCTTTTGCTAGATCAGCGGCATGTGCGGCAATTTTATAAGCGATCACGCCTTCTCTCACATCTTCTTTGTTCGGCAGACCTAAATGCTCTTTTGGCGTTACATAGCAGAGCATGGCTGTTCCGTACCAGCCGATCATGGCAGCGCCGATGGCGGATGTAATGTGATCATACCCCGGCGCGATATCTGTTGTAAGTGGCCCTAACGTATAAAAAGGTGCTTCCTTGCAAATATCCATTTGCTTATCCACATTCTCTTTGATTTTATCCATTGGGACATGTCCAGGCCCTTCAATCATTACCTGCACATCATGTTTCCAAGCGATCTCTGTTAACTCACCTAACGTTTCAAGCTCTGCAAACTGCGCTTCATCATTGGCATCAGCAATCGAGCCTGGTCTAAGTCCGTCTCCAAGAGAAAAGGCGATATCATACGTTTTCATAATTTCACAAATGTCTTCGAAGTGCGTGTAGAGGAAATTCTCTTGATGATGAGCAAGACACCATCTTGCCATAATTGCACCGCCTCTTGAAACAATTCCGGTCACCCGATCAACTGTGAGCGGAATATATCTTAACAGCACGCCCGCATGAATTGTGAAATAGTCTACACCTTGCTCTGCTTGTTCAATTAATGTGTCCCTATACACTTCCCACGTCAAATCTTCTGCGACTCCATTCACTTTTTCAAGGGCCTGATAGATAGGAACGGTTCCTACTGGGACTGGGCAATTTCGAATGATCCATTCTCTCGTTGTATGAATATCCTTTCCAGTAGACAGATCCATCATTGTGTCTGCCCCCCATCTGATCGCCCACGTCATCTTTTCTACCTCTTCATCAATGGATGACGTGACAGCTGAATTGCCAATATTCGCATTGATTTTGACATGAAAATTCCTTCCGATAATCATTGGTTCACTTTCTGGATGGTTAATATTCGAAGGAATGACGGCTCTTCCGCTCGCTACTTCCTCTCTAACGAATTCAGGGCTTAGCTCTTCTCTTATTGCGATAAACTCCATTTCAGGCGTAATGATGCCTTTTTTGGCATAATGCATTTGCGTCACACACGCACCTTGTTTCGCACGGAGCGGTATATGATGAAAATCAGTCTGGATAGAATGGAAGGACTCCTTCTCCCTTGAACGATATCCGTTATCTTCCGGTTTTACATAACGCCCTTCATAGCTTTCTGTATCTCCTCTTTCTTCAATCCATGCTGCCCTAAGACGCTTTAATCCCTTTGTGACGTCAATATGAACGTTCTCATCGGTGTATGGTCCACTTGTATCATATACACGGACTGGTTCATTTTGAATGTCGCCCGCCTCTGTCACAGTATGTGAGAGCGTAATCTCTCTTTTTGGCACTAAGATATCGGGTCTTGACCCTTTCTCATACACCTTATGGCTGCCGTCAAAGCTGGATAATAATGATTGGTTGGATGGGACACTTTTCTTTTCTTTCATTTGCTGTTCTCTCCTTTTCTTCTTGTCACCGGACAGGATGGAATCAGCACCAGCAAAAAACCAGGCTCTATTTAAAGAACCTGGTTTCGTCGTCAGAAATAAACATGCATATCATTGATATGATCCATGCATCATCTTCAACTTCCCCACGCTGGTACGAGCCAGATCAGGTCCAAAGGGTTAAGAAGCTTATGCTACTCTCTCAGCCCATTTACGGGCACCCCTAGTCACTTTTATTGATTTCCACATCAGTGTAGCATAGAGACATCATGAAAAAAAGAAGATTCAGGAAAACAGTTCCTTTCACCTACAAGCGTTATAGATCATGTTGATATACAGACTTCTATACATAATCTGTCTCTCTCATTTCAATTAAATCTGAAATAATCGTTGATCCTTTTCTCCTATTATGTATAATTAATCTAAACGGAGAATTTTTATACAATTTAATCAAAGGAAGTTCTAGTCGATTGCAAACATTTCTCACATTTATCGTCGTAGGATTCTCAATTGCTCTGCCTGTTGGAGCAATCACGGTTGAAATGACAAAACAGGGACTCAAAAACGGATTCTTTCATGGTTTAACTGTCGGAGCAGGCGGTATGACCATAGACTTATTACTTATTTTGGCTTTATATGCTGGATTTGCTCAGTTTTTATCTTTGCCGTTTGTTCAAATCCCGCTCTGGCTGATCGGAGCTGTATTTCTAATGATTCTCGCATACGATTCCATTAAAAATGCGGATCAAGATATCCATTTAGCAGGAGAAAAGGTCAATAAATCATTCGCAAAAACATATCGAAACGGCTTGCTCGTGGCGGTATCTCCTGGAAATCTTGTGTTCTGGGTTTCTGTTTTTGGGGCTGTACTTGCGGATGCGTATACAAAAACAGATTCATCTGAATTTATGCTGGCTGCCGGCGGTATTTTGGCAGGGATTCTCCTTCATGACATTGGTCTTCTCACACTTGTATCGTTAACAAGAAAAGTGATGAATCGAACGATGATCAAGTGGACATCCATTATTGCTGGTATTTTATTACTAGGGTTTGGCTGTTATTTCTTTTACGAATTTTATATAGGCATCAAGGTTTATTTTTAAAAAAAGGCTAAAGTTCGTAGTGAACTTTAGCCTTTTTGTGTCTAACTATCGGGTCATGCCTGTTTGGCCTGTTTCAAATTGCGTTCTTCTCATATCTCTAAAGCGTGTGAATGCACCTTCATCTTTTATGACTTGGACTGCTCTTCCATCCGCATAACGAGTCGCTGCTTCTTCTACTTGTGATACACCTTCTGACGTCAGGCGGCCATCTGATTTAATGGCAATATACACATTCTCATCCGTCACCATGACTTGAGAGTCTGCCACGTGATTCATTTTATTGATGCGGTTGGCAATTTTTCTTGAACGCTGGATGTTCTCTTGTTTATCGTAGCCTGAGAACGACATTTGGTTATGATAGTTCATATCTCCATGACTGTAGCGTCCATCTCCACCTGTGAGAGGCATTCGATCATCAGCTTGAGGACGTGTACGGTAATCAACATTTGTTGTATTTCTCCCGTTCATTCCCTCCATGAGTTCAGAAACTGGTCCTTGATGATCTTGGTTGTTGTCTTCCGCTCGTTGATTCGAATGATAACCAACCGGCTGACCTGATTGATTATGACGTGTATCGACACCTGCGTTATTATTTGCACCACATGCTGTTAAACCAATAGGAAGAAGCACTAATGCGATTGTTTTTTGCCATTTTTGTCTCAAACGAAAAACCCCCTGTACAAATTCAATCTCATGAGCGCGAAACAGGCTCTGTTTTAGCATGTACAGTTAGGAAAAAAATCAAGCTGTCAGTTATAAACAAAAAAAGGAACGATTGAGATCGTTCCTTCTGTCATTAATCTTCTTCTTCTTCCTCCGGCCTTGCAAAAACGGATTGACCTGGATATGGCTGCATGTAAGGCTGAGCTGGATAAGCCCCCATTTGGCCATAAGGAACAGGATTCGGATAATGTCCTGGCCAAGGCTGATGATGCTTCATGCCATCATCGCATCCGCAATCTTCCTTGCCATATGCTGCATTTGGAACGTTTGGATAAAAGCCTTGATTTGCGTTGGCATTTGCATTGGCGTTTGGATGCGTATGGTGATGCCAGTGATGTCCGTCGTTTTCATGGTGCTCATAATTTTCTCCGTAGTAAGCAGGCGCTTGATACGCAGGATAATACGGATGAGCCGGGTATGGATATGGCATCATATGATGATGATAATATGGATGGATAGGATAACATAAGCCTGATCCCGGTAAAATTGGCGATGCCGGCACCATTTGCTGCGGATATGGATACATCGCCGGCATGTAATGACCATGACCATAACCAAAATAAGGATCATATGGTTCATGATGATGATGCTGGTGATGATGCTCGTTATTTTCAGCCACTCCCCCTACCGCTGCCCCTCCCACATTTGGCATTTGCGGGAAGTTAGGAAGGTTCGGATAATTGCCATGCTCCATGTCTTTTCCCTCCTCTTTTTGATGCGGAATATGAATAAATGGATCATACCCCTTTGCCACTTCATCTTTTAGATGACCTTTATTTTCATGATGCAAATGGTCCTTGTGATCTTTATGTTCCTTATTTTCATGATGGACATGACCCTTGTTATCTTTGTGGTCTTTATTTTCATGATGAAAATGATCCTTGTGATCCTTTTTGTTATGAACATGATCTTTCTTCTCATGAACGTGATCTTTTTTTTCATGATGATCTTTTTTGGGAGGAGGTGTGAATGGCTGGTAGAGATTGGTCTGATAATAGTTCACATCCACTTGCGGAAAAACTGGCTGCTCGATTTTTGGCACTGGCGGTACATATGGTACCGGTTCATTTGGCTTTTCCTTCGGTTTCGTATCTTGCACTTGCACAACATCTTTTGGCTTTTCTTTCACATACGGATGTTCTTTCGTTTTTGGCATTTCTTTTGCTTTGTGATGATCTGTTTTCACAGGAACACCACTAGATGGAATTTTAATCTTCATACCCGGCATGATCAAATCAGGATTACTGAGCTGTGAATTTAGTTTTTTCAATTCTTGAAAGTCGACTCCGTATTTCTTTGAAATTTTCCAAAGGGAGTCTCCTTTTTGCACAATATGAATTTTCAACGTTTTCCCCTCCTATGCAAAACGTGAACGTAACGGTTATGTCAGAAGTACAATATGTTTCAACATAAATTTATGCCTATTTACAAGCCGATATGATAAAAACTTGTTTTCTGATAGGAGGGGCTGATTCATTATTTAATGGCGAGCATTTTCTCGAGTGCAAGCAAAGCGTCTTTCGTGATGTCTTCATTGACCTGTATCAACCCGACCGGCTGACCCTTCTCAATGCTTTCCAGTGACCATAGCAAATGAGGCAGATCAATCCGGTTCATAGTCAAACATGGACACATATCTGGGTTAAGGGATTCAATTTGTTTATCTGGGTGCTGCGCTATGATCCGTTTGACTAAATTCATCTCTGTTCCAATCGCCCATTTGCTTCCTGCTGGCGCCTGTTTAATCGTATCAATAATAAATTTCGTTGAACCTGCTAGGTCAGAAGCCCTTACGACCTCATGCGTGCATTCAGGATGAACAAGAATTTGAATGTCACGGTCTTTTTTTCTCATGTCTTCTATATTTCGAACGGTAAACTTCTCATGTACGGAGCAATGGCCTTTCCATAAAATCATCTTAATACGGGAAAGCGGCTGATCGGTGATGAGCTTTTCTTCTATCTGATCCCAGACAGCCATTTCTTCTAGCGGAATACCTAAATCAAATGCTGTATTACGCCCTAGGTGCTGATCAGGGAGAAACAGAATCCGCTCTTTTTGTGTCAGCGCCCACTCGAGTACTTTTTTAGCATTTGATGAAGTAACTGTTGCCCCGCCATGTTTGCCAACAAATGCTTTAATGTCTGCTGTTGAATTGACATACGTAAGCGGAAGTATTGTATCGCCAAACAAATCAGTGAGCTGCTCCCATGCTCTGTCTGTTTGTTTCATATTTGCCATATCTGCCATGGAACAGCCTGCCCTCATATCTGGCAATACAACGCTCTGATTCTTGTTTGACAGCATATCTGCCGTTTCCGCCATAAAATGAACACCGCAGAACACAATGTATTCAGCCTCATGATTGTCAGCAGCTATTTGTGCCAGCTGCAATGAATCTCCTGTTGTATCTGCAAATTCAATGACCTCATCCTTTTGATAATGGTGGCCTGGTATAAAAAGCTTTGAGCCAAAAGCCCGCTTAATGTCTAACACTCGCTGCTTCATCTCATCAACAGAGCGGTGTTTATATTCATCTGGCATCATGACTGCATGTTGATTGGCTAATACATTAAGCATGGACATGAGTTGTTCCCCCTTTATGACTGAATTCCATATTCATACTAAAATCAAATGCTGGAGCAGAATGTGTCAGAAAGCCAAGTGAAATAAAATCGACTCCTGTCCCCCTGTAGCTTGGCAATGTCTCTAGCGTGATGCCTCCTGAAGCCTCTGTCAGAATGGACTCTGGTGTCATTTGTTTAAAACGTTTTACCTCGTCCGGAGAGCAGTTATCAAACATGATGACATCCGCTTTTGCATCAATGGCTTCTATAAGCTGCGTTTCTGATTCAATTTCCACTTCAATTTTCACCATATGACCGGCATATGCTCTTGCTTTCTCTACAGCTTCACGGATAGAACCGCATGCCGCAATATGATTATCTTTAATCATCACCCCATCCGATAAGCCAAAGCGATGATTCTTTCCACCACCTGTTTTCACTGCGTATTTCTCTAACATACGCAGGCCGGGTGTCGTTTTTCTCGTATCACAAATCGTAATAGACGGGTCAGCTAATCTGCGGACCGCCTCATGTGTTAAGGTAGCGATACCTGTCATTCGCTGCAAAAGATTTAAAATGACCCTCTCTCCCTTTAATAAGTCGTTGACTGGGCCCTTTATTTTCGCCAGTACAGCGCCTGAATGAATCCAATCACCTTCTTGAAAATACAGCTCAGTTTGAATCTGTTCATTCAACAGGCGGTACCCTAGATCAATCACTTGTGATCCTGCCAATACACCAGATTGTTTCGCAATGATAAAAGCTGTTCCCTTCTTGTCTCCAAAGATGGCATCTGCTGATACATCTCCAAAGCCAATATCTTCTGTGAAAAAATGAGTGAGCATTTGTTTTAACTGTAAACGTTCCATTTGGCACCGATCCTTTCATTTTTCATGATATGAATGTGACCTTTTTCATGAACAATCTGCCTGCCCCGCCACAACGCATCGCTCCGCTCTGGATAATCCATTCGATAATGGCCGCCTCTGCTTTCTGTACGGAGTAATGCAGATTTGGCAAGGCAAACCGCTAATGCCCATTGATTGCTTAATTCGATCTGTTCATTTGTGATATCCTTCACATTAATTTGCTGAAAATTGACACGTTGTAACGAATGAAGTAAAGTCTGCAAGCCTTTTTCATCTCTCACAATGGCCGCAAATGTAGTCATCCATTGTCTCAGCTGAGTTGTTGAAATCATTGGAACCATCCATATTTCTTGAATTGAAAAAGGTGGACTTGTTTCTTTCTGTTTAGGCAGTTGTTCAATTCTCTGTGCCGCTTTGCTGCCTAACACGAGACCTTCCAGAAGAGAATTACTCGCCAATCGATTCGCACCGTGTAAGCCAGTACAGGCCGCTTCTCCAATGGCAAATAGCGCTGGAACAGTCGTTTCTCCATATTCATTGACGCTGATGCCGCCCATTAAAAAGTGCATACCGGGGGAAATTGGCAGCCTGCCGCTTTCCATATCGACGCCTGCACGCTGGCACATCTGAGCAATGGCTGGAAAACGAGCTGAAAAATGCGGAATATCATGGATGTTAAGATACAATTGATGACCTAATTGCTGCTCATGAAAAATAGCTCTAGCGACCACATCTCTAGGTGCTAAATCAGCTTGTGGGTGAATACCTTTCATGATCCGCCTGCCTGTTTCATCTTCTAAATAAGCTCCCTCTCCCCGTACTGCCTCTGAAATGAGGCCAACTGCTTTTCCAGCTATTGTTAAAAGAGTTGGATGGAATTGAACAAATTCGAGATCCACTAATTGTGCCCCGGCTCGATAGGCCATCATCAGTCCGTCTCCTGTGATAGAAGGATCATTTGTATTTGTCTCATACAGGGAGCCGCAGCCGCCAGTTGATATAACAACGGCATCTGCGGTCATTGTTTGTACGTGTCCTGTCTCGTCTTTCCATACAACACCCTTGCATATCCCTTCATGAACCAATAGATCAATGACATGATGATATTCATATAAATGAATATGTGAGCCGAGCTGACTTTTCAGATACTGTACAAGGGTTTTCCCTGTTTGATCTCCTCCTGCATGCAAGATGCGATGAGTGGTGTGTGCCCCCTCTTTGCCTAATTGCGGCTCTCCAGCCTCATCTTGATCAAATGGACAGCCATCTGCTACGAGCTGCTGCACAAGATGTTTTCCAAGTCTCACGATTTCTTGTACGGTTCTTTCATCATTGTGGTCACAGCCAGCATCTAGTGTATCTTGCACATGCTGCTCAACTGAATCATGTGCTGAAAAGGCAGCAGCAATTCCACCTTGTGCCAGCATGGAATTACTAGATGAACATTGTTTTTTTGTCATCATGATGACCTGGCAGTTTTTCGAGATATTTCTTGCAAAGGAAAGCGCTGCAATGCCTGATCCCACCACAATGACTTTTTTGATTGATGACACCATTGCCCCTCCTGTCATTTACACCTGTCTTGACACATATCATTACACAACACTAAAATAAATACAAGAAAAAATTTTCACACGGGAGATGGATAGGTTGGTTTATTTAGATTACGCAGCTTCTACACCTGTTTCAGAAGAAGCACTGCATGTTTTTGAGCAGCTGAGTAAAAATTTCTACGGAAATGCAAGCAGTCTTCATGATGCTGGGGGAAAAGCAAATGACATATTGACTTACAGCAGACAATCACTCGCTGCCATGATCGAGGGTGAACCAGATGGGATCTACTTTACAAGCGGTGGAACTGAATCCAATCTCCTTGCGATTCAATCGATCATCCATGGACTACCAGCACATCAACAGCATGTCATCACAACTTCAGTCGAGCACCCTTCGGTTCATCATGCAGTTAGCAGCTTAGAGCGTCTTGGCGTAAAAGTCACGATCATTGAACCGAATCAGGATGGAATCATAACAGAGGACATTCTCAAAAAAGCAATATTGCCTGAAACAGGGCTCGTATCTATTCAGCATGCTAATTCAGAAACAGGGATTATCCAGCCGCTTGCTGAATTAGCACCTCTTTTAAAAGAAAGGAACATTCTTTTTCATACAGATGCTGTGCAAACATTTGGAAAGGTACGTGTGTCCATCAAAGAACTTGGAGTCGATGCCGTGTCCATCTCAAGTCATAAAGTGTATGCTCCTAAAGGCGCTGGTGCCGTTTATATGGGCGCTCATGTTCCTTGGAAACCTTTATATACAGGAGCAGTTCAGGAAAATGGCTTACGTCCAGGGACAGTAAACGTCCCGTGTATCGGTGCTTTTGCTGCTGCAAGTGAACAAGCAATGCTTAGGCTGGATGAACAGCAAAAATTAGATGAACAGCTGCGTGATTATTTTCTTCAGCAGTTAAAAATCAGACAGCTGCCAGTTCGTACACTTCAGGACAATGACAATCGCCGTACGCTGCCTCATATTATTGGTTGTTTTTTTGAAGGGTTTGAAGGACAATATGTAATGTTAGCATGTAACCGGCATGGGATTTGTCTATCAACTGGAAGCGCATGTGCTTCTGGTTATCACCATCCTTCCCCTGCTGTGAAGGCATTGCGTGTATCAGATCGTGATGCCCTTCAATTTATTCGACTATCATTTGGATGGCAGTCATCAAAAGATGACATCGATCAGCTTTTGCATACATTTGAGCATTTGCAAAAGGAGAAGAAGGGAGCTTAGGACGTGGAGCAAGAGAGGAAACTCATTGGCGAAGAAAGAAGAACCGCCATTTTAGAGTGGCTGAAAGAAACAGACACACCGCTTACTGGAAGCTTTTTAGCTAAAAAAGCGGCTGTCTCTCGACAAGTCATTGTACAAGATATTTCATTATTAAAAGCAAAAAATGAACCCATTATTGCCACAAGCCAAGGCTATGTGTATATGGCAGCGCAGCATGCGCCAGAAAGAGAAATTGAACAAATCATCGCCTGCAAGCATGATCCTGCTCGTACAGAAGAGGAACTGACCTTGATTGTAGACTTTGGAGTGACGGTGAAAGATGTGATCATTGAGCACCCTGTTTATGGTGAACTAACGGCCTCCATTCGCGTCAGCACACGGAAACAAGTCGCTGATTTTGTCCATCATATTTCTAACACCGGCGCGTCCTACTTGTCAGAACTAACAGACGGCGTGCATCTGCATACTCTCACTTCTTACAGCCAAAAGCAGCTTGACCAAGCCATTCAAGCGCTGGATGATGCTGGGTTTTTAATAAAAGACTAAAAAAATAGTGTCCTGCACGGGACACTATTTTTCATTCGTTAATTCATATGTTTGATAGCTGCCGAGCAGCTTGACCTCACAGCCAACCGCTTCTAATTCTTGAATCGCACCAGGGACTAGGACATCATCCATTTCTTTTTCGATGTCAATAATAAATAAATAATGTCCAAGACCTGTTTTTGTCGGACGGGATTCAATTTTTGACAAGTTGAGATTCCGCCAAGAAAAAGCAGACAGCACGCGGTGCAATGCGCCTGATTGGTCATCCTTAGGCAGACTGACCACAATGGTCGTTTTTGGCTTTGATGAGAAACCAGAATTCATTGGGAACGATGCGTTAGGATCTTTATGTAAAATCACAAAGCGTGTATGGTTGTGCGGATAATCATGAATGTCTTTTTTCGCAATCGTCAAACCATACGTTTTTGCGGCAATTTCATTGGCAATAGCCCCAACAGCTTCATCTGGATGCTCACTGATGTATTTTGCTGCATAACCTGTTGATTCTACTGGCCGATGAGGAATATGAGGGTACTGCTTTTTCAGAAATTGATGACACTGGGCAATCGCGTGAGGATGCGACTGAATGACATCTAACGTCTCCCAGCTCTCCGCTCTTGATGGGTGGACAAGCAAATGCTGCCGAATTGGTGCTGTCATCTCCCCCACAATGGACAGCGCTTCTTCATGAATTAAATAATCAATCGTTAAGTTCACAGAGCCTTCGAGGGCATTTTCAAGTGGAACGACCGCCAAATCGACTTCGCCTTTTGACACAGCATCCATACATTGCGGAATCGTTGCATAGGCACGCTGCACCGCATCTTTTGGAAAACAAGAGCATACGGCCAAATGAGTAAATGTTGCTTCTGGTCCAAAATAACCTACAGTTAATTGCTTCATCTGCTATGATCTCTCCTTTTACGCCCCAGAACCGAGAATTTCGACTTTTTCGACAAATTCAAGCTTTCTTAATTGATTCATGACGGTGTTGATATCATCTGCCATACCAGCTGTACTAATTGATAAGGTGACATTCGCTCTTCCTTGCAGCGGAATCGTTTGGTGAATGGATAACACATTACAGCCAGAGTCAGCCACAATTTGAAGCAGTCTTGATAAAGCCCCAGACCGATCCTCAAGGTGGAAAAACAATGTGATGATCTGCTCTTTTACCATTGTATAAAATGGAAAAACAGCATCTCGGTATTTATAAAAAGCACTGCGGCTTAAATCCGCTTTTTGAACAGCATCGGCAACTGAATCCGCTTTTTTGCGATCGAGAAGCTTTTTGACTTCAAGCGTTTTTCGCATCGCATCTGGAAGTACATCCTCTCTTACTAAATAGAACGTTTCTTCTTTCACCTGTTTTCTCCCCTTTTAAAAACGGGAGAGCCCATGGTCTGGACCCTCCTTTTGATCAATCAATAAATTCGAATTCAAATTCAAGCAGACGAATGATGTCGCCATCTTTTGCACCGCGCTCACGCAAGGCATCATCGACACCCATTCCGCGCAGCTGTCTAGAGAATCGTTTAACAGATTCATCTCTTGAGAAGTCTGTCATCTTAAACAGACGCTCAAGTGCTTTACCCGTTAAGACAAATGTGCCATCAGGATCTCTAGAGATCTCAAATGGTGCATCGCCTTCATCAAACCTGTACATCACGCGGTTATCCGACAGCTCCTCTTCATTATAGAGCGGGAATTCCGGTGTTGTTTCAAGCTGATTGGCGATTTCAAATAAGAGCTCACGAAGCCCTTCTCTTGTGATCGCACTAATCGGGAACACTTTATGATCATCCGTTAATTTTTCTTTAAATGCCTCTAGATTGTCAGCTGCATCTGGCATGTCCATTTTGTTCGCAACAATGATTTGCGGACGCTCTGTCAATCTCATATTGTACTGCTCAAGCTCTTCATTAATCGTCACGTAGTCTTCGTATGGGTCACGCCCTTCAAGTCCAGACATATCAATGACATGGACAATGACACGTGTACGCTCAATATGACGTAAAAATTGATGACCTAAGCCAACGCCTTCGTGCGCTCCTTCGATCAGTCCTGGCAGATCCGCCATAACAAAGCTTCGGTTATCGTCTGTTTCAACAACCCCGAGGTTCGGTACAAGCGTTGTAAAATGATAATCCGCAATTTTTGGTTTCGCAGAAGAGACAATCGAGAGCAGCGTTGACTTCCCGACACTTGGGAAACCAACAAGTCCAACATCTGCAAGTACTTTTAATTCTAAGATGACGTCACGTTCTTTACCTGGCTCACCGTTTTCAGACAGCTGTGGTGCAGGGTTTGCTGGTGTTGCGAAGCGTGAATTCCCACGTCCGCCACGTCCGCCTTTGGCAATGACAGCCCGCTGCCCATGCTCTGTCAAGTCAGCTAGTACTTGTTCCGTCTCTGCATCTGTCACAACCGTACCCGGTGGAACTTTGACAATCATTTCTTCCGCATTTCGGCCATGCTGGTTTTTACTCATTCCGTGCTCGCCGCGGTCAGCCTTGAAATGGCGCTTATAACGAAAGTCCATTAACGTTCTAAGTCCTTCGTCTACTTCAAATACAACATCTGCACCATTTCCGCCGTCGCCGCCTGCTGGGCCGCCCTTTGGTACATATTTTTCACGACGGAACGCCACCATACCGTTTCCGCCGTCACCGCCTTTAACATACACTTTAACCTGATCTACAAACATAACTTCCTCCGTTTCTCTGCATCACATATCTCGTTCTTGCCTCAAACAAAGCTCAATCATGGACTCATGAGGCGTCACATGAAATTGCGTTATACTCATACATGGATAGTTTGCGTCATGAAACGCATTTAACGCATCCAAACTTGTTAATTTTCCTTTGAAATCAAAATATAAGATCACATCATTTTCTTCATGATCTGTTTGGAAAGTGACCGTTAAATGATTTTCAGTTTTTTGGCAAACTGATTGATCGAATATCGAAAACAACTCCTGTGATACCGTTAGCAGCTGCGATTCATATGCTGATAAGTCTCGGGTTTCACCAAGCACTTCATATTCTAAGGTGATAAAATGCGACTCCCAATTAAATGTTAGAAAGTAATAGGCCAATTGGGGAATTTTTAAATTTGAGAGTTTGGATTCATGCTGTGCTTCAATGACCATTTCTTCTATAATTTCAAACACGCGGTCATATTTTTCTAATGTCAAGTTGCCTTTGATCAGCTGTAATTTATTCATCCAGTCGTGTCTTGAACGACTGAGCAGATAGATCAATTCATTTGTTAATGCAACGTGAGTTAATTTTTCATTTTCTTTACTTGGTATCTCTTCCATTATCGCACTCCCAATCGTTTGGTCTCTCTTTTAGGAGTCTTATCATCAATATGTCTCCCTGAATTATAACAGAGAAGACAGCATAGAAAAACACTAGTTATGTGAGGAAAGGTTGTTTTTTCTGATCGTATAGGAGAAAATGAGGCAAAGTCAGCAAACGTTCTTTGATATTTATGGAGTGCATCTTCTTTTATCATCTTCGGTACTGCTTGTAAAAAGTGAAAAAAACTCCAGTCAATGACCGGAGTTTTTAGCAATTATTGTGCCGCAGGATATACGCTCACTTTTTTACGGTCACGACCGAAACGTTCGAATTTAACCGTTCCGTCGATTTTAGCGAAAAGAGTGTCGTCGCCTCCGCGTCCAACGTTTTCACCTGGATAGATTTTCGTTCCACGTTGACGATAAAGGATAGAACCACCAGTTACGAATTGACCATCAGCACGTTTAGCGCCTAAACGTTTAGACTCAGAGTCACGTCCGTTCTTTGTAGAACCTACCCCTTTTTTAGATGCGAAAAATTGAAGATCTAATCTAAGCATGAAGTTCACCTCCTATTTTTTTGTTGATATTCTCACATAATCGTGATAATCTCGTTCAATTGTCTCTAAGGAAACGACCATGCCTTCTAAAAGCAGCTGGGCTTTTTCAAAGGATACTGGATCTGTATCAGCCGGCAGTTCAAAAGAGAAGTAGCCGCCTTCTTCACCAATATCAAGCAGTGGGTCCAATCCTGTCAGTGCAATAATTGAATTGACTGAGCCGAAAACAACAGCAGATACACCTGCACAAACGAGATCCTGACCTTTTTCAGCAAACTCGGCATGTCCAGTCATCTGAAAAGACGTAATGCTTTCATCTGCTGATGACCGAGTAATGGTTGCTTTGATCATATCACTCACACGCCTTAAGCGTTGATTTTTTCGATAACAACTTTAGTGTAAGGTTGACGATGACCTTGTTTCTTGTGGTTGTTTTTCTTCGGTTTGTACTTGAACACAGTAATTTTCTTACCGCGACCTTGTTTTTCAACTTTAGCCGTTACTGTTGCTCCAGCAACTGAAGGGTTACCCACTTTGACAGTGTCTCCGCCGACAAACAATACGTTTTCGAAAGTTACTGTTTCACCTGCTTCAGCAGCTAGTTTTTCAACATAAACAGTTTGACCTTCTTCAACTTTTACTTGTTTACCACCAGTTTCGATAATTGCGTACATCTCTGCACCTCCTAATAAACTCAGACTCGCCGAATACAGGGGGCCATAGGCACTTTACACCTGCTCCGCGCGGTTGTAGCACGGGTGCTACATATCCATAACATTAAAAAATATATCAAACTAGACGCAGAATGTCAATGTATTTTCACCATTAGTACGGTAAAAGAAGCTCTTCCATTGAGGAGGTGGTTCTGCGATCTGAAAAATACGCATGGAGCAGTTCATTTTCATCAAGCTGGCTCATCTTCACGCCATCTCTTTCAATAATAATTGGATGCTTACAGCCCCTTTGAAATCGTGCCATCACTTCGTATACTTTCTCCTCTGCACTTGCTCTCAGCGGAATCAGTTTTTCTACCTTTTGCTCTTTTTTACCGTAATACCGTTCTAGTAAAAAGCGAACCCTGACGTAATGCCGCTGCCTATGCTCCATCACGAGTGAATAAGCTAAAAAAGTAAGCAGCACCCAGCCATTGAATTGCAGCGGTGCAAACAAAAGTAACCCTCCTGTCAATAGACCGAAAAAGACAAGTGAGCCTTTTATTGCTAGGGCATGTGCACGTTGGAAAGGGTAAAAAACAGATAAGAGCAAAAAGAATAATTTTCCGCCATCAAGCGGCCAAACGGGCAAAAGATTCACAAGGAAAATCGCCATATTATAAAAGGTAAACATCGTAAAGACGTCGTGAGAGATAAGAGAAGCCTCCATGAAAAGCCATGCCATGAGCTGGAGCGGTACATGCTGAAGCGGCCCGCACAAAATGACCGCCAGCTCTTCTTTTAACGGACGGTTCCCATGTTCCTCTACTTCCACCGTTCCGCCAAATGGCAGTAAAAAAATCCGCCGAATGCGCCAATGATAATAGCAGGCAGCCGCTGCATGTCCAAGTTCATGGACACAAACAATCACAAGCAGACAAAGCAGCGGCTTGATTTGACCTGACAGAATCGCAAACGCCATCACAATCCACAGCAGCGGATGGATGTGAATTTTCGTCAGCATGAGCAGCCATCTATTCAAAGGTCATCACCTGAATAGGATCGATAAATTGTTCATTTTGCTTAATGGCAAAGTAATACGTGCCCTTCCCTTGATCATCAAGCGAAATCTGGCCAATTTTTTCACCCTTATCGACAAAATCGTATAAGGCCACATCGGCTTTCTTTAATTGACCGTACCAGCTATAGCTGTTATCTGCATGCTGCACTACAACGGTAAGCCCTGTATCGCTTTGCTTTTTCACCTCGACCACGTAGCCTTCCTTCATACTATCAATGGCTTCAGCGGATGTCTCCACTTTGACACCTGCTCCATTTTGTGTAAAGGATTCCTGCACTTTACCAGAGGCAGGAACAGCGAGTTCTTGATTCGCTTGTACGTCCTTTTGGCCATTTTTTTTCTCTGTTAAAAAAGCCAGCGGATGTCCAACTGTTTTTTCAAACCAGCGGTTAGCAGCAGCAAATTGAAAATCTTGCTCAAAAGTCTGAGTAATCATTGGCTTCAGCTGCTGAAACGGACCTGTCTGACCTTTAAATGAAATGGCTGCAATCAAGACAAGGGACGCTGATAATAAGCATTTAAGCACAAAGGTATTCGGGTTAAATAAGGGATGACGGTATTTCTTTGGCTGATGGGACGCCGGTTCATAGGAGGTCGAGCCAGAATGCTTTTCTTCCTCTGTCAGCATAACCCATGGCGGGATATCTTCTTTTTTCTTGAAAGCCGTCTTCTTAGGGGGAGCAGCTGGCTGCATCATTTTGCGGCGCTGCGCGATTTTCTTTCGGTACTCGTCCACTCTTTTCATGAGATCACCCTTTACATACAAACAGTTTGTACATTTTATGTGACAACCCCATCTGATATGCAACAAAAAGACCGATTCTCATCGAATCGGTCTCAGCATGCAGACAAACCCTTGCATTCAGTGTCAGGTCTGCGCTCCGGTACTCACGACTGTCAAATTCGCTTCGTAAAGGTAGCCGCCTTTTCTAGACTGCAAAGGTTTTCTATCACGCTTAAATGATTATGCTCTTACACCAAAAAATGCTTTCAGCTTTGCAAACATTCCCTTGTTTTCTTCTTCAAAAGATTGAAGCGGAACAGATTCGCCTAGTACGCGGCGGGCAATATTGCGATAGGCAATCGATACTTTGTTTTTAGCATCCATAACAATCGGTTCACCATTGTTTGAAGCCTTAATCACATCATCATCATCTGCTACGATGCCAAGTAGATCAATTGATAAATGATGTACCACTTCATCTACATCCATTGAATCGCCATTTTTCGCCATGTGTGTACGAATACGATTGACAATCAAACGAGGCGGTTCGATATCTTCTTGTTCTAACAAACCGATGATTCGGTCCGCATCTCTTACAGCTGAGATTTCAGGCGTCGTCACGACAATGGCCTTGTCTGCACCGGATACAGCATTTTTAAAGCCTTGCTCAATTCCAGCAGGGCAGTCAATGACAACATAATCAAAGTCTTGTTTCAATGATTGAATTAATTCTTTGATCTGTTCCGGCTCTACAGCCGTTTTATCACTTGTTTGAGCAGCAGGTAAAAGATACAAAAGATCCTCGAAACGCTTATCTTTTACAAGCGCTTGATGAATTTTGCATCTTCCTTCTACTACATCGACTAGATCATAAATAATGCGGTTTTCTAGCCCCATCACGACATCCAGATTCCGAAGGCCGATATCGGTATCAACTAGACACACTTTTTTCCCTTGAATTGCTAGTGCTGTGCCTAAGTTTGCAGATGTTGTTGTTTTGCCAACGCCGCCTTTTCCTGAGGTAATCACAATAGCCTCGCCCAATTTCACATTCCTCCCTCAAGCCTTGTCAGATTAGGTCTTATATGAGCCAATTGCTGCAGGCGTTCAATGATCATATTGCCATCTATATCTAAATAAGCACATTCCATTTCATTTCCATCTTCTTTTTGGTCTGGTGCACGGTTAAAAACTTGTGCGATGCGAAGCTGTGTTGGAATCATATGAGATGCCGCAATAACAGCCTGTTTGTTGCCATTACATCCAGCATGCGCCACACCTTTTAATGCGCCAAGCACAAAAATATTTCCTCCTGCGCGAATCGTTCCGCCAGGATTGACATCTCCTATTAATAAAAGATCTCCTTCGACATGCAGCACCTGTCCAGAGCGTACAATTTTTGCTACAGAAGTAATTTCAGCCTCTGCTTTTAATCGTCTCGCCTCTTCAGTTGACATGACGTCACTTTCAATGGAGTGGATGACGAGATGTTCATTTTCAGACACCGCTTCAGTCAAACGCGTCTCCTGATCCTCTGTTAAATACCGAAAACCAAGCTTAATATGCACATTGACCTTATGTCCTTCTCTTCCATCTGTATATTGCTCAAGTAATAGAACCTCTCGCAAGCCGGAAAGAAGGTCATCAAACGAACAGTCATCATTCAACTGTAATGTTAATCCGTTTTTTGTACCTTTTATCATCACATATTGCTGTTTTTGAGTTTTCAAGATGCTCACCTCAACAACATACTCATTTCGCCGTAATTGGACAAACTCCTGCTTTTATTCGTCGATCAGTCCTTGTTTCACGTGGGTGAAAAAGAGCCTAAACGGCACAACAAGTATGAGAGACGCAGCAGTATTTAAAAGAATCGTTGGAATAAAGCGTTCGATGACATACGTATTAAACGGCATAATCCCTGGTTGAATTGTCGCTTGAACGCCGTATACATAAAACTCCATCACGGAAACAGCAATAATCGACAGAAAGACAACGACTAACATATTCGTTTGCAGAACTTTAAAGGCTTTTGCTAACAAATAGCAAAGCGCCCCAAAGCCAAACATATGAACACCAAGTATGCCTGTATATGAAATATCATATAAAAGTCCAAAGATAAATCCGTAAATCACACCATATTTTTGATTCACAAAAGCAGTCATAAATACAAGTGCGAGTAAAATGAAATGAGGAGCTAAAATTTGATTCTCTGAAACAAATGGGAGCTTCACTAAATCAACAAAAATGCTGTCAAATACGAAGATAAACAACATGACGAAAGCAAGAAGGACACGTTTCACGAGCCTTCCTCCTTCGTCAATTCAGATGCATCTGCTGTACTTGTGCTGCGATTCACCACAATCACGCGGTCTAAATTGTTGAGTTCAGCCGCTGGTTCTACGTAAATGATCTTTGTCAGGCCGTAATGGTCTGGCTCGATTTCACTTACCTTACCAATCGTTAAGCCTTGCGGGAATACGCCCCCTGCTCCAGATGTTTCAACAAGATCTCCTTTTTTGACATCCCCATCTGCATCGGATTTCAGAATATTCATAGTCAGCATTTTTTTCTTGCTGTCATAACCGTTAATGATTCCATTGAGTTCTTCTTTGCCCTTTTTCGCAAAAATTTTCGTTGAAATTCTATTATTTTGGTCAGTAGAGCTTAGCAATCTTACAGTCGAAGTAAAATTGTTGAGCTTATCACTTTCAATCTTCCCAATTAATGCGCCACTCTCATTAGTGACTGCCATATCTTTTTCCACGCCTTGTTTTTTCCCTTTATCAATCATCACAAAGCTATCCCAAAGAGAAGGGTTTCTTGCGATAACAGTTGATAGAATTGGCGTGTAGTCACGAATAGAGTTCACATAGCCAAGCTGTTTGCGAAGCTTTTTGTTCTCATCTTCTAGTTCTTGAAGTTTCGCCTCATATTGAGTTTGTCCATCAAGTTTTTTTCGAAGACGCTCGTTTTCATCATATGTGTTCTTTAAATCTTGTACGTTCCCATAAATACCGGCAATAAATTGTGATGGTTTATGAAAGACACCTTGAAAAAAGCCTGTCGTATCCCCCACTAATTTTTCCGGCCATGAAGCACCTCTGCCGCTTTTCACTGAAAAACCAATCATGGCCACCAGTACGATGACACAGACAAGGAGCAACATTAATCTTTTATTCATAAAAAACTGCGGCATGTCTTACACCTCTTTAATTACGCCCGATTATCGATTATCTTTTGATTTTCCTTTGAACAAATGAATATGTTCTAGTGCTTTCCCTGTCCCGATTGCCACACAGTCAAGCGGGTCTTCTGCAATAATGACTGGCATTTTCGTTTCATCGCTAATGACTTTGTCAAGATTACGCAACAGTGCACCGCCTCCTGTTAAAACAATTCCGCGGTCCATAATATCTGCTGCGAGCTCAGGCGGGGTTTTTTCAAGAGTCATTTTCACTGCATCGACAATTGTTTCCACCGTATCGCGAAGCGCTTTTGCAATCTCTTCTGCCGTAATAGAGATTGTTTTTGGCAGACCTGTTAAAAGGTCACGTCCACGAATGTCCATCTCATCATGTACGTCAGGCTGCGCAGAACCGATTTCCATTTTAATCGCTTCTGATGTACGATCACCGATCATTAAGTTATACGTTTTACGGATGTAGCTGCTGATCGCATCATCCATCTCATCTCCTGCCACGCGGATTGATTGTGATGTCACAATGCCGCCAAGAGAAATAATCGCTACTTCTGTTGTACCGCCGCCAATATCCACAACCATACTTCCTGTTGGTTCCCATACAGGAAGGTTAGCACCGATTGCCGCAGCAAATGGTTCTTCAATCGGGTATGCGTCACGTGCACCAGCTTGTCTTGTTGCATCAATGACTGCACGCTCTTCTACAGCTGTAATACCAGATGGTACACATACCATGACGTAAGGTTTACGAGCAAAAAGCCCTTTGCCTTTTAATGCTTGATTAATGTAATATTTCATCATTGTTGCTGTCGTCTCGTAATCTGCAATGACACCGTCTTTCATTGGGCGTAGTGCCACAACATTACCAGGTGTACGGCCAATCATGTTTCTAGCATCATTTCCGACTGCCACTATAGACTTCGTATCAGTTTCCAAGGCTACGACCGAAGGTTCTCTTACAACAATGCCTTTTCCTTTAATAAAAACAAGCGTATTCGCTGTGCCAAGATCTATTCCAAGGTCTTTTGTACCAATTCCAAACATATGTATGTATCTTCCTTTCTTAAACCAAAATTCCCTTAGGGAAAAACTCATAAACTCTATTATATCGTAAAACATTGAAAAAAAAAGTGTTACAAATACCCTTTTTCCTTCAAACTCACAAATTTTTGATCACCTATGACAAGATGATCAAGCAGCTGTATTCCAATCAGCTTTCCACATTCAAAAAGTCGCTGTGTGACTTCAATATCTTCCCTGCTCGGCGTCGGATCTCCAGATGGATGGTTGTGCACACATATAAATGAAGCAGCGGACCGTTTAAAGGCCTCTTTGAAAATTTCACGCGGGTGAACGATGGATGAGTTCAAACTTCCAATAAACACGGTATGTTTATGAAGGACTTGATTTTTAGTATTGAGATAAAGACAAACGAAATTTTCCTGTTGTAAAAACCTCATATCTTCCATCACAAAGTTTGCCCCATCCTCTGGTGTGCGGATCACATAGCGGTTGTCCGTCGTTTGATGGTGTAATCTAGTGCCGAGTTCTAAAGCAGCTAAAAGAGAGACAGCCTTCGCCTTTCCAACTCCTCGAATCTTCGACATTTCTTCAATTGAGGCTTCTCTTATAGTGCGAAGACCGCCAAATGTTTGCAGAAGTCTTGCAGAAATTTGAAGAACTGATTCCTTTTTTGTGCCTGTCCTTAAAAGAATCGCAACAAGTTCATGGTTTGACAGACTGCCGGGACCATATTTGATCAATCGTTCTCTCGGCTTTTCATCTTGAGGAAAATGCTTTAGCAACATAGGGAAATCGTTCATGATGCCCACTCCTTTTAGATTCCTTCCTGTCATCAAAAAGGGGTGATTCCAAATGTTTCGAGCACTCTAACTGTTTTGGCAATAGGGAGACCTACAACGGAAAAATAATCACCATCTATTTTTTGAACAAACAGTGCGCCTTTTCCTTGAATGCCATAGCTTCCCGCTTTATCAAGCGGTTCTCCCGTTTCGATATAGCGTTCTATTTCATTTTGCGTAAGTGTCCAAAACGTCACTTCTGTCTGTTCATAAAATGTTTCTTTTCTATTCTCTGACTGAATCGTGACACCCGTCAAGACTTGATGTGTCTTTCCTGACAATAATTGAAGCATTGAGGCCGCTTCTTCCTTGTCTTTTGGTTTCCCAAGACATTTGCCGTCAATTGCAACAATCGTATCTGCACCAATAATCACAGCTTCGGGATATAATATTTGAATATCACTTGCTTTTTGTTCTGCCAACCATTGGACGTTCTCTGCAGGAGAAAAGTTTCGATTTATTTCTTCTTTTAAATCACTTGCTTGAATGTCATAAGAAAACCCTGCTAAATCAAGCAATTCTTTTCTTCTAGGTGATTGAGATGCGAGAATCAATTGGTTCATGTTTGTTCATCCTTTCAGGGTTTAGCCTAAGAAGTAAGATACCCATTTATCCTATCAAATGTATATCTTACCGACAATTTACGAAAATTCATTTTTCATGTTCCTTCATCATTATGTTGGATGCAAAAGAAAAAAACTAGTCATTTTTTGACTAGTTTGGTTTCTTAAAATATGATTTTACGTATTTAATTGATCAAGCAGTGCCTGCTGAGATTTCCACCCGTTTTCAGCAGTAGGTTCATTTAACAGCTGCACCGCTTTCAGCAAACTGCTTTTAGCTGGAGCGTCCATTGTTTTGGCACTTTCAAGCTCAGAGATCAGCTGCGTAACGTCCTTTTGATCCACATCATCCCCTGCAATGACCTTAGAGGATAAAACAGATGCCTTTTCTATTAAACTAGTCAGCTCCTCCGGTACTTGAAATGAGAGTTCCTTGCCTCCCCACGCCTCAAAGTGCTGATCAATCAGCTTCTTCCCAACAGCACTTGTCATGCCCTGTTCTGTCGCAAGCCCAGCAATGACATAATAGCCATCATCCATTGAGACCTTTTTTCCCGCATATCCTGCTTCTTTTAAACTACCAACTAATTCATCTGCTCCTTTCTCAGAGGAAAACTTTCCAGCCTGTACGACATATGTTGAAAAACTGCCAGAGGCGCTTTTTTCATCTTTATTCTCTTTTGATTCATCAGCAGTATCTGCTGGCGGCGCATCCCCGCCCGCTTTCATTGATGATTGATTTCCGGACGCTGAAACGCTGATATCTCCCCCTGATGGATTCTGAGTACCATCTTGACTTAAGCTAAGTGCAAACACACCAAGGCCTGTCCCAAGAACCACTGCAAACACAATCGTTGTCATCACTCTCTTAAACGGGCCGCGGTTTTTACCGAACTTCTGGTCAAAGGAGCCTTTTTTCTTTTGATAAGGTGTGACGACCTTTGGGTCAGAATGATAAATATGATCAGCTGCGTCATCCCACTGGAAGTCTTCTTCTTTCGGTTTAGCCGGTTCTTCCTCGGAAGCAGCTGTCTCCTGTTCTGACTGCCTTTTTTCCTCCCAATTCGAAAACGTCACTTGATCATCCTCTTGCTGTTTTGGCGGCTGGTGGTCATCTTCATGAAGCATTTCTTCTTTGCCATTAATATTGACTTTTAACCCTTGTTTTTTTGCCTGCCTTTTTTTCACTGTCATTCCCCGCTTTCTGACATTGTTTGTAAGAAAGACCTTTTTGTCCAATGAATCAGCGCGAATGTAACCCGTCCTTCTTTCTGTTTCACACTTTAACATAGCGGATAAAAAAAAGAACAAGACTTTTGTCGGCACGGAAAAAAAGTGTTCGCCAATTTTTTCAACCGATCGACCCGGCCAACGGGAGCATGACATGAGCGCCATAGAGATACAGCCAAAAAGAAAAAGAGATCGCAGGAACAAAGGGAAATGGCTCATCTAATCGAAAAGAAAAAACCTTCGCATAGACGATTCCAGCGATACACGAGAGAAAAAGAATGAGAAGGAATGGCTTTAAGCCAAAGCAAAATGCAAGCACACCGAACAGCTTCATATCAGCTCCACCCATGCTATTTGGCTTGAAACGATCTAAACTATAAAACAAGAGAAAGCAAAAAAGAAGCGAAGCCGCTCCTTCCCACCAAATAAGAAGAGGTTCAAGCGTGCGGTATATGACGAAAAGAGGGAAAAAGAAGAGAAACAGCTCGTTTGGCACCCTCATATAAAGGAGATCGCTCACGACAGCAATCACAAATAAACTACAAAGAATCACAAGAAAAAGACCTTCAAACGAAATACCAGCGATTCTATACATGAGCAAAAAAAGACTGCCTGACAGCAGCTCAATCAGTGGAGATAGCATTGGCAGCCGAGTGCCGCAATGTTTACAAGTTCCCCTCAATAATGCATACGAAACTAGCGGAATCATCTCGCGCAAGGAAAGCGGCTGTTTACAGGCTGTGCAGTGAGAACGAGGAAAAAGAATAGACCGCTTCAGTGGCAGCCTTTCACCGACTAGATGAAAGAATGACCCCATGGTGACGCCCGCAAGAAACACAAAAATGCCTATCATATATCGTGACCCCTTCCGAGAATAAGATAGACCGGATTTTACCATGACCGTATTCATTGTGCACATAGCAAAAATATGATTTTACTTCCCTTCTGCGTATCAAAAGAAAAAAACGCAAGAGGCATTGAAGCCATTTGCGTTTTTTTGTTATCCGATCATACGATTTCTTATATCTGAAATAAAATAAAGAGAGCCAGTCACAAGAATCACCGCTGAAGGATCATCATTTTTTTTCTGAATGAACTCAAGCACTGTACGAGGGTCATCATCATACGACTTTGCGTCTAACTGACTGCATACATAAAGCTTTTCAGCTGATTCGGCTCTTGGAAAATCAAATGAAACAAAATGGATAGAAGAACTTACAGCTTCAAGCTTTTGAATCATTTGCTTGTACGGCTTATCTTTTAAAGCACTAAAACATATATGCACCTCTTTACTAGAAAAATGAGCTTGTACGGTTTCAATTAAACGGTCGATCCCTTCTTCATTATGTGCGCCGTCTAAATACACTGGAGGATGATCTTTGACCTTTTCAAACCTCCCAGCCCAAACTGCCTGCCGAATACCTTCATATATTTGCTCTTTTGTCACGCTAATATAGCCTTCTTGCTCCAGCCATTCAATGAGTAAAACAGCAAGGGAAGCATTTTGCCTTTGATGCGTTCCAATTAATCCTGTTTCAAGCTGAGAATACTGCCTTTTTGATGTGCGTAACGTGAAACGTTCACCTGTTTCTGTCGGCTGCTGCTCATCAAAGCTGCAAGTATCTTGTAAGGAAATATATTCGGCATTCTTTTCTTTTGCTGTGTTTTGAATGACAGCAAGAGCTTCTGGCTGGTGGACTGCCGTAATCATTGGAATACCCTCTTTGATAATACCCGCTTTTTCAGCTGCAATCTGTTCAAGTGTGTCACCTAAAATGGCCATATGATCATGACCAATCGACGTAATCGCTGTTAAGATTGGCACAGCAATATTTGTAGAATCAAGCCTTCCGCCAAGCCCTGTTTCCAAGAGGACAAAGTCTACTTGGTGCACATGAGCAAAATAAGCAAATGCACATGCTGTAATGATTTCAAATTCTGTTGCTGCGCCAAGCTCTGTTTGATCTAATTCATCAACAAGAGGCTTGATTTCATTCACCAAACTCAGCCATTCTTCATCCTCTATAGGCGCTCCGTTCACGCTGATTCTTTCATTGAACGTTAGTATAAACGGAGAGGTGAAGGTTCCGACTGAATAGCCAGCTTCCTGTAAAACAGAACGTGTAAACGCAATGGTTGATCCTTTGCCATTTGTACCTGCAACATGTACTGCTTTTATGCTTTGTTCCGGATTTCCTAGTCTGTTCATCAGCCATTTCATTCGTTCAAGACCCGGTTTTACGCCAAAGGCCAGTCTGCTGTGAATCCACTCAATCGCTTCATGGTAGGTTGTAAACAATGTCATCTCTCATTTCATACGAAATTTTCAAAAAAGACGACTCCATTTCATTAGGAGCCGTCTTTTCACTCTTATGCTTTCAGCTCTTCAATACGCTTTTGAACAGCTTCGCGTTTTGCGACATAATCACGTTCTTTCGCACGCTCTTCTTCTACGACACTTTCAGGCGCTTTTTTCATAAAGCCTTCATTGCCAAGCTTTTTCTGAACTCGTTCCACTTCTTTTGTCAGTTTATCAAGCTCTTTTTGCAGACGAGCAATTTCTTCATCTAAGTTGATTAAGCCTTCAAGCGGCAGAATGAGTTCTGCTCCAGAAATGACAGCCGTCATCGCTTTATCACTAGCTGGGACATCTGTGCCAATTTCAAGAACACTTGGGTTCGTGAATCGCTCAATATATGAACGATTTTTCTCTAAACGTTCCTGAACATCAGACGTAGATGCTTTAATGTAAAGCTCAACTTGTTTGCTCATTGGCGTGTTCACTTCACTGCGAATGTTACGAACAGAACGAATGAGTTCAACAAGCAGCTTCATATCAGCAGAAGCTTGTTCGTTGGAAAGCTCCGGCTTCACTTCAGGCCATGCCGCTACAGTAATAGACTCACCTTCATGCGGTAGATGCTGCCAGATTTCTTCTGTTAAGAACGGCATAAACGGATGTAAAAGTCTCATTGTTTGATCTAATACATACGCAAGGATCGAACGAGTCGTTTTCTTTGCTGCTTCGTCTTCACCATAAAGCGGAAGCTTCGCCATTTCAATGTACCAATCACAGAAATCATCCCAAATGAAGTTGTATAAATGTCTGCCCACTTCACCGAATTCATACTTGTCAGCAAGCTGTGTGACACTTTCAATTGTTTCATTTAAGCGTGTTAAAATCCATTGATCAGCAACTGATTTTTCTCCTGATAAATCAAGCTCATCATACGTTAAACCATCCATATTCATTAAAGCAAAACGGGATGCGTTCCAAATTTTGTTCGCAAAGTTCCAAGTGGATTCAACCTTTTCAAAGCTAAAACGAAGATCCTGGCCTGGTGAGCTTCCAGTCGCTAAGAAATATCTTAATGAATCCGCACCGTATTTGTCGATGACCTCCATTGGATCAATTCCGTTGCCAAGCGACTTACTCATTTTACGTCCTTGTTCGTCGCGGATGAGCCCATGAATGAGGACATCTTTAAACGGTTTTTCTCCTGTGAATTCAAGACCTTGGAAGATCATGCGGGATACCCAGAAGAAAATGATGTCATAGCCTGTTACAAGCAGATTGGTTGGGTAGTAGCGCTTGAAGTCTTCACTGTCTGCATCTGGCCAGCCCATTGTAGAAAACGGCCACAGCGCTGAACTAAACCATGTATCAAGTACATCGTTATCCTGTTCCCAGTTCTCAATATCTTCTGGTGCTTCAAGTCCAACGTATACTTCTTTCGTTTCTTTATGATACCAAGCCGGAATGCGGTGTCCCCACCATAGCTGACGAGAAATACACCAGTCACGGATATTTTCCATCCAATGTAAATATGTCTTTTCAAATCGGTCTGGAACAAATTGAACTTGGTCGTCCCCTTTTTGCAGATGAATGGCTTCGTCTGCCAGCGGCTGCATTTTCACAAACCATTGTGTCGATAAATACGGTTCAACGACAGCTCCACTTCGCTCACTATGACCAACTGAATGCATGTGGTCTTCAATTTTGAACAAAATGCCTTCCTCTTGTAAATCCTTCACAAGCTGTTTGCGGCATTCGAAACGGTCCATTCCTTTGTATTTCAGGGCATTCGCATTCATTGTGCCATCTTCATTCATGACAAGAATACGCTCAAGCCCATGGCGGTTTCCAAGCTCAAAGTCATTCGGATCATGAGCAGGTGTAATTTTCACAGCACCTGAACCAAACTCCATATCGACATAGTCATCACCGACGATTGGGATTTCACGGCCTGTAATTGGTAAAACCACTGTTTTTCCAATCAAATGCTGATAGCGTTCGTCATCAGGGTGTACGGCTACGGCTGTATCCCCCAGCATAGTTTCAGGTCTTGTTGTCGCAATTTCAATTGAACCTGTTCCATCTGAAAGCGGATATCTCAAGTGATAAAACGCACCTTGAACATCCTTATAAATCACTTCAATATCAGAAAGTGCCGTTTTCGTTGCTGGATCCCAGTTAATGATGTACTCTCCGCGATAAATAAGCCCTTTTTCATACAATTGAACAAACACTTGGCGAACGGCTTTATTCAGACCTTCATCTAAAGTAAAACGTTCACGGGAGTAATCGAGGCCAAGTCCCATTTTCGCCCACTGGCTGCGAATAAAATCTGCATATTCTTCTTTCCACTTCCACGTTTCTTCCACAAATTTCTCCCGGCCAAGGTCATACCGGCTTACGCCTTCTTCGCGAAGCTTTGCCTCGACTTTTGCTTGAGTCGCAATACCGGCATGGTCCATACCTGGAAGCCAAAGAACGTCATAGCCCTGCATCCGTTTCATACGTGTCACGATGTCTTGTAGTGTAGAATCCCATGCATGCCCAAGGTGCAGTTTTCCTGTCACGTTTGGTGGAGGAATGACGACTGTATATGGATCTTTCGTTTTGTCATTTTGTGCTTCGAAGAATTTCCCTTCAAGCCAGTACGTATAGCGGTCTTTTTCAATCGCATTTGGATCGTATTTTGTTGGCATTTCTTGATTATTTGTTTCCATTTGTGTAACCTCCACATTTTTTCGGCTGATGAAACATAAAAAAAGCCTTTCCATCCTTATAAAAGGACGAAAAAGCTTTTTCGCGGTACCACCTTTTTTCACGAGACACATACACGTGTCCCATACACTCTAAAGGATAACGGGGTTCTCCCGAATTTCTCTACTTGTTCATTCAAGAAATTAAGCTCACAGGCGACCTTCCAAACAAGTACATCCTAGGAAACCTTTCAGCTCTTGGCTTCCCTCTCTTTAGGGTCTTGCTCGTACTCTTCCTGATCCACGCTTACGATATATCACGTTCATCAGCACATACTCATCTTTTATTAATATTACTAAATGCCTTTTGTTTTCGTCAATCATCTTTTCCGCTTTTCTTCTTCTTTATACAAATTGGGCAGGCACCCTTCGCCCTTTTGCCCATATGATAATAACAAAATGAAGAAGGAGGGCGTTTGATTTGAAGAAGATCAATCCTTACACACTTCCCCCCTGGCTGAGACAAATTCGGGCAGTTGCTTCCCAAGTCGTTCTCCCGATTGCTATATTTCAAGGATTTCGTACGATCATTTTCCCTACGACATTTGACGTCCTCATTCTAGGTATTCTTATTTTTCTCGCCTGTGCCTTTCATCTTGATTGGTTTTAAAAACTCATCATTATGTACCTGCCGATATAAAGCCAACGCAGCATAACCTCGTCATTCCGCCGATGACGAGGCACTTTGTTCTTCTTCAAGCCGTCTAGCCTGCTCAATCTCGTGAATTTTCATGACCGTCGGCTCAGAATTTTTCATCTGCCAATACGCTCTTAACAGCTGCTGGCAGCTTTCCATTTCATCCTGCCCGCCTGCTCCATAGGCTTTTACTGTATCAAACAGCCCTTGCGGATAAGCGAGGTAGCTTAGGAACAAATGCAGTTCTTCCTCCCGAAGAGGGTTTCCTTTTTGATACGTATAAAACAAAGAAGTGCATTCAGGACAAGACGTAGGATAGGTTTTGAAAGTCCGAAAGTAAAAGGTCAAAAGATCATAAATGGGGGAGGCTTTTTTAGACCGCTCGAAATTGGTGAAATGTCCTGTCCCTACATCATTATACAAAAAGTGATGGATCGATAGCTGCCCATGATTTAGCACAACACGCGTTGTCTCTTTGTCTTTCATTTCTTCATGCCAATCTTCTAAACGTTCAAGCGCAAATTCACTGGCAGACATCGCCTCTGAAAAATACATAGCAGCGGCCAGCTCAAATGGCGACATATACCACGTTTGTTCTGCCCGCTCTATGAATCGTTCATACATGTCTTTCTCTGTTTCCCATTTGGTCTTGATTTGTGTGTAATGTGCTTCTATCTCTTGTTCAGTGATATCCATCATGACTTCAGTCCGCTTATGAAGTCTTGCAATCTCTTGAAATAAATATTCGTGCTTATCGTCCTGCTCTTCTCTCTTTTCATTCGTCAGCCACGGCATCAGATAGTATGCATACTGGCTTTCCCGATGACTTGAGAAAAAGGAACCGCTCGTCGTCCGATAAATCGGCACAAAGGAGCGATAGCCCTTTGATTCCAGTTCAAGCATTTGTTCTGTAAATTGCATATGCCGGCTGGCTTTTACTCGCTTTAGAGCAAATACACCCTGCTTTGTATATACCTTAATGACAGCAGGACTGACAGGTTCAATATATTCAGCCTCAAGTCCGTATTCGTATAAGACAGATTGGATTTCATCCACGTTCACTCACCACATTTTCTCGGTCAGTCATCGCTTGCTATGCATTGCTTTTTTGATATTCAGGAATATAAAGAATCTGCCCTTCCTCAAGCTCCGCATCAATCGATAATGAGTTTGTGCGAAGAAGCTGTTGCACATTCAACTGATATCTCTCACAAATACGATCGACCGTATCTTCTTGCTGAACTATACATATTTTCATGCGGGAAAAATCTTCCTCCTCCTGCTTAGCGAACAGCTTTGTTAAATAAAGAGAATTCTCACTGCCGGACGTTTCTCTCACGTCTTCTTCAAGCTCCTCTTCTTCAAGCTCCTCTTCTTCTTGAGCTGACTCATATATTTTAGGTGTTTCCCGTTCATATAACCGCCCGAGCTGATATTCATCATCGTGCGCCTCATGCTCATGCTCCACTTGATCAGCAGGTGATTCAAAAGTCGGATACGACTGTACCGTTTCTTCCTGCTCTTCAGCAGCTTCCGGATCCTTTCTTACTTCCACTTCAAAGAATGGCTCTTCCCGCTCCACTTCTTCTAATAGCTTTGGCGGTTCAAAAAATGGCGGTTCCTGCACCTGAGCTTCAGGGATGGATCGATAACCAAGCGCCACAGCTTCTTCTTGATGATTCGGCTGTTCCGGCTGTTCTGGTTGTTCTGGCTCTTCAGGTTCTTCTAATTCTTCAGGTTCGTCGGACGCTTCCTCTACTTCCCTGTTCACCAATTCTATCTCAATTTCTTCTTCATCTTCTTGTACTTCCTGCACTTCCTGTTCCTCTTGCTCCGCGCGCGTGTCATGTTGGAATACAGGCTGATCCTCATCATGCTCACGTTCTTCGCCTTGCAGCTCTTCTTGTTCTTCATGTTCCGGCTGCAACTGATAATCGTAGGCCATATCGCCATAATCCACTTCAGAACGATGGACAAATTCATACGGCTCCTCTACAGGCGCCGGAGGCGTTTCCTCGTTTAATAAGCCCTCAATGGCTAAATCAGCCTGAATGGTAAGCAAACGATTCTCTGTCAGCTGGTAATCAAACGCATCAATAAACACAAACACATCATTTAAATGACTAATTTTGTTCTTCGGAATGGTGATATCGACTGGAAATTGATGCAGAAGCTCCGCCGTTCCGTCTTCTCTGACCTTTACCTCATCTGCTTCCCTGTATGTTGGAAAGGAACTCAATTCACCCAATAGCTCCTCTTGATTTATGTTGTATTCTCCTGTTAGCTCGAGTGAACCTCTAATAGAAACATAATCATTCACTTCTTGAACGAGAATGTCAGGGTCGAGAGAAATTGACAGCAGCTCACTGACTTCCTGTCCGCTTTTGAAATAAATGGATTCTTCTACCGAAAACTGTAATCGATTGTTTTGAGACAAGTCGGTGTCCTCCTTTCATCTAATCCTTAAAAAATAAAATTAGATGTCAATACAGTTGTATGTGGGAGGAAGTGAAAATATGATTGGTTTTCTCCAATGCAAAAAGCCGATATGTCTCCATATCGGCTTTTGTTTTATCGACGTAGTTTTTGAAAAACCTTTTCCACTGTCTCAATCGTATATTCGATGTCTTCATCTGTATGAGCTGTTGACAGGAATAGTCCTTCAAATTGAGAAGGCGGGAGGAAGATGCCGTGATCGGCCATTTCTTTGTAAAATTCAGCGAATAAAGCAAGATCAGCTGTTTTCGCTTTGTCATAATTGATCACTTCTTCATTTGTAAAGAAGAATCCGATCATGGAACCCGCACGGTTAAACGTTAATGGAATTCCGTATGCTTTCGCCGCTTTCGAAATACCTTCTTCTAAACGGTCACCTTTTCGTTTAAACTCTTCATAAGACTCAGGTGTCAGCTGTTTTAGGGTTTCTAAGCCTGCTGTCATCGCAAGAGGGTTACCAGATAACGTTCCTGCTTGATATATTGGACCGCTTGGCGCAATTTGTCTCATAATATCCGCTCTTCCGCCATAAGCACCGACCGGAAGACCGCCGCCAATGACTTTACCAAGGCACGTCAGATCAGGTGTGATGCCAAAATAGCCTTGCGCGCAGTGATAATCCACACGGAAGCCTGTCATGACCTCATCAAAAATAAGCAATGATCCGTATTGCTCCGTGATGTCTCTTAGTCCTTGCAAGAAACCTTCTTGCGGAGGGACAACCCCCATATTTCCTGCGACCGGCTCTACAATAACACCAGCGATATCATCTCCGAATTCTTGAAAAGCAACTTGAATACTTTCTAAATCATTGTACGGCACTGTGATTGTGTTACTTGCAGTCCCTTCAGGAACACCAGGACTATCAGGCAGTCCAAGCGTTGCTACTCCAGAACCCGCTTTAATGAGCAAAGAATCACCGTGGCCATGATAGCAGCCTTCAAATTTCACAATTTTATTTCTGCCCGTAAAACCACGAGCTAGACGAAGTGCACTCATCGTCGCCTCTGTACCAGAGCTGACCATGCGAATAACTTCGATGGAAGGAACCCGTTCTGATACAAGTTTAGCTAATTCATTTTCAACTAACGTAGAAGCACCGAAGCTTGTCCCATTTTCCGCTACTCGCTGAATGCTTTCAACGACACGGTCATTCGTATGTCCTAAAATAAGCGGTCCCCATGATAAGACATAATCGATGTATTCATTTCCATCAATATCATAGATCTTGGCGCCTTTGCCTCGTTCCATAAAAATTGGGTCTGTGTTGACTGATTTAAATGCACGCACAGGGCTGTTGACACCACCAGGCATTAAATGCTGTGCTTCTTCAAATGCTTGCTTTGATTTTTCATAGCTACGTCCCATTTCAACGTCCTCCTGTCTATCCGTTCTTTATTCTGAGAGCCATTTTGCTGCATCTTTTGCATGATACGTAATGATGAGTTCTGCTCCTGCACGTTTCATGCTTGTCAGCATTTCAAGAACAAGCTCTTTTTCAGAAATCCAGCCATTTTGAGCAGCGGCTTTCACCATTGCATACTCTCCGCTCACATTGTAAGCAACAACAGGGAGTGTAAATTCATTTTTCACATCACGCATAATGTCTAAGTAAGAAAGGGATGGTTTGACAATTAAGAAGTCAGCTCCCTCTTCTACATCAGATTGCGCTTCTCTTAGTGCTTCTAAACGGTTTGCAGGGTCCATTTGATATGTTTTACGATCTCCAAACTGCGGTGTACTATGTGCCGCATCACGGAACGGACCGTAAAAAGCACTTGCATATTTCACCGCATATGACATGACAGGTACATGAATAAAGCCTGCTTCATCAAGTGCCTCACGAATGGCAACAACAAATCCGTCCATCATATTTGAAGGCGCGATGATATCTGCACCTGCACGCGCTTGGCTGACAGCAGTTTTCGCTAATAGCTGAAGAGATTCATCATTTAAGATTTCTCCATCTTCAACGATTCCGCAATGTCCGTGATCTGTATATTGGCATAAGCAAGTGTCTGCAATAACCACGAGCTCTGGGAAATGCTTTTTGATCTCAAGCGTTGCTCTTTGAACAATGCCGTGATCGTGATACGCCTCACTACCTACATGATCTTTATGATCTGGCACACCAAATACAATGATTGATTTGATGCCAAGGTCCACAAGCTCTTGGACTTCTTCTTTCACAAGATCTACAGAAATGTGATATACACCTGGCATTGAAGAGACTTCTTTTCGGACATTTTCTCCCTCTACAAAAAAGATCGGGTAAATGAAATCAGATGGTCTTAAAAAGGTTTCTCTGACTAATTCTCTCATTCCTGCGCTTGTCCGCAATCTGCGGTGTCTGTTAAATTTCATCAATGGTTCAACTTCCTTTCAGATAAACGGCACATTAAATCAAGCATTCCGTCTATCGTATAAGTTTCTGGGGTTTCAGATGAAATCCCGTATTGAAGCAGTGCCTCTTTTGTCAGAGGACCGATCGTCACAAAACTGGTGTCAGATGCAGCAAGCATCGCTGCGTCTGGTTCCATCACATGCATAAAAGAATGAACAGTGGATGAGCTCGTAAATGTAATAAAATCAAATGATTGCTTCGTCATTGCCGATTTAAGAGCAGCAATTCCTTCCTCATCCTTAACTGTTTCATATAAAATCCATTCTTTTACCTCTATGCCGAGCGGAATGAGGGTCTCTTTGACCACATCTCGTGACAGATGCCCTTTTGCTACAAACACACGCTCTCCTGGGCGTACATGGTCAAGTAATGCATCTGCCAGTTCCTCCGCTATAAATCGTTCTGGCACCACATCCACCTTCAAGCCGTGCTGCTCAAGATAGGCAGAGGTTTTCTCTCCTACAGCAGCCACTTTCAAATGGGTTAAGCTCTTATGTAAATGATGGTCTTTTATGTAATTCAGAAAAAAAGACGCACCATTCACACTCGTGAAAACAAGCCAGTGGCTATTTTGTAAGTCCTTTAAAAAGGCCTGCGCTTTTTCTTTTGTGAGCGTAGCCTCAAACCGAATAAGAGAGGTTAAAACCGCATGGCCGTTCAGCGCTTCGATCTTTTGCTGAAACACGCCCGCTTGACGTTCATTTCGAGTGACAAGCACCGTCTGTCCGTGAAGCGATTTGCCTATGCTCATTGAGACAGATCCTTTTTCACCTTGTCGATCAAATCCTTTGCTCCCTTATCGGCCATCTGCTTCGCACACGCTGTTCCAATGGCTTCAGGGTCAGTGCCTGTGACGGTTTCTCGAATAATCGTGTGTCCATCAGCAGAAGCAACAAGACCTGTTAGTTCAATTTCATTATGCTCATTCATTGTTGCATAGCCAGCGATCGGCACCTGACAGCTTCCATCCATTTGTTTGAGGAAGGCTCTTTCTGCAAGGACCGTTTTCTTCGTATATTCATTCGTAAATTGGGCGAGAAGCTTAAGCAGTTCTTCATCATCCCCGCGGCACTCAATCGATAGCGCGCCTTGTCCAACGGCAGGAAGGCAAGTCTCAGGAGATAAAAATTCCGACACGACCTTTTTGCTCCATCCCATTCTGGACAGACCGGCAGCCGCTAGAATAATGGCATCATACTCTTCATTTTTCAGCTTTTCCAATCTTGTATCAATGTTTCCTCGAATCCATTTAATCTCAAGATCTGGTCTTTCCTGAAGAAGCTGGGCGCTGCGCCGTAAGCTGCTTGTTCCCACAATTGCGCCCTTAGGCAGTTCGCTGAGACTTAGATGATCCTTCGAAATAAGTGCATCCCGCACATCTTCACGCTCAGGAATACAGCCAATAACTAAACCTTCTGGAAGAGCAGCGGGCATATCCTTCATGCTGTGCACCGCCATATCGATGTCATGATTCAGCATCGCCTGCTCAATCTCTTTAACAAACAGTCCTTTTCCGCCAACCTTAGATAAAGTCACATCTAAAATTTGATCACCCTTTGTCACAATTTCTTTTATTTCAAAAGAATAAGAAGGGTTTAATTCAGACAGCTTTTGAATGACCCATTTTGTTTGTGTAATTGCCAGCTTACTTCGTCTAGAACCTACTTTAATTGTACGCAATACGTCTTCCTCCCGACAATGCCTTTAAGACTCATCATTATTGAAACCAATGAAAGGTTGATAAGCTACCAAGCAGAAAATAATTAATCATCAGCACAAGAAATGAAGCGACATTCCATAGTGCCACGATTTTGCCCTGCATATTTCTCACCAATCTGATATATAAGTAAAAGCCGTATAAAAACAGCATAATAAACGAACCAAGCACCTTTGCATCTGTCCAGTACAACGTATCATACGAAATATATGCCCATATGATGCCAAGAATTAAACTAAGCAAGAGCATAGGCACACCAATAATGTTTAATACGTACGCCATATGATCCAGCTTTGATAAGTCTTCAATTCTCAAAAGCCATTTTCCCCATTTTTTCTTTTTCAGCAAACGATATTGAAAGAGATAAAGCAGTGAAAACGCAAATGAAAGTGAAAAGGCACCGTAGGATAAAATTGCCATCGTAATATGAATCACGAGCAGTTCACTCGTCAGCTTCCCCGTTAGTTCTGCTGAATGGAGGTCAGATGGTGTAAAGGTGTGAATCGCCATCATGGAAAAACCGATCACATTTGTAAAAAAGACAATAAATTCAACGCGCAATATCTTTGTGAGCACAAGCGAAAGTGTCACAAGCACCCACGTATAAAAATATAACCCCTCTGCTACATTCAACACAGGGAATCGGTCTGTTTCCATCATAATATAGAACATGTAGACTGTTTGCAGCAGCCAGACAATAGAAAGCAACCAGAAAGCCATTTTTCCAGCCTTCCGGTTGTGTTGAAGAAAATCTATGAAATAGAACAAGACACTTAGTGCATAGATTAAGATCGTTGCTTCATTGAGTCTCGCTACAATGGATTCCATCATCGCTTAATCACTCACTGGCAACTGTAGCAAAGCCTTGTGCCATATTTGGTTTGAACAGCTGAAATGATCCTTGCTCCACCTGCATCGGCTCGACCTTTTGCTCTTCATCTTCAACCTGTAGATCAAAGATTTCTTTAAAGAGTAAAAGCTTTTCCTCTGCATTCGGCTCCGCGGCAATTTCTTTTGCCTTTAAGATAGGATCTTTCAGCATTTGGTTGATGATGCTTTTCGTATGTTTATTTAACAGCTTCATTTCACGATTTGTGAGGTTTGGAAGCTTCCGCTCAATACTCTGCATCGTATCAGCTTGAATTGTGAGTGCCTTTTCTCTAAGTGCAGAAATGACCGGAACAACACCTAACGTATTCAGCCATTGCTTAAATTCCACAATTTCTGCTTCAATCAGGAGCTCAACCTGCTCAGCCACTGCACGGCGCTCTTTTAAGTTAGCAGCCACGATGCCTTCAAGGTCATCAATGTCATACAAAAAAGCACCTTCTACTTCAGAAATAGCTGGATCTAAATCACGGGGTACAGCAATATCCACCATAAATAGAGGTCTGCCCTTCCGTTTTTTATTCGCACTTTCGACCATTTCTTTTGTAATGACAAATTGTTTCGCTCCCGTTGAGCTGATTAAAATGTCCGCTTCGGATAATGTTTTTTCTAATTGATTTAAGCTTTTAGGCTCTCCTGAAAAACGACCCGCCAATTCCTTTGCCTTCTCAAACGTTCGGTTGATGACCGTTACTTGGCCAATTCCTTGACCTTGAAGGTTTTGAGCCGCCAGTTCGCCCATTTTGCCCGCACCAAGAATCAGGACATGCTTATCAGAAAGACGTCCAAATATTTTTTTGGCAAGCTCAACAGCTGCATAGCTGACAGACACGGCATTAGACGCAATATCCGTTTCCGCATGAGAGCGCTTCGCAACGGTTACCGCCTGTTTAAATAAATAATTGAAAACGGTACCAATGGTCTTCTCCTCTTGAGCTACTTTAAAGCTGGAACGTACTTGACCGAGTATTTGCGTTTCACCAATGACCATGGAATCAAGTCCACAAGCCACACGGAATAAATGCTCAACCGCTCCATCGTTTTCATAAAACTTCAAATATGGAGAGACATCTTCCTTTTCTAAACCGAACCAATCGGCTAAAAATCTTTTTATATAAAACCGTCCAGTATGAAGCTGATCTACTACTGCGTAGATCTCTGTTCGATTACATGTTGAGATGACGATATTCTCTAGAATGCTTTTTTCTTCTTTAAGCTTGGACATCGCTGTTCCGAGCTCACTCGGTTCAAAGCTCAGCTGTTCCCGTATCTCAACAGGGGCTGTTTTATAATCTAAACCCACAACAAGAATATGCATAACTTCAGCTTGCACCCCCAACGCCCTGTCTAATTTATAATAATTACAATATAGAATTTATTATTTATAATGATTATAACATATATTCATTTTTAACTGGATAAAAATTGTGAACAGATTTCAAAAATGTTGTGATATAGTAGAAAAATGTTCGACACCAATTATGCCAGATCATCACTTCAAGCAATTTACCAGATTTGGCGCGTGCGGACAAATGATCTGCTTAAAAGAAGGTGACATCTTTGAAGAAGAAATCCATTTTGCTGCCGCTCACTTTATTGGCTGTAGCGCTATATGCCATTCTCTCAGGAGGTCAATTTGACATTTGGAAGGATCAAGAGAAATGGTATACACTTATACTGCTTTTTGGCCTCGCGTTCTTATATCAAGGAAAAAAGGAGCAAGAAAGCGCTCATGTGTTTATCGGTATGCTCATGACAGGCCTTTCGCTACACTTTATTCTACAGCCTAAATTGGACCACTGGCCAGACACATTTACAATGATTGTGTTCATCGTAGGACTTGCACTCTTTGTGAAATCATCTCAGAAAAAAGAATATCGAATTGAAAGTGTTGTGCTGATCGCACTCGGTTTGTTCCTTTATTTCTTTCAGCAAATTACAAAACAGCTAAGTTCCCTTTCGATCCCTACTTCCGGCTTTGAATTGTACTGGCCTTATGTACTGATTGCTATCAGTCTCCTCTTATTATTTTTAAAAAGGAAATAACTTATACAATAAAAAAGGCATCTGCTCATGGCAGATGCCTTCAGCGTAAAGACAAACCCTCGCATTCGGTGTCAGTCCTGCGTGCTGGTGCTCACGAATAGCAAATTCGCTCCGCGCCAGTACTCGTCCTTTCTAGACTTCAAGGGTTTTCTTATCACGCCGAAAAGAAGACAAAGATAAAAAAGCATCTGCTCATCGCAGATGCCTTTTTTTAGCCGTTTACCTTCGCAAGGATCGCATTCCAGGCTTCATCTTTTCCTTTTTTTGTTTCAGAAGAGAATAAGATGAGTTCATCTGATGGGTCAATGTCGAGCGTCTGTTTGACGACTTTCGCATGTTTTTCCCATTTACCTTTTGGAATTTTATCCGCTTTTGTTGCGATGACGATCACGGGAACTCCGTAATATTTAAGGAATTCATACATGTTCACATCATCTACTGATGGCTTATGGCGCAGGTCCACAATTTGGACGACTGCTTTTAATTCTTCACGCATTGTAATATACGTTTCGATCATTCTACCCCAGGCTTCGCGCTCTGTTTTTGATACTTTGGCAAAACCGTAGCCCGGAACGTCCACAAAATGGAGCATATCATTAATAATGTAGAAATTAAGCGTCTGGGTCTTACCTGGTTTAGAAGACGTACGCGCTAAATTTTTACGATTAATCAATGAGTTGATGAACGAGGACTTTCCAACATTTGATCGTCCAGCAAGCGCGATTTCAGGCAGTCCGCCGCTCGGGTACTGCTCTGGTTTCACCGCACTAATGACGATATCTGATTTTGTTACTTTCATCTTCCCTCTCCTACCAACGCTTTCTCAAGCACCTCATCTAAATGTGAGACCGGAATAAAGGTTAGTCCTTCTCTCACACTTTCAGGAATATCATCAATATCCTTCTCATTGTCCTTTGGAAGAATGATGGTTTTCAATCCTGCACGATGTGCGCCTAATGCTTTTTCTTTTAGTCCGCCAATCGGAAGCACTCTTCCTCTTAACGTTATCTCTCCTGTCATACCAACCTCTTTTGATACAGGACGTCCTGTGAGTGCTGATACAAGAGCCGTCGCAATGGTGATACCAGCTGATGGCCCGTCCTTTGGAACCGCACCCTCTGGAACATGGATATGAATATCGTGCTTTTCATTAAAATTAGGATCAATGTTCAGTTCATCTGCTTTGGAACGAATATAACTGAATGCCGCCTGTGCAGATTCTCTCATGACATCACCAAGCTTACCTGTTAACAAGAGCTTGCCTTTACCAGGAGAAAGTGATACCTCAATGGATAAGGTGTCTCCGCCAACTGTCGTATACGCAAGTCCTGTGACAACCCCGATTTGGTCTGTCGTTTCAGCCTGACCATAACGGTAAAGTCTTTTTCCGAGAAATTCAGATAAGTTCTTTTCCGTCACTGTGATGCGCTTGCGGTCTTCAGCCACAATCGCTCTTGCCGCTTTTCGGCAAATGGCTGCAAGCTGACGCTCTAATCCACGAACTCCTGCTTCTCTTGTGTAATAGCGAATCATATCATAAATCGCTGCTTCACGAAGCTGCAAGTTCCCTTTCTTTAATCCGTGCTCCTTTAGCTGCTTCGGCAGAAGATGATCTTTCACAATCTCTGCTTTTTCAACCTCTGTATACCCTGCAATCGTGATAATCTCCATTCTATCACGAAGTGGACCTGGAATGGTTGCTAAATTGTTGGCAGTGGCAATAAATAACACCTGCGATAAATCAAATGTCTCTTCAATATAGTGATCGCTAAAGTTGTGATTTTGCTCTGGATCCAGCACTTCAAGCATCGCAGAAGACGGATCACCTCTAAAATCAGAGGACATCTTATCGATTTCATCTAAAAGAAACACTGGATTCATTGTGCCTGCCTTACTCATCCCGCGAATGATACGGCCTGGCATCGCCCCTACATATGTTCTTCTATGTCCGCGAATTTCAGATTCATCACGCACCCCGCCAAGAGAGATACGGATAAACTTTCGGTCAAGTGATTTAGCAATCGATTTGGCAAGTGACGTTTTCCCTACCCCAGGAGGTCCTGCTAAGCAAAGAATCGGTCCTTTTAATGAATTGGTCAGCTTCTGTACAGCAAGGTATTCAAGTACACGTTCTTTGACTTTTTCCAGTCCATGATGCTCATCATCTAAAATTTCACTTGCAAGCTTTAAATCTAGACGATCTTCTGTATAGATGCCCCATGGAAGATTAATCAGCCAATCAATATAATTTCGAATGACAGAGCTCTCCGCAGAGCTTGAAGGAATTTTTTCATAACGGTTCAATTCTTTTAGCGCCGTTTCACGAACAGAATCCGGCATGCTGGACTCTTCGATTTTAGACATTAATGAACTGACTTCGCCTGTTTTTCCTTCCTTGTCTCCAAGCTCCTTTTGAATGGCTTTCATTTGTTCACGCAAATAATATTCTTTTTGCGTTCGTTCCATTGAACGTTTGACGCGCTGGCCAATTTTCTTTTCAATTTCCAGCACTTCTTTTTCATTGTGGATTAAGCTGATGACACGATTCAGACGTTTTTTGACATCCACTGTTTCCAGTACTTCTTGTTTGTCCTTTAATTTGAGCGGCAGGTGAGAAGCGACGATATCTGCCATTCTCCCCGGTTCCTCAATATCCGTCACCGTTGCATATGTTTCAGCTGAGATTTTTTTTGAAATTTTTATGTACTGATCAAAGTGATCTAACAAAGTGCGCATGAGTGCTTCTGCTTCTGCGTCCTTTAACTCTTCTTCTGCCAATTCTTTAATATCGACGGACGTATAGTCCTCAAGCTCCACATATGACTCGATCTGCGCTCGATTTAAGCCTTCAACGAGTACACGAATCGTTCCATTCGGCAGCTTCAGCATTTGTTTGATTTTTGTGTAGGTGCCGACTTTGAAAATTTCCTCTTCACCTGGTTCATCTATTGAAATTTCCCGCTGTGTTGCTAGAAAAATCATATGATCATTCATCATCGCCTGTTCTAATGCTTGAACAGACTTCTCGCGTCCAACGTCCAAATGCAAGACCATTGTTGGATAAACAAGCAAGCCTCGCAATGGGAGGAGCGGAACATTCTTTTTGATTTCATCTGCCATGTTGATTGACACCTCCGTCACTAGTATGAATCATTATAATATACCTGTTTCAGTCTTGTACAATGTAAAAGACTTGAGAAATGATGATCTTACCGTAGTATACCCTTTCTTTTTATCTTGAAAAAGAAAAAAAGATCTATTTCACTAAAAAATCCCCATATGTGATGGGGATTAAACAGATTTTCTTTTCATTTCCTCTTCTAGTCCATCTTTCTTCTCGTCTGGCGGGTTGACCAAACAGTGATCCAGCACCTCTTGGAAGTGCTTCACAGGCACAATGGTGACGCCTTCAATCTCTTTTAAGATCGACTGCTGGTTGTCATAAGGAATAATCACAGTTGTGGCACCAGCTTGTTTCGCCGCCTTAATCTTCGGTATTACACCGCCGATCGGCTTCACCTGACCCTGCAATCCGATTTCACCTGTCATTGCTGTAAGATGATCAATCGGGATTTGATGAATGGCAGAGAAAATCGCTGCCGCCATGGCAATCCCAGCAGACGGTCCATCAATAGGGGCACCGCCTGGAAAATTAATATGGATGTCATATTCATTTGTCCGTATCCCTAAGTTTCTCAGCACTGTTAATACATTTTCAACAGATCCTTTTGCCATACTTTTTCGTCGAATAGATTTAGACTGACTGCCAATGCTTTCTTCTTCTGCAATGCCTGTAATGTTGATACTTCCTTTTTCGAGTGCCTTACATATATTCACTTCAATCTCGAGCAAGGCACCGCTGTTTGGTCCGTAGACTGCCAGACCATTCACTACACCGACTTTTGGCTTTTCCGGTACTTTTTGTTCATATCTTGGTGTCAGCTGGCTTGAGTGAATGACCCACTCGACATCGGCGATCGTGATGTCTTTTCTGTTTTCCGTGACGGCCATTCCAGCGGCGATCTGCACCATATTGACTGCTTCACGGCCATTTTTCACATAAGAGGTTAACAAGTTCAGCCCTTCATCACATAATTCCTTTTGGATTTTCTGGACAGCCTTAGCAGCGACAATTTTCAGTTCATGCTGGTCAAGGTCCTTAAAGAAAATTTCCAAACACCTCGATCGAATCGCTGGTGGAATTTCTTCAGGTGTTCTTGTCGTGGCACCTATCAATCGAAAATCAGCCGGAAGTCCATTTTGAAAAATGTCATGAATGTGATTCGGAATTTGAGTGTTTTCCTCACTATAGTAGGCGCTATCTAAAAATACTTTCCGATCTTCAAGGACTTTCAGCATTTTGTTCATTTGAATCGGATGCAGTTCTCCAATTTCATCGATAAACAGAACCCCGCCATGCGCATGCGTAACGGCTCCTTGTTTTGGCTGCGGAATGCCGGCCTGTCCCATCGCTCCCGCCCCTTGGTAAATCGGGTCATGCACAGAACCAATGAGCGGGTCTGCGATGCCCCGTTCATCGAATCTTGCGGTTGTGGCATCGAGCTCCACAAATACCGCATCTTTCTTAAACGGTGAATCAGCATGACGTTTCGCTTCTTCCATGACAAGACGGGCAGCGGCTGTTTTTCCAACCCCCGGTGGTCCGTAGACAATGACATGCTGAGGATTCGGTCCGCACAGCGCTGCTTTTAGAGCACGAATGCCGTCTTCCTGCCCTACAATATCTTGAAACCCCTTTGGCCGGACTCTCTCTGATAAAGGCTCACTCAGCTTGATTGACCGCATCTTTCTGAGTGCTTCCATTTCTTTTTTTGATTCTTTGTCTATCGTCACCTTTTGTGTGCGCTGATTTCGCAGTAAGTTCCAAAAGTACAGCCCGATGACGATACCAAAGAACAGCTGTATAAATAATACGATTCCTGTCCAGCTCAATCGGTGCTCCCTCCTTCATCTATCGTATGTATTGGTTTCTGTCTGCTAGTATTTCCTAGAGCTGGACGGAATAAACACGTCTTCGACGATAAATAAAAAACTCCTGAATCAAAATGATTCAGGAGCGAGACTTCTCTTATGCAGATGTTTTAGTATCCTTGTTGACGACTGTGCCATCCTTTAACACAAGACGCGGCGGCTCACCATCAGCAACCGTTGCACCAGTGATGACACATTTTTCAATATCATCACGAGATGGAAGGTCAAACATGACATCAAGCATGATGCCTTCAATGATCGAGCGAAGACCACGAGCTCCTGTTTTACGCTCAATTGCCTTTTTCGCAATTTCGCTAAGAGCATCTTCTTCAAATTCAAGCTCTACATCGTCAAGCTCAAGCATTTTTGTATATTGCTTAACAAGCGCATTTTTAGGCTTCGTCAAGATTTCTACAAGTGCTTTTTCATCTAACGGCTCTAGGCTTGCAATAACCGGCAGACGACCGATGAATTCTGGAATTAAACCGAAGCGAAGCAAGTCTTCTGGCAGTACTTTTGATAGAAGGACTTCTTTTTCAAGATCTTCGACTTTATTTTCCGCACCGAATCCAATTACTTTTTGACCTAAGCGGCGTTTGATGATTTGCTCAATCCCGTCAAAGGCTCCTCCACAAATGAAGAGGATGTTCGTCGTATCAATTTGAATGAATTCTTGATGCGGATGCTTACGTCCACCTTGAGGCGGTACACTAGCGACTGTTCCTTCAAGAATTTTCAAAAGGGCTTGCTGGACGCCTTCCCCAGATACATCGCGAGTGATAGAAGGGTTTTCTGATTTTCTTGCTACTTTATCGATCTCATCGATGTAGATAATGCCTTTTTCCGCTTTTTCTACATCATAATCCGCTGCCTGGATCAGCTTTAGTAAAATATTCTCTACGTCTTCACCAACATAACCCGCTTCAGTTAATGATGTTGCATCTGCGATCGCAAATGGAACATTTAAAATACGTGCAAGTGTTTGAGCAAGTAATGTTTTACCGCTTCCTGTTGGTCCAATCATAGAAATATTACTTTTCGAAAGCTCAACATCATCAATCTTGCTGTTGGAATTGATCCGTTTGTAGTGGTTATACACCGCTACAGCTAAGGATTTTTTCGCATTGTCTTGTCCGATGACATATTCATCAAGAATCTCCCGAATTTCATGAGGCTTCGGAACATCCTTGAATTCAACTTCTTCCTCTGTGCCGAGCTCTTCTTCAACTATTTCCGTGCAAAGCTCGATACATTCATCACATATATATACGCCAGGTCCTGCGACCAGTTTACGCACTTGATCTTGCGTTTTTCCGCAAAACGAGCATTTTAATTGACCTTTTTCCTCGTTGAATTTAAACATTCTTTCACCCCTTATTCTTCTTCACTTGCCTGTAGCTAACAGTCAGCTACCTTTCTGGGTCCAGTATGTATGCATTTTACCATACTTTCCTAAAAGACGGTAACGATGTGTTTCTAACACTGCACATTGAGATATGTATGACAGAAAGATGCGACTTACACTATCGTTTCCAAAAGAAGCGATGATAAGTCAAAAATTGTACAAAACAAGGCACGAGTCACTCGCGCCCTGTTTTATTATTATGCACCATATTAACGGTTTTCTACAAGAAAATCAATTGCTTTACGAACTTTTAGATCTTCTTTCATTGCTTCAGTAGATCCGATCGCTTGTTTGATATTTTCAATTGGCATGTTGTATGCTTCAGCCATTTTTGAAAGTTCTTCTTCCACTTCTTCGTCAGACACTTGTAAGTTTTCTGCAGCAGCAATTGCTTCAAGTGTTAGGTTAGATTTTACGCGTTTAGCAGCATCTTCTTTCATTTGCTCTTTCAGCGCATCTTCATCTTGTCCAGAGAATTGGAAGTAAAGCTCAAGGTTCATTCCTTGCATTTGAAGACGTTGTTCGAATTCTTTCATCATGCGGTCTAGCTCAGTGTCAACCATCGCTTGTGGGATGTCAACTTCCGCATTTTCAGAAGCTTTCGCAACTAGCTCTTCACGAAGTTTTCCTTCTGCTTCGTTTTCTTTTGCTTCTTCAAGACGTTTCTTCGTTTTTTCAGTTAACTCAGCAAGCGTTTCTACTTCTTCATCAACATCTTTAGCGAACTCATCGTCAAGTGCTGGAAGTTCTTTTGCTTTGATTTCATGAATTTTCACTTTGAATACAGCTGGTTTACCTGCAAGGTCTTCAGCATGGTATTCTTCTGGGAATGTAACTTCTACGTCTTTTTCACCGCCAGCTTCAAGACCAACTAATTGCTCTTCGAAACCAGGAATGAATGAACCAGAACCTACTTCAAGAGAGTAGTTCTCAGCTTTTCCGCCTTCGAATGCTTCTCCATCAACGAATCCTTCGAAATCAAGAACAACTGTATCGCCGTTTTCGATTGCGCCTTCTTCTTTGACAACAAGCTCAGCTTGACGGTTTTGCATGCCTTTAAGCTCTTCTTGTACATCTTCATCAGTAACAGCTGTGTCGTCTTTTTCTACGTTAAGACCTTTGTAGTCACCAAGTTTTACTTCAGGCTTCACTGTTACTTTTGCAGTGAAGATTAAGTTTTCGCCTTTTTCGATTTTCTCAACATCGATTTCAGGGCGGTCAACTGGCTCGATACCAGCTTCGTCGATTGCTTTTGGATATTCAACCGGAAGAAGAATATCTAATGCATCTTGATAAAGAGATTCTACACCAAAACGCTGCTCGAAAAGACCACGTGGTACTTTCCCTTTACGGAATCCAGGGATCGATACTTGCTTAACCACTTTCTTAAATGCATCATCAAGTGCTTTGTTAAATGTTTCAGCGTCAACTTCTACAGTTAGTACGCCTTCGTTACCTTCTTGTTTTTCCCATTTTACTGACATGTGTGTTTCCCTCCAAAAATCTATTCAGATTGTGCGTTGCTCCATTCTAAAGCATCATAAAGACTTCGTCCAATCAAAAACCACGCACTCCGCTAAGAAGCTTGCATTATGTATACAACATTTGACTTGATTATACATATCGTCTTTCAACCGTTGGAATCTGACAACTGCACTATATATGCACAAATACAACCATTATATTATAACATAACAAGTCCGTCTTTCAACTAAATCGACAAATTACAAATAAGAAATTTCTTCAATATCTTTCAGCATTGTGCAAGCTTCTCTCAGCTCTCGTTCGTTAAATTCATACAATAGATGCAATTCTTCGAGTTCAATCTCAATTCCATGCATTTCATAGCCTACTTTATGAAGTGCCGCTGCCCAAAGACTCGGATCTGTGTATTTAGGAAGAAATGGATACAACACAAATAAGTGCCGGCGCCATAACTCTTCCACGGCTTGGTAAAGGGTCGGATTCTCATTGCCGAGCGTGTCATCAAGCATACGAAGGACTTGCTGAAGGAGCGGCATCTGCTCTGGCTTTACAGCCTCAGAAGGAATAAGGGTTAAAGAATCACCGAATTTTGTCACATGAACCGGTTTTGCCACATCATGATCTGCCAGAAGCTGCAGGATCATTGATTTGACCAAAGGGTTCCCATCAGGATTTTGTAAGATTGTATTTAATAGACCCATATGCGGTGTAATATTCCGGTCTTTCAATGAATGAATGAACTGGACCTGTTCTTCCGGACGCTTCAGCATATCATCTATGTTGACCTCACTTCCGGCGTCCTCATCTTCATCTAAAATCTCTTCAGGTGATTCGATCATTTTTCTGCTAAATTCGAGCAGCTTGTAAAAATGCTCCGCGCTTTCTGCCGGAAGATGGTTTTCCTCGAGCACAGCCTCAATCGTCTGTTTGACTTCTTCATATTCTTTCAGCTGAATGAGGATCGTCATATACACTTGGAGCACAGTGAAATAGTGGCCATATCCTTCATGCAACATTTTTTCACAAACACGCTTTGCATCCTGCAGCTCACCCAGCTCCAGAAAACAAATGGCCATTCCGAGGTGAATATCGGATTCTTCATCGTCATCGTACGATTTAGCTTCTGAAAACAAGTGAAGCGCCTCTTGATACTGCTTATCTTTTAATGCTGCCATTCCTTTTTCAATCAGTCTTTCTTTCAGACCAGGAAACAAAATGACATTATCTTTCTTCTTGTCATGCTTCATGCTTACGTTCCTTTCGGGCGCATATTTTTTATCAGTTTACCAACGAAGATTAGTAAACACAAGTAACGAGAGGTTTTCATGCAAAAAAGAAGCCGTCACACCTCGGGCGGACAGCTTCTCGTTGCTTAAGCGCGCAGCCAGCTGCTGCGCTTTTCTTCAAATGCTTGAATGTCATCTTCTAGAAGTAATGTTAATGAAATCTCATCATAACCATTTAGGAGCATTTCTCTCCAGTGAGGGTCGACTTGAAAAGGGGTGATATTCCCTTCATGATCTTCTATCTGCTGTTTTTCAAGATCAACCGTCATCTCATACCCTTTTTTCTCATATGACGCAGCGAAGGTTTTCCACACATCATAATCAAGGCGAATCGGAAGCATCCCATTTTTAAAGCAGTTTTGATGAAATATATCTGCGAATGATGGTGCGATGACAATTTTAAAGCCATAATCATCAAGCGCCCAAGGAGCATGTTCCCTAGATGATCCGCAGCCAAAGTTCTCCCCTGCGATCAAAATGGATGCTCCTTCATAGATCGGCTGATTTAGTTCGAAATCTGGATTTGGGCTGCCATCGGCTAAATAACGCCAGTCGAAAAAGGCAAAGCGGCCATATCCTGTTCGTTCGATTCTTTTTAAAAATTGTTTCGGAATAATTTGATCTGTATCTACATTGATACGGTTAAGCACAGCGGCTTTTCCTTTATGAGTGACTAAAGGCTCCATCTATGACAACTCCTTACACGACTGTTTTCTCTTGATTAAACTTCCTGACATCGACAAAGCGGCCATGTATCGCAGCCATTGCAGCCATTGCCGGGCTGACAAGATGCGTTCTCGCACCCTTCCCTTGACGCCCTTCAAAGTTACGGTTTGATGTGGACGCGCAGCGTTCGCCCTCCGGTACCACATCGTTATTCATACTAAGACACATACTGCAGCCAGATTCTCTCCATTCAAATCCTGCTTCAAGGAAGATTTCATGAAGACCTTCTTCTTCTGCTTGCAATTTGACACTTTGAGAGCCAGGCACCACAATCGCTCTGACATGATCTGCTACTTTTTGTCCTTCAATCATAGAAGCAGCTTGGCGTAAATCAGTCATTCTTGAGTTCGTACATGAGCCGATAAAGACATGCTCAATCGTAATATCTTCTATACGCTGATGCGGGTGGACACCCATGTATTCGTAAGCACGAATCGCTTCTTTTTGATCATCTTCTTGTGCAAAGTCCTCAGGTCCTGGGATTGATGCATCCACAGGGAGTACCATTCCTGGGTTAATTCCCCACGTAACCATTGGTGAAATCTTATTTCCATCTAACACAATGGTTTTATCGTAAGTTGCACCTGGATCTGTTCTAAGTTCTTCCCATTCTTTAATAGCTGCTTCGAAATCCTCGCCCTGCGGTGCATATTTGCGGCCGCGGCAATATTCAAAGGTGACTTCATCAGGTGCAATCAATCCTGCTCTCGCGCCTGCTTCAATCGACATATTACAAACAGTCATCCGCTCATCCATTGTCATGTTTCTGAATACTTCCCCAGTGTATTCAATGACATAACCTGAGCCGAACTTCACGCCGTGCGCACCAATGACGGCTAAAATGACATCTTTGGCGGTTACCCCTTTTTGAAGCTTTCCGTCTACTCTAATTTCTAGCGTTTTCGGACGCTGCTGCCAAAGTGTTTGTGTAGAAAGTACATGTTCAACCTCACTAGTACCGATCCCAAAGGCAAGTGCACCAAACGCGCCGTGAGTTGATGTATGACTATCTCCACAAACGATTGTTTTCCCCGGAAGTGTCAATCCAAGCTCAGGTCCAACGACATGGACAATTCCTTGGTCAACACTGTGAAGGTCAGCAAGACGAACGCCAAATTCCGCACAGTTGCGCTCTAAGGCACTCACTTGCTTTTTAGCAATCTCATCTTTGATCACAAATCGATTCACTGTTGGGATGTTGTGATCCATCGTCGCAAACGTATTTTGAGGTCTTCTCACCTTGCGTCCTTTTTGTCTTAATCCTTCAAATGCTTGAGGTGATGTCACTTCATGCACCAAGTGCAGATCAATATATAAAAGGTCTGGTTTTCCCTCGCCGCTTTTGACTACATGCTGATCCCATATTTTTTCGATGATTGTTCGAGGCATAACCCTTTTCCTCCCTCTATCTAATTCCACAAGATTCTATTTACACAATGGTTTGCACGCGCTGCTTGAGTGCGTCTACAACCGCATTAGTGATTTCTTCAGTCGTTTGATAAGTTCCCTCTTTTGCTGCTAAATCTTTTGTTCGTTTGCCAGAGGCAAGAACAGCTTCGACAGCTTCTTCTATTGCAGCCGCTTCTTCTTCTAATGCAAAGGATGTTCTAAGCAAGCTTGCTGCTGATAAAATGGTTGCCAGAGGGTTTGCAACGTTTTGCCCCGCAATATCGGGTGCTGAACCATGAATTGGCTCATATAAATGAAGGCCAGTGCTTGATAAACTAGCAGATGGCAGCATGCCGAGTGATCCAGTAATCATAGAAGCTTCGTCACTTAAAATATCACCGAACATATTCTCCGTCACAATGACATCAAATTGAGCGGGCTTGTAAATCAGCTGCATGGCAGCATTGTCGACGAGCATATGCTCAAATTCAACTTCTGGATATTGAGCAGCAACTTCTTCTACTGCATCCCGCCATAGTTTACTAGAAGCAAGAACATTCGCTTTATCCACAGACGTCACTTTTTTCCGTCTCGTTAAAGCCATGTCGAACGCTTCTTTTAATACGCGGACAATTTCTTCCTTTGTATAAAGGAGCGTATCAACGGCAGCTTCTTTTCCTTCATCATCCGTATAGCGTTCGCTTGGTTCACCAAAATAGAGACCGCCAGTTAATTCACGAACGATGACGAAATCGACTCCGTTAATGTGATCCTGTTTTAATGGAGATGCCTCGCTTAAACTATCGAACACCTTTACAGGGCGGATGTTTGCAAATAAGTCCAGCTGTTTACGAATGGCAAGTAAGCCTTTTTCTGGACGAAGCTCTGGCGGGTTTTGATCCCACTTTGGTCCGCCGACTGCTCCTAATAAAATCGCATCAGCGTTTTTGCATACATCTACTGTTTCCTTTGGAAGCGGGTTGTTTTTTTCATCTATTGCGATACCGCCAATAAGCGCAGTTTCGAATTCGAATTCGTGTCTAAATTGAGCCGCTGCCTCTTGAAGGACGGCGACTGCAGATGTCACAACTTCCGGTCCGATTCCATCGCCGGGCAAAAGTGCAATTTTCTTTTTCATGAGAACCTTCCTCCTTTCCTATGAGATCGCGTGATGTTTCTCAATTTCAATCAGATTTGATTTGAAGATTAAATGTCTGTTCACTGCATTGACGTAAGCTTTTGCTGATGCTTCAAGTACATCTTGCGCTACACCGCGCCCTGCTGTTTCTTTTCCTTCTATTGAAACAGTGACATATACTTCTGCTAGTGCATCTCTGCCTTTTCCATTTGATTGAATGCGGTAGTCCAGCAAATGAATTCTTTCTTCCATACAGCGCTCAAGCGTATTGTACACAGCCTCTACACTGCCTGCACCTGTAGCTGCTTCTTGAATGACTTCCTGTGTTTCTTGGTTTTTCAGAGAAACTGTTGCTGTTGGCATTTGTTCTGTTCCATAGTGTACTTGCAGACTTTCAAATTCGTAGCCGATTTTTCGGTCTGCTACTTTTTCTTCTAATATAATAGAGATCAAGTCATCATCTGTAATTTCTTTCTTCTTCTCTGTCAAGTTCTTAAAAGTCTCAAAGAATTTATTGATTTCGTCTTCCGTTAGTTTAAAGCCTAGTGTTTTCATGCGGTCTTTAAACGCGTGTCTTCCGGAGTGTTTTCCAAGGACAAGCACATCTGTTGTCACACCGACAAGCTCTGGAGAAATAATTTCATAGGTTGTTTTTTCTTTGAGGAAACCATCTTGGTGAATACCTGATTCATGTGCAAATGCGTTGTTTCCAACGACTGCTTTATTACGCGGCACAATCATTCCTGAGTATTTGCTCACTACATCACTTGTACGCTTAATTTCATTCAATTGAATCGTTGATTCGACCTGGTAAAAGTCTTTTCGAATATGAAGAGCTACTGCAATTTCTTCTAAAGCGGCATTTCCAGCGCGCTCGCCAATTCCGTTGACAGCCGTTTCAATTTGATCTGCTCCATTTTCAATAGCAGCAAGTGAGTTTGCCACAGCCATTCCTAGATCATCGTGACAGTGAGCAGACAAGTTGACACGGTCGATATTTGGAACGTGTTCCTTCATATACTTAAAAATATTTCCGTACTCTTTTGGCGCTAGGTATCCAACTGTATCTGGCAAGTTAATGACACTCGCCCCCGCGTCAATGACCTTTTCTACAATTTCTGCTAAGAAAGCAAGATCTGTACGGCACGCATCTTCTGCTGACCATTGGACAACTGGAAAACGTTCTTTCGCATATTTCACCATTGCGACAGCCTGTTCTACCACTTCTTCACGTGTTTTCTTTAGTTTATGCTTCAGGTGAATGTCAGAAGTGGCAATAAAGACATGAAGCCTTGGCTCCACTCCATCTTTTAATGCTTCCCATGCAGCATCAATGTCACCTTTCACACATCGTGCAAGGCCAGCAACAGAACAGTTTTTAATCGTTCTTGCTATTTCTTGTACGCCTAAGAAATCCCCTCGGGATGAAGCGGGAAAACCCGCTTCAATGATATTAACCCCAAGGCGCTCAAGCTGCTTTGCAATGATAAGCTTTTCTTGTGCATTTAAGTTCACTCCTGGTGATTGCTCTCCATCCCGAAGTGTTGTGTCAAAAAAATTAATTTTCCGCACCGACGCTCACCGCTTCCTTTTTCTTTCCTTGTTTAACGAAAGGCATCATTTCACGAAGCTTTCTACCAACGATTTCAATTTGGTGCTCATTTTCATTTGCATTGATCGCATTGAAACGTGGGCGATTCACTTGGTTTTCAACAATCCATTCTTTTGCAAATGTTCCGTTTTGGATATCAGTCAAAACAGCTTTCATTGATTCTTTTACCTTTGCATCCACAACGCGTGGTCCTGATACGAAGTCACCCCATTGTGCTGTATCAGAGATTGAATATCTCATACCTTCTAATCCTTCTTCATACATAAGGTCAACGATCAATTTTAGTTCATGCAGACACTCGAAGTATGCAAGCTCTGGCTGATAACCAGCTTCTGTTAACGTTTCGAATCCTGCTTTTACTAGTGAAGTAAGGCCTCCACAAAGAACTGCCTGCTCACCGAATAGATCCGTTTCTGTTTCTTCTTTAAATGTTGTTTCAAGAACGCCCGCTCTTGCTCCGCCGATCGCTTTTGCATAAGCAAGTGCTTTGTCTTTCGCTTGGCCAGATACATCTTGATAGATAGCAAATAGGGCAGGTACACCAGCGCCTTGCTCATATGTTCTTCTCACAAGATGTCCTGGTCCTTTTGGCGCTACAAGATACACGTCTACGTCACTTGGAGGAACAATTTGATGGAAGTGAACGTTGAATCCGTGTGCGAATACAAGTGAGTTGCCAGCTTCTAATTGATCTTTGATTTCTTCATCATATACTTTCTTTTGCTGCTCATCTGGAAGTAGTACCATCACGACGTCTGCTTGTGCTGCTGCTTCTTTTACTGTGAATACTTGATGGCCGTCTTCTTGTGCTTTTGTATAAGATCCGCCTTTTCTTACGCCGACGATCACATCTACGCCGCTTTCTTTTAAGTTCAATGCATGTGCATGACCTTGTGAACCGTAACCAATGATTGCTACCTTTTGACCATTTAATACGTTTTCTTGAATATCACCGTTATAATATACTTTTACCATTTGACTCTCTCCTTTTGTTTAGACAATTGAAATTGTTTTATTTGTTTGCGGCTTTTGCTGATTATCTCTCGCAAAGGCCGTAGTGCCAGTTCTGGCGACTTCTTTAATGCCGTATGGCTTAAGTAATTCAATGAGTGCTTCAATTTTTGAAGACTCACCTGTCACCTGAATGACGACACTCTCTCTGCTCACATCTACAATAGAAGCTCTAAACGGTTCAATGACACCCGTGATCTCCATTCTAGATGCTGGTGCAGATACGACTTTTATCAAAGCCAGCTCTCGCTGAACGATTGATTGGTTTGTAATGTCTGTTACTTTCAGAACATCGATTTGTTTGTTCAGCTGTTTTGTCAGCTGTTCGATGTCTTTCTCCTGGTCTACATGGACGACGAACGTGATGCGTGATACATCTTGAATCTCAGAATGGCCGACCGTAATGCTTTCAATGTTGTAGTGTCTTTTAGTAAAGAGGCCTGTGATTCTGTTCAGTACGCCTGATCGATTTAATACAGTCAACACAATAATTCTTTTCAAGGTTTCACCCCCACCATCTCATGAAGTCCTTTCCCCGGTGCTACCATCGGGAATACTTTTTCATCTCGCGCTACATTGACATCGATGAAAACAGGCTCTCTAGAGGTTAAGGCTTCTTCAAGCTTTTCTTTCGCCTCTTCGTCTGATGAGATTCTGATTCCTTTAATGCCATAAGCTTCAGATAATTTGACGAAGTCTGGCTGCTCTGAAAATTTAGAATGTGAGTAGCGTTCTTCGTAGAAAATTTCTTGCCATTGTCTTACCATTCCAAGGCTGTGATTATTGAGTACAATCACTTTGACTGGAAGGTTCAGCTCACGGATAACGGCAAGTTCTTGCAGGGTCATTTGGAAACCTCCGTCTCCTAAAATCGCTACAACAGTTGCCTCTTGATCAGCCAGCTGAGCGCCGATGGCTGCTGGTAATCCGAAGCCCATTGTGCCAAGACCTCCAGATGTGACCCACTTATCTGCATTTTCAAATGGATAGAACTGTGCCGCCCACATTTGATGCTGTCCCACATCAGTTGCGACAATGGCTTCACCTTTTGTGAATTGATGAATGTATTCAATCAGCTTTTGAGGCTTAAAGCCTTCTGCTTCGTTTTCAACGTACCAGAGTGGATATTCTTCCTTCCACTGATCTAATTGATTTTTCCATTCGTCTGATTCCCCTTGCTTCCCGTCTTGCTTGATCAGTTCTTCAAGAACGAGCTTACTGTCTCCAACAACCGGGATATGGGTATGAATGTTCTTGCCGATTTCCGCTGGGTCGATGTCAATATGAGCGACCTTCGCATGTTTCGCAAAATGATTGAGGTTGCCTGTTACCCTGTCATCAAATCTTGCTCCGATTGAAATGAGCAGATCACATTGATGAAGAGCCATGTTCGCTGCATATGTGCCATGCATACCAGCCATCCCTAGGAAAAGAGGATGCTTTGCCGGGAATCCGCCAAGTCCAAGCAATGTATGAGCGACTGGGATTTGCTGCTGCTCTACATACTGTCTTAATTCTTCAGATGCTTTGCCATGAAGAACGCCGGCTCCTGCTAGAATGACTGGTTTTTTCGCTCTGCTGACAGCTTCTACTAATTTGCGAATTTGCAAATAGTTCGGCTCTACTTTTGGCTGATAACCAGGTAAATCAATTGGCTGATCATATTCAAAGGTTCCTTCAATGCCTGCGACATCTTTTGGAATATCAATTAAGACTGGACCAGGTCTGCCTGTTGTTGCGATATGGAATGCCTCTTTAATGACACCTGGTAATTCCTCTGGATTCCTTACCTGGTAGCTGTGCTTTGTAATTGGCATTGTGATGCCGAGTACATCTGCTTCTTGGAATGCATCCGATCCAATGACTGACGTTGCCACCTGCCCTGTGAATACAACAAGGGGAAGTGAATCAATCATCGCATCTGCAATTCCTGTCACAAGGTTTGTCGCTCCCGGCCCTGATGTGGCAATGACCACACCCGGTTTACCAGATACTCTTGCGTATCCTTCTGCTGCGTGAATCGCTCCCTGCTCATGTCTTGGCAGGACATGAAATAAACCAGAATCGTAAATTTTATCGTAGATTGGCAAAACTGCTCCGCCCGGATAGCCAAAAATGACTTCTACTTTTTCTCTTTTGAGTGCTTCAATTAACATGAGTGCACCGTTCATCGTTTGTGGTGCTTTTGATTTTTCCGTCTCCATTTGTACATTTGTCCCCATTTGATTTCCTCCTCTTTGTCTTGCTTCAGTCAAGTCCTTTCACCCTTTTCCATTCAAGATAGAGATATGAGACCATATAAAAAAGCCTTCTCACCCCACAATGACACTACTTTTCACTAGGTCAAAGGGGCGAAAAAGCTTTGTTTTTCGCGGTACCACCCTTGTTCACGGCAACCCTGCTGCCGTCTCATGGACATCTTTCGTCCATTTTGGTAACGAGTGAGCAATGTCACTCGGCCTGCCCTACTATCATTTCAAGCAGACACTCAGAGGTGAGTTCACTTTAGAAAGTAACACCGGTTTCCAGCTAGCACCGGCTCTCTGTAGATACTGACTCTAAAGCTACTAGTCCTCTTCAACGTTTATCGATATCTATTTAACTTGCATGAATGTTTTCATCTGCAAAAACGACTTTTTCTCCCTCTTCAACTACTCGCTTACGGAATTGTTCAAGAAGTTTGTTTGTGTGGAACCCAGGTTTTCCTTCACCGATTGTACGGCCGTCAACTTTTACAACGGCGATAACTTCGGCTGCGGTTCCTGTTAGAAATACTTCTTCAGCTGTATACACATCATGTCTTGTGAATGGTTCTTCTTTCACTTCGTAGCCTAAGTCTTCTGCAATCTCCATGATGGCATTTCTTGTAATGCCTTCAAGTGCGCCAATATAACCTGGCGGTGTAAAAAGCTTACCTTTTTTATAAATAAACACGTTGTCTGCAGAACCTTCCGCCACGTACCCTTGATCGTTCAGCATCAGCGCTTCACTCACACCGGCCATATGGGCTTCGATTCGGACAAGAATGTTATTCAAATAATTTAATGATTTCACTTTTGGGCTAAGGACATCTGGACGATTTCGTCTTGTTGGAACCGTCAAAATATCAATACCCGTTTCATATAGGTGCTTTGGAAAAATGGCCAGCGGCTCTACAATGATCACTGTATTGGCTCTCCCGCAGTTGTTAGGATCTAACCCAAGATCACCTGCTCCTCTTGAGACGACAAGGCGGATATAGGCATCCTTTAGGCCGTTCCTTTCAACGGTATGAATCATTTTTTCCGTGAGTTCCTCAAGTGAATATGGAATGTTCAGCATAATGGATCTAGCGGAATCATACAGGCGGTCTAAATGTTCTTTCATTCGAAAGATATTTCCGTTATACACGCGAATCCCTTCAAAAACACCGTCGCCATATAAGAAGCCATGATCGTAAACTGAAATTTTCGCATCCTCTTTTTTCACGAGTTCATCGTTTAAAAAGATCCACTGTTCCTTTTGGTCTTCCATTTTCAGTGAGCACCCTCTCTTTCAAACAAAAAGTAGTTGAATTTTCAGACACTTTATATTGAAGTGTCTCTCGCTTGCACTGCGTGTTTGTTTAGCTTTTGTTGAACCCATCTTACGCCGCTTTCCATACAGTGTCAACAGCATTTTTAAAATTATTAGACAATTTAGACTAATCAAAATTAAATGTATACGCTTACACCTTTGCTAGACAAGGAATGAAAAAACTTAAAATTTTTTGTATTTTTTCTTCAATTTATTTACTTTACATGAACGGTTTTCTTTTGAGAAAACTTTTGTGATATTTTTTCACAACATTTTTGATGAATATTGTGAGATTTCTTTGGCTTTGTTTTTCTTTTGGCATGCCTTTCTAAAGCGTTTTCCTATGAATTTATGATAGAATGAGAGCATCTAATAGAAGGAGGGCAATACATGGCTAACATCAGAGGTTATATCGGTACGTATACAAAGGGAGACAGTAAAGGTGTTTATACGTTTACATTAAATACGGACAAGCAGCAGATTGAGCAAGTAGAAGTTGCTGCTGAACTTGAAAATCCTACATATTTAACCGTGTCAGAGGATCAAAAGTTTGTTTATGCTGTTGTGAAAAAAGGATCACAGGGCGGCCTTGCTGCGTATCAAATTGATTCAACAACAGGCAGACTTCACTTCATCAACCAAGAGCTTGCCGATGGAGCTTCTCCTTGCCACGTCAGCGTGGACAGTCAAACGAAAACGGCGTATACAGCGAACTATCATAAAGGGACAGCAGAGATGTATGAAATCGATGCTGAAAACGGCTCAGTGATCCGCACGCTCTCACAGGCGCAGCATGAAGGAACTGGCCCTAACGAAGATCGTCAGGAAAAGCCGCACACTCACTTTATGGGTCTCACGCCAGATGAACAATTTGCAGTGGCTGTTGACCTTGGAACAGATGGAATTTATACGTATAAGAAAGAAGACGGCAAACTTGAGCTTGCTCATACATTTGAAACAAAGCCAGGCAGCGGACCTCGTCATATCACATTCCACCCAACGAAACCTGTGGCATATGTCATGACAGAGCTAAGCTCAGAGGTCATTGTGCTTCGTTACTTTGAAGATGGTCATTTTGAAGAGATCCAAACAATCGCGACCATTCCAAGCGATTTTACGGAGAACAATCAAGGAAGTGCCATTCATGTCTCTTCAGACGGACAATTTGTTTATGCAGGAAATCGCGGTCATGACAGCATTGCGATTTTTAAAACAGACGCTGATGGCCAATTAAGCCTAGTCGAGATTGCTTCTTCTGAAGGAAACTGGCCTAGAGATTTTGTACTTGATCCAACAGAAGAATTCCTCGTCGGTTCAAACCAAGAATCTAGCAATCTTGTGTTATACAAACGCGACAAAGAAACAGGACGACTCACTGTCTTACAATCAGACATTACCGTCCCTCATCCAGTTTGCGTGAAATTTTTAGGGTAAAGAAAAAAGCCTCCAATAACGGAGGCTTTTCTTTATGCAGACGGCATACCGCCATCCTCAAGCTTTTGATCAATCAAAGACGTATCGGTTTTTTCGCCGAACCATTTTGACAGCCTGTCTTTTGCTTTCCCTTTCACATCATCATCAATGTACATTGCTACTTGAAGCAAAGCAAATGTAATGGCTCCTAAATCATCTGTATAGCCGACACCAATTAATGTATCCGGAATGAGATCAAGTGGAAGGATAAAGTAGCCGAGTGCTCCAATAATCAAGGTCTTTGCTTTGACCGGCACTTCGGGTTTTTGCAATGTATAGTAAAGTAATAGCACAGCATAGACAAGAGAGACACCAGCTTTTTGTGCCGTCTTTTTTAACTTTTCCCAAAAGGCATGATCATTAAAATGCTTCTTCGAACGCTTTAATAGTTCTTTTTTCTCAGAACGATTCATCATATCGCCTCCATCTACAGCATAGCCCTTTTCCCTTAGTTATACAAGATATCCGCTGATTCGACAAACAAAAAGCAGCAGAAAGCTGCTGCATTCTACTGCTCTTTGTAAAACTTTTCAATTGCCTTATCGATGTACACCCATCCTTTATAAGACACATGAATCGTATCTTTAAAGAAATATGGATCGTACTCATGCTTAGTCAAATCTGCGACTTCATACCCATTATCTCGAATTTGACGATTGATTTTTTCATAATAACCTGTACGGCCTTCTTTCGGAAAACCGGTGTAATCATACCACTTTCCGTTGACAGGAATCGTTACAAACAAAGGCTTTGCCCCTGCCTGTTTTAAAATATCAAGCATGATTTGAAAATCTTTGTATTCTGGTGATTCCGCATAAGAATGACCTTCACGGGAATCCTTCATCTTTTTCATGATCGGTTTCAGCTTGTGGTCAAACAGTTTTTGATTAATATAAAACGGGTTGTCCCCTGCTCTTTTCGCACCAAAAATGCTCGCTTCTTTTTCAAGCTCAGCCCATGTTTTTCCTTTGACTGAAGGAGACGGTTGAAGCTTGCGCTCATGCCCCGATCCAATCGTATAGTACATGTCTTTCTTTTGAAGCATGCCATAGTATATTTTCGCAATAGGAGAAATCGCGCCATAAGCGAACTTGTTCCCAGATAGCTCTGCTTTAAAAAGCTCTGTAATCACCATGTCGTTTTTGACTGCTTTAAATTTCATGATTCTTTTAATCAGCTCTTTTTTCACAGTTGGATCAATTTCTTTATTATAGGCAAGATTCAGCGCTTGAAGCGCTGAATAGTTAGGTGCAAAGTGATTCTCGTCAGATCCCCATTTCACAAACCACTGCGGGGACACGATAAATACAAGCTTCTTCCCTTTTAATTCATCCATATGCGCTGCGAAGTTCATCGCATGAATTAATGATTGCGATCCACCTTTTCCAATAAGATAAGGTGTAAACCCTTGAGGATTCTCATGAAAGAAATTCGAAGGGTGATATGGATCAAAACGTGATAGTTCAGAAGATCCATAGATCGGCAAATAAGTTGGATCTTTTAGCATTTCATCTTGTAAATAAAGCCCTTGAAACATCCCTGGATCTAATTCTGTGGCTGACTTTTGTAATTTGTCTTTTGGGATCAGGTGTGAGAGCCATGCATTTGGTACAAGAAGAACACCAATGAATAGAACAGCCGCTAAAATAAGCGGCCCAAAAAAACGCTTTTTCATTACTTCATCTCTGCCAGCTGCTCAGCAATATGATTCGGCGTATCCCACACATCACGATCGAATTCTGTAATCGGAACAGTGATTCCGAGTTGACTTTCAATTGCCATAAGCAGTTCTACTGTACCAAATGAATCAAGAAGACCTTCTTCAAAAATCGCAATCTCTGGATTTTCTTTCACAACGTCGTCCTGACAAACCTCTGCAATAATACCGTATACTTGATTTTTAAATTCCATAATTTTCTACTCCCTTAATCATTAATGATGAAATGGTTTTCCTGAAAAAATATAAAATCCGAAACAAATCACATGGAATGTAATAATGATAGACACAACCATTGTGACCTTATTATCCGGCCACCACTTGTGCTTTTTATTCCATTTCTCAAATAAATTGTAACCGGACATAACAACTGCATGATATAGTCCGTAAATAATATATTGAAGGGCAAGACCATGCCAAGCACCCATCAATAGAAAGAGGATAAAGTACCCGATATTTGATACAGCCATACGGTTCTTAATCCACTTCTTTTTGGTCATAAAGAACACAAATCTCATAAACACGTAGTCTCTGAACCAGAAGGACAGGGACATATGCCAGCGATTCCAGAAGTCTTTAATATTTCGGCTGATAAACGGTTTATTAAAGTTCTCTGGCGACTTAATGCCCATAATATAACTCACACCTACAGCAAACATTGTATATCCAGCAAAGTCAAAGAACAAATACATGCTGTAAGCATACATATACGTTAACTGCTGAACAAAGTGACTGCTGCTAATATGATGAATATTCATCAGAATATATGTGTGAATTAGATACCCAATAATGAACTTATATAAGAAGCCAATGAAAATTTTATGAATACCGGCATATAGAAGATCACTGTATGCTTCCTTTTCAGGCGGCGTATCCATATCCTTTTCAAATCGGCGGTAACGGTCAATCGGACCTGATGAAATCGTCGGGAAAAAGACAATGAAATAGACCAAACGGTGAATCGGGATTTTCTTCTTAATCAAGCCGTCTCTTGTCTCAATAATTAACTGAACACCTTTAAATGTTAAGTACGAGATCCCCAAAAAGCTCAGCCAGTTCATTGGCGGCGGCTGGTGCGGCTGATGAGTTAAAAAGAACGGTAAAATCTTTGACAGTACAAGCGGCAAAATAGATGCCACCACTGCTGCATAGAAAACAGATGCCTGATTCGCCTTTAACCGGTATGCAAGGTACAGGCGGATGATGAAGACTTGCCACACCGTGAACAAGAAGAGCAGCAGCGCGCCATGGGCATCCTTTGAGAAAATAAGTGCCAGCGCCACAACCGTTGCAAACATGTTGTAGCCCTGCATTCTTTTGCCGCGAAGACCAAGAATGATCGTCGGCAAAAGAAGAATACCAATTAGAATGAAGAAAAAGAATGAACTAAACGGAATCATAGAAGAACCTCTTTCGCGATTCTCTTACGGTCAACCTTCCCGTTTGGCGTCATGTACAGCTGCTCAAGATAGACAAACTTTCTTGGGATCATGTACGCTGGCAGTGAATCCGCCATTTCTTTCTTAATCGCGCTTGTCAGCTGATACTCTTTTTCAAATGAATGAGCTGCTGGAACAATCGCTGCAATCAAGTACTCAACATGACCGTTTGGCTGGAATGGCACAATCACACAAGCATTGACATAGGTTGTCTCGCTTACATGATATTCAATTTCTTCAAGCTCCATCCGGTATCCATGAAGCTTAATTTGATAGTCGAGACGGCCATGGCACGTAATTAAACCATCCTGCGCCACACCTGCGTCACCTGTACGGTAAGCAGGACGTCCTTCGTATTCAAAGAACACTTTATCTGTCAAGGCTTGTTCACCTAAGTAGCCTCTCGTGACACTTGGCCCCACGATGACAATTTCTCCTTTTTCACCATCAGGAAGTGTCTTGCCTTCTTCATCTAAAATGACGATGTCTGTATCAGGTTTGGCATAGCCGACTGGTAAAGAATCGTGCTGATCAAGAATCTCCTGCGTGACTTCAATCGATGTGATCGCAACAGTTGCTTCAGTTGGACCATACGTATTAAAGACCTGCGCCTTTGGAAAACGCTCCAGAAGTGCACTTGCTACAGCTACAGGAAGCGCCTCACCGCAGAACAAGAAAACTTTCAGCTCAGGTAAAAGCTCCCCTGAAAAGGAAGGGTCCATTAAACACATTTGCACAAAAGAAGGTGTTGATGTCCACACTTCAACGTCAGATTGACCAAGTGCTGCAAACATATCCTTTGGCTTATTGACGAGATCTTTTACTAAACAGTAAAGCGTGCCGCCTGATTGAAGCGCTGGATAGAGATCCATCACTGATAAGTCAAAAGAAAATGGTGCTTGATTTAAGAATGTGCGTCCCTCACCAATTGGGAAGTCACGGCACATCCACTCTGTAAAGCTTTCTAAATTATTGGCTGTTACCTGAACGCCTTTCGGTTTTCCGGTACTGCCAGACGTATAAATAATGTAGAAAACATCATCTTGTTGAACCCACTGCGTGGCTGGCGGTGCTTCTTTTTCAAGTGCTAAAAGCGATGCCGCACTCTTCACTTCAATGTGCTCTTCTACATCTAATACATTCTGCTCATTTGCACATATCAATAGACTGGCTTTTGAGCTTTCAATGATTGAGACGATGCGCTCGACAGGTATCGAGATGTCGACCGGAATATAAGGTCTGCCTGATTTCACACTGCCTAAGAAAGATATCAGCATCTCTGGCTCCATATGACCGTAGACAATGACAGGTTCACTGCCAGCTGCGACCGCATCGATCGCACCAGCCATTTGGTCTGATAAATGCCAAAGCTCATCATATGTGATCGACGCCTGTTGAGAAACAAATGCTGGCTGTGTTGGTTTCGTTTGCTGGTATTCATGAATCGTGTGTAATAGTTTCATAGTTTAATCTCCAATTAAAAATCGTTGTAAATGAATGATCCCGTATTTGCTGTGTGGAATCCGTAAATAAAGAACAATAATAGCAAAATAAGTAAGTAAAAGCTTGTATATCCTATCCATTTTACAGACTTATTTTCTGATAGCTTTTTGAATAGCATATTGATAACCTCTTTTCTTTTGACACTTATAGAGACGCATGGATCATCAAAAGAGTTTCATATCAAACCATAAAATTTTTAAGAATTGCTAAAAAAATGTCGAACCTTGGAATGTCTCTTTTGAGCAAAGCTGTCTTATTGTAACAAAGATTTAATACATTTGAAATGAAATCCGAGCTTAAATTTGCCTTAAAATTGCTGAAAGCTGTCGAGCTAACTCAAAAGCCACCTAGTCGGACTAGATGGCTTCGATTTCAATTACTTCTTATATTTATTGACTTCGAACATGAGAATGTTTTTAAACACTACATAATCCTTTTTACTTTCAAATGGACCTTTGTTATTGTCATGCTCGTCAATTTCATAAAAACCTGGACCTTCTCCTGCATCACGCTTTTTGTACCATGATAGGAAAGCGTTGACTTCTTTCATGGAGAGGTCATACTCTTTTTGCAAGCCATTGACCATTGTGATGATGAGTAGTGCATCGCCGTCTTCATTTGTTGCATCGTCTTTAGGCGGTGTTGTTGGTTCTGGGTCTTTGTCGCCAGGTGGTTCGGTTTCAGTGTTGTTTGGAAATTGCAGGTCTTTTAAAGATAAAGAGATGACAGATTTGTAGTTTTGATCTGCAATCTCTGTATAATTCTCATTATAATCTCTACCACCTATAAGGTATAATGTATCATCAATAACTACTGATGAAGCTCCTATACGCATATTGTGGTAAGGCACATCTATTCTAACTAATTCTTCTTGTTCAGTATCATATACAATTAAACTCCTTGTTGAACCACCGGGAAATATCATGTTATTTTTATAAGTTACACCATTCAAGTAACCACTGACAAACCCTTTTTTCTTTGCAGTCCAAACTTCTTTTTTAGCGTCAAATTCAAAAACTTCACGTTTATCGTTTTTGCCAAAGATGTAAAACTTCTCATCTAATACTAGACCGATTGCTCCTTCTATTTTAACATTTAGAGGAGCTTCTTCTTTCCATGTTTGCTTAGAAAGATCATAGCTAAAAAACTCTTTTCCACCAAATACATAAATTTTATTTCCAATAACACCCGCTTGAACGTTATATGAGCCTTTTGATTTGCTAACAAAGGGAATATCAGGTAGTGTTTCCCATTCATCTTTTTTTGTATCATACACTTCGAACTTATTATAAGTAAAACCCGTATGTTTTCCAGCAAGGACATATATTTTTGAACCTACTACTACTGATGCTGCTCCTCCTCTTCCAGTAGGTATATCTGTCTTTTTAGTCCATTTGTTTACAGATGGATCATATTCTAACGTTTCTTTGTCGGCATTAAACCCACCAATTACATAAATTTTCCCATCTACAGCATTAGCTACAGCTCCCACTCTTGCTGTTGGCAAATCAGCTAATTGATTCCATTCATCCTTAGCTGCATGTACCATTTGAACTGACTGCGTGAATGAAAGGATTACTAGTAACATCATGACGATCCATTTTTTCAAAAATAACACTCCCTTTTCATTATCTTACTTCTTCATTATCGGAGAGTTTTTTTATTTTTATAGAATCATTGAATTTTTTAAAGAGAAATTAATAGAAAAAAGCATCGGAAAAGTGACTTACTATAGAGTCGCTTAAAATAATAGGTTTAATCAAAAACTGCCTAAGTCTATAATCAAAGAACAATAAAGAAACCCATGATTTCATGGGCTTCTCATCAATCCATTATTAGAAAGTCTGTCACTAGGCAAGCAGGTTCTCCGTTTTCATCCATCCCCAAAAACTCGGGTACATCCCGTCACCGAAACCTGTTGTAAACCTGGCAATGTCCACCTTGTCATGAAAACGGGTGACGAGCCAGCCCCATGTGTGCTTGTAGTTTTGCGCAAGAGCTTCTTCAAATTCCTCGTAAAGATAAAAATCATTGTCCTCTTTATATCGCTTATCCTCATACGCTTGAAGATATATAGCTGACTCCGCATCCATAAAGCAGCCCATAACCTTATTTACACCGTAGCCACAGAACTCTTCTTCTTTTAATTGATTGAGTTCTTGCCCTATTCTTGTAGCAAGCTCCCATTCTGTTGCTTGCTCGTTTGTAAACTTGATCATTGCATAGGCTACTCGTTCGTCTCCGTTTTCCAACCGCTTAACTACAAGTATAATAGGATATTTCCCTAGAGCAACCTTCCTCGTAAAAGATTGGTCCATACCTGAAACAAAAGGATCACAGGCAACAATATGACCGCCCGTGATCTCGATATAGCCTAACTGTTTAGCGAATAATTGATCACTCTCTTGACTGCTTGTTGTCTCTCCATTTCTATATAACAGGTGACTTGGATTGATGTTGTACAAGTGATCATTCCTTTCATTGTTTTTCTGAAGCATTTGGAATTATGGTACTTTTCTCTATTTGGCCTTTTCTTCCTGCTTTATTTCCCCTATTTAATCCGTTCAACCTACTCAAGAGAGCTTACAGAAATATTAATACTTGGATTAGCAGTCAACAACATAAACATTTAAAGGGAATAAGTACATTTGGAGGGAATTCAATGACACAAGAATCTGATGAGCGTAAGTTGCAACAAATAAAACAAATGCAACAGAAGTTTCTAGAGAAAATGAAAACTCAACCTTATCCCATGTACCCTAATTACGGAAAAATCACACGCTATGAAGAAATCCCAATTAATTTACCTGAACAACGTCAACTTCGGCATCCTGGTGTAGAAGGCTTAATGGTACCACTTCCAATTATTGAAAATACAAATTACAAAGGGAGTGGTAAGTTAGCGGGAAAAGTTGCTCTCATTACAGGAGGGGATAGTGGTATTGGTGCAGCAGTAGCCATTGCCTTCGCAAAGGAAAGTGCTGACGTTGCGATTGCATACTTAGATGAACACGAAGATGCTAATAGAACAAAAGCAAGAATCGAAGAACTCGGGCAACGTTGTTTATTGATGCCAGGAGACTTGCGAGATAAAAGGCAATGTATCACCATTGTAGAGAAAACAGTAAAAACCTTCGGACGTCTAGATGTTCTATGTAACCACGTTGGTATCCAATTTCAACAACCAAGCCTTCTTGACATTACAGACGAACAATTCGATGACACCTTTAAAGTCAACATATACTCACATTTTTACACAACCAGAGCAGCGCTTCCTTACTTAAAACCAGGCAGTTCTATTATCGGTACTTCTTCAGTCGTAACGTATGTAGGTGAGCAACAAATGATTGATTATACAGCCACAAAAGGTGCAATTGTTGGTTGGACACGTGCTTTGGCTAAAAATGTTGTAAAACAAGGAATTCGTGTAAACGCTGTTGCTCCAGGTCGAATCTGGACGCCACTAATTGCAGCAAGCTTCTCGTCAGACCAAGTGGCTGTATATGGAGCATTTAATCCAATGGAACGAGTTGCCCATCCATTTGAACTCGCACCAACATTTGTTTATCTAGCTTCTGATGATTCACGTTTTGTTACAGGTCAAGTGCTGCATGTTGACGGTGGGGAATCCACACATTCCTAATATAAGGAGGTCATTGGATTGAGATATGAATTTAATCCAGAGGTAGAGTTATTACTTGTGAATCATTCAATGAAAAAAGTTACTATGGTTTATATGGAGCATTCATGGCTAATGTCTGAAATTGGACGTAGACCGCCTTATTATTGCTATCCAAATTATGAACTGAACTATCCAATCATTTAAAAGGAACGTTTAGAGCATAAAAAATGGATACAACTATGTCAATTTACGCTCATGTCATTGAAGAAGCTATCCATTTTGATAGCTTCTTTGATACAAACACAGAGAACGGAAATATTTAAAAATAAATCCGCTCCCAAAACCCTGTTTTGGAGCGAGTTACGAACTTAAGTTCCAAAGAACAAAAAAGCCTGAAATCCTTGATAATAAAGGGTTTCAGGCTTTTAATTTAGTACGTCCCAGGAGAGATTCGAACTCCCGACCGACGGCTTAGAAGGCCGTTGCTCTATCCTGCTGAGCTACTGGGACATGTTGTTATGTAGTGTGCTGTGGTGTATTACCTCAGCGACAAGATTTATTATATTACTATTGTTCTTTAAAGTCAACGGTTTTTCGAAAGTTTTTTCATAAGGGGCAAATGCTGCACCCTTATGAAATACCTTCCAATGTGACAGTGTTTTCGAGATCTTGTATGACCTGACCTTCGTCCGTGAAAAACTGTACGTTTGCTTCGCTTCCATCTAGTGTCAGTATAGCATAGCTGCGCTCTTTTCGCACTCTTGGCAAGTGTACGCTGCCAGGGTTAATGAGGAGTTTTCCTCTTAGCAGTTCACTGCCTGGAATGTGCGAGTGGCCAAAGCAGATAATGTCTGCGCCTAGCTCTTCTGCACGGTAGTAGACTTGAAGCAAGGATTGTTTGATGCCATGCAGATGTCCGTGAGTGAGAAATAGTTTTCCGCCTCCATCAAGTGGGAGCAGGAGCTCTTCTTCAAAATCGCCCATAAAGTCACAATTTCCTTTGACGACTTTGTATCCTTCGAGTGCTGGGTGGTTCGTTTCCAGTTCTGAATCTCCGCAGTGAATCATCATGTCAACTTCAGCCGCATGCCGTTTGGCAATGGTTTGAAGTTCGTCTGTGAGTCCATGACTGTCACTAATGATGAGTATCTTCATGGCTTCATTCCCCCTTATTCATTTGCGTCTAGCAGTGATGAAAGCTTTTGAAGCGCGACCGCTCGATGGCTGATCTTGTTTTTCTCCTCTGGTGATAACTCGGCCATCGTCTGGTCTTTGTCTTTGACGATGAAAATTGGGTCGTATCCGAAGCCATTTTCGCCGATAGGTTTTTCAGCGATGAAGCCTTCTACTGATCCTTCTACCGTCTTTGTTTCTTTTCCCGGTATGCTGACAGCAAGGGCACATCTGAATCTGGCTGTGCGGTCTTCTTTTTCAATGCCTTGAAGTTCGCTCAGCACTTTTTCCACATTCTCCGCATCGTCTTTATGCTCACCTGCGTATCTCGCTGAATACACGCCAGGTTTTCCGCCCAGATAATCAATCGACAGACCGGAATCGTCTGCAATGACCATTTCACCTGCTTTGGCTTGAATGGCCTCCGCTTTGATGATGGCATTTTCTTCGAAGGTTTGTCCTGTTTCTTCAATTTCTTCAGTAAAGCCAATGTCTGCTAGTGTTTTGACCGTGAATCCTTTTGGCTCAAGAATGGCTTTGAATTCTTTCGCTTTGCCCGCATTGTGCGTTGCAATGATGGCTGTTTTCATCCTGATCAAACCCTTCTCTTTATTCGATGACTTCTCCTGTTACTGCTTTTTGCTTTTCGATTAATTCTTTGATGCCCTTTTCGGCTAAATCAAGCAGTCCGTTTAGCTGTTCTCTTGAGAATGTCGCTTCTTCGCCTGTTCCTTGAAGTTCAACAAAGCGACCAGCGCCTGTCATGATGACATTCATATCTACTTCAGCAGAAGAATCTTCTTCATAGTTTAAATCTAACAGAAGACCTTGCTGAGAATCAATTCCGACGGATATCGCCGCTAAATAATCAGTAATCGGGTTTTCTTTAATGGCTCCTTCAGCTCGTAGCTTTTGAATCGCGAGTGTCATGGCAACAAAAGCACCTGTAATGGATGCTGTGCGTGTGCCGCCGTCTGCTTGAATAACATCACAATCAATCCAAATGGTGCGTTCGCCAAGCTTTTCTAAGTCAACGACTGCGCGGAGTGCTCGTCCAATTAAACGCTGAATCTCCATCGTACGTCCTGTGACTTTTCCTTTAGATGATTCTCTTATCGTTCTTTGTGCAGTTGCTCTTGGAAGCATGCTATATTCTGCTGTGATCCAGCCTTTTCCTTCTCCTCTTAAAAAAGGAGGTACGCGGTCTTCGATCGATGCGTTACAAATCACCTTCGTATTTCCCGCTGAGATTAAGACAGAGCCTTCTGGGTGCGTGATGTAGCCTGCCTCTATTTCAATTTTTCTCAATTCGTCATATTGTCTTTCATCTAATCTCATGTTTTACCTCCGTTACGATATACATTCCTCGCGAGTGCCAGCGGGGTTCTCCTACTAACTTTGACAACCTCAGCTCGTTCTAATCGCTTGGAATAAAAAAGAGGCAGCGAATATGCATGCCTCTTTTTCTCCATTATATCAATGTGTGACGTTAAAAACTACCTGTATTCACTTGTTCTGGTCGTGAAACCGGCTTTGTGAGCTCTGCTCCTTTTTCGTTCACAAGCTCAGCCTTGCCGTTCACCTTGACAGATACGCTTTTGACGTCCGGCAGCTCGGTTAATGTGAGCACAATGCTATCAAGAACTTTTTGCGAAATGACCTTTTTCTTTTCATCTGCACTGCCAAAAATAGATTCGTTGAAATCAAGTGTCACATGGCTATCTTTTACTTTTGGTACATCATTCAGCTTCACATCTTGATCAAAGTCTGTAAGCAGATGGCTTTTTTTGCTTGGTCCAGAGACGAGCTCATCAATCGCTGCTGTAATCGGATCATCCTCGTCTTTTGGCGCTCTTTTGGTCACTGGAACATAGTACGTCTGTTCATCAGATTCAGCTAAATAGTAAACCGTCACTGGCTTTGTCGCTGTCATATCAGCAGCAGCCTCGTGCTGGATATTAATACCGTCTTCTCTGCTTAAATCATCTGAGATAGGTGTACCGTTCACAGGCATTTCTTTTAGTTCATGTCCATTCATCTTCAATTTGACTTTGGCTATGGAATCAAACTGAGTTAACGTCCAAGTGACAGATTGCAAAATACGCTGCTCGTCTTCTTTTTTATAGTTTTTAAATTCATTTGAAAAATCGACAACCGCGGTTCCGTCTTTAATATCGACAGATACGCGCGTATCCGCTGGCAGCACTGCTCTGAAGCCATTCGGCATTAAGTTAGAAATAGGTCCCCCGTCCACGAGATATTCAAGGGTTTGTTTGGCACTTCCTTCATTTTTCGGCAGTGGAATGGATTGAGAGACGACATACCCGTTTTTATCAATTAAATATAATTCTCTCATGACCGTATCTGCCTGCTTCTCTTCTTTTCCTTCTTTGGCTGTTTGTTTATCTTCTTTATTTTCTTTCACATATGTGACGTTTTGTGGTGGATCAATCTCTGTTTTCGCTTGGTCTGTTTGAAACAATCCGCATCCTGACAAAAGCATGGCTGACGCGATACACGTAACAGCTGCTGTAGATCCTTTTTTCAGCATACTTCACCCTCCTCTAGTAGTTTGTACTACTATGTATACGAGCTCCCTCGGAGGATTAGACCCTTTTCATAAAAAAATAACCCGCTTCAAGTAGAAGGGGTTATTGCTGGTAGATGTGTTCAAGTGACACGGTTTCGACCTTCCCTGGCAGGTAGCCAAACCAGTCACGAGCGATGTTTTGGAAATTTTGCTGCTGCCCTGTTGTGTAAAATGTATGGACAGGCGTTTCTTTAGAGGTATTTAACAGCCCTTTATATGAAAGAATCGTACTTGCTTCTCTCGCTGTCTCATCTCCTGATGAAATGATGCTGACATCACTGCCCATAAAGCGCTGAATCGGCTCTTTTAAAATCGGATAGTGTGTGCAGCCAAGAATAAGTGTATCAATTCCTGTTTCTTTCATCGGTTCAAGGGAATCTTTCACCACTGCCTCTGCTGTCTGATCTAAAAACGTACCGCTTTCCACAAATGGGACAAGGAGCGGACACGCCAGACTTTGAACCGTTAGACCTGCTTTTAGTGACAGCAGCGCTTCTTTGTATGCCTCGCTTTTAATCGTATTGATTGTGCCAATAACGCCAATATGCTGGTTGTTTGTCACCTTGATCGCTGTGCGGGCACCGGGCTGAATGACGCCAATGACGGGAATATCAAGCGTTGCTTTGATTTCATCCAGTGCGATCGCCGTTGCTGTGTTGCATGCAATGACGAGCATTTTAATATGGTGGTGTTTTAGTAAGTAGTGTGCCATTTCCCACGTATATTGAAGAACTTCTTCTTCTTTCCGCGGGCCATATGGACATCGTTTTGTATCGCCTACATAAATAATTTTTTCTTTTGGCAGTTGTCTCATGATTTCCTTTGCAACGGTTAAACCGCCGACGCCGGAATCAATGACGCCGATTGGTTGATCCAACAAAATCGCCTCATTTTCTTTTCATTTGCTGCTGTAGTTTCGTTAAGGATTGGTTGAAAACGATGGCTTCTTCTTCTGAGAAAGCCCCTAGAAGTTCACTGACGTATTCTTGGCGTTTAGCAATCACTTCTTGAATGATCCGCTCGCCTTCAGGCAATAAATGAATGCGAACCACGCGGCGGTCAGATGGATCTTTCACCCGTTCGACAAGTTCACTTTTTTCCATTCTATCAATTAAATCAGTGGTTGTGCTGCAAGCCAAGTACATCTTTTGTGACAGCTCGCCTATTGTCATATCTCCGAATTCATAAAGCCACTGAAGCCCGATGAATTGTGGAGGTGTAATCGTATATTGATTCAGGATTTCTCTGCCTTTTTGCTTAATAATTGCGGCAATGTGGCGCAATGATTTTTCAATCTCTGCAACATGGCCTGATTCATTCGTTTCCATTTTATTGATACCTCACTATAGCATCTCACTTTGATTAAAACGTATATGTCTATTTTCCTCGTTTTTTAAAGAAAATGCAAGAAGAGACTCATGGAAACTATATAGAAATAACCGGTTCCTTCCCGATATGGAAGGAAAACCGGCTGACTTTAGAGCTCTAGCTCACCCATACGCAGAAGCTCGACTACGGCCTGTGAACGGCCTTTGACTCCTAGCTTTTGCATGGCATTCGAAATGTGATTTCGAACAGTCTTTTCGCTAATAAAAAGCTCGCTTGCAATTTCTTTTGTTGTTTTATCTTGGACGAGCAATTCGAATACTTCTCTTTCTCTTTTGGTTAATAGCGGCTTGGATTGAAACTCTTTCTCCTTCAAGTATTGTAACCCTCCTTGCTAAGGTGAGAGCTCTAGTCTCTATAGAATGGGATTCTGTATAGTCGAGATATCATATGCCGGGTGCCTGAGGTAGGTGACGTTAAAATCAAGAAATCCCGCATATCAGCGTCCAATTTCTGCGCTTTCCTCCACGCAAAAAAGGACGAGTCTCCTCCCCGAGACATCGTCCTTTTTTGCGTAGTATTTAAAAGATTGAAATGGCGCCTGTTAACAATGCAATAAGTGTTGTAAAAAGGGCAGTTAACACGGTCCATAGCAGTGCATATTTTTGCAAATCACCAATATCTTTGTTCAGCATACTGACAAGCAGCAGTGTTGAAGCTACAAGCGGACTCAGTAAGTGAACAGGCTGCCCTATGATAGAGGCACGTGCAATTTCCACCGGATCAATCCCATAAGCTGCGCCGGCTTCAGCCAGGATTGGCAGCACTCCGAAATAATAAGCATCGTTTGAGAGCACAAATGTAAATGGCATACTCGTCAAAGCAACAATCAGCGGGAAAAATGAGCTGTAGGAATCCGGAATCATGTAAATGACCAAATTGGCAATGGACTCAACCATTTTTGTTCCAGAAAAAATCCCTGTGAAAATCCCTGCTGCAAATACAAGTGTGATAACCGTTAATGCGTTTCCTGCATGAGATAAAATTCGCTCGCGCTGATCTTCAACCTTTGGATAGTTGATCATCAGAGCGATGACAAATCCAATTAAGAAGAGTACAGGAATTGGGATGATATCCATGACGAGTGTGACCATGACAGCAATTGTTAAGAAGAAGTTAATCCAAATCAGATTCGGTCTCTTGATATCGGCTACTCCATCTTCAATTGACGCAGCCAATTCAGGAGAAATGGACGGCTCTTCTTTGTACTGAATCTCTGCAATCCCAATCCGTTTTCTTTCTTTTTTCCCAAGTACATAAGCAGTAAAAAGTATAAAAAGACCGCCTCCAACCATCGTTGGGAGTAATGGAATGAAAAATTCGCCTGCATCTAATCCAAGCGCTGCGATTGCACGAGTAGCTGGACCGCCCCATGGCGTCATTCCGCTCATAATTCCTAATGATAATAATGAAATTGTTCCTAAAATTAATGGGTTCATCCCAATTCTTAAGAAAAGTGGCAGCATAGCTGATACGGTAATCATGTACGTTGTTGTTCCATCACCATCTAATGCAACAAGCATAGACAAAATCGCTACCCCAAAAGCAATTTTGACAGGATCACCTTTTACAATACGTAGAATGAGTTTAATCAGAGGATCAAACAATCCAGCATCCAGCATGACACCGAAGAATAAAATCGCAAATAACAATAAAGCAGCTGATGGTGCAACAGTTTTCAGTCCATCAAGCATCATGTCCCCTAACCCTTTGTTAAAGCCGCCGATCAATGCAAATATGATAGGTACAACGGTTAGAGCCACCACCGGATGCATACGTTTTGTCATAATGAGAAATGTAAATGTCAAGACCATCAAGATCCCTAAAATAGCTAGCACTTTATATCCCTCCATCCTCTTCTTTACATGATCTGCAAGCGCCCCCTTGCACTTGCGATCTATATGTTAGCGCTTTCTATTTCAAGGATATAATAGCTTTTTTTATAATGAAAATATCGATTTTTTCGTATATTCAATAAATTTCTTTTATAATCACCCTTGCTGATTTCTTAAAAACTCAATGAACGCTTTCACAACAGACAAATGAAGTGAGTCTGGCTGGTACATGAGCCATGTATCTCTTAAAACAGGCTGTCCATCTTTATACGAAAGTCCTTTTACAAATAACTCATCACTTGGTCTGAGGCAAATTTCTGGGACAATGGCATAGCCTAAACCATGCTTCACCATCTCTTTTGATGTATCCTGACGGTCTGTCTCCATCGTAACAAGCGGAGGCATTGTGAATGTTTCCTGCCACCATCTGTTAATCAGCCGTTTTAATGAACTGTCTGTATGATAGTCAATGAGCGGCAGATTCGGGAGATCCTTTAGCTGAATTTCTGATTTTGAAATAATGCAAAGACGCTCTTTATCAAGCAAAAAACGCTCTCCATTCCAGTCATAATCGCCTCTTAAAATCCCTAAATGCACACTTGATGTTCCTAATAAATCCATTACCTTTGTGCTCCAGCCTGTGTTGACCATAAATTGAACATGTGGATACTGCTTAGAAAATTCTTTTAATATTTCTGGCAGTTTATACTGGGCAAAGTTACTTGAGACCCCTAACCGAATCGTTCCTTTGACCTTTTTTTGCATATTGAGCATGCCATCTTTCGTTTGCTGCAGCTGTTTGAGCATGTCATTTGCGTATTTAGCCAAGTATTCGCCCTCTGATGTAAATTCAATTCCTCGTTTTCTTTTAAAGAAAAGTTTCATATCAAACTCTTCTTCAAGCTGTTTCAATCGATAGCTTAAGGCAGGCTGAGAGACAAATAATTTTTCTGCCGCTTTTGTGATGTTCTTTTCTTCATAAAGTACCTTTAAAAACCGCCAATCTTTTTCATCCATTGTATGCCCTCCTTTTTTACTAATTATAAAATATTTTTATTGATTTCTCTTAAAATAATGTATTTAACTTATTTCTTATTATACTTTACCATTTTGGTTAGATAAACAGTTAATTAAAAATTGAGGGTGAGAGTCATGAGAAAAGTTCCAATCACAATCATGCGAGGCGGTACAAGCAAAGGAGTATTCATTCACGCTGACAATGCACCATATGAACACGATGAGCTCGAGGCATTTCTATTAGACATTATGGGCAGTCCTGACCGGCTGCAGGTCGATGGGATCGGCGGCGGTAATTCTTTAACAAGTAAAGTGGCCATTATCGATAAAGCCGCACGCCCGGATGTGGATGTGAACTATACATTTGCACAGGTCAGTATTAATGAGAGATATGTCGACTTTAAAGGAAACTGCGGGAACATCTCATCAGCCGTTGGACCGTATGCGATCATTAAAGGACTTGTTGAAGCAGTTGAGCCCATTACGACTGTACGTATCCTCAATACCAATACAAATAAAGTCATTACGGCAGAGGTCGAAGTTGAAAATGGAGAAGTAAAATTTGAAGGACAGGCAGAAATTCCAGGCGTAAAAGGAACTGGTTCTCCCATTTATTTATCCTTTGAGAAACCTGAAGGAGCTGTCACAGGTAAAACCTATCCGACTGGAAACAAAATTGATACGATTCAAACAAAGTTTGGGGAGATTCCAATCTCGATCGTTGACATTGCAAATCCAATTGCCTTTATTCGCGCGAAAGATATTCAATTAAAAGGAACTGAATTACCTGAAGAGTTTACAGACGAATTACTGGATGATTTAGAAGAAATTCGTTCTCTCGCTGCTGAAATGTGTCATTTTGCACCAAAAGAAATGGCCACATTACAGTCTCCAGCTGTTCCAAAGCTTGCGCTCATCAGCGAGCCTGCTGATTATGTAGATACAAATGGAATCTTGAGACGAGCAGAAGATATGGACATCATCGTTCGTATGCTATCGATGCAAAGGCCACACCAAGCACTTGCCATTACCGGTTCTGTCTGCGTGACGGCCAGCTGTTTCTTGGATGAAACGCTTCCTTCTCAGCTGTTCCAAGGACAAGGTGACACACTTCGTATTGGGCATCCTGCTGGTATTATGCAAACGGAAATTGACATCTCTCAAAACAGAGTCAAAGTCATTCGAACGGCAAGAGAAATTCTAGACGGAGTTGTCTTCACAAAACAAGACTATGTGATTCAGCCTCATATTAAAAGAGAAGCTTAAAGCAGACGAGAATATCGTCTGCTTTTTTTAATGCTGAAACGGTGCATCGATATCTCCAGCAGAATGAGCTTTTATCTGCCCTTTCTCATCTTTGAGCTGGAGATGACCGTAGCGGTTGACTCCGCAGCAAATGCCCTCTTCCCATGTTTGTTTTTCACGGTCTAACGAAATCCGCAGCGGTTTATGAAGACGATATAACCGTTTGTTATAGAGGGAAGTGAGTGCTTCAAACCCTTCATTCTTCCAGCGTGTATGATATTTTTCAAAAGCGGCTGCAAGTTCCTTCACAAGCTGATCGGCTTTTACCTCTGTAAGCTCTGATAGGCAAATGGTTTTGTACGGAACATGCTCCGGCTTTGTCTTCACATTGATGCCAACCCCGATATAAATGGCGTTACGGTCCGCTTCAATCAATGTGCCTGATACCTTTGCTTCATTGATGAGAATATCATTTGGCCATTTGATCGCCAGCTGATCCTCAGCCCTGATGAGAGGTTTGAGTACATCGTAGATCGCTAGTGCCGTCAGCGGAGCAATCGTTGACTGGGTGGAGAGTTCTTCTGGCGGCAAAACTGTCATGGTCAAAGCGACATTCCCTGCAGGTGTTTCCCACGGTCTGCCTAGCCTGCCTCTTCCTTCTGTCTGCTGATGTGCATAGACAGCAAATGAAGGTTTTTCTCCTTGCTGAATGAGCCTTTTCGCTTCATTATTTGTACTATCAATGGTGTCATATTGAAAAATCTTCATGTGTTCTCCTTTTGTTCTTCTTGATATGATCTTTTTATTATAACAAAATGAAGCTTACACGTTGATGAGGCTGCATGCTACCCATTTCGCTGAGCTTGAAATGTCTCTTTTTCTTCCTCTGTAAATGGGACAGATGCGCCTGTTTCTTTATTAATTTGCACCATGGTGACTGAGCCTGTAAAGCATGGTTCCTGCTGCTCGTTTTCTCCTAAATAATGAAGGATAAGTGAGCTTGATCCGACTTTTTCCGGCTTTACATACACACGAAGCCGCTCCCCAATCTCCACCTGTTTGATGTAATCACATTGCAGGTTTGCCACGACTGTAATCGTCTCTTTCACACGTTTCATTCGTTTATCCACAATTCCTGTTTTTTGAAAAAAGGCTATCCGTGCTTCTTCAAAATAGACAAAAGGGGTGACATTGTTCATATGGCCGAACATATCCGTTTCTGAAAAACGGACAGTCGTTTCGACATAAAATCGAAAGGATGCTCTCCATTCTTCAAATGGTTCCTCAATATATGATGGAAGTCTCACTTCATCATCTCCTTATTCATCAATAAACGCCTCTCCCATATTGGAAGAGGCGTTTATTTTGTGTTCCATCCAGCCTCTTGTAAACACTCATCATGATTGGCAAAGAGGACTGAATGTGATGTTATTCTGCGTGATCGCTTCCGAAGAAGTTACGGAAAGCTTGTAATGTTGTATCTCGGTTAAGTGCTGCAATTGACGTTGTCAGCGGGATTCCTTTCGGACAAGCCTGCACACAGTTTTGAGAGTTCCCGCAGTTCGCAAGACCGCCGTCACCCATAATTTCTTCTAGACGGTCAGACTTATTCATCGCACCTGTCGGATGTGCGTTAAATAGACGTACTTGTGAAAGCGGAGCAGGGCCCATAAAGGAAGACTTATCATTCACGTTTGGACAAGCTTCAAGGCAGACACCACATGTCATACATTTAGAAAGCTCATACGCCCATTGACGTTTTTTCTCAGGCATTCTTGGTCCAGGTCCAAGATCATATGTGCCATCGATCGGCACCCATGCTTTTACTTTTTTCAAGGAGTTGAACATACGGCTTCTATCAACCTGCAAGTCTCTCACGACCGGGAATGTCTTCATCGGCTGGAGACGAATCGGCTGATCTAATTGATCAATTAGTGCTGTACATGACTGGCGCGGTGTTCCATTAATAACCATGGAACAAGCTCCGCACACCTCTTCAAGACAGTTCATGTCCCAGTTGATCGCCGTTGTTTTTTCACCTTGTTTATTGACCGGGTTACGTCTAATTTCCATGAGTGCAGAAATGACGTTCATATTCGGACGGTAAGGGATTTCAAATTCCTCATCATAAGACTTTCCATCTGCTGTATCTTGACGTGTGATTATGAAATGAATTGTGTTTTTTTCACTCATCTTATTTCTCCACCTTTTTCTTCGAGTAATCTCGTTTACGAGGTGCAATTAACGATACATCGACGTCCTCATAGTGGAATGCAGGCTTTTGATTTTTCCCTTTGAACGTAGCCATCGTTGTTTTAAGGAATTCTTCATCGTTTCTCTCTGGGAATTCCGGTTTATAGTGTGCGCCTCGGCTTTCATTCCGGTTATATGCCCCGATCGTAATGACTCTTGCCAGTTGAAGCATGTTGTCAAGCTGACGTGTAAAGGCAGCGCCTTGGTTGCTCCATGATGCGGTATCATTGATGTTGATCTTCTTGTAGCGCTCCATTAGTTCTTCGATCTTCTCATCTGTTTTTAAGAGTTTGTCATTGTAACGAACCACTGTAACGTTATCCGTCATCCATTCTCCAAGCTCTTTATGAAGCACGTACGCATTTTCTGTTCCGTCCATGCTGAGGATGTTGTCCCATTTCTCCTGCTCTTTCTTCACGGCGCTGTCAAATAGTGCAGAAGAAAGGTCTTCTGCAGATTTTTCAAGACCGTTAATGTACTTCACCGCATTTGGTCCAGCGACCATTCCGCCGTAAATCGCTGAAAGAAGTGAGTTTGCACCAAGTCTGTTTCCGCCGTGCATTGAGTAATCACATTCTCCGGCAGCGAATAGACCTTTGATATTCGTCATTTGATCATAATCGACCCATAATCCGCCCATAGAGTAATGAACAGCTGGGAAGATTTTCATCGGCAGCTTACGCGGGTCGTCACCCATGAATTTTTCATAGATTTCAATGATTCCGCCAAGCTTAATATCAAGCTCTTTTGGATCTTTGTGAGAAAGATCCAGATATACCATGTTCTCTCCGTTGATGCCAAGCTTTTGCTCGACACATACGTCAAAGATTTCACGCGTTGCGATGTCACGCGGTACAAGGTTCCCGTATGCTGGGTATTTTTCTTCAAGGAAGTACCAAGGCTTCCCGTCTTTATATGTCCAAACACGTCCGCCCTCACCACGAGCTGATTCACTCATAAGACGAAGCTTGTCATCTCCTGGGATCGCTGTCGGGTGAATTTGAATGAATTCTCCATTTGCATAATGTGCACCTTGCTGATAGACGATAGATGCTGCAGATCCAGTGTTAATCATAGAGTTTGTTGATTTACCGAACACGATTCCAGGACCGCCTGTTGCCATGATGACTGCATCTGATCGGAAAGATTCAATTTCCATTGTCGTCAAGTTCTGCGCGACAATCCCGCGGCATACTTCCTCGTCATCTAAAACAGCGCCAAGGAATTCCCAGCCTTCATATTTCGTGACAAGCCCTGCTACTTCATAGCGGCGAACCTGCTCATCCAGTGCGTATAATAGCTGCTGGCCTGTTGTAGCTCCAGCAAATGCTGTACGGTGGTGCTGTGTTCCCCCGAAGCGGCGGAAGTCCAATAATCCCTCTGGTGTTCTATTAAACATAACACCCATACGATCAAGTAAGTGGATAATGGACGGCGCTGCTTCACACATTGCCTTTACTGGCGGCTGGTTGGCTAAGAAATCTCCGCCGTATACCGTGTCATCAAAATGCTCATAAGGTGAATCCCCTTCACCTTTTGTATTGACCGCTCCGTTGATTCCGCCCTGTGCACATACAGAATGCGAACGTTTCACAGGTACGATTGAAAATAGTTGAACAGCTGTTCCCGCTTCTGCTGCTTTAATAGTTGCCATGAGACCAGCTAAGCCGCCTCCGACAACGATGATGCTAGAATTACTCATTGTAGCCCCTCTCCCTCTTCTACTAATCTATTTCCTCTTAAACAAAAGCGAAAATTGCTCTTAGCCCTACATATGAAAGCGCTATAAATATACCTAATGTCACATATGTGGAGATTCGTTGTGAGCGTGGTGAAACGGTAATTCCCCAGCTGACAGCAAATGACCACAAGCCATTAGCAAAGTGGAAAATAGTAGATAAAACGCCGACAATATAGAAGCCTAGCATAAATGGAGAGCTTAAAATATTCGCCATCATGTCATAGTTGACTTCAGCTCCAAGCTGAGCTTGAATTCGTGTTTCCCATACGTGCCAAGAGACAAAAATCAATGTGATAATACCTGAAATCCTTTGCAATCTGAACAGCCAGTTTCTTAAGTAACTGAAGCGAGAAGTGTTGTTTTGTGCCGTAAAGGCTATGTACACCCCATAAACAGCATGATAGATCAGTGGTAAGAAAATCACGAACAGCTCAAGTGCATATCTGAAAGGAAGCTGTTCCATAAAGTGTGCAGCTTTGTTAAACGCCTCTGGTCCATTTGTCGCAAAGTGGTTAACCACTAAGTGCTGTATTAAAAATAGACCGACCGGAATGACGCCAAGCAAAGAATGCAATCTCCGATAAAAAAATTCTTTGTTCCCCGACATTACTTTACCCCCTAGTAAAAAAAGTGCAATTGCTTGAAAATTGTCTTACCCCCGCTTCTTTCAATTGTAAGCACTTTATTCAAATTTATTGACAATTTCATTTTACTCCTATGTCAAAAAAGCGTCAAGAAACCGCGTACATAAATTAAAATTTTCCGAAATTTAAAAGTTTTAAATCAAAATTCGTTTTACTACAATAAGAATTTCTTAGACTTCAGGGAAAACTCTGTCATCATATGCCCACATAAGCTATAATAAATTGTTGAAAGAGGGGAGCCGTACAATGAATAAATTCGAATCTAACTTAGAACAGCTAAAAGAAATTGAAGTCAATGGATTTGCCTACGAGCTGATACGCGAAGTTCTGCTGCCTGATATTCTTGGTCAGGACCATTCATCTATGATGTATTTTGCGGGTAAACTGCTTGCTCGTAAATTTCCTCAAGAATCATGGGAGAAGATCCCCGAATTTTTCCATGATGCCGGATGGGGGACTCTCACAATGGTCCATTCGAAAAAACAGGAAATTGAGTTTGAGCTCGAAGGTCCACTAGTATCCAATCGACTCACCTATCAAAAGGAGCCATGCTTTCAGATGGAAGCGGGTTTTATTGCTGAACAAATTCAGCTTCTGAATGAGCACGTGGCTGAATCCTATGAACAAGTGAAAAAGCGTGCTGAGAAAGTCATTTTAACCGTTAAATGGGATTTAAGAGACCCTAGCTAATACTCTTGATAAAAGGCGCGGACTTCAGGTCACGCCTTTTTTATATGTCTACATCTATCATAGCATACTTAATGAATAGGTTTACGCCCGTTTCAGCCGTTTCCATATAGAAAAAAGAGGCGACCCTCTTTCATAAGATCACCTCTTTACCTTTTTAAGAGTGAGCAGCGGCGCTCACCTTTGATAAATCAAACGCGTCATGCAGCGCTTCAACCGCTTTGACCATATCATCACGGCCAACGACCGTTGAGACTTTGATTTCAGACGTACTGACCATTTTCACTTGAATGTCTTTTTGCGCTAACACAGCAAACATTTCAGCAGCTACCCCTGGATTTGAGACCATTCCAGATCCCACGATGGATACTTTCGCTAATTTGCTTTCTGTCTCAATCTGCTCGTAGCCAAGCGCCCCTTTATATTCTTCTAATACTTCAACTGTTTTGGACAAATCATCCGTTTTGACAGAGAAAGAGATGGAAGTCTGGTTGGTGCTTGTGACCGACTGAATGATGATATCGACATTAATATTCTGTTTCGCAAGCGTCGTAAAAATGGTCGATAATGTTGATAAACCGCTTGAAAGCCCGCACACTGTCACACGTGTAATCTGATCTTCAAATGCAATGCCTCTGACAACTAAGTTTTGTTCCATGGATGATTCCTCCTCAATTAACGTACCCGATTCATTTTCAATACTAGAACGGACTTCTAGCGGGACTTGATAATTTTTCGCAAATTCAACAGCTCTTGGATGCAGAACCCCAGCTCCTAGATTAGCCAGCTCAAGCATCTCATCGTATGAAATACCTGCAAGTTTCCGCGCAGATGATACATAACGCGGATCTGTCGTAAACACTCCTGGTACGTCTGTGTATATATCACATTTATCAGCTTTTAGTGCGGCAGCCAGTGCCACAGCTGTTGTATCTGATCCGCCGCGGCCAAGAGTTGTGATATGTAAGTCATCTGCAATTCCTTGGAAGCCTGCCACAACAACGACTTTCCCCGCACTTAATTCCTCTTTTATTCTTGATTCATCAATGTCCACGATTCTTGCATTTCCGTGTACATGCTCTGTTTTCATACCAGCCTGCCAGCCTGTAAAGGAAATGGCATCATAACCTCTTGCTTGGAGCGCCATCGCTAATAATGAAATGGTCACCTGCTCACCCGTTGCGAGCAGCATATCCATTTCTCTTTTGCTTGGATCGTCTGTGAGTTCTTTCGCTAGGTCTACTAGAACATCCGTTGATTTGCCCATCGCTGATACAACCACAACCACATCATGTCCTGCCTCGCGTTCAGCGATCACTCTCTCTGCGGCATTACGAATTTTTTCTGTCGACCCAACGGAAGTTCCGCCAAATTTTTGTACAATTAGTCCCATGTCTACCACCCTTTTTCAAAAGTTCACGTGTGAGAGAAGAGGCAGCTTGGAGACTGTCCGCTCACTGCAAATAAAAAAGCAATGAGAGAACAAATCTCCCATTGCTTTAAAATCATCATTAAACGATGCAAACAATGAGATAGCCCTCCAAGAAATGAATTCTTGACAGCCCTACATTTCTTCAATGTACAGCCAGCGAATAAAATGAGTGGATTTTATTCACTTCGGCGACGCTCCCCTTTCAGCCCTCTTCTTAGATCCCATCGATCTCCGAAGGCTTACTCTTGAAGTTCGCACCTCTATCTTCAACAAACAACACGTTCATTTATTAAATTAGTCACATCTTAACAGACTTTTGGTAAAAGTACAATCTATTTTTTTAATGCTTCCATTAAAAGTTCAGCCGTCTGTTTCGGAATGCCAGCCTCCTGAAAGTCTTGGATAGAGGCTTCTTTCATTTTTTTCACAGAGCCAAAATGTTTGAGGAGCTGCTTTTTACGCTTTTCTCCGATACCTGGTACATCGTCTAAAATAGACTGGAATGCATTTTTTCCGCGCAGCTGCCGGTGAAAGCTAATGGCGAACCGGTGCACTTCATCTTGAATGCGCTGCAATAAGTAAAAGGCCTGGCTATTCCGCTCCAGCGCAACAATTTCAAGTGTATCTCCTATCATGAGATTTGAAGTCCGGTGTTTTTCATCTTTTACAAGACCTGCGACTGGGACAGACAGATTCAATTCATTTTCAAGCACATCGATGGCTGCGTTGATCTGTCCTTTTCCTCCGTCAATTAAAATTAAATCTGGTAGCGGCAGTTCATCCTTTAACACGCGGGTATATCGTCTTCTAATGACTTCACGCATGGATGCATAATCATCTGGCCCTGAGACGGTTTTTATTTTGTATTTTCGGTATTCCTTTTTATAGGGTTTCCCATCCTGAAAGACGACCATGGCAGAAACCGGGTCTGCCCCTTGAATATTTGAGTTATCAAATGCCTCGATTCTGTATGGCATATAAATATTAAGCGCATCCCCGAGCTGCTTCACCGCACCAATTGTCCGCTCTTCATCACGCTCAATGAGCGAAAATTTTTCTTTTAAGGCGATTTTGGCATTTTGATGCGCAAGTAAAAGCAAATCCTTTTTCTTTCCTTTTTTCGGCTGGTGAACGTTCGTCTCAAGCAATTGCTCAATCATCTCTTGATCGACACTGTCCGGCACCAGAATTTCCTTCGGCAGAAAATGATTGTTCTTTTCATAAAATTGCCCCATAAACGTGAGGAACTCTTCCTCAGGGTCCTGATACATTGGAAACAGGCTCACGTCACGTTCAATCAATTTCCCCTGTCTGATAAAGAAGACTTGGACACACATCCAGCCTTTATCATAGGCATAGGCAAAGACATCTCGATCTGATAGATCACTCATCGTCATTTTCTGTTTTTCCATCGTTGAGTCGATATAAGCGATTTGGTCTCTCAGTTCTTTTGCCCGTTCAAACTCTAAATTTTCAGCGGCTTCCTGCATCTTTTCGGTGAGTTCTTTTTTGATTTGCTGATGTCCTCCGTTTAGAAACCTTGTGATTTCGTCCACGAGCTGCTTATTCGTTTCCTCAGAAATGTCATACACACATGGCGCAAGACATTGTCCAAGATGATAATAAAGACAGATGCGGTCAGGAAGGGTAGCGCATTTTCTCAGTGGATATAAGCGGTCGAGCAGCTTTTTTGTTTCTCGAGCTGCTTGTACGTTTGGGTATGGACCGAAATATTTTCCTTTGTCCTTTTTTACATTGCGGGTGACGATCAGCTTAGGATGGCGTTCATTCGTAATTTTTATAAAAGGATACGTCTTGTCATCCTTGAGCATGACATTGTATTTTGGGTCATATTTTTTGATTAAATTCAGCTCTAAAATGAGCGCCTCGATATTAGAAGAGGTGACAATGTATTCAAAGTCTTCAATTTCACTGACAAGCCGCTGCGTTTTGGCGTCATGTGATCCAGTGAAATAAGAGCGCACCCTGTTTTTTAAAACCTTTGCTTTTCCTACATAAATGATCGTATTTTGTCTATCTTTCATTAAGTAACAGCCTGGTTGATCCGGCAGGACTGACAGCTTTTCTTTGATTAGTTTGTTCATATTTTCATCCGTCCTTGTTTTCCTCTTTCACTCCTTCTAGTGTATCACGAACATTTGTTTTATACCACGTTGAAAGAAAAGCGGTTCTCGTCTTTACGAGAACCGCTTCAATGATTATGCCGCTTGGACATAGATCGGTTTATAGATGTTTGTTGACAAGCTCAGCAAGTGCTTCTTTGGGTTTGAAACCAACAGAAGTTTCTACAACTTCACCGTCTTTTAAAACAAGAAGTGTTGGGATACTCATAACGCCGTATTTACCAGCAGTTTCTTGGTTATCGTCTACATCAATTTTTACGATTTTCATTTTGTCGCCCATTTCTTGATCAAGTTCTTCAAGAACTGGAGCAATCATTTTACAAGGTCCACACCATGGTGCCCAAAAGTCTGCAAGAACAACACCTTCTGCAGTTTCTTGTGAAAATGTTGCGTCAGTAGCTTTTACGATTGCCATTATTCATTCCTCCAATGTAAATTATGCTTTTTAGTATAGCATCTACCAATGTGACTTGCGAATGAAATGCTTACGAATCATTTTTTAGGAAATGAATTAAAAAACAAACCGTATAATCGCACCAATAACAACAATCGCACCGATGATCATTAGAATGGTTCTAAGCATATGACATGACACCCTTTCCGCTTCATTTACAATGTATGATGCCCCAACATTCTTCTCATCAAACATCGAAATATGCAATTAAGCGAGGTCGACAGTTATCATGACCACTGACATTGGCGGCAGCTCCACCATTAATTCGCCGGACTTTACATTCATTTGCTGAAAGTCTTTTGGCTGAACAGAATGAGGATTATCGAATGTATTATGCGCATTCATACGATCAGCCGTCAGCACACGTCCAGTGACTTTCGTTTGTTCATCAATCCCTTCAATGGCAAGGGATATCTCTCTTTTTTCATGCGGATTCAGATGACAGTAGCTAATATGCATCTTACCTGATGAACGCGAGGCTGACACACTGACCTGAGGAATTTTTTCACCTCTTCGTTCATACGGCGGTGAAACGAACTCCACTTCAAGCGCTTCTTCCTCTTGATGCACTTGAAACATGTGAAATACATGATACGTAGGCGTCAGAAGCATCTTTTCGTCCTTTGTTAATACCATCGCTTGTAGCACATTGACCGTCTGAGCAATATTTGCCATATGAATCCGCTCGCAATGGCGATGAAAAATATGAAAATGGAGGGCGGCCACAAGGGCGTCTCTTAGCGTGTTTTGCTGATATAAAAACCCAGGATTTGTTCCTGGCTCTGGGTCATACCATGTCCCCCATTCATCAATAATCATCCCGATTCGCTTGTCTGGGTCATAACGATCCATGATTTCTCCATGGTCTTCGACAAGCCGTTCCATCTCATAGGCCTTTTTCAGCGTGATAAACCATTCATCTTCATCAAATTCAGTCGCTGACCCCTTTTTCTCCCATGTACCAGGTACGGTGTAATAATGTAAACTGAGCCCATCCATCCACGGTGTAGCCCGCTCCATCAATACTTTCGTCCAATTCACGTCATTAGAATTCGCACCGCAGGCGATTTTGTAAATACGCTGCCCTGCAAACTCTCTTACATACGTTTGATAGCGTTTATATAAATCTGCATAGTATTCAGGCGTCATATTCCCGCCGCAGCCCCAGCTTTCATTGCCTACACCAACATAGGTCAGCTTCCAAGGTTCTTGTTTTCCATTTTGAATGCGCCAGTCTGACATAGGTGTCCCATTTGGAAATGTCATGTATTCGACCCAATCGGCTAATTGTTGAACAGACCCGCTTCCCACATTGCCGCAAATGTAAGGCTCACATTCAAGCAGCTCACACAATGTCATAAATTCATGCGTACCAAATGCATTGGATTCAACCGTACCACCCCAATGGGTATTGACCATTGGCTTTCGTTCACTCAGATCACCTACACCATTTGCCCAGTGATACTCGTCTGCGAAACAGCCCCCCGGCCACCTCAGCACCGGAATATGTAATGCTTGAAGCGCCTTCAGCACATCGGTACGTATTCCCTCAATATGATCAATCTCTGAGTCTTTTCCTACCCAAATCCCATCATAAATCCCTCTTCCTAAATGCTCTTGAAAGTGCCCATAAATGTGTTTAGAAATGCGTCCGATCACGTCATTGACTTTTACTGTCCCCTTCACTTGTCAACCGCTCCTTTTCTTCTTGATCACATACAAAAAAACCCAGAATACCTAGGCATTCTGAGTGTATGAGCGTTACGAGTGGATATTCATCTTTTTTAACTCTTCATTTAAAAGCGGTACCACTTCAAACAAGTCACCGACGATTCCGTAATCGGCGATTTTGAAGATTTCAGCTTCTGGATCTTTGTTGATCGCCACAATGACTTTACTGTTAGACATTCCCGCTAAATGCTGAATCGCTCCTGATATCCCGCATGCAATATAAAGGTCAGGTGTGACGACTTTTCCCGTTTGACCAATTTGCAGGGCATAATCACAATAGTCAGCGTCACAGGCGCCGCGCGAGGCTCCGACTGCTGCCCCCAGCGTCTCAGCGAGTTCATTCAGCGGTTCAAAGCCTTCCTTGCTCTTAACCCCGCGCCCTCCAGCAACAATGACCTTTGCTTCCGATAAATCTACACCTTCTGACGTTTTTTTAATAACTTCCTTCACGATCGTCCGAAGGTTCTGAATATCGACAGAAACCGGTGTGACTTCTCCGCCTCGTGACACATCCCGCTCAAGTGGTGCCACGTTGTTTGGCCGGATGGTTGCTAGAAGCAGGCGGTCTGTCGAAATGACTTTTTCAAAGGCTTTTCCAGAGTAAATCGGTCTAGTGAAAACAAGATGTTCACCGGTAACGCTTACATCGATCGCATCTGAAATCAAGCCAGTCTGGAGACGTGCAGCTATTTTCGGCGACAAGTCTTTTCCGATCGACGTATGGCCAAATAGCACAGCATCCGGATCGACCTGATCTAATATGGCTTGAAGTGCCTGCGCAAAACCATCTGACGTATAATATGAAAGGTGCGGATGCTCCACAATCATGACATGATCCGCTCCATAGTAAAGCAGTTCATCTGCTAGGTCTTTGACGTCATCCCCTATTAACACGCCAATGACCTCACCGCCATCTGCCACTTTGTGAGCGGCAGCAATGGCTTCAAATGTCACATTTCTTAATTTACCGTCACGACTTTCTCCAAGTACAACAACTTTTTTACTCATCTTTAAGCTCCCCCTTGTTCTCGTGATATCGTAAAGTGGATGTTTAGATGACTTTTGCTTCATTTCTGAGTAGATCTGTCAGTTCTTTGACTTGATCCTGAAGCTCGCCGCTCAGCACCTTGCCACCCTCTTTTTTCTCCGGTAAGAAACGTTCAATTGTTTTGATTTTATATGGTACATCGTCTTCATCCAGATCTAAATCATCAAGTTCCAATTCTTCTAAAGGCTTTTTCTTTGCCTTCATAATGCCTGGTAATGATGGATAGCGAGGCTCATTGAGTCCTTGCTGAGCTGTGACGACAAGCGGGAGTTCGGCAGAAATGACTTCCACATCCCCCTCTGCATCTCGTTCAATCGATACAGAGCCGCCGTCAATTTGAATACTTGTTATCGTAGTCACATATGAAAAACCGAGTAATTCAGCAAGACGCGGTGCTACCTGTCCAGAGCCGCCGTCAATTGCTACATTCCCTGCTAAGATCAAGGAAGCCTCTTTGTCTTTTAAATAGTGATAAAGAATGGTAGAAGCTGAATATTGGTCCCACTCTTCTAAGTCATCTTCGACGTTTAATAAGACGGCCCTGTCACAGCCCATAGCAAGTGCTGTTCTCAGCTGTTTCTCTGCATCCTCACCGCCAACTGTCACAACGGTCACTTCTCCCCCGTGCTCATCGCGAAGCTGAATGGCTTCTTCAATGGCATACTCGTCATAAGGATTAATAATGAACTCTGCTCCATCTTCTTGAATTGCACCAGACTGAATCGAAATTTTCTCTTCCGTGTCAAACGTACGCTTCATCAAAACAAATATATTCATTTATTTCTCCCCCTTGTGTCGTACTTATCCCTTATTCCCCTTTAAAGTTCGGTTTGCGCTTTTCTATAAAGGCCTGGATGCCTTCTTTGGCGTCATTTGATTGGAAAACCTCACCAAACTTTTTGGCTTCCAGCTTCATTCCGCCGTCATATGAATACAATTTTGTGGCGTTCAATAAATCAAGCACATATTCAAGTGATTTTGGGCTTTTCGCGGCAAATTTCCCCGCAAGTGTTTTAGCCGCTTCGAGCGCTTCTTCCTCTGTTTCTGCCAGCTTTGTAACAAGGCCGCAGGCGAATGCTTCTTCACCTGTAATCGGTTCAGCTATTCCCATCATTTCAAGCGCTTTAGCAGAACCAACGTAGCGAGGGAGGCGCTGCGTGCCGCCGAATCCTGGAATAATGCCGAGGTTTAGTTCTGGCAGTCCAAGCTTTGCAGCTTTTGTTGCGATTCGGATATCACAAGACATGGCAAGCTCAAGGCCTCCGCCTAATGCTGCTCCGTGAATCGAGGCAATGACTGGCTTTGGACACTGTTCAATCCGTTCAAAGACTTGCTGTCCTCTATCAGCGAGGCTTGCATAATCAGACTCTTCCTGTAAAGTCGTAAATTCTTTAATATCAGCACCTGCTGAGAAGAATCTGCCTTCTCCGTGGATCACAATCGCTCTTACTTCTTCATTCTGTTCGAGCTTATCAAACATGTCATTAAGCTCAGTGAGCAGCTGAGAGGATAAGGCATTTGCAGGCGGGTTCTGAATCGTGATGAGCGCTGTCTGTCCTTCATGATGTAAGCTGAGTATTTTTTCCATGTCAATCATCCTTTTTCACATTGTCTTTAGGATTGATGTATTCCGTTTAACAGCAGATCATGTACACTTTCTGCGAGTGCAGGCAGATCATATTTTTGATCATTCATGACCCATGTTGTTGCGGTTTCATCAATCGTCCCAAATACCATTTGTCTCGCTAAGCGGACATCTAAATTTTGTCTGAATTCTCCTGTTTTCTTTCCTTCTGTTAAAATCGACTCGAGCATATTTAAATACCCTTTTAGCACCTCATTGATTTTTTGCCGCAGCTCAAGGTTTGACTGCCTGAGTTCAAGCTGTGTCACAAGAGCCAAATGATGATTTTGCGCCAGCATGCGAAAATGCTCCTCAATCAACAGTAGAAGCTTTTCTTTTGCAGACGGCTTCTTTTGAATATCTGTCTCCATCCGTTCGATGAATTGTCCCATTTTTTCTTTGAACAATGAGATGAGAATATCCTCTTTGTTTTTGAAATAAAGATAAATGGTTCCGTCTGCTACCCCTGCTTGTTTCGCAATCTTTGAAACTTGTGATTGATGATAGCCGTTCTCCGCAATCACCACAACTGCTGCATCAATAATTTGCATGTACTTCGGTCTTTTCTGCTTCAATGTGCTTCGTCCCTTTCTAAATTGAATGAGCATTCATTCATAACTTTATGTTAAAAAGAAACGGGTGATTTGTCAAGAGATCTTCTTCCTTCTTTTCAACCTTTATCATACCAGAGCAGACTGTCAGCAATCAAATCATCCGGCCGCTCGACCGGATGATGAAGGTCGTTATTTCTTCAATTGATCGACAGGTGTCTCAGATGATGAAGCTTGCTTTCTTTTTTCTTCTTCAATTAATACTCTGCGCAAAATTTTTCCGACAGCCGTTTTAGGCAGTGATTCTTTAAATTCATACACGCGCGGTACTTTAAATGAAGCAATTCTCGTTCTGACAAAGCGATCGAGTTCATCCTCTGTTAAATAAGCATCCTTTTTCGGTACAACAAACGCTTTTACTGTTTCTCCTCTATAAGGATCTGGTATACCTGCGACCACGACTTCTTGTACAAGCTCATGCTCATATAGGGCTTCTTCGACCTCTCTTGGGTAAATATTATAACCGCTCGCAATAATGACATCTTTTTTCCGGTCAACGATATAGAAAAAACCGTCCTCATCCATATACCCAATATCTCCGGTGAAAAACCATCCATCCCTTAATACAGCTGCTGTCTCCTCTGGCTGATTCCAATAGCCTTTCATAATTTGCGGCCCTTTGACGATAATTTCTCCGTGCTCATACGGCTCTTTAAGGCCACCCGTTTCCTCGCAATAAATGCCTGCGTCTGTCCCAGGCCACGGACAGCCAATGCTGCCTGTTTTGTTTGCTCCCCATAAAAAGTTAGAATGGGTCACTGGCGAAGTTTCTGAAAGACCATACCCCTCTACTAAACGCCCTCCTGTTAATTTCTCAAAGCTCTGTTTGACTTCAACAGGAAGAGCCGCCGAGCCGCTTAAACATGCAGTGATGGACGACAGGTCATACTTTTCAATGTTTGGATGATGCAGCAAGGCAATATACATGGTTGGTGCACCTGGAAAGAGCGTCGGTTTCTGTTTTTCAATCGTTTTGAGGGTATCAGCTGCGTCAAATCGCGGAAGGAGAATCATTGAATGCCCTTCTTTGACAGCAAGATTTAATACGGTCGTCATTCCGTATACATGAAAAAACGGAATGATGCCAAGGATTCGTTCTTTGCCTCTTGTCGTTTTATACATCCAAGAAGCGCACATTTCAGTATTCGCTAAAATATTTTCATGCGTCAGCATGACCCCTTTTGGTAAACCAGTCGTTCCGCCTGTATATTGCAAAACAGCGACATCCTCTTTCGGTTCAAAGGCAAGCGCCGGAATCTGTTCTTCTGACGATTCTTTCATGATTTGTGAGAAGTGATGAATGGTCTCACTTTTCTCTACTTGGATGACCATTTTATTTTTTCTTTTTTGGACGATAGGAAACAGAATGTTTTTCGGAAATGGTAAATAATCCTGTAGTTTGGTGATGATCAAGTGCTCCATACTTGTCAGCGCTTTCATTTTATAGGCCTTTGGATACAATAAATCCAGTGTAATCAGCACTTTTGAGCCGCTGTCCTCCATTTGATATGCCAGTTCTTTCTCCGTATAAAGCGGGTTCGTTTGAACAACGATGCCGCCTGCAATTAAAACAGCATAATAAGAAATGACAGATTGAGGACAGTTTGGCAGCATGATCGCTACTCTGTCGCCTTTTTTCACGCCAATTTTCATCAGGTGACCAGCTAGTTTCAATGCTTCTTCCTGGAGCTGTTCATAGGTGATGTTTTTTCCTAGAAAATGAATGGCTGTATGCTCAGGTGCAGCCTCTGCGGAGCTGAATAAGTAAGATTGTAACGTCTCATTTGGGATGGTGAGTTCGTGGGGAATTTGATTCGGGTAATGCAGAAGCCAACGTTTATCTGACTGCATAAAAACCCTCCTTCCTGAACTTTCGTACTATTTTATTATAGCAAACTTTTCCTTAAGGCAGTTTGCTTTTTTCAAATAGAGCTTGGTTCCATGCCATCTTTATTTCTTCGCTGGTGTTTCGATCGATGCTCTTTTTCCTTCATGATGCCACTGTTCATATAATCCACCAATTGCACGGAATGACTCATTTACTCTCTCCACGATCTGTTGATGGATACTCGGATCATTCGGTAAATGCGTCTGAATGTTGTCGACTTGATACTGCCTCATCATGTCTATGTAGACTGTGAGAAAGATCGTGTCTTCTAAAATCCAGTAAATGACTTCATCCGCCGCTTTTGTTCTTTTATGCAGCATTTGGATTCCTCGTTCATATTGAATGAGAATATAGCCACTCGAATCGATTTGAACATAAGGGCTCAAATCATCAAAAAATCCAGTCGTTTGAAATGGACGTGCAATATACGGTTCATATATGTCTCTTGGCAGGGAAGTCATTTGGAGACAAGTATCAATACGCTTTATGAGTTCGTCTTTTTGCAGAATTTTTTTCATGTGATTCGCCGCCTTTGGGTGAGATAAAAGCTGCCAAGGAATCCCTGACAGCTTTCTCACTTTGTCTTCTTCATTTCACAGGAACATGTAAACGGCACCAATGACCGCAAAAGTGCAGGCAACTACGATTAATACTTTTGCTAGCTTTTCCATGTCGTCTCCTTAAATGCCGGCTGCTACTACGTAAGACAGCCCAACTGAAATAATGAGTGAAATAAACCCGACCGCTCTATTATCATTCTCAATCTCTTTGTCTACTTTAAATCGTGGTGTTAAAAATTCAAAAATGAAATAGCTGACAAGCAGCATCACAAAGCCGTATACGCCCCATCCAACCATTTGTAGAAGGGAATTGTGCTGTGCGATTGAATGCTGAAACACATTCGCAATCCCAAAAATCTTTCCGCCTGTTGCCATGGCAACAGCTAAGTTCCCACGCTGGATCTCTTCCCAGTTTTTATAGGAGGTAACGAGTTCAAAAATGGTTAGAAATAAGACAAGACATAGGACGGCCACGCTGTAATAGGCGGCAATTTCCACAAGTTCATTTTCCCAAAAGGCTTTCATGCGTTTTCTCCTTTTTACTTTAATTCGACGATGGTAACGCCTGATCCTCCCTCGCCTTGTTCCCCAAAACGAGCATTTTTCACACTTCGGTGCTGTTTCAGTAATTCCTGAACCCCTTTTCTAAGGGCGCCAGTTCCTTTTCCATGAATGATTGACACTCGCGGATAACCAGCTAAGACAGCATCATCTAAATATTTCTCGACTCTGCTTAAGGCATTTTCATAACGCTCGCCCCTTAAGTCAAGCTCAAGCGATACATGATAGTCTTTTCCTTTGACTGCCGTAATGGCTTTCTCCTGCTTAAATTCAGGTGCTGATTTGATAAATTCCATGTCTTTTTCTTTTACTTTCATTTTCAGAATGCCCATTTGGACACTCCATTCTTTGTCACCTGTTTGTTCAAGCAGCGTTCCTTTTTGCCCGAAGGTGAGCACTTTCACTTCGTCGCCTGATTTTAGCTGTCTTGCTGCTTTTTTCACCGGCTCTGGCTTTTTCTTCCGGTCAAACTCAGGAACTGCTTCTTCAAGACGCTTTCTCGCATCGATGAGTTCATGCTCTTTGAATGAGCGATGCTCATTTTTTATCGACCGAAGCTCTTGAATGATGTCTTCTGCTTCTTTTGAGGCTTGTTCAATTTTTTCTGCTGCTTTTTGTTCAGCTTCTTCAAGCAGTTTGTCCTTTTGCTCATTCCATTCAAGAATTTGTCTCTGCAATTCTTTATGAAGCTTTTCTGCTTCTTTTCTATAGATTTCTGTCTCATGCAGCTCTTCTTCTGCTTGTTTCTTGCTGTCTTCTAATGAAGCAATCATTTGGTCTACTTCATTATGTTCGGCATGCATATCCGCTTTTGCCCGGTCAATGAGGTGATCTGGCAATCCAAGACGTTTAGAAATTTCAAATGCATTACTTCGTCCGGGCACACCGATGAGCAAGCGGTACGTTGGTGATAAGGTTTCAATGTCAAACTCCACACTCGCATTTGTGACACCTTCTCGGTTATATCCGTAAGCCTTCAGCTCAGGATAGTGAGTCGTTGCGATGACGCGTGCATTTGTTTGATGCACTTCATCTAAGATACTCATGGCCAGCGCGGCACCTTCAGCAGGGTCTGTTCCTGCCCCTAATTCATCAAATAACACGAGTGAGTTAGATGTCAAATTCTTTAAGATATCCACAATATTGACCATATGAGATGAGAACGTACTCAAGCTTTGCTCAATCGACTGTTCATCTCCAATATCAGCAAAGACTTGGTCAAACACCGCCACTTCCGATCCTTCTTCAACTGGAATATGAAGGCCTGACTGCGTCATCAGCGTCAGAAGACCAAGCGTTTTTAAGGTAACTGTCTTACCCCCTGTATTTGGGCCAGTAATGACGATGGTTGAAAAATCTTTGCCGAGCTCGATGTCATTTGCCACAACCTGATCCCTAGGCAATAGAGGATGTCTTGCCCGCTTTAAATAAATCTCCCCTTGATCGTTCACAGCAGGCTTTGTGGCTTTTTCTGCCTTTGCATATTTTGCTTTAGCAAAAATAAAATCTAACGTCTGAAGCTCCTTTACATTGTGAAGCAGTTCCTCAATGTGTTCTGACACACTCTCTGTCAGCATTTGCAGGATCTTTTCGACCTCTTGTTTTTCTTTTAAACGGGTTTGCTGCAAGGTGTTATTTAAATCCACGACCACTTGCGGCTCGATAAAAAGGGTTGCCCCAGATGATGACTGATCGTGAACAATTCCGCCGTAATTCGAGCGGTACTCCTGCTTTACCGGAATCACAAACCGATCATTACGAATAGTGACAATCGTGTCTGACAGCATTTTCGAAGCAGATTGTGAGCGAATCATGGATTCTAATTTATCTCGAACTTTTGATTCAAGTGAACGTAATTGTATGCGCAATGAACGAAGTGCCGGGGTGGCATGGTCGAGAACTTCTCCATTATCACCAATACAGCTTTCGATTTCTTTTCTGACTTCAGGCAGTAAAATCAGTGTCTCAGCATATGTATGAAGTCGTGGTATGTCTACACCATCTTCATACATGGACTTGAGAAAATGCTTCATATTCTTCACAGCATATAATAGTCCTGCAATTTCCATGAGCTCAGACGGGCTTAATGTACTGCCGATTTCTGCCCGTTTGACCCCGCGTCTAATATCCGTCAGCCCGCCAAATGGCGCCGATCCCTTTAAGCGGATAACATCCTGTGCTTCTGCTACCTCTTCCAGCAAATGCTGAATGGTTTCTATATCCGTCAGCGGCGTTAAATCCTGCGCTCTTTCTTTTCCTAATGAGGATGCGGTATAGGACATGACTTTTTCTTTTACTTTATGAAATTCTAATGATGCTAACACTTTTTGTTGCAGCATGGTCCAGCCTCCTAACGACTACCTGTCACGCGTTAAAAACTTTTTGATCTCGTTTAGAGAAAAAGTATTCACGACATTTGCTTTTGGTGTCCAGCCTTTTCTTGCAGCTGTTACACCAACTTCCATATGATCCAGCATGGTGATATTGTGTGCATCTGTATTGATCATGATGTTTACACCTGCTTCGTTTGCTTTCATTAAATGCTCTGTTCTCAAATCAAGTCTTGACGGGTTGCTGTTGAGCTCTAGTGCAGTTCCCGTTTTCTTCGCAAGCTCTATAAGCTGATCTATATTTAAGGCATAGCCGTCCCGTCTGCCGATCAAACGGCCTGTTGGATGTGCAATTAAATCCACATGCTGATTCCGCAGCGCATTTTCAAGGCGCTCCATTATGACTTCCTCTGGCTGAGAAAAGCTCGAATGGATAGACGCAATCACAAAATCCATGTCTGATAAAAAGTCATCATCATAATCTAATGATCCATCCGGGAGAATATCCATTTCGACTCCTTTGAAAATGTGAAAATGCTCAAATTCTTGATTCAGCTTGTCAATTTCTTTTTCTTGCAGACGTAAACGTTCTTTTGTTAAACCGTTTGCTACTTTTAAATATTGCGAGTGGTCTGTAATCGCCATGTATTCATAGCCTTTTGCGATACATGCCTCTGCCATTTCGCGAATAGAAAATGCGCCGTCACTCCAAGTCGAGTGCATATGAAGGTCGCCTTTGATATCTTTTAACTCTACAAATTGCATACTTTCTTTATACGTATCAATCTCCGCTCCGGTTTCACGAATTTCTGGCGGAATGAGCGGAAGTTCAAAATGCGCATAAAAAGCGGCCTCGTCTTCAAACGTTTTGACTTCTCCAGTTTCAATTGTTTCCACACCATATTCACTAATACGCTCTCCGCGTTCCTTCGCCAGCTGGCGCATGCGAATATTGTGATCTTTTGAGCCGGTGAAATGATGCAGCGTTGTGGCAAATTGATCTGTTGTCACAAGCCGGAAGTCTACACTGATCTCAAAATCAAGGGCAAGAATGACAGATACCTTCGTATCACCGCTTGCGATAACGTCTTTGACATCATCGAGTGCAACGAGCTGCTTTCTGACTTGTTCAGGATCGCTGGTTGCAATGATATAATCTAGATCTTTGACGGTTTCCCGTGCACGTCTTAGACTGCCAGCTCTTGAAAAACGAAGAATACCCTTCATCTGTTCAAGCGCATGATCAATCCGCTCTGCCACATCTAATGCAAAGCCAATTGGCAGTCGTTCTGGCTGCTTTCCGGCCTCCTCAAGAGCAGCGAGAATCTTTTCTTCTGTTTTTTTACCGAAGCCTGCAAGCGCTTGTACTTTTTCCGCTTCACATGCTTCCTTTAATGACTGTGCATCATGGACTCCAAGCTCTTGGTAAAGCTTAGCAATCTTCTTCCCGCCAAGTCCTTGCAATTTTAAGAGCGGGACAAGTCCTTCAGGCACTTCCTTTTTTAATTGTTCGAGTGTTTCTGATTGTCCTTTTTCGATATACTCTGTGATCACAGCAAAGGTTCCTTTTCCAATGCCGGGTAATGCTAATAGATCATCTATTTGAGAAAGGCTGCGGTCGTCTTGTTCCAGTGCCGCTGCTGCTTTACGAAAGGCAGAAATTTTAAAAGGATTATCTCCTTTTAGTTCCATATATACTGCAATTGTTTCAAGAAGTTTGATAATATCTTTTTTATTCATCTCTCATCCTCCAGCCACTTTGGCATCTTCCTATATAAATATACAAACTTTCCCTTCATCCTACAACTTTCTGTCATGGAATGAGAAAAAACTTCTCCAGGAAAGGAGAAGTTTTTAAACTCCATACGTCGACCATAGGTCTTTGACAAGACCGGACAGGTAAGGGGTGTTGTTTACGATCACATCTGCTAACATTGATTTGCTCATCATTGTTTGCAGCGCATCTACTGGAAGTAATGCAGCGACAAACAATAGAATAAACACAAATAAATAGGTTTCAAGAAATCCTAAAACACCGCCAAGCAGTTTGTTCACCTGTTTAATCACAGGTATACTTGCAATGGTTGTGAGCAATCCGCCAATGATGGCGAGCAGGATTTTGGTCAAGATAAACAGAATGATAAACGCAATGGTATTATAATAAGCTGTTTCTAGATTCCCGCTAAAGAAAGCGAGCTGCGGTTGACCGCCGCTAAAATTAGGTGCCGGAATCCACGTAAGCTGTGGTGCCAGTGACTGATAAAACATGGACGCCACTAAGATAGAAACAACAAAGCTGATCAATTTAATAAATTGAAGAATAAACCCGCGTTTTAGACCGACAAGCGTTCCCATAAGAAGCAAAAACAAAATGATGATATCGATCACGGTAATTTCATTCCTTTTCTTTTAGCTGAATCTCTAATTTTTCGTATTGCTCTTTTAATTTCAAGTAGTCGTGGACGACATTGACTGCTGTCAGTACAGCTAATTTGTTTATATCAAGGTATGGATTTTTTTCATTTATTTCTCTCATTTTATCATCAACAATTGACGCAACATGCCGCATATGCATCTTCGTTTCTTGACCGATGATCGTATAGGACTGTCCGTATATCTCAACTGTTGTTTTCGTTTTACCGCCGTCAGACAACGTTTCTCCTCCATTCCACGAGAATCCTAGTCTCTATCATAACATGTTTAGACATTGAATGGAAAGACGAGCCCTTACCTGTTATGGTACACTTTAGAAATCAATGATATCAAGGTAAAAAGGAGTTATCCACTGTGCCCCAATCCGTTTTAAAAGCAACATCAGAAGACCTCAAAAAAATGAAGAGCGCGTATGCGCACCATTTAACAGACACTTTGCCGCCAGGCGCCCTCTTTCAAGCAAAAGTCCCTGGCTGTACGATTACAGCTTATCGATCTGGGAAAGTGCTCTTTCAAGGACAAAAGGCAGAAGCTGAAGCCAGTCAATTCAGCCATTTACAAGCAGCTGATACGAAAAGTCAAAAATCACCTGCTGTCACAAAATACAGTCCGCCGCCTGGCATTGCTTCCATGTCGGTCGTCGGTTCAGATGAAGTAGGTACAGGTGATTATTTCGGACCGATCACAGTCTGTGCGGCCTATGTTGATGCCAGCCAGCTTGCTTTAATGAAAGAGCTTGGCGTAAAAGACTCAAAAGGATTAAAGGACCCGCAAATTATCAACATTGCCAAGGATCTCATCAAAACCATTCCGTTCAGTCTTCTCGTTCTCCGAAATGAAAAGTACAATACGATGCAGGAAAAGGGCATGAGTCAAGGAAAAATGAAGGCACTTCTTCATAACCAAGTCATCACCTCTGTGCTAGAAAAACTGGGCGGACAGCAGCCTGAGGCCATTTTGATTGACCAATTTGCAGAACCAGGCATTTATTTCAAGCATCTTGCCGGGAAAAAAATTATCCGGGAGCGGACGTATTTTAGTACAAAAGCAGAAGGCATCCATTTGTCAGTCGCTGCAGCTTCCATTATCGCAAGGTACGCCTTTTTAATTGAAATGGACAAATTATCACAGGCTGCAGGCTTTGACATCCCAAAAGGGGCCGGTCCTCATGTAGATAAGGCCGCCGCCAAGCTCATCAAGCTGCATGGTGAAGATGCTTTACGTCAATTTACAAAGCTGCATTTTGCCAACACACAAAAAGCGAAAAAAATGCTATAAAAAAAGCTAGGGCCCATGAGGCCATAGCTTTTTCTTTAACCGCGTAAGACGGCTTGATACGTATCTTCTAGTGCTTTCAATACTTTTGTATGAACAGCTGTGACTTCTTCCTCGGTCAACGTTTGTTCAGGGTTTAAATATTGAAGAGAGAATGCCACAGATTTTTTGCCTTCTTCCATATGTTCCCCTTCATATACATCAAATACAGATAGGTCTGTGAGTAATGGACCGCCTGCTTCATAGATCACACGCTCCAGCTGTCCGCTTGAGATATGTTGATCAACAACAAGTGCAATATCTCTTGTCACAGCAGGGAATCTCGGAATCGCTGTATATTTCAAATCCTTCATTTCAGATGTCATCACATCTGTTAAATCAAACTCGAACACATACGTTTCTTTTAAATCCAATTCTTTTTCAACGACTGGATGCAGTGCGGCAACAAAGCCAATGACTTGACCATTTAAGTGAACATCTGCTGTTCGCCCTGGGTGAAGACCCTCACGCTCTGCTTGAACATATGTGATTTGGTCTGACACACCAAGCTTTTCAAACAATCCTTCAGCAATTCCTTTCGCTACATAAAAGTCGACAGCTTTTTTCTCGCCCTGCCAAAGATTTTTATGCCATAAGCCTGTCAGCGCACCAGCGACATGTTCTTTTTCCACTGGTTTTTCCCCTTCAGCTTCTGCTAAGAACACAGAGCCCGTTTCATAAAATCCAAATGAATCAGCTTGTCTTGCCAAGTTATATGCTACAGAATCAAGTAAGTTTGGCAGAAGACTTTGTCTTAGCACACTGCGTTCCTCACTCATTGGCAGAGAAAGTCTCGTTTCATAAGCTGGATGCAGGGCAAAAGCTGTGGACTTATGCTGATTCGTCAATGAATACGTAATCGCTTGAGAAAGTCCTGCCCCCTCTAAGAAACGTCTTACCTTTCTGCGCTTTACTTGGTATGGCGTGAGACCGCCAACAGTGCCGGCTGTCGCAGGCAGTGTAGATGGAATATTATCGTAGCCGTATAATCTTGCGACTTCTTCAATGAGGTCTTCTTCAATCGTAATATCCATTCTGCGGGAAGGAACCGTTACGACAAGAACATCATTTGATTCGCCTACTGTAAAGCCTAGTTTGTTGAAAATCTGAATCATATCTTCTTTTGAAATGCTCATTCCAAGCACCTTGTTCACACGCTCAGTTGATACGTGAATGATATTCATACTTGCTTCAAGGTGATTTTCCTCAACTGTACCACTTAGCACTTCACCGCCTGCATACAAGCTGATCAATTGAGCTGCTCTTTCTGCTGCCGGTTTCGTACGCTGCGGATCGAGTCCTTTTTCAAATCGTGTGCTTGATTCACTGCGAAGCCCTAAGTCTCTAGATGCTTGACGGACTGTTTGACCGTTGAAATATGCCGCTTCTAAAAGAATCGTCGTTGTCTCATCACGCACCTCTGATTCAAAACCGCCCATGACGCCAGCTACCGCGTGCGCTTTCGTTCCATTCGTGATGACCAGATGCTTTGATGATAATGTACGCTCTTGCTCATCGAGTGTTTGAATGATTTCGCTGTCAGACGCTTTACGTACAACCACCTGCTTTGAACCAAAGCGGTCATAATCAAAGGCATGAAGCGGCTGGCCGTATTCAAGCAGTACAAAGTTTGTAATATCCACGACGTTGTTAATTGGACGGATGCCTGCATTCATCAATCTTGTTTGCATCCAAAGCGGTGCTGGTCCAACCTTTACATTTTTAATGATCTTCGCTGCATAAAGTGGATTCGCCTCTTGATCCTCAATTTTAACAGAAATATAGTCTGCTGCTTTTTCGGAAGAAGTGTCATGTGCTGTATCAGGAAGCTTGATGTCTCTTCCTAAAATGGCGGCAACCTCATAAGCCACACCCAGCATATTCAGGGCATCGGCACGGTTTGGTGTTAAGCCAAGCTCAAGCACCGCATCATCTAATTGAAGTGCTTGGAGGGCATCATCCCCTGGTTTCACGTCATTCGGGAAAACAAAAATCCCTTCTGCATATTCCTTTGGTACGAGCTTGCTCTCTACGCCTAATTCTTGCAGAGAACAAATCATGCCATGAGACTCTTCACCGCGCAGCTTTGCTTTTTTAATTTTAAAGTTGCCAGGAAGGACTGCGCCAACCGTTGCGACGGCCACATACTGTCCTTTCTCCACATTCGGCGCCCCGCAAATAATTTGCACCGGTGCGTCTTCGCCGATATCAACAAGACATTTGTTTAATTTATCCGCATTCGGATGCTGTTCACGCTCAATGACGTGTCCAACGACAACTCCTTTGATGCCTTCGCCTTTATATTCAACGGCTTCCACTTCAATTCCGCTTCTTGTGATTTTTTCTGCTAGTTCAGCCGGCTTGATGCCTTCTAAATCGACATAGTCTTCTAACCATTTATATGAAACAAACATGTTGATTTCCTCCTCTTAGTCCTGCTTGAATTGCTTTGTGAATCTAATGTCATTTGTGTAGAAATGGCGAATATCATCAATGCCGTATTTCAGCATTGCAATCCGTTCCACACCCATTCCAAAAGCAAAGCCTTGGTAAGTTTCTGGATCAAATCCGCTCATTTTCAGGACATTCGGATGAACCATTCCTGCACCTAAAATCTCAATCCAGCCTGTTCCTTTACATACAGAGCAGCCCTTCCCGCCGCATTTAAAGCAAGACACATCGACTTCGACAGATGGTTCTGTGAATGGGAAAAAGCTTGGACGCAGTCTAATTTCACGATCTTCCCCAAACATTTTTCTTGCGACTGTCTCCAGCGTTCCTTTTAGATCACTCATGCTAATATTGTGATCGACGACAAGCCCTTCAATTTGCATAAATTGATGTGAATGAGTCGCGTCATCACTGTCACGTCTATATACTTTCCCAGGACAGATGATCTTCACAGGACCTTGTCCTTTATATTTCTCAAGTGTACGTGCTTGTACTGGTGATGTTTGTGTTCTCATCAGTGTATCTTCGGTAATATAGAAACTGTCCTGCATATCACGTGCCGGATGCTCCTTTGGGAGATTCAGTGCTTCAAAGTTATAATAATCCGTTTCCACTTCAGGACCTTCCTCAACGGTATAGCCCATTCCGATAAATAAATCTTCAATATCTTCGACAACTATCGTTAATGGATGTCTTGCCCCCATTTTGATTGGACTTGCCGGCAAAGTAACATCGATCGTTTGAGAAGCAAGTTTTTTCTTCACTTCTTCTGCTTCCAGCTGTTCATTTTTTTCAGCAATTGCACTAGCAATCTGCTCTCTTACTTCGTTTGCAAGTGCACCCATTTTCGGTCTTTCTTCTGCGGAGAGCTTGCCCATTCCGCGAAGTACTTCTGTAATCGGTCCTTTTTTCCCTAAATATTGAACACGAATGTCATTGACTTCTTTGAGCGAGCTGGCTGCTTCAACCTTTGCTAACGCCTCTGTTTCAAGCTGTTTTAACGTTTCTTGCATGAGTGTGATCCTCCTTTTGATATACAAAACCGCTCGGATAAACGGCTGTTTGATCGTTTGAAGACAATAAAAAAACTCGTTCCTCCATAAAAGAAGGGACGAGTTGTGGTCGCGGTACCACCCTTGTTAAGCACAAATGCATGTGCGAATAAGCTTCATTGACATAACGGAATCAAACGAATCCGGTTCACCTTTACGCAAAACCTGCGGTCCCGGTGACAACTCCAGAGGTGAATTCCTGTTTCAGCATTCCTTAAATGCACTTTCAGTCTACGATGCATTCTCCCTAAAAGGCCGCTTCTTGAAACAATCTTCCTCTATCATGGTTTTTAAAATATTAGTTTTATTATAGTGAAAATAAACGCATGTTGCAACATTATCCACGCAAATGATAAACAAGAACAGCGGCTGCTACAGCTACATTTAATGATTCTGCCTGCCCATACATTGGTACATATAAATTTTGATCTGTCATTTGCAGAATGTCTGGGTCAATACCAGCTCCTTCATTTCCAACAATTAATGCAAACGGACCTTCTGCCGTTACGCTTTTATACTCTTTCGCATCTTTTAAGGCACTTCCGTATACAGGTATGCCTCGTTCTTTCAGCTCCGTGATCGCCTGTTGAAGAGTTTGCTTTAAGATAGGCAGGTGAAAATGAGACCCTTGTGCCGAACGGAGCGTTTTTCCGTTAAACGCATCAACTGTTCCGTCTCCTAAGATCACAGCATCAAGACCAGCGGCATCTGCTGTTCGAATGAGTGTGCCTAAATTCCCCGGGTCCTGCACTGCGTCTAATAAAAGAAGCCGTTCAACCTTCTTTTCTTCAAAAACAGGAACTGTACAGACTGCGGCAATGTGCTGAGGCGTTTCTGTTTCTGTCATGGCAGAAAAGGCCTCTTCGCTCAGTTCATAAAGCTCAATGTCTGGCTGGATATGAGAAGGAAGCATATCGGGCGAGGTGACCATTAATTCCTTCACGACCCCGCTCTTTAATGCTTCTTCGACTAAATGTATTCCCTCCACGAGAAACAGCCCCGTTTTCGTTCGTTCTTTTTTCATATGGAGCTTCTTCCACTGTTTAATGTTTGTGTTTTTAGCTGATTCTATATATTTCAAGCGACGTTAACTCCTTTAATTATCATGAATTTATTATATCTCATGCACACTACATAATAAACCTGTCTTTGAGACAGAATAGGGCTATTACCATCAAAAAAGGAGTGTGGGCAATGGATTTTAATTTAAGAGGCGCAGTCATTCAAAACATTACTGGCCATAATCAAGAACAGCTTGAACATACGATTTTAGATGCTATTCAAAGCGGCGAGGAAAAAATGCTGCCAGGCCTTGGCGTGTTGTTCGAAGTGCTATGGCAAGAAGCATCAGAAAACGAGAAAAATGAGATCCTTGAAACATTAGAACAAGGCTTAAAACCTCAACAGCAGCAATAAAAGAAGCCGGTTTGCTTATAAAAGCAAGCCGGCTTTTTCATTTAGCCAGTGATAGGTGTTTCCATCCGAAGCGCTGGATCACGCCAGATTTCAACCCATTTTTTAATCGCAAACACAATAATGACAAATCCTAAGATCAGCATGATGATCGAAAGCACCGCATTCAGCACGCTGTAACCGGATGCTTCAGGATTGAGATAGACATTTGCTACCATCCAATAGCCTGCATAATTCACCGTCACATATAAGTAAGCAAGCGGAATTAAACAAGTGAGCATATATCGCCTTTTATCTGCAATTTTTAATACAACAGTTGCCCCAATGATTAACCCAACCGAAGCCATTAACTGGTTTGAAACCCCAAACAGCGCCCAAATAGAGCCAATGTCCCCTGAGTAAAGTAAGTATCCCCACATAAAACAAGCAAGCGCACTTGCAAACACCGAACCAGGTACCCAGTCAGTTCGTTTAAGCGGTTTATATGCTTCACCTAAGAAGTCTTGAATCAAATAGCGTGCCACACGTGTCCCCGCATCAATAGCAGTTAAAATAAAGACAGCCTCAAACATAATGACGAACTGGAAGAAGTAAGAAGCCAAATGACTAAAGAACGGAATCCCCGTAAAGATATACGCCATCCCTACAGCCAATGTCACGGCACCACCCGTTCTTCCTTCTAAGTCCAGGCCGATTTCCTTACTCAACTGCGGAAGGTTTTCGACACTCATACCGAGTGTACGGAACACTTCTGGCGTACTGTTTATCGCAAAATAATCCCCTGGATGCAGAGCAGTAGCCGCAATTAAAGCCATAATCCCAACTAAGCATTCCACAAGCATTGCGCCAAACGCAACAGGCTTCATATCACTCCATCGGTCCAGCATCTTAGGTGTTGTTCCTGAACCAACAAATGCGTGGAAACCAGAAATGGCACCGCAAGCAATGGTAATCGAAATAAATGGCCAGACAGGACCAGCTAATACAGGTCCTCCTCCATTCACAAACTCTGTAAACGCGGGGAATTGAATGGACGGATTCACGACAAAAATACCAGCAATCAGCGCAATGAATACACCAATTTTCATAAAACTACTTAAATAGTCCCTCGGTGCAAGCAGCAGCCAAACTGGCAGAGCCGCAGCAAAAAAGGCATAGATCGGCAGGGCAAGAGCAAGCGTTTTTGTATCAAGTGTTAAAAAATCACCTAGTGCCGTTCCTTGAATATTTGGCCCAAGGAATACACCAAACATCAGCAAAATAAATCCCGCAGATGTCGCCAGCTTTAAATTGCCTGTTTTTTTATAATACAGACCAACCCCCATTGCAATCGGAATCGTGATTCCAACTGCAAATGTCCCCCAAGGGTTACGTTCTAAAGCGTGAAGCACAACCATAGACAAACCTGCCATTGTGATGGTAATAATAAACAGCATCGCAAGCCCTGTACAAAACCCGGCAACAGGTCCCAGCTCTTCCTTCGCTACCTCTGATAATGATTTCCCCTTTTTTCGCATCGACGCAAATAAGACGACTAGATCATGTACAGCTCCGCCTATGACTGCACCAATTAAAAGCCAAAGGAGACCAGGTAAATATCCAAATTGAGCGGCTAAAATCGGACCCACTAACGGACCAGCAGCTGCAATCGCAGCAAAGTGATGCCCAAATGTGACCCATTTATTTGTCGGCACATAATCTTTCCCGTCCTCTAGCGTGTGAGCCGGTGTAGGATGATCATCTGTGACCTTTAATACCTTGACCATCATAAATGTGCCATAAAGACGATAGGCAATCGCTAAAATACACATAGATCCTATTACAATTGTAACCGCATTCATTTAACCATCCCCTTTGTATAAACAATTTGTTACAAATATAACATAAATTGATTGATTTTTCTTTCTTTTAAAACCAAGTTGACAAATAAGAATAATATGTTTATTCTTAAGGTAGCTTCACCTACTTCCATAAACTCTCTTTTGACAGGGCATTCTAGCTCTGTCCTTTTTATTGCTTTCATCTTACAAAAATAAACGCTCGATCACATGTGCCTTATTCACTAGGAAACACTCTCTTCTTTTACCAAAAACAGTTCTTTTGGCTCAACTTGAACACACCGTTCATTTCCTGGGAAATTCAATAAAAAAAGCCTTTCCCCTGTACTGAGGAAAGGCTTTCTTACTTAAGAACCGTACGTAATTTGTTCAACAGTTTTTTGATCAAGTCTTTTGATCACTTCTGTTAAAAGCTTCACTGCATTTTCATAATCATCTCGGTGAATCATTGCGGCATGGGTATGAATATATCTACTCGGAATCCCGATGGATAGTGATGGAACACCATGACCCGTTAAATGGATACCGCCAGCATCTGTCCCGCCGCCAGGCATTGAGTCATATTGATAAGGAATGTTCAGTTCATCCGCTGTTTGGACAACAAAATCACGAAGTCCTTTATGAGAGACCATTGACGCATCAAATACAACAATCGTTGGTCCTTTGCCAAGTTTGCTTGTTGCTTCTTTCTCAGTGATGCCTGGTGTATCTCCTGCAACACCTACATCAATGGCAAACCCAATATCAGGCTGAATCGTAGCCGCTGCTGTTTTGGCTCCGCGCAGGCCTACTTCCTCTTGGACAGTTGCGACGCTGTAAGCAATATTCTCATGCTGAGCATTGTGTAAGTTTTTCATGACATCAATGGCCACTGCACAGCCGATGCGGTTGTCCCATGCTTTTGCAAGGAGCATTTTTTCATCATTCATGACTGTAAACTCAAAGTAAGGAACGATTTGATCTCCAGGCAGCACGCCCCACTCCATTGCCTGTTCTTTGCTTGATGCCCCAATATCAATAAACATATCCGTAATCTCAATTGACTTTTTGCGAGCTTCAGGTGACAAGACGTGTGGTGGTTTTGAACCAATCACACCTGTGATCTCGCCCTTTTTCGTCACAATGGTGACACGCTGGGCAAGCATGACCTGTGACCACCAGCCGCCGACTGTTTGAAAACGAATGTAGCCTTTGTCATCAATTTTTGTCACCATGAATCCTACTTCATCTAAGTGACCAGCGAGCATAATTTTAGGTCCGTTTGCGTTTCCTTCCTTTTTAGCGATTAAGCTGCCAAGGCGGTCTGTAGAGACTTCATCTGCATATGATTCTATGTATGTCTGCATGACTTTTTTGACATCACGTTCATTTCCTGGAATCCCTTTTGCATCCGTTAGGTCTTTCAGCATAGTTAATGTTTGATCGAGCTTTGTCATTCCATTTATCCTCCTTTATCTTCATGGTGCATTCTTATTATACAAAACCTCTTTCGTTCAATACGATCTTTTTATGAATATTTTTTCGTTTTACGAAATATTTTTTAAAAAAAGTTGAAACCTTTTGGCGTTTTCATTCGTAGTACATCAGATAACGGTATTGGAGGTGCATCCTGTCATGTTTGTAATCCTCATGAGACTTGCTCTTGTTGCACTGCTTGTCTACATCTTCTACATGGCGGTAAAATTCTTCTCAAATCCGAGAAGAAAGCTGAAACAAGCACAATTAAAAGAAGGCTTTTATTTTATGGACGAACAGCAAAATGCACGCAAAAATTTTAATTTCGTCTATAAAGGTGTCTTGTTTGAAGGGGAGAAGCATGTTCCTTCTAAGGATCATCCTCTGTTTGTCCACTCCATTTACGTTTGGACGGAGACTCCTGAGAAGCTGAGTGAATTTACATTAGAAGACTTTGAAAAACTGGAGGAAAACATTATCGAGCGTTATCCTCAAACAAAAATTGATTGGGATCAGCCTATTAAAAAAATCAAACAAAAAAAAGGAGCAGACACGCCGTCCTAATGGCGTCTGCTCCTTTTTCAAATAACTTGGATATATCCCAATAGAATCAACTGCAAAATAATTAATACAGGCATGCCGATTTGAAAGGCAGGATGCTTTGTTTTATGCCGGAAATACTGCATTCCTAGATACGATCCGGCAGCGCCAAAAAGAACCGCAGCACTCCATAAATGCGCCTCTGAAATTCTCCATTTATGTGCTTTGGCCCGGCGTTTGTCCTCACCCATGAGAAAAAAGCCGTAGCCATTCACTAAAATAAGCAGCAGGATCAAAGCCATATTCATTCATTTCACCTCACATGATGAGAAAAAAAGATCACCCCTCGAAGGAATGATCTTTTATAAAACTTACTTGTCTAGTTGTGCTTTTGCAGCATCAGCAAGCTGATTGAATGCATTTAGGTCATTCACAGCAAGGTCAGCAAGCATTTTGCGGTTTACTTCGATACCAGAAAGCTTTAAGCCATGCATTAAACGGCTGTAAGAAAGACCGTTCATACGAGCTGCAGCGTTGATACGAGTGATCCATAGTTTACGGAAGTCACGTTTTTTCTGACGACGGTCACGGAAAGCGTAGTTTCCAGATTTCATCACCTGTTGGTTTGCTACTTTGTATAATCTATGTTTTGAACCGAAATAACCTTTTGCTAATTTAAGAACCTTTTTACGACGCTGACGCGACACAGTTCCGCCTTTTACTCTTGGCATTGTAATTCCCTCCTATGATTCCTATTCCAAATTACTTAATGTTTGCAAGTTGTTGTTTGATACGTTTGAAATCTCCAGCACTTACGATTGCGCTCTTACGCAATTTACGTTTTTGCTTTGTAGATTTGTTAGCGAACAAGTGACTTGTGTACGCATGAGAACGTTTAAGTTTACCAGAACCTGTTTTTTTGAAACGTTTAGCAGATCCGCGGTGAGTTTTCATTTTTGGCATTGGATGTTTCCTCCCTCTGTTACTTTACTTTTCGACTTTTGGTGCAAGCATGAGGAACATGCTGCGTCCGTCCATCTTAGGTTTTGTTTCTACTGTTGCTACTTCAGCGCAAGCTTCAGAGAAACGGTCTAACACGCGCTGTCCGATTTCTTTATGCGTAATCGCACGGCCTTTAAAGCGGATAGAAGCTTTCACTTTATCTCCCTTTTCAAGGAATTTGATTGCATTACGGAGCTTCGTGTTAAAATCATGTTCATCGATTGTCGGGCTCAACCGAACTTCTTTTAAGCTAATGATTTTTTGATTCTTACGTGCCTCTTTTTCCTTCTTCTGCTGTTCGAATCGGAACTTACCATAGTCCATGATTCGGCAAACAGGTGGTTTTGCATTTGCAGCAACTAACACAAGGTCAAGATTAGCTTTAGCAGCAATTTCCAGAGCTTCCTGGCGGGTTTTAATCCCAAGCTGATCGCCATTTTGTCCGATCAAACGAACTTCACGCGCACGAATACCTTCATTAACTAATTGATCTTTGCTAATAGTGAGCCACCTCCATGAGATTTTGAATTGAGTTCACAATTCATTTTGACCATTTCGTTGTATGTTTTACAGGCAAACAAAAAGTGTGGGCATATAAAACACCCACACTGCGAACATTTGCATGAAAAAATAAATGTACGGTCAACCTGTCAACTACAAACATGTGTCAATCAGGTGAGAAGCGGGTGCTTCTGCTTGTGATATCTATTCAATTCGTTAACTATTCTACACAATTTTCATTTGTCCGTCAAGTAACCGAACTCTTGAAACAACTTTTTCAGTTTAACACGATGAGACGAATTGGGCAAGACTTTTTCACACCATGACGCCATCAAAGAATCAACTGCATAAAGATTGGGATGACGATAACGGTCACAACTCCTACGACTACAACGGCGATACTTGCCATCGCTGCTTCTACTTCTCCCATCTCAATTCCAACAGAAACCCCAAGCGCATGTCCTGATGTACCAAGTGCAAGACCTTTTGCCACTGGGTTTTTAATGCGAAACAATTTTAAGAAGAAGGCACCTAGTGCATAGACAATGACTGCGTTAAATATGACCGCAAAGGCTGTGATATCTGCGATTCCGCCAATATCCTTTGCAATTGGAAGAGCAATCGCTGTTGTCGCTGCTTGTGGAAGCATGCTTTTCATCACAGCCGCATCTAAATGAATTCCTTTTGCTACGAGATATACGATCGTAATAGAACAAAGTGAGCCTACAAAAATAGCAGATAAAATTTGCCACCAATATTTTTTAAGCAAGGCTCTCTGCTTATAAAGCGGGATAGCGAAAGCAATCGTTGCAGGCTCTAAGAAAAATTTGATAATCTTGCCGCCCTCATTATAATCTGCGTAGGAAAAACCGCCAACTTTCAAAAATAAAATGCCTAGTACCATCGCCACAAACAGCGGGGTGAACAAGAAGAAGCCTTTTGATTTTTTAAATAAGAATGTCCCTATTCCAAAAGCGACCAATGAGACGACAATGCCAAAATAAGGGCTCATCGTACTTGTACCCATTTTGCATCTCTCCTTTAATGCGTACTTGAAGCTGGTTTATTTGAATGAGAAGGAGAAGATTTACTCTCCTTTGTCTCTTTACGTTTCTGCGGTCTTTCTGATAATTGCATGAGAAGCTGCGAAAACAGCCCTGTCGCTGCAAGTAGCATAATGGTTGCAATGATAATGACACCGACGACTTGCACACCCACTTCTTGCATGACACCTAGTGATTGAATAACTGAGATCCCAGAGGGAACAAATAGAAAGCTAATGAGTCCTGTCAATGATGTACCTAATTGCTCCACCTGCTCTAGTTTGACGATTTTCGTTGTTAACAAAACAAATAATAGAACCAAACCAATGACGGATGCGGGCATCGGAATCGGTAAATACATTGAAATGAGATTAGAAACGAACATTACGGTTGCAAAAATAAATGCTTGAGATAGAAATCCATATACTTTCGTGGCACTCATGCCCCTTCACCTCTTTCTTCGACTGCCCTCAGTATAAGACATGAAATAAACAAATGAAGCGTTTACAATGAAACTCGCTGGATTCAATGACTGAAATGCAAAAAACGAGTATTGAAATACAAACAAAAAAAGCCCTCCTACTCTAGCAGGAGCGACTTCTTTAATTCTTTCGCATATGTACGGCTGACAGGAATGATGGACCCGTCTGTCATATGCAGATTATACGTCGAATTAAACCACGGCTGTACTTCTTTCATATGAGAGGTATTCACGATATAGCTGCGATGAACCCTCATAAAGTAAGCCTCAGGAAGTTTCTTTTCAATGACCACAAGCGGTTCTGAGACCTCATACATGTGATTTTTTGTTTTCACGACCTTTTTCCCCTCGCTGAGTCCTACATACATGATCTCTTCAACTTGCAGGATCACAATTGAGTCATCGACTGAGATCGCTAATTTTTGCTGGCGGGGCGCTTTCTCATCTGACACCTGGTGCTCTTGCGTCTCAACAGATTTCCATTTTTTAAACTTCTGGATGGTCTGGAGCAGCCGCTCTTCATCAAATGGTTTTGTTAAGTAATCAAGCGCACTTACCTCAAACGCCTTCAGCGCATATTGATCAAAGGCTGTCGCAAATACAACCGCTGGCGGATCAGACATCCGGTTGAGCCTTTTGGCAATATCAAATCCGTTCTCACCAGATAAATCAATGTCTAAAAAGAGCAGATCCGGCTTATGGTCGACCATCCGGTCAAAAGCAGATTCTATATTTTCTGCTTCCTCTATTTGAACATCCTCTTTCGTTCTTCGTAATAAGTATTTTAATTCATCTCTTGCTAACACTTCATCATCTACGATTAATACTTTCATCAACGAGAATCATCCTTTTTTACATAGTCCATCGGAATGCGAAATGAGATGTCAGTGCCTTGGTCACTATGAATGGATAAAGCGGCTTGTCTGCCAAATATTCCTCTTAACCGCTGATCTAAATTAAAAAGGGCCGTCCCTGTTCCTTCTAGTGATTTGACAGGCGCTTTTAATAGCTGAGCCATCTTATCATCTTCAATCCCCTGTCCATTATCTGTCACTTTCATATAAACATGCCCATCTTTCATCAAAGCGGAAACGATGACTTCACAATTCGTTTGATGTTTAGGAAAAGCATGTCTCACTGCGTTTTCAACAAGCACCTGAAGCACAAAGGGCGGAATCATCACCTGCTCCAGCTCCTTTTCAATTTGAAAGGTCACATGGTACTTATTTGGAAACCTTGCTTGTTCGAGTGATAAATATGCCTCCACATGCTGAATCTCTTTATGCATTGGAATCAGCAGCTGGCGGGCACCTTGCATATTTGAACGAAAATAAATACTTAGCTGCAGCAGCAGCTTCCTTGCCATCTCCACATTGGTTCTGCATAAAACAGAGATGGTATTAATGGCGTTAAATAAAAAGTGCGGGTTCACTTGTGCTTGAAGTGCTTTGATCTCTGCATCTTTTAGCAGGCGGCTTTGGGTTTCCGCCTCCCCAAGCTCAAGCTGTGTGGAAAACAGCATCGCCAAACCTTCTGCAAGCTCCTCTTCCACCCTGCTTAATCCGACCGGAGAATTGAAATACATTTTTAACGTTCCAATCGTTTGACCGTTAGAAGTGAGCGGCAGCACGATTGCGGCTTCAAGAGGGCAATGGGCGACTGAACAATTGATTTCGTCCTTCGAATGTGCCTTCATAATCTTGCCGCTCATCAAGACTTGTTTCGACAGCCCCGTAATCAGGCTTTTAGATGGGATATGATGATCTGTTCCATCTCCGACATGCGCTAAAATCTTTTCTGTGTCCGTTAAGGAGACCGCATCTGTTTCAGTCAACCGATGAATGATCTCCGCCACACTTTTACATGACTGTTCATTTAACCCTTGGCGGAAAAAAGGCAGTGTTTGATCGGCGATCGAAAATACTCGATGTGTCTGCATCGCTTTTGCCTGCTCTTCTTGCCGAATGACTGACTGTAAAATAGATAAAAAGATAAAGCTGCCGATTCCATTCACAAAGATCATCGGCAAAGCGATGATACTGACAAGCCCCCATGCATCCGCAAATGGCTTTGCAAACAGAAGGATAATGATCATCTGTAATGATTCCATCGCTACACCAAAAAGAGCTGCTTGGCGAGGTGTGACCATTCGATTCCTCCGCTTAAATCTGCTGCCGACATAGCCTGCAATGACACCGGCTAAAATGGAAGAAATCGCACAGCTGAGCGCGGTGCTTCCCCCTAGGGTATAGCGATGGATTCCAGCTAAAAGCCCTGCACCAATCCCTACAAACGGCCCCCCGATCAAGCCACCCATTTCGATCCCCATAATTCTCGTATTGGCGATAGAGCTGGACGAGCCAAGATGATAAGAAAACTCATGATTCATGACAATTTGCTGCTGGATTTCAATTCCTGTGTAATTGCTGATCATACTAAAAGAAGCAAAAATGAAGACTAGGATTGCCTTTTTCCTAAATCCTTGATTATGTAGCAATAGATTGCGAAAGCCCTTCACATGGGCAAGCACAAATCCTAAAATAACGATGATCCCCACACGCTCGATCATCATGATAATTAAATGAAGCAAACCGGCCACCTCAAATGATGTATGTCATATCTATTGTCTTTCTATTCTATCATGTGCGGTCAATGATCAAATATCTCTCAAATCTTTTCTTTATTGCCCTCTTCTTCTATTGTAAAATGAACATGAGCCTGTCACTTGCAATTGAAGGTAACACATACATAACAAGGGAGAAGATCATGAAAGCCGTATTTTTCGATTTAGATGATACTTTGCTTTGGGATGAAAAAAGCATTCATACAACTTTTCAAGAAACTTGCCGGGAAGCGGAAAAGAAATATGGACTTGATCCAGAATCGTTTGAACAGATTGTACGTGAAGAAGCAAGAAAGCTGTACTCTTCCTATGAAACATATGATTATACTGTCATGATCGGCATTAATCCTTTCGAAGGACTGTGGTCGAATTTTAGTGAACCGATTAGCGAAGGCTTTCAAAAGCTGAACGCCATTGCACCAGAGTATCGTAAAAACGCTTGGACCAACGGCTTAAAGACAGCGGGAATTGACGATGAGGCATTTGGACAATATTTGGCTGATTTCTTTGCAGCAGAACGCAGAAAACGCCCATATGTCTATGAAGAAACATACCCTGTTTTAAACCGCCTGAAAGGCAGCTACGAATTGCTCCTTTTAACAAACGGAGATCCTAGCCTTCAAAAGGAGAAACTGGCAGGTGTTCCTGAGCTTGCACCTTATTTTAACGAAATCGTGATTTCAGGAGATTACGGGAAAGGCAAACCTGACCCGGGTATCTTTGAGCACTGCCTTCAGCTGTTAAACCTAACAAAAGACGAAGTGATCATGGTTGGAGATAATCCGAAAACAGATATTCTCGGCGCATCTCGCGTTGGCATCCAAACCGTTTGGATCAATCGCCATGGCAAGAAAAATGAAACAGATGTGACGCCTGATTATGAAATCAAAGACTTACATGAATTGTTTGATATATTAAAATAGAACAAAAAAACACCCTTCTCCTGACGAGATTGGGTGTTTTTGTATTTTTAGAGCTATATGATTGCCGCTAGACTTTGCGCTTGCCGGTCTAAGCCGCGTGCTGCTTCTCCTACAACGATGAATTCCTCACTTGCCTGCTTTACAAGATCCCGGTTTGTAAACACGGTTGTCTTTGCCCGGCTTGTGCCGCTGCTGACTTTCTCTACTTCTGCATGGATCGCCTTCACATATTGATCTACCTTGACGATCGCTTCTTTTGAATTTGTCGCAAGCTTTCGAATCTCTGCTGCCACTACACTAAAGCCATTTCCATAGGAACCCGCATGTGCCGCTTCTATTGCTGCATTTAAGGCGAGCAGCTGGGTTTGTGAAGAAATGCTGTTGATGGTTGCCGCAATGGAGCTGATGGACTCTACCTGCTCCGTTAATCCTTTTAACAAGCTCATATTTTGATCGGTTTCGTTTGCTATATGATCAAAGGAGGCATTGACACTTTGACTATGCTGAATGCCAACTTCTGCTCGTTCCATTAATTTCGCAGACATCTCCTTTAGGTCTTCTACGACTTGCTTCATTGTATGTTCTCTCTTCGTAATATCTGTTGCCACTTTCACAACACCCACTACAGTTCCTTCTTCATCTTGAACAGGTGAATATGTTGCTTCAAGCCATAAGCTGCTGCCATTTTTTGTGATCCGCTGCACTTTTTCCTGAAAGACTTGACCTTCTCTCAAACGCTTCCAAAACATGTGATAGCTCGTGTGTTCTATAATATGTGGAGGACAGAACTGTCTATGTTTAAGACCGATCATCTCTTCTTTAGAATATCCCATGGCTTTTGCAAAAATATCGTTCACCCATAGAACTTCACCTGTCACATTAAATTCAATCATTGCCAGCGAGTGCTCTAATGCACGAAGAACAGCTGATTGCTCCAATACATGTGACGAAAAATTGTTTGTTGTTTGCATCATCGCTTTCATTCCCCCAATTTGTCTCGAACCAATAGTACATACTTACCCTTACTTTTGTACTATCTAAACGTCTCTTTTTAGGAATTGGATCACTAGTGGAGATGTTCTCCAAAAAGAAAAAGCCAGTGATCTAAAGAGAATCACTGGCTGTGCTTATTATTTCTTTGCTTCTGCTACTGCATGTTTCACAAAGGCTTCAAGATCCATTGTTTCTGAATCTTGTTCCCCGTATTTTCTTACATTGACAGCGCCATTTTCTGCTTCCTGATCTCCGACGACAAGCATGTACGGAATCTTTTGCATTTGCGCTTCTCTAATTTTGTACCCAATTTTTTCATCGCGGCTGTCAAGCTCTACACGAAGACCTTCAAGCTGCAAACGTTCTTGTACTTTTTTCGCATAGTCTAAATGAACAGACGGTGAAACTGGGATGACTTGGAATTGTACAGGTGCCAGCCATGTTGGAAGGGCTCCTTTGTATTCTTCAATTAAGAAGGCAACGAAGCGTTCCATTGTAGAAACAACGCCTCTATGAATCACGACTGGACGATGGTGCTTTCCATCTTCTCCGATATATGTGAGATCAAAGCGTTCTGGAAGTAAGAAATCAAGCTGTACAGTGGATAATGTCTCTTCTTTTCCAAGAGCTGTCTTCACTTGTACATCAAGCTTCGGCCCATAAAATGCCGCTTCGCCTTCTGCTTCATAGTAGTCGTGACCAAGCTCGTCCATTGCATCCTTCAGCATCGATTGTGCTTTATTCCACATCGCATCGTCATCGAAATACTTCTCAGTATCTTCTGGATCACGATAAGACAAGCGGAATGTGTAGTCATTCAAGCCAAAGTCTTGATACACTTCTTCAATTAAACGAACTGTACGGATGAACTCGTCTTTGATTTGATCTGGACGAACAAAGATGTGTGCATCGTTTAATGTCATACCGCGAACACGCTGAAGGCCGGATAAGGCACCTGACATTTCATAGCGGTGCATTGTACCAAGCTCTGCAATACGAATTGGCAATTCGCGATAGCTGTGCGGCTCGTTTTTGTAAATCATCATATGGTGCGGACAGTTCATCGGACGAAGAACAAGATCTTCGTTGTCCATTTCCATTACTGGGAACATGTCTTCTTGATAATGCGCCCAGTGTCCTGATGTTTTATACAATTCAACACTTGCAAGAACTGGTGTGTACACATGTTCATAGCCAAGACGCACTTCTTTATCGACAATGTAACGCTCAATGACGCGGCGGATTGTAGCGCCTTTTGGCAGCCAAAGCGGAAGTCCTTGACCAACCTTTTGGGAATTCGCAAACAGTTTCAGCTCTTTTCCAAGCTTACGGTGATCGCGTTCTTTCGCTTCTTCCAGCAGACGTAAGTGTTCATTTAAATCTTCTTTGCTGAAGAAAGCTGTTCCGTAAATACGCTGAAGCATTTGGTTGTTACTGTCACCTCTCCAGTATGCACCGGCAAGGCTTAACAGTTTAAATTCTTTGATTTTCCCTGTAGACGGCAAGTGAATCCCGCGGCAGAGGTCAAAGAATTCACCCTGCTCATAAATCGTCACAGCTTCACCTTCTGGAATCGCCTCTAACAGCTCAAGCTTCAATTCATCACCAATTGCTTCAAAGCGCTTTTTCGCTTCTTCTCTTGATACTTCAATTCGCTCAATTGGCAGATTGCTGTTAATGATTTTCTTCATTTCTTTTTCAATCTTTGGTAAGTCTTCAGGTGTGATGGCAACATCGATGTCCACATCGTAGTAGAAGCCATTTTCGATGACAGGACCTACGCCAAACTGAACGTGATGCTCTTTTCCATACAGGCGTTTGATCGCCTGCGCTAGCAAATGTGCTGTGCTGTGGCGCATAATGTCGAGTGCTTCTTCACTTTTATCTGTGATGATCTCGATTGTTCCACTTTCTAATAGCGGCGTACGCAGATCTATTTCTTTACCGTTCAATTTACCGGCAAGTGCTTTTTTCTTTAGGCCCGGGCTAATTGATGCCGCGATGTCTTCTGTTGTAGCTGTTTTGTCAAACTCCTTGACTGCTCCATCTGGAAATGTAAGTTGAATTTGTTCTGACATCTCTGGTCACTCCTTTTTTTTGGCAATATAAAAACCCCGCCCCCTGGAAAGGGACGAGGTTGAATAAACGGAATCGTGGTTCCACCCTTTTTCCCGTATTTGCAGCTTGCTTTTTCATAAGCAAATACGGCTTGCGGTTCGATAACGGGAATTCCCGTCAGCCATTACTAAAAAGTTCACAGCTGATGTTCAAAGGTGGTAAAGCAAATGGTCCTCTGCTAGGAAGCTTTCAGCCGCGGCTTCCCTCTCTTTAAGCGGGTGTTCATTTGTTCATGTCCTTATCAATACGGTCTCTGTATGAAGTTACACCGTATTATAAAACGTTTTTTCGTGAAAATCAAGAAAGCTTTTCACTTTTCTTGTTGAAATGAGCATGTACAAATTGAACATTCTGCTCTTGGAATGAATGAGACGGGAACACCTCGACCCTTTCTTGAAAAATATTTTGAATGGTTTGCACCATCGAGTGACCTGTATCATTTGTAAATAGGTCAATTTTTTGCGGTGCAATGGAGACAAGCGGTGCAATCAGCTGCGAATCAATATACATTGGATGCTCTCTTACAAACTGTCTGTCTATGTATTGTTTTTGATCACGCTCAGAAGCGTAGCGAAATTCCCAAATCACCAGGCGGTCCTGATGCACAACATGTACTTTTTCAAGCCTAGGCTCTCTTGCCATCACATAGTCTCGAAGCGATTGAATGAAATTTTGATACTCTTGCTCCATTTTGTATTCTTCAATGGACACTTCAACATAGTTCTTCAGCCTTCGGTCATACTCTGACAGTCTAAATGTCATAAATGAACCAATTGAAAAAACGCCTTGCTGTAAAGAAATCGCCTCAAGCTCCTTTTTTAAAAGGGCTTCTCTTGACGGGTCTTGCTGAATGCCGGGAATATCATCTAAATCCCCGTTCATGATACTGTGTGCGATGGAAAGAATTTGGTGCTGCTCTTCAGGATCTTTAAACAAATAGGTGTTTTCAAGGATGCTGCGCATGCGCTCATTTTCTTTGCATTCCAAAAAAAAGTGAACCAATAATGGCCGCACAATGTGCTCAAGTGCCTCTTCGGATTCCTTCGCTTCTATGAGAAGCCGGTCTTTCCCTTGTTGAATTGACATGTGATGCCGACTGTCTAAGTGTTCAGCAAGATGTAAAAAAGCGGCGGTATCATATTCATCTTCAAAGATTATTTCAAGCATGTTTGTCCCCCCTAACGACATCTGTTACATATATATGGGGGGAACATAAAAAATAGACGCCTAAAATAAATCAGGCATCTTTCTTTTTAAAATGAGTGGAACAGAGATAAAGATCAAATAAATCAAACAAACAACCACTAAGGCGGCATAATTGCCGCTGACAAAGCTTGAGCCGAGAACATTTAACGCAATTGTCCCCGGTATTAAGCCTAAAAAGGTGGCTGTCACAAATGCACGATAATTTGCACGTGAAGCAGCTGCTGCATAGCTGACAAAATCAAAGTGAATCGGTGCAATACGCAATAACAAAATATAAAGAAATCCATGCTCCTGAATGCGGGACGTCACCGCTTTCAGCTTTCGGCTGTTTGATTCCGTTTCCTTCTTTTTTGCACGAAAGGTTGAAGCAATCATGAAAGAGCCTGTTGCCCCGGCTGTCGCTCCAATGAGGGCATAAATCGTCCCAAGGACACTGCCGAATGCCAAACCTGCCGCCAAAGAAAAGACCGTAATCGGGACGAGAACAAACGGGCGGAAAAGAGATAAGAAAAGAAAAACAAAGGGAGCCAGCATCCCAAATTGAAGCACCCAATTCTTCACATCTTTCGGCGCCAGCTGAAGATGCTGTTTATTCAGCCACCACAGCGCAGCAGCAAGAATGCCAATCCCAAGAAAAAGCAGCCATTTTCTTTTGTTCATTTCATTTGCTCCTCCTTCAGGTGACATACGCTTTTATAAATGACGGCGGTTTTCTCCTTCGAGCAACACTGGCTCTGCTAAATAGAGAATCCGTTCCATTAAACGAGCGGCTTTGACCTCTTCTTTTTCTCCCCGCTGTGAGTACGTAAAGTGATGCTTCAGCTCGTTTGGTGAGAAATTAGAAGAGAAAAATGTCGGCAGCTGCTCTGCCATACGGTATTGTAAGATCGTACCGAGCAGTTCATCCCGCACCCAGCTTGTCATCGATTCTGCCCCAATATCATCAAGCATTAAAATCGGAGTGGACTTGACCATATTCAGCTTTTCTTCTAGCGTATGATCGGCTAATGAATTTTTTAACTCTCTTACAAATTCAGGCACGTAAACAAGGAGAGATGGGTATTCTTTCTCCGCTAGCTGCTGCGCAATAGCTGCTAGTATATACGTTTTTCCTACTCCAAACTTTCCGTGTAAATACAAGCCTTTTCCTTTTCCAGTCTCATCATAGCTTTGGAGGAATTGACCTACTTTTTGGATGACCTCTTGTCTTCCCACAACGTTCAGATCAGCGAACGTCGCTTGAAGGACATTTTGCGGAATATACATGCTTTTCATCAGCTCTTGCTGTTTCTTCTGTCTATCGAGCCGCAGCTTGACTGGGCAAGGAGAATATTCAATATCAATACTCTGACCTTTGATCACAAGCTTCGGGTGATACCCATCTAAAATCGCATTAACGTTTTCGTCATCTAAGCAGTAAGAGCAGCCCTTCGACTGCTGCACATATTCAAAGAGCCGGTTCATGCTGCGATTGATCATGTCTTCATGTATCTCTTCTTGATGCTTCTGTAAAAAAGCCTTCACATCTTCATCAGATAACACACTTTCTTTAATCTGATTGTATCTCACGCGAAAATCTACTCGTCCTTTTAGCTGTTCAAATGAACGACCGATCGGTTTCATCCCATCTCACCTCACCTTAATGTGCATTGTACTTTTTCATATTTTTAAACTGATCTAACAGTTTTTCTTTTTCTCGTTCGAGATCTTCTGTAGACAGATTGTCCGTTTGCTCTTTTGCCGGCTGTTCTTTTGTTTCAGTTTCTTTCATCCAGTCAGGCAGTTTCTCTTCCCGGACAACTTTTCCTGTACCATATGGGCTGCGCTGCTTTTTCTGCTGCGCCCACTCTGTCATTTGTCTGTTCTCTTCTTTGGCAATTTTCATGGCAGCTGCTACGGTTTTGATTTTCTTTCTCACCCAATGAGCGGCGATTTTTTGCATATATGTTTTTGACAGCTTCATATCTGTTTTAAGTAATGTATAGTAGATGAGAACATTCATGACACCTGGCTCTAGCTGCTGCTCGAGCATGATATCTTCGACAATTCTTAAGTCGGCATACGTTGGCTCAATACCATCTGCCATGTCTTTTAGCAGCTCTCTAGGCGAAATATGATCCAGTTTTTCAATCAATTTTGCATCTGGAGTATCCGCTGCCGGCGTCTTTGAAGCATCTTGTCGCAAGTGTCTTGGCTGTTTTTGATCAATCAGCTTTGGCTGTTCGCCTCTGTATTCAATTTGGTACCAGTCTCTTGCTGCTTTTCTCAGCTCTTCTGTTGAGATCATTTGATCCGAACCGCATGCACCTGCTACAATATTTTGCATTTGAAGCGGGGTGATGCCGTATACAACAGCTAACTTCTTAATTGTTTCTTTTACCTGCTTTGTCAAAGCCTTTCTTGGAATCATCATGTCAGACATACCTGCTAATAATAGATCGAAATCAAAGGATTCGTCTGAGAGCGGTGCCGGCTGACTCGATCCAACGGTCACATATTCATAGCCTTGCTCAAGCGATGACGCCTGATGAATTTCTTCTGTCATCTTGCGCTCGCCTGGCTGCAATACGTGAAAGACTTCTTCAAACGACCGTGAAATGTTCTTTGCTTCTGCAGGAACCCCCGGATAGGAGAAATAATCGCGAAGCTGCATATATTTTGCTTTCTCTACACGATGGTACAGCAAAACATTCAGCATACCATCTTGGAAAAATTCATCTGGTCTTAGCGGTGGTACAAGCTCATATGTAAACAGTCTGCCTTCTTCCGTTTCCTGTTCATATGTGCGGAGTAAGCCGATCGCTTCAAGCTTTAAACGTTCCTCAAAAATATCATTTAAATTCGTCTGCAGCATGACCATGAGCTGCCGATGAGGTGCAGGTTTCCCCCACATACGATGTTGTTCCAGCTCACCCCACAGCGTCATGTATAAGCTGAAAGCGGACATGCCAATAAGCGGCTGATATAAAAGAGTGATGAGCTGTCTATCGATGTCACCGAGCAATGAAGCGCTTTTGACGACATACGGATCGACGGCTAGCACTTCCTTCCAATGCTCTGTCATATGCTGATCCTCCCCATGAATTGCGATTGTTTCCATTGTACACTCTTTTTGCGTTTTACGCTTTACGCAGGAAAAAGAGCATGAAGAATCTCCAGCTCTTTTTAGCGTTCTTTCTTTAATAAATCTTTTAATTCATCAATAAAGACATTGATGTCTTTAAACTGCCGGTAAACCGAGGCAAACCTGACGTAAGACACTTCATCAATTTTCGCCAACTCGTCCATGACCATTTCACCTACAAGCTCGCTTTTCACCTCTGACATGCCTTGATTGCGCAGTTCTTTTTCGATATTAAAGCAGACATCCTCCAGCTGCTTTAAAGCAACAGGACGCTTTTCACACGCTTTGATGAGTCCTCTCAGCATTTTTTCCCGGCTGAATTCTTCTCGAATCCCTTCTTTTTTCACCACAATCAGCGGTAATTCTTCTAATTTTTCAAACGTCGTAAAGCGATATTGGCAGCTTTCGCACTCTCTTCTACGACGGATGGATTTCCCTTCATCTACTGGTCTTGAATCAAGCACCCTTGTGCCAAGGTGCTGACATGTGGGACATTTCATTTCATCAGCTCCGATCTATTCTTGGAAGTTGTTTGTCTAGTTCATCATAAAGGGACAGAACGGTCTTCTGACTATAGCCGAAATCTGTTGGCAGGGCCGTTTCTGTTGTCACATTAAAATCGACAGCTGTTTCAAAAGGACGAATTGAAATGACAGTCGCCACGAGAAAGGCTTTTTTCGGCAATCGTATGTTTGCGCTGATTTCACCTCGTTCTGCTGAAACAGATGTCACTTGATAAGAATCGCTTCGGGAAAGAATGGTTTCCACCGCTTGAAAAACTTGTGCATTCGTCGATTTGTAGTAATGGCTTTTCAGTTCTGACACTGGATGCTCGTCAGATGTTTCTGTATGGTTTGACATGAATCGCTTAAACTTTTGTCTTAAAGTCATACACGTATCCCCTTTGCCATAATGCCTCTTTCTTTATTTTATAAAAAAAACCTTTGTTTTCCTAGAACAAAAGTATAGACAAGCTGGGGAATGTTGGATTTTTTATCAAAAAAATATAAAAAGGAGCATAACACAAAGGCATTCAATGCTTTTGGCCAGCTCCCATTGCAATCTTTTTTATGTTTACAGTGCTTTGGCTTGTGCCTGTTTTACTTGTACAGGTCCCATGCCTCGAGGAATTTCGATGTTTTCTCTTGTTTCAGCACCTAATTCATCTCCGATATGATCTGCTGCAATATTCGGATCTAGGTCACCGCAAGTATAAACATCTATGCTCGCATAACCATGTTCAGGAAAGCTGTGAATTGTCAGATGAGATTCAGAAATAATGACAACTCCACTTACTCCTTGAGGTGCAAATTTGTGAAAAGCAACCTCTCTTACCTCAGCTCCTGATTTCAAAGCTGCATTTACAAACGTTTTTTCAATAAAATCCATGTCGTTCAGTTTATCACAGTCGCATCCCCATAGCTCGGAGATAACGTGACGTCCGATTGTTTCCATCATGGACCCCCCTTTAAACAAGAATGAAAGAGTGAAGTTCTAAGCAGCCGGACCGGACATATACCACGGGGGAAAGTTAGTCCTAAGAGGTCCTAACCCTTTAAGTATACCCGAATGAGTCTGCGAACAAGAAGTTCACGAAAAATAGTATACTTTGTTTAGACCCATTTTGCAAGCTGTGTTTTTAGTGGGATTTTCTCTCATTTCTTGAAAAGGGACGATCGTCTTCTTCATTTCAAACAGCAGACAGCTCTTTCATCTGTGCGCCGACAAACTTTACAAGGTCAACCACTCGGCATGAATAACCCCATTCATTGTCATACCATGCAAGAACTTTCACTTTTCTCCCTTCCATTACCATCGTTGTCAGTCCATCAACGACTGCTGAATAAGGGTTTGTGTTAAAGTCCGTAGAGACAAGCGGCTCATCTGTGTAATCTAAAATACCGGCAAGAGATGTTTTAGATGCATTCGAGAAGGCTGCATTGACTTCTTCTGCTGTCACATCTTTTTTCAAGTCAACGACAAGATCAACCATCGACACATTGGAAACTGGTACGCGGAGTGCAAGTCCATGTAATTTCCCTTTCATGTGCGGAAGCACTAAAGAAAGCGCTTTAGCGGCACCCGTCGTAGTTGGAATAATGGACTGAGCACATGCTCTCGCCCGGCGCAGATCCTTATGCGGGTTATCGATATTTTTTTGATCATTTGTATAAGCATGAACCGTTGTCATTAAACCATTGTCGATGCCAAATTCATCATCTAACAGTTTCACAACTGGTGCTAAACAGTTTGTTGTACAAGATGCGTTTGAAATAATGACGTGCTTTTCAGGATCAAGATCATCCTCATTGACACCCATCACAATCGTAATGTCTTCATTTTTACCTGGAGCTGTTAGAACGACTTTTTTCGCTCCGGCATCTATATGGCCCATCGCTTGATCTTTTGAATTAAATTTACCTGTTGCTTCAATGACGATATCAATCCCAAGCTCTCCCCATGGAAGCTGCTTTGGGTCTCTATTATTAAGCAAAAGAACTCTTTTGCCATTCACAATCAAGGCGTCATCTTCTGCTGTCACATCACATTCGTAACGTCCATGATTTGTATCATATTTAATTAAATGTGCTAGCGTTTCGGCAGGATAGCTTGCGTTCACCGCTACAATTTGAATTTGATCATCAAGCATTGCTTTTCTGAAGACCATGCGTCCAATTCTGCCAAACCCATTGATCGCTGCTTTTACCTTCATGAACAGGTCACTCCTCTATTATGTGTTATACTCAATAAATTTATTTATGAAATTAGTATATCACATTAGAATGTAATTGCCAGTATATAAACGTATATTTTCTAAAAAGGGCTGTTCTTTTCAAAGGAAATCAGAATAAAGCATAAAAAAAGAAGAGTACGTGTATGTACTCTTACTTATCTGTATGTTCCCATTCATTTAATATGTTCTGCAATTGCTTTCTAATAAACGCGAGATCTTGTGTGTTCTCTATCACGCGGTCTGCTTTTTTACATTTCTCCTCAAGAGGCTGCTGAGAGTGAATACGATTCAGCGCTTCTTCCTCGCTGAGGTCATTTCGATTCATGAGCCGCGACAGCTGCAATTCGGGCGTTGTATACACCACAATGATGCGGTCGACGAGGCTTTCCAGCTGACTTTCAAATAAAAGCGGGATATCGAGGACAACGAAGGTTTCCTTCTGACTAACCCCTTCATCTCGCTGTTTGAGCATTTCTTTTCTCACTTCAGGATGAACAATCGCATTCAGCTGCTTTCTTTTCTCTTCATCAGAAAAAATGATGGCTCCAAGCTGCTGCCGGTTCAGCTCCCCATTTGGCAGGAGAACATCCTCACCAAAGGCTTGAACGATTTGTTGAAGAGCTGGTGTACCTTTAGCAACCGCTTCTTTTGCAATGACATCTGCGTCCACGACCCTGATGCCCTGCTCTTTTATCATTTGCGAGACGGTGCTTTTTCCACTAGCAATCCCGCCTGTTAATCCAATGACAAGCGTCAATTGATTTCCTCCTTTACAGCTTCCACACCCCAATTAAAATGAGCAGAAGCCCTGGTAAGCATGCAAGTTTATCGATCCAGCGCCAATTGGCCAAGTAATGACCGGCACGGAGCCCGATACACACAAAGAGTGAGCTCATCACGGCCACAGTGATACTCATGACAATTGGAGAAAAGCCTAGAATCGCAGCGCCAATCCCTGCGCCAAATGCATCAATGGATAAAGCAATCCCAAGAAGCACCGCTTCCATTCCATTGATCGTCCCAGAACGGTCAATATCTGCACTTGTCGGCTTTCGCAAAATTTGAATGACAAGACCAAGCGATTGCACTTCCACATTAAGCAATGTCTTTTCATGAAGAAGCAAATCGCGCTCTTTCGCTGGTTTGTAAAATTGATAAAGGACCCAAAGTCCAATGGCGATCAAAATGCCTCCACCAAGTTTATCCGTCACTGAGACAGGGAGGAATGTCGTCAGCAGGCTGCCAATCAGCATGGAAATGAGCAGCACAATCCCTGAACAGCATGCAATAATGACAATCGCTTTAAATGGAATCTTCATTTTACGAAGGCCATACGTAAAGCCTACAGAAAAGCTGTCAATACTGACTGCAATAGCTAAAAACAGGAGCGAAATCGAAATCATACCTGAACTCTTCCTTTCTGTTCATGCAACGATGATCAAGAGTCTCTAGGCGTCCTTAGACTCTTCTTCACTATATGAAGAGCAGGTGGGCTGTGTGTCAGTCTACACCTTGCTGAAAAATGAATGTTTTTTATCGTATGCACAGCAAAAAGGAAGCATGCTGATGGCTGATTTTTATTGAGGGCGTTTTTGGCAGGTCACACAAAAATGAGTGCCGCGCCCTCCGACTACTGTTTTCTCAATGATGCTTCCGCATGTTTGACAAGGCTCTCCCCGCCGGTCATACACAAGAAGCTGCAGCTGAAATGTGCCAATATCACCTTGTGAATTGATATATGAGCGAATCGTGCTGCCTCCTGCATCTACCGCTACTTGAAGTGTATCGATAATATGCCTGTGGAGCACTTTACACGATTCAAGGCTGAGCTGATTCGCTTTTGTTTCTGGATGAATGCCTGCTTTAAACAAAACCTCATCTACATAAATATTACCTAGTCCCACGACAATCTTTTGATCAAGCAGCGCTGTTTTGACCACACGGGATGTTTTTTTCAATTGCTCCCATAAATATTCCGGAGTGAATTGATCATCAAAAGGCTCATACCCCAGCTGTGAAAGCGGGAGTTCCTTTTCTTCTTCACCCGGCTGAAATAAATGCATCGTGCCAAATTTACGCACATCATGATACCGAAGCTCAGTACCGTCTGTAAACGTAAAGACGACGTGGACATGTTTATCGTATGGCTCATGCGCTTCATGTACACGGTATTTCCCTTCCATCCTTAAATGGGAGACCATCACGTAATGGTCTAAATGAAAGAGAAGAAACTTTCCTCTTCTTTCAATGGTTTGTATCGTTTCTCCTACCATCCTTCTTGCGAACTCTTCCGGCTCCCCAGGACGTTTGATGATATTTGGCCATTTAATATCGACCGTTTCAATCGTTTTTCCTTCGACTAACCGCTTGAGTGTGCGCCGGACGGTTTCAACTTCTGGTAATTCCGGCATGCTCCTCGCTCCTTTTTCTCTCTCTATTATTTTGCGTCGTACCAAGATGGGCCTGAAGCAAAATCAACTTTTAGCGGCACATCTAGCTGAAGTGCATTTTCCATGACTTCAGGGACAATTTTTTCAAGTATGGCAATTTCTTCTTTCGGTGCTTCAAAGATCAATTCATCGTGCACCTGTAATAAAAGATTTGCCTTCAAGTTTTCTTCTTTTAACTTTCGCGCCATATCAATCATGGCTTTTTTAATAATATCAGCTGCACTTCCTTGGATCGGTGTGTTCATGGCTGTTCGTTCGGCAAAGCTTTTGATATTAAAATTACGGCTTGTGATATCCGGGATATACCTTCTGCGTTTGAGAAGCGTCGTGACATATCCTTTTTGTTTCGCTTCCTGCACGATCTCTTCCATATAGGTTTTCACGCCTTTAAAGCTTGTTAAATAGCGTTCGATAAAGGCAGCTGCTTCTTTTCTTGTGATCCCAAGGTTTTGAGATAATCCATAGTCACTGATTCCATATACAATTCCGAAGTTGACAGCCTTGGCTTGTCTTCTCATAGAGGAAGTCACTTCTTCTTCTGAGACATGGAACACGTCCATCGCTGTTTTTGTGTGAATATCCATATCTTGCGTAAACGCTTCGATCAAATTCTCATCCTGAGAAATATGAGCGAGTACACGCAGCTCAATTTGAGAATAGTCAGCAGCAAACATGAGCCAGCCTTCTTTTGAAGGGACGAATGCTTGACGAATCTTTCGTCCTTCCTCTAAACGAATCGGGATATTTTGCAGGTTGGGATCTGTTGAGCTTAGTCTTCCTGTTTGCGTGAGCGCTTGATTAAATCGTGTATGCACTTTATGGGTATCCTTGCGCGTTACTTTCATTAAGCCTTCCACATAGGTCGATTGCAGCTTTCCAATTTGGCGGTAATGCAGAATGGACCGAATGATCTCGTGCTTATCTTCAAGCTTTTCAAGAACATCCGCAGATGTCGAGTAGCCCGTCTTTGTCTTTTTAATAATCGGCAGGCCTAATTTTTCAAAAAGAATCACGCCAAGCTGTTTAGGAGAATTGATGTTAAACGTTTCACCTGCTAAGCGGTGAATGGTTTCTTCATATTCTTTCAGCTTTTTCGTTAACTCTTCACCCATCTTCTCTAGGCGCTCAATATCTACCTTTACGCCAAGTGATTCCATTTCACCTAAGATGAGGGCAAGCGGCAGCTCTAAGTCTTCATATAGTTCATGCTGATCATTTTTTTCTAGCGCTTCAAGTGTTAAATCATGCAGAGCAGAGATCGCCGCTGCTTTTCGCCCAAGATGTTCCTTCAGTTCATCTTCAGGTGGAATCGCCTGCTTTGCTCCTTTTCCGTATACTTTTTCATCAGAAAGAGCGATGTTAAGACCGTATTCCTTCGCCACACTTGCGACGTCCTCATACGATTTCTGAGGGTTGACGACATAGGAAGCGAGCAGAACATCGTTATCGACACCTTTTAGATCGACATCATGCCATCTGAGGGCGACAACGGCTCTTTTTGAATCAAAGACCCATTTCTTCTTCGTTTCATCCTGTACCCATTGTTTAAATGCATCTGATTGAAGCGCATCTTCTTTCGTGATAAAAAACGCACCATTTTCATTATGGATCGCAAAACCAATCAAATCTGCTTCATGATAATTATCTCCAAGCTGTTCTACCACAAGAGCAGCATGATCTGTCAGCATCTCATCCGTTACTTCGGTCATTTTTTTCACTTCTAATGCTTCTACTTCGACCTGTTCACCTGTTTCTGGTGCTTCTCCTAGACGTTCTAGCAGCGTTTGAAAGCCTAGTTCTTTATACAGAGAGATCACTTGATCCATATGAGGACCTTCATATGCGAGATCCTTGCTTGATACATCAATTGGCGCTTCTACAAGAATCGTTGCGAGTTTTTTACTCATCACTGCCTGCTCTTTATATTCTTCAAGCTTTTCTTTGAGTTTTTTCCCGCTGACTTCGTCAATATGTTCAAGCAGGTTTTCAACCGTTTCAAACTGCTTTAACAATTTAATCGCTGTTTTTTCACCTACACCTGGCACCCCTGGGATATTATCTGAGGAATCTCCCATCAAACCTTTCATATCGATGATTTGATCTGGGCGCAGGCCATATTTCTCTTCAATATGAGCCGGTGTGTAATATTCTACTTCTGTAATGCCTTTTTTCGTAATTGCTACCGTCGTATGGTCTGTTGATAGCTGAGTTAAGTCCTTATCTCCTGAGAAAATTTTGACTTCAAAGCCGTCTTTTTCTGCCTCCACAGCCAATGTCCCGATAATATCGTCTGCCTCGTATTGAGGAAGCTCGTACCTTTTCACCTGATAGGCATCTAATAGTTCACGGATAAACGGCATTTGTTCTGATAGCTCTGGCGGTGTTTTTTGTCTTCCGCCTTTATATTCTTTAAATGTCTCGTGGCGGAACGTTGTTTTTCCCGCATCAAATGCGACAAGCATATGGGTTGGCTTCTCGTCCTCGAGCATCTTCATTAAGATCATCGCAAAGCCATAAATGGCATTTGTATGGACGCCTTTATCATTTGATAATAGCGGCAAAGCAAAAAAGGCTCGATATGCGAGACTGTTTCCATCCACTAGTACTAATTTCTTTTTGTCTGTCATATTTTAATCCTCCATCGGCTGAGCCATTTCAGCCGTCTCTTTCACACATTGTATCATCATTTTATCAAAGTTTATTTTGAAAAGAAAATAGTCGAACCTGCATAAAAAAAGGGACGAAAACAACAAGTGTTTTCGTCCTTACAAAATTGGCTCCTTGGATGAAGGGGTTCCTATTCATCCTACCAATGATTGTTTAACTAAACATGAATCCATTGTAAAGATCATGTAAATTTTAACGTGACTTTCCTTTTTTCCCTATTTTGATTTCAGGCTCACTGTAAAAGTTGTTCCTTTGCCTTGTTTACTATGGACCGAGATCGTTCCTTCATGCGCCTCCACAAGGTGTTTGACAATGGCAAGACCAAGTCCTGTACCGCCTGAATTTCTACTTCTATCTTTATCAATTCGATAAAATCTCTCAAATATTCTTGGAATCTCGCTTTTCTTCATGCCGATTCCTGTATCTGCTACATCAAATTCATAGGCACCTTTCCGCGGTCTTGCCGAAATGGTGACACTCCCTCCCTCTGGTGTATAGGTAAGGGCATTGTTCACGAGATTGAGGAAGATTTGCTTTAACCTCAGCGGATCTGCCATCACATAGACAGGCTCTTTCGGGATTCGCACTTGTAATTGAATGCCTTTTTCTGCGGCCTTTTGTTTTAAAAGGACTTCAATCTCTTGAATGATTTCTGTCGCATTGGCGTCTTGAATATTCAGTTTGAAATGCTGCTGCTCGATTTTGGAAAGATCGAGTAAATCTTGAATGAGAGTTTCGAGACGGACACTCTCTTTTAGAATGATGGAAAGGAATTGTGTCAGCGCTTCTTTGTCATCAATCGCTCCATCAAGAAGAGTTTCAGAGAATCCTTTAATCGACGTAATCGGTGTCTTTAATTCGTGAGACACATTGGCGACAAAATCTTTTCGCATCTGCTCCAGCTGCTTTGTTTCTGTCACGTCATGAAATACAAGGACAATTCCTTTCCATTCATCGTCTGTACTTAAAATGGGAACACCATCCACCTGGAAGTAGCGCCGTTCAATGTCAACGGCCAGGCGTAAAAACTTCCGCACCTTCGTTTCTGTCATGAAAATTTCGTCAATCAGCTCAATAATTTCTTCATGTGTAAATGCTTCATGGTACAGCTTGTGCATGTAAATGTGCTTTTGCACTTTAAACTGCTTGCGGAAGGTTCGATTGACTAGGTTGATATATCCCATCTTATCAATCAAAATAATTCCTGCACCGATGTTTTCAATGACTGTTTGCAGACGGTCCCGCTGCATTTCCCCAGTGCTTGTCATTTCTTGAAGGCTTTCTGCCAGGCGCTTCATTGATGTATTAAGCTCACTTGTTTCGATGATGAGCTCTTCATAATGATTGGTATCATAGTTCCCGCGTTCCAGCTGTTTGGCTACCTTTGTGGCATAATCTATCGGTTTTACATATTTCATCGACATGCGGTATCCAAAGAAAACGATAATAATAATCGCCGAGCCAAGACAAACGGCTAATGCGAGCCAAAGCTGGCCGTCGATTTCATTTAAAGGCTGGAATGACGCATGGAGAAATAAATAGCCCACCGGTTTGTTTTGTTTCAGGATAGGGACGGCGTAATGAAACAGCGCATCCTTCTCATCCTCAATGACGACGCCTTTTGTTTGAAGGCGTTCATTGTTCAGTGTGTTTTGAATGATGCCCCTTTGCTCCGCTTGACCCGTTGTATGTATGATATTCCCCTTCAGGTCCACAATTGACGCATTCATATCGAGATGCTGCTTTGCCTGATTGAGGATCTCCTTGTTTTGATTCGCCTGCAGATCATCACCATCCATGGAAGAAAGAAGAAAGCTCGATTCATTTTCCATTCGTTCCGTTAATTTTGTTTCATAAAAAACATGGAACATGTGATCCAAAAAAAGGCCAAGTGCAACAAACACAATAAAAAGGAGAAAAATAAGGCCCGAAAACAGACGGGTTCTAATTTTACTCATTTGGCTTTGGCTCCTCCAATTTGTAGCCTAAGCCGCGAATGGTTTTAATGTATGTTGGTTTTTTCGTATTCTTTTCAATTTTGTCCCGCAAGTGGCTGATATGTACATCCACAATACGAGTGTCACCTGCAAAGTCATAATTCCAAACGGCACTTAGCAGCAGATCACGTGTGAGGACACGTCCTTTATGCTTGGCCAAATAAAGCAGCAGTTCAAATTCCTTCGGCGTAAGCTCTAGGCGTTCTTCTTGGAAGTAGACTTCATAGTGTTCTGGTAAAATGCGCAGTTCACCAATTTTGATTTGGTCTGCAATGACCTCTTCCTTCTCCTCTTGCGCGGGGACAGGCTGAGATTGCTGCGCTCTTCTCAAGATGGCTTTTACCCGAGCACCCACTTCTCTAGGACTGAATGGCTTTGTCATGTAATCATCGGCTCCAAGCTCAAGGCCGAGCACCTTATCAAATTCATCGTCCTTTGCTGTCAGCATTAAAATAGGGAACATCATTTTTTGAATTCTCAGTTGTTTACACACTTCAATGCCGTCCATCTTCGGAAGCATTAAATCTAATACAATGAGATCAGGCTGTTCACTTGCTGCTTTTTCAAGCGCTTCTTCCCCATCTCTTGCTGTGACGACATCATAGCCCGCCCTTTCAAGGTTATAGCTTAGAAGTGTTACAATCGATTCTTCATCATCCACAACTAATATTTTTTTATTCATGTTGTGCCTCCAATTAGTGATTTCCCCTGCATCCGTTTTTTTGTATCTTATGTGAAAAGCGAGAAGTCATGCTTTCTCTTTCATTTTAACGAAAGCTTAACAAGAGGACAATTTAAAATTTCGACAAGATTTGTTTTGTAAACAAAAAGAAGGCCCCTCATAAGAGAAGCCTTTTTTTTTTCATATTAAGACAATACTTTCATGACGTTCTTAACAGATTCAACAGAACGGTCAAGCTGACTTCTTTCTTCTTCTGTCAACTCAAGCTCAATGATCTGCTCAAGGCCGTTTCCACCTACGATTGTTGGTACTCCAAGGTAAATGCCTTCGTAGCCATATTCACCTTCAAGGTATGCAATCGTTGGGATCACGCGGCGCTGATCTTTTAGAATCGCCTCAACCATTTCTACTAGTGAAGCAGCAGGTGCATAATAGGCACTACCGTTACCTAATAGGTTTACGATTTCGCCGCCGCCTTTTCTTGTTCTTTCAACAATCGCATCAATACGATCTTTTGGAATCAATGTTTCAAGCGGGATACCGCCTGCATAAGAGTAACGAACAAGCGGAACCATGTCATCGCCATGTCCACCAAGGACAAAGCCCGTCACATCTTTGACAGATAGGTTTAATTCTTGAGCAACAAACGTACGGAAACGTGCTGTATCAAGAATGCCCGATTGTCCAATGACTTTTTCTTTTGGTAATCCTGATTCTTTATAAACTGCATATGTCATTGCATCAACAGGGTTTGTTAACACAACAATAATGGCTTCTGGAGAATATTTAACGATTTCGCGTGTCACGCTACGCATGATTTTTTCATTTGTTGACACGAGATCGTCACGGCTCATTCCCGGCTTTCTTGCAATTCCTGCCGTAATGACCACGACATCAGAACCGGCTGTATCTTCGTAGTTAGAAGTGCCTGTAATGTTCGCATCGAAGCCTTGAACAGGGCTTGCTTCCAGCATATCAAGTGCTTTCCCTTTTGTTGGGTTCTCAAGCTGCGGGATATCAACTAATACGACATCCGCTAATTCTTTTTGAGCTGTTAGAAATGCTGTAGTTGCTCCAGTAAAACCTGCTCCGATGACAGATACTTTTTTACGCTTGTTTGCCATTTCCTTTTTCCCCTTTAACTTTAAAGTTTAAGAATCAAGACAAGTTTTTGATGAGCTCGTCAGCAAACTCAGAACATTTTACTTCTGTTGCGCCATCCATTAATCTAGCAAAATCGTACGTGACAACTTTAGATGCAATTGTTTTTTCAACAGATTGAATCACTAGATCAGCTGCTTCCTGCCAGCCAAGGTGCTCAAGTAAAAGCACACCTGATAGAAGAACAGAAGATGGATTCACTTTATCAAGACCAGCATATTTTGGTGCTGTTCCGTGAGTCGCTTCAAAAATAGCGTGTCCTGTTTCGTAGTTGATGTTCGCACCAGGTGCGATACCAATTCCACCAACTTGTGCTGCAAGTGCATCAGAGATGTAATCTCCATTTAAGTTCATTGTAGCCACAACATCGAACTCAGCTGGACGAGTTAAGATTTGTTGAAGGAAAATATCTGCAATGCTGTCTTTGACAATGATTTTGCCAGCAGCTTCTGCTTCACTTTGCGCTTTGTTTGCCGCATCTTTTCCATCTTGTTCTACAATACGATCATATTGTGCCCATGTAAAGACCTTGTCGCCAAACTCTTTTTCAGCCACTTCGTAGCCCCAGTTTTTGAAGGCACCTTCTGTAAATTTCATGATGTTTCCTTTATGAACAAGCGTCACAGATTTACGGCCTTGGTCAATTGCATATTGGATAGCCGCTCTGACAAGACGGGATGTACCCTCTTCAGAAACTGGCTTGATTCCGATACCTGACGTTTCTGGGAAACGGATTTTGTTCACACCTAATTCGTTTTTCAAGAAGTCAATTAACTTCTTCACTTCGTCTGAACCTTTTGCATACTCGATACCAGCATAGATATCTTCTGTGTTCTCGCGGAAGATCACCATATCTGTGTCTTCTGGACGTTTCACAGGAGAAGGTACGCCTTTGAACCAGCGAACTGGACGTAAGCATGTGAATAAATCAAGCTCTTGTCTAAGTGCCACGTTTAATGAACGGATTCCTCCGCCAATTGGTGTTGTTAGTGGTCCTTTAATCGCAATTAAATATTCACGAATGTCTTCAAGCGTTTGCTCAGGAAGCCACTCTCCAGTTTTATTGTAAGCTTTCTCACCTGCATATACTTCTTTCCAAGTGATTTGCTTTTCACCTTTATATGCTTTTTCTACAGCTGCTTCAAGTACTCTTGATGCTGCTTTCCAAATGTCAGGGCCGATTCCGTCCCCTTCGATAAACGGGATAATTGGATTATTTGGTACATTCAATACGCCGCCAGTAACTGTAATTTTTTCGCCTTGTGACAATGATATTACCTCCCAGGTTATGTAGTGAATATTTGAAACTTCTTGGCTTGATGTCTGCAAGCAAAAAAGTTTTTCACGTGATTCGTTTTTTTGTTGATATGGAGGCTGATTGGCCTTTTGAAATCAGCCCCCGCTTATTCTATAAACATTAGTCTCTTTCACTGATCGGAACAAAGGTTTGAAGATCAGGTCCAATGTAGTCAGCTCTTGGACGGATGAGACGGTTGTTGTCATATTGCTCTAGAATGTGAGCAATCCATCCAGAGAATCGGCTGATCACGAAAATTGGTGTAAACAAGTCATGATCAATCCCAAGACTGTGATATACAGATGCAGAATAAAAATCAACATTTGGTGGAAGATTTTTCTCTGATGTCACGATTTCCTCTGCGCGAACAGACATTTCATACCATTTCGGCTCGCCAGTGAGGTTTGTTAAACGCTGGCTCATTTCTTTTAGATGCTTTGCACGCGGGTCACCTTGACGGTATACGCGGTGGCCAAAGCCCATAATTTTTTCTTTCTTCTCTAGCTTACCATGAATATAGGAATCTACGTTTTCAACTTCGCCAATTTCTGAAAGCATCTTCATCACGCCTTCATTAGCGCCGCCATGAAGCGGTCCTTTCAGCGCACCGATCGCCGCTGTCACACCAGAGTAGATATCTGATAGTGTAGCAACACATACACGCGCTGTAAATGTCGATGCGTTTAATTCATGATCCGCATGTAGAATAAGTGCCTTATCAATGGCTTCAATTTCTACTGGTGACGGCTCTTCGCCATTTAGCATATACAAGAAGTTTGCAGCATAGCTGTATTCTTCTTTTGGCTGTACAGGCTCAAGTCCCTTGCGAATACGTGAAAACGCAGCGACTAGTCCAGAAATTTTCGCCTGTAAGCGAATCGCCTTTCTGTAATTCGCTTCTTTGTCCATAATCTCTGATTCGTCATCGAGTAAACCTAGTAAGGATACTGCTGTACGAATCGCAGACATTGGATGAACCCCATCGAGCGAATAAGATTTAAAATGCTCAATGATTTCTTGCGGAATCTGAGCATTTTCATTGAGCTGCTGTTTTAATTCACTCAGCTCCTGCTCATTCGGCAGCTTTAAGTGCCATAACAGGTAGACAATTTCTTCGAATGTAGCTTTTTCAGTTAAATCATCGATATTGTACCCTACATAAGTAAGAGTATCATCAATAATTGAGCTTACGGATGAAGTTGTTGCCACGATACCTTCAAGACCTCTTGTTGCTGTCATGTTCAATCTCCCCTTTTTAAAAAGATTCCCCTTCGTTGCAGAATTCTCACTTTTTGAAAGCGCTATCCAATCCGAATAAGATAACAGGCTCAGAAAAGAAAATGCTTACATTTACCTATACGGTTAGAGCGCTTTTAGCCTCATATCTCTTGTATGATCAATGAGTTCAAAATTAAGCCTATTCCCATTATAAACAATAATCAGACATTTGTTAAATGTTTAACTATAATTTTTTTTGATATTTTTTTTTCCAGTCTCCCATATCAGGCATGGAATAAAGGGATTTTACTTCTTTTAATATATTTAATTATGTTTTTTTGCAAAAGCTCACGCAAGAAAAAATTTAAAAAAGAAAGTGGCAGGAACCACTCTCTTTTCACCCGCTGAAAAATTTCACAGCCTGCATTGCCAAATAAGCGATTCCTGCCCCGATGAGCGGCCCAACAGCCACACCTTTAAATAAGCTGACTGCCAAAATGGTACCAAACACAAGCGCTGCCGTAATATGCGGATCATTTTCGAGTAGCACAATCCCGTTTTTTGCAATTAATGCTACTAATATACCCGCTCCAAGAGCTATCCAAGCATAGGAAGATTTCATCGCTTCTCCAAGCTGCTTAAATCCAATGTCACCTGTTGCAATCGGGACCAGCACAGCAATAGTAATGACGGTGACTCCCCAATTAATGCCTTTAGATTGGAGAACCGGGAAAATTTTTTGATCCAGGCCAATCAGCTTAATCGCGATCAGCACAGAGACCGCTACAATTAACGAATTGTTTTTTGCAATAAGTGCAATAACGAGTAAAAGTACCAAAAATAAATTTGCTTGAGTAAACATACGCCGCTCCTTTCTTTCTTTTTATTGCGACCTTTTCATATTACTAATCTTTTTGAATAAAATGAAGTATCGGACATGCTTGTTTTTTGGAGGGGATTGTGTGAATCACGCCTATGTGGCCATTTTTCTGCGAAGTTTGATGATGATCAGCATTGCTGTTTTTGCGGTTGTCTTTTTATATCAGTCTTTTCCGTTTTTATATCCTTTTTGGATCGCCCTTATTGTGTCTTGTTTGATTCATCCTGCCGTATGCAAAATCGAAGAGATCACCGGAATGCCGAGAGGATTTGTTGTGGTCATTGTGCTCTTGCTCTTTTTAGTTGCAGCTGCCGGCTTAATGACGCTTTTAGTTGCGGAAATCATTTCAGGAAGTGCTTATTTGGCAAAAGTGCTGCCTGGCCATCTTGATCAAATGATTGGTATTGTAGAGCAATTTTTCACAGACAAGATTCTGCCTTTATATCATGATATGACGGCCCAATTTAATACGCTTCAAGCAGGTCAAAAGGAATCGATTTTGGGACAAATTCAAGCACTCGGTGATGAAGCGGCCGCAAAAATCGGGACTTTTCTTTCGAAAACACTCGAGCTTATTCCAGCGTTTTTAGGTCTTTTGCCTGATGCAGCAGCCACTCTGTTATTTTCTGCTCTCGCAACTTTTTTTATCACGAAGGATTGGTTTACGTTAAAAACATATGGCTCACGTATCTTTCCCGCAAAATGGATGCAGCATACACGCGCCATTTTATCTGAAATCCAAAAAGCCATTACTGGCTTTATGAAAGCCCAGCTCCTGCTTGTGGCCATGACGATTGGTATTGTATTGATTGGACTCATCATTTTAAAAGTTGAGCACGCCCTTGTGATTGCTTTATGTATTGGGCTCGTCGATTTACTTCCATATATCGGGAGCGGTACTGTTTTTCTACCGTGGATCATTTATTCTGCTATGACAGGAAATCTTTCCCTCGCCATTGGACTGGGCATTTTGTATATTGTCGTCCTCATTCAAAGACAAATATCAGAGCCAAAAGTCTTAAGCAAATCCATCGGACTTAATCCTTTAGCAACGCTTGTAGCGCTATTTGTCGGGTTAAAATGGTTTGGTTTCTTAGGACTTGTGATTGGCCCTGCCTCACTTGTCGTGTGGCAGGCGTTCCGTAATGCAGGAGTTTTCAGAGATATTTATGAGTACATTCGGTATGGCATGCAAAAATAAAAGAGACCTTCAGCCTGAAGGTCTCTTTAACGAATGATCGTGTAGCGGTTACGATTAGACATGTTTCTAAGCCAGCGTTCAAAGAGCGGCTTGATTCCCTTTCTCGTCACCGGAATGAGCAGCAAAGCCCCAATGAGATCCGATAAGAAGCCTGGAATGAGCAGCAGCAGACCGCCAATGAGAATACAAAAACCATCGACAATCGCTCCCCCTGGCATCTTGCCATATTGTAAATCACGCTGCACTTTTTGGAAGGCTTCTATCCCTTGTTTTCTTGCAAAATAAGCACCTAAGGCACTTGTCAGCACGATGAGCAACATCGTTGGCAAAATGCCAATGATTTTACTTGAGATTAAAAATAAACTAATTTCCACCGCAGGGAACAGAATTAATAATAGTAGAAAATATTTCTTCAACCATATCACCTCATGGGGTATCTTTCATCGAAAGCTGTTTACTTTTTTTAGTGTAACATAAAAAAAGAGAGGAGTCAGACAACTCCCCTCTTGGATGAATTAAAGGACGCTCGCACGGCCTTTGTAGATCGCTCCGCGTGCTGGATCTACTGTAATCTCTTCGCCTTCTTTTAATAATGTTGTTGCGCTGTCAAGACCAACAATCACTGGAATACCAAGGCTTAGTCCAACAACTGCTGCATGGCTTGTTAAACCGCCCTCTTCTGTGATAAGGGCAGATGCTTTTTCTAAAGCTCCCATCATATCACGATCTGTGCAGTTTGCAACTAGGATCGCACCATCGTACATTTTTTCTTCTGCTTCTTTTCCACTTTGTGCAATGACAACCGGTCCAAATGCAGATTTACGACCAATCCCTTGACCTTTCGCAATGATGTCACCGACAACATATACTTTCATTAAGTTCGTCGTACCTGTTTCACCAACTGGCACACCTGCTGTAATGACAATTAAATCGCCGTGTCTTACATAGCCTGTTTCAATTGACTTTTCTACTGCATTCTCAAGCATTTCATCAGTAGATGTCGTTTTTGATCCGCTCTTAGCAAATACACCGAATACGAGTGAAAGCTTTCTCGCCACTGATTCGTTTGCAGTAACTGCTACGATTGGTGCTTTTGGTCTATATTTTGAAATCATTCTTGCTGTATGTCCGCTTTCCGTCGGTGTCACAATCGCTGCTACATCAAGCTTCATTGCTGTATGTGCAACAGATTGACCGATCGCGTCTGTAATGCTGACTTCTACTTCTTCGCTTCTGCGAGAAAGAATGGCTTTATAGTTTAGTGCTTCTTCTGAACGTGATGCAATGTTATGCATTGTTTGTACGGCTTCTACTGGATATGTTCCTGCTGCTGTTTCACCAGAAAGCATAATCGCATCTGTGCCGTCAAAAATAGCATTTGCCACGTCACTTGCTTCCGCACGGGTAGGACGTGGGTTACGCTGCATGCTGTCGAGCATTTGAGTCGCTGTAATGACAGGCTTGCCTAAACGATTGCATTTTTTGATCAGCATTTTTTGAACAAGCGGTACTTCTTCTGCCGGGATCTCTACACCAAGATCTCCACGCGCAACCATTAAACCGTCAGATACCTCAAGGATCTCGTCGATGTTATCAACACCCTCTTGGTTTTCAATCTTAGGGATGATTTGAATATCAGTCGCATTGTTCTTTTCAAGAAGCTCACGAATTTCAAGAACATCAGAAGCTCGTCTCACAAAAGAAGCTGCGATGAAATCGACGCCTTGTTCAATTCCAAACAGAATATCATTGGCATCCTTTTCTGTAATACCTGGCAGGTTCACACTGACGCCAGGTATGTTGACGCCTTTTTTGTTTTTGAGCGTGCCTGTATTCATGACTTTAGTGACAATTTCTTTGCGGTCCTTGTTAATTTCTTTTACTTCTAAACCAATCAGACCATCATCTAATAGAATCGTTGAACCTACTTCTACATCATGAATTAAATCTTCGTATGTCACACTAATTTTTTCCGTATTTCCAACAATGTCTTCCATACTCACGATAAGATCAGCACCAGCGACTAGCTCAATTGAGCCGTTTTCAACTGTACGTGTACGGATCTCTGGACCTTTTGTATCTAGAAGGATCGCAATGTCCTTGCCTAATGTTTTACCTGCTTTACGTATGTTTTCAATGCGTGCACCATGCTCTTCAAAATCTCCATGGGAGAAGTTTAGTCTGGCTACATTCATTCCTGCTTCAATCAATTCAGTCAGCTTTTCAATGCTTTCACTTGCTGGACCGATTGTACAAACGATTTTTGTCTTTCTCATTACTGTTCCTCCTAAGGTCTTCTCGTTTTATATAGAGAGCTCTTGTGAAAGTCGGTACATATTTTTATCGACTGTATGTTTTTTATCTAAGATTTCTAAAATATCGTGATGAACGAGTTCATTGCTTTGAATGCCTACACAGCGTCCGCCTTGTCCTTCAAGAAGAAGCTCGACTGCATATGCTCCTAAACGGCTTGCCAGTACACGGTCAAACGCACTCGGAGAACCTCCGCGCTGAATATGCCCTAAGACAGATACACGTGTTTCAAGGCTTGTCTCCTCTTCAATCCGCTTACCAAATTCAACACCGCTGCCTACGCCTTCTGCAACGATGATGATACTATGCTTCTTGCCGCGTTCGTGACCTCTTCTTAACCTAGCAATAATTTCGTCCATGTCATAGTCTGCTTCAGGAATCAAAATAGATTCGGCTCCGCCCGCAAGACCTGACCAAAGAGCAATATCACCAGCATGTCTTCCCATTACTTCCACTACGTATGTACGTTCATGAGATGTAGCTGTATCACGAATTTTATCAATGGCATCAATGACAGTATTCAGTGCTGTATCAAAGCCAATAGTGAAATCAGTACCTGGAATATCGTTGTCAATCGTGCCTGGAACACCTACACATGGAAAACCGAGCTCTGTTAATTTCTTTGCTCCCATAAATGACCCGTCTCCACCAATGACTACAAGTCCTTCAATACCGAATTTTTTTAAGTTTTCAATTCCCTTTTCACGACCTTCAACTGTCTTGAATTCAGGACATCTTGCCGTGTAAAGTTTTGTTCCTCCACGATGAATGATATCGCCTACTGAACCTATTTCGAGTTTCTCAATTTTACCGTTAATTAGACCTGAATATCCATTATAAATACCGTAAACTTCAACATTATGGTAAATTGCTTTCCTTACAACTGCGCGCACAGCTGCATTCATTCCTGGGGAATCCCCACCGCTTGTTAAAACTCCTATACGCTTCATCTTTTTCACCTCAGAGACCATATATGAATTAAACATACCATTTCCACTGCTTGAAAACAATCATGAGCAAATTTGGATGTTTTCAATACGAATTTCTAAAACCGTACTTATTATACAATTAAATAAACCGTTTTTAAACAAAAGTTAAGAACGTCGTGAAAGCAAATCTCTCTGAAATCTGTAAAGGCAAGTGCTATAAACCTTGTCATATCAAGGTTTTCAGACGTTTCAAATTTTATGAAAACAAAAGAAAATTATTTTCAAATAGCGCTTACATGAAGACGGTTTTCATGAAAAAAGATGAAAAAAATAAACGCCAGCCAAAAAGGCTGTACGTTTATTTAGTTTACCCCAATATATTGATTTTCAATCGAGACTTTCCCGATTGCTTTGTATTTTTCATATCTTTGTTCGACTAGTTCTTCAGGCGTTAGTTTGAGCAAAGATGTAAGTGACTGTTTTAATGTTTTTTCCATGTAAGCTGCTTGTTGTTTCACGTCTCGATGTGCTCCACCTTGCACTTCTTTAATAACATCATCTATAATATCTAATTCTTTTAGGTCTGGAGCGGTAATTTTCATTGATTCTGCAGCTTTTTTCGCAAGTGATGAGTCCTTCCAGAGCAGTGCTGCTGCACCTTCAGGTGAAATCACTGAATATGTTGAGTTTTCTAGCATGAATAGGTGGTTCCCTACGCCTAAGCCTAGTGCACCGCCGCTTCCGCCTTCTCCAATGACAATACAGACAACCGGTACACGAAGTCCTGCCATTTCGAATAGGTTTTTCGCAATTGCTTCACTTTGTCCGCGCTCTTCAGCTGCTTTACCAGGATAAGCTCCTTTTGTATCAATAAAGCAAATGATCGGGCGATTAAATTTATCTGCTTGTTTCATCAAGCGCAGCGCTTTACGGTAGCCTTCTGGATGAGGCATTCCGAAATTACGGCGCAAGTTTTCTTTTGTATCTTTACCGCGCTGATGGCCAATAACCGTGACAGGAAGCCCTTTAAACGTGGCAATTCCTCCAACGATCGCTTCATCATCACCATAAAAACGGTCACCGTGACATTCGAAAAAGTTGTCAAACAGCTCTTGAATGTAATCGAGAGTTGTTGGGCGCATCGCATGCCGAGCAATCTGCACTCTGTCCCACGGCTTTAAATTTGTATAAATGTCTGCTTCAAGCTTGCTCAGACGTGTTTCAAGGCGCTCAATTTCTGCACTTAAATCCATTTCTGAGTTTTGTGTGAACTTTTTCAGTTCATCAATTTTCGCTCGAAGTTCAATGACAGGTTTTTCAAATTCTAGTTCTCCAGCCACTCTCGTTCACCTCCTGTGCTGTGTAGCGCTAAGATTCGGCCTAGTGTTTCTTTCATTTCTGCACGATGAATCACAGCATCAAGCTGTCCATGTTTCATTAAAAATTCAGCCGTCTGGAAGTCCTCTGGCAGGTCTTCACGAATCGTTTGTTCAATGATTCTGCGGCCTGCAAAACCAATTAAAGCACCAGGTTCTGCAAAATTGTAATCACCGAGAGACGCAAAACTAGCTGATACACCGCCAGTTGTTGGGTTCGTCATCACAGAGATAATCAAACCTTGATCCTCGCTGAACAGTTTTAATGCTGAACTTGTTTTTGCCATCTGCATGAGACTAAGAATTCCCTCTTGCATTCTCGCTCCGCCAGAAGCAGTAAAGATAATAAATGGTACCTTGTCCGCTTTTGCTTTCTCGATCGCCAGCGTGATCTTTTCACCAACAACGGATCCCATGCTGCCCATACGGAACGTGGCATCCATGACAGCAATCACAGCACTTTGGCCTTCAATTTCACCTTTACCTGTGACAATGGCTTCATTCAAAGATGTTTTTTCTCTGTCTTTCTCAAGCTTTTCTTCGTAGCCTGGAAAACCGAGCGGGTTTGATGAAATGAGGTGCCCGTTAAATTCTTCAAATGTGCCTTCATCTACAAGGCTTTCAATACGCTGTTTTGCATTCATTTGCAAATGTCTGCCGCAATTCATACAAACACGTAAATTTTTATCTAGTTCTTTGGTGAGCATTATTTTTTTACATTGCGGACATTTGGTCATGATGCCTTCAGGCACATCTTGACTTGCCTGTTCAGAGGGTACAGATGCATATTTTTTCTTTTTACTGAAAATATTCTTGATTGACAAATGACTACCTCCCTTTTTGAAGGGTTTTTTCTTTACACGCACATCCACTATTATAGGACATGTCATAACTGTACCGAAACTATTGTACTTTTTTTGTCAAACGCTGTCATCCTTCATTCAATTTTTTCAGTGGGGAATTGATGAGAAATGAGTATGTGTTTGGGGCGCTGAGCAGTTGATATGTTTGAATTGTGAACGTCTACAAAAAAATCTCATTCCGGATGAAAAAATTTTCGCGTAAGAGAGGAAATGGTGCACGTTTTTCTCCAGTTTCAGAAAGAACGTGCACACTTTTCCAGTTGATTATTCGCCGATAATCGTTAATTTTCTTGTTTTTTCAGCGACAGCTTCTGGGTCGACCTTGATTCTTGCAACGCCAGTTTCCATTGCTGCTTTTGCCACCGCTTTTGCTACCGCTGGTGCTACGCGTGCATCAAATGGTGCAGGGATAACATATTCAGCTGACAATTCTTCATCTGAAACAAGAGACGCAATCGCTTCAACAGCTGCGATTTTCATTTCTTCGTTAATGTGAGTTGCACGTACATCTAATGCTCCGCGGAAAATTCCTGGGAATGCCAGTACGTTGTTCACTTGGTTCGGGAAGTCAGAACGGCCAGTTCCTACAACACTTGCTCCTGCTGCATGTGCATCTTCTGGCATGATCTCTGGATTTGGATTAGCCATAGCAAAGATGACAGGATCTTTTGCCATTTTTCCAACCATTTCTTTTGTTAAAGCGCCTGCTACAGAAACCCCGATAAAGACATCTGCGCCTTCAATGACCTCTTCTAATGAACCTTCTTTGCGGTCTTGGTTCGTGAATTTAGCTACTTCGTTTTTCACTGCATTCATACCGTTCGGGCGGCCTTCGTAAATAGCACCTTTCGTATCACACATAATGATATCACGTACACCGAAATGATAAAGAAGCTTGATAATCGCAATCCCTGCTGCTCCGGCGCCGTTTGCCACTACTTTAATTGAAGACATGGATTTTCCAGATAGCTTCAGTGCATTCACAAGTCCTGCTACTGTCACAATCGCTGTTCCGTGCTGATCATCGTGGAAAACTGGAATGTTTGTCTCTTTTTTCAAGCGCTCTTCGATGATAAAGCAGTTAGGCGCTGCAATATCTTCAAGGTTCACACCGCCAAAAGTCGGCTCAAGAAGCTTCACTGTTTCAACGATTTTGTCTACATCGTTTGTTGCAAGCGCGATTGGGAAGGCATCTACGCCTGCAAAACTTTTGAATAATACAGCTTTCCCTTCCATTACTGGAAGAGATGCTTCTGCACCGATATTTCCAAGTCCTAAAACAGCGCTTCCGTCTGTGACAACAGCGACCATATTGCCTTTCATTGTATAATCATACACTTTGCTTGTGTCGTCATAAATATCTTTACATGGTTCTGCAACACCAGGTGAATAAGCCAAGCTCAAGTCTTTCGCATTTTTCACTTGTACTTTTGATTTTGATTCGAGTTTGCCTTGATTCTCTTTGTGCATATGTAATGCTTCTTCTCTTAATGACATGTGATGAACACTCCTTCAAGTGGAAAATGATTTAATGATTTGCTAAGTTGATAAGCACATACTGGCAGTTTTAAATAAACAGAATCTTTAAAATGATAACACAATAGGTGAATTTGTAAAACATATTCAGGCGATTTGTCATCATTTAATCACAACGTTTTGTTCACCGAGCAGCTCTTTTAACTGGAAAATTACAGCATGATCTGCATGAACTTTGTATGCATCTGGAAGTCTCATCGTCTTTTTTTGCTTCTCATAATACAAATAGACATCTGCTCCTCCGCTGTGCATCGAAAGGATTCGTTTTACTTGCTCTAGCAGCTCCTGCGTATGATTCTCTTCTTTCACACGAATGTAGACAGACTCTTTTCTTTTTGCATCCATCTCTTCCAGTAAAGCAGCTTCTTGCACGATGATTTGACTGCTGTCATTTCTGACCTCTACTCTGCCTTCAACATAAAGCATGTTGCCCTCCTCAAGTAAGGGGGACAGCTTTCTAAATTGCTCTGGAAAGACGACGCCTTCCATTTCTCCCGTTTCATCCCCAAATGTAACAAATGCCATCGATTGTCCATTTTTTGTCCGAATCGATTTCACTTTTGTCAAAAGACCACCCATTGAGATTTTACGCTTAATATAGGAAGAAAGTCTGATGATTTCCACTGCACCATTCTCTCTTAAGCGGTCTCGGTACGCTTGTACTGGATGATTTGATAAATATAACCCGAGTGCCTCTTTTTCAAATTGCAGGAGATCAACAAGCGGCATTTCTTCTATCTCCGCATATTTTGGCTTAATGGAGAAGGTTGTATCCCCAAGAAAGTCCAGCTGATCCTCTGGATTTAAAAATGACACGTGATCTAACGCAATATCTATCGATGCTAATAACGAAGCACGATTGGGATAAAATTCATCCATCGCCCCTGAAAAAATGAGCGCTTCAATCGTTTTTCGGTTGACACTCTTTGGTGATACTCTTGCGCAAAAATCAAATAAATCTTCAAACGGCTTTTCCTGTCTTGCTCTGTATATATCCTTTACAGCTGACACTCCGACATTTTTGATCGCTCTTAAGCTGTAGCGGATCTCCCCTTTTTCAACCGTAAATGGAAACTCACTCTTATTAATAGAAGGCTTCAACACAGATATCCCTTTTTCCTTCGCCTCATAGAAATATTGAGCAATTTTGTCTTCATTTCCAATTACACTCGTTAAAAGACCGCACATAAAATATAACGGATAATGCGCTTTTAAATAAGCAAGCTGAAAGCCAATCATGCTATATGCAACAGCATGGCTTCTATTAAAACCATAGTTTGCAAATTTGACGATTAAGTCATAAACGTCATTTGCAATGTTAACAGGATACTCCTTTTTTAGGCATCCTTCAACAAAATGGCTTCGCTCTTCATCCAGGACCTTTTTATCCTTCTTTGAAACAGCTCTTCTTAATAGATCTGCCTCGCCCAGCTGAAATCCAGCCATTTTCGCTGCAATCAGCATGATTTGCTCCTGATAGACGATGACCCCATATGTATCCTTTAATATGTCATACAAATCAGGATGAGGATAAGAGACTTTGACTCTGCCATGCTTTCGGTCGATAAAAAGAGGGATATTTTCCATTGGACCTGGACGATAGAGAGCATTGACCGCCACGATATCTTCTAAACTAGACGGCTTCAGGCGCCTTAGCACCTGACGCATCCCCTGTGATTCAAGCTGGAATATTCCAGTTGTATCTCCTGCGGATAACAATTCAAACGTTTTCTGATCCTCATATGATATGTCACTAAAGTTAATGTGGACGTTTTCCTGTCTTTCAATCTGGTTTTTAATGGATTCAATTAATGTTAAGTTTCTTAGTCCTAAGAAATCCATCTTTAACAGTCCGAGATCTTCTAAATAATTCATCGCATACTGCGTTAAATACACACCTTCATGGCCGTCTTGAATGGGAACGACCTCTGTCAGCGGTTCCTCGCTCAGCACAACGCCAGCTGCATGTGTCGAGGTGTGTCTTGGCAAGCCTTCTACCTTTAAAGCAGTTTGGAAGACCTTTCGAAGCTCATCGGATTGCTGAAGCATCGTTTTTAATTCAGAAGATGCAGTCACCGCTTCTTTCAGCGTCGTTCCTGGCTTTGATGGAATCAGCTTGGCAAGACGGTCCGCTGCCTTTGAATCAATTCCCATCACACGTCCAACATCCCTTAAAGCAGCTTTTGCTGCCAGTGTTCCAAACGTGACAATTTGCGCCACATGCATATCTCCGTATTTGTCTTTTACATAAGAAATGATTTCATCTCTTCTCGTGTCGGGGAAATCAATATCAATATCTGGCATGCTGATTCGCTCTGGATTTAAGAAACGCTCAAATAAAAGACCGTGACGGAGCGGATCGACATCCGTAATAAACAGAACGTATGCAACAAGTGAACCCGCTGCTGATCCCCGTCCAGGGCCTGTGACAATCCCTTTGTCATGCGCATATTTCATAAAATCCCACACAATGAGAAAATAATCACTGAAATTCATTTTTTGGATAATGCTCAGCTCATATTCAAGCCTTTTGACATACATGTCATTCGAAGCAAGCTTTCTTTGCTTCATCCCTTCTGCGCACATTCTGCGTAAAAACTGATCTGCTGTTGATTGATCAGGAGTCGGGTAAGATGGGAGTTTTGTCTGCCCAAGATTTAAATCAACTTCACAGCGGTTTGCAATCTCCACCGTTCTTGTCAGCAGCTCTTGATTATCTCTATACCATTCCAACATTTCTTCAAAGGACCTGAAATGCTTTTCTCCTCGGTCTTCCTCTATCTCTGAAAGCTGCTTACCTGCTTTGATCGCTTTTAAGCACGTATAAGCCATTTTGTCTTCTCGATTGATATAGTGAACATCACCCGTCGCAACAAGAGGAATGTCTGTACTTTGTGAGACGTCCCGCAGTTTGCCGGCGAGCGATTCGTCCTGCTGAAATGGCTGAAGTGAGATATACACATGTCCCTCGCCGAATATATGCTTCAATTGTTTAGCGGCTTCACGCGCTTCTTCTAACTGATCATGCTGCAAAAGCGTTTCAATATACCCAGATGCGCCTGGTGTGATGGCAATGAGACCGCGGTGATAGCTTTTGAGCCATTTCTCTTTCAATCCGGCTTTTGATTTTGATTTCAGCACACTGCTGATTTTGATTAGGTTTTGATAGCCTTCATTGTTTTTTGCAAGGAGTACCAAGGGATAAGCCTCTGTCTCTTGTTCATCTATGAAGACAGAAGCTGTTAAACCGATAACCGGCTTGATGCCATGTTTTTTACATTCCTTATAAAATTCAACCGTGCCATACATCACATGGTCATCGGTAAGAGCGAGCGCCTTGCAGCCAAGTTCTTTTGCTTTCAGCACAAGCTCCTTTACTTTAGCTGCACTGCTTAACAAGCTGTATCCACTGTGGACCTGAAGATGAACATAAGACATGCTTAATCCACTCCTTTCGTCTAAAGTCATTCTTTCATTATAAAACGCGATGCGATGAGAAACAAATGTTCTTTCTTTTCTGTCCGTTCATACTTGTCCAGAACACGCCATATATTGAATAGAGTGAGGTGGACAAAATGGATGTGAAGGAAGCTTTTATTCCGAATTTTATCAGCTGTTACTTTATCGCCCTTGGGGTCATTTTGGGTGGTGCTATCATAGGCGGTGTTGGTGCTTATTTATCTGGTCAGCCGCCTTTATCCATTATTACTAGTCTTGCCAACCGTTTAAAGATTTGGGCGCTTGTCGCCGCTATCGGCGGAACATTTGATGCTGTTTATAGCTTTGAACGAGGCATTTTCGAAGGAAACACACGTGATATTTTCAAGCAGATTTTATTAATTATCTCTGCCATGGGCGGTGCACAAACAGGGTATCTCATTATTACGTGGCTCACCCAGGAGCATGTGTCATCATGAGGGTGCCGGAGCTGTATAAACGCCCAGGCTGGCAGCGTTTTTTTGCAGGAATGATGTTTGGTGCGATTATAAGCTGGCTTATTTTTCTCTTTACATACGGAACCTTTCAGGAAAAGCAAGTGACACTGCTGAGAAGCCAGCAGCATCATATGGACAGTCTGAAAGAACAAATCACACTCTATCGGGAAGATTTGCATAAGTTAAATGAGGATAATAAGAAGCGGCTGCTGATCCAAAGCGTAGATGTTCATCTCGTGAATCGTGAGCAATATAAAATCCCAGAGCCAGATACGCTAAAGTTTGAAGATCAGGTCAAGGAGGATATCTCAGAAGTCATTACAAAAGATATTGAAAGTGTCTATAAAACAAAGGAATTACTAAAACGGACAGTGGAAAATAAAGAATATACCATTCGGGAAAAGGCATATCGCGCGAAAGTGACAGAGCTGACAATTTATACGAAGCTTTCACTTGAAGTACGTATTTCATTTGCTGAATAAAGAGGTTGTGGAATTTTTATGAATTTCTGCCCTCAATGATCGCTTTTCACGCTTCATTTTTATACACTAAAAGTAGAACGAGATCTTAAATAGAAAGAGGTGAGGACAATGGAGGTTTACAGCTATCGTCAAATGGCACGAGACAAAGCAAGCCGGATCAAAGACGGCATGTGTGCTTATGCTGAGACAGAAATGATGGCTCATTTAATTAAAAAAGAATTAAAGCATCAAAATCTCCAAGCCTATGAAGATTCAACAGACATCGGCTGCTGGTTTATCCCTGTATGCAAGTAATCCTTTTCTCCATAACAAAAAAGAGAGAAGGGACTTCATATCCCTCCTCTCTTATGATGATGATTTACATACTTCCTCTAAATCACGCAAAATCTCATCTGCTACTGCCCAATCATAAATGGACGCACCGGCTGCAAGCGGGTGGCCGCCTCCATGATATTTTTTCGCAATGGTGTTAATGACGACGCCTTTAGAGCGGAATCTCACACGAATCTGATCGTTTTCTTCCACAAAAAAGACCCATGCCTTAATGCCTGCAATATTCCCTAGTGTCCCAACAAGCTGTGAGGCCTGCTGCGCTGTTGTTTGGAACGATTCCAAAATTTCACGCTTAATGAAAACAGATGCAACCCCGTTCTCTGACAAAGAAATATGTTGAAAAATATAGCCATTTAATTTCACGACATTCAAATCTGTCTCATACAATTGATTGAAAAGATCTGAAGATGAAAATGGATATTCGATAAGTTCCCCTGCATATTTGAGTGTCTTTTTCGTTGTGTTTGGGAAAAGGAAGCGGCCTGTGTCTCCTACAATGCCGGCATAGATCAATTCAGCTGCCTTTGTATTCAGCTGATATCCTTCTTCTTTCCCCTCTAAGTACAATTCATAAATCATCTCGCTCACAGAGCTTGCCTCTGTATCCACCCAAAGCAAATCACCATAAGGATCTTCATTCGGGTGATGGTCGATTTTCATCAGCTTATCGCCCATTAAATAGCGCTGATCATCGATTCTTGCTTGATTGGCTGTATCACAGACAATGACAAGGGCCCCTTTATACACGTCATCTGGTACCTCATCGAGTTCATATAAAAATGAAAGGGATGGCTCAGGCGTTCCTGTCGCATAAATATTTTTTTCTGGATAGGTGGCACGCAAGATTTCCGTAAGGCCGCACTGCGATCCATACGCATCAGGATCTGGTCTTACATGTCTATGGATGATGATGGTGTCATATAATGATATGGTTCTAATCAGTTCTTTTTTCATAAAAACTCCTTCTCATGCGATACTCTTTTTATTATTAAATCATAATCTATCGTGACGGAAAAGTGAGGAATAGACAATTTATTCTAGTAAGCAAGCCTATTTACGTTTAAAATAGGGTTGTAACCACTTACAATGGAGGCTTGGCACATGCTTGTTTTGATTGTGTTTATTATTTGTTCTGCCATGTTTTATTTATACTACAAAGCAAAAAATGTCCGTACGAACCGGCCAGTCGAGAAAAAATTCTGGTCGGCGAAATCCAGTATGGCCCTTGGCTGCTTTGTCCTGCTCTTCGGTGTGAATCAATTATTTTTAAACCGCTCGTCACTCGCATTTGTCATCGGATTTATTTTTGTTGCTGTTGGTATCGGCAGTACATGGGCTGGGTATAAAGCCTACAAGCATTATCTTCCGCTCTTTTTAAAGGAAGGCGAAAAAGATCACGCGTAATAAGGAAAGGGGCGACATGAGTTCGCCCTTTTTATCATTATCCTCTTTCCATCAGCTGCACCATCAGCATCGCTTTGCCTACGATATTCGATTGGTGATAAACCTCCACTTCCAGCTTTCCAAACTTGCGTCCTACTTCTAAAATATTCGGCTTAATCTGGATTGTGGATTCCATTTGGACCGGTTTTAAGAAATAGACAGAGAGACTCTCGACGATCAGTTCGCCCTTTTTATGAGATTTTAAGAAGCGGTTGGCAGATTCGATTAAAATTTGTGTGAACACCCCATATGAAATGTTTCCAAGCTGGTTCGTCATTTGCGGGGTAACCTCGTATTGATAAACCGCATCCGCTTTTGGTTTCTCTGTATCGGCTTCTTTAAATCCTCTTGAGACAACATCATCCAGCTTTTCTCCGACCTGCGGCTGCTTTTGAATCATTTGGAGCGCCTTGAGCACATCCTGACGGCTGATCATACCGATCAACTTCGCATGATCATCCACAACTGGCAGCACCTCAATGCCTTCCCACACCATCATTTGTGCAGCTGAGGCGACAGATGTCTTGCCAATGACCGTCAGCGGATTTTTCGTCATCACTTTTTCAATCGGTGTGGAACGGTCATGCCCCGCAATATCCTTTGAGGTAAGGATTCCGTGAATCTTCATTTGATCATCTGCGACCGGGAAACGGCCGTGGCCAGTTTCATAATTCTTTTCATACCATTTTTCAAGCTTATCCTCTGGTGATAAATACACGGTGCGTTCAATCGGCGTTAAAATATCTTCTACAAGCACAATTTCTTTTTTAATTAATTGGTCATAAATGGCTCTGTTAATGAGAGCCGCTACGGTAAATGTATCGTAGCTTGTCGATAAAATCGGCAGCTCCAGCTCATCTGCGAGCTGAATGATTTCATCATCTGTTGAGAATCCGCCTGTGACCAGCACAGCCGCCCCTGCCTCTAATGCCTGCCTATGGGCATTGATCCGGTTTCCGACGATGAGTAGGTTGCCAGCAGCCGTATAGCGCATCATTGCGTCCAGCTCCATCGCTCCGATAACAAATTTATTTAACGTTTTATGTAAGCCGGCGCGTCCTCCAAGGACCTGACCATCAATAACATTGACCACTTCTGCATATGTGAGTTTTTCAATATTTTCTTTTTTCTTTTGCTCAATTCGAATGGTGCCGACGCGTTCAATGGTACTGACGAATCCTTTATTTTCAGCATCTTTGATGGCCCGGTAAGCGGTACCTTCACTCACTTTCATTTCTTTCGCTATGCGCCGGACAGAAATTTTCTCTCCGACATCTAATGAATCAATATACGATAAAATTTGCTCATGCTTTGTCGCCAATCCCGTTCACCCTTTTTGTTTTCAGCGTTTTCATCTATGTTTCATTATAAGGGCAGGAGGCTTTTAATAGCAATTTGTCTTTTCTTTCGGCAGATGAAGGCAAATAAAAAAAGCCGGCATTTGTGTGCCAGCTTTTTTCATATGAGGATTAAATTTCGATTGATTCCCCGCTGTTTAACACATGACCGACGCCGCCATGCAGGCTGTCTGCAAATGCATGCGGGTCCTGTTCAATTGGCGGGAATGTGCTGTAGTGAATCGGAACGACCTGTTTTGCCCGCAGCCATTCTGCTGCGATTCTTGCATCCTCTGGTCCCATTGTGAAGTTATCACCAATTGGAAGGAATGCGAGCTCAATATGATTCAGTTCACCGATCAGCTTCATATCTGAAAAGAGTGCAGTGTCTCCAGCATGATAAATTGTTTTGCCCTCTGCGGTAAATAAAATACCTGATGGCATCCCTGTATACGTAATTGTTTTCGTTTCTTCATCAATGACAGCTGAACCATGAAACGCTTGCGTGAGCTTCACTTTACCAAATTCAAACTCACGTCCGCCGCCGATATGAAGCGGGTGCGTTTTCACCCCTTGCCAGCTTAAATAAACGGCAAGCTCATTTGGCGCAACGACGAGAGCGTCATTATTTTTAGCAATTTCAATGGTGTCACCAAGGTGATCTCCATGTCCATGTGTCAGTAAAATGACATCCGCTTTCACATCTTGCGGTTTGATCTCTGTGTGCTTATTTCCATTTAAAAATGGGTCAATCCAAATATGATATCCGTTTGTTTCAATGTGTACAACTGAATGTCCATGATATGTAGCTTTCATGTAGTATATCCACCTTTCAATTTTGATCTCATATCATTTATTCCCTCTGTAAAAAGCTGAAAAACTTAATGCCTGTGAATGACGTTAAGACCACCTGTTGCTTCAATGACGGTCCCTGTAATGAGATCTGAACGGTCATCACATAGAAATGAGATGATACGCCCTATATCCTCTCCAGTGCCAGACCTGCCTATCGGCGTTTCATCGTCTTTGATTTGACGGGCTTTCTCTATTGTCGATTCTTTCATGTCTCCAACGATTTTGCCTGGACAAACCATATTAGCAGTGATGCCATTTTCGGCCTCTTCAATCGCAATGGTTTTCGTCAATGACGCAAGACCCACTTTTGCCGCTCCAAAGGCTGATCTGTGCATCCAGCCTGGCGCATGGTCTGCACCTTGGAAGCCATAAGTGATAATGCGGCCAAAGCCTTGTTTTCTCATCGTTGGGATGACCATTCGGAACAAATGGAATACTGCTGATAGGTTGCCTTCTATCATTTGATACCATTCATCTTCAGAGTAATCCGCCAGTTTTTTTCGTTCAAAAATATAAGGACCGGCATTGTTAATCAAGGCATCAATCCGTCCAAATCGCTCTGCTGCCAGCTCTACCATGTTTTTTAAATCTTCTTTTTTTGTCACATCACCTTGGACAAATTGAAGCTTATCTTCGTACTGGTGTAATTCTTCTTTCATCTGTCGGACAGCTTCATCATCACTTCGATAATTCACTGTCACAGAATACCCCATATTCAGTAAAGACTCGGTAACTTTCCGGCCAAGTCCTTTAGAACCCGCTGTTATTAATGCGTGTCGCACACAATCTCCTCCTAAAGCAAAGGTTGCAAGTTCATGTGTTTCTTTTGTTATCTTTACTTTACTATAAACCGGCATCTGGCGCACTTATGAACCCTTTATCGATATGAGTCAAACAATATAGGGTGATTCATCCACATTTTCAAATCCCATGAGCCATGGATATCGAGCAGCAGAGAAACAAAACGATAGCACTCTCTCACCTCATGAAGATCACGAGGAAGCGGGCAAATCTCTTCATAGCCCAATTGAACATTGCGGGCAGCTTCTTTCGTCAAAAGGTATTCCAATGCAATAAAATCAAACGCAGCTGGTCCATATACGACATATTCTGTATCAACTAAACTTGTCACTTGATCATCTTTTTCAATATATTGAGACGGATCTACATCAATTAAAATGAGACTTGCTGAATCAGGGGGCTTTAGCTTTTCCATCTTTTGCAGCACAATTTCTGCATAACAGTGAAATTCATGCTGATCAGCGTAATAGCGGCCTATGAGTTTGAATACAGCCTTTTTTAACACAGCATGGAATTCTCTCAAATGCTTCTTTTCAGCTCCGTAGACTGCACCAAAAAAGTCAGTACGATATGAATGAAGATGTGCTAGTTTCCTCCCATAATCCTTATAAAAGTCTGATGAACGTCCCTCAAAAGATGTACAAGGTGTTCCTTCTACTTTTTCCATTACATAAAAATGTCTCCCTGCCTTCTTCACTTTACGAACAACTTTTGGAATATGAAAGGAATTCGTATGAGACAGCTTTTGATTGATTTGATCGATATGCTCTTCTACAGTACGGTCATCTACTCCATAGATCAATTTGATCCCAGAAACAAATTCACTTTCTTCTCTTGCAGTTTTAGGAGATTTGACTACATATTCCGTTTTATCTTGTAAGGAGATCAGCCACACATCATTAGCCCGTCCGTCATATTGTTCTCCTAACGTTTTCACTGATACGATTGGTTGATGAAACAAAGCCTCAAGCGTTTTCTTCATGATCTGCTGTCACTCCCTCTTCTGCTTGACGCAGGTATGCTTTCATTTCTCCAATGATCATCAATCTCCTTTTTCCATGACAAAAAAACCATCCGTATAAACGAATGGTTCAGATTGTTGACAAAGGGCTAAAATGATTTTGATTTTAGCCCTTTGTCTTCTTTTCAGCGTGATAGAAAACCTTTGCAGTCTAGGAAGGACGAGCACCGGAGCGGAGCGAATTTGACATTCGTGAGCACCGAAGCGCAGACCTGACAAAGAATGCGAGGGTTTGTCTACACGCTGAAACCATCCGTATAAACGAATGGTTTTGATCAGTTATGCCAGGCAGGCCTTTGCTTTTTCTAAAGCGAGCTGAATTTGTTTGAATCCAGTTCCGCCTGCACTTGTTCTTTTTTCAACCGCAACATATGGATCAAGAACAGTGTAAATGTCCTGTTCAAAAAGATCGCTTGCTTCTGTAAATGTTTCAAAAGGAAGATCACTTAGATAGATACCTTTTTGAATACATGTATACACAAGCTTGCCAACGATTTCGTGTGCTTCACGGAATGGCATGCCTTTTTTCGCAAGGTAGTCTGCCACTTCTGTCGCATTTGAGAAATCTTCTTTTGTTGCCTTTTTCATGATATCTTTGTTCACTGTCATCGTTTGAATCATGCCTGTGAAGATTTGCAGGCTGCCAGCGATGGTTTTCACTGTATCAAACATGCCTTCTTTATCTTCTTGCAGGTCTTTGTTATACGTAAGCGGTAAGCCTTTCATAATCGTGAGAAGCCCCATCAGGTTGCCATACACACGGCCTGTTTTCCCGCGGATTAATTCAGCCATATCCGGGTTTTTCTTCTGCGGCATCATGCTGCTGCCTGTTGCATACGTGTCATCAAGTTCAATGAATTTAAATTCTTGCGAGCACCATAAAATGATTTCCTCACAAAAACGTGAGAGGTGCATCATCACAAGGCTGCTATTAGACAAAAACTCTAAAATGAAATCCCGGTCACTCACACCATCGAGGCTGTTTTCGTAAATATGGTCAAAGCCAAGCTGCTCTGCTGTATATTCACGATCAATCGGGAATGTCGTTCCTGCTAACGCTCCGCATCCAAGTGGAGACACGTTAATTCGCTTTAATGAATCTTGGAAACGCGCTTTGTCACGCTCAAGCATCCAAAAATAGGCGAGCATATGATGGGCAAACGAAATAGGCTGTGCACGCTGCAGGTGCGTATATCCTGGAAAAATCGTTTCAACGTGCTGTTCTGCCTTTTCTACAAGCACCGTTTGAAAGGAAGAGATCAGTTCAATGATATGCTCGACTTGGTTATTCAAATATAAGTGCATATCAGTTGCGACCTGATCATTCCGGCTTCTCGCTGTGTGCAATTTGCCGCCAAGCGGACCAATCTCATCAATGAGCATTTTTTCAAGGTTTAAATGAATGTCCTCATAATCCACTGAGAATTCCAGTTCATCCGCCTCTGCCTTTTTCATGAGCGTATTCAGCCCGTCTTTGATGGCAGCGGCTTCCTCATCATCGAGGATACCGCATTTATTCAGCATACTTGCATGAGCAAGGGAGCCGGTCAGATCTTCTTTGACTAATTGTTTGTCGAAATGAATGGACGCGCCAAACTCATCGACCCATTTTTCTGGTGTTTTTTGAAATCGGCCTCCCCAAAGCTTTTTCATGCTTTAACCTGCTCCTTTTTATTCACGATGCTGTTTACTTTTGTCGGTAAGCCCCAAAGATTAATAAATCCTACAGCTGCATCATGATCGAATTCATCTGCTTTTGTATAAGTGGCTAGATTTTCATCATAAAGTGAATATGGTGATTTACGTCCTTCTACAATGGCATGACCTTTAAATAGTTTCACACGTACAACACCCGTTACGTTCTGTTGTGTTTCTTGTAAGAATGCATCTAGTGCTTCTTTAAGCGGTGAGAACCATAAGCCGTTGTATATTAATTCAGCCATTTTTTGTTCAACGATTGGTTTAAAGTGTGCGACTTCTTTGACAAGTGTTAAGTCTTCAAGCTCTTTATGCGCTTTTAGAAGTGTGACAGCACCTGGGCATTCGTACACTTCACGAGATTTGATGCCGACAAGACGGTTTTCAACGTGATCGATTCTGCCAACACCATGCTGTCCAGCGACTTCATTTAAATGAAGGATGAGATCAGATAATGAATACTGGATACCGTCAATGGCTGTCGGTTTTCCTTTTTCAAACGTGATTTCAATGATTTCAGGTGTGTCAGGCGTTTTTTCAAGTGGATTTGTCAGATCGTATGCACCTTCTGGCGGCGCAGCCCAAGGATCTTCTAAAATGCCACATTCGTTACTTCTGCCCCAAAGGTTTTGGTCGATTGAATATGGGCTGTCTAAGTTAATCGGAATTGGAATACCGTGTTTTTGTGCATAATCGATTTCTTCATCACGAGACCATTTCCATTCACGCACTGGCGCAAGAACTTCTAGGTCTGGATTTAATGCTTTAATGGATACTTCGAAACGAACTTGGTCGTTCCCTTTTCCAGTACATCCATGAGCGACGGCTACTGCATTTTCTTTTTCTGCCACTTCCACTAATTTTTTTGCAATAAGCGGACGGGATAGTGCAGATACTAGTGGATATTTTCCTTCATACATTGTGTGTGCTTGTAATGCAGTGAGTGCGAACTTTTCAGCAAATTCTTCTTTTGCGTCAATCATGTATGATTGAACTGCTCCAACTTGAAGTGCTTTCTGTTGAACGAATGCCAAGTCTTTTCCTTCACCTACGTCAAGGCAGCAAGCAACGACTTCGTATCCTTGCTCTTGTAACCATTTAACTGCAACAGAGGTATCAAGACCTCCGGAATATGCTAATACGACTTTTTTATTTTGTGACATGATTAAAAAGCTCCTCTCGCTTGTTTTGATTCTGTGAATGTTTTTGCATAAAAATAAGTTTCAATTTATAAACATGCATTTAGTATGTATACACTGTAACAAGGAAAAATTGTTTTTTCAACCCCTTTATGAAAAAAACTCTGCCAAATTTTCTTGGCAGAGTCATTTTGGGCTATTTTTGATCCTTTTCAAGCTCTCGTAAGACATGAGGAAGCTCTGGAATCACCAGTTTGGTCATGGCTAAACGAACGGCTCCGGTAGATCCCGGCGTGGCAAAGACAGCCTTTTGATTGACGACCCCTGCCGTTGCCCTGGATAAAATAGCAGCTGAACCTATGTCTTCTGTATAACTGAGCATGCGGAAGATTTCACCAAAGCCAGGCAGTTCCTTGGAAAAAAGAGGGGTGATCGCTTCAATGGTCACATCCCTTGCGGCAATCCCTGTTCCGCCATTTAACAAGACGGCATCTATTTTCGGTTCGCTTGTTCCTTCCAGCACAGCGTCTTGAATCGATCCTATATCATCTTTTACAATATCGTATGCAAGAACAAGATGTCCCTGTTCTTTGAGCAAATCAATCATCAGACGGCCGCTTTTATCTGTATCTTTTGTTCTTGTATCACTGACCGTAATGACTTTCATATAAAGCCTTTCTTTCGCCTCACGTTTATGTTCTGTCACGCTCATCTTTCGCACCGCTCCTTTTTGCTTCATATTGGACAACATTATAGCATGCTGCTTTCAACAGAAAAAAGCTCTTTTCCTTATTGGAAAAGAGCTTTTCAAACTTGATTACGCTAAACGCATAACGTCTCTTGCAATCATTACTTCTTCGTTTGTTGGGATGACGATCACTTTTACAGGAGAGTGCGGATAGCTGATGAATGCTTCTTCGCCTCTCATATTGTTTAAGGAAGGATCCCAGTAAACGCCCATGAATTCTAGACCACGAAGTACACGTGCTCTTACTTCTGAACTGTTTTCACCGATTCCAGCTGTGAAGATGATCGCATCTACGCCATTCATTCTTGCTGCATAAGAACCGATATATTTATGAATACGGCTCGCAAAAATATCAAGAGCAACTTCTGCACGGTCGTTTCCTTCTTCTGTTGCTTCTTCGATATCACGAAGGTCACTTGACAGACCAGACACACCTAAAAGACCACTCTTCTTATTCAAAGTAGAAAGCACTTCTTCAGCAGTATGTCCTGTTTTTTCCATAATAAACGGAATAAGGGCAGGGTCAATGTTACCAGAACGTGTACCCATTGCAACACCTGCAAGTGGTGTAAAGCCCATGGATGTATCGATTGATTTTCCGCCTTCAACTGCTGCAATACTCGCACCATTTCCAAGGTGGCAAGAAATCAGACGAAGCTCTTCTAGCGGACGGCCTAATAGCTCTGCCGCACGCTCTGTAACGAACTTGTGGCTTGTCCCATGGAATCCGTATTTACGAATACCAAAGTTTTTGTAGTAGTCGTACGGAAGGCTATATAGGTAAGACTGCTCTGGCATAGTTTGGTGGAATGCTGTATCGAACACAGCAACCGCTGGTACGTCAGGCAGAATTTGTTTGAATGCTTTGATTCCTACAACGTTTGCAGGGTTGTGAAGTGGTGCAAGCTCTGAAAGCTGATCAATGTCATTGATCACTTCATCAGTTAAAAGAACAGAATCGCTGAATTTCTCTCCGCCGTGAACAACGCGGTGTCCTACGCCATCAATTTCATTAAAGTCTTTGATGATGTGAAATTCAGTTAGTTTTTCAAGCAGCATTTTGACCGCTACTGCGTGATCTGGAATATCTGTCACTTCTGTTTTCTTTTCTCCATCTACAGAAATCGTGAAGATACTGTTGTCCATTCCGATTCTTTCAACAAGCCCTTTTGTTAGAACGGTTTCTTCTGGCATGTCGAACAATTGGAATTTAAGAGATGAGCTTCCTGCGTTGATTGCAATAATTTTGGACATTACTGTCGCTCCTTTTACTCAGTTGTTATATAAGGTTTCACGTTTTTTCCGGTGCTATATTCAACCTGTTTGACGGGTCTTTTATAGTTTAACGATAAGTCCGAAAAATATCTGACTTTTTCATTTAAACATTGAAAACTTTGCATTTCAAGTGCACCTTCAAACTGTTATCGCTTACATCAATAAGTCGTTATTTTCTGAATAGTAAAATATCCAGATTATTGACAAAGAGCTAAAATGATTTTTATTTTAGCTCTTTGTTTTCTTTTCAGCGTGATAGAAAACCTTTGCAGCTCTAGGAAGGGCGAGCACCGGAGCAGAGCGAATTTGGGATTCGTGAGCACCGGAGCGCAGACCTGCGGGCGAATGCGAGGGTTTGTCTACACGCTGAAATAGCCAGAAATCACTCTGGCTATTCCTTCGTTTCTTTTTCTTCTATAAACCACTGGTCTAATTTTCTCATCACACCGACCATTGCTTCCTTCTGTGAGAAAGACGGCAGATTGGCAAACAGCATCCGTTTTGGTGCTTCCAGCCCTTCTTTTTTCTTCTGCATCACAAATAAGCTTTTGGCGTGTTTTTTGTCCTTAAACATGGACACTGGCAGCTGAATTAACGCATTCATATACGCATGATCTTTGATAAAATCCTTTAATTGTACGCTCTCTTTCCCTTCAAACAAGTCGTTTGGAATGATGAAGAATAAGAAGCCGCCTTCTTTTGTGTATCGCAGGCTTTGTTCAATGAATAAATAATGGGCAAAGGCATGTCCTTCTTTTGCCTTTAATTCAAAGTCCGCTGCACGCTCATCATTTGGATAATAGCCGACTGGCAGGCTGCATACAGTGACATCCACTGGTGAGATCAGAAGCGGCTCAAGACTGTCCTGGTGGAAAAGCTCGACTTCTTTCTCTTCTAAATTCGCCTGTGCCCAAGCAATTTTAATGAGCACATCATCAATTTCAGACGCAAAGCCGCGCTTTGTTTCTGCCGTGAGATTGTTTAAGACAGCAAGCAGTAAGTTTCCTGTTCCCGCTGCTGGATCAAAGACAACAAGCTCTTTTTGACCTTCTAAAAATTTATTCACCAAATAGCTGACAAACAGTCCAATCGTATCTGGTGTCATCTGGCGATTTGGATGAGAAATGTCCTTTTGACCTTTCAATACGGCGAGCTGAAACGCTTTACGAATCTGCTCATGATCATAAGAAGCAAAATCTGCTTTCTCTATTAAATCCTTTAATAAACCGTTTCGATCATTTGCTTGGAAAAAGGCTTCTCCTGCTTCTGCCAATGCTTCAATATAGGAAATGCTCTGTTCCTTTTTTAATCGAATAGAAGCTGTATCGAGCAGTTCAAAAATAGTACTTACTTGATCTTTCTGCAATGCTTTTCTCTCCTCGCTTTGCTAAAAGCTATATGTTCTCATTGAAAAGAGCCCCAGGTTGAAGCCGGAGCTCTTGTCGATGCTGCTTTTATAACAGTGATTTTGCAGCTTCAATGGCTTTTTCATAATTTGGGTGATTCGTTGCTTCACTTACGTATTCAGTGTAAACCACTTTTCCGTTAGGGTCTAATACGAAGACTGCGCGCGCCAATAAACGCAATTCTTTCATATATACTCCGAATGCTTCACCAAATGACATATCTCTGTGATCAGATAATGTTTCAACATTTTCAATTCCGTTTGCTCCGCACCAGCGTGCTTGTGCAAATGGAAGGTCTGCACTAATCGTATAAATATTGACCGGACCTAAACCGGCTGCCTCTTCATTGAAACGTCTTGTTTGTGCGTCACACACACCTGTATCAATAGAAGGAATCACTGAGATGATCGTCACTTTTCCTGCTAAATCAGAAAGTGAAACTTCTCCAAGTGAGTTCGTTAAAACCGTAAAATCAGGAGCCTGCTCGCCTACTTTTACTTCATTTCCTACAAGCGTGACAGGACTTCCTTTAAATGTGATCGATGCCAAAACAATTCCTCCCTTTTCAAATGTATGGTTCTATCATAGTAGAGAAAGCAAAAAACTGCAAAGCCTAATCGTCCATTTTGCAAAAAAAGTTAACTGCAGCGCAGCTAACTTTTTAAAGGTCTATGTCATCTAGTTTTCGTTCTTTGTGACGGTGCTCCCGCTCATCCTTCTTAAACATGTGCTGAAGACGTTCAATTGCTTGAGGAGCAGAATCCAATATTTTATCGAGCAGATGTGTGTGTTCATCCAAATGAAGCATTCGAACTCCGTTTGTTCCTACAATTAAGAAGGCGATTGGTGTAATCGACACCCCGCCGCCGCTTCCGCCGCCAAATGGGAGTCTCGGTTCTTTTCGTTCCTGTTCATCAGAACGTTTTTCTTTCTTTTGGTTCCCGTTAAATTCACTGCCGCCGGCTGCAAATCCAAAACCAACCTTTGACACAGTGAGGATGACACTGCCGTCAGGGGTTTCGACTGGATCGCCGATGATTGTATTCACATCTATCATTTCTTTTAAGTTTTCCATCGCTGTCTTCATGAGACCTTGGATTGGATGATCTGCCATTTTCGGGTTCCTCCTTAAACAGATGATTCATTCTTCGTTGCTTGAAGAGAGGCACTTTTTCTCGCCTTTCTCCCTTTTAACCAATGGACAAGTAAACGAATGGCTGCAAGCATAGCATGTCCAATACGAAAATATGCTATACATGTAAACTGAGTCTGTGACACATTGTGCTGAAAGGCCGGAATGACTTCATACACCGGTTTATGCTTAAAGGTGAGATGCTCCTGCATAAAGGCTAGCAGTGCTCCTTTCACTGACCACACACCGCCGGCTGCTACACCTGTTAAAGCGGCGTCATGAAAGCCGATCCATGTCGACCAGTGAAATGAGACAACCCTTATGTGAATGAAGAATTTGCGCATGATCCGGTTTAAATCGACAATCTCTTTTGTGATGCGCTCCATTTGATGAAGGATTTGCTTCATATCACGCTTTCCTACTTTTTTATGCATCGATTCTTTTTCGTGATCAGGGTTTTTAGCGCTTTCCATTTTCTTTTCACGAATATCAATCGTTTGGTCTTCTGGATTGACCCTCACCATCGGAATATCTTTTTTGAGTCTGACCAATCCATATAAGGTGATGACCTTCAGTGCAATGTGGTCATTGTCGTTTGTATGCGAATAGTCCAGCGAAATGGTTACTTTCATGAAAATCAACAAGATCACAAGAAGCAAAAACGCTGCGATCCAAACGTAAAGCACTGTGCTCACTTCCTCCATAACAAATGATGCTTCCCCTACGATTATGGCTCTCATTCTGGATTTTATACCCAATCAACAAAAAAGAGTTTGACCGGTACCCGGCCAAACTCCTCTGATTATACGTTTGATTCTGTTTTTTCATATAAATGTTCATGGACGACCACCGTATCGGCAAAGTAATCATGAACCCCTTGCTTTTTCGGTGAGAACCCAACGATAGCATAGAGAATAAAGATCGTATTAATGTAGCGTCCCACAATCTCTCTAAAGAAAATAACATCCCATGCCAGCTTCTTCTCAGGCTGAAGTGAGACCACTTTAATTCCAAACACCATCTTGCCAAGTGTTTGTTGAAAGATTTTCGTCATGATGGCGAAATAAAGGAGGAATACAATCGTCGTTGTGACGGAAAATGGAGAAAACCATCCCCCTCCTTTGGACCAGCCAAACAGACTAAAGATTGGAGAAACCGTCAAATGGTTTACACCCCAGACGACGAGCCAATCAAGAATAAATGCCCAAAATCTAATCCAAAAACCTGCAAACGCCTGTGCTTCAATTGAAGCGCGCTTCACAAAGGCCGGCTTCGATTCTTCCTCTTGGCTGCGGCTTTCGCTTACTTCATCGAATGTAGAATCCATCTATGATCCCTCCTTTATTTTGAATAGAGATACATCGGTTTAGACCCATTTGAGCCAGCCAGTGTTTCTTTTAAATTCAGAAAATCAATTTCGCTTTTAAAGAGCTTGCTTGCACTCATGTTGAAGAGAGAGTTCCAGCCAAAGCTTTGAGAATAGCTGACCACTGTTGCTCCTTTTAAGCCTTTTTCATTTTTCTTCATCGCTTTTAATGCATCTTCATAATACCCAAGCTCATCGACTAATCCGTTCGATTTTGCCTGTGTCCCGTCATATACTCGGCCGTCGGCAATTTTCTTGACTTCCTGTTTTGACATGCCGCGTCCTTCAGAGATCACTTTGACAAATCCTTCATAAGAGTTATCGACCATGCTTTGCATGATGTTGCGCTCATCTTTTGTCATATCACGGTTTGGAGACATGATATCTTTGAATTTCCCGCTCTTAATTGTTTCATATTTAATACCCAGATTATCTGCGAGCTTAGAATAATTCAAGCTTTGCATGATGACCCCTAACGACCCTGTTAATGTTTCAGGTGAAGCAAAGATTTTCTTCGCTGGAGTTGACACGTAGTAGCCGCCAGAAGCTGCCATTGAACCCATAGATACGTAAATCGGCTTCTTCGCTTTTTTCACTTCTTCTAATTTTTTATGTATTTCAGCACTTTCATAGACACCGCCGCCAGGAGAGTTTACGCGCAGAAGTACACCTTTTACAGAAGCATCCTCTTTCGCTTTATCTAGTTCCTTGAGGAATGCACGATGATCATAACCTTCTCCGCCTAATAGACTCGATGCGCCGCCATTATCTTGAATGGTTCCATTAATCTCAAGAACAGCAATCTTGCCTGCACCGCTGCCATTCTCTAGTACCTTCTCTTCTATTTCATCCCCGAATTGATAGCTCATTTTATTGTCATTGAAGCTATCGAACAAGGCCATCGTGACACTAATCACAATTGAAAATCCGAAAACACCAAGTGCAATAATTAGCGCTACCCATCTTTTCGCATTCATCTTTTTCTCCTCCTTTTTATCTCACTTCATTCATACGAATGCCCACATGAAATGTTTCACAGGAATTGTGGTTTTTTTACATTTCATGTAGGCATATGATAGCACCTCTCTTAAATAACGATCAACTTTACATCGTCTACGTAGACATGCGCATGACGAAAAATTGGCTTTTTTATCCTCTCCCTGCACCTAATAGTCTAGATCTTCACCGCAACGAAACACCTAAACCATTCTTTCAAGAGAAATCGGCTATTCAATTATGCTCAGGATTCAGCCATTTCAAATCACTCACATCGACTCATTTCTCATAAAGCAATCCGATCCTCAGATGGTTCTTTCTAAAGTTTTTACTTTCATATGAAAAAAGTGTAAAATGTGAGCAAGGGTTTTCATGTAAGCCCTTTATCATTGAAAATTATTTTTGACAGCAAAGGGGAGAACGTCAATGACAGACAATCGTCGCAATGTATTTTTCTTTTACAAAAAAGATCATGAATTGGATGGACACATTTCTTCTCTCGAGAAGCTCGCTACCGATCAGGGCTTTCACGTCGTCAAGCGTGCAGAGGATGCCCATATTATTGCTTCAATTGGCGGGGATGGCACATTTCTTCAAGCAGTACGTAAAACAAACTTCCGGGATGACTGCTTGTATGTAGGGGTATCAAAATCAGAAAATACGCACTTATACTGCGATTTCTCGTTAGAGCATTTTGATAAAATGATTGATGCCATGAACACTGAACAGCTTGAAGTGAGAAAATACCCAATCATCGATGTAAGCGTTGACAGTACAAACCAGTTCCATTGCTTAAATGAACTGTCGATCCGCTCCAGCATTATTAAAACATTTGTGATCGATGTGTATATAGATGATTTCCACTTTGAAACATTTAGAGGCGACGGCATGATTATTTCCACTCCGACTGGTTCAACGGCTTACAATAAATCCGTGAGCGGCGCCGTGGTTGATCCGATGCTTCCTTGTATGCAAGTCACAGAGCTTGCATCGCTGAATAATAACTCGTACCGTACATTAGGCGCTCCTTTCATCTTGAGCAGTGACCGCAAGCTGACGCTGAAGGTAGTGCAGGATGGAAACGATCATCCAATTATCGGGCTTGATAACGAAGCGCTCGGCACAAAACACGTCAAACAAATTGACATTGGCCTTTCAGGAAAAGTCATTAAAACGGTGAAATTAAAAGACAACTCTTACTGGGAAAAAGTAAAACGCAGATTCCTTTGAGATTTGTCCGCGCGCTGAAAGCTCCTTTATGGGGCTTTTTTTTATGTCTTTTCATTCACGGTCATGGTTATGGTATGATGTCACAAGTATGAATGTACGAAAAGGAGAACACGATGACATTACAACATTTTAATCAATATCCATTAAGTGATGAATTGAAACAAGCGCTTGAAGCGCTTCACTTCCATACACCTACACCCGTTCAGCACGAGACATTATCCGTTGCTTTTTCAAAGCAGGATTTAATCGTCAAATCTCAGACTGGCAGCGGCAAGACTGCAGCTTATGGTCTGCCGATTTGTGAAATGGTTGATTGGGCTGAAAATAAACCTCAAGCCCTCATCCTCGTTCCAACACGAGAACTCGCCATGCAGGTCAAACAAGACCTCACAAGCCTCGGGCGATTCAAACGAATCAAAGCCGCAGCCATTTATGGAAAAGCCTCTTTTCAAGCGCAGAAAGTAGAGCTTTCACAGAAAAACCATATTGTATGCGGGACACCAGGCCGCATTTTGGATCATCTTGAGAAAGGCACCCTTTCTTTAGAAAATCTCAAATTTTTCGTGTTAGATGAAGCGGATGAGATGCTGAACATGGGATTTATCGATCAAGTCTCTTCTATTATTCAGTATCTGCCGCCAAAGCGCATGTCGATGCTGTTTTCAGCGACAATGTCTGATGACATGAAGAAATTGAGCGAACAGTTTTTACAATCACCAAAAGTCATTGAGATTGCACGTGAAGAAACGTCTGTACAGCAAATCACCCACACCGTCATTGAAACGGAAGAAGAATCGAAATTCTCCCTTCTTCAGCGTACGATCGTCATTGAAAATCCAGATAGCTGCATTATTTTCTGTAATACACAAGACAGAGTGAATGAACTCACACTGAAGCTGGACGAATGGGATGTGCCCTGTGACAAAATTCATGGCGGCATGAGACAGGAAGACCGCTTTGATGTGATGGATGAATTTAAAAAAGGTGAATTCCGTTATCTGATCGCAACAGATATAGCAGCCCGGGGAATTGATGTCAGTGATATGACACATGTCATTCATTATGATCTCCCTTATGAAAAAGAGCGCTATATTCACCGGACTGGCAGAACAGGCAGAGCGGGAAAAAGCGGGAAAACGATTGCGTTTATGACAAAGAATGCAAAACCGCTTATTGATGAATTAAAGCAGGATGCCGGCATAGACTTTCAAACACAGCCTTATCCGACAAAGGAAGAAGCAGAGGAGCATGTAGAAAGCTTCGAAGAGAAAATTGAAACGCCTGTTCAAAAGGAAAATAAACAGGCAGGCGTTGAGAAGGATATTATGAAGCTCTATTTTAACGGCGGAAAGAAAAAGAAGCTGCGGGCTGTTGATTTCGTTGGGACCATTGCCAAAATAGAAGGCGTTGCATTCGATGACATTGGGATTATTACGATTCAAGACACAAAAACATATGTAGATATTTTAAACGGCAAAGGCCCTCTTGTGCTGAATGCTATGCGCCACACAACCATTAAAGGCAAGCAGTTAAAAGTACATGAAGCACGTTCATAAAAAGTGAGGGCCCAGCGCCTTTACTTTTTTTATTTATATTGAAATAAGCTCAAAACCGTATCCCATCAGCCTTTTTGATGACAAACATGACAAATGTCATATTGAATACATGATGGGTGCTACTATGAGCATGACACCTTTCCTTCTATACTTTGAAGTAGAAAGAAACGGAAAGGACTTGAACGTTCATGACGACTTCAACAAACACACAGCAGCAAGCTACTTTAAGAAAACAAGTGGGTCAATTCTCTGGTGCTGATTCGAAAAAAAGTATCATTCAACTCTTTAATACATTCATTCCATTTTTAGGGCTTTGGTTTCTTGCCTATTATAGCCTGAATATCTCCTACCTTTTAACCCTCTTTTTTGCGGTTATTGCAGCTGGGTTTTTAGTGCGTGTCTTTATTATTTTTCACGACTGCTGCCATCAATCCTTTTTTAAACAGAAGCCGCTAAATCACCTGTTCGGTTTTTTAACGGGCGTACTCACCCTTTTCCCTTATCTTCAATGGCAACGAGATCATTCCATTCACCATGCCACAAGCAGTAATTTAGACAAACGAGGTACTGGCGACATTTGGCTCCTAACAGTCAAAGAATATCAAGAAGCATCAGCATGGACGAAATTTCGCTACAGATTTTATCGTAACCCTTTTGTGATGTTTATTTTAGGACCGATCTTTGTTTTTCTCTTAAAAAACCGTTTCAACGTCAAAAATGCTCGTAAAAAAGAGCGTTGGAACACGTATTTCACAAACGTGAGCATCATTGCGTTAGCAGCCGCAACATGTCTTCTTTTTGGCTGGCAGGAATTCCTGCTTGTTCAAGGTCCGATCTTCCTGATCTCAGGATCTATCGGTGTATGGTTGTTTTATGTACAGCATACGTTTGAGGACTCTTATTTTGAAGCAGATGAACATTGGAACTATGTGCAGGCAGCTGTTGAAGGAAGCTCCTTTTACAAATTGCCAAAGCTTCTTCAATGGTTAACAGGTAATATCGGCTACCATCATGTCCATCATTTAAGCCCAAGAGTACCGAATTATCTTTTAGAGCATGCCCATGACCAAAGTGAACCGCTGCAAAATGTCCCGACCATCACGTTGAAAACAAGCCTTGAGTCGATGAAATTTAGACTGTGGGATGAGGAAACGAAAGCATTTGTGACGTTTAGAGAAGCACGGCAATCTAAGAAGATGAACGTTCCTGTTATCAAAGGAGACATTCTCAAGAAAAATGCATAATCGGCGCAGGCTCTTTCTTACACGAGAAGGGGCTTGTTGTCATTTACAGGATGCAGCAATAGGCTGAATTTGATAAAGTAAGGAAAAACAATGAAAAACGAAAAAAGGTGGCACACGGATGAAAAAACAGTTTAAACTTCAAAAATTGCATGGGATTTCCCCCTATATATGGGCCATTTTTTTCATCCTGCCCTTCTATTTTATCCTTAAGACACCTTCGACTTTAGGTATTGTGATCGGCATTATTTTGAACGTCGTCTTTTTCGCTGTGTATCGTTTTGCCTTTGTTGCAAAAGGCTGGTCATTATATGTCTTTGGCCTATTATTGATCGGCATTTCAACTGGTTATGTGATGCTCTACAGCTATATTTATTTCGCTTTTTGCATCGCCTATTTTAACGGACATATTAAACGAAAAGTTCCCTTTTATATCTTGTACTATATCCATCTGGCGAGCGCCGCCGTGGCAGTGAACTTTAGTTTGATCTTAAAAAAGGGCTGGTTTCTCACACAAATTCCTTTTGTCGTCATCACCCTGATTAGTGCCATTCTTCTTCCTCTCAGCATTCGGAGCAGGAAGGAACGTGAACGGCTTGAGGAGAAATTAGAATATGCCAATGAACGGATTGCAGATCTTGTGAAGCTTGAAGAAAGGCAGCGCATTGCACGCGACCTGCATGACACCCTTGGACAAAAGCTTTCTTTGATCGGTTTAAAAAGTGATCTTGCCCGTAAACTCGTGTATAAAGACCCTGAACAGGCTCGTGCCGAACTCAAAAGCGTCCAGCAGACCGCCAGAACGTCTCTCAATGAAGTACGGAAGATTGTTTCCTCCATGAAAGGCATCCGAATCAAAGATGAAATGTCGAACATCGAGCAAATTCTCGAAGCAGCTGGAATTGAATTGATTTATGATGAAAAGGAAGCACCGAAACACATCTCACTTCTGAACGAAAACATTGTGAGCATGTGCATCAAAGAGGCGGTGACGAATGTCGTCAAACATAGTGATGCAACGGTTTGTAAAATTACCATTCACCAAAAGTCAAAGGAAGCCATCATCACCGTTGAGGACGACGGAACATTTAAAGGCGACTATCCATCCTCTCAAACGAAGGGTCACGGCCTTTTAGGAATAAGAGAAAGATTGGAATTTGCAAATGGCCGCCTGCGGATTGAAACAAAAGACGGGACAAAGCTCATTATGAGCATTCCAAATGATTCAGCAGCAAAAGAAAAGGAGGGTATGAAATGATCAATATCTTTATCGCAGAAGATCAGCAAATGCTGCTTGGTGCACTCGGTTCACTTCTCGATTTAGAAGACGATATGACGGTTGTTGGAAAAGGTACAAATGGCCAAGATGCCATCGATTTTGCCAAAACACATCCTGTTGATATTTGCTTAATGGATATTGAAATGCCGGGAAAATCCGGACTTGATGCAGCGGAAGAGCTCAAAGGATCAGATGTGAAAATCATTATTTTAACGACCTTTGCCCGCTCCGGTTATTTCCAAAGGGCGCTAAAAGCGGGCGTCAGCGGCTACATGCTGAAAGACAGTCCAAGCGAGGAGCTGGCAAGTGCGATTCGCAGTGTGATGAAAGGGAAAAAGGTGTATGCCCCTGAATTGATGGAAGACTTATATAGTGATGAAAATCCTTTAACGGAGCGAGAGAAATCAGTCCTTGAACTCGTCGCAGACGGTAAAAACACAAAAGAAATTGCAAAAGAACTCAGCATCAAAAGCGGCACTGTCCGGAACTACATTTCCATTATTTTAGATAAGCTGGAAGTGAAAAACCGAATCGAGGCCATTACACGTTCAAAAGAAAAAGGCTGGTTTAAATAAGAAAAAAGATCAGGACACATGCTGCCTTGATCTTTTTTTATTGAAAATCCCCTTTTATTTTTTATTACCAGCTATCAAAATGTCATTGACAACAGCCTACAGTCCTATGATATGATATCCAAGTGATAATAATTATCATTATCACTAATACAACCAATATCCGGCTTATGCGCCGATTTCAAAGGAGTCTACATTCATGAAGAAAATATTGTTCCCTCTGATGCTCATCTTTGTACTTGCATTGAGCGCATGTGGCAATAGCAGCAGCTCTTCCTCAAATAAAGGAAATCAATCAGCATCATCAGACAAAATTACATATCAATCTGAAAATGGGCCTGTGAAGCTGCCAGCGCATCCAAAACGTGTTGTTGTGCTCGGTTCTTACACAGGGAATGTCATGTCACTTGGTGTGAACCTTGTCGGCGTTGACTCTTGGTCCAAAAAGAATCCGCGCTTCCAAAAGAAATTAAAAAATGTGGAAGAAGTATCTGATGCAAATGTAGAGAAAATCATGAAGCTAAAGCCTGATGTCATCATTGGCTTAAGCAATACTAAAAATGTAGAAAAACTCAAAAAAATCGCACCAACCGTTTTGTTTACGTATAACAAAGTTGATTACCTTCAGCAGCACATTGAAATTGGAAAAGTTTTAAACAAAGAAAAAGAAGCAAAAGCTTGGGTAAAAGATTTCAAAAAACGCGCAGCTGAAGCTGGAAAAGAAATCAAAGCAAAAATCGGTAAAGATGCAACAGTGTCTGTCTTTGAAAGCGGCACAAAAGATCTTTACGTTTTTGGAGATGCATGGGGCCGCGGAACAGAAATTCTCTATCAAGCAATGAAACTGAAAATGCCTGAGAAAGTGAAAGAAAAAGCATTAAAAGCCGGCTACTACGCGGTTTCACAGGAAGTCATTCCTGAATTTGCTGGAGACTATATGATCATTAGTAAAAACAGCGAAATGGACAATTCCTATCAAAACAGTGAAATTTACAAGTCCATCCCAGCTGTCAAAAAACATCGTGTGTATGAAGCCAATGCAGAGGAATTCTATTTTAATGACCCACTCACACTTGAATTCCAACTATCATTCTTTAAAAAGCACTTTTTAGGTAAATAAGCTGAAGCAAGGGACCTCTTCCCTTGCTTTTTTCTTGTCTGGTTCTAGCGGCAGGTCCTTTTTTCCGCTACAATGACAACAAGCGAATACAAAAAGTGTGGTGCTGATTTTGTTTAAGATTTTACTAATTGAAGATGATACAACCCTCTTCCAGGAAATCAAAGAACGTCTAGTTAACTGGTCCTATGATGTCTATGGGATTCAAAATTTTCATCAGGTGCTTCAGGAATTCACGTCTGTCCAGCCTGATCTCGTCATTATAGATATACAGCTGCCAAAATACGATGGCTTTCACTGGTGCCGGATGATTCGGCATCATTCAAATGTTCCAATCATCTTCCTCTCCTCAAGAGACCATCCAGCTGATATGGTCATGTCAATGCAGCTCGGTGCCGATGATTTTGTGCAAAAGCCCTTCCATTTTGACGTGCTCATTGCCAAAATAAGTGCTGTTCTTCGCCGCGTGCATGATTATAGTGCAGAACCGGCCAGCCTAAAGGTATGGTGCGGCGCTGCGATTGACCTAGAAAAAAATACCGTAACAAATGATCATGGTGAGGTTGAATTAACAAAAAATGAGTTATTTATTCTCAAGGAATTGATTCAGCATAAAAATCATATCGTAAGCCGTGAATCACTCATTCAAGCATTGTGGGAGGATGAACGGTTTGTCAGTGACAACACACTGACTGTAAACGTCAACCGCCTCAGAAAAAAACTAGACGAGATCTCCCTTGGCGCCTTCATTGAGACAAAAGTGGGTCAGGGCTATCTTGCAAAGGAAAAGGATGATCAATGATGCTGCAAGCATTTTTAAAAGAACGAAGAAGCTGGATTCTTTTCTTTCTTAGTTTGCAGCTCCTCATTCTGTTTGTTGCTTATTTGGATACGACCATTCCAATCGCTTCTCTTTTTTATATTGTGCTATTGTCTACGTTTCTCATGATTGTCTTTCTCTTTTTCCGATACCGAAAAGAAACGGCTTATTATGAGAGGTTGAAAGAATGGGATGATGACATTGAACATCAAATACGGCTAACCCCCTCTTCCCCATTTGAGCAGCTCATCCATGATGCAACGTCAGAGCAAATCGCACGCTACCGGCAGATGGCAGCAGAGCAGAAAATCGCTCTCGAAGAAGAAAAAGATGAATTGCTCTCTTGGATACATGAGGTCAAAACCCCCCTTACAGCGATGCGCTTAATGATTGACCGCTTAACAGATCAGCAGCTGAAATCAAATATGACGTATGAGTGGCTCAGAATACATTTATTACTTGATGCCCAGCTGCACCAAAGCAGAGTACGTCATATTGAAAATGATTTATTCATTGAAAAGCTGGACCTGCAAAGCATCATAGCAAAAGAAATCAAAGCGCTCCAATCCTGGTGTATGCAAAAAGGAATCGGCTTTGAGCTGACGCTGGAGGAACGCACCGTATTAAGTGATATAAAATGGTTATCCTTTATGATCAGACAGGTACTCACAAATGCAGTCAAATACAGCCATTCTTCCGATATTGTCATTGAAAGCAAGCAAATAAATGACCAAGTCATGCTGACGATCACAGATCAAGGCAGAGGAATTGATCCAAGAGACATCTCTCGTATTTTTGAAAAAGGCTTTACCTCAACTAGACATCACAATGACACCGCCTCAACAGGAATGGGGCTCTATTTAACGAAAAAAGGAGCAGACGCTCTTCATATGACGCTCGAGGTCAACTCCACGATAGATCAAGGGACAACCTTCACCTTCATCTTTCCGAAAAAGAATGATTTTGTTCATATTGCGAGCATGTGACAACAATGTCACATGCTCGTCTGTTTTGTTCGCCAAATCGAAGGACGTTTGGCAGCCTTCTTTTTATACTAGAGATATCAATTAAAAGAAAAAGGGGTTCAGCAAATGAACATTTTAGAAGCTCGCAAAATTTATAAAAGCTATGGAAATAAATTCAACAAACAAGAGGTGCTCAGCGGCATTGATTTGACCATTGAAGCCGGGGAATTTGTTAGTATCATGGGGCCATCAGGCTCGGGGAAAACAACCCTTCTGAACGTATTGTCCTCTATCGATCATGTGTCCAGCGGATCCATTCGTATTGCAGATGCTGAGATGACGCAAATGAAGGATCAGCAGCTCGCGGAATTTAGAAAAAAGCAGCTTGGCTTTGTTTTTCAAGATTATAATTTACTTGATACACTCACAGTCAAAGAAAACATCCTTTTGCCTTTATCCATCTCCAAAACGCCAAAAAAAGAAGCTTTTGAACGTTTTCAGCAGCTCGCAGAAGACATGGGCATTTATGAACTAAGAGATAAATATCCGAATGAACTCTCTGGCGGACAAAAGCAGCGGACATCGGCGGTTCGTGCCTTCATTCATGAACCAAGTCTTATTTTCGCTGATGAACCTACAGGGGCACTTGATTCCAAATCGGCATCTGACCTGCTCAACAAGCTGCAAGATTTCAACCGTAAACGAAAAGCGACCATTGTGATGGTAACTCATGATCCTGTCGCAGCCAGCTATTCAAGCCGCGTCATTTTTATCAAGGATGGACAGATTTATACACAGTTGAATAAAGGCGCTTTAGAAAGAAAAATGTTTTTCGAGGATATTATGAAAACGCAAGGTGTCTTAGGCGGTGTGAAGCATGAACATTAATCAGCTCATCTTCCGTAACTTGAAGAAAAATTTGAAGAATTACTATTTATATGTGTTTGCTCTCGTGTTTAGTGTTGCACTCTATTTTTCCTTTGTCACCTTGCAGTATTCGCCAGCACTTGATGGTGTAAAAGGCTCCATTAAAGGCGGCGCTTCAATTAAAGCCGCTTCGGTTCTGCTCATTGCGATCGTCGGTATTTTCCTGCTATATGCGAATAGCATTTTTATTAAACGCAGAGGAAAAGAAATAGGTCTCCTTCAGCTCATCGGCATGACGAAACAAAAAATTGCCAGACTGCTCAATGCAGAAAACTTTATCCTGTACGTGACAGCCATGGTTATCGGCATCATTGCCGGCTTTATCGGTTCAAAGCTGATGCTGATGGTGTTATTTAAAGTGACTGGTGTTAACGCCATCGCCAATCTGCATTTTTCAGGCATGGCCCTTCTGCAAACACTTTTTGTCTTTTTCATTATCTATGGATTGATTATGCTGAGAAATAGGCGTTTTATTAAAAAACAGACGATTTTATCTTTGTTTAGAACAACATCTTCGACAGAACAGCGTGTGAAAAAGATCTCTATCTTTGAAATCATCATTGGTGTTTTCGGTATTGTCTTGATCAGCTCAGGCTATTATATTTCTTCTAAGCTTTTTACCGGCTCATATACGTCGATGTTTGAGTTACTTTTAGCCATGATTTATATTCTAGCCTCTGTCATCATCGGTACCTTTCTTTTTTATAAAGGCTCTGTTTCTTTCATTGCCAATATCGTACGTAAAAGAAAAAATGGCTATCTCGCCATTCATGAAGTGTTATCTTTGTCATCCATTATGTTCAGGCTAAAATCAAATGCACTGCTTTTAACAATTATTACAACCGTATCTGCACTGGCCATCGGTTTGCTGGCTCTTAGCTACATTTCCTATTACTCAGCAGAAAAAACCGCTGAGCAGCAAATTCCAGCTCATTTCGTCATGGGCTCAGAAAAAGAAGCAGCCACCTTCACTCGTGCACTTTCTGACAAACATATTGCTTATGATCAAAAGCAGGTCAAAGTGATTCAAGCGAAATTTGATGCGAAAAAAATCATGGATTCAGAGTTGAAAAATATGAATAATGATCCAGGCGTATTGACACTGCCTGTGATCAGTGAGAAAAACGCACCAAATATTCATGTAGAGAACAACGAAGTTATTTTAAGCGGCTACAGTGATCTATTAAAAAAATTCATGCCGATTCAAAGCTCAGGCGATGTGAAGCTTCTCATCAAGGAGCCTATTGATTTGAAAGTCATGGATATGAAGAAAGATTATCTCATTTCATACAACTTCACTTTTGGCGGTCTGCCTGTTGCCGTCGTGAGTCAACATGTTTTTGAGCAGCTCGACAAACAGAAAAATCCAAAGCTGCAGCTTGAGAATAGCCAATATAACGCAGTCAATATAAAAGATGATCAAAATCTTGAACAAGCAAATCGCGTGTTTACATCTTTAAAACTAAGTGACAACAGCATGTCTCAATTATCTTCAGCTCAGCAGCAAAAACAAACAATAGGACTAATGATGTTTGTGGTCGGGTTTTTAGGTCTCAGCTTCCTTGTCACATCAGGCTGTATTTTATACTTTAAACAAATGAATGAAAGTGAAGAGGAACAAAGCTCCTACACGATCTTGCGTAAGCTTGGTTTTACTGAGAAGGATCTATTAAAAGGCATCCGGCTTAAACAGCTGTTTAACTTTGGGATTCCGCTCATCATCGGATTGCTGCACAGCTACTTTGCTGTACAATCAGGCTGGTTTTTGTTCGGCGGAGAATTGTGGACTCCAATGCTTATCGTCATGGCGATTTACACTGCCCTCTATTCTGTCTTCGGATTCCTGTCTGTCCAATATTATAAAAAGGTCATCAAAGAATCCTTGTAAACAATTCCCCATAGGCATCGCCTATGGGGTTATTTTATTTACGAAGGTGTCGATTCAAACTTGTGTGATAAAATATGGTCTCTTGCTGCATAAGCTTTTCGTTTGACCTCTTCTAGGTTCACATCAACAAGCTTTCCGTTTCGTTTCACTGCTTTTCCAGCCACATAAACAGAATCAACATTTGAAGGGTGTGCCGTTTGGACAACCGCGCCAGCCGGATCTGTCATCGGCAGAAGATTCATGCTTGTCCGGTCGATTAGGATGAAATCAGCTTCTTTCCCAGGTGTAAGCGACCCAATTTTATGATCGAGCTGTAATGCACGAGCCCCATTGATCGTCGCAGCCTCAAGCATTTGATGAGCAGACAGCCCAAGTTCAGGCCCCGGCATGATCCCATCCATTAACAACGATTGATTTTGGATCGCGCGCTCTGCTTGAAGCCCGAATTTCATTTGGGCAAACAAATCTCCTCCTGTCGCTGTCACTACGTCTACACCGAGCGTTGGAAGAACACCTTGTTCAATCGCAAGTCCTGTGACAGGATAACCGTGACCCATCATCATTTCAATTTCAGGGGTAATGGATATAGAGCTTCCGCTGTCTGCCAGCATCTTCATTTGATCCGCATCAATTGCATTAATATGCACCATGTTCAAATCCGGTCCGAGTAACCCTGCTTTATGAAGCCGCTCAATCGATCGATCCTCCGCTCCCCAATTCCCAAAGCCGATGTGCATACTACATAGAGCATCTAGAGACCGGGCTGTTTCAATTTCAAATAGCGACGTCTCCCATGAAGAAAACTCTGGACCACGAATCGCAAGTCCCATTGTTAAAAGCTGATCTGATGATTGAAAATGCGCTTTTTTCACACGTGCTGCGTCCTCCATATTAGTGAGCGTACTCTCTCTATCCCAATACTCAGCATCTCCAGAAGAACCAAAAGCAAAAACAGCTCGTATGCCCGCATCTTTTAATCCTCCAATAAGCTCTTCTGTATGATCCAATGAATTGATCATCGTCCAGTCTAAAAACGTGGTCACACCTGCATCTAAAGCTTCTAATGCCCCTAAATAATTGGCGATTCGATCGTCGGATGGGCGTCTCATCGCTCCATAGTTGCCATAATAGATTTTGCTCAAATATGTCTGCAAAGACCAATCTGTTCCTATCCCCCGGATGACAGACTGCCACACATGCCGATGTGTATCTACAAGACCTGGCATGATGACCATATCAGATGCATCAACGATGTCTGCATCACTTACTTCAATTGAAGGTCCTACTTCTAAAATGTATTTCCCTTCAATTAATAAATCTCCCTTTTCAAGAAAACCTACAGTTGGATCCAATGTTAAGAGAGCTGCATCTTTAAACAATGTTTTCTTCATCCATATCCCCCTTTTCAAATGACGAGGATGAGTGCCCCCGCCTCAATGTCATTTTAAAACAGAACAGGATCAAATTAGAAGAAAAGTGACTTATCTCAACATATGAAGAGCAGACGTTTCTGAAATAAATGAAAAAAGCATGAGCGTTACGCTCATACTAAGGATTTTTTATCTTATTAATGAAGGGATGCTAAAAGATACGTTATGAAACCAACAATCGGAATGATCGGGATCATTAATTTCAATGTTTTATTCGTATTCTTATATAAATTCCATAGCAACACTGGTATTCCAAATGTTAACGTATCTAAAACAGCAAGAACTACTCCTTTACGCTGTTCTTTATGAGCCATTCTAAATCCCCCCTATTCACCAAACTTTTTTCACACAATAACCGGCCAATCCCGCTGATATACCTCCATTAATCACTGCGCATGCAATACAGCTAGCAGGTCCCGTAAAACAAATATAATAACACGCTCCTAGAACCATTGAACGTAATGGAAGAGATTCATTCGGACCGCTTTTCTTTTTTAAGCAGTTCCAAAACTTGTTCCAGTTAAAACTCGTTTGAATTTCCGAATCATCTATTTGGACAATTTTTTTATTTAATTCCATCATATCTTGCTTTACATCATTTTCACCATAGGTAAAAGATCCTTTTAAAAACTCCCCTTTTTGGTTGATATGGAACTTATTTTTCAATTTTCCATTTTGAAAGAAATATGAGTGCAAATTCCCTTTCTCATCGTATTCCGCAAGTTGAATATAGTGAGCTTTTATTTGGCTCAGTGAAACTGAAATGAAGGAAACATTGTTAAGCAGCTGATTATCTGACTTCTTTTTTTTCAGATAAAAATAAACAACATCCGTTTTAGCAGCTTTCAAATGAACAGCTGCACTTTCTCCATTTAATAGATATCCTTTCTTTTGGGCTAATTCTTTTGCCTCTAAAAATTGAGAGCTTTTTTTTGCCTTTTTTATGAGTTTTTCTGCTGCTTTATCATTTTGTATCTTTTTAAAAGGCTCGTCCTCCTTTACGGTAACAGCGTTTCCAACCGGATATTGTCCTAATAAAAGTGATATGAACAATAACACACAAAACATTTTTCTTATCTTCATCAATAGACTCCTTTAGTAAATTTAATAAAGATTATAATCTTTCAAGGGAAATAATGTAATAGACTAAATTACCAATAAAACCCACTAGTGATAATGTAGCATAAAGCCTACTCTTTATCATTTCCTCCAGGCAATTGCATCTGATTTACCTCTTAAGATCGTACTGACACTGGCTGGAAAGCCTGTCCAATACACAAAAAAAGCGCTGGATCATTACGTCCAAACGCTTCTTTGTTTCATTCTCTATGTACCTTTACACAATCAATTGATACGCAATGTATAACGCAACCAGCCAGATCATGACCGCCGAAGCCTTATTAATACGGTTCATCCATTTGCCGTTTGTATCTAACTTTCCTAACATCTTCCCTACAAGGGCGAGCCCCATAAACCATAACCAGGACACGATGATACAGGCAAGTGTGAACGCCAGCTTTTCTGCCCCGCTATATTGCAGCGAATTCGTACCAATGACACCAATTGTATCGAGAATCGCATGGGGATTTAAAAGAGAAACTGAACAGGCAAATACAATTTGTTTTCTTGCAGGCATTAATTTCTGCTTCTCTTGATCACCTGAAGATGAGCTTGTGTTCCATACAGACCATCCCATATACACTAAAAAACAGAAACCAATGATATAAAGACCGATTTGCAGCACAGGAATGGTAAACACCACAACAGAAACACCTATGACAGCTAAAGCAATTAAAAGTGTGTCACAAAGAGCAGCCGTGATGACGACAGGCATTGCTCGATATAATCGAGGCTGCAGCGCTCCTTGTTGAAATACAAATACATTTTGTGCACCCAAAGGTAAAATGAGACCAAAGGCAAGCACAATTCCATGAATGATCGCAATGGACATCTACTAACATTCTCCTTTTTCAGAAATTCCTACATATTTTAACACAAAGCCTCCTGCCTGCTTTCAACGAATTTCATTTTCCGTACAAAAAAAGCGCCGGATGCTTCCATCCGAACGCTTCTCGCTTCTTTATTATTGACCTTTTCGTGCAAGCTCTCTTTCTCTCAGCTCTACACGGCGAATTTTCGCTGACGGAGTTTTTGGCAGTTCGTCAATGAATTCGATTTCTCTTGGGTATTTGTACGGTGCTGTTGTGTTTTTCACATGTGTTTGCAGCTCTTTGATCAGTTCATCACTTTGTGCAGTTCCATCACGAAGGACGACGTAAGCTTTGACGATTGATCCTCTGATTTCATCTGGGCTCGCCACAACTGCACATTCCTTCACTGCTGGATGCTTGATCAGTGCATCTTCTACTTCAAACGGTCCAATTGTATAGCCTGAGCTGACAATGATGTCATCTCTGCGGCTTTCAAACCAGAAGTACCCATCTTCGTCTTTTTTCGCGCGGTCACCCGTAATAAAGTAATTGCCACGGCGCTGCGCTTTTGTACGCTCTTCGTCTTTATAGTATTCCTTAAATAAAGCCGGCGTTTCAAGATGGACCGCAATGTCACCAATTTCTCCAGGTGCGCAGACGTTTCCATCCTCATCAATGATATCTACTTCGTTGCCAGGGGTTGGTTTTCCCATACTGCCTGGCTTGATATCCATTCCTTTTAACACCCCTACGAGCAGTGTGCTTTCAGTTTGGCCATAGCCGTCTCGTACTTCTATATCGAAATGCTTTTTGAATGTATCAATGACTTCACGGTTCAGCGGCTCTCCCGCAGAAACAGCACTATGCAGCTTCGGCAGCTCGTACTGACTTAAATCATCTACTTTTGCCATAAAACGGTATTCTGTTGGTGTACAGCATAGGACATTGATTTCATTATTTTGAAGCAGCTCTAAGTATGTATTTGGATTGAATTTCCCTCCATATACAAAGCCTTCTGCTCCACTGCCTAACACAGATAAGAGGGGGCTCCACACCCATTTTTGCCAGCCTGGTCCTGCTGTCGCCCATACTTTATCTCCTTCATTAATGGAGAGCCATGCTTTGGCAGCTGTGCGTAAATGTGCATACGCCCATCCGTGTGTATGAACAACCCCTTTAGGGTTCCCTGTTGTACCTGATGTATAGGATAAAAACGCCATGTCTGTGCGCTTTGTCTCTGCCAATTCAAGCTCGTTTGATTGCTCTTCCTTTTGCGCTAGAATGTTTGTCCAGCCATGATCATTTTCGCCGATTGAGAATGTTTTAAAATCGTTTGGTTTTTTGGTTCCGTCGAACGATTGAATGAATGAAGAGTAGACGATCGCTCCTTTTGCTTCTGCGTGTTCAATTCGGTAATCTAAATCTTTCGCACGCAGCATTTCAGAACAAGGAATCACGACCATTCCTGTTTTCAAAATTGCTAAATAAATGCTGTATGCCTCGAGCATGCGCGGCACCATCACAATGATTTTATCGCCTTTTTTGAAGCCTGCTTTTAATAAAACATGTCCGATTTTATTTGCCTCTTCCACTAATGCTGCATACGTCACATGTGCTTCGTGGCCATTGCCATCCTGCCAGTGCAGGGCCATTTTCTCCTTGTCATGACTGAACGCTTCAATCTCACTGACTAAGTTATATTGTTCTGGTGCAATTAAGTCTTCTCTTTTCATGGTACAGCTCCTTTTAGCCTCTTTCTTATGAAACGAAACATGTTTCAATTTACCTATTCTAACACTCATAACTGAAAAATGCTTGAATTAGGACCTACTCCTAGTATTATGCCATAATTTTTTAAATCCGTCTTCTTTTTTAAAAATATTCTAACTATTTATATGTACAAAAAGAAAAGAGCGGGAAGGATCCCGCTCATAAGCCATAGCTTTTAAATTGTGTGTCTTAGAAAGATCCGCCACCCATATGTTGTTGAGCGTAAGATACAAGACGCTTAGTAATTTCTCCACCAACTGATCCGTTAGCGCGAGATGTAGTTTCTGCACCAAGGTTTACACCAAATTCAGAAGCGATTTCGTACTTCATTTGGTCGATAGCTTGTGCAGCGCCTGGTACTAGTAATTGGTTAGAACTGCTTTGTCTGTTTTGTTGAGCCATGTGTTCTCACCTCCTTGTGAATATAGAATGTGTAGAAACACATGACTTCATGCGATTGATTTTATGGTAATTATTATGAAATTTTCGTTTTAGAATAAATCAGCGAATTCGTCTGCTGCTTTCTTTTCATTTGTCACAATAATTGTTTCAATTTGCTCTACTGCCTCGTTCAGCATCGGCTCAAAATCAGCAAAGCTTTCGTAGCGTTCTACCTTCTCAAGCTTTGGTTTTGTTTTAGGAGACGGCGGCGTAAAAATCGTACAGCAATCCTCGAAAGGCTGAATGCTTGTATCGTATGTGCCAATTCGTCTCGCTTCATCAATAATGTCATTTTTATCGACAGCAATGAGCGGGCGAATGATTGGTGTATTGGTCACATGGTTAATAGCATACATGCTTTCAAGTGTCTGGCTTGCCACTTGACCAAGGCTTTCTCCGGTAATAATCGCAAGGGCATCGCGCTTTTCTCTTATTTTGTCAGCTATTTTCAGCATCATTCTTCTTGTTGATGTCATCGTATAGTTTTCAGGTACTTGTTTATGAATCAGCTCTTGAATTTTTGTAAAAGGTACGATGTGAAGCTTCACTTTGCCTCCATATGCTGCCAGGCATTCTGCAAGATCAATGACCTTTTGTTTGGCACGTTCACTTGTATACGGCGGGCTAAAGAAATGCACAGCTTCAATTTCAATTCCGCGTTTCATCGCTTGATAGCCGGCAACTGGGCTGTCGAAGCCGCCTGAAAGCATGAGCATCGCTCTTCCGCTAGAACCGACCGGCAGGCCGCCTGCACCTTTGACATCTTTAAATGTAATGTACGTTGCTTGCTCTCTGATTTCGATACGTAAATGTACATCCGGCTGTTTCACATTGACTGTTAGGTTTTCCGTATTCCTTAGAACATGTCCGCCAATTTCGCGGTTCATTTCATTTGAATCAAGTTCAAATTGTTTATAAGAGCGTTTCGTTGAGACTTTAAATGTATTTCCTTGTTCATATACTTCCTGTACCGCTGTTAGTGCTGCTTCTTTAATCGCATCTAGATTCGTCTCACATTTAACCGCAAGACTAAAGCTCTGAATACCAAATACACTTTTGAGCTGTTCTGAAATCGGTTCAGGGTCTTCTCCGTTTAGCATAATCGTGATGCGGTCTCTATCAGATGCAAGTTTTAATGCTTCAAAATCCTTTAAGACGAACCGAATGTGCTGTCTTAGTTTTTCAATAAATTTCTTTCTATTCTTCCCTTTTGTTGAGATTTCACCAAAACGGACTAAAATATGATCATATTTCATGCTGTTATCTCATTCCTTTTAATTTTTTCACACTTTGTGCGATTGATGTGATGATTTGCGTTGCAAGCTCTGGTCCTTGTCCATACGTCAAGCTGATTCTCATACTGCTTTTGGCTACTTCCTTTGGTTTTCCCATTGCCAGCAGTACACGGCTTGGCTCTTTTTTCTTGGCTGAGCAGGCAGAGGTTGTAGAAACATATATGCCTTCTTTTTCAAGCATATGGAGGAGGACTTCAATTTGAATACCCGGTACTGAAAAATTCACAATGTGCGGCGCACTTTGAGCCCTCGGTGTATTTATCACAATACCTTCTATCTCTCCAAGCTGTTTTTGCAGCTGCGTTTTTAAGTTCAGCATCTCATTATGATACTTGTCAAGCTGTTCAAATGATTGTTTCATGGCTTTTGCTAAGCTGACAGCTCCAGCAGGGTTTTCAGTACCTGAACGAAGCCCTAATTCCTGCTCTCCTCCAGTAATGAAAGGGGCGAGAGTGACATCTTTCTTTAAAAAGAGTGCTCCTGTGCCTTTTAATCCATGAATTTTATGGCCTGACATCGTCAAAAGGTCTACATCCAGCTGTTTATTGAGTGCGACCTTGCACATTCCCTGCACCCCGTCGACATGAAAAAGTGCGTTTTCGGCATGCTCACGAATGATGCCAGCGGCTTCTTCAATCGGCTGGATGGCACCGGTTTCGTTATTGACGTGCATCATGCTGACAAGCACTGTATCAGGGCGAAGCACTTCTTTTAAATGAGTCATATCTGCATGGCCATGCTCATTTACTTGAATATAGGAGATGTCAAAGCCAAATAACGCCTTCAGCTGTTCAAACGATTCAATAACAGAAGGATGCTCTATTTCTGTGGTCACAATATGCTTGCCCCGGTTCATTTTGGCAAGTGCTGCTCCTTTAATGGCAATGTTATTCGCTTCTGTTGCACCAGAAGTAAAAATAATCTCATATTGTTTCAAGCCCGTGTAGTGAAGCATTTGTTTCCTCGTTTCATTTAACAGCCGGCTTGCATCTATCCCGAGCTGATGAAGTGAAGATGGATTTCCAAAATAACGCTCACTCACTTGCTGATATACTTGTAAAACATCTGGATAAGGTTTAGTTGTTGCACTATTATCAAGATAGATCATATTGTAACTCCTTACAAAAAGCTTAAAAAATAAATGCATTTATATGTTACCATAATGAAGTCAGACAGAGAATTTTCTGAAAATGGCAGTTGACAACTTTTCATTTTCAATATATCATCCATAGTGCAATTGTCACATAAACATTTAAATTGTCAGAATATTTTAATTTGACACACTACACTGATTGAGATTGAGGAGGGACTATTTTGAAAAATAGTTTAAGCATAAAAGAGACACTAGCCATTGGTCTAATGCTTTTTGCATTATTCTTTGGCGCAGGAAATATGATTTTCCCACCTGTTCTTGGACAATATGCTGGTGAGAATGTATGGCTCGCCATTGGTGGATTTTTACTCACAGGAGTAGGTCTTCCGCTTCTAGGGGTAATTGCAGTCGCACTGACAGGTACCGGTGCAAAAGGCCTTGCTGATAAAGCTCATCCTAAATTTGGCACCATTTTCACCGTCATTCTGTATTTGTCCATTGGACCATTTTTCGCTATTCCGAGAACAGGTACGGTTTCGTATGAGATAGGATTAGCTCCTTTCCTGTCAAGTGCCCAATCTACTTCATGGGTACCGCTATTCATCTTTACCGTTGTGTTTTTCGCCATTTCATATCTGCTCGCGTTAAATCCTTCAAAGCTGGTTGATCGAATTGGTAAAATTTTAACACCGATCTTATTAACGGTTATTGCCATTATTGTCATTAAAGCCATTGCTACGCCAATGGGAATGATCGGTGCTCCTGATGCAACATATAAAGCAAACCCGCTCTTCACTGGCTTTTTAGAAGGCTATAAAACAATGGATGCTCTTGCTTCTATCGTTTTTGGGATCGTCGTGGTAACAGCCGTTAAAGACAGAGGCATTACGGAGCGTAAATCTCTTGCAGCAGCTTGTATTAAAGCAGGATTCGTGGCTGCTATTGGACTGGCACTCGTGTACATTTCACTTGCTTATGTCGGTGCTTCAAGCCCTGATGCGACGGGCATGGTTGGAGCCAATGAAGGTGGCAAGCTTCTTTCACTTTCTGCCAACTTTTTATTCGGTTCTGCTGGTAACATTGTTCTTGGCGCAGCCATTTTATTTGCTTGTTTAACGACGAGTGTTGGACTTATTTCATCTTGTGGGGAATATTTTTCAAAGCTTTTCCCTAGCTTTTCGTACCGTACAGTCGTTCTAATTGTTTCTTTATTTAGTACACTGGTTGCAAACCTTGGATTGGCACAAATTATTTCTCTATCTGTTCCAGTTCTTGTGACCATCTATCCATTGGCCATTGTCATTATTTTATTGTCATTCCTTGACCGCTGGATTAACGGTAGAAGAATCATTTATATCGTATCTCTCATCTTTACTGGTTTCTTCGCCATCATTGATGGATTATTAGCAGCCGAAGTCAATCTAGGGGGCTTCCCTAAGATTTTAGGTTCAATCGTTCCGTTTTACGATTTAGGGATTGGCTGGATCGTACCAGCTATTCTCGGAGCTGTGATTGGTTTACTTATTTCGATGTTTACCAATCCGCCGAAACAGCTCGCCTCCTAGTTATCGTGAACCAAAACATCCTCTTCTTCTGTGGAAGGGGATGTTTTTTATTGTTCTTCATATACTAAAATAGAAAAATTCATGACTTTTGTACGAAAACACATGTTGACATCAGGCGTACATCCTTTATAATTAGTGAATGTTAATGATGAACGGTTACTTAGCAAGTAATTAACAGAATATTTCAACATAACAATGGAGGCTTTAAATGCAATGAAGGCAACTTTGTCGACGAAAGATACGATTATCATAGGTTTTATGCTGTTTGCTCTATTCTTCGGCGCCGGTAACATGATTTATCCACCAGAACTTGGACAATATGCTGGGCAAAATGTGTGGAAAGCAATGGGCGGATTTTTATTAACAGGCGTCGGTTTACCTCTTCTAGGGATTATTGCGATCGCTTTAACAGGTCGAGATGCGAAAGGATTAGCTGATAAAGCCCACCCGGCTTTTGGAACAGCGTTTACCGTCATTTTATATTTATCTATCGGGCCGCTTTTCGCTATTCCTCGTACAGGAACGGTTTCATATGAAATTGGTGCATTACCCTTTTTAGCAGGTGTACCAGCTTGGCTCTCACTTCTTGTATTCACACTTGTCTTTTTTGGTATTACTTATTATCTTGCTCTAAATCCAACGAAGATTGTGGATCGTGTAGGGAAAGTGTTAACACCGATTAAATTTACAATTATTTTCATTATTATTGTCAAAGCCATTCTAACGCCGATGGGCGTCATTGGCACACCTGATGTCTCTTACAGCAACGGGTCATTTTTCAAAGGATTTCTAGAGGGCTATAAAACGATGGACGCTCTTGCTTCTATTGTGTTTGGGGTCGTTGTCATCAACGCCATTAAAGGACGCGGTGTGACAAGTAAAAAGGCACTGGCTTCTGCTTGTATCAAAGCAGGTTTGATTGCAGCTGCTGGATTAGCCTTCGTTTACCTGTCACTTGCGTATCTAGGTGCTTCTAGTACACATGCCATTGGATTCGTTGGAGATGGAAGCAAAATTTTAGCACAGTCTTCTCAGTTCCTTTTCGGCAGTCTAGGAAATATTGTGTTAGGTGCTGCTATCACAGTCGCTTGTTTAACAACAAGTATCGGTCTTGTCACATCATGCGGAGAGTATTTCTCAAAGTTACTTCCTAAGCTTTCTTATAAAATGGTCGTGACACTTGTTACATTGTTTAGTTTCATTATTTCTAACTTTGGACTTGCTCATATTGTTGCTTTCTCTGTTCCAGTCTTAACAGCGATTTATCCGCTGGCGATTGTGATCATCGTTTTATCACTTGCTGATAAATGGTTTGGACATAGAAGACCTGTATATGTCCTCTCGTTAATTTTGACAGGGTGTGTGAGCTTATTTGACGGCTTAGCAGCAGCAAAGCTTCCAATCGGTCCAGTAAAAGACATTTTCCAAACAGTGCTGCCTTTTTATGACCTTGGCATTGGCTGGCTTGTCCCTGCGATACTTGGAGTCGCTATTGGGTTCGTGATCTCCCTTTTCACTTCTTCTGCTTCAGAAGAACGCCAGAAGCAGGCATCATAATACAAAAAAGCTGAAGTCCTAGCTATGGACTTCAGCTTTTTTATTGATGCTGATATTCTTTTTCTTGCTGAGCTAATAGCTTCTGAACGGCTCCAGGTGATGCTTTTTCAACAGCTGATGCTGCTACATCAAATGAACCATTATAATCGTACGCATAAAATCTTCGCTCTGCTTCTTTTAATTGTTCTGAAAGAATATGATTTTGGCTTCTAAAACGATTGCCATATTGAATGATTCGTTCAATTTGATCCACTTTAGTGAGCATTTCTTCCGTCTCATTCACAACATGTCTCACTGTGTCAGAGGCTTCTTTTAATTGCCCATTCACAGCTGGCATGTTGAGCGGCAGGTTCTCCAGCTGCTCGTGCACTTGCTGAATCATCTCCTGCGCTTTTTCAGCCTGCTCTTTCATGTCAGCAGGTACACCTGGAATATTGCTTTTTTGCAGCTGACGCACTGTATCTGTCAGCATCGTTTTGAGCTCAGCCAGTGTTTCTCTCGCTTGTAGCTCTTCTTTTCTTAATGATTGAAGATGATCCTTAAATGTATCATGCAATGCTTTTGCATCATCGATAAAGGTCTCAAGCTGATTGATTTCATTCATTAATAGTGAATATGCGACATGATCACGATCAAGCTTCTCGCGAATTTGTTTCATGAGCTTTTCAATTTCTTCTAAGCGTTTTTCGAACGCCTTCTGTTGATCAAGCTCTCCGGCTGTCAGTTTGTAGCTTTCTTTTACAAGAGCTGTTTCTGCCTTTGTTTGGGTGTGATCCTGCTCTAGCTTTTCAAACGCTTCTGTCAGCTCAGGCATTTTGCTTTTGATTTCCTGACCTGCTTCTACTTCCGCTTCCAGCTGATCATACAGCGTCTGAATGGCATCATCAATCATTTGGAGAATGCTTGATGCTTCATCCAGATTGAGTTCATCAATCAGCAGTTTTTCCGCACGGGTCAGCTGTTTGTTTAAATTCTCAAGCTCTTTAGTGATCTGGATGTGCTCGAGCTTGTAGCCTTTGTCTGTCATTTCTTTATATCCGTCTTTCAGCTTCGTCAGCTGGCCTGGTACAGTTTGTTTGCAGTCTGCAATGAGCTTCGGTACATCATTGATATACAGCTGAAGCTGATCGAGTCTGCGGTCTTGCTCAAGCAAAATCTTTCTTGCTTTCATATAGTTGCCGTTTTCTGTCTCTTCCTCGTACTGCTTGATCCCTTCCCAGGCTTCATCTAAGTCCTGCTCCATTTTGTCATAAAGGGTGCCGTATAAATGACTGTACGCAAGCAGATTTTTTCGAACTGTTTGATATTGTTCTTTGACCTTTTCAATGTCCTTGCGATTTTGTTCCTCGCTTGTGACAAGGTCTGCAATCTCTTTTAAAATGTCTTCAATGTTCGAATCAGCAGCACTCAGCAAGTCCTCAATGTGCGTAAGAACCTGCTTGGCTTTGGAGAATCGATATTTATCAGAATACTCTTCTGCATCATATAATAGCTCCTCTACCTTTGGAAGATGGGCTGTGACGATATCGTCCCACTCTGCACGCCATCTTTCAAAAAATTGCTCTGTTTCTCCGGTCATTTTTAAATGTTTGATTTTTGAAATTTCTTCTACAATTGATCTGTTTAAAATTTCAATTTTCCATGCTTCCAATCGGTCAATCTCTTTATATATATTTTTTCGCAGGAAATAACCGACTGAAAACAAAGCAAGCAAAATGACAATTAAACCGATGATAAACTCCATAATGAGCCCCCTTGTTGTGATCTAAGTGATGTCAGGGTAAAAGTGTCCCGAGTAGACCTGAGAACCCTTTCGTGTCCGCTTTGCATTTGTTTTTTATAAGCAGGATCGTATGTTTTCCAATACCATCCATTCACGGTTTTATGTATGTTTTTTCAAGAAAGTATTTGTGCGCTTTCTATCATTTGATCACACGTATCAATGTGACCTGCTTTTATGTATGCGGAAGCTGTCGTTTTCATTGTTATTATGATACCATGTAACCAGCATTTTTGGTCATGATTTTTCATTATTTTCGCTGATAAACATCACGTTTTTCAAAAAATCGACAAGAGGTGACGACATGCTGAAACAAGATGCACATCTACATACACCGTTTTGCCCGCACGGCTCGCTTGATCCTTTTCATTCTTATATTGAAAAAGCCATCAAAAAGGGATTTGATTCCATAACCTTTACCGAGCATGCCCCGCTGCCTCCATCGTTTCAAGATCCAACACCTGAGCAGGATAGTGCCATGAAGCTCCAAGACCTTGAAGCGTATATAACAAAACTGGCTCAGCTGAAACAAGAATACAAAGGGCAATTAATAGTAAAAACTGGGCTTGAGGTTGACTATATCAAAGCGTATGAAGAGGAAACAAGAACCTTTTTAGACTGCTACGGTCCAGAACTAGACGACGCCATTTTATCTGTTCACTTTCTTCCTGCTGGCGATGATTATATTTGCCTTGATTTTGACGAGCATGCCTTCCAGCAGCTAATAAGCATCTATGGCAGCATCGAACAGGTCTACCAAAGCTACTATGACCAAATTCATTCCTCTATTCTATCATCTTTAGGCCAATATAAGCCAAAGAGAATCGGTCATATCACCCTTGTCCAGAAATTCAAACAGCTTTTTCCATATGAAATGTCACCTGAACTTTGTCAAAAGGTCACCCTTTGCCTTGAAGAAACGGCAAAAAAAGGCATGTCCTTAGATTTTAATACATCAGGTCTTCGTAAAACATATGCCAGAAGTATCTATTTAGATCCATGGATGATTGACCTTGCCAAAAAGAAAAAAATTCCGCTCATATTCGGCTCTGATGCCCATCAAGCGGAAGATCTCGGATATGCGTATGATCAATTCGAGGACATCATGAGGTTTAGATGAGAATCTAGTGACGGCTCTTTTGGTTCTAACAGATGATGAAGCGAGCGGCTCAGCTCCTTAAAGTACATTTGATAGAAATACGGCTCACTTGGGTTCAAATAAAGCACCTCTGTTAAATATTGCGGCTGTAAATATGGCATCATGAGAAGTGATTTTAGCTGAATCATAAAGGATGCGAGTGACAGCTGCTCACAAATGACATGGGTGCTTTTTCCTTTTTCAATGATAAGCTGAAACAAATATTTTTCTTTTGTTAAATATGTCGACATGATTTCTCTGATGAGTGTCGAATCAATCGTCACCTCCCGATAAACGAAACGGGTTAATTGACGGTGCTTGTGCTGATAAGATAAAATATCAAAAACCACATGTAGTAAACATTCTTTTGCATGACGAGTTTCCATGTGATGGAGATGTGATTCAATCATGTGAATGTAGCCTTCATAAAAATCGGATACGAGCTGCTCAAGCAGCCCTCCTTTTCCTTGAAAGTAATAAGAAATGTGGGCAACGTTGACGTTTGCTTCCTTCGCAATCTCACGGACAGAGGTTCCAGAAAATCCTTTTTGGTTAAAAAGTCTGATGGCAGCATCCATAATACGGTCTTTTGTCTGCACAGTTGTTGATGTTTTCATCCGCTCACCCCTCTTCATGTGTACATACTTCAAGATGAAGGCAGAAGTTCCTTTTACAATTGCTCGACAAATCCCACATGCGAAACGCAAGTTATGTATTTTTAAGATAGAAAGTAGGAGATTTTCATGTTTCATGTCGAAAAACAGTCTGGCGATCCTTCAAAAGACTATCAATTGCTTGTCAAACAGGTAGAAGCCATTACAGATGGTGAACCTGATCTGATTGCCAACTTGGCAAATGCAGCTGCGCTACTCTATCACTCACTTCCTGAAGTCAATTGGGCAGGGTTTTATTTAGCAAAGGGCGGCGAGCTTGTGCTTGGACCATTTAACGGACTGCCTGCATGTGTGCGCATCCCTTCTGGAAAAGGTGTTTGCGGTACAGCCTTTGCGACAGGTGAAGTGCAGCGTATCGCTGATGTCCATGCATTCCCTGGGCATATTGCCTGTGATGCCGCATCGCAATCTGAAATAGTCATTCCGCTCAAGGTCAATGGACAGATCATTGGGGTACTCGATATTGACAGCCCTGTGAAAGACCGCTTCAGTGAAGTAGATGAGACCTATCTTATTCAATTTACAGACATTCTCCAACAGGCGTTATCTGTCTCTACGGATGCGTAATCATTTTGAAAAAGCAGGCACATTGTCTGCTTTTTTATGTTTCTTTATATAATGGAGAACGTCACCTCTGCCTCTAAATAGGTTGACTTCTCCTACCCAGCGTCATATAATAGAGTTTGTGTGAAATATGGCAGCCTTTTTGTTCGGCTTTTTTGTATCATTTTGTTCCTTCTATATTATGAAGGTGCATCTTGTAACTCCCTGCTGCTGGAGCGAGGATGCATGAAAACATAATGACGAAAAAGAGGAAGAACAGACGGTTTTTATTTTTCACAAATAAAAACAATAAGGAGGAGTCACATTATGGCTCGCTATACAGGTCCAAGTTGGAAGATTTCCCGCCGTTTAGGCATTTCATTAAGCGGAACAGGTAAGGAACTTGAAAAACGCCCTTACGCTCCAGGCCCACATGGTCCAGGACAACGCAAAAAACTTTCTGAATACGGTTTACAATTACAAGAGAAGCAAAAGCTTCGTCACATGTACGGTGTCAACGAACGTCAATTCCGTACACTATATGACAAAGCTGCTAAACTTCCTGGTAAACAAGGTGAAAACTTCATGATCCTTCTTGAAACTCGCCTTGACAACCTAGTATACCGTCTTGGCCTTGCTCGTACTCGCCGCCAAGCGCGTCAGCTAGTAAACCATGGTCACATCCTTGTTGATGGAAGCCGTGTAGACATCCCATCTTTCTCTGTGAAACCAGGTCAAACGATTGCTCTTCGTGAGAAATCTCAAAACCTTGCAGTAGTGAAAGAATCAGTTGAAGTAAACAACTTCGTTCCTGAATACCTTTCTTTCGATGCTGAAAAGCTTGAAGGAACTTTCACTCGTCTTCCAGAGCGTTCTGAATTAGCGCCTGAAATCAGCGAACAACTAATCGTTGAGTTCTACTCTCGTTAATTTCATTACTTCTCTAAGAGAGCAAACAAACCCTAGATCCCTTGATTGTTCAAGGATTTCTAGGGTTTTTTGTTTCGGGTTTTAATGCTTGAAAAGTTTGACATTGGCGTCACCCCTTTTCAAGGGGATTTAGCCAAGACCACCTTTGAGTAAGCCGTACATTTGTACATAAGATCATTGGAAGAAACCTCCTATTTCCAATCACCTCTTTTCCTCGACCGTCCCCTGTATTCTTACTTCAACTAAACCTGTCTCATTTTTTATATACAAATATAGGAAATATTTCGTTGAAGTGCCTTTTTTCTATTGGTACAATCATGATAGATGACATATCAGTCGTGTGGTCTTCTATAGTACTTAGATGGGGGAGTTCCATGTATAGTATCACGATCATTCTATTCTTACTTTTAATCTTATCAGTGATTGCCTATTCTCTTCTAAGAAAAAAACAGATTATAGATGAGCCGCCCAATAGATTTGCTGCAAGTCTGTTTATCTTCCTGCTCTTTTTTTCTATCTGCTTTGTGATCGCGGTTCCAAGTGTATTGCTATACATCACTGTTTTAGGCGTGAATTTTCTTTTTGGAGAAACCATCACGTATGATTCATTTTTTTCTTTGATCTCTTTCTCTTTGTTCGTGAGTGTTATCGTCGTTTTTTGGTCACCTGTTCTTCTATTCATAGGAAAAGGACTTGCTTATCTCCTTAAACTTCCTGTATGGCTCACTTATGCTTTGGAATGGGTGAGTTCTTGGATCGTTTTACATCTCTCTATCAAGTATGTCCTTTACTTAAACTTAATGAATGTATCGATAGGGGATGACGGCGTATTGATTTTATCATTCTTTGTCAGTTTTTTATTTATTGAGATTGATCTCGTTTACTCACGTAAAAAACGAAAACAATCGTTGGACACATATACTTAGCATAAAAAAAGCTCCTAGATTTCTTTCTAGGAGCTTTCAAACGTTCATTCGGGAGTTGTCCATTTTGCGATAAGCTGCTCTGTTGTCATGACAGTCGCAAATTCATCATGCAGGGTTGCAAGTGAGAGCCGGTGGATCGTATCTGGGTCAAAATATGTACCGTTTTGATCTGTTAGTCCAAAGGCGGCTGTTGCATCTGAGATCAGATACGTATCAAAGCCAAGATTTCCGCTCATCCTTGTGGTTGTTGATACGCAGTGAGGTGTTGTGAGTCCTGCAATTACGACCGTGTCAATCTGATTTGACCTTAGTTGTTCCTCCAAGCTTGTCCCTATAAAGCTGCTGTTGACTTTCTTTTGTATCACTGTTTCTTCCTCTAGCGGTTTAGCCATATCTTTGAAAAGGTGCCCTTCATTTGCTGGATGAAATACAGAGTCCGGATTGTCGGATGTATGCTGAATATGAATCACTTTCCAGCCCTTCTCTCTCCAAAACGTCAATAGCCGGCTAATATTCTCCTCTGCCTCTAGATTATTGCGTTCTCCCCATTTTTCATGCTCGAATGCCTTTTGTACATCGACAATAATGAAAGCCTTTTGATTCGTTTTCACAAACGCCCACCTCCGAAAAAATTCCCGTTCACTACATGTAGTGTAAGGAATGGTGGACGTTTTGTACATGTTTTTATTCAGCTATGTACGATGGTCTGTTTCTGTATCATCGTTTTGCCACCCTTTTCAATATCTCTAGCTGCCATATGCCAGTTGACATCAAAAAAGACAGCATATGCCGCTGTCTTTTCGTTTTTTTAATTCGTATTCTGTCCTCCACCGTTCAGTCCTTCTTTAATATAGCCTTTCACTTGACTTGAGGTTAATAGACCGATATGGCCAACGCCATGGATCAGAACGTTTCTTGCGCCAATTAAACGAGAGAGGCTGTTGACGACGATGAGATCAGCTGAGCTGTAGACAGATGTGTAAAGAATTTTTTGATTTGGATCTGTGCCTGGTAATGCTCTGCTTGAAACGAGTCCGTTTGCTCCACCAATTGTGACAACGTTTTCAATTTTATCGCCGCCATCTAGATTCTTAATATAGTATAATGTGTTCGCTCCGCCCATACTATGAGCCACAATATCTACTTTTTTGGCACCCGTTTTGTCTAACACATCTTTGACGAATCTGGATAGACGCGGACCATTGTTGCGATTATTTCCTGTTTTGTCTATGAAATCGATAGCATATAATTGGTTTCGATCCCAGCCTTGTGTGGCCAAATAACTTTTAATAGAAAAAAAGTTATAAGAGGCACCGCCCATGCCGTGTACCATCACAACCGGATTATGCTCAGCCGCCTTCACCTCTTTCGGCTGGATAAAAGCCATTGAACCAATCACCAATGCAAGCGCAATGAGAATTTGCAAACTCCTTTTCTTAACAAACATCACTTTCATTCCCCCTTATTCATCTTATACGACTCTATTTTATACAAGAAAAATATGTCAGAAAAGTGAACAAGGTAATGTTTATGAGATGATTTTACAAAAATATAAATAATCAAAAAGCACCTTGGACTTTTTTAAATTCAAACAAAAAGACTACGAGACCTTCTTTCTTTCATATATAATATCAATAGACTAAGGAGGTTCTACTAGATGCTATTTACTCAAACACCTGCACCACCCTATTATGCCGTGATTTTCACATCAAAACGAACAAATGTCGAACAGAAACAATACGATGCGGCTGCTCAAAAAATGGAAGAATTAGCGAAGGATCTAGATGGATTTCTTGGAATAGAAAGTGTACGAGATGAACATGGTGTTGGAATCACTGTCTCTTACTGGGATTCATTAGAAGCCATCAAAGAATGGAAAGCACATACAGCACATCAGCGTGTTCAAAAAAAGGGGAAAAAAGATTGGTATGAATCCTATACAACCCGAATTTGTAAGGTAGAACATGCTTATACAAACAAAGATTCACACCTTGAACAAGAAGCAGACGAATGAGCTACTTCTACATAAAAAAGAAAAACACCTCAATGTATACGAACATTTGAGGTGCTTTTCCATGATGCTTACTGTTTCATACTTTATTTATACGTCACGAGGAAGTATTTCTTTTTCCCTCTTCTTAAAACAGTAAATTGATTTTCAATTCGGTCGTCAGCGGAAAGAACATAATCTTTATCTGTTTGTCTCTCTCCGTTAATGGAGACAGCACCATTTGTGATATCTTCACGTGCTTGACGCTTTGATGGAGACAGCTTTGATTCCACAAGGATATCGACTAGTGTTAATTCTTCTGTGCTGCTTTTCTCCATTGATGGAACATCCTTAAAGCCTACTTTCACTTCTTCAGCTGTAAGAGATTTGATCTCACCTTTAAATAGCGCATTTGAGATGTTAACAGCCTGTTCTAGTGATTCACGGCCATGTACAAGTGTTGTCACTTCCTCTGCTAGACGGCGCTGTGCTTCACGCTTTTCAGGTGCTGTTTGCACTTTTTCTTCGTACGATGCGATCTCTTCTTTTGATAAGAACGTAAAGTATTTTAAGTATTTCACGACATCACGGTCATCTGTGTTGATCCAGAATTGGTAGAACTCGTATGGAGACGTTTTTTCTTTATCTAACCAGATGGCGCCGCCTTCTGTTTTACCAAACTTTGTGCCGTCTGCTTTTGTGACAAGCGGCATCGTCAGACCAAATGCTTTTGCCCCTTCTGCTTCAGACTTACGGATTAGCTCAAGTCCAGATGTGATATTTCCCCACTGGTCACTTCCGCCAATTTGAAGCTTACAATTTTCATTTCTGTAAAGGTTTAAGAAGTCTAAAGACTGCAGGATGACGTAGCTGAATTCTGTGTAAGAAATCCCTGTTTCGATACGTGAGCTCACGATATCTTTTGCCAGCATGAAGTTTACACCGAAGTTCTTTCCAATATCACGAAGGAACGTGATGACATTCATTTGGCTGATCCAGTCGTAGTTATTCACGATGACGGCTGGATTCTCGCCTGCTTCAAAATCAAGAAATTGAGACAGCTGTCCTTTGATTTTTTCTGACCACTGTTCGACGATTTCTGCTGGATTTAGTGAACGTTCCGCTTTTTTGAAGCTAGGGTCGCCGATTAGTCCAGTTGCGCCGCCAACAAGAGCAATCGGATGATGACCTGCTTCTTGGAATCTGCGTAATGTTAAAATTGGCAATAGATGACCAATGTGTAAGCTGTCAGCTGTCGGATCAAAGCCGGAGTATAGTTTGATTTTTTCTTCTGCTAATAATTTTGTTAAACCTTCTTCATCTGTTTGCTGCTGAATTAATCCTCTGAACGATAGCTCTTCCATCAATTGACTCATTTTCAAATCTCCTTTTTTTACAATTCAACAAAAAAACGCCCCTTCGAATGAACGAAGGGACGATATATATCGCGGTACCACCCTGCTTAAAAGACAAAAATCTCGTCTTTTCACTTACACTGATAACGGACAGATCCGTTCTTTCACTAATCAGGGCATGCTCCTTTTCGTAAAAGCGGTTCGTGAGGGTAATTCGAATATCTCTTTGTACTGACTCGCACCAGCCGTCAGCTCTCTTCAACAGGGAAAGATCATTCTACTGAATCTCAGTCAAAACCTTTTCATATTCAACTAATGTCATTTTTAACACACTTTTGATATCAAGTCAACTGATGAAAAAATTAATCTTCCATTGTCGAAAGGTCGCCAGCAGGTAAATTCAGCTCCCACGCCTTTAGCACACGTCTCATAATTTTTCCGCTTCTCGTTTTCGGCAGTTTGTCTTTGAACTCAATTTCTCGCGGTGCCGCATGTGCTGCGAGTCCTTTTTTCACAAACGTACGAATCTCTTCTTTCAGCTCATCTGTCGGCTCATATCCGCTTCTAAGCGCTATAAATGCTTTAATAATTTCACCGCGGACCGGATCTGGCTTTCCAATGACACCAGCCTCCGCAATAGCTGGATGTTCGACCAGTTTACTTTCCACCTCAAATGGACCGACCCGCTCTCCTGACGTCATGATGACATCATCGACACGTCCCTGGAACCAAAAGTATCCGTCTTCATCCATATAAGCTGAATCTCCTGAAACATACCAATCTCCCGGCATAAAGTAAGATTCATATTTTTCAGGATTGTTCCAGATCGTATGCATCATAGAAGGCCAGCCTTTTTTAATCGCAAGGTTGCCCATCCGGTATGGCGGAAGTTCATTTCCTGCATTATCGACAATTGCCGCTTCTACGCCTGGAATTGGTTTTCCCATCGAGCCTGGCTTGATGTCCATGCATGGATAATTACAAATCAGCTGGGCACCGGTTTCTGTCATCCACCAAGTGTCGTGAATTCGCTTGCCAAAAACAGCATCTCCCCAGCGGATGACTTCTGGATTAAGCGGCTCTCCCACACTTAAAACATGACGGAGCGAGCTGAGGTCATATTTTTGAATGAGATCATCCCCTGCCCCCATGAGCATTCTAAAGGCGGTCGGGGCACTGTACCAAACGGTTACACCGAGTGATTCAATGGTTTCATACCACGTATCAGGATTAAACCGGCCGCCTAAAATCACATTCGTCGCCCCATTTAACCACGGTGAAAAAATACCGTACACTGTGCCTGTAACCCAGCCTGGATCAGCTGTACACCAGTAAACGTCATCTTCTTTCAAGTCAAGCACCCATTTACCAGTCTGGCCTTGCTGGACCATTGCACCATGGACATGAAGCACACCTTTTGGCGTACCAGTAGATCCTGATGTGTAATGAAGCAGGAAGCCGTCTTTTTCATCCATCCATTCAATCTCAAGCTCCTTTGCTGCCTCCTCAAACGCCTTTTCATAGTGAATTGTCCGCACACCATCGACGTCTTCGTTTTCACCGCCGACAATGACGACAGATTCAAGCTTCGGAAGCTCTGCAAATGGAATTCGCTCGAGCAGATCAGGTGTTGTCACGATTACCTTTGCCTCGCTATTCTCTAAACGGTCTTTGACAGCACCTTCCATAAATGCCTCAAATAACGGGCCAACGATCGCTCCAATTTTAACTGCACCAAGCAGAAGAAAATAGAGCTCAGGTGATCTTGGCATAAAGATAAACACGCGATCCCCTTTTTCTACATGTGCCTTTTCTCTGAATAGATTTCCCGCTTTATTTGTGTTGATTTTCATATCCCTGAACGTATACTTTTCATCCCGCTGTGAATCTTTGTAGTGAAGCGCCACCTTGTTCTGACGAAACGAGTCCGCATGTCTGTCAATCGCTTCATAGGCTGCATTTATTTTTCCTGTTTCATACCAGGAGAAGTTTTTTCTAGCTTCCTCCCATGAAAAATCTTTGTATGCCTGCTCATAATCATTTAAATGATAATCCCCTTTTACTGATGGTAGCGTTTCCAATTTCATCAAACAGTCCCCCTTTGCATACGTTTACAATGACCATTATAGTATAGATGACTTTTTTTCTCAATTTTTAAAAAACTTCTAATGAAACCGTTTTAATTATTGCAAGATTTAAGATAGAATAGAGACGACTCACTAGAATTAGGGGCGGTGGATACGTGGAGCATCCTAAAACTTATTATTCAAAAACCATTGAGCGAGAAACAGGTTCCATCCTGATTGAAGGACCGGTACCTGCATCAGAGCTTGCGAACTATACGTTTCATGAAGGACTAACGGCATTTCGCACGCCTGAGGAACAGAAACAAGCACTTGTTGAAATAGCAGATCTTCCAGAAGGACGTATTATCATTGCAAGAGCGAATGAGCTTGTCGTAGGCTATGTCACGTATTTGTATCCTGATCCACTTGAGCGCTGGTCAGAGGGCAAAATGGATAATTTAATTGAGCTTGGCGCGATTGAGGTCGCTCCTCCATTTAGAGGATGCTCACTTGGCAAGCATTTGCTTGATGTGAGCATGATGGATGAGCAAATGGAGAATTACATCATCATTACAACTGAATATTACTGGCATTGGGATTTAAAGGGGACAAAGAAAAACGTTTGGGAGTACCGCAAAATGATGGAGAAAATGATGAACGCAGGCGGTCTTGTCTGGTTTGCAACAGACGAGCCAGAGATTAGCTCACATCCAGCCAATTGTTTAATGGCCAGAATTGGGAAACATGTGAGTCCTGATTCGATCGAGCGTTTCGATCGTCTTCGCTTCCATCAGCGTTTTATGTATTAACGTTCAATTCGTTTTTTGGCAAAGGGGATTGGTAAACAATGATGATTGAACAAATTATGGAGCGTGATGTGATCACGCTGCGAAAAACCGATACGATTGAAGAAGCCATTCAAAAAATGAGTGCACACCACATCCGGCATATCCCGATCGTATCTGATCAAGGATCTGTCATTGGGATGGTGACAGACCGGGATATTAAAAATGCCAGTCCAAGTATTTTTGAAACAGAGAAAAGGAAGCTCTTTATTCAGCGGCCAGTAGAAGAGATCATGGTATTAGAGACGATCACGGCTCACCCGCTTGATTTCGTTGAGGAGATATCAAGTGTCTTTTTTGAGCACGGAATTGGCTGTCTTCCAGTGGTGAGACGCGGCAAACTTGTAGGCATTATCACAAAAACAGATCTGCTTCGTACGTTTGTAAGACTGACAGGTGCAGATCAGCCTGGGTCGCACTTAGAGGTTGAAGTCGAGCAGATGACAGAAGGCCTCGCAGACATTACGGCCATTTTAAAGGAGCAGCATATTCAATTGCTGAGTGTGCTTGTGTACCCGCATGCCAATGAGGCATCTAAAGTGCTCGTCTTCCGCCTTCAAACCATTCATGCAGATCATGTGACGAAGCTGATTCGCGCAAAAGGCTATAAAGTGCTCTGGCCTATGGAGCAGACGATCAAATGAAGGAAGCGACCTTTGTTTTTTCACCATCTTTTCAAACGTACCAATTTAACCAAGATCATCCCTTCAATCAGCTTCGGGTCTACTTAACTTATGATCTTCTTCAAAAAATGAAGGCGTTAACAGAGGATGAGATCGTCGCACCGCGTATGGCTACTCTGGAGGAATTAAAGCTCGTCCATACAGCAGATTATATCCAGGCTGTGCAGCGGGCAAGTGAAGGAAAGCTGTCTACAGCAGAGGGTGAACGCTACGGTCTTGGCACTGAGGATACACCAATGTTCGCAGGCATGCATGAGGCGGCATCTCTTCTTGTTGGCGGAACATTAACAGCGGTTGATCAAGTGATGCTCGGTCATTCACAGCATGCCCTCAATCTTGGCGGCGGGCTTCACCACGGATTCAAAGGGCGAGCATCTGGCTTTTGTATTTATAATGACAGCTCTGTGGCGATTCAATATATTCAAAAGACATACGGCGCTAGAATTTTATATATTGATACGGATGCTCATCACGGCGATGGTGTCCAGTTCAGCTTCTATGACGACCCAGAGGTATGTACAGTCTCCATTCATGAAACGGGACGCTACTTGTTCCCTGGAACCGGACAAGTACAGGAAAGAGGCCACGATAAAGGCTATGGCTACGCCTATAATATTCCGCTAGATGCATTTACGGAAGATGAATCGTTCCTCGAAGCATACCGAACAGCAGTGACTGAAATTGCTGCTTTTTTTAAACCAGATGTGATTTTGACGCAAAACGGGGCAGATGCACATTACTATGATCCGTTAACTCATTTATCTGCCACCATGAAAATATATGAGGAAATTCCTAGACTTGCTCATGAGCTTGCGCATCAATATTGTGACGGTAAATGGATCGCTGTTGGCGGAGGGGGATATGATATTTGGCGCGTCGTTCCAAGAGCGTGGAGCCGCATTTGGCTTGAGATGAAAGGCATTACACCGCCAGATGAGCTCCCTCAGGACTGGATTCAGGCATGGAATAAGCAATCGCCTGTTACCCTTCCACCTACATGGAAAGATCCTGACGATTTATATCCACCGATCCCAAGAAAAGCAGAAATCACAGAAAAAAATGCTCAAACAGTAGAAAAAGCACTTATGCCTGTTAGAAGAGAAAAGAAAAAGGCATGAAAAAAGCAGGCTTTCCCTCATAAGGTAAGCCTGCTTTTTTTGTTTTATTTTGTTGATTGTCTTTCTTCAATTCTGTGCGGAAGCTCAACAATTTGATCGTCCACTTGTTCTTTGTTCATCAGTTTTGTGAGCAGTCGCATGGCAACAGCACCAATATCATATGTCGGCTGAACAACTGTTGTCAGCTGAGGACGCACCATGAGAGAAAGTCTTGTATTATCAAAGCCAATCACTTCTAAATCTCCAGGAATGGAGACTCCTCTGTCTTGTGCTCCGTGAATGACACCTAGCGCCATTTCATCTGTAGCTGCGATAACAGCTGTCGGTTTGTCAGACTGCTCAAGCAGATGAGCAAGTGCTTCAATTCCAGAATCATAAGAGTAATCGCCTTCAGCGACGAGTGCATCGTCAAACGCGATACCCGCTTCTTCAAGCGCACGCTTATAACCTGCAAGCTTTCTCACGGAATTAATTGGCTCTGACATTGGACCAGAAACAAACGCAATTCGTTTATGTCCTTTTTCAACTAACAGCTGAACGGAATCATAAATCGCCTGCTCATAGTTGATGTTAACAGATGGTGTTTGAGCCTGTTCTTCAACAGATGCTGCAAGCACAATCGGTACAGGAGAGCGCTTAAATTCTTCCACATGCACATCTGTGATGTTTCCGCCCATAAAGACAATTCCGTCTACTTGTTTGCCAAGCATCGTATTTAACAAATGAAGCTCTTTATCCGTATTTTGATCTGAGTTGCTTAAAATGATGTTGTATTTATACATCGTGGCGATATCTTCAATACCGCGTGCTAATTCTGAATAGAAGATACTAGAAATATCAGGGATGATGACCCCAACTGTCGTTGTTTTTTTACTTGCAAGGCCTCGTGCCACTGCATTCGGACGATAGCCAAGGCGATCAATCGCTTCAAGCACCTTTTTTCTTGTTGTTGGTTTTACGTTTGGATTACCATTTACTACGCGTGATACCGTTGCCATACTTACATTTGCTTCTCTTGCTACATCATATATTGTAACATTATTCACATAAATCACTCCTTCAAATACACTTCATATCTATAGCATTCACCAATTGGATAGAGACATGTCAGATACGAGGAAAATAATATCCTATTTGTCATTAAAACGATGAAAAGAGACACATAATTTTTCAATCTACATCAAAATGACATTCTTTTATGAAATTATACACGTTTTTTTGTCATATGAAAACGTTCCCTTTCTTTTTATAACTAAATTAAACAAACTTTAATCAGCTTGTTACCTGTAATTTGAATCATATTTCATAAAAAATCATCGAGAACGCCAGCTATGACAATGATCTTAGCAGATTCTATCGAATTTTAAAAATGAAAACATTGTGAACAAGCACTTTTTGGACTTGCAATGTGCTTTCTTCCTTTCATTCCCAATCCTCATGGTATTTTTTCCATAAAAAAACCGCCGGGCAGTCATCCGGCGGCTATTTCTATCTATGATTACGCGTGAATGTTGACAAGTGGTCTTAACGCATTTAACCATTTTTCGAATTGTGGAATGTCCATTTGCTGCGCTGAATCAGATAGAGCAACAGATGGATCTGGATGTACTTCTGCCATGACACCGTCTGCTCCAATCGCAAGAGCTGCTTTTGCTGTTGGAAGGAGAAGATCTCTACGTCCAGTTGAATGCGTCACATCAACGAAGACTGGTAAATGTGTCTCTTGTTTCAAGATTGGCACTGCCGAGATATCTAGTGTATTTCTTGTCGCTGTTTCGTATGTGCGGATACCGCGCTCGCAAAGGATGATTTGATCATTTCCTTGGGCGATGATGTATTCAGCTGCATTGATGAATTCTGAAATGGTCGCTGCAAGACCGCGTTTTAAAAGAACTGGTTTCTTCACGGAACCGGCTTCTTTTAATAGTTCGAAGTTTTGCATGTTACGTGCCCCAATTTGGATGACATCGATATGCTCAATCGCTTCTTCAATATGAGCAGGATTGACAATTTCACTAATGACAGCAAGACCGTATTCATCCGCTACACGCTTTAGAATCTTTAGACCATCTACACCAAGTCCTTGGAAATCATATGGACTTGTGCGAGGTTTAAATGCGCCACCGCGAAGTAGTTTTAATCCCTGCTGTTTCGCTGCTGCCGCTACTTCTGCGACTTGCTCGTAGCTTTCAACGGCACATGGTCCAACGATGAAACGCTGTTTTCCATCACCGATCGCTTCCCCATTGATGTTCACGATTGTGTTTTCTGGTTTTTTCTTACGAGAAACAAGAAGTGCTTTGCTGTGGTCATCTTCTTGAAGCTCTAGACCTGCTTTGAAAATCTCTTTGAAAATATGTTGAATCGTTGAATTTTCAAATGGCCCATCATTTTCTTCAAGAATTTGGTTCAGCATTGTGCGCTCTCTGACAGGATCATAACGGTTGACACCTTGCGCTTCTTTCGCTTTTCCAATTTCTTTGACAATGTTTCCTCTGTCATTGATCAGTTTTAAGATTTGAAGATTTAGTTCATCTGCTTGCTGCCTCAATTTTTCTAATTCATTGTTGCTCATTTTTGTCATCCTTTCCTCTGCCTGCTCTCGCTTTTTATTTTTTCATTCTTGCATGATAGGGTTTATTATAAACAAAGATTTCGGAATTGTCACGAAAATTTTCTTTATTACCCAAACGCTTTTAAGCGGTAAAGTATCGTATGTAAGATTATAGCATACTTTTTGTTCAAGTAAACCTTTTTTATAAAAAAAACGTCAGCCGCTGCTGACGTTTTTTTCTTTTACAGATTATGTTCAAGCGCTTCTTTTGTAATGCTTGAGTGAGAAGCATGCCATTTTACTTTTCCACCGCTAAAGATGAGTGCCTGCGGACTTTCATGCTTTACTCCAGACTTTTCCGTCACATAGGATGAAAGCTCTCTCGTGTTTTGAATTTGTAAGAAATACGCAGGTACGTCTTCATGTGCAGACGCAAATGCTTCAAACTGTTGAAAAGCCGCTTGGCTGATCGGACATGTCAAACTGTGCTTAAAAAAGACAAAGGTCCCATCTTGATTCGTTAGTTGATCAAACTGTTCTTCTGTTTCAATGAGTTGTTTTGACATGATGTTCTCCTTCTTCACTTCGAGCAGTGAGGGTTAGCCTTTAGTAGATTGTTCTACTTTTTCTTTGACATCCTTGATGCCGTCTTCAATTTCTGATTTTGCTTCTTGTGCTCGTACTTTTGCTTCATCAGCTACATCTGATGCTTCGCTTGCTAAATCAGCTGCCGCATCTTCTGCTTCACTTTTCACATGATTAGCTTTACCAGCCGCACGGTCTTTTATGTCTTTCACTTTGTCTAAAATCTGATTTGACTGCTCTGCTACAAGCTGAGACAATTCAGACGTTTTATCTTTCGCAATCGTCACATATTCAGTGCCTCTTTCTTTTGCATCTGTTGCGAGTCGATCTGTTTTTTCTTTTAAAACATTCGCTTGGGTGTTCAAATCATCGCGAAGCTCTTTCCCTGACTTCGGTGCTAAAAATAATGCTGTTGTTGCACCAACAATTCCACCAATAAGTGTTCCGATCAAAAAGTCTTTGCTATTGATTCCGTCTTTGCTCATGATTATTCCTCCTATGCGAATATGGTTTATTTTTGGTGTTTACGCTGTTTCCATTTTTTATAAATTTCAAGTGCTGCGTTACTCCAGCTAACCACATCCGTCACTTTTTCTTGATTTCTTTCAACGGATGAAGAAACCGCACCAGCTGCCTGCTTTATGCTTGTATTAAATTGGTTGATCGAGCCGCCAATTCCCTGCACCGCATCCACAACTGTGCCTAGTTTTGCTGATTTGTCTTGAATATCTTCAGCAAGCTGATTCGTCTTATGTAGCAACTGTGCTGTCTCTGTGGTGATGCCTTGCATCTGACCTTCAAGACCTTCTAAAGTTGATGCAACATTCTTTAATGTCAGCTGTAAGGATTTTAATGTTTTGGACAAATAGATGACAAGAATGAGGAAAGCAATTGCGATCAGTGCAACGCTTAGATATAGAATAATAATCATCTGATACCTCCTTTGCTGCGGGCATATTCAATTCATTACCCTCTCGTTGTATCATTCAAACATCGCCTAGAATGACCGATTGAATAATAATTCTACACTTATTCGCTAATTCCTGTCCACAGCGAACGAAAAAAAGCGGCACATGTTGACACAATTAGCCCATTTGTCACATTTTATTCAAAATAAAAAAGTGCCGTTCAACACGGCACTTTTCGTTTAAGCATTTATACAGCGACTTTTTCATAAGCACGCAAATATTTCTGAATGTCTCCTGCTCCCATAAAGATCAGAATCGCATCTTCGTGCGTTTTCAGCACAGATGTATCTTCTTCCTCAATTAATTGGGCCTGCGGGATTTTTTCTCGTAAATCTTCAATGCTCAGCTTCCCAATGTTTTCACGGGCTGAACCAAAAATATCACAAAGGTAGACATAGTCGGCTTTCTTTAGACTGTCAGCAAATTCACTTAAGAATTGCTGTGTACGTGTGAACGTATGCGGCTGGAAGACAGCTACAATATCACGGTCCGGATATTTTTGGCGAGCTGCTTCAATCGTGACTTCAATTTCAGTTGGATGATGTGCATAATCGTCAATTAAGACCTGCTCACCGACCACTTTTTCATTAAAGCGTCGTTTCACACCGCCAAATGTCGTTAATGCGCCTTTGATAAGCTCTACATCAATGGATTCATAGTGACATAATGCAATGACAGCTAACGAGTTGAGGACATTATGATTTCCGTAGGCAGGAATGTAGAAGGTATCATAAAACGTATTGCGTACAAATACATCAAATGTAGTGCCTTCCGTATTTTTCACAACATTGCGAGCTTGGAAATCATTTTCTTCGTTGAAACCGTAGTACACAACAGGTACCTTCGCTTGAATCTTTGGCAGATGCTCATCATCACCACAGGCAATAATCGCTTTTTTCACTTGAAGCGCCATGTTTTGAAATGCATCAAACACGTCATCAATATCCGAGAAATAATCAGGGTGATCAAAATCAATATTGGTCATGATCGCATAATCTGGATGATAGCTGAGGAAGTGTCTGCGGTATTCGCATGCTTCAAAGACAAAATACTCGCTGTTTTCTTTCCCCATTCCAGATCCATCACCGATTAAGTACGAAGTAGGTTTGGCTGCCTGCATGACGTGAGCAAGCAGTCCTGTTGTCGATGTTTTTCCATGAGCACCAGTAATCGCAACGTTTGTGAATGAATCCATGTATTCTCCAAGGAATTTATGGTAACGAATGACAGGAATCCCTTCAGAAAGGGCACGTTCAATCTCAGGGTGTGTATCAGGGAATGCATTTCCTGCGATGACCGTCATCCCTGGCTGAATATTATCTGGGTCAAATGGTAGAATTTTAATATTTCGTTCTTCTAATGCTTTTTGTGTAAAGATATGTTTTTCGATATCCGATCCTTGGACAGTATACCCAGTATCATGAAGAATTTGGGCCAGTGGACTCATACCTGTCCCTTTTATTCCAACAAAATGATAAACAGTCATAATTGTACCTCCAACAAACGTCTATCTGACTTACAGTATATGACGCTCATTTCAATTTGCAACTTGTGATTTTTGCCTCTAGCTGATCACAGATCGCAGCTCCAAATAAAGATTTTTTCCGATCTTCCTATTCTAATCAATATTAACTATGATTAGTATCCGACAACTTTCCCATTTCTAACACCTGTTTCCGCTTATTTTACATAAAAAAGCGTTCTGACAGACATGCGAAAAGCGTCCAATTACAAAATTGCACCTATGTGCTATCATACCATGTTTATAAAAAAAATGAAGTGGTTTGTTTAGATCAACTGTTCTAAGTCACTCAGCGTCATGAGCACTTCTCTTGGCTTACTGCCTTTCGCACCAGAAATCATGCCCTCGCGTTCCATCATGTCAATCAGTCTGGCTGCACGATTGTAGCCAATTCTAAATCTTCGCTGCAAACTTGATGTACTAGCGCTATTCTGCTCGATGGCAAAACGGCAGGCATCCATAAACAATTCATCTTCGTCTGTAATCGCAGAGCCTTGAAGCATTAGTTCCTCCTGTTCAAAAAGGAACACTGGCTTGCGCTGCTTTCTCACATGTGCCACCACTTGATCAATCTCACGGTCTGATACAAAGTTCCCTTGCAGCCTTGTCGGCTTGCCGGAGCCATTTTCTAAGAAGAGCATGTCTCCTTTTCCAAGAAGCTTTTCAGCACCGGCCATGTCAATGATCGTTCTTGAATCAACCTGACTTGAAACAGAAAACGCAATTCTTGTTGGGATATTGGCTTTAATGAGACCTGTGATGACATCAACAGAAGGTCTTTGTGTCGCAATCAATAAGTGAATGCCGCATGCTCTTGCTTTTTGAGCAATTCGGCAGATGCTTTCTTCGACTTCATTTGGTGCGACCATCATTAAATCAGCCAGCTCATCGATCACCACGACGAGATAAGGTAGTTTTTCACCCATTTGTTTTTCTTTTACAAGCTCATTGAATCGTTTAATTTCTCTCACGCCAGAGTGTGCAAATAGTTCATAGCGTCTTTCCATTTCATCCACTACCCATTTCAGAGCAGCTGTTGCTGTCTTAGCATCGGTAATGACAGGACTCACAAGGTGCGGAATGTGGTTATACGGCGCTAATTCAACCATTTTAGGGTCAATTAAGAGCATTTTCACTTCATCTGGTGATGCTTTAAACATTAAGCTCACTAAAATCGTATTAATGCAGACACTTTTTCCTGAACCAGTTGCTCCAGCAATTAAGCCGTGCGGCATTTTTTGCAGATCAACCACGACAGGCTGGCCTGAGATATCTAATCCAAGTGCCGCTGTTAAAGGAGATGGATTGTCTCTAAACGCACTGCTTCTGATCATTTCTCTTAAGAACACCATTTTACTGTGCAGGTTTGGCACTTCGATCCCGATTGTGTTCTTTCCTGGAATCGGGGCTTCAATTCGAATATCCTTTGCGGACAAACTAAGTTTAATATCATCTGACAGGTTCGTGATTTTGTTCACTTTGACACCTGGTTCTGGATGTACTTCAAACCTTGTCACAGAAGGGCCCTGTGTGACATGAACCACACTTGCTCTTACGTTGAAATTTTTAAGTGTTGCATTGAGCAGCTCAGCCCGCTCTTTCACCCATGTCCCGTCCTCTTCTTTTTGAGCTGGCGGTACGTCTAAAAGGGCGAGACTTGGAAAAACATATCCTTGTGTATCGGCTGCTTTCTTTTGCCCTTGCACGCGCTGATCGCTTTTTAACATCATGACATTAAACGGAACCGTAGAGGTTTGCCCGCTTGTGCGTTGTGGCTGCGGAGATGTCTGTTTTGGTTCTTCTTTCTTGACTTCCTGCGTTTGTTCTTGCTGCTCTATAACCGTTTCTGCCGGTTCAGATGCAGTTTGTTCCTCTCTTACTTGTTCTACTGGCACCGCTTGATCTTCTTCAATTTCAGCTTCTTGAACCAGCTGATCTTCCTGCAGGTCATGTTTGACTGGCTCAGCTTCTTCAAATGCTGCCGCTGGCGCTTCTTCTTGTTTGTTTTCTATTGGATCAGCTTCTACTTCTTCCACCGGTTCTGCTGAAATGTTTTCTGTTAACGCCGCTTCTTCTGCTGGAATGTCTACTTCCATTTCAATCGCTGGCTGCGAAGGTTCCGGTGTTTCGAAGGTCAACATCTCTATTTCCTCAGTATGCTCTTCAAACTGATGGACAGGCTCGTCCTTTATTTCTTCTTCATCAATGGAAAAAACAGCCTGTTCCGGCTCAGACTCTGCCGGCTGCTTCTGATAGACTTCGGCTTGCTGCTTATGTAAATCAGCTTCATGATGATCTTCTGGCTCGTTTTCTTCTGGCTCGATGAAAGGCTCGTCAGTTAAACGTTCCATCGTCGATTGAACATGATCTTGATAAGCGAGTTCCTCTTGCAATGTATGCGGGGTTACTGCTGGATCCTTATCTGCTCTCTCTTTTGCTGACGCTGAAACCATTTCCTCGATACGTTTTTCTTTCTGTATTGACGGGATGTTCATTTGCTGTCTGACATTCCGTTCACGCTCTGCCTCTTCTGATAACAGTGTGACACGCTGCGCCGTTTCTTCTGCTGCTTTCCTTTGAACTGAAGCTGTTTCTTCTTTTGCATCTGCCCGTTTTGGACGCATATCCTGATGATAGCCATAGATCGGTGATGGAATTTGCTCTGGCTTGAATGGCTTTTTATTCATATCAGGCTGAAGCGTTTGTTTAGGCTGATAGGTTGTCTGTCTGGTCTTTGACTGGCTTGGTTTGGCGCGTCTTCTCTCCGGCTTCACTCCATCGCGCTGAGGTTCATCTGGAACGAGCGGAAAGCGAAAGTTCCCTTTTGGATATTCATAATACACTTTCGTATCTTCGATTTTTTTATATTCTTTATGCGGTTCAAAAGCTGGCTGCTTTGGTGCAGCTAGATCTTCTTCAGGTCTTGCAGCTTTTTCTTCTTTCTTTTCTTCTCCTAAAAATACACTAAAAAATTTATCTAACCAACTCATCATTTATCACTCACTTTAACTCCCCTTACGTTTTCTTGGGCGATTTTTAGTATACCATTGCTTTTTCATGCAGAAAAGCGAGAAAAGTGCCGCTTTTTGCTGTTCATGCTGTCTGTAGATGAAAAAAAGTCACTAAGTACGTACTTAGTGACTTTTGGTATAACACATTCTTCGCTCCTATGTGCCCGTTTATGGGAGGTTACGCTTTAAAGGGTTCGCCAGCTTGATGGCTTCCATCTAAAACAAGAATCCCTTTTTCAGCAGGTGCGTCTGGAAGATCTAACTCTTTCGCTGAACAGATCATGCCGCTTGATGGAACGCCTCTAAGCTCAGCATCTTTGATGACCATACCGCTTGGCATCACTGCACCGACTTTCGCCACCACGACATATTGGCCTTGGTCAACGTTTGGTGCACCGCACACGATTTGTAAGGTTTCATCGCCCACATCAACTTGGCAAATGTTTAATTTATCTGCGTTCGGATGCTTTTCTTTTTCCTTCACATAGCCGACAACAAATTTTGGTGATAGATCCACAGTCAACGTTTCACTGACACCGTTGCGGTTTAAAATTTCATTGATATCTTGAACAATGGTTTCAGAAAGCGGGACAGATCCGTTTTCTTCAATTTTCATGTAAGTCGATGCATTGAAGATATTAAAGCCTGTTGTTTCTTTTGTTTCTTGATTGAAGATTCGTACTACATCTCCAAACGTTTCATGACCTACTTCTTCTCTCGTCACATCTTTCAATGAAATAAGGAGTGTGTCGCCTACACCTTCTGCATTATAAAAAACGTTCATTCTTCAAAATTCCCTTCTACTGCTGTTTTGGTCTGCTTTTTGCAAGTATAAAGATCGGTTCAAGCTTCCCCTCATCATATAAAAATGATAATGCGGTAATCGGAACCGTACCGCTGGCGAAGAAGCTCATCGACATCTGTCCTAAAATATCATAGCCTGAATCATTGCGAACATCAGCAATGATGAATACATCTTGATGGGGAACAGAAATCGCCATTTGTCCTTCTATTTTTTGCGCGTATTCTTGTAATAACGATTCATTTAAAAGTCTGCTGGCGTCATATCCGTCATTTGCACGGAAGAAATAAAACCGGTTGCCTGCCACTTCATCCATTTTCACTACAGTTTCTAGCGAACGGACGTTGAAGCTGGCGGTTTCTCTAATTCGCTCTTTTGTCCAGTTTTCCTTTTGAAGCATCTTTTCATCAATTAATCGGTAGGTGCTTCCAAGATCAAGTGCATAGTAGATTCTCGTTTCTGCTGTATGCTCATCAAACACGAGGGGAATTCCATCACTTGATGCCTCAGGAAAGGAAGTGGAACGAATGACTGGATAGATCTGCTTTTCTTTTCCAGAAATGTGCTGCGCTTCGCCTTTCATCGCACTCAGCGCTTCTTTCACATAATAAACGATCTCATCGATGGTTTCATCAGGCTTTACTTCCCACTTTGCAATAATTGGCGGGAGCTCTAGTGTGATGCCTTTGCCTGTTTGTTTATCTTCAATACGAAGCGTATCTTTTTCCCGGTCAAACTGGTGTGACCAGCTGTCGTTCGTCAGACGGCTTTTGAGTTCATTCGCAAGCTGTCTTGATGTCATTTTTGCCATCGTTTTAGACTCTCCTTTCGTTATTTAGAAAGAGAATCTGTTAAAAATGCTTCAATCTCTTCCTTTGTCTTACGATCTTTGCTGACAAAGCGGTTAATCTCTTGTCCGTTTTTAAAGACTAAAAAGCTTGGAATGCCGTAAATTTCCCACTCTGCACAAGTGTCAATGAACTTGTCTCTATCAACATAGAAGTACTCAAATTCTGGGTAGTTTGCTTCAAGCTCTGGCAAGAATGGCTCAATAAATGTGCAGTCCGGGCACCAGTCAGCTGAAAATAGCAATACTGTTAAGTCTTCTTGAATCACTTTTTGTAATTCTTCGTTTGATTCAATTTTTTTCATGTTTCATTCCTCCAGTTTGTATGGTTAAATCTCCGTATTGTATGTAGCCTTTCTTTCTCATCCATTCTGATACTACCAAACTAATCACTGCCGGGCCAACGATATGCAAGAGAGCTATCGCCAGAAATACAGATGGATGAAACCCCATGACAGTCAGGGTCATGAGCTGTCCAACAAGCCCACTCGTTCCCATTCCCGCTCCTGCCGCATTATTGACCATCCCAAAGCCAATAATACCAATTGGCGCGAGAATGAGACCAGCAATCGTCGGCGGAATCAGGATGAGGGGGTTTTTCACAATGTTCGAAAGCTGCAACTTTGACGTCCCAATGCCGACAGCCGCAAGACCGCCAAAGCGATTTTCTCTAAAGCCTGCAGCAGCAAAGCCAACCATTTGAGCACAGCAGCCAATCGTTGCAGCACCAGCAGTTGTCCCGCTTAAATCAAGCATGAGCGCAAGTGCAGCACTTGAAATCGGAGAACTGAGAGCAAGTCCAACAATGGTCGCTACTAGCATACCCATGATCAGCGGGCTTTGGTCTGTCCCCCACATGATAAGTCTGCCAAGCCCTGTCATCATCGCCTGAATGCCAGGACCGATGAAAGCAGCAGTGAAAAAGCCAGTGATAATGGTGACAAGCGGCGTTAAAATAATATCAATTCTTGTCTCACCACTAACCAGTTTGCCTATTTCCACCCCAATTAGAGCAGCCACGAAGCTTCCGGCTGGTCCCCCAAGCTCTGCTCCAGCGGCACCTGAGACAACACTTGCAAAAATGATTAATGGAGAAGCATTTAAGCGATAAGCAACTGCTACGCCAATTGCCGGTCCCATCAGACCCATAGCAAGCGTACCCATTTTCACAATGAGAGAAAGTGATAACAGACCGCCTGCTGTTTTTAAAATCAGACCTACCACTAATGTAGCAAATAGACCTAAAGCCATATAAGAAAGTGCATCAATGAAATACACCTTTGGCGAAAGGGAGATCCCCTTTCTTTTCAAATAAGTCATCAACGTCGTCTTCCTGCTTTCTCATAGGAAAGACGAAGAGGCCTGTCCTTCCCATTATATGTAGTATTCTTACGATGAAAAATAGTCTCTACCATGAATATCATAATCATATTTTTTTTGCTTTATCAAGCACTTCTTGTGTAACATGAAAAGAAACAGGACAAACCTTTACTAAGTTTGTACAAAAGGAGGAGATCGTTATGCAATTAACTGTCTATTTAGCTGGAGAAATTCATAGCCAGTGGCGTGAAGAAATCAAGGAGAAAAGCCAATCTTTGAAGCTGCCAGTGACATTTGTCGGTCCAATGGAGAATCATGACCGCTCAGATAACATCGGTGAGGATATTTTAGGTGAGCAGCCGAATGCCATTTTCAAAGATGATGCAGCTTCTGATTTGAACAATTTTCGTACTGAAATTTTATTAAACAAAGCAGATGTCGTCATTGCACGCTTTGGTGAGAAATATAAACAGTGGAACACAGCCATGGATGCATCTGCTGCGATTGCAAAAGGGAAACCTCTTATTTTAATCCGTCCAAAAGAGCTGCACCATCCGTTAAAAGAACTCTCAAACAAAGCAAATATCACTGTGGAAACCGTAAACCAAGCGATCAAGGCGTTATCTTATGTGTTTGAACAGCAATAAGAAAAAAGGCTGCTCTCATTGAAGAAGCAGCCTCAGATTGTTGACAAAGGGCTAAAATGATCTTTATTTTAGCCCTTTGTCTTCTTTTCAGCGTGATAGAAAACCTTTGCAGTCTAGGAAGGACGAGTACCGGAGCGGAGCGAATTGTACATTCGTGAGCACCGGCACGCAGGACTAACAAAGAATGCGAGGGTTTGTCTACGCGCTGAAGCTGCTCTCATTGAAGAAGCAGCCTTTTTCTATTCTATTTATACTTGTTGGTAAATAGAATCCACTGTACTTTGATCACAATTTTTAACAAGGCGGACAATTAACTCTTTTGCCGCTGCGTAATCATCCACATGCAAAACAGAATGACTTGTATGAATGTAGCGTGCGCAAACCCCAATGACAGCAGAAGGCACACCTTGGTTTGAAATATGAACACGTCCAGCGTCCGTACCACCCGGTGATACGAAATATTGATATGGAATGTTGTTTGTATCAGCAGTATCAAGCACAAAGTCTCTCATTCCGCGGTGCGTAATCATTGTCCGATCAAAAATACGCAGAAGTGCACCTTTTCCAAGCTGGCCGAACTGTGTTTTGTCACCTGTCACATCGTTTGCAGGACTCGCATCTAAAGCGAAGAAAAGATCTGGCTGAATCATATTCGCAGCTACCTCAGCCCCTCTAAGCCCTACTTCCTCTTGAACAGTTGCTCCTGAGTACAGCTGACATGAAAGTGTTTCGTCTTTTAATTCTTTTAATAATTCAATTGCAAGGCCGCAGCCATAGCGGTTATCCCAAGCCTTCGCTAAAATCTTTTTTGGATTCGCCATTGGGGTAAAAACCGTTGCAGGAACGATTTGCTGTCCTGGACGAACGCCAAGCTCTTTTGCCTCTTCTTCACTGTCTGCACCAATATCAATGAGCATATCTGACGGCTTCACAGGCTTGCTTTTTTGTTCTGGCGTCAGAAGGTGAGGAGGTGTACTAGAGACGACACCAGGAATTGGCCCGTGATCGGTATGGACGTCCACACGCTGCGCCAGCATGACTTGACTCCACCAGCCGCCAAGTGTTTGAAAACGAATCATCCCGTTTTTCGTAATCGATGAGACCATGAATCCGACTTCATCCATATGACCCGCTACCATAATTTTCGGTGCGTTTTCCTGCCCCTTGCGTACGCCAAACACTCCGCCAAGACGGTCTTGAATGAGTTCATCAGAATATTTCTCAAGTTCCTTTTTCATAAAAGCACGCACATGGTGCTCATTTCCTGGAGTTCCCTGTAATTCTGTTAAATTTCGGAAAAGTGACAATGTTTCTTCGTTCATTCTACAGTTTACCTCGTTTCTATGTAATGACCATATATATTCCTATAAAAATAACACTCACTTTATACTATAAGAATTCTTTCGGTTTTCCAAGTATCTCTCCAGAAATTTTGAATATGCTTTCAAGTATTCGGATTCCTTAACATCAATGGACAAGTTTTGTATAATGGAAAAAACAGCAATACGGAGGTGCAGCACGTTGAAGTTAAAACATGTTCTAATTGGTGCGAGTATTGGCGTAGCCGCTGCAATTGTTGCAAAGAAAGTATTTTTCCCTACGTATATCTCATCTGAAAAAGCATTAAAAATTGTGAAATCTGCTTTTAAACAGCGCGGCCCTATTGATGGCTCTTGGATTTATACTGTACCAGAACCGTATACCGTAAATGGTGAAACGATTGATGTGTACAAATCTGGCATCACCCGCTCTGCCTTTGGCGAGCTTGAACAGTATGAAGTGATGATTGATGCCAAAACTGGCATGATCGTGGATGTCATTGATTCTGTTGCTTGATCAAGAAAGCTTCGCAAAGACGTGTCCTTGCGAAGCTTTTTTTATATGGCTTTGATTTTTTTGTACACAGGATGCCACATAGCGTCCTGCACAGCCTGAATAAGATCATCAGGCGTTTCTTCTGCTATTCCTTCATCAATTGCTGCCTGCGCCACACGGACGGCCACTGTCGCTGAAACGGTTCGAAGCTGATCGACACTTGGCAGCATCGCTGCACCCGGCTTCCCAACATTGACCATGCTTGCAATGGCTTCAGCACTCGCAACAAACATACTGTCTGTCATCAACCTGGCTTTTGACACAATTGTGCCTAGACCAAGACCTGGGAAGACAAGGGCATTATTCGCTTGTCCAATTTCATATGTGACACCGCCATACTCGACAGGATCAAATGGACTTCCCGTTGTCACAAGGGCACGTCCTTCAGTCCACTCGATCAGATCTTGCGGCTTTGCTTCTGAAAGAGGGGTCGGATTCGACATCGGTAAAATCGCTGGGCGCTCCACGTGTGACGCCATTTCTTTTACAATTTCCTCTGTAAAAGCGCCTCCGACAGTCGAGGTGCCAATTAAGATCGTTGGTTTCGCCTGCTTGACGACCTCTAATAGATCAATCGAATGCTTTGGACCATTACGGGCATAATCCTTTACTTCGTCAGAACGTCTTGCATACGGCTTTTGAAATGGCTGAATGTCAGGTGAATCATCTGTGAGTAGCCCCGTTTTATCAATACACCAGAAATGATCGTAGGACTCCTCTTCTTTGACTCCGTCTCTGACGATCGCATCACGGATTTGCTCGGCTATGCCAATACCTGCCGTACCCGCTCCAAAAATGACAATACGGTGATCTTTCAGCGGAACTTTCGAAGCTTTTGCACATGCTAGAACTGCAGCAAGTGAAACAGCGCCAGTCCCTTGAATGTCATCGTTAAATGTACAAATACGGTCCTTATATTTTTCCAATATCGCACGGGCATTCTTTGTCCCAAAGTCTTCCCAATGAAGGAGGGCATTTGGGAAAGTAGCGCGGGCAAGCTCGACATATTGATCAATGAACTGATCATAGCGCTCTCCTCGAACGCGGGAGTGCTGATTTCCAACATAAAGCGGATCATTCAAGAGACTTTCCTGGTTCGTTCCAGCATCAAGCACTACTGCCAGCACGCGGCTGGGATCAATGCCTGCTGCAGCTGTATAAACAGCAAGTTTCCCAACTGAAATGGCAATCCCGCCAACGCCCCAGTCTCCAATACCTAAAATGCCTTCTGCATCAGTTGCAACGATTAAGTCGATTGATTCATCGACACCATAAGAGGCAAAAATCTCTTCCATGCCTTCCAGATCATCAATCGATAAATACAGTCCTCTTGGCTTTCGATACTCATGGCTATAACGCTGAATAGCCGTTCCTACAGTCGGCGTGTAGACAATCGGAAGCATTTCCGCCAAGTGCTCATTAAGTAATTTGTAAAAAAGCACTTCATTTCTATCATGAAGTGATGTTAAATACACATTTTTCCCTAGATCATCCGGCTGTGCCTTGAACTGCTCATATGCACGCTTTGCCTGATCCTCTAAGGTTAAGACCTTAGGCGGAAGAAATCCCTTTAACCCGAGCTCCTCCCGCTCTTCCTTTGTAAATGCAACCCCTTTATTTAAATAAGGGACTGACATGACTTCCATCCCTCTTAATGGTGTTTCGATCACATCACCATGTACACGATAAAATTGGTTCACCTGCACTCTTCCTTTCACAAGTTCATTTTGTCGTTATTTTGTGTGAAAGGCGAAAAAAACATACAGATGATCTTTTATCTTCCTGTTTCTCTTTTGATTTCGTGTGTGATCTGCCCGTCTTCGTCCCATTTTACAGCACGATAAATGGCATCATGATAAAACAAGTACCACGCATTTTTTTCTTCTGCAAATGCCTGCCACTTTTGCTTGGCTGGAATCGAGGTCATTGGGTAATCATCATATGCCAAAACCCAAAGTGGATTTTTATGAGCATGTGTTGGCATGATATCAGCTAAATGAATCGCTGTTTCACCCTCACTTGTGAACGTTAAAATGCTATGACCATTACTGTGGCCGCCTGTATGATGCAGCTCGATGCCTTCTGTCACTTCGATGCTTTCTTCAAATGTGACCACTTGGTCTGCTACAGGCTCCCAGTTTTCTTTCCAATATGTATTTCTTGAGCGAATGTTCGGCGCTCTCATTTCATCCCATTCGATTTTCGAGGTGATGATTTTTGCCTGCTGAAAAACAGACACAAGCTTATCGCCTTCACGTTTTGTTAATCCGCTGGCATGATCGAAGTGCAGATGTGTCATCAATACGTAATCAATATTTGATGGGCGCAGGCCAAGCGTCGCTAGAGATTCTTCCAATTTGGTTTCCTCTGTCACGCCGTAATTGCGTTTTTGTTTATCTGTCAGCTTCCCTGATCCGATGCCGGAATCCACTAACAGATGAAGACCCTTCCACCGAATAAGAATTGGATCACATCGTAATTCAATTTGATTGCGGTCATTTACCGGGTACTTTTTTGACCATAATGGCTTTGGCACGACACCGAACATCGCACCGCCGTCCATGTGCGTATCTCCCCCGTTTAACCAAAACAGTTCCATTTCACCTATTTTCATTGTCTCCATTGCTGTCATCCCTCCTTTTTCTATCGTAGCAAATACAGCCAAAAATCGCATGCACCAATCTTTTCATAAAAAAAGCTGGCTGCCATTTTTCTTTGCAGCCAGCTTGATGTCACTTGTTATTCTGGGAATTTGACTTCTGATCGATAGATCGGTTGTCCCATAGACGAGAATTTCTCTTCATATTCAGTCATCACGTTTCCTTCTAAGCCGTCCTCATGTAAATCTAGGCTGACATACGTTAAAAGAAGACCGTAGGCAGAAAAACTTTTTAAGGAATATTCAAATAACCCGCGGTTATCTGTTTTGAAATGTAATTCACCGCCTGGACGAAGAATATGTTCATATCGCTCTAAAAAGGTTTTAAACGTCAATCTGCGCTTTTCGTGTCTTGCTTTTGGCCACGGATCAGAGAAATTCAAATACACCCGGTCAATCTCATTTTCCGCAAACACATCTGTCAGCGTCTCAGCATTGATGTTCAAAAGCTTTACATTTTCAACATCTGTCTCTTTGATTTTATCTACTGCCGTCACAATAACACTTTTAAATAATTCAATGCCAATATAGTTGATATCAGGATGAAGCTTGCCCATTCCAGCAATAAAGCTCCCTTTCCCTGTCCCAACTTCGATATGGATTGGATGATCATTTCCAAACAGCTCATGCCATTTCCCTTTATATTGCTCGGGACTTGCTAAAGCAATATGAGCATTCTCAGCTAAGTAATCATCAGCCCATGGTTTATGTCGCATTCTCAATTTGATACACCTCTATTTTCTTTACATTTTATCAAGATACCATGAAACATAAAGACCCGCAAGACAGCATCTCTATGTCCATATAAAAAGACCAGCCCTTCGCTTGAGCTGGTCTGCCGCATGTATAAATTGGACGCTGAATGCACAGTTTAACCTCATAAATGACACGCAGGAAAGGAGCATTTGTATGGGTTTAAACCGTCAACATCAGCTTCAATTAATCAAAGATATTTTAACCGATCACCAGCTGGATTGCTGCGGGACTGTTGCAGAATATGAACAGGTGGGACGCGTGATTCAATTAATGCTGGCAAAAGAAGATCTGGATGCTGACATTCGTCAGCTGTTAACAGATATTTATGATTACAGCCAAAAGGGCACCTCTGTCAGTTCAATTGATGCACATATTGAGGAGCATCAATCACATCTGTCTGAGTGGGTCGAGAACATTCCACTGTCTTAATGGATGTTTAACCGTTTTAAGAGTGCATTTAGCTCCGCTTGCACTTCTTTTTGCGCCTTTTCATTCCCTTTTCGTTTATGCCAAACGACAAACGATACGGTTTCAGCGAGCACGTACCACGCCATGCGCTTTCGCAAATTGTCCGTCAGCGGGGCGCCGTACATAGAGAGCCAGCTTTCCCAGTTCTCTTCCTCAACATAATGGTATAAAAGCGGTCCAAGATCGATCGCTGGGTCTGCAATCATCGCCCCATCCCAATCGATCAAATAGAGCTGGTTTTCATCTGTCAGCAGCCAATTATTATGATTGAGATCGCAATGACAGACGACCTTGTCCTCAAAATGGACAGCCTCCACATGCTTCTCTAAATACTGGATGGCACGCGAAATGTCTTGTGAATCAATTTGCTCGTTTAATATGGACTGTTTCAGATGCATCAGAATGGATTCTGGGTCTAGAGAGTGCTTCTCTAATCGTTTCAGCATATCGAGCAATTCTTTTGATGTATGAATTTTTCTTAGCTGCTCTGCTACAGGACGATCATTCATGTCCTTTGGCTTCAGCTCTCTGCCGCTCAGCCAGTGCTGTGCAGTAATCACATCTCCATTTTCCATCCGTTTTGTCCAGACAAGCTTCGGCACAATGCCTTCAGCTGACAAAACCGCAAGAAACGGTGACGTATTGCGTTTTAAAAATAGCTTTTGGTCATTGTGTGTTGCGAAGTACGCATCTCCCGTAGCGCCTCCAGCCGGAGAGATGTGCCATTCGCTACCTAATATTTGTCCCAACCAGTTCATATCAATTTTCAACCCATCATTTCTTAAAATATTTTAAATCTTGCTTTTTTAGTCGACAAAATTCAGCCGATTGAGGATCAATTGGCTGTTTCTTTTTTTATTTATATGATCATAAAAACAAAAAGGACAGCTATTGAGAATGAGATGCTAAACAATAGCCGTCCTATAGATTTTATCGTTACCTTCTTATACTCGTCAAGCAAAACTAAAAAATCAGGACAAGAACCTTACGAAAAAGAAGGCTTTTTTCACGGTTCTTTGCCTGCGGATATACCGCAAGTTATTTAAGCACGTAATTTTAAGGATCGTTCACTGGCCTTTACAAAGACAGGCGTTGCGCCGATCACTTCTCCATCTGCGTGAAATAAGATTTTTTCATCTGCTTCTAAGTACGCTTCCTCATGCTGAAACAGGGTAACCCCCTTCATCCCAAGGTGCTTTCGAAACACCATCGCACTTAGAAACAAAAGGACTTTGAATGGATTCAAATCTGTGACAACCATCGTTTGAAAACCTGGCTGCCTCGCACTCACTTCCGGCGCTGCTTCCAGCCCTCCCCCGTAATACGGGTGATTACATACGATCACAAACCACACTTGGCGAAAGACTTTCTTCTCATTTTCAATAAATAGCGCAAGATCAAACGGCTTAAACGACCATAGAGAATGGAGAAATGACAGAGGGTAGATGATAAAGCCAAGCCCCAGCCGTTTCAGCCACTTCTTCCCTCTAAAATGCACCGTTTTCCTCAGCACATGTGCGTCAAACCCCACACCGATATGATTGAGAAAGAGAACAGATTGCGGACTTTCGGCATGATCTTGAAAGGAGCCGAGAGAAAATGTTTTGGTGAGCATTCTCTTTTGCTTTCTCACTTCTTTTAGGACATCATGACGATGGATACCGAGACCCTTCGCAGCATCATTCCAATGACCAGCAGGGACAAAACTAAGCTGCACATGATCGATTTCCTTTAAGCCATTCAGTACTTCATGAATGGTGCCGTCACCGCCAATAACAATCAAGCGCTTCAGCCTGTCATCCAGCATGGCACTGATTTGTCTTGCCAAAACTTCGGCATGGCCTTCATGCTGGGTGAGAAATGATCGATAAGAGACCTCCACCTTTTGTAATTCTTTCTCTATGCTCCTCCATGTGCGGAGTCCTTTTCCATGTCCTGCTTCTGGATTAACGATAAAGTACCATTCATTCATATATTAGCTCCACTCAGGTCTCATTTTTCGTGACCTTCCATCATGCCTTTAATCGAGCCATTCCTGTCTTCTTTTGCTGTCTGATTCACCATAAGCAAGCAATGCCTTTGTCGCCTTAAATTGCTGATGCTTTGTCGGCGCCGTATTTTTCCGCTGCTTTTCAAACCACTCTTCTGCCTTCTTCTTATCGATAACCTCCATCCCATATGGAACTTCAGGTAAATCAATATAAGAGGTTCGGCTGATGAGGATTTTTTTCACAGGAAGGTCTACACCACTTTGCTGTAAGATCTTTGACACGACGGTGCCAGAGCGCAAAAGGCTTGCACAAGGATTCAAGACAGACTGTACAGCTTTCCCAGTCGCCCGTTTTTCCCAAAAACGTTCCTTCGTTCCAATATAGACGCTGTCTGGCTCGGCCTCTAAGAAGGATAAACAGATCACTTCGAGCGGCGTGATGAGTATCGGACATAATTCCATCTCAGCTTTTTGAATGAGCAGCACCGGCTTGTACATCACAAAATAAGAATCCGGAAGCTGCCTTGCAAGCATCCGCAGCTTTTCATCATACCGAATATGATGGGAAACGGTTGAAATATGTGAAATCGTCGAACTCGCCCATTTTAATTGCACTTCAAAGAGATGATCCTTAAAAAAGTGAATCAGCTTCGTTTCATCGGTAGGAACGTTTCTGAAAACCCCTTGCTCTATATCTGTCGGCTCGTTAAAAAGACTCAGGTCCCGTTCCTTTTTCATATCGGCTTCTTTTTGCTTTCTCTTTAAGGAGAATTTCTTTCTCTTTTCTTCCTCTTGTTCTGGCGCTTGTTGAGGAATTTGATCAAACGGTTGCTGCGCCTCCTCTTTTGAAGCCTTTTTTAACTCGTCCCATCTTTGTTTTTTCAACCGATTGAATTGATTGATATAGTGATGCGGGTCTTGTTCATATCGTGATATATAATCTTGAATTTTGATTATTTGCGCCATCTGCTGCTCACTCCAACTTCTAGAATCATTTATGTAGTGTAAATTGTTTGATTGCGTGATAACGAGGGGTTTCTTTCGGACGTATTTCAAATAAAGTGATACGAGAAACCTCCATCACATATGGCTCTTTGCGTAAAGGTGCTTGCTTTTCATAAGGGTCATCCGCATTCCATTTGCGCGCAATCGTCATATGCGGATGAAACGGTCTCTTTTCAACAGGGTGTCCTGCTGACAAGACGGCTTCCTTTACCTTTTCTCTTAAATGCATGAGCGGCTCACTTTCATGAGGCTTTGCAAAAAAGACTCTTGGGCGTTCTTTCGCACCAAACTGCCCTACCTCATTCAGCTCTAGTGGAAATGCAGACGCTTCATTTGAAAGGATGTCAAGCAGCTGGATGATCTTTTTTAAACGCTCTTCTGGAATGGCGCCTAAAAAGATAAGGGTCACATGATAATCATGTGGTGCTGTCCATTTTTGAAAGAACAGTCCGCTCCTTTGATCAATGTCTTGTTTGATTTGATGCGCAAGTTGTTCAGGGATGTGAATCCCTATAAAATAATGACGGTTTTCTGACACAATATCACCTGTCCTTTTTTAACAAACTTTACGAATCCCCATTGATGATAGTATAACTAAAGAAATGCGGAATGAGAAGAAAGGGTGTCATCTGATGAAAGTTACACAAAATATAGCTGAGCTGATTGGCGATACACCGCTTGTCAAATTACAGCGGCTCCAGCCAGAAAATGCGGCGGCTGTTTACTTAAAGCTGGAATCATTTAATCCTAGCGGCAGTGTAAAAGACCGCGCGGCTTACAATATGCTCATCGAAGCAGAAAAACAAGGGAAACTCACAAAAGGAGCAACCATTATTGAGCCTACGAGCGGGAATACAGGGATTGGTTTAGCCATGAATGCTGCCGCAAGAGGCTACAAAGCCATCCTTGTCATGCCTGATACGATGACAAAGGAAAGAATCAATATTTTGAAGGCATACGGGGCGCAGGTCGTCTTAACCCCAGGAGAAGAAAAAATGCCAGGCTGCATCCGAAAGGCTGAGGAACTGGCTGCTCAAATTCCTCATAGCTTTATTCCCATGCAGTTTGACAATAGAGCGAACCCAGATGCACATAGAGGCACAACAGCAGTCGAAATTATGGAAGCTGTGAAACAACTTGGACAGCCCCTTGGTGCCTTTGTCGCAACAGCTGGAACTGGCGGTACTATTACAGGAACTGGAGAGGAATTAAAAAAGGCATTCCCTCATTTAACCATCCGTGTGGCAGAGCCTAAGGGTTCCCCTGTCTTATCTGGCGGGAAACCTGGGAAGCATAAACTCGTTGGCACTAGCCCAGGATTTATCCCCCATATTTTAAACGAGCACGTCTATGATGACATCGTGCAAGTAAGTGACGAAGATGCTTATCAGATCACACGGCAGCTTGCTAAGCTTGAAGGAATTTTAGTAGGCCCATCCTCTGGGGCGGCTTGCTATGCAGCCATTGAAACAGCCAAGCAATTGCCGGCAGATCAAATTGTGATCTGTATGACAGCAGATACGGGCGAACGATACTTATCAAGTGATGTTTTTCAAGATTAAAAAAGGAACAGGGCGATGAATCCCTGTTCCTTTTTCTTCATTTCACGGTTAAGATATTTTGACTGATTTCACCTCAGCCTGTTCCCCTCTGATCAGTAAAGCCTGTTCATCAGTAAGCGGACATAAATCGAGCGTCTGCTGATACTTCTCTGTGATTTGCTGCGCAGCCTCGCCTAAATAGGCATTATGCATATGCGGTACTGGATAGCAGCTTATTTCATTGACACCTTGAAATGATGAAAGCTCCGGCGCCTTCTTTTGTTCATCCATCAGGGAGATATATTCAATGCTTGGCGCCATGATGATACTCCCCGCAGATTCTCCGATGTACAGCTTGCCGTTGTTGATTTCTTCTTTCAACACGGCATCGAGACGATGCTTTCTTAACTCCTGCAATAAATAAAAAGTGTTGCCTCCTGAAACGTACATCACATCATTTTGTTTGATCATCTGCGCGATCTCTTCAGCGGACTGTTCATCTATCTGTACAGTCTCAAGCTGCATCCCTAATTGCTGAAAGGCTTCCTTCGCTGCCTCCACATAGTGCGTGACTTCTTCTACAGCACTTGCCGTTGGAATGAAAGTCACGCGCTTTCCTTTTAAAGATTCACCCGCAAAGTCAGATAAGAGAGAATAGCTGTCTTTGAATGAAGAGCATAAGAACATTTTTTTCACTGTGAATCCCCTCTTCTCTTTTCCAATTTCTATTTTGCTAATTCATACATGGCTTGTGCGTAAAGAGCTGTTGCTCTCAGCAAGTCATCAATTTCAATATATTCATCCTTTTGATGGGCGCAGTCAGGTCTGCCAGGAAATAAAGGTCCGAAGGCAACGCCTGCTTCTAAAGATCTCGCATACGTTCCTCCCCCAATGGCAATAAGGGTTGCAGGATCTCCCGTTTGTTCCTCATATACCCGCTGCAAGGTTTTCACAAGCGGATGATCTTTTGAGACGTGATGCGGAGGACTGTCTTCGAATTTTAGAAGGACCGCCCCTTTGATGCTTTCAATTCCTTTTTTGACGTCCTTGCCGTCTGCTGTCACTGGATAGCGGACATTTAACCCTAGCTTTGCTTCCTCATTCTGTTTATAGCGGATTGTCCCAACATTCAACGTCAAATCTCCACTAATCTCATCTTTGCAAGCAATTCCCAGCTTTTGTCCTCTTGTATCCTGATCAAATAAAGCGTTGATTTGGGAAGTAAAGGCAAGTCCCTGCTCATCTAATTCGTGTCCGCATAAGAAATTCGCCATATGAATGCCCGCATTTGTCCCATGCGCCGGCTCCATGGCATGAACAGATACCCCTTTTAATGTAAAATGCAGTCCATCCGCTGCGCTTTTTACCTCACCAGATAATTGATGATCAGCAAGATAGGCTTCGAAAGCTGTTTTTATTAATTCAGCATCGTGTTCCTGTGCACAAGTCACAGTAGCAGCTGCCTCATCTGGCACCATATTGAGCCTCATACCCGATGTAAATTGCTTCAGCGTATAGCGCTGATGATTCGCTGTTTGTTGATATGTAAATGACAGGGTGGCATCAATAATCCCTTTTTCCGCATGAATAATCGGAAAATCGGCGTCTGGTGCAAATCCGATTTGCGGCATCGCCTCATGCTTGAAATAATGGTCCACACAGCGCCAATCGCTTTCTTCATCTGTTCCAATGATCATTCGAATTTTTTTCGACAGCTGCAGACCAGTATCTTTTAAGATCTTCAGCGCATAAAATGCCGCCATGGTTGGGCCTTTGTCATCAATAGCCCCGCGTGCAAAGATTTTATTTTCTCTGATGTCAGCTGAAAATGGCGGGGTTGTCCAGCCGTCGCCAGCAGGCACCACATCCACATGACACAGCACACCTACAATGTCTTCGCCTTCCCCGTATTCAATATGACCTGCATAGCCGTCGACATTCTTGACTGTGAAGCCTTCGTCTTCCCCTTTTTTCAGCATATACTGCAGGGCATCATCGACTTTTTCACCAAATGGCTTTCCTTCTTTGCCTTCTTCATCAAGGACACTTTCAATTTGTAAAAAAGATTGTGTGTCCTGAATTAAGTCGTCTTTTTTTCGTATTACTTCAGCTTCCCAATTCATTTTTCCATTCCTCCTTGAAAAAAGGTTGCAATCCACCCTTAAAACGAATATTATATTAATTGTTTTGTAATAATGTTCGTAAATGGAGGATTTTATGTTTCAGTTAAAAGAAAATCAAACCAACATAAAGAAAGAAATAATCGCTGGTATGACGACATTCTTTACTATGGTCTATATTGTTGCCGTCAACCCGGGAATTCTTTCAAAAGCAGGTATTCCTTTTGACCAAGTCTTTACTGCAACAATCATCGCTGCTGTTGTCGGTACGCTCTGGATGGCACTATTTGCAAATTATCCGATTGCCATTGCACCAGGCATGGGGCTGAATGTCTATTTCACCTTTACCGTTGTCGGCGGTGGCGGCATCAGCTATCAAACAGCGTTTAGTGCGGTATTTGTTGCTGGTATACTCTTTATTATTTTATCGTTAACATCCCTTAGAAAACAACTGATTCAAGCCATTCCAGATAATTTAAAGTACGGTATTACGGCAGGAATCGGGCTTTTCATTGCATTTATCGGCCTTCGTCAGTCTGGGATCATCGCTGCTGATCCAGAAAACCTTGTGAAGCTTGGCAATTTAAGCTCGCCTGTTGTCATTTTAACGCTTGTCGGCTTAATGATTTCGGTTATTTTAATGGTGCTTCAAATAAATGGTGCACTGTTTATCGGCATGTTAGCGACCACATTGATTGCGCTCGCAACCGGCCAGCTTCATTTCCCTAAAACACTGATGGACATCCCTGCACTGCCTGAAGGCATGCTGATTACAAATCCAATCGCTGCCTTTGGTGACGTGTTCTCTCATCATTTGTATGCTGTCGTCTTCTCCTTCTTACTGGTGACGATTTTTGATACAACAGGCACGATGATCGGCGTTGCCGAACAAGCGGGATTAATGAAAAATGGCCAGCTGCCAAAAGTGCGCAGAGCTCTGCTCGCTGACTCTGCTGCAACAACAGTTGGTTCTATGTTTGGTACAAGCCCAACCACTGCTTATATTGAATCATCATCAGGAGTAGCTGCTGGCGGAAGAACTGGGCTGACGTCTTTAACGGTCGCTGCACTGTTTATTGTGGCATTATTTTTCGGCCCGCTCGTTCAAGCTATTTCTTCTTTACCATCGATCACATCACCTGTTTTAATCATTGTTGGCTGCTTGATGATGAACTCGGTGTCACGCATTCGCTGGAACGAACTAGACGAGGCATTCCCTGCTTTCCTTGTTATTCTTTCGATGCCGCTGACTTCTAGTATCTCTACAGGAATTTCACTTGGATTTATTTCATATCCGCTTGTGAAATTGGCAAAAGGGAAATGGAGAGAAGTACATGTGCTTGTTCTCATCTTTGCGGTCTTATTTTTCATTCAGCTCTTTTTCTTAGAAGGATAACAGAAACAAAAAAGGCACATCCTCACATGGAATGTGCCTTTTTGCCTTCACTGAATTTTTTATTTTGTAAATTTTCTGTGTTTATTTTTCGGAATTTGAAAATGTCAGCTTCAATCGCATCCCTTATCATTATTGGGTTGTAACCGGATTCAAATCATGATATATACCATATTTTATTTCATGAAGACAAGTTTAAAAACACGTAAAGTTGACTTTTTGGTGGAACTAGATGCATAATAACGTGTATAATAGAATAAAACATTAAGAAACACGAACATTTACCATTGTTGCTTGTCCTTATTTCGCAGTTTTAGTGTAGTAAGTTGTGGTTAGTCAAGTCCATCCGATCTTATTGATAGGGAGTGGTTTTTTGAAACCTTCAACAAACCGTATGATGACTCGAATCAAATCAGTCTATATGTTCATTCAAGAGAAAGGTCTTGTGACGACACAAGAGCTGGTTGATGAATTCGGGATCACACCTAGAACCATTCAAAGAGACTTAAACGTGCTTGCCTATAACGATCTTGTTCATAGTCCAAGCAGAGGCAAATGGGAAACAACGAGAAAAAAAGTAAAAATATCATCTTAAGCGTATAATGAATTGTCCATATAACAAAAAGAACCGGCGATATGCCGGTTCTTTTCTTTTGCAAATTGTTGACGAAGGGCTAAAATGATTTTTATTTTAGCCCTTTGTCTTCTTTACAGCGTGATAGAAAACCTTTGAAGTCTAGGAAGAACGAGCACTGGCGCGGAGCGAATTTAACATTCGTGAGCACCAGCGCGCAGGACTGACAAAGAATGCGAGGGTTTGTCTACACGCTGAAGAACCGGCGATAAGCCGGTTCTTTTCTTTTGTTCTTATGTTATTCACGATTCATTAAGCTGTCTAATTCTTCATCCGTCAATTCACGGTACTCTCCGGGTGCTAGTTCTTCATCTAAAGAGACAGCCCCCATCGAGAGCCTTTTTAAAAAGATCACTTCATTTCCCACCGCTTGCGCCATTAGCTTCACTTGATGGTACTTCCCTTCAGTAATCGTCAAACGGATGCGTGTATCTTCCTCTTCATTTGCATCTACTTCCACCTTCGCCGGCTTCGTGTGATAATCATCTAAGATGACAACTCCCTCTTCAAGACGCTTAATGTCTTGATCTCCTAAAGGATATTTCAAATGAACCTCATACGTTTTTGGCACATGCTTTTTTGGAGAAAGTAATTGATGAGCAAGCTGTCCATCATTTGTGAGGAGAAGGAGACCGACCGTATCCTTATCCAGTCTCCCCACAGGGAATGGCTCCCTTGCGATATCCTCCGGCTCAAGTAAATCGACAACCGTTTCATCCCGCAAATCTTCAGTTGCCGAGATCACCCCTTCTGGCTTGTTCATCATTAAGTAAATGAATTCTTTATATACTACACGCTCTCCGTGTACGAGTACTTCATCATTTGATGGATCAACATGATCTTTCACCTGCTTTGCCACTTCTCCATTCACTGTGACCGCCCGGGCTTTGACAAGCTTTTTCACATCATTTCTTGAACCAAAGCCGCTGTTAGCAAGTAATTTATCAAGCCTCATGAATATCTACCTCTTCTTAACTCTTTTTTCTTAAAAATTTCGGCATACGGCTGCCCAGTACACGCTCTAGTAATCCCACCTTATAAGACAAGTACATATACACACCGCCGCCAGTGATCATGGAAATCAAAATGACGATACCCGCTTGTAAAATTCCGTCTTCATAAGAAATTACTTGGTTCACAAGCTGACTTGTCAAATATGCCACGACAGCCATGATCGCCGTTAAAATACCAATGAGAATAAAACGTTTGAAAATTCTGCGGAACGAATAGCCGGCATGGCGTTTAATCATGATAAACATATACAAGATGGACGCACTGTAGCCTAATGCTGTTGCCAATACAGAACCATTTCCTTGCAGCCAGCTGATCAGCGGGATGTTTAGAACCGTTTTAATAATGATCCCTAACAAAAGACTGACGATCGCAAATTTTTGTTTGTTGATCCCTTGCAGAATCGCTGCATTAATGGTGAATAAAGAAAACAATAATGCAACAGGTGCATACCAGAACAAAATGGAAATCCCAATCTCAGGATGAACAGACGGATAGAAAAACCAATAAGCCGGTCCAGCCAATGCCGAGATACCAAATGAAGCAGGCAGCACGAAAAATAAAATGACTTGCATCGTCTGATCAATTTGTCTATTGAGCAGCTTGTAATTACGTGCTGTAAATAATTCCGTAATCGTCGGAATCAATGTTAAGCCAAACGCTGTGGCAAGTGACACAGGAATCATCACGACCTTCGGTAAATATAACGTCACAATGGACAATACCGCTGTACTAATATCCTGATGTCCGGATGCAATCATGGCTCTGTTAATTGTGTTTGTATCGATATAAGAATAAATTGGAATCGCAAGTCCAACAAACACATACGGCGCCGCATAGCTAAACAGCTCTGTAAACATTTGCTTATAAGATAAATCAGAGTGAGCGCCTGTATTCGGCTGCATGGCTAAGAGCCGGTCCTTCCGCTTCAGCCAATATAAATAAAGCGTGAATAAACCGCCAAATGCACCGATCAGAGCCGCAAATGTTGCATATCCGACAGCAATGACAAGCCCGCCGTCAAGCACCTTTAAAATAATAAACGTCGCCGTTAATAGGAAGATGATTCTGACAAGCTGTTCAATCACTTGGGAAACAGCTGTCGGTCCCATCATGGAGTGTCCTTGGAAGAACCCGCGTACAAGACTCATGATCGGTACAACCAAAAGACCTAAGCTGACCATTCGAATCACATATACTACTTGATCGACAGTCAAACCGCCTGTTTCATTTGATCCGCCAAGCTGAATCTTGGCAAAAATCGGTGCGGACAAATATAAAATAGAAAAGGCGATCATCCCGGTGACAAGCATGACCGACATACCCGCCCTGAACATTTTTCTTGTTGTCTCATAATCGCCGATCGCATTATATTTGGAAACAAATTTTGATACCGCTGTTGGAAAACCAAGCGTAGCGATACTTAAAAAGATCGTATACTGATTGTATCCATATTGGAATAGCGCACCACCAGTAGCTCCAACCATTGCGCTAAATGGAATTAAATAAATCATACCAAGAATACGAGAGAGATACGTCCCTATCGTTAAAACCAACGTACCACGAAGCAGTTTATTAGACATGCGCTTAACCACCATTTTTCTAATGAATATTCAACTTAACTATTTTACCACATCAATTCAATACACAGGTAACAAATCCAATACGGAAGTCACAAAACCAATCAATTCATATTTCAGCCTTCCCTAATCTTCGTTATAATAGAAAAATGACTGAAAGTAGAAAGAGGAATGTAACATGAAACATTATGATGTCATTGTCATTGGCGGCGGACCTTCTGGGCTGATGGCCGCGATTGCATCAGCAGAGCACGGTGCGACTGTTCTGTTAATTGACAAAGGAAACAAACTTGGCAGAAAGCTGGCCATTTCTGGCGGCGGACGCTGTAACGTCACCAATCGCCTTCCAGTAGAAGAAATCATCAAACATATTCCCGGAAACGGCCGTTTTCTATATAGTGCATTTTCTGAGTTCAACAACGAGGATATTATTTCGTTTTTTGAAAACCTTGGCATTGAACTAAAAGAAGAAGACCATGGACGTATGTTCCCTGTCTCAAACAAAGCACAATCTGTTGTGGATGCCCTTCTAGACAGGCTCCGAGCCCTCAATGTCACCATTCGAACGAACGAAAAAATTAAAACAGTTCTGTATCAAGACGGACAAGCAGCTGGAATTGTTACAAATAATGATGAAAAAATTTCAAGTAAGTCTGTCGTCATTGCTGTCGGCGGAAAAAGTGTGCCGCATACCGGCTCTACTGGTGACGGCTATGCATGGGCAGAAGCAGCCGGTCATACCATTACAGAGCTCTTCCCAACAGAGGTACCGGTCACATCCGATGAACGATTTATTAAAGAAAAAGTGCTTCAAGGTCTTTCTTTAAGAAGTGTGGCTGTCAGTGTTTTAAATAAAAAAGGAAAACCCGTCGTCACACATGTCATGGATATGATATTTACTCACTTTGGTTTATCAGGTCCAGCTGTTCTTAGATGCAGCGGATTTGTTGTGAAGGAATTGAAAAAACAGCCGACTGTCCGCCTGCAAATAGACTTATATCCGAAGCTGAATGACGAGGAGCTGTTCCAGAAGCTTCATCGTGACCTTAAAGATGAACCGAAGAAAGCCATTAAAAATGTCCTCAAGTCTTGGATGCAAGAACGCTATTTATTGTTTCTGTTAGAACGGAACGGGATTGATCCACAAGACACATTCTCTGGTCTAGCCAAGGATAAACTGCGTGCATTTGCCCATGATTGCAAACATTTTATTGTTCATGCAAATGGTACGCTATCCTTAGACAAAGCGTTTGTGACAGGAGGCGGCGTTTCTGTGAAGGAAATTGAACCGAAGAAAATGGCGTCTAAAAAAATGCCCGGTCTTTATTTCTGCGGAGAAATTTTAGACATCCACGGCTACACAGGCGGCTACAATATCACTTCAGCACTTGTGACAGGCAGGCTTGCCGGCATGAATGCTGCACTAGAAGCAAAGGAGAGAGTTCAATGATCAGACGTGCATTACCGATTGTTCTTGCGGTCGTTATCAGTTTGACAGCCGCTGTTTTCTTGAAGCTGTCCATTACTCCGTTAAAAGTCGCCATTGTTTTGGCGTTTACTATTTTCGCAGTATGTTTAAAAGAATATGTCCACCGTCTTCGCAAACGAATTGAGGAAAAATCGTCTTCCCATATCGATAGTTGATAAATGGAAGCAAAACATGTTACGGTAAAGTAGAGGTCGAGTGAGAAGCTCGCCTCTTTTTGTTTGAAATAAGTTGAGTTAGGGGATATTAAGCAAAAGTCCTCTGCTTAAACGTGTAGAACAACAGGAGAGTGAGATGGTGTGAAAAACGTATCAAGTGTATTTTGGATTGTGATTGCGATCACATTTGTTGCCGTGATGTGGGGAGCGTTTTCTCCAGAGTCATTGCAAAATGTCACAGATCAAATTCAAACATACATTACAAATGACTTTGGCTGGTATTACTTGTTAGTGGTATCACTGCTTGTCGGCTTTTGTCTATTCTTTATTTTTAGCCCAATCGGTAAGATTACGCTAGGAAAACCGGGGGAAGAGCCTGAATTTGGTTTATTTTCTTGGTTTGCTATGCTATTTAGTGCCGGTATGGGAATTGGTCTTGTTTTTTACGGAGCAGCTGAACCGATCAGCCACTATGCTATTCAGTCACCAACAGGGGAGACTGAAACTGCGCAGGCCTTCCGTGATTCCCTTCGCTATACATTTTTCCACTGGGGGCTTCATGCATGGGCTATTTATGCCATTGTTGCACTTTGCATTGCTTACTTTAAATTTAGAAAAGACGCACCTGGCTTAATCAGTGCAACGCTGCAGCCCGTTTTAGGAAATAAAATTCACGGATGGATCGGTAAAACCATCGATTGTATTGCGGTATTTGCAACCGTGGTTGGTGTTGCGACAAGCCTAGGATTAGGCGCGGCACAAATAAATGGTGGATTGAATTACCTTTTTCATATTCCAAATACCTTTAGCACACAATTGATCATTATTATCATTGTGACGGTGCTTTTCCTTGCATCTGCTTTAAGAGGGATTGGAAAAGGCATTAAATACTTAAGTAATATCAATATGGTATTAGCAGCTGTTCTGATGTTTTTCTTACTTTTGGTAGGTCCAACTGTTTTTATCTTAAATTCATTTACTGACTCGATTGGACAATACTTATCTAATATTGTTCAAATGAGCTTCCGTCTATCTCCCAATGATCCTGAAAAGAGAGAATGGATTAATGGATGGACGATCTTTTATTGGGCATGGTGGATTTCTTGGGCACCATTTGTCGGGATCTTTATCGCTAGAGTGTCACGCGGGCGAACGATTCGCGAATTTTTAGTGGGTGTCTTAGTCGCTCCTTCCATCCTAGTCTTCCTATGGTTCTCGATTTTCGGTGTATCTGCAATGGACTTACAGCAAAAGAATATTGTCGATGTTGCAGGCCTTTCAACTGAAACGATGCTTTTCGGTGTACTGAATGAATATCCGCTGGCGATGATTACATCGATACTAGCACTCATTTTAATCGCCGTATTCTTTATTACATCGGCTGATTCAGCTACATTTGTGCTTGGAATGCAGACAACCTACGGATCGTTAAACCCTCCTGGCAGTGTCAAAGTCAGCTGGGGCATTATCCAATCGGCTGTTGCTGCTGTGCTTTTATTTTCAGGGGGACTTGAAGCCCTGCAAAATACAGCCAAGCTCGCAGCCTTGCCGTTCTCCGTTGTCATTATATTGATGATTGTCTCGCTGTATAAATCACTAAATGATGAACGAAGAATCATCAAACAAACCAATCAAGTCAATAAACCAAGAAGTCCAAGAGTAAAAAAAGCATAATCGCAAGCGAGAAAAAGCCGTTCCTTATCCGAACGGCTTTTTTCTATATATACAATTTAAGATTGTCGCGAGCTTGAGGATTCCTTTAAAATAATGATGAATCATCACTTTCTACATAATGGAGGTTTATATGACGTTACCTACGTTCAAGTACAACCCAGATCCAGTTTCGTTAAACGTGATCAAAAAAGAGCATACGACATGTCCTGTTTGTGAGAAAGAAAGAGATTATGTGTACCATGGCCCTTTTTATACTGTTGAAGATGTAGAGGGAATTTGTCCTTGGTGCATTAAAGATGGATCAGCGGCGAAAAAATACAATGGAACCTTTCAAGACGATGCGAGCTGTGATGACGTCGATCAAGAGGAATATATCGATGAGCTGATCTTCAGAACGCCAGGCTATCGCGGATGGCAGCAGGAATATTGGTTAAGTCATTGCGGAGATTTTTGTGCAATCGTCCAGTATGTCGGCTGGAAAGAGATTGAACATCTAGAGGAAGAACTCGCCGAGGATATCGAAGACATTTGCAGCGGCGAAGGATTAACGAAAGAGAACCTAAAGCAATGGCTCGTCAACGGAGGAGACTTACAAAGCTATCTTTTTCAATGTGTTCACTGCAACAAGCACCGGTTATATATTGACGCCAGCTAATCAAAGAAATAGGACCCTTCAAGCAGGTCCTTTTTTGATGCCGTCTATTTTTTATATAAAATGAGTGCAGAAAAACAGTAGAGCTGTTCCCCTCCCTGCTCACAGATCACCGCTACATTGTACTTGATGTCAATGATTTGGTCGTCATCCATTCCTTTTAAAAAATGATTAATTTCGCTCTGCAAATCTTTCTCATGCTCTTCATCAAATACAGCTACCTTTAGCACCTATGCCACTCTCCCTTCTCTCGCTACTCTATCTTTATGCACATAGAGAGAGGCATATGAACAAAAAAACCTTTCATCGTTAAGATGAAAGGCCTTCTATTTACAGCTTCGGTTTTGTTTCTCCTGTCCAAGCAAGCATCCCGCCAACGACATTTGTCGCTTGGTAGCCTTGATCTTCTAGGTAATAGCAGACATTTTCACTACGTTTACCAGAGCGGCAAATAATATAATATTCCTGCGTTTGATCGAATGCATCCAGCTTCTCAGGGATATCGCCCATTCGAATGTGAATAGCTTCCGGGATCATTCCTTCTGCTACCTCTTCATCCTCACGTACATCGACAAGCTGAATGGCATCTTCCTGCTCCAGCTTTTGTTTTAATTCTTCTATTGAAATTTCTTTCACTGACACGACTCTCATCTCTCCTTTTCATTACGGTGACACCATTATAGCAAATGATTCACTTCACTGCGTATTCACCCGCTTCGATTGAAGGAAAGAGGGCTGCCGCTTTTTCACTTCTGCTGTCTCGTGCTCAATATCAAACTCTACCTTTTTAAAGACTTGATAGGCCAGCCACATATGACCGTAGGCGAGTATGCTCACACTAAAAAACGGCACGATTCCCGGTAAATAAGCAAACAGAACAAACAGAACAGCCGAGAAAACAAGCATAGAGAGTGTATATTGCAAGTATGAGATACCAAGCAGAAGAGAGAATTTTAGATAGAGACATTTTTTCCAATCGTAATGAGCAAGCAGCGGAAAAATATAAAATAAGCTCACAATAAACAGAAAACCGAAAATATATATAGCAAAGCGAAGCACATGTAAAAGCCAGCTCGTCGGATAAATATAAGCAAGGTCGACATAAATAATCGTTCCAATGATGAATAGCACCACTCCAATGATGTTAGAGCGTACAAACTCCTCCCTGAATACCTTCCAAAAAGTGCGGAATATATTGACTTGCTCATGACCTTGAATCCACTTTCTCATCACGGAAAATAACGCAGTGGTCGCGGGCATCAAGCCAAAAACGCCAAGCCCTAGAATGGTGAACAAAAGCCATAACAAATTTGTATAGGCGAGTCTCATCACCCACTCACACATCCTCAGCATTCTGCTCATTGAACCATCATGATCCATCTCTTTCCCCTCCTCTCTCTTTACACCGTCTCTTTATGAAACAATTCATCGATTTCAATTGGGCGATTTTCTGTGACAGAGCGCCACATGCCTTCCCCAAGAGCAATCGAATAAGCTCCAGCCTCTGCTCCTGCTAAGATGTCATAGTGAATCAAGGGATCTTTTCCTATAAATAAATCAGCCAATAGCAAAGGATCTCCGCCGCCATGGCCGCCTGGCTGCTTCACGACTTCAATCGTCTCCTTTGATCCAAACATCGGGTAATAAGAAATTGTTTGTTGTGGGAATTGAAAAGGAATTCTTGATGGCACATGAAACTCATTTGTTTCAATACGCCCCTTCGTCCCATTAATAGCCAGACGGTAGCCTTCATATGGGGCTGAGAATTGAATCGAGTAGCTGAGCAGAGCCCCTTGATCATAAGCGACTGACGCCACATATGTATCCTCAATATCAATTTCCTGATCAAAAATGCACGCATCCGGGCGATAGTTTGAGTACTGCTGCGTTTGCTCCTGACCGGATTCAATATGGTCGTCCTCCACCTTCGAGCGCTCAACCCGCGGATTCCACCTTGCTTCATAGTGACATATATCCTTCACATGACATGTTCCACAAAATCTATTTTCCTCCCCCTGCAAGGGATTCCAAGGGCTTTCGCTGCCGTAATAGTTCAGCGCCCCGTAGGCAAATACTTGTTTCGGCTTTTGATCAATCCACCAGTTGACCAGATCAAAATGATGCGTCGACTTATGAATGGACAGTCCGCCAGAAAATTGACGTGTACGGTTCCACCTTTTGAAATAACTAGCACCATGATACGTATCAATAAGCCAGCTCAGTTCAACAGATGTGACCCTTCCAATTTTCCCGTCTAGAATCAGTTCTTTTACCTTTCGATGGAAAGGATTGTAGCGATAATTAAAGGTGACCGTGACCTTCCCTTTACTTTCTGCCTCTTTTTCCATCACTTTTTTGGCGTCTTTTGCTGTTGTCACCATCGGCTTTTCGGTGATGACATCTAGATCATGGTCAAGTGCCTGCATGATATATGTGACATGTGTGTCATCCCTGCCTGCCACAATGACGATATCTGGTTTTGTTTCTTTGACCATCTGATCAAATGCATCTTCATGAAAAAACGAAACGCCCCGGAGTGATGGAAAACGCTCCTGACAAAGTGTATACCGCTGAAGATCTATATCTAGGAGCCCTGTAATCCGATAATGCTCATTGAAATCCTCTGTGAGCGGTTGAATAAACATATTGAACGCACGATGGCTCAGCCCGCAAATCACGACCCGTTTCACATTCCCCACCTCATTTTCTATTGGTTTTCACGAAGCTGTTTCATAAGAGACAGTGCCTCTTCCGTCTTGTCAGCATACACGGGAATGAAAGCGACCATATCTCGGTGTAATTGAAAGGGATAGCCGTTGAGTTTTTTCTTTCCTTTATTGATTTGAACTGCATAATCGACCGTTTTCCCTGTTTTTTTGTCCTCGACCGTATATGGTCCTGCTGCTTGATCGCCTATTTTCATCTCTTCCAGCAGCTGAAAACTTTCAGGATCATCATACGTTCTAAACATTTCTTCTGGAACAAGCATCACGTCCCCCTCTTTTGAGGTAATTTCAACAAGAAGCTTTTCAGGAATCGCCGGAAAGATGTGAACGCTATAAGTCTCTTGTTCCGGCTGAAAAGCCTTCTCCACTAATTGATCTTTCATTCCCTTTGACATATCAGAAAAAATCAGGACATCGATCCCGTTTGTTTTCCCCTGACAAGCAGATAAACAAATGGCAGCGATGAAACTGATGAGCCATACGGCGGCTCTTTTTTGCCTCCTCATGCCTTTTGAAAAACAGACAGCTTTTCTAGCTCAGTTAACGCCATAATAAAAGCGCCTGCCCCGTGCAAGTCATTTGTGCTACGCTCTCTTCCAACGTAGTAATCATAAAATCCCGCAGATGTTCCGATACAAATATCATGGATGGTAAAATCACCATTTTCTTTCTCAGCCGTCTTATGCTGAATCAAGCCTTGATATGCTCTGACCACATGATCAACATAACGGGGGCTCACATACCCTTCATTCATGGCCTTTGCCATGGCGTACATGAATAAACACGACCCCGAGCTTTCAAGCCAATTGTCACTGTGATTTCCTTTATCAATGATTTGATGCCAGAGACCTGTCTTTTGATCCTGGTACTTTGCCACACTTTCCAGCATGTCTGTCAGCGTTTCCTTCCACACCTTCCGCCTTTCATGCTGCCCTGGCAGATCCTCGATCATATCTGCTAATGCAAGGACATACCAGCCAAACGATCTTGCCCAAAACTCTGGGGAACAGCCGGTCTTTTGATCAGCCCATGGCATCGTTTTTCGTTCATCCCACGCGTGATAATACAGACCTGTTTGTTCATCTTTTGTATGTTTTCTCATGAGATGCTCTTGATGGATGACCATATCCACTAGTGACTCTTCACCTTTAAGCTGAGCATACTTTAAGGCAAAAGGACCGCCCATGTAGAGACCATCGAGCCACATTTGATAAGCATAATTGTCTTTATGCCAAAATCCGCCCTCAGACGTGCGGTTTAGCGTACGATAAAGTCCGCGCAGCTTCTCCGCCGCCAGCACATACCGCTTCTCTCTCGTTCGTTCGTAAAGAGGGAATAAAATGAGTCCTGCTTGAATCGCATCAAGCTCATCCCTGCGAAATAATAAATTTCCGTACTCATCAATGAGTGAGTCCGCATAGTTTTTCACATAATCGAAATACGCCTCGTTCCCTGTTGCCTCATATAGCTTCATGACGCCGCAAAGGAAAACCCCTTGATGATAATGCCATCTTCCAGCTGGTGGCAGCTCAATCGGTGTATACGCTTTCATAATGGTTTGTGCTAATTTCTCTGCATGCTCAAGCGGTGATCCCTTTTCAATCGATAAAGTCATTCTTCCTCATCTCCCTTTTTAATAAATACCTTCTTCCCCGAATTTCTTCGCTAAACGGTTTGCCAGCATGACCAAAATAAGTCCAACGGCTGCTTTAAATAAACCAACAGCGGTACTATAGCTGAATTGTCCTTGCTTAAGACCTGCTGTATAAACGTACGTATCAAAAATCTCTGCTACTTCCCGGTTCGTTGCGTTCAGTAATAGATAGACATGCTCAAAGCCAAGCTCAAGCGTATCACCGATTTTTAAAATAAGCAGAACCACAATGACACTTTTAATGGCAGGAAGTGTGATGTGCCACATTTGTCTCAGTCTCCCGGCCCCATCCATTTTTGCTGCTTCATATAGCTGCGGATCTACCGCTGTAATCGCCGCAAGGTAAATGATTGTTGACCATCCTGCTTCCCGCCAGATTACCTGTAAAATGTACATCGGTCTAAACCATTCCTGACTAAGAAGGAAGTTAATCTTTTCTCCTCCAAAGAAAGCAATCAATTCATTCATTAACCCGCCATCTACTGTTAACAAAACAAAAGATAAGGACACGACAATCACCCATGACATGAAGTGAGGGATATAAATCATCGTCTGTACAAATTTCTTAAACAATGCCAATCTCACTTCATTTAAAAGAAGGGCTAATAAGATCGGAATTGGAAAGAAAATCACGACATTCATGGCAAATAAAATCAGTGTATTTTTTAATAAGATGAAAAATGTTGGTTCTGTAAACAATCGAATAAAGTGTTTGAAGCCAACCCACTCACTGCCAAGAATGCCGAGAAACGGCTGGTAATCTTGAAAGGCAATGATGAGCCCCCACATTGGCACATATTTAAAAACAATAAAATAAATGAGCCCCGGCAAAATCATTAAATACAAAAATTTTTGACTTAGCAATTGATTAAGTAAGCGCTTTCTTTTTTCGCTTTTCAAAGCTGCCGCAGGCACACCCTTGGCAGTGACATCCTCTGTTTTCATTGATAAAGCCTCCCCTCATGCTCATGCATGTGTTAACTGTATCTTAAGGATGAAAAATCCGTCTACAATCATATCAACAGATCATATTTTCATAGATGATGCTACTCAAAACGTTACATAAAACATAAGAAAATGATCCTAATCTCAGAAAATGATTATTGACAAACCTACCAGATTTTTGGATTAATAAATTAAGGGGAAAAGATTGTTTTGTTTGAAATGGGGGGTTATATGAAAAGAAGGCAGTACAAATTTTATTACAAGCTAGTAACGTTTTTTTTCATACTTAGTACGATTCCTGTTATCATTGTCGGCATTTTTTCTTATCAGCATTCGCAAAAAACAGCACTTGAAAATATCTCAAATGAAAAGCTCGACAGCGTCAAACAAACGCAATCCAATATTGAGCATATTTTAAAAACTGTTGATCATTCTCTCACTCACTATGTCAGTTCGCCGCCTCTCCTTCAAACACTGGCAGAACCTTTAAATCCAGACCAATTCCAGCTTTATAATCAAGTACAGCAGGAACTGAATTACCTGCAAACCTTTGACACCGATCTTTCCAATATTACACTCGTCAGTAAAATGGAAGACTGGTACATGAACAATTCGGGGCTTTATCATGTCACAAGCGAAGACCAAGAAAAAGCGCTGACCTCTTACCTCAATATACCAAGTCACTCCAGCTGGGCACTTGAAGAGAATAATCCACTTGTTGCGACAAAAGAAGGAAAAGCATCCTTTTGCAAGTACAATGTGAATTTAATCAAACAACTGCCTATGAACAGCGTTCAAAAAAAGGGAATCGCTGTCGCCAGCATTCCAAGCTGCGTCATTGCTGATAACATGCCTGACTTCTCTCAATCGGATAGTATGTTTGTGATCGATACCAACGGAAAAGTGCTGCTACATAATCGCAAAGAACAAATTGGTGAATCGCTGAAACATCAAGATATCGTCAAACATGTGCTCTCACTTGAAAAACGATCAGGCCAATTTGATATGAAGATCGACGAACTCAACTATCAAATCACATTTCAAAAATCTGATTATAATGAATGGACGTACCTATCCTTTGTTTCTATTCCAGAACTTAAGCAGCAAACGAAATCAATCGGGTGGATTACCTTTATTATCTGCACTATTTTGTTAGCGCTCTCATTACTATTTTCATGGTTCGGTTCTAGACACTTTTATAAACCAATCCGCTTATTATACGAGTCATTTGCACGCAACGAATCATTTTTGCAAAAACAGCCTTTTCAAAATGAATTTGAGTTGATTGAATCGAGTATTAAACAAATGAAAGATCAAAACAATGATTTAGAGGAACGGATTGAGCAGCAAGTGACACACTTACAGCAATACTTTATGGTACGGCTGCTGCTTGGAAAGCTGACAGATGAAGAAGTTAACAACCGGTTCCAAAGCTTAGGCTTTCCTCAGGGCTGGTCTCATTTGTCCATGCTTGTGACCCAAATCGATACATTAAAAGGAACACCTTATGAAAAAAAAGATGCTGACTTGCTTTTATTTGCGATCAATGGACTGATCGAGCAGATTATTCCGCAAGAGGAGCACCTTCAGCCAACCGTTGTCAATCAGCATCAAACAACGATTATCCTCAACCACTCAAAGTCAAATGAAGAGTTTACTGAATATTTAAACCAATTAGCAGAAACCATTCAGCAGCGTATCGAGGAAGAGCTTGGTTTATCGATCAGCATCGGAATCAGCCGCCAGTTTAAGGAACTCACGATGGCAAAACATGCTTACATTGAAGGAAAAGAAGCCTTAAAATACAGACTCAAAGCAGAGAAAAAGTCCATTATCTTATATGAGCATATTCAGCAAGGAAAGACGTTCAAAACCCATTTTCCAAAGCAGCTGCAGCATGATTTATTTGATGCGATGAAAGCTGGCGATCAAGGCAAGGCGGATCACTATTTACATGTGCTCCTGCAATCCATTTTTTCTAAAAATGCAGGACCGCACGAATACCATATCGCCCTCGCTCGTTTTTTAAACAATTTAATTGAGCTGATGCATTTGCTGGGCATTGAATTATTTGAGGTTGAAGATAACAAAATGCTCTATGATACGATTTTTGAATTTAAAACCTTTGAAGATACAGAAGCATGGCTGAAACATGAAATCATCCGGCCAATTATTGACCAGCTTGCTGCACGTGAAGACTCACAATACAAAAACATCTCAGAAAAAATCATTCATATTATTCATCAAGAATTCGACTCAGATCTCACATTGGATGAAATCGCCACACGCCTGCATTACAATCCCAATTATTTAAGCAGCATTTTCAGAAAGGAAATGGATATCTCCTTTAGTGAATATCTCTCTTCCTACAGACACCATGTCGCTAAAAACTGGCTAGTAGAAACCGATATGTCCGTCAAAGAAATTTCGGAAAAACTGAAATATAAAAACCCGCAAAATTTCATCCGGTCCTTTAAAAAGCTGGAAGGTACTACTCCTGGGAAATACCGCGACCAGAAAAAAGGCATGTAAGACAAAGAGTCCCGCTCTCACAAGAAAGCGGGACTCTTTTATTTAAACTGTTCATTTAAGATGCTGTCTTCCAGCACGGAAAGCGGCTCTCCATACACACGTTCAATATGAGCTGCTCCCCAATCGCATAGCGCATTGAGAATTCTTTCGAGCGACTGTCCGTATTCACTTAATTCATATTCCACTTTAGGCGGCACCTGTTCATAGACAATCCGATTAATGACCCCGTCACTTTCAAGCTCTCTCAGCTGCTGCGTCAGCATTTTTTGTGTGATGTTTGGCATGAGCCGCTTCAATTCGCTCGTCCGTTTTTTCCCGTGTGTCAAATGACATAAAATCACACACTTCCACTTCCCGCCTATGACCTCAAGCGTTGCTTCCACAGAGATATTATATTTTTTCTTTTCCATCGAATGTTCACTCCTCTTTGTACGAACAGGCACTTTTTAGTACCTATATTACAAAAAAGTACGTACTTTTTTTTTCGTCATCTATGTTAGATAATAACTCTTGCCGATCGGCTTCGTCTATCAAAATGTCATCACAGAAGGATGTGAACTTACTTATGAAAAAAAAGCAAAACCATTTTGCTCTTCTCGCACTAGCGATTAGTGCTTTTGCTATAGGAACAACTGAGTTCATTAGTGTCGGTCTTTTGCCAATGATCTCAGAAGACTTTGGAGTGAGCGTCAGTCAGGCGGGCTGGACTGTCTCTTTATATGCACTTGGTGTGACATTTGGCGCGCCTATATTGACTTCTCTTACTTCCACGATGAAAAGAAAGACATTGCTTTTGCTCATTATGCTCGTCTTTTTGATTGGTAATACACTTGCCACCATTGCCCCGACTTTTTCAGTGCTGTTAATCGGCCGGGTGATTTCAGCCTTGTCCCATGGAATCTTCATGTCCATCGGTTCTACGATTGCTGCAAGCCTTGTCGTGAAAGAAAAACGGGCAAGCGCGATTGCCTTTATGTTCACTGGTTTAACAGTAGCGACTGTGACAGGTGTGCCATTCGGGACATTTCTTGGTCACGAGTTCGGCTGGCGGACATCATTTGGTGTGATTGTGATCATTGGTCTGATCGCACTGATATCCAACTATTTTCTTGTGCCGTCTCAATTAAAGCAGGGTGTGAAAACATCTTTTAAAGATCAAGCTGTCCTATTAAAAACAAAAAGAATTTTGCTTTTATTTGTCATTACAGCCACAGGGTATGGAGGAACCTTTGTCGTCTTCACGTATCTATCTCCTCTCTTGCAGCATGTGACAGGGCTTGCGCCTGGGGCTGTGGCCTTGATCCTGCTTTTATACGGAATCACGATCGCAGCCGGAAATGTCATTGGCGGAAAAGCTGCTAATGAACAGCCAATGAAAGCACTGATCTATATGTTTATTATCCAAAGCATCATCTTGTTTATCCTTAGCTTCACTGCAGGATTCACAGTGTTAGGCATTGGAACCGTCATGCTGATGGGGCTGTTTGCTTTCATGAATGTGCCTGGGCTGCAAGTAGCCGTCGTTGATTTTGCAGAAAGATACACACCTGGAGCGGTCGACGTCGCATCTGCCATGAATATCGCTGCCTTTAATGCCGGTATTGCCATTGGCTCATTTTTAGGAGGCATCGTGACAGATACACTTGGGCTTGTGCATACAGGCTGGGTCGGCGGCATCATGGTCCTCATCGCAGCCATTCTTACGATGATCAGTTATCAAATAGAACAAAAAGAACAAACACAAACCATTTAAAGGAGTTTTTATGATGGAACATTTACAAAGTACAAAAACATTAAACAATGGGGTCCTCATGCCAGGCTTTGGCCTTGGTGTATTCAAGGTGGAAGATGGAGCTGAATTAGTTGATGCTGTCAAAACAGCCATTCAATTAGGCTATCGCAGTATTGATACAGCGGCTATTTACGGAAATGAAGAAGGTGTTGGACGAGGCATACAGCTTGGTTTAGCAGAAACAGGACTGCGCCGTGAGGACATCTTTGTCACCTCAAAAGTGTGGAATGCCGATTTAGGATATGAATCTACTCTAAATGCATACGAAGATAGCTTAAAAAAGCTTCAGCTTGACTACCTTGATCTGTATTTAATCCATTGGCCGGTTGAAGGAAAATACAAAGAAGCTTGGCGTGCACTGGAAACCTTGTATCGTGAAGGAAAGGTCAGAGCCATCGGAGTGAGCAACTTCCAGCCGCATCACCTAGACGAGCTATTAAAAGATGCAGACATCAAACCAGCGATCAACCAAGTAGAATTTCATCCAAAGCTAACGCAGGAAACACTCTCTACGTATTTGAACTCTCATGGCATTCAAATGGAAGCTTGGTCACCGCTGATGCAGGGTGAACTACTGCATCACCCGCTGATCACAGAGCTCGCAGACACATACGGTAAAACACCTGCTCAAATTATTTTGCGCTGGGATGTACAAAAAGGTGTCATCACCATCCCAAAATCAACGAAAGCACATCGTTTAAAGGAAAACGCTGATATATTTGATTTTGTCTTATCTGATGAAGATATGAAACGTCTTTCTGACTTAAATGAAAACAAACGTATCGGTCCAGATCCAGATAACTTCGACTTTTAATGAAAACACCCCCGCTTTTTTACTTTGCGGGGGTGTTCCTATTGGTCATTTTGATTTTTTAAAGGAAGCTTCATATTCTTCTATGATTTTATTCCCACCATTGGATTTCCACTTCTCTACATCCTTCTGAAATTGATCTTCACTGATGTCACCAAGGATGAACTTATACGTCGCATCATCGATGATTTTCTTCAATTCGTTTCCACGCTCTGATGCTGTTTCTGAATACAGGCTTTCAGCAGGATTGGCAACGATGATGTTTTGATTGTCTTCTTCTAGCTCTTCATATTTAGAACGAACTGCATCCCCTTTATTTTTTAAGTAACGTTTATCAATTCCTACAAGACTGACAAGCGGCTGTACATCTGTCTGCCAGCCTTTCACTTGGCTTTCTTCCCTGACAAATGTATTTCCTTCTTCTTTCTTATAATGCTTGCCATCTATACCGTACGTCATGAGACCATATACATCTTCTTCGGCAATACGGTCAAAGAAGGCCAAAATCCGCTTTAATTCCGCCTCTGATTTCACGCTTGTTTTAGGGAATGCAAAGATGCCATTATGCCCCCCTGATGCCCACACACGTTCTTTGCCATCTGGGCCTTTGATTCGGTTGATAATATCTACTTTCATGTTTTTATCTGTCGCATCATCTCTCAGGTTCACGGCATCTACCATATTTCCAACATAGATACCTGCTTTTCCTTGTGAGAATAATTCCTGCTGCTGGGTTTTGCTTGTCACTGGGAAGTCTTTGTTGATATAGCCATTGTCGCGCAGCTTTTTCATGTATTTCATTGTATTCATGTACTCATCTGTCATAAAGTCCGGCGTGAATTTCCCGTTTTCTTCTTTCCAGTCTGTCGGCATTCCTTCATATGAACCAAGTGTTTTAAATGCGCCATAAATTAAATCATTACGATCCGTAAAGCCAATTGTATCAGCTTTTCCGTTTTGATTCGGGTCTTTTTCCGTAAAGGCTTTGGCTACTTCATACAAATCATCCAATGTTTTTGGTGTATCCAAATTTAAATTTTCAAGCCAATCCTTTCGTATGACAATCCCTTGTCTTGAAAGTGGTCTTTCTCTATAGATGCCATAAAGCTTGCCGTCTATAGAAGCGTTTTTATTAATCAGTTCGTTCATCTTACTTAAATTTGGATAATCCTTTAAATACGGACCGACTTCCCAGAACATGCCAGATCTGAACGCATTAATCGCAGACGAATTTTTAATGTCTTGAATCGTCACAATTTGTGGCAAATTCCCTGCTGCAAGTGCGGAATTTAAACGATCTTCCTTCACAGCATCAGGTACCCATGTAATATCAAGCTCTGTATTTGTGAGCTTCTCAATCTCTTTTAAAACGGAATCCTTCGGTGGCTGCTGATGATATAAAATCGCCATCCATGTCAGCTTTACCTTTTTGTCTAGATCAACCTTCTCATCTGATGAGTTTGCCCCTTTACTTGAACATGCTGACAGAATACCGCTTGCTGCAAATAACAGAACAAACGCAATCAGCCATAATTTCTTTCTCCCCATAAGATCCCTCCGTTGTTCCATCTTTTTAACCCTTTACAGAACCTAGTAATGCCCCTTTGTTGAAATGCTTTTGAATAAATGGATAGACAAGCAGAACCGGAATGGTTGCCACAACAATGACAGCCATTTTAATCGTCTGGTCTGGCGGTGGGGTGGATGAGCCCATATCCGACATATCTCCCTGCATTCCGCTTGAGACAATGACAATCTGTCTCAGCAACACTTGAATCGGCCACTTCACTGAATCATTTAAATACAGAATGGCAGTCATATACGTATTCCAATACGTCACGGCATAAAAAAGTGAAATAGTAGCAATGGCTGGCAAAGAAAGTGGGAGCACAATTTTAAAGAAAATCCCTAAATCGTTACAGCCGTCCATCTTCGCTGATTCCTCAAGGCTTGCCGGTATGTTTTGAAAGAAGTTTTTCAAAATGATTAAGTTGAACGCATTGATTGCAACCGGGAGAATAAGTGACCAATAGGTATCAAGCAGACCAAGTGTTTTCACCACAATAAACGTCGGAATCATACCTCCGCTAAACAGCATCGTGAAAACAACGAGAAACATCAGTGTTCTCCGGCCTTTTAGCTCCTGACGAGACAGCCCGTATGCCATAAGCGAGGACAAAAACATGCTGACAGCTGTTCCAACGAGCGTCACAAGAATGGACACAATGAGGCTGCGATACACAATATCAGTAGAAAAAATATATCGATATGCCTCTAGAGAAAACGTCGTCGGGAACAAAATAAACTTCTTCGTGATGACCTCTTCTACTGTTGCAAAAGAGGCGGCAATGACATGGATGAACGGAAGCACACATATTAATGCGAACATGAGTAGAAAAGAGTAATTAAATAAATTGAACAATCGGCCTTTAATAGAACGATCTATGTTCATCACACCCTTTCTTTGAAAGCGTTATCATTTCATCTGAAAGTAAGCTGCAGCCTGTGACGATATCGTGATTAAAATGTAACAAACGGGGGAAGAAAGCGTCTATAATCATTTTGACAGACCAACTGGATAGATCATATCAGCCGTGCTTTTATGCTCATGAAACAAAAGAATAAGATCATTAGCTCATGACATGATTATGCCTTATGCTCGATCATTTTCTTCGAGGATTTCCGTCGTATTGACATCTGGTTCATAGCCTAACTCCAGTTTCGTTTTCTCAGTAGACCACGGCTTTTCTTCATTCTCTGATACTGCATAATAGGTCCCAAAGGGAATATCTGATTCAACCGCTGCCTTTATCATACCTGTAAGATCCTCGTGTGACAGCAGAGTTCTTTTTGTTCTTTGCTTTTTGTGCAATGCCTTCATCTCATCTGTTACAACTGTTCCAATTCTTAAATTGATGACAGACATTCCCGATTGATCGTGGAACAAACGTCCCAGCTGTTCGGAAGCAAACTTTAAAATGCCATAGACATTTTTAGTCGCAGGCACATCGTCAGTTGTAATCTGCCGTCCAAGTAAGGAGCGTCCATCCTCTTCATAACGATCCGTCACATGGTTGCTGCTTGCAAAAATGACTTTTCGTATGCCAAGCCGCGCGGCTGAACGAAACATATAATAGGTACTCCTCCAAAAAATATCAGTCATTTTTGCAAATTCTTCATGATCCATCACATCATGCGTCATGTCCATGTTTAGAAGATGCAAGATCACATCTGTATCCCGCGGAATTGCCTCATATACATTCTGTTCATTCGCTGCATCGGCTAAAATGACTCCTTCTACACAGCTTGTTAAATCAATAATCGTGACGCTGTACTCAGCAGAGAGCGCTTTTGTTAAAAGACGTCCAATCACACCGCATCCGCCAATGATGGTGATTTTTTTCATCTGTCTCCTCCTTTCTTTTGACGTAGTATGTCCAAGCGTTTCTTGATTACAGCCACTTTTTCAAAAATCGTGTCGCCTCGTGACGCATAGCGGCTGTTTCAAAATGACCTGCATGAAGACGGGTAAGCTGATAACGTTCTTTCAATGAAGCAACTTGATAGGTTTGACTCAATACCTTTTGAATCCTTCCAACGCCTTCAGCAGGCGTAAGCTGATCAAGCTTTCCAACTAAGCTTAAATGCGGTCTTGGAAAAATCATTTCTTGAATGTCCGCTGCTGTAAAATGCTTCGCCAAGCCCGGTACATAGTAATAAAAGCCATGTCTGTCCAAATTGTTCGTTTCAATTAATGTATGATGGTCCACCTGTGCACAAAGATCAATACACACACTGACCCTCTCATCAAGTGCAGCCGTCCACCAGGAAAGAAGACCGCCCATTGACATCCCAAAGACAGCTAACCTGTCCGCCAGCACATCAGATCGAGACAGCAAATAATCAATCGCACACATACTTTCATACAGCATCATGCCCCACATCACTTTTCCTGTTAAAAGCATTTCCTTAAAAATTTCACTTTCTGTTCTTCCTCTTCTCTCACCAAACCCTGCATGATCAATGGCCAGTACACTATATCCTTTAGACGTAAACTCTTTTGCATATGAAGGCGTTTGCAAATAATGAGCACCTTTTAACAACTCTTCCTTCCCATTCACGTAATTCCCTCCATGAGAATGCTGGAACAGCACAACGGGTCTTTTTTTCACCGTATCCTTCGGTTTCACGAAATAAGCAGGGACTTCCTCTACACCATTCATAGAGAGAATGAGAGTTTCAACCACATATGATTCACGTTCTTCCATTTTTAACGTATAAGCCTCCACGCGATGACGTTCTGGCATTTCTCCTAACAGACTGAGCAGTTGTTCACGTTTGCTTTCCTTTTCCATTGACGTCACTCCTCATTTTCTTGATCACCTGTTAAAATACGAGACCGATGCGGGAATCACCTTGTTTTCGACAAAATTATGTCCCGGGAAATAAAGAACACCCACCGGTTCATACCGATGGGTGTCATCATTAGTTCGCAACAATATTGACAAGCTTCCCAGGAACTGCAATCACTTTACGAATGTTTTTCCCTTCAAGCTGTTCTTTTACACGTGCATCATTTTTCGCAAGCTCTTCTAACTGCTCCCTTGTTGCATCAGCAGGAACGGTTAATTTTGCTTTTACTTTACCGTTAAGCTGTACGACAATTTCTACTTCATCGTCGACAAGCTTTGACTCATCATATTGAGGCCATGCTTCATAAGAAATAGATCCTTCATGACCAAGTTTATTCCAAAGCTCTTCTGCTAAATGCGGTGCAATTGGAGAAAGAAGCTTTACAAAGCCTTCTGCATATTCTTTCGGCAGTGTATCCGCCTTATAGGCATCGTTGATAAACACCATTAATTGTGAAATTCCTGTATTGAAACGCAAGCCTTCATAATGATCCGTTACCTTCATAACTGTTTCATGATAGCTGCGTTCCAATGCGCCGCCAGATTGCTCTGTCACTTTATCACTGAGTGAACCATCTTCATTTGTAAAGAGACGCCATACACGATCAAGGAAACGACGAGCGCCATCAAGTCCTGTTTCAGACCAAGCAATTGATGCATCTAAAGGTCCCATGAACATTTCATAAAGTCGTAATGTATCCGCACCATGAGATTCTACGATATCATCTGGGTTGACCACATTTCCTTTTGACTTACTCATTTTTTCATTGTTTTCCCCAAGAATCATACCTTGGTTGAACAATTTCATGAAAGGTTCTTTTGTTGGAACAACACCGATATCATACAAGAACTTATGCCAGAAGCGTGCATATAGAAGATGCAGTACAGCGTGTTCTGCTCCGCCGATATACACATCAACTGGAAGCCATTTCTTCAGCTTTTCAGGAGAGGCAAGCTCTTCTGTGTTATGAGGATCAATATAACGTAAGAAATACCAGCAGCTGCCTGCCCATTGCGGCATTGTATTCGTTTCGCGGCGGCCTTTTTTACCTGTAACAGGATCTACAACCTCAACCCAGTCTTTAATATTGGCTAATGGTGATTCACCTGTCCCACTTGGCTTAATCTCTGTCGTCTTAGGCAAGATCAGTGGAAGTTCTTCTTCTGAAACAGCTGAAGATGTTCCATCCTCCCAATGAATGATTGGAATCGGCTCACCCCAGTAGCGCTGACGGCTGAACAGCCAGTCTCTTAAACGATATGTGACTTTCTTTTCACCTTTTTGATGTTCTTCAAGCCATGCAATCGCTTTTTCAATCGCTTCTTCTTTTCCTAAGCCATTTAGGAAATCAGAGTTAATGTGCTTTCCATCACCTGTGTAGGCTTCTTTTTCAATGTCTCCGCCTTCTACAACTTCTTTAATTGGAAGATCAAAGGTTTTGGCGAATTCATAGTCACGTTCATCATGGGCAGGAACCGCCATAATAGCTCCAGTTCCATAAGTCGCCAGCACGTAATCGGCAATCCAGATCGGCATCTTTTCACCATTTAAAGGATTGATGGCATACGCTCCTGTGAAAATACCTGTCTTCGTTTTAGCAAGATCTGTCCGCTCTAAGTCACTCTTTGATTGAATCTCTTTGATATACGCTTTGACAGCTTCTTTTTGAGCATCTGATGTAATTTTTTCAACAAGTGCATGCTCTGGTGCAAGCACTGCATATGTTGCGCCAAATAGTGTATCAGGACGCGTTGTGAAAACCGTAAACTGTTCGTCATGTCCTTCTACTTCAAAATGAACGTGCGCACCTTCAGAGCGTCCGATCCAGTTACGCTGCATATCTTTGATGCTTTCAGGCCAATCAATGTCCTCTAAATCTTCTAACAGCCTGTCCGCATATGCTGTAATCTTTAGCATCCACTGCTTCATAGGACGTCTTTCAACAGGATGGCCTCCGCGTTCACTTTTTCCATCAATGACTTCTTCATTTGCAAGCACTGTGCCAAGCGCTGGGCACCAGTTCACTGGTACTTCATCGATATAGGCCAATCCTTTTTCGTACAATTTTAAGAAAATCCATTGTGTCCATTTGTAGTAATTCGGATCTGTTGTGTTGATTTCTCGATCCCAATCATACGAGAACCCTAGTGATTGAATTTGGCGGCGGAAGTTATTGATGTTCTCTTCTGTAAAGGCCGCCGGGTCATTTCCTGTATCAAGTGCATACTGTTCTGCCGGGAGACCAAATGCGTCCCATCCCATTGGATGAAGAACATCATATCCCTGCATACGTTTCATGCGTGATAGAATATCCGTTGCTGTATAGCCCTCAGGGTGCCCGACATGAAGCCCTGCTCCTGATGGATATGGAAACATATCAAGTGCATAAAACTTCGGTTTATCTTCCGAGTCAGATGTGGCGAATGTTTTATGTGTCAGCCAATAATCCTGCCACTTCTTTTCAATTTCCCGATGCTGAAAACTCAATGTGAAAACCTCCTTTAATATGTACGGCTTTATCTGCTTAGATGACCACTGCAAGAATTCAGATTTTTCTAAAATCAACAAAAAACCCTCATCCCTGGAAAGGGACGAGAGATTTTTTGGTTCCCGCGGTACCACCCTTGTTAGCGTAACATGCTGTTCATACGCTCACTTAATATCTTTAACGCAGACATGCGACAGAAGCTTTAACGCAACTGCAACTCTGAGGCGAGTTCAGAAGCAGATTTGATTGACTTTCACCAGCCGTCAATTCTCTAAAGACAAATACTGCTTTCCTACTACTCCTCTTCACTGTTCTTATCGTAACCGTCATCTAAGTAGTATTTTATAGAATTATGATCATAAGTGCAAGCAGGTTTGTATACAATGGGAATGTACCCTAGACTAGGGTAAAGTAGAGGATATTATTCGTGTGGAGATCGGTTATGACGGTTGGAGCCTGCATCCTGTGAACGTTCTTCTCTCACAAAATCGAAGCTTCGCAGAACTGCTTCTCCTCCGTAACCTGAAATAATGGATAAGATGATCAAGTGCAGACTAGATTCGGGATTTGAGGATAAGACAAGCAGTGTAGCGGCAATCATCCCAACGAGCCAATCTTCAATAAACCCTAAGTAAATAAACTTTTTTGTCATTCTGGGCTTCTCTAGCCTGCCTTTTTTCTTTACGTGACCGAGAATGCCCATGACCCCTCCAATGGCGCAAGCAATAATGACTTGTTGCAGCATTTTCATCACCTTCCTAAAGCCCTTAGAATAGTAAAGCGACTTCAGGCTGTCCAGCCCCCTGTAATGCCATTCTGCTGTTCCGTCATAATCCATGTAAAAGGTCTATTCTCTCTAACGAAGAAAAAAAGCTTGTTTCTTCCATTATATGTGAATGACCTAAAAACAATCTTGATGCATTGGAATCATTTTCACCTAATCCATATTAACTATTTTTGTCATTTTATGAATGATGAGTAATTGATTCCTTCTTTTTCTAATGAAAAGTCTCCTTACTTACTCTATTCTAATGGAGGACAAACTATGATGACAAATTTAACAAAGCGTTTGCAATCGTTGAAACAGAACATATGTTATGTTACGTTTAAAAGGATTCATTTGGTTGAAAAGACAACCATTTGATATGTCTTATAGTAGCAAAGGAGGGTAATATGGTCAGCTCGAACATTTTCGGCTTGCAAAAACAGCTTGAACTCATCAAAAAAGCGCTGGATCATGCGCGGATCGGTGTTGTCATTACAGACCCTTCCTTAGAGGATAACCCTATCGTTTATGTGAATCACGGCTTTACACAAATGACTGGATACAAATCAGATGAGATTCTTGGTCGTAATTGTCGATTCCTTCAAGGAAAAGACACGGATCAAAAGCAGCTTGCTTTAATTCGTCATGGAATTCAAAACAAAACACCTATTACCACACAGCTAAAAAATTATAAAAAAGACGGCACTTTTTTTTGGAATGAACTCAATATAGATCCTCTATACATTGAACAAGATGACAAAACATTTTTCATTGGTTTTCAAAAGGATATTACGAAACAGAAAGAATATGAACAGCTCCTAGAAGATTCCTTACAGGAAGTCACCTCTCTTTCGACGCCAATCGTCCCAATCAAAAATGGTGTATCTGCTCTTCCGCTTATCGGAAAATTATCTGAAGAACGCTTTGATGCCATTGTCGCTAAGTTAACCTGTATATTAGATGATTCAAAGGATGATTATTTAATTGTCGACCTTTCTGGTTTAATCGAGGTCGATGATTCCGTCGCAGCACGTATTTTCAAACTGCATCATCTTCTCAATCTAACTGGAACCGAACTGATCATCACTGGGATTAAGCCGCAGCTTGCGCTGAAAATGAAAGACCTCGATACAGATTTCCAGAATACGATCACTTATTTGACAGTAAAAGAAGCCATAAAAGGATTACCATTAGCTGAAAACCCTGTGTAAACAGGGTTTTTTTAATTGAACCGCTCCCCAAAATGGAAAAATGAGGTATGATAGGTGTAAATAGCAATTTAGGGGGGCTGTTAGATATGTTTTTACTCATATTAGGTCTTTTATGTGTTTGTTTTGCCATCGGATATGCTGTCAATTTCTTCTTACTCAAACGCAAGAACGAGCTGATTTTTTCAAAGAAACTTTTTTATCCTTTTTTGATCATTGGTCTCTTCTTTTCCATTATGTCATTACCGCTTACTGCTGGAAATGCGCCGAAGGCACAAGCCGATCCATCTTCCGAACAGCTGTTAAAGGATCAAAAGGAACTCTCATCTGACATTTCGCGCTTAAAAGCTGATAAAGAGTCGCTTACCTCCTCTTTAGAAGATGCGGAGAAGGAAAAAGAAAAGCTGGAAAAAAAGCTAGAAACCATCACCTCAGAAAAAGAAACGGTCAAACAGCAAGAGAAGACCATTCAATCGCTTGAAGAGAAAATAGACAAGCTCACCTCCAGCAATGAAACACTCAAACAAGAAATCAAGAATAGCAGCAGCGATACGAAGTCTTCCACCGTCCAGCGCTCCGCACCTAAAGATGAAGGAAAAAGCACAGGCGGTCATGAATCACAAAAGGAAACAAAAAAAGAATCGGCTGCCTGTAACATTAAAGGGAGTGTCAACGGTATTTACCACACACCAAGCAGCAGATACTACTCTAGAACAAAGAATGTAACCAAAATGTTCTGCTCAGTAGAAGAAGCAGAGCGTGCCGGATACAGGGCACCTAAGCAATAGCGATGTTTAATTAAGATAAAAAAGAACCTCCTGAGCGCCCAATCGGGTTTACAGGAGGTTCTTTTTTAGATTTCTCTTCTTAAAGCTGCTAATACATTCGTTTTTGTTGCCTTACGTGCCGGGTTAAGCCCTGAAATGATCGCTACCCCTGCGCTGATCACTGTCGCTGTAATAACAAGGCTGAGTGGAATATAGGAAAAAGTAATCGAGAATTGATCGCTTGATCCTCCCTCAGACATGGACGACAATATGGCTGGGATGATTAAATTAACGGCGAAACTAATCAAATATGAGATGATAATACCGATGATTGATCCGATGACTCCAATATAAGCACTTTCCATTAGGAACATCCGCTTGATAATGGATGGATTTGCGCCAATGGCTTTCATAATCCCAATCTCTTGTGTTCGCTCTGTTACCGCCATGGTCATCGTATTGAAAATTCCGATGGCAGAAATAATGACTGCAATACATCCGACAAAAATGAGTCCAATTTTGAAGACCGTAAAGAACATATCCATTCCTTCAAGCTGGTTCGTCACAGAGATGACTTGATAGCCCTCATCTGTCAGTTTATTCGTGAGCGTACCGACATTGTCGAATTTATCTGCATAAACAGAAGTCATTTTCTCGACATTTCCTGCTTCAGGAGACAGGTCGAGTATTTGACCAAATTCTTTTTCATAAGCATTCGGAATCAGAATTTTATGATCCTCCTGCCACTCCAAATTCGGCTTTTTCAAAACACCTACTACACGGAAATCAAATGTTTTTTCTTTAACGACTTCCCCTTCTTCATTTAGTTTTGGCACTTTGATTTGAATCACTTTATTTAAAATATCCTTCGTGTAGCCTTTTGGCTCCTTCGGTGTTTCTTCCCCATTTGACGTCTGGTTTAATTCTTTTTCATAGGCTTCGCGTTCTTTTTTTGTCCACAGTTGCTGCGCCATATGATATCCAACCACAATTTCGTTCGCTGATGTTGGGACTTTTCCTCGGTCTAGTTCAAGCCCTGCTTCTTTTTCTTCTTTCATATCAGTCAAAGCAGCCTGCGTTTCACTTGAACGGTTATCGAGCTCGACGTTAACCGATGGATTGATCGCCGTTCTTGAGACGACAGATTTCACATGATCATATTTCTTTAAATCATCAATCTTAACGTCTCCTTTTTCTTTTCCTAACACTTTAATTTCTGTAATGATTTGCTGCTTCATAATTTCATCTTGAGCTGATTTTTGCAAACCAAAACCGACAGACGCTAGAACGATTAAGAAAGAGCATGCCATTGTTGTCGCAAGAATGGTCATAAACACACGCAATCTATTTTTCTTCATATTTCTTCTAATGAATTTGACCTGATCTCTAAATTTCAATGGATTGTTCCCCTTTCTTTAATACACCGTCGTGAAGCTGGAACGTTGTGTCTGCGATTGAAGCGACTTCATCGTCATGTGTAATGATGACAAATGTAATTCCTTTTTCGCGATTGAGCTGCTGGATAAAGGCTAAAATTTCTCCTTCAGTTTCTGAATCCAGACTCCCAGTTGGTTCATCCGCTAAAATAATAGATGGATTTAAAATCAAGGCTCTTGCAATACTCACACGCTGCTGCTGTCCGCCTGACAGCTCATTTGGGTAATGTCCTGCGTGATGTTCAAGTCCTACTCGTTTCAGCATTTCTTTTACTTTCACTTTTCGTTCAGACGGCTTCACCCCTTTTAAAGTGAGCGGAAGTTCAACATTCTCATACGTTGTTAAGCTCCCGATCAACTGAAAGCTTTGAAAGATAAAGCCAAAGTGATCTAAGCGAAAGTCTGCCCATTCTTTTTCATTAAAGCCGGTCACATCGGTGCCATCAATGACAATTTTTCCGCTCGTTGGCGTAATATAGCCTGATATTAAGTTTAATAAAGTCGATTTCCCCGAACCACTTCGTCCAACAATACAAGCAATATCGCCTCTTTTGATGGACAGGTCAATCCCTTTTAGTACAGGAATTTCATTTTCCCTGCCCTTTTTACCAATTTTAAATACATGATCTAATGCTTGAATCTGAATCATCTCTACTCCCCTGCTCTCTGTTTATCTTTTTCTATAGATTAAAAAATAACTCGTTAAAGCGCCTACGACTCCACCGATGAGCATACCAACGATATAACCAAATATGGAATTATCTGAAGAAAAACCAAACCATCCAAACCCTAGAACACCGAAGACAATGACCATAATCTGAATAGGTCTATCCATACTTGAGTAAAGGAAGAAGCGGCCATTTCTTTCAATTGGATGTTTTATAAAGCTAAACAAACCAATCAGGTAAAATATGACCATCATGACAAGTGGAATGATGAATGCTTCACCATTAAACCAATGCTGATATTCTTGTTGAAAAATGTCATTTGTAATATAAGTAATTGGTGAAATAGGCGATATCAAATAATTGAGGCTCGTATCTATCCACCTCTCACTTGTTCTAAAGATAAAATCTAAATGAACGATCGGAAGTCCAATTAACAAAAATGGTAGAATGGACGTACTGAATCCAACGATTGTTTGGGATATAGCACTTCCTGTTAATGTACCTGCTGCAAAAAATAAACTGTAGATCATCAAAGCTGACAACAGTGCATAAAAATAACGACTGTTGAACTCAGGTGTTTCTATTGGATGAAGGCCTAATTTGAGTAAATAAATGATAAGATATGAGACAACATGAACGCCTGCGATGATGCCAGCACCTAAGAAAAACTTGGTATGAAAGATAGCACTTCTGCTAAATGGCAAGGATAATGTAAAGTCCATCTGCCCTTTATTTCTCTCAAATCCTAGCTGAATCACAGCAAAAAATATTCCCATTAACCATGATAGTGAGAGAAATGCATCCTTCTTAAACAGATAAGTGAATGTTGTTGAATCCAGTATACAGTCTGGATTTTTCAAACAATCTTGAAAGGTTGAGTAATCCATTAAGAGGGATAATGGCGTCGCAAAGACCGCAACAAGCATCACTAAAATGAATGTCAGCTCAGATTGCTTCCACTCCTTATATAATAATTGCCGCTTTACCATCTGCGTTTCCCTCCAAACTTCGCAATGAATACTTCTTCTAAATTCACAGGCAGTTCATGCCATACTTTTGGCTTCAGTGACTTCAAGTACTCTTTAGCTTCTTCGTCGGTTTTTAGAACAAGCGCTGTATAGAAAACGCCCGCTTGATCCAAAATCGCAACGCCATTTTTTCGAATACTTAAGTTCATATCTTCTTCAAAGGCCATTTGGATTTTGACATAGTCATTCTTTAATTCATCTAAATCCATGACACTTGTGAGTTCATTTCCTTCTAAAAATCCAATTCGATTACACATACGCTCAATGTCCTCTAAGCGGTGAGATGTAATTAAAATCGTTGTTTGTCGTTCTGCCACCTCGTCAATCATCAGCTGAAGAACGTCATTTCTTGTGACGGCATCAATACCATCAGTCGGCTCATCTAATAAAATGACCGCTGGTTTGATGGCAAAGCTTAAAATTAATGACAGCTGTTTCTTTAACCCTGTCGACAATTCACGATACTTCACTTTTTCCGGAATTTCATAGCGGTTCACAAGCTCATTGGCATAGGTCACGTCAAACTTTGGATATATATGCTTTAACAGCTGGACAAGCTGTCCGTAATTGTATCTGTCAAAGTAAGGATTCACGACTGGCATGAATACAATATTTTGCTTTACTAAAGGGTGGTCTTTCACCAGTACGTCTTTAAAATAAATCTCTCCTTCATCCGGAAGAAGAATTTGCTGAATCAATCTGAGAAGTGTTGTTTTCCCAGAGCCATTCCGGCCAAGCAGACCGAAGATCTCACCTTCGCCTATTTTGAAGGAAACGTCGCTGAGTACTTCGCGTCCATTTAATTTCTTTGATACATTTCTGACCTCAATCAACTTGTTTTCCTCCTTTTAGACTTGAGCCGATCTCTTCTAGCCATTCCTTAAGCTGATGAATATCAATACCAGCATGATGAGCTTCTATGATGAGTTGTCTTAACTGTTCTTTCATCTCGAGCACCTTCCCTTCATTCAGCTTTAACTGCGCACCTTCTGTTACATACGTACCGCGGCCCCGCAGAGTTTCAATAATCCCTTCCCGCTCTAGCTCTTTATACGCTTTGCTGACGGTGTTTGGGTTGGCAATAATAATGGTGGCGAGCTCTCTGACAGAGGGCAGTTTGTCACCTGGCTTCATCACGCCTTTTAAACATAAAATTTTGAGCTGCTCAATGATTTGTTCATATATTGGCGCAGCGCTTCTTGGATCTATTTGAATCATGATGACTCCCTCTTTCCTCATTCATGCTTTTGCAGTCCTATCGCTTGATCATGTCCTTGCATTAAAGGAACTGAATTGGGTATCAAATCTTTTTGAACTTCAAAACCAATGAAAACAAGAACGAAAAAAAATGTACATGCTAACGCAACAGCCAGCACCATCCACTTCAAATTGATTGGCTTTTTTTCTTTTTTCATGGTCGAACACCTTTCTCCACTTTTTAAGTGTCTGTAGTGTATTAGTTGATGTAGTACACTTAATACAATATAGACACCCAGTATAAAAGTCAATAGCTTATTAAAAAATAAAAAACAGATCCTTAAAAGAAGGATCTGTTCATCATTCATTATCGTAAGAAATCCCTAAAATCATTTGATTTTGCAAGCTCTGAATTTGAACACGCGCCCTGTCTAACCGTTCTCTTTGCTGGTCATTGGCGACATCTTTTAATTTTTCTAATTCGTTGACCGTATTCTCAAGCATGAGCTGTGCTTTAGAAAACTCTTCCTCATTATAATGTTCCTGACGTGAGCTCAAATCAAATTGTTCATTTGCAAACTCAAGGGTTTCCGTACTTTTTTGGATAAATTCATCGATCGACTGCCTTGTTGCCATCTTACATTCCCTCCATTTCATTATCGCTCCCGCCTATTTTGCCCATGTAACGCTTTTTCACTAAAGAAAATGTTGGACAGATTCAATTGTCCTCCTTCGTGATTTTTGTTAAACTTTAAGGATGGCTATTATTATGCAAGGAGGTTACTGACTTGGATCAGCATAACCCTTTTTTATATTCAAACAGCGAAAAACGTTATCACACGTGGAACTACCATTTGCGTGAACACTTTGGTCATAAAGTATTTAAAGTAGCCTTAGACGGCGGCTTTGACTGCCCAAACCGGGATGGTACTGTAGCCCACGGCGGCTGTACATTTTGCAGTGCCGCTGGATCTGGTGATTTTGCAGGAAACAGGGCTGATGATCTCATCACTCAATTTAACGAAATCAAAGACCGGATGCATACAAAATGGAAAGACGGAAAATACATGGCGTATTTTCAGGCGTATACAAACACACACGCGCCGCTTCCTGTCCTAAAAGAAAAATATGAAACCGTCATGAATCTGGATGGTGTCGTAGGTCTATCCATTGCAACAAGACCTGACTGTCTGCCGGATGACGTAGTGGAGTATTTAGCCGAATTAAACGAACGCACTTACCTATGGGTAGAGCTTGGTCTTCAAACGGTACACGAACGGACAGCTATGCTCATCAACCGTGCTCATGATTATGAATGCTACGTTGAAGGTGTAGAAAAACTGAGAAAACACGGAATTCGTGTCTGCTCACATATCATCAATGGATTGCCTCTTGAAAATCGGGACATGATGATGGAAACAGCAAAAGCTGTTGCGGATTTAGATGTGCAGGGAATTAAAATTCATTTGCTTCACCTTTTAAAAGGGACTCCAATGGTCAAGCAATATGAAAAAGGAAAGCTTGAGTTTTTAAGCCAGGAGGAATATGTTCAGCTTGTTTGTGATCAGCTGGAGATTCTGCCGCCAGAAATGATTATTCACCGTATTACAGGCGACGGCCCAATTGAATTAATGGTTGGTCCAATGTGGAGTGTAAATAAGTGGGAAGTACTCAATGCCATTAATGCTGAGCTCGAAAGACGTAACAGCTACCAAGGGAAACGTTTCGTCAGATTGGAAGAAGCAGCCAAATGATTTTGAAACGCATGCTTCCTTTTAGTAAAGAGCTGTTAGAACGCGCTTGTCAAAAAGGCGACATCGTTATAGATGCAACAATGGGCAACGGCCACGATACACTCTATTTAGCTGACCTTGTAGGAACTGATGGACAAGTGTTTGCATTCGACGTGCAAGAGGAAGCCTTGCAGCAGACAAGCAAAAGGCTTGGCGGTCAATATCCTTACGTTCACCTCATCCATGATGGACATGAAAAACTGGCGGATCATCTTCCGAAGGATGTTTATGGACAAATAGCCGGTGCAGTGTTTAACCTTGGGTATCTGCCCGGAGGCGATAAAGCCGTCACCACTCAGGCTCATACAACCATTGAAGCCATCAAGCAGCTCCTCGAATGGCTCAAACCCGGAGGTCTGATCGTCCTTGTGATCTACCACGGACATCCCGAAGGAAAAAGAGAAAAAGAAGTGCTTCTCGACTATTGCAGATCACTGCCTCATGAAGAAGTACAAGTTTTATCATATCAATACATGAATATTCAAAACGACCCGCCTTTTGTGGTCGCTATTGAAAAAAAGCTCAAATCCTAATGGATTTGAGCTTTTTTATGATGATTTCATCCAAGGCATTTTCTGATAGGTCCGATAGGCTCTTCCGTTAATATAGAAAAAGAACGATGTTTTCCCGCTTGATTTGATCAGCCGCTTTGCCAGCTTGTTCATCTCTTTTTGGGCTGTCACTTTTTCATCAGACAAATAGACCGCCAGTAATCCTCTGTTAATCAATTTGTGAAAGTTTTCATGCGGAATACCTTTCAGCTGCTCATCCGCTTTTTCGATAAAATGCTGAAGTCTATCCATCATCTCATGATGAGAATCATAGTATGAGCAAAAGTTCAGATCTCCCCCAAGTCGGTCCTCTTCTTGGTCTATTAAATAATCGAGTAAAATGTGCAGACCTTGAATATAAGGGAAATAGCTTTCGTAAATTTGCTTCGCCTGCTTTTCTGTAAAATCAGGCTGCAGCGCATACGCCACAAGACAGAATATTCCTAACGTTGATCCCGCACAAGCTGAAAACTCATACCATTCCATCTTCGGCAAATCTTTTTCATATTGGCGGAACCATGACTCTAGCCGTGGTACACGCTCATGGGGAACGACGTGCTTATGTACTTGCAAGTCACTATAGTAATCACACAGCGTGTGTAAATATGGCTGAATGATCGGATAATGCCGAACGCGCGTAAGCACGTCTTGACATGTGCGGACAAGCGCATGTAAATATCCATGATCCTCTTGATCATCACGGAATTGATAGTATGGCTTGAGCTCAGCATGAATATCAAGCGCATCTCTCATCGCTTGATGCAGCATATGAAAATCCTTAGGATCAAGCGACGTGCTGCGGTCACATAGGTTATCTAAGTAGTCACTGATGGTTTGATACGCCACAATGAATTCAATGCACGTTTCTTTCTCTTCACCTGCTAGAAGAGATAAAATGCCTCCGCCTTCACAGTGAAACGTTTTACTCGATATGCTCGCTAGTGCCTGCGTTCTCAGTTCTTCATTTTCAATCATTTCGGCATGAGCCCGCCACTTTTTCAGCTCCTGATGAACAAGCGGAAAAATATCTTTATACACCTTTGTCATCAGTGCAAAAGGACGCTCTGGTACTGACAAATCACTCCACCCCCAACTTAAAGCTCACAATCAAATATATTGATCTGTAAAGGCTCTTGCCGCCTTAAACACATCTTCTCTTTCTGGTTCATTAAAAATTTCGTGATACAGCTCTTCCCATTCACGGTATGATTTATTGGTTGATTCTATGCCATTGAACCATTTAATCACCCTCGTTTTATCGACGATCTTATCATCTCCCGCCTGCATTAAAAGGAGCGGGATCGATTTAAAGACATTCGTCGGCTGCATCGCCGCATCGATATTTTTGATTAGCTCTCTATACCAGCGAACCGACACCTTTGTCACGTATAGAGAGTCATTTGAGTCTGCCTCAATGACCGCCTGATTTCGTGTCGCTAGTTCAATCGACAGACCTGACTCCACTTTAAAAGACGGTGCCAGCACATTTAGACCTTTTGACGCAAAATCCATCAGCTTCTTCGGTTTAAATTGCAGACCTAAACAAGGTGATGATAAAATAAGGCCATTCAACTTCGTATGGGTATACTGCTTCATCCACTCAATTGAAATGAGTCCACCCATACTGTGTCCAAGTAAAAAAGTAGGAAGTCTGAATGATTTCGCATGTTCGATCCATTCATCGACTGTATCAATGTATTCTTGAAACGAACGAATGTGGCCTCGCGCACGTGTCGATGTGCCTTGTCCAGGCAAGTCACCCATGACGACGTGATAGCCTGCATTCCGCCACATTTCAATCAGCCATTTATATCGGCCGTGATATTCACTCGCACCATGTACAATGACAATTGTACCAACTGGTCTTTCAGCATGCCAAGTCCACAAAGTAAACACCTCACAAATGTTGTATTAAGAAAGGAAGTCGAAAAAGTGATTTATCCATATCATCAGTTTACACCTGAGATTCATGAATCGGTCTTTGTCGCAGATAACGCCACCATTACCGGTGATGTCACAATTGGAGAATATTCGAGCGTGTGGTTTCAAACCGTCATCAGAGGCGATGTTGCACCTGTGAGAATTGGAAAGAACGTCAATATTCAAGATTTATCGTGCCTGCATCAAAGTCCTGGAAAAACACTTCTTATTGAAGATGGTGCTACCATTGGACACCAAGTCACATTACATAGCTCAATCATTCGAAAAAATGCCCTCATTGGCATGGGGTCTATCATTCTCGATGGTGCGGAGATTGGCGAAGGCGCCTTTATCGGTGCAGGAAGTCTTGTCCCTCAAGGAAAGGTCATCCCAAAAGGATCACTCGCTTTTGGCCGTCCAGCCAAAGTCGTTCGGCTGTTAACAGATGAAGATATCCAAGACATGGACCGAATCCGCAGAGAATATGTAGAAAAAGGACAATACTATCGTTCCCTTTTATCTCGTTAACATCATACGTGTATCTTCACTTTATCATGTTTTTTTCAGGATATTAAGCAATAACTATGAACCGCTAGTTATTTTACCCTTTTCCACCCCTTTCTATCATGACAAAAAAGGTTTTCAGCACAAAGCTGAAAACCTTTTTTCATTAACTGAAGATGACTTCTTTCGGTTGATGATTCAATTGCTCTGGATCAATACTGCGCTCGACATAAATGCTGTGCCAAATCATAAAGATCAGGACAGTCCAAATCTTACGGCTATGATCTGCTTTACCAGCACAATGTTCATTTAATAAATCAAGCACATACGCTTTATTAATATATTCGTCAGTTTGACTGTTTTTAATGATGTCTTTCGCCCAAGCGTTCATCTCATTTTTCAGCCAATGACGAATTGGAACAGGGAAGCCCAGCTTCTTGCGGTTTAACACATGGTCAGGCACAATGCCTTCTGCTGCTTTACGCAATAAATATTTCGTTGTGCCATCTTTTGTTTTCAGCTCTTCTGGAATTTTAGAAGCCGCTTCAAATACGACCTTATCAAGGAAAGGAACACGAAGCTCAAGAGAATTCGCCATTGTCATCTTATCTGCTTTTAGTAAGATGTCCCCGCGCATCCACGTATGAATATCAACATATTGCATTTTGTTAATATCACTGTAGCCTGCACTTTCCTCGAAGTATGTCTTCGTCACATCACGATACGTAATGTTCGGATCATACTGCTTTAAGAGGTTTTTCTTTACTGGCTCTTCAAAGATTTTCGCATTACCGATATAACGTTCCTCTAATGGTGTACAGCCGCGGACGATAAAGCTTTTTCCTTTCATTCCTTCTGGCATTAAGCGCGCCAGACGAAGAAGAAGCTTTTTCAGCATAGATGGTACAGATTCAAATGGTTTAAGAGAAAGCGGCTCACGGTAAATATTATATCCACCGAACAGCTCGTCTGCTCCCTCACCAGAAAGAACAACCGTCACTTGTTTCTTCGCTTCCTTTGCCACGAAGTACAATGGAATCGCCGCCGGATCAGCTAAAGGATCATCTAAATGCCAAACAATTTTCGGAAGCTCATTCATATATTCCTCAGGAGAAATCACCGCGCTGAAGTTTTGTAAGCCAAGCTTATCAGCCGTTTCCTTCGCTACATCAACTTCACTAAAGCCATCCTGCTGGAAGCCAACAGAAAACGTCTTCAGCTCAGGATGAAATTCCTTTGCGACAGATACGATGAAAGAAGAATCGATACCACCTGATAGGAAGGAACCAACAGGTACATCACTTCTCATATGAATTTTCACAGAATCATAGATTGCATCGCGGACTTCTTCAATCAGCTTTTGTTCTTGTGTTTGCTCAGGCTTGAATTGAACCTTCCAGTAAGTCTTAAATTCAATCTCCTGTCCTGGGCGTAAAGTAAACTGATGACCTGGCTCTACTTTGTGCACCTTTTGATCAAGTGTATTTGGCTCAGGTACGAACTGGAATGACATATATTGCTGTAAGGATGTCTCATCAAATAAAATGTTCTCGCTTACTGCCATCAAGCTTTTGCGTTCAGATGCAAAGTACACTTGCTCATCCATTTGTGTAAAATAAAGCGGTTTGATGCCAAAAGGATCTCTTGCGCCATATAATAATTGCGCTTCTTTATCCCAAATTAAAAATGCAAACATGCCGCGAAGCTTTGAAGCCGCTTCTTCTTTATAATGACGGTATGTGGCAAGAAGTACTTCCGTATCAGAATCTGTGCTGAACGTATAGCCTTTTTTCACAAGCTCTTCCTTCAGCTCCACATAGTTATAAATTTCTCCGTTGAAAATAATCCAATACTTTTCATCTTCATAAGAAAGCGGCTGCTTTCCGTGCTCAACATCTATAATACTTAAACGTCTAAATCCAAATCCTACATGCTCATCATGAAAGTAACCCTCATCATCCGGACCACGATGAACGATGAGACGATTCATTTGTTTAATTAGCTCTTCCTGTTCAGTAGTTTCGGACAATGGACGGTGATTAAATACACCAACAAACCCACACATATTATTGCCTCCACGTTATGTTATTTCTTAAAAGTAGACCTATAATTAGACAGTATTTTGTCCGATTTTGTTTCACATTTTGCAGATTTTTTTTTAATCAAAAGGAAAACCGCTTAAAATAAGCGGTTTTTTATGTTGTTATTGTCCCAATGCTTCTTTGCGGAGTGTATCGGCTTTATCCGTTTTTTCCCACGGAAGATCTAAGTCGTGACGGCCGAAATGCCCGTATGCAGCTGTTTGTTTGTAGATCGGACGGCGCAGGTCAAGCATTTTAATAATGCCAGCTGGACGAAGATCAAAGTTTGCACGCACCACTTCAATTAATTTTTCTTCAGAAGCTTTTCCTGTTCCGAATGTATCAATTGAAATCGATACAGGCTGTGCAACACCAATTGCATAAGCAAGCTGTACTTCACAAGAATCTGCAAGGCCGGCAGCTACGATGTTTTTCGCTACGTAACGTGCAGCGTATGCCGCAGAACGGTCAACCTTCGTTGCATCCTTACCTGAGAAAGCACCGCCGCCATGACGAGCGTATCCGCCATACGTATCAACGATGATTTTACGTCCAGTTAAACCAGCATCCCCTTGAGGTCCACCGATCACGAAACGGCCAGTTGGGTTAATAAAGTATTTTGTCTGTTCATCAATCAGTTCACTTGGAACGACAGGACTGATGACATGCTCTTTTAAGTCACTTTGAATTTGTTCAAGCGTCACTTCTGGTGCATGCTGCGTAGAAATAACCACTGTATCAATACGAACTGGTTTGTTTTGCTCATCATATTCAACTGTGACTTGTGTTTTTCCGTCTGGACGAAGGTATGCAAGTGTTTCATTCTTGCGTACTTCTGTTAAACGGCGAGATAATTTATGTGCTAGTGAAATTGGCAGCGGCATGAGCTCTTCGGTTTCATTATTGGCAAAACCAAACATCAATCCTTGGTCACCTGCACCAATCGCATCAATTTCTTCTTCAGTCATTGTTCCTTCACGTGCTTCAAGCGCTTTGTCTACACCTTGCGCAATATCAGCAGACTGTTCATCAATTGATGTAAGTACCGCACATGTTTCCGCATCAAAACCATATTTCGCACGTGTGTAGCCAATTTCCTTAATTGTGTCACGCACCGTCTTTGGAATATCGACATAAGTAGACGTTGTAATTTCACCGCTTACTAATACGAGACCGGTTGTAACAGAAGTTTCACAGGCAACACGTGCATTTGGATCTTTCTTTAAAATTTCATCCAAAATGCTGTCTGAAATTTGGTCACAGATTTTATCTGGATGTCCTTCTGTCACTGATTCTGAAGTAAATAAACGACGATTTTGACTCATAATGGCTATTTCCTCCTGTACAAGACCACATCATCCCAAGATGAGGCCTCCAATATGATACGGAACTCGTTCCCTCTTATATTTGAAAACGTTTATATTAGAGATGTTATTGGCAATTTGTTCATATGATATCCCAAAAATAAAAAAACCATTTCCTTCATTGCGAGGAAAGGGTCTGAGATCGCATGCCTTTCACTCTTATCGCTCAAGGTGTTCTTGTACCTTGCATCAGGTTAGCACCTTGGTTTCTCAGCATTTTCATGCCTTTTTCATAAGAAACCGGTTGCTGGGCTTCATCGGGCCTGTCCCTCCACCAACTCGGGATAAGAGTATCCGTTCAATAAGATATCTTATCTTAAACCCTTGCGTCATGTCAATGCTTCATAAGAATTATCTCCCTCTTTTTTCTCCTCACCATTAGCATCACCAAAAAGCATATTTTCATAGCAGAAATGAAAAAACACACACAAAAATTTTTAAATAGTATAGACTATTATTATTAATGTGTTATACTAATCGAAACAAACAAATTCAACGGTAAAGGAAGGGTTTTTTTATGAACTCAGTGGATTTAAAAGAAGATTTGCAGTCATTGCTCTCATTAGAAAATACGCACCAAAATTTATCTGTTCCGAAACTTGTTGAAAAGATTTTGGCACGTAATGAAGGCGTTTTAACATCAACAGGAGCTGTCCGCGCCACAACTGGAGCCTATACAGGACGTTCGCCTAAAGATAAATTTATTGTCAAAGAAGAAAGCTCTGAACATAAAATCGATTGGGGTCAAGTCAACCAGCCGATCTCCAAAGAAGCATTTGACCGTTTATATACAAAGGTTGTGTCATACTTAAAAGAACGTGATGAACTATTCGTCTTTGAAGGGTTTGCAGGCGCTGATGAAAGATATCGTATGCCGATTACAGTTGTAAACGAATTCGCATGGCACAATCTTTTTGCCAAGCAGCTATTTATCAGACCTGACGGGTCCACACCTTCTTCAAACGAAAAACCTTTCACCATCTTATCTGCACCGCACTTTAAAGCAGATCCTGCAACAGATGGCACAAACTCTGAAACGTTTATCATCGTTTCTTTTGAAAAACGCACGATTCTTATCGGTGGAACAGAATATGCAGGAGAAATGAAAAAGTCCATTTTCTCTGTGATGAACTACCTGCTTCCTGAGCAAGATATTTTATCCATGCACTGTTCAGCAAACGTAGGTCAAGAAGGCGATGTAGCCTTATTCTTCGGACTTTCAGGCACTGGGAAAACGACGCTTTCTGCAAGCGCAAGCCGCAAGCTGATCGGAGACGATGAACACGGCTGGTCTGGCACAGGGGTCTTCAATATCGAGGGCGGATGCTATGCGAAATGTGTGAACTTAAGTGAAGAAAAAGAACCGCAGATCTACAAAGCGATCAGCTTCGGATCAGTTCTTGAGAACGTTGTGCTTGATGAAGAAACACGTGAAGCGGATTATGATGATACCTTCTTTACTGAAAATACACGCGCAGCTTACCCAATCGAAATGATTGATAACATCGTGAAACCAAGTATCGCAGGACACCCATCTGCCATTGTCTTCTTAACAGCTGATGCGTTTGGCGTCTTACCTCCAATCAGCCGTTTAACAAAAGAGCAGGCAATGTACCATTTCTTGAGCGGGTACACAAGTAAATTAGCTGGAACTGAGCGCGGTGTCACATCACCAGAAACGACATTCTCTACTTGCTTCGGTTCACCATTCCTTCCACTTCCAGCTCACGTCTATGCTGAAATGCTTGGCAAAAAGATTGATGAGCACGGTGCAAAAGTATTCCTTGTGAATACAGGCTGGACTGGCGGAGGCTACGGTACAGGCAAACGAATGAATCTCGCTCATACAAGAGCAATGGTGCAGGCAGCAATCGAAGGTGACCTTGACAATGCCGAGATGATTACTGATGACATCTTTGGCTTACACATCCCGCTTCATATTCCTGGTGTACCAGATGAAGTGCTTCAACCTGCTAAAACATGGGATGACCAAGAGGCTTATCAAGAAAAAGCACACTTCCTTGCCAATGAATTTAAAAAGAACTTCCAAAAATTCAGCCACGCGGCAAGTGATATTGAAGCCAAAGGCGGACCACTCGTCTAACCAAATGAAAAAAGCTGAGGAGATTCAATGGGACTGACCCCATAAGATGAGACAAATAAAAAACACCTTCAAGTTTGAAAACGGATCGTTGTGATCCGAAATAAAACATGGAGGTGTTTTTTCTATGGGGACAAGAGTGAGTTATCCGGTTGAAGTCAAACAGAAGGCTGTAGAAATGAGATTGGCAGGCGTATCAATGAAAGAGATCTCGCGGGAATTGAATATCAAAAATAAAACGCAGGTTCAGACATGGGTGAGGTGGCATAAGGCTGGGGATACACACCGGTTCGAACAGCCTGTTGGAAAACAATATACCCATAGAAAGGGTCCCGAGTACTCTTCCGAATTAGAGAGACTGCAGGCAGAAAATCGCTATCTGAGTCAACAGAATGAAGTTTTAAAAAAGTACAACGAATTGGAAAGGAAGTTGATAAGGAAACGTCAATCAAACTGGTAGAAGAATTGTGCAAAACAATGACAGTACAGGACATCTGTGTCCATTTAGGCGTCTCACGCGCTTCGTATTATAGATGGAAAAAGAATCTGAATCAGAATCATTCTAAAAGACAACTAGAGAAACAAATCGGCACGTTGTGCCGAGAGCACAAGTATCGATATGGATACCGAAAAATCACAGCCTTACTAAAAGTGAGAATGCGTATTAATCATAAAACTGTTCAACGTATCATGCAGAAAAACCAGTGGCAGTGCCGGGTTAAAATGAAAAAGCGTAAGAAGAATGGGCAGCCCTATGCCGTGGCCGGTAATATACTGGATCGGAACTTTCAGTCTGATCGCCCTCTTGAAAAACTAGTAACGGACATCACGTATTTGCCTTATGGACAGAAACAATTGTACCTTTCCAGTATATTGGATTTATATAATGGAGAAGTGATTGCGTTTACGATTGGTGATAAGCAGGACACAGACTTTATTTTAAACACACTTGATCAGCTCCCAGCACTGCCTGAAAACTGTGTGTTACATAGCGACCAAGGTTCTGTGTATACATCTTACGAGTATCAGAAAGCTGTTCATATAAAAGGCATTACCATGAGCATGTCCCGTAAAGGGACGCCCGCTGATAATGCCTCCATCGAATCGTTTCATTCCTCGCTAAAGTCTGAAACGTTCTATCTTAACAGCATTGATCGAACTACGACCACCATCGTAGAACGCACTGTCAAAGAATACATTTATTATTATAACAACATTCGTATTCAAACAAAACTAAACAACCAATCACCGATCAACTATCGGCAATTGGCTGTATAAAGGTGTTTTGATCCCTGTCTCAAAAACGGGGGTCAGTCCCAATCCCTCAGCTTTTTTTTAGTTTGTTGAATGTAATGATACAAGACGGTACGTCACCTTCGTGACATTGTCTGTCAGCTCCAGCTTTTCAACATGTGCTGTCCCTGTTTTTTCTCCGTCTTTCGTTTTACGCACCTCAAGTGGAATATTTAGTGGATAAATGCGGTATCCATCCTTCATGAGTTCAAATACATTTTCTTCAATTCTTGTCTCTTTTCCCTTTGTGACAATCATTGTATTAAATTCAACAGGCATTCCCATAATGAAAATCCCCCTACTTTCTATATTTCGTTATACTGCTTATTTTACCACATTTCCGCTTTTTCGGCTGTGCATCCATGTGGTCAGCCTTCTCACAATTTCTCGATTATGCTGCGGCGGGAAATAGTGGTTGTATCCGTGGAAATACCATGTTTCCACAGATTTCCCGTGCTGGCGCAGCGCATCTTCTAACAAATACGCATGCTCAATCGATACATTTTGATCTTCTTCTCCGTGGATGATAAGGACAGGTGCTTCAATTTTGTCCACATCATTTAAAGGGGTTCTGTTCTCATATGCCTCTGGCACCTTATGCGGCGGTCCGCCAATCACACGCTTCATCATCCGTCTCATATCCACACGCTCTTCATAAGTCAGTTTCATGTCACTGACGCCTCCCCATGTGACAAAGGAAGCCGCCTCCTGTTTCATTTCAACAGCGGTCCAAATGCCCATAATACCGCCTCGCGAAAAACCAAAGATATGAATGCGGTCCTTCTTCACTTTTTTGTGCTGTTTTAACAGCTGAAAGGCAGCAAACGCATCTTTTCGATCTTCTCCGGCAAAATCTTCGTTCCCTTCGCCTCCTTGGTTTCCTCGGTAAAATGGAGCAAAGACGACAAAACCCTGCGCGGCAAATTGCACAATCCGGCCTGGTCTGACCATCCCCACATTTTTAATGCCGCCTCGTAAATACAAAAAGCCGTCGTAGAGACCTTCTCCGGCCGGCTCAGCGAGCAGCCCTTTCATCCGAAGTCCATCTGCCTCATAGGTCACTGTATATAAGTGAATATGCGGATGGGGCGACGGAAACCTTCTTTTTTCCACAATCACTCGATTTCTCTCCTTTTCATCTTTGATTACGTCCATTGCTTCAGCATCGCTGCTGCGACAAGCTGGCCTGATTTTGTCACTATCGGCGTGCCGCCGCCTGGATGACTTGTTCCTCCAACAAACCAAAGTCCTTCAATATCCTTTGACTGATTATTGATGCGAAAGAACGCCTGTTTGAACGAGTTTGAAGACATGCCATAAATGGCTCCGCGATATGCCCCCGTTTTCTGCTGCAGATCGAGCGGGGTTTGAACCGCTTCATATTCAATAAGCTCATCCATATCAAAAAGACCTTTTTCCATTAATTTGTTTTTTACATGCTGACGATATGTCTCCTTTAGCATGTCCCAATCTTGCTCTTTTGTCACATAAGGTGCATTGGCCAGTACAAACAGGTTGCTTCTTCCCGGTCCTCCGCTTAAAGCTGGTTCTGAATGGCCTGAATAGCATATGTAAAGTGTCGGGTCTTGAGGCAGTTGTTTTTTCTGAAAAATATCCTTGAATTCTTGCTCATAATCCTCAGGGAAAAACACATTGTGATGAGCCAGCTGTTTATAGACTTTAGGTACTCCTAATAAGAGAACAAAGCCCGACAACGACGGTTCAATGCCAGACAATTTTTGATTTAAAAAACGAGGACGGTCTTTTTCATCTAGGAGATGACGGTATACAGTCAGCGCATCTGCTCCTGCAATGACTTGATCTGCCTCATACATCTGCTGATCCGTCTCCACTCCTTTGATCCGCCGATCCTTCACATGAATCTTGTTCACTTGTTCATTGAGGTAAATCTGAACGCCTAACTCTTTTGCCAGTGTCTCAAATGCCTCAACTAGACGATATGTACCTCCCTGTATTCCATAAATCCCTTTCTCTCCTTCTAAATATGCCATCATATTAAAAATAGCCGGCGCCTCGTAGGGAGAAGAGCCAATATAAGTGGCATACCGTCCAAACATCGCCAATGTATGGGGATGACGGAAATATTGACGCAGCAGGCGCTGAACCGATGTGAATGGTTTGACAGCAAGAAATGCTTTCATCAGCTTTACATCCGCCTTATCCTTCCAGCTCAATAACAAACGATTTAAAAACTGCTCCTCTGCCTTTTGAAAAAGCACCTTTGATTCCTGCAAAAATGCACGGTATTGCTTCGCATCTTCAGGACTGAATGCAGCAATTTGTGATTCCATTTGCTCAATATATGGCGTAAACTCGACCGTATGTCCATCTGGAAAAATATTTTTGGTAAGCGGTGAAATCGGATAAAAAGTCACATAATCCTCCATCCGTCTATGACAGGATGTAAACACTTCTTCAAAATAGGCCTTCATTGTAATGGTGCTCGGTCCTAAATCAAAAGAGTAGCCTGCCTCGTGATGGCGCTGCAATTTCCCCCCTAAAGCCGCTTCTTTTTCTAAAATGGTGACCTGAACCCCGCGTGACTGTAGACGAATCGCGGCTGATAATCCGCCAAGTCCGCCGCCGATGATGATCACTTTTTTCATTCGTACCTTCTCCCTTTCCATTCATACCCTTCTTTTTTCAGACCGATTTTCATAGAAGCAAAACCGATAGCAATCAGGCTTAAAATACTGACCGGCAATAAAAAAGCCATCGCAGATGTCCGCCCATTTTCAGTATCTATTGCCGCTTTAATCGACACACCCAGCCCATAGCAAAGAATGGCTAAGCATATGCTCAAAACATCCAGCTGAAACAATGCGATCATGAAACAAATGACAGGAACCAAATAAAGGAGGGTGTATAAACAAAAGACACTGCTTAATAAAGCAATGCTTCGATTCACACCTGGGAATAAATTTTTCCGGAAACCTTCCCAAACCTCTTGTCCACTTTCATACATTCTCATATACACAAATGGATGAATGCTTGCAAGTGTGAACGGAAAGCCTTTTTCCTTCACCCGTCTAGCCAAGGCCATATCATCAACGAGTGAATCCTTGATCGCTTCATGCCCGCCAATGTCGTGATAACAATTCTTTTCAATGGCCATAAAACCACCATGTGCTGCGGCAAAAGCGGGGTTCTTAGATTTTCTTACCCATTTCACTGGCAGATGACAGCCAATGGTAAACATCATCATAGGAACGACAAGATGCTCAAAAAATGTACCTGTTTTTTGTTCTGGAAAACCTGACAGCATGCCCGTTTTTTGCAAACATAACTGCTTGTATACTGATTCAACTGCCCCTTTTTTTAACCGGACATCCGCATCTAAAAATAGCAGCCAGTCAGAAGCTGCTGCCTCTGCGAGCTGAGAGCAGGCATATGATTTACCAAGCCAGCCCCGCTTTAATGGCTGACCTGACTGGACTCGGATCCACGGATATGTTTCTGCAAACCGCTCCACCATCGCTCTTGTCTGATCTGTCGAATGGTCATCAAGGACGATAAGCTCTTTCGGATAAAAGCGTTGATCAACGATCGACTGAAGACAGGCTTCTATTCGGTTTTCCTCATTTCTCGCTGGAATCAGAATTGATAATGAAATAGGTTCACCCGGCGGAAAGGATGCTGGCTTTAAAACAGGAAGCTGCCTCATATTCCATATGGTGAAAATAAACTGACAGAGCAAGAGTACACTGATTACGGTTAAGAAGACCGCCATGTTTTCACCCACTTTTTAAAGGAATCAAACGCATCACTTGTTGACTGACTTGTCCTTGTCATCTGTCTAAATTCTTGATTGTTTGAAAAATCAGGATCTGCGATGACCTGTGCTTGATGTGCGTTTAACTGCGTGTCAAGCAGATCTCTGAGCAGATGCGTCACGTCCTTGCTTCGAAGCTCTCCGCCAGATACTAAGGTATCTTCACCAAACACAGCAGATACTGTCGGTTTTTGAAATTGATTAAATGTATAATGCAAGGTCACAGGCTTCACCACAACTTGCTCAAATTGTCTCACTAAAAATGAAGCCCCGCCCTCCAATTCAAGTGGTCGCATATCCTGATGCATGATTTTCCCCTGTGGAAAAAGCCATACAGCCCCGCCAGCCTGCATGTTCTCTTTTGCCGTCATTAATGCTTGCTTCACACTTTTCAGATTCTTTTTCTGAACCGGAAAGGCACCAAGCTTTCGGAAAAAGGCATATTGCTTCAGCTGTTTCTCCTCCATCATCATATAATGATCGAGTTCGGACGCTTTTTCTGTTAAAAGAAAGATGATCAGTCCATCCCACCATGAGCTATGATTGGCGATATAAAGAACAGGCAGCTTCTCGTTTGGGTCCACAGTGCCTTTCATCATCACACAGCGGAAATGTTTATGAAGTAAATACCGCTCAAGATAAAGAGAAAATATACGTCTAAACAATCGGCTTTTGTCGCTTTCTTTCAAATTGAACCCTTCCTTCACACAAAATAACAATGATCAGTACTAAATAAAAAATGACATCGAGCCCGCCCTTTAATGCCAGCACACCAAAAAAGAACACCATTGCCTGATAAATACGGCTCGTCCAGCTCAGAGCCTTTTGATCAATCTGAACAAGCGGGAAGAGAAAGGAAAGTCCTGCTCCAATCATACCCCAGCTCACAAAATTCTCAAAAGGAATACCATAAAAATCACCGCCGTCATACCACACCCAAAATTTCCGTTCAGCCGCTACTGGGTCTAATATGAGGTCAAGCAAGACAATCCATATCCCCGTTTCGACAGCTCGTTTCCATTTCGACTGCTGATTGGCTAAAAAAAGGCTGTTTAAAAACACACCAACCCATGCAAAAGCAATGGTTAAAGGCACCCCTGCCAATAGAAAACCTAACGTCGGATAATAGTCATAGGCCCCGAAAGGAAAACCGGTTGTGATCCCTATCCATTCAACCGTAAATGTCAGCACCCCGACAATAGCAGCCCTTTTGATCACAAACCCCCATGATCCATAAATATTTCGCCCAATCTCTATCACACAGCAGGCATACAGCACAAGGAAAATGCCATTTGCAAATTGAAGCCATACTGGCACCTCAAAAAAGACCATTAATATGAGCCCTATCAAATACCACCCAAGAAATACCCAACTCACTCTATACACGAAATCGCCCCTTTATTTCTTCCAAATTCAAGAAAGTATTCATGCTTCTAGTATAGAAAAAAAGACACGTTCTATAAATAAACAATGCGCTTCTTATTTTCATCTAGGCACTCACCAAAAATCCCTTTTGACATACTTTAATTAGTGATCTAGAACAAAGGAGGCGAATTACTCTTGAATCGTTCCATCAAAGTCAGACTGGCATTCATCGTCGTTGTCCTGCTCTTTATTCCATTTGTCGCCTGTAAAAAAGAACAAGAGCAGACCGTACAAGTAGCCGAGGTGACCCATTCGGTTTTTTATGCTCCGCTATATGTTGCCTTATCTGAGGACTTCTTCAAAGAAGAAGGGCTAGAGGTTGAATTAAAAACGACTTGGGGCGGCGATAAAACGATGACAGCTCTCTTATCCGGTGGTGCAGATATTGCCCTTACCGGATCTGAATCCTCTATCTATGTAGAGGCTCAAGACACAAAAGACTCTGTCGTCAACTTTGCACAGCTGACACAAACAGACGGTACATTTCTTGTTTCAAGGGAGAAAGTGAGCGAATTCTCTTGGGATCAATTAAAAGGAAAAGACTTTCTTGGACAGCGGAAAGGCGGCATGCCGCAAATGGTCGGTGAATATGTCCTGAAAAAGGAAGGCATTGATGTAAAAAAGGATCTCCGTATGATTCAAAATATTGATTTTGCCAACATTTCAGGTGCTTTCTCCTCTGGAACTGGCGATTTTGTGCAGTTATTCGAACCGACAGCATCCTTAATTGAAAAAGAAGGCAAAGGGTACATTACCGCCTCCTTTGGAGAGGCTTCCGGAAAGGTGCCTTATACCACCTTCATGGCAAAGAAAAGTTACTTAGAGGAAAACAAAGAGACAGCTGAAGCCTTCACTCGTGCCATTTACAAAGCGCAGAAATGGGTGGAAGCCAAGCAGCCGGAGGAGATTGCCAAAACCATTCAATCTCATTTTCCTGACACAGCACTTGATGTCTTATCAACAGCCATTAAACGCTACAAACAGCAGGAATCCTATGCAACAGACCCCCTTCTGAATGAAGAGGAATGGAACAAATTGCAGGAAATTATGAAGGAGAGCGATGAATTGCCGAAATTTATCCCGTACAAACAACTTGTCGATTCATCCATTGCAAAGAAGGTCACAGAACATAAATAGAATAGGAGGTAGCACATGTCTTTCCTTCAAATTGACCATGTGACCCACACGTACTTCTCTTTAAAAGAAAAAACAACGGCCATACAGCACATCAATATGGAGATAGACCAAGGAGAATTTATTTCATTTATTGGTCCCAGCGGGTGCGGAAAAACCACCTTGCTGTCTATCATTGCAGGAATAACGCCGCCCTCTGAAGGCCGAATTTTAATCGAAGGAAAAGAACCGAATCAAAAGGAGCATCAAATCGGCTACATGCTCCAGCAGGATTATTTGTTCCCTTGGAAAACCATCAAGGAAAATATCATTCTCGGGTTGAAAATTACCAAACAAGATTCACATGAAGCCACCTCCGCCGCTCTTGGCTTACTGCCTAAGCTTGGCCTTCATGATGTAGAGGAAAAATACCCGAAAGAGCTGTCAGGCGGTATGAGGCAGCGTGCGGCTCTCGCCCGAACGCTTGCAGTGAATCCCGGTCTGCTTTTACTAGACGAACCCTTTTCAGCTCTAGACTACCAAACCAAACTAACATTAGAGGATCTCGTCTTTCATACACTCAAAAACTATCAAAAAACAGCGGTCCTTGTGACACATGACATTGGCGAAGCCATTGCGATGAGTGACCGCATTTTCTTATTCTCTAAGCATCCCGGCTCGATTCAGCGGATTTTTACCGTTTCAGATGATCTGAGGACTCTTTCTCCTTTCGAAGCAAGACAGACCCAGAGTTTCCAAGAGCTCTTTCAAACGATTTGGAAGGAGCTGAAAACCGTTGAAACACAGTGATCTTTTACATGAAGCCTATCGCAAAAAATACCGAATGGAAAAACGCATGACCCGAATCTATCAGTTCATTATTTTCGCCAGCTTCTTTTCGCTTTGGGAGCTTGCCAGTCATTTTCGTCTCATCGATCCACTGATATTTAGTTCACCATCTGCGGTCTGCCAATTGTTTGTACAAAAAATATCCGATGGGTCTTTAGTGAATCATATGAGTATTACATTATTTGAAACGGTGCTCGGATTTCTACTTGGTACCTTTTGCGGTATTTTGCTTGCTGCCGCCTTATGGTGGTCCACGCGCCTGGCAAACGTTCTTGATCCTTATTTAGTCATTTTAAATGCCATGCCAAAAGTTGCCCTCGCCCCGATTTTAATTGTTGCCCTTGGGCCTGGCATGATCAGCATCGTTGCCATGGGCGCAATCATTAGTGTGATCATTACGACGATCGTCATTTATACAGCCTTTCAAGAGGTCGATGAGAATTATTTAAAGGTGATGAAAACCTTTGGTGCGAAAAAAAGCGTCGTCTTTCGCGAGGTCATTTTGCCAGCTAGTATTCCAACGATGATTTCTGCCATCAAGGTCAATGTCGGCCTTTCTTGGGTTGGGGTTATTGTAGGGGAATTTCTTGTTTCCTCAAAAGGGCTCGGCTACATGATCATTTACGGCTTTCAAGTCTTCAACTTTACACTCGTGTTCTTAAGTCTTTTCATTATTGCCGTGTTTGCGACCATCATGTACCAGCTTGTGGAATGGCTCGAACGCCGTTTTCTTCAAAAATAAAAAAGCACAGGGATTGTCACCCCTGCGCTTTTTTTAACGAATCAAACCGTTCTTTTCTAAATAAGCAAGACTTTGTCTTAACACATCATCTTTCATAATAAAACTGAAATTCTTATTTTTGGCGATGGATTTTGGCAAGTCTGCGAAAAGAACGGGTCCTTTCGTTTCAAAATACGTGTCTTGCTTCACTAGCTTTTCAATATCAGCGAAATAAATATTCTTGACAATGACCTTTTCTCTGCCCAGCACCTGATATTGACCAATATACGTTAATTCACGAACAACAGCACCCGTCTCTTCTTGAATCTCCCGTATAGCGGCTTGGTCTGCTTCTTCATCCGGCTCAACTTTCCCTCCTGGAAACTCATAGCCCCGATCCTCATGTTCAGTAAGCAGCCATTTCCCTTGGTAGCGGCAGATGGCCCAAACATGCTTAGGATGACTTGAAAAAGGCTTCTCCTCAAAAGAGAGCTTGACCGTATTATGATAATAGTCTTTAAATACATGCATGTGAAATCCCTCATATCCTGTCCTTGCTTCTTGTAAAACATCATACCACAGATCCCATTTATCTGAAGAATTTTTATCAAAAGTGAAACAAACGAGTGGTTCCAACTCGTCTGTATCTAAAATGAGGTATTGTTGCTAAAACCTTTTTATCATCTCCAACTTCACCCAATTTTAATCATGAAACCTTTTATCCCTATATAACGTAAATGAATCAGTGTTTGTCCTATGACAACGAGGAGGAAATCAGCATGAGTATAAAAAATGGGTCAAAACAAAACGCACCCCATGAGGTGATCAAGAAACACCTCGTGAAAGGGCAAAAGTTAGATTTAACAAAAGACAATCCAGCGGTCGACCAAATTCATATCGGGCTTGGCTGGGACCTGGCTGGTCAGCCAATTGATTTAGATACGCAAGTGTTTCTTTTAAATGAAGAGGACAAGCTGTTGTCTCCTAAGCATCTGATCTATTATCACCAGCAGCAAAGCTTAGATGGAGCTGTTCGTCATCTTGGTGATCATCAATTTGGCGGAGGGTATCGAGACAATGAAATGATTATTATGCAATTAAGCAGAGTCTCACCTGATATTCATAAAATTGTCGTCACAGCCACGATACATGATGCACACGAACGCCAGCATCATTTTGGACAAGTCACCAATGCCTACGTGCGACTTACGGATCAAATCTCGCAGCAAGAGATTTGTACCTTTCAGTTAACAGAGGATTATTCGTATTGTACATCCATTATATGCGCTGAACTCACGAGAGATCAGGAGGAATGGAAAATCACGGCGACCGGGCAAGGGACTACTCTAGATTTAAATGATTTATGCCGCATCTACGGATTTACATCTTGACGCAGGAAAGGAGCCGGCACCTATGGGATTTCATTTCAACACGATAGAAGAACTTACCTTACAAGCAGAAGGCAGCGGAATCTTTTTTGCCAAAAAAGGCGCCATGATTGCTGATCAAGGAAGTTTCCAATACCGCAAGCGATTACTTGGAACGAATAAAGGAAATATGGTCAGCCAAGTATTTAACCATATCAGCAGAAAATTCACAGGTGAAAACCTTGAGATGATGGAAGTGAGTGGACAAGGTACTTGCTACTTGGCGGATGCAAGCGAGCATGTAACAGTGATTAATCTTGAGCCAAGCGGTCCTTGGCAGCATGTAAGTGTAGAAAGTGAAGATTTACTTGCCTTTACTGAGGAATGCCATTACGGCGTCACACCAGTAGGCGTTGGTATTTTATCACAGAAAGGACTGTTTACATCAAAACTCTCTTATCAAGGGCACGGAGCGCAAGTCGCCATTAAAACGAATGGAAATCCGCTCATTTTAAAAGCCCCCTGCCGTGTAGACCCTGACGCAATTGTTGCTTGGACAGGCAAAGCACCGAAGGTCAAACTAGATGTGAACTGGAAAACTTTCATTGGACAAACTTCTGGCGAATCCTACTTATTTGAGTTTCAGGAACAAGATCAAATTGTCATTATCCAGCCATCTGAGCGCACATCTGGCTTACGGGTGGGCTTAGATGATAATCGCTACAAACCTCAGAGCCAGAGCTCCACTCATGAATTCACCAATTCACAGCAAGAAAATAGAGGCGGCGGGATCAGTGATTTGATCGGAGGCATTTTACAACCGCGAAAATAAAGCATGTAGAGATTCTCTACATGCTTTTTCAATTCATCAAACCGTTTGTCTCAATAAAGCTCCTTGTTTCTTCATTGCCGAGCTCATAAATCATTGTGTAAATCTCTTTTCTTTTTCTATCCATTTCATCATTTGGACTATCATAATGATATTCAAGAAACGGAACATGCGCCCGAAAGAAGCCTTTCCAATCTGTCATATACTGTTCATCGAAGTAGTCTCTCAGCTGCAAAATTTGATCATCATCTGCTTCTATTTGAAATTGCCAAGCCGCTGCATCTCTATGCTGCGATATCGATCCATCTTGTACGGATACATAGTATGTGTGTCTCGCCATCCGAATCATCCTTTTTGCCTTTAGTATGACCAGATATGAGGAAATTACGGCTTTTTGCGCAATTTATTTTTCAACATGTCCAATACATCAATAAACAACTGTGGAATGGGAACTCCAAGGGCTCTGGCTGTCGAGACGATTTGGTAAGATTCATAAATAATATAAAAGATGATCGCTAAATCCTTAATCGTCCCATTTGTCTTCAGCATGACATCGAAGAAATGTGCCATAGATATTAAGGAGACGGTCACGACCTTTCGAACAAGCCGCGTTAAAAACCGCTTCATTGTGAGCTGCCCAGTCAAAGATTCTCTTAGGCTTGAACAAATTAATTCAATAGCCATCAACGTCACTAAAATCATCAGTAAATATCCTGCTCCACCAAACAGAAAGCCCATCGCCGACAAACTCACTGTAACCAACGAAAAGATGCCTAAATCCTTGCTCACTTGGCATCAACATCCTTTCAAAGTGGAACTCCTTACCTCAATAGTATATGCCGAATTCTCGCAATAGCTTGGACGACAAAAAATAAAGGCGCTGTTATGTATTCAGGGAGACGAATGAGACCAAAAAAGCCGCCCATGAGGCGACTTCTCTTTTTAGACTCTGACATCAATAAATGAAGCATCTGAATCCTTTGGCTGAACAGCTTGAGGCTGCTGCTGCACTTGATCCAGCATCACCATAGCTTGTGCTGTATTCGTAGCAAGCTGTGAATTCAACAAACTAATATTGAGTGTCTTTTGAATGCTCGCTACTTGCTGACTCATCATTCCTGCAATAGAAGACATCTTCTTCCCTCCCTTCTCTTTTCTCTTCGGCTGAAAGCCCTATGATTTCAATGGGCTGTCTGTCCCTATTCCAATAAAAAAAGAATGTCGGTCTATTGATGACCGACATTCTTTTCACATACGTGTATTATCCTAAATATGCTTTAAGCATCCAGTTGTGTTTTTCAATGGATTGATGAATCGCAAGCAGCATATCACCTGTAGTTTCATCGCCAACCTCTGCAGCCAGCTCCATTCCTTTCTTTAATTCCTCAGCGATATTGGAGAAATCATTATATAGATTTTTCACCATTTGCTCCGCTGATTCTTTGCCTTCTGCTTCTTGAATGCTGGAAATTTCTAAGCACTCTTTCATTGTCGCAACAGGCTGTCCATTTAAAGCAAGCATACGCTCAGCCAAATCATCAATATATGTAGCTGTTTCTGTATATAGTTCCTCAAATTTCTCATGGAGTGTAAAGAAATCTTTTCCCTTTACATACCAATGATAGTTATGTAATTTCACGTAAAGCACAGTCCAATCAGCTACTTGTTTATTAACGACGTTTAATAATTGTTCAGACATATTTATTCCTCCTTATGTAATTGCGTTTAGTATGAGAATACCCTTTTCTTATTATACTGAAACCTGCCGTGTATTTCTTCTATTTTGACTGCATGAAATATATGTTAATATGGAAATAAGGAGGGAGTTAGATGCTGTTACTTGGGATTATCAGCTTTATCATTATCTCAATCGTTGTCTTTTTATCATTGTGGACGACATCGAAGGCTTATGAATATAAGCATAAAGTCGATTCACCACAGGATGCAGAACCAAATCAACGTCCTAATCCAAAATAAATCCGCTTTTAATGATGTGAGGTTTCTTCTTCTGCAGTAGTTGAACTCTCTTTTTTCACCTCACCTACGTGGATGTTCGTTTTCGGCATATTATGCTGCTGTTTAGCTGTCACATGGACTTGTATGATATAAAGGCCATCTTTTTTGAAGGCTGTGTGCAATTCGTATACACCTTTGTTTTCTTTCTTTGGCTGAATCATCTTGCTGTTATCCTTGTCGCCATCTTTCCACACTTCAAATTGAACATCATCTGCATCATCAACAGGCGTATCACCGTATGTGACAGCTGCTTTTACTATAACGCTTTCATTTTTCTCCACTTGCTCAGGTCCTGTGAGCTTTACTTCTAATAGCTCAGGCACTTCCCCTTTGCCGCTATTTGCTGCAGAGTTTCCACATGCACTCAATAACGTGAGTATCAGAATCATTCCCAACATTTTTCGCATCCTGCGTTTCCCCCTTCTTTTACTGACATGTCCATTTTAACAAATATCCCCTATTTTGACATCTCTGTTTGAATTCAAATAAAAAACCGGACATCTCAATGTCCGGTTCATCATTCTATTAACCAAATACTTTTAAAAGCTCTTCTTGATCCTGAGAAAGCCAGAAACGCATTAAACGTTTTGCCCCTTCAAGATCATGAAGCTTCGCTTGGCCGCATTGCTCTTCGTTTGCAGCAGGAATTTCTGTTACTTCAACCGCATCCTTGAATGTTGCATCAAGAAGTTCAACGATCTCTTTTGGAGTTGGTGCACCACTGACAACTAAATAGTAGCCTGTCTGGCAGCCCATTGGAGAAATATCAATGATATCAAAATGATCATATTTCTCTGAGTGTGTTCTAATATTAAACGCAAGCAAATGCTCTAATGTATGAATCGTATCAGGTTTCATCGCCTGCTTGTTGGGCTGACAAAAACGAATATCGAATTTATTTACTTCCCCATCTGATCCCACTTTATGAACGCCGCAGTGACGAACATATGGCGCTTTTACAGCATTATGATCAAGTTCAAAGCTTTCGACTGAAGGCATAATCACCACTCCTATAATTGCAATTTCCTATATTATAACATATTTCTCCGACCAGTTTAGTTTATAAAACTTTCCTTCCTTGTTCTTTTTTCTTATACTGTGGAAGACAGACAAGGAGGAACCTCTATGAAACAAATTTTTATCGGCATAATACGCTTTTATCAAAAATGTATTTCCCCTCTGACACCGCCAAGCTGCCGGTTTTATCCAACATGCTCAAACTATGGACTAGAGGCAATCAAAACGCATGGCGCGGTCAAGGGCGGCTGGCTCACCATAAAACGGATTTTGAAATGTCATCCGCTTCATCCTGGCGGCATCGATCCTGTCCCGCCTAAAAAGGAAAAGTAACTTACTTTTCTTCATATCCGTTGACAACTAAGTCAAGCTTCCCTGTTCCAGGGTCAATGACAAGACCATGTACAGGTACATCTGATGGAAGAAGCGGGTGATTTTTTACTACAGACACACTGTCCTTCACGCTCTCTTCGACTGAACTAAAGCTTTTGAGCCACTGTTTAAAATCAATTCCTGAGTATTCCAGTACTTCAATACGTTTTTCTGGAATACCGCGCTCAACGGCTTTATTTAAAAGTGTTTGGCTGTCTATTTTACTCATCCCGCAATCATGGTGCCCAATGACATATACCTCGTCAGCATTTAATTCATAAACAGCAACTAAAATGCTTCGCATAATACTTCCAAATGGATGCGAAACAAGCGCTCCAGCACTTTTGACAATCTTAATATCACCATTTTTCATGTTCATGGCACGCGGAAGCAGTTCAACAAGTCTTGTATCCATACACGATAGAATGACAGCTTTTTTCTGTGGAAACTTTGTTGTTGTAAATTCTTCGTATTTCTTTTCTTCAATAAATTGTTGATTATATTCGATGATTTCATCTAAAAGTTTCATACGTTTGTCCATTCCTTTATCTTTTTTAAAAATAAATATAGCACAATGTAAGAAATTTCGTCACGTTTTGCAGCTTATTTTTTTAGAGGAAACATCTGCTGATGAAAATTTTTTATTTTCCTCTTTTCAAATCGTAATTATTACGATACAATAACTCAGGACATTAAATCGTAATCATTTCTATCTATTAGATTGAGAGGAGACATTTTCTACATGAAAAAAATCTTTTTTATTTTAACAGCTGCTTTATTCGCGATCGGTCTTGCCGCTTGCTCAAGCAGCGCGGGCACTAATGCTTCAAAAGGAAAAGCAGACGGGAAACTAATCATTTACACCACGATCTTCCCAATTCAAGATTTCACTGAAAAAATTGGCGGCTCTCACGTTCATGCTCAAAGCGTGTATCCTGCAAATGCAGATGCACACAGCTTTGAACCAAGTTCAAAAACAATGGTTGAAATGGCTGAAGGTGATGCCTTTATCTACAGCGGCACAGGGGCTGAAGCATTCGCAGACAAAACTGCTGCCACTTTAAAAGACCAAGGTGTGAAAACAGTCAAAGCAGCCGAAGGCATCAAATTGTTATCGACAAATGAAGAACATGCACATGAAGAAGGCGAAGATCATGACCATGAAGGTGAAGACCATGATCATGACGGGCACGATCACGGAGATAAAGACCCTCATGCATGGTTAGACCCGGTTTATGCACAGCAAATGGCGAAAAACATTAAAGACACACTCGTCTCTTTAGATCCAGATCATAAAGACGAATACACAAAAAACTATGAACATCTAAAAAAAGATTTGCAATCGTTAGATCAAGAATTTAAAACAACGTTATCTAAAGCTAAACATAAAGAAATTCTTGTTTCTCACGCAGCTTATGGTTATTGGGAAAAGCGCTATGGCATTGAGCAAATCAGTGTTTTAGGGTTATCCGCTTCTGAGGAGCCATCACAAAAACAGCTCGAAAACATTGTACAAAAAGCGGAAAAGCATCACATTCAATACGTTATTTTTGAAAACAACGTCAGCAGCAAAGTATCAGATACAATCCGCAGTGAAATTGGGGCAAAAAGCTTGACCCTTAAAAATCTAGAATCCATTACTGAGGATGATGTCAAAAATGGCGAAAGCTACGTCAGCTTAATGAAACAAAACTTAAAGACCTTAAAAACTGCATTAAATGATTAATGCTTTGAACCCCGGGTGATCAACCGGGGTTTTTTGCTGTAAAAAAAAGCACACCGTTATCAGGCGTGCTTTTTTGATTACATTTGATATTTTTTCTTAAACTGCTCAGCTCTTCCGCCTTTTTCTCCGAATTTTTGACGTCCTGTATAAAAAGGATGCGTATCAGAGCTTGTTTCTACTTTAATGACAGGATACGTTTTCCCATCTTCCCACTCTACTGTCTCGTTTGATGTCTTTGTTGATCTACTCAAGAAGCGGTAACCGCTGTTTACGTCCATAAATACAACTTCATGTGAGGTTGGATGAATATCTCTTTTCAATGTCAAAACTCCTTTCGTTAATAAAACGTAATGGTTACGTTTTATATTTATATTCTACTCCCTCTTTTACAACTTGTCAAAAAACAAGCTTTCTTAGTCAGGAAGAATAATCTAAAAATGGTGGAGAATAATAAGCATCATGAAAAAGAGAAGCGATAAGAAAGGCGGAGAAAAAATTGACTGATCTCGTTTTAGCTAGAAGCCTGTTCGGCACAACCATGGGCTTTCATATTATTTATGCCTCGCTTGGCGTTGGCATCCCGCTAATGATTTTGTTAGCTGAACTCATCTTTCAAAAAACGAAGGACCCGCATTATGCCATCATGGCCAAGCGGTGGACAAAAGCACAGGCTGTTCTGTTAGGGGTCGCCATTCCAACAGGTACTATTGCTGGTACGCAGCTTGCCCTTTTATGGCCAGGTTTTATGGAGGTCATCGGAAAGGTCATGTCACTGCCATTCCAGATTGAAATCTATGCGTTCTTTATAGAAGCATTATTTATGTCTATTTATGTGTACGCAGCGGATCGCCTATCAAATGCAATGCGCATCATTACGGTTATTTTTATCGTCATTGGTGCAGCTGCATCAGCGATTCTAATTACAAACGTACATGCTTTTGAAGGGACACCTGCCGGCTTTCAGATGGTGAATGGAGAAATCACAAATATCGAGCCTTGGAAGGCCTTTTTCAATCCAAGCTTTGCTGTAACTGCTACACATGTTGTGCTGTCTGCTTTTACAACAGGTGCTTTTGTGATTGCTTCAGTTGCAGCTTTTAAAATGCTCAAAACGAGAAAAAATGAGAAGCTCTATACATTTCATCGAAAAGCCCTTTTTCTTGGACTCATTGTAGGAGGACTTTTCTCTTTTCTAACAGCCTTAAATGGCCACGAATCCGCTCAGCTTCTGTATGAATATCAGCCTGAAAAGCTGGCTGGAGCTGAAGGTTTATTTGAAACGCAATCACATGCGCCTCTTGCAATAGGTGGTTTTACGGATGCTGATTCGCAGGAAATTAAAGGTGCGATCGAAATTCCTTGGGCGCTCAGTTTTCTGGCAGGAAATAGCTTCGATACAGTGGTCAAAGGCTTAAATGATTTTCCTCGTGACGAGTGGCCGCCTTTATTTATACACACATTATTTAACGGCATGGTCATTATTGGATCGGTGCTCATTCTATTTGCGGTATTAGCGCTGCTTTACCGTAAAATTTTAAAACGGGACAAATTTCCGAAGTGGCTTCTTTTTCTTTACTTATTCGGCGGGCCTCTTAGTCTTTTGGCTATTGAATTTGGCTGGATTTTTGCTTGTACAGGCCGCCAGCCATGGGTTATTTATCGAATGCTCAAAACCTCAGAGGTTGTCACATCATCAGGCTCGATCGGGACACTTTTTATCCTTTTTGCCATTGTCTATCTCATCTTAGGCATAGCAACCGTCATAGTGCTGACTTACTACTTTAGGAAACATACGATTGAAGAAGACCTACGGTTAACAGAATCTTAAAAAGGGAGCGATCTTGATGCAAATGGATGTTACAACTGATGCGCTGATTGCAATCACCATCTTATGGGGATTCGTTTTTATCTATGCAGTGATGGCATCAATGGATTTCGGCGCAGGATTTTGGTCGATGATTTATATGAATAGAGAACAAACAAAGGCAGCTAATATCGCGAATAAGTATCTTTCTCCAACATGGGAAGTGACAAACGTCTTTATTGTCGCCATCGTTGTCGCATTGTTCAGCCTGTTTCCAGGTGCGACCTTTGTACTTGGTACCGTTTTATTAATACCCGGCAGCATTATTTTATTGCTTCTTGCACTGCGAAGCGGGTTTCTCGTGTTTTCTCATTCACTGCCTAAGAAATACCGAAAAGCGGTGACGTATATTTCAGGGATCAGCGGCTTTATCATTCCGTCCATCCTGATCATGGTTCTCCCAATCACCCATGGTGGCTTTATCTTTCAGGAGAACAACGTCTACTCATTAGATCTTGGACTAGTCTTTACAAGTGCAAATGTCTATTCTTTTATCGGCTTTGCCATTTTCAGCACCCTTTTTCTTTCGTCCTTGCTTTTAGCTGATTTCTCTAATGTTGCTGATGAAGATGAAGCTTACAGCATTTATAGAAGAGGGGCGCTCATTACGGGTCCACTTTCACTCATGATGGCCTTTTTTATCATGCTGACATTACGAAGCGAGGCCAATTGGCTGTTCACAAAAATGATGCAGAACATTCCTATTCTTCTTGTATCTCTCTTAATGTTTTTGCTCGCAGGACTGGCTCTATTTTTACCAAACAGCCGGTTTAAGCATCGGAAAGGGAGACCACGCCTTGCCGTCATTGCGATTACCATTCAATATTTCTTAGCAAGCTATGTGTATGGGCGTGCCCATTTGCCTTACATGGCTTATCCAGATATTACAATCATGTCTGGATTTACAGACCCTGTCACATTTAGGGCATTATTTATCACCTATATTGTAGGGTTTATCATCTTGTTTCCCGGATTTTATTTCTTCTGGAAATTATTTATGAAAGATAAGCGCTATATTCGTCAGGAAGATTAACATGAATGGACGAGCTTCATTTCGGTTACATTATAGATGAAAGACATACTCAAAAGGAGGTCATCTGTATGAGTCAAAAAATCCTTTGTGAAGTCAATAACTGTTCCTATTGGAATGCTGGAAACCGCTGTGGTGCAGATGCAATCTATGTCGTCAGCCACACAGGAAATACGGCTGAGAAAAGTGAAGAAACGGATTGTAAAACGTTTAAACCACAAGACCTTTAAGTCTCATTGAAGGAGGCGCTTCAATTTGAAACACGATCGGTTGCTTCAAACGTTTTTTGACGAAATTCATGACGCGGATGAAGCCGCATTCCACCAAGCCGCTCACTCCTTTTTAAATCTTTGGGATTATGAATATGGACATGCATCAAACATGCCAAGTGAAATTCATCAGTATATCGGACAGCTTGCTTATGACAGCGAGCTGGTTGAAGAGTAAGAAAGAGCGGATCACCGCTCTTTCTTTTTTGTTCAGACAGGAAGGAAAAACTTTCTCTCACTATATCTAGATTCTATTTGGGATGCAAAAGGTGATTCCTTCGTTTTTATCTCACAAAATCATGTTTTGTAAACACGTCGATTTTATCAGAAAACGAACGGAGCGCTTGGTAATCAACTTCCACGCCCATTCCTGGTGAACGAGGCACCTCAATAAACCCATTTTCAACCTTAATTTCAGGAAAAATGATATCCTGCTCCCAAAATTTTGACGAAGCTGAAATATCACCGGGAATCGTAAATTGAGGAAGCGAAGCAAGTGCTACGTTCTGCGCTCGGGAAATACCTGTTTCAATCATCCCTCCGCACCATAACGGAATTTGATGCTCCTTACTGAACGTATGAATTTTAAGAGCCTCTGTCAATCCGCCAACTCGTGAAGGCTTCACATTAATAATTTGACAGCTGCCAAGCTCTACAGCTTTTCTAGCATCATCTAAAGAACAAATACTTTCATCTAAACAAATCGGCGTTTTTAAATGCTTTTGCAAATGGCGGTGGTCCACAATATCATCTGCAGCTAAAGGCTGTTCAATCATTAATAAACGAATATCGTCGAGCTGCTTAAGCTTGCTAATATCTTTTAATTCATAAGCAGAGTTTGCATCTGCCATTAATGGCAGATCAGGAAAAGACTCTCTGATCTTTTGAAGAAGTCCAATATCTTGCCCCGGTTTAATTTTCACCTTCACCCGCTGATAACCTTGGTCAACAAATTGCTGAATTTGCTCAAGCATATCGTCAATAGGGCCTAACCCCGCCACAACACCAGATGGTATTCTATCTTTTGTACCGCCTAATACATCGCGTAAAGACTTATTCTCACGCTTCGCATAAATATCCCAAACAGCCGCTTCAATGCCTGCTTTCGCCATCCTATTGCCTTTAAAATGATATAGACTGTCAGGGATTTCTGAAGGATGTGTAAAGGTGCGCGTCAGCACGTTCGGTATAAAGAAAGCCCTCAGCATATGATAGCAAGTCTCAATTGTTTCTTCTGTATACCACGGAGAAGAAAAAGCAGAGACTTCTCCCCATCCAGTCAATCCTGTCTGATCTTTGACTTCAACAATAATAAACTCACGCTCTGAAATGGTTCCAAGACTTGTTGTAAATGGCTGTTTAAGCTTCATCGTGACATGATATAAAATTACTCGTTCAATTTGAATCATTTGAAAACCCCTTTGATCTGAGTCTGTGCCTTTGCAATTTATTCGACGCATTTCTTGGCAGCTCGTCCACAAAGTGAAAAACGGCGGGCCATTTATATTTGGCTAAATGCGACCCACATAAAGCATAGAGCTCATTCTCCGGTATCTTATCATCTGTTACAAGGAAAGCAGCAGGTACCTCTCCCCATCTATCATCATACATACCCGTTACTCCGGCTTCCTTGACATGCGGATGTGTTAGCAGAACCGCTTCAATTTCCGCAGGATAAATATTTTCTCCGCCAGAAATAATTAAATCTGAACGGCGGTCAAGCACAAATAAGAACCCTTCCTCATCCACATAGCCAATATCGCCCGTTTTCAGCCAGCCCTCATCAAAAGCAGCCGCGGTCGCCTCTTCACGGTAAAGGTATCCTTTCATCACATTTGCACCTTTCACCATGATTTCACCATGCTCAAAAGGACGGCAAATGCGATCACCATCTTGAATTTTCAGCTCACACCCAAAAAGAGGTTTTCCCGCTGACCCAAGCTTCTCTACACTAAATTCGGGCGCAAGGGTCACAATTTGTGAACAGGTTTCCGTCATCCCGTACGATTGAAAGACAGGAAAGCCCTTCTCTTTGCTTTCTTGAAGCATCGCATAAGGCGCAGGTCCTCCGCCTAATAAAAGACAGCGCAAAGAAGACGGACATTCTGCCAATCTGCTTAACAAACGAGATAACATCGTCTGCACAACAGAAATCATCGTTACACGATGCCGTTCAATAGAATCCTTTACTTCATCGACGTCAAACTTCTGATGAAGCACGACTGTCATGCCATATATCACAGACTTAAATAAAGCAGATAAGCCGCTAATATGAAAAAGAGGCAGGGCAATGAGCCAGCGGTCATCCTCTCTGAGACCCAGATTCAGTGCAGAGGAAACAGCACTATGAAAATGATTGCCAAACGTTTGCTCAACCCCTTTTGGACGTCCTGTTGTACCAGATGTATACATGATGGTCGCTGTTTCATTCAAATCAAATTCACTCTCGATCTTGTTGACATGGCCTTGCCCTGGTTTAGGTAAAGTTTCCATTGTATAAACGGGTAAATCACCCTCATGGTCGCTTGCATAACTAGATTCTGTTAATAACGCCGCGGCTTTTGCATCTTCTAGCTGATAGCGCCTTTCAGCTTTTGTCAGCTTATTATTCAATAGCACAATTTTTAACCCTAATAAAAAACAGGCATGTACAAGCATCACCATATGAGGATGATTGTTCATCAAAAGCGCAACCGTTTCCCCTTTTTTCAATGATGTCTGAGCAAGTCTATTTGAAAGCTCTTCCGCTTCTTGAGCTAATTCGTGAAATGTCCACTCTTTCTCTTGATAAATGAGTGCGACTCGATCTGGCGTTAAATAGGCACGGTGCAGCAGCCAATTAGGTTGCTTCATCATGACACCTCCTTTTCGTAAAAGAAAACAGCTTAGTCTGATGCACTAAGCTGTTGTTCATTGATATCATTGAATCAAGGGAAACGCGGGAACTGGCCGAAGTCCGGCTTGCGTTTTTCCTTAAAGGAATCGCGTCCTTCTTTTGCTTCATCTGTTGTGTAATAAAGAAGTGTCGCATCTCCTGCAAATTGCTGAATTCCAGCTAATCCATCCGTATCTGCGTTAAATGCAGCCTTCAAGAATCGTAAAGCAGTCGGGCTCTTTTCTAGCATCTCCTCACACCACTTCACCGTTTCCTCTTCAAGCTGATCTAATGGGACAACTGTGTTAACAAGTCCCATATCAAGCGCTTCTTGTGCATTGTATTGACGGCATAAGTACCAGATTTCTCTTGCTTTCTTATGACCAACAATACGTGCAAGGTAGCCTGAACCATAACCAGCATCAAAGCTGCCTACTTTTGGACCTGTTTGTCCAAAAATTGCATTATCTGCTGCAATCGTCAGGTCACACACAACGTGAAGAACGTGGCCTCCGCCAATCGCGTAACCTGCTACCATTGCGATAACTGGTTTTGGAATGACACGAATCAAACGCTGCAAGTCTAATACATTTAGACGTGGAATTTGATCGTCTCCTACATAACCGCCATGGCCGCGAACTTTTTGGTCTCCACCAGAACAGAATGCTTTTCCGCCAGCACCTGCAAGTACGATCACACCAACTTCTGAATTATCACGAGCCCGTGAAAATGCATCAATTAATTCACTAACAGTCTTTGGGGTAAACGCGTTATGTACGTGCGGACGATTAATCGTAATCTTTGCGATCCCATTGTATGTTTCATATAAAATTTCGTCATACTGACGCTCAGTTTGCCATTCAATAGCCATCAATATTTCCTCCTCTAATCTTGCGCTAAAATAAACTCACTTACTATTTTACCAAAAAAATGTGGTTGTTCCACATGAACTGTATGCCCAGCATGCTCAGCCACTATAAATTGACTTCCTTTCAGCTCCTGCTGCATACGTTTGCCGATATGGCAGAACTTTTCATCAAGCGTTCCGCAAATGAACAAAGCAGGCAAATGAATATGCTTTAACGCCTTCCAAACAGACGGCTGTGAACCTGTTCCAATTCCCTCTAAGCTGCGAGCCAGTCCAAGAGGATTGGCTTTTAGTCTTCCCTCTCTCAGCTCAGTCTGCCTTTCCGCTGATAAAGTTTTCTGCGACGCAAACAAAGGAATGCTTTCCCAAAAATCCACAAACTTCACTAAGCCTTCATGTCTAATCTTTTGAGCAAGCTGATGATCATGCTTTAGTCTTGCCATCCGCTCTTTAAAAGTGCGAAGCCCAGGAGATGTACTCTCAAGAATCAATTTATTGACACGATCTGGATAACGAGCGGCAAATGATAAAGCAATACGTCCTCCCATAGAATATCCGAGAATATTCACTTTGTGAAGCTTTAATTGGTTTAAAATCTCTACAAGATCTGCCAGCTGCTGAGACATGGCATATCTTCTCACACTTTCTGGCGAGTCCGTACGCCCATGTCCAAGCAAGCTGATCTGAATCAGTCTTGTATTCTCCAAATAAGCATTCAAGAACGTCCAAGACGCTGCACTTCCAGTGAAGCCGTGTAAGCATAATGTGGCATTTGCTGCCGAAGGGTCCTGGTCCACCACTTCGTACGCTACCCCATCACGCATTCTTATGATGAGAGAAGGCATTCTTTTTTCACTTCTTCCAATATGTCATCCATCATTTGACGATGCTTGTCTACACGGGAATGACGATCTGTTTCAATTTCAATTAAATGAAGCCCTGGTTCATCTATATGCGCCATGTACACATCATGTAACTCTTGTTTCGTTGACGGTTTCGAATAGGTTCCCCCATATAACTTCGATGCATACTCAAAATTCAGTCCTGTCGGCGTACCGAAGAGCTTTTCATAATAAGGTTTATCAGACGCCTGCGGAAGGAAAGAAAAGATACCTCCCCCATCATTGTTTATCAAAACAACTGTCAGCGGAATGTCCATCAGCTTAGCTGCAAGCAGACCGTTCATATCATGGTAAAATGATAAATCTCCAATGACTAAAGTGACTGGCTGCTTCAAGGCTGCATACGTGCCAAGTGCTGTGGACACAACGCCGTCAATGCCATTTGCTCCGCGATTCGCCATCATTCGAAAAGGCTTGGACTGAGTCTCAAAAAATGTATCTACATCACGAATCGGCATACTATTACCGATAAAAAGGACACTCTCCTTTGGCAAGAGGTGCTGAAGCTGACGGTACACATTCCCTTCAAAGGACAAATCCTCATCTGAATAGCGGGCTGCATGCGTTCTGAATGAAGAATTAGCATTCTGCCAGCAGTTTAAGAAACTTGTCTCTTTACGTTGTACTGCTTGATTTAATGCTGCTTCTCCAAAAGCAGAGACAGTACTTTCAATGACGTATGAAGCACTTAACCCAGGATCACGGAAGCCTCCGGCAGCATCAACAACAATCTGCTTTACTTCCGCATGTTTTTCCAGCCACTTGAATAAGGGCTTAGATACAGGCATCGGTCCAAAGCGAATGACCATATCCGGCAATAGGTGCTGCTGTAATGCTTCATCTTTTAATAAAGAATCATACGCATCGATGATCAGATCTTCATTTTCATGTCCGTTGCGTAAAAGAGACAGCGGGTCAGCTAAAATAGGTAAATGCAGAGCTTTCGAAAGGCGTAAAACCGCCTCTTTTTCTTCCTGTGTATGAAGTTCACCAGCCACAATCAGTCCCTTTTTGGATTGGTTCATGACGGTTACGATTTCAGACATCACTCGATCATTTGGGAAAGCCTGACCTGATGCTAATACCTTTTTCGTGTCTGATTCTTCTCGCGCGAAAGGGTCAATAGACAGATCAGGAAGCAATGGTTCTCTCAGAGGTACATTGATCTGAACAGGCCCCTTTGGCTCCTGCATCGACATGTGATTTGCTCTCGCAGCTGCTGTCTGAACATAACGCAGCATCGTTTGACTTTCCTCTGGCAATGCTAAGTCTGTGAACCATTTAACAAACTTACCGAATAAGAATTGCTGATCAATCGCTTGAGGTGCCCCAACTTCCCTCAATTCGTGCGGCCGATCAGCAGTTAACACAATAAGAGGTACACGAGAATAATGCGCCTCTACAATGGCTGGATAAAAGTTAGCAGCTGCTGTACCTGATGTACAAATGAGCAGCACTGGTGATTGACTTGCTTTTGCAAGACCAAGCGCATAAAAAGCAGCAGACCGTTCGTCCACTAAAACATGGACATGGATGTCTTGATGAGCAAGGGCCAGCATCGCAAGCGGAGTTGAACGAGAACCAGGACAGACAACTGCCTCTTTCACACCACCTTGGACGAATTCATCCATCAATCTGCCTATATATGTTGTCATGATGTGATTATTCAATAGGATGACCTCCAAGAGCAGACAGCATTGGTCTTAACTTCACTTGTGTTTCCTCATACTCCTGCTTTGCAAGGGAATCCTCTACAATTCCACAGCCGGCGAACAAACGAACACGATCTTCCTCAATAAGACCTGACCGAATGGCTACAGCAAATTCTCCATTATCCTGAGAATCAATCCAGCCTACCGGCGCTGCATACCAGCCGCGCTTAAGCGGTTCGATTTCACGAATCACTTCAACCGCCTTTTCCTTAGGATATCCGCCTAATGCCGGCGTCGGATGAAGCTGCTCAATTAATGAAAAGAGGGAACAGCTGCTTTTGATTTCTCCCACAATCGGTGTAAACAAATGCTGAATGTTTTTTGTTTTATAAAGACTTGGTTGATTTGGTTTATGCACATGAAGGCAATTCGCTTTAAATGCTTGCTCAATCATATTGACGACAATTTGATGTTCAATCAAATTCTTCTCATCATGCAGCAGTTCCTCGCCTAATGCGTAATCCTCCGCTTCATCTTTTCCGCGAACAATGGAACCTGCTAAACAGGATGAAAAGACCTCTCCGCCGCTTTTTTTCACTAAGCGTTCCGGCGTGGCTCCGACAAATGCTTGTCTTCCCTGTTCAACCGCAAATACATAACTCGTTGTTTGGTGCTTTAATAATTCTGCTAATAGTGGAGCAAGTTCAATTTGATTTTTATAGTGAAGCAAGACTTCTCTTGCTAAAACAACCTTTTCATATTCGTTTGCACGAATGTGGTCTGTCGCTTCTTGGATCGCCTTCATCCATTCGTTCACATCCAGCTCTTCCATATGAACAAGTTCAGCTTGTCCACCAGTCCGTACTGGCAATGTCTCGAAACGAGAGGCTTTTTGTTCTAATTCTTGAATAAGCTGATGAACATTCCCGTCCACCTGCTTCCACTCATTGATCGTAAGAAAACTGCCTTCTTTTGAGACAGTCAGCATGATCGATGGCACAAAAAAATGAGCCTCGCCAAATGCTTCCCAATGACGCGCCTTCTCTTCCTGCGGATCAAACGAGAATCCTCCAAATAAAAGCGGACCAACAGCCGCTTGCTTTAACTCCTTCTCATCATGAAAATGGAACATGTGCTGTTTTAGCTGTTCCCATTCTTGATGGACTATATCGAATCGTTCCTTGCCTTGCTCAGATGATTTAATGACGGCCGCTCTGCCAAGTCCAGAAAATATCATTTGGCTTTCTGGATCAGACCAAAAAAACCGCTCGCCTAAAAAATCCGCTTCGCCGCTTTGGAAAAAGGCAAGAGGATCCAGATCGTCAACTCTTCTGGAGTAGCTTATCAAAACAGCATGGTTGACGTTATTCGCTTCTTCTAATGTCGCGAGCGCTTCCTGCCGGAAAGTACTTTGCACTGTTGTCACCATGATACATTCCTCCAAAATCCATGAAATAACATAAAAAATAAAACCATAACAAAAATACATGAACATTCGAATATGTCGAATGACCTGCTTTTCTATTATAAACCTTAACAGATGAACTTAGTAAAGAAAACAGCTTTTAAAACCTCGAATCCTTATTATATCACGCTTTCAAGATTTTTTCGCTCCTGCTTATTGAAACGAGAGCATCAAAGGTAAAATGGCAGGTCCTGTTCTAAAATCAAGCTTTCCTTCGATATGGCAACGATTAGCAAACATCTTTTTCCCGATTCATCGCATCAATATATTGACACCTTTTTGAACTTTGCTAAACTGGAATTTGGACGTGTACGTATTTTTTTATTTAAAGGAGTATATTTTATGCAGCATCAATCGATATCAGATCAGCTTTCACCAATAAAGCCTGATAAAAACTGGCGAATTTGGTGGAATTTACTACGACCGCATACACTAACAGCGGCATTTATTCCCGTTACTTTAGGAACTGTTTTAGCACTTCCAAGTGGTCAAATACATGTTGGGCTGTTTTTAGCCATGCTGTTTGCATCTATGTTTATCCAAATCGCAACAAACATGTTTAATGAGTACTTTGATTATGTTCGCGGGCTTGACAACGAGAAATCTGTCGGCATCGGCGGAGCCATTGTAAGAAACGGTGTGAAGCCAAAGACAGTCCTCAGCCTCGCTTATGCACTATTTGCGCTTTCTTTATTACTTGGGGTATATATTTGCATGATGTCTAGCTGGTGGATTGCACTAATAGGACTTATTTGTATGGCAGCAGGCTATTTCTATACTGGCGGCCCTGTACCAATTGCATATACACCGTTTGGAGAACTTGTTTCAGGTGCTTTTATGGGATTAGGAATCATCTTGATTAGTTTCTATATCCAAACAGGCACACTGACATCTAAAGCGGTTCTCATCTCACTACCAATTTCTATTTTAGTTGGTGCCATCTTACTATCGAACAATATCCGTGATTTAGACGGGGATAAGGAAAATGGACGAAGAACACTTGCCATTCTTGCTGGACGCAAAGCTGCAGTGAACATTTTACTTTCCATGTTTTTGGTATCATATGTACTCATTTTTGTTTATATCTTCACAGATATCGTCGGTCTTTGGAGTCTTCTTGTTTTACTGAGTGTGCCAAAAGCCTATACAGCCATTAAAGAGTTTAAACAAAAAGAAAAGCCGATTGAATTAATGAATGCCATGAAATCTACAGCTCAAACCAATACATTTTTTGGTTTTCTGCTGACGATCGCTTTAATCATACAATACTATATCGCGTAACAAAAAACGCCTGCAGCCGCAGGCGTTTTTTTAATAAGGAATTGCTTCAAATTGGAACTAGTCTTACATACAAAATTGCTCATACTAACAATATGTTTGATATGAAAGGATGATCGCTTTGTTGTCTAAAGACGAATTACATCATTTGAAGCAGCGCCTTCTCGATGAAAAGAAAGAACTTGAAGCCAAAAGCCATGACGATGAACAGAAAGTATCCTTTCCTTACGATTCAATCGGTGAATTGTCTGCCTATGATAACCACCCTGGTGATCAAGGGACAGAGCTGTTCGAACGTGGGAAAGATATTGCTTTAAACAGCTTGGAACATGAACATATGTTAGACATCAATGAAGCACTCCAAGCCATTGCAGACGGCTCTTATGGTCTGTGCAAGGTCTGTAAAGCCCCTATTCCAAAGGAACGCTTAGAAGCCTTGCCTACTGCCGTCACATGCACAGAGCATTCAAAAGAACAGACCGTTTCACAAAACCGTCCGATTGAAGAGGATTTATTAAGTCCTCCCGCGGGACAATTCGAAAATGAAGAAAGTGCTGCGTACGATGGAGAGGATGCCTACCAAGACGTAGAACGCTACGGAAACTCTGAGACCCCGTCTGATATGGAATTCCCTCCTCTAACATACGATGATGTATATACACAATCAGAAGATGAAGATTATGTGGAGGACTACGAAGGATTCGCAGCTGCTGATATTGAAGGAAAAGCAAGCAAGGTGTATCCGACCAAAGCACACGAGGCCTATGAAGAAGCACTAGACGAAGAAGGTGTCATGACAGTATTTGGTGACTTGAAACCGTACGAGGAAGAACCTTATACAGAAGAAAATCATTAGTCCCCTCATATTGGGGGCTTTATGTTTATATCATGTAATTATTGGGAAATCATTTTAAGAGTGAATTTGATTGGAGGAGATTCTTGATGGCTAGAAAAAGTATCATTTGGGCGATTGTCGTCTTCTTTATTACATACGCACTATTCTCTATTGCCGGATTCTTGTTCCCCGTCGACAGAGAATGGTATGACGCATTGAATAAACCAGAATGGACGCCTGGTGGCGGTGTGATCGGTGCTGTGTGGGCTGTCTTATTTGCACTCATCTCATTGTCCGCAGCGATCATTTATGGAAAATATGGATTCCAAAAAATCACTTTACCATTTTGGATTCTTTTCCTTTTAAATTATGTTTTCAATCAAGCCTTTAGCTTTTTTCAATTTACACAAAAGGATTTGTTTGTAGCTACAATCGACTGCCTTCTCGTCGCACTGACAGCACTTGCACTTGTCATCGTCTCACGTAAACTAAGCAAAGTCGTTCCAATTTTACTGATTCCTTATGTCTTATGGGGTTTCTTTGCCACATACTTGTCTTATACGATCTATTCCATGAATATGTAAAAAAAAGACCGCCATGATGCGGTCTTTCGTTTTGGAGAAAATAAAAAAGAGATCTTTGACAAGATCTCTTTTAAAAATGACCCGTACGGGATTCGAACCCGTGTTACCGCCGTGAAAGGGCGGTGTCTTAACCGCTTGACCAACGGGCCAGATCAATGGCGGAGAAGGAGGGATTTGAACCCTCGCGCCGCTTACGCGACCTACACCCTTAGCAGGGGCGCCTCTTCAGCCACTTGAGTACTTCTCCATTTGGCTCCGCAGGTAGGATTCGAACCTACGACCGATCGGTTAACAGCCGATAGCTCTACCACTGAGCTACTGCGGAAGATCATGGTGGGCCTGAGTGGACTCGAACCACCGACCTCACGCTTATCAGGCGTGCGCTCTAACCAGCTGAGCTACAGGCCCATGAACAGATATACAAATGGAGCGGGTGATGGGAATCGAACCCACGACATCAGCTTGGAAGGCTGAGGTTTTACCACTAAACTACACCCGCAAAAATATGTATGGGGCGATTGATGGGAATCGAACCCACGAGTGCCAGAGCCACAATCTGGTGCGTTAACCACTTCGCCACAACCGCCATACTATGAATATTTTTATAAAAGTGGCTCGGGACGGAATCGAACCGCCGACACACGGATTTTCAGTCCGTTGCTCTACCAACTGAGCTACCGAGCCAAGTATTCTTTTGAAAAATGGCGGTCCGGACGGGACTCGAACCCGCGACCTCCTGCGTGACAGGCAGGCATTCTAACCAACTGAACTACCGGACCATTTTGGTTGCGGGGGCAGGATTTGAACCTGCGACCTTCGGGTTATGAGCCCGACGAGCTACCGAACTGCTCCACCCCGCGATGATATGGCTTTTAAAAAATATGGCGGAGGAAGAGGGATTCGAACCCCCGCGGGCTTTGACACCCCTGTCGGTTTTCAAGACCGATCCCTTCAGCCGGACTTGGGTATTCCTCCGTATAGATGGTGGACCTTGTAGGACTCGAACCTACGACCGGACGGTTATGAGCCGTCTGCTCTAACCAACTGAGCTAAAGGTCCTTTATAGCGGCGGAGGGGATCGAACCCCCGACCTCACGGGTATGAACCGTACGCTCTAGCCAGCTGAGCTACACCGCCATGATCAAAATAATCTTTTAAAAAGTGGAGCCTAGCGGGATCGAACCGCTGACCTCCTGCGTGCAAGGCAGGCGCTCTCCCAGCTGAGCTAAGGCCCCATAAAAGATGGTCGGGAAGACAGGATTCGAACCTGCGACCCCTTGGTCCCAAACCAAGTGCTCTACCAAGCTGAGCTACTTCCCGATCTTAATGGCGCGCCCGAGAGGAGTCGAACCCCTAACCTTTTGATCCGTAGTCAAACGCTCTATCCAATTGAGCTACGGGCGCTTATTTATAATGCCGAGGGCCGGACTTGAACCGGCACGGTAGTCACCTACCGCAGGATTTTAAGTCCTGTGTGTCTGCCAATTCCACCACCCCGGCGTGGATGGTATAAGCGGAAGACGGGATTCGAACCCGCGACCCCCACCTTGGCAAGGTGGTGTTCTACCACTGAACTACTTCCGCATTACAGGATTTCTTTATTTTATTTGGCAATGCGGGTGAAGGGACTTGAACCCCCACGTCATAAAGACACTAGATCCTAAGTCTAGCGCGTCTGCCAATTCCGCCACACCCGCATGAAACATGGTGAGCCATGAAGGACTCGAACCTTCGACCCTCTGATTAAAAGTCAGATGCTCTACCAACTGAGCTAATGGCTCGCTTTAAAAGCGACTTGTCTATCTTACCATATGAAAGTGGTGCCGGCAAGAGGACTTGAACCCCCAACCTACTGATTACAAGTCAGTTGCTCTACCAGTTGAGCTACACCGGCTTTATCTATCCTAACATTATGTAAGAATAAATATGGTGGAGGATGACGGGCTCGAACCGCCGACCCTCTGCTTGTAAGGCAGATGCTCTCCCAGCTGAGCTAATCCTCCACTATGTAGGAATCTCTCGATCCGACAAAGATTATTATATACAGGTTTTAATCATTTGTAAAGGCTATATTAAAAAAATTTTATTTCAATTTTCATTGCGTATTTCTTTTAACAAATGATCGTCATTTCACCTATTCAAACAGCTGCTGTTCCACGTTCAGCAGCTGAACTTCTCTCTTCTATATTCTCTTTTAAAACGTTCGATTCCTTCAGAAATATTAGCAGTCCCTCATTTTTATACTTTAATGATATATGTAATCTCTTTAGCCGTAAGCATTTATAAAAATCATATAAGCTTACACATCTTTAATTTCCCTATATAAGCTGATACTCTATCTCTCTATTGTTTTTTATAGATATGTTTTATGCGATAGGCTCATTTTCTCTTTATATCCAAGTATTTTACACGCTGCTTGTGGACATAAAATGAAGCCACGATCTTTTATCAAACAAGTGAATGTATGTACCCTCAACTTGCACAAAAAAGACCAGTTCCGACTGGAACTGATCCTTATAGAAGCTTGGCGGCGTCCTACTCTCACAGGGGGAAACCCCCAACTACCATCGGCGCTGAAGAGCTTAACTTCCGTGTTCGGTATGGGAACGGGTGTGACCTCTTCGCTATCGCCACCAAACCTGATGGAGAGAATGTTCTCTCAAAACTAGATAACAATGTTCATGCTTCACAATAGAATATAGGTTAAGTCCTCGATCTATTAGTATCTGTCAGCTCCACGTGTCACCACGCTTCCACCTCAGACCTATCAACCTGATCATCTTTCAGGGATCTTACTTCCTTGCGGAATGGGAAATCTCATCTTGAGGGGGGCTTCATGCTTAGATGCTTTCAGCACTTATCCCGTCCGCACATAGCTACCCAGCGATGCCCTTGGCAGAACAACTGGTACACCAGCGGTGCGTCCATCCCGGTCCTCTCGTACTAAGGACAGCTCCTCTCAAATTTCCTGCGCCCGCGACGGATAGGGACCGAACTGTCTCACGACGTTCTGAACCCAGCTCGCGTACCGCTTTAATGGGCGAACAGCCCAACCCTTGGGACCGACTACAGCCCCAGGATGCGATGAGCCGACATCGAGGTGCCAAACCTCCCCGTCGATGTGGACTCTTGGGGGAGATAAGCCTGTTATCCCCGGGGTAGCTTTTATCCGTTGAGCGATGGCCCTTCCATGCGGAACCACCGGATCACTAAGCCCGACTTTCGTCCCTGCTCGACTTGTAGGTCTCGCAGTCAAGCTCCCTTGTGCCTTTACACTCTGCGAATGATTTCCAACCATTCTGAGGGAACCTTTGGGCGCCTCCGTTACATTTTAGGAGGCGACCGCCCCAGTCAAACTGCCCACCTGACACTGTCTCCCTGCCCGATAAGGGCAGCGGGTTAGAAGGTCAATACAGCCAGGGTAGTATCCCACCGATGCCTCCACCGAAGCTAGCGCTCCGGTTTCCAAGGCTCCTACCTATCCTGTACAAGCTGTACCAACATTCAATATCAGGCTGCAGTAAAGCTCCACGGGGTCTTTCCGTCCTGTCGCGGGTAACCTGCATCTTCACAGGTACTATAATTTCACCGAGTCTCTCGTTGAGACAGTGCCCAGATCGTTGCGCCTTTCGTGCGGGTCGGAACTTACCCGACAAGGAATTTCGCTACCTTAGGACCGTTATAGTTACGGCCGCCGTTTACTGGGGCTTCAATTCGCACCTTCGCTTACGCTAAGCGCTCCTCTTAACCTTCCAGCACCGGGCAGGCGTCAGCCCCTATACTTCGCCTTACGGCTTCGCAGAGACCTGTGTTTTTGCTAAACAGTCGCCTGGGCCTATTCACTGCGGCTTCTCGGGGCTTTAACACCCTAAGAAGCACCCCTTCTCCCGAAGTTACGGGGTCATTTTGCCGAGTTCCTTAACGAGAGTTCTCTCGATCACCTTAGGATTCTCTCCTCGCCTACCTGTGTCGGTTTGCGGTACGGGCACCTCTCACCTCGCTAGAGGCTTTTCTTGGCAGTGTGGAATCAGGAACTTCGCTACTAAATTTCGCTCGCCATCACAGCTCAGCCTTCACGGGAAACGGATTTGCCTATTTCCCAGCCTAACTGCTTGGACGCGGATATCCAATACCGCGCTTACCCTATCCTCCTGCGTCCCCCCATTGCTCAAATGGTGAGGAGGTGGTACAGGAATATCAACCTGTTGTCCATCGCCTACGCCTTTCGGCCTCGGCTTAGGTCCCGACTAACCCTGAGCGGACGAGCCTTCCTCAGGAAACCTTAGGCATTCGGTGGACGGGATTCTCACCCGTCTTTCGCTACTCATACCGGCATTCTCACTTCTAAGCGCTCCACCAGTCCTTCCGGTCTGGCTTCACAGCCCTTAGAACGCTCTCCTACCACTGTTCGTAAGAACAGTCCGCAGCTTCGGTGATACGTTTAGCCCCGGTACATTTTCGGCGCAGAGTCACTCGACCAGTGAGCTATTACGCACTCTTTAAATGGTGGCTGCTTCTAAGCCAACATCCTGGTTGTCTAAGCAACTCCACATCCTTTTCCACTTAACGTATACTTTGGGACCTTAGCTGGCGGTCTGGGCTGTTTCCCTTTCGACTACGGATCTTATCACTCGCAGTCTGACTCCCAAGGATAAGTCATCGGCATTCGGAGTTTGACTGAATTCGGTAACCCGGTAGGGGCCCCTAGTCCAATCAGTGCTCTACCTCCGAGACTCTTACCTTGAGGCTAGCCCTAAAGCTATTTCGGAGAGAACCAGCTATCTCCAGGTTCGATTGGCATTTCACCCCTACCCACACCTCATCCCCGCACTTTTCAACGTGCGTGGGTTCGGGCCTCCATTCAGTGTTACCTGAACTTCACCCTGGACATGGGTAGATCACCTGGTTTCGGGTCTACGACCACGTACTCATGCGCCCTATTCAGACTCGCTTTCGCTGCGGCTCCGCATCTTCTGCTTAACCTTGCACGGGATCGTAACTCGCCGGTTCATTCTACAAAAGGCACGCCATCACCCGTTAACGGGCTCTGACTACTTGTAGGCACACGGTTTCAGGATCTATTTCACTCCCCTTCCGGGGTGCTTTTCACCTTTCCCTCACGGTACTGGTTCACTATCGGTCACTAGGGAGTATTTAGCCTTGGGAGATGGTCCTCCCGGATTCCGACGGAATTTCACGTGTTCCGCCGTACTCAGGATCCACTCTGGAGAGAATGACATTTCAGTTACAGGGCTGTTACCTTCTTTGGCGGGCCTTTCCAGACCTCTTCGCTTATATCATTCCTTTGTAACTCCGTATAGAGTGTCCTACAACCCCAAGAGGCAAGCCTCTTGGTTTGGGCTGTTCCCGTTTCGCTCGCCGCTACTCAGGGAATCGCATTTGCTTTCTCTTCCTCCGGGTACTTAGATGTTTCAGTTCCCCGGGTATGCCTTCTCATACTCTATGTATTCAAGTATGGATACTACTCCATTACGAGCAGTGGGTTTCCCCATTCGGAAATCTCCGGATCAAAGCTTGCTTACAGCTCCCCGAAGCATATCGGTGTTCGTCCCGTCCTTCATCGGCTCCTAGTGCCAAGGCATCCACCGTGCGCCCTTTCTAACTTAACCATTTCTTACTTTAGAAAGAATCACTATGTGTGATGAACTTTGCATTGCATTCAATGTGAATGTATTACTTATTGTTATCTAGTTTTCAAAGAACAATCCTGTCTCGCTAGAGACATGTTTTGAAGGAATGATCCTTCAAAACTAAACAAGACGAAAACGTACGCTGCTCCATATATCCTTAGAAAGGAGGTGATCCAGCCGCACCTTCCGATACGGCTACCTTGTTACGACTTCACCCCAATCATCTGCCCCACCTTCGGCGGCTGGCTCCATAAAGGTTACCTCACCGACTTCGGGTGTTGCAAACTCTCGTGGTGTGACGGGCGGTGTGTACAAGGCCCGGGAACGTATTCACCGCGGCATGCTGATCCGCGATTACTAGCGATTCCAGCTTCACGCAGTCGAGTTGCAGACTGCGATCCGAACTGAGAACAGATTTATGGGATTGGCTAAACCTTGCGGTCTTGCAGCCCTTTGTTCTGTCCATTGTAGCACGTGTGTAGCCCAGGTCATAAGGGGCATGATGATTTGACGTCATCCCCACCTTCCTCCGGTTTGTCACCGGCAGTCACCTTAGAGTGCCCAACTGAATGCTGGCAACTAAGATCAAGGGTTGCGCTCGTTGCGGGACTTAACCCAACATCTCACGACACGAGCTGACGACAACCATGCACCACCTGTCACTCTGTCCCCGAAGGGAAAGCCCTATCTCTAGGGTTATCAGAGGATGTCAAGACCTGGTAAGGTTCTTCGCGTTGCTTCGAATTAAACCACATGCTCCACCGCTTGTGCGGGCCCCCGTCAATTCCTTTGAGTTTCAGTCTTGCGACCGTACTCCCCAGGCGGAGTGCTTAATGCGTTAGCTGCAGCACTAAGGGGCGGAAACCCCCTAACACTTAGCACTCATCGTTTACGGCGTGGACTACCAGGGTATCTAATCCTGTTCGCTCCCCACGCTTTCGCTCCTCAGCGTCAGTTACAGACCAGAGAGTCGCCTTCGCCACTGGTGTTCCTCCACATCTCTACGCATTTCACCGCTACACGTGGAATTCCACTCTCCTCTTCTGCACTCAAGTTTCCCAGTTTCCAATGACCCTCCCCGGTTGAGCCGGGGGCTTTCACATCAGACTTAAGAAACCGCCTGCGAGCCCTTTACGCCCAATAATTCCGGACAACGCTTGCCACCTACGTATTACCGCGGCTGCTGGCACGTAGTTAGCCGTGGCTTTCTGGTTAGGTACCGTCAAGGTGCGAGCAGTTACTCTCGCACTTGTTCTTCCCTAACAACAGAGCTTTACGATCCGAAAACCTTCATCACTCACGCGGCGTTGCTCCGTCAGACTTTCGTCCATTGCGGAAGATTCCCTACTGCTGCCTCCCGTAGGAGTCTGGGCCGTGTCTCAGTCCCAGTGTGGCCGATCACCCTCTCAGGTCGGCTACGCATCGTCGCCTTGGTGAGCCATTACCCCACCAACTAGCTAATGCGCCGCGGGTCCATCTGTAAGTGACAGCCGAAACCGTCTTTCATCCTTGAACCATGCGGTTCAAGGAACTATCCGGTATTAGCTCCGGTTTCCCGGAGTTATCCCAGTCTTACAGGCAGGTTACCCACGTGTTACTCACCCGTCCGCCGCTAACATCCGGGAGCAAGCTCCCTTCTGTCCGCTCGACTTGCATGTATTAGGCACGCCGCCAGCGTTCGTCCTGAGCCAGGATCAAACTCTCCGAGGTATGCAGGATGCATATCACACATGCGTTGCTACACGATGTAGCGAACTTAGCATGTGATCACTTCCTGCCTCGTCAGCGTTTGACTGACTACCTATGAAGTTTCATAGGATTTTTTTATAAAAACTCGAATTAACAGGTACGTTTTGTCTTGTTTAGTTTTCAAAGATCATCTTCGTCGTCTCTCAGAGGCGACTTTATTAATATAACATTCTATCAAGATAAAGTCAACAACTTTTTTCTTAATGTTATTTATCAACCGCGCTGTTTCAGCGGCGAATACAAATATAACACCTTTTGAAAGAAGAAACAAGTATTTTTTCTAAATAATTTATTTTTCCTTATCTCTTCCTATATATTGATACAAATGCTGCTTATCTCGGGAATTATCTATTGTTGATCCTGCAGGTCTTTAGTATATTTATAATAGATTGAAACTAAATAACCGCAGGGGGAGCTTTGTGCTGAGAGTGAACATTCGTTGTTCTGACCCTTTGAACCTGTCAGTTAATACTGAAGTAGGAATGTGGAATCACTTGAATACATACGGTGTATTCAAATCGATATGTTTTTCTATGAATAACATACTCATCCTTACACGGTCTCTCCTTGCTCAATTCATGAAAAAGGAGATTTTTTTATGCAGCAATCAAATCAATTGGTACGACTGATGGAAATCGCGATTATGACTTCACTTGCACTTGTATTAGATTACTTATCAGGTCTCTTTTTAAGAATGCCCAATGGCGGTTCTCTTGCGCTGATTATGATTCCCGTCATTCTCATGTCTATTAGATGGGGAATATCTACCGGATTTATCATCGGTGTGTTAATCGCAGGTCTTCAGCTGATGAATAGCCCGATTATCGCTACACCTGTTCAAGGATTCCTCGATTACTTCGTTGCATCTGTTGTCATTTCTTTAAGCGGCCTGTTTTCTGGACTGATTAAAAAAGCCATTCAGGATCAAAAGCGAAAACAGCAATTCTTCTATATTACCCTAGCTGTTTTTATTGCTAGTTTCTTCAGGCTGCTGACGTTCTTTATTTCTGGCGTCGTTTTCTTTTCTCAATATGCACCGAAAGGAACACCAGGATGGGTCTACTCTTTAATTTATAACAGCACATATATGGTTCCTTCATTTATTATTTGCAGTATCGTTCTTTGTATACTTATCCCAAGTGCATCCCGTTTGGTTTTTCCTCGTCAAAAATAACCGGCTGATTTCAGCTGGTTATTTTTTTATGCATAATTTGCTGCTCTATGGAATCTATTAATAGTAGAAGATTTCATGCTGGAGGTACGACAATGAGCCCTTACTCCATTATGCTGTGCTGTTATATTCTCAGTCTTGCTTATTTTTTGGCAGGCTTCTATGAAGCTTTAAAAATAGCAGGCGTGAAAGGAAAAGTAGAAGCTTCACCGTTTATTTCTTACATGTTGCTTGCTGTGCTCTTCACTTTTTTCTCTCATTATTACTGGAAGCTGACGATTTAATTCGCTGTACATGGTTATTCAATATAGACAGCTCCCATCCATACCCTATTTCATTATGGTTCTCGCCAGCCAGCTCGAACTGGCTGGTAACGACAAAACTAGGTTGAAGTTTTTGATAAAATTGTTTTGCCGAATTTTGTTCAAACACCCATAGCAGCATATTCTGATAACCTTTTTCTATTAAATATCCCACTCCTTTTGCTATTAGAGCAATACCCGCACCTGATTTCTGTTTCTGTTGTAATAAATAGATGGCATATAGCTCTCCATCATATGTAGAATAACGTTCGTCACGTTGTTTTCCGAAAGAAGCAAAACCAAATACGCCATCCGCATCTTCTGCGACAAACGTCCCTTCAAGTGACCTTCTTCTCCAGCTCTCTTTCCGATCTTCAATGTTTAAACCATCTAAATACTCCTGCGAAATAATCCCCTGATAAGTCGTCTGCCAGCTTTTCACATGAATCTCAGCGATTTTTGGAATATCTTGATGTACCGCATGTCTCACCTTCATCCGCGCCACTCCTACTCACTGTTTTTATCCTATTTATATTATGATAAATTCTTATTTTTTAAAATTCAATCAATAAAGGATAGCCGTTGACATTTTGTCAACACACCTTTATATTGGGTACGACTTCTTCTATAGAAGAGTTGATACATAATGAAAAGGATGGCGTAGAAAATGGATATTAAGACAACAGAGCTTGGGCAAATTTTAAAGGAAAAATTGCAGCAACGCTCTTTATCTTTAAGAGAGCTCAGCACATACACAGGAATCGATAAAGCGACACTGTCCAGAATCATGAATGGAAAAAGAAAACCCACTTTGAATCATCTGCAGCGGCTTTCAGAATCTCTGAACATATCATTAGATCAACTATTGACTGCTTCAGGGTATCCAATTAAAAACGAAAAGGCGCACGGTGATACGTTCATTCAAGCGGTAGAAGAGATTGAAAAAACCCTAAAAGATCAAGAGGTCTACGACGGTACGTTTAGTCAGACCAAATTGGAACAAAAGTTAAACGAATACGAAGCCTACAGCCAAACAGCTAAAGGAAAAGAAACGATTACGGCAAAGTTTGAAAAAAAGATGAAGACGCTAAGCGGCGTCGGACCATTTCTTGAGCAGTTAAAAAACATGTACAGTTTATTCATCAATGGACGAGGAACTCCTCGAGAATTGATGCTGATGGGAGGCGCACTCCTTTATTTCATTATGCCTGTTGATTTAATACCAGATTATATTTTTCCGATCGGCTATATTGATGACGCTGCCGCCGTGCAAGTCATATTAAACCAACTGACAAATAGGGCATAGCAGGAAAAGAAGCCATGAAAAAACAGTACAGCATTGACTTCGCACTTTTACTCACTGTTATTTGTTTATTTGTCATCAGCCTACTAGCTGTTTATAGCGGATCGGGACAGTATGAAACGCAAGATATGCTTTATTTCGTCAAAAGGCAAATTTTCTGGTATATCGTCGGTTTCGGTCTCATGGCAGCAGTTGCCTACTTTGATTATGAGCTGCTTGAGCGTTTATCTTTTCGGTTATTTGCATGTGGTATTTTTCTCATTATTCTTGTGCATTTTTTCGGAACGAGTCAAAATGGTTCCCAAAGGTGGATCAGCTTCGGTTCAATCAAAATTCAGCCATCAGAGTTCATGAAAATTTTTGTGATCCTGCTGCTTGCGGCTGTCTTGAACCAATACAAGCATCAGCGATTTTCTTTTCAAGAAAGCATCATTCCTACAACTAAAGTCATTTGCTGGACGATCGTCCCTTTTTTCCTCATCTTAATTCAGCCTGATTTAGGAACAGCTCTCGTGATCTTATCCATTGCCTTTACACTGATGCTTGTATCAGGGATTTCGAGCAAGATGACGGCTGCATTAATGGCTGCTTTTCTTGCACTTCTTGCCTTTTTGATCTATCTGCACAATCATCATTTTGAGCATTTTACGAAAATCATTAAGCCTCATCAGCTTGATCGCATTTATGGGTGGCTCTCTCCTGATGAATTTGATTCAACATACGGGTATCAGCTGAAACAATCGATACTCGGCATTGGATCAGGTCAATTATCAGGAAGCGGTTTTACAAAGGGGCAACAAGTACAAGGTGGCAATATCCCTGAAGCCCATACGGATTTTATATTTGCCGTCATTGGTGAGGAGTTTGGTTTTATTGGCGCCTCTCTTTTGATGTGTCTGTACTTAATGATGATTTACCGAATCATTCACGTGGCTATGCACGCTAATACACTCTATGGATTATACATATGTGCAGGTGTCGTTGGGCTAATCATGTTTCAAGTTTTCCAAAACGTAGGGATGACAATCGGTTTAATGCCTGTGACGGGACTTGCACTTCCTTTTATCAGCTATGGAGGCAGTGCGCTATTGACCAACATGATCGCCATTGGTCTCGTGTTTAGTGTCAATCTTAGATCATCATCCTATATGTTTGGTCGCAATTGGGGTTGAAGATGATGACATTCCTTTTATCCCATCTCAAAAGAATCGACCGCATTCTTGTTGGTACGATTGTGTTTCTCTGCTTATTTGGTTTACTGATGGTCTACAGTGCAAGTTATCCTTTAGGAGAAGTGAAGTATGAACAGGGCAGCTATTTCTTTATCAAACAATGGCAATGGCTCGTGATGGGGGGATTCTTTTTCTTCATTGCCGCTCTTCTCCCTTATCAGATTTATCGCAAATGGATAAAGTGGCTTGTCTTACTGTCATTGCTATGTCTCATCCTTGTCCTGCTTCCTGGAATTGGTGTTGTCAAAAATAATTCACAGCGGTGGATTCATCTAGGTTCTCTTATGCTCCAGCCTTCAGAAGCTGTGAAACTAGTGATGGTGATCTATTTTGCCTATGTGTATGCGAAAAAACAAGCGTACATTACATCTTTTAAAAAAGGTGTAATGCCGCCACTCATTCTTTTAGGGATTGTTTTTTTATTGATCTTAAAGCAGCCGGATTTAGGCACAGCTGTGTCTATTTTATTAAGCTGCGGCATTATTTTATTATGCGCTGGACTGAAAATGCGCCATCTTATTTTGCTGGGATGGACTGCCGCAGCGGGAATCACTTTTTTTGCTGTGACAGCTCCTTACCGTTTAAAACGGCTGACTTCTTTTCGTAATCCTTTTCAGTATGAAAATGGGGATGGATATCAGCTGATTCATTCGTATTTCGCGATGAATTCAAGCGGGCTGACGGGAAATGGCTTAGGCGGAAGCATTCAAAAACTGGGCTTTCTTCCTGAAGCCCATACGGATTTTATCATGGCCATCATCAGTGAAGAACTGGGAATCATGGGGATTTTGCTTGTGATTGGTGCATATCTCCTCATCATGTATCGAGCCATGCGAATTGTGCAAGCTTTACACGACCCATTTGGAAAACTGTTAACGATCGGGCTCACGTTTCAAATCATGCTCCAAGCAGCATTTAATCTAGGAGCTGTCTTCGGGCTTCTCCCCATTACAGGCATACCTCTTCCCTTTATTAGCTATGGCGGCTCCTCCTTAATGTTTATGATGATATCGGCTGGTATTCTCGTGAATCTTTCTTCATATGTAAAAAAGAATCCATATCGGGCGCATGCCAAATAGACACCTTCTGATGAAAGGTGTCTATTGATTTTATTCTTCTATTTGATGATTCGCTTTTTCGCTTTTTCTTGGTTGTTTGATCTCGTTTGTCAGCTCTTGAATGCTTTGCTTCACATTGCCTTTGCCAGAAAAGTTCTCAATAATTTCTTTCACATCTATTCCAGAGGATGCTTTCAGGCTTTCTTGCAGACTGGACATGAGGTTTGTGGCATAGCCAGTGACTTTATTAGCACCGCTGCCTTCCCCGTTACCGCCCGTATCCACAACAGTAATTTTATCAATGTTAGAAAGTGGCGCAGATACTTGCTTCGCATATTCAGGTAGCATTTTCACAATCATATCAAGGATTGCTGCTTGACCATACTGTTCGAATGCTTCAGCGATTTTCTCTTTCGCTTCGGCTTCTGCAAGTCCTTTTAGTCTAATGACTTCCGCTTCTGTTTCCCCTTTTGCACGATCCGCTTCCGCTTTGGCAAGCCCGTCAATACGGACTTTCTCAGCTTCTGCTTTGGCCATTGCTTCAATGCTGTATTTCTTCGCATCTGCTTCAGCGAGGCGTTTCGCTTTTTCCGCGGCAGCCGACTGCTCAACAGCATAACGGTCCGCATCTGCTTTCTTTTTCACTTCAGAATCGTATTGACGTTCACGACGCTGAATCTCTTTTTCTTCTAATTCAATTTGTTTCTGACGCTCAATGATTTTGACTTGCATTTCTTGTTCAGTTACGTGCTGTCGGTTACGAGCTGTTTCTAGATCGTACGCTTGGTCAGCACTTGCTTTTGCCGTATCCTGTTCACGTCTGAATTCTGCTCTTTTCAGCTCATTGATCTTTTCTGCTTCAGCGATTTCAGTAGCACGCTCAAGCTCAGATTTCTTCGCATCTTTATCTGCTTCGGCACGTTTGATACGTGTTTCTTTATCTGCTTCAGCTGTTGCAATATCTGCATCGCGTTTTACTTGGGCAATTCTTGGTTTACCTAGAGATTCTAAATAGCCATTTTTATCACGAACATCTTTAATCGTAAACGATACAATGACAAGACCCATTTTCGCTAGATCTTGAGAAGCGACACGTTGTACTTCTTGAGAGAATTTCTCTCTGTTTTTATAAATCTCTTCAACTGTCATTGATCCTAAGATGGAACGAAGATGGCCTTCTAATACTTCTCTTGCTTCGTTTTCACGGTCTTCTTTTGTTTTCCCTAAAAATTGCTCTGCAGCAGTCGCGATTTCTTCAATCGATCCGCCAATTTTAATGATGGCTGTTCCATCCGCCATGACTGGTACACCTTGTTCGGTATAGACTTCAGGTGTTGAAACGTCTAGCTTGCTAGATAGTAAGCTGAGCGGCTCTGCTTGTTGAAAGACTGGAAGTACAAAGGTACCGCCGCCTCTCACAATCTTAATCTTGTTTCCACCTTCATCCACGTGGACATTTTTACTTCCTAGGTAACTTCCTGTGACGATTAATGCTTCATCTGGACCTGCTGTCCGGTATTTAGAAACAAATACACCAATAAGTGCAATAAGAATCACAAGCACAATTCCAATGATCACTAAAATAGTTGTTCCTGGCATAGCATTCCCTCCTAGATTTCTTCATTTGGTATAACAGATAAGACGCCTTTGTTCACTTCGACAACTAGCACACGGGTTCCATATGGAATCTCCTCTTGGTCGAAACTGACAGCTGGCTTTGAGATTTTCCCGCTATTACTGATTAACAGCACTTCTCCAAATCCGTCTTTTGGAACAGATACAATGATCTCCCCAGTTCTTCCTTTTAAATCGGCCTCCGTATAAGAGAGAGATTCTTCAGCAGAGGAAAGCGGGACTAGTACAAATACATTCAAACAGGTCACAAGGATCACTGCGAGGATGGCAGATAATACTGCGCCAAGTCCACTTCCTACAATTGCTGTTTTTTCAGAGATAAACCCTCCAGCCGAGAAAAAGGTAAGAAATGCGAGGATCAATGTTGGTTGAAGGAATGGAACAGGGATCGCTTCAAACAATCCATCAAATACATCGCCGAAAAAGACGAAAACAAGTGTCAGGATTCCTGATATCATTAATATGTATAAATACAGCGTCTGAAGAGGCAGCCCGAACACATCCATCTTCCTCACCCTTTCTTCATGAAATGAACATCTTTTGTTTCATTTAGACCACACTCACCTCCAATGTATTCCTTCTAACAGGTAATACGAACCACTTTTGTAAAGGTTTCATATTTCATCACAATTCTTCAAAGGGTTTTTCGGATAGCTCAAGAATGATTGTCATGTACCATTATGTTAAAATTTGATCTTGAGGTGATGAAGAAAATGAGTTTATTACATGAAGCGAGACAAGAATTGTGGCACGAGCTGCAAGGTTTGAGCGAAGAACAATTGAACCAAAAATTATCTGATGATACTTGGAGTATTCAAGAGGTAGCAGATCATTTAAAGAAAATGGACCTAGTTGCAGCCAAACATCTAGCAGCTGAGGGTAAAAAAGCACCAATTAAAGAATATGAACCAAAGCCGGTAGAAATGGCAGAGGACCGTTCGAAAAAAGCCACTGCGCCTAGTATTGTTGAGCCTGAGCGCAAGCATGTCACACCTACACATTTAAAGGATGAGCTCGATACTGCACGTGAGCAGCTCAATCAAATTTTATCAACATTTACTGAGGAAGATTTCAAACGCGTCATTGCACACCCTGTGTTTAAAGAGCTATCCCTTAAGCAATACCTTGATTTTATCGGTGCACACGAAAAACGCCATATTCATCAAATCAAAGAAATTAAAGAACAACTATAGACATAAAAAAGACTCCCTTTTGGGAGCCTTTTTTCTTTGTTACACCGTTTTAGGTGTTAACTCAAAGCAGCGAGCATAAATCCATTTGTACGCTTTTTCGTTTAAATCTCTTGGGTTTCCAACTGTTTGCGGATCTTTCATCGCTTCTTTAGATAAACGATCAATCATATCTTTTGATACACCTTGTTCTTCTAATGAAGGAACTTCTAAATCCTCCACTAAATCATACATCCAGTTCACAGCTGCTTTGGCTGCTTCCTCTGTTGTCATTCTGCTTGTATCAATCCCAAACGCTTGCGCAATTCGAGCGAATTTTTCCGGATACCCTTTCCAGTTATACTCCATTACTGGTCCCATCATCGCTGCAACACACTGACCGTGCGCTACAGGAATAATACCTCCGAGTGTTTGACTCATCGCATGTGCAGCTCCAGCTGATTCACTTCCATAAGAAAGCCCGGCAAGCATCGCAGCTTGTGCCATTCCATATCTGGCTTCTAAGTCCTCGCCATCAGCAAAGGCACGGCGAATATAATGAGCAGCATATTCAATTGCCATGAGCGCTACCGCATCTGTAATCGGCTGTGCAAATTTCATCGTATAGCATTCAATCGCGTGAGCAAGCGCGTCAATTCCAGTCATTGCTGTCACATGAGGCGGCATGGACACATGAAGCTCTGGATCAATTACTGTTAGATGAGCTGCAATGAGAGGTCCACCAGTATTGAATTTGAATTCTCTTTCTTCATCAGTAATGACCGCCCACTGCGTTACCTCTGAACCTGTACCAGCAGTTGTCGGAATAGTGGTTAAAGGAGGGATTCTGTTTTCTAGCGGTTTTTTTCCCTCTGCCGCTTCGTAATCAAGGACTGAGCCTTCATGAGTCGCCTCTACTCCGATTGCCTTTGCTGTATCCATTGAACTGCCGCCGCCTACTGCGACTAATCCATTACATCCTTCTTTTTCATATAAAGCAGATCCTTCGTTCACTAGACGGACTGGCGGATTTGGTTCTACTTTATCAAATAGTACGACATCGATTTGCGCTTCTTTTAATGAAGCAATGACTGGGTCCACCACGCCGGCTTGATAAATACCAGGGTCTGTTACAAGCAATACCTTTGAAACGCCGTATGCTTTCACTTCTTCCCCAACATGTTTCACTGCACCAATGCCGTGTTTGATGACAGTCGGGATTTCAAATGTGTGGAATTTCTGCATGCTTTCAATTTTCATATTTAGTGTCATAAAGAATCTCCTCCAAATGCTTAATTTTTATTTAAACCAATGAACCGCTTCAGGTTTTGTATTTCGATATAAATGCTTCAGCTCGGTATATTCTTCAAGTCCCGTGCGTCCTAATTCGCGCCCAATGCCTGATTGCTTGTAGCCACCCCAAGGTGCTTGAGCAAAATAAGGATGGAAGTCATTGATCCAAACCGTGCCCAATCTTAATTGTCGAGCCACTCTTTCGGCCTTGCTGATATCAGAAGACCACACAGCTCCTGCTAATCCATAAATCGTATCATTTGCCAGCTTGATGACTTCTTCCTCTGTACGGAAGGATTCGACTGTCAGGACAGGTCCAAAGACTTCTTCCTGTACAATCCGCATATCTGACGTGCAGCCTGAGAAAATGGTCGGCAAGTAGAAGAAGCCATTTTGCAGCTCCTCTGCGTCAGGTCTTTTTCCGCCTGTCTCTAACTTAGCGCCTTCTTCTAAACCGATGCTAACGTATTTTTCTACTTTTTCTCGATGCTCAGCTGAGATGAGCGGCCCGCTCTGGGTGTCTTCATCAAAGCCGTTGCCTAGCTTGATTTTTTTCGTACGCTTCACCAGTTCTTCTAAAAATTCATCATGAATAGATTCTTCCACCAGCAAACGTGAACCTGCTGAACACACTTGCCCTGCATGGAAAAATACAGCATTCATTGCCTGGTCAACCGCTACGTCTAAATCAGCATCTTGAAACACAATATTCGGATTCTTTCCGCCAAGTTCAAGGGCTATTTTTTTCACATTCCCGCTGGCTCCCTGCATAATTTTCTTCCCTGTTTCAATACCGCCTGTAAATGAAATCAGATCTACTTGATCATTTACAGCAAGCTCATCCCCAACGGTTGCCCCAGGTCCAAGCACTAGATTTGCAACGCCTGCTGGAACGCCCGCTTCTTCCATGAGTTTAAATACTTTTATTGTGGTGAGAGGTGTGATTTCACTTGGCTTTAGAACAATTGTATTTCCCGCCGCAAGTGCAGGAGCGATTTTCCAGCTTGCTTGAAGCAATGGATAGTTCCAAGGAGTGATTTGTCCGCATACACCGACAGGCTCTCTGACTAATTCACTTTTCGAGTTTGGAATTGGTGATGCAATGATTTCCCCGCCATCTTTATCAGCCAGACCTGCGTAATATTGGAACACGTTCGCAATATCGTCCATATCTGCTTTGCTTTCCTCTAATGTTTTGCCTGTATCAAGCGATTCCAATTTGGCTAGTTCATCAAGATCACGTCTAATCAATTCAGCTATCTTAAACACAATATTTCCTCTTTCAAGTCCAGGCAGGTTTGCCCAGTCCCCTTGATCGAAGGCTTTTCTCGCTGCTTTAATGGCTAGCTGCGCGTCATTTCTAGATCCTTCGCTGACTGTCGCGATCACTTCTTGATTGAACGGATTGATGATATCCCGTGTGTCGCTACTTTTAGCGCCAACCCATTGTCCGTCTATAAATAGTGTTTGACTCATAGAAGGAACCTCCTCTGATTCTCTTTGGTAAGTTTGTTAAATAAAAATTTAACGTTTTGAACATAATTAATTTATCATGTTCAAATTTTTCTGTCAAAGGGAGATATGCTTCATTTATTTTGACATTTTGTATTCTTTCGTTAACATATAGTCCATAAAGATTTTTTTGAACGGATTGAATTTTCTTAATAGAAAGCAGGGACAAAATGAAAAAGCAGGAAAAACCGCAAGCAGAAGATCGTATTTTAGCTGCTAAAGATCTAGTCATTGATTCCATAGCTGAAACGATGGATCTCTATGGCATTACAAGAAGTGCAGGTATTCTATATGGAACGATGTATTTAAATGAGGAAATGACACTCGATGAAATGCGTGAAGAGCTGCAAATGAGTAAGCCGAGTATGAGCACGGGTGTGAAAAAGCTGCAAGACATGAATATTGTCAAAAAGACGTTTCACCGTGGCCGAAGAAAACACAGCTTTGTTGCGGAAAAAGACTTTTTTAAGTTTTTCACGAACTTCTTTCCGCAAAAATGGGAACGTGAGGTCGAGGTCAATTTAGCGGCAATTGAAGAAGCGCAAGAGCAGCTTCAAGAGGTGTCGCGTGATGATCAGCTGGAGGAACATGTAAGAGAAGAAGCGCAGCAGCTCATTGAGCAGCTTGAAAGCTCAAAAGCCTATTATGACTGGCTGAGACGATTAGCCCATTCTGTTCATTCTGGTGAAATTTTTGACTATATTCCGATTGAACAGAAAGAAAAATAGACGATGTGTTTACGTTTTACAGCTTGAATTTCACAGGAGGATTGATTATAATAAGTTATGTCGTCATACCTCGGGGCATTAGCTCAGCTGGGAGAGCGCTACGCTGGCAGCGTAGAGGTCAGCGGTTCGATCCCGCTATGCTCCATACGAAAAACCATTCTTGAAAAATCAAGGATGGTTTTTTTATATACATATCTCCTACAGTTCTGTTTGTTCTTTGGTTTTTCTTAATAACTTTATGATGCGGTATGTAATCACAGAAAGATACGTTAGGATGAGAATAATTGTGTAGGACAAAGGAAAATCGCTCGTCATTCCGTGATAAATGAAATAGATGAGCAGCACTGACAGCATGATGATCTGGAACAGTTCTTTTTTCATTTTTCTCTCCTCTCATGATAGTGATTTGGTTGATTATATCACACATGATGTCATTTTTTGTTAGCTATCAGCAAGGAGGTATTTCCTCACTTGCTGATAGCTTTTTTTATAGATCATCACTTCTTCTGTAGTTGTTCGATTTTGTTCTTCGTCTTCGGTCCGTAAATTCCGTCTGCAGCTAAGCCGTTCATGAGCTGGAACCGCTTGACCGCATTCGCCGTTTTCGGTCCATAATAGCCGTCAATCCCGTTGTTTTTTGCCCCTTTGTCTGGGTAATAATAGAGGGATGATAAGGCTTTTTGCACGGCAGTGACTTGAGGGCCTTTTGTTAAGGGCTTGGTGACTTTTAAAATGCCTGATGGCAGATTTGACGATTTCTGTTTGGAAACGGGTGCTTTGTGGCTCAAGCTTTCTGTCTGAACTGGTTTTCTTGTGCTTTTGCTGCCGGTATGTGCTGTGGCTATTCCAGCTTTAAACTGATCCCATCGTCCAAGAAGTTTCCTTGGACACTCTTTCCCGCTCCAATGTTTATGAGGCACTACATTTGATAAAGGAATTCCGAAATCTCCCATCAGCTTTCGAATGAGCCATTGGGCATTTTCAACTGCTTGTTCAAAGCTGCCGTCTGCATTTTCACAAATTTCAATTCCAATTGATTTCATATTGCCGGTGCCTCTGCCATCCCCTGCGTGCCAGCCGTTTTCGTTTAACGGTAAATGCTGATAAATCACCTGATCATCAACGGTGTAATGCCAGCTCACCCCGGTACTTGAACGTGCAATAAATGCTGCATGACTGGCTGCATTAGCACCTTTTGCACTGTTAGACGTATTATGCACTGTAATATAGAGCGGCTTCATTGTGTTTCCTGGTCTGTTGCGATGTTGTTTTGGAATCAAGGCTTGAATGATTTTTACCATGTTGTTTCTCCTTCAAGTATTATTTTGTTAGCCCTCTTTGTTTCAGAGCATCTTTTTGTAATTTGCCTTTGTAGGTCACATAATTGTTTTTAAACCAAGCTATTACCGCTGTGACCATAGTGAAAATTGTAGAACCTGCCACATAAAGTGCCTCACCTGCGGTTTGTACTTGCTCCTCACTAATCGGCAGCACCGTCTGTCCAAACATGACAAGTGTTTGATTGATCAGAGCAATAAAAAGAAGCACTGTGCGAATCACAGTGCCTTTGTCGAATGTTTTCATGAGTTTTCCTCCTATTTTAAATTTCGTTCTATTTTGTCGAGTTTGTCGATCACGACATCATACTTTTCACTAAACTTTGCTAACACATCATTTTGCGCCTCGATTTGCTCATTGAGCTTGTTTTCTCGTTCCTTTGTGGTGTTGAGAACATAGAACAGAATCCAGCAAAAGAGAACGGCAAATGGGCCTTGGGTCATTAAGTTTTGAACAACATCTACTTCCATTGGAATCACCTTCTTTCCGACAAAAAAATAAAGCCATTAGGCTTCGTATTTGTCTCCTGTTATGTCTTGATAGTCGTCTGCCGAGATCCAGCCGATGCTTACATAAAATGCAATGTCCTCTGGGCCGTAACATTGCCAGTCCCAAAATTGTTTGATATCTGCTACAGTTGGAAACATCATTTTGATTCAGCTCCTTTAAAGATAGCAAATAGCTGCGTTAATTGTTTTGATAATAAAGCATTTTGTTTCTTTAATAGTTCTATATCATTTGGCGGGAGAGGGGCTGGTTTTAAGCTATCTATATACTCCTGTGTCGCTGATTCATACCATTGTTGTTTTTCCACATCAAAAGCTGCTTTATAAAAAGAAGGATTATTGGGTGGAGCAATTGTTGTGCATTGATCTGGAATGATATAATTTCCTTCATCATCCCTCTCAAACACTACTATAGGTCTGACCAATTCATTTTGATGATTGTACTCATAAACTTGTATCATACTATCACTTCCTTAATTTAATGGGACGACTGTGTCTAAATAGTAGCCAGTTACTGCACTTTCATTTGCTGCGAGTAAACCAGTTAGCTTTAGTTCTCCTGTCTTATATATAAGTAATTTACTATGACCGGTTGTACCTGATACGGGAACTGACACCACAAGACCTTTCTCTGGTAAACCTTCGGCTGGAATCCGTCCACAGATGATTTCTCTATTTGCTTTTAGATGACCTCTCAGCAACAACAAATTTCCCCATTTCACATATTCAACGGGTCTATCCCCTATAGATGAACTTTTGTCTAAGGTAACACTAAGCCACGTGACATGTTCAAACTCAGCATTTGTCACTAGCTGTTTCCAGCCCTTGAAGATTCCATCAGTATGAGTAGTTCCGTACCAATGGCTGTTATCATAGCTTCGACTCACATGAAAAGTTTTGCGGTTATTTCCCGTTTCTAAAATATCTACATTAAACCAAGAAGCATCGGTCGTTGATGGCATATTTACTGCATTCGTTCCAGAGACATAATAAAAACCAGAAGGCAGAGTGAGTATATCTGTACCAGTAGGAATAAGCATTCTATTTCCATTCGCTTTCAATAATGGGTGCTCGTTCAACCTCTTCCAGCCGCTCCATTCTTGCTGAGTACCGGTAACATCTGTCGTCGATCGATTGATGTATACATCGCCTGTATTATTCGCCCCAATGATCCAACCATAAGTATTTTCACTAAAGACTGATAAGGCCCTCATAGAACTTTTTGTAGGCAGATCGGGGTGTGCTTCATGAATATACCAAGAATGCACGCCCGGTAATTTGATAAGTTTATCTAAAATACTAGGATCGTTTGCATTAATTCTTTCATAAGCTTTTCCATCGTCAGCAGTGATTTTAGATAGTTGTCCTGCGTCCCATTTGTTTTTTTCATTTTGTGTCGGCAATTGGAGCCAGTTAATTCCGACGTCATTCACATGATAGGAAAAACAAAATGCATTGCCTGATGTGTCAATCGCGATTCCTACGCCAATATTATTTTGACCTACAAGCTGAAAGCCTCTTAATGCAGTATTACCTATAGCAGGAGAATCGACTACTCCAGAACCTCCCGGAGCATAGAACGAGCAGGCACCTAACGATTTAATCCCGTTATAAATACTGCCGCCAGCAGGGATATTCACCAACTGGGACCCGTTATCATTTGTCATTTTATATAACTGAGATTGATCCCATTTCTGCTTTTCTGTTACAGATACATGAGATGTTGCATCATTTTTGTGTTGATTGATTTGATCCAAAAGTCCAACATCATTTTCAAGAATAACCTTGATCATGTCATTAAACAGATCTGCATGGGCTTTGTCACTGACTTTAAAAGAACGAGGTGTCTTTATCTCCATGAACATTCTCCTTTTATATTTCAGCTCTAAATATTGATTTTATTAGTTTCACCTTGTGCTGAACTTAAAACCAAATGTAATAAACTCAGTGGGATTGGCGTTATTTGAAGATGATTGTACACATACATTACCCTCTTTATCTATTAAGGTACGATGGAATTGTGGTACTCCTGGAGTCCCTATACTAGAAGCGACTCCTACAAAATGCATTGCCTGTTTCGGCCGATATTCTTCAGGCAAATTAAACACTGCATTATTTCCTAATGTCCCACCTTTTACAGCTCCTACTATCTCAACTTCACCTAGGAGATTCTTGCGATATTTTACTGGTAAATTAATAGGGTCATATTCCTTCCAATTGCTTTTAATCTCTTTAGGTGTTTCCCAAGATCCTTCTAATAAATCTGATAGCGTGATTTGCTTCTCCCATGGTGTCCATGATTCTGCATTGTGTTTAAGAACTCTAAAGTATGTGTTCTTCCCATAAACAGATTCGTATGCTATTTGCACTAATGTACTGCCATAACTCATGACCAATAAAAACACTCGATTAAAGGATGATGGACCGTTTATACCTTGGTTATAAATGAGGTACATTCCTGTCTGAGTGAGGGTGTTATAGTCTGTTTCGCTAGCAAATCCATGATAAATGGGTTTTCCATTATCTTGTGTGATTTTTACTAATTGACCGTTATCCCATCTATTCATATCACTTTCTGTAGGCAGCTTTGTCCATGAAATCGATGTATGTCCAGCATCATAATAGAAAAAATAAGCATTACCTGACATATCAATCGCAAAGCCAGATCCAATATTTTCTTGCCCTACTGTCTGCAGTCCTCTTATTGATATATTCGGTAAGGCAGGTGAATCCTCCACGCCAGCAGCTGCATAAAATGTACATGTTCCTTTGTCTTTTATCGCATTAAATATGCTTTCCCCGGCTGACACATTGATAAGCTGTCTTCCACTATCAGCCGTGATCTTATAACGCTGGGATTCATTCCATTTTTTCTTTTCTGTTTCAGATGCGTGTACTCCGCCATCATTTGTATGTTTTAAGAGATGGTCTAATAATCCAGTATCATTTTCAAGTAATACTCTGACCATGTCATTAAACAGATCTGCATGCGCTTTATCATTCACGTTAAATGGTTTTGGTTCTTTTATTTCCATTCGGTTTTCACTCCCTTGCCTTGAAATTTGGTTCAATCTCTTGCAGCTGCTCTAAAGTGAGTATCCTTTGCACGTATCCTGCATTTAGATCTTCCATTGAACAATCACCTAGTTCAATTGCCTGTTTGACCAATCCAGGTGTCACCCATTTGAAATATAATGCCATTACCCAATAATTCATGTTTCACTCTCTCCTTTAATGAAAAGGATGTCTTTTTTTAGCGCTTTTAGTTCGTTTGACAGAAGATCACATTGATGTTCAAGCTGTTTTCTCATCAGCTTTTCTTTTGCTACTTCTTGTGCTAGATAATCTAGCGGGAGCGGTGGTTGATACCTTGGATTGGCTTGTGATTCCTCCCACCATTTTTTCAACTCTTTCTCTGTTGGTTTGGGCACATCCAGATACCATTCATCTATATACGAACCAGCACCGTCATTTCTTAGTTCAAAATCCTTTTGCGGATCCGCAGCGGGATATTTATATTTAATGGCTTCATATAAAATCATCAAAACCCTCCTATACTCGCGGGAAATTTCGGCCGCCTACTTCTGTAATGTCAAAATAGTTGTACCAGCCTGAGTTATCTGATATATAACGACTAACGTCTCCGTCATATCCTGCGTACATGTAAATTTCTAAATAATCCCCTTTATTAGCCGGTACATTGGCAGAACCATAAAGTCCCATACTAAAACTCAACGTATCAGATGGGCTTGTCGGACTTTGTCTTTGATGTGAAATATTTTTATATCTTTTTCCATTTAAATAGATCGATAATTCAAAGTTTGCATACCGTTGAAAGCTTTCAATATACACACCAGCATTCACTGAATACATTCCGTTTTCAGGGCAGATGAAGCGATTATTTTTGATATCAAAATTGTTATGACTGTCTTTTATCTTTCGATTAAAAAGGACTTTTTGATACTCTCCCTTGGTTAATAACTGCTTCCCAGTTGTACCTATATTGGCATGACAGAACCCAGAGAGTTTATGCCAGTCGGTCCAACCCGACCCAGTCCACCAATGACGGCACCACGTACCTGTGCTATCAAAATAGCTGCCTGCTTCGTTTCCAGTCCCATAATAATATTGAACAAATCGAAAGTTACTATATTTTTCATTTTTCACAAAGCCGAATCTTGTAGGGTATCCCGTATCATTGGCTTGACCAATATCCATGAATGTAATACCTATTGGATATTCCTCGCCGCTGACTGTTGCATCTTGAATGGCTTGATCCCCTGTTAGTTTGAATAAGCTTTCATTTGTGATCCCTGCTATTTGTTTACTAAGCGCATTGTCATTTTCCACAAGTGTGTCGACCATCCGGTTAAACAAATTGGCATGTGCTTTGTCAGAGGTTTCAAACGGTAAAGGTGATTTTATGTCCACTTCATTTCTCCTCCATTAATAAATATCATCAATCTCAAAAACAAATTCGATGTCGCCATCTTTTTGTTTGTCTGTCATGGTGCGGATGGCGGTGAATTTACCGTCTTCGTCGACAAGTGCTAGTTCGTTGATCACTTCTCCTGCCAGTTCTCCTTCCGCGATCGTGCAGGTGTAGCGGATTTTTGCTGGTTCCATGAAAGTAAACGAATCAATATTTTTTTGAACTAGTTCTTTTTTGAGTTTTTGTTCAGTGCCGTCTAGTGAGATCGGTTTTCCATCCTTCGTTCCCCCATTTCCAAAGGCCATTTTGACGACTTTTGTAAGTTTTGTTCCTTCGGCTCTTGCCTTTGCCATTTGTTGACGTGCATACAGTGTTGTTACAGTTAATTGATCAGCCATTGTGATCCTCCTTATAAATCTATTTTTTTAGAAGTTGCTGCTAGCATTTTTGATCCGTCCAGCGGAACAGATCCATCGAGAATCCAGTAATGATCCTTGATCAGTAAGCTTCCACCCTGCTCAGTTTGGACATGTACTGGCAGACGGAACGTCATCTTCTTCTTGGTTTGATACTGGAGATGATTTTTTGTGCGTAAAGTCAATGCCGCTCCTTGCTTCGTTTCATGTACCGCTCCAGTCATGACATAGTTCATGCGATATGCTGTGTCTGACTGATGTTGAAGCGGCATTCTCATGTTTAATGAGTGCCGAAAACGAGCAGGCACATCCGTTGTCCCTCTTGTTCCGCTGAGATAAAACGTACCATTTAAGACAAATTCACCATTGAGTAAAATTGGAATATGATCGAAAAAACCCACTCTGCTGCGCAGTGTGAGCCTCACGTGATGATCATTTTTTTCATGTACATCAGTATGATGAAAAGCCGTGAACGTATAAGCCAAGTGTGCGGGTTTTAACGTTTCAAGTATTTCTACAATATATCTCGTGTTTTGCAAATCATCTAGGTTCACACGTAAAGCGAAGTGATAGCGATTGGTTGTGAGACGGATAACAGCACTTGGATTCTTGAGAAAGCGATTGACTGATTTCTCTAATGAAAGGTACGTGATTGGGGGAATATTTGACATCATATTGAGTAAGCGTGCCCTGCGCAGTTCAATTGAATCATCTGATTCCCGCTGCACCTTCAGCATTCTTTCCCATCTATTCAATCCCCATGTCGCTGTTAGAGGAAAGAACTGATCCGTTAAGTCGAAAATAGATTCGTCCAATCCCTCAAATTCCGGTGCCTCTGTCTTGAGCAGGTGATCAACTTCATAAATCTCTGTAAAATATGGCGGCAGGTAGTTTTTCATTTCATCCTGTTTGCTCAATAACCTTCACCTGCCTAAGACGCGGAATCTCAATGTCCTGTAATACTAAGTTTTTCGACTCTCCATTCAATAACACATCTGCATAATCTGACACACTTTCTGAATGGTACAGAATATCATTTAAGGCGGACATTCGAATGGTACTCTTTTCAAATGCGATTGATTTCAACAGTGTCTTGACCTTTTCTTCTATTTCTTTCTGAGCGCCTTCAAGGGTCCAGTCCATTTGAAGTTCGACAGCCACTTCAATGTCGATATCCAGCCATTTGGCGCTTTCAACGGTTGCTTTCGAGCCTATAGGCGCTTGTCCTTCTCCTTCACCTGGCACTGGGTCGATATATTCCTGTACCCTTTTGACAAGAAGGTCTGATGCAACATCTAGATTGCCATCTGTGATGACAATTTTGACTGTCCCTTCTCCGTTCCAAAGCGGGAACACTTTCGCTCTGCCAACACCGGGCACTTCCTCAGCCCATTTTTTATAATGCGCCCTGTTGGCACTGACAGCCTCCCGCCTCGCACGTATTAAATATCGATCATATAAAGAAGCGTCATCTTCCTCCTCTTGACCTGGTATCACCAGTTCTTTCATCTTAATCGATTCAAGTCCTGGAATTGTATCAAGTGACAGCAGCGGCTGATCTGTTAATTGAACATTGCCAGCTTTACCAGGTGTCTCGCATTCTAGCGTACCATCCTTCGAATACTGGAAATAAACGTCTTCAATAAAAAAACGTGAGCCAGCTGGTATGTTGATATTGTTTGGCTGAATGACCGCTGACCAAACCGCTTTAGTGGCTGATTTTCTTTCGATCCCTACTTCAGCAGCCCGCCGATCTAGAAACTCTCTTTGTGCTGTGTCTGCAAAGACCAGCTCAAACACTTGGTCAAGCCAAATATAGGACTGGGCCAGTTCAGCGGCAGCAGGTGCCAAGGCATTCCAAATGACGCTGTTTTCTCTTTTATCTATATCATCTGGCAGTCTATCCAGCATTCTTTCCATTAATGCTTCGTACGTCTGTTCCTCAAACATCGCCCTCCATCACCTCCTCTATTTCTAATGTGCCCTCATCTGTGACAATCGCTAGTTTGACATGAAACGAGTCATTTTGTTTTGTGACCTCTAACTCTTCAATATGATCAATCCGTTCGTCAACGAGCAGTGCTTCCTCTATCAGCCTTGGAATCTCCATTTCTTTGTATTCATCCGTAGCTTCTGTATCCGTCAACAGCTCCTGAATTTCAGTGCCAATGTCGTGGCTGTAGATAGGATGTGCATACCGCTCTGTCCTAAGTGTCATATAAATAAATTGCCGGATTGCCTCAATACCTGAAATGGTTTCGCCTGTCAGTCTGCCAGTTTCAAAATCTATTCGATACGTCGTTGAGGTTTCGACCTCTTCATCTTCTTCTATTTCCTCGATTTCTTCCTCTGGTGAAAGTGCCACGTTCATCACCTCCCTTACAATTTGTCGATGATGTAAAAGGACTGGCCTCCTGCCATTGCAAGCACCATAATACTGTCTCCCCTTTTCAGCTCATCATCCTCACCCTTATTTAAGCGCTTCGGCCAAATCAGTAATTCTTCTGGAATGATCAGCTTATGATTTTCATTTAATCGGATGCTCAGAGGGGAAACTGCCGTGACTTCTCCGATAACAAGATCAATTGGCGATTCTGCGTCTACTGCATTCACTGCTAATCGTTTAATCGCTTCACTTAATCTCACGCTTGATCACCCTTTGGCATGGAATTTTTCTCAACAACATCAATGGTCATGGTGTGTTTCACCCCACTGAATTCATGTTTGTCTTGATCGATCCAGTAAGTTTTTTTTACGTTGATTTCAGGAATTTTCAAATAGATTGGGAGACCGCTTTGCAGCTCAGGAATTCCTAGGGCTTGTATACTTTTGACTTCTTGTTTGACGCCTTTTTTCTCTGCCAGCTGTACTTTGGCTCTTTTTTGCAGCTGCGGTTGGTTGATTTGCCCAGTGACTGTCTCAACATGCTGTAAAATACCGTATTTATTCTGACCGGCTTTATCCTGTTCAATCACCACAATCTCGGATTTACTGCCTTTTTTCTTATTCTTCCCCTGTTCATCAGCTGACGTACGCATCTTGACCCGAGTGGCTGTCTCTTCGATCGAGGTGCTGTATTGATAGCTGATGAGATTGACGCCTGATTCAATGACCCAGACGTCCTCTGGATCAGGCCAGGCTCTCAGTCCCATCTTGCCTTTAGCAGAATAGATTTGATAGTTTCTTCCTGTTTGCCGCTTCGTTTCTTTCAATGCTTTCAATATCATGTCATACAAGCTCGTATCATTTTTAAACACTAGTGATTTTATGACATGTCCTGTATTGGCGATGGAGGTCATTGGAATTTGAAAGTCAGCTCCAATCCGCCTTAAGATTTGATCTGCTCTTTGATTTGAAAAAACATAGACATCTTGGTTTTTCACCAAATATTGGAGCATATCGTATGCGGTAAAGGTCATCTTCCCTTCAACAGGTGTACGGGAAAAAACAATGCCTCTAAACAGCTCTTTTCCTTTCCATTTAAAAAGAACCGTGTCCCCTTCCGAGACACGGTAATATGTTTGACTGCCTTGCTTTGTGATAATATTTGCCTGAATTGAGCGAGGGGCTTGATACCTTTGCCCCTGAAGTGTCACACTCTCTGTGACAAGCTCATACATGGTGCCGCTTCTGATGGCAAAAAGCTCGATCAATGCCAGCCCCCCTATTGTGGTATTTTTAACCTTTGTCCAGGGAAAATCCAATGCCCCGGCTGCTTAATATTGCGTCTGCTACGTTTAATCATCGCTAATTTATTGGCATTCCAAATACGCCGCCATTTTGTACTGTCGCCATAAAACCTGCCAGAAATGGCCCATAGCGTATCCCCTTTTTTGACGGTGTACATTTTTGGTGGTGTTTTTGAAGGCCGCTTCTTTTTCGTTTGTTTTGCTTTTTTCTTTCGTTTGATTTTCCTAGGCGATGCGGTTTTATATTCCTTTAACTCGATCGTAAATTCACGATCTCCAATATCATATGACCCTTCCTTGTGGGTGAAGCTTTCAATGCTGCACGTCATATTGATTTTTGTTCCAGTTACAATCAACCGCACGGATTTCTTTGAACGCATCATTCGTTCAATTTTCGCGATCGCATTCTCTGGTGATGGAATGTTTTTATATTCAGCAATCGGCGAATATTTCTTAGGAAATAATGAGGTGAATGATACTTGTTTCGCCGATGGTACGTCAATAAAGGTCAGTTCTCCAAAAGAGGCGACCTTTACCGTTTCATTTTGTACGTTATTTGTGATTTCGAGTTCGGATGGAAGGACAGGGAATCGCAACTTGTCCTTTCCTTGGGAAATCCACAATTGATACACTGATTTACCCATCAATTACGACCCCCTTCGTTCCTGTATGAATCTCTACTTCTAGTTCATCTACAAGCATTTTTTTAATTTTTTCGACTAGCGATTGCTGATCTTGTCCATTATGGAAATGCTGATCTCCATTGAATTGAATCGTGATTTGTTTATTACCTGGCGATGTTGTACTGCCAGTAGACTGAACTGAGGTAACTTGCTGCATCTGTGCTTCTGGTAAAGGAGCAGATGCATTTGATGGATCATATACTTGCATCCCAAGTGCTTTAGCTGCCTGCGTCAATAAATACCTTCCGCGAATGCCTCTTTCCTCAGGAATAATCCATTCGCGTTTATTTCCTTCACCGACTCTAGCAACCTGCTCTTGAGTAATCAATCCGCCATTTGCATAGCCTTTATAAGGGCCGCCTCTTCTCATACTTCGTAATCCCGGCGTGTTGAAGACTGTTCCATATCTTCCCTTAATGTAGTTAATGGCTGCTACGGCATTATGAATTGGGTTCCAAATGTCATTCATGCCTTTGCCTTTATTGGAATTAAAAGTCGGTCCAATGGTTTGCATTAAGCCTTTAGAAGGTGTTCCCTTTTTGGCGTTGGAATCCCATAAGTTGATCGCTCTCGGGTTTCCATTTGATTCATGCTGCGCGATGGTCATCAAACCAGGTAGCCAGCTCATAGATGTGCCAGTTGCCATGAGAGCTGCCATAAGCCATTGCTGAACACTAAGGCCTGAAGCACCCATACCGCTAAACGCTCCGATTAATGAACCGGCTTGATTCTCTGCGAATTTCTTCACGTCAACTGAATCAAGACCTTTGACGACACCAATCGATGCAAATTTACCAAGACTCATCATGACGCGTGAAGGGGAATGAATGTCTAATTCCTCTCTAAACGCCTGTTCTACTTTCTTCGCCATTTCTTTGGCCGCTTGCGTGACTTCGCTTCCTTTGGAACGCATGCCGCTGTTAAAGGCGTCAATCATTCCTGAACCCCATGAAGGTGATTCTTGTCGAGCGGATAAGAAAGGTTGTCTTACATTTTGATCTAAGAATTGATCTGTGTTAGTTGGTGTCATGTTTTGACCTGCAGCAAAGCCGGTGACAGTTTGTGCGCCATAAAGTGGTGTTGATGCTTGAATTTGAGAAAATGGTTGATTAATATTGTTCTGCTTCCATTTCTCCATTGAAATGATTTTATTGTTTAGTCCCTTCTCGAAATTAGAGGTGAACTGTTCCCCATATTTTGAAGCATTGCCTGTGTCTCCAATAGATACCGATCCACTTGCAGAAGTGGAAACTGATGAAGAAACTGCTGTTCTCATTGGAAACGATGAACCTACTAAAGAAGTTGGTGATGTACCGCTTGGCACAACAGACATTCCGAGATGTGAAGCAGCCTGTGCAAGGAGCATCTTTCCTCGTCCTTTGTTGTTTTCAGTGGGAATGACAAATTCTCTCCCTGCTTCTCCAATCCATGAAAGTGTCGGTTTTGTGATATAACCACCGGTGGCGTTTCTTTCTTCTTTCTTCCCTTTATGCGGTTTAGGTTTCCACCCTGTTTTTTCTTCACCTTTTTTAATAAAGATATTAAGAAAATTCCCACCAATTTTATTAACTGTATCAAATACATTTCCTACAACACCAAAGATGCCTTCCCAGGTTCTCTTTAAATTTTCAGCATGATCTTTCAAAGGATTAAATACTTTCTCTTCAAACCATGAACTCACTTTTTTCCAGATACCCTTGATCGTTTCCCATGCTTCATTAAATTTTTCCCACACGAATTCAATTGCTGGCTTGGCATATTTTTGATAGGGTTGCCATACATTTTCATCAAACCAAATTGAAACTTTCTCCCAGGTAGTTTTAATCCAGTTCCATGTATTTTGAAACAAATTCCACACAAATGTAATGGCTGGCAGGGCATATGTCTTAAACGGCGTCCAAACGTATTCATTAAACCATTCAGAGAATACACCCCATGTCTCCTGAATCCAGTTCCACGTTTCAACAAATTTATTCCATACCCAGCCAATTGCTTCTATCGCATATTGACCGAATGGGTCCCAAACATTTGTTAAAAACCATTCAGAGAATACACCCCATGTTTCCTGAATCCAATTCCATGTGTCAACAAGCTTATTCCATACCCAGACAATTGCTTCTACTGCATATTGGCCAAATGGTTCCCAAACATAATCCATGAACCATTTAGATGCTACTGCCCAAATATTTTTGATAATTGTCCAAGCAACATCAAATACACCAACTACAAAATTGATAATCGGGACTGAAAAATTATAAATAGGCAGCCAAACTTTTTCCATGAACCAAGAAGAAAGCTGTCCCCATTTTTCAGTGATCCAATTCCATGTCTCACCGAAGAACGATGTAATAGGAATTAAAACATTATTATTGATCCAGCTCGAAACTTTGTTCCAGATATCTTTAATCCACTTCACTGCATTTTCAGCACCTTTGACAATGTCATCCCATTTTTTCTTCAAGGTTCCATCATCAAACATTTTGCCGATCCATTTTCCTAAGCTTTCACCTAAAATACTACCTAAGATTCCGCCGATTGCTGTTCCAATACCTGGTGCAATCATTGTTCCTATCGCGGCACCACCCATACCACCAGCGACGCCCCCGCCGAATCCTCCTACTTTTTCGCCTACATTTTCTTTTGTTGTGCCGATTAATTCTGTTGCACTAAGCAAGGGCCCAAGAATTGGTACCTTTTTTAATAGCTTACCTGCTCCTTTACCTAAATTTTTAAATGTATCTCCTAAGCCTTTTAGCTTATCGGTATCTTTGAGCATCCCAGCGAGCCCTGCGATAGCCATAACACCTGGTATTTTTTTGGTTAGACCACCTAATTTAGTTGGGAGCTTTCTATTCTTTTCCACCCGTGAAGTTCCCGTTGGATTATTCGGTTGGTTTTTGGGTCCATTTCTATTATCTGTTCGGGCAGTTCCCGTTGGATTTAAACCTTTTGCACAGCAAGAACAGCAGCTTACTCTAAATAGACCTTTTTCATTTTGCCTTTGGTCTGAGTTTTGGTTACCCGGCTGCCCTGATGAAGCATTATCATTAGATCCACCCGAGTCATTCGTTTGATTTTTTGGACCAAGGATCCAATCTAATCCTTTGTTAACCCATTTATCTAGATAATCCTCAGGATTGATCTTAATCTTCTCACTAATTCGTCCAATCACTTCTTGCTTGTATTCGTCGATTTTTGTTTCGATCCAAGGTAGCGCCTTCTCATCCCAAAATTTTCTAGGACTCAATTTTTCCTTCAGTTTATCTGAAACGTCACCTGCATATTTTTCAATTTCCTTTATTGCTTTGTTTTTCAAATTTCCAAACCAACTCTGTTTGTTTTCATTCGTTTTTGTAGCAGCTGTTGCATTAGGTTGCTTTTTTACTTTCTTTTCTTTCACTACAGACTCTGCCTGATCTCGTTTTTTCAACTTACTTTTTGCATTGTCTTGAACTGACACTCTGATTTCGTGTTTGGACATCGTCAAGCTTTTGAGTGTCTTTTTGATTCGTTGAATTGCAGCGGTGGCTTGGTCAACCATGTTTAATCTCATATAGTACGTTCTGTTGATGAGCTGAAGGATTGATTTTTTGATTGATGATATTTTACCTGACAATTGATCGTTCAGTTTAAACGTCATCATAATGGGGGTTGTTCCCATTTGTTTTAAACGATTTATGCTGGATTTGATGACATCCAGCCCCTTCGCTTGAATGGATATGATCAGATGATTTGGAATCATATTTAACCGATTGTTCAATGCTTTTAGATCCCGATAGATTCCTTGATCCAGCCTCATAGAAAATACTGAAACTTTCCGCAGCGATAAAGTGAGGTTTCTTAATTTCTTTTCATCCATTTCCAGACTTATTTTCACTGGTTTTCTAAATGGTTTGAGCTGCTTCTCAAACGTTTGAAATCGTTTTTGAATGCGTAATAACTTCTTCGACACCCGGTCTTCTAATTCAAATCGTGCTGTAAGTTTCGCCAATTATTTACCTCCTTTCTTTGCTTCTTTTTCTAGCATGTCTAGCTTGTAGCTGATGAGTCCGAAAAGGAATGCTTTGAACGGTCTTGGTGATTCGTATAATTCCAGGAGTTCAGATGGGGAGTAGTGAAGCTCGTGCATCGCGTAATATAAAAACACCGCTTCTTTATCCCCATCTTTTATTAGTTTTTTGCTGCTTCTTCTAAATCTTCAATTTCATCTTCGAATCCGTTGATTTCGATCGCTTTGTTTAACCAGTTCGCATATTCACCGCCTACTGACAGGACACGTTTTGCTACTTCAACTGGATCTTGTGTGCTGTAGGCTTCTCTTAATTCCTTTGAGCGGAAATCTGGATAAATCGTCGATTCAATCGCAATACGTGCGTAGAAGCGCTGGCTGTCTAAGTCTTTCACGCGTCCTCTGCCTTTGACATTTTTGAAGGTTGTGTTTTCTTTTTCCAATTCATCAATACGTTCAGTTGTAATAGCTTTAAAGACAAAAGGAATGACATTTCCTTTTTTATCAACAAAACGCTTAGAAATCGGTACTTTGACTTCTTCCGCTTCTACTGTTTGTCCTGGCATAAAAAATGAAAGATCAAATGTTTGTTTTTCACTCATGTTTAAAAACTCCCTTTGTTATGTTTTTTTGAATGCAAAAAAGCACATCCATTTTTGAATGTGCTTTCCAATCTTTTCATGTATAATTTAAATTGTACAATTGAACGGCTTGCTCAAGGGCGTCTGGCTCATCCCCGATAGGAAGGGGGTGATGCATATGTCAACATTTGAAGCGATTTCCCTTATGCTTTTATTCGGGATGTTTATCTTTACTTTGTTGACGTATATAGACAAAAAATAGACTCCCCTTGAGCTGTGGAAGGTTAAAGGGAAGTCTACCTAAAGAACCTATTCGATAAGCCAGCCCCTTGAAGGGCCTCATTGTACATTGCCGGGATGTTAGAGCATCCTGGCTTCTTTTTATTTTATGCAAATTGCTTTGCATGTAAACATATTTTAATGAATCGAATACAAGACGTTACCAGACGAAATGAAGACGGCATCAAGACGGTTGTATTACAACTGCATTATAGCATATTCAGCTGTTATTTAGCTAATTAATTAGCTAATTTCCTCCACTTTTCTTAGAAAGTATTCTTTAACTTCTCAGGAAGATCAAAGTCTTCAAACGTGAAAGGAACTTCTTCTTCAAGTGCCTCTGAATCAACATCCAATCCAGCGATTTTAGCAGAATCAAAGTTGACATCAAATAATGTCACACGCTCAGTGCCACGGCCTGATGATTTATCGTCAATGACAGCTTGAAGAGTGAAATATGGATCTTCTCCTTTTTTCACATAATTGAGCATTAATTGAACGAAACGGGACGTAACTTTATAGAATGTTGCCGTTCCTGTTCCGTTTGCTCCCGTTGTTTTATGGCCAGTCATTCGGCGGCCCATGACGTTGACTTCTGATTTATTTTTCTCCACGTTTGCTTCGAAGGTTTTGATAAATGCAAGCTCCTCACCTTCTAAGAAAAGACGACCTTCTTTACCTGAAATTGTATTTTGCGCTTTAAAAGCCATCTTACTTCACCTCCACATTGAAATAGAATTTTTCTGCTGCATCTACTGGTTGAATCGCTAAATCGATGATAAATCCATCACGATCTTCATTGAGGCCAATTACGATATCTGTTTCTGAATTAAAGCCTGTAATGCCGCTGCCATCTTGAAGCTGTGTGAGATACTGGGTAATCAGTGTTTTCACAAGCTGCACTCCATCATCTGATGCTGGAATGTCATTGCCATTGGCTTTACGTAATTTAATCAGATTTTTTAATTCGAATGTTAAATCATTGTTGATCGCATCAAGCACACGAATGATTTTGTTTTTCGCCATTTGCTGGTTCTTTTCAGCTGTGAAGCTTGTCAAGGAGTTAATATCTTTTTCAACACTCACGGTACGATCTCGCGCATCAAAGGTGAAAAGGAACTCCCCTTGAGATAATCGGTATTCTACTTGATCATTGTCAAGGCGTTCTAATGTATCGACCGCTCCTTCGTATTCAACAAAGGTCAGTGACTGATTGAAATTTGCTCCGGCACTTGCACCTGCGACCCATGCTGTTGTTTGAGCAGGTGTTAGTTCGGTTCCATCTTCGAGTACAACACCGCTTGTCACATTGATGATTCCTTCTTGGTCAGCTGCATAATTCGCCACAACCCCTTGCACCTTACGTCCTTGCTTATCACGCAAACGCTCGATAAATGAAGCGAAGGTTGCTTTTAATTGCTCACTATTATCGACTGGAAGGGCAATAACATCGAAGTATTCTGTTTCTGCTACTTCTAGGAAAGCTGTATAATCTGCGACACTTGCCACCCCGTTTTTCCCGCCGCTTAGTGCCACACCAGCTGTGATGACAGCTTCACCTTCACCAGAAAATTGAACGTATTTGTTTTTCACAAGATCTTTGACATCAGTGACAACCTGTTTATCCACAATGTCTGTTCCAAGATAAGTGATCACATCGCGTTTTGCGCTATCAAGTACATTTTCTGCGACTTGTACTGTGATCTCATTTCCTTTTTGGCCGCCATAATTTGCTGTGACGACAAAATTTTCAGCAATTTCGGCTTTGGCCGGCTCTCCTTCATTGAGGCGGTAAAGCAAGACTGTTTGCGCTTTTTTCTTTGCTTCACGGAAAAGAAGAAGTGACTTATCATCAATGTTGAGTCCAACCTTTTTATTTAAATCTTCCATATTTGAAACGGAAATAAAGGTTTTTGGTTCTCCCCAGCTCATCACAAGAGGAAGTGCCACCGTACCTCGATCGCCTAAAGTAATTCGCTGCTCTGCTGTTGTTTTAAAATTAAAGTAAATACCAGGACGCTTTTTCTCTGTACCTGGTGTAAAAGTGCCTCCGTTCATCCTTTAAACCTCCTTGGACAAAAAAGCATCAATGTGCTTTTTCGCTTCTGTTTTTGTAATTGGTTGATGTTTGATATAAAAAAGAGCACCTTCAAGGATTTCTGGTTTGACCCCAAAAAGATCCTTACTGTGCTCCTTTAAGGCTTCAAATGAAAAGCCAAATTCTTTTTCTTCGCCGGCTGTTTGAGCGGGCTGTGCATGTTTAGTCTTGCTCACGTTTGATCACCCCATCTGAAAAGTTGATATCTTCAAGGCTTGCCTGTTTGTCACGGTTGTACCAATAGCTGCTATCCCACGTCAGGACAATCGCTGCTACGCCTTGATCTATCATTCTTGTTTCCACTCTCTTTATGCGGACATAATCATCAAGCACCTCTCCGTCTTCACTCATCATCTGAATGATTTGACGATCAGCAAGCAATGCATCAACGATTGTTTCTGCCGCATCATGTGCTTTTTCTGTATCAATATGAAAGACTTTCACTTGCAGCGAATAAGATTTCATAAAGGTAGAGACCGTATCTGGACCACTGATCACTGTCACAGGCGGCACATAAACGGATGGCACTTGAAAGCGTTCTGGCAAAAGACGATCATACATTGTCACAGGAAAGTGTGTGTAGATATAATGCATGATTGCCCCGACTTCTTGATTCATTCCATCACCTCCCAAAATGTCGATCGAACCAGCTTTGCAGCTTTCGATCCAGCGACTGTTCAAACATTTGCTCATAGAGCATGACAGCATGATCCCAGTAGCCATTGCCATCAATCCATTGAGAGGCAAGCATCATTCCTGTACTTGCATTCGGATCATATTCAAAGCGGCTGCCAGTCCATCTGCCAGGCACCCATCTTCGCTCTCCACTTGAAGAAGTGGCATGTCCGTCATTGACATAGGAGGCATATTCAAGCTGCGTTCCCACTTCAAGTGTGAGACCGCCTTTTGAAATGAGAAAATGATTCTCCTTATCGCCTTGTGTAAAGGATCTAAGAAGCCGGCCTGTATCGACAGCATTCTCCTTGATTAATTCATCCTGAATGATGTCTAAAAACTGCAGGCCCATGTCCTCCAGCCAATCTTGATATTCTGACTTTAAGCCGCCATCACCCGCTGTCTGCAGCTGTGAAATCAGCCGGTCAAGTCCATCAATTTTCATAGATTTTCCTTCCTGACTGCTATCACTTCGATGTGATGATTTTTCACTTTTTTAGGCTGCTGTAATTTGAGTGACACTCCATTCCACACCATTTTGTCATACAAGCGAATATCACTTCCTAAAGGAAAATGAACAAGATAGGATTGATAAATGACTGTATTCGGCTCTTCTTGCACAAGTGACTGGTTCTTTTCTATGACATAACAAGCTAGATCAGTCAGGCTGGGAGCATCGGGATAGGAAAGTGTTATTTGTAAATCATCAGCTGGAATTCCAAATTTCCCGCGGGCAGACTCCTGCTGTTCAAGGTGAAAAAGATCACAGCGATCTGTTAATAGAGATTGATAGCTCATAATGACCTCACCTTTAACTTGGCACTGCCGCCGGTCAATGTTGGTTCAATATAATCTACAAGCAGGGCATATACATAGGGTCTGCCTTTGACTTGATCAGCTGCCTTCGCATATGAATAATCGCCCATTTTTTCTGACGTAAAGCCTTTCATCATAGATTCGTCATCATTCAGCATGGCAAAATATTGGGCCATTTTTAATAATGCGATTCTTGCTTTTTCAGGGAGGGGCTGATATTTTTCGCTTGAGAAATCGTGACCTACGATCTGAAATACCGCAGCTTCTGCTTCGATAATATCTGCTGTCAGTCTTTCCACAGATCGATTTTTCACACGATCAAAGACAGAATAGGCTTGCAGTTCTTCAGCAGAAATGATCATGGCCTGCCGTCACCTACTCTTTCACTTTCATCACTTTTGCTACAGCATCCTCTTCCTCAAATTTGCTGTCTAGCTTCGCTGTGAGGACAATAATAAATTTACGGCTGCGAATATCTTTTTCTACTTCAATTCGAATATGACGAGAGAAACCTACGATAATATTTTTAGGGTGTGTCAGCAAAATATCTGATACGTCTGTTCCCGCTTCGTCATATGGCTGCATATTGGCAAGACCTTTGACCGGCACACCGAATGCAGAAGAAAGTCCGCCTTGAATGGCCGCATCTCCGAGGCCTGTCTGTCGGTTTGCTACTTGATCCTTCCACTCAACCTCTAAACTTGGGGATGTGTAGAAACGGAAATCCTGAGGCACACGTAAATATTTTGACGGCATCGCTTTATAGGCTTGCTTAAACATTTGGCGGCTGATTTCCGCTCCATTAGCATCTACGATATGAGATACCGCTTGTTTTCTCACGCCATCCATTTGAGCTAAAAATGGATCTGCTGAAGTCGTATCACCATTGACGATTAGCTCTTCAATGTCAACGGCTGCTCGTTCAGCGAGCATTTGCATAATCGTCTGCTGAATTCCGTCTTTCTCAATATTGTTTTCAATGCTGTCATAGGTCATATGAATCTCTGCGATGACCTCTTTCGCATTTAGCTGGACAGTGCTTGTCGCTGGGACAACACGGTCTTTCGCATCAAGTGCTTTGCCTTCTTCTGCTGGGCGTAAAATACGCTGGCCAAAGCCGATTTTTTCGATTTTTTGTGAATCACTTTCCATTGGAATGATACGTGCATCATTTAAAACGGTTGGTGTATTTTGCATCATTCTAATGAATGTGTTGGATTGGGTTGCGTTCATGAGACCGCCGGTTTTTAAGCTGGCAAGTGTCATTTCGGCCTTGCGAATCAACTCTTGATTTCTCACACTGTTTCCTCCTTATTTAGGCTTATAGTAAGCCATCCCATATGGGCTTTGTACTGTCGTTTTGTGTATCGTGGATTGTTTGTTTTGACATACCGCGCGCTTTTTCAAGCATGTGAATCCGCTCTGAAATAGGCAAAAGCTGCTGCTGAAGCACTTGCTCAAGCGATGCTTTTTCTCTGCTGGCTGATTTCTCTAAGGAAGAAAGCTGATGACGAATCGGTGCAACGACTTGCTCAAGCACCTTTTGGACAGGTTCTTCCTCTGTTTGATCTGTTTCCTGCTGTTCTGCCTGCTGTAAGACGTGTTCAATGGCCATTTTTGCTTTTTCAAGCTCTTGTACTTGCTCCGTTGTCAGAGCGGCATCTTGTTTTTGTACGGAGGCTGGCCTTTCACCAATCGTTTGAAGCACATCCTCTGTCTTCAAAATGTCCTGCACGATTGGCAGCAATTGCTCAAGCGCTGATCTTACACCCGCCTCATCACCATCACTTGACTGTAAGGTTTCCAGCAGATGGTCTAAAACGCTCCAAAATTGTTGTGACATGTTTGCACCTTCCTCTTTCAAAAAGAAATTTTTCAGCAAAGAAAAAAGCCCTCTCTCATTTGTGCTTTGAGATAGGAGCTGATCTTGTTCTTCTATTGCTACGATGTCCGCCGTTCCAGCCATTGAATACCCTGTAATGTGGCCTTTCTGAATTTGATCCCAAATCTCTTGGGAAGCCTTTGTTACAAGTACCCACGATCCTTTTCGAATCAGCTCACCGCCTACCTCAAAATCAGCGGGGGCAATGTATGATTCAACAACCTCGCCCACACCATGTTGAAAATCATGCTGCTTGTCAATGTGGCGGGCATCCTTCATAAAACCATGTGCCGCTCTTTCAATTTCTTTTGCAGACATAAAGTCTTGGTGTGCATCAGGTGTATTCGGTTCATACACGACACCATACACAAGGCGATGAGCATCTTCTGCCTTTGTCAGCACACTAACCTCCTTTTGAAAGTCAGGCTGACTCTTCTTTGCCTTCATCAAAAAGAATTTCTTTTTGTTTGCGGCTCTATCCACATAGGAAACATGCGTAATTTTTGCGTTTTTTAATTCTCTTGGCATATGTTCACCCCCTTTCAAAAAAGCGCATGCGCTTCGGTTTATTTCTTCAGCTGATTCGCCTCTCGTTGAGGCTGTTGTTCGGCTGATGTCATGCGGCTTTCTAAAGGTCTGTGATAAAGATCCTCCGGCCATTCCTCTAACGTTTTCCCAAGGATACGTCCCGCTAGATCTCGCAAATCGTTTGGTGACACTGCCCCAGCCTGAATAAACGGTGTCAGAACCTTGGCAATCTCTAATGGATCTCTAAAGTCAGGACCATTTAATAGGAAACGAACATGCCAAATATCAAGATCCGGCAAGAAAAGGGTATTGAGCTTTCCTGTGATGAGATGCCGTTCAGGCTGAAATACCTGTTCTTCTGTTGTTTTTCGCGCCGTATCGGCTGTCGCTTTGTTATAGTCTTGAGACTCACCTGTGTAAATAGGCGGCAGGCGAAAAGCAGAGCGGATTTTGTTTCTTGTTTTTTCATCGTATTCTAAAAAGAGTGCATCTTCTTGCAAGATCTCTGCTAGGGATTTAAAATTCACTTTGACATTTGAGACATCTTCTTCTCCAGTTAACCCTTTTTCCGTCGGGAGACCTTCGACTTCAAGCAATAGAAATTTATGTGCATGATCAGAGCCTTCAATATCGTCCATATAATCCTGAAGCTGCTGATAGGAAGACTCAGACAGCATTCCATTTTCGACAATGATGGCACCAGGTACATGCCGCCCTTGTTTAAAATAAAGATAGTTCAATTCTTCTGCCTTGCGTGCCCCATACATATTGACGATGTTGCCAATCCAGCGGGGAATCCCATACATTCCACTGCCGATTTTAAAATGAATCACTTCTGTTGCGCGCAGCGGCTCCGGGGTGGTGTCATCGTATTTGCCTGTTTCACAATGTAAAATGCGCGGATCACCATACTCCTTGAAGAAGACTTTCTTTTCATTAATCACCTGCACATATTTACGGAATCGTTTCTTTCGATTCATTGTTTTCAATTCGCCGTTTTCTGTATACCGGAATTCAACATCAACTGGCTCACTAAGCTTGCAAATACGGATATGGAGCGCATCTAAATACTCGATTCCTGCCGGCTTTCCCTGACCATCTCGGAGAACCTCTAAAAAACCATTCCCCGTTTTCTCCCGGTCTTCGATGACATAGCCAAGCACCACATCAGCAGACTCATCATAGTTCATGTATTTCGTAAACTCTTCAAGTCTTGTCCATTCCTTCTCTGCTGCTTTCTTTTTTGCCGGTTTCACACCTTCTGCATTAAAGTCAAAGGCATATTCTACACCAAAACCAAAGCCTAAAATATTGGTCTTATACGCATCAATACATTGCTGAAGAATGGTTGAATATTCTGCCATGCTTTTTAATTCATTGAAATTGTAAGGCGGGGGAACAATGTCATCTTTTTCGTAGGAAAATTCATCTGCATACATTTGTTTTGTATGATCAGACATGTTTGCCTTCATAATGGTTGCTTTCAATTGTTTCATTGTATGGACCTCCTCTCTCTGTTTGGACGGACACGCTCTGAGGCGGTCTGTTTCAAATCTGTCACTTCATAATCATCCAGCGCATACCAGATGGCTGATAAAGTGTGCGGATCGATTTGAAATTCATCTTCCTCTAGACGTCCATCCTTATCTGCCTTATAGGTTAGTGATTGAAGTTCATAGATGGTATATGGACAAGCATCAGAACAAATAATTTTCTTAAACCGTTTGATTTTTTTTGTATACTGCAAACGTGAGCCTTGGAATTTATGTGCCGCTATCATTTGAAAGCCGCGCTGCCGAAAATAGTGAATGGTTTTAGGTTCGGCTGCGTCGGCTTTAATCAGTTCCTTTGATTCAATGAACTCTTTCAAGTCAGTGGCTGTTTCATCATCTGTTTTCCCGCGATCGTAATATTCCCAATAAATATATAAGTACTTTTTTTCATGATCGACAGCTAACCGAATGAGCGCATTGTATGATTCAACAAATCCAAAATCCATCCCTGCTCGTTTCAGCGGTCTGTCAATCTGCTGAATGGCTTCTAATACATCAGAATGGTTTCTCACCTCAAATTGAGGAAAAACCTTTGTGCCATTAATGCCGAAATACCCCTTCCTCGCAATACGATAGAGATCTGGATCATACTCTTTCAGCTCATCCAGCTGCTTCACGTAGCTTTTAGGAAGGAATAGGTTATCTTCCGCCGTGGAGTGATGGTAATACGTATCCTTGATGACAACGGTTCGCTTTTTGTATAATGTTTCGTCATCTAAAACAAATCGCTTCAGCTGTTCATCTCGAAAAAAATGTCTGTACGTCCAATTATCCTGACCAACAGGATTCGTCGATAACATCATATAAAGCGGTAAGGATGGATGCCTCAGCCTTCCAAGCAGCTCTTTAAAACCTTCATAAGAAACCTCTGAACATTCCTCAATCCAAATGATCGAGATGTTGTTGATCGATTTCAATTTTTCAGGCTTGTCCAGTCCTTTAAATAGGATGCTGCTGCCGTTTCGAAATGTTAGTGCAAGCGGCGAACTTCGGCACTTCACCACGTGGTCGATGCCGAGGTCGCTAACGATTTCTTGTAATAAAGAAAAGGTTGATTCGCGGTGCGTATCATACACTTCTCGAATGACAAGTGCTGTCCGCTTTTCTTCCAACAGCTTTAAGACAAGCTTTAAAGCAATGTGATAGCTTTTAGAGGAGCCATAGCCCCCTACTAAAAATTGAAACTTTTGATTCCAATCGAATAGAAAATGTTCAAAATGAGGATTGACTTCTTTTTCAATCAATGGCGTCATGAGTCGTCCTCTTTTCGCTTGATCATAATTTGAAGATCTTCCTCTTTTTCTTCACGCACTGCTTTTTTCGTTTTTTCGATCGTCAGTTCAATTTGCTTCAGCCTTAATCTTCGTTCATCCTTCGCATGTGCGAGCTCTTCAAACTGTTTTATTAGACGTCTGAGTTCACCCATTGCACGGGATTGTGCATTTAAAAACGTGGCATGCCGATCCCATGAAAATTGAAACGAGTATTCTTCTGAGGTGATGTCTAGTTCTGGCTGAATGCCTTCGCCTGTTTCTTCTAATGAAGATGGCATGTATGCCGCCTTTTTCAGCTCTTTAATCATGTCCTCTTGATCTGCTACATACATGATTCGCTGCGCACGAATAATGGCTGCATATTGAATTTGAATTTGATCCCAGATTAAATCAAGCGATGTGCGTCCATCCATTTTCTCCATGATTTCAATCGTTTCATCTGAAAGAAATTGATTGAAAATCGAGTGTGCTTGCTTTGACGAAGTTTTTTGTCTTTGCCATCCGTATCGCCTTTTCCACGATTTGACGGTATGGATCGAGACATTGTAATAATCAGCAATTTGCTGGTACGTCATCCCCTTCATATAATCCTGCTTGGCCTCTATCCGTTTATCTTTCATTTACATTCACCTGCCGCCTCCTTTTAATTCGAATGATTCCCTCTGAAGGAATCATTTGTGTAGGGCTAGCAAACATTCGTTTGGTCTTTCTAACTATAGGTGGCAACTGTAAGACAAGCTTTAGCTGTTTTATTTTTGAACAGAAAAAACACCTATTCAGCAGCTCTGAATAGGCGTTCTTGTACTTTTTTGGACATCTTCGTCCGCGCTCTTTCCATATGTTTTTGGACAGTTCCTTTTTTGACATCCAGCATAACCGCAATCTCGCTAAACGATAACCCTTGTGTTGTGTGCATAAAGAATACGTCCTTTTCTCGATCTGTTAAAACAGACAAAGCTTCATCAATTCGTCTTTTGTCTCTCTCACTGACTTCTCTTTCTTTCTCTTGAATAAGGGTATATTCATGTGATAAAGCCTCTAACACTTCTGGATTTGCGAGAATGGTACGCTGATAGACTGAACGTCTGTCTAATCCTCTGCGCGCACCTGGCTCTCTTCCGATTTGAAGCCATTCTACTACGTATTCCAGATCGCTTACCATACTGGCGATCATTTTTTTATCATGCTTGTCTTGAACGGACAGCTGATGTTCTTCTTTTTCTTTAAATGGTTCATATTGTTTTCTAGCATTCTTTAAAGCTCTTTTATATTCAATGAGTAAATCTTGCATATTGGCTCTCTCCCTTTTTTAAGAAAATAAAAAACGGACACCAATCAAGCCCCCTTTTAGCAGGGTCTTGATCAGTGTCCGCAGGCTTTCCGTCTTGGACATAATATTGTGCTTTGATGTGTTCAGTCAGTTAGCTGATTTTAAAACCAATCTCGTGATCTACTCTTGCAAAATGACCTTTTGCCGTTTGAATAATGGTTTTTCCATGTTCAGGTACATCCATTTTATAAGCCGTTCCTACATTCCCATCTAACACAATGACTTGAATTTTTCCTTTTTCCATCTCACCGACAAATGTTTGGTTTTCTTGAATGAGTAATTGTTTTGGCTCGTTCATATGCTTGTCTCCTTTTTTAGTAATGGCCTCGTGCCACCACCTACCGTATTGATAATGATTTCAACTCTTGGGCACATACTATAAAACTGAGAAACTCTTAAATCGACCACCTGCAGAGGGACTTCATCAGCTATAGAATGAAGTGCTTCTTGAATATGCTGTAGACTTGGCTGAAAGATGCTGACGTGTACCGGGCGTATCAACCCTTTTTCTGCGTATGTACGCTTTTTTTGGCAGTCAGCTATGTCAAATGGCATGTGATCAAATAAACGAATTTCAAGTGATAGTGCGCCTTTTAATTTTTGCGGGCATTGCCCTTTTGCAGCTGATCGTATTCTTTTCATCAATGTCTCTTTTGTTAACAAATGCTCATGTTCAATAATTAAATGGATGACCATGTTATGATCTCCCGTCATCCTTTGACCACTGGCGGATGTCTTGTTCGTTTTTACTCGCTTTGAGCAAGCATTTCAAAAATGTCATGATTTGCTTCCATCGTTTCACGTTGCCCTGATTCCTCCTTTTTTGTATCATCGACCTTAGCCTCCAGGAGGGTCATATATGTCTCTTTATCTTCTGCTGTGGCAAAAACAAACATCGGTTTCTGACGATGAAAGGCGATCCAGCCGCCAGCTTGATCTAAACAAAGCTGCGCTTCTTTTCTAGCATCAAACGTCAGCTGATGTCTCATCTTCTTCAGCTCCCTCCAAGCTGTCCTCAATTTCTGTTTGGTATCCATATCGTTTCATGTCATATAACCAATAGCTTTTTGGATAACCAAAGTCACTCATCTGAGTCACCATCGGATGTTCAATATTCATTCTGCTCGTCTCCCCTTTTCTAAGAACCGATCTTCCCTTAAGGAATTACTCTTTTCGTGTAACTTTTGGTCAAAAAAAAGCTCTTGAACCCCGGTATTCAGCAAATCTGCAATATGCTTTGCTATTTCTAAGCTAGGCTTCGTTCTGCCCATTTCGATATTCGCATAGCCGCTTGTGTACTTATATCCCAATTTTTTCGCCATATAGGTTTGTATTTTTCCTTGCAATATGCGCTCTTCTCGTAAATTTTCAAGTTTCATCTTTCCACCTCTTACTCAATATGTGTAAGTTATATTCATTATGATAATATACACGAAACGAGTAAGTCAATCACATTTTTATTCTTTTTGTGTATTTATTTATCTTTTCCGTGTAATTCATGATAAAATTTATTCATAACAAGAAAAAAGGTGTTTCTGATGGATAATTTGACTGGGAAGATTCTAACTGAATTAAGAGAGAAGCATGGATGGAGCAAGTCAACAGTTGCTAAAAAACTCGGATTAAAGGCAATGTCCACTTATGCAAACTGGGAATACGGCTTGAGAAAACCCGACGGTGAAATGATTGTGAAAATTGCCGAGTTATATGGGGTCTCAACCGATTATCTTCTCACAGGTAAGGACAAAGGCAGGCCCGATGACGATCTTGCAGACGATCCTGATTTGCAAATTGCGTTTAAAGCAGCCTCAGATTTTTCCGAAGAAGCACGAAGACAAACCATCGATTTTATTAACTACATTAGAGAAAAAGAGAAGCAAAAAGGTCGTCAGCCAAAAAAGCGTGACGACCATTGAGCATCTCTTTTCATCTGCTTTACGCTGGGACGAACCCAGCTTTTTTTATACCTCTTTTTCCCTTAAAAAAGAAATAGCATATGAATAAAAAATCATGTCTTTTCCAACAAATATGTGACAATTTTCATCATAATTACTCTTTTTTTCATATATTTTAATTGACAAATAATTCTATTATTATTAATATATGTATATACCAAAAAAGAGGAGTGTTACCGATGAAAAAATTCATGAAAATCTGTACATTGTCTTTAGCTGCTGTAGGTGCTCTTACGTTCTCTCAAACTGAAGGTGCTCATGCAGCTGCACAGCCAAAAGAACCAGTCATAGCAAAAGCTCCTATTATGAATAAAGTAATTACGGTGAACCGTACACTTTCTGTAGGTTCTTCAATCGCCGTCTCTCTTCCAGCAAGCCAAATTTCTGTGTCGGGTGCAACGTATGCGATTCAATTAGATCAAACAGCTCCAAACTTTACTTGGATTCGCGCTGTACAACGCGGTTCTGTAACAGTTTCCTACTATAATTCACTAGGCGAGCTTGTGATTAACTATATTACTGTTCGATAAACAATCTAGCTTTACATATCTAAAGGCGATGACATGAAGTCATCGCCTTTTGGTGTTTAGAGTCGGTTTCATCTGAATCATGATTGCCAACATCCGCCCAATATGTTAACTTTTAATAAAAATAAGTTAACATATTAAGGGGGCATTCATGATGAGAGAGCAGCTGTCTTTGTCTTGGGAAGCGATAGTAGAGAAAGCGCTGAAAAATGAACCGATCACGGCGCAAGAGGGTCTAGACATTCTAGAAGCTGACGATAGAGAATTGTTATCTATTATGCAAGCAGCCTATCAGGTACGATTTCATTTTTTTCAAAAAAAGGTGAAATTAAATATGATTTTTAACGCGAAAAGTGGATATTGCCCTGAGAACTGTGGATATTGTTCACAGTCGATGATTTCAAAAGCACCAGTTGAAAGATATACAATGCTTGATCAAAAGACCATTGTAGCTGGTGCGCGTGAAGCTCTTAAAAGAAAAGCCGGGACTTATTGTATTGTGGCAAGCGGGAGAGCGCCTTCTCATAGGGAATTAGATGAAGTCACAGCAGCAGTCAAGGAGATCACTGAAACGATGCCTTTGAAGGTGTGTGCCTGTCTTGGGTTATTAAATGAAGAAAAAGCGAAGCGGCTGAAGGAAGCGGGTGTTCATCGGTATAATCACAATATCAATACACATCATGATCATCATGCTCAAATTACGACAACTCATACATACGATGACCGCGTGTCGACCATTGAGCAGGTCAAACAGTCTGGCATGTCACCTTGCTCAGGGGTCATTATTGGAATGGGTGAGACCAATCAGCAGATCGTTGAAATGGCTTTTGCGCTTAGAGCACTTGATGCGGATTCAATTCCAGTCAACTTTCTTCATGCCATCGAGGGAACACCGCTTGAGCATCAAAAACGAACACATCCTATCAAAGCATTGAAAGTGCTGGCAATGATGAGATTTGTCAATCCAACAAAGGAAATTCGGGTATCCGGGGGCAGAGAATTTAATTTACGGACGCTCCAGCCGCTCGCACTTTATGCGGCAAATTCCATTTTCGTTGGTGATTATTTAACAACAAAAGGCCAGCAAGTCCAAACGGATCATCACATCATTGAAGATTTAGGGTTTGAAATAGAAGAATGTGCGTTATAAAAAAAGTCTGCCGATTCACCGGCAGACTTCTAAGATTAGAATCTTTTATGAAAATCGACAGTTCCGCTTCCATCTTCTCGGTCAAAGCTGCCAACAAACGTCCAGTTAATATATCCACCGTCGCCATTATTGACAAACGTACCATCTTCAAATACCCAAATACCAAACGTAATACCGTCATATTCAACACTATCATAGTAAACAACATTGTTCAGACCGCTAAAGTCGTGGTCTTGGCTTAAGTTTTGGACAACTACGTTGTAGTTTTGACCTGCTTCATAGAACGCACTGTATGCTGCATTTTTTACGAATCCATCACGATTTTGAGATGACTTTACTGCTTGTTCAATTTTATCGGCAATGGCTACTGGATCAATTGAGACACTTCCATCAACACCTGTTGTTGTAGCAGCTTCAGCCGTTTGACCAAAAGTCGTAAGAGATAGAGGGGCAGCAATCATTGACGCAGCGATGACAGAACCAACAAACATTTTGCTTGTTTTTCTCATTATTTCTAACTCCTCCTTTAATTGGTATGTTTATGTACTACCCCTTTATCTGTCTCTTAAACACTAATTTATGAAAAAAATTCTTATTCTACCAATTAAGAGGGTGTTTTTACTGTTTAATTAGGCGAAATAACAAAAAAACTACTCTTATAAAAGAGTAGTTTACAGTATTACATGAACAGGATAAATAAAATCACACCTAGGATAATTCGGTATATCGCAAAAGGCACCAGTTTGATTTTATTGATCAGTTTTAGGAAGAATCGAACCACAAAGAGAGCCACAACGAACGCACTCACAAAGCCGACGATAAAGAATGGCAGCATGTCTGGTGTTAAATATTCGGCATTTTTCACAAGGGTTAACAAGCTTGCTCCTGCCATAATCGGCATCGCCATGATAAATGTAAAGTCTGCCGCAGCACGGTGATTCAAACCAAGAATAACCCCGCCTGCGATCGTCGAACCTGAGCGCGAAAAGCCTGGCCATAATGCTAAACATTGAAACAGTCCAATATAAAGCGCTTGTCTGTACGTCATGTTATCGACAGAGCTTGTTTCTGTTTTTCGTTTATTGATCCAGTCAGCGACAAGCATCAGCACTGCCCCTAAAATTAAACCGACAGCGACCGTTCTGACGTCAAATAAGTATTTATCAATATAATCTTCAAATAAGAATCCTAAAATGACGGCTGGAACAAGTCCAACTGCAATTTGGGCGATGGTCAGTTTATGCCCGCTGCGCTTTTGCTCTTCGGTGATATTTTTCTTTAAGCCCAATAAGTTTAAAATACGATCTTTAAACACGATCATAACAGCTAAAATTGAGCCTAACTGAATCACCACTTTAAATGTGTTAGCCGCTTCTGGCGTAATAATTTCCTTTGATTTTAGCCAAAGATCATCGACAATGATCATGTGACCTGTAGATGAAACAGGTGCGTACTCTGTTAATCCTTCGACAATTCCTAAAACCAGTGCCACGAATAAATCCCATAGATTCATGATTTTCTTTCCTTTCAATTCTGATCTTTTGAACACGCCAAACATCTATGTCCACATAAAGACAAGCTTCCTTCATCGAAAGCTCGTCTTTATGATACTATATTTTTTTCAAAAAAAGATTATGACATCAAACCTTTTCTTCTTTATACAAATTGGACCGCATTTTGAACCAATCAAATAAGTGAGTCGTGATGACCTTCAGAACGGCATACGTCGGAATAGCGACAATGATGCCGACCACGTTGAACAATTTACCAGCTGTTAATATAACGAAAATAATCGTAATGGGATGAATATGAAGGTTTTTCCCCATCACCTGAGGAGAAATGAATTTCCCTTCAACTAGTTGAACCACTGTCCAGACTATAATGAGTTTTAACAGCATTACTGGTGACGTCACAAGTGCAATCACAATCGCTGGTGTAATCGCAATTGTTGGACCAAGGTAAGGCACTATGCTTGTACATGCAGCAATGATAGCGAGCAGCAGCGCATAGTCAAGTCCAATGATCATATAACCGATTAACAGAAGAACACCGATACAGAAGCTGACAATGATCTGTCCGCGAATATACGAGCTCAGACGGTGGTTCATTTCGTGAAGCATGATATGTGTATGTTCCCTCATTTTACTTGGGAAAAATTTCAATAGATAGTCAGGCAGCTTTTTGCCGTCTTTTAAGAGATAAAACAGAATAAACGGCACAGTCACGATCGAGATGATGACTTCTGTGAGCGCCCCTAAGAATGTTCCTACACCGGTAAAGGTGCTTTCCAAAATCTTCGTCGCTTGACTGGATGCTTTACTTACTAATTCAGACACGTTAAAGTTCATCGAGTTTTGCACTTGATTAATAAAGTTACTTCCTGTTAATTGTCTAATTTGATCTTCTACTGTATCGACGTATTTCGGAAGATTATGAAATAGACTCATGGTTTGAGCTTGTAAAAAAGGAATAATGGACACGATGGTCACTGTAATAATCCCAATAATGACAATATATAAAAGCAAAATGGAATAGATCCGCTTAATTCTTGCTTTCTCTAACAAGTTGACAATTGGATTTAATAAATAATACACGACCCCCGTTAAAATAATCGGTAAGGCAATGGTTTTGACGAGTACAATGAGCGGTGTGAAAATAAATGATGTTTTCATGAAAACAAGGATATTCAATCCAATTAATAACAGGACGAGTAAAAAGAGAACAAACTTGTTATCAAGAAAAAATTTTCTAAATCGACTGCTCCACATTTGCATAGAGTTCATATCGTTCCTCCAAACACGGGCTATTTTATGAGTAAATTGTACACTACTTGATCATGATATGGTGGTCATTGTTTCAGCTTTTTTTCCCATTTTGCAATAGACATCACCCATACAATGAGAATCGGCTGTCCAATAAGCCTTATCCATAGCAAGGCTTGTTCTGTATTTTCTTGACCTGGAAATGGTATTCCCTCACGAGCAGCAAATAAGTTTGCAGGGAAAATGAGTACAAGATAGACAGCAATGGATTTTGCCGCTGTAATCCTGACATTTGGCAAAAGCAGCAGCACGGCCAGCAGCCATTCAAAACATGCAGTCGCATAGACCATTACATATGGAAATGGCCAGCCTGGCATCATGCGGGCAAAGCCGCTCGGCTCTATCACATGAAAAATGCCAGCCGTTATGAATAAAAGCGCAAAGATATATGTACTTCCTATATGCAGGACGCGCTTCATGTTTCCTCCTCTCCCTTCTATCCTGAGTATTACCCGAAGAAGGAAGAAACTACCCACTTTTCGTACATTTTTATCCTTTATGTAAGACGTTTCAGCCTATATAAAGGTTTCATCCGCTTATCAATAAAAAGAATATTCTTTCATACAAACGCTTTCAAAGCATGTATAATCAGAGAAAAGCAGAAGGAGGGAATCACATGATTCGATTTGCTGTCATCGGAACGAACTGGATTACAGATCGGTTCTTACAAGCTGGTGAAGAACTAGCTGATTTTACATGTACAGCCGTCTATTCACGGTCCGCTGAAAAAGGGCAGGCCTTTGCCGAAAAATATGGGATTGATACGATTTTTACGAACTTACAACAAATGGCGGAAAGTGATACGTTTGATGCCGTGTATATTGCGAGTCCAAATGCCCTTCATAAAGAGCAAGCCATGTTGATGATGGAGCATCAAAAGCATGTTTTATGCGAAAAACCATTCGCCTCTCATCGAAAAGAAGTAGAAGAAATGATTGCCGCAGCGAAAAAACATCAAGTATGTTTGATGGAAGCGATGAAAACAACATTTCTGCCAAACTTTCTTCAAATCAAACAGCATCTTGATCAGCTTGGACCTATCAGGCAGGTGGTCGCGCATTACTGTAAATATTCCTCAAGATACGATGCCTATCGAAACGGCGAGCTTCCAAATGCCTTTAAGCCTGAGCTATCCAATGGTTCTTTAATGGATATCGGGGTGTACCTCGTTTACCCAGTCATATCCTTATTTGGTCTGCCGAATCAAATCACCGCGAGAGGCTATAAGCTTTCTTCTGGTGTGGATGGGAACGGTTCAGTCCTTTTACAGTATGACGGGCATCAAGCACTTCTTTTTCATTCTAAAATTTCAACGTCTCATTTATCGGCTGAAATTCAAGGCGAGGATGCCACGATGGTGATTGATCAATTCCACCGTCCTTCACAAATTACGATACATGACCGTGACGGACATCAAACTGACATCTCTCTCAAAGATGATCAGCCAGCTATGTCTTATGAGATTAATCATTTTATTGAGTGTATTCAGCAGGGAATGGGGCAGTCTCCGGTCAATACATTTGCCTTATCTGTTCAAACCATGTCCGTCATGGACGAAGCGAGAAGACAAATGGGCGTGATGTATCCTGCCGACAGACAAAATGTATAGGGCATGAAATGAGGAACAAAGGGCGAATGATTGATTTGTTCGCCCTTTGTTTTTTACGTTTCGTGTCGGTCATTTATTTTGCCGCTAACACATCCGCAAATGCTTTCACATACGGCGGAAGGTCAGGCGGGCGTCTGCTGGAGATGAGGTGGCCATCTGTGACGACTGCCTCATCGAACCAGTCCGCACCAGCATTTGTCATATCATCTTTAATACCAGGTGTACTTGTCACTTGTCTGCCTTTCAGGATTCCTGCTGATATCAGCACCCAGCCGGCATGACAAATCTGACCGATTGGTTTTGCCTTCGCATCAAATGTACGAACGATGTCTAATACTTCTGGATAACGGCGCAGTTTATCAGGCGCCCATCCACCAGGGACAAGCACAGCATCATAATCATCAGCTTGAATGGAATAAAAATCTGCATCGGATACCGCCGGCACACCATACTTCCCAATGTACTCATGATTTGCTTTTTCACCTACAAGATGGACAGTTGCTCCCTCTTCTCTTAATCGCAGAACCGGATACCACAGCTCTAAATCTTCAAAATCATCGCTGACAAACGCAATGACCTTCTTATCTGATAAACGCATACTATCTCTCCTCTTCTTTCGATTTCCTCTATTGTACGAGATGTCCTGTTAAAAAGAAAAGCGGTTCCCCTTGAGGAGAACCACTTAACCTTATTCACTAATCTTGAATTTTTTAATTAAATCACGTAATTCTTCCGCCATTTGGGAAAGAGTTGTGGATGAAGAACTAATCTCTTCCATAGAAGCAAGCTGCTCTTCAGCAGATGCTGCGATATCTTGGATACTTGCTGAACTCTCTCTTGATACATCTGCAATTTCATTCACTGCTTTAGAAATTTGCTCAGACCCTTTCGACAGCTCGCGCACCGTTGTATTCATTTCGTTAATTCTTGCTGCGATTTCCGCTGTTTGTTCATTTATTTGTGAGAAGCTTTCTTTCGTTTGATCTGTAATTGTAAGACCATTCTTCACTTCTTCATTCACTGCTTTGAACATATTTTGAGATGTTTCAATTTCAGTGACGATTTCATTTACAAGCTTTTCAATCTCTTTTGCTGAATCCGATGATTGAACCGCTAGTTTACGCACTTCTTCAGCAACAACAGAGAATCCTCTGCCTGACTCGCCTGCGCGTGCTGCTTCAATGGCGGCATTTAGTGCAAGTAAATTCGTTTGATCCGCAATACCGTTAATCACGCCTAAGATGTTTGTGATATCTTTTGATTTATGCTCTAGCCCGTTGATCACGCCTTCAGCTTCTTTCACTGAATGGTCAATCGTCTTCATTTGGCCAACAGTTTGCTCCACAAGCTGTCCGCCTGTTTCCGCAACTGTTTTTGATTGAATAGATGACGCTGTGATGACATCAGACGTTTCGGCAACTTCGTTCAGACCCTCATTCATTTGTTTTAAATGAGCCGCGCTTTGCTCCACCATTTCGCTTTGATTTTCGTTGCCGTTTGAAAATGTTTCAATAGATGATGTAATATGTTCGGTTGCTTTTGTTGTTTGACCTGCGCTCGCCGTCAGTTCTTCAGATGATGAAGCGACATTCTCAACAGATGTTTGTACAGCTTGAATGACATCTCTTAGGGACTCACTCATTTCATTAAAGCTTGTGCCAAGCTGCCCAATTTCATCTTTTGAGCGGACATCAATTTTTTCTGTCAAATCTCCCTGACTGATCTTCTTCGAAGAAGAGACAAGAGTGGAAAGTGGTTTTGTAATGGAACGGATGATAAAGAAGATTAGAATCCCGCCAATGATAAGCGCGCCTGTTAAAATAATAGCAGCCATGTTAAAGACTGGCTGTGCAGCTTCTTCTACTTCACTGACAAACATCGTCCCGACAATCTTCCAGCCAGTCGCCTTGTTTGTGGTGAACTCCATTTGCTTTTCTTTTCCTTCAAACATATAACTCGTAGATCCTTGATCTTGTGAATACAGCTTTTCTAACCATTCACCACCAGATAATGTTGTTCCAGCTTTTTTCTTTGGATGTGCCACATATTTGCGATCTGGACTTGAAATAAAGGCATAGCCTTGTTTTCCAATATTAATACTATTTGATTCTTTTACAAGATTCGCAATGTCTAGGTTCATCGCAATAACGCCTGATCCATCCTCTAGTTTTTTAGAGATTGTGATTACAAGCGTACCAGTTGATGCTGTTGGATATGGTGCTGAAACAGACAGCTCACCGTTTTTCGCCCAGCCGTCTTTATACCAATCCCGCTCAGTGGCGACATAATCGGCAGGCATTTTTTGATTAGGATATCTTGAAAACACTTTACCGTCACTTGAAGCGACAAAAATGCCTTCTGTGTCATCATTCATACTCATGAACTGCTCAAAGCGTTCTTGAATATCGGTCGTTCCTTTTTGCTTGAGCTTTTTCTCCGTGATCCATTTGCTAAAGAAATCGGCTGCGTCTGTTTTCACTTTTACAACCTTCGTAATATTTTTATCTAGCTGCTCTACGTTTTCCTTAGCACTTTGCATAATTTGATCATTTAAGGAAGTGCTTGCCGTATGGTATGAAGAGAATGCCAATACGATGATTGGGCATAAAAGAATAAATAAGAAAGAGAATACGAGCTTTTTTGAAATAGATGGCTTTCTGAAATACTGTATGAATTTCATAAAAAAGAAAACTCCTTTTAGTAAGATAGTATATATATCGGAAGTACTACTAGGTTCTTTACTTTTTTAACTTATTAAAGTCTAAATAAGTCCAAATTACCCAATTTATATGCATCGAATGGAAAAACACCTGACGTTTTGGCGTCAGGTGCTTCGCTACTCTCTTACATTTTAAATTGTTTAATGAGCTCCCTTAGTTCTTCTGCCATCTGAGATAAAGTGGCAGAGGATGAACTGATCTCTTCCATAGATGCAAGCTGTTCTTCTGCTGATGCCGCGATATCTTGGAAGCCTGCTGAGCTTTCTCTTGAGAGCTCTTTGATTTGATTCACCGCATGAGAAATATCATTTGAGCCATGCGATAGCTCTTTGGCTGATCCGTTCATTTGTTTCATTTGTTCTGTCATTTCTGATGTTTTATCAGTGATTTTCTCAAAACTCACTTTCGTTTCATCTGTAATGTTTAATCCAGATTGTACTTCACCTGCTACTTGTTTAAACATTTTCTGCGATTTTTCTATTTCCTCCACAATTTCGTTCGTCAGGCTTTCAATTTCTTTTGAAGAGCTTCCTGACTGCTCTGCCAATTTGCGGACTTCTTCTGCGACAACAGAGAAGCCTCTGCCTGCTTCACCTGCTCGTGCGGCTTCGATCGCAGCGTTTAAAGCAAGGAGATTCGTTTGATCCGCAATACCGTTGATGACCCCAAGAATGTTTGTAATATCCTTTGATTTCTGCTCCAAGCCTGCAATGACAAGCTCTGCTTCTTTTACTGCCTGCTCAATCGTTTGCATTTGACCTGCTGTTTTTTGAACGAGTTCTCCTCCAGCCTGAGCGGTTTTGCTCGATTCGATCGACGATTCCATCATATGAGAGGTTGTGTCGACCATATGCGATAAGCTCCGATCCATTTCGTTTAACTGGACTGAGCTTTTTTCGATCATATCATTTTGATGTTCAGTGCTGTTTGAGAACTGTTCAATAGATGATGTGATATGCTCAGTCGCTTGAGCTGTCTGTCCTGCACTTGCCGTTAACTCTTCAGACGAGGCAGCCACATTTTCAATGGAATTTTGGACAGCTTGAATGACTTGTTTCAGCTTAGCTGACATGTCGTTAAAGCTTTGCGCAAGTTTACCAATTTCATCGTGTGTACGAACTTCAATATGCTGGGTCAAATCACCTTGACTGATTTTCTCAGCCGATTCTGAGAGCTCTATCAGTGGCTTCCGAATCGATTTAATAATAAAATAAATCGCGATTCCGCCAATGGCAATCGCAGCCGCAAGGATAATCAATGTTAAGTCGAGCACTGGCTGTGCGGCTTCTTTTACTTCATTCACATACATCGTTCCAGCTAGCTTCCAGCCGGTTGCTTCATTTGTGGCAAAAAACATTTGCTTCGGCTGGCCATTGTATTCATATTCAAAGCTGCCTTCTTTTTTATCATATAGTTTTGAGATGAAGTCACCAGTCAGCTTTGTCCCCGCCTTATCGGTTTTATGGGCCACATAACGCTGATCTGATGTGGCGATAAACGCATAGCCTTCTTGGCCAATTTTGATGCTGTTTGTATCTTTTACAACCGTATTTAATCGAACATTCACCCCAATCACACCAGATCCATCTGCTAACTGTTCAGATATTGTGATAAGCAGGTCATCTGATGACTTGTCAGTGAAAGGATCTGAAATGATGAGTTTCTTCTCTCCCATCGATTGCTGAAACCATGGTTCATTTTTTGCGCTCTTTGCATTACCTTTGTGAATCTCGGAATATTCAGTTAGTTTACCATTTTGATCTGCAACAAATACTTCTACTACATCATCATCTGTTTCCGATAATTGCTCTAATTTCACTTTGAGTAAATCTTTGTTTTTAGCAGTCAATTCTTCCTTTTTGACCGATCTGGATAAATATGAAACAATGTCAATTTTAGGCTGTATATCTTTATTAATGAGTTCGTTTAATTGTTGAACACCATTTGCAGCACTAGACATAATCTCATCATTGAGAGACTTTGATGCCACTTCATAAGAAAATGCGGCCAATACGAGAATTGGCACTAGGAGAATCGCTAAGAATGCAGTAATTAATTTCTTCGACATCGTAAAGTGCTTAAAAAAGTTGAATTTTTTCATGACTCTACTCCTTTTGATTTATGATTTGTGGTCTTTCTCTTCTATTCTTAGGTAATATGAATTATTTTTCAAGGAATAATGTTCAATAAAAACAAAAAATAAGTATAATTGCCCATTTCTTTTGGTTTATCCAATAAAAAAGAGCCTCTAGCTGGAGGCTCTTTTCTTCCTGTCTACTCAACTTTAAATTTGCTAATTAAATCGCGTAATTCTTCTGCCATCGAAGAGAGTGTGGCAGAGGACGAGCTGATTTCTTCCATTGATGCCAGCTGTTCTTCAGCTGAAGCAGCAATGTCTTGAATATTTGCCGAGCTTTCACGTGATACGTCTGCAATCTCACGAACAGCCTCTGACACATGTGCAGAGCCTTTTGAAAGCTGAACAACGGTTTGATTCATTGTTTGAAGCTGGTTAGAAATTTCTTTTGTCATGTCAAAAATATTGTGGAAGCTTACTTTCGTTTGTTCAGTGAAGCTTAGGCCTGATTGAACTTCTCGATTCACCGCAGTGAATACTTCCTGGGATACGTCGATGTCTTGCACGATTTCTTTGATCAAATTCTCAATTTCTTTTGCCGAGTTGGCAGATTGAACCGCCAGTTTTCTTACTTCTTCTGCTACAACGGAGAAGCCTCTGCCAGATTCACCAGCTCTTGCTGCTTCAATCGCTGCATTTAGCGCAAGTAAATTCGTTTGATCGGCAATTCCATTGATGACACCGAGAATTTGGGTAATGTCTTTCGATTTACTTTCAAGTGCACTGATGACATTCTCTGCTTTTTTCACGGACTGATCAATGACATTCATTTGAGAAGCCGTTTTTTCAACAAGCTGGCCGCCTTCTCCTGCGATATCTGTTGATTTGATCGATGAAGCCGTAATAGATTCAGCCGATTCATTCATATGTTGAAGACCACGGTTCATTTCTTCTAACTCGACTGAGCTCAATTCGACTTTATCATTTTGGCTTTCATTTCCGCTGGAGAATTGTTCAATGGCTAGTGTAATATGCTCTGTTGCTTTACTTGTCTGTCCTGCGCTGGCAGTCAGTTCTTCTGATGAAGATGCGACATTTTCAACTGAAGTTTGAACGGCTCCAATGAGGGATCGCAATGAATCAATCATCGTATTAAAGCCTTTACCAACTTGTCCAATTTCGTCATCTGACTGAATCTGAAGCTTATCGCGTAAATCACCTTCGCTGACTTTTTTCGAGAAGCGGGCAAGATTGGATAATCTTTTTGAAATAGAGCGGACGATAAAGAAAATGAGGGTTCCTGCTACAATGAGTGTGACACTGAATACGATAATGGCAGTATTGAAAACGGGCTTTGCCGCTTCTTCTACTTCAGATACGAGCATCGTCCCTCCAATTTTCCAGCCGGTTAATTCATTGGTAACATATGCAACCTTTTTATCTGTTCCTTTGAGGGTATAGCTGCCGCTTCCTTCTTTGTTTTTATAAATAATACTGGCCAGATTTTCATTGACCTGACTTCCTGACTTTTGGGTTGGATCTGCTAAAACCGTTTTATCTTTCTCCATCATGAAAGCATAGCCTTTTTGCCCAATTTTGATTTCTTTTAGTTTTTGGAGCAGGCTGTCAATTTCCATATCAAGACCAATGACACCTGAACCATCTTTCGTTTTTTGGGCAATTGTGATCACCATTTTGCCTGTAGATGCTGCTACATATGGTTTTGTGATGACTTGTTTGCCGTTTTCTGCTTTCAATGCCTCTTGATACCATGGACGTTCTCTTGGATCGTAGCCATCTGGCATCTTTTGAACTGGGTATTGCATAAACAATCCCTTTTCAGAGCCTGCATAGATCGCAGATACATCCTTTTCATTAATTTTTCCAAATTGCTGTAATTCTTTAATGGTCGCATTTCTATTTTTTTCTTGAAGATTAGACGCTTTGAGCGAGTCTGAAAACAGTGTCACAGCATCTGATTTGTTGCCAATATTCTCATTGATTAAGGTATCAAATGCATTGACCTGACTCATCGCACTGCCCATAATCTGTTTGTCTAGTTCTGTCTTTGATGTAAAAAATGCACTAATTGTCAGTGCCACGGTCGGCAGGATAAGAACTACCAAGAAGGCAATGATTAATTTCTTTGAAATGGATGGTTTTTTGAACCATTGGATCATTTTTCCCATTTTAACTTTCCCCCTTTACTTCTCTAAAGTTATTATCGGATGAAAGGTGTATTTTTAGAGGCAGGAAATGAGGTTTAAAAATAAAAAAAATACCCAGACAATTCTGGATACTTTTTCATTATTATTTAATTAATTTTAAATTGACTTGTAAGCTCTTTTAATTCCTCTGCCATGTTGGCAAGTGTCACAGAAGAAGATGTGATTTCTTCCATAGATGCTAGCTGCTCTTCTGCAGAAGCCGCAATGTCCTGAATGTTTGCTGCGCTTTCTCTCGAGACTTGGCGCATTTCCTGCATCGCTTGTGAAACAAGCTTTGAACCGCTCGATAGGTCAATGGCTGTATCGTTTAATTGCGACAGTTTTTTCGACATTCCTTCTGCCGCCTCATAAATGTGCTGGAAGCTTTCTTTAGCTTCTTCTGTCATACCGAGTCCTGCGTTTACTTCTCGATTGACTGCTTTGAACATATCTTGAGATTTAGCAATTTCTAACACAATTTCTTGGATAAGCTTCTCAATTTCTTTCGCTGAATCTGCGGATTGGACAGCTAGTTTTCTCACTTCTTCTGCAACGACGGAGAAGCCGCGTCCTGATTCACCTGCTCTTGCTGCTTCAATTGCTGCATTAAGCGCAAGTAAGTTTGTTTGATCCGCGATGCCGTTAATGACATTTAAAATACTCGTAATATCTTTAGACTTGTATTCTAATTCTTTCATGACCTGTTCTGCTTCTTGTACAGATGTATCAATATGTTTCATTTGGCTTGCTGTGCTTTCAACAATGCGTCCGCCTTGACCAGCCGCCTCTGTTGATTGAAGTGAGACAGCAGCCACTTCAGATGAGGTTTGTGACATATCTTGTAATCCTTCGTTCATTGCCACAAGCTGATTCGTACTGGATTCGACTTTCTCGTTTTGTGCTTCATTTCCATTTGAAAATTGTTCAATTGACATCGTGATATGCTCTGTTGCTTGACTCGTTTGGCTGGCACTTGCCGTCAGCTCCTCTGAAGCCGAAGCCACGTTGTCGACAGATTGCTGTACAGCGCGAATGACGTCACGAAGAGATTCACTCATCTTGCTGAAGCTTCTTGTGAGGTCTCCTATTTCATCCTTCGATTTGGTTTCAAGGGTTTCTGTTAAATCCCCTTCACTCACCTTTTCTGAGAAATCAACAAGCCTTCTCAGTCCAATGGTGATCGAGCGAACGATGAAGAAGATAGCGACACCGCCAAGGATAAATGAAGTAATTAAAAGAATAATGGCAGAATTCCAAACTGGCTGTGCTGCTTCTTCTGTTTCTGATACAAACATCGTTCCAGCAATTTTCCAACCTGTTAAATCATTTGTGACAAAAACGATCCGTTTTTGTTCTCCTTTATTCTCATAAGTTGATGTTCCTTCTTTGCCGCTATAAAGGATTGATGAAATATTTCCTGTGACCTCAGATCCTGATTTTTCTTCTGGATGGGCTACAATTTGTTTGCTTTTATTTGCAATAATTGGATATCCTTCTCGTCCAATTTTAATTTCTTTGATTTTATCAACAATGTCTTGCACATCAATGTCGATTCCGATCGCTCCCGACCCGTCCTTCAGTCGCTGGGCAATCGTAACCACCATGCCGTTTGTTGTAGCAGAAATGTATGGATTGGTGACAACTGGCTCACCTTTTTCATCCTGCATCGCTTGCTGATACCAATCGCGTGTTGTTGGGTCATAGCCTTTTGGCATGTCTACTTTAGGAAACTGAATGAAATCACGATTTTTACTTGCTGCATAAAATCCAACTACATCATCTTCGTTGATTTTGCTGTATATTTCAAAATGCTCATACAGTTCGTCCTGGTTTTTCTTTTTAAAGTCTGCAGCAGTAGTTGTTTGAGTAAAAAGTTTCACCGCGTTTTCTTTATTCAAAAGCTTTTGCTCGATCATGTCATTCATATCATTGACTCTTGCTTTTGCTCCGTACATGATTTCATGATCTAATTCTTCTTTGGCAATCTGATATGAAATCGTACTAAGTGTAATGATTGGCAAGACGAGAACAAGTGTGAATGAAATAATCAGTCTTTTGGAAATCGATGGTTTTTTCAACCATTTTATTGCACTTTTCATGTTTTTCCTCCTTTTAAACGATATGTTTTATATCGGACATCTTCATAGTATTTTCATGTTTTTCAAATAAAAAGGATGCTATTTTGTTTATTTTCACAAATTGATTCCTTGCCCAAGCACCCTGCATACGCTAATACAAAAGGGGGCGCTTTTCATATGATTATCCTTTCAGGACAGCCAGTGACAAATGAACAGCTGGCATCGTTTCAGCTAGAGGGACAAAAGCGGAGCATTTTGATGCAGTTACAGGCCTCGAATGATACGTTCCGCTATAGGCAAGCATCTGATTTGCTATTTGAGGTCACTTTAAGATCAAACATTATGAATGCTGCAAGAGATTTGAATAAAAGCGGTGCCTCATTTGCCATCTTTCAAAGATCGCGTGCAAATGATGCGTTTTGGCGAGTATCGGAAGCAGGAGCACTAGAGCTGCGCTATCAAGTGGAGCCATCTAGAGGCATTAAAGACATTTTTGAAAATGGTTCAAAATATGCATTTGAATGTGCAACCGCAATTGTCATTGTGTTTTATATGGGGGTCTTGCAAACAGTAGGAGAGGAGAAGTTTAATCGAAGACTTCGCAGTTTAACATTGTATGACTGGCACTATGATACTTTGTCGATTTATACAGAGCGCGGGAATGATTTTATCTATGGGGATTGTCTATATTTCGAAAATCCAGAGTTTAGCTATCAGCAGTCGCAATGGCGCGGAGAAAATGTGATTTACTTAGGAGAAGATCAATATTACGGTCATGGGCTTGGAATTTTAACAGCGGCAGAAATTATCGACAAACTAAATAAGAGAAGACGGCCAGGTGCGGTTCAATCCGCTTATTTATTACCGCAGACTACACGGATGGATGTCATTTATCTCAGGCAAATGTTTGGCAGCTAAAAAAAGCCTCTTGTCTCTTGGTTATGACAAGGGGCTTTTGTATGCCTTGCGTTTACGATAATTTTGGAGTGTGCCAAGCATCGTGTTCGCAAGGACCTCCATTTCTTCTAAATCTTTTCTTGTAACCGGCGAGTCGTGCCGGCTCCATTTCACGTAGCGAACAAAATAGTAATGACGAATGGGCGTAAGGACAGCAGGAGAATGAGGGAAATCATCAAACCAAAATTCAATCTGGCCTTTTTTTCGGTAGGAATGTTTTAAGATGTCCATCCTGTCACACCACCATCATGATTTTATGTCTGCGTCAGTTCGTGCATGATGTCTTCAACGCTTAAAATCGAGTGAATACGTCCAACCCCCTGTCCTGCCCACAGAGCCATTTGATCAGGGTTACCGCCGGCAGCAGCTGCTTTTCGCATCGGTGTTGTGCATACATGCTGAACTGGATAAGGAAGAACCCGATCTTCATGCAGGCTTTCATCCTCCATCCACTGATTCACAATACCTCTCGCTCTTTTCCCAGAAAAAAGTCTGGTCACCCTTGTTTCACTGCCTTCTGCCTGTAAAATAGCCTTCTTATATACTTCTGCCGCAGCACTTTCCTTGCTGGCTAAAAACCGTGTACCGATTTGGACCGCATCCGCTCCAAGCGCCAGCGCTGCTTTCACACCTGATCGGTCCGTGATGCCCCCTGCTGCAATCAAAGGCACACGGCAGACCGGTTTGACATCAGAGATCAGGCTGATGAGTCCCAGCAGAGCGTCTCCTTTTGCACGTAAAAATGTGCCGCGGTGCCCTCCTGCTTCACATCCTTGCAGAACAATGACATCCATTCCCTTTTCCTCTAAAAGCAGTGCTTCTTCTTTTGTTGTGGCCGTTCCGATTAAAAAGATCCCCTTTTGTTTTAGACGGTGAATCGTTTGTTCTTTTGGACAGGCGAATGTAAAGGAAACAATCGGAACGTCTTCTTCCAGAAGAATGTTGATTTTCTGTTCAAAATCATCCCACAATTCTTCTTCGCTTGGCATCCTATGAGCTTCGGGCCATACAGGCAGTTTCCTCTCCCAAAATGCCACATCCTCTTTTTTCACATCAGGAATTGGCTCTGGTACAAACACATTGACCTGAAACAGGCGAGATGTCAGCTGTTTGACCTGTCTAATCTGCTGTCTCAAATCGTCAGGCTGCACATATCCACTTGCCAGGCTGCCAAGCCCTCCGTAATTTGAAACAGCGGCTGCCAGCTGCGGTGTCACAGCTCCTCCTGCCATTGGCGCTTGGATGATTCCATGTTCGATTTGCAACTTTTTGATATCCCCCATTTATTTCCCCCATCTCTTACTCGTTTGACATCACTTGTACATAAAAATGACGATGCCTCGGCCCGTCAAACTCACAGAAATAGATTCCCTGCCACGTGCCTAGCACAAGATCTCCATCATGAATGAGAACATGCTGAGACGCCCCCATATAACTCGCTTTCATATGTGCTGCCGTATTTCCTTCCATATGGCGATCCTTTGGATGTTTCCACGGAAAGACTTCATCCAGCCGGCGAAGCATATCCCGTTTCACATCTGGATCCGCATTTTCATTAATGGTGATCCCAGCTGTCGTATGTGGACAATAGACGATGACAGTTCCGTTTTGTATGCCTGTTTCCCTGACATATTGGAGAACCTCGTGTGTGACGTCGAGCATGTCATCGCGTCTGTCTGTTTGTACATTGATTTTTTTCATATGAGCTGCTCCTTTTTGACGTTTCTATAAAAACCATACCCTTTTTATGTGAAACAAATCTTCTTATCTAAAGTTTACCAAGCAAAAAAACCTCGTCAAGCAATGCGATGTTTTTAAGAAAAGTGAACCTTTTTGACTTCAATGGTTCGAATATGGTGGTCTTCAGCATCAATGATCGTAAATTCACAGCCTTCTGCTTCAATCGTATCTCCAATGTCAAAATCAAATTTATGCGTCATCATCCAGCCTGCAATTGTATCAACATCATCATTCTCAATGGCTAAATCCAATAAATCATTTACTTCATCAATCAATGCTTTCCCATCCATCACATAATGAAAATCACCTTTTTTAACGATATGAGGTGTTTCATCCTGATCATATTCGTCTCGAATCTCTCCGACAATTTCTTCTAATATGTCCTCTACTGTGACAAGTCCCGCTGTACCTCCGTATTCGTCTACAAGCACTGACATATGAATCCGTTCCTTTTGCATCAAAATGAGCAATTCTTGAACAGGGGTGCTTTCAATGACCCGGATCACCGGACGCATTAAGTCTTCAATCGATACATCTTGATTTAGGAAACTCGCCTTAAATACATCTTTGCTATTGATAACACCAATCACATGATCTTTGTCTTCTTTAATAACAGGGTAGCGTGTGTACCTTTCGTTCAGCATATAATGGGTCACGTCTTCTAAGGTCTGTTCAATCTCTATGGCTGAAATTTCTGTACGCGGGATCATGATCTCTCTCGCCACTCGGTTATCAAATTCAAAGATTTTATTCACATATTTGTACTCAGATTGGTTAATCTCACCCTTCTCATAGCTTTCAGATAAAATGAGTCGCAATTCTTCCTCACTGATCGCCACTTCATGTTCTTTGACAGAATGATAACCAAATAATTTCACGATGCTTCGTGCAGCCCCATTTAATGCTTTAATAAACGGGTACATGACTTTATAGAAAAAGATGAGTGGTTTTGCTGTCACAAGGCTGACGGCCTCTGCCTTTTGAATGGCAATTGTTTTAGGCGCGAGTTCTCCCACCACGACATGTAAAAACGTAATGATCACAAATGCGATGATAAACGAAAGGATGTCAGTCAATGCAGAATGAAGCCCGATTTTTTCAAACAGCGGATGCAGAAAATGCTCCACCGTCGGTTCACCCAGCCACCCTAGACCTAAGGCCGTGATGGTAATGCCAAGTTGGCAGGCGGATAAATATTCGTCGAGATTTGATATCAGCTTTTGAACATGGATGGCTCTCTTATCACCGCTTTCGATCAGCTGGTTGATTTTAGAGCCTCTAATTTTCACAATCGCAAATTCAGTGACAACAAAAAATGCTGTCGCAGCAATGAGTAATATGACTAAAAATACGTTTAAAATATACAAAAAAACCCTTACCTAACACTGGTAAGGGCTCACCTCCTCTGGCATCAATTAATCATTACGGCCATTTAGGAAGATCATTACAAAACGGAGCAATTCAAACAGGGAGACAAGGGCCGCTGCTACGTACGTCAGAGCTGCAGCATTTAACACCTTGTTCACGCCTCTTTCTTCACTGCTTCTAATGATTCCTTCTGAAACAATGATATCTTTTGCACGAGAACTTGCATTAAACTCGACAGGCAATGTCACAAGCTGAAAGAATACAGCTGCTGAGAACAAAATGATCCCAAGCCCGATTAAGTTAAGGCTGCTGAGCAAAATTCCACCAAGGAAAAGAAGCGGAGCAACACCAGATGCAAAGTTCACGACAGGAAAGATCTTATGTCTCAAAACAAGCGCACCATAGGATTCCTGATGCTGCAAGGCATGTCCAACCTCGTGTGATGCGACTGAAATGGCCGAAATGGAATGGCCGTAGTACACAGGTTCAGATAAACGAACCACACGCTGCGTCGGATCGTAATGATCAGTCAAAGTTCCTCTTACCGGTTCAACAGGCACGTCGTATAACCCGTTGCGATCTAAAATATATCGAGCGGTTTCAGCACCTGTTTTCATACTGGATGCTTCCACCTTTGAATACTTTTCAAAATTATTCTTCACTTTAAATTGTGCCCAAAATGATAATCCCAATGCGGCAAATGTTAAAAAATAAAAAAACAGCATGCTCATCAGCTTCCTTTTATTTTATATATTTATTTACAATTTTAATGACTTTTATGTACCATGTACAGCAAAAAGCACTAGGTCTTTTTCAGGGGGATAACCGCACCAATGAAAAAGAAGAACACACCTAAGCAAGCTGTATAAAAGGTTCCCGTACCATAAAGGTCTTGAAAAAAGTGCAGCCATGAAAAATCATTCATAAAATGATTCACAGCATTTAAATCAAACACGAGTAAGATGACAGCTGATGATAAAAAGTGCACACCAATAAAAAGAAGTACGGTCTTTTGAACAAACGACATTCGAATTCCCTCCTTCTTCTCCCTATTTTAAGATATGGGTTCTATTTCAATACATGACAAAGATGAAAAAATGTGTTCCCAATCGGGCATACTGACATTAGCAGTCTCCTGAAAGGAAGAGTCCGATGAAATCAAACCGTATCTTTATTGCTTGGCTAAGGTGGCCGCTTTATCTTCGAATTGCCATCATCATCTGTTTCTTGCTTCTCTTTTTTGGACAATTAATCGTTTTACTTGAACCGAAGCAGTATCATACGATCTTTGATGGAATCTGGTGGGCGCTCATTACAGTCTCTACGGTTGGTTACGGAGATTTTGTGCCGCAAACCATGCCAGGACAGGTGGCTGGTATGGCGCTCATCTTTATCGGAGCCAGCTTTGTCACCGCTTATTTTGCCACACTTGCCGCCGCTGTGTTCAGTAAGCAGCACCATTATGTTGAGGGCAAGGTAGCCTTTAAGGGAAAAGGACATCTCATTATCGTCGGCTGGAATGAGAAGACGAACAAACTTCTTCAGTCATTTCAAACGATTGATCCAGCTATGCCGATTGTGCTGATTGATGACTCCTTGAAAGAGGGGCCTCTTTTAGAGAATGTTCATTTTATTAAAGGACACGGAACCGAAGACGTCACACTGCGCAAAGCCAACATTACCAGTGCAGATGCACTCATGATTACCGCAGATCAGCATGAAAATGAAGTGACAGCCGATATGCAGAGTGTTTTAACCTTGCTTGCAGCAAAAGGATTAAATCCTTCGCTATATTGTTTAATTGAAATCTTAACAGATCGTTACGTGAAAAATGCCGAGCGTGCTGGTGCCAATCAAGTCATTCATACCTCTGATGCTGTCAATCATTTAATGGTTGAACATTTTCTGATAAAGGAACAACTCACAGCATTAACAAAAAAACGACAAATGACCTTGCATAAAAACGTTACCATCATACCTGTACCGGCTTCATTGGCTGGAGAAACCTTTTTAACAGCGCTGCATCATTTTTTAGAGCATCATGTGATCATCGTCGGCGTACAAAAAAAAGAAGGACCCATGATGAATCCTCCCTTTGGCTATGAGCTTCATCCAGAGGATGAACTGATCAGCCTTTAAAGCAGTGCGTCTTCTAATTCCTTGACGAGCGAAAAGCCAATCTCAGCATAAGCCTTTGATACATCCCCATCTTTCTCTTTTGGTTCTTGGAATTGGTTAAAGGATGCGCCCACATTTCCAACCATCGCATGATCATCTAACTTGTCTTGATATACATGCTTTAAGAGAAATGGATGTCCCATTTTCACCACAACACCAGGCTGATCGAGCTGGCCTTTCTCGGCTGTAAAAGGAACTCTGAGAAAGGTATAGCCATCACGGTTATCAATTTTATAATCAAAATACCCGTGATCATAATCCCAGTTCCCATTAATGACATAACCGAGCGGCTTCATCGTTTCTTCTAAATGGTAAAGTGAAAAGCTTTCACCAGGCAGCCTAGATGGTACATGAATCATACGAACCCCTCCTTTTTTTATTAGGGTTCGTTAAAGAGAGGAATTCATACATTTGCCTCTCGTGATTTGTACATTGTTTGTAAACGCGGCATCAAATAAGCTTTGATTGGTTGATTGATTCGTCTCGTTATCACTGCCGGAACCTGCTGTTTCCTTCGTAGCACTTTTAGAACAAATGCGTCCGACATTGCCAAAGTTCACGATTGCCTGGCCAGAAATATCATGAATATAAATATGATTCGTCCTCATTTTTCACCCTCCTCCATTCATTATTCTATGTACAGAACATAGGAAAGCTTGCACAGGAACATGAAGAAAATAAAAAAGGCACACCCTTATGAAAAGGTGTGCTTTTTCATTCTTATGATTGTTTCAGGCGGCTTTCAAGCTCTGCTTTTTTCTCTTCGAAGCCTGGTTTTCCTAGTAAAGCAAACATATTTACTTTATAAGCTTCTACTCCAGGCTGATCGAATGGGTTGACGCCTAGTAAATATCCAGACATCGCACATGCTTTCTCAAAGAAGTAAACAAGGTATCCGAATGTATAAGCATCCATCTCAGGAATTGTCACGATGAGATTCGGTACTTTTCCATCTGTATGGGCAAGCATCGTTCCTTCAAATGCTTTTTTATTGACGAAATCAACCGTTTTTCCTGCTAGGTAGTTCAAGCCATCAAGGTCTTGTTCTTCTGCTTCAATCACAAGCTCATGTCGAGGCTTGTCTACATTCACGATTGTTTCAAACAAGTCTCTTCTTCCTTCTTGAACATATTGACCAAGTGAATGAAGATCTGTTGAGAAGTTAGCAGATGAAGGATAGATTCCTTTTTCATCTTTCCCTTCACTTTCACCAAATAATTGCTTCCACCATTCTGCGAAATATTGCAGGCCTGGCTCATAGTTAATCAGCATTTCAATCGTTCTGCCTTTATTGTAAAGGACATTGCGGACGACAGCATATTGATAAGCCGCATTTTCAGAAAGCTCAGATGAAGCGAAGTCTTCGCTTGCTTTTGCCGCACCTTCCATCATCTGATCAATGTCTGCACCGCTCACAGCGATTGGCAAAAGACCGACTGCTGTTAATACAGAATAGCGTCCACCAACATCATCAGGGATGATAAATGATTCGTAGCCTTCTTCAGTTGCTAATGTTTTTAATGCACCGCGTGCCTTGTCAGTTGTCGCATAAATACGTTTTTTCGCTTCTTCAGCACCGTATTTTTCAATGAGGAGCTTTTTAAAGATGCGGAACGCAATGGCTGGCTCTGTTGTTGTACCAGATTTTGAAATCACATTAATGGAGAAATCTGCATCTTCCAATAGATCCATCACATCTGTTAAATAAGAAGAACTGATGTTGTTTCCAATAAAAATGATTTGCGGTGTCTTGCGCTTGCCTTTTGGCAAAGTGTTATAGAAAGAATGGTTCAAAAATTCAATCGCCGCACGTGCACCTAGATATGACCCGCCGATTCCCACGACGAGCAGGACGTCAGAGTCAGACTTAATTTTGTCTGCACTTTTTTTAATGCGGGCAAACTCTTCGCGGTCATATTGCTTCGGCAAGTCCACCCAGCCTAAATAGTCACTGCCTGCACCCGTTTGTTCATGAATATTATGATGGGCTACCTTCACAAAATCTTTTAAATATGTAAGCTCATGTTCTTGAAAGAAAGGTAACGCTTTCGAGTAGTCAAATTGAATATGTGTCATCGCTTGTAAGCCCTCCATTACGTTAGTTCTGTCCCTTTCACTTTAGCGGAACTAGCTATTGAAATCAAGTGATCGTCACTGGCATAGCAAAAAGCCGCTTCTCTGGATGAAAAGCGGCAATCTGGATTATAAAGAAGCTTTCAAAATCGCTAGAATATCATCACGGTTAAGTTTCATAAAGTTTCCAAAACCACCGTATTCCATTTCTTTTGCTGCAATGTCGGCAATTTTGTCCAGCTGATCCTCACCAATGTCATAATCAGCTAAACGGCTTGGTGCACCAAGGCTAGTCCAGAAAGCTGACAGTTTGTCGATTCCTTCTAATGCGATGTCACGATCTGATTTTCCTTCTGTTTCGATGTCAAACATGTTCAGCATAAGGTTTTTAAAGCGTTCCACATTATGATCGAGCGTGTGGCGCATCCAGTTTGGGAAGAGAATAGCAAGCCCACCTGCATGCGGAATGTCATAGACAGCCGATACAGCATGCTCAATCGTATGGGACGCCCAGTCGCCAAAGTAACCCATTTGCAGCGTGCCATTTAAAGCAATCGTTCCTGCATAGAGAATCGTTTCACGATGCTCATAGTTTTGTAAGTCTTCCAGTAGTTTTGGTGCTGTCTCGATGACCGTTTGAAGAACAGCAAAACACATCCGGTCCTGTAAAGGCGTGTTTTTCACATTATGGAAGTATTGCTCAAAAACGTGGCTCATCATATCGACCATACCATACACCGTCTGGTTTTCTGGCACAGAATACGTATGCTCAGGGTCTAGAATTGAAAAAGCAGGGTGAGTGACAGAGCTGCCCCACACATATTTTTCATTCGTTTCCCAGTTTGTGATGACTGAATCCGGGTTCATTTCTGAACCAGTTGCTGCAAGTGTCAGCACTGTGCCAAACGGCAGCGCTTTTTGAGCGGTTGTTTTCTTTGAAATAATATCCCACACATCACCGTCATACTCTGCTCCGGCTGCTATCGCTTTTGTACAGTCGATCACACTGCCGCCGCCAACGGCTAATAAGAAATCAATGTTCTCCTTTTGGCAGATATCAATTCCCTTTTTCACTGTTGTGAGGCGCGGGTTTGGTTCAACGCCAGACAGCTCAAATACTTCAGCATCTGCTTCTTTTAACGCACTGATGACTTTGTCATAAAGACCATTTTTCTTAATGCTGCCGCCACCATATACAAGTAACACTCGTTTTCCATAACGAGCGAGTTCGCTTTTGAGTCCTTCTAACTGTCCTTTTCCAAACATCAATTTTGTTGGATTATAGTAAATAAAATTCTCCATCTGTTGAAACATCTCCTTACAACGAATATATCCAAAAACATGAAAGACTACTGTAACATATGTACACGATGAACTCAAAAAAAGATAACTGCCCGCAAGCAGCTATCCCTTTGTTGTTCAATTATAAAGAAGCGTTCAAAATGGCTAAAACATCTTCTTTGTTCAGCTTTTTAAATTGACCAAATTCACCGCGTGCCATTGCACGGTCTGCAATTAAATCAATTTTCTCATCGTTGATGTCATAATCCGCCAAACGGCTTGGTGCACCAAGACTTGTCCAGAAAGCTGACAGCTTGTCGATTCCTTCTAAGCCAACTTCTTCGTCTGTTTTGCCCGCAGGATCTACATCGAATACACGCACCGCTAATTGTTTAAAACGGCCTGGGTTTTCTTGAATCACATGTTTCATCCAGTTCGGGAACAAGATCGCAAGACCGCCTGCATGAGGAATATCATAGACAGCAGATACTGCATGCTCAATGTTATGAGATGCCCAGTCACCACGTGCCCCCATTGAAAGCATGCCATTAAGTGCAATTGTGCCAGTGAATAAAATCGTTTCACGCAGCTCGTAGTTCTCTAGATCGTTGATCAACTTCGGTGCCGTTTCAATGACAGTGCGAAGAAGTCCTTCACACATACGATCTTGATAAGGTGTATTTTCTGTGTGATGGAAATATTGTTCGAACACATGTGACATCATGTCAACCATGCCATAAATCGTATGGTTTTTAGGCACAGTGAATGTGTTAACTGGATCAAGAATAGAGAATTTCGGGAAAACTGCTGGACTTCCCCAGCCATACTTCTCATTTGTTTCCCAGTTTGTGATAACTGATCCTGAGTTCATTTCAGAGCCTGTTGCCGCAAGTGTTAACACTGTACCGAACGGAATAGCTTCCATTGGGACGTGTTTGCGTGTCACGATATCCCAAGCATCTCCATCGTACTTCGCACCAGCTGCGATTGCTTTTGTGGCATCAATGACACTGCCGCCGCCAACTGCCAAAATAAAATCAATGTTGTTCTCTTTGCAAAGCTCTACCCCTTTTCTTACTGTTGTTAAGCGCGGGTTAGGCTCTACACCAGCAAGTTCAGTGATTGCAGCTCCTGATTCTTTTAGGATGCTGACAACTTGGTCATAAAGGCCGTTTCGTTTAATACTGCCTCCACCATATACAAGTAATACGTTTTTTCCGTAGTGTTTGAGTTCATCTGAAAGGGCTGATACTTCTCCCTTTCCAAAAATTAATTTCGTTGGGTTCCAATAAGTAAATCGATCCATGTGATCTCCTCCTCGCGCTACATTATGCGCCTCATTCATTCCAAAAGTAAAGTAATTTGCTTTCATCCATTTTCTTACGCATAGTTTGGCTAAAAATCTGCAAAATATAAATGTATTGATGCTGTAGCGAAAGGAGGAATCACGATGAGTGCTATTCAGCGTATTGCCCTCGTGCTCACGATTATCGGTGCTATTAACTGGGGACTAATCGGCTTTTTTCAATTTGACTTAGTAGCAGCGATCTTTGGCGGACAAGGTTCTGCATTATCACGTATTATTTATGGTCTTGTTGGAATTGCAGGTCTTGTCAACCTTGGTCTGTTGTTCAAACCAAGCGAAGAAGCTGTTCGCCGTGACGAGCCGAACCCAGAAGTTCGTTAAATAAAAGGACATAAAAAAGGCTGCCTACATGAGGCAGCCTCAGCGTGTAGACAAACCCTCGCATTCTTTGTCAGGTCTGCGCGCTGGTGCTCACGAATTCTAAATTCGCTCCAGTGCCCGCCATTCCTAGACTTCAAAGGTTTTCTATCACGCTGAAAAAAAAGACAAAGGGCTAAAATCAAGATCATTTTAGCCCTTTGTCTACAATCTAAGGCACCGTTTGAAGCGGTGCTTTTTTATTATTTCTTGATAAGGTCTTTACGGTTTGATTGCTCAATCCACTCTTCAAGTTTATCTTTAAGCGTATTGAAACCTTGTGGTGCAGCAGCTTCTTCTTTCACTTGCTGTGGTCTTTGTTTCTTTGGTTTGCTTTCTTTTCTTTCAGGTGCTTCTTGTGTCGCACGGATAGAAAGGCTGATTTTACCTGCATTTTCATCAACAGAAAGAACTTTTACTTGTACTTCGTCACCAATTGAAAGGTGCTCGTTGATGTCTTTTACAAAGCCATGTGTTACTTCAGAAATATGCACAAGTCCTTGAGTTTCTTCATCTAATGCAACAAACGCACCATACGCTTGTAATCCTGTTACTTTACCAGTGTAAACACTGCCTACTTCAAACTTTGTCGCCATGATAACAACTCCTAAATAAATGTTTTAATATTCGTTTATACGCAATTAAAAACTATATCACAGAACGGGCAGTTACGCAAAATATTTTTTAAATGGGTTTAGATGAGAACAAAAGGGGGAATACCTGAAAACAAGAATGCTTTCTAGTATTCCCCCCTAATTTGTGAGGCATGAGTCCATTTGGATTGATGCCTTTTTTTATTTTAATATGGCTGATGCTTCTTCCTTCACTTGTCGAGCCTGCAAAAAGCGCTGAATTCTTGAAAGTGATTCCTGAAGATGATCAAGTGACGAAGCATATGAACAGCGGATATGACCCTCACCGCTCGGTCCGAATACATTCCCAGGAACAACAGCGACTTTTTCACTTAGGAGCAGCTCCTCAGCAAATTGTTCTGATGTCATGCCTGTGCTTTTAATCGATGGGAACGCGTAAAACGCTCCGTTTGGCTGATGGCATGTGAGTCCTAGTTCATTCAGGGACCCGACAAACAAATTACGGCGTCTTCTGTAGCTTTTCTTCATTTTCTCTACATCTTCAAGCCCATTTTTTAATGCTTCTTCTGCCGCATATTGTGCCATCGCCGGTGCGCACATCATAGAATATTGATGTATTTTCAGCATGGCATCCCGCAGTACAGGTGGTGCGGCCACATATCCTAAACGCCAGCCCGTCATGGCAAACCCTTTGGAAAAGCCTGAAATCAAGATCGTTCTTTCCTTCATATCTTGAATAGCTGCGACGCTTGTAAAAGCTTCATCGTACGTCAGCTCTGCATAAATCTCATCCGTAATAATGAGCAGGTCATGCTCTTTCGCAAATTGAGCAATATCTTCAAGCTCTTCCTTTGAATAAACAGACCCAGTCGGATTTGATGGCGAGCAAAGCAAAATGGCTTTTGTCTTCGGCGTCAGCTTTGTGCGAAGATCAGCAGAATCTGCTTTGAAATCTTTTTCAGCGGTTGTACTTAAATAGACAGGCACTCCGCCTGCTAGTGTCGTAAGGGCCCCGTATGCTACGAAACAAGGCTCTGGAATGATCACTTCATCCCCGCTGTTTAAAATCGCACGAAAGGCCAAATCAAGTGCCTGGCTTCCGCCAACTGTAATAATGAGTTCTTCTTCTGGACTGTAATCAATGTGAAACCGCTTATATAAATAGTGGCTCAGTTCTTTTCGCAAAGAAATTAAGCCTGCATTCGCCGTATAAGAGGTCAGCCCTTGTTCTAATGACATAATACTTGCTTCTCTGACATTCCAAGCTGTCACGAAATCCGGCTCGCCGACACCAAGGGAGATAACCCCTTCCATTGTGGCAGCCAAATCAAAGAATTTCCGAATACCTGACGGCTGAATGCTTTGTACCGTTTCAGATAAATAAGACTTTTTCATTTAAGGAGACACCACGATTCTTTTGTCATCGTCTCCTGTTTCAAACACTTTCCCATCATGTTTATATCTTTTCAAAATAAAGTGGGTAGTTGTTGAAACAACGGAATCAAGTGTCGATAATTTTTCAGATACGAAGCGGGCAATATCAGACATTGATCTTCCGCGGATCACAACGGAAAGATCGTAAACACCTGACATGAGATAGACAGACTCCACTTCCTGAAACCGATAAATCCGTTCAGCAATTTCATCAAATCCGACGCCTCTTTTTGGTGTCACTTTTACATCAATCATTGCTGTAACGCCTTCATGACCATCCACTTTTCGCCAGTCAATCATGGTTGAATAATCAATAATAACTTTTTGATCTTCAAGTTTTTGAATGATGGCTTCGGCTTCTTCTGTTGTCACGCCTGCCATTTTTGCAATTGTATTTAAATCGGCGCGGCTGTTTTCATCTAAAATCTCTAATATTTCAGTTTCTTTTTCTGTTAGTTTCATTTGATTTCACACCTCAGATTATAAAAGCTAGTTTTAAAAAATCTTCTGAACATTATAGCACGTTTTTCCCATTATGCTAAGCAGGGAAAAGATTCTAATGATAGCTTAAAATCCACTTTTTAGGGTACAATACAGTCACCTAACAGAGAGAGTATCAAGTATCGGAGTGAAGAATGTGGACATTGTTCAGCCAGCTTATATGAAAAGTGCATTCGGTTTAGATATCTATTACGAGCACTATCCAAATGAAGGCAAGAAGACATTGATCTTAATTCACGGTCTCTTCTCTTCTACCTTCAGCTATCGAAAGCTCATCCCGCTTCTGAAACAGGACTTCAATTTAATTGCGATTGATCTGCCGCCATTTGGACAGTCCGAGAAGTCGAATACGTTTATTTACAGCTATCGCAACATGGGGAAAATTATTATAGAGCTAGCTGGTTATTTACAGATTCAGCATGCAATTCTAGTGGGCCATTCAATGGGCGGACAAATCGCCTTATACGCTGCTACTGAACGGCCGGATCTATTTGAAAAGGCGGTTCTATTGTGCAGCTCAGGCTATTTGAATAAGTCAAAAAGATCACTTGTTTACAGCACATATATTCCTTATTTTTATCTGTATCTAAAAAGAAAGCTTTTAAAGCAGGGCATTATGAAAAATTTAACGGCTGTTGTGCATGATCATTCCATCATTGATCAAGAGATGGTCGACGGATATTTAAAGCCATTTTCAGATGATCAAATCTTTCGGGGGATATTTCGTTTGATTCGGCACCGGGAAGGAGATTTAACCTCGGACGTTTTAAAGAAAATGGAAACACCCGTGCTGCTCATTTGGGGCGAGGAAGATCGAATCGTTCCCATTCAAATAGGCGAAAGACTGCACAAAGATCTGCCAAATTCGACCTTACATGCATTAAAAAAAACCGGGCACCTCATTCCTGAGGAAAATCCGGTCTTTGTGTCTGATCAAATCGGACATTTCAGCCTGTCTTAGCGTGAACAGGAGCTGCTGTCTCGTATGACAAAAAGCTGATTTGCTATATGCTGACAGCTCTCTATCGGAAGAAGCTGTTCAAATGAGTGATGGTAGATGGCTTGAATCTCTTTTGCTAAAGATAACGGGTCTTCTGCGTCGTATAATGCACTGATGACGTCAGCAGGCTCCGTTTCATAAAAATCCTCTCCATAATGAAAAGGGTCCCATGCCTTAATGAATTGAATCATCTCTTCTACAGCTTGACTATCTTTCATCGGTATCACCGCTTATAATAAATTTTGTGATGTTTATTTTAGCACAACCAAGAATGGTTGAAAAACAGCTAGAGGTGGGTTTCATGAATTTCGACGAACAGATCATACGTAAAGGTTCAAAATCAGTGAAATGGGATCAGGCAGAGTCTTTGTTCCTGACAACAGATGCCCTTCCGATGTGGGTGGCCGATATGGATTTTAAAGCACCGCAGGTCGTCCTTGATGCATTGAAAGAGCGATTAGATCACGGTGTGTTTGGCTATGCATTTCAGGATCAGGATACGCAGCAGGCAGTCGCTGGCTGGCTCAAAAGAAGACATGGATGGACAATCCAGACAGATGCCGTCACCTTCACACCAGGAATCGTAACGGCACTTAGTTTTGCTGTTCAAGCCTTTACAGCACCGCACGACGAAGTAGTTATACAGTCACCAGTGTATACACCTTTTTATCAAATGATTGAGCGAAATGGACGTACAGTCTCAACCAATCCTTTAAAAATAGAAAACAACCGCTATATGATGGATTTTGATGATTTAGAGAAAAAACTGAGCAGACCACAAGCAAAGCTCATGTTCCTTTGCCATCCGCATAATCCGTCCGGAAGAGCATGGTCAAAAGAAGAATTAAAGCGAGTCGGAGACCTATGTGTAAAACATGGAGTCACAGTCGTTTCAGATGAGATTCACTCGGATTTGATGCTTTACGGAAAGCAGCATGTGCCCTTCGCCAGCCTTTCTGACGACATTGCACATATCACGGTAACGTGTATTGCGCCGAGTAAAACCTTTAATCTAGCGGGGCTCCAGGCCTCTGCTATTATCATTTCAGATGAAGAAAAAAGAACCCTTTTCAACAATGAAGTGCAAAGAAACGGACTGTCCAAACTGAATGCCTTTGCGATTCCAGCGATGGAAGCTGCATACCGACACGGGGATGAGTGGCTTGATGCCCTTGTTCTTTATCTCGAAGGCAATATGAAGACGGCGATGGACTATATCGACGAAAATCTTCCAAATATGCGTTATATGAAACCAGATGCTTCTTATTTATTGTGGCTGGACATTCGGGATTATCAATTCAGTCAAGCGGAATTGAAACGGAATCTGCTGAAAAAAGGGAAAGTGATCCTAGAGCTTGGCCACGTGTACGGACACGAAGGAGACGGCTTTATTCGGATGAATCTCGGCTGTCCTGCTGCAACAGTCAGAGATGGACTGCAACGTCTCCACCAAGCGTTCACGCTATCAGCTGAATAAGACCTATACGATAGAAAGAACATCCTAACGGGTGTTCTCAGCGTGTAGACAAACCCTCGCATTCTTTGTCAGTCCTGCGTGCTGGTGCTCACGAATGTCAAATTCGCTCTGCAAAAGTAACTGTCCTTCCTAGATTTCAAAGGTTTTCTAACACGCTGAAAAAAAGAAGACAAAGGGCTAAAATCAAGATCATTTTAGCCCTTTGTCAACAATCTGAGAACATCCTAACGGGTGTTCTTTTTAAAGAAAAAAACCCTCCTTTTATCATATCTACTTTGTACATGAAATGATATAATGAGAGGAATTACAATTATTTACGAGGAGAGCATTTAAATGGAAATGTTCAAGGATTTTCTGCTCCATGTATCTTTTATTCTATTTCCAATCTTTTTATATCATGCGCTATGGTTAAGCCGGACCCCTGCTCATTTCCCAAAAACGAATAAACTGCTCATCACAGTATTCGCATCCATCTCTTCAGCACTATGTATTATGTATCCAGTTGGTTCGATTTTAGATTTGCAGACTGGGCTTCAATCCATTCCCCTTGTGCTTGCTATTTTATACGGAGGATACATGGCGGGGATCGTTGCCATCTTGATAAGCATCATTGTCAAATTCGTGATGTACGGCTCTTTCTTATGGATTGGACTCATCGTTGTCCCAATTTACTTTTTTATCCCATTCCTGTTCTACCGAAAATGGCATCAATATTCGAAGCCAAATAAGCTGTTTTACGGAGTGCTTATCGGTTTATCCAAAGGATTCTTTATTTACATTGGACTGCTTGCGGTCAGCTTAATGGCATACAGCCCAGCTTTTATTATGCAGCAAAAGCTCCTTGAGTTATTTTTCTCAACTCTTTACTACATATTCTTTCTTGTGCTCAGTATCTATTCCATTGAATTCGTTAAGGAAAATGCGGAAATGAGATCGCAGCTTGTCCAGTCAGAAAAACTGACCATTGTAAGTGAACTTGCTGCAAGCGTTGCCCATGAAGTACGCAATCCGCTGACAGTTGTGAGAGGCTTTATTCAATTGCTCTTTTCGAGTGATCATACAAAAGAGCCACCTGCCAATAAAGATTATAAAAATCTCGTTCTGTCCGAGTTAGACCGGGCGCAGGACATTATCACGAGTTATCTTGACATTGCAAAACAAAACTATTATCAAATTGAATCTCTTAATCTCTCTAAATTACTTGAGGAATGTGCATCACTGATGACATCCTATGCGAATTTTAAATCGGTCACGATTCATCAATCCATTGAACCTGACTTATACATTCAAGGTGACGTAACGAAGATCAAGCAAGTCATGATTAATTTAATCAAAAATGCAATTGAAGCAGCTCCTGAACATGAAGGGAAAATTGAACTTTTTGCTTCAAAAGAAAATCATAAAATCTGCCTTTATTTCGTTGATAACGGTGTAGGTATGACAGAAAGTCAGATGAAAAAACTCGGCGAACCCTATTACACACTTAAAAATAAAGGGACTGGACTTGGGCTGACAGTGACTTTTTCAATTATTGAAAATCACCATGGAACGATTCGTTTCAAAAGCTCGCTGCAGTCTGGAACAACCGTCACCGTGAAATTTCCTGAAGATACAAGAAGAAAATGATTAATCCATTTTTTTTGTTCTTTTTTCATCTATCCGCTCCTGCTTCTTAGACGCACGAACGATGAGACGAAAACAAATAAACGCAGCAATAAAGAAAATCACCGTGGTGATAGCCGCTGGGATGTACTCCCTTTTATCTTCAGGAAAATATAGTAGAAAAAGTACGATGAATGACATCTCGCCATTCCCCCTTTTGCTCGTTTACTTCACTATATTGGCTAAAAGAAATGAAATACCTTCCTATGAGAAGGAAATGGAGGAATTTCACATGACAGACATTCAAATTGGACAAGTTGTGAAAGGTTTTTATAAAACAGGTGTATACGTTGGGGAAGTGACAGCAGTGAAACCATCGACCTATCTCGTTCAAGTAAAAGCCGTTCTGACACATCCCACTCAAGGCGACCTGCATCATCCGAAAGAAGCAGACGTGCCTTTTTTCCAAGAAAGGCGGGCTTTGGCCTATAAAGAACAGACAAATATCCCTCATCATATGGTGAAGCCTTATGATGGCGATATCCCTGATTATGAAGAGACACTGAAAGAAGCTGTAGATAAATTGAAACAAGCACTCCGTGCGGATGATTCCAAATGGGCTGAAAAATCAAGAGCATGCCTATCTTCTCTTGAGAAAGATTATTTTCCAGAAGACGTCCGCCGCTAATCAGCCGAATCAAAAAAATGTGAGAAATCGATCAGCTCACCAATTTTGGTTGTTTGCGGATTTTCCACATAGGCTCTATCTTTTTCAAAAAGGGTGAACAGCTGATAAGTCGTCATGGCATCATCGAGTGCTTTATGATGCTTACCAGCTCCTTCACTGCCGTATTCCTTTGCTGCTTTTCGAAGCCCTGTCAGTGTGCGGTCACCAAAAAAGGTTTTATATTCAAAGGCCAGGTCCCTCAGCTTCCCCTTAAAAGGAAAGGCAATGTGATTGAGCATACAATTTTGCTTCAATACCTTCATGTCCATGTTGCCCCACGTAATAATTTCACAATTCTCTCCCCCATCAAGTGACACGAGCTTCTCGATAAATTCCTCAAATGAAATTCCGCTCTCTACATCCTCCTGCGTAATTCCGAGGAAAGATTTACAGCGCTTCGTCAGCTTCGGGAACTTTTTCGGTTTGACGTAGCTAGAGAATGTGTCTATGATCGTTTCATCTGCTGCTTTCACTACCCCAGCTTCAATAATTTCAGGAAAAAAATTTTGCGGATGATATTTTCCATCAGGCATCGTAAATTCAAAATCGACCACAAGCACCGTCTTCTGTTCCACCAGTTTTCACCTCACTTTTTCGTCAGCTTTTCATTCTCATACCATTATATTAAGACGGACCTTGAAATCACTTCATTTTTGTGAAAATAATGCAGATTCACTATGCCCAACCTATTCATCTGATGAAAGATCGTTTATTTTCCTTTATAATTATTAAGGAACACGAAATAAATAAAGAAGGTGATCTCTATCACAAACAGGAAGAAAAACTTGTACATCATGTGGTTTGTGAACTTTTTTGTATCTGCGAGCATTACAATGATCGTCCCTTTTTTATCACTTTACATAGAATCTCTTGATAGCAGCTATTCAAATGAATTTGTTCAAAGATGGAGCGGCTATGTCTTTGGGGTCACGTTTTTAACGGCCTTCCTGATCTCTCCGATTTGGGGGCGGATTGGCGACCGGCATGGCTATAAAAAGATTTTATTAATTAACGGAATTGGCATCGCCACAAGTATTCTACTAATGGGGCTTGTGCACACTGTGTATCAGCTATTCGCACTAAGGCTCTTCATGGGGCTTGTCACAGGCTTTATCTCGACTTCAATGGCACTGATTTCTGCACAGACCGAAAAGGCAACTGCCGGTAAAACCCTTGGAACGATGCAGATGAGTAATGTTGCCGGAGGATTGTTTGGTCCATTAATGGGTGGATTCATGGCAGACAGCGTCGGATTTATTTATACGTTTTTCCTGACAGCGGCTGTCATTTATGTGTCAGCTATTGTGATTATCTTCGGAGTGAAAGAACAGCCGATCCGGTCAAAAGAAGCAAAGCGTGTTTCTTACTCACGGAAGGATGTACTCTTTCACATTTTCAAACAGCCTTTGCTTGTCGTCACGATGCTTTTAACATTTATTACACAAGTAGGGAACTTTAGCATTCAGCCGCTTTTGGCTTTATACATTCATGATTTACATGGTCCTGTCAATCTCGCTTTTTATGCGGGGCTTGCTTTTTCTGCAACTGGACTTGGCAATTTGCTGTTTACGCGAAAATGGGGAGATCTCGGAGATCGAATTGGTCATGACAAGGTGCTGCTTGCCCTTCTCATCCTCTCCTCTATTTTATTCATCCCGCAAGCGATGGCGGATTCGTACGTCATGTTAGTCATTTTCCGTTTCCTATACGGGATGGCACTTGGCGGAATTATTCCGTGTACGACGGCGTATATCCGGATTAAAGCACCTGCTTCTATGCAAGGAGAAGTGCTCGGATACAATGTCAGCTTCCGCTTTCTTGGGAATGTCGTCGGTCCGGTAATCGGCGGCATTGTGGCGAGTCATTACGGGATTCCAGCTGTCTTTTATGTCACTGCCGGCATTTTTCTGTTTGGCGCGTTATTTTTATGGGCGGTCCGCTCACATGCGAAAACAAAGGAAAGGAGTGTCTGATCATCTTCAGATACTCTTTTTTCTTGCGGAAAAGCCTGATTCACTAGACTTCACGCCCTTTCTTTTCTAAAAATAACCTTCTCGTATCCGCAAAAGAATGGTACGATATGGCTAGAAAATTGAAGAAAGTGAGTGACCTCATGTTTCGTGCAATCATTGGTTGGTTATTACTTGCTGCCCTCATCCCATTATTTGCTCTGACTTTTTATCTATCAAAGGAAGAAGCTGCAAGTGTAAAGCCTGTTAACGAAGTGCTTGATCAAAAAATCAAGCTGGAAAAGATAGATTTTTCCCAAAACAGTTATATGTATGACCGGGATGGTTCTCTTATCTCCGAGATCGTCTCAAACGATGAGAACCGAGTGTTCGTGAAATACGATAACATTCCTGAACCTGTGAAGGAGCTGTTCCTTCGTTCAGAGGACCGCAACTTCTATGACCATAAGGGAATTGACTTTATGGGAGTTGTTCGTGCCCTTGCTGCAAATGTCAAAAACCATGGCATCAGCCAAGGAGCGAGTACGATCACACAGCAGCTGTCCCGCAACTTATATTTAAGCCATGAACGTTCGTTCAGCCGAAAGTTTACGGAGCTGCTCTATTCCTATGAACTTGAGCGAAAATTCTCGAAGGATGAAATTCTCGAAAGCTATTTAAATACGATTTATTTCAGTAATGGTGTTTACGGTGTCGGTTCTGCGGCTAATTACTATTTTGATAAGCCACTTAGTTCTTTAACACTTGCCCAAATGGCATTTATCTCTGCTATTCCAAACAACCCAACACTGTATGACCCATTAAAACAGTTCAAGCACACAAAGAAACGCCAAGAACGACTGCTTGGTATTTTGAAGAAAGATGGCGTCATCACCAAAAAACAATACAAAAAAGCCGTCAAAGAAAAAATCAGCCTTTCTTTAAGTGAAAAGAAAAACCTATACCCTGACTATGTGACATATGCCAATGAAGAGTTTACCGATCTTGTGTCTGATCAGGAGGGCTTTACAAAACGATTGAAGAAAGCCAAAACAGCTGAAGCGAAAAAGGCGATTCAAAAGGAATTATCTGAAAAGGTCAGTGCCCTGCTCCAGGATGGTGTGAAAATTTATACGGCGCTTGATCCTTCCTTACAGCAAAGAGCCGTCTATCAGCTCAATGCTCAATTGCCTTATCAAGGTGTGGAAGGCGGATCAGCCGTCATTAATCATGAAACGCATCAAATTGTTGCACTTGCTGGCGGGAAAAACTATAAGAAATTTGATTTTAACTACGCTTATCAAGCGCAAAGACAGCCTGGTTCTGCGATTAAGCCGCTTTTAGACTATGCGCCTTATATTGATCAAACCGGTGCAACGGCTTCAAGCACCATCAGTGCCGGCAAGTTTTGCAGCAGTGGATACTGTCCGCAGAACTATAATCATAAAACGTATGGAACAGTCACACTTGAAACAGCCTTTAAAAATTCTTACAATACCCCTGCGATCCGAATGCTGGATACAGTAGGTGTCAAAAAAGGCTTCAGCTATTTAGAGAAGTTCTCATTCCAGCATATCGTAGCGGATGATTACCGCCTTCCTTCTGCACTTGGCGGATTTACGAAAGGCTTCTCACCGCTAGAAATAACAGATGCATATACCGTCTTTGGCAACCAAGGAGCCTACACACAAAGTCATTCGATCACAAAAGTGACAGACTTAAACGGTAAGACCCTTTACAAGTGGAAAGAGTCGCCAAAGCAAGTATATTCTCAGCGAACAAATGAAACGATGCGTAAGCTGCTTACCTCTGTTGTGAAGAGTGGGACAGGGAAAAAAGCGAATTTCAACGCCCCTTACATCGGTGGTAAAACAGGGACATCCAATGACTACAAAGATATTTGGTTTGTGGGACTGACAGATCAGTACACAATGGGTGTCTGGGTTGGAAGAGATAGAGGAACGGTGGAATCGATTTATCATTCAAGCCCGCACTTACGTATTTGGAAAAATACGATGCAATACGCCAGATAAACAGGAGGTTTGATTGCGATGCATTCAACACATCCACCCCATTTAATCTTATTTGACGGTGTCTGCAACGTGTGCAGCGGCGCTGTTCAGTTTGTGATTAAGCGCGATCCGAATGAACGGATGATGTTCGCTTCCTTACAATCAGATACAGGGCAGCGTATTTTAAAGGAAAACGGTTTGCCTTTAGATGAGTTCAATTCATTTATTTATATTGAAAAAGGGACCCTTTATACGAAGTCGACAGGCATCTTAAAAGCCGCGCGGCATTTAAAAGGGATATACAGATGGAGCTTTTTACTCCTTGCCATACCTCGCCCAATCCGTGATTGGTTTTATCAGTTGATAGCAAAAAATCGCTACAAATGGTTTGGTCAAAAAACATCTTGTATGATGCCTACACCCGATATTCAAAAACGGTTTCTTTCATAAAAAAAGCATCCTCCATCATTGGAGGATGCTCAGATTGTTGAAAAAGAGCTAAAATGATCTTTATTTTAGCTCTTTTTCTTCTTTTCAGCGTGACCTGAAAACCTTTGCAGTCTAGGAAGGACGAGCACCGAAGCGGAGCAAATTTAACATTCGTGAGCATCGGCGCGCAGAACTGACAACGAATGCAAGGGTTTGTCTAAACGCTGAAAGCATCCTCCATTATTGGAGGATGCTTTCTTTGTCTGCTTATGAAGGCAGACTTGCCATCACACTGTTATAAAGCTTAATAAATAAATACAAAATACCGATCAAAAACGTCGCCCAAAACAGCAGAATAAACATCATAAATCCAATCAAATTCAGCATAGAAAGCGATTGATAAATGCGAACCACAACCCAGATAAAATAGACAAGACTTGCTAATGCAAAAAGTCCGACTAGCAGAATGAGCTGCTGCGTCAACAGAAAAGCTAGCAAGCTGGCAAATAAATAAACAACGGATGCAATCCGAATTTTCTTTAAGTTCTCCCCTTCAGGATCCTTAGCGAAAAAGAGTAACGCCAGCTCTAATACCGTATCTGCAATCAGTTTTAAGGCAGATAAGATCATAAAATAAACAAGTGCAAAAGCAGCAAAGAGAGCAAGACGAATGCCCTGTTCTGAGAAAAATTCCAGCATTCCTTTTAAAATGCCTGCTTGAGTCAAGAAATCAGTCGTGATACCTACTGTGAAAATCGAAAAAGCAGAGCTGAATAGTAAAATTGAAATCAGCGGAAAATATCCAGTCAAATATGTATTTTTCATAAATAGATCCTTTCTCATAAGCTCACATTTATTATGGCTCACTTAAAACGGATTGACAAGATGCTTTCAAAGTAAACTGACAGCAAAATCAAATTTATGATTTTGCACGTACATTCCTTCACAAACTTACATTTTCCCGTTAAAGTATTACTGTTACGAAAAAATCGTGCGTTAGGGGTATACTCGTGAAAAAAACTTTAAGACTGCAAACACGGCTGACGATCTTTGTGTGCATCGTTGTCCTGATCTCCCTTTGTATCACATTCTTTACGATATGGTCGGAAACAGCCAAGAACATCCATCAGCAGGAACGTGACATTGCTCTCTCTACTGCCAAAATGGTCGCAGAGGCACCGATTACAGCAAAATCATTAGAAGATCATTCATATTCCGCATTACGAAAATATACAACAAGTGTTCAGCAAATCACCAAAACCGAATTCGTTGTCGTCATGGATATGAACGGTATCCGCAAAACACACCCGAATCCGCAGAAAATTGGTAAGCGGTTTGCCGGCGGTGATGAAAAAGCAGCATTACAGGGAAAAGAACATATTAGTACGGCTTCTGGAACACTCGGCAGATCCATGCGTGCTTTTGTTCCTGTTTATGATCAAAATGGTAAGCAGCTCGGGGCTGTAGCCGTAGGAATTACGTTAAAGGAAATTGACTTGATTATTCATCAAAGCTTACTTCCACTCTACTTCGTCACATCACTCAGCCTTCTATCTGGCATCATCGGAGCACTCATTGTGGCAAGAAAAGTGAAGAAGATTATGTTTGGACTTGAGCCGGATGAGATCGCCACATTGTTAAAAGAACGAAGTGCCATGCTAGAATCAACAAAAGAAGGAATTTTGGCCGTCGATCAGCACGGTAAAATCAAACTGGCTAATGCAGAGGCCAAACGGCTCTTTCATAATATGGGCATTATGGTTGATCCTAGAGAACAAGATGTGCAAACTCTCCTCCCTTCAAGCGGCTTAAAACAGGTCATTGAAACACGCAAGCCGCTGCTTGATCGTGACGTGAGAATGAATGGACTGGAGCTCGTCTTTAATGAAGTGCCAATTACGGTAAAAGGTGAAATTGTCGGAGCCATCGCCACCTTCCGTGACAAAACAGAAGTGAAACATCTGGCTGAGCAGCTTAGCGGGGTCAAAATGTATGCGAATGCGCTCCGTGCCCAGTCCCATGAATTTATGAACAAGCTGCATGTCATTTTAGGTTTGGTCCAGCTCAAAAACTACGATGATCTTGGCACCTACATCAAAGATATTGCAATTTATCAGCAAACGGAAACAAATGAAATCATCAACCATGTGAAAAACTCTGTTTTAGCAGGATTTTTACTAGGAAAACAAAGCTATATCAGGGAACAAGGCGCTGCCTTAGAGGTTATTTGCAGCACACAAGTGCCAAATACGGAGGACCCGGCAGTGACGCATGATCTCATTACCGTGATTGGCAACTTGTTAAATAACGCACTCGATGCTGTTTCACATACTGACACGAAAAACATCTCGATCTCCTTCAGATACGTCCATGAGCAGCTTCACATTGAAATCACGGACACAGGTGTTGGTCTAACGAAAGAAGAACAAGACATCATGTTTGATCAAGGCTTTTCAACTAAAGGAGAAGACCGAGGATTCGGACTCTACTTCGTTGACCAAAGCATCAAGAAATTGAACGGACATATGATTGTCACGAGTGAAAAAGGAGAAGGAACGACCTTTAGTCTCCGCATTCCGTATAAACAAAAGGAGGATTCACATGATTAATGTGTTAATAGTAGAAGATGATCCAATGGTTGGGGAGCTGAACAAACGCTACCTGACCCAAATCGACGGCTTTGAGTTAAAGGGGATTGCCACCTCGTTTCAGCAGGCACTTGAAATGTTAAAAACAGAAGTCATTCACCTCGTACTGCTCGATATTTATATGCCTGGACAAAATGGACTGGCACTACTAACAGAAATTCGCCAGCAGAATCATGCCGTTGATGTCATTGTCATTTCGGCTGCAAATGAAGTCGATGTTGTACAGCAAACGATGCGAAACGGAGCAGTTGATTATTTAATTAAGCCGTTTGAGTTCGAACGATTCCAATCAGCACTTGCAGAGTATAAACGGAAACACGCCCTGTATCAATCCATGAACAGCATTTCGCAAAATGATTTAGATGCGAAGCTTTTTCATAAAAAAGCAGAGGCGGAAAAAGTCCTCTTGCCAAAAGGACTGACCAAAAGCACACTTAAACTCATCTGGACAAGCATTCAATCATTTGGCCAGCAGGCTTTCACAACCGAAGACCTAGCCAATCATACAGAAATCTCTCAAGTCTCCATTAGAAAATACTTGAAATTCCTTGAGGATATCGAAGTGGTGGATGTTGAAATGGCATATGGGACAATAGGACGTCCTGTTTTCCAATATAAACTGAACACGAGCAATATGAATTTGATTCAGCAATATCTTTAAAATACTACATCTGACCTTTCACAAAGGCCAGATGTTTTTTTATGGCATACGATGTAACAAACCCCTTGATATCAGTGGTTCTGCTGTAGCGGAGCACATCACAAAAGCGGCATTATATCATATTTCAGCAGATAAAAAGACATCAAATAAAGCCATTTAACATTTTTTTAAAAATAAAACAAATTTCTATTTATTTATTCGATCGGAAATGATAAATTATGATTGATTAGTTCAACGAGATATAAGTCTGATGTCTTACATCTTCTCTCCTGCCCTCCATAAGCTTCATGAGAAAGCAGGATAAAATACCCTCTTCAGGAGGGTGAGAAGAGATAGATCGGTCTTTTTTCGCGAGACTTTTCTGAAACTTTTAAATTTTATAGGGGGTTATGTTTTGAAGAAGCGCAAAATTGGACTAGCATTGTCCTTAGTCGTAGCAGCAGGAACCATCCTTGGAGCATGCGGCAACTCTGGCTCAAACAGCGGTGAAAGCAAAAAAGATAAAGATCAATTCACTGTTGCAATGGTAACTGATGTCGGTGGTGTCGATGACAAATCGTTTAACCAATCAGCTTGGGAAGGTTTACAAGCATTTGGGAAAGACAACAATCTAAAAAAAGGTAAAAACGGCTTTGATTACTTACAATCTAAATCAGATGCTGACTATACAACAAACTTAAATACACTTGCTCGTGAGAAATTCGACCTGATTTACGGAATTGGTTTCTTAATGGAAGATGCAATTTCTGAAATTGCGGATCAACGTAAGAAAAACCACTTTGCGATCGTTGATGCAGTCGTGAAAAAAGACAACGTAGCCAGCATTGTATTTAACGAAAACGAAGGATCATTCCTTGTGGGTGTTGCGGCTGCTCTTTCTACAAAATCAAACAAAATTGGATTCGTCGGCGGCGTTGATTCTGAATTAGTCAGAAAATTCGAAGTTGGCTTCCGCGCAGGTGTTGAAGCAGCTAACCCGAAAGCAAAAGTTGAAGTGAAATATGCCGGTGCATTCGATAAGGCTGACATCGGGAAAGCAACAGCTGAAAGCATGTACAAATCTGGCGTCGACATCATCTATCATGCTGCTGGCGGCACTGGAACTGGTGTCTTCACAGAAGCGAAAAACCTGAAAAAAGCGGATCCTAACCGTAAAGTTTGGGTTATCGGTGTAGATAAAGACCAGTATGACGAAGGAAAAGTACCTGGAACAAAACAAAGTGTCACCCTTACTTCTATGGTTAAGAAAGTAGACACAGCGGTACAAGACTTAACAACGAAAGCAAAAGATGGTAAGTTCCCTGGCGGCGAAGTGATCACATACGGTCTGAAAGAAGGCGCTCTTGACATTTCTCCATCTAAGGAAAACCTTGATAAAGATGTATTAAAGAAAGTTGAAGAATGGAAACAAAAAATCATCAAGGGTGAAGTGAAAATCCCTGCAACACGTGATGAACTAAAAGATTTTAAAGCTTAATTTGAGCAGCGGGATAAGCGCGCCTTATCCCCTTGCCTCTCCTTTACCTCCTCTTTATTCGTAAAAGGTGGTAAAAGAAAAGCTGCAGCCTCGTTTTGCAGCTTTTCTTTTGCTAGTTTTTATCTTCATCAGCACCCTAAAAAAGGAGCGGTTAAACCTGTGGATTATGTCATTGAAATGTTGAATATACGCAAAGAATTCCCTGGCATTGTAGCAAACGACAACATTACGCTGCAGCTAAAAAAGGGCGAAATTCATGCGCTGCTTGGTGAAAACGGCGCTGGAAAATCAACGCTCATGAACGTGCTTTTCGGACTGTACCAGCCTGAAAAAGGTGAAATCAAGGTACACGGAAAACCTGTGACCATCTCTAGTCCAAATGATGCTAGTGATTTAGGCATCGGAATGGTGCATCAGCACTTTATGCTTGTCGATACCTTCACTGTCGCTGAAAACATCATTTTAGGTAAAGAGCCCAAGAAGTTTGGAAAGATTGACAAAGAACAAGCCATACAGCAAGTACAAGAGCTTTCTGACCGCTATGGTTTGAAAATAGATCCTGCCGCAAAAGTATCTGACATCTCTGTCGGCATGCAGCAGCGTGCAGAAATCTTAAAAACACTTTACCGCGGCGCTGACATTTTGATCTTCGACGAACCAACGGCCGTTTTAACACCTCAAGAAATCAAAGAACTCATACAAATTATGAAAAACTTAATCAATGAAGGCAAATCCATTATTTTAATCACCCATAAGCTGAAAGAAATTATGGATGCCTGTCATCGCGTGACCATTATCCGAAAAGGCCAAGGCATTCGTACACTTGATGTGGAAAGCACAAATAAAGACGAACTTGCAAGCCTCATGGTTGGCCGTGAAGTGTCATTTAAAACAGACAAAAAAGCTGCTTCTCCTGCTGAGGAGGTTCTTCAAATTCAAGACCTCACAGTAAAAGACGCCAGAGGAATTGAAGCGGTCCAACAGTTGAACCTCTCAGTGAAGGCTGGCGAAATTGTCGGAATTGCTGGGGTAGATGGCAATGGCCAGTCTGAATTAATTGAAGCCATTACCGGTCTAAAAAAATCAGAATCTGGCACAATCATGCTAAACGGGAAAGCCATTCAAAATCTCCCGCCTCGCAAAGTGACCGAATCTGGGATTGGACATATTCCTCAGGATCGTCATAAACATGGACTTGTACTCGATTTTTCAATTGGAGAAAACATTTCCTTACAATCGTATTATCAGCGTCCTTATTCAAAATTCGGCTTATTGAATATGAAAAATATTTATCAAAAAGCAAAACGAATCATTGCGGAATATGACGTCAGAACACCGAGTGAATATACAGAAGCGCGCGCGCTGTCAGGCGGTAACCAGCAAAAAGCCATTATCGGCCGTGAAGTTGACCGCAATCCTGATTTATTAATTGCCGCTCAGCCGACACGAGGACTTGATGTTGGTGCGATTGAATTTGTTCATAAACGTCTAATCGAGCAAAGAGACGCAGGCAAAGCTGTTTTGCTCATCTCCTTTGAGCTTGATGAAATTATCAATGTCAGTGATAAGATCGCTGTTATTTTCGAAGGCAGCATTGTCGCCATTGTTGATCCAAAAGAAACAACAGAGCAAGAGCTTGGTCTATTAATGGCTGGAAGTACGCAACAGGAAGTGGGGAAAGAAGCAAATGTCTAATCGCTTAACAAATCTGCTGATTCCGCTTATAGCCATTGTACTTGGTCTTTTGGTTGGGGCCATTATTATGCTGGCAAGCGGTTATAGTGTCATCGAAGGCTATAGCGCCCTTTGGAATGGCGTTTTCGGTGAAACCTATTATATGGGAGAAACCATCAGGCAAGTGACACCTTATATATTATCAGGTCTTGCTGTTGCCTTTGCATTTCGGACAGGCCTGTTTAATATCGGTGTAGAAGGTCAAATGCTTGTTGGCTGGGTAGCTGCTGTATGGATTGGAACAACTGTCCATGCACCTATGTATATTCATCTGCCGCTTGCACTCATCACCGCTGCTGCTGCAGGTGCTTTATGGGGCTTTATTCCTGGTTTTTTAAAAGCTCGTTTTTATGTGCATGAGGTCATCGTTACTATCATGATGAACTACATTGCCCTTCATGTCACAAACTATTTAATCTCAAATGTCTTAACAGATAATAAAGATAAAACAGATAAAATCGATGCCACTGCCTCGCTCCGCTCTGGATTTTTTGAGCAGATCACTGATTTTTCCCGAATGCATAACGGTATTTTTGTTGCCATTATTGCTGCGGTCGTGATGTGGATCATTATTCAAAAAACGTCTAAAGGGTTTGAATTACGAGCAGTTGGAATGAACCAGCAGGCATCACAGTATGCTGGCATGAACGTTCGCCGCAATATCATTTATGCGATGCTTATTTCAGGTGCTTTTGCAGGTCTTGCAGGCGCTATGGAAGGTCTTGGTACATTTGAATATGCCTCTATTAAAGGCTCATTTACAGGCGTAGGTTTTGATGGAATTGCCGTCGCTTTATTAGGTGGAAATACGGCTGTTGGTGTTGTCCTTGCTGCATTATTGCTTGGTGGATTGAAGGTCGGTGCATTAAATATGCCGCTTGAATCAGGCGTACCGACTGAGGTTGTTGATATTGTCATTGCGATCATCATTCTTTTCGTCGCCTCAAGCTATATTATCCGTCTTGTGATTCAACAAATGAAGAAAAAGGGGGGAAAATAAGTGGGATTTCTGCAAATACTTGAAATCATCGTCCCAGCTACACTTGTTTATGCTGCACCACTTATTTTAACCGCTCTTGGAGGCGTCTTTTCAGAAAGATCAGGTGTTGTCAATATCGGTCTTGAAGGGTTGATGGTCGTCGGAGCATTTTCCAGTATTATCTTTAACTTATTTTTTGCTGATACGTTTGGAGCCTTGACCCCGTGGCTTGGGCTTCTCGTCGGAATGGCCGTTGGCGGATTGTTCTCACTGATTCATGCAGTGGCGACCATTACCTTCCGAGCTGATCAAACGGTCAGTGGTGTGGCGATTAACATGCTGGCACTTGGCGCTACATTGTTTGTCGTCAAACTGATTTATGGGAAAGCACAAACTGATAAAATTACAGAGCCTTTCTATAAAGGAGATATCCCCCTTTTAAGTGACATTCCGATCATTGGTGATATTTTCTTTAAAGATGTTTATTATACGTCTATACTCGCCTTAGCTCTTGCGGTTGTTGCTTGGTTTGTTTTATTTAAAATGCCGTTTGGTCTTCGTCTTCGTGCAGTCGGAGAGCATCCAATGGCAGCTGATACAATGGGTATCAAAGTGTATCGGATGCGTTACATCGCTGTTTTCATTAGTGGACTGTTTGGCGGTCTTGGCGGAGCTGTTTATGCCTCAACGATCGCGCTAGATTTCTCACATGCCACCATTACTGGACAAGGCTTCATCGCACTAGCTGCGCTTGTATTTGGTAAATGGCATCCATTTGGCGCAATGGGCGCTGCTTTATTCTTTGGATTTGCTCAAAGTTTAAGCATCATTGGCTCTCTCCTGCCGCTGTTCCAAGATATACCGAATGTGTATATGCTCATAGCACCATATGTGCTCACCATTTTAGCACTTACTGGCTTCATCGGACGTGCCGATGCACCGAAAGCACTTGGTACGCCTTATCTAAAAGGAAAACGATAAATACGATGTATGATCAATCCCCTGAAGGACAAACTACCTTCAGGGGATTTTTGTATGATAAAAAACTCAAAAACTCCTGTTTATTTTACTTTTATTACACTTATTTTAGTTTAATAAATAGATGAGTGTCACAGAATCTTCTACAATTGAGACAAATAGCATTTGGGGGTGTTTATGTGGCTAATGCACAACAATTGAAATCGATTACAGACGATTCTGACAATAATAAAAGCGTTTTCCGTAAGATCATGTCTTGGAAAATTGGTGTTATTGATCTACCTGTGTATTTAGTACTTGCAGCGATTATTTTAACTGCCGCTTATTTTAATAAAATTCCAGCAAATATGCTTGGTGGTTTCGCTGTTATTATGATTTTGGGGATTTTCCTTGGAGATGTAGGACAACGTATTCCAATCTTAAAAGATATTGGTGGACCGGCGATTCTTTCTTTATTCGTACCATCGTTCCTGGTCTTTTTTAATGTTCTGAATCCGAACTCATTGGAAGCGGTTACGTCTCTTATGAAAACGTCGAACTTCCTTTACTTCTATATCTCTGCTCTTGTAGTAGGTAGTATTCTTGGGATGCAGCGAACTATTTTAGTACAAGGCCTTATTCGTATGTTTGTTCCTCTCGTTGCAGGTACAATTGCAGCTGTGAGTGCTGGTATCCTTGTTGGCCTTTTAGTTGGTTACACACCGCATCATTCATTCTTCTTTATTATTGTACCGATTATTGCCGGTGGTGTTGGAGAAGGGATTTTGCCATTATCTATCGCTTATTCACAAATTCTTGATGTATCAGCAGAGTCATTAATTTCTCAATTAATTCCTGCGGCTGTCATTGGGAACGTCATTGCCATTATCTGTGCTGGCGCATTGAAGAAGCTTGGTGAAAAACGTCCTGAACTAAACGGAAATGGCCGTCTTGTGAAATCTAAAGAAGCAAACGAAATTTTCGAGCAGCCAGATTTGGATGCAAAAGTTGATTTCGGGTTAATGGGTGCTGGTGTACTTGTTGCTTGTACAACCTTCATCTTTGGTGGTTTGTTAGAAAGCTTTGTTCATATTCCAGGTCCAATCTTAATGATTGTTCTTGCCGCTTTAATCAAATACTTAAACGTGATGCCTCAACATCTTCAAAACGGCTCACAACAGTTCTACAAGTTTGTATCAAAAAGCTTTACATGGCCGCTGATGGTTGGTCTTGGTATTCTATACATTCCACTTGATGATGTAGCAACTGTCATCTCGATTCCATTCGTATGCGTATGTATCGCTGTTGTACTCGCAATGGTTGGTTCTGGTTACTTCGTTGGAAAACTAATGAACATGTATCCAGTAGAATCTGCTATTGTCACTGGCTGTCACAGCGGACTTGGCGGTACTGGTGACGTTGCAATTCTTTCAGCTTCTGGAAGAATGGGTCTTATGCCTTTCGCACAAGTATCTACACGACTTGGCGGAGCAGCAACTGTTATCTGTGCAACGATCTTACTCAGAGTGTTTAGTTAAACTACCACACATAAAAAGCATGGGCTCTCACATGGGCCCATGCTTTTTTTATATTTCTTTTCTCCTATAGGATCTTATTCATCAGCTAATACAATTCGTAAATATTCCCTGGGCTGAAAAGGATACAGCTTGGTTTCTTGATAGCTCATGTGAAGAAGATGCTCAGAAAACAGCGGCCATTCACTCCCGGCCTGCCACCTTTTTTGATCATTTCGGTCAATCAAGAATGCTCCTCCTAAAATCGTGCAGAATAGGCTTAAGCTGATGGCGATCTTTCGTTTCATTTGATCAGCTCCTTTAAGAAAAGCATGTACGAAAAACAAAACAATATACAATGAGTATCATTTTTGATAAAATTATTTTTGTGGTCAAAAGAACCTAAAACAAATACAGTTTGCTTGAAATCGTTTCAAACCAATGCACTATGGCTGTATTTACGCTATAATTTTAATTACCAGTTCTTTAGAACGTGAATTTATATTGATCAAAGGAGGTTCATTTTCTTGCAGCTTATTCACTTCGCCATCCTATCACCTTTTTTACTCGCTTTTGTTGTACCTTTCCTTTACAAATATGTGAGGCGTATACATACAGGATGGTTTGTTCTCATCTTGCCGATTCTTTTATTTACCTATTTCATCCAAATGTTACACATCACTTCGAATGGACGAACGCTTTTCTCACAGGCTGAATGGATTCCATCTTTAGGGATGAATTTCACTGTGTATGTCGATGGTCTCAGCCTGTTATTTGCTTTATTAATTACAGGTATCGGCTCACTAGTGGTGCTGTACAGTATTTTCTACTTATCAAAGGAAAAAGAACAGCTTGGCTCTTTCTACACGTATTTGCTCATGTTTATGACCGCGATGCTGGGTGTCGTTCTTTCTGACAACATGGTGGTTTTATACTTGTTTTGGGAGTTAACAAGTATCTCTTCCTTCCTCTTAATTGGGTATTGGTATAAGCGGGAGCGCTCTAGATATGGAGCAACGAAATCACTGCTTATTACTGTTTTTGGCGGATTAGCTATGCTTGGTGGCTTCATCCTCATTTACCTGATTACTGATTCATTCAGTATTCGTGAAGCAGTCAATCAGCTTCAGCTCATTATGGCATCACCTTACTTTATCCCTGCCATGATCCTAATCTTACTAGGTGCCTTTACGAAATCAGCGCAGTTCCCATTCTATATCTGGCTGCCTGATGCAATGGAAGCACCGACCCCTGTGAGCAGTTATCTGCATTCTGCTACGATGGTGAAAGCCGGTATTTATCTTGTTGCGCGCTTCAGTCCAATCTTTGCTATATCAGAGGTATGGTTCTGGACCATTTCCATCGTTGGGCTTGTCACATTATTCTGGGGATCATTCCACGCCGTCCGGCAAAACGATTTGAAAGCCATTCTGGCCTATTCGACAGTGAGCCAGCTCGGCATGATTATGCTCATGCTTGGCGTCGGTGCAGCTGCAATTCATGAAAACAATCCTGCCTTTTTTGGTGCAGCCGTTCTTGCAGCTATTTTTCACCTCATTAACCATGCTACGTTTAAAGGCAGTCTCTTTATGGCAGCTGGTATTATCGATCATGAAACAGGGACTCGTGACATTCGGAAATTAGGCGGATTAATGACGATCATGCCGATTACCTTCACAATTACGTTAATCGGTACATTTTCAATGGCCGGATTACCGCCATTTAACGGTTTCTTAAGTAAAGAGCTATTTTTCACAAGTATGATACGGATTTCTGATATCAGCTTTACAGACGTTTCAACATGGGGTGCCATCTTCCCAGCACTCGCTTGGCTCGCTAGTGTCTTTACGTTCATTTATAGTATGATGCTCCTCTTTAAAACGTTTAGAGGCCGTCTGAATATAGACCAATTGGAGAAAAAACCGCATGAAGCACCGATCGGCATGCTCATTCCGCCCATCATTCTAGCTGCACTTGTGGTCACCTTCTTCTTTTTCCCTAATATTCTTGCCTATTCTGTCATTGAACCTGCGATTGCGGCGATCATTCCTGAAGCGATTGAAACAGGAAGCCGTTTTTCTGTGAAAATTGAAGCATGGCATGGCTTCCAGCCAGAGCTCTATATGACAATAGGTGTTGTTGTACTCGGCACAATCGGCTACTTGACGCTTTCAAAATGGCGTCCAATGTACAACATCTTTAAGGAAAAGTGGTCATTTAACGCTTTATACGACCGCTCTCTTATCGGTTTAGAAAAAGGTTCATACCGCCTGACAAACAGTTATATGACTGGTTTTCTTCGTGACTATCTTGTCTATGTGTTTGGGTTCATGATTATCGTCATTGGCGGCGTGATGTTTTATCAGCAGGCCTTTTCATTTCAAACTGATCAGGCTGCCTCAATTGGCACGTATGAGGTGATTCTTTCACTTGTGATGGTGGCGGCGACGATTGCCACAGTATTCGCAAGTTCACGATTAACAGCTATTATTGCACTAGGTGTCATGGGCTACACGCTGTCATTATTCTTCGTGATTTTCAGAGCACCTGACCTTGCGCTAACGCAGCTGATTATTGAAACGATTTCTGTCGCACTGTTTTTGCTTTGCTTCTATCATTTGCCAAAGCTGAGCTTAAAGCAAAAAACAAGAAGATTCAAAATGACCAATTTCATCATTTCATTAGGCGTTGGGGTTGTTGTCACTTGTCTAGCTTTCGCTTCCACAAGTCAGCAGTCACTTGACACCATCTCAACTTACTTTATTGAAAACAGCTACAAACTTGCTGGCGGTGACAATATTGTCAATGTCATTCTTGTAGATTTCAGGGGCTTTGATACCCTTTTTGAAATTACCGTGCTCGCCATTGCGGCACTTGGTATTTATGGGTTATTAAAAACCCAAGCAAAACGGAAGAGAGGTGTGCGGCGATGAGAAAGATTGATACGAATGATATGCTTTTGCAAGTCACAACAAAAATCACAGCATTCATCATCTTGCTTTTCTCCCTTCACCTATTTCTTGCGGGGCATAACAATCCTGGCGGCGGATTCATTGGCGGGCTGATGAGTGCTGCGGCTGTCGTTCTTCTGCTTTTAGCCTATGATCTGAAGACAGTAAGACGCATTTTGCCATTTGATTTTATTTATGTAACTGGAGCCGGTTTGCTTGTTGCAATCCTAACCGGTATGGGATCCTTTCTATTCGGTGCACCTTTTCTATCCCATGCATTTGATTATTTCCAATTACCGTTTTTAGGGAAAACAGAACTGGCGACAGCCGTCCTGTTTGATATCGGTGTATATTTGGTTGTTGTCGGTGTCACCATGACCATTATTCAAATGATTGGAGAGAAGGAATAATGGAATTTCTAATGTCTATTATCGTCGGAATTATTTTTATGGCGGCGACCTATTTGATGCTGTCAAAGAGCCTTCTGCGGGTCATCGTCGGTACTGCTGTTTTGAGCCACGGCGTCCACTTGCTTCTTTTAACAATGGGCGGTTTAAAAAAAGGAGCGCCTCCAGTGCTAAAAGAGGGGCTCACATCCTATGTGGATCCATTGCCACAAGCATTAATTTTAACAGCCATTGTCATTGCTTTTGGTGTGACATCCTTATTACTTGTCATGGCCTTCCGTGCCTTCCAAGAGCTGCGAACAGATGACATGGATCAAATGAGAGGAAATGATCAGCATGAATAATCTCGTGATCCTGCCTATATTAATTCCATTACTAGCTGCTACACTATTGATCTTTATGAATAAAAACATCATGCTGTCAAGAGTCTTTAGTGTCTTGGCATCTCTTTCAGCCATTATATGTAATGCATATTTGGTTCAAACGATTTTCACAAATGGGATACAAACCCTTTATTTGGGCGGCTGGAAAGCGCCATTTGGGATTGCCCTTGTGGCCGATCAATTTGCTGCACTCCTTGTGCTGACCGCTTCCGTTGTCGGGCTTGTGACAGTCCTCTTCTCCTTTCAAACGATTGGGGAAGAAAGAGAGCGGCTCTTCTATTATTCTGGCGTACAGTTTTTGTTAGCTGGCGTGAGCGGAGCCTTTTTAACGGGAGATATTTTCAACCTGTTTGTATTCTTTGAGTTACTGCTGATGGCATCTTATATGCTTATTGTATTAGGCGGATCAAAGCCTCAGCTTCGTGAATCACTCAAATATATTGTGTTTAATATCATCTCGTCGGCCTTATTTATTGTCGGAGTCGCCTGTTTATATGCAGTGACGGGTACGCTCAATATGGCTGATTTAAGTGTGAAAATAGCTGAATCAGGACAAACAGGGCTAATCACTGTTATTTCCATCCTGTTCCTCATTGTATTCGGCTTAAAAGCTGGGATTTTCCCGCTTTATTTCTGGCTGCCAGGATCGTATCACGCGCCTCCAGCAGCGATTTCAGCTCTATTTGGGGCTTTGCTCACTAAGGTTGGCTTATATGCGATCGCAAGAGTCTTTACATTAATTTTTATACACGATACAGGCTTCACCCATACACTCATGGCGTGGCTTGCCGCACTGACGGTGATATTCGGTGTGATAGGCTCGATCGCCTATTCTGATGTGCAAAAGATCGTGATTTATAACATTGTCACAGCTGTTGGGGTCATTTTGTTTGGATTTGCAGCCAACACACCTGCATCACTCCAAGGTGCCATTTATTATCTCATTCACGACATGGTGATCAAAGGGGCTTTATTTATGCTGGCAGGTGCCCTCTTTGTGTATGCTGGTACAAATCAACTGAAAAAAATGGGCGGACTGATTCAATCCCAGCCTCTATTAGGATGGATGTTTTTCATATCGGCTTTATCGCTTGCAGGAATTCCGCCGCTGAGTGGCTTTGTTGGAAAACTAAAAATTGTGGAAGGTGGATTTTCTGCTGGATACATGACGTTTTCTATCCTGGTCTTACTGTCCAGTCTCCTTGTCCTCTACTCTATTATGAAGATTTTCATGTCCGCATTTTGGGGCGAGGAACAGGATATGCGAAGAAGAAAGCCGTCAATTAAAGGAATGGTGTATCCTGGCGTACTGCTTGTTGTCTTATCGCTTGCCATTGGGTTAGGGACAGAGTTCATTGCCCCTTATATCAATCAAGCAGCAGAAATGCTCTCTACACCAGAAAAATATATTCAAGCTGTGCTGAAGGAGTAGATGAACATGGCCTTTCAAATATTACTAAACGCACTCCTCGCCTTTACATGGATGTTTATGAATGATACATACAGAGCCGCAGACTTTGTATCAGGTTTTGCATTAGGGATGATCGCCATTTTTATGCTGCGTCGATTTTTCCCGCAGCGTTTTTACGGCTATGCCCTTTATGCAATTTTCAAGCTGATCATCATTTTCATTCGCGAGCTGCTTCTTGCCAATTTAAGTGTATTAAAGACTGTATTATCTCCAAAGCTCAAGATTAAGCCCGGTATTTTCGCCTTTCGTACGGACTTGAAAACAGATTGGGAAATCACCATACTGTCAAATATGATTACATTGACACCAGGTACATTAGTAATTGATATTTCCGATGATCGGTCCATTTTATACATTCATGCGATGGATATTGAAGATGCTGAAAAAGCCATTCACGATATCCGGGTTTCATTTGAAAAAGCGATTCAGGAGGTGAGCGGTAAGTAATGGAACTCATTTTGCAAATGTCACTTGGCATTCTTGCACTGTCTACCTTGCTTTTTGTGGTACGAGTGATCAAAGGCCCCTCTATTCCTGATCGTGTGAGTGCGCTTGATGCGATAGGAATCAATTTAATTGGGATGACAGCCATCGTTTCAATTTTACTGAAAACGACTGCATTCTTTGAAATTATTTTACTGCTCGGCATCCTTGCCTTTATCGGTACTGTCGCTTTTTCCAAATTCCTTGAGAAAGGGGAAGTGATTGAAAATGATCGTCATCGCTAAAGCCATCGTGATTTTCTTTATCCTGCTAGGCGCTATCCTTTGTTTGATTTCAGCCATTGGTGTCCTTCGCCTGCCGGATGTTTACACACGTATGCATGCTGCATCAAAAGCATCGACCCTTGGCGTTGTTCTGATTTTAGTAGGTGTGTTTTTTCACGAATGGTTTCTTGCAGGCGTTATTTCTGCAAAAATCCTTCTCGGCATCGTATTTATCTTCCTGACAGCACCAGTCGGCGCACACTTAATCGGAAGAGCCGCCTACAATACTGGTGTTAAGCTCGACAAACGCAGTGTCCAAGATGATTATGGCGGTTTCCGTAACTTTGTGATTAAGCGAAAAGAAGATTCTTATTTATAAGCAGCGAAAAAAATGGCCTGACATGTTAGGCCATTCTTTTTTTACCTCTCAACAGCATACAAAAAAAGCTTCCGCTGCACCGGGAGCTTTTTTATATGCGATCAATGACAGCAAGTGTGCATCTTGACGTACAGATGTGCCGGTCTCGATCATCTTTTATATCGATTTGAAATACCATTGTACGCCGTCCTACATGTACAGGAACAGCTGTCGCTGTCACAACTCCATCGCGTACAGATTTTAAATGATTGGCATTGATTTCAATACCTGAGCAAACTTGCTGCGTTAAGTCTAAATGAGCCGCAGCCCCCATGCTCGCCACTGTTTCTGCTAGAGCAGCAGATGCTCCTCCGTGCAGCAGTCCAAATGGCTGTTTTGTTCTGTGATCGACTGGCATTGTTGCAACGCATCGTGATTTATTGCACTCTACAATTTCAATGCCTAGTGCCTCAAGCAGTGTATTTGATCCGCTCACATCCATTAAGGCCCTCTCCCTTCACACGTTTACAGCACACTTTCAGACTTGGCAATTAACACCGCTTCTGTACGAGATCCAACATTCAGCTTATTAAAGATGGATGTCAAACTGTACTCAATTGACCGTTTGCTCAAATGAAGCACATCGGCAATCTCCTGGTTCGTGTATCCTTTTTCCACTTCTCTAAGGATCAAACACTCCCGTTCGGTTAAGAGATCGTGATCAGTCTGCTGCGCCTGTTCTGGCTTTTCTTGCTGCTGTGAAATTAATTTCTTTAAATAGGACAGCTGAATGACAACTTCCCCTTGCAATGTCCGGTGTATGTATTCAATAATTTTGTCTTTCGTCTCTGTTTTGCTAATTGCACCGTGTAATCCAGCCCGAATAGCCTCTTCAAAATAATCATCTACTTCATACCCTGTATAAATGATAATTTTCACTTGATGGTTGGTTTCTAAAATTTGTTTCGCAATGTCCATTCCATTGATATCCCCGAGATTTAAATCCATTAAAATCACATCATAGATGGAAAAGTCATGCGTCTTTAAAAAGGCGGCTTCTGCATCAGGACTTAAACAATCGACTGATAGCTGCTGGTCTGATTCTAATATGCTTTTTGTCCCTTCCATGACAGCCGGATGATCATCAATGACCAATATCTTCTTCATGTCTTCCTCCCTTTAAATCACTCACTTCCATTTTATATAAAAGACTTGGCTGATGCCAAGTCTTAATCCTTAATAAATCGTTACAATTCCATTTCAATTTTCACCTTAAGCCCTTTTTCCGGGGCTGTGTGAATTTGAAGCTTTCCATTTAACGCTTTGACTCGTTCTCTAATTCCCGATAGCCCCATGCTCATTGTGTGCTGATCAAGATGACTGGCATCAAAACCGACTCCATCATCCTCATAGTGAAGAACAACCTGATCTTTAATACAAATCAGCATCACTAACACTTGAGTGGCTTTTGAGTGCTTCAGGGCGTTGGATAACAGCTCCTGAACAATTCGGTAAATATTCAGCTGTGAATCAATATCAATGTCCAATTCTTTATCAAAGCGTGTCGTATTCAGCCTAATATGAAACGGCGCTTCCTCCTGAATTTGAGAAGTCAGCTTCGATATCGCCTTTACTAAACCTAAATCATACAGCAGCTGCGGGCGAAGCTCATGACACGTTTCTCTCGTCGTTTGAATCACTTTGGACATTTGATCATTCCATGAGATAAGCGAATTTTCAATAGATGTCGGGCATTGGTTGTTTTGGAAATTCGTTAAAAACATCTCCGACTGCCTTTTTAGTGATATCAAGTCCTGCAGCACGGAATCATGAAGATCTCTCGCTAAATCTGAACGCTGCTTTTCTTCCATAGCAAACATGATTTTCTTCAGCCAGGCAGGATTGGCCTCACGCTGTTTCAAATCATCAAGATGCTCCATCAATTCTTCGATTTTGACGACATTTTCTAAACTGACACTTGTATAAAAGGCTAATGTTTTTAGCCAAGAAATCTCATCACGCGTTAATTTCGGTGTCTGTATATTGGATAAGCAGCAAATGATAAACGAGTGACCGCCCCGTTCGCCAATTTTCATCATAAACCCTTTATCAAGCTCAATAATTTTCCCGACTTCACCTAAAATATCTTGAAATTGATCCACGTATTCTTTCCATAGCTGACTATCATTTGTCGATTCATCAATTTCAATAATTTGTCCGTCAGCTTTCACCTCAAGCACAAAGGCTTTATTCACAACAAGCACTTCTAAAATGGTGTATTTCAAATGATACAGCACTTGATGAAGTGAGGACGCCTCACGAATGAGCTGCGTGAATTTAAACACACTGTCCTGGTAATTATGCTTCTCTGAAAAACGCTTCAGACGAAAACGGAAATCTAGAATTTCTTTGAAATAGAAAACAGCCAACATGAGTGTATAGGTGATTAATGCGAGCTTCAATGTGTACTTCAAATCTTCTGGTTTTTGCAGAATGTAAAACGTGACAACAACAAAAACGGTCGGTGTAATGGCAAGAAACCCATAGTATTTCAGTCTGCTTATCAAAAAATCCATATTGTAAAGCTTGTTCGTCATAAATTGATACACGAGTGAAAAAGGAATGAGCAAGACAAAAGAAGTTAAGAAAAAGGGATCTACCACATAAATACGAAACAAAACATATGGAATTGCAAATAAAAAGATAAATGGACAAAATGCTATGATATTTATCATGACAAAAAACTTTAAAACAGACCCCTGCTCTGTCTCTTTATATTTCCGCATTCCATTGATAATCACTTTGAATGACATGATAATAGAAGCGAAAAAGAATAAAAGATTTAAACTTGGCATGTATCTGGCTATCGCCGAATCAATCGGAACAAATAACTCTATTACTAGATTAATTATAGGAAGACTATATAAAAAGCGAATTGTTTTTTGAGTCGTTATATGCAGGTCAAACTCTTTGAAATATTGATAAATGAAATGAATATAAAAGACAAATACACTTGATAAACAAAATACGATCACATAATGGCTAAATCTCTCACCAATACCTGAAGTACCTGCACTAAGATATCCGATACAAATTGTTAATAAAAATACAACTAAAAGAAATGCTGATTTTCGTTGGGCCTCTTTGTTAATTCGAATGATAAAGAAGATACAAAATAAACAAATTGAATACAGGATGAGAGGAATTATATAGACAAATAAACTTTCTTGACCAATCAATGTCTTATTTTTTAGGGTGATCATTTGGTTGCCTCTTTGAATATCAATTCTTTGCACATTCCTAAGCTCACCATTGATCAAATGATCTTTGTTGTTAGCAGGTTCCCCATTGATTTTAAGTATAATATCTCCTTCTTCTAATCCTGATGTGTAGGCTAAAGAAAGATACTCAACTTTGACAACTTCTGCTTGACCGTTCTTGTTCTCCGCTACACGTGCTCCATTAAAAATATCAAATACATAAATATATGAAACATAGATCACAAATAAAAAAGACAGAAAAACTAAAAAAGCAGATAGTTTCGTATAAGTTATCTTCATGTAAAAAACATCCTTAACTGGAGAACTTTTAAAACATTTTTAAATGAATAGTATCATTTATAGTACCATATATAATCTGCAGACATTTGCCCTTTTTTAATCCCCTGAATGATTGCTTGCATGGTTTGCTCATCTGTGTGAATTAAACTTGCATTCCCTAAGTCCAATTCATTCACAACACCAGGATTTTTCACTAAATATGCAATAACATTTTGAATGTTCAATCATTGCCCTCCTTTGTCATAAATGCACATAATTGTTCCTTCTTCTTCCCCGGTAAATCAAGTTGTTCAATTCCTTGCTTCATTTTTAACAGCATAATCTCTCTCATCGATACCATGTACTGAGTCAAACCAGCTTCAAGTAACTTCTGCTTCAGTTGAAACGGCTTTTGCTCTGACTCATCCAGCCGCTTAGAAAAAAAGGAAAGAAGCTCTTGACTGGCATCGTTAAAACGTCTTTGTAAATAACTGAATGCCAGCGTTTGTTTTTTTTGAAAATCTCCGTTTGATTTTGAAAATAACGCAAAAAAATCGTTACTGATCTGTTCAGCAACACCATAATATATCGAATAAGATTCCACAGTGGCGTTTATTTTTCCTGTCGCTAAATAAACACCCAATACGCTAGAAATAGCTGTTAAAGATCCTGATTTTTTCTTTAAAACCTCTACACACTCTTCTTCTGTTCCATGCAAATGACGCAAATCCTCGTGCTGCCCTTCCATTGACATTTTAATGAAATGGAACAGTTTCTCTAATAGTTGAGAATTATTTTCACATATTGATGTGATGAATTGGATACTCACCGTATACAAATACGTAGAAGCATTGATGGCCACTCCTTGATCGACGTTCATCCAAGGATACGAATCATTGTCTTGATCTTCAATATCATCTAATATATCGGCAGATAAAATGAGAAGTTCAATCCCTGCTGCCAGTTTTGTAATCGCTTGCTTGTCTTGTCCGCCAAATGCCTCATAATGCTGGTAAGCCAATTGACCAAGAGGAAATTCTTTTTTTCTATCTGTAAATTCAAGAAGCAGCTTTTGTAAATCATTCTGCCTGACTGCATGTTGAATAAAATCAGACATATTCTGCTTGATTTTTGTATTCTCTAGATAGTTTAGCATACTCGATCTTGTACCTCACCCTTTCGTCTTTTATTTTACTAAAAAGACATGAGCAAATGTCCACTGACATCACTATTTAACAATTATATAATAATATATCCTTTTTTTGTATGTATTTGGATAAAAAAAAGACTTGATGATTATCAAGTCTTTAAGAAATTTTCACATATTCATATTTGTCGTATTGATCAATGCTTTTGTTAATGTTATGAAGAGAAGCCGTTGTTTCTCTGATTTCGTTTTCAAGTTTCCATAATAATTGTTTAAGTTCTTCGATTTCATACTTTTCCATCGATTCCACTCTCCTTTTTTGGAAGATCAATGTATTTGTGTATGGTGATTGGGTCATAAGTATTTGATCTGTTACTAACAGTGTAAATGTAATTGAGTATTTTTTCACCGAAAAGTATGCACAAAACGTGTGCGTGATACCGCAAAATTCAATAGGTCTTTTTTCATCATTTTCTGACTTTTCAAATCATACTTTTATCTCAATTTCAAAGGAATTGCGTCATTTTTGCGACAGGAATAGGCATCATTCGTCACACTTCTCTCCCGATAGAACGTACGATCCCCTCTGTATCTTCGGTTTTGCGTGTCATAGGTCAGACGACAGACGCTATTGTGGACACCGCAATTTTTTGGCGACATTCACCGAAATTGACCGCAAAAGTACCTATTTTTATGCTGGAATTACAAAGATAGAAAGATCATTTTGATTCTTTATTCTGATTTTCTACATACATTTAGAACAGATATCCGTCCAATTTCACGTCAATGAGAGAAGAGGTGACCATGTGTTTTACTATGTTCCTTATCCTGCTTTGCAGGTTCCCGCAATGAACCACGCATACCCGCCGCGCACGCCAATGACTTTTCCTCCAGTAGATGCCCACTCATTTCAACGAGCCGCAAAGGAATCGGCCCGTCTCGTTGCTGATGCTTCACTCATCACGCAGCAAATTTCAAGCTCCCTTCCGTTTGCGCAGCGCATCATGGAGGCTGCTGAGCGCTCTGATTCCACAAGTGTGAGCCGAATGCTGAAGCAAATTGGTGTGAAAAGCGGCATTGATATCCGCTTTAGTCCAGAAGGCATTCGAATCTACTTGTCTCTTGCCTCCAGCAGACTTTTTCTTCTTTTAAAGTGGGCATGACAAAGAAAAAGCCGCTCTCACACGAGCGGCTTTTCTTAAGATTCAAACATTTTATGGCACCATTCAATGGCTTCTATATAACACCCATAGGCTTCCTGTTTCGGGAGATTTCCATCTAACATTTCATCATCCCATTCATTTCGTTCAATACGTTTGGCCACACCTAGCACAAAAGAATAATCATTTTCATAGCCAAGCAGTGCCTCGCCAACTTCATCAGAAAGCGGCAGTTCCTTTACAAGTTCTGTGATATCTGCCCTGACAAGCGTATCAATGAGAGAAAACATACCTGTCAGCATATAAGAGGCGGGGTGCTCTCGTTCAGTACGAGAAGCAATCAGTTCACACGTTTTGGCACGAATGAATGACATTTTGATGATTTCTTTTTGGCTTGAGTTAGCTTGAACATTCAGTTCTTTAAATGAAAGGATAAAGATCCAGCGCCGAATTTCATTAAACCCAAGCAGGATAATCGCCTGCCGGATACTTTTAATTTGATAAAGACGTCTCATGCCGCCTGAATTCAGCATTTTTAATAATTGATATGATAGCGAAAGGTCACTTTCAATAAAATGGGTCACGGTCTGGATATTCGGCTGGTCCTTGCTTAACTCATTTAAAAGCTGATGGTACGCATGGAAGCTGGTCGATAATGCTCGTCCCGATATCACATGCGGCTCACTAAAGAAATACCCTTGAAACAAGTGGAAGCCCGCTTCTAGTGCCTCTTCATATTCTCTTCTCGTTTCTACCTTTTCTGCTAGGAATCGAAGGCGATACTTTTTATACGAATGCAGAATATCTCTTCGTTCTTGCGTTGTGGTTTTCAGAAAGTCAATTTTTAAAATATCTATGCAATAGAGGAGTTCCTCAAGCAGCTTGTCACTATAATGTGTTCCGTTTAGGAAGAAATCATCGAGTGCAATCGTATATCCCCATTTTTTTAACTGCTTACATCTCATAATAAGTGCCGGGGTAATCGGTACATTTTCTAATATCTCGATCACAAGCTGATGCGGATCAAAATAGGTGAGCAGATCAGATGAAAGTAAGCTTTCGGTGAAATTAATATAGCATCGTTTTCCTTCTGTCAGTGTTTCGATGCCGATATTTAGAAAACTATTGATAATGAGGTCCGTTGTCGCTTGATCACCGTCTTCAGCGCTATATGTATTGGTTTCACTATCTCTATAAAGCAGCTCATATGATACGACTTGTTCTTTTCTGTTAAAAATAGGCTGTCTCGCAACAAACACCCTCAACTGCTCCAATCCTCCTTTATGCCATGACAAACAAGATGTGCTTTCAGTATACCAAATGATTGCGCTTTTAGTTCAATTTCAATCGGTCAAAATAAAAAAAAGAGACCACCTGGCTTGATGGTCTCCCTTTCTTCAAATCATTCGCTTTCATAAAGCTCTTTTTTGATTTTATTTTTCACATCATGGATAAACTGCATTTTATTATCCCAGCATTTTTGACTCAAATCAACTGGATATTCTTCTGGTTTGCTGATTCGTTTGTATTCCTCCCAGAAGAGTCCAAGACTGTCCTGCACGTAGGCTTGAATCGTTTGAATATCTGGATTGTCATAGACAAGTTTTCCTTGCTCAAAAATCGGGACGTGAAGATCTTTCGCCACAAAGTTTGTCACGAATTTACTAATAAATGTATGCACAGGATGGAACATTTTTAGTTTATCCTCACTATGAACATCTTCCTCTTCAAGCGCAATGTAGTCACCCTCAGAATGATGATTCAATTGATTGATAATGCGGTACACACGTTTACGGCCTGGTGTTGTCACTTTCTCTGGATTGGATGAAATTTTGATGGTATCATTCATTTTGCCGTTTTCTTCAATGGACACCAGTTTATACACTGCACCGAGGGCTGGCTGATCGAATGCTGTGATCAGTTTTGTTCCAACACCCCACACATCAATTTTGGCGCCCTGTGCCTTTAAGTTCATAATGGTGTGTTCATCAAGATCGCTTGATGCAATGACTTTGGCATCATGGAATCCTGCTTCATCCAGCATTGTTCTAGCCTTTTTAGACAAGTATGCAAGATCTCCGCTATCAAGTCTGACACCAATGAAGTTGATTTTGTCTCCAAATTCTTTCGCTACCTTAATCGCATTCGGAATACCTGATCTGACAGTATCATACGTATCGACTAAAAAGACACAGTCTGTATGTGTTTCAGCATATTTTTTAAATGCTGTATATTCATCGCGGTATGCTTGTACAAGTGCGTGGGCATGTGTTCCTGATACTGGAATGTTGAAGCGTTTCCCAGCACGAACATTACTTGTCGCCTGAAAGCCACCGATGAGTGCTGCTCTTGCTCCCCACATCGCCGCATCCATTTCATGCGCACGTCTTGTTCCAAATTCTAATGCTGTCTCATCTTCAATAATTCCTTTAATCCGAGCCGCTTTTGTTGCAATCAGCGTCTGGAAATTCACGATATTGAGCAATGCCGTTTCAATTAACTGAGCTTCAACAAGCGTTGCCTCGATGCGCATAATCGGTTCATTCGCAAAGACAATTTCCCCTTCTCGCATTGAATGAAGTGTACCTGTAAAGGACAACCCGCTTAAATAGTCAATGAAATCGCTTTTATAACCGAGTTCATCTTTTAAATAAGCCAGATCGCTTTCGGTGAAGGAAAAGTCCGATAAATATTCAATCGCTTTCTCTAAGCCAGCAAATACAGCGAAGCCATTGTCAAATGGAAGCTTTCTAAAGAAGAGTTCAAAGACTGCCTTCTTCTCATGAATGCCGTCTCTCCAATACGTTTCTGCCATGTTAATTTGATAAAGATCTGTATGTAGTGATAAACTGTCGTCATTAAACCGATGCTCCAACTTCCATTCTCCTTCCCTTACTTAACCACTTTCGCACCAAGCGACTGCTCAAAGTGAGAAAGTGCCCACTCGTGCCCCGCTTCATTAAAACTCGCCACAGCATTTTGGTGAATCACAAGTTCGAAGCCTTTATTGTACGCATCAACAGCTGTATGAAGTACACAAATATCGGTACATACGCCGGCTAAGTGAAGTTCCGTGATGCCGCGCTCGCGCAGTTTCATTTCTAATTGAGTGCCTGCAAAAGCAGAGTATCTTGTTTTTTCCATATAGTAGACATGTTTTAAATGTTTTGACGTGTGAAATAGTGAACTTAGTTGTCCATAAAGTTCAATACCCTCTGTTCCGCGAATATTATGGGGCGGAAATAACTTTGTCTCTGGATGATAAGGGTCCTCTTCTTCATGATGATCGACAGCAAAGACGACAAAGTGGCCTTCATCAATAAATGAAGAAGTGATCTCTGTGATCTTAGACTCAATCGCCTGTCCAGGCTTTCCGCATGTCAGTTTTCCATCGTCTGCAACAAAATCAACTGTATAATCAATACAAATCAACGCTTTGCCCATCCGCATCTCTCCCATATGCTCTTTTGAATCATTATAGCTTATTCATTTCACTAGGGAAACCTATTCAACAGATTCATGAGAAAAAGCTTTTTGAAACAGCTCATCCTCTATATAGATATGCTCCTGATTGACCGCATCAGGCATCTCGATGACAAGACCAAAAGGAGAGTGTGCTTCGTGATGATTCACCACTTTAAAGGAACATCCAGCGGCATTTGCCATTTTCACATATTGAGAATAAGAAGCATAAGACAGTTCACCATTTAAAAGTAGGGTGGCCTGTCGATTGGCCTTCAATACTTGTTCCACCTCTTGATACGGTTTATTTCTTGATACCTGTCCCTTTGTCAGGGCGAGAAGCGCTCGTTCCCTTAATGAACCAAGAAACATCCTTCGTTCATCAGGTTTTGTTTCAGCATGTCCAAATATCCCTTGCTGCAAATAAAAGTCTACGGATTCTTCTTTCATCGCTGTTTTCACTCCTGGTTTCTAAATTTACATTTCTGTGACCCAGTGCACAATTTTGAGTGCGAGGTCACGGGCTTCGTCTGTTTCTACTCTTTCCATTAAGGATTGTTCAAGCGTATGGATGAGCTGCTCCTTTTCGTCCTCATACGCAATGGAAATACTCCATTCAATGTCAGGTACGGCTACAAGCGTTTTATATTCTTTTTTATTTTCATGTAAATATACATTGTAGGTCTTTAGTTGTCCGCTTGTGATGTGTGCTTTTCTAATTTTCATTTGACTCAGTTCACACCTCTTTTTTCTTCTTACATCCATATCTATTGTACCATAAAAAAAGACAGCTTCTGAAAAGGAATTCCCTTTCAAAGCTGGCTATGCATTAAAGCTCTTTTGCTGGCTGATCAGGTTTATATCCCACATAAACGTAACGTTTGGACTGCTAAAAAATTGGACAAAGTCCCCTGCATTATAGGTACCTGATCCACCGGCGGAGTGATCGACACTTTTTGGCGAAATGGCAAAAACATCACCGAAATGTGCAGAACCATTTCCAATCACACGGTCAATATGAATAGGCCCAACAATCGCTGGCATCTTTCCACCACCTTTTCTCCCCACATCATATGCCCAGCTTAAAAATACGTGTATGAAAAATAAAAAAGACAGCTGATCTGTGAGTATCAGCTGCCTTCCTATGCATTAAATGATTGAGGCTGGCCAAACAATGTAAAGTCCCAAAGCATCGTGGCATTCGGATTACTTGTAAGCGACATATAATCACCTGAATTAAAGGCTCCCGCACCGCCAGTAGAGTGGTCTACAGCCAAAGGGGCAATGGCCAGGACATCACCGAAAGTAGCTGCACCGTTTCCTCCTAACGACTCGATATGAATAGGTCCAACGATTGCAGGCATCAGAATCTCCCCCTATCTGCTTATCTCAATCATCTTATGCAAGTAGGGAAAAGGTGTGCATCTGTCCTAGACGTTTAAATGCTGTTCTTTGCGAGATCGCTGACGCAGCTGCACCAATCTGACAATATTCAAGGTGATGGCTTTGAGCAGTGCATAGACAGGGACCGCAAAGATCATGCCAAGGATTCCGCCAAAGCTTCCTGCCCCAATTAATAGCAGGATGATGGTCAAAGGATGTGTGTTGAGGCGTTTTCCAATGATCAATGGAGAAATGACATTTCCGTCAATTTGCTGAACGACAAGAATGACAATGACTGTCACCACCGCTTTTCCAGGCGAATCAAGAAACGCAATAAGCACAGCTGGTGCCGCGCCAAGATATGGCCCAAGGTACGGAATCACATTTGTGACCGCAATGATAATGCCGAGAATGAGCGCATATTTCACACCGATTAATAAGTATCCGATAAAACAAGCCACTCCAACAAATAAACAGACAACAATCTGTCCTTGTATGTAAGCCGCAAGTGTATCGTTTAATTCTTTAAAGATTTTCAATCCTTCCTTACGGTAAGGCATTGGCAAAAATTGAACGAGCTTGTCCGGAAACTTATGTCCGTCTTTCAACATATAAAACAAAATGAATGGAACTGTGATCACAGCTAAAGCAATATTAGCAATCACGCCAAACACAGCAGACATGCTTGAAGCAATATTTTCCGGCAAACCTTTTAATGTCGAAACAATTGTCTGTTCAAACTTCGAGACGGAGACATAATCTTGGTTCATCATCCAAGTGAATGTTTTAGAATGTGAGAAATCGTTGATAAATTTCTGCATATCCGTCACATAACCAGGGAAGCTTTTGACAAGTCCACCGACCTGTGTGACAATAACCGGTCCCGCAGCATTCACAATGAACGTGATGAGTCCGATGAACAAAAGATAAATGATCAGGATAGCAAGTGTCCTAGGAATTTTCTTGGACAAAAATCGAACAATTGGATTAAAGATGAAAAAGAGAATCCCAGCCAGCAAGATGGGAACAAACAAGGTGGATGCAAATAAAATAATCGGCTGAAATAAAAACGAAACCTTTGTTGATACATAAACAATGAGTAAAACAAGTAATATTTGGAATGTCCAAAAATGAACTTTAGATTTTAACAAAGATGCTCCTCCTGTTACGTATTGATCTTATTAAAAAACTACTATTCAACCCACCTTCTGTCAACTGCTTCTTGTTTTAGAACCTCATTTTTTGTAAAAAAAAGAACAATTGGTATATCATGCACTTTTTCCAGATATACATTCTATAAGCGTGAAAAAAGCAGACACCTTTGCGTCTGCTTGTTACACTCTTTCACTGTGATCAGGCATCACCGATACAATTTGCTGGATCCGCACATAAAAAACTGATTTTGCCCCCGCCTCAATCACAATATGATCCGGCATGACTTCCTTCAATTTTCCGCGCACTGTATCTTTCACTGTTTGAACAATTAATCTCATACCGATCACTTTCTGCAATGTTTGATAAACATATGGATCAACTAATGAAACAAGCTGCGGACTTCCTTGTTGTGCCATCCTACCTGCCCCTTTACTTGTGTATTTACCCACAGCGTATGCAATGACCCATGTTAATGTCACTCAGGGCAAACCCACAACCTAAATACCATATTTTAACATTTTATGTAATTTTACATCTTTTGGAAGTATAATAGATTGGTGCTGCCAACAATTTAAAACATTTGAAGAGGTGAATGATCTTGAAAAAACTCATCTGTCTCGCTGCTGTCATGCTCTTTTTTTCCTTTGCAAGTTATGCGTATGCAGGATCAATTGGGGATGAGCCTGGGACACCAGGGAAGTGGTTTAAAGGAGAAAAGCCGGTTCAAAAAGACGAGTCAAAACCGCCGCTTGTTTTTGTTCACGGCATTAACAGCTCCTCCTCCACATGGTTCGACCGAAACGACATGGCAAAGCAAGCTGTTCTGAACGGATACGAAAGCGCATTCATAGATTTGTATCCAGATCAGGATACGAAAAAGAATGGCAAACTATTAGCAGAAAAGTTAAAAGAAATCTATGATGTGTTCGGTCGAAAACTCATTGTGATTGGTCATAGTAAAGGCGGGGTGGATACACAGTCCGCACTCGTGTATCACAATGCCCATCCATATGTAGAGAAGGTCATCACACTCGGCTCCCCTCATTACGGGACGCCGCTGGCAGATTTAGCGTATAGCAAGGGCGGAAGCTGGCTCGCGGAAATTCTTGGACAAAAAAGCGACGCGCTCTATTCTTTGCAAACGGGGATCATGGCGGCTTTTCGAAGTGAAACCGACAAGCTGGAGAAGTTTCCTCATAAATACATCACGTATTCGGGATCGGAATGGGGAACATTTGGCGGGGTGCTGTACTTAGGAGGCATGTATTTAAAGAGCTTTGGCGCAAACGATGGCGCCGTCACGGTAAGCAGCACAAGACTATCATATGCAAACAATATTTTAACAGGGAAATGGGATCACAACTCAATTAAAAACGGCTCAAGCATGTTCCCTGTGTTTCAGCATCAGCTGCTGGCAAATGCCGCAAGCGCTGAAAAAGAAAATATAGAGAGCCCGAACTCTACTGAGCTGAATACAGATGTTTATGTGAAAGGCGGTGAAAGTGAAAAGGAGAAAACAGAAGCGTTCTATGTAGAGGAAGGAACGAATGGCTTATCGATTCAGTGGTTAAATGAAAGTCATGAGGCGCGGCCGGAAATCATCGCCCCAAATGGAGACGTCTTAACAAATCTGAAGACATCGAAAGCATCTTTCCCATATGAAGGCGCATTTTCGCACCATGTACAAATCAATAAACCCGTTCCTGGAAAATGGACGATTCGATCAAATTCAGGAAAAAAGGCTCCTTATTTGCTGCTCGTATCCTTTGATTCACCATTAAATGACGAAATCAAAGCAGAGGCAGCGAAATCAGGGGATGATGCATCGACCCATTCAAGCGGTCTGATTAAACGATTAAGCAAGAAAGTAGAAACCTTTTACTTTAAGGATGCCCAAAAAGATCATCCTCTTAAAACAACTGCTTCATCAGCTGTTCAATTGAAAAAAGAAGGTGCTTATTCTGTCACGGTTCATTACACCGGACTCACTGCATCAGGTACATCTGCATTTAACCGTACCGTTATTCGCACATTGTATGTCGATCAGGATGGAAATATTCATGGAGACATTCCATACTAAACAGAACGTTTCATTGGCTGAAGTGCCTGCTCCACTTTCTGATCCAATTCCGTGATTTTTTTCATTGCAAGTGATTCGTCTATTTGTCTGTAATGGTGATGTCCGCCAGGCTCTTCATCCATTTCGTCTGCTTTCTTAACAATTTGCTGAAGTGTGTCCTTATGAAGGTCGCCCTCTGGCAAATATGAATCTGTATGAAGCAGAATCGCAAGCGCAATATCTTTGGCTGCCTTTGGTTCCTCACCGAGGCGTATGAGCAGTTTGTGAGCCCGCTCTGCGCCTTTAATGGCATGAATATCATTCCGTCTATATGTCTCGTAATCCCATTCTCCGCCAGCTGTATACCATTCATAGTGGCCGATGTCATGCAAGAGGGCTGCTTTCACAGCGAGATCTGGATTAATCCCAGCCTGCATCGCCAGTTTGAATGCGTGATAAGCACAAGCAATCGCATGGGCTTTTCCTGAACGATTTAAATATTTTTGAGCGACTGGATGGGTGTAAACATCCATTAATGTAACCTTTCTCATGGAAACCCCTCCTTATCTATATTTTTAGCATCCTAACATATTCTGAAAAGAAACTCAAATGTTCTGTTATATTTTCTATGAATCTCAAGAATAGCTTATGTCAAATGAGCTGTTTTTGCTTGTACAATACGAAAAAAGCAGTCGCTATGACTGCTTTTTTTCCTCTTTTCAGCGTGTTATGAAAACCCTTGAAGTCTAGGAAGGCCGAGTACTGGTGCGGAGCGAATTTGAGATTCGTGAGCACCGGCACGCAGGCCTGACACCGAATGCGAGGGTTTGTCTTCACGCTGCAGCCGTCGTTATGACTGCTTTTTCCCATACTCACGTGCATCGTAGACACATCCGCCAGCTGGATCACCAGCTAAAAGATCGAGCAAAATACCTGAGACTTCATCTGGACTCTTCAGTGTGCCTGTTTCATATAATTGCTGAAAACGGTCTATTTGTTCAAAGTCTTGTTTTGATGATTTCCGAATTTCCCCCTGCATATCTGTATCGATCGTGCCGGGTGAAAAGGAAAACGTGTTGATCGGATGCGCCTCGTCCTGTTGTTCCTCATGAAAAGTCCTCATAAACATATCGAGTCCTGCCTTTGAACTGCAATACGCACTCCAGCCTTTGTATGGGTTTTTCGCCGCTCCAGAAGAGAGATGAACGATCGTTTTCTTTCCGTTAAATGATTGAGTCTGCTTGGCAAACACATGGCTCAGCAAAACAGGAATGACAAGATTCAGCTTGTAATGCTGATGAAGTGTATCCTGTCCGCCTTGTCCAACGCGCTTGATCGGTGTGACCATTCCTGCATTGTTGACAAGTAAGATGTCATCAGCATCTGCCAGAGTTTGCGGCGTAAGACTATGTTGAAGCCATTTGGCCGCTGCTTCTTCATCGGTCAGATCAACCTGGGTATGTGTAAGCTTCGGATGGGATATTGGCGATGCACTTCTTGCTGCCGTGTACACATGATCCCCGCGTGCAAGCAGCCTGTTCACAAGTGCTAAGCCAAAACCTTTTGATCCGCCTGTAACGATTGAAATTCGAATGACAATCTCCTCCCTTGATATCACTATTTTACGTAGTGAAACGGTATGACATCAAGCAATCTGCATAAAGAAAAGCCTGCCTCTATTAAAAAAGACAGACTATTTCTTTTCAGCCTTCACATTCACCTTTGGAATCAGGATGATCATCACAACGAGACCAAGGGCTATCAAGAAACCAAAGATCATCGGAAGCAGTGCCGATGTCTGCTTCTCATGTTCATCCTCAGAAGGTGCTGATACAGCCGAATCACTAAAAGAGATATTCATCTCTTTCATCATACGAGCTGGTGTTTTGGGTGGGTTCTCCTTTAGATCACTAAATAGTTGCGGAGAAAGAGATCCCCCCCGGGCTTTAGGCGGTTTAGCAAAATGAATGTCTGTTTTGATTTTTGATGTCGTTTTGCTTTGTTCGTATTTCGTTTGATCCCTCAATATACTCGAGTTAATATTGAGTTCCTTTTCCTGATATTCATTCGGCTTGACATTCGTATCCGTATCTTCACCAGCAGCGAAAGCAGCAGGGATGAGGAGAAAAAGGGAAACGGCAACGAGTGCCGTCCCTTTCACGAATAGATTAAGCTTCATGAGTCACATCACGTTCCTCTGTTTTATCTTTCCATAGCTTTTTCACAAGCGGTACGACCATGAAAAGAACAGTTAAAATCACTAACCCTGTGACGCCCATTCCAAAGGTGTCTCCATTTCCATATTGAATCGACAGGTACACGTCTGTCACTGGATTGGTAAAGTGGAAATTCGGCATCACCAAATCAATTAACGGTGCGACAAAGAAGAAAATCAGCGCTGTTGCTGCCATCCACCCGGCAATAGAACCGAATAGGAAGGCCGTGCGAATAAAAGCAGAGCACGCCACTAATAACAAAATGGTGAAGATCGACCATTGAATGGCTTGATCATCTGCTAGTTTGTAAATGTTCAGTCCAAACAAGCTGATCATGAGTCCGACTAATAGATTCAAGATGCCAAACAGTGCACCTTTGACCAGCATCGGAGCTGACGCATAATACGAGCTGAAAAAACCAATTAACAAACTGCTGATCATCACAATGACCAAAATGACGACCGGCGGTACAGTCTGCGTTTTTTCTTCCGGCACATCGCCGCTGATTTTCAGCGGATTGGCTAAATGGTTATACACATAGTTGCTGTTGCCTTGATCACTTAATGTATTTCCTAAAATACCCTTTAAATCTTGCTGAACAAGCTTTGTAGAGTCGACATTCTTGCTCCAGTTTTCATTCAGCGTATCTGCTTTTTCTTGAACTGTTGTGACACTCTCTTCAATGTTATTCGTATAATCCGCCACCCCTTTTTGGCGGTCGGTTAACGAACTCATATTTTCAGAAAGACGAAGCACTTCCTGTCCAATTGAATCCTGTGCACTGACAACTATTGAACTGCCTGCAAGATCTGCCGTATACACCGCATCTCCTTGATCAGCCATTTGCTCAGCTACATTGTCGGCACTTTCAGAGATTGTCTGTAACTCCTGTTCCATGCTTGCCTGCTGAGTCGTAATGTACTCCGCATAACCATCTGAAAACTTCTGCATCTCATCAATAAAAGTAGACACATCATCATTTGATGTCAGCATCTGGTTTTTGAGCTTATCCCAGTTTTCTGTTTCTTCTTTTTTGATGGAGAGGATAGACTGGATATTCTCTTCTTTTGCGTCATATAGAGAAGAGTTATTAGATGGTTGATAGACATTTGCGATCATCAGCTCTAGCTGAGAGAGTTGATTTGAATAGTCCATTAATTTTTTAGTTCTTGTTGATTTTGTTTCGAACTTTTTCTCAAAAAGATGATCGCTAAAGGCATTACTAATCGGTGAGTTCCTGCGCTTCAGCTCTTTTACTTTGCTTACAATGGATGATTCTTGATTTTTGATTTCATTCGGAATGACGTTATATCGATCTTGTAACCGTAGGATAGTCTTTTCAAGCTTTTCTACTTTTTTCGTAAGGGTCTCAAGCTCTTTACTCATCTGACTCACTTTGTCTTTTAATTCGTCGTTATGAGCGTCCGCTTTTTCTTGTATTTTCTTTTTCACTTCATCTAAGCGAGTTGAGAGTGCTTTTAGGTCATCCTGCGATGAATTCTTGCTGCTAGTATCTGGCTGAGCTGGATTTTCACCGCTTTCACCTTCTTGCCCATCTTCAGTCGAAGGCGGTGGTGTCTCCTGTTCTCCTAATTGATCCGCAAGGTCGTTCATTTCTATTGAAATTTGTGAGAGCTCATTTGTTTCTTCATCTAGGTTAATCCCAATCTCTTCTGGGTTTTCATTATCTTGATCTGATGGCCCGTCTTCATCAGAGTCAGCTGGCGGTTCCGGCTCGTCCATTAACTCTTGCCTTTTTGCCAATAGCTTTGTCTGCAAGTCTGATATTTTATTTCGATAATCTTCTAAGTAACGATCTTCATAGTTTTTAATCAGTTCCTTCTGAGACGCTATCACAAGTTCCGTTAACCCCGTGGATTGCTTAGGAATAACGTCTTCTCTCGACTTTTGAACAGATTGGATGGCGCTGTCCGTTGTTTTCAGCTGACTTTGTACCCCGTTGATGTCTGTTTTGAGTCCGCCCATTTGATCACTAAAGCTGCGGGCATTTTGGTTTTGAATGTCAGCGAGTTGTTTGAGCCCTTGCTGGATTTGCTTTTGGCTTGCTGATTGTGCTTTGATCAAGAGATCCTTTTGTTTGTCTTGATACTGCTGGTATTGATCGACTGCTTTCACAAAGTCCTTTAATTGGTTCTTTGCTTCTTCTGTTGTACTCAAGCCGTCTTTATATTGTTTCTGTGAATCGGCCATCGCATTTTTTAATTCTTCTATTTGTTTCTTCTGCTGCTGGACGGCATCTGATAGTTTGTTTGAGTTCGGTTTATAGAAGTTGTACATCGTGTTTTGGAATTCAACTTCTTTGCCGACAATATGCTCAAATTCTTCTCTCACATTGCCAATTTCCTGTGATACAAAACTCCAGTATAGCGTCGACATCTGTTCATTCATTTTCTTTTGCGCATTTTCCAGCTCTCTCTGCACTTTCTCTTTATTGACTGCATTGAGCTGATCTTGAATCGAAAATTGGATGGACGCCTTTTCAGGATGGTCTTTATCATAGCTCAGCACATTTTTAGAGAAATCAGACGGAATATAAAGGACAGCGTCATATCTTCTGTTTTTCAGTCCATTTTCCGCCGCACTGCGATTCACTACAGTCCATGTATAATCAGGACGTTCTGACAATGCTGCCACAACATCCTGTCCGAAACGAGCCGTGTTTTCACTTTCGCTCGCTCCCATATCCTCATTGACCACTGCAATATTTCGCGTGGCATTCTTCTTCTGTTTTGCCGGGTCATCTCCAATCAGGTGGAAAAATAAAACCGGCAGCACAAGAATCAATATCATGGTGGATACGATTTTGATGGAGCTTTTTTGCTGCTCTGTCATTGAACACTCTTCCTTTCTACCGCACATAAAGGAACCTGGATTTTCTTCTCTTTTCCGTTTTCAACCAAATACCCGAAGCCTGGCTGAATCTCTGGTTCTTGTCTTGCATACGGAAGCGGTATGATGTTTTGCTCTGATTTTTTCATGAGTAACATAGCATGACGAACTTGTTTGATTTCGTTTGTGAGTGCATCATAGCCCTTACTGAACTCGGTATGATTTCCTGATGCAATCAGGCTGAAGCCTAAGTGTGCATATGACTTCATGAAATCAGCCAATTGATCTTGAAGACGCGGATCGATCGTCTGCTGAAAACGCGTAATGCCATCAATCACAAGCACAATTTGAGGAAATGACAACTGATCGGTCTCCCCTTGGCGCACAGCTTCGACATACATTTCTTCCCGCACCTTAAATATGCGGTCCATTTCTTCTGCCCATTCGGTGATATCATCTTTTGTTTCAAGGTAATCAATGTTCTCTTCTTTTGCATAATGGGATAGACCCCGATCAATTGAATCAAAGACAGCCAGCTTTTCAGGCTTTGCCACTAAAAGCTGATCAAGCATCAGTTTTGTCACATTTGTTTTCCCGCGCTGCGTTTGACCGATAATGAGGCAATGTTTATTCTTTTTCAAGTCAAAATAAACAGGTGCCACAGATTCCTCATCTAATCCGACTGGAATGTCATAAGGCGGTTTTTGTTCATCTAAACGACTCTCAAGCTCCCAAACTGTCAGCTTATCAGGAAGCATTGGCACAGGCTTTGGTTTTTCGGATGCTTCAAAGCGGTCATGAAGAAGCTGTATCTCTTGTTTCAAATGCTCAAACAATTCGAGATCGTTCTCTCCTTCAACTGGCAGAAACATTTGCGCAAAATAAAGCTCTTCTTTGTTAATAATGACTCGTCCTGGGATCGGCTCTAAGCTGAATTTCGGTCTGCCAATAATCGAGTACGCCTCTCCTTGATCCATTAAGTAATGGACAATCTTTGTTTTCAGATTGTTCATCAGCGATTGACGCACTGCATTTACCCGGGTTGCTGTAATCAAGAAGTATATACCTAATGATTGTCCGTCACGGCTCAGCTGAATAAATTCAGATTCGAGATCATGCATTTCGTCTTTGACAATGTCAAAGTTGTCAATCACGATAAAAATGAACGGAAGCTTTTTCTCATTTAAGGCGTTGTACATTTTGATATGACTCATTTCTTGCTGTCTGAATAAGCGCTTGCGATATTCAACCTCTTCCCGCAGACGCTTCATTGATTTTTGAATCTTTCTCATCTGATCCATTAAGAAATAATCCGCCGTATGCGGCAGTTTGGCTAACGGAAGCAATGTTCCGTTTCCGAAATCATAAATATATGCGTGCCATTCTTCAGGTGAATACCTCTCCGCAAAGCTCATCAGCAGTGTTGTGGCAGCAAGGGATTTGCCGTAGCCGGAGGAACCGAAGATGCCAATGTTCCCATCTTCCATCATTTGATAAGAAAGTGGATGCTGGCTTTGCTGATCTGGTTCATCGACAAGCGCAAAATGGAAGACATGCTCTTCACTCGACGCATAACGTGTTTTTGGAATACGTTCCTCAAGCGGTGGAAGCCATGGACTTGGCAGCTTCTCAATTCCAAGCTCTTGCTGCATACGTTCAATTTCATCCACAACAGCGGAAATCTCCGTCACTGTCTCTTTTTTCACTGCTGGCTCTGTGCTTACCCCTGATAACGGAATAAGACCAGTATCTGTCACAATGGCAATGTCATCTTCTGAGCCGTAGCCATCTTCCATATATGGTGCACCGCTCCAAGCCGATTGGAACAATTCATAAATTTCATTGTTGCCCACTTGTAAATAACCGCGGCCTGTGACGGTAATGGACGCTGCATCACTATTTTTCAAAATTTCCTTACTGTCTGACGCATCTTGTACTTTTAGTGCGACCTTAAAACGGGAGTTACTCCAAATCTGATCATCAATGACCCCGCCTGGCTTTTGGGTAGCCAAAATGAGATGGACCCCGAGGCTTCGGCCAATACGTGCAGCGCTGACAAGCTCCCTAATAAAGTCTGGCTCTTCACTTTTTAATTCAGCAAACTCATCAGAGATTAAGAACAAGTGAGGCATTGCCTGCTCAGCCTTTTTCTCCTTGTAAAGCTTCGTATAATCATTGATGTGATTCACATGATACTGATCAAACAGCCGCTGTCTTTTCTTCAATTCACTTTTAATTGAGGCAAGCGCTCTTTCACTAAAGTTCTTGCTGCCTTCAATATTGGTGATCGTTCCAAGTAAATGAGGAATATTTCGAAACGGCTGCGCCATTCCGCCCCCTTTATAGTCAATCAATAGGAAAGCAACTTCATGCGGGTGAAAATGTACAGCGAGCGATAAAATATACGTCTGTAAAAATTCACTTTTCCCTGATCCCGTTGTTCCCGCCAACAGTCCGTGCGGGCCATGTGCTTTTTCATGCAGGTTCAGATCGACAATGTCGTTTTTCCCTTTATAACCAATTGGAACTGATAATGATTTGGCCGTTTCTGAAGTCAGCCATTTTTCACGAATGCCAATGTCATCTACCTGTTTGGCATGGAAAAGATCAAGGAATGAGACCGTCTCAGGAATCGAATTGGTCATACCGACTTGATGATCTAATGTTCTCAGTGTTCTGGCAAACAGTTCATTGTCCCCGCGCTGATGTGTATCAAGCTGAAACGGAATTCGTACTGCCTTCTTGTGCTGAATGAGAATATCTCCTTCTTCTTCGTTAATATAACGGACAAGCGTCGAAATATTTTCAACCAAGCTTTCCTTTGTTTCTGCTGCAAAAATGATGGAGATACCAAGATCTGTCCGGCTGCCTTCTAGGTATTCTAAAATCACATGCTCGGCAATAAGCTCATGATTTGTCACGATGAACACAAAATGAGGCGTAAAGATTTTCTTCTCTTTTTCTTCTTCTAAATCACGCTCGCGTAAAATTTCATAAATAGAGGACAACAGCTGATCGCGTGTTTGTTCGTTGTAAATAAACCCTTTGCCATATGTATGAGGCAGCTGGAAGTGCGGAAGCCATTTCATCCATTCCCAATTCTCATACTCCTGCTCATGAAAGATAAAGACAAATCTCAAATCGTGATAGCTGTGCGAGAAAGCAAGCTGTCCAACTAGCTGATGAAGCTCATTTTTCACAATCGCAGGCTTCCCTATTAATCCTGTTGGACCATCCGCAAGACCGAATGTAATCGGGACATTCTTCACTTCACGATATACTTTTTGCATGTGCTGCGTTTGTTCCATTAAGTCATCAACATCTCGATTGGCCATATCGCCGCCGCTCATCGATAATTCATAGCTTGATGGGACTGCGCCTGTTCCAAGACGCAGGTGCAAGAAGTCGTCACTCACAAGCGTCTTTTCCCAAATGCGTCCGCTGATTTCTGATGTTAAATACTTCATTTGTTCAAATGACGGATAATGATACGTCAAAATATATTGCTGGCGGTCATACAGCTCCTGCAGCTCTTTTCGTTTATTTTCTAAATAAAGAGAATAGACACGCTGCCGCTTCTCTTCTCGTCTTTTGCGCTGTGATTTTTCCTTAAAATATTGAACGGACGATGTAATTAACGTCATGATAAACATCGCCATCGACACGATAATAAAGATTCCACGCGGCTGGATAAGGGCAACAATCCCCATCACAAGGAGCATCACAAGCGGCGGAAGAACAACAAGCCAAAGCCCTCTGCTGTTATTTTCACTCTCCTGCGAAGGAAAGCTAAAGGATACCCGGTCATCTGGTAAATCATAAATCAAACGTGGTGTACGTCTGTATGAAGGGTATTTTTGTTTTGTTTCTGTACTTGGCGGTCTTGTTTTTTCCAAACGTGTATGAAAGGGTTCGTAAGCTGTCACCTGTAATAAATCATCATCTTTAAATGTCACCGTCAGAAAGTTCCAGAACAGCTCATCTCCTGCATAAATCTTCTCGGGACCGTGGATTTTCTTTCCGTTCACGTAAATCGTCTCGTCCTGAGGCATGACATACCATGTTCCTTCGATTTTCTCTAAAGTGAACTGGCTGGCATCTTGAAACATGGAATGAGCTTGTTCTTTCCACACATCAATCTCATCTTTCTCTTCACGTGAAAAAGACAGCTCCACTCTATTTCCTAGGTAATAAATATGTTGATCATGATGTGCATCCATTAAAATAAGTGTGAGTGAACCAAGCTGATATGGTTCATGTGGAAGTAATTTGCCTTTCTTCTCATCTCCCTGATAAATAGTAAAACCATCATTCGGTTCATCAGGAGATAAACGAATGACCCCTTCATCAAACGAAAGTGAAGGGATTGTCACTGTATGCTCTATTTCAGGTCCAATCAGAGCTTCTCGATTGAACTGCTCATCTAAACGGACAGTTTGATAATCCTCCTCATAAAAAACCCAAAGAAGACTCAAACGCTCCACCTCCTCATGGGACAGCACCAACTGTCAGTTGTATCGAAAGAATTATTTTTTCTCATCTTTTTTCGTCTGAGAGGTTTTCTTTTTCGCTTCAGATTCTTTCTCTTTTTTCTCTTGATCGGCTTTTGACTGCTCTTTTTGTTCAGCTGTTTCATCTGTTTGGCTTGCGTCTGAGGAGTCACTTGTGCTTGTCTCGGTTGTTTCTTTTTCTTCATATTTCGCCATTTCCTTAATGATCGGATCTAGCTGTTTTTGTTTTTCTTCAGCAGAAAGGCTATCATCGTTTTGAATTTCATTGCGATAGGCGACGAGTGCCGTAAATATGTACCTGTCGTCTCCAAGCACCCGTGCAATATCAAGTGCTTCCTTGCTATTGCCTTGTCCAATATGAATCCAGAATAGGAAGTATTGCGGATCTGTCTGTAATGTGTACGTTTCTGTGATTTCTTTTTTATGCTGATCAAGCAACAAACTGCCTTGGTTCGTTTGTACATACGAAATGGCCAGTTCATATTGAAGAGAGACTGGCATTTGATTGGCTGGATACTTCTCTAACGTATCCACCACTTGACTGTACTGCTTGTTGAGATAATATTTGTTTGCCTCGACGTATGCTTCTTGTTTTGGCATGGCAAAAAAGAAGGTGTAAATGGTGTACACCAATGCAGGGATTAACAGGACAAGTAGACCTAGTCCAATGTATCGCTCGATCTTCCATTTCTTTTTAGGAATGGTTAAGAGCGTTTTTTCTTTCGCATCGATTGCTTTGATCTTTTGCTCAATCAAAGTTGACAATTCTTCCAGCGACTTCGTTTCACTAATTTCTTTTGCCAGCTCAGATAATTTCAACGTTTCATTGTAAGCCACATATTCTTGAAATTGATATTCATGGTCAACCACTCGAAGAACGACAGCCTTGACCTCTTTTAACAGGCGATGCTCATCGGTTTCATATGGCGGGATGCTTTCTTTGACTCCATAATGCAAAAATGCAGGAGCTAAGCCTTGATGAAAAACAATGTTTTCAGGAGAAACAATAGGATGCAGCCGCTTCACGTCGTGTGTAAGAACTGCATCGACAAGCTGGTATGAAAAAATCCATTTGCTTTTTTCATCCTTTGCATGGATGAAACGAAATTCCTGATAGGCAGGAGGCGGTTGTATAGAAATGATGACCTCATCTTCAGTTAATTGAATCTCTTTCTGAAATGAAGGATTGATGTCTTTGATCGGTGCCGCTTCTAAACCGTCTAAGAGTTTAATCGTCTCTTTTTGAAAAATAAAGGTATAGGTGCCTCCCTCTTTTTTCATGACTGCTTCTAATTGTTCTTCTAAATAGGAACTCTTTTTATCTGCCATTTACAAAAGTCCTTTCATAGTATTTCCAGCCTGTCTCCTGTGGTAATTCCACAGTCTGACAGCTTATATTCGCCTGAAAACACAGCTTTCTTATTGACTACCCGCACCCATCCGCCTTCTCGCTTTGGAAGTGAGATTTGTTTTGCCTGCCAGGCGATATGGATGACTTGTTTAATATGTAAATAATTTGATAGTCTCAAATCAAACACACTGCCATCATAATTTTTTAAGTCGATGGTAATATCGATATACACAAATTTCCACCTCACAAAATAGAAAGAGCGCCGGCATCCATTGACAGACTCGGCGCTGTTTCTGCTTTTCACACTTAGAAAGGAAATCCCTTTGATTAGCCGCGGATTTGGCTTGCGATGTCTTGGTCAGTGCTTTCAAGTGTATTTGCCGTTTGATCAAGCTGATTGCTGACATCTGTTAATAGATCAGACATTTTGATAAATGAAGGCTTAAGCTGTTCGTATTGATCAGCAAATGCTTCACTAGAAGCACCTTCCCACATTCCTTTTAAATCAGAGATCATTCTATTTAGACGATCAACTTGGTTTAACACTTCTTGACTTTCAACACCATATTGCTTAGCGGTCGCTCTTAGTTCTTCTGGGGTTACGCGAATAATTCCTGACATATTCCTCATTACCTCCCGTGCATAGCCGCCATATAATGGGCTAATCCACTTATTTTTTGACGTTATTATTATAAAAACAGAAATGATACACAGTCAAACAAATCTGTTTTTATTTTACAAAATGAGTCTATAGAATTACTGTTTTTTCGCTTTTTATCTAGTATTTAACAGTTTTTTGGTCATATATTCATAATAAGTATCCACCTGCTTCGGTGGATCTTTCCGCCTATTGATTTTTTACTACGTTATTATTGTACTATTTCTTTTTCAACATGCTTCAACATCCATTTGCTTGCTTCTCACACTTTTTGTTTTTTTAAGTTTATGGCAGTTTTTTGTTGATTTACGTACCTCATTCTCTTCATAATGTAAGTACGTGAAATATTCGAAAAAGCAGGGGTTTTTTATGACAAAAAAGACAGATCCGTTTAAGTATAGTCTTGATCGTTTAGAGGATGTGGCAGACCAAATTAGTGATGTGCTCAATTGCCCTATTACTATAGAAGATACTCATCATCGATTATTGGCATATAGCACACACAATGATTTTACTGATCCCGCCAGAACTTCAACCATTATCTCCCGCCGGGTACCGGAAAAAGTCATTAATCGGCTTTGGAAGGACGGCATCATTCCTACACTCCTTAAAACAGACGAACCGCTTCGTGTCCCTCAAATTGCAGAGGTGGGTTTATCTAGCAGGGTCGCCATTTCGATCTGGAAGGACAAAGAAGTGCTCGGATTTATTTGGGCGATTGAATCCGCACAGCCTTTTTCAGAAGAAGAAATGGACCTTCTCAAAATGGCAGCGCATGCCGTGAAAAACAAATTACTCAATTTACAAATTCGAAAAACGAAAACAGAAGAACGTAATCAGGAGCTTTTCTGGAAGATGCTCACAGGTCATATTCATGAAAAGGATGAGATGCTTGACCTATTTTTAAGGCTTGGCATCAGATGTCCAGACACATATGCCATCATCATCTTCCGTCTTCGTGACGAACTCACAGAGGAAACAGAAAAAAAGCTGTCCTATCTGCTTGAAACAACACAGCAAGTACAGGTACTGTTAACGACTGTTGATTTTCACGAATTCATTATTCTTGTCTCACCAAAAACAGAACATCCGCTTCAAGATATTAAGCAATTCACAAGCGGCATGCTGCAGCAGCTTGCGGACCGGTATCATATTCAGCATGTTCAGGCAGCAATTGGAGGAATTTACGATAACATCTCTCAAATTCAGCCTTCCTATAAAGAAGCACTGGCTGTATTAAAGACGAAAGAACGCTTTCCAGTTGAAACAGAACGTTTAAACAGCTTTTCTGAACTAGGCATTTATCAATATCTTGATGTGCTTGCTGAGAAGCGAAAGGGCTCTTCTTACTCCAGTTACTCTTTATCAAAGCTGGAGGATTACGACCTGAGGCATCATTCCAACCTTGTCGAAACCCTTGAGCGGTTTATTGACTGTGACAGCAATGCCAATATTGCCGCAAAGCAATTAAACATCCACATCAATACCTTAAATTATCGATTAAAACGGATTACAGACATCGCAGAAATTGATTTAAAAAACATGAATGAGAAAATGACCATCTACCTTGATATGAAACTAAAAAACGTCCATTTGTGAAATTTCACAAAGAGGCGTTTTTTTATTTTTTATTTCAACCGAAGAATTTTCTAAACTTTCCGGATACACTAGACATACAATATCAATAGATAAGCATAGGAGGAATAAACATGATCATCGGCATTCCGAAAGAAATTAAGAACAATGAAAACCGAGTGGCTTTAACACCAGGAGCAGCTTCTCAATTGCTTTCAGCTGGACATCAGATTTTAATTGAAACAAACGCTGGTTTTGGAAGCGGATTCACTGATGACGATTATGTATCTGTTGGTGCAGAGATTCTTGATCAGGCGAAAGATGTATGGGCATCTTCTGATATGATCATGAAAGTAAAAGAACCATTACCTGAGGAATATCCTTATTTCAGAGAAGGACTCATCTTATTTACGTACCTGCATCTAGCCGCAGAGCCCTCCTTGGCTGAAGCATTAAAACAAAAAGGCGTTACAGCCATTGCTTACGAAACAGTAACGGACGGAAAAACACTCCCTCTTCTCACACCAATGTCTGAAGTAGCAGGCAGAATGGCCGCTCAAATTGGGGCTCAATTTTTAGAAAAGCCAAAAGGCGGAAAGGGTATTTTACTTGCAGGTGTACCAGGGGTATCAAGAGGAAAGGTCACCATTATTGGGGGCGGTGTTGTTGGAACAAACGCAGCGAAAATGGCGATCGGACTTGGCGCAGATGTCACCCTGATTGATGTAAACGCAGAACGCCTGCGTCAGCTGGACGACCAATTTGGCCATCAAATGAAAACGTTAATGTCCAATCCTGTCAACATTGCAGATTCAGTCAGTGAGGCAGACCTTCTTATTTGTGCTGTGCTGATTCCTGGTGCCAAAGCACCAACGCTTGTGACAGAAGAAATGGTGAAACAAATGAAGCCTGGTTCTGTCATTGTGGATGTAGCGATTGATCAAGGCGGCATTGTCGAAACCATTGATCATATCACAACCCATGATCAGCCTACTTATGAAAAACACGGCATTTTACATTATGCTGTCGCCAACATGCCAGGTGCCGTTCCGCGGACATCAACTGTTGCGTTAACGAACGTCACTGTTCCATATGCGCTGCAAATTGCGAATAAAGGTGCTGCAAAAGCTATTAGAGAAAACAATGCCATCGCAGAAGGTGTCAATGTGATGAACGGACATATCACGTACGAAGCGGTCGCTCGTGATCTCGGCTATGATTACGTACCTGTCAGCAAAGCCAGCGATGCCTCTTTTATGACCGAAGCTTAATCAGCTACCCGCCCTATTGATGGGCGGGTTTTATTGTTAACCTAAAATAAAAACAAGTTGACAAAAATCCTTCTTCCCCTTAATCTATTTGTACAGATAAGACAGGGGGAAACATCATGCAAAAGAAGACAAGAACTGCTGACTTTGTGCTAGTGGGAATGTTTGCTGCACTCATGGCTATCGGAGCCAATATCACATCCATTGTGCCATTTTTACAGGTCAGCGGAATTCCACTTACGATGCAGCCGTTTTTTTGTGTGCTTGCTGGTCTCTTACTCGGCAGACGGCTTGGCGCATTAGCTATGATTGTCTATGCCTTGGTTGGAATTGCTGGTGCACCTGTATTCGCCCAGTTCTCTGCGGGCTTTGGGGTCATTTTAGGGAAAAGCGGCGGCTTTGTACTATCGTACATCCCTGCTGCCTGGCTTGCTGGATTCATTCTAGAGAAAAGAAAAAATCCTGGCTTTGGTCGCTTTTTGCTTGCAGCCATTGCTGGTACGACCGTGATGTATGTGATCGGAACCACCTATACATACCTCGCATTAAATGTATGGCTCAATGCACCGATTTCCTATCAAACCACATGGTTCTTTATGATCTGGTTTATGGTAAAAGACTACGCATTGACTATATTACTTGCGATGCTGGCACCTAAAATTTATCGCTCTGTTTCCAAAGCCACATCCTTTCGAAAACAAGAAGCTGTATCATAGAAAAAAGAGCCTGTCTTCATTCAGGCTCTTTTTTCATCATTACTCAGCGTATTGATCTATGATTTCTTCTAGCATTCCTTCAAGCACTTCTACATCTTCAAGATCTGATGGACTGAAGCGGTAGCGTACAAGCTGTTCTCCATCATTATACATCTCCTCAAGCCAGCCTCTCAGGCCTCTTGCTCTACGGTCGACTTCGAAAACAATGTCTAATCCGCCTTCATCTATCAGAAAAATCAGCTCTAACTCATCAAGCATATAGCGATAGTAGTCTGATGTCGGAATGAACTCGAATTCTTGGACGAATGGCAGGCGCCGCTGAAAGTAAGGTGCTTGCTCACAGTCTGCTTCGTTCAGGTGAAAACCTAGATTTCTAGTGGCTTCCAGCACATTTTTCACCCAAGGATGTGCTTCAACGAAAATACGGTCATAGTCAGATTTATCGATTCCACCTTGGATATCAAGGTCTGTCATTACTGCAATTTCTACTTTTCCGATCGTCATCGGGGTATCGATAGGAAGAATAAATGAAAACGGAAATTCATGCTTTTCTCCAGGCTGGATGGTAAAAGAATCCGTCACCCTTAAAGTATAGATGTTCGCATATTTTCTATGCTCTTCATCATCTTTCACAATCACATACTGTGTTTCAATCTTGACATTGATATAGCGGATGTCCTGAGCGACTTTCCCGCCCTTTACATGAACAGTTCCCGTTACTTCTTGTCCTGGATAATAAGCGTTTTTCTCTAAAATGGTATCTACTTTTGCCGCACCAATTCCTGCACTTGCCGCTAGCTTTTTAAAAAATGACATGTCCCATCTTCCCCTTTTCATTTTTATCAGCATATATACGTAAGATAGAGGAAGAAAGATTCATTTAATTCATACTTTTGTCCTAATTATTTTTTCATCTACGAACAACAAAAAAGCTTATAGAAAAAACATCATGGTTTTCTCTACAAGCTTTTCATTTTACAGAATAATCGCCGCCAGCCAGCCGAACAGAACAAGCGGAATATTATAATAGATAAAAGTCGGGACACAAGTTCCCCAAATGTGGTGATGCTGTCCATCCATATTCAATCCAGATGTTGGTCCAAGCGTACTGTCACTTGCAGGTGAACCTGCATCTCCAACAGCCGCAGCAGAGCCAATAATGGCAATAGTAGCCATTGGACTAAATCCTAAGTGTAAGCAAAGTGGAACAAAAATGGTTGTAATAATCGGAATCGTAGCAAATGATGATCCGATCCCCATTGTCACAACCAGGCCAACGAGCAGCATTAAAATTGCTGCAAGGCTGTGGCTGTTGCCAATATATTGGGAAGATGCTTTGACAAGAGATTCAATGTCTCCTGTTTTTGTTAAAACATTGGCAAATCCAGCGGCAACAAGCATGACAAAACCGATAAAGGCCATCATATTCATTCCAGATGTAATCAGTTCATCTGCTTCATCGCGTTTCATCATTCCAGTCACAAACAAGATAAGCAGTCCTGAGAGTGCACCGAAGATCATTCCTTCCACACCAAGGCTTTGCGATAAATAAAGCTGGACAATCAACGAAACGAGAATAGCAAGACCGGCAAAGAATAAGCTTTTTTTCGTATAAGCCGATTTTTCTACATCTGTAATTTCACGATCCTCATATACTCTCGGCTTTCGATACACAAAAATGGAAACGATCAAGCCAAGAACCATTCCTGCTACAGGAATCAGCATCGCATACGGAATATCTGCAAGGTCTACGGTCAGACCCGCTTCCTTCATATTGTCACGAAGCATTCCGTGGAAAATCTGTCCAAAACCGACTGGAAGTAATATATATGGTGCAGTGAGTCCGAAGGTCATGACACACGCTAGCAGTCTGCGGTCAATCTGAAGCTCGTTAAACACCTTTAATAACGGCGGAATTAAGACTGGGATAAAGGCAATATGAACAGGAACGACGTTCTGTGAAAAACAAGACACGATCAAAATGACAAGAACGATGAGCACTTTTGATAGTGTTTTCCGTCTTGAATCGCCTTCTTTTCCTAGAAGCTTCACTGCTCCTTCAACCATGGCATCTGGAAGACCTGTTTTCGTCAGTGCCGCAGCAAATGCTCCTAGTAACGCATAACTAATCGCCACTGTTGCATTTCCTCCGAGTCCGTCCGTAAAGGCGTCCACTGTTCCTCCCAAGCCTAATCCACCTGCAAGTCCGCCAGCTAAAGCACCTATTGCCAGCGCAATCACGACATTGACCCGCAGCAAGCTTAATATCAACATTAAAACAACCGCTAAAACAACTGCATTCATGGTGAAACCCCCGAAATCCTTTAGTTTACTAATGTAGTAGATAATTAAAGTACCAACGTATGTTACCATAGAAAAAAAACTTCGTCAAATGGCGTATGTCCTACATAAAAAAGCTCTGCCATCCGGCAGAGCCCTATCCTTTATTTTGTTCCTTCAAATCGTTCCACAAATGTTGCGAGTGATCTCACCATCACCCCTGTTGCCCCTGTTGGTCCAAAGCATGAAGGTTTTTCTGTTGTTGCAGTTCCTGCAATATCTAAGTGAACCCAAGGCGTCTCCTCTGCGAATTCGCCAATGAAAGCACCTGCCATGATCGCATGACCATCACGGCCTGGTGAGTTATTGAGATCCGCCATTTTGCTGTTTCGTACTCGTTTCTTATCTTTTTCCGTGATTGGCAGCTGCCAGATCATTTCACCGCATTCTTCTGATGCTTCTTTAAACTGAGCGTACAGCTCATCGTTATTGGTCATCGCGCCTGTTGTCTCATTTCCAAGCGCCACAATGACACCGCCTGTTAATGTGGCCACATCTACAAGGACAGAGGCACCATGCTGCTTCGCATATGTCACCCCATCTGCTAAAACAAGACGGCCTTCTGCATCCGTATTGAGCACTTCGATTGTTTTACCGCTTAGTGACACAATCACGTCGTCTGGCTTCATAGCGTCTGCCGAGATCATATTATCGGTTGAGGCGATGACCGCAATGACATTTTGCTCTGGGCGAAGTTCGCCGATGATTTCCATTGCGCCTAGAACAGAGGCTGAGCCGCCCATATCTGTTTTCATGCCAACCATACTCGCTCTTGGCTTTAAAGAATAGCCGCCGGTATCATACGTGATGCCTTTACCGACAAGGCCGATGACGTCTGTCCATTCTTCCTTGCCTTGATATTTTAATACGATGAGTTTTGGCGGTTCTGTTGAGCCTCTATTGACGGCTAAAATACCGCCCATTCCGAGCTCTTCCATTTGTTCTTTATCTAAAATTTCAATCTCAAATTCATATTTATATGCAAGCTCTGCCGCATACGAAGCCAGATCAGAGGATGTGAGCATGTTTGGTGGCATATTCACAAGGGTACGGGCCGAATTAACTGACTGTCCGTACACTTCGCCGACTTTCAAACTCGCCTGAATTTCAGCTTGATCATGCTCTGTCGTTGCATAAACAAACTCGATAAAACGATCCGGTTCATTTGTTTTATGTTTAAAATCCTGTAATTCATATGTAGCTAAAAGGCAGCTTTCAGAAAGGGCATGGGCTGCATCTTGAGCAGGCAGATCCTTTCCAATAAACGTATCCAGCAAGACAGAAACCGCTTGCTTTTTATCTTGATGAAGCTTTTTGAATAAATGGGCAAACACTTCTTTTGCCTCTTCAAACGTGTAATCTGATTCCTTCCCAAGCCCGACAAAATAAATGCGTTTGATGCCTGTTTCAGGGGATGGGAAAAATTTCGAAAGCTGATTTCGTTTGGATGAAATGTCGCCTTCTTTTAATAATTCAGTGATTCTTCCTTCAAGTAATTCATCCATTTCTTTTGCTTTTCCTGATAATTGGCTCTTTTGAAAAAGTCCGATCGCCAGTGTATCTTTATGCTGCAATTCATTTGTCGAGAAAAACATATTTATCACACGCTCCTTAATGAACTCCATTTTTCACATTGGAACTTCTATTATATCAAAATTTGCGTGCCTATACGATCATTGCCAGTCTGTCTTTACTTGATGAACATTTATATTTTCACACGCGGAAGGGCATCATGAAAAAGCGGCGAAAACCTGAGCAGCTTGTCCTTGTTCTCCTCGTTCCACATCTACTTTCTTTAATGTTATAATGAACATGGACTTGGCAGCATTTTTTACTGCTATCATTTTTCATCATACTAGGATTTTTAGTCCATCATTTCGCACGATATTTTTTCTTAAAGAGAGGATGTTTCTTGTTCATGAGCGTACTGACGAATTTTCCGCTGCTTGCCAGCCTTGCAGCCATCTTTTTTGCTCAATTTGTAAAAGTACCGATTCAATTTATCATTTCTAGACGACTAGATTGGTCGCTCATTACAAGCACAGGCGGAATGCCAAGTTCACACTCCGCAGCAGTAACAGCACTCTCAACAGCAGTGGCTTTAGAGCACGGGCTAGATACATCTATCTTTGCCATTTCCGCCATCTTTGCCATTATTACGATGTTTGATGCGACAGGCGTTCGCAGACAGGCAGGAGAACAGGCGACTGTTCTCAACAAGCTCGTAACAGATTTTAACCGATTTGTTTCCGAAGCAAAGAATTTCCCGAATGCGGAAGAAAAAGAAAAGCAAAAGAAATTAAAAGAGCTTCTTGGTCATAAGCCGATTGAAGTCTTCTTCGGCGGTTTAACAGGGATCTTGCTGACACTCATCTTAGATTATTACTTCATGTAGAAGCGAAAAAGCTTTGGACCTTAAACGGCCCAAAGCTTTTTTATTCTTTATTGGCTTGAAACTGCTGACGGAATACTTGCATCGATTCTGCTTCATTAAGCTGATTTAAGTCTTTTTCCGTTAACGTCCCTTCACCCTTTTTGATGATATACACATCGAGCACTTTTTTACCCCATTCTCTATACACATCATCAACGGTTTCATAGTATAAATCAAGCTTATGGCCTTTAATGGCTTTCCCGGTATCTGCAACCACACCGTAGCCATAGTTTGGGATAAACAGCACCGTTCCAATCGGAAAAACAGATGGGTCGGCTGCCACTGTTGAGTATAAATCACGTTTCACTTTGACGCCTGAATATGTAATGCCATATGCATGATGTTCCTTCGTTTTGCCTGTTGATTCCACACCTGCTGTATAGCCGGTTGCCACAACTTTCTGCTTCGGGTAATCGTTCCAATTAAAGGCTTCTTCGAGAGAAACAGCCCGCGAATCTTCACTTTTGAGTGCGATCGTTTCCCTTTTTTGCTGCTGAAAAAAAGAAGATACTTGCTTGCCCGCATCGGTTTTTTTCACCCAAACAGCTAAATCACTTGGTTCGACTCCAGATATGCCCGTAAAGCTTGTCAAAAGTGCAAGCATGAATAGGGCGGTCATGAACAATCGTTTCATCCATGTTTTCATCTCTATTTGTCACTCCTCTACCCATCTATTTGTTTCCAAACAAAATGGAAACTATGCAAAGGAGAAACAAAAAAACCCACTTGCGTGTCCACAAGTGAGTTAAAACATTTGATACCCTCTTTTTCGAAGTGCATTAATGACAAAACCTGATGTGATTGCACCGATCAGGCCGCTTAATAAGATGATGATATCTGCCGCAGCGAGTGAGACGATCCGGTCTCCTATTCCTGAAAAAGCAGTGCCAGGCTCTCTTACATAAGCGATCATCTTTTGATTGTTAATAATGAAAAGGCATACAATTGGATATAAAATAGCCATAATCCATGACATTCTCAGCAGCATATTGAGCAAAAAGCCAATGCCGAAGAATAACACGAAAAATAAAATAACTGAAATGATAACGACTGGTAAACTGATCACTTCATCTCCACCCCCAAATATCCCATCATTAGTTTAACTTGGAAATAGAGATGAAGTCAATCAATGGAAAAAGCAGATCGATTAACGCTTCTTTCCTGTCCCTTTACATTCCTCACACGTTTCAGATCCGCCGAGCAATAGCTGAAAATACCCTTTTCCTGAACAATATTGACAGATTGATGTTTTTTCCTTTGTTTGTGCATTCATATTGCTCACTCCTTAATCTAAATTTTCTGATAATTAATCATAACATATTTTGCCGTCAATGACCAAGTGAGAAAATATACCACAACTTATAAAAAAACGTGTATCACGAGGGACTGACCCCCGTTTTTGAGACAGGGATCAAAACACCTTTATACAGCCAATTGCCGATAGTTGATCGGTGATTGGTTGTTTAGTTTCGTTTGAATACGAATGTTGTTATAATAATAAATGTATTCTTTGACAGTGCGTTCTACAATGTTGGTTGTAGTTCGATCAATGCTGTTAAGATAGAACGTTTCAGACTTTAGCGAGGAATGAAACGATTCGATGGAGGCATTATCAGCGGGCGTCCCTTTACGGGACATGCTCATGGTAATGCCTTTTATATGAACAGCTTTCTGATACTCGTAAGATGTATACACAGAACCTTGGTCGCTATGTAACACACAGTTTTCAGGCAGTGCTGGGAGCTGATCAAGTGTGTTTAAAATAAAGTCTGTGTCCTGCTTATCACCAATCGTAAACGCAATCACTTCTCCATTATATAAATCCAATATACTGGAAAGGTACAATTGTTTCTGTCCATAAGGCAAATACGTGATGTCCGTTACTAGTTTTTCAAGAGGGCGATCAGACTGAAAGTTCCGATCCAGTATATTACCGGCCACGGCATAGGGCTGCCCATTCTTCTTACGCTTTTTCATTTTAACCCGGCACTGCCACTGGTTTTTCTGCATGATACGTTGAACAGTTTTATGGTTAATACGCATTCTCACTTTTAGTAAGGCTGTGATTTTTCGGTATCCATATCGATACTTGTGTTCTCGGCACAACGTGCCGATTTGCTTCTCTAGTTGTCTTTTAGAATGATTCTGAGTCAGATTCTTTTTCCATCTATAGTACGAAGCGCGTGAGACGCCTAAATGGATACAGATGTCCTGTACTGTCATCGTTTTGCACAATTCTTCTACCAGTTTGATTGACGTTTCCTTATCAACTTCCTTTCCAATTCGTTGTACTTTTTTAAAACTTCATTCTGTTGACTCAGATAGCGATTTTCTGCCTGCAGTCTCTCTAATTCGGAAGAGTACTCGGGACCCTTTCTATGGGTATATTGTTTTCCAACAGGCTGTTCAAACCGGTGTGTATCCCCAGCCTTATGCCACCTCACCCATGTCTGAACCTGCGTTTTATTTGTGATATTCAATTCCCGCAAGATCTCTTTCATTGATACGCCTGCCAATCTCATTTCTACAGCCTTCTGTTTGACTTCAACCGGATAACTCACTCTTGTCCCCATAGAAAAAACACCTCCATGTTTTATTTCGGATCACAACGATCCGTTTTCAAACTTGAAGGTGTTTTTTATTTGTCTCATCTTATGGGGTCAGTCCCCGAGGATACACGTTTTTGTCTATGATGGTTTAGAAGAACTTGAATTTTCCTTTTTTCAGAACAAGTCCTGGTCCGCCAACCATGAATAAAGAACGGTTGTCGATGATTTTCTTCATTGCAGAAGCTTTTGTTCCTTGAAGTTTTTTACCAAACGCAACACCTACTGCGTCGTGTTCACCAAGAGAAGCAACTGTTCCTTTGATGTCTGGCTTAAAGCTTTCAAGAGAACCGCCTTTTACTAGTGCTGCAAGGTTTTTCGCTACTGTTTCACCTTGCTGCATAGCGATTTGTGCAGTTGGTGGGTATGGACGGTTGATTTCTTCATTGATAATCAATGAACAGTCACCAATGATGAAGACATCATCATTTTCTGGTACACGAAGATCTGGAGAAACTTTTACGCGGCCGCGCATGTTTTCAAAACCAGCTTCTTCAACGATTGGGTTACCGCGTACACCTGCAGCCCAAACAACAGTTGCAGCTTTGATTTCTTCTGTATCATCGTCTTTTCCCACAATGATCCCCTCAGGCGTACATTCTTTGATCGCTGTACCGATTTTGAACTCGACACCTTTACCTTGAAGGTAGTTCATCGCATAGTCGATCAATTCTGGATCGAATCCAGGAAGAGCTGTTGGCGCAGCTTCTACACAGATGATACGCACGTCTTTTTGATCAATGTCATACTCTTTGCAAAGCTCAGGCACACGGTTTCCAAGCTCACCAAGGAACTCAATACCTGTGAATCCTGCGCCGCCGACAACGATTGTCAAACGCTCTGGACGTTTTTCAGCATCCGTATTATACGTCGCAAATTGAAGCTCAATGTGCTCACGAAGCTGACGAGCAGAGTTGATGTTAGAGATTGAGAATGCGTATTCTTTCAGTCCTGCAATACCAAATGTTTCAGGAACAGCACCAAGTGCAACAACAAGGTAGTCATAAGAAAGTTCGCCATCTGATGTCACAACTTTCTTCGCTTCCTTATCAATGCTTTCAACTGTTGCTTGTACAAAGTTGACACGGGAACTGTTAATCACATCTTTGATTTGATAACGACAGCGGTCATGATGAAGAGTACCTGCACTTGCTTCATGAAGCCATGTTGTTTCGTAATGATAATTATGCTTGTTCACAAGAGTAATGTCCGCATCATTTGTGCCAAGCTGTTTTGTTAATCTTGTTACAGTCATTAATCCGCCATAACCTGCACCTAATACAACGATTTTCGGTTTATTCACTGGAATCACATCCACCTTTTTTAAATTTGCTGTAAAACGGATAAAGAATTACATATCGTTATTCTCAACCGCTTTGCGGCATTTTATGAAATTTAAACAAAAAAATAAGTATGTGAAAATCTGAACTTTCACCTACATAAAACGAAAGCATTTGACCGTATCCGACAAAAATTCATAAAAAATTAATATTTAGTTCCCTTAACAATAATAGCGAGTTCTGTTCCAATTTTCAAGGCTTTAAACTGAAAATCCTTATGATAAACGGTCTTTCTCACTTTTTCCTCCTTTTCAAAGCTTCGGCATCAAAAAACGACAAGTTTTTCAAAACAAGTCAAATGACGATATGTGGTATGATATGATATAGTGATAACAATTTTCATTTGGGAGGATTAAAGGAATGCAAGAAGATTCTAAGGTATATGACATTACCGTTATCGGGGGCGGCCCAGTTGGATTGTTTACTGCGTTTTACGGAGGCATGAGACAGGCAAGTGTGAAAATCATTGAAAGCCTTCCTCAGCTCGGCGGTCAACTATCCGCTCTTTACCCTGAAAAATATATTTATGATGTGGCTGGATTTCCAAAAATCCGCGCACAAGAATTAGTTGATAACTTAAAGGAACAAATGGATAAATTTGATCAAACCATTTGCTTAGAGCAGGCAGTTGAAACGGTTGAAAAGCAGGCAGATGGGATCTTTAAACTTGTGACAAATCAAGAGATTCATTATTCTAAAACAATTATCATCACAGCTGGTAACGGTGCATTCCAACCGAGAAAGCTTGAACTTGATTCAGCAGAATCATTTGAAGGAAGCAACCTGCATTACTTCATTAATGACTTGAACCAATTTGCCGGCAGACGTGTGGCCGTTCTTGGGGGCGGAGACTCTGCGGTGGACTGGGCACTTATGCTTGAACCAATCGCAAAAGAAGTATCCATTATTCACCGCCGCGATAAATTCCGCGCACATGAGCACAGTGTAGAAAACCTGCACAACTCGAAAGTCAATGTACTAACACCATATGTACCAACTGAGCTCATTGGTGAAGACCGCATTGAACAAATCGTGCTCGAAGAAGTCAAAGGCGACAAAAAACAAGTGCTTGATGTGGACGACGTGATCGTCAACTTCGGTTTTGTTTCCTCCCTTGGACCAATCAAACAATGGGGCCTTGAAATCGAAAAGAACTCCATCGTGGTGAAATCTACAATGGAAACAAACATTGAAGGCTTCTATGCGGCAGGAGACATCTGTACGTATGAAGGAAAAGTCAAATTGATTGCAAGCGGATTTGGTGAAGCACCAACTGCTGTCAACAATGCGAAAGCTTACATGGACCCGAAAGCCCGTGTACAGCCTCTCCATTCCACAAGCTTATTTGAAAACAAATAAGAACGGATCAAAAAAGGAGTTCCCACTCGCGGAACTCCTTTTTCGTTTATTTAAAAACCCCAATATAGGCATTTGCCATTCCAAGCACCATTGCAGCAAGCAGCACCACAACAATCCCTGCCACAACCAAAATCACCCGATCCTTCACACGTTCCTTTTTCGGAAGCGGCTTCTCAATCCCGCAAGATGGACACGTTTTGGAACGATACGGAATCAGTTCATGACAGTTCCTGCAATTGATTTGTTCACTCAAACCTCAGCAACCTCTTTTCTGACTACAGTTTATGTTTGGATTTCATGATACTCTTTTCGAGTGGAAATAGCCAGTTGTTCGGGCCAGCTGTAACAAAATTGAGCGATTTGCGAAAAAAACATAACTCCTTGAATTCGCTGCTTCAAACAAGATCAACAATGATATAAATTTTTAAAAAGATGATTGACCCTAACGCAACGTCATATTTTATAGTGGATATCAAGAGAGGTGAATTGAAATGAAAGTGAAAGAAGTAGCTGAATTATTTGGTATTAGCATTCGTACACTTCATCATTACGACAAGATTGGTTTATTGACTCCAAGTGAAGTCACAGATAATCGTTATCGGCTCTATTCAGAAGAAAACCTTGAAACATTGCAGCAAATATTATTTTTCAGGGAACTTGGATTTCCATTGAAGGAAATCCAAAAGATGATGCACAATCCTTCATTTAATAAGAAAGAAGCATTTATGCTACAAAGAAAAATGTTAGTAGAGAAACGAAATAATCTCGATAAAATGATCGGAAATATTGATAAGACGCTACAGCATTTAACGGGAGAAACTCAATACACCTATAAAGAAAGGTTTGAGAATATGAATATGAATTTTAGCCAATATGAAGAAGAAGCTCGTCACCGTTGGGGAAATCAAGCTGTTGATGAAGTCAGCTCAAAACTAAATCATTTGTCTAAAGATGAACAAATTGAATTATCTGATAGCTGGGATAGCATATTGAATAAACTAGCCTCTCTTCGCAGCCATTCCCCTAAATCCAAAGAGGTGCAAATCGTCATCAAACAATGGTACGACTTTTTAAACGAAAACTTTCGTTATTACTCTCTTGATGCTTTTTACGGTTTAGGCCAACTCTATATTCAAGATGAACGTTTCACAAAGAATATAGATCGTTATGGTGAGGGATTGGCATCATTTATGAGCGAAGCGATGAAAGTCTTTACTACTCTTCATAAAAGAGGGAACAGCTTTGAAAATGATGATTGAGAATACAATCGATTAATTCGAAACGTTATTCTCAACGAAACACAACAAAGAACATTTTTTCCGACACCATGATGAACCTTTTTGAAAAGATGTGGAAGATGAACAGAGGAAATACTAAGAAACTGCGAGCTTTTTTCTAATTAAATATCTTTATAAAGAGGACGTGCTGAGTGATTTTTAAGTCATGTCCTTTTTTGCATCTTTAAAAACAACACAAAAAACCTCCTCAAGAAAATGATTAATATGAGGAGGTCTTCATTATACAAATGGTTTTACAGAATGAATCGTTTTAACCCTTAACACTCTTCCGGCGTACCGGTATTCGTCGCTGTTCTGAAAGAAGAACCACACCCGCATGATGCAATGGCGTTCGGATTATCGATGGTGAAACCGCCGCCCATGAGTGATTGTTTGAAATCAATGATGGTTCCGTTCATGATATCAAGGCTTTCGGAATCGACAAGGACATTGATGCCGTGCTGCTTGAACTGCGTGTCTTTCTCTGAGACTTCATGGTCAAAGCCCATGCCGTATGAGAGACCGCTGCAACCGCCGCCTTTTACGCCCACTCGAAGGAACGCATTTTCTTCTTCATGTTCTTTCATCATATCTTTAATCTGCAGTGCAGCAGCTTCTGTAATGGTTACTGGTGTACTCATGATCATCCCTCCTTTTGACTGGATGTTTCTTTTCAATTATAAACGTGATGATGCCTTTTCTCAAATAAATGGTTTAGAGATAAAATGTGCCGTCACAAATCGTTTCAGCAGGTCCTGTCATGAGCACGTGGTCATTGTCTTTCCAACGAATGATGAGGTCTCCGCCTGCTAAATGAACGGTCATGTCTGTTTCTTTTTTTGCCTGACCATTCACAATTGTGGATACAGCCGCAGCACAGGCCCCAGTTCCGCAAGCCTGGGTAATTCCTGAACCTCTTTCCCATACGCGAAAATGCAGTTCTGTTTCACTGACAACTTCTACAAATTCTACATTGACGCCTTCTGGGAACATGTCGTGTTTTTCGATGATTGGTCCAAGTGTATGAAGCGGCGCTTTTTCAATATCCTCTAAATAAAAAACGATGTGCGGGTTTCCCATCGAAACGGCCGTTCCATTTAATTTCGCAGTGCCAAAATCAAGCAGCTCATTAACCGTTGTGCTAGCCGGTTCACCAAGCATCGGCATTGCTTCTTTTTCAAAACGTGGTTTTCCCATATCTACTGTGACTAGCTGAACGTGACCATCCTGAGCGTGAACGGTCGCTTCAACGAGTCCTGACAATGTCTCAATCTGGAACGTTGTGTCCGTCACAATTTGATGCTCATACACATACTTTGCAACACAGCGCAGCCCATTACCGCAGTTTTTGCCCTCTGATCCATCATTGTTGAAAATGCGCATCTTCACAGGTGCAACATCTGATGGGCAAATCAGGATCATCCCGTCAGAACCGATTCCTGTATAAACAGAAGAAACGCGGATCGCTATCTCTGATAGCTGCTCTTCTGGAAGCTGTTCCTTCATCTGATTGACGTAAATATAATTATTTCCTAATCCGTGCATTTTCGTGAATTGAAATGATGTCATGAGCTTCCTCCAAAAATGTTGTTTCTTTATAGTATAAAAGGAGTCGATTCAGGAGACAATCTTATCATCCCCCGTTTTTCATACATAGAAGCTCTTTGCTGCCATGGCAAAGGGCTTTTATTATGCATATGCCTCTTTTTCTCTCGTGTGATATTTCATATTGATGATATTTTATTAGCATAACATATTGGATGCGCTTTCTATTGATTCTCCTTAAAAATGGAAGATGAAAATGTGAAAAAAATGCACCTCATGACCCATGTGGTGCATTTAAAACATGTCGTTTTCCTCTATAAAAGCATAAATACGCTCGACTAGCTGCTCTGCATTTTCTCCTGAAACAAATTCTCCATTCACAAGTGCAAATGGGGAGTCCATACATTTGCCGCAATAGCTTAAACAGCCGTATTCCATTACGTCTAGGTTTGGGTCTTTTTCAAGCTTCTCTTTTGCTTCTTGAGACCCTTGTGCAAGATTACTTACACAAAATTCGATCAGTGGAAACACTGTGCTTCACCTCACATTGCCTTACCATCCTACCGAAATTCCTTGCATTAGTCAAAATATGAGCTTCATCTGTATCGTTACGCCTATTCCTCATAAAATGTTTTACTATTTAGGACTAACTGATGAATATGTAGGTTATTTTGAAACAATTATTGTGGTTTCACAGTAAATTCGATATAATTTTATTTGGTATTTTAACTTAAAGTTTTTTAGTATAAGTGTTTTTCAATGTCTACGGGGAAAAGGAGAATCGTCATGAAAAATTTAGTCTTGATCGGCGGAGGTTACGGGAATATGCGGGTTCTCCACCGCTTATTGCCAAATCAATTACCTGATGATGTCACTATCACATTAATTGATCGAAATCCTTACCACTGTTTAAAAACAGAATATTATGCACTTGCTGCTGGAACGATCTCTGATCATCACATTCGAGTATCTTTTCCAGAGCATCCGAAGCTGGATATTCAATACGGGGAAGTAGAAAAAATTGATATTGAAAACAAACAGATTTTATTCAGCGACCGTGAACCGATTCCGTATGATGATACGGTGATTGGACTCGGCTGTGAGGACAAGTATCATAATGTCCCTGGTGCGAAAGAACATACATACAGCATTCAAACCATTGATCAGTCAAGACATGCGTATAACAAATTAAACAATTTGAGCGCAGGTGCAACGGTTGGCATCGTCGGTGCTGGACTTAGCGGGGTAGAGCTGGCCAGTGAATTAAGAGAAAGCCGTGCTGATTTAAACATTATTCTTTTTGACCGCGGAGAGCTGATTCTATCAAGCTTCCCAAAAAGATTAAGTTTGTATGTGCAAAAGTGGTTTGAAGAAAATGACGTAAAGATCATTAACTGTGCCAATATTACAAAGGTTGAAGAAGGTCTTGTTTATAACCATGATGACGCGATTGAAGCTGATGTCATCGTGTGGACAGCAGGAATACAGCCAAGTAAAGTGGTACGACAGATGGATGTTGAAAAAGACGCACAAGGCCGTGTCGTATTAACTCCTCATCACAATCTCCCAGGGGATGAGCATGTATATGTCGTAGGTGACTGCGCAAGTCTGCCGCATGCCCCAAGTGCACAGCTTGCTGAGGCGCAGGCAGAACAAATTGTCCAATCTCTGCAAAAACGCTGGAAAAATGAGCCGCTTCCTGAGGCTTATCCACAGTTTAAGCTAAAAGGTGTTTTAGGTTCTTTAGGGAAAAAAGCCGGATTTGGCTTAGTGGCAGATCGTCCGCTTGTTGGCAGGGTGCCAAGACTTCTGAAATCTGGACTGCTTTGGATGTACAAGCATCACAACGGCTAAAATTATGTGAATTTTTTCTCAAAGCTCCTTCGTGACGAGGGAGCTTTTTTCTATGAAACGGCATGTGCCGATGAGTTGGTCCATTTGATCGGAGCAAGGGCAAGAATGCAGTCTTTACGAAAGGTTCTCATCGTTTTCTTCGATAAACAATACGCTTGGATAAACTGATCCGTCTCACGGTAGACAGTGATTTTTCTCTTCGTGCACTCTCCGTTTTTCTTCATATAAATCATCTCAATAGGTATTTGCTGTTGAAGAGATTGTTTCAGTAAATAATTCATGATGCTCACGCTCCTTTCATTTCATTATAAACGAACAAACGTTCCTTTTCAATACAAAAAAGAACGTTTGTTCGTTTTATTTCTCAAAAAAAAGAACAGCTTATTCACTGCTCTCCTTGTACCCGTATTTCTCCATTTCTTGATAAATGTCTTTTAATTTTGGATTGCCTTCCCCAACGATTTGATCCTCTACTAAGACAAGCGGATAAAAGAATTCATCATCAAGAATTCGTTCAGACAATTCCTTTTGTTGTTCGTTTTCTGGCGGGTGCTCAATATCAATATATGTGATGCGAAATGGCTGATTCGGATATTTTCGTTTTAATGCTGCATCTAACCATTCAAACGTATCTTTTGAAGAAGGCAGATTCACGCAGCTAGCGCACAAGACATCTCTTCCATATACATAAAGATCGACGGTTTTGTTCATTTGACAAGCCCCCTATTCTTTCTTCATTTTAGCTGAATTTTCTGGATGAAAAAAGTCAAAATCACTTTTTGTTTCAAGATGAGATTGTGCTATAATGAGAAGGAAACTTTGAAACCAATCAATAGATTTTTATCGTCTAGATGAATATAATGGTGATATGTTGTGAAAGGAGCGATTATATCTAATGACTGAAGTCGAAATGAAAGACCAAGTACAGGAAGTACTGGACAAACTTCGTCCATTTCTATTACGTGATGGTGGAGACTGTGAGCTTGTAGACATTGAAGATGGCATTGTGAAATTACGTCTTCTTGGTGCATGCGGCAGCTGCCCAAGTTCAACCATTACATTGAAAGCCGGTATTGAGCGCGCATTATTAGAAGAAGTGCCTGGCGTTGTAGAAGTTGAACAGGTTTTCTAATTCATATATGACATGAAAACGACCCAATTAGGGTCGTTTTTTTCATGATTGACAGAGGCTTTAGCCCTTTGTCTTCTTTTCAGCGTGATATGAAAACCCTTGAAGTCTAGGAAGGACGAGTACTGGCGCGGAGCGAATTTTCTATTCGTGAGCACCAGCACGCTGAACTGACACCGAATGCGAGGGTTTGTCAGCACGCTGAAGGGTCGTTTTTTATTAGGCTAGCTTTTCTCTAAACCATTCCTTTATAAAAGTCAGTCTTTGAATACGCTGCCCCGGGTGGCCGCTTCTGGATAAATCATGAGATGCCTTCGGGAATTTGACCAATCTTGTGTCTTTCCCAAGCTCCTTCAAGGCCACAAAAAGCTGCTCTGCTTGATCAACTGGGCAGCGATAATCTTCATCACTGTGCAAGATGAGGAGCGGCGTGTTCACCTGCTTCACATATTTTAGTGGCGAACGATCCCATAGCTTATCGACAGAATCATAAATATCCCCATCAATCTGCCACCTTGTAAAGAAATAACCGATATCACTGATGCCATAAAAGCTAATCCAGTTTGAAATGGAACGCTGTGTGACAGCTGCACGGAAGCGGTCGGTTTGACCAACAATCCAGTTGGTCATAAAACCGCCATAGCTGCCGCCTGTCACGCCAAGCCTTGTTTCATCAAGGAAATCATAGGCTTTGAGCACATGATCAACAGCCTGCATGACATCGTCATAATCAACGTCACCATAGTTTCCTCTCACACGGTCAGTAAACATCTGTCCATACCCATGACTGCCATGCGGGTTGATATACACGATGGCGTAGCCTTCAGAAGCGAGCATTTGAAATTCATGAAAATACGTATAACCATACATGGCATGCGGTCCGCCATGAACCTCTAGAATGAGCGGATATTTCTTTCCCTCTTCCATCTTGGAAGGCTTCATAAACCAGCCATGCACCTCGTCTCCATCTTTTGACTGAAAAGAAAATGGTTCAGGTTCCGATACGATATGCTCCTTTAGAAAATCATGATGCTCGAATGTGATTTGCTTTAGTTCTGTCTCCCCTAATGTCATCTCATACAGCTCACTTGGTGAGACAGGTGAAAGCCGGCTGAGCAGCAATTTGGATTCATTTGGATGAAGGCTGAAATTGGTGATATGTTCCGCCTCTAGTCGAACAGGATAGGCTAAACCTTCAATAGAGAAATAATAAATTCCTGTACTGCCTTGATCAGAAACAAGCGCATAAAACCCTTGGCTGTCCTTTGTCCACTGCGGAAGCTGATAGACCTCTCCCATCACGCTATCTCCTGCCATACAGTTCCCAACATACATATCCAGCATTTCTGACAGTTGAACCGTCTTTTCTTCCTTCAGATCATACAGCCATAGTGATGGGAAGGTAGCATTTTGAAATTCGCGCTCATGTCCAATATACAAAAGACTCTCTCCATTTGGAGAAAAAGATACGGTGGAATAAGCGCCGTTTGCTTGTGTGATCTTTTTTGTCTGACCATCTTCTAATGACAGAAGACACACGTCACTTATGTAAGGTATCTGTGGATTTAATTGAATAAAGGCAAGCCATTTGCCGCAAGGAGAAATCGTATGATTCATATGATGAACCTGCTCGCTCGTGACAGGCTCTATCTCTCCTGAATCGATATCTACCTTCACGATCTGCGTGACACGCCCATCTAAAAAGCCTCTTCCATCTGCTTTATAGGTCAAATCATCATATACCGCTGGAGCAAAGTCATCTTGCTCTTCCTTTTTTTCATCATGAACAGATTCTGATTGTTTCAATGACACAGCCGCATAAAGAAAAGCACCATCTGGAGAAAAAACAGGATGAGATACTCCGTAAGGAATCGTCGTTAAGGTTCGCACGCCGCCTCCTTCGCTCTTCATGAGCGCCAGCTGAGGGACTTCCTTTGGCTTTTGTAAAATAAAAGCAAGCTGCCTGCCGTCTTTTGACCAAACTGGCTGATGATGCTTTCCATCCTCAAATGTCCATTGTGCCAGCTCCTCTGTCTCTTCATCTCGAACCCATAAGTGGATGTTGTAATCGTCTTTTTTCTCATTCACAGTGACTTTTGTAAAGACTGCCTTTTGTCCATCTGGTGAATAAACCGGATGGGAAACAGAAACAATCTTTGTTAAATCTTCTGCCGTCATCAATTTCTTCATGAACGTATCTCCCCCTTTTATGCTTAAAAAATAGTTCGATCCTCTAAATAATAATCCCTGCTTCTTCCCATAAAAACAAGCATAAAAAAAGAACGTGCAGATTCACAGCACGTTCTTTACTTGATTAACAGGATGATGCTGCACGACAACCCCTTCTACTGGCACCGTCAGCAGATCAACTTCGCAATGCGGGAAATTTTGGGCTAGCTGCTCTTTCAGCGCTTCTCCCTTCCCTTTTTCCACTAAGGTGAGGATCGTCGGTCCAGCACCGCTCAAAGCCGTTCCATACGCTCCTTTAAGCGAAGCGACATGCTCTACCTTCGACAGCTCTGGCACGAGCATTGTGCGGTAAGGCTGATGAAATAAATCCTTATTCATCATTTCTCCAACAAGCGGCCAGTTCTGCGTCATTAAGGCGGCTACAAGGACGTTGCTCACAGCACTCGCACTGACAGCATGTTTATAGGAGAAATCCTCTGGCAGGACATCACGGGCATCCTTTGTGAGCACTTCATAAAAAGGAATCACCACGACGACATCTACATCCACATGCTGCACTTTAACGGCATGTGTTTTGTCTTCTTCATGGAGACCAATCAGTAAACCACCAAATAAAGAGGCTCCCGCATTATCTGGATGACCTTCTACCTCACTTGCATAAAAGAGCTTCTGATCATCTGTCATGTTTAATTCAAGAAGCTGATTGGCAAGTTCAATGGCGGCCACGATGGCAGCAGCACTGCTGCCAAGCCCCCGTGCCAATGGAATATCACTCCACACTTTGACATGAACAGGCGGGAGTGTTTTTCCAAAGTCATCTGCGACCTTTTTGGCTGTTTGATAAATCAGGTTGTCGGTGCCTGATGGAATCCCAGACACGACATCTGTTTCTGCTTCAAACAGCCAGCTATCATGGTCATAGACCGATAGCTTTAAATAGCGGCTGAGCGCCATTCCAACTGAATCAAAGCCTGGTCCTAAATTGGCAGTGCTTCCCGGTACTGTGATTGAAAAAAGCATGGAGGCTTCACTCATACGCGTGCGGCCTTTTCTAAGTGTTCAAGAATTTGATCTTCATCTGCATCGAGTGTGACCGGCTTGATTTTTGAAATATCGATAGCCGTATTTGGATCTTTCAGTCCGTTGCCTGTTAGTACCGCAACAACTTTACTGCCTGGCTTGATTTCTCCAGATTTCACCTGCTTTAACACGCCCGCAATCGACGCACATGAGCCTGGTTCTGCAAACACGCCTTCTTCACGTGCAATCAATTGATACGCATGAAGAATTTCCTCATCTGTTACTTCATCAATCTTTCCATTTGATTCCTCTGCGGCTGCCACAGCTTGTTTCCAGCTCGCTGGATTTCCGATACGGATAGCCGTTGCCACTGTTTCTGGCTGCTCAATCACTTCATTTCGAACGATTGCCGCTGCACCTTCTGCTTCAAAACCACGCATGACAGGCAGTCCAGTTCCTTTTTTCTCGTGATATTCCTTGAAGCCTTTCCAGTAGGCCGTGATGTTCCCTGCATTACCAACAGGAATCGCCAGTACGTCCGGGGCAGAGCCTAGCTGCTCACAGATTTCAAATGCTGCTGTCTTTTGTCCTTCAATTCGATAAGGATTGACCGAGTTAACAAGGGCAATCGGTGCTTTTTCACAGATGCTGCGGACAATTTTCAGTGCATCATCAAAGTTGCCATCAATGGCAATGATCTCTGCTCCGTACATGACGGCCTGTGCAAGCTTACCGAAGGCAATTTTCCCGTCTGGAATGATGACAATACATTTCATATCCGCACGGGCTGCATAAGCCGCTGCTGCTGCAGAGGTATTCCCTGTTGAAGCGCACATGATTGTATCATTGCCTTCTTCTTTTGCTTTTGCAACAGCCATGACCATTCCTCGATCCTTGAAAGAGCCTGTTGGATTGACGCCTTCTGTTTTCACATGAAGCTCGATTCCCAGCTTTTCTGAAAGCTTGGCGAGATGGATCAGCGGTGTATTCCCTTCATTTAATGTTAGTTTAGGTGTAGATTCGTTTACTGGTAAGAATTCTTGAAATTCTTCAATGAGTCCATTCCATTTCATCAGCTTAAACCGTTCCCTTCTACTCGGTACGTGCTCTTCACTTGAACCACCACGTCGAGGTCGTTTAATTTTTGCAGGATATTTGAAAAATCTTCTTCTGAGGTCTGATGTGTAATAATCACAATTTCAGCCAGCTCATCATGTCCTTTCACAGGAAGCTGAAGGATCTTTTCAAAGCTGATGCCTCTTTCAGAAAAAATAGATGTAATGCGGGAGAATGCCCCGACTTGATCTCTAACATGAATTCTTAAGAATTGCTGAGCAAATATTTCTGATGACGATTTGATCTTCTTCTCAAACTGCGGTGCGATAAATCCGCTTCCGTTCACGCCAAGGCGCATGTTTTTCATCACTGCCACTAAGTCTGATACAACAGCTGTTGCTGTCGGCAGACTTCCTGCTCCAGGTCCGTAAAACATCGTTTCTCCTACAGCACTTCCGTAGACATACACCGCATTGAATTCATTGTTGACGGATGATAATGGATGATGATCAGGAAGTAAAGTTGGCTGGACGCTGACCTCTACTTTCTCTCCGTCCCTCTGAGCAATGCCGATCAGCTTCATTGTATAGCCAAACCGCTTACTGAAATTAATATCCTCATCAGAGATATCAGAAATACCTTTCACCTTTACATCCTCTAAATCCACATTCATAGAAAAGCCGAGTCTTGCAAGAATCGCCATTTTCCTTGCTGCATCCAGTCCTTCTACATCAGCTGTTGGGTCTGCTTCTGCAAAGCCTAGATCCTGTGCTTCTTTTAAGACATCCTCATATGCGCTTTTATCGACATTCATTTTCGTTAAAATAAAATTCGTTGTACCGTTCACAATCCCCATCATCTTGGTGATTCGGTCAGAGGCGAGCCCTTCCTCCAGTGTGCGCAGAATCGGAATTCCTCCGGCGACACTTGCTTCATAATAAAGATCACAGCTATTTTCTTTCGCTACATGTAAAAGCTCCGTACCGTAAAGCGCCATTAAATCTTTATTGGCTGTAATGACATGCTTCTTCTCATTTAACGCATCTATTAAATATTGTTTTGTCTCTTCAATGCCGCCCATCACTTCAATGATGACGTCGACCTCTGGATCTCTAATCACATCGTATACTTCAGTTGTGAAGACCTCTCTTGCGACATCCACATCTCTTTTTTTATCGGGATTGCTCACAAGCACTTTTTGTATTAATACCGGACAGCCGATTTGGTGCATTAATTTATCCTGATGGTCTTGGATAATTTTTACGACACCGCTTCCCACTGTTCCTAATCCTAATAGCCCAACTCGAATTGCCTTCACCTGAAATTCCACCTTTCTCCGTAAATGTCCTCTCTAAAAAGACATTTGTTAACCTTACACAGACATTCAATGTACACACATTATAAAGGGGTATCCTCATTTTGACAAGGTAATAAAATAAGAGATTGTCAGAATGAAACCGCTTAACAGCTATTTACATCAAGATTCTATATTTTCAAAATATTTTTGTTAGAAAAGCTCCCGAACACCGGGAAGCCTTATATTATAAACGAACCGGCGTTTTGGCTGGCTCGTCTTGTAAGACAAGCGCAATATTTTCAGCACATAAACGCATCATCGTTTTTCTCGTTTCGACACTAGCACTTCCAATATGAGGGAGGACTGTGACGTTAGGTAATGTCGTTAACGGATGAGACGGGCTGACAGGTTCCTGTCTAAATACATCCAGACCAGCGCCGGCAATTTTTCCTGTTGTGACAGCCTCGTATAAAGCATCCTCATTTACAGTCTGTCCTCTTGATACGTTAATGAAATAAGCAGAGTTCTTCATCAGATCAAATGCTTGTTCATTAAACATGTCTTTTGTTTCCGGGGTTAACGGCGTCAGACAGACGATGAAATCAGACTGCTTGAGCAGTTCCTCAAAAGCCGCATAGGTCACGCCAAGCTGCGCTTCTGCCTCGGGTTTTCTTGAACGATTATGATAAAGGACATTCATATTAAAGCCTTTGGCCCGCTTGGCTAGTGCTGTTCCAATGCTGCCCATTCCGACAATCCCGAGTGTTTTGTGATGAACATCAGCACCGGCAAGAAGAAGTGGCCCCCAGCCTGTCCAGTTTCCATCCTTAATCCAATCACTCGCCTCGACAATGCGTCTAGCTGACGCCATCAGAAGAGCAAAGGCTAAATCCGCCGTCGATTCTGTCAAGACGTCTGGTGTATGACATACGGTGATTCCATGCTTTTTGGCTGCTTCAAGATCAATATTGTCATAGCCAACAGCAAGGTTTGCAACCACCTTGATATTCGGAGCCTTTGATAAAAGCGGCTCATCTATTTGATCTGACAGCATGGTGAGAAGCGCATCCGCTTTAGCAGCTTGTGTTTCTAACTCTTCTCTTGGACACGGCTCATCCTCGCTTGGCCACATCTCAACATGAGCGACTTCTTTTAATGGTGTAAGTGATGCTTCATCCAGTTTTCTTGTGATATAGACGTAAGGTTTCGTCAAGAAGAACACTCCTTTTATCGATTTCTTTAAGCATAACGAAAAACGCCTCAAGAGAAAAGAGACGTTTCGTCTGTTCACTGAAACTTCAAATCAGCTGCAGGCTGAATCCAGCCAACAGCCGGAATGGGGCTCCCGCCGCTTCGCATGGCACTCATTTCTTGAAAAACCTTCAGAAAGTATTCATAACGATTGGCATCATTTAAGACGTAATCTAACCGCTCTTCATAATATGACTTTTCATTTTCTCCCGACATATAGTAGCCTTCTACAATTTCAAAGTAATGAAGCGGGAACAGCAGGCGGCTGTATAACAAACGCTTTGAAAAGGAGGAAAGAGGTGTCACCTGTTCATATTGCTGTAGAAAGGAAAAGCCCTCTTCAATTAAATCCTCCTTATGCTGTACAAAGGTCTCTCTTAAGTATTCGGCAATATCACGGGTTGGATGATCAAAGACCCAATCCACAGGTAAACGAAGCGGCTGCTCATGCGGCCATGTCATACGTGAAAAGCGCTGATGACAGACAGTGCCTGAGTCACCTTCTTTCGGTTCATCATCAAGTTCAGTATCAACTAAATATTGAATGGCATTCTCCGTTAATCCAAGATAATACGGAAACGATTCAATGAATTTTTGTTCAAACCGTTGCAGCGGTTTTTGATGCATTTGCTGCATCCAAAAGCCTTCGAGCTGATCTAATCGTTTTGCCCATAATTCCTTCCAGGCACCGACACGTTTTGTTTCGGATACTTCATATGGAAAGCCTCTTCCCCTGACATGGAAGGCTGCCAGCTCTGACGCTTGCTGAAACGAGCGGCTTGAAATCGGAGGCGCTGCTTTTAATAAAGCATACTGCTCCTTCCCATGAGTAAAGGTGGGATTCTCTTCATTTGTTAATTCAAACACAGCAACGTATGGGTCTCCAGCATTTAGTAAATACTGACTGATATGATACAACTCCGAAAGTTCTTCTTCTCGCAAATGAGACACAGGAACAATGAGGAAGAGAGCCTCCGCCGTTTGAAAGCTCTGATAACTGCCATATGGCGTAAATTGACGAACATCAATACCAAATGTGTGATAGATGGTTTCTTTCATGTTTTCACCTGCGTTCCTATGATCAATCTCTTATCATATCGTAGTCGCAGGTTGAGGGATTTATGAATACTATTTACTATCCGAAGCTTTTTACACGTCGTGGACAAATTACGAGGATTGGGTGAGGAATACATGCCGCATCATCATGAGATGAACGAAGTAGAAAAAACAGCAAGACGCCGTTTACAAGAACGAGGCGTAACCATTCAAGATATAGCAGACCTTGTCTACTTTTTACAGGAAAAATATCATCCTGGCTTAGACATGACAGAGTGCATCCACAATGTGGAGCGTGTCATCGCAAAACGTGAAGTCCAAAATGCGATATTAACGGGCATCGAATTAGACGTACTCGCCGAGCAAAAGAAGCTGACTGAGCCGCTTCAATCAATACTTGAAACGGACGAGAGCCTGTATGGCGTTGATGAAATTTTATCCTTTGCTATCGTCAATATTTATGGTTCAATCGGCTTTACGAATTACGGATATATCGATAAAGAAAAACCAGGAATTCTCGGGAAACTCAACGATAAATCCACGGGCGAATGCCACACCTTTTTAGATGACATTGTCGGCGCTATTGCTGCCGCCGCATCAAGCAGGCTGGCACATAGTGCAAGAAATGCGGAATAAAGAAAAAGAGGACGCGCGCGTAACGCTTGTCCTCTTTTTCTATGATAATCGCTCAATCCACTCGGATAAGGATTCAATGACATAGGTTGGCTGCTTTTCATACTGCTGAAGCAGCTCTTTTGTTGTCACACCTGTGTGGACGAGTAATGTGTCCATTCCTGCATTCATTCCTGCCATAATATCCGTATCATAGTTATCCCCCACCATGAGCGTCTCAGACACATCTGTCCCAAGTACACGCATCGCTTGTTCCATAATAATGGATTCTGGCTTTCCGATAAATGTCGGCTGAACCGTTGTCGTCACGGTTAGTACTGATGTTAACGAGCCGTTCCCTGGCAAAAGCCCTCTTTCTGTTGGAATGGCAATATCTCCATTTGTTGAGACAAATTGTGCGCCTTGACGAATGGCAATCGCACCTACTGCTAATTTTTCATATGTAATGCCGCGATCAATTCCAACAACAACGAAATCAGCGTCTTCCTGACCAAATGTCAGCCCTTTTTCTTCAATGGCCTGCTTGATTCCTTCTTCACCAATCACGTAAACTGACGCATCTTTCTTTTGCTCAGCAATATAATTAGCCGTCGCCATACTTGTTGTAAAAACTTGTTCTTCTGTTGCTGGGATATCAAATGAAACGAGTTTTTCCGCTACCTGCTTTGGCGTGCGTGATGAGTTATTCGTGACAAACAAGTAAGGAATGCTCAACTCATTTAACTTTTGAACAAATTGACCTGCTTCCTCGATCTTTTCTGTTCCTTTATACATTGTCCCGTCTAAATCAATTAAATAGCCTTTGTATTTCATGATGCTCACAACTCCAATGGTTTATTTAAACGCTGATACTGGGCCAAGCTCCTGCTCCAAGTAGGTACGGATGCGGCTTGGAAAGACCTCTAGTGCCTGCTCTACTTCGCTGATCACCTGCAATAAGTCATGATGATTTACTTCCTGATATTGCTGCACAAGTGTTTTGCGGGATGAGACAAGCTTTTTCAGCTGACTTCCTTCTCCTTCTGGTACAACCTTTTCATCAACAAGTATATCCATGATGTCATCATAGCTTCCTGGGTCACGCATAATAAAGCCATCAATCATGTCATTTCCGGTATCAAGAATACATTCGACGAGCAAATGAACAATTCGTTCCAGCGCTTTTTTCTCTAGAGGACTTGTCCATGTTTGATGACTCTGCAACAACTCATATTGCTCCTCGAAAAAACGTAATGTCTCTTCAATCTTTTTTCTGTCTACGAAATACATCATGACGCTCCCCTTTGCGTTATTTTCTGATTCGTTTTAAGACAAAATAGGCACAGCCAAAATTACAGTATTCATAAATGTATTCATCGAGTGTGCTGATTTTAGTATCAAATGTGGCCTTTTGGTTTTGGTCATCAAAGAACCCTTTCAGCCTGAGCTGATTATAGCCCCAGTCCCCCACAATATAATCATACTTATTTAAAATATCTGAGTACCTTGCTTTAAACGCTTCTTCATTAAAGCCGTCTTTGATATCTCTTACAAGATCAAAGGTAGCATTCTGAACGACGATCATCTTCTCACCTCTTTTTAAACGATCCATCTTTAATGATAATTCATTGGAAGAACTCCATCAATTGCTAAAGCATGTTTTTTCCGATTTAGCCGAAGCTAAAGGAAAAAGGAGGTCACATTTATGAAGAAAAAACTGACAGCCGCGATTCTCCTCAGCATGCTTTTAGGCGGGTGCGGCTTTCAATCAGGTATGAACCGGCAAGTGGATGAAGATTCTTCAAGTAAAACCATCCGTCTGTCGGATCGACATGAAGGAAATAATTCCAATATGCCAGAAGCAGATACAAACAAAGCAGGATATGTTCGTTATCAGCACCAGCAAGTAACGGATCAGAAAGAAAGAACGCCTGCTTTAAATCGTGAGCATCTTGCCCACGTGATTACAAGTCTAACGGTGCAGCTGCCAAACATCAAAGATGCAGCCACACTTGTGACAGATGAGGATGCACTCATCGTGTATCGAACAGGAAACAAAAACCGTGATGAATCTGCCGATCAAGTAAAGAAAACGGCGGTTTCTGTTCTCCCTCGTTATTATCATGTATACGTCTCTGATAATCCAGAGCACTTTCAATCCATTGCCAATTTTTCACGTCTTCAAACCAATTCACGTGATTTTGACCAAATTTTAACCAAAACGATTCAGCAAATGAAGTATTCCCCTCAAGGCGGGAACATATCGAATCAAGAAGATGCAAATGGGATGACGAATTCCGACCGTACGATGAGAAGAAACGCCCCTTACGGCCAAAATTAATACGAGAAAAAACGCCAGAGAGCTCTGGCGTTTTCTTTGTTACGCTTGCGCCTGACGCTTTTTAGACGCTTCGTTTACTTGTTCATCTGCATGGTAGGAAGAGCGCACAAGCGGTCCAGCTTCACAGTGGCTAAAGCCTTTTGACATCGCAATTTCCTTCAGCTCTGCAAACTCATCCGGATGGTAGTATTTTTGAACTTTCAAATGCTTTTTCGAAGGCTGTAAGTACTGACCAATCGCCATAATATCCACGTTATTGGCAAGAAGATCATCCATGACTTCAATGATTTCTTCCTTCGTTTCACCAAGTCCAATCATAATGCTTGATTTTGTTGGAATATCGGGCTGCATTTCTTTTGCACGACGCAAGAATTCTAATGAACGATCATATGTAGCACGCGCACGAACTCTTGGCGTTAATCTGCGAACTGTTTCAATGTTGTGATTTAAAATGTCAGGACGAGTATCCATTAACGTCTTCAAGTTATCATAATTACCGCCCATGTCTGAAGGGAGAACTTCAATGGTCGTGAATGGGCTTTTTCTTCTAATCGCACGAACGGTTTCAGCGAACACACCTGCGCCGCCATCCTTTTGATCATCCCTTGCAACCGCTGTTATAACAGCGTGCTTTAAGTTCATTAAGGCTACTGAATCTGCCACGCGTTCTGGCTCTTGCAGGTCAAGCTCAGTTGGAAGTCCAGTTTTCACCGCACAGAAACGGCATGCGCGCGTACAAACAGATCCAAGGATCATAAATGTAGCGGTTCTTCTCACTGCCCAGCATTCGTGAATATTCGGACATTTTGCTTCCTCACAAACAGTATGCAGGTTGTTTTCCCGCATCATTTTCTTCAAACCGGTATAGTTTTCATTCGTATTCAGCTTAATTTTAAGCCAGTCCGGTTTTCTTACGTGCTCTTCCTTCTTTGCCAATTCCATCATCTCCATATGAATTCGTTAAAGGTGCATCTACAAAAATCTTCCTGCTATATACGATGGATGCAGCTAAGAAGCTGCAAAAAATTGAATCTTCGGCCTAAAGCCTTTTCTTTAGACACTTTAACATAGTACAGATTGAACAACAAGGGAATGAGCTGCAAAAATACCCAAAAGCCTCCTAAAAAAACAGAAGAAAATTACTAACATTTTCTTCTTATGAAATAGAGTGTTCTAACCACACTAAACGGTAGAAGACGATGCTCGATGAAAGGAGATGGACGTTTGTGAAAGTGGTTTTAGCCATCATGATTGCTCTTTCAATGCTCCCTTTACCTGTTCATGCAAAAGGGACGGGCAAACAGCCAGATGAATTGAAGCAAAGAATGGCCCTATATGAAAAAGTCTCCATCACAACACAGGTTCCATGGTATGTACTTGCTGCAGTTGATCAGTATGAACACAATATTCGAAAAAGCAGAAGAGATTTACCGAAACAAAAAGGCGTCATTGGCATCTACATTCCCCGGGAAATGTGGATTGGACCAGAAAACCCGAATAAACAGGATACCTCTCCTTTAAGCATTAAAGTGTTTGACGGAATTGGTCTTGATGGGAATGGGGATGGCAAAGCAAGCAGCGATGACGATGAGGATGTATTATTCACTTTTGCACAATACTTGCTTCACTACGGCAGCAGCATTGATCAATTAAAAATTGGCTTATGGGACTATTATGGACGTGATCAAACCGTTGGAATCATTTCATCTTTTATGAAGCTATATAAGCACTACGGCCATCTTGATCTTGGAAAGCATGCTTTTCCTCTTCCGGTTGGAGCTGACTACAGCTACCGGAGTACATGGGGAGATGCGAGAGGATTTGGAGGAAGGAGAATTCATGAGGGAACCGATTTATTTGCCCATTATGGTCTTCCCGTTCGTGCGACATCGTATGGCGTGATTGAAATGAAAGGCTGGAACCGTTTTGGCGGCTGGCGGATAGGCATTCGAGATATTCATAATCATTATCATTACTTTGCTCACTTAAATGGCTTTGCGAAAGGACTCAAGACAGGTCAAATTGTTGAACCCGGCCAGGTGATTGGATCTGTCGGAAGCTCCGGTTACGGTCCTCCAGGCACTGCTGGAAAGTTTCCGCCGCATCTTCACTATGGCATGTACAAAGACAACGGCAGAACGGAATGGTCATTTGATCCATATCCTCATTTGAGGGCGTGGGAAAGAGCTGAACGGAAACGAAAGTAAATAACAGCCCAATCATTGTTGGGCTGTTATTCCTTTTTCTCCTTTTTCTCTGGGAGAACAATTGATGGAGCACCTGAGTTTGTTCCACTGCCATTATAATAATCTGGTACGTCTCCTTGAACGGCTTGTATGGAGACAGGAACAGAGTTTTTCACTACGATTGTTTCAGAAGCAAATGGGATAATGACTCTTACCTTGACCTCGATCAGAACACTAATATCAATCAAGGCATTGTTGATGCCATAAGGCTTAATATTTTTTTCAACGTCCGTATGCGGATCACCAATCACACTAAAACGTACAGGCACTTTTGGTCCTAGGTTGGCGATGAGTGCATTTCCGGACGCTTGCCCAAGCGGAATGTTATATATAATGCCGTCATGTCCATCTGTTTGATCCTTTAATGCTTCTTTTGCCTCTTTTTGAAAGTTTCCCTTTTCAATGTCCTCTAAATTTTTTTGAAGATGACGCGAGAGGTCAGCCATTGCTTTCGATGTTGCTTGCGCATTAAAATCAATGGTCGTCACTTTTCCGTTCTCACTTGTATTCATGACCACCATATCCTTCATATTCTCCTGATCATCTGCAAAGTCTTGAACTGAATATTGTATGAGGTGATTGGCGATGCGCTCTGTTTCTAGTTCAGCAATGTGAATAAGGGTAGGTTTAATGGATCGGTTGATAAAAAATAAACTAATTACGGTTGAGAGCACAAAGAATAAAATGGCAAGCAGCATAACGTATCGAAATGGCAAAGGGCCCTTCTTGTAGGGGCGATAACGGCGGTTCATTCTCAATAAAAAATCCCCCCTTCTCCATTACATGTGTATGCAGACAGGCGAGGGGATAGGAATCATCTCTCTATTTTATTTCACCATTTTTAATAATGCATCTCTTCCAATTGTTCCAGCAGAGATACCCAGTGCTTTTGCGGCGTATGTCACAGATTCTAAAGGAGCATCGAGCAATTGCTCAATGGTTCTTACACCAACTGCTCTTCCTGCAATAATTCCTCTATCTGCAAGCTTTTCATTCAAGAGCCCGACATCAAGTGCACCGCACATGATATACCCGTGTTCATTTGTTACTGCCATGAAATTTGTCTTCGGCAGCTTGACAGTGACCGCTGTAAAGGAATGGCCATCAATTGTAATAGGTGTTAAATTCACCAAATCCCTTCACTCCTCTCATCACAATCTATGTGGAAAGAGGGCGCGTGTTGTTAGGCTGAAGCGGATTTCATGTTGCTTCCTTCAAGCGCCATGTCAGAACATCACGTAAAAATTCAGGCATAAAATATTCAATGTGTTCGTGATCACGGATATGAGGAAAAAGAGAGCCTAATGTATACATATCGACTGTGCCAACAGTATAGGAGGCGTCTTTTTTGATCAATTGACCATGTACAAAGACATCCTTCACCCGTTTGGCCTCGCCTTCTTCTAATGTATAGCTGAGGCCGCTATATAGCATTTTCCCCATCAGCTCACCTCTAAAGCCGAAGCCTTTGATGCGCAGCTGTTCCATTTTTTCTTCACAGCCCCGCTGAACCGTTGCGATAAGCTGTTGACCGGTAAGCGTCACTCGAATGGGATTAATGGGATGCGGACATATCCGGTGAATTTCTTCTCTTGTGACGATCCCTGCCTCTAATGAATCAAGCACCATACCTGCATTCATCATGCCAATATCTGCTCCGCACCAATCTTTAATGGCATCTGTTAAGAGCTGCGGAAGCGGAGAATCATCGAACCACTTCGTTTCTAGCTTCGACTCAATCGTTGTCACTTTTTCCTGCATGAGTGCTTTCGCTCTTCTTTCTGCCTGCTGCAAGGTGGTGATGGCTTCATCTGATTCACTGATGAGCTGATCCACTGACTGTACTGTCGCTTTTTTCTCTATTAGCTCTTTGCGCGCTGTATCGATCGTCAGCTCAACGCAGCCAATATAATGCCCGTACTTTTCAGCGCATGCAAGCAGCACACCATTGTCCATTTCACCTTGTTCTAACAGATGATGCGTGTGTGAACCTAGGATGATGTCGATTTCAGGGAAATCACGGGCGACCTCTCGATCATGGATGATTCCGAGATGAGATAAAAGCACAATGACATCTGCCTGTCCCTTCACTTCCTGCAGCATGTCCCGTATGCTGTCAAACGGATCAGTAATGTTCCAGCCAAGCTTTTCATATACAGGTGTATACGCAATGGTCACGCCTAAGAGACAGAGCTTCAGTCCGTTTTCCATTGTGATCATATGATAGGGCTTTGCCCATGATGGCCTTTTGCCTTTCTCAAATAAATTAGACAGGACCACTGGAAATTGTGCATTCTCATACAAGTGATCCAGCTGATCATGGGGCAGCGTAATGCCTTCATTATTCCCGATCGTGACTCCATCATAGCCAAGCTGATTGAGGAGCTTGACGTTTACCTTTCCATAATCCGCTTCGGATACGAGGTTCACTCGATCCATATGGTCGCCAATATCAAACAAGAGCATCTGATCGTGAACTTGACGCTTTTCTTCAATATAAGCTGCAATTTTTGGCCAGTTCTCAAAGTGGCTGTGCAAGTCGTTTGTATGATATAACCATAGCTTCTGCAGCATGTTGATCTCTCCCTCAAGTTGTCACTGACCGTCTCATTCAGGTTGAAAGCTTCAGTCAGCTCACGGTTAACTAAATAAATCTAACTGCTTCGGAGACAGGTTTGAATAGGTGATATCCAGCAAATCAATCATCTGCTGGCCATTTGCCGCTGCATCTCCGCCGGAGTTATTATTAAACACGACATAGACATCTTTCGATTGCTGATGCAGGATGTCGAGATTCTTTTTCCACTCTTTTAATTCAGCTTCATTATATAAATATAAGTATCTCACTTCACGCCAATTCTCATGGTCTGCCGGGTGAAGCCAGCCCTGTTTATTCCTCCCGTGAAATCGGACCAATGTTTTATCACGGTGTGTAGCTTGTATGACCGGCGGAATGGAGCCTTCTCCGACTTGCGGTTCATCACAGACGGAATGAATCCATCCTTCCTTTTCCATAAAGGACAAAGTCTGCTCATAAAATTCATCTGAAAACCATGTACGGTTTCGGAATTCGAGGGCACATGGAATATCGCCCATCTTCTCCTTACACCATCTTAAATAGTGGACGTGCTCTTTTTTGCAATCAAACCAAGGTGGAAATTGAAAGAGCACCATGGCTAGTTTCCCTTCACGAATAAGGGGAGTCAGCGAAAGAATAAATGCATCAAACATGTCTTCCTTCGAAGCAAACGGAATCTCGCCCCTTTGATGTCCAGTCATTCCTTGGTAGGCTTTCACAACAAATTGAAAGTCATCTGGGGTATCCTTTATCCACTTTTCATGATTACGCTCAGGCTGAACCGCATAAAAGCTGGCATCCAGTTCCACAATCGGAAACGTTGACGCGTAGTGAAACAGCTTTTGCGCGCTGCCGATTCTCGGCGGATAAAGACTGTCATGATCTCCCCAGCCAGTTAATCCGATATAAATCATGTTTCTCACCTCTTGCCACTCTCATGTATAGACGGCTTCCTCATTCGAAGCCTTTGTTTCTTGTGATACCCATATTTTCTGAAAGAAATTCTTCTGTCTACAACATATCATATTTGCTCGTAATTCTGAATGAAGATGACTGGCGGCACGTGATTTTGTCCTGGCGCTCTGTTTGTTTGTTATATTAATTGACAACTTTCTATCTAAAATGATTTTAGCTGATAACATAAAATGCATATCAGAGATGTAGACAGTGATTGTCCATTTTTTTATTCATCTTCACCAATAAAGGAGATTGAGTGGATATGAACATAGACGATAACCAGTTTGAAATTTTACAAAAAATGGCCAAAAAGATTCACAAGCCCATCTATTTGTTTAACCAGCATGGACGTATTCTCTATACCTCGCACCCCATGATCACAAGCTCAGAATGGATGCACATTCTCCCCTTTTTTCAAAGCAGGACAACTCATTCTTTTTCAATGATACATGCAAAACAAACCTTTTCCATCTTTCCAATTGATCTAAACGAACAAACATGTGATTATCTGGTCATCCTTGCTTTCATTCCCCCGCAGAATAAAACATTGCTTGGGATCATTGCAAAAGCAGTAAACGAAATGTCGATTGCACGTATGAGACAATATGCCGCCCTGCAAACGGCCAAGCGTGCTAGAAATGAGGGCTTTCGCAAATGGATAGAGAGGGCATCTTCTTCCCAGCAAGATCCCTTACATTTCGCTCAGGCATTTGGATTAAACGCCGAATGCCGCTATCTATGTATGATCTGTCAGCTTGACGAGCGAAGTGATACCACATGTTTTATGAAGCAGCAAATGGTTTTAGATCAAGTGGTTGATCTGCTCGAAAGTGCACTTCCAAGCTGCCCATTTCCTGCCTTTCTGTTTTTAAAGGGTGATATGGGTGTTGTATTGATGGAGGAGACTGGCAGTTGGCCAGAGGTTAGCGACAGGCTCAGCTCTTTTTTAAAACAGTTGCAGATGCTTGTTAAACTGCAAGTGAATCATACTATTTCTTTTGGGGTGAGCTTGATGGGTTGCCACATCTCCCATCTGTCTGAAGGCTACAATGAAGCATTAGAGGCTCTTCAAACCGGACATCTCTCATCGCGGACTGAATATATTCAATTTTATCAAGCCAAAGATGTGCCAGATTTACTAAGGCTCATTCCAAGAAAGGATATGATCACGTTTCACCAGCTGCACCTTCACCCGTTATCTGAACCATCACAAGTCGATCAAAACCTTCTTCACACCTTATCTGTTTATTTAGAAACCCATTGCCACATTTCAGAAACAGCCAAACGATTGTCCATTCATCGCAACACGGTCATTTATCGCCTCGAGAAGTGTGAAGAATTGCTTCGAATCAGCTTAAAAGATTCTGACGCAACATTGCGGCTGCGCTTAGCCTTCCGTATTCAAATGTTTCTCTCATCCCATCCTGATTGAATTTTTTCTTCTGAAACCTCATATAGTTTGGAGGAGAAAAATGAGACTTGAGGAGGGATGACAAATGGATGATGAGCTCCGTCACATCCCGCAGCCCATTCGAAAGGATGGCGCGGGTGCCACCGACTTAGGCCCGCGCGATGTCCTTCGAGATATAGAGAACCCAGATATGCTCGTTCCCCCTAAAACCGATGCCGGGACCATCCCAAATTTAAAATTTTCATTTTCTGATACACACATGCATTTGAATCACGGCGGCTGGTCGAGGGAAATTACAAAGCGGGAGCTGCCTGTTTCAACAACGATTGCAGGTGTCAACATGCGGCTCACACGCGGAGGTGTTCGTGAGCTTCATTGGCATAAGCAGGCGGAATGGGCGTATATGATTTTAGGCAAAGCCCGCATCACATCTGTAGATGCAGAAGGGCGAAATATGATTGCTGATCTAGAAGAAGGCGATTTGTGGTATTTCCCGCCTGGTATCCCGCACTCCATTCAAGGACTTGAGGATGGTTGTGAGTTCCTTCTTGTATTTGATGATGGCGATTTTTCTGAATTTGATACATTCACGATCACAGACTGGTTTGCCCATACACCGAAAGAGATTCTCTCCGCCAATTTTGGTGTTCCTAAGAAATTGTTTGACCATATTCCGAATAAGCAGCGCTATATGTTTCAAGGCTCTCCGCCGTCATCCTTAGAAAGCCAAATGGTATCTGATCCATACGGGAGCATTAAGCCGCCATTTACGCACCAGCTCCTTCGTCAAAACCCGATAACGACCTCTGGCGGAACCGTCCGAATTGTCGATTCACGGAATTTCCCGATTTCAAAAACGATTGCGGCTGCACTTGTTGAAGTAAAACCTGGCGGCATGAGAGAAATGCACTGGCACCCTAATAATGATGAGTGGCAATACTATTTAACAGGTACAGCTAAAATGACGGTCTTTGGAGCAGGAGGTACTGCCCGCACCTTTAATTACAGAGCAGGTGATGTTGGATATGTTCCTTTTGGTATGGGACATTACATCCAAAATATCGGCCAAACGAGCCTTTGGTTTTTAGAAATTTTTAAAAGTGACCGGTTTGCAGATATTTCGTTGAATCAGTGGATGGCCTTAACCCCGCCTCAATTAGTGAAAGAGCATTTACACGTAGATGAAGCGATGATTCGTGCGCTTCATAAAGAAAAATCACCTGTCGTGAAATATGAGAGATGATGCCCATCATAAAAAACCGATCAATTCGTCCTGATCGGTTTTTTATCAGCAAAATTTAAGAAGCTGCCGAAGCATGCTGCACTTTTTTCCCCCACACGATGGATGCAGCGAAGCTTACGCAAAGCACCAGTGTTCCAAACATAAAAGGATACTCAATATTCACATCAAATAATATACCCGCAAGACTCGGTCCGACGATATTGGCAAGGCTCATAAAGGATGTATTGAGACCGCCTGCTACCCCTTGCTGATTGCCTGCCATCTTGGACAGCAATGTATTGAGGGCTGGTCGGACAAATGACGTAGCCGATAAAAATAAAATCGAACCCGTAAAAATCAACCAAAAGGACGGCGCAAAACGGCAGGCGATTAGCATGAAAGCCGCACCTAACAGCGCATAACGCACGACTCTCATCTCTCCAAATCGTTTCACACAGGCATTCACTAACACTCCTTGAACAAGCACCCCGGCAAGACCCGCAACCGTAATCACAAACGCAATATCCTTCGGGGAAAATCCGTGTTTTTGGTCTACATATAAGCCGAAAATCGATTCAAAATGAATGATTCCGAAATTGAGGACAAAGGCCAATATAAACAAAAAGCCGTACGATGTCCTTAGAGCCTCGATCATTTGTACAAAAGGATTGAAATGAATATCCTTGTTAAGCCGCGCCTCTTCCTGTTTTTCCTTTGTTAAAGTTTCAGGTAAGAAGAGAATGGATAACAAAGTAGAAAGAGCAGCAAAGGAACCGGCAATCAGAAATGGAAATGCGATCCCGTACTCAACCAAATAGCCGCCTACGCCCGGCCCAATGACAAAACCTAGTGTCATCGCTGCACTGAATAGACCCATTCCTTTCCCTCGGTCCTTTTCACTTGTGATATCAGCGATGTATGCAAACATGGCCGGCATAAGCAAAGCACCGGCAGCACCGCCTAAAAATCGAGACACGAACAGCATCCAAAGCTGATCAGCAAAAGCAAAAATAAACTGAGCAATCGTAAAACCCGCAATCCCGGCAATGATCAATTTTCTTCGTCCAAATCGATCGGTCAGTGCCCCGGCAACCGGCGATAACGCAAATTGTGTAAAACCTGTTGCAGCGACAAGAAAACCGAGTGTTTTTCCTGTTGCACCAAAGGCTTCGATGTAACTCGGCATAACAGGTACAATGAGGCCAAAGCCAAGCATGGCAATAAAAATATTGAGCATCAAAATGTATAATCTGCCCATCTTCTTCATATAAAAACCTCTTTCTGAAAAATAATGAAAATGATGTCAAAAAATGATGAGAACTTCTCCAGTATAGCGATAACCTCATCTATAAGTCTAGTTTTTCAAAAATTAGCGTTCTTTTCCAAATAAAAAAATACCCGCCAATGGCGAGTATGCAGTATCACGTTATTCAGCTTGTTCATAGATAGAAAGAGCCGCTTGAAGCCCTGCCCCGCAATAGATAGACGCACCGTGTTTGATGAGGATCGCTTCAAGACCTGCTAACACAAACAGTACATTTTCCTTTCGGCAGCTGTAGCCCATTGTCCCAATTCTCCATATACGGCCGGCAAGCGGTCCAAAGGAGCTTGCAATCTCAATCCCAAAATGATGGAGCAGGTCGGCACGGACCGCTTCTCCGTCAATACCACTTGGAATGACAATACAAGTCACAACCGGCATTTTACAATCTGGATCACCAAACAATTCAAGCCCCATTGCTTCAAGACCTTTCATCAAGGCTTTCTCATGATATGCGTGCCTTTGAAAACGTTCAGACAGCCCTTCTTCCAGCACAAGACGAACCCCTTCTCGCAGTGCATAGAGCATTGTTGTCGCTTCTGTATGATGATTTAATCGTCTTGGGCTCCAATAATCCTGAAGCTGGCTTAAATCAAAATAATTGCTTTTGATTGGAGAAATATCGATTTGTTTTTGTAATTCATCCTGTGTCGCAATTCCTTTTTCTACTTTCTTTCTCGATTCAATGACAGCTGCGACTCGGTCATTATACGTAATAGGTGACATACCTGATGGAACAGATAAACATTTCTGCGTGCCGCCAATCGCCGCATCAATTTTCCATTCATCCACTTTTACCTCGACACCGCCAATGGTCGCCACAGCGTCTACAATGAACAGCGCATCAAGAACCCGGCATGCTTCACCGATTTGCTTGAGCGGCTGCAATCGGCCAGTCGATGTTTCACCATGAACCATTGCAACGATTTTAGGCTTGACCTGCTTTATTTCTTGGATGATGTCGTCAGGATCAAAAACCGTTCCCCATTCACATTCCATTGTATGTACCTCAGCACCGTAGCGCTGCCCTATTTCAATGAGCAGGTGACCGAAGCGGCCAAAGACAGGCACAAGCATTGAATCTCCCGGTTCAATTACACTGGCGAGTACAGCTTCAAGCCCTGAACGAGACGTACCGTCGATTGGATAAGCCCATTTGTTTTCTGTTTGAAAAAGTGACCGCAATAAGGTCATTGTTTCATTCATAATGTGTGTAAATGCTGGATCAAATTGACCGAGAATTGGCGTGCTCATCACACGGAGCACTCTCGGATCTACTTCAACGGGCCCCGGTGTCATAATCGTTCTTGAAGGTGTTTGCAATTCTTTCACGTTATCCATCCTCTCCCTTGCTGTCATCCTATATGCCCACTTATACAGTAATGTGTATAAAATAGCAATCTCTTTTCCTACGAACTTATTACATAAAATTTACGAGAAATCCATTTATTTCTTCATGGCAATATGATAGAAATAAAGAGAATACATTCCCTATCAAGGAGGAAATCGAATGAAAAGAACTTTATTTGGAACTGTGGCCGCCGGAATTATGATATTCGGCACATTCGCCGCCCCGCTGCCTCCAGCTGCAAATGCTCAAGGTTTCAATCTGAGTGAACCTAGTCAAACGATCACCTTTTCCCCGTTACAGCTTCAAAACGAAACATCTGCACAACAAACGCAAACTGCCGCCACAAGTCAAATCGATTCCTATTACCAATCTGCTTCTGGCAAATCAGGACCCGCTCTTAAGAAAGCTTTACACGATATCATTGATGATCATACGCAGCTATCCTACAGCCAGGTGTGGGATGCCTTAAAGAAAACAGATGAAGACCCCAATAACCCTAACAATGTGCTGCTGCTTTATAGTGGTGTCTCCCGCTCAAAACAAGCGAATGGCGGAAATGTGGGCCAGTGGAACCGGGAGCATGTCTGGGCCAAGTCTCACGGCAATTTCGGGACAAGCCAAGGACCTGGGACAGATCTCCACCACCTTCGTGCGGCAGATGTGCAAACGAACAGCACACGTGGAAATTTAGATTTTGACACGGGTGGTAATGAATACAAAGGAGCGCCGGGCAACTTCTACGACAGCGACTCATTCGAACCGCACAGCCGGGTCAAAGGAGATGTTGCGAGAATGCTCTTTTATATGGCGGTTCGCTACGAGGGTGATGACCGATTTCTAGATTTAGAATTGAATGACAAAGTAAATAATGGAAGCTCTCCTCTTCACGGCAAAATGTCTGTACTTCTCAAATGGCACAAGCAAGATCCAGTTGATCAAATCGAACGGAACCGCAACGAGATCATATATCAAACGTATCAGCACAACCGCAACCCTTTTATTGATCATCCTGAATGGGCAAGTGAGATTTGGGAATAAAAAAAGGGCACTGCTACGAGCAAGCAGTGCCTTTCTTTTTTTCAAGCGGACAAACAAGACAATAATCGAGACTCTCCGATTTTTTCTCTAGCTTATAATACATACAGCAGGTCTTCCGGTTGGATGTTTCAAGTAAACTGTCGTCTAGGTTTAGGCTGTGCTGAAATGGATTTTGCTGAGCTCCAAAAACATCTCCAGCCGCCTGCTTCAGATACAGATAATCCTCCCGCACGCGCTGCTTCACCGCAGGCTCTTCCGCTTCCCGCATCATGCTTCGATAAAGAGAGTTGATTCGAACCGCTACATTTTCCCATAAAATACGATAAGAGAGTTTTGATGTGCGGTTCAGCACGTCTAAAAGAGGCGTGACACACTCCGTAAACAGCGCACGCACGACCTTCTCTCTCCACTCATGCCTGTCTCCTTCTAGTGGAACAAACGAACACGCCGCCTCATCCATTTCAATTTTTCGATCCTCTCTAAATGCACATGCTGCTGGTGGAAACTGATAGACACCGTCATACAGCGTCATCAAGTATAAATAGGAACTGACGGCTAAGTAGGCGTACCGCTTTGAAAACATAGAAGCTGCTACCGCCAGATTCGGTGCATGCATCGCTTCCTTTTCAGCTTCTAATAAACGTATGACGGCTGCTTCTGAAAAAAGCGCAGCAAGTGTGCGATCAGATGTCATAGGTCCATTTGTGATGTGTACCCCAAAATCAAGTAATTCTCTCTCAACCCACTCTGGCCTCATATCAAAACCCCCATCTTCTGTTTATCGATTGCGCTGTTGATATAACAAATAAATAAAGAACGGTGCACCAATAGCTGCCGTAAATACACCTGCTGGAACATCTAACGGTAGAAATGCGGTTCTAGCCACAAGATCAGCCAGCATCACGAGAATACTTCCAACTAGCGCAGATGCTGGAACAAGCGCTATGAATGAACGTCCAATAATCATCCGTGCAACGTGCGGCGCCATGAGTCCAACAAATTCAATGCCGCCTGCAAATGCGACTGCAACACCAGCCAATGTCACACTCATCAGGAGAAAGAATAATCGTTTCGCCTGCACTTTTACCCCGAGACCTGTTGCAAGATCATCGCCAAGTTCTTTTACATTCATCGTTCTTGCTAACACCATGACAATCGGTAAAATGATCATCACCCAAGGAAGCATCGCAGTGACGTCCTTCATCGTAGAACCATATAAGCTCCCCGTCAGCCAGATGTAAGACTTGGTCGTTGTCATCGTATCACTAAGAACAAGCGTAAACGTCACACAAGCCTTCATAATGGCAGAAATCCCAATTCCCATTAGGACAAGTGTGATCGGCTTGACCCCTTTTTTCCATGAAAGCAAATAGATCAGACACGATACCGCAAAAGCACCTGCAATCGCCCATAAGGATTGATAAGCAATAGGCACAGTGCCCATCCAAAAGACGATGAACATAATCGCACCAAACGAAGCACCACTTGTAATTCCAATGATATCAGGTGATGCCAGCGGGTTGCGGATCAACCCTTGCAAAATAAGCCCTGATACCGCAAGTGCGGATCCAACTAAGACAGCCAGCAGCGTTCGTGGAATCCTCAGTGTATTTAACACAAAGGAATTCCCCTCTCCCTGACCGATTAAATGAAGCAGCACATCGACCGGCTGAATGAACCGGCTTCCCATACTGAGACTGAGAATAAATAAGCCAAAGGCAATGGCCGTCAATAAAAGTAAAATCAAAAACGTCCGCTTTGAAAATTGAAATGAAATGCGCCCGCCTTTAGAACGCACTGTATATGTTTTAGCCACCTGTCTTCAACCCCTTGCGCACGAGATAAACAAATAGAGGCGCTCCTGCTACCGCAGTCATGACACCAATCGGCACTTCCTGCGGCATGATCAGAAAACGAGCCGCCAGATCCGCGGCAAGTAAAAGCGACGCCCCCACAACGGCACAATACGGCAGTACCCAGCGGTGGTCAGGCCCGACGAGCTTTTTCACAATATGCGGCACAAGAAAACCAACAAAACCAATTGAACCAGCAACAGCGACGGAACCACCTGCTAAAAAGACAACGAGTACACCCATCGTGATTTTCAGCAGCAGTGTACGCTGGCCAAGTCCTTTGGCAATATCATCTCCCGACAAAAGAACATTAATAGAACGTCCAAGAAGCAGCGCCACTACAGTCGCACCTAAAATATAAGGCAAAACAGGGATTAACATATCAATGCTTCTTCCAGACACTGACCCAGCCATCCAGAACAAAATGCTTTGAATCGACTGTTCATTCACGATTAAAAGACCTTGTGTAAAAGACGCAAACAGTGCAGATATCGCCGCACCTGCAAGGACTATTTTGACCGGCGTCAATCCATCTCTTCCAATAGAACCCAATAGAAAAACGAGCATCCCTGCAATCGCTGCGCCTAGAAAGGCTGTCCACATATAGCTTGTTAACGACTCTGTTGAAAAGAAAACAATCGAAATCACGATAAAAAATAGTCCACCTGCATTAATTCCTAATAAATCAGGCGCCGCAAGCGGATTTCTCGTCAATGCCTGCATGAGTGCACCTGAAATCGCCAGGCTTGAGCCAACGACTGTTGCAATTAAAGCTCTTGATAATCTGGATGTCATGACAATGACACTGTTTGGATCCGATTCATCAAATTGAAGAAAAGCATGGATGGTGGCTTTGAGGGAAATTGAGGTTTGCCCAAGGGAAATACTGAGCATAAAAAAGACCAACATCAACACAATGAATCCAGCAAAAAGCAGTGCCTTGCTTGAATCCTTTTTTATTAAACTTCTCATCTGATTCCCGCTTTCAATCTGTTATGGAAAAAAGGAGAAAATGGTATATTCACATTTTCTCCTCTGTTACGACTTATTTATCAATTCCTAAACGATCGTAAATATCATCAAGCATCATGTTTGCAGCGATAATACCGCCGCCCATGTTCCAAGTGATTTCATCTACTTTATGCACCTGTTTCGCTTTCACTGCGTCAAGCTGCTTCCATAAAGGATGACTCGTCCACTCTTTATATGCTTTTTCAACCGCTTTATCCTTTTCATCCATAAAGTAATAGATCACATCTGCATCCATTTGCGGAATGCTCTCTTTGTCTGTCAGTGTAATGATGTCTTGCTTTTTATCTTTGACATTCTTAGGTCCTTCAAAGCCTAGCTCTGTTAAAATGGATCCTGCGAAACCAGTTTGATAGATTCTAGCATGATCTGCACGGAAGTTCACCACAGATACACTCATTGGCCAGTTTTTGATGTCTTTTTTCGCTTTTTCTTTGAAATCAGCGACGCGGTCATCCCACTTTGTCAGCAATTCTTTTGATTTGTCTTCCTGGTTTAACGCTTCACCCATCAACTTCACTGTATCTTTAAATGTGAACACAGTTTCAGTTGCAACAGTTGGAGCGATTTCTTTCAGCTGATCAAAAATTTGCTCGTGACGGATTTTCGATGCAATGATCAAATCAGGCTTGAGCTTTTCAATTTCCTCTAAGTTTGGCTGTGTTTCCTGCCCAACAATTTTAACATCCTTTAAGTCATTTCTTAAATATTTATACGTAGGTGCTTCAAGCCATGATTCAACAACACCTACTGGTTTAATGCCCATAGCGACTGCTGCATCCGTTGCTCCTTGGTACAGTGTCACCACACGTTTAGGCGATCCTTGAATTTCAGTTGAACCGATAGCGCTTTCAACGGTTCTTGTTTTCTCTTTACTATCTGACTTGCCGTTACTGCTATTGCTGCCGCAAGCTGCAAGTAAAACGATGGAGAGCACAACTAATAGCGACCAAAAAGATTTCTTGAACATGTACCTCACCTATCCATTCTATATGTAGTCATATCGTTTGATAACGATTCTCATTATCACAATTTGATTTTATCATAGAAAAAGATGGTGTCAATGTAAAATATAAAAATAACAGATGATAATCTCCTAATCACAAAATAACATATTGTGGAAAATATAATTCTTTCGTCTCTTTTTTGACGCTATCTATTTTCCTATAATGAAGTTGTAACAATACAATTTTTGGAAGGGGAATGATCATAATGAATTGGAAAAAAACAATGACTGGTGTCGCTCTTTCTTTTGGGTTACTTCTTTCTTCTTATGTTCCAGCAGCAAATGCTACTTCATCTTCACCAGCAAAAAGTTCAGATGGAGTTGCTCGTACAAGCAATTTCGAGACGCCCTGTCCCGCAGATATCTTACGGAAATTTCGCAACTCAGACAAGCCTTTCTTATGTATGTACTCCGACACAGCTATTTTTGCAAACTCTTTCACAGCATACGGAATGAAATGGTATTTTAAAGGAAGCTCTGGACTCTATGCTTATTATGAGGGTGCTATATAATCGATAAAGTAAAAAACACCGATAAGTGAATGTTGTGATCTTTAGCAGCATTTCATTTATCGGTGTTTCTTTTAGATAGGAATTATTATGTGACTGATATCCCGCAAAAATCTGGCTTGTCTGCTATCTCTTTGAATTAGCAGACAAAGGTGTGTAGGAGAAGGAATTCATGATTTGCTCACTCCATATATCGGACTGATCAAATACAGATAGACCATGCAATTATTTAACGAAAAAGACGAACCTCCATCGTTCGCCCTCTTTCCTTACTTCACTTCCTCATGCTCTTGAGCAGCATTTCGTTTGTTCGCGATAAAGAGTGCACAGGTCATAGCAAGTATGGTCAGCGCCCACCAGAACGTCGATACAGCCTCCTTATGATCGATAATAATCAAACGGATGACGGCCGTGATGCCAATATATATAAAATAGCGAAGCGGAAAATGAAAGTTTGATTTAAAGTACTTAATAATTAAGGCAATAAACTCAAAGTACATAAAGAAGATCAGCAGCTCTCCAAGCATTTCATAATAACTGTCTTCTTTGCTGAGCAAATTCTTGTAGACGAATTGGACAATATACCAAGTTTCACTAATTAAGAGGACGCTTAAAGCAATGGCCAGAAAGAATAGACAAATATTCAGAAGGCCTTGCAAGAGATCCGGAACCTTTTGGAAGTTGTTGAATCGTTTCATTAGATTGTCTCTCCATTCCATGTTATTCATTTGTCAGCTATATTTTAATATGCCAGAAACGCAGCACGATGTAGTAAACGCCGTTCTTTTCCATCCTTTCAAACTGCCCGTGCATGCGGGACATCATTCGTTTTATGCTTCGTTCACCAAGTCCAGTGCTTTCCTGTGTGTCATTTGTCTCGTTTATCGCATTGCTGATATGGATCTCAAAGATTTCTTGGTCGGATAGAAACGTGAGATTGATATCTTTTTTCGGGTCAGCGTATTTCAGTATGTTCGACATCAGATTATCAAACACTCGGCCAAGCTCCTCGACATTCACATTGATATAGCTGTCTGGCAGCTCTCCTAAAAGATGAACCTTAAATGTCTCTTGCTGCAAAATCGCCACCTGATCTGATAAGAGATCGTAAATGACCTCTTTGACTGCAACTGTCTCAAGCTCAGGTTCATGTTCTTTATCAAGTAGAAAATAGGCGAACAGATTATCAGATAGATTTTTCAATTGCAGTGCTTTTTCATAAGCACTTGCTATATATTGATCCTTACGGGTATCCGCTCCAGCCTCCTCTTTTTTCGCAAACTCCAAATTCATCATCAGCGACGTCAGCGGTGTTCTCATATCGTGTGACATTTCAGTAACCAAGCTGCGGCTCTCATCTTGCAGCTCATCAATGGCTTGAAGCTTGTCCAAAAAAGCTTTACGAAGGTCCTCAATACTTTTGGCAATCATCGCTAATTCGTCATGCCCTTTCACCGTCATCTCATAGTCCAGCTCTCCGCCTTCAAGAATATGTATCTCTTGGTGAATCGTTTGCAGGTAGCGCAGACTTTTGCGAATACCGAGAAGAACAATAAGGAGAAAAATAAGCGTAGCTCCGAGCAGCTCGAGTGTAAACGCAAGATCGTGGTAGCGAGATGAATAGAACCCGTCCACCATGACCCGACCTTCACCGTCGCTAAACTGAACAGGAAACGAATGATGCTCGGCGTACTGGGTCATCTTTTCTTTTCCGTACGCCGATTCATCGGCAGCAGAATAAATAGAGTCATATTGCAGCACTTGATCCTTGAAGATGGTCAAATTAATGTAATTCTCTTTTTTCACCCACTCGCCAAACGCTTTTCGATCCGTTGAAGACAGCTCATTCTCAGACACATAGCGGCTGAATTTTTGAATGTACTTGGCTGACTCCTGATCGTAATACTCGTCCGAACTCAAATATCCATCGATCAAATCATTGGTGATCTTTTGCAGCGTCAAAAAGACAATACCACTCACAATTGCAGCCGCCAAAATCAGCAGTGCAAGCTTTTTGGCCAGTGTATATTTACGATGTGGATGTGCCAAATCGATATCCTCTTCCCCATTCAGTTTTGATATATACAGGACGCGCAGGATCATCCTCAATTTTGGCACGCAGCTTTCGAATATGCACCATCACCGTATTGTTGGAACAATAGAAATAAGGCTGTCCCCACACGCTTTCATAAATATTTTGGGCTGAAAAGATTTTGTTTCGCCTGCTCATAAGCAATTTTAACATCCGATATTCTAGATCAGACAGCTTAATTTGCTGGTTTTCTTTCCATACTTCATTAAATTCTTCACTTACCTTCAGTTTGCCCCCAACAAGAAAGGTCTCTTCCTGTTCCTTCTTTTCCTGATAGACAGTATACCTGCGTAATTGTGCAATCACTCTAGCATGAAGCTCCTCTTGTGAAAAAGGTTTTGTCATATAATCATCCCCGCCGGCAAGTAAGCCATCGGTTTTATCGAATGTACTTGATTTGGCTGTTAGAAATAGAATCGGGACATTAGAAGAGGCTCTTATCTGCTGGCACGTTTCGATGCCTGAGAGCCCCGGCATCATCACATCCAAAATCACCAAATCGAGCGAATCGTCCACAAACTTCAATGCTTTTTCGCCATTCATCGCTCTTAGCACCTCATATCCTGCACGTGAAAGGGATTCCTGCAGAAGGTCACCAATATCCTGATCATCTTCTACGACTAATATTCGATGGGTCATGTCTCTCACCTCATGTAATGTGTTGCTCTTTCTTTTATGTCTTTACTATATATCATCTAGCTATGTGAAAAGATACAGCATAAACCTTAACAGTTTATGAATTTGACCATCTGCCATCAATTTGTCACATTTATTTTCAAAAAATTGGATCTTCATAAATTGTTAAGAATTGGGCCGTATATTGATTCATTGTAAGGATCGATGAATTGATCCGAATCACATTATCATAACAAGAAAAGGAGCATGGATATGAATGCAAACAAAGTAGCACAAGGACAACCGATGAGTCTGCGGGAAAGGGTTCATTTCTTGGACATTGTACGAGGGTTCGCCTTAATGGGGATTATTCTAGTCAATTACTTTTTGATCGTGGATTCGGCCAAGGGATTTGACATGCAGTCAAATGATGTCTTTCACAATGTGGTCAATTGGTTTGCCTCGGGGAAATTCATTACACTGTTTTCCTTTCTATTCGGGGTTGGTTTTATGATTTTTATGGATCGAGCTGCTCAGAAGGTGGACAGTCCGAACAAGCTGTTTGCCCGCAGATTAACCATTCTCTTAGGATTTGGCCTTCTGCATTTAACTTTTGTTTGGATTGGTGATATTTTGGCCTATTATGCAGTCGCAGGCTTTTTATTGCTTTTCTTTTACAAACGCACAGCCAAAACCATCCTATACTGGCTCATCACACTCTTTGTAATTCAATTGCTCACACCTATTTTCACGATGCTGTTCAATACCGTCAGTTCAGGATCATCAGGCAAGCCGGACTTTGCTGATTTCGAGCTGACCAGCCACAACAGTCTGACTTATTTAGCATCAATTAGTGATCGGTGGACAGACATGGTCACAATGGCTTCAAGTTCTTTTTCCACCGTCTATTCTATGTTTTTCATGTTTTTACTCGGTGTGTATTTTGTGAAAATGGAGTTTTTCAAAAACATGGAGGCGAAAAAAGCGATTTGGAATCGCATTTGGATCATTTTTGCCATCGCTTTTCTCATCACCCAAGGCAGTACGATCATAGCAGCGGTCAATCCTTTTGAAAATACACTCTGGATGAACATAGCCTCTGCCCTTGAACAAAACGGCGGATTAACAGGCAGTATGTTTTATATGAGTACACTTGCGATGCTGTTTCTTCACGTCCCTCAGCTGCGAGGTGCTTTGATGGTCTTTACCAAAGTCGGACGCATGTCACTGACCTGCTATTTGCTTCACTCCATCATTGGCACAATGCTATTTCTGAAATACGGAGCCGGACTTGCCGATCATCTTCAGCCTGCTGGTACGTTCATGATTGGGCTAGGGGTTTATGTCTTCCTAGTGCTCTTCAGTACACTATGGTTAAAGCGGTTTAAATATGGCCCGATGGAGTTTATCTGGCGTCAGCTGACATATGGAAAGGTCGGCGATAAATCGAAAACAAACACAATGGATGTGGCGAAGTAACTGATAATAGTAGTTAAAAAGAGTTGGAAAAGGCGAACTTTAGTGGTTCGCCTTTTATATAGTATATTAGTTTTTTTGATTCAATACTTGTCAATCACTTCTCGTAATTGATTCAAATAACTTTCTTTCAATTCATCTGGGTATTCAATTTTCACATGTTTCCCAAATGACATCAAATAATGAGTCATATACGATAATTCTTCTTGGTTGTATCCACCGACAATATAAGGGATCTGATCAATGATCTCCAATCTCATATTTGGGTAATGATGCTTTAAAAACTTTTCTTTTCCTTGTTCCGTTAATCGACATTTAAATGAGATATCATGATAAGTTTTTTCATATTCGAGCTGCAGTTCTTTTAATTCTTCCTTTGTAAATGTGTCTCTGATTTCTTCTTCAATCACCATGTCCTTCATAAAGTCACATCTATAGATGCCCCACTTTTTATTTTGAACATCATATGCTTGAGAAAACCAAATGCCATTTCGATAAAACAACTCAAGAAATTGCAGCCTGATCCATTTATTTTCATATTGAGTGTACGTCATCTTCACGATTTGATCTTTCATCATTGCCTGTAAAATCAATTCCAAATGATTTTGTTCACTAACTGGTGCGACATTATAGTAATGAATCACATCCAAAGTCTCCGTAATCATTTGCTTTTTCTCATCAGACATTGTGGCAAACAACTTTTGCCGAATTTGTGAGTAAGATTTTTTAAATGGTGTTGCTGACACCAGGTCTAGAGCTTTAAGAGCGAAAAAAATAGCTTGGACTTCTTCTATATTGAAATAAATAGGAACCAATGGAGATTGATTCACCAGTCGATATCCTCCGTGTCTGCCAGGTTCAACGTAAAAAGCTAAGCCCATGGACTCTAGTTCTTCTATATCTCTTAAAGCCGTCCTTTTAGAAATGCCAAATTCGGATTGTAAGTCCTTTAACTGAAAAGAGTGTTTATCGCTTAAAAAAATAAGTTCTTGGTTTAATCGTTCTGATTTTTTCATTTGTTTTCCCTCTTAAAAAGGTGACTTCTTTTGTCACCTTTATCATTTATACTTAGCTTATCAAAAGAAAAGGAGCATGTACATGCAAACATTAATCATTAACGCGCACCCAGATTTCACTCATCGAGAAAGTTATTCAAACAAACTGCAAACACTATTTTTAAAACAATTTAAAGAAAGGTTTCCTCATGAGGAACCAACCATTTTACATTTACATGAAACTGAAATTCCTCGTATCGAAAAAGAACAGCTGCTAGGAATTTGGGATAAGCAAGCATCCAAACAAGCATTAACGGCTGCCGAGGAAAAAATCGCCGCTGCTTCATCTGCTTTATTGGCTCAATTCAAAGCACATCATCGAATTGTGATCGTGTCACCTGTTCATAATTTCAATGTGACTTCACGAATGAAAGATTATATAGATAATATCTTTATTGCGAGAGAAACGTTCAAATATACAGAAAGTGGTTCTGTTGGTCTGATGACTGACGATTATCGTGTACTTTTACTTCAAGCAAGCGGCTCAATTTTCACAAATAACGATCGATATACACCTCTGGAATTTTCACATCATTACCTAAAAGAAATATTTCAAAACTTGATGGGGTTTCATCAATTTCATATTGTCCGAGCACAAGGAACAGCGATTTTAGAACAAGATGCGATCTTACAATCTGCATCTGATGATATGACGAAAACCTTAGAGGAGTTTTATGCACCTAATTAATTTCTATTTAATCAAAAAGACCCAAAACGAAAAATCGTGCTTTTTTTAATAAAAATCACCTTTTTCGTTTTAGGGTGCTATAAAATCTTTCAGTTGGTGTGCATCGGCGGGATCACAAGCACTGCGATTTCATTTCAATTACGACATACTTTATTTATCCCACATTCTCAACTGCTAGTAAGACTATTTTTTATAACCAAAGCTGCCGTTTCACTCGGATGGCTAAGAGGATAATGATGGCCGTATGGAACAACATCAACCTTACCAAGATGCAACGGAGCAGAATAGCCTTTGTCATACTCCCCCCAAATCATGTGAAGATTATGCTTTGTTGCTTCATTGAAATCACCGTGATCGTTTTTCAATAGTAACTGGTTAAGCTGAACCGTCGTATTTAAAATTCTAGGAGACGTAAAGCTGTTTCTGATTTTTTCAATATAATGTTCAGGGATGCTCTCCACCCTTTCAAACAAACCATTACTTAATAAATAACGCTCTATCATTTTAGGAGTTGCTAATTTTAAAGACCATTTGTTCATCCATTGTGGAACATTTAGCGATTTAGTATTTTTTTTAGCAACAGGCGGCTGAAGTAAAGTAATTGAATACTTCTTCTCTATGTACCCTTGTCCCAATGCTTTCAATAGAATAAACGCACCGAATGAATGGCCAATGAGATGTGCACCATGAGTCGCTTTCTCCAATACCTTTTTCACTACATTCAAATAGATATCTAGAAGATGTTTCTTTCGTTTAAATGGAGAACGCCCCAAACCTGGAAGATCCAAGATCCATACAGGTTGACCCGTTTTTTCATGAAGCTCTTGTGCTAAAGGGAATAAATCCTCTCCATCACTCAATAAACCATGTAATAAAATAAACGGTTTCCCTTCTCCTTGTAATTGGTAAAGGGTGTTGTTATCGCATAATGTTCGCTCAAATACATGATAATGCTCACCATGTTGATTCATCATGCGATAATCCAGATCAGCTACTACGGCAGGGAAAAAGTGCATGACACTCGTCTTCTTAAACCAATCTTCTCCCATCATTTTTTTCACTGAAGCATTTGAAAATGTTCGTTTAGTCATAAAATTGAGTCCATCAGAAGGAATGTTTGTTATTTTGCTTACTCCACTTTTCATCATTGCTTTCATAAATGGCATTGGGACAGAGATTTTTGGTGCCCTCATATTCATACTTTCCGACATCACACTTAATAATTCAGCAATGTTCTGATCATGCTCTTTGTCTTCAACTAGTGTATATGTTTGAATAGCCGGCTGCTCCATCCTGAAAACCTGCACAATAAACTTCGCAAACTCATCGTTTGAAATCAGTGGCAGCCTATATCCTTTACCTCCAGGAATCACTGGCATAAGCCCTCTTCGCATACTTGTTACAAGCAATCCTAATCCTGCTATCTGTTCTGTACTCCCTGTTTTACTACTGCCGACCACAGTTGGCGGATTAATGACAGACAGCGGATAACCTACAGGTGATGCCTGTTGACGGATATAAAGATCTGCTAAAAATTTTGTTCTCTCATATGGATTTTTGATTTTCAAATAATTGTTTCCTTCTTTAAACACATCAATTGCAATCTTGCTATTTTCATCATCAAAGGGACTCATATAACCGACAACATGAATAAAATGCTGCAAGCCCTTCAATTGATGAATATTTTTAGCTAATTCACCAATATATTTGGCGCCATTTAAAAAGACAGAAGCTGCCTCGTTACTTGTCGCTTGAATATCCATGGGGCCTCCTGCATGAATCATCACATCCGTTTTCATTACCCTCTCCTTATCCTCAGCACTTAGACCTAACTCTATTTTCGTCAAATCACCTTCAATAAAGTGCATCACTGATTCTTTTAAAATACCTCTTTCTTGAAAAATGCGTGTCGCTTTACTTTTCGACCTCACTAAAAGAAGAATGTTCACATCCTCTTTCACTAGTTCTTCAACTAATTGCTTTCCAATAAAGCCTGTTCCACCTGTTAAAAATACTGTTTTCATATAAAATCTCCTTTTTAGTAGTACTATTCAGTACTAATTTGATGTAAAAAAAATGCTTCTTTATCGAAGCAAGTTAAATAAATGATCTGCTGTTTTTGTGATGACAGTGGCATCCTTCAATGTTTCTGAAATAAATAACGCTCCTTCAAGATTTGTAATAAAAAGTGATGCCACCTCATCAATCTGAATCGTATCCCTGAATTCCCCGTTCTCTACACCTTGTTTCAGTAATAGAGAAACTTTCTTTTGTAATCCTGTAAAAAATAAACCTATTTTTTCTTTTATTTGCGTGGCCTGTGCAGGACTTTGAATATAAAGAGTAATAAATGGACAGCCTCCCTTATACTCTCTCGACTGAACGCCTTGTGATAATTGCTTTAAAAACATTTGGATACGATCTTCAACTGAAAATTGGGTCTGAGACATTACCTCGTCTATTGCAGCTTGATACATATCAATCCAATAATCAACGACCCCTTCTAATAATTCCTCCTTATTAGAAAAGTGATAATACACATTAGACTTTGATACTTTGCTTACACGTACCAATTCATCCATACTTGTATAAGCAAACCCTTTTTCCAAAAATAATGTTGCAGCTACTTCAAGTACACGTTTTTGATTCATTAATTTTACCTTTGTCATAATTAGAACTATACAGTACTAATTTGAATGTTGCAAGTATTTATGTTCCTGGTTTCTCGAACTAAAGCCATTTGTTAAGGATTCACACTGTATACTACTCCCTATCCATAAAAAAACACAACGCCATGAAGGCTTAATTAACAAGTGGTATCACTCGAAATTAAATGCCTTCAAAAAGCGTTGTGTATCAATATTTTTTATTAACCAATAGAACCTTCCATTTCGAACTTAATCAAACGGTTCATTTCAACTGCGTATTCCATTGGCAGTTCTTTTGTGAATGGCTCGATGAAGCCCATGACGATCATTTCTGTTGCTTCTTCTTCAGAAATTCCGCGGCTCATCAAGTAGAATAGCTGTTCTTCTGATACTTTTGATACTTTTGCTTCGTGCTCTAATGAAATGTTGTCGTTTAAGATTTCATTGTAAGGGATTGTATCAGATGTTGATTTGTTATCCATGATGAGTGTATCACACTCGATGTTTGAGCGTGCACCCTCTGCTTTGCGTCCGAAGTGAACGATTCCGCGGTATGTTACTTTACCGCCTTGTTTCGAAATCGATTTCGATACGATCGTTGAAGATGTGTTTGGTGCAAGGTGAATCATTTTCGCACCTGCATCTTGGTGCTGACCTTTACCTGCTAGGGCAATACTTAATGTCATACCACGAGCGCCTTCACCTTTTAGGATGACCGCTGGGTATTTCATTGTCAGCTTAGAACCGATGTTTCCATCAATCCATTCCATTGTTGCATTCTCTTCACATACTGTACGTTTTGTCACAAGGTTGAAGACGTTGTTTGCCCAGTTTTGAATCGTTGTATAACGGCAGTAGCCGCCTTTTTTGACGATGATTTCAACAACCGCACTGTGAAGAGAGTTTGTTGTGTAAACTGGAGCTGTACAGCCTTCTACGTAATGCACATGTGCGCCTTCGTCAACGATGATCAGTGTACGTTCGAACTGACCCATGTTTTCAGAGTTGATACGGAAGTATGCTTGCAGTGGAGTATCTACTTTTACGCCTTTTGGTACGTAGATAAATGAACCACCAGACCATACAGCCGAGTTAAGCGCAGCAAATTTGTTGTCAGTCGGAGGAATGACTTTTGCCCAGTGCTCACGGAAGATGTCTTCGTTCTCTTTTAATGCGCTGTCTGTATCTTTAAACACAATTCCTAGATCTTCAAGGTCTTGCTTCATGTTGTGATACACAACTTCAGATTCATACTGAGCAGATACACCAGCTAAATATTTTTGCTCTGCTTCTGGGATACCAAGTTTATCAAAGGTTTGTTTGATTTCTTCTGGTACTTCATCCCAAGAACGCTCAGAGCGCTCAGATGGCTTTACGTAGTACGTAATTTCATCAAAGTTTAATGCATTTAAATCTCCGCCCCATTGTGGCATCGGCATGTTGTAAAAGTGCTCAAGAGATTTCAAACGGAAGTCGAGCATCCACTGAGGCTCTTCTTTCATACGAGAAATTTCTTCAACGATCTCTTTTGTCAGTCCGCGCTCTGAACGGAAAATGGAAACGTCTTTATCAGAAAAGCCGTATTTATATTCACCAACATCTGGCATTTTTTTAGCCATCCATTTTCACTCCAATCTTATGATTTGCCGTTATCTTCGGCAGATGCGCCTTTTTCAAGCGCCTTCCAGGATAATGTTGCACATTTGATGCGGGCTGGGAATTTTGCAACTCCCTGCAGCGCTTCAATGTCACCAAGATCAATGGAATCGTCGTATTCTTTTCCTTGCATCATATCGGAGAAAATCCGAGACATTTTCAAAGCTGTTTCAATATCTTTCCCTTTAATTGCCTGCGTCATCATGGAGGCAGATGCCATCGAAATCGAGCATCCTTCTCCTTCAAATTTCGCATCCGTGACTTTTTCGTCTTCGATTTTCATCGTAAGACGAATACGGTCACCACACGTTGGGTTGTTCATATCGACGACAATGCTGTCGTTTAGTACACCTTTGTTTCTCGGATTTTTATAATGATCCATAATCACTTGTCTGTACAGTGTATCTAAGTTTACATTAAAAGACATTCGTAAAATACTCCTTTGTCTTACGGAGCGCTGCAATGAGTAGATCAATCTCTTCTTCTGTATTATACAGATAGAAGCTTGCTCTTGCAGTCGCTGATACACCAAGCCATTTCATGAGCGGCTGTGCACAGTGGTGTCCAGCACGAATGGCGACACCTTCCGTATCCAGAACAGTTGACGCATCATGCGGATGGACGTCGTCTAAGTTAAACGTCACAAGCCCAGCTCGGTGCTGTGGTCCATAAACAGTCGCACCGTCAAGCTCTTTAAAGCGCTCAAGCGCGTAAGTCGCAAGCTGATGCTCGTAACGGCTGACTTCCTCCATACCAATGTCATTTAAGAAGTCAATTGCTTTTCCTAGTCCAACTGCTCCAGCAATAATCGGTGTTCCCGCTTCAAATTTCCACGGCAGCTCTTTCCATGTAGAATCATATAGATCCACAAAGTCGATCATTTCACCGCCAAACTCAGCAGGCTCCATATTATTCAAAAGGTCCTTCTTCCCGTAAAGCACACCGATGCCAGTCGGTCCACACATTTTATGCCCAGAGAATGCGAAAAAGTCACAATCTAGATCCTGAACATCAATTTGCATGTGTGGGGTGCTTTGCGCACCGTCGACGACAATGATTGCCCCATGATCGTGGGCAATTTTGGCGATCTCTTTAATCGGGTTGATGGTTCCTAATACGTTTGAGACATGTGTGACTGCGACAATTTTCGTTTGATGTGTGATCGTTTGCTTCACATCTTCAAGCGATAGCGTGCCGTCTTCCTGTAACGGAATGTATTTCAATGTGGCGCCAGTTGCTTTTGCTGCTTGCTGCCAAGGGATGATATTCGCATGATGCTCCATATGCGTAATGACAATCTCATCGCCTTCTTTGAGGTTTGCTCTAGCATAGCTGATCGCCACTGTGTTTAGTGCAGTTGTTGTACCTCTAGTAAAAATAATCTCCTGGACAGATGAAGCACGGATGAATGCACGAACTTTCTCTCTCGCACCCTCGTATGCGTCCGTTGCTTTTGTGCCAAGGGTATGAACACCCCGGTGGACGTTCGAGTTGTAAGACCGGTAATACTCATTCATTGCATCAATGACCACTCTTGGTTTTTGAGAAGTCGCTGCACTGTCCAAATACACCAAATCATGTCCGTTCACTTGCTGATGAAGGATTGGAAATTGCTCACGAACGTCTTTGATATTCATTATTTTACTTTCCTTTCAATCACAGAAATCAGCTGCTTTTTAACTCCTTCAATCGGCAGTTCTTTCACAACTGGATTTAAGAAGCCATAAATCACAAGTCTTTCTGCATCTTCTTTGGAAATCCCGCGGCTCATGAGGTAGTACAATTGAATTGGATCAACACGTCCAACAGAAGCGGCGTGCCCTGCTGTCACATCATCTTCATCAATTAAAAGAATTGGGTTTGCGTCACCGCGTGCTTTCTCACTCAGCATGAGGACACGTGATTCCTGTTCTGCATTTGACTTTGTTGCGCCATGCTCGATTTTACCAATTCCGTTAAAGATAGAAGATGCTTGATCCTTCATCACACCATGCTTCAAGATATACCCTTCAGAGTTTTTACCGAAGTGGATGATGCTTGTTGTGAAGTTTTCTGTTTGGTTTCCTCGGCCGACAACAACTGATTTCGTATCACCGAATGTACCGTCGCCCATCAGTTTTGTGATGTTTTCAGATACGACGTCTCCATCATTCATCAGGCCAAGCGCCCATTCGATTTTACTGTCACGACCATTTGCCATACCGCGTCTGTTTACATATACTGTGACTCCTTCTGCAAGGTTATCTACAGCACCGTATGTGACGCGGGCGTTAGCGCCTGTGAACACTTCAGAAACGATATTGAAGATCGCTTCTTCCGGTTTTGCTGTACTGATGTAGTTTTCTACATATGTCACAGCACTATGATCGTCTGCTACGACGATGACATGGTTGAACAAAGTCGTTTCGTCATTTTCATGAAGATAAACAGCTTGAATTGGTGCTTCAAGCTCTACGTTTTTCGGTACATAGAGGAAAGCTCCGCCATTCACTAAAGCAGCATGTAAAGCTGTAAGTTTATGCTCATCCACTTTCACTGCATCTGTCATGAAGTATTGTTTCACTAAATCTCCATGCTCACGGATCGCTGTATGAAGATCAGTAAAGATCACACCTTTGTCTTTCGCTTCAGCTGAAAGAGACAAATAGGCCGGCGTTTGATCACGCTGAATGTAGACTGTCTTATCTGTGTCCTCTAAATCAATAAGAGATTTCACTTCTTCTGGAAGCTCTTCTAATGATCCAAATGGCGCACTTTCGACTGTATGCTGTTTGAAATTCGTTAAATTCCATTTTGAAATATTCGTTTTGTCAGGCTTTGGCATTGGGAGGTCTTCTGCTTTTTCAAGAGCCTGTAAGCGAAGGGAGCTCATCCATGCCGGTTCCTGATGCTTCTCGGAGAAGCTTTTGACATAATCTTGATCTACTGATAATTTCGTTTCTAATGTCATCAATAATCCTCCTAACGCTTACGCTTCTTGACCAACAGTTTCGTCTTCAATTCCTAACTCTTTTTTAATCCAATCATAGCCTTCTGCTTCTAGACGCTGCGCGAGTTCTGGTCCGCCAGATTTCACGATACGGCCTTGCATCATGACATGAACGTGATCTGGTGTGATGTAGTTCAGTAGACGCTGATAGTGAGTGATCATTAAGCAGCCGAAGCTTTCGCCGCGCATTTTGTTAATTCCTTTAGAAACAACTTTCAAGGCATCGATATCAAGACCAGAATCGATTTCGTCAAGGATGGCGATCTTTGGTTCAATCATCATTAATTGAAGAATTTCGTTGCGTTTTTTCTCCCCGCCTGAGAAACCTTCGTTTAAGTAGCGCTGTGCCATATCTGGGTCCATTTCAAGGAACTCCATGTTTTCGTCCATTTTGCGGATGAATTTCATAAGAGAGATTTCATCGCCTTCTTCTCTGCGTGCGTTAATTGCAGAACGAAGGAAGTCAGCATTTGTAACACCGCTGATTTCAGATGGGTATTGCATCGCAAGGAAAAGACCAGCTTGAGCGCGCTCATCTACTTCCATTTCAAGGACATCTTCGCCATCAAGCAAGATGCTGCCTTTTGTTACTTCATATTTAGGGTGACCCATAATGGCAGCAGATAAAGTAGATTTACCTGTTCCGTTTGGTCCCATTACTGCGTGGAATTCTCCACCTTTTATCTCGAGGTTTACACCCTTTAAGATTTCTTTCCCTTCAATCTCAACGTGCAAGTCCTTAATTGTTAATGTCGAAGCAGTCATATATCGATACCTCCAAAATAATCATTATTCTCAATTTATTCTCATTCTAATTTTATAACAAATTAAAACTGAATACAACACATTCACGATAAGCGTGAGAGGATGCTCTCAAAATTCTAACAAAAAAAGCAGGTAGATAAAAGGATTTATGTCGAAAAGACTGTTTTCATAAAGAAAGGGCGGGAAACTGTTCTCCCCGCCCCTCAGCTATTATTAGCCTCGTATATTCATTTTTGCGAGCTGTCTTTTCTCATCTCGATAGGACTGCTCTCGTTTATATTCCACTTTCATCCTTAAGTCATGGTCTCTTTCGTACTCTGCATAGCTCATGCCATGAGCTTGATGCATGGCCTTTTCCATCTCGGCGGTATAATCCAATCCTAGTGTACTATGGTCCGAAGAAATAATAAACCATTCCCTTCCTTGAGTGTAGCTTTATTGTAGCAAACGTATGCGGCTTCACTCAAAAGGGATATGACACCTTATGCTGGCATATTTTCTCACACAAACGGATGAGAAGCGCTCAACTCCCTGAGATGGAAAAATACCGTGTTTTGCTTCCCTTAATGCGTCTGTCCTCCAAATTCATCAATACATTGCTGAACGACAGTGATTCCTTGGCTTAGTGCTGCTCCGCCGCCAAAAGCTGCCGCCACGCTGACAACCTCCAGCAAATTCTCTTCTGTCGCCCCTTGATCGAGCGCTCCTTTTGTATGATAAATCATGCAGTATTCATCCTGCGCATGAATACTGATACCGAGGGCAATCATTTGTTTTTCCTTTTGCGTTAATGAATCGCTTTGGAAGCACTGCTCCGTAAATTCATTGAATTTCTTTCCAAACACCGGCATTTTCTTCTGGAATTCACCCATTGCGGTTTTATAATCAGTCAGTGATTGCTGCATGGATCCGCTCATATGCTGTTCATTCATCTTATTTCCATCCCTTCAGGTCATTTGTACGTTTTTATTATGAGCGAGATTTGAAAAAATACACAAAAAACCTCGCTTTGAGGAAAGCGAGGTTGAAATGTTGTTATTCAGATACAGGCAATACTGCACCGTCATATTTTTTGTCGATGAATTCTTTGATTTTATCAGAGTGAAGAACTTCCATTAATGCCTTGATCTTATCTGATTTTTCGTCACCTTTGCGAACCGCAACGATGTTTGCATATGGGTTGTTCTTTGTTTGCTCAAGTTCGATTGAATCTTTTTTCGGATTCAATTTATTTTGGATCGCATAGTTGACGTTGATAAATACAGCATCGCCTTCACTGTTTTCATAAGCTTTCGCAGTTAATTCAGGCGCGATTTTTTTGAATTTTAGGTTCTTTGGGTTTTCTTTAATGTTCTTTACTGTTGCGTTGATTGTATCAACCTTTGGATCAAGCTTGATGACACCAGCATTTTGCAGCAGGGCAAGCATACGGCCTTGTTCAGCTACGTTGTTTGTCATGATGATTGTGCCGCCGTTTGGAATATCTTTTACGGATTTGTATTTCTTAGAGTAGATACCGAAAGGCTCAAGGTGAACCGCACCAGCACTCACTAGGTTATAATCTTTGTTTGATTTATTTTCTTCGTTTAAGTAAGGGATATGTTGGAAAAAGTTCGCATCCACTTCTTTTTCAGCTAACGCTTTGTTGTACATTTTATAATCGCTAAGCACTTTCACTTTTAAATCGTAGCCTTTTTCTTTTAGAAGTGGTTTTGCTTCTTCAAGAATTTCGGCATGCGGCGTTTTTGAAGCGGCAACCGTAATGGTTTTGCTTTCACTTGCGTTATTAGATGAACCGCACGCAGCTAAAATACCTGCAAATGCTAGAAATAGTGCACTTAAAATCAATTTCTTCATGAATAAATCCTCCCTTAACGTTTATCAATTTTATTTGTAATCAAATCACCGATTATTTGAATAATAAAGACGATGATGAGAATAAACACAGTAGCTACAAGTGTGACATCTGTATTACCAGATTGGTATCCTTCCACATAGGCGAGGTCACCAAGTCCGCCTGCTCCAATTGCACCTGCAATCGCAGTAGAGCCAATCAGAGCAATTGCTGTTACGGTAATACCTGAAATAAGGGCTGGCAATGATTCTGGCAGCAATACTTTGAAAATGATTGTTGACGTTTTTGCTCCCATTGATCGTGCTGCTTCAATGACCCCTTTGTCTACCTCACGCAGTGCAATTTCGACAAGACGTGCATAGAATGGAGCTGATCCTATGACAAGGGCAGGGAGTGCTGCATTTGGGCCAAGAATCGTATGCATTAAGAATTTCGTGAACCCTAGTAATAGAATAATTAAAATGATAAAAGGAATCGATCTGAAAATGTTGACGACAGCGCCGATGACAGCATTGATCGGTTTATTTTCCCAAAGACCGCCTTTTCCTGTAAGGAAGAGCAGGAGTCCTAGGATAATCCCGATTGCAAAGGCAAATGCCAATGAAATCAGTGTCATATACACCGTTTCACCTGTTGCACTCCAGATGACGTCTAAATCAACGTTCGGAAACCATTTCTCAAACATGTGTCATCACCTCGATTTCAACCTGTTTGCTTTGGATATAGGCGATGGCTTTTTCTACCTCAGTCTCTTCTCCATTAATGTGGATAAAGAGTGTTCCAAACGCGCCTTCCTGCGTTTGAGAAATCTTCCCTTGAAGAATGTTCACATCGACATTGAAGGATCGAATGATTTCAGTGATCAGCGGCTGCTCGGCAGAGTCTCCAATAAAGGACAACCGTACGACCTGACCTTCTTTTACTCGTTCTAAGACGTGCTCGATTGTTTCTTTCGCTTCCTCTGGTTCTGCAAGCTGTTTCACAAATCGTTTCGTCATTTCTTCCTTCGGTTGTCTGAAGACGCGTAATACTTCGCCTTCTTCGACAATGCGTCCATTTTCCATGACTGCGACGCGATGACAAATTTTGCGAATGACGTGCATTTCGTGTGTAATGAGCACAATCGTGAGCCCTAACCGTTTATTGATATCCGCCAAAAGCTCAAGGATCGAATCAGTCGTTTGCGGATCTAGCGCAGATGTCGCTTCGTCACATAGAAGAACCTTTGGATCATTCGCTAATGCTCTCGCAATGCCGACACGCTGTTTTTGCCCGCCGCTTAGCTGAGACGGATATGCATTTTCTTTTCCTTCTAAACCGACCAATTTAATCAGTTCATTCGCACGCTCTCTTCGTTTCGATGTCGGTACACCTGCGATCTCAAGCGGGAACATAATGTTTTGTCTCACCGTTCTTGACCAAAGCAAGTTAAAGTGCTGGAAGATCATGCTGATTTCTTGTCTTGCTTTCCGAAGTTTCGCATTCGATACTTCATTGATCCGGTTGCCGGCCACTTCAACAATTCCTTCTGTTGGCAGCTCCAGACCGTTTAATAGGCGAATAAGCGAGCTTTTCCCTGCACCGCTATACCCGATAATTCCGAATATTTCACCTTTATCAATATCCAAGTTGACGTCTTTCACGGCATCAACATTTCCGCTTTTTGAATGGTACGTTTTTGATACATTCTGTAAATGGATCACAGTCTGATCACCTGCTTTCTTGCTGAATCTATAGGTTTCCATCACATACGTTATTTATTCTTCTTTCTGTCATGACTCTAGCCTGGCGCCAGGTCAGTAAAAAAGACCTAACTGCAACGCAAGCAGAAAGGCCTTTTATGTCAATTACGCCTTTCTCTCATCTTTCAAAGCGCTGCGGCTTTGAGTGAATTGGCACCAATTTCAGCTATGCTGACGGTTGCCGGGTTTCATAGGGCACGTCCCTCCACCTCTCTTAATAAGAGAAAATATGTTGTTTTATGTGATGTTCATGTTTTTACTAACGTAGGATATCATGCTACCCGAGATATGTCAACGCTGTAAATCGCTAATTTCCAAGTAAACAACTACGTTATCATTTTTCGAAAAAAACCGTTCGTCAGCCAAAGCACCGCCTCTAGTCTAAGGAGCGCACGGAATGACCCTTTCACTTTGACTTGTCCTCTGCTGATTAACTGCTGTAAGGACATATCTCCATCTAATAATTGAAGAATTTCTTTCCTCTCACCATAAAAGATGAGATCCGATAACTCAATTGCAGGTAGTTTCTTCACTTCACCACGTTCATCCACAATCAATGTACAAGAGTCAGTTTCCGCCTCAAATGTAATCTTCAAGGATGATGATGAGAGCAGCGGCTTTAATAATAAACGCTGCCCTGTGTTACCATGGGCTTTCACATTTTCCACATGTATAACCTCCCTGTCATTTGGTTATACATAACATTTCTCTACAAACATCGGCTTGTCCTTTATAAATAACTCGACAAATTTTCAAATGAATTTCTTGAAATATGACAAAAAACCGCTTTATTTAGCGGTTTCAATCATTTCATGAAGATATGGAACTGAGTGAAAGGCATAGCCTTTTTGCACCAATTCACCTTTTTTAAACATGAGAAAGCAAGGAACACTCTCGATTTCAAATGCTTTCGCAAAGCCTGGTGAATAGTTTAAATTGTTTTCGTAAAATGGTACATCCGGCTGCATGGCGTCTACGACTGCCAGCATTTTCTTTGCCAGCTGGCATGTTCCGCAAAACGGTGTATATAAGTATAAAAGAAATAAATCGTCCTCTATCTCCTTGAATTCGTGTTCTTCAATCTCTTTCATATACGTCCACCCTCATAAATATTTCGAATGAACATCAATGTTTGCAGCTAATAGGATAGATGCAATGTGGGCTGACGGTGAAGCGGCCACTTCGCGGTACGTTCTGTCGACAAAAAGATGAAGTGCTTCAGGGAATTCTTTTCGAAATTGCTTCCGCAGTTTGTCGCCTGCATCGTCACTGTCAGCTAATATGTAAACGTCTTTCCCCAATAAATCGTCCACAAGCTGATCCAGCTTCGATGTACTGATCGTGCCATTGGTGCAAATGATGGTAACAGGTTCACTTATGACTTCTTTTAGCTTTTGTTTGTCTGTTTTACCTTCTACAATGATGACCTTTTCTATCTCGACATTCATCACGATCACCCGGCCCTTTTGACGTTGATTCACTTCTTCCTTAGATTACAATCTTTCATTCAGGTTGTAAAGATTGAGCGCCTCGTCATCAAAAAGACTGCAGCTTCTGTTCACTGCAGTCTCATCTGTGATTAGCACCAGCCATTTTCATCGTCACAGTCAACATATTTTTCTGTCCCATCGGTCAATGTATCCGTTAAACGATAAAAACGGTTTTGATCATAGGAATATCCCGATTTCAGCTCATATTGGTTTTCACTAATCATCGTGCCAATCTCTTCATTTTGATGATAAAGTACCATGCCGCTTTCTTTGAATCGTCCAGTGACATGCTCTGTTATATCCACGTGTTCTTTTTGAAAAGACAAATTGGACACCCCCCATAAAGGTAGAGTGTCCAATTTCTCATGAATTAGTCTTCTTTTGTCATTTCTTCATATTGCTCAGCCGTCATTAAGTTCTCAATTTCAGAAGCATCAGCTGGTTCTACCACGATCATCCATGCTTTTTCGTATGGAGAGTCGTTGACGAATTCTGGGCTGTCATCCAGCTCATCGTTCACTTCAACGATTGTGCCATTGATCGGTGCATAAAGTTCAGAAACGGTTTTCACTGATTCTACACTTCCGAAAGGCTCGTCCGCTGTGATTTTGTCTCCTACTTCAGGAAGCTCAACGAACACGATATCGCCCAGCTCAGATTGAGCAAAATGCGTAATACCGATACGCACCTTATCTCCTTCTACTTTGACCCATTCATGTTCTTCTGAATAACGTAAATCTTTTGGTGTGCTCATTCAATACCCCTCCAGTCTTTTCTTACAATCTATATTGAAGATACCACAATCTGAATGAAAGTTACATCATTTCCAGACGCTTTTAAATGTATCTTCGTTAAATCCTACCGTGACTCGTTTTCCGTCTGTTGTAATCGGGCGCTTAATCAGCATTCCGTTAGACGCGAGTAATTCTAGCTGCTCGTCCTCTGACATTGCAGGAAGTTGATCTTTCAGCTGCAGCTCCCGGTATTTTTGTCCGCTTGTATTAAAGAATTTCTTCAGCTCTAAACCGCTTTTTTCGTAAAGGGCTTTTAATGTTTCTTTATCAGGCGTCTCTTCGACGATATGTATGCTGTTGATGTCTTTATTGTGTGCTTCCAGCCACTTTTTTGCTTTTCGGCATGTACCGCAAGATGGGTATTCGTAAAAATCTAAAGCCACCATTTTCACCTCCTGCAAATTGTGACAACATTTTATCACAAAATATTTTAAAAACCTAAATGTATGCTTACAAAAAGGGCTAAAATGATCTTGATTTTAGCCCTTTGTCTTCTTTTCAGCTTGATAGAAAACCTTTGCAGCCCTAGGAAGGGCGAGTACCGGAGCGGAGCGAATTTGACATTCGTGAGCACCGGAGCGCAGAACTGACACCGAATGCGAGGGTTTGTCTACACGCTGAAAGGTGCGGAGTGATATCCGCACCTTTTAAGCCGTCCTTATACGATATATTTCTCTGCTTCAAAGATTCGTTTTGCCACTTCGCGCTTTTTGGCGATGACATTGATCGGCGTAAATCTTGTCAGCTTGCGAAGGGCTGACAGGCTCATGCGGAGTGAATCTCCTTCCTCCATCGCAATCAAAGATTCTTTTGCATGGGCTTCAATCTTTAAGAAAGCCTCCTGCGTGAAAATTTGTGTGTAAGCAAGCTTTTGTTCATTCTTTTCTGCCCCTGTTGCAGCGATTGCCTTTTCTGTACGCAGAATCGCTGATTCAGCAGCAAAAATTTCATTGACGATATCGGCTATGTTCACAAGAATTTCTTGCTCTTTGTCTAAGGCTTTCCCGTATTTCATAGCTGCCATACCAGCCACCATTAAGGCGATCTTTTTCGCATGGGCGAGCAAATATTTTTCTTGATCGAGCGGCTGATCGCCTGGCTCTTCCGGCATCATCATCATTAGCTCTTCCTGTAAGGTTTGCGCTTTTTGAAGCAGCGGAAGCTCTCCTTTCATCGCTTTCTTCAAGAATGTACCTGGTACAAGCAAACGGTTGATTTCGTTTGTCCCTTCAAAAATCCGGTTAATTCGCGAGTCGCGATAGGCTCTTTCGACCTCGTATTCTTGCATGAATCCATATCCGCCGTGAATCTGCACGCCTTCATCCACAATATAATCTAACGTTTCAGAGCCAAGCACTTTACAGAGAGAACATTCAATCGCATATTCCGCAATGGATTGGGCAATTTGTTTGCCGTCTTTTTGCTCTTCATCACTTAAGAGCCCCATCCGCTGTTCAAATAATCCAACCGTACGGTAAACAGCACTTTCCATCGCATAGAGCTTTGCTGACATATTGGCTGCTTTTTCACCAATTAAGCTGAATCGAGAAATTGGTGTTTTGAACTGCTTACGCTGGTTCGCATATTCTGCCGACAATTGAATGACGCGCTTTGATGCACCGATTGTGCCGACTGCCAGCTTATAGCGCCCAATATTCAAAATGTTAAACGCAATCACATGACCTCTGCCAGCTTCACCGAGCAAATTCTCCTTCGGTACTTGGGCATCTTCAAGAATCAATGTTCTTGTCGATGATCCTTTAATACCCATCTTTTTCTCTTCAGGCCCCGTTTTGACACCTGGAAAATCCTTTTCGACGATAAAAGCAGAGAAGTGTTCACCATCAATCTTCGCATACACAACAAAGACATCGGCAAATGCGGAGTTTGTGATCCACTGCTTTTCTCCATTGAGGACATAATGGGTACCTGCTTCATTCAGAACTGCCGTTGTTTTTGCTCCAAGAGCGTCAGAACCTGATCCAGGCTCAGTAAGTGCGTACGCCGCAATGGTTTCACCAGAGGCGAGTCCAGGCAGGTACGCTTCCTTTTGCGCTTGATTCCCGAAGAGCACGATCGGCAGAGAACCAATACCGACATGAGCACCATAGGAAAGTGAGAAGCTTCCTGCTCTAGCGAATTTTTCAGTAATGATAGCGGAACTGATTTTATCTAATCCAAGCCCGCCGAATTCCTCAGGCACATCAGCTCCAAGCAGCCCAAGCTCACCAGCCTTTTTGAGAAGCCTGACCGAATGCTCGAACTCATGGTTTTCAATTTGATCAATATGCGGAACCACATCTTGTAAAATATAATCCTCTGTTGTTTTTCCAATCATTTGATGTTCATCAGAGAAATCCTCCGGTGTAAAAATATGCTCATAATTCGTCTCATCAATTAAAAAGCTTCCACCCTTTTTTACATCTTCCAATGCTTTCATTCTGATTTCCCCCTTTAGATCAATTCAAAAATGCCTGCTGCTCCCATGCCCCCGCCGATACACATTGTGACAATGCCAAATTGTTCGTTTCGCCGTTTCATTTCATGAATCAGTGACAGCGTTAGTTTCGTTCCTGTACAGCCGAGCGGATGTCCGAGCGCAATTGCCCCGCCATTGACATTCACCTTTTCCTCATCAATTCCTAAATGACGAATGACTTGAATTGCCTGAGAAGCAAACGCTTCGTTTAATTCAAACAGGCCAATATCCTTCAGCTCAAGTCCAGCGATTTTCAGCGCACGCGGAATGGCTTCAACCGGACCGATCCCCATCACTTCAGGCGGTACACCGCCAACCGCAAATGCTCTGAATTTAGCGAGCGGCTGAAGAGAAAGTGAGGATGCTTTCTCGCGGTCCATCATCATCACACACGCAGCCCCGTCACTTGTTTGAGACGAATTCCCTGCGGTCACCGTGCCTTTTGTTGAGAAGGCTGGACGCAATGTGGAAAGAATCTCCTCCGTTGTGCCTGCTCTCACACCTTCATCCTGTGAGAACGTGAATTGATGCTCTTCTAATTGATATTGCTCACCTACCCGTCGCTCTGTTACATCAACAGGCACAATTTCATCTGAAAATTTTCCTTCTTGAAGTGCCTTTGCTGCCTTTTGATGACTCCTCACCGCAAAAGCGTCCTGATCTTGACGTGTGACCTGATACTTTTGCGCCACTTGCTCTGCCGTGTGCCCCATGCTCATGTAGTATTCAGGTGCTTGCTCTGCCAAGAGAGCATTTGGACGAATGGAATGCCCCATCATCGGCACCTGTGACATCGATTCGACTCCTCCGGCTAAAATCGTGTCTGCCTGCCCGAGCATAATACGTTCACCCGCATAAGCGATAGATTGAAGTCCAGACGAGCAGTAACGGTTTATGGTGATGGCAGGTACCGTATAAGGCAGTCCCGCTAATGCTCCAATATTCCGGGCCACATTTAACCCCTGTTCTGCTTCCGGCGTTGCACAGCCAATGATCAAATCATCTATTTGACCGTCGTATTCACCGGCACGCTTTAACGTTTCTTTTACACATAATGCGCCCATATCATCAGGCCGGACATGTTTTAACGATCCTTTTTTCGCCTTCCCTACTGGTGTTCTTGCGCCAGCGACAATGACTGCTTCTCTCATTTTGACTCCCCCTTAGTTACGTAAAGGTTTTCCTTTGACGAGCATGTGCTGCATACGTGCCTGTGATTTCACTTCTCCTACAAGACTTAAAAAGGCTTCTCTTTCAAGCTCTAATAAGTATTGCTCCTCTACCTCTGTTCCAAATGGCAGTTTCCCGCCGGAAATGACATGAGCTAATTTTTTTACAATGGTCATGTCATGCTCTGAAATGTATCCTGACAGTCTCATATTTTCAGCAGCCAAAATCATCGCTGCATAGCCTGTTTCTCCCATGACCGGCACCTTTTGCTTGAGCGGCGCATGATAACCGGCTTCATCAAGAGAGAGCACCAGTTGTTTTGCATCATAGATCAGGTGATCCCCGTTCATACTGATCCGGTCACTCACGCGGAGCATGTTCATATCCCGCGCATCCTCAGCTGAAGTTGATACTTTTGCCATTGCAATTGTTTCAAATGTTTTCAGCGTGGCATCCTGTATAGCCGTCTGCGACGGCTTCGCTGATCCTTGCAGGTGACGAAGATATAACTCTTTGTTTCCGCCGCCTCCTGGAATCAGTCCAACTCCCGCTTCCACAAGTCCCATGTATGTTTCGCTGGACGCCTGAATAGCTGCTGCCGGCAGACAAACTTCTGTTCCGCCTCCTAATGTCATCCCAAATGGGGCGGCCACGACTGGGCGATTGCTATATTTCACCTTCATCATTGCCTGCTGGAAGCGTCTGATCACAAAGTCAATTTCAAAGAAATTGTCGTCCTGTGCCTCCATTAAAATCAGGGCAAGGTTTGCGCCAACACAGAAGTTCTTCCCTTGGTTTCCGATGACAAGCCCTTTATAATTCTTTTCCGTCTCATCAACAGCGCGATTAATCATATCAATGACATCTAGTCCAATGGCATTGCTTTTAGAGTGAAATTCGAGCAAGGCGACATCATCACCAATATCGATCAGGCTCGCACCAGAATTTTTGAAGATGACGTCGTGTTTCTTTTTCAATCTAGCTAAAGAAATATGTTTGTCGTTTCCTTTTTCCTGTTCATAAGCCCCGTTATGATAAAACGCACGCTCTCCATCAGCATTCTCTTGATAGAATGTCTCATGTCCTTTTGACAGCATGTCTTGCACCCATGCTGGAATACTGTGGCCTTCTGCTTCCATGCGTTCAGCGGCTTTTTTGACACCTATTGCATCCCACAGCTCAAATGGGCCGTGCTGCCAGCCGAATCCCCATTTCATGGCGTTATCGATAGACTGAATATCATCCGCAATTTCACCTTTTAGATGAGCTGAATAAAGAAGTACGGGAGCTGTCATATTCCAAAGTAGTTGCCCTGCACGGCCATCCTGATAAATAAGCGCTTTCAACTTTGCTTTTGCACCCTTTTGCTGTTTCGCCATTTCAATGCCTGGATCTTTTAGCTTTGTGCGTTCACCATATGTGAGCGTCACTGGGTCAAGCTCTAAAATGACCTTCCCATTTTTTTGATAAAAACCTTGGCCTGCCTTGCTGCCAATCCATCCTTTTTCGAGCATTCTTTCAATAAACTCAGGCAGCTGGAAAATCTCTTTTTCCTTTCCTTCTACCTGCTCATATACGTTTCGTGCCACATGTGAAAACGTGTCGAGTCCCACTACATCCAGTGTACGGAAGGTCGCACTTTTCGGTCTTCCAATGAGAGGTCCTGTGACAGAATCCACTTCTCCGATAGTGTATTTGTTTTCAAGCATTTCACGCACTGTGACAAGAAGTCCATAAGTGCCAATGCGGTTTGCAATAAAGTTCGGTGTGTCCTTTGCTTCAACCACACCTTTGCCGAGTACATCCTCGCCAAATGTTTTCATAAATGACAGTACTTCTGGATCGGTTTCTTGAATAGGAATGATTTCTAAGAGCTTTAAATAACGAGCTGGGTTAAAAAAATGTGTGCCTAAAAAATGGCGTTTAAAATCATCTGATCGGCCTTCTGCCATTTTTTCAACTGAAATACCGGATGTATTGCTTGATACGATGCTTCCTTCTTTGCGGTGTTCGTCGATGAGAGAGAATACGTGCTTTTTGATGCTGAGCTTTTCAGTGACGACTTCAATGATCCAGTCAGCATCGTGTAATAAGGAAAGGTGGTCTGTGAGATTTCCCGGTGTGATGTATGATAGGTTTTTTGCTGAAGTAAGAGGTGCTGGCTTTTGCTTTAACAATTTTTTCATCGCTTCTTGACTTAATCGATTCCGAACACTAGGGTGATCAAGCGTCCGCTTTTTCGCCGTTTCTTCCTTTGTCAGTTCATTTGGCACAATATCTAGCAGTGTAACTGGTATCCCAATATTGGCTAAATGTGCAGCAATGCCTGAGCCCATGACACCTGAACCAATGACAGCCGCCTTGCGAATATGTTTGCCCATAAATATCCCCCTAAACATTTTGAATGAACAGTCATTCATTTTTTGTCCAAAAAAAAGCAATGCCTCTTTCTTTATCTTAAAAGATTTTCCGAAACAGTTCAATAGCAGATTTCAAAAATTTACACATTCTCGTGTGCCTTATTTTGCGGCGTATGAATTAAAGATGAGAGGGAATTGTAAGAATGGAGGTGATGTCCACATGTCTCGTTTGAAGAAAAACCCATCGAAAGCAGGCGTTAGTGCTGCAAGTGTAAAAGGAAACGCAGGTCCATCACAGGAAGCAGACCTAGGCGGGAAAAAAACCAGTCAAAATCAGCAATATAAAAAGAAACAGTAAGGAAACAAATTCGTAAGGAGGAACACAAGTTGAACAATCAGCAAATGAATATGCCCCCAGAAGTCATTTCAGTGAAGGATTCCTTGTACTTAGAGGATATGCTCAACTGGAATTTGATCGCCATGAAAAAGGCTCATTTTATGGCCGAGCATTGCCAGGACCAAACATTGAAACAAGAATTAAATCAAGTTGGGCAAATGCATCATCAGCATTACACACAAATTCTTCAGCATTTAGGCAGCTCAGGGCAAGGCCAGTCTACTGGCTTTATGCAATAGGAGGAAAAAACATGGAACAGCAAAACCAACAAAAAATCGGGAATCCACAAACTCCGGTTCCCACAACAACCAACATGAACGATCGTGATTTTGTCACAGACCTCTTGTCGACTGAAAAATATATGACAAGTGGATACAACACAGCGCTCAATGAATTCAGTCATGAATCTCTTTATCAGGATATTCAGCGAATTGCACTGGAAACACAGAAAACACAAAGACATTTATATGATGTCATGTTCCGATATGGCTGGTATTCTGTTGAAGCCGCTGATCAGCAAAAGCTCCAGCAGGCACACCAGAAATTCCAGCAAACACTGACAGATCAATCTCCGTACGGTTCATCACAAATGTCATAAGAAAAAAACTGCCAGTTGGAGCTGGCAGTCAATTGTTGATAAAGGGCTAAAATGATTTTTATTTTAGCCCTTTATCTTCTTTTCAGCGTGATAGAAAACCTTTGCAGTCTAGGAAGGACGAGCACTGGCGCGGAGCGAATTGAACATTCGTGAGCACCAGCGCACAGGACTGACAAAGAATGCGAGGCTTTGTCTACACGCTGCTGGCAGTTTTTTAACGGTCTTTATTGGCGCGATGAGCTTCGTTCAACTGTTTGATTCGTTGAATCGTGTGTTTGATTTCTTCTTTTGCTTCTGGATACGTTTCATTGAAATGCTTTGCTAGCGGCGGCATGCTTTTTGCGATATGGGAGTAGATCACCCATTGTTTCACATCTTGTTTCAGCTCGTCTGTTGATTCACCGAGCAGCAGCTCTGTATATTTATCAAGCAAGCCTTCCAGCTTTTCATCTAATTCATTTCCCATTGATATTCCGCTCCTTTTTCAGAAAAAAGCCTGACTCTGTGAGACACAGATGTCAGGCTTTTGACATACGATTATCTTGCAGCAAGAAACGTTTCAGCTTGCGCTTGCTGCACAATACAGCGTCCTCTACCGTGCGGAATACATAATGGTGTTCCAAATAAAGGATCTGTTGTCACTTGGCAATTCATATCAAAGACATTTTTCACAAGATCACAATTAATCACTGTTTCTGGTCTGCCTTCTGCATAGATTGACTTGTCTTTAATCGCGACAAGATGATGAGCATATCTGCATGCAAGATTGAGGTCATGAAGAACCATCACAATCGTGCGCTGCTCTTTCTCATTTAAATCAAACAGAAGATCCAAAATTTCGATTTGATGCGTCATGTCTAAATATGTCGTCGGCTCATCTAACAAAATAATATCGGTCTCTTGGGCCAGCGTCATCGCAATCCATGCACGCTGCCTTTGTCCACCTGATAATGAATCAACGGTCCGATCAGCAAGATCTTCCATCTTTGTTGACTTCAATGCGCGGTTCACAGCTTCTTCATCTTGCTTCGACCACTGCTTCAGCCAATTTTGATAAGGATATCTTCCTTGCTTCACTAACTGATGCACGGTTAATCCTTCTGGCGCTTCTGGTCCTTGTGGAAGAATGGCGAGCTGTTTCGCTACTTCTTTTGTTGGTAATTTTGCAATGGAATGACCTTCAAGCAGGACAGAACCACCCATTGGCTTCATGAGTCGGGCCAAAGAGCGAAGTAGCGTGGATTTACCACATCCATTACTGCCAATAAATACTGTGATTTCACCCTTAGGGATTGATACATTTAGTTCATCGATGATCATTGTTTCTCCGTAGCCTAAGCTTAAACCTTCAGTAGAAATGGCACTCATTCCGCTCAAACGCTCCTTTTCTCATCCAAATTTTTATATGAAATATCGTCTATGTACAGACGTAAAAGATCACTTATCTCAATTTAGTGTATCAGATTTAAGTGATCTTGAAAATCATTTTCAATTAAAAAATGAGAAAGTCTCGTTTATTTCTTCCTTTGGAATGTACGTTTGGTCCCATCCTCGAGCTTTAAATCGATCTGAATCCGCTGATAATCATCATCTAAATTAAAAGCAGTTAATAGTTCATTTACATACGCTTCATTGATCTTTGCACTAGGAATCGATATATCATTCAGCTTCATCTTCATCTCGCGCAAGGCTTCTTCTCCTTCATAGCGGGCTCCATTCATATGATCACGAATGATTGCTTCCTCTTTGCCTCTTGCCTGACGGTAGGTCGCTTCGTATAATTCGTTTTTCTGTCCATATTGGACAAGCAGATGCACATGCTGAAATGGCAGTTCCTTCATTTGAACAGCTGACAGACTTTCTGCTTCTGCTTCATGTGTTTGTTGTAACGGTTCAACTGATTGACAGCCGGACAGCATAAAGAGCAGCACTCCTATTCGTCCCGCCTTCTTCCAACACATCATGTGTTTCCTCCTATTTCACAGCATCGCTTTTTATTCTTCTCCAGGCTTCTTTTTGTTATTCAATAAAACAGCCCACTATGATAAATTGAAACAAAAAGGAGGACCGGATGATGAAAAGAACAGCCATTGTAACTGGTGCCAATAGCGGCTTTGGCAAGCTCATCACGATGTGTCTCGCAAAGCGGGGCTATACAGTGATTGCCGGCGTCAGACAAGAAAAAAGTGCCAAAAAGCTCGCTGAAGAAATCGAGGAAGCCTCTTTATCTGGCATGATACATATTGAAGCGTTAGATGTGACCGATACGCAATCGATTCAAGCATTTCAGAAGAAGCTTCATGCTTATGCACCCATTACACTGCTTGTGAACAATGCGGGAACAGCCTTTGCTGGTTTTGCGGAGGAGGTTCCTGTCGATACATACCGCCAGCAATTTGAAGTGAATGTCTTCGGTGTGATGGAAATGACCCAAGCCGTGCTGCCGTTTATGACGAGTGGCGCAAAGATTTTCAATATGAGCAGTATCAGCGGATTAATGGGAATGCCTGCACTTTCTCCATATGTATCGTCTAAGTTTGCGTTGGAAGGCTATACAGAAAGCTTGCGGATTGAACTGGCTTCGTTCGGTATACAGGCGGCCTTGATCGAGCCAGGCTCTTTCCAGACGAATATTTGGAACACCTCCATGAACGAGCAAATGATTCAACCCGCAGAAGAATCGAAATACACAAAACTCTATCAAAAGATGATGGCCCATATTGATGCCCAGAAATCCAACTATGGAGATCCTCGTGAAGTGGCAGAGCTTGTTGTACGTTTAGCAGAAAAGAGGCGGCTGAAACGGCTGAGATATCTTGTTGGAAAAGGTGTACGACTTTCATTCACAGCAAAGCAGCTTCTGCCGTGGAACATGTGGGAACAGATCATACTACGTACACTTTCAAAAAAATAAGCACAAAAAAACAGGCGGACATGTTGACATCCACCTGTTTTTTTCATTTATTCGCTATCTGACTGTCCAAGGGTAATATCTAGATTTTTATTCTTTCCTTCACGGATGACAGTCATTGTGGTTTTATCGCCGACTTTTGTTTCTTTGTAAAGAATTTCTTTCAGCTGAGAGCTGTTCACTACGTCTTTTCCTTTGAACTTAATGATGACATCTCCAGATTTCAAGCCTGCTTTTTGAGCAGGTGAACCTTTTGAAACATCCTTTACGTAAATGCCTTTGCCGATTTGTTTATCAAATAAGCCGAGCGTATTTTCCTGATACGTCTCAGGCACTTGCTCAAGGTCAATCATTTGTACGCCAAGGTATGGACGTTCGACTTTTCCATTTTTCAACAGCTCATCTACAATCGGTTTGACATCGTTACTTGGGATCGCAAATCCGAGTGATTCCACACCGCTTTCGCTGATTTTCAAGCTGTTAATGCCAATGACTTGACCATCTGTATTGATCAGTGGCCCCCCGCTGTTTCCTGGGTTAATGGCTGCATCTGTTTGCAGTACATTCATCTCCACCGTACCAGATGACGTATTTGCTTCTACGGTACGATCAAGACCACTAATGATTCCTTCTGTCACAGTACCTGAGAACTGTGCACCGAGCGGATTCCCAATGGCAATGACTTTATCTCCAGCACGAAGCTTAGAAGAATCACCAAAGCTTGCCACTTTATCAATGCCGTCTGCGTTCATTTCAACAACGGCTAAGTCGGTCATGACATCACTGCCGACAAGCTTTGCGTCTTTTGTTTTTCCATCATAAAGGGTGACCTTGATTTTATTGGCCCCTTCGACAACGTGGTTATTTGTAATAATGTACGCTTTTTTGCCATCTTTTTTGAAGATGACACCAGAGCCTGTTCCAGCTTCAGCTTCTGTTTGATCACCGCTCAAGCCAAACGAGTTTTGTGTAGATTGATAGTTTGAGACCCCAACAATAGTGGGCTCTAAATCTTCTACCATATCAGCCACATTTGTGGCATTTGTGATTTGTTTTGTCGAGAAATTATCTGAGGCTGCCGGCTCGCTTGATGCGGTCTGCGTTTGCGTGTTGGCAGCTGTATCCTGTGACTGCGGCAAAAGCGGTGTAATGCCAAGTACAAGACCACCGCCAATAATTCCTCCAAGAATTGGGCTGAGCCATGCCGCCTTCCGCTTTTTCTCTTTTTTCGACGCACGGTCATCCACCATTTGAGGAGAATGCTTTGTCACACTCTCCTGCGAGGCAGATGCTTCATTTTCATGCTGGTGAAAAACAAGATCCTTCTCTTTTTCTGGTGCGTCTATTTGTTTCTCATTCTCTTGATGGGTATCTTTTTGATGATTCATTTCATTGTCTTGATTTTCTGGATGATTCATCTTATTCTCTTCATCTTCTCTTCGGAAATCCATCGCTTGCACTCCTTTACATCATGTTTCATTCATATGTCTAGATAGGACTCAGGTCCTCTTAATGGAAAGATCATTGAAAAATACTTTATGGCAATATGTCAAATTATATAATACTTATTCATAGAAAAAAAGCAAGGTGCGCACATTGATGAAAAGCACCTATTCATCCGCCTTTTGTCTATGCCCTTTTTTCCCTTGACCTTATCATAATCAAACATTATGGGATAATGATGAGAAGAATATGTGAAATTGTGAAAAAAGCGTGTGATTGTTGACATGCCGCCTTCGTATCCCGTTATAATGACGTTGAGAGGATGTGGAAGACTTTGTCGTACACCATTTATTTAGTTGAAGATGAACAAAATTTAAATGAACTGTTAACCAAATATTTAGAGAGTGAAGATTGGAATGTCTCCTCTTTTTTAACCGGAGAAGCGGCACGCGAAGCCATAAACAAGCCGCCGCATCTATGGATTTTAGATATCATGCTGCCTGATACAGACGGCTACACCCTTATTAAAGAAATCAAAGCCGCATCACCTGACGTACCGGTCATTTTCATTTCAGCACGTGATGCAGATATCGACCGTGTCCTCGGCTTAGAGCTGGGAAGCAGTGATTATATTGCGAAGCCGTTTCTTCCTCGTGAGCTGATCATTCGGGTTCAAAAGCTGCTGGAGCTTGTGTATAAAAACAGCGATACCCCGCAGCAGCAAAGCGTCACTTCAGTTTCTTCTTATGTCATTCATGAGGATGTAAGAGAGGTCTATGAAGAGGGGCAGCTCATTAACTTAACGTCTAAGGAATTTGACTTGCTGCTTTTATTTACACATCACCAAGGACATGCTTTTTCTCGTGAAGATATCCTCGTCAAGATTTGGGGACACGATTACTTCGGGACAGATCGTGTGGTGGATGACCTTGTCAGACGGCTGCGCAAAAAAATGCCCGACTTAAAGGTCGAGACCATCTATGGATTTGGCTATAGGATGCTGAAAGGATGAAGAACAAACCGCTCGCTTTTCAAATTTGGGCTGTGATCTCTGGCATTTTGCTCACCATTTCCATTGTCCTGATTATTCTATTTTCCAATACATTACGTGACTTCTTCACAAATGAAATTTATAAAAATATCGAAAATGAACAGCAAGTGCTGACAGAATATCCATTGAACCGAGACGGCTCGCCAAAGTCGACACCGGAAAACCGCTCCGTGCAGCACATTTTGATCCCGTCAGATGAATTAGATCAAATGGCGCAGTTTTTTCCGCATGCTTTTATTGAGAAAATCCAATCGTTTGTGAAAAAACAAAAAAGCGCAACGAAACGGTATTCTGAAGAGGTGAACGGCCAGCATATCTTTTTTGTCATCAAAAAAGTATCATCAGGCAATACACAATATATTCTTCTGTCCTATGCACCAGATTCTTATCGAGATGACCTGTCCTTTACGCTGTTTAAACAGCTGATCTTTATCTTAGGCACTGTTATTTTACTAAGCTGGATTCCATCGATTTGGCTTGCCCGCTATCTATCCCGACCAATCGTTGCGTTTGAAAAGCACGTCAAACGGATTGCCCAAGAGGACTGGGACGATCCTGTCATCGTTGACCGGCAAGATGAAATTGGCAAACTTGGTCATACCATTGAAGAAATGAGACAAAAACTCATTCAAAAAGATGAAACAGAACGGACACTTTTGCAGAATATTTCACATGACTTAAAAACACCTGTCATGGTCATCCGCGGCTATACGCAGTCCATTAAAGATGGTATTTTTCCTAAGGGAGATCTTGAACAAACGGTGGAAGTCATTGAAGGTGAAGCGGAAAAGCTTGAGAAGAAAATCAAGGATCTGCTGTACTTAACAAAGCTTGATTATTTATCAAAACAACATCCCGCACATTCTTCCTTCCTACTCAGTAATACGATGCTGGAAGTGGTCGACCGAATACGCTGGTCGAAAAATGAATTGCAGTGGAACGTGGACTTAGATGATGAGGCTGCTCTTGAAGGCGATCCAGAACAATGGAGCAAATTATTTGAGAATGTACTAGAAAATCAACTTCGCTACGCAAAAAGTAAGATTGATATTCAGATGAAACAAGAAGAGGATCAAATCCGCATTGTCATTCGTAATGACGGTCCTCCAATTGAAGAACATATGCTGTCCAACCTATACGAACCTTTTAGTAAGGGAAAAAAGGGCGAATTCGGTATTGGATTAAGCATTGTCAAAAGAATCCTTTCAATGCATCAAGCGTCCATATCTATTGAAAATGATGATCTAGGTGTACGTTATACAATCATGGTTCCAAAGAAGAGACTGTAGGTTTTTGACCGCAGTCTTTTTTAAATGAATGAATACCCATTGAAATCACGGTATGTGGCTTTGATCTTTTTGCCAGCTTGATACATCCATTTCTTTTCAATGGTTGTCTCTTTCGGCATTTTGACTTTTTCTACTTGAATCCCTTTTGTTCGCAAGCGTCTAATCATATCATCGATTTCTCTCATGGAACATCATCCTTTCACATATTTTGACCAGTTGGTCACCTTACTTTATAATATAAAGAATTACACTGTAAAAAACAAGTTACAATCTGATTAATTTTTGAAAACTTTCGTCGTTTATGACCAATAAGTCACATCTCTTTGCGCACGTTTCCTAAGACATTTGTCTCTCGGTAAGAAAGGATGACATTCATATTGAAAAAGAAAGAAAAAATGATCATTGAGGCTGGCATGAAATTATTTGCCAGCAAAGGCTACAACACAACGTCTGTTCAGGAAATTGCGGATGAATGCCACATGTCAAAGGGTGCTTTTTATCTTTATTTTAAATCAAAGGAAGCATTGCTCATTTCGATCCTTCATTACTATTACGATAAGGTATTTACCCGGATTCATGAGGTTCAAACAGAGGGCGGCACACCAAAAGAAGCCTACCGCAAACAGCTCACTGTCTATTACGATAATATTTTGCAGCAAAAGGATTTTATTAAAATGCAGCTGAGCGATCGAGCGCTTCCTATGACTCAAGAAACGCAGCAGCTCGCAAAACAAATTAGGCTTGCGACGATTCAGCTTCATATCGACAATATTAAACAAGTGTATGGAGACGCTGCCATTCCTTATATGGCTGATTTATGTTTGACGATTGAGGGCATGAGCCACGTTTATTTCGAGCTTGCGATTTTATATGATTTTCAGCTGGAAGCAGAAGAGCTTGCCACAACCATGATTCACCGTATCGATGATTTGATGGGCGGTATGATGAAGCGAAAAGATCTTCCTCTCATTTCTGTAGATCAAGCGAGCGATTGGTTTGGTCCGATTTATGAACGGTCATTCGATCCGCTCACAGAATCTCTTTTACAGGAATTAAGAGAGATGGCTGAAGCACACTATGAAGTGAAAGACGAGCCTGAATTATTTGAAGCACTTGGCATTCTGGAAAATGAATTAAACAAACAAAAACCAAGACAAGTCATCGTGAAAGGCATGCTGTACCAATTGAAATTATACGCACCGCTTCAAACCAACTCCGAATCTCTTTTGCGTATTTTGAAAGAGGATCATTTGTAAACACATATTTTCAATGAAAAAAACCAGGGGCAGCCGCCCCTGGTTTCTTATTTTGCTTTCGGTTTCACCATTTCCTCTGGTTTCACAAATTGCTCGAACTGCTCTTCTGTTAAAAGCTCTAATTGAAGTGCTGCTTCTTTTAGTGTTAATCCTTCTTTGTGCGCAAGCTTCGCAATTTTCGCTGCATTTTCATATCCGATGTGCGGGTTTAGTGCCGTCACAAGCATCAATGAATTGTTCAAGTTTTTCTCAATCGTTTCAAGGTTTGGTTCGATTCCAACTGCACACTTGTCATGGAATGAGTTCATGCCGTCAGCAAGTAGTTCAACTGATTGCAGGAAGTTATAAATGATGACTGGCTTAAATACATTCAGCTCAAAGTTTCCTTGGCTTGCTGCAAAACCGATTGTGGCATCATTCCCCATGATTTGTGCTGCAATCATGGTTAAAGCTTCACTTTGGGTTGGGTTGACTTTTCCTGGCATAATGGAGCTTCCCGGCTCATTTTCAGGAATGATCAATTCACCAATTCCGCAGCGAGGACCACTTGCAAGCCATCTCACATCATTGGCAATTTTCATTAAGTCAGCTGCAAGTGCTTTTAAGGCTCCGTGTGCATACGTAATTTCATCATGACTTGTCAGCGCATGGAATTTGTTTGGTGAAGAATTGAATGTTTGACCTGTCAGCTGGCTAATTTCCTCAGCAACATATTGACCGAACTCAGGATGTGCGTTAATGCCTGTACCAACAGCCGTTCCGCCAATGGCCAATTCTCTCATTTTTTCAGTTGATTCTAGAATCATTTCTTTTGAACGGTCCAGCATGTATACCCAGCCGCTAATCTCTTGGCCAACTGTCAGCGGTGTTGCATCCTGCAAGTGCGTACGGCCGATTTTCACAATCTCTTGATACGCTTTTGCTTTCTCATCAAGAGTTGTTCTTAACTGGTCAATAGCAGGCAGCAATTTTTTGTACACAGCTAAAACAGCTGCCACGTGCATAGCCGTTGGGAATGTATCATTTGAGCTTTGGCTGCGGTTAACGTCATCATTCGGGTGAATGCTGAACTCGCTATTTTTATCTTTCAAATAAGCAGTTGCTCTGTTTGCAACGACTTCGTTCATGTTCATGTTACTTTGTGTTCCACTGCCTGTCTGCCAAACAACAAGCGGGAAATGCTCGTCATACTTTCCGCTGATGATGTCATCACATACAGCAGCAATAGCTTCTGCTTTTTCGCTTTCAAGGTTGCCAAGACGCTCGTTCGCAATCGCTGTGCTACGTTTCAAAATTGCAAACGCATTCACAACTTCCTTTGGCATTTTCTCAGAACCGATTTTGAAATTTTCTTTGCTTCGTTGTGTTTGTGCACCCCAGAACTTGTCCTTCGGCACTTTGATTTCGCCCATTGTATCTTTTTCGATTCTAAATTCTGTCATTATGTATCCCTCCATAGCTTCTCATCACTCAACTCTATTCTATACAAAAAACGAAAATCCTTTAAGCGTTTTCAATTAAAATTTTATCTTTATTTTAATTTTAGTTCAATATAAACGCGAACATCCTTCGAATATTTGTATTTTGGGTTCGTTTTTCCGTAATTCTTTGATGTATATGTCACCTCATAATGCTTGTCAAACGACTGTAGAATACGGTCGATCTCCTCTTTTGTTCCTGCTAAACGAATCTGTGCCATCTTGTTTCCTCCAAAACCCTCATTCTTTCTTTTACCACAAAATAATGTAACACAGAATATTGTTTTTTCAAGCAGGTAATGCTAAGAAAAAGATTTGAGGCGGGTGATCCGAATGAATCAGACTCCATTAAAAGAGCACTTATACGATAATCTCTCCGTCATTCTTCCGCAATTAAAGGAAATGGACGATTTGGTCCATGAGAAAAAAACGCTGCCTCACGGACAGGTGGTTTACTATTTATACATAAAAGAAATGAACGAAAAGATGGAGATTCAAACCTTTTTAAAGCTGCTTCTCCAAGATCATACGTCTCTCACAAAAGAGAAGTTAGAATCCAATTTATCGATGATGACCACACGTTCGGTGAAAACCTCTGAGGAATTGGTCGATGCGATTTTTGATGGGCATTGTGTTGTTCTGATTAACGGATTTCAGCATGCGTATATTTTAGAAACGCACGGAACAAAGAAACGCAGTATAGGGGATGCTACCTCTGAAACAGTTGTGAGAGGACCGAAAATTGGCTTTATTGAAGATTTAGATACGAACTTAGCTCTTGTAAGACAGCGCTTGAAAAACCCCGATCTAAAAACCGTCGACATGAAGATTGGTCAAAAAAAGTACACCCAAGTGACCATCATGTACATTGACGGTATGGCTCAATCGTCTGTTTTAAAAGAAGTGAAAAAACGACTCAAGCAAGTCACCATTGATGATATACAAGACTCCGGTGTTCTTGAGGAACTGATTGAAGACAATGTGTACTCGCCTTTCCCGCAAATACAAAACACAGAACGGCCGGATAAAGTGGCCTCTGCTTTAAATAATGGACGTGTCGCCATTTTTGTTGATCATTCTCCTTTTGTGTTAATTGTACCTGCTTCTCTCGCGACGATTATGCAATCACCTGATGATTATTATGAAAGATGGATCGCTGCCTCTCTCATTCGGATGCTGCGGTTTACCTCTATCTTTCTGACATTATTTTTATCAGCCATTTATATTGCACTTGTGTCCTTCCATCAAGGGCTTTTACCAACAACTCTTGCTATTTCAATCTCAAGCACTAGAGAAAATGTCCCCTTTCCGCCTATTGTGGAGGCACTGATCATGGAGATAACGATTGAGCTGCTGCGGGAAGCCGGTTTAAGGCTGCCAAATCCGCTCGGGCAAACGATTGGACTTGTAGGCGGAGTTGTCATCGGGCAGGCGGCCGTTCAGGCTCATATTGTGAGCTCGATCATGGTGATTATCGTCAGTGTGATTGCCCTCGCATCATTCACTGTCCCGCAATATGGGATGGGCATGTCGTTCCGCGTGCTCCGGTTTGTGTCCATGTTTACAGCAGCTACCTTTGGTTTATATGGGATTGTGCTGTTCATGCTCGTTCTCCTTACTCATTTAACACGGCAAAAAAGTTTTGGGACGCCTTATTTCTCACCAGATTTTGTGTTCAGCTATAAAAACGAAGACAATTCCATCATTCGATTGCCTTTAAAAAATCAAAAGAAAGGAGAACGATATGGTCAATCATAAAGAGTCGATCACCAGCTATCAGGCAAGTGCCATCATTGCCAATACAACATTAGGTGCAAGTATGATGATTCTGCCAAGAGCAATGGCTCAGGCTGCAGCTACACCTGACGGCTGGATTGCGCTCTTACTCATGAGTGGCATTTACATTGTATTTATTTTTGCGAATGTCCTTATGATGAAAAAAGTCCCCTTCTCCTCTTACTATGATTATACGAACGAGGGGCTTGGCAAGTGGATCGGTGCCCTTGCTAACCTGCTCATTATTATTTATTTTCTCGGCGTTGCCAGCTATGAAGTGCGGGCTATGTCGGAAATGGTGAAGTTTTTTTTGCTTCAAAACACTCCAGTAGCGGTGACAATGATCAGCTTTATTTTGGTCGGTCTTTATCTTGTCGTCGGCGGGATTGGTGATTTTGCCAGACTGTGCCCTTTTTTCCTCATTGTCACCCTAATTATCTTATTTATTGCTTACGGACTCAGTGTTCAAGAGTTTAAGTTAGATAACCTCCGGCCTGTTTTAGGCGAGGGCTTCTCCCCTGTCTTCAAATCCTTTAATGCATCAGCCATTTCGTTTGTCGGTATTGAAATGATGCTGTTTATGCCTGTCTATATGAACACGCAAAAACACACCTTTGCTTATGGCGCAATCGGCTTTTTGATTCCTGCGATCATTTATATATTCACCTATATTCTTGTCGTTGGTGCGTTCACGGTGAAAGAAACTGCGACGTTGACTTGGCCGACGATTGCTTTATTTCAATCGTTCGATATACAGGGGATCTTTATTGAGCGGATTGAATCTTTTTTGCTTATCGTTTGGCTTGTTCAGCTTTATACGAGCTTTGTAGGATATACGTTTTTTGCTGCAATGGGGGTATCCAAACTAACAAAATTACCCAAAAAAGTCGTACTCACGTTGATGGGAATTGTCATCTACTTTGCCGCCGTTTTCCCAAAGGATGTTGATACAGTGCGTGATTATTTAACCTATGTGAACAATTTATTTTTCCTTTTATTCGGCATTCTCCCGTTTCTCTTATTTATCATCGTATTTTTGAAAAGGAGGCGGAAAGCGGCATGAAAAAGAAAGTGGTTTTTGCATTAATGACCCTTGTTCTATTAAGTGGATGCTGGGATAGTACCAATATTGAGGAACTCAACATGGCGATTGGTTATGGCTTAGATAAAGGAGATGACGGTCATAAGCTTAAAATATCAATGCAAGTCCTTGTTCCTCAAAAAATTGAACAAGAATCCAGCGTAAAAGACCCAACAAAGATTATAGAAACGAGTGGTGATTCCGTACATCAAATATTCCGAACAACGACGCTCAAAAGTCACCGGATTTTCGCCCAGCAGCTGAGGGTGTATTTATTTTCTGAGGAACTTATCAATGAGAATAATTTCGACCTCGTCATTAATCAATTTATTCGCGACAATGAAACGCGGAGAGGAAGCCTCGTCTTTATGACCTCAGAAAAGCCTGGGGACTTGCTGAAAATCAATGACGATGGGCAGCCAGCTTCTTCTACATTATATGATATTTCTGGGAATACAAAATCGACCATACGTATGTTCAAGCCCGTTTCATTAGGAGATATTTCTTCTGCTATGCAAAACAACGTATCTTTTGCTGTTCCGAAAGTCGGTGTGGATCAAGGGAAATTAATACTCGATGGAGCCTCTATTATTAAGAACAGACGATTTCTCACCAGCATCTCTCCGTTAGCCGTGCAGTCATACAATCTGTTGACTGGGGACGGAAAAGGCGGAGTCATTGAATTTGAATATGATCACAGCATCTATTCGTTTGAGATTTTTAAACTGAAACATAACATTGAAACGAATAAAACAGCGAGCGGAAAATATCAATTTAATGTGTCAGTGGCGCTTGAAGGAAGGTTGTCTGAGGATTGGAATGAGCGTGAAAACTCATTTAATGAAAAGTATCTTCAAGAGATTGAGGGTGCAGTGGAGCGTCAATTAGAGAAAAACGTAAAAGATTTCATTGGGGAATTACAACATGAGATCAAAGCAGATATTTGCGGGTTTTCTCAAAAAGCGAGTATTGCGTATCCGAAGGACTTTCGAAAAGAAGCGAAGCATTGGGATGAAATTTTTAGTGAATCGGACATTCGTTACAAGGCAAATGTGAAAATCCGTGACTTCGGGACTAAGGGCGCAACACAATCTTTATAGAGTGTGTTAAAATGGTAAGAAAAAAAGGGTGTCAATCATGAAACGAGCTTTACTTTCGGCCGGCATTCTATTTTTGATTCTAGGGATACTTCTGTTAATCGTTGTATTCACGCAATCAAAAGAAGATTTCTTCATTGAAGCCGACAGCTTTTCAAGCACATTTTTGATCGTGGTTTATTATGGACAAACCCCTGCGCTCCTTCTGTTGGGAGGCGGTTTATTCGTCGGACTTTCACAGATCATTGATTTGCAGGAAAAAAAAGCGGCAGCAGCAAAGGAGAGCGTAAAGCTTTTATCCGAAATGAAGAAAACCCTGGAAGAAAAATCGGCCAAGGAGCAGGAGGCTTTTCCAGTTCCTGAGCTCCATCAACTATCCGAACGTCCGATCACAGGACAGAAGGACTAATTTTACGCATGTTCTAGCAGCTTTCACTTGAAAGCTGTTTTTTTATTGAATCAGCTTATGACGGTGCGCATACACAGCCGCTTGCGTTCGATCTTCCACATCAAGTTTGGAAAGAATGTTGGTAATATGGGTCTTCACCGTCTTAATTGTAATAAATAATTCCTCGGCAATGACCTTATTCGATTTCCCATCCGCAATCAGCTTCAAGATCTCCATTTCTCTTGCTGTTAATGAATCGTGAAGGATGGACCCATTTGATGAATGACGGAGTTTATTCATGACCTTTCCAGCCACTTTTGATTCAAGTCTTGGTTCACCGATACTTGCTGATCTGATGGCATCAGCAATTTCTCCTGCCTTGGATGTTTTTAATAAATAGCTTAGAGCACCCGCCTCAATCACCGGATAGACTTTATCATCGTCAATAAAGCTCGTCAGAACGATAATCTTGGCATCTTCAATTTCCTGACAAATTCTTTTCGTTGCTTCGATGCCATCCATCCCTTCCATGACAAGATCCATTAAAATCACATCTGGCTTTAACTCAACGGCTAGCTCTACACCTTTTTGTCCATCTGACGCTTCACCAATGACTTCAATATCAGCCTGCGCCTCTAAAAAGGCCGCAAGACCCATTCTCACCATTTCGTGATCGTCGATTAAAAGCACTCGAATCATCGAACGTTCTCTCCTTTTCCTTCATCAAAAATGGGGACCTTCACATCAATTTGTGTGCCTTTTCCCTCAAATGACATAATCTCTGCGACACCGCCTACTTCACTTGTTCTCTCTCGAATCGATTCAAGTCCGTAGGAGGCTGTCTTCACATGATCTGTTTGAAAGCCGATACCATTATCAATAATCTTTAGCTGCACTTGCCGGTTTCTTATGAGCAGGCGCACAGTTACCTTTGTCGCCTTTGCATGCCTAAATACATTAGACAGGGCTTCTTGCACAATTCGGAAGAGGTGGTCCTCTACTCCTTTAGATAACGGAACATCATCTTCGATTTCCCAATCAATATCAATCGGCTGCTTTGCTTGGAATTCATTTAGCAGCTCAATTAAGCCTTTTTTCAGGTCTTTTCCTTCTAGCGTGATCGGTCTTAGGTGAAGCAGAAGAGCACGCATCTCATTTTGTGCATCGCCAGCCATTCGTTCGACAAGCTGCATTTGCTTTAATATCTTTTCGTCCTTTTCCTTCATGCCTTCAAGAATAGCTGAAGTCATCATTGAAATCGCAAATAACTGCTGACTGACCGCATCATGGAGCTCTCGTGCAAGCCGCTGCCGCTCTTCTGAGACGACCGATTTCTTCATTTGAACCTGCCATTCAGCCCGTTCATTTGAAAGCTTTTGCAAAGAGGCTACTTGCCCTTCGACCCGCTTCGCCATTTCATTTAATTGATCGGCGGCTAAGCCAATTTCATCGTCGCCAAGAGACGGCAGTCTATATGCAAAGTTTCCATTTTCAAATTTCAAAATCGACTCAACAAGCTGATCGAGGCGTTTCTTATGCTGATAGCCAAATACACTCCCGGCAGAAATCCCAATCGCAAGACTAACGATGAGTAAAATACAAAAAAACGGTATGCCAAACCAGCGGGTAGAAAGCAGGATCATTGGATCAAGCTGATAATAAAAAAACATCGGCAGGGTCGTCATCGTCACAACACCGAGCGAGATACCGACGCCAAGACGAACAGATTGCCACTGGAGACCTAAATGCAATTTCCTCATAAGTATCTCACATCCACATCTCCGATCAGCAGAGAGATGGAGATTTTCACTTTTCGTTTGCTCTCATCGTAATCGTTGGTCATCACGTACACTTTACTGCCGAACCCGCTTCTTTTTTCATCTATGATTTTCATATCACCAATCGCGGCGGAAGCACTCACACATACTTCAATATCCTGCGGTACGTAAATATCCACATCTCCAATCAGCCCGCTAATCACGATCGTACTCTCTTCTTCTGCGATGATCGCCTTTGATAAATCGATTTTAACATCGCCAATAAAACCTGAAATCGTCAAATCACTTAATTGAAACGGCTTTTTCATCAGCCTGACTTCACCAATAAAAAAGTCATGCTCTTTGCGCGGCTTTGTCTGGCTTTTTGTTTTCTTCTGATCGCTCTTTTTTTCAAGATTGACTTTCAGTGAAGGCTTCCCGTCGTCTGATGTTTCCTTTTTATCGACATCAAAAACAGGTTTATTTTTCAATAAGCGGTAGCCGGCATAAATCAAAAAGGCCGCAAATAGGTAACCTGTTAAACTAAATGTAATATTGAGCAGAAATTTTAAGAAGAGAAAGCCGGCAAAAATATAGGAAACTGAACCGAGCCAACGTTTGGATCGTGAGTGCAGCCAATAACCCGCCAGCGCAAAAAACACAGGCCAAAACAAATCTGCTCCGATCCCAATAATTTTGAGAAATAAATTAATACCAAATATCACAACAATGATGCCTAAAATTTGATTCCTTGTAAAACGCAGTTGACTCGCCTCCTTCCTTTCTTTCATTCATTACCGCAGCTTGAGGTTACCACTTGTCATTTCAATATCGACTACATGTGTCCCTTTTCCCCGCGTACCTGTAAAGCCTCGACCTTCACTATCCACTTGATCAAAGTCATACGAGTGATCGACGCTTCCACTTGTTTTTTTCACCTGAACGTTGAAATCTCCGTCATCTGGCAAATTAAATTTCGCACTCCCTGATGTCATATGAAAGGAGACAGGTGACTCAATTGTATCAAAACTTGCTGTCAATCGGCCGCTTGTCATGCCCAATTGCAGCTCGCCTTTGACATCATTAATATCGGCACGCCCTGAAGTTGCCCCAATATCACTATCCTTCGCATCAATGTGCGACACTGCCAGTCTGCCAGAGGTTGCTTTGATTTCTACATTTTTTGCTGAGAAATTCTCAGCTGTGAGGTTTCCGCTCGTTGATTTAAGTATCACATCTTGAAGGGACAGCTTTCCTTCTCCGTCAATCTCACTGACGCCGCTTCCACCCGTAATCTTCACATTTTTATGATAATCTGTTGGAATTTTAACTAAAAGCTCTCCTTTTTCAAATTGAGTAAAAAACAAGAAGCTTTTATTTTCAGCACGAATTTTGAACGTACCGCCTGTTTGCTCCGCATACATTTTCCCTTTTCCATTGACAGCAGTCACCGAGATATCGGAACGATTTTCAGGTTTTACCTTCACGCGAAACCCAGAAAGAGAAATATCTAATTGATCAATCTCCTCTTTTTTCGCTGAAGCTGTTGTCACTGGTTTTTCACGGGAAAAACTTAAATGAAAGAGATTTTCATTTTTGAAAAGCATGCCAATCATTAAAAAGATACCTACAAGTATACAAATTAGACCGATTAATCGCTTCATTTATACCATCCCTTTATCTTCTGACCTTTTCATTATAAGGAAAAGCGAAACAGAAAGAAATCAAATATCGGAAGAAAAAGCCTGCTTTTCTTCCGATTTGACCTCTATACGTTTGCTTGCTGCTGTTCAGGCTTTTTCTCAAGCTTCAGCTTCTGCCATTCTTTTTCAACCTCATCGGCGTAGTCTAAATGAGCGTATGCCCCTTGATCTGCAAATTGTGCATAGCTGCCTGCTTTTGTTTCCATTTCTTCAATACGGTTCTCCATTCGAAGAAACTCTTTATATGCACTTTCACTGTCTACTTTATTGATGGAATCATTCATATGCTGCTTTGCCTGTGCGGCATTGGCTCTTGCAATCAGTGCCTGCTTCTTGTCTTTTATATCACGCAGCTTCGTTTCTAAGTGCTGCAATTGCTCTTTCAGCTCTTTCAATTGTTTCACAGATTGCTGGTAGGCTTCCTGGTATTCGTTGTGCTTTTCTTCAAAATACTTCATTTCTGTGAGCGCTTTTCGTGCAAGCTCCTCTTCTCCCGCATGATATGCCAGCTCGGCCTGTTTCTTTCGCTTTTCAGCAAATGCTTCCGTCTCTTCTGCTTTTCGCAGGAAGCCTTGCTGAATCGTTTGCTGTTTGATGATGGCATGTTTCGCTTTCGCAACATCATCCTCCATATCACGAACGTATTGATTCAGCATGACACGCGGATTCTCCAATTTATCTAAACCTTCATTGACAGTTGCAACAAACATATCTCTTACTCTTCTTAATACCATTTGATATTCCTCCCTTTATTTTTTCTTTAAAAAGTCTTCCCATTCTTGATCAAAAGACGTATGAATCGGTTCTTCCGTATTAGGTGCCGTGTTTGGCTCCATATAGGCTCTGCTTGATGATTTTTCGGTAGATTCACCATTGATCATCGACCAGCCAAAATAAAGAAGTACCCCTGCAAATGCGATGCCGAGTATAAACGGCAGAAATTGCACGACGATCAGTACACCAATGACTGCTAGAATGACACCTAAGGTTGTACTGCTTTTTTCGTATTTTTTAACACCTACATAGATGAGCCCTGCACCAATCAAAACCGGGATCAGCCCACCTAATGAACCACCAAAGAAGATGGATAAACCGACAAACAATAAAATTGAACCGATAATGGTTTTACTTGTTATTTTCATCTTCATGCCTCCTTTCTTGCTCCTTGCTTTAACTATAATCAAAAAAGAAAGCCGGCAAAACGTGTCACAGATTGATCTTTGATTGCGACTAGAGTCGTAACAATGCTCAGACTAAGAAGCAGAACCTAATAAAAAAGCACTCTTCTATGAAGAGTGCTTTCCTTATTTAGAACGAAACACATCGGCACTTCGTTCATATTCAACATCAGCTTCACCAAGCCGATAATTCACAATTCGAGCGGCTGCAAATAAATAATCGGATAGACGGTTTACGTATGAGAGAGCAACGGCTGGAATCTCCTCCTGTTTTGCAAGCGTCACAATATGCCTCTCGGCTCTTCTGACGACTGTCCGCGCTACATGTAAGAGAGCAGCGCCTTCCTGACCACCCGGTAAAATAAACTTAGTAAGCGGCTCAGCCTCTTCTACATAGACATCCATTCTTTCCTCAAGGACTGTCACAGAGGCTTCTGTTAATTTGCCTTCTTTACGTGGTTTGACTGCTGCCAAATCACCCCCGCAGTCAAACAGCTCATGCTGTATAACGATCAGCTCTGACAAAAGGTCCGGAAACAATTCGCCATGCTGCCGTAATTTTGCATGCGCGAGTCCAATAAAGCTATTCGCCTCATCTAACGTACCATACGCCTCTACTCTCACATCATCTTTATCGGCTCTTCCTCCGATCAAGCCTGTTTGGCCCTGATCCCCGGTTTTCGTATAAAGTTTCAACGGTTTGCCCCCTTTTCTACTGCTTTGTCCTTTTAGTATAACCTGAAGTTAAAAAGATGTATTTGTTTTATTATGAAACACTTTTACTGAAAATCACTCCAAACCCCTTATATATGTTGAATGATGAAACACCACGTTTTATAATGAATGAAAGCGCTTTTTAATTATGAGAGATGGGGTGGGATGTACGTGAGTTTACAAAATAAAGTAGCAATCATTACAGGTGCAAGCAGAGGAATTGGCCGCGCCATTGCAGAGGCACTTGCCTGCGAAGGAGTGCGCGTCGTTCTCAATGGAACGAACGACATGCTGCTGCAAGAGGTTTGCTCCTCACTGAATAAAAAAGAGAAACGAGCCGTTTATGTTGCTGGTGATGCTAGTTTACCAGAGACAGCCTCTTCACTCGTGGAGCAAGCGAAAACACATTTTGGACAGATTGATCTGCTGGTCAACAATGCTGGGATCAATTTACGAAAATCAACAGTCGAGACATCCCTTGATGAGTGGAAACGATTAATTGATATTAATTTGACCGGCACGTTCCTCATGTGCCAAGCGGTCATTCCTGACATGATCAAACAACAAGGCGGAAAGATTATTAATATGAGTTCTACAACTGGCAAAACCCCTCATCACAATGCATCACCTGCATACGGTGCATCAAAGGCAGGCATCAATTATTTAACCATGCATCTTGCCAAAGAATTAGCAGAACACCACATTCATGTGAATGCTGTCTGCCCTGGTCCAATTGAAACAGACATGAGCAAACAGTGGAGCGATGAATACCGGCGTTCGGTTTTAGATAGAATTCCTTTGAAAACGATTGGAACACCAGAACAAGTCGCAAATGTTGTGACATTTTTAGCTTCTGACCAGTCGGATTTTATCACAGGAGAAACCATCAATATGAATGGCGGAACGTATATGAACTAGAAAAAAAGAGCCTCTCTTAGAGGCTCTTTTTCTTTTCATATTGATTTTCTCTCGTACCAGAAAGCATGATGGCCTGTCTAATAGCTTCTTCCATGCTCGCAGAATCAGCTTTTCCTGTTCCTGCGATATCAAATGCTGTCCCATGATCGACACTTGTACGGATAATCGGCAGTCCAACTGTAATGTTTACACCCGACTCTAAGCCAAGCACCTTAATCGGTCCGTGCCCTTGATCATGATACATCGCCACAACGATATCAAAGTCACCTCTTACTGCCCTAAAGAACAAGGTATCAGCAGGCAGCGGCCCAAATACTTGAATCCCTTCTTCCTGCGCTAGTTCAACCGCTGGGATGATCTTCTCCTCTTCTTCTCCGTTCCCAAACAACCCATTCTCCCCAGCGTGCGGGTTAATCCCGCATACAGCGATTTTAGGAGCAGAGATCCCAGAACGGACGAGTGTATCATGTGCCAGCTTAATCGTCGTGTATACACGCTCAGGATTAATCTTTAAAATGGCATCCATTAATCCAATATGTGTGGTGACATGAACTACCTTTAAGTTAGGGGCCGCCAGCATCATCGCATAATCTTCTGTACCTGTCAGGTCAGCTAAAATTTCTGTATGTCCTGGATACATATGACCTGCCTTATGAAGTGCTTCTTTGTTTAGCGGCGCTGTGCAAATGCCGTCAATTCTACGGTCATTTGCAAGACTAATGGCTTTTTCAAGATATCGGAAAGCAGCATTTCCTGCTTCTTTTGATATGTCCCCAATTGGAATCTCGTTCGTTAAGAGCTTAAGGTCTAAGCACGGAACTGCTCCGGCTTTCACCTGCTCCGCTTCCTCTGGTTCTTTGATACTTACAATCTCCACATCTGTATTCACAAAGTCTTTTGCCCTATTTAATATACTGGTATCTCCGATCACAAATAGAACGGCTTCTTCATGTAAACGCGTTTGCTGAAAAGCTTTTAAAATAATTTCAGGACCAACACCAGCCGCATCTCCCATCGTTACAGCAATGATTGGTTTTGACATTCGACTTCCCCCTCTATCTTTTTCAGCACTTCTACCGCGTGGAGTACTGAATTTTTTTGACCGTAAGCTCCTGCTTTCGTAACCGCATATAAATTCGTATCAACGAGCTGACCGAGCGGGATGCCAGGTTCAATTTCTTTCAGCAGCCGAATACCTCCTGCTCCAAGCTCTTGGCAAATCGCCCGCGCTGTATCTCCACCAGTTAGGAAAAGTCGTCTCATTCCTGATAATGTGACAATGTCTTTTGTGATCATTCCAAGAAAGACGGACAAAGCACTTCCAACCTCTTGTCTTGACAGCCCTTTCTTTTCTCCGTAAACCAGCATCTTTTCAACCATCTCTGGCCGTGCATCTGTGTAAAGGAGAATATCTTCGTTCTGACGCTTACGCAGTTGATCGAGAACTGATTTTCGTTCCCATGCTTCACGGCCGTTTAATACATTCAGCGGGTTCACTTTTATCTCAAAACAATCGTGAGTTTCTCTTAAATAAGCAAACTGCTCATTTGTTTTTTGAGAGGCACTTCCAGATACGATGAGGACAGGTCTCTGTTTTTTAAGGCGAGAAGTATTTCTATGTTTAGCGACATATGCCGATAATGCACCAGCTAGTCCCGCTGAACCGACCCATAGTATTCTTTTATCCATCTTCATAAACACTTCCACAATCCGCCCTAAATCATCACTTGTTTCTGCATCACACACAAACCATTGGTGACCATGCTTCAATAAGGATGATACCTCATCACTCGTTACTTTTAGCTCTTCGCCGATTGTTTGTTGAGAAAGGTTTTTTGGTCTGACGTTCGTCTGCTCCTCAATTAAATCTGATATGCTGGATGTCAAAACTGGTGTTTTCGGATCCTTTGCTGCCTCTGACAGATGAACAGGCACTCCTTCCACATAATGTATGCCATTATTGGTTGCTCTTTGTGCATCTGGGTAGGCAGGTGCGATAACCGCCGCATCAAATAGGCCAATATCCATTAGTGCTTGCAGTTCAATTCCTATATTGCCTCTTAATGTTGAATCTATTTTTTTAAAGAAAAGGTGCGATTCATCTTGGAGAAATGGCTGCACCATTTGGCTGACCTCATGGTAGGCGTTCTCTGAAGACATACTTCGTGAATCGGTATCCACAATCAGCACATCCTCTTTATACCTGTCAATGCTTTCAAATGACGGCTGAAACAGGACAGAGGCTGTGAAGCCCGCTTTGACAAATTGAACACCTGTATCGTTGGCACCTGTCAAATCATCCGCCACAATGATTACCTTTTGCTCTAGTTTCGCTCCTTTTTTTAATAGATCGTTTGTCATTTAGACACCTCGGCCTCATTACATATTATTCCTTTAGCTTTCTCCATAGCGTCGTACGATTGATATTCAACCGCTTTGCCGCCTTTGATTGATTCATATTTTCTTCTTCCAGCACCGTTTTGATAATCCGTCTTTCAATTTCATCAAGCGTTCCATTCAAATAGCTGGACAGCTGTTTTTCTTCATTTTCAAAAGCAAGCTGATCAATTGCTGCCTTTGCCTTATTCAACGTGATATATCCACTTTTTGTCGTCAGCACAAGCTCCTCAATGATCCGCTTGAACTGCCTGACATTTTCTCTGAATTTCTGGTGTTGAAAGGCTTCAATCACATCTGCTGACAGCCCAACCACCTGCGTCCCGTAAAGGGAATTTAGTTCCGCAATAAATAACCTGCTCATGTCCTCAATATCTTCTGGCCGTTCAGATAACGGAGGGACATGAATTGTGAGCTCCTGTAAGCCTGTATATAATTCCTCACAAAACGCTCCAGATTGCATCAATTTGAACAAATCCACTTGAGACGCAGCCATCCAGCGAATATTCTGATGATGATGCATCTGCCCTGCAATGAGCTGCTGTATATCCATTGGAACGCTCTCAATATCCTTTAGAAACATCGTCCCTTTTTGATGCAGAGGGATTGATTTTAAATCTTCCGGTTCTATCAAACGTCTGCAATGTACCGTCGTAAAGCTCTCATCTTTCCTCTCGCTCATTTGATGGATGGCAAATGCAAGGCTTGATTTACCAGTTCCTTGTTCACCATACAGGCAAATCGAGCGCTCCGTTTGGCTAAACGCTTTTGCCCTTTTGATCACATCTTTCATTTTCGGGCTCTGTTCTGTAAAAAGAGCAAATGGATGTTCTGAATGAATAGGCGACGCAAGCGTCCAAATACGATGACCTTCTTGATTCATCACAGCCGAAGGCCTTTCAATCGTGACAAGCAACTCGCCTTTCGATAGCATGCTTCCTTTGACATGCCACACTTGTTGCTGATGAGATATTTGAGAATAACCATTTTGTTTCCCTTCTCGAATCGCCTTTAGTGCCGGTTCAAGTGCTGGACACCATGTAATCACATCGGCATGAGAAGTAGATGGAGCAAATAATCCTTTTTCTGTCCATTGTTTCATTTGTTGATTCATAAAATGAAGTTTGTTGTGTGGATCGACGATCAGCATGCCTTTTGGCTCTTGATCAATCATTTCACGAAAAAGACGCTGTTCAGCTGTCGCCTCTTTATATAAACGATACATTTGTTTTGCTTGATGAAATGCTTCTTTGACCGATTCACGACCTGATGTAATGAGCATACTCTGCATTCCCAGCTCTTTAGCCGCTTTATCTGTAATGACATCTCCAAGCACAACCTGTGTCCCTTGATCTTGTAATTGTTTTAAGAGATCCCATACCTCTTCCTCTTGCTGCACTGTGTAAATATCAATTTTAATTCCGTATAATTCCCCAATGGTGCGGACACCTTGAGTGATATTTTCAAAACCCACGACCGCTTTTTTACCTTGATAATCTTTTATCAGCGTTAAGGCACGAAGCAAGTCGTACCCTGACACGGGGATATCCACTACTGGGATGTTCACATGTTTTTGAATGAGCGCAGCTGTTCCGCCCCGGCTCATAATGATATCCATCCCTTGAGCTTCTGCTTGTTCTGCGAGAGCAACCCCAGACCGAAGATCTCCGACTACAAGCTGGAATGTGATATTTTTTTCTTCTTTGGCAAGGTCGATTAACACATCTCCCAACCCTTTATACGGCGCAACACCTAACACTTTGATATTCATGAAAAGGACCCCCATTTTTTATCTCTTCATCATGAGACATACCTTGAGGGAGTCCAGCCGATAGAAAATGGGGACAACCCTCCAAACATCAATTATAAATGAAGCAAATGAGGGTTACAATTCACCAGAAGCAGGGCCCTCTTGCAGTTAAGAAGTGCGATTGACCCATTCTTCTGTCACACACACATATTTGATCGCCTGCCGATAATACGTAAACGCAATATGCAGCTTCCCGTTTTTTCCTTCCGTGATGGATGGATAAGAATACTCTCGATTTAGTTTATCCTTTGAATTGTTTGTCATCGCATATCCATCACCCACTTCAAGGTTACGTCTGATAGGCCATGTATGACCATTATCCTCAGAGAGCGCCAAAGTCATTGGTGCACGCGGTGTTCCCCAAAACGCTGGACGTGCTTCTGTATCAACCGCCGTGCGCGTATCGCCTTCATCCTCAATTTCATCGTATAAAGAAGCTCTTCTTTCTGTTTGCTCATCCGCATTGATATGATTATAGACTAGGGCAAGATGCCCATTTTGGAGCACTGTAAATTGAATGGATGAATTATTATTGGGCAGCTCCGTCGCCTTTGGCTCAGACCATGTCCGTCCATGATCGACGGAACGGCTGATATAAATCGAATCAGCAAACCGGCTTCTAAAGAGGGCTATGAGGGACCCGTCTGCACACTTTCCAATATTCATATGAACACAGCCCGTGCTGTTTGGTACAATGACCTCCTCCCATGTCTTTCCTTGGTCGGATGAAATTTTCACAGCACTGACATCCCGGTTCCCTGTCCATTTGACGCCTGGAATGGTCTTACAATAGAAGACGGGCAGCAGCCAATCTTGATTATCCAGTACAACAATCGGCTGCCGTATAAACGTACCCGGCTGTTCAAACAAAGTATCAATCTCACCCCATGTCTCACCTCTATCCTCTGATAGCCGGTATCGCACGATGGCGGTATCTTGATTCCCAGATAGCTGCGCGGTATACAGCAGCCATAGCCTGCCATTTTCCTCTTGAAACAGAACTGGATTTTGTTCAGAGCGTGCAGGATCTTTAGATAACTTCACTGGCTTTGTCCACTTGTTACTTCCCCGTTTGAGTCTCGACATATAGATTGAGATATCAGGTATTCCCTCCTGCGTTCCGCCAAACCAAACACATAATACATCTCCATTATCCAGCTCAAGTAGATTGGCCGCATGATTTTGCACACAGTCTGTTGGCAGAAAGGCTTCTTTTCTCTCTGTATCTTGTTCATTTTGTCGCAAAATTCCATCTATTTTCATCACAGTCTCTTCATTTGTCATGACAATTCTCCTTTCAATGATTGATCCTTTTTAGCAGGCGGACTGATAAGTCGATCGATTACCAACACAAGGAAAGGAATGATAATGGCAATATACATATTATCGATACCGAACGGATTATCGAGTAAATACCAAACCGTCGTGGTAACACCTGAAGCAGCAAGGCCAATGGTCGCCCCTCTATTTGAATTAAAGTATGGCAAGTAAAAGCCCATTGCTGCTACAACGGCAATCGATGTTCGAAGCGCCCTTGTAAAAAAGGAAAGGGACAGCAGCTCTGGCGCAAGTGCCACTCCGACAAGAGGCACAATTCCAACGAGTACAGCCACATACCTCGTGATTTTCATTCTCTGCTCTGGTGTTGGATTCATTTTCGGTACATAAAAATCATCCATAATTAAGGTTGTCGTCGCAAGCGCGACCGTCGACACACCGACAAAGATGGATGCCACAAGCGATGTTGCCACAATGGCACTCAAAATTGGATTCATATGCTGTAAAAAGACAGGGAAGGCATAAATAGGATCAATGTCTGGATACAAATAATGTGCAGCTACACCGATCACACCAATCGCAACGGCGAGCGGCAAACAAAGCAGAGCTGCATAAAGTGTCGATTTCTTTGCCTCACGCTCACTTTTCGACGAGGTGATTGCTTGAATAATAAACTGCGTAGCAAAGATGGCGCCCATGTTTCCTATAAACCAAGCTCCAATTGTCCCCCAACCAATTGTCCCGTCCCATGTAAAGAAATGATCAGGCATCGTTTGTTTCATCGGTTCAAAGCCTTTTGTTAAATAAAGGGCTACCCCTAGTGTAATTAAAATTCCCGCATACTTCACGATCGAATGAAGGATCGTGACCCATGCTACCCCTTTCATTCCTCCGAATGTAAAATAAAATGTACTCACAACGGCCGTAATGATCGCACAGGTCATTAAAGGAAGCCCTAAAATGGATGCAATAGCAGCTGACCCACTTAAATAGTTTCCTAGATTCACAAGCAGTAATGCAGCAATCATAATAACAGAAACAACTAGCTTCGTTGATTTTCCAAACTTCTGATCGATAATACCTGAAATGGTGTACTGCCCTGTTCGATAAAACTTGCCTACTAAGAAAAATGAAAAAATAAAAAAGGCGATAGCGACGGTCACAATAGACCATGAAGCAGAAAGCCCATGCGTAAAGGCAGATTCTGCAGTTCCAACAGTGGATTTCGTTCCAATGAATTCACTCATGAGCAAGATACCGACTACAATGGCTGGAAGTGACTTAGCAGCATTGTTAAATTCTGAATTGGATTTACTGCGGAAACGCATCGTCAGCCAAGTCGTAAATAGTATATAGAGAATAATGACGATCAAAATAAATGTGATGACAGAACTGCTTAAGACATTCATTTAAAATCCCCCTTTGTGTGCAAGCCGTGTGAAGCAACTTCTCATGTCCCATCCCAATGAAGCATTAAGCGTCAAGCAGTTTCATGTATACCTGTTCAATTTCGGAAACAGACATTGGCTTTGGATTGTTGTCCATTAATCTCTTCACCTCTGAAGCTGCTTGAGCAAGTGCCGGTACATCCTCCTTCGACACGCCAAAAGCTTTGAGCTGCTGTGGAATGTGTAAATCCGCTGTCCATTCTTCAATTTGATGAATCACACGATCTGCAAGCTCCTGCTTTGTGTGAGCTCCCGCTAGTCCTATTACTCTTGCCACATGTTCAAGCCGATCATTGATATGATCTGCATTAAAAGCAGTGACATGCGGAAGCAGCATGGAATTAGCAACACCATGAGAAATCTTGTATTTCCCCCCTAATGGATAAGCCATGGCGTGAACAGCCGCAGTTCCGGCACTTGTAAGCGCCATTCCCCCATACATAGCACCAACAAGCATATTTTCTCTTGCCTTCATATGATCCCCGTGATGATACGCTTCCTGAATACTTCCTGAAATCAGCCGCATCGATTCCAAGGCAAACATGTCACTGAATGGATTGGCTTTATTTGAAATATAAGATTCAAGCGCATGCGTAAAAGCATCCATACCCGTAGCTGCGGTAATAGATTTCGGCAAGTTGAGAGTAAGTGCAGGATCTAAGATGACAAGGTCTGGCAAAAGATGCGGACTAACCATTCCAATTTTCAGTTCCTTTTCTGGAAAAGTCACAATTGCATTTGGTGTCACCTCAGATCCCGTACCAGAAGTTGTCGGAATTAGAATCGTCGGCACTCCCCTTTTTTCCACAAGGTTTGTGCCAACGAGAGCAGAAATCGGCTGATCGTTTGTCTTAAGAACAGCTAGAATTTTTGCAGCATCAAGGACACTCCCGCCACCAATGCCAATAATGGCGTCATGCTCTCCTTTTAAAAAGGTGTGGAATACGCCCTCGATATTTTCTTCTGTTGGTTCAGGTTTGATTTCTGTACTTATCTCACTTGCTATCCCCTTTTTCGCAAGTTCTCTTTTGATGTGATCTGCATAACCAAGTGATACGATAGATGGCTGCGTTAATATAAAAATGGATGTGAGTCCGCTAAGTCCTAAACTATCTAATTTCTCCCCAAGAAGGTCTAAAGAACCTGCGCCAGATACAATGTGTAATGCCGTCTGAAAGTGATAATGCGTGATCGTCATCTCTTCACTACTCCTTTGCCGCTTTTCCTTGTTTGCGATAGTCTTCAACCATTTGTGCCACAGCTTCCAATGCCTCACCTGACAGCTCTTTTACAGGGCTTCTGGGCGGGCCAACCGGAATTCCATAAAGCTCTGCTGCCTTTTTCAAAGGTGCTGGTAATGTCCCTAAACCGAATGTTGCTCTTAATGGCTGCAGCTGCTTCTGGAAGTGCTCACTTTCGTCAAGCTTCCCTTTTTGAAAAGATTCATAGAGTCCAACGACAGTTTCAGGCAGTACATTTGCAGTTGCTGCGACCGCCCCTGCTCCGCCGAGTTTCAATGTCTCCAAAATGAGTGAGTCTGTACCTGCAAGAACAACAAAATCTTCATCTTTTGTGACATCCAAATATGCCTTGATATTTTCAATGTTTCCACTGCTATCTTTAATACCTAGCACATTCGGCAGTGCACTGAGCCGCGCAACCGTCTCTGGTGCTAGAGATACGCCTGTTCTCGATGGAATGTTATAAAGCAGAATCGGGATATTCACATTCTCAGATATGTGGCGAAAGTGCTCATACAGCTCTTCTTGGGTTGGTGCAACAAAGTAAGGTGTAATGATAGACAGAACATCTACCCCTCGATCTGCCAGTTTGTTTGACAGTCTGATGGTTGCCTCCGTACTATTCTCACCTGCTCCAATGAATACCGGCACTCGTCTGCCAACAGCCTTCACGACAGTTTCAGCAATTTGAAGCTTTTCTTCCTCTGAAAACAAGTGAAACTCTCCATTTGTGCCTAAAGCAAAGATGCCGTGTACACCTGACTCGATCAAATGATTCACTAATTGCGTTGCCACTTCGGGATGAAAATGTTCTTCCTCAGTAAGCGGTGTCAAAATAGCTGGTATAATCCCTTGAATGTTCAAATGATCCTCCCTTTCTTATATGTTGCATTTTTAAACATATTATAAATTAAGCGCTTTCACATTATTTATTATAAAATTATTTTGATTTATTTAGCAACACTTTTTTGATTTTTCACTATAATCTGTCCATTTCTTATACAGCTGTTGATGTTTTCAACAAAAAAGTGAACCATTTTGGTTCACTTTTGAATGACATTCAACGTTTGAAGAAGCCCTTGTACCTTTTGTCCTAATCTTTCGTGTAAATGGTCAGCATCTTCCGTTTCTTGCGTATTGGGTGCAGCGATGCACAGATGATGGATCGGATAACTTGTTTCTTGCTTGATGATGTGCATAAGCTGCCCCATGAGCTGAACAGCTGCGCCATCTGCTAAAGATCGTTTTAGGATAAGCCAAATGGTCAACGCTTCCTGCTGAAGTATGCCGTAAAGGATCATATCGTCTTCGTCGTCTTCTGAGGCAAATTGTGCTAATCTGTTAGCTTGCTCGAAAAACAGCATATCTTCAGCTGACTCTAGCTGCTCATGAAGCGTCTTCGTCCCCGTTCCAATAGACCTTTTCCAAAAGAACCCGCCGTTTTTCTTATGTGAGGAAAGGATGCGAAGAGGCTGATTAATGGAAAACGTCATTCCTTCTGAGCCATATGTCCTCCAGCCATCCGCTATGTTTACAATTGATGCTTTAGAAGAGGCTGCAGGCTCAACCATCAGCTGAGGGTTTGCCCTAAATGGATGCTGGAGCGGTGTCACATTTGTTTCATACACACGGTTGATTCGTTCAGTGGTCAAGACGTCATGCGGCATTCCTAACATGTCAGTCTTTCCTTCATGAAGCAGCAGCAGCCGATCACAATACAAACTGGCGATGTTCACATCATGAAATACACCAATGACCGTTAATCTAGAGGAAGTCGTTTCTTCTTTAATTAAATCAAGCAAATCTTTTTGATAGGCTAAATCAAGAAAGCTGGTTGGTTCATCCAACAATAAATATTCAGGCTGCTGCGCCAATGCCTGTGCCAAATACACACGTTGCTGTTCCCCTCCGCTTAACTCATGGATGGATTGATTCTTAAACTGTGCAACACCCGTTTGTTCCATGACTTTGCTGACGACCTGCACATCTTCTTGCGTGACAGATTGCAGCCACCCTTTTTGATATGGATAACGACCAAATTGGACGGTTTCTTCCACCGTAAATGAAAAAGCTTGGTCCGTTTTCTGCGGCAGAACTGCCATTTTTTGCGCAAGTGCCTTGGGCTGATAGGATTGAACAAGGTGACCGTCGAGGCGTACTTCACCGCTCTTAGGTGATAAAATTCCTGCCATCATTTTAAGCAGGGTCGTCTTACCGCTCCCGTTTGGGCCGAGTATACCGAGAAATTCTCCTTGCTTTACTTCAAGACTAATGCCACGAATGACCTCTTTCTCTCCATATCCACCTCTGATTTCTTTCACTTGAATCATATGTGCGTCCCCCCTCTATATTTACGAATGAGGATGATGCCAAATACAGGTGCACCAATTAACGCAGTAATGATGCCAATCGGTAATTCAGTCGGCTCGATGATGGTACGGGATAACACATCTGCTAATACAAGAAAGGAAGCACCGTTCAGCATAGACAAAGGCAGCAGATGTCGATGGTCCGTGATAGTTAAGAGGCGGATAAAATGCGGAATCACAAGTCCTACAAAACCGATCGTCCCTGATACCGCAACTGCACTTCCGGTCAGGATCGAGCCCGCCAGCAGCACAATATATTTGCTCCTTTTCACATGTACACCTAATAACTTTGCCTTCTCCTCGCCATACGTCATCACATTCAAATCTCGCCCCATCAACATTAACGCAAAGGTCCCAATAAGAAAGAAAGGAAGAAAAAGCACAATATAACGCCAGCCCCTCATGGACACACTGCCAAGCAGCCAATGAATGATCTCTTTTAGATCATCACCTGTTAAAGCAATCATCAATGAAATGAGCGCACCCAAAAAAGAGCTGAAAATTACTCCTGTCAAAATTAAAGAAGAAATGCTCATCCCCCGATGAACAAGACGCGCAAAAAAGAGAACGAGACAGAGGGTCACAAGCGCTGTTGTCATACTCAATAATGGCAGTGTGAAACTGCCAAAAAGCGGGAGCTGCAAGCTGAAAAACAGGGTCGCTACGGCTCCAACTGATGCCCCTTGAGATACCCCCAGCGTATAAGGGTCAGCAAGAGGATTTTTTAATAAACCTTGAAAAGCTGCACCAGATAACGCAAGTGCTGCTCCGACTAATGCCGCTAATATGACCCTTGGCAGCCGAATGTTCATCATAATATTGCGATCGATGGAATCAATGGTTCCAAACTGCACGCCGAATAGTTCATGAACAAATATACGAAGAATAGAAGGAATGGGAATCCCTAAGCTTCCAAAGGAGATTCCCATTCCAATGCTCATCACAAGAAGTAAAACACTTAGTGTATATGCGATGGTCAATTTATTTGAACGTATCAGGATAGACGTTTTTCGCAAGAGCCTCGACTCCTTCAACCAATCGCGGTCCCGGTCTTGATGCGAGATCCGTATTCAATTGAAAGACTTGTTTTTCTTTCACTGCTTTCATTGCATTCCAGCCGTCTCTTTTTTTCAAATCAGCTAAGCTGGAACCATCAATTGTCACGATGACATCAGGATTTCGCTTGATAATCGATTCTTCCGTCATTTGCACCCAGCCAGTTTGATCGCCTGCAGCATTTTTGGCATGGATAACAGAAAGCATTTCATCCATAAATGTATTTTTACCAGTTGTATAGATTTCAGGTGCACCTGACACTTCGACAAAGACTGTTTTTTGCTTATCTTTCGAAATCCCCTCTGCTTGTTTCTTGATGTCATTCAGCTTTGTTTTCATTTTGTCTACAAGCTTTGTTGATGCTTCTTTCACGCCAGCTGCTTCACCGATCATATTGATTGATTTGTACACATCCTTAAAGGACGTTGCATCATTTACAGTCAGCACTTGGATCCCTGCATCTTCAAGCTGTTTAAATCCATGTTTTGATCCCATCTGAGATGCATGTGCTAAGACAAGATCTGGCTTTAAGGAAATGACCTTCTCGACATTGAATTCAAGTCCGCCAATCTTCTCTACCTTTTCGACTTCCTTTGGATAATTGTCAAAGTCTGATCGTCCAACCATTTTATCTCCAAGACCGAGTGCATAAGCAACTTCCGTATTACTTGGAATTAACGAAACAATTCGTTTAGGCTGTTCTTTGATTTCAACTGTTTTGCCAGCTGCATCTTTTATTGATACTGGAAATGCCGCAGTGGCCGTTTCTTTATTTTGTGACTCTTTTGCTTTGTGATCTGTCTCAGCGCCTGCACATCCTGCTAAAACACCCATCACAAGCAATAACGATAGCCAAATAGCTGTTAACTTTTTCATGAGTGAACCCCCTGTTTATGTACTGCTTAACGAAATCTCTTTCGTCAATTCTTTTCTAATTTCGGGAATATTATACTACAGTGCAGATAGGTTGTATATGTGATTTCTAAAAGCATCTTTTCTGTTCCTAAAACAAAAAAACAGCCTCTAAAAAGACTGTTTTTCACTCTTCAATGAATTGATTTGTTCTCCATTGATGACGACTTTCTGAAAAGCAGGAGAAACGGCATGCTCTAAAGATAAGGGATACGCCACATCATCTATGACACAATCTTTCATTTTAAAATGTGTCACAGGAGAATGTGCGTATGCGGCTATTTTCACACCATATCGCCCGCCGCTGCTTTTGAGTCCTTCCACTTCAATATGACGTACAACAGGACGATGCGGACCAACATCTCCTTCCTCATACATCATGTCGATACAGACCACTTCATGCTTTAGACTTTTCACTGTATTGTTTTTAAAATAAATATGTTCAATGGTACCGCCTCTGACAGAGTTGGTTTTAATACGCAGTGCTCGGTCAAGGTTCGGACTGTCCATGACATTATTTTCTGCATAAACATACTTTACCCCGCCAGAGATCTCGCTCCCGATCGTCACACCGCCGTGTCCATCCCGCATCTCATTTCTACGAATGACAATGTTTTCAGATGGAATCCCTATTCTCCGTCCATCCTCGTTTCTGCCCGATTTGATGGCAATACAATCATCTCCGTTATCAAAATAACAATCTTCAATGAGCACATTCCGGCAAGATTCCGGATTGACACCATCTGTGTTTGGTCCATGCCCAATGATTTTAACGCCGCGGACGATGACGTTATTACTTAACACAGGATGAATTTGCCACATCGGTGAATCCTTCACTGTCACTCCTTCGATTAGCACATGCTGACATTGGTATGGCTGAATAAAGCTTGACCTTAAATAATGACCTTCTCCAAATACCCTTTCTTCTACCGGTATTCTCTTTTCCGCCATTTCAAACAAAAGCTGGCGATCCCGATCCTGAGAGGGCTGGCCATTTGTCCCATACTTCCAAGGCCACCAATGATGCTCATCCCCTCTGCCATCAAGCGTTCCTGCTCCCGTAATAGCGATATTTTCTGCATGGTGTGCATAAATGAGAGGTGAATAATTATAAAGTTCAACCCCTTCATATCTTGTCAGTACAAGAGGCAAGTAATCCTTTGGGTCTTGGCTGAATGTCACATAGGCTTTCTCATGCAGATGAAGTTCTACATTGCTTTTCAATTCTAAAGCACCTGTCATAAATCTCCCTGCTGGGATCAGCACCCGCCCCCCTTTCAACCGGTGCGCATCATCAATGGCAGACTGAATAGCATTTGTTGAAAGCTCTTGCCCTTCCGCATCTGCTCCATAATGCACCACATTCAATTCACGATCTGGGAACTGCGGTGCTTTTATCTGCTTTAGCACTTGATCAATTCCGTTTACTTTTTTATCTTTCTTCCCTTGCTTTGCTAAACGAGCAATTCCAACTCCAGTTAGTACCGTTCCTGCTGTGATATACATCAAATCCCGTTTTTTAGACACGTACTCATCCCCCAGTCGACTTAAAGTGTGACACCTGTTTTGAAAATAGCCAGCTCTCTAAAATTGTTTTTTTCATGATTTAACAGCTTCCCGCTCGCCACATCAATGACAGTTGAAATGAATTTTTCTAATACAATATCTTCTGGTACATCTTCAAGCAGTTCTCCAGCATTAAAGTCAATCCAGTGCTTTTTTGTTTCATATAAGGCTGTGTTTGTTGAGATCTTCATTGTTGGCACAAACGTACCAAATGGTGTCCCCCGGCCTGTTGTAAACAAGACCATTTGACAACCAGAAGCAGCCAGTGCAGATGAAGCAACCAAATCATTACCAGGTGCACTTAATAGGTTCAATCCCTTTTGTTTCAGCAGCTCTCCATATTTCAATACATCTTTAATATCAGAAGTACCTGCTTTTTGTGTACAGCCAAGAGATTTATCCTCTAATGTCGAAATTCCACCTGCTTTATTTCCCGGGGAAGGATTTTCATATACCGGCTGTCGATGATCCATGAAGTATTGTTTAAAGTCATTGATCATTTGCACAATATTGTCGAAAGTCTTTTCTGATTCCGCTCTCTCCATTAAAATTGTTTCTGCTCCAAACATTTCGGGCACTTCTGTTAACACTGTCGTGCCGCCTTGAGCAACAATAAAATCGGACAGTCTGCCTAAAAGCGGATTTGCGGTAATACCAGAGAATCCATCTGATCCTCCGCACTTCAAGCCAATTTTCAGCTCAGATAACGGAATGTCTTCACGATGATCTTCTTTCGCCGCATCATAAATTTCCTTGAGTAAAGCGACTCCCGTTTCTATCTCATCTCCTACTTCTTGGCTTCTTAAAAATTTCACTCTCGTACGGTCATATTCACCTAAAGTGGACTGAAAATCCTCAATGTCATTGTTTTCACAGCCAAGTCCAAGAACGAGTACTCCTCCAGCGTTAGGGTGCTTCACCGCATTTTGTAAAATGATTTTGGTATTTTCATGATCGTCCCCAAGCTGTGAGCATCCATAATTGTGCTTTAATACGAGGGCTGTTTCAAAAGGATGGATGTTTCCACCCATTTCAGCGGTGAATATTTGGATCATTTGATCGGCGATACCATTTACGCATCCAACGGTAGGAACAATCCAAAGCTCATTGCGGATTCCGCTTCCGCCATTTTTTCGTTTATATCCTTTAAATGTAAGATTCGTTTTTTCATAGGGGTTTTCTGATAATGAAGGCTGGTATTCGTATTCTAGCTTGCCAGATAGATTGGTTTTGATATTATGCGTATGCACCCATTCTCCAGCAGAAATGGCAGTCACTGCATGACCAATGGGATAGCCATATTTGATAATATTCTCTCTTTGCTTGATTTCAGCCAATGCAAACTTATGACCTTTGGCGACGGCCTCTTTTAAGATAATCGTATGTCCTTGATGCTGCAGCTCCTCCCCTTGCTCAAGTCCTTTTAAAGCAATACCGACATTATCTGAAGGGTGGATGACAATAAAGTCTTTCATGCTTTCTCCCCCTGACTTTCATATTGATGAAGCATCATTCGATGAACAGCTGCTCTCATCCCATGCGTCTGTATGAGGCTAAGCTGATCAGCTACAGCTTGACTCAATCCATTTATATCTGTTAAATCTCTGCCCCATAATGACTCGCATGAAAGAATTTTCGCTGCAACTCCTTCATTAGAATGGTTTTCCTCTTCCCATGCTTCCTTCATGAGCGTTAGCACAGTTTCATCATCATTGACCCTTCCTGCATGTGCTCTGTAGAAATAAATGAGACTGCTAAGTGAAAACACAAGTTTCATTGGCAGCTGTTTCTTTCGCTCAACATAATCAAGCAATGACGGAAGATTACGGGTTCGGAATTTGGATACCCCATTCAGTGCAATATCCAGCAATTGATGCTTTACAAATGGATTGCAAAAACGATCCCAAACGGATTGTGTATAAAGAAGAAGCTCATCTTCAGGGAGTTCAAGCCCTGGAAGTACTTCCTCCTCCAGCATACGCCGGACGAACGGACCAACATGCTCATCATCCACAGCTTCTTTTACAGTTTCTAAACCGCATGAGTAAGCAATCGGCACCATCGCTGTATGTGCACCATTTAAGATTCGTACCTTGCTCATACGATAAGGCGCAATATCCTCTACAAAAAGTACATTTAATCCTGCTTCTTGAAAGGGGAGCTCCTTTTGTACAAAGGGAGGCGCTTCAATGACAAAAAGATGATAATATTCTGCCGTGACAAGCAATTCGTCGATATACCCTTCCTCCTTTTGTACAATTTCAGCCGCTTCCTTAGAGAATCCAGGGACAATCCGGTCCACAAGTGTATTACAAAACGTGTTGGCTTCCTTAATCCATGTAATAAACGCAGGTGGCAGTTCCCACTCATCTGCCATACTGATCACATATTCCTTCAATCGATCACCATTTTGTTCAACCAATTCACAAGGCAGAATGATCAGTCCTTTCTGCTCATCTCCAGCAAATGTTTTAAACCGGTGATACAAGAACGCTGTCAGCTTTCCTGGAAAACTGGCTTGCGGCCGATCCTCCAAACGATCCTCTTTTCTGAACACAAGTCCTGCCTCTGTCGTGTTTGAGAAGACAAAGCGAAGATTCGGTTTTTCCGCTACGTGTAAAAACTCCTCGTAATCCGTATACGTACTAATTCCTCTGCTAATCGATTGGATGATCATACGTTCATTCATTTCTTGCTGGTCATGATATCCCTGAATACATAATGTGTACAAGCCATCTTGTTCATTTAAGGCTGCTACCGATCCTTTTCGTGGAGGAACAACAACCGCTCTTCCTTTAAAATCTGTGCAGTCGTTTAGCTTCTGGATGTGCCAATTGATAAATCCTCGCATAAAATTTCCTTCGCCAATCTGCAAAATCGTTTCCGGATACTCAGCCGCCGGGTATATGGCTTTTGATAATCGTTTCAAATGGATTCCCCTCTCCAAGAAATATGCACACGTGAACATTTTTCTAAGAAGGTGCTGATTACTGCACCTTTTTAACTGAATCTCTGATCATCAGCTCTGTGTGGACATACACTTTTTCCATATGATCCTCTTCTTGCTCTTCACCGTTTATTACTGAAAGGATAGCTTCTGCTCCAAGTGCACACATTTTTTCAATCGGTTTTTTCACCGTTGTCAATGCAGGTGTAGTATAGGACGAAAAAGCAATATCATCAAAACCAATAATAGAAATATCACCTGGACACGTTTTGCCTTTTGCAAATAATGCATTCATTGCACCAATCGCCATGTCATCGTTTGAGCAAAAGAGCGCTGTTGGCGGTTCATCAAGGGCCAGCAGCGACTCCATTGATTCATAGCCGCTTTTCATATGATAATCGCCTTTCATCATATATTCTTTCTTCATAGGTATTTGGTGATCAATTAACGCTTGCAGGAAACCAGCTTTTCTTTCTTGAGTTGATTTAAAGCCTTCTTTCCCTTCAATGATGGCGATTTGTTCATGACCTTGCTGAATGAAATGGTGTGCAGCCTGGTAAGCTCCTTGACTATCATCTGCTAATATATTCATGACTTCATGACTTTCTACACGGCGATTCAGCACAATGATGGGAATGCCCTGTTTCTTTACATGATGGATAAACGCTTCATCGTGCTCGCTTTGGCTCATAAGCAAAATGCCATCGTAGCGTTGTTTATGAATGGTTGTGTAATCGTGAAAGTCGTCAATTCCTCTTACAAAAAGATTATAATGCTCTGTCATGACGCTATTGACACCTTTTAACGCATCCACAAAGAAGCTTGAAGATGTCCCTTCTGTTAAACTCGTAAAAAACAGACCGATTGTAAATGATTTTTGTGAAACAAGGCCTCTCGCATGGACATTCGGTGAATAATTCAGCTGTTTTGCAATCGACAAAATCTTTTGTTTTGTCTTCTCCTTAATAAAAGGACTGTTATTCAAAGCCCTTGATACCGTGGTATGAGAGACGTTTGCCAATTTTGCTATGTCTTTAATTGTGACTGTCATGCTATTCCGCCTTTTATGATTTTTTACCATCTTATCATAAAACCGCTTTCATTTTCTTCATGTCATTTTGTTTGGATGCTTGAGCTGCTTTGCCCGGTCAAATTGAAAATACTGTCTGGCATTTTCATAGCTGATTCCTTTCACGATTCCCCCTAACAGTTCAAGATCATAAGGGGCTTCTCCTTTTTCTACCCAATCTCCGATGATATCGCAAAGCAGTCTTCGAAAATATTCATGCCTTGTATATGACAAAAAGCTTCGTGAATCTGTCAGCATCCCAATGAAACGGCTGATCAGTCCAATACTGGATAGAGCCATCATCTGCTCTGTCATCCCTTGTTTCGTATCATTAAACCACCAAGCTGTGCCGTGCTGGATCTTCCCAGGTGTCGTCCCATCTTGAAAGCTTCCAGCCAATGTGGAAATCACAACATTGTCCCGAGGATTCAAGGAATAGAGAATGGTTTTTGGCAGTGCCTGTTCTTGTTCTAAACGATCCAATATTCGGCAAAGTGGCTTGGCAATGTCTTCATCATTCATCGCATCATACCCTGTATCTGGTCCAAGCCGCTCAAACATTTTCGTATTGTTGTTCCTAAGCGCATTGATATGCAGCTGCATTGCCCAGCCCCGCTCATAGTAAGCCTGACCTAGCTGAATGAATGTTTGTGTTTTAAATTTGATCTTCTCTTTTTCTGTCAATGAATGCCCAGACATTCTTTTATGAAAGATGGCTTCCACTTCTTCTTCCGTCGTTTCTTCAAACGTCATTTCGTTAATAGCATGATCTGAGATCAAGCAGCCTTGTTCATGGAAAAAATCAATTCTTGCGAGGAGAGCTGTCAAAAAATCTTGATAGGATTGTATTGAAGTAGATGAAGCCTCTGCCAGTTCGTGAACATACACTGTAAATAGGTGATTCGTTATATCGAGTGCCTTGTCAGGCCGAAATCCGGGCAGTACTTGCACAATGAATCCTTCTTCCCGCAGTTTTTGATGATAGCAAAGCGAATCGACTGGATCATCTGTTGTCACGACTGTTTCAACGTTCGATTTCACAATAAAGTCTCTTGCACCAAAACCCTCATCTTGCAGCTTTTCATTTACTTTTTGCCAGATGATGTGTGCGGTTTTTTCGTTTAAAAGTTCTTCAACTCCAAAATATCGTCTCAGCTCTAAATGAGTCCAGTGATAGAGCGGGTTTCCAATGGTCATGGGAACGGTCTTCGCCCACGCCAGAAATTTCTCATAGTCTGAGGCATCCCCTGTGACGTGCGATTCGGGTATGCCATTTGCTCTCATGGCACGCCATTTGTAATGATCTCCGTAAAGCCATGCTTCGGTGATATTATGAAAGGTTTTATTCTCATATATTTCTTTGGGGCTTAAATGACAATGGTAATCTATAATTGGAAGGTCCTTTGCAAACTCATGGTATAGCTTTTCCGCCGTTTGACTGTTGAGTAAAAAATGCTCATCTAAAAAGGCTTTCATCAAACTCCCCCATCTCTCTTGTAGATAAAAATAATTTGTTCACGTTAACAATTTTATTGTAACCGTTTACAAAATTGATTTCAATCCTAAAACAGGAAAAAACGATCTCCTTTAGAAAAGAAAATCGTTTTTTGGCTATTTTACAGGTGATGATTTTTTTAGGATAATCGCAATAGTTGTTCCAATGCCTAGTTCACTTTCAACTTGAATATCACCGTCATGCAGCAAGACGAGCTCTTTTGCTATCGCAAGCCCGAGACCTGTTCCGTTCGTTGGATCGTTTGTATTTGTCCCTCTGTAATAGCGGTTAAATAGGTGATCCACCGTTTCCTGTGCCATTCCGCGGCCATTGTCTTTCATTTCGATTCGAACTTCTTCATTTGTTTCAGATAAAACAGCTGTAATATGTGTGCCTTTTTCGTTATGCTTCACTGCATTCGCCAGCAGGTTCTCAATCACTCGTCTGAACCATGCTTTATCGATCTCAAATATGACACCATCTGTTTGATCTTCAAAGGAGGATGGATAATCCTCAGAAGAAGAGCTTCTTGAAAACTCGTCCATAATGGAAGCTAAAAATTCTCTGAGTTCAACCGGTTTCCGATTAATAGGCAGGGCACCATTCTTCAATCGGTACGTGAGGTTTAAATCCTCAATCAGTGTTGACATGTATTCTGATTTCTCACGAATCACCTGTCCCATTTCCATGACTTCTTCCTTGGACCATTGATATTGATCGGATTCAAGCATGAGTCCATAGCCATAAATCGTACTTAGAGGCGTTTTCAAATCATGAGACAATCCTGCAATCCATTCTTCCCTTGTGGTTTGAATTTTTCTTCGGTTTGCTTCATTCTCTTTTAATGTAAGCGTGAGCTGCTCCATTGTTTTTAGGATATCCTCAAATAATCGGTATTCCCGCTTAATACGGCCTTTTTTATTTTTGCTGACTGGAATTCCCTTTCTATTTGTTGGTTCCTGCAATTTATTTTTTGATAAGAAAATCAGCCAGCGAATAATGTGATAAATTGGCAGCCCATAACGATACGAATACCATAATGTCATGACAATAATAATAGTGAGTGCAAGACCTGCAATTAAGATGGTTGTATATTGATTTAAAGCGTCTCTCTCTTTATCGTAAAGCTCGTCCGGGCTGTATACTTTATTTGGTACCGAAACAATAATATACAGGTTTTTATTCACTTTCATATAAGACAGATCACTTCTAAACTCCCAAGGCTTCGATTGATACTTGAGCAGTTCAACATCTGTTACGTTATGTTTCAAATCGGTGTTGGCTCGAATGCCTTTTAAATATTTTCCTTCGTCATTGAACAAATGAACTGATCCATTCATTCTCTTCAAGAATTCTTTCGTTTCAACCGAATATTGAGATAATGCAGCCAAATTTTTCTCGTGCTGTTTCAGATAATTGGCTACCTTCGTGCTGTTCGTTTTGAACCCATATAACACAGTAAAACTTTCTTGATCAATCTCAATTGGCCAGAAGTACATCTTGTAATCTTTAAATTGTCTTTTTTCAAAGATCTTGATCATTTCATCCTTTTGATAAGATGTTGGAATTGATTTAGGGCGGTGATAGCTATAAACGGTATTCTTCTTTGAATCAATCACTTGCAGCCAGCCGTCTCTTTTTTCCACTGCTTGCTTGAGCTGATCGTCGGCTTCCATTTTTCCATCCTCGTTAAAATAAAGCCAGCTCATGAGTGTATCTCCATCAGCTTTTGTTAAACCAGTTTCGGTCATGTTCTCATAGTATTTATTTAAATATAAGTTCTCAGAGAACGTATTGCCGATCGTCAGAATGGCAATCACAATAAACATTTGTCCGACAAAGTGAAAGAAAAGTTTTGCTCGTAAATTCATAAATTATTGAAGGACCTTTGCAGGGTGCGGTATAAATTTATATCCCATACCACGGATCGTCACAATATATTCTGGCTGACTCGGATCTAATTCAATCTTTTCTCTCAGCTTTCGAATATGAACCATGACAGTGTTGTTATCACCATATGATGGGACGCCCCATACTTTCTCATAGATTTGATCTTTTGAGAGTACCACATTCGGATGGTCACAAAAGTACTTCAGCAAAGAAAGAAGCTGAGCAGAACATGCCGTCACCTCTCCTCTTACTTTCAATTCGGCTGCATGAGGATGATAGGAGAAATGGGCATAATGATATTGGCTTTGAGTGTCTTCTTGTTCCTCCTGTAAGGAGATATATGTTCGATTTAGGTGAGCCTTAATTCTAGCCACTAGCTCCAGCGGGTTAAATGGCTTCGTGATGTAATCATCTGCCCCTTGTGCAAAGCCCGTCAGTTTATCGACATCAGACGTTCTTGCAGTTAAATAGAAAATAGGCACTTTCGTTAACTTTCTGATTTCAGGCAGAACGTCAAAGCCAGACTTACCGGGCATCATTACATCTAGAAGTAAGAGGTGGATGTCCTCGTTTTTGACAATATCTAATGCTTCATCTGCATGGTAGGCTTTATAAATATGCTTGAATCCTTCTTTTTTTAATACGCGTTCAACCATTTTCACAATTGCTTCTTCGTCATCTGCAATCAATATTTTTGCTGTTTCCACGCATCTCTTTCCTTTCTAGCATGATCTCTAACCGTATATTACCATTGTCTAAAGTAAAAAAGTACCTCTTTTCTGCATAAAAGCGAAAAAATATCAACTGGAGAAAATGGCAGGAATAGAAAGTTTCAAACATGCAAAAAAACCCGGTAGCTGCACCGGGTTTCTATACATCTATTATCCATTCACAGCTTCTAGCTTTCGTTCATGATTCATTAAGTCATATGTTAAACAGATCGGCTTATTCGTTCTAGGATCAAGCACAATTTCTGCATCAATATGGAATACCCGACTGAGTACATCTTTGGTCATGACCTCATGAGGCGTACCATCTTTTATGACTTTCCCTTGATTGAGGGCAATCATGTAATGTGAAAAACGCGCCGCATGATTCAAATCATGGATGACCATCAACACAGTTCGGCCCTGCTCTCTATTTAAGCGTTCTAACAGCTGAAGAATTTCGAGCTGATGTGCAAGATCCAAATACGTCGTAGGTTCATCTAATAAGAGCAACTCTGTTTCTTGGGCAAGTGCCATCGCAATCCATACACGCTGACGCTGTCCGCCGGAAAGTGCTTCAATTGGCCGATCATGAAAAGCAATCATTCCCGTTTCCTCAAGTGCCCACCTAATGATTCGTTTATCTTCATTTGATAAGCGGCCAAACCCATTTTGATGCGGGAAACGTCCATATGACACGAGCTCATACACTGTCAATCCACTTGGTGCTTCGGGCGTTTGCGGTAAGATCGCCATTTGTTTTGAAATTTCTTTTGTCGGCGTCTCATGGATAGCCTTGCCATTTAAGTAAACAGCTCCTCGATTGGATTTCATAATACGAGACATCGTTTTTAAAATGGTTGATTTCCCGCAGCCATTCGGTCCAATCAGTGTTGTCACCTTGCCTTTTGGGATACTGACATTCAAATCTTCTACAATCAAACGGTCTTGATAACCGATACAAAGCTTTTCTGTTTCGAGTGATTTCATATGTTGTCTCTCCTTCCTCATTAGTTCGATTTCATCAATAAGTAAATGAAGTAAGGTGCGCCTAAAGCAGAAACGACAAGGCCAACTGGCACTTCTGATGGTGCAAGGATGACGCGGCCAATTGTATCTGCCAGTAATAATAACAGCGCGCCAATCAGCGCGGAGGCCGGTATCATTCCTTGATGCTTTGGCCCAACAAGCTTTCTAGCTAAGTGCGGTGCGGCTAATCCTAGGAAAGAGATACTTCCTGCAACAGCAACACTCGCACCTGCTAATGCAACGGCAATCAGCATGAGAAGGCTTCTTTCTTTATGAACAGAAATGCCCAATCCATAGGACAGCTGATCACCTAAATTCATAATGTTTAAGTAGCGTGATCTGACAAGCGCTAATATTAGGAAAATCAGCATCCATGGCAGAACAGATAAGACGTACGTCCAGCTCGAGCCATAAATGCTTCCAGATAACCACACGATGGCTTGGTTAAAATCATTTGGGCTCATTTTCAACTGGATGACCACAATTGCTGCTGAAAACGCAGCATTCACACCAATACCAGTTAAAATCAATCGAACAGGTGTGATGCCTTTTTTCCACGCTAACACATAGATGAGAAATGCAGCAAAGCCTGCACCTACGAACGCGAAAAGCGGCAGTACAAAAATCGTAAAATCACCTAAATTTGTCATCGTGCCTTGAAATGCAAAGATAAATAGCACAACGGCAAAACCAGCACCGGCATTGACACCGAGAATACCCGGGTCAGCTAAACCATTTTGAGAAACACCTTGCCAAATCGCTCCTGATACAGCGATAGAAGCGCCGACAAGTAAAGCGATGACCATTCTTGGAAGCCTGAACTCGAATAATACGAGTTCATCCATTTCACTTCCGAATCCAAAAAGTGTTTTCAATGTATCCATCGGAGAGATTCGAATTTCTCCGGTATTTAAACTAATGAGAAACACAGCTACGATCGCGAAAAAGATCATGAGCATCGTTCGTTGATATTTCTTTTTCTTTGCTTGCTGCACCATTTCCATTTAAATCCCGCTCCTTTCACGTCTAGCTAAGTATAAGAAGAAAGGAACGCCTATAATCGCTGTAATGGCACCGACTGGCGTTTCAAACGGAGCGTTGACCAGTCTTGCAGCAATGTCTGCATAAATTAACAAAGTGGCCCCTAAAATAGCGGAGCATGGGATAATCCAGCGGTAGTCCACTCCAACCAAGAATCGAATGACATGAGGGATCACAAGCCCAATAAAACCAATAGAGCCTGCTACCGACACGGCAGCACCCGTTAAAAGAATAACAACCAATATACCAAGCACCTTGACCGTTTTTGTATATTGTCCAAGTCCTTTCGCCAGTTCTTCACCTAAGCTCAAAACCGTGATCGAACGGGCAAGGATCATTGCAATGATTAGTCCTGCAATGGCAACTGGAATGATGATATGAATGTTACTCCAATTCACACCTGCCACTCCGCCAGCATACCAAAAGCTCATATCTTGAGCGACGTCAAAACGGATGGCAATGGCTGAGGAGATGGAGCTCAAAAGTGCTCCAACCGCTGTACCAGCTAGTGCGAGCTTTACAGGAGTCAGCCCCCCTTTTGACATAGTACCGACACCAAATACAATAGAGGCACCGAGTGCGGCTCCAACAAATGACCAAAGAATTAATGTAAAAGAAGATTGGCCAGGGAAAAATGCTAATGCAATGGCAATCGCAAATGCGGAGCCATTTGTCACGCCCATAATCTCAGGTGACGCAAGCGCGTTTCTTGTCATTCCTTGCATAATGGCACCTGATACGGCTAAAAAGGCACCGACGAGGGCAGCTCCAGCTGTACGCGGCAGCCTCAATTCCCGAATGATTTGATGTGAAGTTTGATGTGGATCAAAATGAAAAACGGCTTCCCATACAGTCTGTAGATGAATGTTTGCCGCTCCTAATGATACTGATAAAAAAAGACCAAATGCTAAAGCGATCATTCCTATGATGATAACAGCTGCTGTTCCAAAAGGCTTCGTGACAATATCGATCGTATCATCGCTGGCTGGCAGCTGTTTATTCGATTGTGAGCCCAAAACCAGTCTCTTCCTTTCCGTTCATGTCTATTCTGTATTAGTGATAATGATTATCAATCTCGAAGTCTAGTATATCACTTTCTTTTCTTTTTGAAATCACTGTTCTGATAAATTTCTTTATTTTCGGCAAAAAACTGTGAGAATTTCATCATTTTTCTTTTGATTCTAAATTAGCCGATGCATTTTTGTTCCTACCATGTTACGATAAAATTGAAAATGAGAATCATTATCAAAGGAAAGTGAATAGGAGAGAACTTTTGTGAAAAAACGAACTGGATTTCTTTTGATTTCTTTATCCATCCTTATGATCTTTACAGCCGCTTGCGGCAGCACTTCAAATAAACAATCTGCAGCAAAAAAGAATGACATGATCACCTATCAGGATGCCAAAGGTGAAGTGAAGCTACCGAAAAATCCGAAACGAATAGTGCTTCTTGCAGAAAGCTATTACGGGGACCTCGTCACGCTCGGCAAGACGCCGGTTGCTACAACATCACCCATCTTTAAAAACCCTTTTTATAAAGGGAAAACAGATGGAGTGGAAAATCTCGGAAGGACCCCATCAGTCGAAAAGGTAGCCGCTTTGAAGCCAGATATGATTATTGCATGGGGAGAAGACGAGAAGTTTGATCAATACAAAAAAATCGCCCCAACTGTAGCGGTTAAATACAACCAATATTCCTTCAAAGACCAGCTAAAAGAATTCGGTAAAATGACAGATACACCAAAAAAAGCAACAGAATGGATCACGAAATGGGATACCAAAATTGCTGAGGTGAAACCAAAGGTAACAAAAGCGGTCGGCAGCAAAACGGTTTCGATCGTATCGCCATTTGATAAAGGTATTTATATTTTTGGAAACACCTTCGGCCGCGGGGGCGAAATCATTTATGACGAGCTGAAATTAAAAGCACCGAAGGACGTCAAAAAAGAAGCGATCGACAGCGGTGTCGGCTATGCAAACATTTCTCTTGAGAAGCTGCCAGAATTCGCAGGCGACTATATTTTCACAGGTCCATGGAGCGGCTCAAAAAGTAATGGTGACCAAGTGTATCAAAGCAGCATTTGGACATCACTTCCTGCCGTCAAAAATAAACGTGTATTTGAAATAGATCCCGTCGGTTACTTCTTTAATGACCCAGTGTCACTAGAAGGTCAGCTAGAGTTCATTGTAGACCGATTGACATCTGCATCATAAAAAAACGTTTCTCCAGAGATGGAGAAACGTCCAAATTATTGACAAAGGGATAAAATGAGCTTTATTTTAGCCCTTTGTCTTCTTTTCAGCGTGATAGAAAACCTTTGCAGCCCTAGGAAGGACGAGCACCGGAGCGGAGCGAATTGAACATTCGTGAGCACCGAAGCGCAGACCTGACAACGAATGCGAGGGTTTGTCTACACGCTGAACGTTTCTCCAGAAATGGAGAAACGTCTTCCTTATCCTAATCCTATACCGTTTCTTTGGCAAATCCTTTTGACATAAGTGGATAAAGCAAAATACCCACTAAGAATAGACCGATTCCAAGACCAAAAGTTTTCAAGTCGGCTGTTCCTGAAATAATGACCCAAGCTGAATATCCCATCGCAACAAGTGCAATGATACCGTCTCTTGTTCGATTTCCTTTTTGAAGCTCATATGTGTCACCTAGCATGATGACCTTAAAGCTGTAGATGGAAGACACAATATACGGAATAAGATACGCAAGTGTCGCTGATGTGGTTAAAAAGGTAAAAGCTTCATTAATCGTACGTGACATCACAGAGAAGATAAACAGCTGTGACATAATATTTGTAACAGTCAAAGCGAAAGCAGGGCTTCCTTTTTTGTTTGTTTTTGCAAATACTGCTGGAAAATCACCAGCCTTTGCTGCTTGATACGGTACTTCTGAACCAAGTAAAATCCAGCCAAGCATCGAACCAAACAAACAAATAATCGCCAGCAGCGCCATGACAATTCCGCCAGCTGGCCCAATAATAAGCTGAAGCACATCCACGAATGGTTTGTCAGAGCCTTGCAATTGATCATGCGGCAGAACGCCCATTGTAATCAATGTGATAATCATGTAGATCGAAAGTGCGATTAAAAGACCTGTAATCGTCGCACGTTTCACATCACGCTGTGAGGATGCTCTTCCTGATAAAATGACAGCTGATTCAATCCCAATAAATGCCCATAGTGTGGAAATAGCCGCATGATGAATTTGGCCACCAAGTCCGAGCACTCCTTCTCCGCCTGTTTCAACTGGGAAGTAATAATGTTCAAATAATGCCGTTTGAAATGCAAATAATCCCGCTACAATAAAAAGGACGAATCCAAGCACCTTCGAAAAGGTCGTAATAAAATTCAATTTACTTGCAGCACTTAAGCTAGTGATTAAAATAGTATGTGTTCCCCATAGAAGAAGGGTACATACGATAAACGTCATGAGCTGGCCAAGTGTGACCGCTTCTTTTCCAAAGGTAAAAACTTCAGTCTTCACGGTGAGAATAGGGAAAAAAGTCGTCAAATAACCAGCAAGGCTTGTAATAATTGCGACATTACTAATCCAGCTTGCCACCCAATATCCCCAAACCATTGTAAAACCGGCCGCTTTCCCTTTTTTCGGATCTTTAAAAAGCGCCCTAGCATAACTCTGTGGTCCAGCCGTCAGCTGCGGCTTATGAATGGACAAATGCCCAAATACAAGCGCAATCATCAGCACACCGCCGCCTGTGACAAGCCATGCCATCGTCACACCTAAAGGACTGGCGTGCTGGGCAAGTGTACTTGGCAGCATAAAGATGCCTGAACCTACCATATTTCCGACGACAAAAGCCGTCAATAACCAAAAACCCCATTTTTTTGTCTGTTCCATTTCCGTACCTCCGTTTTATTCACTTTGGACCAGACCCGGCAGTATCTTCATTGATATATTTGTGAAGCAATGACTTGCATTCTTTATGTTCATCATGGATTACTTATTCACAGCATACCCTTATTTTTGTTACGCAGAACATAAAAAAAAGCCTGAACAAAAGTCCATGCTTTTCAAAACATACACCTTGATCTCCGGATAGCCCTCCACGCTTCAAAGACGTGGCAGTCCTGCATTTATTCAATGCAGACCCAGCATAAAGAAAGTTGGAGCTCTCTTTACACTTCGGCGCTGATGCCTTTTTTCTCATGATCTACGATTCCATCTCTCCTATGAGTGACTCATCATCCGCGCAACCTCTACCTCACTGAGACATAGCGTGAGGATTTCTATTCATTTTTACTACACGAAGGTTATCAAACATTCTCACATCTGTCAAAGGGAAAAACATAGAAAAAAGGCAGAGAACGGTTTCTCTGCCCTTTACCTGCTTATTGTTGATTGTTTTTCTTCTTTTGTACAGCTTCCTGAAGCGGATCGCCTGCTAGCTCTTTACTTGCTTCCTCTAACAGCTGATCTACCTGCTGATGGTTTTTCTCACTTTTCGCCTTTTTATCCTTTTGGAAAAATGACATCGCTGTTTCCTCCCTTTTCATAAAATGCGGTTGCCTGTTTAATTTGCGCTACAGCGCTCAGCATTATACAAGGGAAGAGGCTCAATCATCATGAAAGGTCTGTCTCATTTTTTGCAAGTACGACAGAAAGGTTTTTAAATCATCCTTTGTGAAGTCTGACATCATATGCTGAATCACTTTTCCGAAAAGACGTGTATGCTTTTCATAAATCGCCATCCCTTTTTCCGTGACTTCTAAACGAACAAGTGATGAATCGTCCTTGTCCCGTTCTCTTTGAATATAACCCTGCTCACATAATTTATTGAGTGCAATAGAGGCTGCACCAGGGTTTAAAGAGAGTCTTTGCTTCAGCTCTTCGGCATGTGATACTTTGCCTTGTATCAAAATAGAAAGAGCATAGATCTGCGGGGGCGTGATGTCTTTCTCTAACTCAAGTAACTTGCGGTTTAATTTACGGCTGACTTCATAATGTACAAGAACAATTTCTTTTAAAATGTCTGCATTACCCATCCGAATCGCATCCTTATCGTTAGTATCAACATGACTTCTCCCTTATTATAGAATGTTTTTCCATTCAGCCAACCATTTTGGCCTCTTTTTCTTTAGAAATAAGCCTTGCTGAATGAATTCACCCTTGATATAGTGAGTACTTGAACTAAAGATAGAACAGGAGTACGCATCATGACAGGAAAAACACACATCATGGGCGGAGTTGCCGCCTCTACAGCCGTTGCCTACTATTATGGATTAGACCCAGTGACGATGGCTGCTGCTGGATCAGTTGGTGCCCTGATCCCTGATCTTTGCCATACAAAAAGTAAAATCGGCAGAAAATTCCCGCTGCTCTCGGCACTGATCAGCAGTGTATTCGGTCATCGCACGTTTACACACAGTTTATTATTTTTGCTGATCATTTATTTTCTAGCGACAACATACATTCCAAATGACAGCCTAAGTATCGGTTTACTAGTCGGGATGGCAAGTCATCTGATCCTGGATGCAGGAACAGTGAACGGGATTAAATTTTTATTTCCCGCTTCCATTAAAGTGCGTCTTCCCTTCTATGTCAAAACAGGCAGCACAGGAGAACAAGTCGTACTAGCTGCTCTTACCGTCGTTACCTGCTATTACATCGCCGTCATCTGCGGCATATCCATCCCATTCTAATGAATCAAAAAGAGTTTTTCCGAAAAACACAGGATATGAATTGATCATTCCTCATTTTTTTAGTAGGTTTAAGATAAGTGTTTTTGCCTTGCAGCTGAATACAGAATGGTGAGGAGCTACATAAATGAAAGCGTTCTTCAAAAATCACTGGTTTTTAGTGTATTCCATCCTCTTCATGTGGATGAAAACATACATCATATATCAATTCGGATTTCACATAAGAACGGCCAATCTGTTTCATGAATGGCTGCTTTTGATCAATCCACTTAGCTTTTTGCTCCCTTTGTTTGGGATTGCTCTTTTTTTAAATGAAAAGAAGCAAAAGATTTTTTTATTGACCGCAAATTTTATTTTGACGGCGATTCTCATAGCGAATACGATCTTTTATGGATTTTATATTGATTTCATTACGATCCCTGTATTATTCCAAGCGAAAAACATGGGGGATATGGGCAGCAGTATGACAGAATTGTTCCACCCGCTGTTTTTGCTGATGCTCATTGATTTCGTGGTACTGGCATGGCTGTTAAAGCGTAAACCTTTAGCACCAAAAGCCTCCTTCAAGACGATCAAAACATATTATGCCGTGTGCTGCAGCTTTCTATTGTTTCATGTCAGTTCAGCCATGATGGATCACCCTCGTTTTCTGACAAGCTCTTATGATCGAGAAGTGATTGTACGAAACCTTGGGCTGTTCCAGTTCCACCTGTATGACGGCGCTGCCCAAACAGCGCGAATTGGACAAAAAGCCTTTGCAGATGAAGATACACTTTCAACCGTAGCAAACTACACAAAGGCTGATTACAGTGCACCAAACGAAGAGTACTTTGGACTTGCTAAAGGCAAGAACGTTGTGTTCATTTCACTCGAATCAACCCAGCAATTTGTCGTTGATCAAAAGGTGAATGGACAATACATCACCCCCTTTTTAAATCAACTCGCTAAAAAGAGTTTTTATTTTGATGAATTTTATCAGCAGACTGAGCAAGGAAAGACGTCGGATTCAGAGTTTATTGTCGCAAATTCCCTCTACCCATCTAGCAGCGGCGCTGTCTTTTTCACAGCGAGTGACAACGAATATGACACGTTATATAAGCAGTTGAAAAAAGAGAACTATCAATCCGTCCAATTTCATGCGAATAATAAAACGTTTTGGAATCGTGATGTGATGTATGAATCGTTTGGAATTGACCACTTTTATGATGTCGATTCGTATCAAGTCAATGAACAGAATTCAACTGGCTGGGGCTTAAAGGATATCGACTTCTTTGACCAATCCATTGATTATTTAAAAAAGTTGAAGGCACCTTATTACAGCACGTTCATTACCTTGACCAATCACTTTCCATTTGAAATCGATCCAAACGATCAATTGATTGATGAATATGATTCGTCCAGCGCCATTTTAAACCGCTATGTGACGACCGTCCGCTATCAGGATGAAGCCATTAAGACATTTTTTGAACGTATGAAAGAAGAAGGACTGTATGACAATACAATGTTTGTTCTCATGGGGGATCACTATGGCATCTCCGAGGCACATCATCAGGCAATGGCAGAGCTGCTCAATAAAGATGAAATCACACCGTTTGATGCTGTGAAATTGCAGCGGGTTCCCTTTTTGATTTACATTCCGGGAGTCACAGACCAAGCACCGCAGACAATTTCTGAAACAGCTGGGCAAATCGACGTGAAGCCGACACTCCTGCACTTACTCGGTATTGAAACGAAGGATGCCATTCAATTTGGCAATGACTTATTTTCAAACGAACGGACGCCTTTTGCTGTTTTGAGAAACGGAAACTTTATTACAAATGATTATCTCTATACAAAGAACACCTGCTATGATCAAAAAACAAAAGAGCCTGTTGAACAGGATGAGGTGTGTCAGCCTTATATCGAAAAAGCCAATAAAGAGCTTTCCTTATCAGACAAAGTGATCAATGGGAATTTGCTCCGTTTTTATCAGCATTAAAAGTCGCCTTCTGGCGGCTTTTCTTTTCTCTTTTTACTGAAAGCCTATGAATGGTCAAATAAGTTTGCTTATAATAAAGGATACAGATGATATTGAATAATAAGAGGTGTGAACATGAAGTATGCGTTCTTCGCCTTCATCGCCATCTGTTTGCTCCTGAGCGGGTGTCAAACAGAGATGAAGTCATCGGATACAACCAAAAAAACTGAGCTTGTCATTTCAGCTGCGGCAAGTCTTCAGGATGCACTAAAGGAAATTGAATCCACTTATAATGATGAGCATCCGAATGTGACATTAACAAATAATTTCGGGTCATCCGGCGCATTGAAGCAGCAAATTGCGCAAGGGGCAAAGGCCGATCTCTTTTTCTCAGCAGCTGAAGCGCCCTTTGATGAGCTTGTGAAATCTGGAGACATCGATCAACATTTTATCAAGGATGCTATCCAAAATGAGCTTGTACTCATTGTGCCAAAAGATCAATCTTCCTCTATTAAAAGCTTTCAAGACGTCCAGCATATAAAAGGAAAGGTTGCTCTTGGCACACCTGAATCCGTTCCTGCTGGTACATACGGCAAAGAGATTTTCACAAAGCTGAACATCTGGGATCAAGTGAAAAAGAACGCTGTGTACGGCAAGGATGTGCGGCAGGTTTTAAGCTACGTAGAAACAGGAAATGTGGAAGCAGGTGTTGTGTATAAGACAGATGCCCTCGTTTCCAAAAAAGTAAAGATTGCAGCTGAAGCCAATCAGGACATGCATTCCCCGATCATTTACCCAGTAGGGATCGTAAAAGGGACAGAACATTTAGAGGAAGCCAAGTCCTTTTTTCAATTTCTACAATCAAAAGCAGCCAAATCCATTTTTAAAAAGTACGGCTTTCAAGTGACATAATGCCCATGCTCACTGAAGAATTCCTTTCTCCCATCTGGCTGTCCGTGCAAGTTGCCGTTGTGAGCGGGCTGCTGGCAACAGTTTTTGGTACAATGATTGGCTATTGGATGGCGCGAACTTCATTTAAGGGGAAAATGATCGTAGAAACGCTTTTGATGATGCCGCTTGTCCTTCCGCCAACAGTTGTAGGGTTTTTATTGCTCGTCATATTCGGAAGGCATAGCTTGATCGGAGGCGTGATTGAATGGATCTTCCACCAACCTGTCATTTTTACATGGTGGGCGGCGGTAATTGCATCAACGGTTGTGGCATTCCCGCTTATGTATCAATCAGCAAAAGCCGGATTTTCAACCATTGAGTCAGATATTGAAGGGGCTGCAAAAGTAGATGGTGCTCATTCATTCCAAGTCTTTGCCTATATAACAGTACCACTTGCCCTGCCTTCCCTCTTGTCAGGCAGCATCCTCAGCTTTGCCAGAGCCCTTGGAGAATTCGGGGCGACCTTAATGTTTGCCGGCAACATCCCAGGAAAAACGCAAACACTCCCAACCGCTATCTATGTGGCAATTGATTCTGGACGAATGGAGCTTGCTTGGGCTTGGACGATTTGTATTGTGATCCTATCTTTTATCATGCTCTTGGCTGTGCGCCGAAGCAGTACGTAAAAAATCCTCTTTCTCATATAAGAAAGAGGATTTTATTATTTATTCAAACCCAACCGTCATCGTCTCTGGATTTGAGCCGACGCGTTCGTTATTGTTTAATGCATCGATTTTTTCCATGTCTTCTTTGGAAAGCTCGAAGTCAAAGATGTCTGCATTTTGTTTAATGCGTTCTTCATTGATTGATTTTGGAATTGTCACGACACCGCTTTGCAGATCCCAGCGCAAGATGATTTGAGCAACAGATTTGTTGTAGCGTGCAGCAATGTCTTTCAATACGTCATGATCTAATAGCTTCCCTTGCATCAGCGGAGACCATGCCTCAATTTGAATGCCTTTTTCCTTTGCATATTGACGCAGTTCAACAAGTGTCAGTTTCGGATGAAATTCAACTTGGTTCACAGCTGGAACAACCTCAGCATCTTTTAACAGCTCTTCTAAATGCTGAATGTAGAAATTGCTGACTCCAATGGCTCTGACTTTCCCATCTTTATAAAGCTTCTCAAGTGCGCGCCATGTGTCTTTAAATGTATCTGCATTTGGTCCAGGCCAATGAATCAAATAGAGGTCTAAGTAATCAAGACCTAATCGGTTTAAGCTTGCGTCAAACGCTTCAAGCGCTTTTTCATAGCCTTGATCTGTGTTCCATACTTTAGATGTGATAAATAAGTCTTCTCGTTTCACGCCAGATTCTTTAATCGCTTTTCCTACGCCTGTCTCATTTTTATAAACAGCTGCCGTATCAATGCTGCGATATCCGTTTCGTATGGCTGCTTTTACGGCATCTACCACTTGATTGCCGTCCTCCACTTTGAATACACCTAAACCAAACCAAGGCATTTCGACTCCGTTATTCAATGTTACGGTATCATTCAAGCTTTTGACCATTTTAACAACCACCTTTTTTATAAATTCCATCTCTTTCATTATCTCATGTTGTGTTTCAAAACTCTATTATCAGGCGTTTCTCTTCGCTTCGACGGCTAAGAGCAGTGCACCTGTCATGCCAGCCTTGTCCTCAAGCCCGGGGGAGACAATGTATGTATCAAGCGGCGGCATATCCACATAATCATTGACATAAGCAGCCAGCTTCTCTCGAATGAGTGGGAATAGCTGCTTTTGCTTCATGACGCCTCCGCCCATGATGATGCGCTCTGGGCTTAAAATGAGTGAGTACTGCATAAGCGCCTGCGCTAAATAATCCGCTTCAAGTGCCCAAACCGCTTCTTCCTGCGTAAGCTCTTTGGCGGGTTTTCCCCACCTTTTCTCAATCGCTGGTCCAGCTGCCAGCCCTTCTAAGCAATTTCCATGTGCCAGACAGACACCTGCAAACGGATCTGATTCATCCTGTCTGATAAGGATATGTCCCATCTCAGGATGTGAATGGCCGTGTAGAAGCTCATTTTTCACAACAGCTCCCGCACCAATGCCTGTACCGACCGTGATATACAAACAGCTGCTTAGCCCTTTGGCTGCCCCTTTTGTTAATTCACCTAGTGCTGCGGCATTGACATCTGTTGTAAAGGATACTGGGACACCTAATTGCTTCTCAAGCTCAGGAATGAACGGATAATGCTTCCACTCCACTTTCGGCGTGTTCATAATATAACCGTATGAAGGATCATCCTTTTGAACACAAATGGGTCCAAAGGAGCCAACCCCTAATGCTGCAATGTCATGCTGCTTAAAAAATGGAATAAGCTGCTGTATTGTTTTCTCTGGGTGCTCTGTTGGAATCGTCATTTCCTCTAAGATGTCTCCACGCTCATTGCCGATTGCACAACAAAATTTTGTACCTCCAGCTTCAATTGCTCCATAATAGGCCATCATTGATCTCCCCTCTGTTCGTTCTCTTTCTTCATCATAAAACACGAGGGAGAAGATGACAACATCACGTATTGGTTAGCAAAACAGCCTCCATGTCATTGATATACTCCCTTAAATGATGGGCAATATCACGATTGATCTCACCATCTTCATATAAGGTTTGAATTTCATTTCGAATCGACTGTACAGCTTGGAAGTTAAGCTCTTTTTTCTTCCGGTCAAATGAACGGTCTTTTTGCTGGAAGAAGCTTGGACCGTGTTCACAGCGGTAAATCACTTGGTTGTAAAAACCAATCACTTGGTGGCACGTTTGCTGGTTTTCATCTGTCATATGCTGTTTGATCGAGTCTACCGCAGCCTCAGCCGTTTTCTTACGGATTTGTTTGTACGCGTCCTCTTTTTCTAAAATACCGCTTGAAATGTGCTGATTCGGCCGCCATAATTGCAGCCATTGAAGCAAGCGGAGAAACTTCACCTTTGAAAAACGGATTTTGAAGGAGTTTGAATACAGCATTTCCAGCTCATGAAATCTCTCTTGCAGCTCATAGGCTTCTTCCTTGTCAATTTTCTCTTCATCGATTAATTGTTGAAGTTTCATCTGTTCTGCTTTGATGCCGTGCAGTCTGATTTTTCGCTCTTGTTTTCTCATCCCGAATTGGTATGGTTCACGCTGGATATTTCTCAGCTTCATTCGGTAATCATTGATGAGTGCAAGGGATACTTCCCTGTTGTCCTCATTCATCCCTTCTTTTAACGTTTTAATCGCGCTTCTCAGCAGCTTCCGTTTCGCATGCTGAATCTTTGTATCCAAGTCCACGTCGACTTGTTTGTCTTTTTTCTCAGATAAAAGAGGCAGTAACACACTGGCTAAAATGAGTGTACATAAGATGACGCCTGCTGCGAGGAAGATAATCAAATGCCGCTCTGGAAATGGTGATCCGTCCGCGAGCGTAAATGGGATAGAGAAGGCACCGGCTAATGTCACAGCTCCGCGGACACCAGAGAATGTCATGAGCATCGAGGCGCGAAACTTCGGCTTTTTCACATTTTGCTTTTTTGTTGCACTCCATTTTCCTGCCCAGAACAGCCATACCCATAAGAACCGCAGCACCATGAGACATAGCGTAATAATTAAGATGTAACCAATCACCTGCATGTTGTTAAAGGATTCATCTTGGAAAATAACTGTAGATACATCTGGAATCTGCAATCCAAGTATGACAAAAACAAGTCCGTTTAAAATAAATAAAATAATATTCCATGTGTTTGATGAAGCGATTTGCAGTTTGGCTAAATTCGCTTCCATTCGGTCTTGCTCAATGGCATGTGTCACACCGCCTGCCACAACGGCTAAAATTCCGGATACACCGATTTCTTCCGCTGCTAAATAAATCACAAATGGTGTAAGGATTTGCAGGATGATATGCATTGTGACATCGTCCATTCCTAAACGGCGGAGAAAATAGCGAAAACGAATGATAAAAAAGGATAGAATAAATCCAGTCAATAACCCGCCTGCTGCAATCAGTACAAAACTAAAGGATGCCTGAGCAATTGAAAATGCTCCCGTCACCGTTGCAGCAATGGCAAATTTAAAGGCGACAAGTCCTGATGCATCGTTCATCAGCCCTTCGCCTTCAAGCAGTCTCATGATGCCCTTTGGCATATTCACACGGCTGGATAAAGCACTTACTGCCACCACATCTGTCGGTGATAAAATTGCTGCAAGCGCAAAAGCGGCTGGAAGCGGTATGCTTGGAATCATCCAATGAATGGTATATCCCGCTACAATGACGGTCGCAAACACTAGACCAAGCGCTAAAAGAAGAATTGGTGCTCTTAATTTCCATAGCTCATCCCTTGGGGTACGCTTCCCGTCATTAAATAACAGCGGCGCAATAAATAGAACGAAGAAGAGTTCAGGATTTAAAGAAATATGTAAACCTGAAGGAAAAGCTGCCACCAATATTCCTAAGCCCACTTGAATTAACGGAACGGGAATAAAGGGGACAAAACGATTGATAATATTAGATACTGCAATGAGTGCCAGTAGTACGAGCACTGCCAAAAAAATCTCCACTAGTACATGTCCCTCCTATGTATATTTTTCGTCAAGTTTTGCTTACATGCAAAGATGTGTTCATTTCATCCATCCGTCCGCTCAGAAGTGCTTCTTTAGTATTCCGCAAAAAGTGAAACCAACACATAACAATCCATCTAGGCAAAAAAAGGCTGAATCTAGATATTCAGCCAGCTGACAAAATTTTCATCATATGTATTGTTCAAATGATGAACAAAAGACCCTGCTTTTATTTTACACGAAAACTCCATCATCTGCTGATATTCAGCTCTTATTAAACACAAAAAAAAGAGCGGAATCGCCCTTTTTTCGTTTTACCCTTTATTTAAAAAATAAGACCTGGCGGGAAGACGCCATTTGAATAAGTAGGAACAAACTCTGCATACGACGAGGATGACAAACAGCAGATATAAAGCAAGCTCTCCTTGTGCTAAGCCGAGTCCGACGAATAAGCCGCCAAGGGCTGCCCATACGGCGTAAATCTCTGCTTTTAGCACAAGCGGCTTTCGCCCTGCTAATAAATCACGCACAATTCCGCCGCCGCTTCCAGTCAAAATGGCTGCCACAATAACTGCACTGAGCGGGAGTTCTCTTTGCACAGCAAATAATGCGCCTTGAATCGCAAACGCTGCTAAACCGATCGCATCCGAGAAATTCCCCCATGTGCTCCAGTGCTTGAGCAAAAGCTTTGGAAAAAGAAACACAATCGTAATGGATACAAGGGCAATCGTAAACATTTTGCCCTGTGACCATAAAGCAGACACCGGCAGACCAATTAATAGATTCCGAATCGCTCCACCGCCAAATGCTGTCACAATCCCTAAAATGTACACACCAAGAATATCGTACTCTTCCTCCATTGCCACAATCGCACCACTAATAGCGAATGCGACAATGCCAATGATACTTAAGACTTCCCATGCCATTTTCCGCTTATCTCCTTACCTTTATCTGATCATCTAACACTACTCCCTTAATGTATATCTGACACAGGTGAAAAGCAATACAAATTTTCTTTAAATTTTATCTTTTTGCAAAAATAAAAAATAGCCCGCTTATAAGCAGGCTATCTCTTTCAATCTTCTTTTGCATTTAACAGCAGCATACTAATGATGATGAGAATAAATGCAATAAGAGCTAGTAGTGGAATGGTGATAAAACCAAACCAGTTCAAATAATCAACGGAACAAGGAATACCGCTCAGGCAAGGGCGAATCGATGCAAAGCCAGGTATCTTTTGTTCCATATAATGATAGATAGAAAAACAAGCGCCAATCACAGCCAAAGGCAGAACGTAATATTTCACTTTCACATCGCCTCTGAATGTCGCAATTCCAAGTAAAAGCACGAGCGGGTACATGAAAATGCGCTGAAACCAGCACATATCGCATGGGATAAACTTCTTTACTTCACTTAAATACAGGCTGCTCATCGTCGCAACGATAGAAACGATCCAAGCACTGTATAAGTAAACAAGCTTATTCTTCATGATTTTTTCCCTTTGAGCTCTTGATCAATTAATTCTTTGATTTCATCATAGTCATAAAAGTTTTCGACTTGTTTATTGTTAATGAAAAGAGTTGGTGTTGCATTCACTTTATATTGGTTCACAAGCTGATCGTCTGTGTTCAGCTGCGGCTGATATGTTTTCTTTGATAGGTTATCTTTAAGCTTGTCCGTATCTATTTTTGTTGTCTTTTTCGCTAGCTCCGTCAGCTTAGCAGGCGTGACCCATTCTGCTTCACTATCTGGCTGTGCTTGATAGACAGCTTCATGAAATGCCCAAAAGTTTTTCGGATCTTCTTTCCACACTTCTTCAGAAGCTAGTGCTGCCAGCACTGCGCCATCTCCATGAACAGGAAGTGGCAAGTTAATAAACGAAAATGATACATCGCCTTTATCTATGTAGTCCGCTTTCAGCTTTGGGAAAATGTCTGTTTCAAATGATTTACATGATGGACATTTATAATCCCCAAACTCGACGATTTGTACGGCTGCGTTTTTATCTCCCATGACAGGCTGTCCTTTAATAGAAGGCTTACTGTCAACCGTTTGTGCTTCTTTGCTGTTGTTATTTCCAATGACGACGAATAATCCGATGAGAAGAGCTGCGATAATGGTTAAAATGACAGCAAATTTAATGGATGATGATTGATTATTTTTTTTACTCACATAAGCACCTACCTTATCTTTTTCATTCCTTGAAAAGAAAAAGGATAATAGCTTAGAATAATGCCATTATCCAACTTCTTCTATTTTAACAAGAGGGGATTCATTATGAAAGATGGTATTCATGAATTTTTCCTAACAATTTTATTTCATTACCCTCATGGCATTTAAAACAGCGAGTACAGTCACACCGACATCCGAGAAGACGGCTTCCCACATGGTCGCAATACCAAATGCTCCGAGTAATAGGAAAACCCCTTTAACTCCAAGAGCAAATGCAATATTCTGCCATACAATTCTTCTTGTTCGTTTAGCGACAGCGATGGCTTCTGCTACTTTTGACGGCTGGTCTGTCATAATGACGATATCAGCCGCTTCTACCGCTGCATCTGAACCAAGTCCGCCCATCGCAATTCCTATGTCTGCTCTTGCTAATACCGGTGTATCATTAATGCCGTCCCCAACAAATAATAATTTTTCTTGAGGCGCTTTTTTCTGATCAATTTCTTCTAATTTCGTTACTTTATCCTGCGGTAATAATTCGGCATGTACTTCATCAATGCCAATTTGCTGGGCGACCGCTGTTCCGACTTGCTTGGCATCACCAGTCAGCATGACTGTTTGAATGCCAGATGCTTTTAGAGCTGAGACGGCTTCAATTGCATCATCCTTTAATTCATCTGCAATCAAGATCGATCCGGCAAACTCACGGTTAATGGCCATGTACACAACCGTTCCGCTTCGTTTTTCTTTTTCATATGAAATGCCTTCTCGTTCCATCAAGCGATGATTACCCGCTAACACTTGGGATCCACTGATGGTTGCTTTAATTCCATGTCCCGCAATATCTTCGTATGCTTCGATCTTGCTTTCATCAAGCGGCGAACCATATGCCGCTTTAATTGATTCAGCAATCGGATGTGAGGAGTGGGCTTCTGCTAAAGCTGCAAAAGAAAGCAGCTCTTCTTCTGACCACTTGTCGCTCGTTGTCACGATATTGGTTACCGTAAAGTTCCCTTTTGTGAGTGTGCCCGTCTTATCAAATACAGCATAGCTCACAGAGTTTAGTGCTTCTAGATAGTTACTGCCTTTTACAAGGATGCCTCGTTTAGAAGCCGCCCCAATTCCCCCGAAGAAGCCTAATGGGATGGACACGACAAGCGCACAAGGACAAGAAATCACTAGGAAAACGAGTGCCCGGTAAACCCAGTCAGACAATTGAGCTGATGGAATGAGAAGCGGCGGCACAAAGGCAAGCAGCAATGCCAATACAACGACAGCCGGTGTATAGTATTTTGCAAACTTTGTGATAAAGTTTTCTGTCTGTGCTTTTCGGCTGCTCGCATTTTCAACCAAATCTAAAATTTTCGTCACTGCCGATTCGCTTAGCCCTTTTTGCACTTCAATTTCAAGAATACCGTTTTGATTCACAAATCCTGCAAGAACTTCTTTCCCTGCTTCTACATCCCGCGGCACAGACTCACCTGTTAATGCAGAGGTATCCACGAGTGAAAAGCCTTCAATGACGAGACCATCAAGTGGAATTTTTTCGCCCGGTTTTACGACGATACGGTCACCGACTTTTACTTCTTCCGGCTTCACTTTTTTCGTTTCATTTCCTACTTTGAGATTCGCATATTCAGGGCGAATATTCATTAGTTCACTAATGGATCGTCTTGAACGATTCACTGCTGCTCCTTGGAACAGCTCTCCAATTTGGTAAAACAGCATCACTGCCAGTGCCTCTGGATATTGTTGAATGACAAAAGCGCCAGCTGTTGCAATGGTCATTAAGAAGTTTTCATCAAATACTTGGCCGCGCACGATATTTTTCAACGCTTTAAAAACCACATCGCCCCCGACTAGTAAATACGCTGCGAAAAACATGATAAATTTCAGTAAGCCATCTTCTGGTATAAAATAAGCTGCTGTTCCAATGACTGCACCGCCAATTAATTTGAGCACAATCGCTTTTAAATTTTTTGTCCCATGATCATGATCGTGGTGATGTCCTTCTTCTTTTGGTGATACACTCACATGAGGTTCGATGGACTGAACCGTTTTTTCAATACGTTTTGACATCGTTTCTTGCTTATCTGCATGTGTGACAGTCAATGTCCCTGTCGCAAAATTAACGGAACAAGCTTCAACGCCATCCATTTTGCTGACACCTGTTTCAATTTTACGTGCACAGTTTCCACAATCAAGACCGCTTAATACGTATTCATCCTTCATTTTTTTCATGTTCTCACCTTTTTTCTATATGATAAGTAACGTTCCCTGGATCGATGAAACCTATTAAAAACCAAAAACTTTATATATGAGCATATATTCATATATTGGATTACCTTTATTATATGAGGAGTTCTTGTCTTCTGTCAATCATTTCTGAAGAAATCATTGGTTTTTTGTGTCCAATTCTGTCACACGGATTTTCAATAAACCAAGCTCATGTCCCCCGCCCCCCGCATAACATAAAAACGATCGTTTGCAGTTTTTCTCTTTACAAAAGAAGGACAGACGCTTAGAATAAAATAAAAGTTTCCCTAAGGAAACAAATTAGCATTAGAGAATCATTTCATCCTTTAGTCAAAATTATTTAATGTATGCATATATCTTTAGGAAGTGCAATGATGATTGAAAGGGGCCGCAAGAGATGTCAAATGCTTTAACAATCGACCGTCTTCATGTCTCATATCACGGACAGGATGCATTAGAGAATGTCTCTCTTTCCATACAGGAAGGGACAATGACAGGAATCATCGGTCCAAATGGTGCTGGTAAATCGACGTTACTCAAGGCATGTTTGGATCTCATTGAAAAAGACCAAGGGGATATTCGTTTTTTTGAACAGCCCTTTAAACACGTCAGAAAACAGATTGCCTATGTACCGCAGAGAAATGATTTAGATTGGACGTTTCCAATTCATGTACTGGATACCGTACTACTTGGAACATATCCGAAGCTCGGACTAATCAAACGTCCAAAAAAAGAAGACCGGGCATATGCGTATCACTGTTTAGAAAAAGTCGGGATGCAGGACTTTGCCAAAAGACAAATCGGTGAGTTATCCGGCGGACAGCAGCAGCGTGTCTTCCTTGCAAGGGCACTTGCTCAAAACGCACAGCTCTTCTGTTTGGATGAACCATTTGTCGGGATTGATATGGCAAGTGAAGAAACGATGGTTCGCATTTTGAAGGAATTACGAGATGAAGGGAAAACCATTTTGGTTGTCCATCATGATTTGAGTAAGGCAGATGATTATTTCAGCCATCTTGTTCTGTTAAATAAAAAGCTCATCAAAGCAGGGCCTGTACACGACATCCTTCGCCCAGAGATCATGCTGGAAGCATATGAAACACAGCTGCCATTCTTAAAATCAGCAGGAGGAGACGTGTAATGGAATTTTTAACCGGACTCTTTGAATATGCTTTTTTACAAAAAGCGCTATTTACATCCGTCATGGTAGGCATCATTTGCGGCGTTATCGGCTGCTTTATCATTTTACGCGGCATGGCTCTGATGGGAGACGCTATTTCTCACGCCGTACTGCCAGGGGTCGCCATCTCTTATATGCTTGGAATTAACTTTTTCTTCGGGGCCGTTTTAACTGGGGTGTTAACAGCGATTGGGATCGGTTATGTGAGTCAAAACAGCCGCATAAAAAATGATTCTGCCATCGGCATTGTCTTTACAGCCTTTTTCTCAATCGGAATTATTTTGATCACATTTTTGAAAAGTTCAAGTGATCTATATCATATTCTATTTGGAAATGTTCTAGCTGTTCGATCATCTGATATGTGGATTACACTGGGAATCGGTATTTTTATTTTGCTAGCCGTCATTGTTTTCTACAAAGAACTGCTCATTAGTTCATTTGATCCGGTGATTTCTTCGGTTTACGGTTTGCCGAATCGTATGATTCATTATTTTCTCATGACCTTATTGACCCTTGTGACCGTTGCATCACTGCAAACCGTCGGGATTATTCTTGTCGTTGCCATGCTGATCACGCCGGCAGCCACCGCTTATCTCTTAACGGACCGGCTATGGATCATGATTTATTTATCTGCTTTTTTCGGTGCTGTTTCTGCTGTCGTAGGTCTTGGGCTTAGTTTTACGTATAACTTGTCATCTGGCGCTTCCATCGTGCTGGTCGCGACCATTTTATTCGGCAGTGCCTTTATCTTTTCACCAAAGCAAGGCATTCTATGGAGATCATTAAAATCTAAACGAAAACGAACGCACTTAAAAAAGGAAGCGTCTATGTAAAAGGAGGACATATATGAAGAAGGTATTTGCTATCCGTTTGACCGCAGTATTCATTGCCCTTATGATCATCGCAGGCTGTTCGACCAAGCAAAGTAATTCCGGTAAAGATGACGGCACATTAAAAGTTGTCACGACCTACTCCATTCTTTATGACATTGTGAAGGAAGTAGGCGGGCAGCATGTCTCTATTCACAGCATTGTTCCCATTGGTACAGATCCACACGAATTTGACCCACTGCCAAAGGATGTTCAGTATACGACGGATGCAGACCTTGTTCTATATAATGGCTTGAACCTTGAAACAGGGAACGGCTGGTTTCAAAAGCTGCTTGAATCGAGCGGCAAGGACGGGGATGATGCACCTGTAGCCGAGCTGAGTAAAGGCGTGAAAGTGAAGCATTTGTCCTCAAAAGGCCTTGAAAGCCAGCAGGACCCTCACGCATGGCTGAATGTTGAGAATGGGATCCTTTATGCCCAAAATGCCCGAGATGCGCTTATTCAGGCGGACCCTGAACATAAAGAGGATTACGAAAAAAATGCAGAAGCCTATATCAAAAAGCTTCAAGCTCTTCACGATGAAGCAAAAGACAAGTTTGATCAGCTGCCAAAAGATAAAAAACTCCTTGTCACAAGTGAAGGGGCATTCAAATATTTTGCAGAGGCGTATGGATTGAAAGCCGGCTATATTTGGGAAATCAACACAGAAAGTGAAGGAACACCAGGACAAATGAAGCGCATTATTCATTTTGTCAAAGATCATCAAGTTCCTGCGCTCTTTCTTGAAACAAGTGTTGATAAACGCAGCCTTGAAAGCCTCTCTGAGGAAACCGGGGTTCCGATCAAAGGAAAAGTCTTCACTGACTCTATTGGAAAAGAAGGGGAAGATGGAGACAGCTACTATAAGATGATGAAATGGAATATCGACACCATTTACAAAGGGCTGTCATCATAAGAAAAGACAGGCGGAGTGAATCCGCCTGTCTTTTTTGTCAGCCTGTTATATTTTCTGGATGTTTTTTCGGCCAAATGACGTAGCTGATGCTAATGATGAAATCAATCGTTAAGATCATCCCCCATGTATTGACAAGCTGCATCAGCGCTTCCGTCCGCTCTGGTGCTTGGATGAGATAGGTTAATCCATATAACAGCCCCGCTCCAATAACATAAGAAATGAAATGCCGCGCCCAGCCGACCATTTCATACACAGACCGCTCTTTCCCGTACTTTGGTTTTCCCTTTGGCTTAGGGCCTCCTGCAAATCGATAGGCAAACCTAGCATCTGCCCATTTCACCATTTGATGTCCGAAGGCAAGGCTCACACCAATATAAACAGCCGCAAGCCCGTGGATGACACTCGCCACAGCCCCTTGCCTTAAATCTATATAAGTAGCCGCAAGAAGGATGAGATCTAAAACTGGCGTACAGACAAGAAAAAAAGCACCCCACTTTTTCTGTTTAAACACATAACGAAGCGTTAAGCCCATTAGAATAAACAGCCAAAAACCAATTTCACATGCCACAATCAATAACCCGACCAATTTCTCCACATCCTTTTTAATACGATTGTATTAAATAAAAAATAACACATCTGTGTTAAAAAAACAACAGCTATGCTAAAATCAATGTATGCCAAAAATCGTCGATCACCATAAACAAAAACAAAAGGTCGCTCAAGCTGCAATGAGAGTGATTAAACAAGAGGGATTGGAAAACGCTTCTGTACGAAAAATAGCAGTCGAAGCTGGAATTTCAGCCGGCTCTATGCGTCATTATTTTTCCACACAGCAAGAGTTATTTCTCTTCTCTATGAATTTAATTCAGGAAAGAGTCAAGGAGCGGATTACAGGGCTTGCATTAAACGGTTCAACGGCGGAAAATGTTCTCACTTTATTGGAGCAGCTTCTTCCACTTGATGAAGAGCGAAAATTTGAAATGGAGGTGTGGCAGGCTTTTACAGTCAAGGCGCTGACTGAACCAGATCTACAGCCGCTCAATGCAAAGATGTATGACGAGCTTTTCCAAACGGTCCAATATTGTTTAATGAAATTGAAAGAGGATGGGCTGCTGCTAACTGATATCGATCTTTTATTAGAAACTGAGCGGCTTTATGCGGTCATCAATGGGCTTGCATTGAATGGAATCGTGCAGCCCGAACGTATACCGCCTCAGCTCATACGCTCCGTGCTACAAATGCACCTGCAATCCATCACAAAAAAAGACATGTCTCCTTAATTGGAGAGCATGTCTTTTTTTAATCTTCCATAAAAATACGTTTCGCTTCGTAGTAAAGCACCTGCACAAATTTCTTCACATTGATACGGGTGTGTTCTTCTCTTCCGCTCATCTCTTTCGTCAATTCACTCATTTTCTTTCGGACGATGGTGAAATCGAAAAATTTAGATGCGTAATTTTCAAACGTTGGATGAGAAAAATCGGTTAGCCCAAGTGATGCGATGTGCTTTAATGATTGGTTGATCGCACGTCTTACCCGCTGTTCGGCTGCCTTTGCTTCTCTTGCGATGTCTGCCGATGTGTAGGGCTCACTTAGCTTATCCTCTGTAATCCCAGTGAAAATGATCTTTAAGGAAGGAAAGGAATCATGATGATCAGCATGCAGCGCTAAATACTGGTCTGTAAACAGAATCATATCTAATAAATCTTTAGACCCCTTCTCCCCAACAATACCAAGCTCCGCCAGCAAAAACTGCCCCGCCTCTGCAAGACTTTTCCCCCGCTGCTTCGTTTTCGTCTGACCGCGCTGCTGAAATTGCATGACCGATTTGAGTGAGTGCTGAATATTTTCAATTGAATGCTCTAAATGAAGACGTTCAATCATGAGATGGAGGACACTTAAGACCTCTACACGATTGATCGGCTTTGTCACATAATATTCGACGCCAAGCGTATACGCCTGTCCGATTAATTCCTTTGTTTCAACCTGTGACAGCATTAAGTATTTCCCATGAAACTCATCCTTGATCGCTCGAATCGTTTCAAGCCCGTCCCTTTCCGGCATCAATAGATCAATACATAAGATATCAATGTGCAAATCATTTAAGTAGCTGGCTGTTAACTCTGCGCCATCCTCTGCTTCCCCGGCCACAATGCCAAGCTCTTCATCTTCAATGAGCTGAGCCAGTGAAGAACGAACGGCTTCATCATCATCAACAATAAAAAATCTCATCTCCCAATCCCCTCTTTTCTACTGACTTGATCTACTGGTATCATTAATGTGAAAATCGTTTGTTCATTTGGGATACTCTTCATCTCAACACTTCCGCCAAGCTTCTCCGCTGTATCCTTTACATAGGCAAGCCCGATACCGCTCGATGGATTCCCAGCCTGATCGTATTTTAAAGTGAAGCCCGGTTTAAAAATCACATGATGATTACGTTCTTTTATGCCAGGCCCGTTGTCGCTGATTTGAAAAATCACGTGGTTTTCTTTCTGTGAAATAGAAAGTGACACCTCTCCTTCTACAGGAATGGCTTCAACAGCGTTGGATACGATGTTATTTAACAAAGATAGAATGGTATACACGTGATAGGCGGGATGCTTTCCATCTTCATCATAATGAAAGACGATGTTTTTTTTAAGAGATTCTGCATAATTTTCATGAATGCGAATAACAAGCCCAGCGATATGAGAAGGACTCTCATAAGCCTGGAAGTTTTCCTCATGAATCAGCTTTGATAAGGCAGAAAAAATCCGCTGGTTATCCTTTTTGATTTCATGCACCTCTCCTGCAATCTGCAAGGCGGTTTTACCGAGCTTTTTCAAATCCAATGATTCCGCATCCTTTGCGTGGTGAAGGGATTGATACAATTGATAGGATGTGGCCGTAATATGCTCAGCATGTGCGAGTGTTTTATGAAAATATGTAGATTCTGTGTAAAGGTTAGACAGAAGCATCAGCAGATGTTCCTTTTCCTTTTTCATCTGACGCTCTCTCGCCTGCTCTTCATATAAGCGAATCATTGTATAACAAGCCAACACGAAAAAGCTTCTGAAAATCGCCAAAACAAATAATTGGAACAGCGTCCTCACCGTTAAAATTTCATCCATCGTACCTCGAAGTGCGATGATTTCAACAACGCTTGCGCACAGCTCCATGACGATGCCTGTTGCTCCAATAAGCCATGGCTGATCGCGGAAACGTCTGACCTTCAATAAATAAAAGAGTGTGCCGTAGACAACATAATAAAGCAGGGAAGGAAATCTTAATGAAACTGCCTCTTCAAGCGGAAGATGCCCTGTCACAGCTGTATCAAGCAGCACGCGAAACACAAAAACAGATATCCCAGCGATGATGCCGCTTGCCCATGCCGGAAATCTTTTCATTTGAAGCAGGATAAAGAAAAAGACAACGGTTCCAAAGCTGACCCGAAAGCTGTCCTCAAACGGATAAAATTTAAACTCTCCGCCAATCGGCGTCAGTACAATGAGCAGCACAATTAAATAAGGCTCTGTATTCAGCCATTTTTTCAGTAGATTCAAACGCAGTCACATCCCTAATAATTGACGATAGTATACTATGTGAGCTAAAGAAAAACAAACCTCCATGAAAAAGCGCACACCGGAACTTTGCCGGTGTGCGCTTCTCATGATGCCGCTTAATCTTCTAAACGATCCTTTTCTAAAAGTGATGCACCAGCAATACCTGGTTTTGTCATTTCAAAAGGATTTAAGATGACATCAAGCTCTTCCTCTGTTAACACATCATTTTGCAGACAAAGCTCACGTACAGATGCGCCTGTAAGGATGGCTTCTCTTGCAATTCGTGCAGCCGCTTCATAACCAATGTGCGGGTTCACCGCCGTCATGACACCGGCACTCTTTTCAACATATTCTTTTAATCTAGCTTCATCTGCTTTTAGGTCACGCAAGCAGTTGTCCACGAAGGACTCGAATACATTTTTCATCATGCTGAGAGATTGAAGCAGGTTGAACACTAACACTGGTTCCATAACGTTTAGTTCAAGCTGGCCAGCCTCTGATGCAAGACAGATTGTGTGATCGTTCCCAATGACTTGGAATGCCACTTGGTTCATGACCTCAGGCATAACTGGGTTGACTTTCCCTGGCATGATGGATGAACCTGGCTGTCTCGGCGGCAGGTGCAGCTCACCAAAGCCTGCTCTTGGACCTGAAGCCATCAGACGAATATCGTTCGCCATTTTGGACATGTTCATCATACATACTTTAAGTGCAGCCGATACTTCTGTATAAGCATCCGTATTTTGCGTTGCATCGACTAAGTCTTCAGCGCCAACTAACGGTAATCCGCTAATGTCAGATAGGTAGCCAACCACTTGGCGAATATATTTAGGATCTGCATTCAATCCAGTTCCGACTGCTGTTGCACCCATATTGACTTCATATAAATGCTGTCTAGACTGTTTGATACGTTTAATATCACGAGCAAGAACTTTTGCATAAGCACTAAACTCTTGTCCAAGTCTGATTGGAACAGCGTCCTGAAGATGCGTGCGTCCCATTTTGATGACATGATCGAATTCCTGCGCTTTTTCGGTCATGACTTGATGCATGTTTTCCATCGTATAAAGTAGTTTTTCAATCATATTCAATGTTGAAATATGAATCGCTGTTGGGAAAACGTCGTTTGTTGACTGCGACATGTTCACATGCGTGTTTGGACTTAGCTCAGTATAAGCGCCTTTTTCCTTTCCTAGTAGTTCAAGCGCTCTGTTTGCAATGACTTCATTGGCATTCATATTCATTGAAGTGCCAGCCCCGCCTTGAATTGGATCGACAATAAATTGATTGTTCCATTTTCCTTCGATGACCTCATCTGCGGCTTGAACAATTTTTTCTCCAAGACCAGAATATAGTCGCTGTGTATCCATATTTGCAAGTGCGGCTGCCTTTTTGACAATCCCTAATGCTTTGATGAGTTCCTCATGAATACGGTAGCCTGTAATTGGAAAGTTCTCCACTGCACGTAATGTTTGAATTCCATAATATGCTTGAGTGTCTACTTCCTTTTCACCTAGAAAGTCACGTTCGATTCGAACTTGCTTGTCCTGTAGCTTCGTCATTTGAAAAGATCTCCTTTTTTACGCTGCTTTTGTTTGTTGTTTTAATTCCTCAATATACTTCTTCGATTTCTCTTGATCAAATACTTTTTCCCACTTAGACATGACAATGGCTGCAAGTGAGTTACCAAATACGTTCACTGTTGTACGAACCATGTCAAGAAGTCGGTCGATCCCAACGATGAAGGCAAGTCCTTCAAGCGGCAGTCCCATAGCACCAAGAGTTGTGATGACAACAACGATCGATGCACCTGGTACACCAGCCATTCCTTTAGATGTCAGCATTAAAATTAATAGTAACGTAATTTGCTCATAGATGGAAAGTGGCATGCTGTACATTTGTGCAACAAATATCGCAGCAATGGATTGATAGATGGCACTTCCATCTAAGTTAAAGGTGTAGCCTGTTGGAATAACGAACGACGTGATCGCTTTCGGGCAGCCGAACTTCTCCATTTTGTCCATTAATCTAGGCAGTACAGCTTCTGAACTTGCTGTTGAGAATGCAAGAATGATTTCTTCTTTTAATACTTTAAATAGTGTAAAGACGCTTGTTCCAGCCATTTTCGCAATAATGCCAAGTACAACAATGACGAAGAATGCCATTGTACCGTAAACGACAAGTACCAGTTTGCCTAGCGGGAGAAGCGCTCCGACCCCGAATTTGATCACCGTCACACTGATGAGCGCGAATACACCAAATGGTGCAAACTTCATCACTTTATTGGTCACCCAGAACATGGCTTCGAGTATACCTTCAAAGAATCCTAATACTGGTTTTCCTTTGTCTCCAACTGCGGCAATTCCTAATCCGAATAAGACTGTAAAGAAGATGGTTGGTAATAGATCACCTTCTGCAATGGATTGGAAAACGTTTGTCGGTACAAGATGCACCAACGTTTCAGAGAAAGTCGCTTTTTCAGAAGAAGCCTTAGATGTCTCTTCATATTTAGAGATATCACCTTTCTCCATGTTGCTCATATCAATTCCTGTACCAGGATGGAACAAGTTTGCTGCAAGCAGTCCAACTGCTAATGCAATCGTTGTCACAATCTCGAAGTAAAGAATGGTTTTTCCGCCAAGTCTTCCGATTGTTTTCATATCTCCAACACCTGCAACTGCTACAATCAATGCAGCAATAACAATTGGAAGAACGATCATTTTAATTAAATGGATGAATATATCGCCAATCGGCGTTAACACATTAATAACGGTTTCATTTTGATAAAACAGCGCTCCCACGACAACACCCAGAACAAGTGCAATGAGTATTTGAGAAGCTAACCCTAACTTTTTCATACGTGAACCCCCTTTTTTTGATAACGCTTTCTTTGTTGCTTAATCGCATCTTAACGACGAACCTACAAAAAACGACAAAAAGGAACAAAAAGAAGTGAATTTTTTATGAAAAATCTTTAAAAAGGTGGGTTTTTCCACAATATTGTAAAAAAAAGACTTCGCTTTTGGCGAAGTCTTAATGATTTTGCATCTGTTCACTTGGTGAATTTTGATTTTGATAAGATTCATCATAAATCGTATATCCAATGAGCACAAGAGCAACGTAGAACAATGCACTAACGGTCCAAATCCATTTGACATTCAGCTTCATTCTGCCACTCCCTCTCTAACTGGCTTCAATCGCTGCAACCTGAGCGCATTCAGCACAACGGACACGGAACTAAAGGCCATTGCTGCTCCTGCAAGCCATGGCGCAAGGAAACCAAATGCAGCAATCGGTATCCCGATACAGTTATAGGCAAGCGCCCAAAATAGGTTTTGTTTAATGTTTCTCATTGTTTTTTTACTAAATTCCAGCGCATCTGCAATGGCATGGAGATCTCCCGTCATGAGCGTAATATCTGCTGCTTCCATGGCAACGTCTGTCCCTGTTCCCACAGCCATCCCAATATTCGCTGTTGCAAGAGCTGGGGCATCATTGATACCGTCTCCGACCATGGCGACTTTCTTTCCCTGTTCCTGAAGCGCTGCAATGTGAGCCGCTTTTTCTTCAGGCAGCACTTCAGCAATGACATGATCAATGCCCGCCTGTTTCGCAATCGCCTCTGCTGTTAGTTTATTATCACCTGTCATCATCACAACGTGAATCCCCTGCTCTTTTAGACGAGCGATGGCTTGTGGAGAGGATGATTTGATTGTATCTGCGACCGCGACAATGCCGGCGACTTCGCCGTCAATCGCAACAAGCATAGCCGTTTTCCCTTGCTCCTCCAGCGTTGTGACAGATGCTTCAATTTGCTCATATTGGATATGATGTTTCTGTAATAGCTTACGCGTTCCAATCAAAAGCTTGTGTCCTGCTGCCTTTGCTTCAATTCCATGACCTGGATCTGCTTGGAACGCTTCAACCTCGACCGCTTCAAGACCTCGTTCCTTCATACCGTCTGTGATCGCCCGGGCAAGCGGGTGTTCCGACTGCTGTTCTGCCGATCCTGCTAGCTGCAGCAGCATATCTTCTGTCCAGTTGGCATATGCCAGTACATCTGTCAGACTAGGCTCTCCTTTTGTCACAGTCCCTGTTTTATCTAACACGACCGTGTCGAGTGATTGAGTCACTTCTAAATGCTCTCCGCCTTTAAACAGAATGCCTGATTCAGCCGCACGGCCGCTGCCAGCCATAATAGAGGTTGGTGTCGCAAGGCCGAGCGCACACGGACATGCGATGACAATGACAGCTATAAAAGTTTCAAGTGCTGACGCCATATTTCCTGGGTCAACAAAGAAAAACCATATGAGGAATGTGAGCACAGCAATTCCTACAACAATGGGAACAAATATCCCTGATATTTGATCTGCCATTCTTTGAATCGGTGCTTTTGAGCCCTGTGCTTGCTCTACGACTCGGATAATCTGTGAAAGAGCCGTCTCTTTCCCGACTTTAGTCGCTTTTATTTTGATAAATCCATTTTTATTCATCGTTGCCCCGATGACCATATCTCCTGCTGTTTTATCAACCGGCAGACTTTCTCCTGTAATCATGGACTCATCTATTGCGGTTGTCCCCTCTATGATTTCTCCATCTACCGGCACTTTTTCCCCGGGTTTGACAAACACAAGATCATTCACTTTCACGTCAGAAATAGGCACAGTCATCTGTTTGCCATCTCGCTCGATAACCGCTTCTTTCGCCTGTAAGCCCATCAGCTTTTGAATCGCTTCTGATGATCTTCCTTTTGCTCTTGCTTCCATTAATTTTCCGAGCACGATCAACGTAATGAGGACAGCACTTGTTTCATAATAGAGGGCTGCCTCACGTGTGCCTCTAATCGCTAACTGAATGCTTTCATATAAACTATAGAAAAACGCGGCAGATGTCCCAAGTGCGACAAGAACATCCATATTGGCACTTTTATTTCTTAAAGCCTTATACGCACCTACATAAAAGGGCCAGCCGACAATGAACTGCACCGGCGCTGCTAACGCCAGCTGTACCCATGGATTCATAAACGCTTCTGGCAGCCAAATAAAGGACGTAAAAGAAAAATGGCTGACCATTGCCCAAAGAAGCGGCAGTGATAAAATCATCGAGAATAAAAAGCGTGCCGTTTGCTTTTCTATTGCAGCTTGCCGGTGATCTTTTTTTCCTTCCTCCGCTTGATCTGCATCTGGTTCTATTAAAGAATACCCAATAGACTGCACCGCATCTTTTATGTCATTTGCAGACGTTTGGCCCGGATGATATGTGACCTGAAGTGTCTCAAGGGCAAAGTTTACAGACCCGTGATCGACACCGTCCATTCGGTTAATTTTTTTCTCGATTCGGTTTGCACAAGCTGCACAGGTCATTCCCTCTATATCAAATTCTGCTTGCTCCATCACCACATCATAGCCAAGAGATTGAACTTTTCGCTTCAAATCATCTGGTGTTAGCTGCTCTGTTTCATAAATGATATGAGAAGTTTCAAGCGCCAAATTCACACTGGCATCCTCCACACCTTCCAGCCTGTTCAATCCCTTTTCGATGCGGCCTGCACAGGCAGCACAGGTCATCCCCGTAATTTGAAAATCAATTTCCTTTTTCATTGATCTCACCTCTCCACATACTCCATGGGGGTATAATATTTTGAAAAAAATACGTGCTGTCATGCAGCACGTCTACTTATTTATACAACATCATATCCCTGTTCTTCTATCACATCAGAGATACGGTGTAACGTGACTTGATCTGGGTGAAATGAAACCTCCACCTGTCCTTTGTCTAAATGGACTTTCACAGATTCAACACCTGCTAATTCTCCTACATTTCCTTCGACTGCTTTCACGCAATGTCCGCAAGACATGCCCTGCACTTGAAGTGTTGCTTGTTCCACTTCTCATCGCCTCCATCAATCATTTTCTACAATTTACTATACCCTAGTAGGGTATCAATGTAAACATAAATGCTACGATTTTGTCAGTTTCGTAAAGACCGTCATTAACTCTTCAATGGCTTCATCCCCATTGCCGCTCTTGATAGCATCTGCAACACAATGGTGTGTATGCTTTTCCATCAAATGAAGACTGACTTTTTTCAAAGCCGCATTGACTGCGGAAATTTGATTCACAACATCTATACAGTAACGATCGTTTTCAATCATTTGCTGAATCCCGCGCACTTGTCCTTCCACTCGTTTTAAGCGATTGATCAATTGGTCCTTTTCCTTTTCGGCTCTAGGCGAAGCCATATGTCTTTCTTCATGTTCTGTCATGTGATCACCTTTTTTCCATTATGACTTGTCTGTACCTAAATTAAAGCATATCTCCACCGGAAAAGGCAAAGATATGCTGAGCACCGCATATAAAGCTGTGTTTGTCCTAATTTGTTAATTGTTCGATATCCTGCAAAAGATTGACGGATTGCTGAAGCTGTTTCATCAATCCCTGCTGATCCTCCAATATGGAGGCAACATCGATATCGCCTGCTTTCAATTGCTGTAAATACGTTTGGATTTCCTCTGACAGCACTTTATTTTTTTCAATGATTTGCGCATGCAGATCTTCTGCCATTTTTGGCGCTGTGACATCATTAAAATCTTGAATGTCTGCCTTCAATGATTCAAGCTGCTGCGTTAATTCTGCTTTTTTGGGGGCATTTTGCACAGCTTCTTCAGCGAGTTTTGGAAAGTCCTCTGTAAATTGCTGAATGTCTGTCACATAGTCATTTGCCTCAGTGACATATGTCGTTGTATCGTTGACCTGATCAAGCAAGCCGGAGCACCCGCTTAATACAAGCGTTCCGGAAAATAGGCAAGCCATCACATATTTTTTCAAGATCGATCATCCTTTCATCTGTAGGATTAAAAGCATCATTTGTTCCGCTTCTCTATCACACAGATGCAAAAAGACCTTAAAAATAGCCAGACCTTTGCCTCATGTGTGATAAGCAAAGGTCTGGCTAACATTGTTCATGCCGGAATGGCCGAGAAACAACGAATGTTTCTGTAATGACGACCAAACCGTAAAAGCTACTCCCCTTTAGGAAACCGTTCAAATGTTATGTTTATCATATCGAATGTCAGGACAACAGTCAATGCGGAAGATCCTGCTCTTGATACAGCACATGGCCCTTACCAGTGGATGCATAAATCCGGTTCCGTCCTTGGCGTTTTGACATATACAAGGCCTGATCCGCTTCAAATAGAAGTGTTTCTAATACACAAGGATCATTGGCTGTATGAGCAATTCCAAAGCTCGCTGTCACTCGCACTTTTTCCTCATCATTCTGAAAGAAGCTCACTTCAAACGAATGTCTTATTTGTTCCGCGATATGACAGGCCTCTTTAAATGACTGATGCGGCAGACAAATGGCAAACTCTTCTCCCCCATATCGTCCAAATAAATCATCCATTTGTAAATGCTGCTGACAAATAGAAACAACATGACGCAGCGCTTCATCCCCGATATGATGTCCGTGTGTGTCATTGATTTGTTTAAAAAAATCAATATCAAACAGCATAACAGCCGTATCCTGCGCATCCTCTTCCAAGATCATCTGCGTTCGTTCGATGAAAGAAGAACGATTGTAAATATTCGTCAAACCATCGATATACGCACGACGCTCCAGCTCTTCCTGCAGCAAACGCTGCTCTGTTACATCACTGATCACGATTTGCCTGCCCTCGATTTCTCCTCTTCTATTAAATAGAGACGAAGCGGTCAAATGATAATAGCAGGACTGGTCTTTTTCCTTTTTCCACATTAAATCATATTGCGAATGATCCTGCGGAGAGCGCAGCCATTGAATGAACGCTGAATCTTTGATGATTGCTGAGAAAATATCGTCGATTTTATGGCCAATTCCCTTTTTATTCGCAAGTGCTGGAATGATCGATGCAGCAGCGGGATTGTAGTCAATGAGTGTCCGATATCGATCTAAAATCAGAACCCCTTCAGACATATGCTCAAACACACGCTCCATTGCAATGGGAGACAGCTTAAAGAGCTGGAACGACATAATTGCCCATAAATAGAGTGCGTTGGTGATAAACATCACCACAGGAACCGGATCAATATGTAGGGGTGTAACGCCTAATAAATAAATAAAAGAAGTCAAAATTGGTAATGACATTCCCACTAACAGTATCAGAATCTGCTTTAAATATTCTTTTTTTGTGACACGCAAAAACCAAAGCAGCATAAAGATAGCAAGCATCGAACAGCCAAACGTATAAACGCCATGAATGATATACCAATAGCCAATCGTAAAATCAGCCAATAAAAACCCATCTACTGGATTCATCGTGATGCTTCGATAAAAGAGTGAATGTAAAGAGTTGGTGAACACCATAATGGTTGTGAGAGTTGGAATCAATAAGATGAGAAGCACGCGGCGCTTTGTGAAATATTGATGGAACCCCGTAAATTGCAGCACAATCAGCAGACTGAGCGGTGCGATAAACGGAAGACCTATGTATTGAAAACAAACCCAGAACTTGATTTCTCCAGGAGTACGAGCCAATAATTCAAACGTATGCCCAAAGATATAAATCGCAGTTGCTCCAGACATGTACATAAACAATTGACAGCCAATATATCGATGGCGGTTTGCATGAGCAATGATTGATAATATCACGGACAGAATGCCAGAAACACTCATGATCACAATAAAATGTAAAACAATCGAATCCATGTAAACGCCCCAATTTCAGTTATTTAGAACTAGTCTAATCTTACTATATATGAGGACGTCTCAAATGGGAAGATGTGATTTTGAATTGGTTGGAGGTTTTTTGTAAAATTTCAGGCGTCATCGGTTCGTGATTCCTTATATTTTCACTACTTTTTGCTTAATTTGAGGGAGAAGTATGTTGCATCTGGAGAAATATATGTACAATGTGGGGATGAATGGAGAGGAGACTCGAAAGGAATATGACTTTTTGGATGATTATGACGGGGCTGTTTATGCTGATTCTTTTAGAAAAACCGTTTAAAAAGAGAAGTTCTGGATTGTTATTTTTGATCAGTTACTTGCTGCTGATTGCGGTTTATGTGATTCAGACAACGTTTGTAAAACTTATGCCGGATGGATTTTTGATGATGATTGCGGTGGTTGTCGTTATTCCTTTGTTTGTTCGGTTGGTGTCTTCTTTGAGAAACCGTACATAAGTTTCTTAAATTAGATAAAAAAAGCCCCTTTATAGAAAGGGCCTTTTTAAATATTTAAAATTATGGAGACGGTGGGAGTCGAACCCACGTCCAGAGACATCGATTACTTAAGCGTCTACGAGCGTAGTCAACATATTTTGTGTTCACTCATCCTCATGCCTGCTGACGGGCGCTTGGAGAGCTAGTCTGATGGATCTCTTCTTACGTCCTCAGACGGAAACGTAAGCGTAGCCTACTTCATTGGGCTCCTCACAGACACATAGGCGATGTCAGGAAGAGCTCGCTGCGCTTATTAGGCAGCTAGTGCTAAGTTTTGGTTAAAACTTTTAGTTTTGCCAGTTACATTTAAGTGCGTGTTAACGAGATCGCCTCTCGGCTCGCAGCCTAAGCTCGAACCATCCCTGTCGAATCCGTAACGTCCCCTTGTAAAAGGGATATACGGGATGGAAGTTCAGCTTCACTGCTTCCGTATATAACTATTATAACAATCTCACTGCTCGAAACAACTGGTGGTTTCTGTCAAAACAGCGATGATTGTTTACTGCATAACATATTGTAGCATAATGCTTCCGCTCTCAGCAAGCCATCAGCATCAGGCTAGAATTGCTTTTGACGATCGCGGAAGGCACGTTCGATTTCACGTTTTGCATCTTTTTTCTTCAGATCTTCACGCTTATCGTATTTCTTCTTCCCTTTTCCGATTCCGATCAGCACTTTGGCAAAGCCATTTTTCAAATAGAGTTTCAGAGGCACAAGTGAATAGCCTTCTTCCTTCGTCGCACCAATCAATTTGCTGATTTGCTTGCGATGAAGAAGCAGCTTTCTCGTTCTCAGCGGATCATGGTTATAACGGTTCCCCTGCTCGTATGGGCTCACATGCATGTTGTGAAGGAACACTTCTCCTCGCTCAATTTTGGCAAAGGAATCTTTTAAATTCACTTTTCCAGCACGAATCGATTTGATTTCAGTTCCTTGTAATACTAGGCCGGCTTCGTATGTTTCTTCTATAAAGTAATCATGATTTGCTTTTTTGTTTTGGGAAACAACCTTTCCCTCTCCCTTTGGCATTGGCGTACACCCTCCTTTTGACACAAACACGGTCCAAATCGTACGGATTATTTTATCAAACAATCCAGCTTTCGACAATGCTGACGCCATGTGGTCAAAAAGCAAATAGAGCGGGATGCCCTATTTGCTTTTTGGCACGTTACTTTTTCTTTTTGCGTTTTTGTTTCGGTGCGTTTTCAAATACGCGTTTTTTCTTTTTCTTCTTTTTACGGCTTGTGAACCAGTCACTTCCGCTTTTATCCTCTTTGCCTTTTTCCCCAGAGGCTTTTTGACCTCCACGGCCTTTTTTCGCTGGTGGATCTGTTCGTTTTTTGAACTTGAAATCTTTTGGTGATTTACGGCGAGTGCCCTTCATACCGACGATTTCAAAATCAATTGAGTGCTCATCTTTATTGACATTCACGACTTTGACAGTGATTTCGTCACCGATACGGTAGACATTCCCTGTACGTTCACCGATCATGGCAAAGTGCTGTTCATCAAAGCGATAGTAGTCGTCAGTCATGTAGCTGACATGGACAAGACCTTCTATCGTATTCGGCAGTTCAACGAATAGTCCGAAGTTCGTCACGGAACTAATCATACCATCGAACTCTTCACCGATTTTATCTAGCATAAACTCTGCCTTTTTCAGGTCATCTGTTTCACGCTCTGCATCGACTGAGCGGCGCTCCATTGTAGATGCATGATCTGCGATTTCAGGCAGCAGCTGGCCCCACTTTTCTAAGGTCGCTTCATCTGTCTTTTTCTGAATCAAATAGGTTCTAATCAATCTATGCACGATTAAATCCGGGTAACGGCGGATCGGTGATGTGAAGTGTGTATAGAATTCCGTTGATAATCCAAAATGGCCAATGCTTTCTGGATCATACTTCGCCTGTTTCATAGAGCGAAGCATCACAGTTTGAATGACGACTTCTTCTGGTTGATCCCTGACAGCATCGAGGACACTTTGAAGTGCGCGCGGGTGAATGTTCGTTGACGTCCCTTTCACAATGTAACCAAACGTCGTCACGAACTCTAAAAAGCGCTGAAGTTTCTCAGGATTTGGTTCTTCGTGAATTCGGTAAATGAACGGAACATTCATCCAGTGGAAATGCTCTGCAACCGTTTCGTTTGCAACAAGCATGAATTCTTCAATTAATTTCTCTGCAACGGAACGCTCACGAATGACAACGTCTTTCGCAGCGCCTTCATCATCTACAAGTACTTTTGCTTCCTTGAAGTCAAAGTCTACAGCTCCGCGCTCCATTCGTTTGTCACGAAGAATCTCTGCAAGCTTCTCCATCTCTTGGAACATCGGCACGAGCGGCTCATATTTCTTTAGAAGCTCTTCATCTTGGTCGACTAAAATCTTATTCACATCGGAATAGGTCATTCTCTCTGTCGTTTTGATCACACTTTGGAAAATCTCATGTTTGACGACTTTCCCGTTACGATCAATAACCATTTCACAAGACAGGGTGAGACGATCGACCTTTGGATTTAATGAACAAATACCGTTTGACAAACGATGCGGAATCATCGGAATGACGCGGTCGACGAGATAGACACTCGTTCCACGTTCATAAGCTTCCTGATCAATCGGAGAATTCTCTGTGACATAATGAGAAACGTCTGCAATGTGCACGCCAAGCTTATATTTGCCATCATCCAGCTTTTGCACAGTTACGGCATCATCTAAGTCCTTTGCATCTGCACCGTCAATCGTCACAATCGTTTCATTGCGCAAGTCGCGTCTGCCTTCAAGGTCTTTTTCATCAATCGTTTCCGGTGTGTCTGCTGCCTGCTGAAGTGCTTCTTCTGGGAACTCACCTGGCAGACCGTGTTTATGAATGATCGACAAAATATCAATGCCAGGGTCATTTTTATGACCGAGGATTTCAGTCACTTCACCCTCTGCACTCATTCTTCCTTCAGGGTAGCTTGTCAGCGTCACAACGACTTTATGACCTTCGACCGCACCGTTTTTAGCGGATTTCGGAATGAAGATATCGTTTGTGATTTTTTTATCATCAGGAATGACAAAGCCAAAGCTTTTCGTTTCTGTATAGGTACCGACAACCGTCTGAGTATTACGCTCCAGAATGCGGATGACCGTTCCTTCTTTTTTCGTGCCGTTTGATTTGTGGCTGACACGAACCATGACGGTATCGCCATTCATCGCTGTGCCTAACTCATTTGGCGGAATGAAAATATCATCCTGTCCAAACTCTTCAGGCGTTACAAATGCAAATCCTTTTGCATGAGCAGACAGCTTTCCTTTTACCAAATTCATTTTTTCTGGTACACCGTAACGGTCGCTGCGCGTGCGAACGATGAGTCCTTGATCCTCCAGCGTCACAAGTGCTTTGACGAGCTCTTTATAATCATCAGGATTGGTAATCTCCATCATGACTTCCAGCTCTTGAACAGTTAACGGTTTATATGCTTCTTCTTTCATAAAAGCGAGTAATTCATCCATAAATTCTTCTTTTTGCACACTCTAACCCCCTATATATTTAAATTGACCAATCAAGTGATTCTAAGAATGCATAGACATCCTGATGAACCTTCTCCCGCTCTTTATCAAGCGTGATGACATGGCCTGATTCTTCATACCATTTCAAATGCTTATCATCTGTCTCTACTTCGTTATAAATGATATTCGCACTGTCTGTATTAATCATATGATCGTGACGTGCCTGCACAACAAAAGTAGGTGAATAGATCATGTCGACATTGTTTCTGACATCTGCAATCAGTTCTTGCAGGCTCCTCAGTGTATCCATTGGTGTTTTCTTGAACGCTTCCATTTCTTGTTCAATTTGGTCCTCTGACTTACCCTCAAATTTCTTATAGTTACGGGCATAATCTAGTACACCCTGGTACATGACTTCTTCACTTTTTATGTACATAGGTGCACACATAGGTACAATTCCCTTTACAGGTACAGTGTAACCTAATTTCAATGAAAAAACTCCTCCGAGGGATAGTCCGCAAACTGCAATCTCCTCATAGCCCTCATCTTTTAAGAATTGATAGCCTTCTTCTACATCTTTCCACCAGTCAGCCGGGCCTGTATGGACAAGCTCTTCTGGCGGCACACCGTGTCCTTTATATTGAGGTGCATGGCATGTATATCCTCTTTCGTTCAAATAACGGCCAAGCATTCGAACATCGGCTGTATTCCCAGTAAAACCGTGAAGAAGAAGCACCGCCTTTTCTCCACCTTTAAACGTAAATGGTTTTGGTGTAACAACTTTCATGATGTGACTTCCTTTCCTTCTGATATGGTTTATATTTTCCACTTGTATGTATGAAACAAACACAAAAGAGTGCTGATAATAAAAAAAGGTCTGAAAAAAGATCAGACCTTCTGTTACTCGCGCTTTACACGCCTAAATATGCCAATGCAAGTGTTAAGATGAAGAAAAGCACTGACAAAATAACCGTTAATCGGTGAAGAATCAAGTCAAGGCCTCTCGCTTTTTGCTTACCGAAAAGCTGCTCGGCTCCACCTGAAATAGCGCCTGACAGTCCAGCACTTTTACTTGATTGTAGTAATACAACGATGATAAGTGCGATACTGACAATTACGAGTAAAGTGATAACAAATGCGTGCATGAAAACACCTCCAGACAAACTGGTACACATAACTTTATTTTACATGAAAACAAGGTGCATGTCACGAAACATCAAAATAAAGATTTCCTATATATTGTCGACTTGATTCGTTATTTTGATACAATTTCGTTCCAAAGTGCTGATTGCAGCATTTTTATATGAAATTTTTCGGTTAAAAACACATTTTAATGAGTTGCTTCTTCCTTCAATAGCTGTTTTAATTCTACTAACAAACGTTCAGCTCCTTCAGGACTCAGCATCACGTTCCCATTTCCATAGCTTTTGTTGTACTTCGTCACTTGTCCCGTTAACAGGCAGCTCTTATCTGCATCATATTTTTTCAGCATAATGGTTTGATCTTCAATGAAAATTTCTAACAGCTGCTCTTCTTTAATATTGAGTACCTTGCGCATTTCTGAGGGCAGAACAATTCTGCCGAGAGAATCAATGTGTCTGACCATCCCAGTCCTTTTCAATGACATTTCCTCCTTGATGATGATATCATTTATTGACTTTTGTCAATATCTTCATAGTAAAATAGATCTTCAAATTTTTTATCAAAGTAATGAATCATTTTGCCAATGACAAGCTGTCCTGGTTTTCGGTGACCATTTAATACCCTGCTAAGTGTGGCAGGAGAGATGCCAATTTCATCAGCGAGCTGATTTAACGACATATCGTTCTCGATCATATACTGCATGACAAAAGCCCGCCTGATCTGAATCTTTTCGACCATCATTACAACCTCCTATGGAATCATTATGTACAACATGTAAGGCTCTCACATCAAGCAGATTCATTAACTTATGTCAACACTTTTGCCCCTCTGCTATTTCCTTTGGTCAATGATCATACTAAAATAAGTCATATACTGAAATGTGAGGTTCGATGTCATGAATCACTTTGGTGAACAATTACGCATTTTAAGAGAAAATAGAAAAATGTCGGTCAATCAGCTTGCCATGTATTCAGGTGTAAGCGCTGCTGGAATTTCTCGTATTGAAAATGGAAAGCGCGGTGTGCCAAAGCCTTTAACCATAAAAAAATTAGCACACGCCTTGAAGGTGCCTTATGAGGATTTAATGCTGCTTGCCGGTCATATTGAACAGGAACAAGTTCATGAAATGAAACCGAAATATGAGTCCATGTTAAAAATCTATCAAACGGCGCTTCAAAAGGATGTAGAACATCTCCCCATTTTTGACGGAAACAAATGGGAAAGGCTCTCCGCACAAGACATCAGCCAGCTGAATGAATACTTTCTCACGCTCATCGACCAAAAAAAGGCGAACAAATAGCGGGGCATAAACCTAATGTACATCCACCATTAACTAATGTCAATATTTTCATGGCGTGCTTATTGCCAATAGTCAACAAATCAAGTAAAATAGACATATCGAATCTATAACCATGTGAGGTTTTGCGTTGATGAACTTTGGTGCATATTTAAGAGCATTACGTGAGGAAAAGAAGCTGTCGGTGAACCAATTAGCGATGTATTCTGAGGTCAGCGCTGCCGGTATATCTCGTATTGAAAACGGGAAACGCGGCATTCCGAAACCTCCTACGATTAAAAAGCTAGCTGGTGCGTTAAAGGTACCTTATGAAGACATGATGCAGGCTGCGGGCTATATTGAGGAGGCCTCTTCTGTCCATCAGCACGAGGAAGATGATCTTTCTTTATCCAAAATAAAGGAAGCCGCAGTGCAATATGAACTTGATGATCTCGAAATATTTGATGGTGACATATGGTCAACCCTTTCGAAAAAAGAAATAGAGGATCTCAACCGCTATTTGTTATTTATGTTAAACAGCCGTTCGTCCTCATAAATGTTTAAGCTTTTTGCGCCGATTTATGACAGATTTACGGTATAATGGGTTCAGATTGGAGTGAAGAAAGATGAATCAATCTGATATGTGCCCGCGGTTTGAAAAAGCAGTTGAGTTATTGAGTAAACGCTGGGTGGCACTGATTGTTTTTCAGCTTCTCTCAGGTCAGCAGCGCTTTAGTGAAATTGAGGCGGCTCTGACAAATTTAAGTGGAAGAGTTTTATCTGAGAGATTAAAAGAGCTGGAGGCAGCAGGTATTGTAAAACGGGAGGTTTTTGCTGAAACACCCGTGCGCATTGAGTATTCTTTAACAGATATGGGGCGTTCACTTGCACCCGTTTTTGAGGAAATTGCGAAGTGGTCCTCTGAATGGATCACGCTTGAATCATAAAATACCAGCATGCGAACCGCCTGATCATCATAAAACAACCTCCCTTACAGATGTAAGGGAGGTTTTGTCTTTTCAACCGCTTAAGCAGATGTGATGTTTTTTTCAGCTAACGCTTTTCTTTCCTTTTTCTTGTTTGTCGGGCTTAAATAGCGTTCGAGCCAGCCCATGACAAGGTCAGCCATAATAGCCATGAGTGCAGTTGGAATCGCACCTGCTAAAATGATAGCTGTTCCGTTTGTGGCGTTTGATCCTCTGATGATGATATCACCAAGTCCTCCCGCGCCCACAAATGTTCCAATCGCTGTAATACCGATGGCAATGACCAGTGCGGTTCTTAAACCAGCCATAATGACTGATAAAGCAAGCGGTAATTCAACCATTCTCAGCACTTGCCATTTCGTCATGCCCATCGCTTTACCTGATTCTAAATAAGCATGTTCAATGCTGACAATGCCTGTATACGTGTTTCTGATGATCGGCAGAAGCGAATACAGAAAGAGTGATAGGATGACTGTATTTGCGCCAAGTCCTAATACAAGCATCAATACGGAAAGCATCGCTAATGCCGGTATCGTTTGAATGACGTTGGTAACGGCGAAGATCCAATTGCTCAGCTTGCGGTAATGCGCGACAAAGATGCCTACTGGAATCCCGACAATTGCCGCAAACAACACCCCATACGCCGACATGAGAAAATGCCGATAAAATTCTTCTAACACATATGACCCGTTCTGCTGATAATACGTCCATAATTGCTGCAGTGTGTCCATCAGCCGTGACACCTCCCCACCTTACTCAAAGTAATTGTGTTTTTTTAGGAAATTCTTCGCAACGGTTGCTGGTTCTTGAAGCTCCCCGTCGACTTGATAGTTCAGCTCTTGCATTTGTTCTGTATCGATTTTTCCGATCAGCCTGTTGATCACCTTATCAAGCCCTGGATTTTCTTTTAAGACTTTCTCCGGGACTACTGGTGATGCATCATACGGCGGGAAGAACCGTTTATCATCTTTTAAGATTTTAAGGTTATAGGCCTTGATTCGTCCATCTGTTGAATAGGCAAGCACAATATCCATTTTTTCATTCTTTAGAGCATCATAGACTAAACCAATCTGCATCGGATACGTGCTGCCAAATTTGATTCCGTATGTTTTCACGAACCCGTCATAGCCATCACCTTTCTTTTTGAGCCAAATATTATCGACACCAAATCGGTAATTGTTCGCATTCTTTTTCAAATCAGAGACCGTTTCTAACTTGTTTTCCTTCGCCATCTTCTGCGTTACAGCAAAGGCATACGTATTATCAAATCCATAAGAATCAAACCATTTGTAATCATAGCGTTTTTTAAATTCTTTTTGGACGATCTCCATCGCACGCTCCGGGTCTTTTTCCGCATCCATTCCAAGCGTACTTGTTAAATCCGTGCCTGAATATCTTGTCGCAGAAATGTCGACATCTCCGTTTTCCATTGCTTTCTGCTGCACAGTGTTGGAGCCTAGGTTTTTCACAATGGTTGTCTTTTTATCTGTGTAATGTTCGATCATATCGCCAACCATATAGGCCATAATTTCTGATTCGGTAAAGTTTTGTGCTCCAATTCGCAGCGTGCCCCCTGATGAGCCGGCTAGTCCAGGAAGTGAACAGCCGCTTATCAATAGCATGCATCCGGCAAGCAGTGCACTGATCCATTTTGTTTTTCGATTCTTCACATAAGCCAACTCCTTATGAAACTTCCTTCAATCCTTTTAAGCCTTCTGGTGTTACTTTTTTCTCCAGCTTCATTAATGATAGGTCGATGATGACTGCTAAAATTGTGACTGGTATCGCACCCGCAATAATAAATTCCGGCTGATACAGCTGAAGTCCAATTAAAATGTAGTCACCTAGACCGCCTCCACCGATAAAGGCTGCAAGTGTTGTCCAGCCAATCAAATATATCGTTGACGTTCTGACACCTGCCATAATGACCGGTACAGCAAGCGGGAGTTCAACAAGACGAATTTGTTCCCATGTTGTCATCCCGATTCCTTTACCGGATTCAAGCAAGTTTTTGTTCACACCTTGAACCCCGGCATACGTATTTCTTAAAATAGGTAAAACCGAATAGAAAAAGAGAGCAACGATTGCAGGTATTTTCCCAACCCCCAAAATAGGAATAAAAAAGGCAAGAATCGCTAAACTAGGGAGTGTTTGAAAGATATTCACGATACCGATGATAAAACCTGCGCCTCGCTTCATTCGTGTGAGTACCACACCTAAAGGAACGGCAACGATAATACCAAGCACAACAGCAATTAAGGAAATATATAAATGCTCCCACATTTTTGTGAGGAGTTCCCCACCATTTTTCTCTAGAAAGTCGATGATTTGATCCATGTGTACACCTCCCTTACTTCATTTCAGTGACAGCCGCCGGCGTATCGTCTCCCCAAATGGAGTCGTACACAACATCTACAAGACTTGCACGTGTCACAATGCCTTTTAAGTGCCCTTCTGCATCCACAACCGGTACATATTTAATGCCGCGTATTAAGATTTTCCGGACAGTGTCTCTTAGAAGTGCGCCTTCTTGTACGGTATAGAACTCTGTATTTAAAATATCACCAACGAAAGCTGCTTTTCTGCGGTTCGCATCGATTGTTTCAATATCGATATAGCCTTTTAGCACATGATGTTCATCTACTACAAGCAAGGAATCGACCCGCTTTTCTCTCATGATGTAGATGGCATCTGTTAATGTTTTTTCAACTGTAACGGTGACTGGTGACGTGTTCATCATTTGTTCTACACGTTCCATATTCGGATTTGATTGAAGCAGACGTTCTTTGCCGATGAATTCTTCTACGAATTCATTGGCTGGGTTCCGCAGAATATCGTCAGGCGTACCTACTTGGACAATCTCTCCATCTTTTAAAATCACAATTCGATCAGCTAGTTTAATAGCTTCGTCCATGTCATGTGTGACGAATACGATGGTTTTATTTAACGTTTTTTGCAGTTTCTTAAATTCTTCCTGCAATGAATCTCGTGTGATTGGATCAAGTGCGCCAAACGGTTCATCCATGAGGATCAGAGGGGGTTCCGCTGCTAGTGCGCGAAGAACACCGATGCGCTGCTGCTGTCCTCCGCTGAGTTCATGAGGGTAGCGCTCTAAATATTCCGGTCCCATGTCGACAAGCTTCAGCAGTTCACGTGCCCGTTCTTTTCGTTTTTCTTCCGGCCATTTTAACAGCTTCGGAACAAGTGAAATGTTTTGTGCGATGGTCATATGGGGGAACAGTCCAATTTGCTGAATCACATAGCCAATTTCTCTTCTTAATTGAACTGGGTCTTTTTTCATAATGTTTTCTCCCTCGATGAAGATTTTTCCTGAGGAAGGTTCGATGAGTCGGTTGATCATCTTCATGGTTGTTGTCTTACCACAGCCACTCGGTCCAATAAAACAAATAAATTCTCCTTTTGCTATTTCTAAATCAATATTTTTGACAGCTTTTTTTCCGCCTTTATACGTCTTAGATACATTCTCTAGTTTCAGCAAATGAGACACCTCCATTAGTCGGATCAATATTTTCAGAAAATTTACACCTTATTTATTATAGTGCAAACTTTATAAAATAAAAAGTTTATGATGTGTTTGTATTGCATAACATTTATTTAAAATTTTCAGTTAACGGCCTGCTAGATAGAGATCTCTCCTTTTTCCTCCAAATTACGAGCAAATACTCAATATTTATTGTTTTCATCAACAAACAGGTATATGATATATTGTGTTACAAATTGTCAGTCGTGAAGGGATGAATCGGGGAGTGGACAAGCAAGCGTTAGGTGCCATTCAAAAAGCACAGGATCATTATATTGAAAAAGCTGCCGAGAACATGAATGCCTTTGGTCTTTCTTCTACAGTGGGTAGAGTGCTTGGTATCATTCACATGAACCGTAAACCAATGACGCTTGGAGAGCTATCAGAGGCGACAGGCATGAGCAAAACGAGAATGAGTCAAGTCGTTCGAGAAATGCTTGATTTGAATATTGCGGAAAAGGTTTATGAAAAAGGAATACGTAAAGATCTATATGACGTTGAGCAAGATCAATACCAAACGTTTATTTCCTTGTTTGCAGCCAATTGGTCCCGAGTTGTCAGCAAAAATCGCAAGGCACATAAGAAAACGTGCAAGGAATTGCTGGAGCTGCTTGAACAGGACGACCTGCCAGAAGAGACAGAGAATAAAATCAATCTGCTTCTTTCAGAAATCAAGGAAAGTCTTGATTACTATGATTGGATTAGCCGCTTAATTGAATTCTTTGAAAGTGAAGAAGTGTTTAAGCATGTGCCGAAACCTTAAAAAAAGCTGTTTTATTTTACATCATTGTAGAAAAAAACAGCTTTTTTATATACACTTATTGCATAAACATTGGAAACATCCCTTTTAAGCCTGCGCCGATCATCTCAACTGCCACTACAGCAAGAATTAATCCCATTAACCGCGTCACGACATTCATCTCTGTTTTCCCCATTTTCCGCATAATGAAACTTGAATAATGAAAGGCATAAAAGGTCATTGCCAGAACGATGACAATGCCGATTAAAATCGCAAACATGTGAAGCATCCCTTGACTTCCCGGGGTTAAACTCATCACTGTAGCGATTGTACCGGGACCAGCGATGATCGGAATCGCCAGCGGCGTAACGGAGACATCCGCCTTTTCTTTGCTTTCTGCCTTTTCCTCAGAATGAGGATTTTGGACATGTGACTCCTTTGCATTCAGTAAATTGTAAGCGATACCAAAAATAAAAATACCTCCGGCGATACGGAGTGCATGAATATCGATCCCAAACAATTTGAAAATGAGCCTCCCTGCCAATAGAAAGGCAACCAGAATAATGAAAGAGACCACAATGGCTTTTTTGGCTGTCTGGGAGCGTTCTTTCTCTGTATATCCCTCTGTTAAAGTGATGAAAAGAGGCACGTTTCCAATAGGGTTTGATACAGCAAATAATGAGACCACGACATGAATCATAAAGGAAATCAACAGACACCCTCCTTTTTTCATAGTGTCTGCCAATCTGATGTGAATATTCCCTTGTGATGTTAAAACCTGTATATATTTAACCGATGATAATAAAGGTTTTAAAGAAAGGGGAATGACACATGAAGAAGACGATCACCATCATCCTTCTATCTGTTGCGGTTTTAGGAGCAGCCGGCTGGATGGTTTGGCAGCAGCAGACCATCAAAGCAGCTGAGGAAAAATTCAGCAAGAAAGCAAAACGAACGACGAGCAGCTTTCGAAGTTAACATCAGTTCAAGCGGATATGAAGCATGAAAACGAAGATCAAAAAAAGAAACTGTCTACCATCACCAAAAAGCTCAAAAACGAAAAGAAAGCCTATCAAAAAGAAGTCAAGCAGCGTAAAGCGCTTGAGGCAAAAATTGACCAGCTTCAAAAAGAGCTGACAGCAGCGAAAGCCACTGCTCAAGCGAATAAACAGAGCGCACAGACTGCAAGGCAACCAACTGTAAAAAAAGATCCAAATGTCACTCACAATCCGCCCTCACAATGGGTACAGGATCAATATGATTGGGGTGTGAAACAAGGATATATTAAAGAATAGAAAGGATGAAAAAACATGATACACATTCGGCCATTGCCAGGTGATCAATCCGTCCCTATGGATCTTTTACTCTTAGCTGATCCTTCAAAGGAAAAGGTTCTTACTTATGTGCAATCCGGCTCTTGTTATGCCGCGTATCATGATCAGGACGTAATTGGTGTCTATGTGCTTTTATCTCTGTCTCAGCAGACAGTTGAAATCATCAATGTCGCCGTGAAGGAATCATGGCAAGGGAAAGGAATTGGGAAGCAGCTGATCCGCCATGCCATTGCTGAAGCGAAAGCCGCAGGCTTTCACACGGTTGAAATCGGCACAGGCAACTCGAGCATTCAGCAGCTCGCACTTTATCAGAAATGCGGCTTCCGCATGATATCTATTGACCACGATTTCTTTCTTAAGCATTATGATGAACCGATTTTTGAAAATGGCATTCAGTGTATGGATATGGTACGGCTGTCACTCACTTTGCAAGCAGACTGATGTTTTGTTCCGTCCGTCTGCTTTTTTATGTTCTGCGTTTTTTTACCACATGCTTCACATATTGAATGAAGAAATAAAGCACGGCGCCAGCTAAAAAGCAGACCACACATCCAAAGAGCGTCGCCTCTGAGCTGAATTGATACTCTTCAATTTTCATGATATAAAATGGCATACCAAACAATGTTGGGCTTGATTCAACATGATTGACCTCTAGCAGCAGTAAAAAAACAGGGGTCATAAACACAGCAAATACATACAGCATCACAAGTGTTATACCGCTGGAAAACGAATGAAATACTTTGATCATCTCTTTCTCTCCTTCATCTCTTTTAAACTGGCTGTGATATTTTTTCCGTCAGGGCAAGCTGGATGCAGCATCACCGTATTCAGTAAAGAAAAAAACAGCAGCTGATGACTTACAGGATGCTTCCATATCATAAAAAGCACAAGCAAACAAAGCACCGGAAAGAGCGGGCCTGCAAGTGCCACCATCATATTGAAGCTCGGCCGGACAAATTTCTCATGGACGACCGCCACATGCTTCCAATCAATCGTGATCACAAAATCAAAGAGCGGCCTTTTTTCGATTTTGTTACACAACATGATCATCAGCATATGACCGAGTTCATGTATCAGCACAACCGCTAGGAAACTACACACAAGTTCTATCATCGCAAGACAGGCCTCTTTAACATGACCGTATATATACAGCTATAAAATGCAAGTGAACCTAGCAGATAAGCAGTAGCGAGAAGATACACATCTGCTGAAAGCCACTTCAATAAAAGCATATCGATGAAGCTGAATACAGCAATCATCATCACGATGACAAACAGTTTATTAAACTCACTGATCTTCACGATAAACCCTGTACAGGCCGCCATGGCAGTGATCAACAAAATGGACAAACTTGCGAGGCCATGACCTTCACTTTCAATACCTATCACCATAGATGCAAACCCAATAAACACAAAATATATCAACAAATTAATAGCGTAATAAAATAAAATTCTCGACAATAAATAAGCACCCTTTGATGTATTTAACATAAAGATGGCCCTTTGATTCATATGATATTCTCTGCCAATCATCAGTGGAAGCATGATCAATATTTCCTTTAATGCATACTGCACAATAAAGGCATACATCCAGCCGGTTTCTACAGGTGTAAAAACAATAGGCAGCCCCGCAGTCAAACAAACGAGAAATAAAAACAAAATGCCCTGTTCTTTAAAAACAGCTGACCGGCTGAAATAGACCAATTCCTGCCGCAGGTGCGTCAGAAAGGAAGATTGCGTTCTGATTTTCTTGTAAGAAAACGACTTTACCTCTGTTTTCAGCTGCAAAAACATCTGATGGACATAAGAAGCCGCTAACCCCTTCAGCCATAGCCAGCCAGCGCTTAGAAGGATCACGAGAAATATGAGATAGACTGATGGCCATACTCGGATCATTTCCATTGCTTTTTTCAAAAGGAGAAACACCAATAGATTCAGCACCGCAAAGCCGAGCGTTTGCAGCAGCAAATGCTCTTTTGTTTTTGAGACGAAACGGCTCACAGCAATCCGCATCACCATCCAAGAAGCAAGCGCAAACAGCGCCAGTACACAGCAAGTCATGCATACAGCCGTTATCCAATACAAAGATGGCGTAACACCGCTGATCAAAAGGCCTAAGACAATCGGTAAAAAAAGCAGTCCTACCATGAGAAAACAAAAGAGCATCGGAAAGAAATACACACAAAGGACAAATGGCACACTTTGTATCGCACTATTCAAAAAGTAGAATTGATATTCCTGGCGCTTTAGTTTATTGCGGGATAAAACAATACCTGCGCCTAAAAGTAAAAGCGTCATTTTCATCAATTGAAGATAAATAGCAGCCGGCTCACTTTCTCCCGCCTGCATGAAAAAGCGCAGACTGATAACGACGTATATCGCGTACATGAGCAAGAAAAAAACCGCGGCTGCGAGAAGCTGTATAGGGTACTTTTTTGCGAGCTGCTTTCCTTTCGTTGTCAGCATTCCCCATTCTATTTTATGAAGAACGTGTCGTGTCCAGATCATTGAGTAACCTCTCCACCTGCATATAGTAATCTCGATTCATTTCTTTATAAATCTCTTCAAGTGCCTGATGAGGAAATGTCTGAGTCGTTTCTTGGCGGGACATATCCAGCTTGACGTCCCCATTTCTTAAGATCATGAGATGGTCATAAAGCGTATCACCAAAGCTCAAATGATGGGTTGAAATGAGAATGCCAGCGCCTTGATCTCTCAGCTTCATGAGCACCTTTTTTAAGATGATCATCATATCTGGATCAAGTCCGTTCGTTGGCTCATCAAACACATAATAATCACATGGCCTGAGGAGCTGTGAAATGATCTGCGTTTTCTTTTGATTGCCATGAGACAGCTGAGCGATAGGCTGATCCATATAAGAACCCAGCTCAAACAGATCGATGAACGTCTCTTCCCGTGTGACATCTTGCTCATTTGGCAGCTGAAGTAATTGAAAGTATTCCCTCGGTGATAAATAATCGAACAACGAATGCTCGTCAGGAATATAGGAAACATGTTTTTTCAATAAGGAGATATGTTCTGAGGATTGAAGGTTCAGCTGTTTACCATGTAAAGTGACGCATCCTTTAAATGGCGTCAGCCCAAACATGGATTGGATTATCGTCGTCTTTCCCGCACCATTATGCCCCAAAAGCAGCAGCATCTGCCCTTTCTCGACATTCATTTGAATATTGCGGAGAGAGAAGGTGCGGCTATATGTTTTTTCTTTTAATCGTAATGTCAGCATCATATCCCTCCGTTTGTTTCAGATAGAACAGATGCCCTTGCATCTGTTCTCATCCCTGTTAAAAACCGCACTGGATTTTAACGTACATGCCTAATAATTTGAACTCACCTAAAAATTTGGAGCCTCGTCCAAAGGTCTTGCATGCCCAAATCAATGCTCCAAGTGAAATAATGCCCAGTATAGCGGCAAGGACATAAATCCAAAATGCATTTTTCTGTACATTCTTAGAAGTTAGAATTCGTTGCTTCCTTTCATCATATGCCGCCAATAGGTGAAGAACATACATATATACACCTACTGGAAAACGAAGGCTAAAAGGATTCAGCATCTCATCACCCCCTAATATATGTAAAATGATACCACCCCCTTACAGAAAGCATAAGTTCATTTCAGATCATATTTTTAGTCGATTTTTCATGATTTAGTGCTTATAAATGGAGGGGATTTTGCCTTCTTCTCTAACTGAAGAAGGATTTTTTACAGAAATAGGATAAGTCAAATGAATTAGCCAGCGGATTTCGCTTAACACAAAAAAAACGCTGCGCCCCGCTCTCATGAAAGAGCGGAACGCAGCGCATAGCTGACATTATTTATTCAAGTTATAGAATGTTGCAATGCCGTGATATTGTGCTGTTTCAGCCAATTGATCTTCGATGCGAAGTAATTGGTTGTATTTCGCCACACGGTCCGTACGAGACGGAGCACCTGTTTTGATTTGTCCAGCGTTTGTTGCAACAGCGATGTCTGCAATCGTGCTGTCTTCAGTTTCACCAGAACGGTGAGAGATAACAGCTGTGTATCCTGCGCGTTTCGCCATTTCGATTGCATCAAATGTTTCAGTTAATGTACCGATTTGGTTTACTTTGATCAGGATTGAGTTACCAACGCCGTTTTTGATTCCTTCAGATAGCTTCTTCGTATTTGTAACGAACAAGTCGTCTCCTACTAGCTGAACCTTGCTGCCAAGGCGCTCAGTTAATAGTTTGTGACCTTCCCAGTCGTTTTCATCAAGGCCGTCTTCAATAGAGATGATTGGGTATTTCGATACCATATCTTCATACCAGTCAACCATTTCAGCAGATGTTTTCACAACACCTTCGCCTGATAAATGATATTTACCGTCTTCTTTGTTGTAGAACTCAGAAGATGCAGCATCCATAGCAAGCTTCACTTCTTCACCTGGTTTGAAGCCAGCTTTTTCGATCGCTTCAACGATTGTTTGAAGTGCTTCTTCGTTAGAACCAAGGTTTGGAGCGAATCCACCTTCATCACCTACAGCTGTGTTTAAGCCTTTTGCGCTTAATACAGATTTCAGGCTATGGAAGATTTGAGCGCCCATGCGAAGTGCTTCACGGAAGTTTGGAGCACCTACAGGCATAATCATGAATTCTTGAATGTCTACGTTGTTATCCGCATGCTCTCCGCCGTTGACGATGTTCATCATTGGTACTGGAAGCGTTTTGGAGTTGAATCCACCAAGGTATTGATAAAGTGGAATTTGTAAGAAATCAGCAGCCGCACGTGCTACAGCGATAGATACGCCAAGGATTGCGTTTGCGCCTAATTTCCCTTTGTTTTCTGTTCCGTCAAGTTCGATTAACATTTTGTCAATCGCTACTTGTTCTGTTACATCAAAGCCTAAAAGCTCTGGTGCAATGATTTCGTTTACGTTGTTTACAGCTGTCAGAACACCTTTTCCAAGGTAACGGTCTTTGTCTCCGTCACGTAGTTCTACTGCTTCATATTCACCAGTAGAAGCACCACTTGGAACAAGCGCACGGCCAAAGCCGCCAGATTCTGTGTAAACTTCTACTTCAACTGTTGGGTTACCGCGAGAGTCTAATACTTCGCGTGCATATACGTCAACAATGTATGGCATCGTTATTTCTCTCCTTTTGAATCAATTTTTTTATTTCTGAATTAATGATGTTCCTGTCATCTCTTTTGGTTTTTCAAGACCAAGTAAGTCTAAAAGCGTTGGAGATAGATCAGCTAAAATGCCGCCTTCTCTAAGCGTCGCACCTTTTTTCGTCACGATGACTGGTACAGGATTCGTTGTATGTGCAGTATGCGGCTTTCCTTCTTCGGTAATCAGCACGTCTGCGTTACCGTGGTCTGCCGTAATGATGGCATGTCCGCCTTTTGCCAGGATTGCGTCGACTACAGCTCCTAAGCACTCATCTACTGCTTCAATGGCTTTGATTGTTGGCTCGAGCATACCTGAATGACCAACCATATCCGGGTTAGCAAAGTTCAGAATGATCGCATCATGCTTGTCAGCATTGATGTCTGCAACAAGTGCATCCTTTACCTCATAAGCACTCATTTCCGGCTTGAGGTCATAGGTGGCTACATCTGGTGAATTGATTAAGATGCGGTCTTCACCAGGAAATTCTTCTTCACGTCCACCGCTCATAAAGAACGTGACATGAGGATATTTCTCTGTTTCAGCAATCCGCAGCTGTTTCAATCCGTTTTGAGAAAGCACTTCTCCTACTGTGTTATCCAAATTCACTGGTTTGAAGGCAACATAGCCATCAACCGTTTCACTGAAGTGTGTGAAGCAGACGAAGTGTAAATTCTTCGGATGAGCTTCTCCGCGGTCAAACGAGCGGAAATCTGCATTTGTGAAAGTGTTCGAGATTTGGATGGCACGGTCTGGACGGAAGTTATAGAAAATCACAGAGTCGCCGTCGTTTACTTTGGCAACCGGCTCACCATTTTCTCTCGTAATGACAGATGGAATAACGAATTCATCGTAGATTCCATTTTCATAGGAGTCATCAACGACATCATAGATGTTTTGATAACTTGGCCCTTCACCATATGCCATCGCGCGGTACGCTTTCTCCACACGATCCCAGCGTTTGTCACGGTCCATTGAGTAATAGCGTCCTGAAAGTGTTGCCACTTCACCGACACCGATTTCTTTGATTTGTTCTTCCAGCTGTTTTAAGTACACTTTGGCTGTCTTCTGACCAACATCACGTCCGTCCAAGAAACCATGAATGTATACCTTTGTTAAGCCTTCTTTTTTCGCCAGCTTCAGCAGGGCAAAAAGATGCTGGATGTGACTGTGCACACCACCGTCTGACAAGAGTCCAAATAAATGAAGCGCCTTGTCATTCTCTTTTGCATACGTCATTGCATCTAGGAACGTTTCGTTTTTCTCAAATTCCCCTTCACGAATGGCAACATTCACCCTTGTTAAGCTTTGATACACAATGCGTCCTGCACCGATGTTCAAATGCCCAACTTCAGAGTTCCCCATTTGACCTTCCGGTAGACCTACTGCCTCACCTGAAGCCGTTAAGGTTTGATGCGGAAATTCGTTCCAGTAGCGGTCAAAGTTCGGCTTTTTTGCTTGTGCGACAGCGTTACCGACTGTTTCGCCTCTTAAACCGAACCCGTCTAAGATGATTAATGCAGCTGGTTTCTTACTCATATTGACCTTCCTCCAATAATTGAACGAAAGACTGAGGTTCTAAGCTTGCGCCGCCTACCAAAGCACCGTCAATATCGGATTCTGCCATATATTCTTTAATATTTGCCGGCTTCACGCTTCCGCCATATTGAATGCGAAGGCTGTCTGCCGCTTCTTGACCAAATTCGCTTGCAACGGTTTGGCGGATGTGTGCGCAAACGTCGTTTGCATCTTTCGCTGTAGAAGATTTTCCTGTACCGATAGCCCAGATTGGCTCATATGCAATCACAGATTCAGCAACTTGCTGCTTCGTTAAACCAGCTAGTGCTTTCTTCACTTGATCAGCGACAAGTTCATTTGTTTTGCCAGCTTCACGCTCTTCAAGCGTTTCACCTACACAAATGATTGGAACGATGCCATGCTTGAATGCAGCATGTGCTTTTTTGTTCACTGTTTCATCTGTTTCAGCAAAGAATTCACGGCGCTCTGAATGCCCAATCACTGAATAGCCGATGCCTAAATCTTTTAAAGCAGCAGGGCTGATTTCACCAGTGAATGCACCATTTTCTTCAAAGTGCATGTTTTGTGCACCAATTTTAAGGTCTGTTCCGTTTGATAGGCTGTTTAGCTTTTCGAGGAAAAGAGCTGGCGCACAGACAATGGATTCCACTTTGTCAGGAGATGGAATAGATGACTTGACTTCTTCAACGAAGCTGACTGCTTCGCCAAGTGTTTTGTTCATTTTCCAGTTCCCAGCTATAATTGGTTTTCTCATGATTGACACTTCCTTATAGCAGTTTTGGTCTTATTTATCGTTTAATGCAGTAACACCAGGAAGTTCTTTGCCTTCCATAAATTCAAGTGAAGCGCCGCCGCCTGTAGAAATATGGCTCATCTGATCGGCAAGACCAAATTTCTCAACAGCTGCTGCTGAATCTCCACCACCAATGACAGAATATGTATCTTTTGCTTCTGCCAGTGCTTCTGCGATAGCTTTTGTTCCTTTAGCGAATGCATCGATTTCAAATACACCCATTGGTCCGTTCCAGACAACAAGTTTGCTGTTTTTAATAACGTCAGCATACTTTTCTCTTGTCTCTGTTCCAATATCAAGTGCTTCTAGATCACTTGGAATTTCAGAGATTGGCACAATGCTTGTATTCGCATCATTTGAAAAGTCGTCGGCTACCAGAACATCTGTTGGAATCAGGAAGTTCACGCCTTTTTCTTTTGCACGGTCCATAAAGGATTTCGCTAAATCGACTTTATCTTCTTCTAGTAGAGATTTCCCTACCTCGTGGCCAAGTGCTTTCACAAATGTGTAAGCAAGTCCGCCGCCGATGATGAGGTTGTCCACTTTATCAAGAAGACTTTCAATCACACCGATTTTATCCTTTACCTTTGCGCCGCCGATAATCGCTGTAAATGGGCGATCAGGATTTGAAATGGCTTTCCCTAAAACCTCAAGCTCTTTTTGCATGAGGAAGCCTGAAACAGCCGGAAGATAAGCTGCAATACCAGCTGTCGATGCATGTGCACGGTGTGCAGCACCGAACGCATCATTGACATACACATCGGCTAAATCAGCAAATGCTTTTGATAATTCAGGATCGTTCTTTTCTTCACCAGGATAGAAACGAACGTTTTCAAGCACTAGCACATCTCCTTCTTTTAAGTCAGAGATTTGCTTTTTCACGTTGTCGCCGTAAGCTTCATCTGCTTTTTTCACTTCTTTTCCAAGAAGCTCTTGCAGACGTTTTGCCACAGGTGTCAGACGCAGTTCTTCAGTAACTTGACCCTTCGGACGACCCAAATGACTAGCTAGCAGTACCTTTGCGCCTTGTCCTGTTAAATACTCAATTGTTGGTAATGCTGCGCGGATACGAGTATCATCCGTCACTTCTCCGTCCTTCATCGGAACGTTAAAATCTACGCGGCAGAACACAACTTTACCTTTTACGTCAATGTCTTTTACTGATTTCTTATTCATGCTCGTCAGGAGATCCTCCTTTATTCTGGTTTCCTTACGCATTGGACAAGACTCTCTTTATCCTTTTCCCATTTTGCCCTCATCAAAACGAGAAATCGTGCAGAACGGATAAAAACAGAGAAAAAGGGAAAGGGATGCTTCCCCTTCCCTTGTCCGTCTTCATTATATCGTGTCTCTAGGAAAGAACCAAGTGAGTTCCTTCAGTGTGAGAAATTAAAGACCTTGTTTTGCAATGTAAGCTGCAAGGTCAACAACGCGGTGAGAATATCCGCTCTCGTTATCGTACCAAGAGATTACTTTCACCATGCTGCCTTCCATTACCATTGTAGAAAGAGCATCGATTGTTGAAGAGTTTGGATTACCATTGTAGTCACCAGATACTAACGGCTCTTCGCTGTAGCCAAGGATTCCTTTTAGTTCTCCTTCAGCTGCTTCTTTAAGTGCTGCATTTACGTCTTCAGCTGTTACATCTTGGTTTAATTCAGCAACAAGGTCAACTAAAGAAACGTTAGGTGTTGGAACACGCATAGCGCCACCGTTTAATTTACCTTTAAGTTCAGGCAATACAAGTGAAACAGCTTTCGCAGCACCTGTAGAAGTTGGGATGATGTTTTCCGCAGCTGCACGAGCACGACGGTAGTCTTTGTGCGGAAGATCAAGAATTTGCTGGTCATTTGTGTATGAGTGAACAGTTGTCATCATACCGCGTTTGATACCAAATTTATCGTTAAGTACTTTTGCAAATGGAGCTAAGCAGTTTGTCGTACAAGATGCATTAGAGATGACATCGTGGCTAGCTGCATCGTATTTGTCTTCGTTTACACCCATAACGATTGTGATATCTTCTTCGTTAGCAGGAGCAGAGATGATGACTTTTTTAGCGCCAGCTTCTAAGTGTTTCGCAGCGTCTGCACGTTTTGTGAAGAATCCAGTAGATTCAACAACGATTTCTACGCCTTGTTTACCCCAGCTTAATTTCGCAGGGTCACGCTCAGCTGATACTTCGATTGTTTTACCGTTCACTACTAAGTTTGTACCGTCTACAGAAACCTCTGCATCTAGTTTTCCGTGAACAGAGTCATATTGTAAAAGGTGTGCAAGCATGTTAGCATCTGTTAGATCGTTAACCGCTACTACCTCAACTTCAGGATTATTTAATGCTGCACGAAATACGTTACGTCCAATACGTCCAAATCCGTTAATACCGACTTTTACTGCCATGATGTTTCCTCCTTTTATAGGTCACAATGTTTTATATTGAGGGATCAATTGACTCCCTTAATAACTCTTTTGCGGCTCCTTCGTCTGTGACGAGAACCGTTCGGCGCGGTTTTTTGAAATAAGCTTCAATCGCCCCCGCCTTTGATGATCCACCTGCAACAGCAATGATGTGTGGAATGCTTTCTAGATCATCTAGCTGCATGCCGACGGAGTGCACTTTGTGTACGACCTCACCATCACGATTAAAGTAATAGCCAAAGGCCTCTGTCACTGCGTCATGCTCATCAATCTTCTTTAAATCTTCAGCTGGTGTATTTCGTCTCATCGCCATTGTTTTTGCTTCACCAATACCATGAATAAGCATTGTGGACGATTTAATCGTTTGAAGCACTTCTTTGACGGACGGCTCTTCAATAATGGAAGAGTAAGCACCTTCTGACAGCTGCCCTGGAACAAACAGCAGTTTGTAAGTACCGGAAGCTTTTTCAGCCATGTGGGCACAAATGGTGTTTGCCTGATTTTTTACATTCTCCCCAAGACCGCCTCTCGCAGGGACAAACATCGTATCGCGGTTTTTGGCATCAGGGGTCATCATTTCGGCAACGGCTTCCATCGTCGTTCCGCCAGTGACGGCGACGATATTATTTCCAGTAAACCTTTTTTTCATGCATTGGACAGCAGCTCTTCCCATTTCTTGCTTCACCCACGGGGATTCGTCACTGTCTCCAGAAACGATCATGACTTCTTCCAGGCCTAACTTTCTCTTTAATGTATTTTCCAAAAAGGTTAAACCTAAAACGTCCTTCATCATTCCTTCAAGCATTTCAAGCAAAGCGTGACCCTCACTCGTCAGCATCATACCGCTCGTTTTCACATCCAGCAGATTTTGTTCTTTTAAAAACTGAACTTCAGCACGTAAGATGCGCTCACTGAGACCAAGACTTGTCGCAAGACTTCTGCGGCCAATCGGTTCAGCTAATCTGATGTACTGCAAAATGTCGTAGCGTTTTTGCATAACAATGAGAAGATCTGGCAATAATTTTTTTTGAGCTTCCAATAAACGATTCATGGCTAACGACCCTTCCTTTTCACGTTGGACTAAAAACGTCCCACTGTGACAAAAAACGTCCCGCCACAGCCAAAAAAAATCAATCCCTGCTTTCTTTAATTATTTTAACAGGATAATCTTGCATTTTCAACTCTTACAAACACATTTAGACAAAAAATAGACACATTTTCACCGATAGCCTGCTTGTCATCAAGGTTCTTGCGATGATATTTCTTTTCAAAATATTTATTTTCTTTTATATAGAATGTATTCACGATGGAAAATGTGCATGCTGGTGATATGAGCATGCACATTTTTTTCAGGACCTGCTTATGTTTTTGTGATGGTTCCAAACTGTTTTGCCTCTTCCTTCGGTTTGATTTTGAGATAATAAATAATGTAGCAGGCAGCCATGAACGGGATTCCGCAATAAAGGCCGATCCGCTGATCCTCGATAAAAAATAAGCTGATGAGGACGATGCCAAATGCGATAAAGCCTGCTAGTGGAACAAATGGATAGAGCGGTGTTCGAAAGACAAGATCCTTTACATCTCCGCCCGCCTTTATGAATTGTTTTCTAAAGAAATACTGAGACAAGCAAATAGACATCCATACCACAACAAGAACCATACCAGAAATAGAAATGAGCCACACATACACCGTTTTTGGTGCCACAACACTTGTCAGCAGAGATAGTGCGGATACGCCCATTGTCACCAATAGTGCATTGATCGGAATTTTACGCTTGGACAGCTTTTTCGTAAAGTCAGGTCCTTTCCCGTCTTTCGAAAGCGACCAAAGCATACGTGATGATGCATATAATCCAGAGTTTGCTACAGATAAGACGGCTGTGATGATGATAAAATTCATGATATCTGCCGCATATGGTATACCGACCTTGTCCAGCACGACGACAAACGGGCTGTCGACAGTGCCTGCTGTCTGCCACGGAAGAAGCGCGGCCAGAACCGCAATAGATAAAACGAAAAAGACCATCGTTCTCCAAATAATATTTCGTATAGAACGAGGCAATGTTTTTTCAGGGCTTTCACTCTCTCCTGCTGCAATCCCTACAAGTTCTGTTCCTTGAAAGGAGAAATTGACCGTGACCATGGTTAATAAAATAGCAAAAACGCCGTTAGGAAATAGTCCGCCATGATCCGTCAAATGACGAAATAGAGGGGCTGGTTCTCCATCTTTCAGATGAATCATTCCGAAAATTGCGCCAATTCCAATGATAATAAATAATAGGATGGCAGCGACCTTAATGGCTGAAAACCAAAACTCGGTTTCAGCAAAGCTGCGAGCTGAGATGGCATTCACGGCAAATAAAATCACGCTAAATGCAAGACACCAAAGCCAAACAGGGATATCTGGGAACCACCTTTGGAGCAAAATTCCTGCTGACGTAAACTCCAGTCCTATTGTACATGCCCAGCTAAACCAATAAAGCCAGCCGATCATAAAGCCTGTGGACGGACCTATATATTTGGTTGCATACTCCTGAAAGGAACCCGCTGTAGGCATCGCCACCGCTAATTCTCCAAGACAGAGCATCACCAAATACATTAACAATCCGCCAATGATAAAGGATAGAATGGCTCCCCCGGGTCCAGCCTGATGGATAATGAGTCCTGACCCAAGGAAAAGACCAGTACCAATGACGCCGCCTAAGGCAATCATAAAGAGATGCCTGCTTTTCATGGAACGTTCTAGTTCGTTATGCTGTTCTTGGTTCAAATCCGCTTCCCCACTTTCACTCTTCTATTCATCATCCTTTGACAAAATTCGCTGTTCGTTGAAAGAGAAAGGGAGAAAGTGAAGGTTTCTCCCCCTTTGACATTTATGCTTGAAATAATGCTTCAATATGACCAATCGCCCAGTCTAAATCTTCTTTAGATATCGTGAGAGGCGGTGCAAAGCGGATGACGGTCTCATGGGTTTCCTTACATAACAGCCCTGCTTGTTTCAGCTTCTCACAATAAGGTCTCGCTGCCTCTGTCAGCTCCATGCCGATAAATAATCCGCGGCCGCGCACTTCCTTGATGACAGGACTTTGAATGCGCGTGAGTTTGTCTTTTAAGTATTCGCCAAGCTCCATAGAACGCGCTGCAAGGTTTTCGTCGATTAAGACATCCAGTGCAGCCAGCGACACCGCACACGCAAGAGGATTTCCGCCGAAGGTAGAGCCGTGAGATCCAGGGTTAAACACACCTAATATATCGCGGTTTGCGACCACACACGAGATTGGGAATACACCGCCGCCTAAAGCTTTTCCAAGAATCAGCATATCTGGCTCAATGTCTTCCCAGTCACATGCAAACATCTTGCCTGTTCGCGCTAATCCGACCTGAATTTCATCCGCAATGAACAGCACATGTTCTTTTTCACAAAGCGCTTTCGCTTCCTTCAAGAAGCCTTCTGGCGGCATGACAATTCCCGCTTCTCCTTGAATAGGTTCGATCAGAAAAGCCGCTGTTTGTGGTGTGATGGCTTCACGTAACGCTTCAATATCTCCGTAAGGAATCAGTTTAATGCCTGGAAGCATTGGACCGAAACCTCTTTGATATTCTGCTTCAGAAGAAAGGGAAACAGCTGTCATCGTTCTGCCATGGAAGTTACCGACGCACGCAATGATTTCTGCGCGATTGTCTTCGATTCCCTTGACGTCATAGCCCCAGCGTCTTGCTGCTTTTACAGCTGTTTCTACAGCCTCAGCGCCAGTATTCATCGGGAGTGCCATCTCTTTATTCGTCAGTTGACAAATTTTCTCATACCAAGGGCCAAGCTGATCATTGTGAAAAGCTCTTGAAGTCAATGTCACACGGTCTGCCTGTTTTTTGAGCGCCTCAATAATGCGGGGATGGCGATGGCCTTGGTTCACCGCGGAATACGCACTCAGCATATCCATATATCGATTGCCTTCAGGGTCTGTCACCCAAACTCCTTCAGCCTCTGAAATCACAATTGGCAGCGGATGATAGTTTGCCGCACCGTATTGTTCGGTTTGTTGAATCAATTCATTTGTCTGTGTCATCGTCTATTCCTCCTTCTATAAGCTACCCTCTTTTATCTACACACATATGATATGCAAGGATCGTGCCAACTTTCTGCCCGCATTGTGGCGGTGATTGATCTGGTTCATTTATGCAAAATATCTTTGCACCTGCCAAATTTTTTAGAGGAAACCGCAAAATTTTTCATGTAAAATAGAGGTAACGTCTGGAGGTGCTTCAATGAAAGAAGATCAGTATACTGCAAAGCTGGAAAATGAGATTGATCTGTATAAACAAATGCTTGATTTAATAGATGTCGGGGTTCATGCAATTGACGAGAATGGCAATACTGTTGTTTATAATAAAAAAATGATGGAGATTGAGTCTTTGAAACGCTCTGATGTTCTCCATAAAAATGTATTAGACCTCTTCGTCTTCCAAGACGAAATGCACAGTACGCTTGTCCAAGCGCTGCGTACCGGGAAACAAACCGTTCATGCAAAGCAGACGTATCATAATTACAATGGAAAAGAAATCACAACGATTAATCATACATACCCGCTCGTTCGAGACGGCCTCATCCAAGGAGCGGTTGAAATTTCGAATGATGTGACCAAGCTGGAACGGCTGATTCATCACAATATGAAGAAAAAAGGAAGCACGCGCTTTACCTTTGATTCCATTATTGGACAAAGCCCTGCGTTTTTAGAGGTGATTGAGCATGCAAAACGAGCGACACGCACCTCTTCCTATGTGCTCATTGTTGGAGAAACAGGGACAGGAAAAGAACTATTTGCACAAAGTATTCATAACGGCAGCAGCCGGTCATCTGGACCATTTATTACCCAAAATTGCGCGGCACTGCCTGATAATCTCATTGAAAGTCTGCTCTTTGGTACACAAAAAGGGGCTTTTACAGGCGCAACTGATCAGCCCGGCTTATTTGAACAGGCGCAGGGAGGTACACTGCTGCTTGATGAGATCAACTCATTAAATCCTAGTCTTCAAGCAAAACTGCTGCGTGTATTACAGGAGAAACGTGTGAGAAGACTTGGCAGCACAAAAGAAATCGCTGTTGATGTAAGAGTCATTGCCAATATGAATGAGGATCCTGTAGATGCAATCGCAGGCGGACGCATGCGCAAGGATTTATTTTACCGGCTGGGTATTGTCACCTTATTTATTCCGCCGCTTTCTGAGCGAAAAGAAGACATTCCTACATTTGTCAGTCATTTTATTCAAAAATATAATGAGCTGTTTCAAATGAAGGTGAAGGCGGCTGACGAAGAGGTACTAGCCCTTTTTCAAGCGTATGATTGGCCGGGTAATGTACGAGAACTGGAGCATGTGATTGAAGCGGGGATGAATATGATGATGGATGAGGATTACTTATGCATGCATCACCTTCCATATCATTTTAGATTTAAACATAGGGAAGGCCGTCCTGCAGCGCAATTACAGACGAACCCTTTGCAGCATACCGCAGCTGACACGTTTATTTATACAAGCCCAGAACATACGACTGATTTTCAAACCCAAATGGAACGATTCGAAAAACAATACATCGTCCATTACTTAGAAAAAATGGACGATAATATTTCACAGACTGCAAAGTTATTGGGCATGAGCAGGCAAAGTCTGCAATATCGCATGAAAAAACTGCATATTTCTCGTTAATAATAGAGCTGTGCCCTCATTCGGCACAGCTTACTGTGGTTCTGACTGTCCTGCCGGTTCTTGACTCACATCACTCAGCAGTCTTTCTACATTTTTTAAATGCGTGAGCATCGCTCTTTCTGCTTCTTCTGGCTGTCTTGCCATGACGGCTTTGTAAATATGTTCATGTTCTTTGTAAAGCTGCCGAATGGAGGCTTTTCTTGAAAATAAGACGACTTTTCTCGTCTCCCGCATCGTTTCTACCAGCAAGGTGGAGACCTGATTCATTAACGCTTTTAATAAATCATTCTTTGAGGCTTTGGCTAAAGCGAGATGGAATGCGAGGTCTGCCTCTTCACCAGTTTCTTTATGTGCTTCTGCGAGTTTCATTTGTTCAAGTGCCTCACGCAGCTGATGAAGGTCATCGTCCGTTCGCATGAGCGCTGCCTTTTTGACAGCACCCGTCTCAATTATGGTTCTTAATTCAAGGAGCTGTGTGACATCATGCTGCTTCATCAAAAATGCAGGAGACAGGCTAAATGTGAGCTGCTCAGGATCAAACTGCTTCACATATGTGCCTTCCCCTTGCTTCATCTCTATTAATCCGATCGCTTTGAGAGCAGACAGTGCCTCTCTTACAGCGGAACGACTGACTTGAAAGCTTTCTGAAAGCGCTTGAACCGAATCTAATTTTTCCCCTGGAAGAAGCTCACCTGTACGAATGGATTCAATTAATGCATCCGCAATTTCTTCATATATTTTTTTCGTTTTAATTTGTTTATATTTCAATTGGTCTCACCTCATCACTGTTGTCTATCCCTATCGGCTCATGCCCTATCTTATACTTTACCCCAAAATTTCCGATCACACGTCTCCCCTCTTTAATTTTCAAGAAATCTTCGAGCTGCCTTGCTTTCAACAAAAAAGAAGCACGTGCCATGTTCTGGCAAGTACTTCTTTTTAATCGTATCGCTTCCGAAGCGTAGAGGACGGAAGATTCATTTGTTCGCGATATTTTGCAATGGTTCTGCGCGACGCGCGGATACCAAAGGTTTGCTGAAGCAGTGTCATGATTTGCTGATCTGAATACGGTTTTTTCTTATTTTCCGTTTGGATGAGCTCTGCAATGTGCGTTTTGACTGTGTAGCTGGACGCCTCTTCTAGCGAATGCCCTTCTAATTTGGCTTGGAAAAATTGTTTCATTTCCATAAGACCATAAGGGGTTTGCACCATTTTCCCTTTTACAGTCCGGCTGACTGTTGACTCATGGACTTGCAGTATATCTGCGATCCGCTTCATCGTAAGCGGTTTCATTTTATGTTTCCCTGTTAGAAAAAAATCGGTCTGATGTGAGATAATCTCACGAACGACATGAGTCATCGTTTGCTTTCTTTGCTTCAGCGCTTGGACAAGCCAATTGTACTGCTGCTCTTTTTCCTTTAAATACGCATATGCTTCATGCCGCTTTTGGTCTTGAATCATGGCGAAGTAGCCTTCATTCATTTCTACGTCTGGAAAAGCACGCTGATTCAGCTCAAAAGTGATGTGATCCTGCACCACAGTAATTGTTACATCAGGCTCTATATACACATGCTCTTCATCATATGAGAAATGAAAACCTGGTCTTGGTTCAAGCTGAGACACTTCATCTTGTACCGCCTGGAGTGTTTTCATTGAAACACCTGTTTTGGCCGCAATTTCCTTCCAAGCCTTTCTCGCAAAAAGAAAGAAATGCTCTTCGATGATCAGCTCGGCTTCATACCAGCGCTTCTTTTTCCTTCTCAGCTGAAGGAGGATGCATTCCTGCAATGATCTTGCGCCAATCCCGGCAGGCTCCAGCGATTGCAGCTGATGAAGGACAGCTTCTACTTCTTCAGCTGGCACCTCTAAGACAGCTGCCATTGCGTCAATCGGTTCATTTAGATAGCCATTGGAATCAATGGACTCAATCATAAAGTGAAAGATTCTTTGATTCTTTTCACTTAAATTCAAATCAATCGCCTGTCTTTTTAAAAACATTTGCAGGCTTTCTTTTTGATACGTTCGATACGGCTCTGTCATTCGATCTTGTGATTTTTTATGATAAACTGGTTGGTAGCTGTCCGTGTCTTTCCGCTCAATCAGAGGGTTCTCAAGCGCTAACTGGTCAAGATACTCGCCGAGCTCTGCGCAATTCAGCTGCAGCAACGTAATGGCCTGCCTAAGTTCTTGTGTGAGCACCTGCTTTAATACCTGTTCTTGTTGCAGTTTAAGGCTCATTGTCTCCCCTCCCTCTCATCATTTTACATGAAGATTGACGGACCGTATATACGAAATAGGAGTGATTTCTATGTCTGAACTTTTTTCCGTTCCATACTTTGTCGACAACTTGAAGCAGCACATCGCCATGAACCAAAATGAAGACAAGGTTCATGCCATGAATGCCTATTACCGCTCAGTAGTGTCAACGCTTGTTCAAGACCAGCTGACCAAAAATGCGGTTGTATTGAAGCGAATTCAGCATCTTGATGAAGCCTATCAAAAGGTGAAAAAAGAAAGCGAATGAACGAAAAAGAACACCCTTTTGTCAAGATGGCAAAGGGTGTTTATCATATGCAAAAAGCTTCTGATCCAGCCTCGATTTATACATCATTAAAAAGCCAGACCGCCCCACAGTATAGATGATAAAGGCAAACCATAGGCCATGATTGTGCCAAATGGGCGTGACTGCGGTTTGAACGACGATAAACAAAATCATCGCAAACAGCATCGAATTTCTAACAGGGGCAATTTCTGTCGCACCTGTAAATACGCCGTAAATGACCAAACCGAAGCAAGCCGCAAACGGATAAAGAACAAGCCAGTCTGCATAGCGTAATGTCACATCTAGCAGCTGAGGGAGATTTGTAAACAAGCTCAATATCGGCTCTTTTAATAGAAAATAAACCGCCGCAATGACACATGCCATGACAAGTGCCCACTGCCTCGAAAGGGTTAAGGTTCTTTCATAGAGGGTGCGATCATTTGCACCAACTGACCTGCCAACAAGGATGCTGGACGCATTGGCAAAACCATCGAACAAATAAGCCATGATGTAGTGAATTTGAAATAAGATGGCATTGGCTGCCAGCAGCTCTGTACCAAAAGAAGCACCTTTTGCCGTAAACATGTTGATGACCACTAGCAGACAGATCGTCCTGATAAACAAATCTTTATTCACATGAAACATTTTCTTCACTGCCTGAGTATCCATGATTTTCTTGATGGAAGGCATCTGGAATCCGTTTGACGAATGCTTCAGAATAATCCATGCCCCCAACACAAAAGCGGTTAGTTCAGATATCAATGTCGCCGCCGCAACTCCTTTGACCGCAAACGAAAACACATGAACAAGCAGAAATGCGAGCGCCATATTCATAACATTGATCAAGATTTGCAATGAAAGAGCTTCTTTCATTTTAGCCATCCCCATCAGCCAGCCCAATATAACATAATTCATTAAAGTAAATGGCGCTCCCCAAATGCGAATATGAAAATAGTCTGCGGCAAATTGACGGACATCAGCATCGGGAGAGATCACTAGAAAAGCAGATTGAATGATCGGCCATTGCATGGCAATAAAACAAAGTCCGACGATGATGGCGACGAAAAAAGGTCTTAGAAAAGCAAGAACGCCCTGTTCCTCATTCTGCGCACCGTTTGCCTGGGCGGCAAAAGCAGATGTACTTACCCGCAAAAAACCAAACAGCCAATATAATGTACTGAAAATGAGACTGCCGACCGCAACGCCTCCAATATAAGCGGGATTTGCGAGCTGACCGACAACCGCTGTATCAACAGCTCCCAGTAATGGAGTGGTCATCGTAGAAATTGTTAAAGGAATGGCCAAAGCTAAATACGCTCGATGGTTCACGATGCCACCTGCCTTTCATGAAAAATAGCCTCTTTTCTAAAAGAGGCGCAGATTGCCCGCAAAGGGACTAAACTGGGGCTTTATTTTCGCCCTATGCTTTTTACCGAATGCGACGCTTTGGCTGCACGCTGAGGCATTGATAAAATGAAGAATTACCGAACCGGTCTGCCAATCGTTCGTGACAAAGGATGGTCTGCGAGCATTGCATCTCTCATTTTCCGCACCGCTTCCTCTTCTGATGAAAAGAAGTCATCCTTTGATTGAAATTGGGCAGCAAGCTCTCCTTGATCAAGAATCGCCAATTGATCACATAAGTGATAGGCTGCTGTTATATCATGTGTAATAAATAAGTAAGCCACACCCAGCTCCTTCTTTAATTCTACTAATAAATCTAAAATGACAGCCTGCGTCACCATGTCTAAGCTGCTGACAGATTCATCAAGCACAATGAGCTTTGGCTGAAGCAATAAAGCTCTAGCGATGTTGATCCTTTGCAGCTGGCCGCCGCTGAATTGGTGCGGATATTTACACAAATCCTTTTCACCGAGCCCGACTCTTTCCAGCCAGTGAATCAGTACGTTTTTACGTTCCTTTCGGCTTATGGATTCATAGTTTTCAAGCGGCTCAGATAAAATTTGTTCGACTGTCCACCTTGGATTTACCGCGGAATAGGAATCCTGAAACACCGCTTGCACATGCCGGCGAAAATGCTTACGTGTTTGCTGATCTGCACGATAGACATCCTGACCTTCAAAAAGAACCTGTCCAGCTCTTGGCTTCTCTAGACCAAGTATGATGCGGCCAAGTGTACTTTTCCCTGCGCCGCTTTGCCCTAGCAGCCCAAGGCAGGTGCCTTCTTCAATAGTTAAATCGACGCTTTTCAGGACAGGGGCTGCTCCTTTTTTTCTCATTAGAAACGACCGGTTCGTGTATGCATGACTGACTGCTTTCACTTCTAATAAATGCAAGGGCCTTCTCACCTCAAATCGGGCAAACAGCTGGAATCGATGGACGAGCTGCTAATAGTTTTTTTGTATAATCATGTTTTGGTTGTTCAAAAATCTCAAGAACTCCTGCCTTTTCAACAATTTCTCCTTGTTTCATGACGACAACTTGATCTGCCATTTCAGCAATGACACCAAGATCGTGGGTAATCAGTAAAATGGCCGTTCCATAGTCATGACGAATTTGGTTCAGATGCTGAAGCACCCGTTTCTGATTGTGTACATCTAATGCGGTTGTCGGCTCATCTGCAATGATGAGGGGCGGGTGCATACAGGCAGCCATGGCGATCATGACACGCTGCAGCATCCCTCCGCTTAATTCAAAAGGATACTTATTGAACAGCTGGTCTGGCTGCGGCAGATTCATTTGCGCTAACGCATCTATTGCCTGTGATCGTGCGTGCCTTTTACTGACAGCCGTATGCCGGCGGATCGTTTCAACCAGCTGATGGCCGATTGTCCATACCGGCGTAAAGCTGTTCATTGGATTTTGCCTAATATACGAGATGTCTTTGCCCCGAATGGAACGCATATCCTTTTCACTTATACCGATCAATTCTCGTCCCTGTAATGTGATACTGCCAGTGACTTCCGTTGTTTTTCGATCAAGCATACGCAAGATCGACATACTTGTCACTGTTTTCCCGCAGCCGCTCTCACCAATTAATCCAAGGATTTGTCCGCGCCCTACTTCAAACGAGACTTCTTGAATAAGAGGGGTTGTCCCTTGAGGTGTTTTCGTCTGCACATGCAGGTTCTCTACTTGTAAAATGGACTCTTGCACATTGATCATTCCTTTACACACGGCGTTTGATGCCATATTTCTCTGAAAGGGCTTCTCCTAGTAAATTAAACAGAACCACCACAGCCATGATCACAAGACCTGGGTACAGCATTAACTGAGGATTCGTTTGAATGTAAGATTTCCCTTCATGAATCATCGCTCCCCATTCAGGCATAGGAGGCTGAACCCCTAATCCGAGGAAAGACATCGCAGAAATGTCCATAATCGCCCAGCCCATTTCAAGTGTTCCAATGACTGCTAATGGCGGCAGGACATTGGGAATCATATGCTTTCTCATAATGTTCCAATGCGAGGTCCCACTGATTTTTGCAGCTGCAATAAAGTTCTGTTCTTTTAAACTGAGCACCATTCCTCGGAAGACGCGGGCATAATATACCCATTGCACAAGCATCAAGGCAAGTACGACTTGAGGAAGTCCCGGACCGAAGATGCCGACTAATCCAAGGATCAGCACCAGGTTGGGGAATGCCATGACGCCGTCACAGATTCTCATCAAAACATGATCGATCCAGCCGCCTTTGTATCCTGAAAAGAGGCCGACAATTAAACCAATGAATAACGAAGAAAGAAAGATTAATAACGCACAGCCGAGCGAAACACGCGCACCATATAAAATACGAGATAAATTGCATCGTCCTAATTGATCCGTTCCAAGAGGATACTCCCATGAAGATCCCTTTAGCTTCATTGCTAGATTGACAGCAGCCGGATCATGCGGAGCGATCCATGGTGCACATATTGTGACAATGAGCAAGAGACCGAGCAGCAGGGCGCAGATCGAGATCATCTTTTGATGAACGAAGAGGTGTTTTACTTTTGTCATCATTGCTGGCGGCCTTCCTTTCTAGAAATACGGGGGTCTATGATCAGCTGAACTAAGTCAACGATCAAGCTGCTCAAGATAAAAATACAGGCCGACATGAGGACATAAAATTGAATCACTGGCAGATCTCTGTTAAAGATCGCTTCAATAAAAAAGCGGCCAAACCCTGGCCATGAGAAAACGGCCTCTACAATAATGGTTCCGGTTAACAGCTTGCCAAGGTTCACCCCTAGTCCGGTCAGCATCGGCGATATCGCAATTCTGAACACATGCTTGAACATGATCGATTGTTCCTTCAAACCTCTGATTCTCGCATATTGAACGAAAGGCTCTTGAAGCGCCTCACTCACACTTGACCGTAACAGCCTTGTATACGTAGCAATTAAAGGGACTGCAAGTGTGATCGAGGGCAGAATGAGATGCTCCCATGTTCCAATCCCTTCAACTGGTAAGAGGTCAAGTTTCACTGAAAAAAAGAAGATGAGCAAATACCCCAAGACAAACGTCGGGATAGATGCTCCTAAGAAAGAAATGAGCCGGCTCACATGATCAACGGCACCATTTTTCCTCATGCCGCTGAAAAAGCCGAGCGGAATGCTGACACAAATAGCGATCAGCAGACTGGTAAGCGCCAATTGAATTGTCGCCGGTATTCGATAAATCACCTCATCAACGACAGGCTGATTGGACATATACGACCGGCCGAAATCAAGGTGAATGACTTTTTCAATAGTATGAAGATACTGCATATAAAACGGCTCGTCTAAGCCGAATTCACTTCGTTTTTGCGCTAATATTTCATCTGTAGGCTGGATATGAGCCGCTGCTAAATATGCCTCAGCCGGGTCAACTGGCGAGAGGTGAATCATACCAGTTGTGAGCAGTGTGGCTAATAAAAATACAGGAATAATTGATAGCACTCGTTTGACGATATAGCGGCCCATTTCCTTACCTTCCTTCTGTTACTTCAGCTTAATGCCTGTGAAAGGATGTTCATCACGATTTGCAGGGAATTCAAAGTCCTTCACAGCTTTTTGATAAACGGCTGTCTTTTTAAAATAAGAGATTGACACAATTGCCCCTTGATCCTGTAAAGAGGATAAGACAGACGAATACAGTGCTTTGCGTTTCTTTTCATTTGTTGTGGATGGAATTTCCGTCATTTCTTTGATCAGCTTTTCCTTATTTGGATAGGCTGAAATGGCTTCTTTGAATCCAAAACCATCTGATGAAAGAACGTTCATAAATGTATGCGGATCATACGGCGCTCCGTAGTTGCTAAAGAAGTTCATATCAAACTTATTGGCTTTAAAGCGTTGAACCTGTGTGGCCAAATCCACACCCTCAAGCTTGACGCCGACACCAACGGCTGCCCATTCTGCTTGCAGCGTTTCCGCCATCGCTTTTTGAATCGATTCTGCTGAGTCATACATCATACTAAACTCAAGCTTTTTCCCATCTTTTTCACGAACGGATTTTCCTTTTGGAAGTGTCCAGCCCGCTTCATCCAGCAATGCTTTGGCTTTGTCCACATCATATTTGAAAGACTTCACTTGAATGTGTGACGTATACGGCATGTTAGTCGGCAGGATGTGATCTGCTTCATCCTCTAAACCTGAGGTGACTCCTTCTACCATTGATTTTTTATTGAAGGCATATTGAAGGGCATGACGCACTTTCTCATCTGACAGCTGATCCACTTTTGTGTTCATAACAAGCTGTCTCGTTGCAACAGGCTCTGACATTTTCGTTTCATACTTACCGCTTGCTTCCAGCTGTTTGTAGGAATCAAGGCTAATCGTTCCTTCTCCGTAAAGTAAATCCACATCACCTTTTTCAAATGCCATGACTCTCGTTTCCGCATCTGGGATGACCTTTACCTTGATTTCTTTTACCTTTGGTTTTTCTCCCCAATAATGATCGTTTCGTTCGAAAATGGCATAATCATCTTTCTTATATGTTTTTAAAACCCAAGGGCCTGTCCCCACTGGTTTTTCAATTCCTTTTGACGTATCTCCGTTTTTAGGGAAACCTGCTTCACCTAAGAAACGAACTGGACGAACAACGGCTAATTCTTGCACAGTTGGATAGTATGGTGCTGTTAATGTGAGTTTAAATGTCTTTTTATCAACGGCTTCTGTCTTTTTGATTTTCTTAATGACACCTAACCAGCTATGTAAATCTTTATTTTTTAAAATTGTATCGAAGTTCTTTTTGACAATGTCCGCATTAAATTCAGAGCCGTCTGAGAAAGTCACTCCGTCTCTTAAATGGAACGTATACACCTTGCCATCCTTTGAAACATCCCATGATTTCGCTAATTCAGGTTTCAGCTTACCATTCTTTTGATAGCTGACCAATGGCTCATAAATCATTGATTGCGCAAATAATTGTGATGGGTTGTATACGTGTGGATTCATTTCACCAATATCTCTTGGCCACGCCATTGTGATCATATCAGGATGATCCTTATTGCCTTCTGCTCCATTGTTTGTTTGAGAGCATCCTACTAGTAAAAAGAAAATAAGCAGGAATGGTAATACTGAATTTATTTTAATTTTCGGAAAATTTCTCCAAATAGACATAAGTTGCTCCTCCTAATTGATGCTGATAATCATTTTCATTTTAAGGAGGAAGGAAGCCGTTGTCAATATCATATTTGAAACGAAATGACAATACTTTTTCCGATTTATTCCATAAATTGAGGAATTTGATAGAAAGAGAGGCAGGCTGCTTACGAATGAGCAGCCTGTGAAGAGGTAAATGTTTTTTCTCGCAGCATGTCATGGAGTATATGGATGATACGTTCCTGATCTGCATCTGTCATGCTCGTTCCAGACGGAAGACAAAGCCCCCGCTCAAATAACAACTCAGATACAGGAGTGCCTTTTTCCGCAGTATAAAAAGGGCAATGGCGAAAGAGCGGCTGCTGGTGCAGCGGCTTCCATACATGCCTTGCTTCGATTTGTTCTTTTTCTAAAGCACCAATGATATCTGCTGGAGACAATTGTGTGTCACGATCAATGGTCAATGCCGTCAGCCAGCGGTTGGATTTCGTTTCTTGATATTCTGGCATCAAATGAACACCCTCTACTTCTGATAAAGCGTCCTGATAACGCTGGAAAATGCGGCGCTTTTGTTCAACACGCTCGTCCAGCACTTCCATTTGAGCAATCCCGACCCCTGCTAAGAGGTTGCTCATGCGATAGTTGTATCCCATCTCTTGATGCTCATAGTGCACCGCTTGTTCTCTAGCCTGTGAAGCAAGAAAGCGGCATCGTTCAATCGCAGCTTCATCATCACTCACAAGCATTCCGCCCCCTGATGTTGTAATGATTTTATTTCCATTAAAAGAATAGATACCGAACCTGCCCATAGAGCCGCTTTTTCTTCCTTTATAAAGCGCACCTAACGATTCAGCGGCATCCTCAATGACTGGTACATCATATGCTTCACACAGAGCCATGATCTCGTCCATTTTTGCACTTTGCCCATATAAATGGACAACGATGACCGCACGAGGTTTTTTCCCAAGACGTTTTGATTCAACTAAGGCTTTCTCTAAAGCAAGCGGGCACATATTCCATGTCTCCCTTTCAGAATCAATAAAAACGGGCTCTGCTTGTTCATATAAAATCGGATTTGCCGTTGCAACAAACGTGAGGGTGGAACAAAAGACAATGTCTCCTTTTTGCACATCTATCAGCTTTAAAGCAAGGTGAATCGCTGCTGTTCCTGAGGATAAAGCCGCTCCTGTCTTCACTCCTGCATAGTCCGCCACTGCCTGTTCAAATTCATTCACAAGCGGTCCAAGCGGCGCAATCCAGTTGCTCTTGAAGGCTTCCTCTATTTTGAAAGACTCTTTTCCGCTCATATGCGGAGGAGATAAGTAAATTCGCTTCCTTTCTTTCATCACTTCCCACCTTCTCTCCGATCTTTGATTTCTATTGCAGGAATTCCTACAGCGACCTTCTGATCATGTATATCTCTTGTCACTGCCGCTCCAGCGCCAATGACCGTCCAGCTTCCGATCGTTATACCCGGTGTCACCACGGCACCAGCCCCAATATGGGCACCTTCCCGCACGGATACACCGCCAGTCAGCACCGCGCCTGGTGACAGGTGCACAAACGATTCGAGTATACAGTCATGCTCGGCGATAGACCCTGTATTTATAATCGTATGCTCACCGATGGCTGCATCTGCTTGAACCACTGCCCTTGCCATCACAACAGTCCCCCTTCCAATGACAGATGACGGACTCATGACCGCCTCTGGGTGAATGAGTGTGGCATATGCTGTGTCTTCAAATGAGAGGCGTTCCTTCATGAGCTGTCTGATCTCATTTTGTCCGATCGCAATCAACCATTTCATATGAGGCATTGTCTCTCTCAGCTGCTCACTCATGGAGATCGGTCCATACAAAATCCCGCTTTGAGTGACCGCCTCTTCAAAATGATCATCTAATACCGCATATAATGAGAAATCGGCATGTGCAAAAATGAGATCTTGAATGACTTTGCTATGTCCTCCGGCCCCAATTAAACCAATGGTTTGCTTCTTACATATCGGTTCCTTTAAATTTTTCAGCTGTGGCATGATCCGGCTGCTGCACCCCCTCTGTTTTCATGACTTTCAGCAAGGTCATCCATAAAATTTTCATATCGAGCCAAAACGATTGATGCTCGACATACCAAAGGTCATAGGTGAATTTCTCCTCCCAGGAAAGCGTGTTCCGGCCGTTCACCTGTGCCCATCCTGTTATGCCGGGCTTCACAAGATGACGCCTTGCTTGTTCTTCTGTATACATAGGCAAATACTCCATTAAAAGCGGTCTTGGCCCGACAAGACTAAGCTCTCCTTTGAGTACATTGACTAGCTGCGGCAATTCATCAAGACTAAGCTTTCGAATCAAGGCACCGGTTTTTGTTAATCGCAAATGATCTGGCAGCAGCACCCCATGTTCATCGCGTTCATCTGTCATCGTCCGAAATTTATATAGCATAAAAGGCCGGCCATACAGACCAGGCCGCTTCTGCCGAAACACCACAGGCGTTCCAATTTTCCATCTAATCAGTCCATAGATGAGAAGAAAAAGAAGACTGCCTGCGATGAGCAGCGTCAATGCCACCATCACATCTATCATTCTTTTCATCATTGCATCTCCTTTTCATATTAGCGGGAGACCGCATGTTTTACCTTACGCATCAGCTGAATCCGCTCTCGTTTCGTTCCTGCAAACACATACAAGTAGCCCATATAGAGAATGAAACAAAGCCCTCCAATACAAAACAGCTCCCACCATGAAGTCACGTTATATACCGCCTGAATCCCCGCACAGATGCCCCAAATAAATAGCCCTCCAGCAAGTGGAACCAGTGTATGTTTATAAAAGATAGTGCGTTTCTGATTCGTGATCCTGGCCGTATAAAACGGCAGAAACACAATATTTTTAATCAATAAAACCATTGCCCCCGCTGATGCAATGCCATATAGACCAAGCTGCAGCAGATGAGTCAATCCATAGGCAAAAAGCACATTAGACACACCTAATATAAGGGTGACAACTGCAGGAACTTTCAATCGATTAAACACGGTTGGCACATATGTGAGCGGTAAAAACATCAAGGTCAAACATAAATAAGCCGCATGAATCATAAGAAGCCATTTCAGCTCCTCAAAGGCTGGCCCAAGCCATAAAAGCATGAGCGGACCAGCGAGACCTCCTAGAAGTGCGGCTGGGAACGCAACAAATAAGCCGCTCCACTTAATGGCGTTTGCAGCATATTGAATGAGTCCCTCTTTGTCCTGATTCGAATAAAATTTCGTGATCGTTGGTGCAAACACAACGGCCAATGTCCCTGCCAGTGTGCGTAATAATAATGGAAACTGTAAAATCGCCGCATACTGGCCCGTCGCTTCAGCTCCAATGAGTAAGTTGGTCATCAATAAATCAATTTGTAAAAACAACAATATCCCCATTTGCTCAAATGAATGCCAGACCCCTGATCGAACAAGAGTGAGACTAGACGATAATGAGACGTGCCTCCACTTAAACGAAAACCAAGGGATGAGTTTCTTAAAATAATAGATACCGATTCCCATAGCTGCTAAGCTTCCAATGACGGCCGCAAGCGGGATATGCCAAATGGCTGGTGTCGTCCATGTAAACAGGATGACAATCATCAGCGCCCTCAAAAACATTTGAATCGCCTGTCCAATACTTGATACATAGAGCTTATTCGCATAAAACGGTGCAGCCCCAATGCCAGACATGACGAAATTGAGCATAAATAAAAGACCCCCTAAAATAAAGGCGGTCTGTGTGTCTTTTGCGAGATGAACAGGTACATGAAGCCATTCAACCAGCTGATGAGACACGAAAAGACAAAGCAAAAAGAGACTAATAGATAGTAAAAACGAACTGACGAAATAGGAAGCGAGATAGCGCTGCGCCTTCTCCATCTCTCCTTTATGAGCCGCCACAGAAAAAAATCGCACAACAACCGCACTTAACGAAGCCGTAATGACCGATAAATAGTTGATCATATTTTGCGTCAGATGGATTAAGCCGAATGCTTCCACTCCAAGCGTATGAACAATATAAGGTGTTAAACAAACAGACATAAGCATCATTAGGACAAACGTGATTAAGTTCGCACTGGCATTATAAAGAAACGCTCGATTCATTGTGCTTTCACGCAGCGTTTAAGAGCCCTCATCCAGCTTCCTCTCCCTTTTGACCGCTTGTTTTCATCAGCTGATGAACGGCCTCTTTCACAGCGGCCTCATTTGGTTCTTTTAAAAGGGTCATAAACGGAAGATGAGCCACCCACTCAAAACCCTCCATCACCTTATGATCAAAAGATCTAAGGACAACACACGGTGTATGAGTGATCGCACAAAAGATCATACCATGCAGACGATCTGTCACGACGACTTGCGCTTGTTTCAACTCCGTCCACAAAGACGTTAACTCCTCTAAGCGAGTTGTTCGATCGACTCGTCTGCCAATTGTCGTTGTGATCAAACCGACTTGATCATATATCTCTTGGATATGCTGCTGCAGCTGCTGGCGCTCCTCCTTTGTGAGATATGCTTCTTGATCCTCACGCAGACAAAGCAGAACCCCTTCACGTGTTTCATCCTTTGATGATTCGTCTAATGACAGCACCATATCAGGCTGTTTCCACACATCTTGATCAGGAAAATGAAGCTTCATCCATTCATAGGTTGTTTGATCTCTTGCCATGAGGAGCAGTCTTGGATGCTGACTATACGTGTGAATGGCGCGGCGTTCCTCTCGTTTCCCTCTCTTTGTTTCTGTAAAATGTACAGTAGCAGGCAGCTGGATCATGGGATAGGACTTGAAGGTCTTGATGATAAATTGTCTCGTCCATTCTTCGTACCGGTATAAATCCCCCATATTGCCCCCACCGATCATACAGACGATGTCTTCTGGATGCCGGCTGCGCTTTAGCGGACGGGCAAGGCGATAGATCTCTTTCATGTCCACTTCTATGATGTCATAGGCTGGAAAGTGTTTCTTTAAAAAACAATAACTCGCATAGGCAATCGCATGATCCCCTAAATTATCATGGCCCGGCAGCAGCGTGAGAATGATTTTCTTCTGATGACTCAGCTCTGGCAGCCTTTGGCGGCTCAGTCTATACTCAAGCGGATATTTGACCTTTAAGAGCAGCCACTCTGCGGTTTTTGCCTTCAATTGCTGCACTGTCAATCCCATCACCCCTATTTCCTTGTCTGATATTCGATCCATTTTTGATAGCTAGAAGCCGCGGCAGAAAGCGGATAAACCAATCGGCACTTAGCAAGAAATAAAATCATTCGCTTTCGTACTGTGAGCTTCGATGGTTCCACTTGTTTGACGGCATGCTGAAAAGCATCATGTGTGACCATTTCACGCATGTGATCAAGCTTTTCCTGAAGAGAGAGATCATTTTGGCTCTTCCATTCGTTGAGCATACAATGAAGCGTATGATTGACGATAAAAAAGTCTAATGCTTTCTCATACAGAGAGATGTCATCATGCTCTTTTAAAAAAGAGCGCTGTGCATGATAAAAGGTCAGTCCATGATGAAAATACTGCTTCTGATATCGCTGTACAATAGATGACAGATGAACCCTGTAATAATAAAGAGGCTCATGAACAAAGGCGATGCTGCGTGCTAAAGAAAAACAGCGCAGCGTCACATATTGATCTTCAATGTTTTCAAGCTCACCCCGCAGCGGAAATCGAATGTGGTGTTTTTCCATAAAAGCACGCCGATACAGCTTATTCCATGAGAATCCAGTCAAGTCTCCGTGTAATAACGCTTTGATTACATCCGTTTTTTCGGCTGAGCGCTTGTCTAACAGCGTCGTTGGTATCGTTCGCTTTGACTGTTCAAATTGAATCCAATACTCGCTCACAACAAGATCTGCCCCGGTCATTTCGGCTTTTTCATACATAGCTTCACAGTAATGAGGAGCGAGAATATCATCTGAATCCACAAAGGCGAGATACGTCCCTTTCGCTTCCTCGATGCCCCGGTTTCTCACAGCGCCTAACCCTTGATTGGATTGATGGATTACCCGGAAACGCTCATCACGCTCAGCAAATGCTTCAAGCCATTCACCGCTGCGGTCGGTCGATCCATCATTGATAAGAATGACTTCTATATCGAAAAAACTTTGAGCTGCAATTGATTGAAGACATTGCTCCACATATTGACTCGTATTGTAAACTGCGACCAATAGACTGATAGCTGGCATTACAACATGCCCCACCTTTCTTCAAATCTACTTATTAAATATCGTTCTATACGGCAAAACCGAAGAATCGAACGGCATCAGCATGATGCTGTACAGAATATAGCAAACAGCAATCCCTACATACATAAACACATTAGACCGCTGATCAAAAATGCGTGTGAAATATGGCAGTAAAATGAGCTGATACAAGCCAAAATAAATATGAAATCTTGCATAAATGACATCCTTCGTTGCAAGGATGCCAAACAAGAAACCAAGCAAACAAAAATTCACAATGTAATCACTCTCAGGCGTCAGCTCACGAAGTCGTTTTCGATAAAAGAAAGCAAGCAGAAGCGGCAAAATCAAGACACCAATTTTTGTCACATTCATTCCATTCGTATTCGTTGTGAGCCATTCCTCGTAATGACCATATGAACTGCCTTGCAGCATCACGACAAACACCGAGACAAAACGGTCATAAAGAGCGGTTAAGCCTAAGAACACCAGGCATAAGACCAGCATCATCCAAGACCAAGCCTTTGTTCTCACAATAAAATACACAGGAATCATGATGAGGGCCGATGAATGAAACAATGAACATACAAGAACGAGCGGAAAATACAATTTCCACTGACCATTGATCACCAACTGGATGGCATAAAAAAGAATCGCTGCCACCATATACTGGCGCATGCCATTAAATGACGCATAATAATGAAAGGTCCCAAGAAAAAGCAGCATACTCAGCTCAAATGGACGGCCATATTGAATAAGCGTCTTGATGATAAAAAAATAAGTAATGGCTCCGACTGAGATATACATGATTTGCGGATCATGAGACAGTTGATTAAGCATCCATAAAATAAACGTAAACCCTGGATCCGTTGCGGCCTTCTCCACACCGAAGCCGAATATATGCCAAGGCTTTTCGTAGTTGATGGAGAACTCATACATCTGGCCATATGTGACAAAATCGGTTCCTACTTTATAGCGAATACCAGCTACGATACAAAGAAACAGAAACGGAAAAAACACCAGAAGCTTATTAGGCCGCCATCCGCTTTGAATGGTATCATCACGCCTGCCGTAAAATGCGGCAAAGCTCGACCATAAATAGACCATGATCATGTTCACCAAATAAACCGCCATCTGCCCTTCCTTCCTTACAGTCCATATAGATTCATCACACGTGTAATATTCTGTTTCACATCAAATCCTCTTTGTTCAAGCTGAGAGGTAATGGTCTCTTGAAGAGGAGGTTCTGCATGATATGCTTCAAGCACCGCCTTCATCCATTCATGCGCGGACTCTCGCAGGGACATCCTTTTCACAAGCCCGCAGCCTAAATCTACTTCCTCTGTAATATGATCTGAAATCACACAAGGCAGACCAGACGCCTGTGCTTCCACTAATACAAGCGGAAGACCTTCAAACAAGGAAGGCATCACAAATACATCAAATGCTTTCATATACTGTGGAACGTCTGATACGACGCCTGTAAAGACAATGTCCTCCATCAAGCCTGCCTTCTCTGCATACGATTCGACTACTTGCTTCAGCGGTCCATCTCCTACCAGGACAAGCTGAAATGAAACCCCTTGCTTCTTTAAGGTCTGTGCCAGCTCCATAAAAAAAACATGATTTTTTTGCTCATGGAACCGCCCAATATGACCGATGACCATGTTTTTTTCGCGAAGATGGAGCTGCTTTTTCATCTCTGCCTTTTCGTCTGGATCAGGCTGAAAAAAAAGGGATAAATCTATCCCATTTGGCAGCACCTCAACTTGCCCGTTCTGCATTTTTTTCTGTCCAAATAAAAAGACACCGGCATCCTCGCCGCATGCAACAAGCTGTGTAGAGAATGCAAAGATCAGCTGGCGAAATCCTTTGAGCATCATATGATCCAGCCAGTTTGGCGACTGCTTCCACGCTGTATTATGTGAATGGCAAATGCGCACCTTTACACCCGCTAGTTTGGCAGCAAGTGCGGAAAAACCCGTCTGAAAATCCGTATGTGCATGCACTGCCTGATAGGGCCCTGTTTGCCTAATTGTCTTGGTCAATGTTTTCACAAAAGCAACCGGAGAGGACGCCCCAATACTTGGGACGTAAAAGATGCGTCCCCCAAGCCGGCGAATTTCCTCATCATAATCACAGACGTCCTGCCGGTGGGTAATGAAATCAAATTGAAGGACATTTCTGTCGAGTGCACGATAGATGTTCATAATCATCGTTTCAGCTCCGCCGCGGTTCATCCCACCCACAATATGAAGCACGCGCTTTGGCTCACTCATCTTGAACCGCCCTCCTCTTCAGCATAGACGCCGCCAGCTTCCGGCGATGATAAAGCTTCATGATCTTCGGTGACAAGCAGGCACGGACCACTGGCTTTAGAGCAAATAAATAGTCAAGCGGCGACAGTTTTAATAGCCAGCATGCTTTCAAAACGAGCCAGGCATTATCCATCGAATATCGAAACTTCCGCCGCTGAAAGGCCGCTTCATCCTCTCTCACCAGATATAACGGCTCTTGTAAATTAAAACCTTTCCTCCCAGTAGCAAAAAAGCGGATCCAAAGATCGATATCTTCCATCCGCCTTGTTGTTTTTACAGAACGATAGCCTTGTAAAGCCTTGTAAGCAGAAGCCCTCATCATAATGGTCCCATGACAAAAAGGAGTCCCTCTTGCCAACACCTTCCGATCAGGCTCTGAAACAAGTGCCCGCACACCCTTTGTTCCCGTTTCATCAAAAACCGTCATTGCCGTACCGACCACATCATATTCAGGATATGTATCGAGGAAATGAACCTGTTTTTCTAAACGAACAGGCACTGATAGATCGTCGCCATCCTGCCTTGCAATCAACTCTCCCCTCGCTTCAGCCAGGCAGCGATTGAGACTGGCAGCGAGTCTTTGATTTTGTTGATTGCGGATCAGGCGAATTCTTTCAGGATGTCGTTTTGTATAAGACAGCACTTTCTCATAAGTGCCATCTGTTGATGCGTCATCACATATGATGAGCTCCCAGTTTTCATATGTTTGATGAAGAATAGATTCAATGCTTTCTTCTACTGTCTCTTGGCAATTGTAGACGCCCATGATCATAGACACCTTTGGTTTATGCATGCTGTATCACCTTCTCTGCTTGATCCATATAGATTGTATAAATTTCTTCCATTGCCCTGACCGTCTGCTCCTGTGCAAATGCATGAGCCATAGAGCGTCCCGCTTTTCCCATGAGGGGCAGCTGATCTTTTTTGTCGTAGAGCTGCTGCAAGTAATCAGCTAAACTATTCACATCTTGCGATTTAACTAAAAAACCATTGACGCCATGTTTGACAAGCTCACAATGTCCTCTATTCTCCGTTGCAACCACAGGTTTTTCTGCTGACATCGCTTCAAGCAGGTTCATGCCGAGCCCTTCTCTCAAGCTGGTGGAAACACATACATCGCTCATATGCATCCATTCCTCCATTTGTTTGCAAAACCCAGCAAAGTGGACATGATTTTCAAGATGGAGCTGGCGGGTAAGCTTTTCATAGTTTGGTCTCATTGTCCCTTCCCCGGCAAACACGATCGTTATATTTGGTATTTTCCTAGACAGCTGTGCACATGCTTTGATGAGCATCCCTTGATTTTTATTCGTATTTAATTCACCAGCACACAGCACGATAAAATCTTCCGAGGAAAAGCCATAGGCTGCGCGAAGGCTCTGCTTCTCTTTTTCATCGACAGGTGCGAACCGCTTCATATCCACACCCATACCGGGCACATAATAAACAGATGTCCGCTCTTTTGATAGACGGTCGGCTCTTTTAAAATCTTCTCCATTAATGGTGATCAGAGCGTCTGTATAGCGGGCGAGAAATCTCTCTATTGGATAATAGAGCAGCCAGTTTTGAAGCGGCGCCCCCTGCCAAAAGTGAAAGCCATGTGCCGTGTAAAGAACCTTCGTTCCTTTTTTGCGCGTACCTTTGGCTGCGAGCCTGCCAATGACACTTCCCATTGGTGTGTGGCAATGGATGAAATCATAGTGCTCTTTCGCTAACAGCTTCTTCAGTTCTACATACGCAAGCCGGTTGCGTACATGAAAAGGAGAGCGCTGAATCGGAATTGAGTGAGCTTGATTCACATAGGGCAGCTTCAGCTGGCCGTTTGCCGCTGTATGCACTTCCCATCCTTGTTCCTGAAACCACCGGAAATACGGAAGATGAAAGGCCTTAAAGTGATAATCAACCGTTGCGCAAAACAAGACTTTTTTCTTCATTGGCAAGCGCTTCCTCCTCTCGTGTCATCTGATCGGACAACATATCATGCGACTCAATGGCAGCAAATAATGCTTGTCTCATCTGCTCTTCACTCATCATGTCAAATTCATGGATAAAACGGTTCAGCACATATGGGTCACCATCCAGCGCATGGCCGATGTGAATTTTCGGGAAGATTTGCTCCTGTGCTTTTTCATGCTGGTTGAGTAATTCCTCGTACATTTTCTCTCCAGGACGAATGCCTGTGAAAGTGATTGGAATCTGGTCTGTGGTGTAGCCTGAGAGGTGAATGAGGTTTTCTGCGAGGTCCACGATTTTCACTGGCTCCCCCATATCTAAAACAAAAATCTGTCTTCCTTCTGCCAGTGCACCTGCCTGAATCACAAGCCTTGATGCTTCTGGGATGGTCATAAAATATCTTGTCATGGCTGGGTGTGTGACCGTCACCGGCCCGCCTTGCTCGATTTGTTTCTTAAAAATAGGGATGACGCTCCCTCTGCTTCCGAGCACATTTCCAAATCGTACAGCGACAAATTTTGTTTCGCTGCTTGCCCCCATTTGCATGATCAGCATTTCAGCAAACCGCTTTGTGGCTCCCATCACATTGGCAGGGTTGACCGCTTTGTCAGATGAGATGAGGACGAATGTTTCAATGCCGTGCTCGTGTGCGGCTTCTGCGACATTTTTTGTCCCGATAATATTGTTTTTCACAGCTTCTTTCGGACTGATCTCCATGAGCGGGACATGCTTATGTGCCGCAGCATGATAAATCATATCCGGCTGAAATTGACCAACGATTTCACTCATTTTCTGTTTATCTTGAATATCCGCAATTTGTGGATAGAGTCTGATGCTGCCTCCATATAATTCTTTCAGCTCTAGTAAAATAGAATGAATGCTAAATTCTCCATGTCCCACAAGTACAATCGCTTGAGGAGCAAACACACAAATTTGACGGCAGATTTCTGATCCAATTGATCCGCCTGCCCCTGTGACCATGATTGTTTTTCCCTTTAAATGAGCAGATAGACGGCTCGTATCTAATTGAATTGGTTCTCTCCCTAGTAAATCCTCTGGCTGTACATCCCGTAATTGATTCAGTGCATGGGTTCCTTTTAAAATCTGCTCCATTTCCGGCATGATCTGTGTTTTGACTCCGGTCGCGACACATTCCTTATACAGCCCTTTTAAGGTGTGGCTGCTTTTGGACGGAATGGCGATGATGATCTTCTGAATATCCATCATCACGACAGCTGTTTGAATTTGTTCTTTTCCTCCTATAACAGGCAGACCCATAATTTCAAGCCGATGTTTCGTCTTGTCATCATCGATGAAGGCGACTGGCTCAATATGTACATCACTCGATTGCTGAAGCTGACGAACGAGCATGGTTCCCGCTGATCCGGCACCAATAATTAATGCCCGCTCTTTTTCTGCCTGAAGCCGTTTGGCCCCGTCATGAAATAACCTAGAAGCCATACGAGAGGCACCGATGAATAAGATATGAAAAAGCCACACGATGAATAAAAACCGAAATGGCCATGTCTGCACGAAAAGGTACAGCATCGTCATCGAAAATAAAAAAGAACACACAAAGGTCTTCATTAAAGAAAATAACTCTCTTACTCCTGTATAAGCCCATACTTGCTTGTACACATGAAACATGCAGGCAAATATATGGTGCCCAATGAGCAGACTGAGTGAAGAAATGGCGAGCATTTCAAATGTATAAACGGTTAAAGCCGCCTCTTGGACAAATTGAAAACCAAAAAAGACGGAAACTAAGATGAGATATGAATCTAGTGCTACGATGATTGATAATCTTTGGGCGTAAGTCAACGCTCCTCCCCCTTTTTAAAGCATCACTATTCTTACGTAACATGGGCATCAAACCCGTCCTCACATCCCACTACTGATGACGAGCATCTAAGGCACGGTTATGCCCACAGCAGGATCGAGTGCCTCCATTGTTAAAGATTAGGAGACATCACCTATCAATCTTTTTAATACATATACAGCCTTCCCTTTTTCTCTTTCTTGCCATTTAGCATAGCTCCAAGCAGTTTACTTGTTGTTCCTTCTAATACTTCTTTTGATTTCTTCACAGCAGCAATCTTTGTTTTGCCGCTTAAGACAACGAGAATGCTCCCATCCGTCCGGTTCGCCAAGATCTTTGCATCTGCAACTGGCAGAAGCGGCGTGGAATCAACAATCACCATGTCATATTGCTGTTCAATCTCATAAAATAACTGCTTCATTACAGAAGAGGAGAGCAGCTCAGCTGGATTCGGCGGAATGGTTCCGCTCGGAAGCAGCTCTAAATGCTCAATCGGTGTCGGTAAAATGGCTTCTTCCAAGCTGCAATTATTTAATAGCACATTCGTCAAACCGGTATGATGACTCAAGTCAAAATATTCATGGACGGCCGGCTTTCGCAAATCAGCATCCATGAGCAGCACCCGCTTGTTCTGCTGTGCAAAAACAGCTGCTAAGTTTGCAGCCGTAAATGATTTCCCTTCCTTCGGTAAGGAGGAGGTCACTAATATCGATTTCAGCCTTGTTTGGATCGATGTGAATTCGATGTTTGTTCGGATCGTACGGAATTGTTCCGCAATGACAGAGTGAGGATTTAATACAGAAATACAGGATAAATCTCTCTTTTCTCTTTTCTTCCTCTTAAAGATCAATGTTCTGTCCTCCCGTTATGACGGACTGCTTGTCTTTTTTGGCCCTCCTGTCTGCCTGCATCTGATAGACACTGCCAAGCGACGGCAATCCGATCTCTTCTCTTATTTGATGTGTTCGTTTTACAGTATCATCGAGTAAATTCATTAAGAAAATGAGTGTCATGCCCCCTAATAAAGAGGCGCCTAGTGCCAGAACGATATGAACGAACTTCCTTGAATTCATCAGAATCGTGTTGGACAGCTTGGCTTCAGACAAAACATTAATGCGATCCATATTCATTGTTTTTTTGATTTCTTCTTGCAGCACCTCTGTTGCGGTATTCGCAATGGCGACTGCCTTCGCGCGATCCTCATCTTGTACAGAAATATTGATGACCTCAGACTCATTTTCTGTACTTGTGGCAATTTTGTGTTTTAGTCCTTCTGCTGATTCTGTGAGATGGAGTGTTTCTTTTACTTTTTCAATGACGATTGGGCTTTTTAATAAAACTTGAAAGGTACGTGTATATTGAAGGTTCATCTGAATATCGTTTAAATCTGCTTGTGCGTCATTGCTGCGTTTATGAACAAGAATTTGAGTGGTTGCCTGATATACAGGAGTCGAGACATAGAACTGATAATAGGCTGAAATGCCCGTTACGATCAGGACAATCAGGATCAGAAGGGCCATTTTCTCTTTAATGACAGAAAACAGCTGCTTAAAACCTATATTCTCATTCATAGATACCTCCCGATTTCATCATAAAAAGGTTATATATGGTTTCTTTTTGTTAATGATTGGATTATAAAAGATAATACCCGCAAAGAAAAATGTCATAATAGGTCTTATAGTTCTTTTTAAAGAACGAAATCGTTCGTTTTCTTTTGTTTACTTCCTGATTCTTACGTTTTTGAATTTTATAAAGAACAATTTATTTCTTATAATGAACGAAAAGGTCGCAGAACTATTCGCCGGTGAGAAGGGAGATCATTGATCGAATGATAGGCAAGGTGATACGCATTTACCGAAAGAGAAAAGGATACTCGATTCAGCAGCTGGCTGAGGATGCTCATGTCTCTAAGTCATATTTGAGCAAAATTGAGCGTGGTGTCCACAGAAATCCATCTGTCCAGTTCTTAAAAAAGGTATCTTCTTCACTAGAGATTGATTTACAAGAGCTGTTTGATGCAGAGACGATGATGTTTCATTACGCTGAGGGTGGTGAACACGAATGGCGGGAGCATATCGTAAGTGCCGTCCAATCAGGCATGCCTAAAGAAGAGCTCTATCAGCTGCTCCAAACGTACCGAAAGGAGCAGGAAGAGAAGTCGTTACATGTCACCCATAGAAAGCTGACCGATTCAAATATCACAGAGTGGAAGCGTCTAATGAGTGAAGCAAAGGCAATTGGCTTAAGCATTGAGGAAGTAAAAGCTTTCCTCAACAACATGGGAGAACGCCGGGCGTAAGCCTTTCAGGAAGAATGATTGCGGGGAGAGGCGTTTGACGCTTCGATGAAAAAGAGCCTTTGATTCATGAAAGGCTCTTTCAGATTGTTGACAAAGGGCTAAAATGATTTTTATTTTAGCCTTTTGTCTTCTTTTCAGCGTGATAGAAAACCTTTGCAGCCCTAGGAAGGGCGAGTACCGGAGCGGAGCGAATTGAAACATTCGTAAGCACCGGAGCGCAGACCTGCGGGCGAATGCGAGGGTTTGTCTGCACGCTGAAAGAGCCTTTGATTCATGAAAGGCTCTTTTTTCTGTTATTCTTCTTTTTTTGTTCGTGCTTTTTTCGTTATATCATTGTTTTTCCAATAGGCCCATAGTGATGTAATTCCCAGAAAGGCCAGTGTGATGAATTGTTGAACGCCTTCTTCATCAATAGGAATTGGGCTTTTTCCCGCAGCAGTTAGCGCACTATTAACAAGCGCCAGTAAAAGCAGCACAAGCCTTGCAATCGTACCTGCACTAATTTTTTGAACCTCCAACTGTAACCCCTCCCTTTCCTCTTCTCACGGGCGGTATTGCTCGTTCTCTCTCATATGTATGCATCAGCCGAATGAATAGAAGAACGAATCAAAAAAAGAGACATCATTCCTATATGCGGAATGATGCCTGATTTCATTTGCTATTTATTTAGAAAACATCTCTTTTGCTTCATCCAATGCCATTTTATTGCCTAGAGCTGAGTAATCGAGCCACGGCTGATCGGCAATCGGATAGACTTGGTTTTTCTTCACTGCTTTTAGACCTTTCCAAATCGGAGTCTTTTCTAATTGCTTGAATGCCTGCTGCGCTTTATCATCACGGTTGACAACGACAAAGATCGCATCAGCATCATAATCAGGAAGAACCTCTTGAGAAATCACTTCAAACGGGCGCTTGCTGTCCAGCTTTTTCACACCATCGACAGGTGTCAGGCCTAAATCCTCGTATAAAATAGGACCCATTGGGCGCTTCATGCTAAATACGCGAAGCTCCTTTGCTGTCACACGGATCGCCATGACTTTTCCGTTTCCAATCTTTTTCTTGATGAGCGATTTGACCTCTTTTGCTTCTTGATTGTAATTCTTAATATATTGATCCGCTTCTTTTTCTTTATTGACGTGTTTGGCGATTTTTTTCAAATGATCCCGCCATGTGCCATCATTTAAATTAAACACTTCTGTTTTGGCGATCTTCTTATATTTCGATAAGTCTTGTCCGGCTAATTCTTCATCAACATAAATGACATCTGGCTTTAACGCAAGCAGTGATTCCATATCTGGATCAGCTGCAATGCCGAGCTTTTTCGTCTGACTCAGCTGCTTTTTCGCATGTGGAAGGAAATCTTTTAAGTCTCCTCCTACAACAGAGCCCGCCGGTTTGATCCCGAGTGCTAACAAGTCATTTGTTAAATGAATAGACAAGGAAGCAATCTTTGGTGTGCCATTGGTCTTTTCATTTGTTGTATTCTTTGTTTCCTGTTGTCCACAAGCGGCAAGCAGCAAGAAACAGAGCGTTAATCCAAATACTAGTAGTTTTTTCATGATGAGTTCCTCTTTCATATTTATTTCGTTTTAGTTAATAAATAGAGAAAATACGGGGCACCGATAAAGGCCACGACCACACCCGCCGGTATGGCATTTGGAGCAAAGATGGAACGTCCGATTGTATCGGCACTGACTAAAATCAACAAGCCAAGCAGCGCACTAACTGGTAAAAAATACTGATGCAGTGAACCGACAAGCCTCCTGGCCAAATGCGGGGCGACGAGGCCAATAAAGCCAATACCGCCTGTCATTGAAACACTTGCACTAGCGAGGCCTACCGCTAAGGTCAAGAGGAGAAGACGTTTACGCTGGACACGTACACCTACACTTGAGGCGACAGCATCTCCTAATGTCAATGCATTGAGCGTGTTTGTCTGCATCAGCGTAAGCGGCACAAGGCATACAATCCAAGGCAGAAGCGCCAGCACATGAATCCAGTCTCTCCCCCATACATTGCCCACAAGCCACCTTGAAGCAAACGTGTATGTATCTTCATCCAGCTTCAATGACAAATATAAGGTGAGTGCACTAAATCCCGCAGCAACCGCAATGCCAACTAAGATCAGCCGGATAGGAACAAGCCCTTCATGCCGGTCATATGCAAGAAGCACGATGACAGCTGCCGCAAGCAGTCCGCCGCCAAACGTAAAGAGCGGAATAAGAAGAGACGGATTGCCTTCAAGTGCGTGAAAATATGTCACAAACACAATTAAGCCAAAGGCTGCCCCTGCATTCAATCCAATAATCCCAGGATCGGCCAGCGGGTTACGGGATAAGCTCTGCAAAATGCCGCCAGCAATGCCAAGACCAATACCAGCTAACATCGTCACCACAATTCGAGGCAGACGATAGTCAAACAGCACCGTTTCACTTTGGAAATCTCCAAAGCCAAATAACGTCTTGATGACCATGACAGGGCTTAGTTTCAGCGTACCGGTATTTAAACTATACAGCACAACAGCCGCACTCAGGCAAAGCAAAACGAGTGTCACGACAAGAGCACGCTGTTTCTCTCTCATGACAGGTTCCTCCCTTCTTTTCTGGCAATGTATAAGAAGAAAGGAACACCAACAAGTGCCACCATCACGCCAATGGCAAGTTCTCTTGGCGGATTGACTGTACGGCTGGCAAGGTCTGCAAAGACAAGCAGCATTGCGCCTAGTATCGCTGACATCGGAATGACGAAACGATAGTCTACACCAACAAGCTTTCGTGCAATATGAGGAATGACAAGACCGACAAACCCAATCGATCCGACTGCTGAAACAGAAACCCCTGCTAATAACACAGCAGCAGTCATTCCTAGTATTCGCACTTGCCGTGTTTTCACCCCTAAATTTGCCGCTGTATCTTCACCGAGCGATAGTAAGGAAAGTGACCGACCTAATAGCATTGCCCATACGATCACAATTAGAATAACCGGAGCGAGAATCGTCAGCTGCGGCCATTTCACACCAGCTACCCCGCCTGCATACCAAAAAGCCAGATCCTGACTCAGGTCAAAATAAATCGCAATCCCAGAGCTGAGCGCATGAAGCAATGCGGCTACAACCGCTCCTGCCACAGTGAGGCGCAGCGGTGTCAATACGCCGCCAGCCGCCCCAATCGCAAAGATCAGCAGCGTACTGAGCACAGCACCAATAAAGGAAAAAAACATCAATGCCGAATAAGGTATTCCTGGAAAAAAAGCAAAACAGAGAGCGACCACAAACATCGCACCTCCATTAATGCCCAAAATCCCCGCATCTGCCAGTGGATTTCTTGTGATGCCCTGCATAAGAGCACCCGCTACGGCAAACGCCGCTCCCACTAGAGCTGCCCCTAAAACACGAGGGAGTCTTAATTCATGGATGATCTGCTGCTCTGTAACATTTGACTGGTAGTCAAATACAGCTGTCCACACCGTTTGCAGAGACAATGTTTTTGCACCGTATGACACAGCAAAAAACATGGCAACCGCTAAACCAATAACGGCGAGAAAAAATATCAAAAAGAACAGAATATGTGATGATCGTTTTTGTTGAGATGTTCGCTTATCCTGCAAAATCGGTGTCATCCTTTTCTTCATTAAAAGTCAGTTTGAAAATGAGAATCATAATCAACAAAATTATAGCCGCCAGCCTCTAAAAAATCAATGTACACCCTATTTTTTAATTAATGAAGGTATGTGCGGAGCAGAGAAAGGAGATTTCTTTTTGCCGCTCAGAACGGCCTATCATTTTTTCTCATAGTTTAATAGGAAAATAGTTGACATTTCGCATGAATATCCCCTAAAATTACAAAAGTAAGTCAAATGTTATAAAAATATTACAAACAGATGTCAAACTAATAAAGAATGACCCGTCATGAGAGGAGATTTGAAAGTTGTGTCAGTAAAGGGAAAATGGAGTATCGTCCTATTTGCGCTTGCAGTCGTCATTGGAGCAGTTGCTTTCTTTCAAAATCAACAAGCAAGCGGTACAGAGAAGAAAAATGTAAAGCAGGATACGAACTATAAAAACGTAGAAATTGTCACTCTCGTAAATGACGGGAAATTTATGAGATATGCAGTCAACTATCCTCTTTTTCATCAAAAAGAGCTAGATGATAAGATTCAAAGCTATGCCAATTCGGCATTAGAGCATTTCAAAAAAACATTCAGTGAAGCAAAGGATATCGATGAACATAAACGCTATGAACTGAATATTGATTATGAAATGGTGCACTATGCAAAGCAGTCTGCTGCCATTCGTTTTACGACCTATACGTATACTGGCCAGCAAAATGGAACCACCAATCATCTCACGATTAACTTTGATTTTCAGAAAAAAACCTTTCTTGACACAAAAGATCTATTTCTGCCTAAAACCAATTATTTAAAGAAATTATCCTATATTACATATACAGAGCTTCGGAAGGACAAAACCTTATCTAAGGATCAGCCTCTTCTTCAGAAAGGAACAGCCCCTGATGCTCAAAACTTCAGTCAATTTGCCTTGAAAGACAAATATGTAGAATTTTATTTCCCTGCATCTCAAGTAGCCGCAGAGGATCTTGGTCCGCAAACACTCGCGATTAAAAAGACATTGCTGAAGGACATATTAAAGCCAGAATATATGGATAAACTGAAAAATAAAAATGAAATGAAAGAACCGAATCCAAAAAGAAAAGCCGTCAAACTGCCGCAAAAATCAAAGCTTGACCCGAATAAAAAAGCCATCGCACTCACATTTGATGATGGACCGAATCCAGCGACAACCTCAAAAATTTTAGATGCGCTGAAGGCAAATAAAGGACATGCCACCTTTTTCGTATTAGGCAGCAGGGTGCAATATTACCCTGGAATGCTTGCCGATATTTTAAAAGGCGGGAATGAGATCGGAAACCATTCCTACAATCACCCTTTATTAACAAGACTGCCTTTAGATGAAGCGGTGAAACAAGTGAAAGACACCCAGCAGCTGATTGAGAAAGCTAGCGGATATACACCTACGCACTTTAGACCGCCATATGGCGGTACAAATCAAGATATCAATCATGCAATTGGGATGAAGGTCACTTTGTGGGATGTTGATCCTGAGGATTGGAAAATCCGCAACAGCCAGCAAATCACAAACCGCGTTCTCTCACATGCAGCCGATGGCAGAACAGTGTTAATGCACGATATTTATGAAAGCTCAGCCCAAGCTGCCGTAAAGATCATCCATGAACTCACCAAACAAGGCTACCAGCTCGTCACAGTGAGTGAACTTGAACAATTAAAAAAAGAACGACATGAACAAACCCCTGTAGAGTAAACAGGGGTTTTAGATTGTTGACAAAGGGCTAAAATGATCTTTATTTTAGCTCTTTGTCTTCTTTTCAGCGTGATAGAAAACCTTTGAAGTCTAGGAAGGACGAGTACCGGAGCGGAGCGAATTGAGCATTCGTGAGCACCGGCACGCAGGACTGACACCGAATGCGAGGGTTTGTCTACACGCTGAAACCCCTGTAGAGTAAACAGGGGTTTTCTTTTATGACTCCAAAGACTTTTTTTGTTTCAATAATGCTTGAAATGTCTCTTCAAGCTCTTGCGACGGCTCAATACTTAAACGGCTGAGCACTTCAGACAGCTGCATATCAATTAACAGAAGCTCCTCTTCTCTATTTGTCACAGCTGGTTTTTCTTCCTTTTGTTTATAGGCTTCATATGTGCCTTCAAAAGCTTCAATACGTTCCTCGTGAATATGGAAAATACGAGTGGCAACCTCTTCAATCAGCCTGCGATCGTGGGAAACAAACACAACGGTACCTGGGTAATCCTTCAATAGACCTTCAAGTGCTTCAACTGCCGCTAGATCTAAAAAGTTCGTCGGTTCATCCAGCATGAGAACATTGGCATCACTGACGAGCAAGGACGCAAGCATCGTCTTCACCCGTTCTCCCCCGCTTAATACCTCAACAGGCTTGTGCACATCATCCCCTCTAAATCCTAGTCTCGCCAAAACCGTTCGAACCACTGTTTCATCTTGAACTGCCTCTTTCAGCGCATTTTGTAAAATCGATTCATCTACCTTCAATCCTGAAAGATCCTGACGAAAATAGGCTAGCTTGACAGCCTCTGAACGAGTAACTCCGGGATGTCCATTCACTAACATACGGAGAAATGTCGTTTTTCCGCTCCCGTTCTTTCCGATAATGGCAACCTTGTCTCCGCCCCTCACTTCCACATTCGCCTGCCTCCAAAGCACTTTATCGCCCGCCTTGCCATCTACATTTTCCACTCTCAAAATGGTACGGCTTGCAGTTTCCTTCATCGTATGCTGAGTCATGTGAATGGGCTGAATGTCCTTTACCTTCTCAACCTTTTCTAATTTCTCCATCCTTGTTTCAATGGATTTGGCTGTTTTTTGCAGCTTTTTTTGCTTATTTGCATAGTAGGGCTTTGCAATTTTAGGTCCTGAGGATTTCACCTTTTGGGAGGGCTTTGTCGCTTTGTCCGCCTTTTTCTTTTTCTTTTCCAGTGCATGCTCTAACTGTTTTTTCTTTTGTGTATAGGCTTCATACGCTTCCACCTGCTGACGATGTGCTAGCTCTTTTTGCTGTGCAAAATGTGTGTAATTGCCTTTGTAATGATGAAGCTTCCCATGATCCAGTTCCCAAATCTCCGTACATATTGCATCTAAAAAAGCACGATCATGTGAAACAACAATGAGAGCTCCTTGATAATGACGCAGCTTATCTTCCAGCCACTCAATATGCTCTGTATCCAAATGAGTGGTCGGTTCATCTGCTAATAAAAGGGCAGACGGCCGGCTTAATGCTCTTTCAATATAAGTTTGGGTCATTTCACCGCCACTCTGTCTGCCGTCTCCTTGTTTCAATTGAGGAAGCAGCGTACAGACCGCTGTGGCGGCAACCGTGCCGCTGTCTGGTGTTTCCTGTCCTGCCAGCACATGCAATAAAGTCGTTTTTCCGCTGCCATTTGTCCCTACAAGACCAATGCGATCACCTTGATGGATGGCTAGCTCCTCAATATCAAATAACAAGCGATCTTTTCGAAATACCTTTAACTGATTGGCTTTTAATAACATCCAATCCTCTCCTTTCATATCAGGAGACATAAAAAAGCCTCCCATTCTCAGAATAGGAGGCAAAATGGTGTACAAAAATAAGCGGATTGATCCAGTATGGTATGCCGTTCATATTTGAACACACACATCCCACGTATCAATCACTTCATTTTTTGATTCCCAAGCTGTACCATCCTATTCCGAAGCTAAAAAATGAAAACGCAGCAAACATGGCAAACTGATCGTTTGCTCACTGCCTTCGTTCGTTCATTTTGCTTACAGGTCATAGGATTAGTACTTCATTGCATTGGGTCACCCTTCCGTCGTTTGTTACGTATACGATAAAAGATTGGTTATTTTTTGTCAAGCTGAAATGGCATAAGTGAGTCGATTAATTGGAGTGTAAATGGATGGGACACTTCAAACAGTTCGTCCTTTTTGCATTCTTCCACTAGGCTTCCTTCATGTAAAAATAGAAGGCGGTCACATAGATACACCGCTGCTTCTACATCATGAGTAATGAGAAGCATGGTCATGTCTAGCTCTTGTTTTAATGTCTCAAGCAGCTCCAATATTTGTACTTGAACAGAGACATCCAGTGAGCTCAAGACTTCATCTAGTATAAGAATGGCTGGATGCGTTGATATGGCTCGTGCGATGCACACTCGCTGGAGCTGACCACCGCTTAGCTGATGAGCATATTGATTCAGCACAGACGAGGGCAGTCTGACTTGCTCAATTAATGACAAAACCTTCTGATCCATATTCTGATTCTGCTTTAACAAACGCATCGGTTCTGCTATGATCTCTTTCACCGTAAAGGAGGGATGAACAGAAGATAGATAATCTTGAAAGACAACACTCATTTTCCCCCGATTCACCCTCCGCCATTTGTCAGCTGTCATACCATCAATCTGTACCTCGCCTCCATCTATTTTTTCTAAACCGAGCAGGATACGTGCCAATGTACTTTTGCCACTGCCGCTCTCACCGACTAATCCGGCACATTGTCCTTTTTCGATTTGAAACGAAACATTTGATATGCGGTCTTTTGGTTTCTTTTGTTTTGAAAAAAGACCTTTCTTCTCACCGTGTTTGACTAGATCGAAAGCTGTGATCAACATGGAAACGCCTCCACTCTCTTCTGCTGTCGCAGTGTTTCAGTAGGGGCAGATAATCGAAGCCTCGTCTCAAGTAAATGCTTTGTTTGGGGATGCTCAGGTGATGTGAACACTTCCTTGGCTGACCCATGCTCAAGCATTACTCCTTGGTGCATAACCATCAATTCATCAGCGATTTCCTGAACGATGCCTAGATCATGCGTTATGACGATTAAGGTAACACCCGTTTCTTCCTTTAGGCTGTGTAATTGTCTGATGACTTCACGCCGATTAAAGGCATCAAGTGATGCAGTTGGCTCGTCTGCAATGATCATGTCTGGAGAAAGCATCATCGTGATGCCAATCATCACACGCTGAAGCATTCCGCCAGACAGTTCATACGGATATTTTTTCATCAAATCATATGGATTTTTTAAATGGACACGTGTAAGCCCAGCCATAGAATGTGCTTTCCCTTCTTTCCCTCGTAAGCCCAAATGCTGCTGAAATGTTTCCACCATTTGATGACCTATCGTTTCAATAGGGTTGAATGCATTCATGACATCCTGTGAGATGAAACCTATTCGTTTACCCCGCCATTGATGCGCTTCTTGATTTGTTAATGTTTTGCCGTCAAAAATGATCGTTCCTTCCACTTCTAGAGAAGGGGCGACAAGATCAATTAACGCTTTGGCGACAGTTGATTTTCCACTGCCACTTTCTCCAATGACGGCTAAACAGCGTTGTTGATGTAAAGAAAATGTGATATTCGTCACTATATTCTTTTGCTGCTGTGGATCATGTACGGACAGATTTTTTACGTCGATTAAAGGCAAATGGCCTCACCCCTTTCTTTCTGGTATGATGCATGGCAGGATTCGCGGCATGCTGAAGGCTGTCTCCTAAAAAGCTCAACGCCATGACCACAAACAAGATGGCAAGTCCAGGCGCAAGCATATGGGCTGGATGTGTCACCATGACATTCTTCGCCTCATTGAGCATCATGCCCCATTCTGGTGTAGGTGCACTCACCCCTAATCCAAGAAAAGACAGTGCTGATATATTTAAGATCACCCAGCCCGCATCAAGTGTCGCAAAAACAGCAATTTCTCCTGAGATGCGAGGAAATAGATGTCTCCTCAATATGTAAAAGGGTTTGCCGCCAGTCACCTTTGCAAATTGAACAGAAGGTTCATTCGCATATTGAAGGACAGACGAACGAATCATTCTTGTATACCAAGCCCATTTCGCTAGGACATTGGCCAAAATAATATTGAATAGTCCAGGTCCGAGTATTCCCACAACCGCAAGAATCATCACCTCTGCTGGAAAGGACAGCATGACATCACACAGCCTCATCAAAACCCCATCCACCTTTCCTCGAAAGAAGCCTGCCATGAGTCCAAGTGCGCTGCCAATGAGCATCGTGATACACATCGTCAGCATAGCTGCAAGCATTGTTGTCCGAATGCCATATAAAAGCCTCGATAATACACATCTCCCTAGATGATCCGTTCCGAGTGGGTAAGTAAGACTGATACCGGCATATTTTTGAAGAATGTTCGTATTTGTTGGGTCATGTGGTGCTAACATTGGAGCAAACAGTCCAGCTAATGCGACAAGCGCTAACAGCCAGATTGAAAGAATCGCCATACGGTCTTTTCTTAATTGATGCCACCCTATCATTGTTGTCATACCTCCTTTCGCAATTGCGGATTCATGGTCATTTGCAGCATATCAGCGATGAGATTGCACATAACAAACAGGAACCCCATCACAAACAAATAGGCTTGAATAATAGGGAAGTCAGCATGGAAAATAGCAGTTACACACAACCGGCCAACCCCTGGCCAAGCAAAAAGGTTCTCAATAATGACAGTTCCCGCAATGAGCTTTGGAATAGACATGCCAAGTGCTGTTACCGCTAATTGCAGGGCATGCCTCATGATTTTCAGTTGAACGGTTCGTTCTTTTAAACCACGTGCTCTTGCATAAAAAACAAAGGGCTCGTGCTGAAATTTTAGAATTTGATTACGTATGAGTCTCACATAAGTCGATAAGTAGCCAAATGATAATGTGACAGCTGGAAGAAGAATCGATTTGAATCCTTCCATTCCACTCGTATTAACCCAATTGAATTTGACAGAAAAAAGCCAAATCAACAAAATCCCCAGCCAAAAACTAGGCATTGAAGCGGCGATAAACACAAAGGCTCTCAATAAACGGTCCACCCAAGTGTGAGCAGCATATGCACAGATCACCCCGAACAATAAACTGAGCACTATGATAAAAAAGAGCGCTGCTCCTGCAAGCTGCAATGTCGCAGGCAGCGCCTCCATGATAAGATCAAAAACGGGCTCCTGAGTGACATAGCTCCTGCCAAAATCGCCTGTTAATCCATTTTTAAGCCATGTGACATAGCGGATGAAAAATGGCTGGTCTAAGCCTAACTCCTGCCGCATCGATTCAATCATTTCTTCTGTTGGAGTGACTTGATTCACCCGCAAAGCGACCTCTGCTGGATCACTTGCCCGCATCGTCAGCAGTACAAAAGCAAAGAAGGTGATGAAGATCATAAGCGGAAAAAGCATCAGTATTCGTTTTAAGAGATAGCGAGTCATGTCTCTGCCTCCGTTTTATGACGCAAAATACATACGGTCAAATGGGATTTCATACTGAGACACATGAAAACCTACGCCTTTCAGGCGCTTATTATAAACAGCCTTTGTCACAGAATAAGAGATTGGGAGGTAAACATTTTCATCATGGATATACGTCAATATTTCTTGATACATTTGTTTCCGCTTTTGCTCATCTGGTTCTACTAATACTTCCGTAATCGTCTCGTCCAGCCACTTTTTCTTTTTCAGTCCTAATTGAGCTTGATAATCAGCATGGGATGCTACACGGAATGAAGAGACATAAGTTTGTGGATCATAAGGAAGCCCCCAAGACAGCGAGTACATCAGATCGAACTTTCCTGTTTTTTGGCGATCTAAGAATGCCTGTTTTTCTTCTCCTCTAATATCCAGCTTGATCCCCACCTGCTTGAAATCTTGTTGAATCGATTCACTGATCGTTCTTTCCCCTGCATTATCGGAATTATAGTAAATAGCCACACTCAGCAGTTTGCCATTTTGATAGCGATACCCGTCTTCTTTCATCCTCCAGCCTGCCTCATCCAATATTGCCTCTGCTTTCTTCTTTTGATAAGTTTTCTTTTTCAGTGGAATATCTGCGTAAGGGACAGAAGGAGCAAGCAATGTGTGTGCCACCTTTTCCGTTCCATTTAAAATGCCTTCAGTGATCATGTCCTTTTGAATGGCGTATTGAAAAGCTTCTCTTATTTTCGGATCTTTTGTGATTGGCTGGTTTGAATTAATCACAATCGATCTTGAACCAACAGGAGGGCTAACGGTGACACCATATTGCCCTGCTTCTTTTAAAGCCTGGAATGAGTCTCCATCAATCATGTCACCATCTGCTCCAAATAAAAGATCAATCTCTCCTTTTTGAAGCGCAAGTAAGATGGTTTGGTGATCCGGCATGACTTTCCATTTCACAGTTGAAATTTTCGGCTTTTGCCCCCAATAGTGGTCATTCATTTCAAAAATGGCATATTGATTTTTCTTATGTTCCTTTAGCACATAAGGACCTGTACCTGCATAGCTTTTAACTCCTTTTGCAGTCGTTCCATCAATGAAGCTTTTTGGAGAAATAAAACGGAAGGGGCGTGTTAAGCCCAGCTCTTCTAACGTAGGATAATAAGGCTCTTTCAACGTGAGAACAAATGTATCGTCATCTACCGCCTTTGTGGATTTGATTTCAGATACGAGATTAAGCCAAGCGTTCTTTTCAATATTTTTGACGACAGCATCAATATTCAATTTCACTGCCTTTGCATTAAAAGGCTCACCATCTGAAAAAGTCACACCTTTTCGAAGATGAAAGGTATAGGTCCTTCCATCCTTTGATATGTCCCAGCTTTTCGCTAAGGCAGGCTGAACGCCCTTCTCTGTATTGACGACAAGCGATTCAAACACCATATTTTGAGCAGCCATCTCTCCACCGTATAGATGAGGATTGATGTCCCTGATATCTTTTGTACTTGCATACACGAGCTCATCTTCTTCTCTATCATTGCTGGAGGATGCTTTGTTTTCAGAGCATGAGGCCAATAAAAAACAAGCCATCACTGAAAACAGCATCAAGGTGTATGTCACGTAGGGATGCCTTTTCTCATATTTCTTCTTTATGTAAACAGGTTGATCACTCATATGTACTTCCCCCAATTCAACATTATCGTAATCATTACGATTATTAATCGAAATGATTACGAATTGAATATTAGCATACAGAAATGGGAAATACAACGTCTTTTCATAAAAAAAACAGACTCATGATTGAGTCTGTTTCACTTGTATAAATTGATCAATCACCTTTAATGCTTTTTCTGTTCCACCTGCTGCTTGGAAGCTTTCTTCAATTTTCTCAATCCCCGCACGGTACGTGTCACTGCCTAAAACCTTCTCAACAGTTTCTCTTAGCTGCTTTGGTGTCAGCTGATCTTTATCAAGTGTACAGGCAGCAGATAATTCGGTCAGTCTTTGTGCCACCATCGGCTGATCTTTGTCGACTGGAATGACGACCATCGGAACGTGGTAATGAATCCCTTCATTGACACTATTCATCCCGCCGTGCGTTATAAACACATCTGTCAGTTCGAGCACTTCAAGCTGCGGCACATAAGGCTCGATCAGAAAATGAGCAGGCGCCTCTTTTAAGAGAGAACGATCTACTTTTTCACCTGTTGCGATAATCACTTTTCCGTCAAAGTCTTCGAAAGCATCTATACACATATTAAAAAATGCTTCTGTATCCCCAAGAACGGTGCCCATGGAAATAAAAACGACTTTTTCTTGCTCAAGTGCTTCCAGCGGGAAATCATGCTGGTCGGCTCTTTTTAGAAAGCTCGGTCCAATGAAAACAAACGAATCGTTTAATGAATCAACAGACGGCTGGAAATATTCACTTGTATAGACGATATTCAGTTCTCCACGATTTTTCATAAATTGCATCAAACGCGTTGGCTGAACGCCAAAACGCTCTTGTATTTTTTCTAACAGATGATCGGCTTTCTCATCCTTTCTGTATAGCGGTGTATCAAAATGCGCCTCTTGCAGCACAAAAGATGGGTTGGACCCAATGCTCGGAATGTGCAAGTAATCTCGAACAAGCTCCCCTGCCCCAAACATATCAAAGTAAACCAAATCAAATGAATGCTTCTCGGAAAGTGTTTCCACCACCTCTAAAATATCATAGGATGTTTGCAGCATGGCATGAAAGAACGGCTGCATAGAATCTAAATCTCCTTCTTCCACATGTAATGTCCGAATATAGTCTGGATGTATATGTACGTGAGCGCCTAAGCGTTTAATCCGTTCCTCATAATGTACAGTTGTGACCGCATACACTTCATCGCCTCGATCCGCCCATGCTTTAATCATTCCTAACATAGGGTTCACATGTCCTTCAGCTGGAAACGTAATCAATAAAATCTTCGCCACAAGAAATTCCTCCTCATTGTCAATTCCCTTCCATGTTAATCATATACAGCAAGCCGGCTCAACAAATACGCCTGAAAAGGGAAGAAATGAGTCTTACGTCCAGTATTTCATGGAGGGACATGAACATAACGCCTTCTCACGAGCAAACATCCAATATAACCCTTTATTATTTATTTTTGTATAATTAGTCATAATATTATTTTCAGCTTCATATTGGAGGGGATATTTTGTGAAAGTCTTGGAGAAATACAGTTATTTAATTATCATTCTTTGTCTAGCGGCAATGATCGTGACAAACTTCACTGTGAATGACAATACAATAAAAAATACTGTATCCGTGATTGGATTTATTATTGTTCTTCTTACAATTATACCTGCGGCTATTTACAGGAAAGGCCAAAAAGGCAGGTAACCCCTTTATAGCAATAACCCCCATTCTTATGTTAAGAATGGGGGTTATTTTATTATATTCGGATAGATGTTGCTGGCTTACAACCAGATCATTTTTTCACTTCCCTCACCCTAGTGAACGATAAACCCGAATGAACACAAAAAACCTCTCTCCATTTGAAGAGGGGTTCATGAAAGACCTTTAACATCGTAAGCAAGGTCAGATACGCGCTCGGAGAACGTACAATTTATATCTATGGTTATTGTTGTAACAATATTTTAAGATGATTTGGTGCAAAATTTGTGCAAAGAATATTTCTGCGTTTGAGACAAAATGATGGATGTTAGTTGAATGCATGTTTCCTAAAAGTTTCTTTTTAAAGTTTAGATTCTAAAAGGTCTATTATTTTCAGAAAGTGTAACTGCAATATTTGTTTTTTGTAGATCATTATCTTGAATTTTCTCTTTTAGAACTGCAACAATGTATTGACATTCTATAGAGTTCACGATAGTGATAATGGCATTTAGAGCTACTTGGTCGATAGTTTCTATTACATCATGAACTATAAAATTGGGGACTTTTTTCTCCAAATCCTTAGCTAATTGTTGATAGGCTAAATCAAATGCAACAATAATGGATTTCCTCGTACCTGTACTTAATCCCCTTTTTACGTTATCAATACCAAAAGGGAAGCCTTTTTCTGTATTATATAGCATAAAGGGTTCTCCATTAGTCTTTTCACTGTATTGGGAAAAATATTTATTAAAGATAGACAAAGAATCTTCCTTAACAGCAGCTTCAGCTTCAGTTTCTTTTAATTGTTCAACAAGCTCCGCCACCCGACTCTCTAAAAGATTATAAATTGAACTAATGTTCTTATTGCTCCCCAGCTCTTCGTTATATTCCGCTAGCTTACTTTGCAATGAAGTATACTCATCAATTTTATTTTCTTCTATTAACATAATTACATTCTTATGTTTTTCAAACAGTCGATTCTTATCTTCTTCAAGAACAAAAATTTTTTCTTCTAATTTTTCTAACTGAAAATTAAAATACCTTATTTTATTGTGCATAAGTTCATCATTAAACTTTACTAAGTCTTCAAATTCCTTATGCAATTCACCCATTGCTTCCAGAGTTTCATTATATAAATTTCTTAGAACCTCTTTATCAATGGCATTTTTTATTTCCTGCTCAGCATCCTCAAGAATATCTATGATTCTCTTTCTTTTAAATAAAAGTTCATCAATCCGATCGCTATAATCAGCATACATAATTTTTATTTCAGATATTTTTTCTTCATTTTCTTTGAATTTCCTTGAATTCACTAATATGTTCATTTGATCATTTAATTCATCAATAGTCGACTTTAGTAGATTTATCTTTTGATTGACACTATCTATAGATTTAAAATTGTTTATAGACATAAAGTTTTTTATTTCTTTATTTTTCTCTGCAATTTCTTTTCTTAAATCTAAAATTTGGTTACTTATTTCCTGATCTTGCATCTCAAAAAGATACGAATAAATATTCTCATAGGTTGCATCATTAGTTCTTTCCAAAAATTTAAGGAACTTATTATTGTCTGCCCTTTGATCTATTCTAACAAACATATTAATTAACTGTCTAAATGTAGGAGAATTAGACCGATTAGAAAAGAAAATTTCATTAAGTTGTAGCCAGTAATCATTTTGATTCACTTCTATACCATTGATATATCTTTTACCTCGAGGATAAAGATCCACAGAAAGAATATGTACAGTTGAATCTTCCTCGTCGAAAGACTCAACAACCTTCAGTTCAACATTAATTTTGTTGTCATTAATATAGTTTTTTAGTGTCTCATTTGTTTGCTTTGTTTCATCATCAAAATAAATATATTTCCTGTGCTTTGCTCCCAAACATATATCTATCAACTTTAAAATAGTCGTTTTCCCAACACTATTTCCCTTTTCCTGATCTTTTCCAGCATCAACAATAAAATTCATTCCCTTAGCAAAACGAATTTCTCTAATGATTTTTTGAACAGGTTTTGTTTCTTTAATAATCAAACGCTTTATGAACAATTTATAAATCCCTCCTTACTAATTGAAATTTTATCAATAAGAAAAAGAAAATCCAATGAAAGCAAATAAACTGTGTATTCAAGAGAGTCATTGTATCGCTTCTTTAAAGTTTCGTATAAACCCTCAACGTTGTGCTTGTTTAGAGAAATAATTTCTAAAATACATGCTGAAATATAGTATACGGTATCTTTAGGATTTGAGTCTCTGTCAATTATCATATTATTCAACATCCTTAGGCACTGGCTTTAAAAGTTTACATTTAGTAAATGCATAAAACATAATCAGATAAATAGCTTCATCGACTTCTTCATCTATTAAGTCAGATTCATTGATTAGTGCATTATACCAAACTTCTTCTTTAATACGACGAAACACTTGGTTAATCACATAATCACCATCAAGCTTTTCATCTTCTCTTACCTTTTCAACTTCTAAATAAACTGTCCGAATTTTTTTGACCATTATTGACTTTTTTAAATAGCCGTGTAAAACCTTAGAAACTTCATCATAACCGTCTGAATAATTATCAAAAATCTCCACATAAGCTTTAACTTTATTGTGCTCAAACTTTTCCATCCAATCAGAATTGTTATGAATAGAATATTCATCATCATAGTCGATATCAAGCTCTGCTATTATTTTACAAACATCAAATATAACACTTCGCTTTAATATTTTAGGGGTTTGGCTGCCCAAATTAACAGTTGTAAGTTTATTCTCATTACCAACAATTGAAGTTCCATTATCTCCGCTTCTAGCACTATTACTGAACGCCATTATTTCCCTCCACGAATATTATTCCCGTTTCCTATTATGCTGTTCCCATTTTCACCCGAAATTGCCTTTTTACTAGACAATACATCTTTTTTCGATGAATCCAATGTAATATTTAATTCTTGGTTCAAATATTGTTCAATTTCTTTATTTTTAGCAGATACCTTTTTTGAGAAGACAATTGAACAAATAGATAGGATTGAAGCAATAATTCCTAACACGAGATTTATAGTTACCATTATTACACCCCATTACAATTTATTTACTATTTTATCACAATAGAGAAATTTATTTCATAAAGAACATCACAAATAAAACGAGATTTTTAATTAAACCTAACTCTTATTAAAGGGCTTGATTTTGTAACGTCAAAATCAAGCCCTTTAATAGATAAGAGGACGACAGTGGCGAAAGATAAAGACTGCCGGTTAAAGATAAGTCCACTTAGAACTTAATTTAACAACTGTGCCAAAAGGCTAGACAGAACGTTGCAATCCAACACGTACAAATTGTTCTTACTTCCCCAATAATTTAGCCGCTTTCTGCACAGGGATTTTCCCACTAATGCCGTTCGACTTATTTCATCAATATGATCTAAAGGATTCATCCCTAGAACTTCAAATATCTTAATTTTCCTATTTTGATTAGGTTCATTCCTACCTGATACATATTGACTTATTGAAGATTTCGCTATCCCCGTCAACTTTGACCATTCAGTCTGTGTGACTTATTTGTTTCTTACACAGCTTTTCTTAAAATTTCTGCAAAACTCAAACCCGCCTATCCCCTCTCTGTTATTTGGTTTTTATCCATTCTACGTCCTCTTTTGTCCATCCCTCTGGTAGACCATTCGGAAATGGATCATCTGCATACACTGGTTTCAAAAGAACCTCGTCATATTCTTTCGTTTCTGAATCCATATGGGTATACATATGAGCGTTTAGCTCTAGTTGCTGTTGCACATCCACCATAACGAGATTCACACCCATAGGCGGTGATTTCAGTTTCATGTCATACTTCCCAATGTAAGACCAAATAGGGCTATAAAACTTACGTCCCCCATTCACAAGATCATACGTGATTCTTTTGTCTTTTTTCTCGACCTGTTCATCATTAAAAAGGTGACCTGTGTGACGCTCAACGTTTATGCGCGGAAGCTCGTACGTAATGTCATACACTGATGTTTCACCCTTCATTTCAATGCTGTGCTTCGTTTCTTTTATTTCAACTAAAGAACGGTTTCCGTTTTTCTTGTATGTTAAATAACTATCGACCATATTCGTCGGAACTTCAAAATCAAATGCAGGCGCAATCTTTCCTCAGATGTCATTTTTATTTAGATATTATGATCATGTTATGAAGGAGTTTAGAGAAGAAGAGACTATGAGTACTTTTAGTACTCGAAAGTTACACAAGTGAAAAATTTGTGCAAAACCAACAGAATTAATAACGTTTAGTCACATATTTCAATTACATAAAAAACAAAGAAAAACCCTTTATTTAAAAGGGTTTTTCTCATCTTTCACAAATTATTAATCGAATCCTATCAGATACTAAGTACGCGCTCGGAGGGATTCGAACCCCCGGCAGACGTGGTACCGGAAACCACCGCTCTATCCAACTGAGCTACGAGCGCACGATATGTTTTTTGAACGTCAGCATATCAAATTATAAGGGAAATGCTGCAAGAAAGCAATGATTAATCATTCGTCTTGATGATGTATTTTCTTCTTTTGGATACATAGAATAATATGCTGGTTTGAAGTGGAATGATTTTGGGGAAAATAGATACGGGTATTTGAATTTAGGTCAGCGTTTTGTTTGACCTTTATTGACCAAAAATGTATCATTGAATTACATACTTACCTAAAAGGTGAAGGAGGAACATTATGAATTTAATACCTACAGTCATTGAGCAAACAAATCGTGGGGAAAGAGCTTACGACATTTATTCTCGTCTTTTAAAAGACCGTATTATCATGCTTGGTTCTGCGATCGATGACAATGTTGCCAACTCCATCGTGTCACAGCTGCTTTTCTTAGAAGCTGAAGATCCAGAAAAAGATATTTCTATCTACATTAACAGCCCTGGCGGTTCAATCACAGCTGGTATGGCCATTTACGATACGATGCAATTTATTAAACCAAAGGTATCAACTATTTGTATTGGTATGGCTGCATCTATGGGTGCGTTCCTGCTTGCTGCTGGTGAAAAAGGTAAGCGTTATGCTCTTCCAAACAGTGAAGTCATGATTCACCAACCACTCGGCGGTGCCCAAGGTCAAGCTACAGAAATTGAAATTGCGGCAAAACGAATCCTTTCTTTACGCGATAAACTGAACCAAGTACTTGCTGAACGTACTGGTCAGCCAATTGAAGTCATTGAGCGCGATACAGATCGTGACAACTTCAAAACAGCGGAAGAAGCACTTCAATACGGACTCATTGACAAAGTCTTGACCCGTAATACAGAAGACCAAAAATAATGATCACAACACAAACCGTCTGTTCCTTGAACAGACGGTTTTTTTTGATTGACATATACTTTAAGACAGCTCCGTCCATTTCTGCTGAAGAGACGGTGTTTGATAAGAAGCCATCTGCGTGATTAATTCCTCCGGTTCACCCGAAGCATGTAACAATTGAAGGTGTGATTCATTCGAAAAACCTTCCTGTACACTGAATTTCACCATGTCTATGAGCGGATTGAAGTAATCATTTACTTGATACAATCCAATCGGCTTTTGATGGATGCCGATTTGTGCCCAGCACAGCACCTCAAATAATTCTTCATATGTACCAAAGCCGCCTGGCATCGCAATAAACCCATCGGCCAGCTCGCTCATTTTTGCTTTTCGTTCATGCATGCCTGTTACCTCAATTAGCTCTGTCAGCTCTTGATGCACGACTTCTCCTCTAAAAAGCCCCTTAGGCATGACACCGATCACTTGCCCGCCATGTCTCATGACCTCATCGGCAATCGCGCCCATTAACCCAATACGCGACCCGCCATAAACAAGACGAATGCCCTGCTTCGCCATATAAGCACCCAGCTCTACAGCCTTTTGTTTGTAGACATCATTTACACCTGGATTCGAACCAGCAAACACACAAATCGTTTTCATCAAAACAGCCCCATCTCTCTCTATGATTTCTTCACCCACTCATTCTACTATAATGATTTGTAAAGAAACAGCCGTTTCTTCTATATATAGTGTAAAATCAAAAGAGTGAACACCATATAAGGAGCTGTATAGAGAGAATGCAAACAACTGAGATGGAGAAGTGGATCAAGGATTTTTATCAAACGAGAAACTGGACAGAATACGGACCGTTTATCCGGTTAGGCTTCTTAATGGAAGAAACGGGAGAACTCGCTCGCGCTGTTAGAGCAATAGAAATCGGACGAGACCGGCCTGATGAGCAGAGACAGGAATCATCTGAGCTGAAGAAAGAACTCATTGAAGAAATGGGAGATGTTTTAGCAAATCTCCTCATTTTAGCGGATCAATATGATGTCACAGTAGAAGAGATCTTCAGCGCTCATCAACAAAAACTCACAAAGCGTTTTTCTGGAGAAAAAGAGCCAGTAAAAAACACGTGACCAAGCTGTCACGTGTTTTTTTACGCCTTAAAGATGCTGTGGTGAGATGTCATCCGTTCGTTCAAAGAAATGCTGTTTTCCGATATGATGGAATAGACCTGTTCGATGCAAAAGCTCCTTAGGCTGTGATTGAAGTCCAACGATCATCAGCTTTCCATTATGATGCTTTAACCGATTGGAGATATTCATTAGAACCGCTTCTGCCGATGTGTCCATATAATTGACTTTATTCATAAGCAGAATGAGCGTTTTCGGTTTTGTTTGAACATGATCCAATATCGAATTTTCTAATGAATCTGTTGTTCCGAAAAAGAGCGGCCCTTCAATGGAATACATACTGATCCCTTTCTCCTCTGTCTGTTTTTCTAAAGCAGCTGCTGTTTCCATTTGAGGAACGGCGACATTTGTATGAATATTGGTCGTCTGGCTCATTTTTTTGATAAAGGCGATAAACGCTAAAATGAGACCAGCAGTGACGCCAATAATCAAATCACCGATCACTGTGAGCAGGAAGGTCACGACCAGTACAAGCGAATCAGCATTTTTCACTTTCAAAATATTGACAAACTCTTTTCTCTCACTCATATTCCAAGCAACAAACATTAAAATCGGTGCCATTGCAGCAAGTGGAATCATCGACGCATACGGCGCAAATACCATTAAGATCAGCAAGACGACAACGCCATGCACCACACCAGAAATCGGACTTGCCCCGCCATTTTTTATGTTCGTGGCCGTTCGGGCAATAGCTCCCGTCGCTGGAATTCCTCCGAAAAGCGGTGCCGCCATATTGGCAATTCCTTGCCCCACAAGCTCTTTATTGCTGTCATGCTTAGAGCCTTTCATATTATCAGCGACCATTGCGGATAAAATCGATTCCACGCCGCCTAAAAGCGCAATGACAATTGCTGGAGGCAGGAGGTATATCATTTTTTCAATCGTCAATTCAGGAAAAGCGAAGGTTGGCAGCTGACGAGGGATTTCACCATATGCAGAGCCAATCGTTTCAACTTGTCCTTGAAAAAAGAGAACGGCTAGAAACGTAGAAGCCAATAAACCTAATAGAGCACCAGGTATTTTGGGAATGTATTTTTGTGCCGCCAAAATCACGATGAGCCCGATGACGGCTGTGATAATGGCGAGACTGTTTGTGGTACCAAGATGGACCACAATTTCTCTCATATTGAGGAAAAAGCTTTCATGTTTTTCAACACCCTTTAATCCGAGGAAGTTGGCAATCTGTCCTGAAAAAATAATGACAGCAATGCCAGCAGTAAAACCGATGATAACCGGACGAGGAATAAATTTCATGAGCTTTCCTAGTTTGAATATTCCGAATAATACAAGCATACAGCCTGCCATAAAACCGGCAATGAGCAAGTTTTCAATACCGTACTGGCTGACGATCCCGAATAAAATTGGAACAAACGCCCCGGTCGGCCCGCCGATCTGATACTTTGAACCACCAAACAATGAAATCAAAATGCCGGCAACGATGACTGTGTATAATCCATATTCTGGTCCGACACCAGATGCAATGGCAAATGCCATGCCTAAAGGAATTGCCACAACGCCCACGACAAGCCCAGCGATTAAATCGCGTCTAAACTTTGATGAATTGTACCCTTCAAATCTTCCATAAAAACGCATGGTATGTGTTGGCCTCCTTCAAGTATGTGTAGATGATTTAGGTATACTGTGGGTCAATTTGTTTGTCTTTCACTACGACATCCAGCTTTCCTGTCGCTGGGTGAATCACCAGTCCATGAACTGCCACATCACTTGGCATCAGTGGATGCTCTTTCACTAATTTCACACTTTGGGCCACGCTTTCTTCAACTGAATCAAAGCCCGTCAGCCAGCCCTTTAAATCAACTCCTGAGTTTTTCACAATGCTTAAGCATTTCTCTTCGATTCCGCGTGCTTTCGCCTTTTCAAGTAAAGGGTCCGCCGCAAGACCTGCCATTCCGCATTCATGATGCCCTACAATGCATACTTCCTCTGCCTTTAGTTCATAGATAGCTAGCAGTATACTCCGCATCACACTGCCGAACGGATGTGTCACGATGGCGCCTGCATTCTTAATGATTTTTGCATCCCCATTGTGCAGACCCATAGATTGCGGCAATAATTCCAAAAGACGGGTATCCATGCACGTTAAAATAACCAGTTTTTTCTCAGGAAATTTTCCCGCTTTGTAAGCCTCATAATGTCTCTCATTCACAAACTCTGAATTGTGCTGAAGAATCTGTTCTAATTTTGACTCCATTTTGCCATCTCCCATCTTTTTTTAAGTAACGTAAGCTCGTGCCTGTCCTCCTTTTCTTTCTTGTGTTCTCAAGAATAGAGAAGAAAAATGATAGAAAAAAAAGAAAAAAATGAGAAAACGATGAGAAGAAATATCATCATTTTCTCTATTTTACGCTGCATCCCAACGGCTTCGCGGGTTTGTTTTCAATCTATTGTTCTCATCACACCAAAAGACAATAAAATGGTTTAGTAGAAAATGATCATCCCGTTTAATACATTTCAAATATAATAAATTTTCTATCAAAAAGTCTCGATCTATTTTCCAGTTTGTCAGATAATCTCTCGTAAATTTTTGCAATTTCACATGTCTCATCTACTATCAGCTTATTTTTATATAGATAAAAAATGCATCAGATGGCATAAGAATCTACTTTTTCACTAAGAAAATGTCTTTCTTTACCGTTATTTCAGTATATTAAATATTGAGCTGCTAACATTCAAACGTGTTCTGCCGAAATCGTTGCTTTATAATAAAAGGAGTAAGATGACCAAGTGAAAGGAGCGAATTGACTGTGACACCACACATTTTTGTCGCCAAACCCTTGCCTGCCTCTTTTGAGGAAATGCTAAAGGAACATTGTACATACGAGGTTTGGCAATCCAAAGACCCTATTCCAAGAGACATGTTGTTTGAGAAGCTGCAGCACGCTGATGGTCTTTTAACGTCTGGAACAAAAATCGATCAAGAGCTGTTAGATCACGCACCAAAACTCAAGGTGGTGAGCAATAACTCTGTCGGCTATGACAATTTTGATATAGAAGCGATGAGGCAAAGAGGCGTGATTGGTACGCATACTCCTTATACGCTCGATCATACCGTGGCTGACCTTGCCTTTTCGCTCATTCTCTCCTCTGCACGAAGAATCGCCGAGCTTGACCGTTTTATCCGTGAAGGAAAATGGACGAAATTCGTACAGGAAGAAGAGATCTTTGGCATCGACGTCCATCACCAAACGCTCGGTATTATTGGCATGGGACGTATCGGAGAACAAGTGGCCAAACGGGCAGCACATGGTTTTGATATGAACGTTCTTTATCATAACCGAAGCCGGAATGAAAAGGCTGAATCGGCGTATGGCGCTGTCTATTGTGCACTTGATGATCTTTTAAAACAAGCTGATATCATCGTGTTGATTACACCGCTGACCGAGGAAACATATCATATGATTGGGGAACGAGAATTGAAGTTAATGAAGCAAACGGCTTTATTTGTAAACATTTCCCGCGGGAAAACAGTGGATGAAAAAAGCCTCATTCAAGCACTTCAGGAGGGATGGATCAAAGGTGCTGGTCTTGATGTGTATGAGCAGGAACCGCTTCAAGAGGATCATCCTTTCAAAGAGATGAACAATGTCACCCTAGCTCCTCACATCGGTTCCGCTACTGAAACAACAAGGGATCTCATGCTGAAACGAGCCATTCATAATGTGATTCATGGAATAGATGGGAAGGCGCCTGTTGATGTTGTGAAGGAGCTTGCTTCATCTTGAACTGAAAAGACGCAGAAACTGCGTCTTTTTATTTATTTCTTCAGTAGACATCAGGAGAAAAGACTCATTTTAGCAAAGATCCTGATTCTTTACATTTCCTTCATGTTCGGGTGCTATAATATGAGCTAGACAAGCATCAAGAGGACGGCATCCGATTTCCTTAATAGGAGGATGAAGATGAAAAGATTGAGTTCTGTTTTTACTATGTTCGCTCTGATCGCTGCTATTCTGTTTTCTGGATTTGTCCCGCAGCAAGCTCATGCAGAAACACCTCTTATACCAACAGCCACAACTGAAACTGCTTCTACTCAGCTCACGCCAGATGTGCGTACCCTTGCCGTCATTAATACGTTTGATGGTGTAGCAGATTATTTAATTCGCTACAAACGACTGCCTGATAACTACATTACGAAATCACAAGCAAGTGCTCTTGGATGGGTGGCATCTAAGGGAAATCTAGCCGAGGTGGCGCCAGGTAAAAGCATTGGTGGAGATATTTTCTCAAACCGGGAGGGACGTCTTCCTTCAGCAAGCGGCCGAACATGGCGTGAGGCAGACATCAACTACGTTTCAGGCTTCCGCAATGCAGACCGTCTTGTGTATTCAAGCGACTGGCTCATTTACAAAACAACAGACCATTATGCGACTTTCACACGTATTCGATAATCAATAAAAAAGACAGCCCTATTTGATTTGGGGCTGTCTTTTCGTATGGTGGTTTACGGTATAAGCTTTTTTACGTAATCCTCAAAAGGAATCGGCAGCGGCTTTTTCGACACTTCTTCGTGTTCATGTGTGGTGACATGATCCTCAGTAACGATCACACGTCCTGTTGGCGTGAGCTTTGACGCAAGCGGTCTTTTGTTAAATGGAGAGGATTCATTTTCATAAATCTCGTGTCTCATTTGGGCTAATACAGACTCGTCCACCTCGTTCAATGTGAAAGCATAGCCTGTTTCAGCGCCATCTCCCTTATCTAATTGGAGCAGATGTGTCCCTTTTTCGGTTTCCTCAGCTTTGACGCGAAACCGCATTGACGCTCCTTTCACCCAATCTCCTGTAAAAGGCACAGGCTGAAGAGGTAAATTCACACCAAATCCCGCATCAATGAGGAAGCGTTCGTTGTGATGCTTCAACATGATGGCTACGTGCGTGCCATCAATTGCCCACGTATCCGCTTCTTTGTTATACACTGTGCCTTGAAGAAGCTGTACAGAGAGCCCTGCCTCTTTTAACACATAGTATAAGAGAGGATTGAGATCGTAACAAAGACCTCCTCTGTTTTCTTCAAGAAGATGCTGCTTCAATCCTTCTTGATTCAAAGCGTAGGATTGTTTGTTCAAAACAGATCTATTTTCGAATGGAAAGGTATAGGCCATTTTTTTTAATAATACAGACAAGTCTTTAAAGTTGATGGACCGGCCTTCATATCCGACCTTCTGTAAAAAGGCTGATTGAATCATGACATTCCCTCCTAAAAAAACTGAGCCTTTGAAGAGACTCAGTTTTCTTGATTGATAAAATCTGTTAACGCCTCAATGGCTTCTTGTTCATCTGCACCATCTGCAATCAGTGTGACAGTAACCCCAGAGCTGATCGCAAGACTCATGAGACCCATAATGCTTTTCGCATTGACTTTTTTCCCATCTTTCTCTAGAAAAATATCAGCACCAAAGCGATTGGCTTCTTGTACGAACAAAGCAGCTGGACGTGCCTGCAAGCCTGTTTTCAGCTGGATGGTGACCGTTTTTTCCACCATATGATCTGCCTCCCTTTTTCATTCTCCTATTTGAGTGTAACAGCTTGTCCGTTTCGTAATTGTTCTGCGATTTGATCTAGCTTTCTTAAACGGTGGTTAATCCCTGACTTGCTGATCTTGCCGCTTTCCACCATTTCTCCAAGTTCCTTCAGCGTGACCTCTTGATAGTCGACTCGCAGTTTGGCAATTTCACGAAGCTTTTCCGGCAGGGCATCAAGCCCAATTTTTTCATCAATGAATTGAATGTTCTCGACCTGACGCAGTGATGCACCAATCGTTTTATTCAAGTTTGCTGTTTCACAATTGACGAGCCGGTTGACGGAGTTCCTCATATCTCGGACGATCCGCACATCTTCAAAGCGGAGCAGTGAGTTATGAGCACCCACAACGCTTAAGAATTCCGTGATTTTTTCTGCTTCCTTCATGTACGTAATGTACCCTTTTTTGCGCTCAAGTGTTTTACTATTGAGATGAAATTGATTCATCAGCTCACAAAGGGCATCATTATGTTCTTTATATAGTGAAAAAATCTCAAGGTGATAGGAGGACGTTTCTGGGTTATTCACAGAACCGCCTGCTAAAAAAGCACCTCTCATATAGGAGCGCTTGCAGCATCTTTTCTTCACAAGTTCTTCTGAAATATTGCGCTCAAATACAAATTGCTCACCTAATATTTTCAAATCCTCTAAAATGGTTTTCGCTCGTTCTACCAGTCTGACAATATACACGTTATTCTTTTTCAATCTCATTTTTTTACGGACGAGCAGTTCGACTGTCACATCGTATTTCTTTTTGAGCAGCGTATAAATCCGTCTTGCAATGGCTGCGTTCTCTGTCTGTATATCTAAAATCAATTTTCGATTAGAGAAAGATAATGAACCGTTCATACGGATGAGGGCAGAAAGCTCTGCTTTTGTGCAGCAGTCCTTCACGTCCAGATTAGTCAGCTCTTTTTTTGTTTCGGATGCAAATGACATCCTTGCCACCCCCATTCCTATTTTTTCTGTTGCAGCAGATCGACAAGCAGCGAGGCTACTTTCAGCGTGTCATGACGAATGACATGCTGGTCATATGTAATGATTTCTCCTGGAATCACTTCTAGTCCCATTGCTTTCAGTGCATCTGTGTCGAATTGGACAGGCTGTGCCTGTTCTTCTGCATATTTTGCTTTGATTTCTTCTGGAATTTCTTTATTGTTCACAAAAATCGTATCGATAAATGGACGATCCATATGATCATTTAATGCCTGAACATGATCAGCTGCACTGTAGGAAAGCGTTTCCCCCGGCTGCGTCATGACATTGCATATATACACTTTTTTCGCCTTAGAGCGAATCACTTCTTCTCCAATATGCGGGACAAGCAAGTTTGGCAAAATACTCGTATACAGGCTGCCAGGCCCAATGACGATTAAATCCGCCTCACGAATGACTTGAATGGATTCTGGCAGCGGTTCAATCGTATCGGGTGTGAGGAACACTCGTTTAATTCGCTCACCATAGGTAGGAATTTTCGATTCTCCTGTCACCATTTGCCCATTTTCTAATTCCGCATGAAGAACAACACTTGAGTTCGCTGCTGGCAATACTTTTCCTCTCACATTTAAAACCTTGCTCATTTCAGTGACGGCATGAAAAAAATCACCGGTTATATTTGTCATGGCCGCAAGAATGAGGTTGCCAAGTGAGTGGCCTGTTAAGTCATTCCCTTTGTTAAAACGGTGCTGAAATAAATCTTCTACAAGCGGTTCAACATCAGAGAGAGCCGCAAGGACATTTCGAATATCACCTGGAGGGGGAATATTCAAATCATGCCGCAGTCTGCCTGAGCTGCCTCCGTCGTCAGCAACCGTTACTATAGCGGTAATGTCCACCGGCTTCGTTTTAAGCCCTCTGAGCAAAACAGATAAGCCAGTGCCGCCGCCAAGAATGACCACCTTTGGTAGTGTCGTCATCTATTTTCTGCTTCTCTTTTCAATGTCCCGGTGAGTGACATGTGTATAGTAATCGTTTTTAAAATACTCCGATAAATAGTTGGCCAGTGTCACAGATCGATGCTGTCCGCCTGTACAGCCGATGGCAATCACAAGCTGGCTTTTTCCTTCTCGTTTATAGGACGGAAGCATAAAGCTGAGGAGATCAATTAATTTCTCTGTGAATTTTTGTGTTTCAGTCCATTTCATCACATAGGAGCGCACTTCTTCATCGTTTCCAGTCTGTGGACGCATGCTCTCAATATAGTAAGGATTCGGCAGGAATCTCACGTCAAAGACAAGATCAGCATCAATCGGCAGACCGTATTTAAAGCCAAAGGACATCACGTTTACTGTAAACACCTGCCCCTGATTCGTGGCAAAGTGCGTGACAATTTTTTCTCGCAGCTGTTTTGGTTTTAAATCCGATGTATCAAAAATCATTTGAGACCGGCCTTTTAACTCCTCTAACAGCTCGCGCTCCATTGCAATTCCTTCAAGCGGCAAACCTGTTGTCGCAAGGGGATGCGAACGTCTCGTTTCTTTGTATCTTGAGACAAGAACCTTATCATTTGCATCTAAAAATAGAATCCTTGGCGTGATCCAGTCAAGATCACTCATTTCATCTAACGCGGCAATTAAGCTGTCAAAAAATTCGCGTCCGCGTAAATCCATCACAAGAGCGACCTTGCTCATCTTGGAATTCGATTCCTTCATGAGCTCTAAGAACTTCGGTAAAAGTGATGGCGGCAGGTTATCAACACAAAAGTAGCCTAAATCTTCAAAGCTTTGAATGGCGACGGTTTTCCCCGCACCTGACATTCCTGTAATAATCACAAGCTGAATATCTTCTTGTTTGTGTGTATTCATGCCTGCTTCCTCTCCTTCTTTATGAAAACGGTTCATGTATTATTCTCCCTGAGGATCTAACCGATAAGCAATCAGCTCAAAATCGGGTGTATACGTAAAAGTGCCGTGCAGAAGTCCTTTTCCTTTAAGCATGAAATCAAGAATATGGGAATCTCCTGGGGCCATCGGCAAATGAGGCACATCCTTTACGTCATGCCACTTTAAAATGCCTTCCTCTGACTCTGTTACGTTTTTTCCGGTAAATGAATCTGCCATAAAGGTGAACATCATCCACTCTTGAACGATTTGATCGCCTTCTTTTATGATAAAGGTAAAAACACCTTTTAGCTGCGGATTTAAAATATAAATACCTGTTTCTTCTCTATATTCTCGAACGACTGAATCCTTGACCGATTCTCCGCTTTCCATCTTGCCGCCCGGCGCTACCCACCAGCCCCGTCTTGGCTTTTGCAGCAAGAGAACTTGATCTTCGTGATGCAGCACACAATTGGTTACTCGTTGCATCAGCTGTCACCTACTCTTTTATGTCTTTAACTTATTATACAGGTTCAACCTGACTCCCACAATGAACATGCCCGTTGTTCCCCGAAAACAGACCGGTTTTCGTTTGAATCGTGTAATGGGCCATTTCTCTACTCTTTATTTTACAGCATCTAACGGTTCTCCATGCGTCATTTGTGAACATCTCGTGAATTTCTGATTTTAGGCAAAAAAAAGGACACGGATTCACATCCGTGCCAAACATGTATTCCTTATAAAAGGGGGTCAATTACTAGCTTTATCATAACGGAAAATTATTTCACCCGTGTTACATTCCAGTTAAAAGCCCATGACGCTATATTAAGGATTTACGACAGCCTTTTATTTCGTTGCTTTGAGTTTCTCAGCAAGCTCTTCTACATAATGCTGTGCGCTTTGTGCTGCAATACTTCCGTCACCTGTTGCTGTCACAATTTGACGAAGTGTTTTTTCTCGAATGTCACCAGCGGCGAAAATACCTTCCACTCTTGTTTCCATTCTTTCGTTTGTCTCGATGTAGCCTTCTTTATTTGTAATGCCGAGATTTTCAAATGGTTTAGACAGTGGCAGCATGCCGATATAGATAAAGGCGCCGTCTGTTTTAAAGACTTCTTCTTCACCAGTCACCGTATCAACCAATGTCACACTGCCGACTTTCCCGTTTTCTTCATTGATCTGTTTAACGGTTTTGTTCCACTTGAAGTCAATTTTTTCATTATCAAAGGCGCGTGCTTGTAAAATGCTTTGTGCACGAAGTTTATCGCGTCTATGGATAATCGTTACTTTAGAAGCGAAGCGTGTGAGATACACACCCTCTTCTACCGCAGAATCACCGCCGCCGATGACGACAAGCTCTTTGTTTTTAAAGAAAGCCCCGTCACATACTGCACAATATGATACGCCGCGGCCGCCAAGTTCTTTTTCACCTGGTGCACCGATTTTTTTGTATTCAGCCCCTGCCGCGATAATGACAGAGCGTCCTTTGTATTCTTTTGAGCCGGCTTTGACGATTTTATATTCTTCACCGTTCACGATTTCTTTAATATCGCCATATGCATACTCTGCACCGAATTTCTTCGCATGCTCAAACATTTTATTTGAAAGTTCCGGCCCTAAAATACTTTCAAAGCCAGGATAGTTCTCGACATCTTCCGTATTCGCCATTTGTCCGCCTGGAATTCCTCTTTCAATCATTAATGTTGAAAGATTTCCCCGTGATGTATAAACAGCGGCTGTCATTCCGGCAGGACCCGCTCCAATGATGATCGTATCGTAGATTTTTTCTTCTGACACAACTGTCACTCCCTCTTCAATTGCTGCTCGCATTTCTTATTAGAATGCCCTTGGGTGATGCTTCCATTCATGACAGAGAGCATCATTTCCACTCTTAGCTTTTATTCCTTACCCATATCCTATTAAATCTGCGGGGAATAAGCGAATCATTTGCTCATATCTTCAAAAAAAGAAAAAGCTTCCTTAAACTGCTGTTTAAGGAAGCCTGTTTACGGTTATATACAAAGTAATGATTTATTCAACGACTCTTCTTACAACGCCATTGAAAGCTTTTTTCCAGTATACGTTGTTCATTGAGTCAACTGAAACACCGCGAGAGCTGTTATCGTTCAAGAAGGAACCGTTTCCTAAGTAAATACCAACGTGTCCATTTACTTTATACGTATCAAAGAACACAAGGTCTCCGCGTTTCATGTCAGATGCACTTACAGCTCTTCCTTTACCTACAAGCGTATCTGTTGTTGTACCGCCAACTGGTCCAAGGTTGATGCCTGCTGATGCAAATGCCCAGCGAACGAATGAAGAACAGTCAAAACGACGTGCGTCAATATCGGCTTGTGATCTGCCGCCGCCCCATTTATATGGAGATTGTCCAACAATCGTAGAACCTGTGCTGATCGCACCTTCAATTCCGCCTACGTTACTGCTGACAGGTGATCCACCGCCAGAAGATGGCTTCTTGCTTGGTGCACTGCTGTTGCTGTTATTGTTGTCATTAGAAGATGATCCACTGTTACTTGAAGACGGGCTGCTATCGTTATTTGAGCTGTTGTCTTCCGCTTGGACACTAGCTTGACGCTGCTGCTGTTGTCTTTGCGCTTTTTCTTCTTTTGCTTTTTGAGCTGCTTCCCTTGCTTCTTTTTCAGCTTGTTTTTGTGCAGCGATTGTTGCGTCTTTTTCAGATGCAATGCTGTTAGCCTCACTGTTTAACTCGCTGATTTCAGAAAAAGCACTTCCTTTTTGCTTTTTCACTTGCTTGAATAGCTTGTCTTTTTCATCAAGCTGTTTATTCAAGTCTGATTGAAGCGTTTCAAGCTTTGCAAGTGTGTTTTGCACATTTTCAAGCTTTGTGTTTAATTCGTTTTCAGACTTTTGAAGTTCTGCTTTGTCTTTTTCCTGCTCTTTAATGATTTCACTGTCTGCGTTGATCAGTGTAGATACTGCACCTGCACGGCTGATGAAATCGCTAAAGCTTTTTGCTCCTAGTAATACATCTATGTATTTCGTAGAACCGCCGCTCTCTTGAAGGGCACGTACACGCTTTTTCAAGAACTCGTTTCTTTCTTCAATACGTTTTTCTGTATCAGCAATTTCTTTTTTCAGTGCTTTGATTTCTTTTTTTGTTTTTTCATTTTCTTTTTGTTTTTCTTCGATTTGATCACTTGTTTTTAAAGCTTTCTCATCAATATCTTTAAGCTTTTGTGCAAGTGCCTCTTGTTTTGCTTCAAGCTTTGAAAGCTCTTCTTTTTTCTTTTGAAGGTTCTTGTTTACCTCAGATTGCTTGCTGTCTAGTTCTTGTTTCTTTTGTTCAAAGTTCTGTGCGTTTGCTTCATGCGTAAATGGAATAAATAAACCGCTCGCTCCGATCACCGAAGCTAAACCAAAAGTAATAAACTTTTTCACGAATAGTTCCTCCTTTGACAATTTCCCAAGCGACATTAGAAAGCAGCAAATTCTCTGCGATCAATCTGTGCTCTCTATGTCTTTTTTCCTGATTGTTCAGTCAGATGTTGACCAGATTGTTTCTATCACTAGCTGTTTCATTATGTATAGTAAAATATTTAAATATCTATCTTTGTTTTAATCCACGAGTTTCATTATACATGAGACATCGACAAAATGAGCTAATATTTTTATTACATTTATGTTTCAAAAACATGTCGTGATTGTCATACTTCGCCAATTCCTTGCAAATCCCACCTTTTTATCCAAGAAAAAAGCATGACCTTTTCGGCCATGCTGGGATGTTCTGAATCTATTTACCTATTTAATCGATTAACGTACAGATCTCTCGTTCGTATTTAGACAGTGTTTGAACACTGATCTGAAACGCGGACGCAACATCTTTTTTGCTGACAGCTGCTTCTTGTTCATTCATCCATAGATAATAAGATGCTGCTGCCCAGGCAGGTGCATTTTTCTTATCAATACCAGAAGCACGTGCCTGCTGAATAATATGGAATAACCAAAAATAAGGCATATGGCTGTCAGGCTGAACCGCTTCCTCCAGACTGGATGCCGCCTGTTTTGCAAAAACTGCATCTTCTGAAAAAGACTTTTCTTTCATTTCATCTTCATATAAAAGCAGTTCTATGAATTGCTGTTCAAAGGCCGTTTTCGCTGCGCGTGCATCAAGGACAGACTGCAGAACGTCACGTTCCCCTTTTTGTTTACTGACATAGTACGCAGTCAGCCGTTCCTCAATCGAGACCATTGGCTCAGTCACCTCAGGTTTATCCTGCCACGGCTTGATTTCATCTGCATCGATATCTTCTTCGACCATCTTATCCCAAACCGTTTGGGCGAGCGTCTTGTGGCCTGTATGATAGGCTGCGCTTGCAAGCCAGTATAAAAATGTACTATCTCCTTGAAAACCTGTTTTGTATAAAGAATAAAGCCATTTAAAGGCCCATTCAAATTCTCCCACAAGGGCAAATGTTGCACCAAGCTTATAACGCTGTTCACTTAGTATTGGATACACGTGCGTTAATTGCTTTGCTAACACGTTGACCTTTTCTTCTTCTTTTTCATAATGGTAGAAGACTAGCTGATTGCAAAGGGCATGCAGATTACCGGGATTTTCATGAAGGACCCGGTTCAACATTTCTTTCGCCTGATGGATTCGGTCAGAATAAAAATAGGCCAAAGCGAGATTATTATACGCCGACCAAAATTCTGGATACTCAACAATCATCTGTTCCAGCATCTCAATGGCTTCATCGAGTCTGCCGCTTTCTAGCAAATGGTTTGCTTGATCCTGCTTCACAATCAGGTCATCCTGATCATAAGGAAAATCTTCGTCCTCTTCGTCGCTCATATCGAGCAGGTCAAGAAGGTCGTCATTTTCATCCGCAAATTCCCCGTTCTCTTCCAGCGCGGCATAAGCAGTAGCTGATTTATATGCCTCTTGAAACAGTCCGAGATTCGCATAATTATTGGCTTTAAAATAGTGGCACTCAGACATGTTTTCATCGATGTGTTCAAGAATAAAATCAAGCAGTTCGTTTGATTGCTGGTAATGACCCATTTCAGTATAAATAATGGCAAGCTGTGACAGCATTTCTACATTTTCAGGCTCAAGTACAATGGCCCGCTGTATCAGCTTACTTGCCCTAGACAGATTTCTTTCTCTATATGCTTTAAGACCTTTATGAAAAAAGTAATGCCCATCTTGAAATAGCTGGACGACTTGTGTGTGATTATTTTGAGAAGTGTATTTACTCACCGATACCCTCCATTTCGAACAGTGTACCGTGTGTAGTATAACATACTTCACCAGTCGTCACATAGAACAAAAGGAAAGGAAGGATTTGTTTTTCATTTAAAAATAAAAAGCCTGGGATATCCCCCGGCTTTTCATTCACCTTGATGACGTTTTTTTAATACCTTTAATACATCATCAAGCGGCAATTGCTGTTCACGTAATAATACAAGAAGATGATAGAGAAGGTCAGCAGTTTCCCATTTCAATTCTTCTTGATCCCGATTTTTCGCTGCAATGATCACCTCGGACGCCTCTTCCCCTACCTTTTTCAGGATTTTATCGACCCCTTTTTCAAATAGATAGGTTGTATAAGCCCCTTCTGGCATTTCCGCCTGACGCTTTGCAATGACCTGTTCAAGTTCATTTAATATCGCAAAACGTTCCTGCTCTTCGCTCAGGCGTTTTACGCCTTCTTCCGAAAAACAGCTATAGCTGCCAGTATGGCAGGCTGGGCCGCTTGGCGCGACAAGGACAAGCAGAGCGTCCTTGTCACAGTCATATCGAATAGAAATCACTTGCTGGGTATGTCCAGAGGTGGCGCCTTTATGCCAAAGCTCGTTTCTCGACCGGCTATAAAACCATGTTTCACCTGTCTCCAGCGTTTTTTCATAGGATTCTTGATTCATATATGCAAGCGTCAATACTTCCTTACTTTGAGCATCCTGTACAATCGCAGGAATCAGGCCTGCTTCATTAAAGGTTAATTCATTTGCCTGTTTCATCTGACCTTCACCCCGTGTTCTCTCAAATATGTCTTCACCTCATGAATGGAGGTTTCTTTATAATGGAAAATGGAGGCTGCTAATGCTGCATCAGCTTCTCCTTTTGTAAAGGCCTCGAGCATATGCTGAGCATTGCCAGCGCCGCCAGAAGCGATCACTGGCACATTGACCGCCTCTGATACAAGCTTTGTCAATCGATGATCAAAGCCTGTCTTTTCACCATCAGCATCCATACTTGTCAGCAAAATCTCTCCTGCCCCTCTTTGCACAGCTTCCTTCGCCCAGTCGCTGACCTCTAAATCAGTTTGACGGCGTCCTCCGTGTGTATAGACCATGTATGCTTTTTTCTCTTCATCGTATTTTGCATCAATTGCGACAACGATACACTGTGAGCCAAAAAAGTCAGCACCTTCTGAAATCAGTTCCGGTCTTAACACAGCTGCTGTGTTAACAGATACTTTGTCTGCACCCGCTCTTAATATACGCTTCATGTCATCAAGGTGGTTAACCCCGCCTCCCACCGTAAATGGTATCGCAAGCGTAGACGCGACTTGTTTGACCACATCCACCATCGTTTTCCGGCCTTCATGAGAAGCAGAAATATCAAGAAAGACGAGTTCATCCGCCCCTTCCTCATCATAGATCTGCGCCAATTCAACCGGATCACCAGCATCTTTTAAGCCAAGGAATTGCACCCCTTTGACAACACGCCCTTCCTTCACATCAAGACATGGGATAATTCGTTTTGTCATCATATGCGGTCAAGCCCTTCAAATGCTTCTGCTAAAGTAAACTGCTTTGTGTAAAGTGCCTTTCCAACGATCGCACCAGACACACCAGACTGTTTTTGCGCTGACAGCTTTTGAAGATCAGCTACTGCGCTGACACCACCTGAAGCAATCACTTGTTTGCCGGTTGCTTTCGCTAAGCGAACCGTGCTTTCTACATTGGGACCAGACAGCATGCCATCCATTTGAATATCGGTGAAAATAAAGACCTCAGCGCCTTCCTTTGCCAATTCCTTGCCGAGTTCCTCTGCCTTTACTTTAGATGTTTCAAGCCATCCTTCAGTCGATACAAAGCCATTTCGCGCATCAATCCCAATTGCGATTTTCTCTCCATATTGCGCCAGCATTTTTTTCACAAAGGCTGGGTTCGAAACAGCTGAGCTGCCGAGAATCACTCTATCTACGCCGCTCTTTAAATAAAAGGCAACGTCTTCTTCCGTCCGAATACCACCGCCGATTTGTACCTTCACATCTAAGGAAGAAGCAATCGCCAGCACATGCTCATGATTGACACGTTTCCCTGCTTTTGCACCATCTAAATCCACAAGATGAATCCATGCTGCTCCATCCTTCGCAAATTGCGCAGCCATGTCGAGCGGTGAATCTCCATAAATGGTTTCTTGATCATAATCTCCTTGCACAAGACGTACACATTTGCCATTTCTCATATCAATCGCCGGATATAATGTAAACTCACTCATTTGCTCACCCTCTGTTCGTTTGCTAATTGAATAAATTGTTTGAGCAGCGCCATTCCCGTTGTACTGCTTTTTTCAGGGTGAAACTGTGCTCCAAGCACATTCCCCTTGCCAACAACAGCTGGTACTTGAACACCATAGTCCGCGCTTGCTAATTGCTCATGTGGATTCATATCGCTCACATAATACGAGTGAACAAAGTACGCAAATCCTTCTGGTACACCGTCAAATAATGGGGAGGGCTGATGAAATGTGAGCTCATTCCAGCCCATATGAGGTACCTTCAGCCTTTGCCCGTCCTGATCACGATCCTTTAAAAGAACAACACGCCCTTTTAACAGCCCCAATCCTTTTGTGCGGCCTGCCTCTTCACTTTCTTCAAATAACAGCTGCATGCCAAGGCAAATGCCGAATAACAGCTTTCCTTCCTGCACAACTTGGTGAATAAACGCCTCAAGTCCTGTCTGTTTTAACAGCTGCATTGCATCACGAAACGAACCGACCCCGGGCAAAATATAAGCATCTGCTTTTTTCAGCTCCTCCACATCAGAGGAGACGATATAGCGGGCACCTGCTCGTTCCAGTGCTTTTGATACGCTGAACAAATTTCCCATTCCGTAATCAATGACTCCGATCATTAGAGCATCCCCTTTGTTGAAGGAATTCCTTTCACACGTGGATCAATGGTTGTTGCTTCATCTAAGGCACGTGCCATCGCTTTAAAAATGGCTTCAATCATATGGTGTGTATTGGTTCCGTAGTGAACAATGACATGAAGGTTGATCCGGGCTTCAAGTGCAAATTTCCACAGAAACTCATGTACTAGCTCTGTATCAAAGGTACCAACCTTTTGACTTGGAAAAGCCGCTCTCATTTCCAAATGAGGACGGTTGCTTAAATCGACCACGACCTGGGCAAGTGTTTCATCCATCGGAACAAAGCTGGAACCATACCGCTTAATCCCTTTTTTATCGCCTAACGCTTCCTTAAACATTTGCCCAAGTACAATGCCGATATCTTCTGTTGTGTGGTGATCATCAACATCCGTATCTCCTTTCGCATCGACGGTCAAATTAAAGTGTCCATGCTTCGTAAATAAATCAAGCATGTGCGTCATGAAAGGGACATCTGTTTGAATATCCGCTTTTCCTTCTCCATCAATTTCTAGCGCTAATGAAATGTTCGTTTCATTTGTTTTTCTCGCTGTTTCCGCCTGTCTCATTACGATTCCTCCCGCTTTCTCGCTTCAATTGACCTTGCATGTGCTTCAAGCCCTTCTAATCTGGCAAATGCCGCAATGCTTTCCCGGTGTGTTTCAAAGGCTTCTTGACTATATGAAATAATGCTCGTTTTCTTTTGAAAATCAGTCACACCAAGCGGGCTGGAGAATCGAGCTGTTCCGTTTGTTGGCAGCACGTGATTCGGCCCTGCAAAATAATCGCCCACCGGCTCTGGACTATAGCGTCCCAAGAAAATTGCGCCAGCATGCTTGATTTGACCAAGAAGTGATTCTGGGTATGCTGTCAGCACCTCTAAGTGCTCTGGTGCTAATTGATTGATGACGTCTACTGCACGATCGATTGATTCTGTCACGTAAATACGGCCATGATCTTGTATAGATTGTGCTGCGATTGATTTTCTCGGCAAAGTATCCAGCTGCTTTCGAACTTCAGCCTGCACACTTTCAGCAAGTGTCTTAGACGGTGTTACCAAAATACTAGATGCCAGCGCATCATGCTCTGCCTGTGAAAGTAAATCCGCCGCTACCTCATGCGCGACTGCTGTTTCGTCTGCTAGAACTGCAATTTCACTTGGACCTGCAATCATATCAATATCTACCTGACCAAATACTTCCCGCTTTGCCAGCGCGACATAAATGTTGCCTGGACCTGTGATTTTATCAACAGGCTTGATGCTTTCCGTCCCATAGGCAAGTGCAGCAACCGCCTGTGCTCCGCCCATTTTATACATTTCTGAAATACCAAGCTCCTTCGCCGCTGCCAAGACTGCGTCAGAGAGACGGCCATCTTTCCCAGGGGGTGTCACAAGTACAATTCGTTCAACGCCAGCGACTAGCGCAGGGATCACATTCATTAATACAGATGATGGATAGGCAGCTGTTCCACCGGGGACATACACACCTACTGCATCAAGCGGTGTTACCTTTTGTCCAAGCATTGAGCCGTCCTTTTGGTGATAAAACCAAGAGGACGTCAGCTGGCGCTCGTGGTATGTGCGAATATGCTTGATAGCCGTTTGAATAATTTGAACCATCTCTTTGTCCAAGCGGTCGCAGGCTTTTGCCATTTCATCCTCTGTGACAAGTGAATCTTCAATCAACACCCCGTCAAATTGCTTTGTAAAAGACCGTACAGCATCATCACCATTTGTTCTTACTTCTTGTATAATGCGCTGAATAGCCTGACGCTGCTCCTCTGTTCCTGTATCTAAGGACCGTTTGAGTGAGAGAGTATCTGTCTCACCTTCTTGTAGATAGGTGATGTTCATGATGATTCCTCCCCTTCTCCAATGATTTTTGCAAGACGCTGCGCCATTTCATCGATCACCGTATCCTTCATCCTATAGCTCACAGGATTAACAATAAAGCGTGACGTGATATCACAAATATGCTCCGTTTCCACAAGTCCATTTTCTTTTAATGTTTGACCTGTAGAGACAATGTCTACAATGCGATCGGCAAGCCCAATAAGCGGTGCTAATTCTATGGAACCATTCAGCTTAATGATCTCCACCTGCTCCCCTTGCTCTCTAAAATAGGATGATGCGACATTGGGGTACTTTGTTGCCACACGCGGTGCGACACCACCCCAGCTCGCTCCTGGCAAGCCAGCAACAGCTAAATGACATTTACTGATGTTTAAATCGAGCACTTCGTACACATCACGAGCTTCTTCGAGCATGACGTCCTTCCCTGCAATGCCAACATCCGCCACGCCGTGCTCTACGTAGGTGGTCACATCCATTGGCTTGGCTAAAATAAAGCGGAGGTTTTCTTCTGGTACATCAATGATTAATTTTCTTGAATCCTCGAATTCCTCTGGCAGCTGGTACCCCGCCTGTCTTAACAGCCCTGCTGCTTCTTCAAATATCCGGCCCTTTGGCATCGCCATCGTCAACACTTTACCCATTCCGCTCTTCCTTTCTAGCGCCGATAAAATAAGTCACCTGTTGAAATGCCTTGGTCATCGCGTCAATATTTTCAATCCCCGCTAAGTCTTGCAGGACGATCTTTTTCCCTTTTGACCGCTCCTTTTCTGCAAAAGCAAAGGCTTCCAGTCTTTGTTCTTTACTAAAAATCACAGCCTCCTGCGGCTCAATGATTTCTTTTGCATCGAGCGCTTCAAGAAGACGGTCTAGTCGAAGTCCGAACCCTGTAGCTGGTGCAGGTGCATCAAAGTGAGCAAGCAATTGATCATATCTCCCGCCGCTTCCGATGACCGACCCAACATGATCTGCAAATACTTCAAACAAAATACCCGTATAATAGCTCATATGACTCACCATGCTTAAATCTAAACGGATATATTCTGTACAACCGTAATCTTCAAGTGTCTCCCAAAGCGACTTTAACTGTGCGAGCACCTCTTTTCCTTCTTGTGAAACGACGATTTCCTCTGCCCGCTCTATAACCTCTTGGCCGCCTCTTAACTCTAAAAGCTGTAACAGCCTCGTTTTATCGATGGAGGAAAGCGGTAATTGTTTCACATGCTGACGGTATCCCACATAATTCTTTTCATATAAGAAGCGGCGAAGGACGTTTGCACGCTCTGTATTTCCGAGTACATCGACAAATAACGTCTCTGCTAAAGCGACATGCCCGATCGCGATTTTGAAGGACCTTAGCCCGGCATTTTTTAATGCAAATACGGCAAGCGCGATGACTTCAGCATCTGCGCTAATCGAGCCATCACCAATCAATTCAATTCCGACCTGCTCAAACTCTGACGGCCTTCCACCTTCTCTTTCCTGGGCACGGAACACATTGGCTGCATACCCAACACGAAGCGGATACGCCTGTTCATGAAGCTTGGAAGCCGCCACTCTTGCAATCGGACCTGTCATATCAGGTCTCAGCACTAGAGTTTGCCCGTTTTGATCAAGAAGCTTAAAAAGCTGTGTATCAGTAATCGCCGATTGAACACCGACTGTATCGTAAAATTCAAGCGTTGGTGTCTCCATCAAACGGAAACCCCAACCAGTCATGACCTCTGTTAAGGAATGCCTCACTTTTTTTTTCGTCTCATACAATCCAGGTAATGAATCCCGCATACCATATGGTTTCTCAAACATAAACATGTTTCTTCCGCACCTCCAACACATTAGAACAAAAAATTCCGAATCCTTTAGTTCGCTAATATGATAATATGCTAACAAAATAAAGTGATTAAATCAATCATTTTTATTTCTACCTATTTTCATCAACATATTCTGGAATTATTACATTCAAGTGACACCTGTGCCTTTTCTGTATGTTCGATGAAGGAACATGCTATAATACTTAAAAATATTGAATAACACAGGAGATTAACAGTGAAGTTCATCCAGACATTCATCTTAACTTTGTTGTGCGCATGTCTTGTTTATTTCGGCTTTATATACGTTTCACAAATCGATCAAGTCAAGAAAACAGCTTCGCCGCAAAAAGCAGCAAAAGAAAACGATACCGCACTTGCGGCTGAAGAAACTCGTTCAACGAAAAAAACAGAAACCACACATCATTCATTAAAAGGAAGCAAAAAAGCCATGGACGTCATTCTCTACAATCAAATGGATGCGCCAAGGCTTTATAACGGATGCGAAGTCACGAGCTTAGCGATGCTGCTTCATTACAGCGGCTATGAGCAAGTAACGAAAAACACATTGGCAAATGAAATCAAACGCGTTCCGCTCAATTATGAAAATGGCTTAAAAGGAGACCCTCATGACGGGTTTGTAGGCGATATGGAGAATGGACCGGGTCTTGGGGTTTACCACGAACCGATTTATCAGCTTGCGAAAAAATACGCGGGCGATCAAGTAGTCGACTTAACCGGAAAGCCTGTTAAAAAGGCCATCTATCAATCCCTTGAAAAAGGCTATCCTGTCTGGGTGATTACGACATCCACCTTTGACAAAACAGATAACATCGAAACATGGAATACACCAAATGGCAAAATCGATGTAAGCTTTAATATGCATAGCGTGGTCATCACAGGCTATGACAAGGAGCATGTCTACTTGAATAACCCCTATGGAGAAAAGAATCAAAAAGTCGACCGTGATCAATTTGAAGATTCTTGGGAACAGATGGGCAGTCAAGCGATTATCATTAAAGCGTAAAAAAACAACCTCTATTCACGTAGAGGTTGTTTTTATTGCTTCATTTTCCTAGTAATTCCTTCAGACGGTCTTCAAGCTTTTCAGCTGTCATCGCACCTCCGCCCAGGCTGAAGGATTCATCCCCTCTTTTTAATAAAAGTGTAGGATAGCCGTTCACATGAAGTTGATGAACCTTGGCAAAGTCGGCATACGCATCATTCATCGCTTCTTTTGTTTTCATGCGTTCTATGACTGCGTCAGGATCAAGATGATGTGCCAAAGCGATCTCCCGATACGTTTCTTCATCACTCAGGCTTTTTCCGTCTTGATAAAAAGCCTTTTGCATCGATGAAGCCAAGTACAATGCGCGCTCAGGTGCGATGGATCTTAATGCAGAAAAACCAATGGCCGCAGCCTCAGAGTCTAAAAGAAACATTCCGTTTGCTAACAGCTTCTGATAACGTTCACCAAACTCGACCCCAGTCAGCTGACTATTACGCTGATTTGCTTCTGGAATGTGTGGATAATCCTTTATTGGAAGACTTCTTTCTCCTACAAATAAACCACCCGACACAAGTGTTAATGATATCTCCGGATGATTTTCATGCAAAGTGCGGATACTGTTTGAAAATCCATAACACCAGCCACAATACGCATCCCATACATAGATGAAAGACAATTCTTGCTCATTCATACGTTAGACTCCCTATTTATCATTTTTAGGCGGCCATGAAACTGCTTATTCTGCTTCAGATACGACGGTAAAACGTTCTCCAACATGGGCTGCCTGCTCCACTTCATCAACAAGTGCAATGGCGTAGTCAGCATAGCTCACATAGCTGTCACCTTTAGAATTGACAATCAGATGGTCTTTCCCTTTCACGTAAGAACCTGTACGTTTGCCAGCTGGATTAAAGAATGCAGCTGGGCTGAGGAAGGTCCATTTTAATCCCTCTGTCTGTTGAAGATCTTTTAGGTTTTCTCCTTGCTGTGAAGCCGTAGCAGCATATTCTTTAGGAAACTCTGGTGTGTCCACTAGTCTTGTTGTTTTCGCCTCATCTACAAATAGACTTCCTGCTCCGCCCACAACGATCAAACGAGTCTCAGGTGCCTCTTTTAAAATATCGATCAGCTTTTTCCCAGCTTCTACGTGAAGATGCTCTTTTCCAGCAGGTGCGCCAAATGCATTTACAATCACATCAAAGCCTTTGATGTCTTCTGCTTGCAAGTGAAACACATCCTTCTCAAGAACAGATAGAGATGAATCTGTCACCTTTTGTGCATCACGGACGATTGCCGTTACTTCATGTCCTCTTGATCGAGCCTCTTTCACAATTTCTTGTCCTGCTTTACCTGTTGCGCCAATAATTCCAATTTTCATGTTAACTCCTCCTGCAATATGATTTTATGTTGATAAAGAAAGGTGTAACTAATACGGTTACAACAGAGGTAAAAAAAATTGAATTGATCATCCAATTTTTTTGATTAGCACATGCGTTAGTTCACTTAATTTGATCTCAGCAAGCACTTGCTCCATCGCACTTTGAGCGCGGCATAAAATTAATTCAAGCACCGCTTGAATATTTGCACCGATCGGACAGTCAGGATTTGGGCTTTCATGAATTTGAAACAATTCTCCCTCATCCACGACTTCAACCGCTTTATACACATCGAGCAGTGTGATGTCGTCTTCACTGCGGTTCAGCTGAGAACCACCTTTGCCAAGACTCGTTGAGATTAGACCTGCTTTTTTTAATTTACTCATAATGCGGCGGATGACCACTGGGTTTGTATTCACACTTCCCGCGATATCCTCCGATGTCTGTAATGATCCTTTTTCAAGTGATAGCAAGGCCAGAATATGGACAGCGACAGTAAATCTGCTGCTGATTTTCATGTTTTCTCACCTCTGTTGTAATCATTATAGTTACACCATGTCACATTGTCAACAAAAAAGTCTGCCGAGCTACTCAGCAGACGTAGATTGACGTGCTTCCATTTCTTCTTTCGTATAAATCATGCGCATTGGATTACCTCCAACAAATGAGCCTGCTGGGACATCCTTATGAACAAGTGTACCAGCCGATACGATCGCTCCATCCCCAATGGTCACACCAGGTAAAATAGTTGAATTAGCTCCAATTAAGACTTCATCACCAATATAGACTTCCCCAAGTCGGTACTCTTTAATCAAATACTCATGGGACAAGATGGTTGTGTTATAGCCGATCACACTATTTCGACCGACAGTGATTTTCTCAGGAAACATCAGATCAACCATCACCATTAAGGCGAACGCCGTATCCTCGCCGACCTTCATACGAAGAAAGGTTCGGTAAATCCAATTTTTCATTCCCATAAAAGGCGTGTACCTTGCCATTTGAATAAAAATGAAATTTTTCACCACTTTGAAAAAGGGAACTGTCCGATAGACTTGCCGCAGCGAATTGACCCCTTTTACAGGATAACGATCTGTTTTTCTCAACTTAATCAGCTCCAACAATCGCCAGGAGATCACTCATTTTCTTCAGCATGAAATCAGGGCGATGCTTTAAAAGGGCCTCTTCTCCCTTAATCGACCAAGCAACACCTGCCGTCTTTGTCCCTGCCGCTTGACCAGACAAAATGTCGTGATAATTATCACCGACCATCACCGCTTCATGCGGATCACTGCCGAGCTTTGATAATGCCAGCTGAACAGGCTCCGGATGCGGCTTCTCATTTTGGACATCATCGAGCGTCACAATGACCTCAAAGAACGGCTCTAAACCGGTCAGCTTCAATCCCATTAAAACCGTATCCCGTATCTTCGTTGTGACAATACCGAGCTTAAATCCTCGATCCTGCAGGACTTTCAATGTGTCGATAACGGTCTCATATTCAGTCACAAGCAGATCATGCTGCTTATGATTAAACGTGCGGTACATCTGAATCATGTCATCTGTCAAATCAGGGTCCATCGCAGAAAATGTATCAAACAAGGACGGACCAATGAAATGAAGAATATCCTCACGGCTGTACTGACCAGGATAATAATGGTCCAGCGTATGCTGAAATGAAGCAATAATTAATTCATTTGTATTGATTAATGTGCCATCTAAATCAAATAGCACTGTGTTGATCGTTGATTCGTTCATATGGCTTCCTTTCTAACAGCTGCATGTTCCCGCTTCCGCCAAATATAGCTAATGGCAGCTGTCAATAAAATTGCAGAAATCAGGCGGATCACAAGAAGCGGCCATACCGGAATACCAAGTGGAATAAAAACCAGCGTATCTTCGACCACCGCATGGCAGGCAACAAGGAAAATAAAAGCAAGGGTTAAGTCCTTTTTACTCACACCGTCCTCTTCCACTGCCTTCATCATCACACCGGCTCCATAAGCGAGACCAATCGTTAATCCAGCCACCATCGTCATAGACGTATTTTCTTTCATTCCAAGCATTCTAGTAAAAGGTGACAGCCACTTAGACAGTGTATGGAGCCACCCTAAATCTCTCATGAATTGAATGATGATCATGAGCGGGATAACGATACAGGCAAGCTGCAGCACACCGAGTACTGCTTTTTGTAAAGCAAGAAGGACGATCATGTACCAGCTGGAAGGCACATCAGCCGCCTGAGCTGCACTCAAAAGTCCATATTGCGCCGGCTCCTCGCCTCCCTGCCAAACGAGATGAATGACAATAGCAGAAATAACAGCAAGACTGATTCTGACCAGCAAAATCACAGATACTCTCAGTCCAACCTTTGCTGCCACTGTTGATTCGATGATCAAGTTATGGCAAAAGGACAGCATCACTGCCAAAATAAACACTTCCTTCACAGGAAGCTCTAATGTCAAAATGGCAGCAATCCCCGCATACAAATTCAGCATATTTCCTAATACAAGCGGAATAGCCGCTTCCCCCGAAAGACCAAACAGTCCCATAAATGGCTGAATGAATCGGATGATCCAATCCATGACAGGCGTATGCTGCAAGATACTGACGAGAATGGTCACTGGAAAGATGACTTTACCAAGTGTCCAAGTTGTCGACAGCCCTGCTTTCAAGCCGTTTTTCCATGTCTCTCCCATCTTCTTCTGATCCCCCCTGCTTAATTCGATGAGTTGTTCTCTTTATACGGAATCGATGCGTATCCTTTCATTCTTCTAAAGAAAATCAGTAGAACAGCCACTGCGAATATCGCAATCGAAATCATCTGTGCGATTCGAAGATGCTCTGTCAGCATTAAGCTGTCTGTTCTCATCCCTTCAATGAAGAAACGGCCGATTGAATACCAAATTAAATAAGACAAGAAGATTTCGCCTCTGCGCAGCGAAGTTCTGCGTAATAAAATCAAGATGACAACACCAACAAGATTCCATAATGATTCGTATAAGAACGTCGGGTGATAATAGGTACCATCAATATACATTTGATTAATGATAAACTCAGGCAGATGCAAATTTTCTAAAAAGGTTCTTGAAACCGCCTCACCGTGTGCTTCTTGGTTAATAAAGTTCCCCCAGCGTCCAATTGCCTGCCCTAGTAAAATACTAGGTGCTGCGACGTCAGCTATTTTCCAAAAGGATACCTTTCTCACTTTTGTAAAAATGATGGCTGTCAGCACGGCACCGATCAGCCCGCCGTGAATCGCAATTCCACCATTCCAAATCTTAATGATTTCGTTTGGGTGCTGCTGATAGTAATCCCATTCGAAGGATACATAATAAATTCGGGCACAAATAATCGCTATTGGAATGGCAAATAAGATTAAGTCAATAAACAGATCTTTATTGATTCCTCTTTTTTCACATTCTCTCAAGGCGAGCCAAAGTCCAAGCAAGGCCCCGACCCCAATAATCACACCATACCAATGAACCGAAATAGGTCCGAGGTGAAAAGCAATCGGATCAATTGGCTGAATTGCTTCGTTCATATAGTCAACTCCTATTCATCCTGGCCATTGTCTTCAATGACATCAGCAAGTTTACTTGTAAATTGTTCTGCTGCATTATGTCCCATACGTTTCAGCCTGAAGTTCATCGCAGCCACCTCAATGATGACCGCTAAGTTTCGTCCTGGCCGCACAGGGATCGTCAGCTTCGGCACATCTGTATCGATGATGCGCATTTTCTCTTCTTCAAGTCCTAAACGATCATACTGTTTGCCTTGTTCCCAAAGCTCAAGGTTCATTACAATCGTAATTCTCTTATAGCTTCTGACAGCGCCTGCTCCAAATAAGGTCATCACATTAATAATGCCTAACCCGCGGATTTCTAAAAGATGTTCAATCAGCTCAGGTGCGCTCCCGACTAACGTATCCTGATCCTCTTGACGGATTTCCACGCAATCGTCTGCAACCAGCCGATGTCCCCTCTTCACTAATTCTAATGCTGTTTCACTTTTCCCTACTCCGCTTTTCCCAATTAATAATACACCTACACCATATACATCTACGAGCACCCCATGAATGGCAGTCGTTGGTGCAAGCTTACTTTCTAAAAAGTTGGTCAATCGACTCGAAAGTCTTGTCGTTTTTAGGCTAGATCGTAAAACAGGCACGCCATTTTCATTTGATGCTTCGATTAATTCCTTCGGGACATCACGATCTCGTGACAAAATAATGGCAGGGGTAATATCTGTACAAAGAGACATCATTCTCTGCTTTCGTTCGCGTTCTGGGAGCTGTTCAAAAAAAGAAAGCTCTGTTTTCCCTAAAAGTTGAACTCTTTCTTTTGGATAATATGTAAAATAACCAGCCATTTCAATACCTGGCCTGGAAAGATCACTGATTGTAATGGGACGATTAATCCCTTCTTCCCCACTTACCAGTTCAAGATGAAATTGTTCCATTATGTCCTTCGTACGAACTTTCGGCACGCTTCTTCCTCCTTTTATCACAGGCGATTCAGAAATACAGCTCTATTTTATCACTTTCAATGATGAACCCAAAACAGTATTTTATCCTGTTCCTGTTTCACCGCCCTAACTGGTATAGACAACTATACTTAAAAAGAGTAAACTTAAATGAAAGATAACGAATAAGGGGGCTCAAACATGAGCGGTTCTTTATTGCTCTCCAACATTCATATTGTGACAAAGACAAAGGTCATTGAAAACGGTTTTGTCGGTTTACGCGATGGCAAGATTGACTATATTTCAACATCACCACCGACAGGAAATTATGAAAAAGTATATATTTCCCGGGAAAACTTTTATTTACTCCCTGGAATGATTGATATTCACATCCATGGCGGATATGGTGCAGACATGATGGATGCGACGGCAGAAGCGATGAATACACTCGCTGACAACCTACCGTCAGAAGGAACGACAAGTTTTTTAGCGACAACCATCACACAAAACCATCATGAAATTGAGCATGCACTTAAAAATGTCGCTCAGTGGAAACAAAGTAATGAAGCACAAGCAGGAAATCAGGCACAATGTATAGGAATCCACCTCGAAGGTCCATTTATTTCTAAAGATAAGGCAGGAGCACAGCCTGTTCAATGGATTAAACAGCCTGATATTCCGCTTTTTAAAAAATGGCTGGATGCTTCTGATCAGCTCATTCGAATTGTCACGTTTGCACCTGAGGAAGACACAGATTTTGCATTTCTTTCTCTATTACAGGAAAAGAACATTATCCCTTCTATTGGACATACGAATGCCCATCATGACATGATCAATTTAGCAGCTAAGCATGGTGCACGCCATGTAACGCATCTTTATAACGCAATAAGTTCGTTTCAGCACCGTGAACCGAACGCTGTAGGTGCTGCTCTTACGAACGAGAATCTTCATACTGAGCTGATCACAGATGGGATTCACTCCCATCCTCTTTCCATCAAGCTTGCGTATTTGGCAAAAGGAAGTGATCGTTTAATCATGATCACAGACTCGATGCGTGCAAAAGGGCTTGGGAATGGAACGTATGAATTTGGCGGTCAGACGGTCACAGTCAGCGGCGAAAAAGCATTGCTGGACGATGGTACACTTGCAGGATCGATTTTGCGAATGAAAGATGGCGTCAAACGGATGAAACAACTCACTGATTGTGATTGGACAGAGATTGCGAAGATGACCTCAACCAATGCGGCCGCTCAGCTGGGACTTGATCAACAGCTCGGTTCCATCGAAGTTGGAAAACTAGCAGATCTGGTGATTTGGGATGAATCTGGTGAACTGATGATGACGATCTGCCGTGGACAAATCGTCTTTGAAAAAAAGGAGGCCAACCACTAATGAACATCATCGAATTTGAAAGCAAAGATCAATTAGGAAAAGAAGCAGCTGCCATTATTGCAAGGACAATAGCTGCTAAACCCGATGCCGTACTCGGCCTAGCAACAGGCGGTACACCTATTGAAACTTACAAAGAGTTAATTCAACTTCATCAAGCGCGTCAATTGTCTTTCAAGCAAACAAAAACAATCAATTTAGATGAATATGCAGGACTCAATCCAGAACACGAAAATAGTTATATGACCTACATGAAACGTCATTTATTTGACCATATTGATCTCCCTCAGGATCAGTATTTTCTTCCAAATGGCAATGCAGCTCATTTAGAAAAGGAATGCTTAAGATATGACCAGCTCATTGAGGCTGTAGGCGGCATCGATCTTCAGCTCCTTGGAATCGGTCAAAATGGGCATATCGGTTTTAATGAACCAGGTACCCCTTTCAACTCAAAAACTCATGTTGTGCAGTTAGATGAAAACACGAGACAGGCTAACGCAAGATACTTTTCTTCTATTGATGAGGTACCTACACATGCCATCACAATGGGAATTGCGAGCATTCTTTCAAGTAAAAAGATTCTCCTTCTTGCTTCGGGAAAATCAAAAGCGAAAGTGATACAATATTTAGAACAGGCAGAGATTCATCCGGACTTCCCAGCGTCTGCACTGAAACTTCATGAAGATGTAACGGTCTTGATTGATCGAGATGCTGGATCACTACGCTAAAAACGAGAGGATTTTCACATGTTTATTGATAAGCAGTCACCTATTCCGATGTACCATCAGATTATGGAGAACCTGAAAAAACAGATTGAGGATGGAACATTAGCACCTGATACACTCATTCCTTCTGAAAGAGAATATGCCGAACGCTTTGGTATTAGTCGAATGACTGTCAGACAAGCCTTATCGAATCTTGTGAACGAAGGATATTTGTATCGACAAAAAGGAAAAGGCACCTTTGTTAGCCGGAAAAAATTTGAACAGCCGCTTCAAGGCTTAACAAGCTTTTCAGAGGATATGCGCCAGCGTGGACTCAAAGCATCAAGCCAGCTGATTGACTTCAAAAAAACTGCATGTCCAGAGCACTTGCTGCCAGTCTTACAGCTGTCTAATAGTGATGCTGTATTTGAGCTCAAACGGATACGCCTTGCAAATGATGAACCAATGGCGATTGAAACGAGCTATATACCTGAAAGATTTGCCGGAGATTTAACAAAGAAACATTTAACTGGCTCTTTATATGAATATATAGAAACTCACACTGGACATGTCATTGCTCATGCCAAACAGGAACTTGAAGCCAATGTTGCCTCAAAGGAAGAAGCAAACTTGCTGTCTATTTCAGCAGGAGACCCTGTGCTGTCCATAACAAGAACGACTTTTTTTCAACAAGACATTCCATTTGAGTATGTTGTTTCCGTTTATAGAGGGGATCGTTACAAGCTCATTCATACAATGGAAAGATAAACAGTGCCCCTGACACGGAGCACTGTTTTTTTATTTCCTAAGAAATTTTGTTTCGTCATCATCTTTTGTATGAATTTTCCATATTGGTGAAATGGCTTTTCCTTGAAAACGATCTTTTGCTACAGTGTACCAATAATAATCTTCATTTGGCTTTAAGCCCTTCCACTCAAAGCTTGCTTTTTTGCCGCTTTTTACGCCGCGCGCTTCTCCTAGAAGAACATTCGTATACACATTGAGTTCAAAATAATTGGTTTTGACAGATTTCATTTTCGGTGTCAAATCTACATCGATTGAAAATTCATCCTGATCTCCATACGTTTTAGGATCATAAAAATGCTCTTGATTCAAGTAAGGAGAGTATGTCGTAAAATGAAGTTGATTTTTTTCTTGATCGGCTGTTATGACCCTCATAAACCCTTGACCACCTTCAGGTCCTGACTGATAATCGGCGAGTATTTGATATACTTTCCTGTCGACTTTTCCATCATGGTCATCATCAAGCTCATCTACTTTCCTGCTTGCTCCATGGTAATGGCCGCTAAATACGGCCACAATATTAGGATGGCGTTTCACCACTTGGTGGAAGATGAGGTCGCCAATCGGGCTTCGGTTGCCGCTCACTAACAAATATTCATGGAAATTTAAAATGACGATACGATCTGGATGCTCAGAAATTACACGGTTTAACCAATCAATTTCATCTTGCTTAATCCCCCAGCCCATGTACACCATCATATAATCATTGCCGCCGGCAGAGATGAGATCATAATGACCTTTATTGTTTCGATAGGATTCACCATAGTAAGGCTTATCGGCAAAGCGCTTTTCCCCGAAATATTTCCCGTATTCCGCATATAAACCGTCCTTGTGTCTAACATCATGATTTCCTGCTAAAACCCCATAGGGAATGTGATTCTGATCCAATACACGCATAAATGTATCAGCACGGTGCCATTGCTTATCCTTTGAATCATCCACAATATCGCCTGTGTGGAACACATATTGAATGTTTAATTTTTCTCTTTGATCTCTGATCCATTCAACCATTTGTTTAAAGATATGAGGATAGCTCTTTGCATAATATTGAGTGTCAGACATCCATACCATCTTATATGGCTTTTGCGATTTGCTGATTTCATCCTGTACTAGCAAATCAAACGTTTGATTCTTCATGTACTGTCTCACTGACAGTAGCCCTTTCAGATAAAATTCCTTTTGATCCTTGGCAAAGTGATGAGTGATTTTATCCCACTTTTCCTGCTGGTGATTCCACGCGTACATTGTCACCTTTCTCCCTGACAATGAACTCCCTTTCCATACAGCTTCGACGACATCCTTTTCACGTACACTATGATGAACCTTAATTTGAAAACGATGATAAGGAAAACGCTGTAAATCCTTCGTTTCAACTGACTTTCCATCAACAAATGCAATGCGGTTCCTTTCTTGATCAGAAAAAATCATTTCTCCTTTTTGGAGATAACTCTTAGGCGGTTCTGTCTCTGCTGCATACTTAAAAATCTTCATTGAAGGATGCAGCGATGTATATTGATAGGCACGATAAAAAGAGTAATCTAACTTATCATTCGTTGGATCCTTGGTTAGCACAGTTTGTTTTGATGATTTCATATTCGTCTTATCTGCCACCCGCTCTGGTGTTTCTGGATGCTCATGTACCGTCTTGAACTCTTTTTTTAACGTCGACATGTTACCAGCTGCGTCTTTTGCTTTGATCGTAAACGTGTGCTTCCCAGGCTTTAATTCACTAGAGGACGTCTGATATGGCAAAGAAACTGGTTTGCCATCCACATATGCCTTCAACTCCTCTATGTCACTCCAGCGATCCGTAACTTTTGCTTTTAATGTAAAGGCGCCTTTATATTGATCCTTTACTTGTACGTTGGTCTTAATTCTCGGCCCAGTGTTATCAACTTTCACACGTACTGAAGCGTGCTCGTCTGAGGTTTTGGCCTCAATCAGGTGCGGCCCTTCTTTCAGCCTTTTTGTGTCCCACTTTATATAGGTTGAAACATACGCCTCTTTTGGAATCTCAAATTGAAACGTTCTCACCTTTTTTGCGTTCCCGCTGTCTCCCATTCTCCATTCTTTTAGCGGCTTCGCATTGATTGGCGGAATTTGTGTTCCATTTGATAAGATCATCCTGACGTTTTTCAATTCAAAATCATCATGATTCTCTCCAGGCAGCCGGTCCACCGGAGAAGACTTTGTGCCAGCGTGAAAAGAGATCGTTTGGAGACCTGCCTTTTTTATCTCTTCTTCGGGTATTGGCATTGTATAGGTACGGTACACTTTTGTCGAATCATCAAAAATAGAAAGTAAACGCCTACCTATAGACACACCATTTTTAAAATATAAATTTGTTCCTTTGACATCAAATGCGATATATGGATCTGCTTCAAGGGCAGAGGATACTTGCTGATTCCGTTTTCCATCTATCCGCAATTCGATGCTTTTTTTCTGATCAGACGTTGCCTTTAATGAAAATAAACCTGATACCGTATCTCCCTCTTCCACATTGAATCGTAGACCGTGGGCTTTGCTGACCTGCTCCACATCAATCGTTTTTTTCAACGTCTTGGCTTCATTTTCGCCGTCTGACGCTTCAAGCTGATATTCCAATTGTTCTTTCCCAATCAACTCAGGTGAATAAATAATATGATGAAATAACCGGTCATTATGGTCTTTTTGCAGCAGTATTTCCTTAAACGGATCTTTTCGATTCGTTCGATAGCGCAGCTTGACGGTTTTCACGGCCTGATCATCTTGGACATCTGCTTTAATCTCTACACTTTCAGTTGGTTTCACCGGCTTCCTTACCGTCATATCTTCAATCACAGGTTTATGGATATCTTGAGAAATTTCCTTTTTTTCAGATGGAATTTGTGCTTTTAGTACTTTACCTGGAGTGGGTTCTTCCTCAATTTTCGAAATCAGCTTCGTCTGCGTCGTACCATCCATTGGATACTTGAACAGCAAGGATTTATGCTCGCTAAACCATGATGGCTTCAAACGAAAAGCGGCAGAAGAAATTTCTTCACCTATATTTGTTGTGATCGAAACAAGACGAGATTTAGAGTTGGACAGCCCTTTGCTCTCAATAATGGACAAATGCTCGCCCTCTTTTAATTGGCTTTTATACATGGCATTAAAGTCCGCTGCCGTTAAATGCTCCTGCCCTTTTTTTCTCAGCCAGAATACATAAGGTTTTCCAGGTGAAATGGTGACTGGATTTGTGTGAAAGGAATATACATCATCCATTTCAATGCCCTGTGCAGGATTGCGGTAGCGGAGCTGATAATGTTTAAGAGAGATAGGCGCATGTGTCGTGTTATACACTTCGATAAACTCAAAAGCATCTTTGCCTTTTCGGTTTTTTGAATTGACGACAATTTCTGTGATGAATAAATCCGGAATATGTGAAAGATCTTCTTCAAATCCATTTAAATGAACCGATTTCTCTGCCGTTTTGATTACTGATTTTTGCGTAAGGAACTCTGTATAGTAACGAACGGTTGGATTCCATAATTGATCTGGCGGAATTTTCGCGGTAAATTCTGGCTTCATCCCTGGCAGCCTTTCCATTGGAATCAAGCGGTACCCCAGTTCATCACTTTGTTTATAATACAAGTTCGCAGACAAAATCTGTTCTTGGTCACTAATGGACGCACGAAACTGTAGATCATGGCTTTTTCCTAGAACCGGGCGGACGTCCACATGAAATTGGTCAAAGATAAAAGGCGAAAAAGGCTTGTCCGGTACATTCACTTCTGTTTGAAGAAAAGGTCCTGCTGAAGCAGGCTGACTGAAACAAAAAAGAATGATAAAAAAACATAAAAGCATGATTTGTCTGCTCACGTTCACCATCTTGCACCGCCTCCCTTCGGATATTGTGTCTCCTGAAGGTCGTTTTTATGTCAGATGGAACAGAGAAACGATGCAAATTTGCACAAAAAAACCGTTAGCTTTTTTTCGCTAACGGCTCTACAATTCCTTTTTGTATCAACAGATGGAAAATGGATAAAATGACAGCCATCCAAATGGCCGTTCCGAATCCATCAATGTTAAAGCTATCTCCCATAAAGCTCGATGTCATCATGAGTGTAATCGCATTGATGACAAATAAAAACAATCCTAGTGAAAGAACGGTCACTGGAAGCGTTAAAATGATCAAAAACGGCTTCACTAAAATATTGAGTAAGGACAAAATGATACTTGCCACAATGGCTGCACCAAAACCTTCAATATACACGCTCCCGAGCCCAGGCAGAATGCCCGAATCAAAATATCCAGCAATGACGATTAAAAGTAATGCATTTACTAAAATACTGACAATCCATCTAAGCATTTATTTAGTGCCTTCTTCCGGAACAACAAAATACCAGATGAAGTAGATCAGGAAGATCGGCATAAATGCTGTCAAAAATCCGATGATGACGGTTAAAATGCGAAGCAGCGATGCATCAACACTTAAATATTCCGCAAGTCCACCAACAACACCCGCTATTTTTTTATCTGTTGCTGAACGATAAAGCTTCTTCATGTAGAATCACTCCTTGTCTGATTGGTGCTTTACTTGTATTGAGCCTGTTTTTGTTTCTGCAAAAATGGATATACTGTGCACCGCTTGTTGATTGGCTTTGATCATTTTCTCTTTTTGTAATGTTTCATTTTTTTCTTTAATCATCTCTGCATCAAGTAAATCGTGAGAGATAGACCCAAGATTGCTTTTCAGCTCAGCGGTCACTGCACATGCACGCGGAATCTGAACGTCCACACTGCCTGTTGTCGTTTTCGCATAGATGGAACGGCACTTTTCATCTGACAGCTGAACAGCAATATTTCCATTAAAGCTTTGAGCATCAATTGATTCACTTTTCCCGCGCAGGTCTATGAGCCCATTGATGGTTTCTACTTCAATCATACCACACTCGTGATCTGCCAGTTTGATTTGTCCGTTTGCTGTTTCTATTCCGACTTTTTCTGCTTGTAACGAAGCAAAAGAGACAACACCATTTGTCGTTTTCGCGGCAAGTTCTTTTGTCTTTAGCTTTTCCCCGCGAATCGGTCCATTAAACAGCTTGACCTTGATCTTATCGTATTGGATACGCGGTACGTATAATGTAACATTGACTTTCATCGTCTTCTTTTCGGTTCGAATAAAAAATTTATCTCCTTCAAGCCCGCAGTCCAATTGATTGAGAAATTGCTGTCTTGCCTGCTCTCCATCCTCTGCACGGTAAATTTTTGCATGACACTCTGCTCGAATATCTCGATCGTCCCAAGGCATCACGTTGAGGCTGCCGTTCGCCAATTGAATATCTAAATGAGAAAGCGATGCGTCCTTGAACTGAAAAATGTGCTCAACATCAACGGACTGTCCAAAGTTCAAATCAAGATCCACGTCTTTTACCTTTTTCACCGCAGAGTCTAACCAGCCAAACAGCTTTGCCCCAAGATTTTCGGTGCCGTTTCCTTTGCTCTCTGCTCCAGCTTTTTCTTCATGAAAGGTGTGATCAGCCGTAGACTTTTCTAATGAAACTGACTGACCTTCTTCTAGTTTTTCCAGCAGCGTAATTGCTTCTTTTGCTGATAATACTCCGTCTTCTACTAATTTTAAAATTCGTTCTTTTTCATTCATACAAAGCCCTCCTAAGATTTGATGGATTGAAGTACTTTAATACCTTGAATGATATTCCAAATGACAGAGATCAAAAAGCCAATGACTACTAAAAAAGACAAGATGAACACCATCATGACTGGAATGAGCGAGTCACCTGCCTGTGTCGTCAATAAAAATGGGATAGACCCAAAAATCAACAGAATGCACGCTGCGACCGGCAAAAGATGTGACCATAATGCCCGCAATGCGTGCCGCTTCGTTTCCTTTTGATCTACTACAAAAAACGCCACGATCGGTACGATAAACGGCATAAATAATACACTAAAATAACAAATAGAAGCAATAATCGACTGATCTCTATTCATATATATTCGCTCCTTCATAACGAAAATTCCTTTCTAACTCATACGTTTATTGCGTATAAAAAGTTTCAAAATCATTCGATTTACATATGACCTTAGACACAAATTATTTCTTTTTGCACCTAAGAGTAGATTCTTCACAGATTACCCTTTAAAATATGTTGAAAAGATGGTGATTATCAATATAGGGGGTAATTATTTTGACAGATCATCATAATACAAAACAAACGGCTCAAACGCTTTTAGACCTTATACAAAAACAGAAAAGCATGAACAGCGATATGATCAAGGAGCTTGAGACCATTCATCCGTCTCATCCAAAGTATGGTGATATCCGTTATTTAAAGGTACTGCTCGACAGCAGCAGCACCCATATTTTAAAGGATTTAACGCACCTCAGTAATTTAATGCCGAAGGAAGATGTGCAATAAAAGAAAAACCCCTCTTATTGAGGGGTTTCAGACTGTTGACAAAGGGCTAAAATGATCTTGATTTTAGCCCTTTGTCTTCTTTTCAGCGTGATAGAAAACCTTTGCAGCCCTAGGAAGGACGAGTACCGGAGCGGAGCGAATTGAAACATTCGTGAGCACCGGAGCGCAGAACTGACAAAGAATGCGAGGGTTTGTCTACACGCTGACCCCCTCTTATCGAGGGGTTTTCTTTATGAAGAAGTCACACTTTCCGTTTCTTTAACCAACTGTTTCATGCGTTTACGGTCACGCTCTAAAATAGGCTTCAAGTATTTTCCTGTGTAAGATGCTTCTTCTTTTGCAATGTGCTCAGGAGTGCCAGAGGCAATGATCGTTCCGCCGCCTGCACCACCTTCTGGTCCGAGATCAACGAGATAATCAGCAGCCTTGATAATATCAAGGTTGTGCTCAATGACCAACACCGTATCTCCGTTTTCAACCAAACGCTGAAGCACTTTTAATAAACGGGCAATATCATCCACATGCAGTCCTGTTGTCGGCTCGTCCAAAATATAAAGGGACCTTCCGTTTGAACGGCGGTGAAGCTCAGATGCCAATTTCACGCGCTGCGCCTCTCCTCCGGACAATGTCGTTGCAGGCTGTCCAAGTGTAATGTATCCTAGCCCCACATCATAAATCGTTTGAAGCTTCCGCTTTATTTTCGGGATATTCTCGAAAAATTGGAGTGCGTCCTCCACAGTCATTTCAAGCACGTCAGCAATGTTTTTCCCTTTATATGTGACCTCGAGTGTTTCGCGGTTATAACGTTTCCCGTGACACACTTCACAAGGCACATACACATCTGGCAAAAAGTGCATTTCAATTTTAATGATGCCATCCCCGCGGCACGCCTCACAGCGGCCGCCTTTGACGTTAAAGCTGAATCTGCCTTTTTTATAGCCTCGTACCTTTGCTTCGTTTGTTTGTGCAAACACATCCCGCACATCATCAAAGACACCTGTATACGTGGCAGGGTTGGATCTTGGTGTACGGCCAATTGGAGATTGATCAATATCAATGACCTTATCCAAATGATCCATTCCTTTGATTTCTTTGTGCTGCCCTGGCTTCGCCTTCGCTCTGTGCAATTTTTGTGAAAGTGATTTTAATAGAATTTCATTCACAAGCGTACTTTTTCCTGAGCCGGATACTCCGGTCACAGCTGTAAAGACGCCCAGAGGGAACTTCGCATTCACGTTTTTCAGGTTGTTTTCTTTTGCACCTTTTATCTCAATATAGCGGCCGTCAGGCTTTCTTCTCTCAATTGGCAGCGGAATAAATTTCTCACCTGATAAATATTGGCCTGTTAAGGATTTCGGATCCTTCATGACTTCTTCTGGCGTTCCAGCTGAAATCACTTCTCCTCCATGAACTCCTGCTCCAGGTCCAATATCTATTAAATAGTCAGCGGCTAGCATGGTATCTTCATCATGCTCCACAACAATCAGTGTGTTCCCGATGTCGCGCATGTTTTTCAATGTCCCGATCAATCGGTCATTATCACGCTGATGCAGACCAATGGATGGTTCATCTAATATATAAAGAACACCTGTCAGCCTTGACCCGATTTGAGTTGCCAGGCGAATCCGCTGCGCCTCTCCGCCTGATAGTGTGCCAGCGGACCGGCTCAAATTCAGATAATCTAAGCCCACATTATTTAAGAAGGACAAACGCTCTTTGATTTCACGTAAAATGAGCTGGGCAATCTGCAAATCTTTCTCAGACAACTCGATTTTTTCATAGAAATCAAGGGCATCAGAGACAGACAAATCGGTGATTTCTCCGATATGCTTGCCATTGATGAGAACCGCCAGCGTTTCTTTTTTCAGACGATATCCTTTACATGTCGGACATGGCTGATTGGCCATATATTTTTCCATTTGCTCACGAATATAATCTGAGCTTGTTTCCTTATAACGTCGTTCAATATTACGAAGAACGCCTTCAAACTCAATTTCATTTTCACGTACCTGACCAAAATCATTTTCATATTTAAAATAAATCCGTTCAGATCCGCTTCCATATAAAATTTTATCAAATAAATGCGATGGGATATCTTTTACTGGAATGTCCATGTCGATGCCATAATGTGTACAAACAGCCTCAAGAAGCTGTGGATAGTATTGCGAGCTTTGCGGCTCCCATGGTGCAATGGCATGCTGCCGTAAAGTCAGATCCTTATTAGGAATGACAAGCTCAGGGTCGACTTCCAGTTTTGAACCGAGCCCATCACAGCTCGGGCAGGCACCAAAAGGACTATTAAATGAAAACATTCTCGGCTCAAGTTCACCAATAGAGAACCCGCAATGCGGACAAGCATGATGTTCGCTGAATAACAGCTCTTCTTGTCCAATCACATCAATCATCACTCGGCCTTCGCCTAGCCGCAGCGCCGTTTCAAGGGAGTCAGACAGCCGAGCAGCAACGCCTTCCTTCACGACAATTCGATCAATGACTACTTCAATGGAATGCTTCTTGTTCTTTTCAAGCTCGATATCTTCTGAAAGATCCTCCATCTCTCCATCGACTCTCACTCGTACATAGCCCTGCTTCCGAATTTGATCAAGCACTTTCACATGTGTTCCTTTGCGGCCGGATACAACTGGCGCAAGCACTTGCAATTTCGTTCTTTCAGGATACTCTAAAATACGATCTGTCATCTGCTCAATCGTTTGTGACGTAATTTCAATTCCATGTATAGGACAAATCGGTTTTCCGACTCGAGCATACAAGAGACGCAAGTAATCATAAATTTCAGTGACAGTACCAACTGTTGATCTAGGGTTTCGGCTCGTCGTTTTCTGGTCAATACTAATCGCCGGAGAAAGACCTTCAATGGCATCTACATCCGGTTTATCCATCTGCCCAAGAAATTGGCGTGCATACGCTGAAAGAGATTCAACGTACCTGCGCTGACCTTCTGCATAAATCGTATCAAAGGCAAGCGACGATTTTCCTGAACCAGATAATCCCGTAATGACCACTAGCTGGTCACGCGGGATATTGACATCAATATTTTTAAGGTTGTGGGCTCTAGCACCTTTCACCTCTATTCGTTCCATAGCCATCAGGCAATCATCCTTCCGCTTTTAGCTCTAGCAATAGATCTCTTAATTCTGCTGCTTTTTCAAAATCAAGCGCTTTTGCTGCATCTTTCATTTCCATCTCGACTTTTTCGATCACTTTTTCTCGTTCTTTTTTGCTCATTTTCGAAAGTTTTGGTGCTGCTTTTGTTTCGTATTCTTCTGAATCCTCATGTATCTTTGTTGCCTTAATGACATCTCGAATTTTCTTATGGATCGTTTGCGGTGTAATACCGAATTTCTCGTTGTATGCTTCTTGTTGTTCTCGTCTTCGCTTCGTTTCTTGAATCGCAATGTCCATCGATTTCGTCATATTGTCTGCATACATAATGACCCGGCCTTCTGCATTTCTCGCTGCACGGCCTATCGTCTGGATGAGGGATCTTTCAGAGCGCAAAAAGCCTTCTTTATCCGCATCTAAAATGGCCACGAGCGACACTTCTGGAATATCCAGTCCTTCACGAAGAAGGTTGATTCCAACAAGCACATCATATTTACCGAGACGCAGATCACGGATAATTTCAATCCGCTCAAGGGTCTTAATCTCTGAATGCAGGTAATTCACCTTGATACCGATTTCTTTTAAGTAATCTGTGAGATCCTCAGACATTTTCTTCGTCAGTGTGGTCACGAGCACACGCTCATTTTTCTCAACTCGTGCATGAATTTCTCCAATTAAGTCATCAATTTGTCCTTCAATCGGACGGACTTCAATGATTGGATCAAGTAATCCCGTTGGACGGATAATTTGTTCCACAACCTCTGGTGTTTTCTCAAGCTCATACGGACCAGGCGTTGCTGATACATGCACAATATGATTGATATGCTTTTCAAACTCATCAAAGGTGAGCGGTCTGTTATCAAGTGCTGATGGCAGGCGGAATCCGTGATCAACCAACACTTGCTTTCTTGCTTGGTCCCCGTTGTACATGGCGCGGATTTGCGGAATCGTCACATGCGACTCATCGACAACAATCATAAAATCATCTGGGAAATAATCAAGCAGTGTGTAAGGTGTTGAACCAGGCGGACGCAAGGTTAGATGTCTTGAATAGTTCTCAATTCCTGAACAAAAGCCCATCTCTCTCATCATCTCAAGGTCATATCTTGTCCGCTGCTCAAGGCGCTGCGCTTCAAGCAATTTTCCATTTTCACGAAGCTTTGCAAGCTGTTCTTCTAGCTCTTGTTCAATATTGATAATGGCTTTTTCCATTTTTTCTTCTCTTGTGACGAAGTGAGATGCTGGGAAAATCGCCACATGATCACGATCACCAAGTATTTCTCCAGTCAACGCATCCACTTCACGAATACGTTCAATTTCATCACCGAAAAACTCCACTCTGATACAATGCTCATCTCGTGAAGCGGGAAAAATCTCAACAACGTCTCCTCTGACTCGGAAGGTTCCGCGCTGAAAATCTATATCATTACGAGAATACTGAATATCCACCAGCTTACGAAGAAGCTGATTGCGTTCAATCTCCATTTCAGTACGCAAAGACAGCACAAGCTCTCTATATTCCTCTGGCGAACCTAAGCCATAAATACAGGACACACTGGCAATGATGATGACATCTCTTCTCTCAAATAACGAGGACGTAGCCGAGTGTCTCAGCTTATCAATCTCATCATTGATGCTGGCATCCTTCTCAATAAATGTATCGGTCTGAGGTACATATGCCTCTGGCTGATAATAATCATAGTAACTCACAAAATATTCAACAGCGTTATTCGGAAAAAATTCCTTAAATTCGCTGTATAACTGACCGGCAAGTGTCTTATTATGCGCAATGACAAGTGTCGGTTTGTTCACTTTTTTGATCAGGTTGGAGACAGTAAAGGTCTTTCCCGTACCTGTAGCACCTAACAGCGTTTGATGCTGTTTCCCCTGATGGATCCCCTCAACAAGCTTTTCAATCGCCTTTGGCTGATCTCCTTGGGGCTGATAGTTAGAAACTAATTCAAAGCGGTCACTCACATCAAAGCCTCCGTTTCGTATACGAAATCTATCTAATGAATATATTATCATAAAAGAACACAAAAATACGAACTAAAGTTCGGCTCTTACTTGATTTTTATTTCCAATACAGTCATACCCTCTCTCCCATGGCAAATAACCCTCTTAAGAAAACCTTCCTTTCAGTATGGAACATTTTGGAGTGAGATATTCTATGAGCAGAAAAAGAAAGCTGCGCTTACTAGAATTCGTAAGCACAGCTCTTGTTTAAAACATGTCAATTTTCAGCCATCATGCTCTTGATGGCGATGACATCATTGATTTTCTTCAGCTTTCTCTCTTTTTTCGATTTCTTTCTTAGCCATAAACAAAGCCCCAGCTACTAAAGAAATAATATCTAATCCCACAATAAAGTAGGTTTCTGTATAGCCTTTCATGTACGAAGCAAATAAAAGCGCTGCTGTTAACGCAATGCCCACATAATGATTATAAGTAACCTTTGAAAATAAAATAACGAGCAAGAAAGGAAAAACTAGTGCAAATATGGCTTTTGTAATCACAAAAACCCTCCCTCTTCATGGTCTACTTCCTTGATTATAGTAAAGATTGGCATATTGAACAATTCACAGTTTTCAATTTCGCCTTTTTTCTCCATGTTCGGAGACTTTTGTTTTAGAAATAGCAGGAAATTAGTGAGATTGTCCCCTTTGTAAAGATAGGTCTTTCCGTCTTTGACAATAACATCCAATCAATCCTATGATTAAAATGATAGTGCGCACTATCATTTTAAAAATAGAGACATACAAACCATTGGCTATTTGGATAAGGGGGCATTCCCATGTATTCAGTTTTATTTCATGCGGCTGAAGAATCCGCATCACTCGCAGGGGCAAAAGGCCTGAATTTAATCAAATTAAACAATCACGGCCTGCCAGTCCCAGATGGATTTATTATCAAAACCAACAGCTTTGCAAGCTTTCTTTCATATCACAATCTGCAGCCAGCAGAACAAAACCTTTCTCAAAAAATCAAAGAAGCATCGTTTCCTTTACAAATGGAAGCAGAGCTGCTTTCGTCCTTTCAATCCTTGCGGAAGACTTACCCCTCAGTTGCAGTCAGGTCCTCTTCTGTTGCTGAAGATCTCGAAGGCGCCTCATTTGCAGGACAGTACGAGACTTATTTAAATATCAAAACAAATGAAGAGTTTTTACAGGCAGTCAAAGAATGCTGGTCTTCTTATTTTGCAGCGAGAGTCACAGAATATAAGGAAGAGATGAATGAAAATGAGGAAGAGATGCCGCTCATGGCCGTTGTCGTTCAAGGATTGATCCATTCTGACGTCTCCGGTGTCATCTTTAGTGAGAATCCCGTATCGGGGAAAACAAATGAAATGATGCTGACCGCAAGCTACGGATTGGGAGAAGCAATTGTCTCCGGCCTTGTGACACCAGACACGTTTATTGTAGATAAAGAGAACTTTTCGATTGAAAAAACACTTGGGGCGAAAGAGCTACAAATTGTTCCTTTGCAAGAGGGTGTCATCGAGGAGCCAGTATCGGAGGAAATGGCTGGTCAGTTTTGCCTGAACGATGATCAATTGAAGGAAATCACACAAATCACGAAACAAGTAGAAGAACTTTACGGACATGGAGTCGATATCGAATTTGGAATTGCAGATGGGTCGTTTTATCTACTTCAAGCAAGGCCGATTACTACAGCTCTTCCAAAAGCAGTAAATGAAACAGCAGGTGCTTCTTTTCAAATGAAGCCAGAAGAGCTGCAGGATTTCTGGATTTCAATGGATGATCATATGCCTGGTCCAACGAGCCCTCTTTTCTCAAGCCTGATCATACCAGCCTTAAAAAGCGGGATGAAGAAAAATGGAGAAAAGTATCAAGTACCTGATATGAACATCAAAGATATTAAGCTTTACAGAGGCCACCTATACTCAGCACCGGATCTGCCAGAAGCGCAAGAAGGAGCTGCACCCGTTTTTGATGAAAGCATATTTGAGTTATTTCCTCATTTAAGTGAACGGATGTATGAGATTCTAGAGAAAAATTTCTTTCCATTTTACGAAAAACTCGATCGCCAAATGAATGAACCTATAACCATTGAAAAAGCCATCATTGGTTTTGAAGAATTAAAGAATTTTTATATCCAAGCATATGATGATCATTTTGATATCGTCATACCACAAGTCATTCTATCAGCCATCATTGAAGACATGCTTGTAACGTATACTGGTGATCAAACCCAAGTCGTCTTGCTGCACGAAATGATGATAGGCGTGATGAACAAATCTCTTGAAACAGACAAGGTGCTATCTGATATCGCAAAGGATGTCCTTCAAGATCCAGAACTTCATCAAGCATTTATTCAACATGAAAAGAACTCGGAGCTGTTACATGCACTCAATCACTCGGAAAAAGGAAGGCATTTCATTTCGAAATTGGAGGATTTTCTCCAAGTTTACGGCTGGCGATCTGTTAAAAGTCATGACCTTACAGATGAGACTTGGGCAGAAAACCCGGAGTTTATATTAGATATCATCAGAAATAACATCCAGTCTCAATGTGATTTTGATGAAGAATTTGCAAAGGCAGTGATCAAAAGACAAGAGACATATAAACATTTTATGAGTCAAGTGAAGGATGAATCGTTTAAAACGAAATTTGAGACGCTGTATCAATTTGCCCTTCAAGCAGCGAATATCCGAGATGACCACCACTTCTATATTGATGCCATGTTAGATGCAAAAGCCCGGATATATCTATTAAAAATTGGTGAACTTCTAGTACAAAAAGGATCTATTCCTCATCAGGAAGATCTTTGGTATCTCTACGATGAAGAGGTACAAAAAGCGCTCACAACGTCTATCTCATTTGATTCGGTTATCCAGCAAAGAAAGATAGAAATGAAGGAAAATGAAGATATTCAACCACCGGCTTACATTGGTACACCAACTGAAGCGGAACTGCAGCAAGTAGAAAGAATGCTTGGTTCATTAAGAGAAAATGAAAACAACACACACGATGTGATCCATGGAATTGGCGCATCCAGCGGTATTGTTTCTGGAAGAGTAAAAGTCATTACATGTGCTGACGAATTCTCACAATTTCAAAAGGATGATATTTTAGTTTGTAAAACGACCACACCTTTATGGACGAGCTTATTTAGAGATGCGAAAGCAGTCATCACCGATGCTGGAGGCATTTTATCTCATTCAGCTATTATCGCAAGAGAGTATATGATGCCAGCTGTCTTAGGTACTAGAATAGCAACTGAAACACTTCAATCCGGTGACCTTGTGACAGTAGATGGTAGCAATGGACGCATTCAGATTTTAAAGCAGCATTCGCGTGCATAAACTTATCATTTTGGATGATATTGGCGGTCATAGGTTTTATCGGTATACTTACTTTGTTGCAAACACATTCATAACCTGAGGTGAGTATGCTTGTTAAAATCTACAAATCAACGAATCATTCGCGCAACAATGGATTTATTAACTGAAAAAGGCTATCAAAAAACAACAACCAAAGAAATAGCGACAAAAGCGAATGTGAGTGAAGCAACTATTTTTCGCAACTTTAAAAACAAACGCGGCGTGATTGCTGCCATTATGAAAATGAAATCAACACCGACAAAAACCCTAGAAGCAGAATTCAAAGGCGATTTATACACCGATTTGAAGTTTCTCGGTACCTATTTCCTTGAAGATTTGACTTCCAAAAAAGAATTTATTTATATCAGTATGCGAGAACCGGCTATGTATAAGGATTTAACCAGTCACGAAAAGATTTATCCTCAAGAATTGAGAGAAATGCTCATACAATATTTCAAAAAGATGGGTGCCCAGCATCATGTATTAAAAGGAAATGAAGACATTTATGCAGACATTTTCATTAGTACGTATTTCGGATTTTTCATTCAGCAGCTAGAGCAAGATTTTCAACTCGTTCTCACACAAAAAGAAGATTTTATTGAAACATGCACACACATTTTCATGAGAGGAATTTCTCCCGCTTAAAGGGTGGAATTCTTCTTTTTTACAAAAGGTGGTATACACATTGAGGTTAAAAAAAGAGAGTTTCGTCATCTATTCTTTGTTACTTGGAGCTATACTAGTTCCAGTCAATTCAACGATGATCGCTGTCGCTCTATCATCCATATCAATTTATTATGATCAATCCCTTGCAAACATCACTTGGGTTGTCACAATTTATCTTATTGTCATGGCAGTCACTCAGCCTATCGCTGGTAAGTTAGGAGATATATACGGACACAGGCGAATGTATTTAATTGGGGTCATGCTCTTTTTAATTGGCTCAATTGGATGTGCTTTAGCTCCTAATCTAGCTTTTCTCATCACTTTTCGTTCCATTCAAGCAGCTGGCGGTGCTATTTTAACACCGAATAGCATTGCATTAATTCGTGCAACAGTATCCCCCGAAAAACTGTCTAAAACAATGGGGTATTTTGGGTTTGGAGCCGGTATTGGTGCCGCACTTGGACCTTTTATTGGTTCGATTCTTATTCAGAGTTTTGATTGGCATTCTATATTCTTTGTCAATATCCCATTCTTGTTCCTTACACTTGTTACCGGCGTATTACTCATTCCAAAAACAAAGCATACACGCTTACAAGCAAATGTAGACATCACTGGTTCACTATACTTAACCATCGGGATTGCCACACTCATTCTATGCACTAAAAGCCAATTGCTAAATGAATACTTGATCTATGGAATTCTAGCATTGATCGTCATTCCTTTATTCTTTAAACATGTACGAAAAGTAAAGAATCCGATTATCGATTTGTCGCTTTTTAAAAACAGTTCATTTACAAACGCAAACCTGTCGATCATGCTAAGTAATTTTGTGATGTATGCCATTCTTCTAATTATGCCGCTGTTTATGGAACAACAACTTGCACTTTCTCATACACAAAGCGGTATTATTCTATCAGTATTTTCTCTTTGCATGTCTATTAGCGGCTTGTTAGGGGCAAGACTCCATCCGAAAAAAGGCGCGAAAAAAATGATTGGCTTTTCATTTCTCTGTCTCACTTTATCAGGCATCATGTTAATCACACTCAGTCAGTTCCCTACCTTACCACTGCTTATCGTGACACTTGTCGCAGGCGGAATTTCATCAGGTATTGGAATGACCAGTATGCAGATGGCTTCTTTAACGTCTGTTGATCAAAGCTTATCTGGTTCAGCATCTGGTATTTTCTCTACCTTTCGATATTTTGGCAGTATCATTTCGTCTACATTGATTGGGATCATGAGTGGTTTTCAATCTTTATTTATTGTATTAATGGGTGCAGGCATTCTTGGTTTCCTTTTATCTCAACGTGTAAAAACCAAATCAACCTCCCCATCATCTGAACATTCCGCCTAATGACTCCCTTGCTCTATGTTTAGTTAGAGCGGGGAGTTTTCATCATTTGTATCACTGTAAACTATAGCGAGTGCATCCATCAAATCCTGAAAATCATCTTTTAAAGAAGAAAAAATGGCATATGTCCAGACAAATAAGGAACTTCAGGTACAAATGGTCTCCCTCACTTACCTAAAAGCTTCTTTCCATTCTTTCAGCATGGATAACTTCAATTTTTTTTCACAATTTTTGTGGTATGATTTTGAAAATAGAGAACGCAAAGGAGCGGAAGAATGGAACGTGTGAAATATGTTTTGATCTGTTTATCAGCTCTACTTTTATTCCTGACAGGCTGTGGAAAAGAACAGCAATTTACGCCGCCAGGCAGCTCTCAATCCATCGCTGTCATCTCTCAATTAAAAAAAGCCTCCTTTTCAATAGTTGATATACAAAAAAATAAAATGCTCTCTTCTGTGGATTTAAAACACCCACTCACTGATCTTATTCAAATCAATAAAGACGTCATCATCGCTACAAGTAAAGAGGGAGAATCCCTTATCGAAATTAATCTAAAACAAGGTACAGCGACAGATTATATGAATGTGGATAAAGGACTGACTTCCCTTACATATGATGCAGCTTCTCATACATTAATCGCTGCCAACTCACAGAAAAATGTCGTTTATTTTATTGATACGGAGCGCAAAAAAATAAAATCGACTGTGAAAACTGGAACATTACCTTCTTCTATGACTCTTTCTTCATCAGGTATTTTATTTGTTTTAAATGCAGAAAGTCATACTGTCTCCGTCATAGATATTGAAAAGGAAAAAAATATACGTACGTTTTCTGTACTTGAACGGCCTTCTGGGATTCATTTTGATGGACAGTCTATTTGGATCGGCGGCCACGGTAAACCAGGCACCTTAAATAAGAGTATTTTTGCTTATGACCCTAAAACTGGAAAAAAACAGCGAGAAATAAAGCTAGGCGTTATGCCTGTTGCATTTTTTCCAGAGAAAAATTCTTCTACTTTATATGTACTATGTCATGGAGATCATACGCTATACAAAGTAGATACCAAAACAAATAAACAGCTTGCTTCTGTTGAAACTGGTCAAAATCCGAATTATATCACCGCTGATACGACATCAATTTATGTGAGTAACTTGGATGACAACTCAGTATCCATCATCGATAAACACTCACTTATCATGAAAAATCAACTGAATGTCCCATCAGGACCTTATGCTATCGTGTTGGAGGAAAAGAAATGAAGGAACAAATGCGTATTTTAATCGTAGATGATGAGCTTGATATGCTTGAGTTAATCGGGTCTTTTTTAAAGAGACATGGCTTTCACATTATCACTGCGAATAATGGAAAAGATGCCTTGCATCAGCTTGAAAAGGAATCTGTTGATCTTGTTGTATTAGATATCATGATGCCTGACATGGATGGATTTGAAGTCTGTCAGCGTATTCGACAAACATCTCAAATACCGATTTTATTTTTAACAGCGAGGAGTTATGAAGAGGACCGAATTAGAGGACTTGAAATTGGAGCGGATGACTACATCATGAAGCCTTTCAGTCTGCGTGAGCTTGCAGCAAGAATCGAAACCACTCTGAGACGAATTAGAGGTCTTTCGCTAAAGCGCAGCCGAATACAGATTGGTGACATGGAGATTGATCAAGATGGCAGACAAGTTTACCTCCATCAACAGCCCGTTAATTTAACAAGAAGAGAATTTGATTTACTCATATTTCTTTTGCTCAACCAAGGACAAGTGTTTTCACGAGAACACCTTTATCAAAAATTGTGGGAATCACATTCAACGAGCGGCTCTTTAAGAACTGTCGATACACATATTAAAACGCTGCGACTGAAATTAAAGGAAGCAGAACGATATATTAAAACCGTTTGGGGTGTCGGCTATAAGTTTGAGGAGGAAGAATGAAGCCATTATCGATTAAAAAGAAAGTACTCTTCTTAATCCTTGCAGTGATCGGAATCGTTGCAGCCTCAGCGCTTGCCCTTACCTTTTACTTATACCAGCATTTATATATTGATAAACAGATCGATTCCTTAAGTTTGCAAGGTAAGAAGCTGGCAGAAATCTATCACACACATGGGAAAGACAAGTATTTTACCGACAGAATGAAATGGGCAAATGACTCAAGTCAGGCAAACATTATTTTTACAGATGATCCAATGGAGCTTTCAAGTGGACTTCCTTTTGATATGGACACAAATGATAATCTCATTACGTTCAAGGAACGCCAAAAGCTCCTTCAAGGTGAAACCGTCGTGTTAATTAGAGAACACCCAAAGTTTCACCAAGATATTCTTGGCATCGCCATCCCTGTTTTCTCAAGCAATGATGATCTATCGGGAACTATTTTCCTCTCCATGCCCTTATCAGATGTATATGAACCCTTTGTCCAAATTAGATTGACGCTTGGCATATCCATCTTAATGATTCTGCTCCTGATATTCGTGATCGGATATAAGAGCTCCAATAAAGTAGTGCAGACAATTAATAAAATGAAAGAAATTGCAATGGAAATGGAATCTGGTGATTTCTCAAAACGAATGGCCGTAACCAAAAAAGGAGATGAGTTAAACCAGCTTAGCCGCTCCTTTAATAAACTGTCTTCAACCCTCGAAAAAGTTGAACAGCACCGCAAGGAATTTCTTGCGAATGTCTCTCACGAACTTAGAACGCCTTTAAGTTATATGAAAGGCTATGCAGAAGGAATTGAAGAAGGGATCATTGATCAAAAAAAAGGAATGCAAATCATTCAAGATGAGGCCACACGTTTAAGCCGGCTAGTGCACGATCTTTTAGATCTTGCACAGTTAGAAGGTGACTCTTATCCACTTACGATGGAGCCAATCGTTTTTGCACAGCTGATCCACGATGTTCTTGATCAAATGGCATTCATCGCTGACAAAAAAAGCATTACTTTCAAACGAACGCTTGAAGAGGATTGTATTGTTTATGGTGATAGCGACCGTCTCCAACAAGTGATACGTAATTTACTGGACAATGCCATTCATTACACACCATCTGGAAAATCAATATCGATTGATTTACAAGTTCACCAAGGTGTTGCTGAATTGAAAGTGACCGACGAAGGCAGCGGTATTCCAAAAGAAGATCTCCCACATGTTTCTGAGCGATTTTATCGTGTAAATAAAGCACGAACAAGAAAGGATGGCGGCTCTGGCCTTGGGCTAGCCATTGTCTATCAAATCATCAAAAAACATCATGGAACATTCGACATTCAATCTGAGCCTGGCTTTGGTACAACAGCCATCATTCAACTTCCCAATGCTTCGTTCAATGAGAGCTCACCTACTCTATAACTACTCACATATTTTAAAATATCATTTGGAATTACTATTTTATCAATAAATTCAGCATCCATAGGATTTTCTACAACTTGAACAGCTCTTTTCACCAAGAGCTGTTTTTATTTCTAAAAAATAAAAAAAAGGTCTTTTTTTATTAACATTTTATTCATATTTGCTTGTTACACTTTTTTCAAGTGAAAAAAAGGAGTGACTTGCTTTTGATCAGACGTTTTCAGAAATTTGATATTTATTTATTTTTCATATTGATCTTATCTGCCATTTTAAACATTTATAATATTTGGGAAGATGACACGGTGAATGCGTATTATACTGCGGCTGTCACAAGTATGATGCAAAGCTGGCATAATTTCTTCTTTGCTTCATTTGATCCAGCAGGATATGTCACGGTGGATAAACCTCCGCTCACCTTCTGGCTGCAAACGATCAGTGCCAAAATTTTTGGTCTCCATGGATGGAGCGTCATCTTGCCTCAAGCTTTAGCAGGCATTGGATCTGTTTATCTAATCTACCGTCTTGTCAAACCAACTTTTGGTCAAGCAGCGGCGAGATTAGCGGCACTTATCATGGCGTGTACACCTATTGCGGTGGCTGTATCCCGCACAAATAATATTGACAGCTTACTTGTCTTTATACTTTTACTAGCAACAGGAATGATGTTCAAGGCTGTAAAACAGCAAAAGGTGCTTTGGGCGATTGCTTCGTTTGCAATGATTGGCGTCGGCTTTAATACAAAAATGCTGCAAGCCTATATGATCGTACCAGCACTCATTCTTTTTTACATCATTGCCTACCGAACGACATGGAAGAAAAAATTGTTATCACTGATGATTTCAATGATTGTTCTTTTAGGTGTATCTGTTTCTTGGTCTATAGCGGTTGATCTCACTTCCAAAGACAATCGTCCTTATATGGGATCTAGTCAATCGAACTCAGCACTAGAATTAGCCTTTGGTTACAACGGTCTTCAGCGGTTGACTGGTCAACAGTCTGGCGGGGGAGGCGGCACAAATCAGGGTGAGGGACAGCCGCCTTCACAGCAGGGTGATCAGCAAAATGACAATGATTCATCCACCATGCCTCAGCCGCCATCTCATGGAAATCAAAACAACTCAGACAATTCAAACCAATCATCCAGTCAGGAACAGCCTTCAATGCAAGGACCACCAAGCAATGCAAACGGCACAACACCACCTGATATGCCTTCAGGCGGTAATGGTGATGGACCGCCAAATGGCGGGGGCGGAAAAATGGGAAATGGCTCCGGCATGTTTGGTACAGGAACCAAGGGACCGTTACGTCTGTTCCAATCTGAACTGTCCGATCAAATCAGCTGGCTGCTTCCATTTGCGATCTTCGGTGCGATTGGTATCTTCTTCTCGACTGCCTTTGAAAGAAGACGTCTCAATACAAAACAAAAAGAAACACTATTTTGGTTAGCTTGGCTTATACCTGTTGCTGCATTTTTCAGTGTAGCAGGATTTTTCCATCATTATTATTTGATCATGCTGGCACCGCCAATTGCTGTATTAGCAGGAGCCGGATGGGTTTCTATGACACAATTGTTCCAAACAGGAACTGGGTTTAAAAAATGGCTGCTTCCAATTGCGATATTCGTCACAACAGCATTTGAAATCTTTATCCTATCTACTTTTACAAGCACGATCGGTCTTGGACTAAGCATTGCAGTCGGTATCATTGGTGTTGGAACAATCCTTTCTCTGCTTTTGATAAAAGGAAAAGAAAAACTAAAACAATTCGTGTCTCTCATCGCCATCCTTGGCATGCTGATTGCACCACTTTACTGGGCAAGCACACCTCTTCTTTATGGGGGAAACAGTATGCTTCCAGAGGCTGGTCCTCAGCTTGCAACTTCAAGTGGCAGCATGAGTTCACAAGTCAATGAAAAGTTGATCAGCTATCTTGAGAAAAACAATACGGGAGAAGAATTCCTATTCGGAACAACAGATGCAACCACTGCTTCACCTTACATTATTAAAACAGGAAAAGCTGTTATGGCATTAGGTGGATTTAGTGGATCTGATAACATTCTCACGCTTAGTGAATTCAAACAGCTCGTCAAAGACGGCAAAATCAAGTACTTCTATCTTTCTGGTATGAGAGGCGGCAGCTCTGACATTCTCACTTGGATTCAAAAAAATGGCAAAGAAGTATCTGCTTCTAAATGGCAGAACAGCTCTACATCCAAAACGAACCAGCAAACAGACAGCCAACAATCAGAACAAAATGATCGGTCAAATGGAAGAATGGGCGGAATGGAGAGCGGCACTCTTTATGAACTATCCGTTGATTAATTCATCTATTAAAAGGGAGGAAGGATGACTGATGGAAAACAACATACGATATTCTATTGTAGTCCCAGTCTATAATGAAGAACTTGTGATCCATGAATCCTATCAGCGACTGAAAACAGTCATGGATTCGACGGGAGAAGCATACGAGCTTCTCTTCGTCAATGACGGTAGTATGGATCGAACAGCTGAACTAATTAAAGGGTATTCCCAAAACGATCCGAAGGTAAGACTCATTGATTTCTCACGTAACTTCGGACACCAAATTGCCATTACAGCTGGGATGGATTATGCAAAGGGAGAAGCGGTCATCGTGATAGATGCAGACCTGCAAGATCCGCCTGAATTGATATTAGAGATGATCGCAAAATGGAAAGAAGGCTATGAAGTCGTATACGCCGTGCGCACCAAACGAAAAGGCGAAACTTTTTTCAAAAAGCAAACCGCTTCCCTTTTCTATCGCGTTTTACGTCAAATCACCGAAGTAGATATCCCAATCGACACCGGTGACTTCAGGTTAATGGATCGTAGAGTGTGCCATGAAATGAGAAAAATACGAGAAAAAAATCCATTTGTTCGCGGCCTAGTCAGCTGGGTAGGTTTCAAACAAATTGCAGTAGAGTACGTTCGAGATGAACGTCTAGCAGGAGAAACAAAATACCCGCTCAAAAAGATGCTCAAGCTCTCGATGGATGGAATCACTTCCTTTTCCTATAAACCTTTGAAGCTAGCGAGTATAGCAGGAATTGCCCTTTCCGCTATCGGATTCATTTCAATGTTTCTTGTACTTTACTTAAAGCTTTTTACAAACAGCACCATTACAGGATGGAGTTCATTAATTGTCATACAGCTGTTCTTTAGCGGCATCATCCTCTTTATGCTAGGAATGATTGGGGAATACATCGGCCGAATCTACGACGAGGCAAAAGATCGACCACTTTACATCGTAAGAGAGAGTTACGGGCTTCAGTCAAAGCCACATCCTGTTCAACCCCCAGTTCATTTCAAGCAATACAAACAGCATTAAAAAAAGCGTGTGAGACCTCTTTAAAGGTCCCGCACGCTTTTTGTATTAAGCGGCTGTGTCAAACCGCTTTTTGTTGATGAAGAAAGAAAGAGTAATCATCAGATAAATGCCCATTGTGACCATCGTTTGGACAATTGGAGTTGTTGACACAACGCCGATGAAAATGGCCATGATCGCAATCACAGAAAACCATGTTGTGAAAGGATACAGCTTCACGCGATATCCTCCTGGTTCTGCTACACTTCGAGATTTTAAATGACCGACAGCAATAATAAACCAGATGAATAAGACCGTATAGCTTAAAGATCCCATTAAATAATTAAATGTTTGACTTCCTACAAAAAGAGAAATCAATACAGCGGCATACAATGTAGATGTACACACTAGGATCGCTCTAACAGGCACCTGCTGTTTTGATAGCTTTGAGAAGCCCTTCCATACACGCCCATCCATCGCTTGCGTATAAAGTACCCTTGAGGATGCGTACAGCCCAGAGTTCATAGAAGACAAGATCGCTAGTAAAATGATACCGTTCATGATGTCACTTGCATATGGCACGCCTATCGTTGCAAACACGGTGACGAATGGACTCACTTGCTCATTGTTTACTTGATTCCAAGGAATCAAGCTGACGATGATGAAGAACGGCAGTACATAGAAGCCGATGATTCGTACAAATGTACTTTGAATGGCCTTTGGGATGACTTTTTCAGGGTTTTTTGTTTCTGCTAATGTGACCCCGATCATTTCAGTCCCGCCATATGAATACACCACAACAAGCATGGCCGCAATTAAGCCGCCTGTTCCATTCGGGAAAAATCCTCCGTGGTCGGTTAAGTTGGATAATCCCGGTGCTGCATGCTGACCAAATGAGACAAACAACATGGTTAACCCAATGATAATAAATAAAAGAATGACAGCAATTTTAATAGAAGCTAACCAGTACTCTGTCTCAGCAAACATTTTAACAGAACAAACATTGATCAATGTCACAACAAGTGAAATGATTAACACTAGTATCCAAATCGGCACTTGTGGGAACCAGTACTGAATAAAGATCGCAGATACGATTGCTTCTGCTGCAATGTTCAGCACCCACATTTTCCAGTATATCCAGTCTAAGAAATAAGCCGGATATTTGCCTAACACCGGTTCAATTAAATCACGGAATGTTCTTGCGCCAGGTCGTGCAACCGTCATTTCGGCAAGTCCTTGCATAATAAATAATAAAATAAGACCACCAATCATATATGCCAAAATGACAGCAGGACCTGCGATATCAATAGCAGAGCTGCTTCCTTTAAACAGACCAGCACCAATTGCTCCGCCAAGTGCGAGCATCATAATATGCCTTGACGTCATTGTTCGTTTTAACTGCACATGTTCCTTTTCCATTTTCTATAGCTCCTTTAAATTTGAATCTTCAGACAAATATAGGATAAAAGCATATAAAAAGGCCAGTCATCTCCTTGAAGAGACGACTGACCTTGCAACCGCGTTACCACTCTAATTGATTCAGCCATAGCTAAATCCAACTTAAAACCCGTTAACGGAGGTCACACGTAAAGACTTACTATTCATTCAGTCTTACCGCTCTTTGAGCGAGTTCAATGATTCGTTTTACTGCGTTGCACCAACCCGCAGCTCTCTAAAAAAAACGGATGTTCATCTACTATTCTCAAGTCAAAGCGTTTATAGTCCATTTGTATATTCATCAAAGATTTTATTTTTTAAATATACTGACTAACCACGCAATTGTCAACATCCTTTTTCAGACATTCTCTTTTAACGAATCCAAACAGCGACTTCATCCATCGGACGGCGCGTTTTGCCGCGCTTCGGCTCAGTCACACGATAACCAAAGGCTGCCATGACAGAAATATCATACTGACCATCCTCAAGCAGCCCTTCTTCATCTAGAATGCGATGAATCTCATCGTAGCTGAATCCTTCAACTGGGCATGAATCAATGCCAATTTGTGCAGCGGCTGTCATCATGTTTCCAAGGGCAATATACGTTTGTTTTGAAGCCCAATCAAAGAGCGTGCGTTCATTATCTAACAAATGAAGATCATTCTCTTGGAATTCTTGATAGCGTCCCTTCACCATCTCGAACGTTTCGTCTGACATTCCTTTGATTTGCTTGTTGATATATTCTGCATATGCTGAATCATAACGGGCGTCTGTTCTTGCCAAGATGATCACAAAATGGCTGGCAGTAGGAAGCTGCTTTTGCGCTCCCCATGTATACTCTTTTAATTTTTCTCTAAATGCTTCATTTTGAACAACGAGGAACTTCCAAGGCTCAAACCCTACAGAGCTTGGGGAAAGTCTTCCTGTTTCTAAAATAAATGCAAAATCATCCTCTGGTATTTTTTTCGTTGGATCAAACTCTTTTGTCGCATGGCGGAACTCATACGCCTCAATGATTTCTTTTTTTAATTGCTCTTTGTCTCGCATTGTCTTCATCCTTTCTATTAACCAATTAGGGCGTTAGTTTCATCAATCCAATTTCTTTCCATTCCCATATAGAAATTGTTATGATAAAAAAACAACAGCCCGAATGTGTGATGTGATATCTCTATGGTATAAGAAAAGCTTCGAGTGATTCAAGTACGCACATTTTTGTTCGTTAGTTACCATCTTGTTCGTGTATCACCAAATTTATCTTAGAAAGGCGTGTTAAGATGAGTGCACCATCCAACCCAGTCAGTATTGTCAATCATGGCTGTCCCGTTTCAGTGACGACAAGTGTCATCGGAGGGAAATGGAAAGGAGTGATCCTTTATCATTTGACTTGCGGACCAAAACGCTACAATGAATTGCGCCGGCTGCTGCCAAGAATTTCTCAGCGTGTCCTCACACTGCAATTGCGTGAGCTTGAACAAGACGGCGTTGTCCATAGAGAAGTCTATGAGGAGGTCCCCCCTCGTGTCGAATATTCCCTCACTTCTCTCGGAAATACATTAAAGCCTATCATCTTCGCCATGCGTGATTGGGGCGAATCCTACGGGAAAGAAGCGCGCCCAAAAGAAAAAAGCTGCCATCTCTAGCAGCTTTTTTTTTAAGATGAAATTGCCGTTGGTTCTTGCTGTGGATCATCCTTCACAAACAGGATGCCAAGCTGATGATGCTCCCCTTCGTAAGAAGCACGTTTCTCAAATCTTGTCTGACCATTTAAGCCAATAATCTCGAGCTTTGTTAGAGCACGATTGGTTTGAAGGGCTTCATAAAATTCCGAAACGGTTTTGACTTCAATTCCATTCACTTTTGTGATGACTTCTCCGATCTCAAGCTTTAAATCAGCCGCTGGTGTATTCGGAATAATCCCCAGCACCATCAGCCCTTGATTACGCTTAGAGAAGTAGAACGGGGCAGCATTGTCATTAACCCTCTGCTTCCATGAGAGAAAGACTCTTCCTATCACCGCAATCAATACAGCTCCCCAAGCAATCGGTTCAAACCAAATACTTGCAGCACCTAATAAGGCGACAGCGAGTCCGAGCATAAGAATACGCCGCGCTGTAATTTGAATACTAACAATTGGCAGTGAGCCTTGAATTCTCTGACCGAATCCGATGATATATGGAATCAAAATAAATGAAAAGCTTTGATCATGCACTTGAAGCACCGGCCACCATGGCAGAGAAGAAGTGAATTCACCTGCCGGCATCAGCAAAACAAGCGGTAAAAGCCACAGACGGTTTGCCCGCTGCTGACCAATTAAAAGTCCTCTCGCACTCATCACCATAGCAGGCGATGTACGTAAATGCGCCGTTCGATAGGCTAGAATTCCCTCGGTCATTAATAGAAGTCCTAGCAGAATGACAACGGCTGATGCATTCATCATTGAGAGCTGCGGCAGCCAAGAATGACTCACTTGGAAATGCATCAGTCCAAGTGCCGCAATAAAACTGAAACCGAGTGTGTATGCAGACGAAAGCGCACTCGCCTTAAAGAATAAAGAGAAAACGATGGTCATCGCTGCAATCAGCACGATGAATCCAGGGGGGAGGGCAATCCCTAAGCCTACTGAAATAACGGATAGGCAAATCCCTAGAATCCAACCCTTTGAATATGTAAATTTAAGTTCATCGTATACATCTTCTATTCTTGTTTGAAACGCTTTTCTCTCCCGCTTTACGCGGATGTAGCCATGCAATAGGCTGATTAATATCATGAAATAAAAAAGAGGATGGATTAAAAACAGACCGACCGCTTTTAATCCGGCTCCCATCCACTCCGAGCTCATTATCGTTCACCGCCCAAGTCAAGCATTTTCTCTTATTCTATCAAATAAATCGATGCTTGACATCAGGTTTATTTCTCCTGATTCATCCAAAGTGTGACATTCGACAGTGAAAAATCTTTTAAGTAGTGATTGACATCTACATCTAGTATGCCGCCGAGCAGCTGCATCGACCTCTTGATGTCGGTTAAGTTTATACCAAGTCTCTTATGATTATCCATTAAATAATTGAAGTATATCTCAGCACAGTCTTCATCGATTTCGTCGACTGATTCTACCGTTGTGTAATTGACCAAGTACCTGCTTAACAGCATGAGCAGACTTAATGCCTTTGTAGCGGAAAACGTCACATCTTTCGTACGACTCTTAAGTTCCTCTACCAACTCGTAATATTTTTTCTCTCTCACAATACTTGCCCTTTTCAATTGTGTACCCCCATTTACTAGTTCTTTTAAGAAAAGCGCAAACCTCGGTACAGCTTAATGCTCAAGCTGAATATCCGCAAAAAATAAAATATTTAAAATGAGTGCTACTTTTTATTGTAAGAATTATTTATGTAACATACAACTTTCAAAAGTTTCATTTTCATGACATGTTTAAATCAACAGAAAGTCTCTTATATACTTATGTTATCGGGTAAAATTGAAGGAATGTTATGTTTTTTGTAAAATAAATGAATATATTTCTCGATATAATTTATTTTTAATCATAAATTATTACATGTTCATGACACTTATGAACCAAAAAAAAGAGGCTATTATTCGCCTCTTTATTTTTTAAGATATAGTGCTTTTAGTGCAGTCTGTAATTGAAGGTCATTTTTTTCGTAAGATTTCACTTCATCCACCATTTTGTTCATCATTTCTGCTGTTTTTAAATCAATGACACCTGATTTATCGAGATTGTATGTGCTTTGGAAGGCAAGTACGGCCTTTTTCGTTTCTTCATCAAAGTATCCATCTACTCTGCCAGGGTCAAATGACAATCCCTTTAACAGCGTCTGCGCTTGTCTTACTTCTTCATTGTTCATATCAAGCTGAAGTGGTTCTTTCAGCTGAAGCGGACCTGCGGTAAAGTAATCCGGCTGATGAATCGCAATTGTCGGTACGACGCCTTTTTTGTGAATCCAATTGCCTTTTGGCGTGAGCCATTTATACAGCGTTAATTTAATATTACTTCCATCTCCCATCGGAACCGCCTGCTGCACAGTTCCTTTTCCAAAGGAGACATCACCGACAACTTCATACTTTCCAGCTTCTTTCATGGCTCCAGCAAGTATTTCCGAAGCGGAAGCACTGCCTTTATCAATTAAGACGTTGACTGGGTAAGGCTTTTGTTCTTTCAGTTTTGAAAAATATCGTTTCCGATCGCCATTCCGTTCTGCGATTTGAATATAGGGCTGATCCTTCGTAATAAAATGTTTCAAAATATCTTCCACACTTTGCAGATAGCCGCCAGGGTTTCCTCTCACATCCAGTACAAGGCCTTCTATGCCCTTTTTCTCGAGCTGTTTCAGGCTTGACGTGAAATCCTTCGCCGTATCTTCAGAGAAGCTGGAGATCGCAATATAGCCTGTTTTATGACCATTGACCTCTTTTACAGAGGAAGTCACTGTTTCAAGCGGGATTTCTTCTCGTTTGATATGGAACGTCAGCTCTTTTTCAATCCCGTTTCGTTTGATTGTTAAGGCGACAGACGTACCTTTTTTTCCTCTTATTTTCAGTACAGCATCGTTTAAGCTTTTTTCTTTCATCGGCTCACCGTCAATGCTGATGACCTCATCTTTTGGCTTTAGACCTGCTTTTGCCGCAGGGGATTTTTTAAAGGCGGAGACGATAATGATCTTTCCTTCATCCATCCCCACTTCTGCCCCAATTCCCTCAAAGGAAGAATCAAGCGAATCAGAAAATTGCTTTGCGGTCTGCTTGTCCATGTATACTGAATACGGATCGTTTAACGTCGAAAGCATTCCTTGGATCGCGCCTTCAAGCAGCTTTTGCCGATCCACTTCCTCTACATATTCATTTGAAATAAGGTCATAGGCTTTCTCGATCTTTTCCATCCCATTCTCTTTCGCCTTATCACTTGATTGAGCTTGTCCAGCCATTGCAGCGGCTGCTTGCGGTGACTCCGCATGAGTTCCCTCTTTATGCGTCATCACACCTGCACTTATTAAGAGAACGACACTTGCCATAATAGATGCGATTTGTTTTTTCATATTTGGCCTCCTTCTTCAACTCTTCCTGATGACCTGAGTTATTATATGCCAGAAGAAGGGATTTCATGTAAAGACATTCTCCCGTGAAGGCTTGACGAATCATTTTATTAGGTGTAATTTTTATTTTGTTATGATTGAGAAGGAGTCTTCGCTATGTATATTATCTTGACGATGCTTTTATTAGGAATTTTATTAGGTTTTGTAGGAGCAGGCGGGGCGGGATTTGTCATCGCATTGCTTACATTAATTTTTGATATCCCTATCCATACCGCACTCGGGACGTCATTAGCCGCTATGGCATTTACGACACTATCAGGTGCATACAGCCACTACCGGGAAGGGAACATTCAGCTGAAATCTGGTTTGATTGTCGGGGCTCTTGCTTGTATCGCTTCTTTTGCTGGGGCTAAGGTTGCTCCTTTTATTCCAGAAGAGAGTCTGCACTATTTAACAGCAGGAATGCTTTTTTTATCGGCTGTTTTTATGATGATCAAACTATTTGTTCTTAATGAAGAGGCTGAACAGCAGCCGCTTTCTTCACGTCAGCTGATGACAAGAGGCATTATTTTAGGCCTTGTGTCTGGTATGCTGTCAGGCATGTTTGGTATCGGGTCTGCACCATTTATTCAAGTAGGGCTTTTGATTTTACTGAAGCTGTCGATTAGGCAAGCCGTTGGCACGACCATGCTTGTCATTATTCCGATTTCCATCGGCGGTGGAATTGGGTATATTTCAGAGGGCTATGTTGATTTCATCTTGCTGATCCAAATATTAATTGGAACCGTATTAGGCGCATTTATCGGCGCGAAATTTACACGCCTTGCACCGAAGCTCTTATTGAAATCAGCTGTTCTGTTAACACCTATTATTGCCGGATTACTGTTGCTGTTTTAATTCTATCTAGACCAAAAAAAGCCGATAACATCATGTTATCGGCTTTTTGATTAGCGGATATATTGCGCTGGATTGACTGCATTTGATTTTGCGCCATTCCATAATCCTTTATGAATTTCAAAATGAAGGTGCTGACCATGCGATTGGCCGGTATTTCCCATATAGCCAAGGAATTGTCCTTGTTCGACTCTCTGTCCTGTTGACACACTTCTTGTAGACAGATGGGCATATACAGTTTGATACGTCTGTCCATTGATATTGTGCGTAATGAACACAACATTTCCATAGCTCGATGAGTAGCTTGAGTTTGTGACGGTTCCAGATGCTGCTGCATAGACAGGAACTGTGCCCTTTGCTGCAATATCTAATCCGAAGTGGTTTCCGCCAGAACGTCCGCCAAAACCAGATGAGAAACGCCCTGCAGCTGGTTTAATAAAGCCTGAGCTGCTTGCTGGTTTATCAGATACTTGATCTGAGCCGCCGCTGTGAGGTGCAGGTGCATTTTTTTCAGCTGCTTGTTTTGCTTTCTCCGCTTCTTCCTTTTGTCGGTGTGCTTCCTCAGATTTCACTGCCGCTTTTTGATTCGCAAGGATTTCTTGTTCATTCTCAAGCTTGCCTAGTTCATCATGTGCATGATTTTTTTTATCTGTCACATCACCTAAAATGTGTTCTTTTTCTTTGTGCTTCTTAGATAAATCTTTTTTCAGTGCTTCTAGCTCTTTCAGAGATGTTTCAAGTCCGCTTAGCTGATTATTTAGCTCTGCTTCTTTTTGCTCCACCAGCTTTAAATCATTTTCATGTTCTGTAATCATGTCTTTGTCTGCTTCGACAATCGTTGTGACAGCCCCAACACGACCGACAAAATCACTAAAGCTGCGAGCACCTAGCAGCACATCTAAATAGTTGATCGTACCGCCGCTTTTTTGCATTGAACGAATTCGGTCTTTGAAAATGGCTTTTCTTTTTTCAATTCGCTCATTGATGACTTGAATGTCTTTTTTTAGCTTCTTGATCTCTTGCTTCGTTTTTTTAACTTCTTTCTCTTTTTCAGCGACTTTTTCAGTTGCAGTACTTACCTTTTGGTCAATTTGTTCAATTTCTTTCTTGAGCTTTGATTCTTTCTTTTCAAGCTTTGCCAGCTCTGACTTCTTCTTCTTCAAGCTTGATTCAGTCTTCGATGTTTTCTCTTCGATTTGTTGACGTTTTTGATCTAGGTCTTCGTATGCGAATGCACGATTCTCGTTCCCTGGAATGTATAGCCACGTTGTTCCAATAAACGCTGCCATTCCAGCCATCATCAGCTTTCTTTTCAAAACGATATTCCCCTCCCATGACAACTTGTCGACATGAAGAGCCGACCGGATGAATCAGATCAACCGGTCACATCTTCTATAGAAATCTCGAATGCTGCCATCAAAATATATTTATACTTTTAAGAATTTACGGATAGACGTTAAGCTTCCCCATACCCCAATGATTGCACCGATCACTAGCAGGATCAGTGATACTTGATAGACAAACGGGTTGTATGGAAGCATTGAAATAAATGAGCCTTGTACTCTCGGTGCGACCCAGCCCACTGCATATTGATACGTGCCAAGCAATAGAGCAATAGGTATAATGGAGCCAAATACACCAAGTAATAATCCTTCAATGAAGAATGGCCAGCGGATAAACCAGTTCGTTGCACCTACCAGCTTCATAATCTCAATTTCTTTACGTCTAGCAAAAATCGTAATTTTGATCGTATTGGAGATTAAGAACATAGCTGTAAATAACAGCCCAATAATGAGCACAATACCGACATTACGCGCCACTCCGACTACATTAAAGAGTCGGCTGACCTCTTCTTTTCCATAGGTTACTTTATATGTACCCTTTAGTTTTTCTAATTTCTTCGCTACTTTTGGTGTATCGTGAGGATCTGTTGTTTTCACAATAAACGCATCGTTTAATGGATTTTCTTGATCAACAAGCCCCATGGATTGTCCATTTTCTCCAAAGCTTTTAATCAGTGCTTTCAGTTCGTCATCCTTAGATGAGTACTTCACATCACTGATTTCAGGAATCTTTTCAATTTCTGCTTTTAATTCATCCTGCTGCTTTTGATTCGCCGTTAATTCGATTAATACTTTTACTTCTACTTCTTTTTCAGCGTTCGATGCCATGTTATTCAAGTTGAGCATAATCACAAGGAAAACCCCAACTAAAATCAATGTGACAGTCACCGCACTAATTGATGCAAATGTCATCCACGTGTTTCTTCCAAGTGAACGGAAGCTCTCACGTAAATGTCGCGAGAGAGTTTTAATCATAAATTCCGTACTCCCCTCTTGCTTCGTCACGCACAATCATTCCATCTTCGATTGCGATGACGCGTTTCTTCATGGTGTTTACAATTTCTTTGTTGTGTGTCGCCATAACCACTGTTGTTCCGCGGTTATTAATCTCTTCGAGCGTCTTCATGATTTCCCAAGAAGTGTCTGGATCAAGGTTTCCTGTCGGCTCATCTGCAATGACGACCTCAGGGCTATTGACAATCGAGCGGGCAATAGACACACGCTGCTGTTCACCGCCGGACAGCTGGTCAGGAAATTGACGCGCTCTGTGCTTTAGCTGAACCAGATCGAGAACATCAAGCACTTTTTTCTTAATGATATGAGGCTGTTCACCAATCACTTCAAGAGCAAATGCTACGTTCTCAAACACAGTAAGAGTTGGAAGCAGCTTGAAATCTTGGAATACTACGCCAATTTCTCTTCTTACGTAAGGAATTTCTTTTTCCTTCATTGATCCTAAATCTTTGTTATTAATTAAGATTTGCCCTTTGGTTGGCTTCTCTTCACGATACATCATTTTGATGAAAGTGGATTTACCAGCACCACTGGGACCAACAACATACACAAACTCTCCTGGATGGATAGAGACATTGATTCCATTGATCGCCTTTACGCCATTAGGATAGATCTTGTAGACTTCCTTCATTTGAATCATGTAATCACCTAATCTTTTCTTATTCGCTGACTAACAGCTTATCATGATGTTTTGACACTTCTCGTCAAAAAACGTTATGTATGGTCACGCACATACCCTTCGATACTTACTAACAATTTATGTCCTTTTCATCCAAAAAGATGAAAAAATTGAATCGTCTCATTTTCAACAACTCCAATTATACGTCATGAATCGACGCAATGGTATTACATTTATATTTCAAAACTTATAAATAAAAGGTAAATAGAATAATCAAAACCGAAAAACGTGCCTTTATACCCTTATTTTTTAAATAAAATTTAATATAATGCGTTTTCATACTATCTAAAAGTCTTTTTCTACATATAAAAAAACAAAAAAACCTTGTCGATTAGACAAAGGTTTTATTTTTTCTCTGCAAGCCATTTTGCTACTTCTTTTGCTTGCTTCTCATCTACCATACCGCTTGGCATAGAGCCTTTACCGTTTTGCGCAATATCTGCGATTTGGCTTTCATTATATTTCTTCCCTACTTCTTTCAGGCTTGGTCCGCCTCCGCCAGATAGGTCTTTCCCATGACAGCCAATACAGTTTTGCTGATAGATCTCCTCACCACTGCTCACAGATGAAGCACTTTTGCTGCCTTCTTTATCACTGTTGCTTGAATTTCCTCCACAAGCCGCGAGAACAAGAAGCATCGCTGCAAACAGCATCGTTAATCCGCTTTTTTTCATCTATTTCCCTCCCTTACAATCATTTGGTCAACGCTATTATATCCTTGTTTATGCCCTTTTAAAACCCTCACCAAGCACCTCTTTTGCATCCATCACGATGACAAATGCTGATGCATCGATTGCTTTCACCACTTGTTTCAACTTTGTGAATTGTGACTGCCCAACGACACACATCAAAATTGGGCGGTCATGATCGGTATATCCTCCGACTGCTGAGATCTTCGTCACACCACGGTCAATTTGATCAAAAACCGCCTGTCTGACCTCATCTTCATGCCCTGTAATGATCATTGCCATTTTTGAATGACTGAAGCCAGCCTGTACCACATCAATCGTTTTACTAGAAATAAACACACCAATGACAGCGTATAGCCCCTCTTCAATTCCAAAGACCGTCATCGCAGCCAGAACAATCAAGCCATCCATCATCGCTAAACAGGTGCCTAGCGTGAGTCCTGTGTACTTATTGATGATTTTGGCAGCGAGTGCCGTTCCACCCGTTGATCCATTCCCAAGGAACACGAGCCCTATTCCGATCCCAATGACCACACCGCCAAAAATAGCCGCCAGCAGTGCTTCATGTGTGACAGGTGCAATATGTCTTGTGACAAACACCATGAAAGGTAAAAAAATCGAGCCAACGAGTGTTTTCACTCCAAATGTACCGCCTAATAAATAAAAGCCAGCGATAAACAGTGGAATATTGAGCCCCCATTGCACATAAGCCGCTTCAAAGCCGAATGACTGCATAATGGTACTAATGCCGCTCACACCGCCTGCTGCGATCTGATTCGGTAATAATAACGTATTAAATCCAATCGCCACGATGGCTGATCCGATTAAAATGAACAAATAATTTTTCACTTCGATCCAAAATTGTGAATGTCCCTGCTTCATGTCTTTCTTCCTCCGTTACTTCTGAATGCACACCTATTTTAAGCCCTCTTAAAACGATTGTAAATAACAGCCAAATGCAGTGCTAATGGATTAATACTTTATCACACAGACGGATCAGCGCACTTGCCGGTTGGCATAGGAGTAAATGATGGTATATTTAATATGTACATGAGAAAGAAGGGGCATGCGATGAAGAAAATACTGAAGATAACAGGTATGACATTACTTGCACTGATCATCTTAGCTTTTGGTGCTTTCTATACATGGAGCCGCTTTACATATGGACCATCAGAAGCATTAAAAAAACAGGTCAACATTGAGCAAGTGGAACATAAAAACAATGTTTATACATTTGAAGCACCAAAAAGTGATACTGGCATCATTCTCTATCCTGGGGCAAAGGTGGAACCACTTGCGTATGCCTATATCGGGGATACGCTGATGAAAAAAGGCTACTCTGTCTTTATCCCTGACATGCCATTTTCCTTTGCGATTTTCAATCCAAACAAAGCGCAGGACATTATCAAAGATCACCAAACAATCAAACACTGGTATATTGGCGGACATTCACTTGGCGGGGCAGCTGCCGCTATGTTTGCAGAAAAAAATCAGAGCAAGCTCGATGGACTCTTTTTCCTAGCATCTTATCCAGCATCAGACGACCTAAAACAATCGTCACTAAAAGTCCTCTCTATTTCAGGTGAAAAGGATGGGCTGGCAACACAAGAGAAAATCAAGAAATCGAAAGCAAATCTGCCGTCTCAAACCGTTTATCATGAAATAAAAGGCGGGAATCATGCGCAATTTGGCATGTATGGCAAACAAAAAGGGGATCAGCCAGCGGACATTCCAGCCCTGTCGCAGCAAAATGATCTCATTCAGACAATGCTTGACTGGCTGAAGCCAGCAAAAAAGCTCCCGTAATGGGAGCTTCAGCGTGTAGACAAACCCTCGCATTCTTTGTCAGTCCTGCGCGTTGGTGCTCACGAATGTTCAATTCGCTCCGCGCCAATGCTCGTCCTTCCTAGACTTCAAAGGTTTTCTATCACGCTGAAAAGAAGACAAAGAGCTAAAATAAAGATCATTTTAGCCCTTTGTCAACAGTCTGAAAGCTCCCGTAATGGGAGCTTTTCATTATTATTTTTTTGTCACTTCTAAAAATTCTTCAGCATCTGCTACAGCCAAACGAATGGCTTCTTCCCAAAATGCTTTTTGGGTAAGGTCAACGCCTAGATGCTTTTTGGCTAAATCTTCTACTGTCATTGAAGCAGTATCCTTTAATAATGCAATGTATTTCTCTTCAAACGATGTACCAGCCTGCAATGCTTTTGCATAAATTCCTAACGAGAACATGTATCCAAAGGTGTATGGGAAATTATAAAATGGAACATTCGTGATATGGAAATGCAGCTTAGACGCCCAGAAATGCGGATGGTATTCATCTAATGAGTCACCGAACGCTTCCTTCTGCGCTTCGACCATCAATTCATTCAACCGATCAGCCGGCACTTCTCCTTTTTTACGCTCTTCATAAAAGCGCTGTTCAAATAAGAAACGAGATTGAATGTTCATGAAGAATGCTACACTGCGCTGCAGCTTATCCTCTAACAGGCTGAGACGCTCCTCTTCATTTGCCGCTTCTTTTAATGAAGCATCAGCTACAATCATTTCTGCAAAGGTCGACGCTGTTTCAGCTACATTCATTGCGTATTTGCGATTCAGAATGCGAACATCCTGCATCACTTCCTGATGGAACGAATGACCAAGTTCATGCGCTAGTGTCGCCACATTGGATGGACTTCCTGAGAAAGTCATAAAAATACGTGATTCTCCGCTGTCAGGGAAATTTGTACAAAAGCCGCCTACCCGTTTGTTTGGACGGTCCTCAGCTTCTACCCAGCGTTCATTAAAGGCTTTTTCTGTAAAAGCAGCGAGCTCTTCTCCAAATCCAGCGAAATGTTTCACAATAAAAGCAGCTGCTTCTTGATAAGGATAGATTTTGGTCTCACTGCCGATAGGAGCCCCAACATCGAACCAGCTCAGCTTATCCACTCCAAGCATGTCAGCTTTTCGGTGTAAATAATCAATGAATGGCTGCTTATGTTCATCAATCACAGACCACATGGCATCAAGGGTTTCTTGTTTCATACGGCAAATTTCAAGCGGCTCTTTTAAAATGTGCTCCCAGCCTCTTGCTTCATACACTTGCAAACGAAAACCAGCAAGGTGATTGAGCGTACTAGCAAATAAATGTTCATCCTGCGTCCATGCATGCTCTAGGTTGTGGTAAACGGCCTTTCTGACTTCACGATCTGAATCATCCATCGCATTTTCTGCTTGGCCTACAGAGATCATCTGTGTTTCTCCATGCTGTTCAAACGGAATTGTAATTTTATTCACTAAGCTGGAATAAAGCTCATCCCACGCATGGTACCCATCTACAGCCAGCTTTTGAATCAGCGTTTCTTGTTCAACAGGTAATTGATCCTTCACACGGTCTCTCCGCTCATTTAATATGTAGCGGACATCTGAAAAGGCTGTTGAATTCATCAGTTCTTCCCACTTGTTTGCTGGGATAGCAGCAAGCGCTTGATCAAACAGTGCAAGGATTGTTCCTAAATCAGCTTCCAGCTTGGCAATCGTACCTCGAAGGCTGCCTGCTTTCATATCCTTCGTATTTTGGGCTTGGAGGCAGGTTACAAATGAACCTGCTTGAGATAATTTTTTATATGTAGTTTCATACGTGTCAAGGACAGACGTTAATTTGCTTTCAATGTGTGTATCTTCTTTTGAAAAGGCATTCACCTTTTGTCGTAATTCAGCTAATAGCTGCTGAATATGTTGCAGGTATGTCTTAAATTCTGGTGAAGAACTGCCTCCTTTAAAAAAGGTATCTAAATCCCACGTTTCTTGCAATGGTGTTAATCCCAAAATATTTCCCCCTTTATTTGCTAATTTCATCATACAAAGGATATAGAATCAGTATGTCGTATGTATTCCTTTATATTCATTATATTTTCTCACAATTAAAAAAACCCGGCAAGAAGCCGAGTTTTTATGATAATTTCGAACGCAGGTACGCATCGATAAATGAATCTAAATCTCCATCCATCACCGCTTGAACATTTCCCATCTCCGTATTGGTTCGATGGTCTTTCACAAGAGAATAAGGGTGGAATACATAAGAGCGGATTTGGCTTCCCCAGCCAATTTCTTTCTGCTCTCCTCTGATTTCATCCAATTCTGCCTGCTGTTCTTCGATCCGTTTTTGATAAAGTTTCGATTTCAGCATTTTCATCGCACGTTCTCTGTTTTTAATTTGTGATCTTTCTGTTTGGCACGTCACGACGACATTCGTTGGAATATGTGTGATACGAACGGCAGAGTCCGTCGTATTCACGTGCTGCCCACCTGCTCCGCTTGCACGATACGTATCTACCTTGATATCCTCTGTCCGAATATCAATATCAATTTCTTCATTGAATTCCGGCATGACATCACAGGAAACGAAGGATGTATGTCTGCGGCCAGAAGAATCAAAAGGAGAAATACGAACCAAACGATGGACACCTTTTTCAGCTTTTAAGTAACCGTACGCGTTATGCCCTTTGATGAGCAAAGTCACAGACTTAATTCCTGCCTCATCACCTGGAAGGTAATCAAGCGTTTCGACCTTAAAGCCTCTGCGCTCTGCCCAGCGAGTGTACATTCGCAGAAGCATAGAACCCCAGTCCTGTGATTCAGTACCGCCTGCACCTGGGTGAAGCTCCAGAATGGCATTGTTTTTATCATAAGGTTCGCTTAAAAGAAGCTGCAGCTCAAATTCGTTAAACTGCTTCGTTAAGTTCTTCAGCTCTTTTTCAAGCTCTGCATGAAGCTCCTCGTCATAATCTTCCTTTAATAAGTCATGCGTCATTTGCAGCTCTTCATGTGATTCACTGAGCTCATGGTAGGAATTCACAGAATCCTTCAGTGCATTGGCTTCATTAATAACGCCTTGAGCCTTTTGCTGATCATTCCAAAAATCAGCCTCTGACATCGTCGCTTCAAGCTCTGCGATTTTGGCCTCTTTTGTTTCTAAGTCAAAGAGACCCCCTAAAATCAGCTAGCCTGCTAGCCATATTTTCAAGCTCTTGTCTAATTTCTACTAATTCCATATCCTTCACCTCATAGATGTATGGGGGCTGACATGAATAGAAAGAGGTTTTCACCTCTTTCCATTACTTATTCTGTCTTCCCATGACAATTTTTATATTTCTTGCCGCTTCCGCAGTGACATGGGGAGTTTCGTCCAATGTCTACGACTTTACGTACCGGCTTCTTCTTCACTGTCTTCTCCTCATCGCCCTCTTGCGGCTGATGAGCCGTTGTTTGACCTTGAACCACTTCTTCACGTTCTAGGTTGTTTTGGATTTCTGATTTCAAGACATACTTGGCCACGTCATCTTCAATTGAAGCAACCATATGCTCAAACATCGCAAATCCTTCCATTTGGTATTCACGAAGCGGATTCGTTTGTGCGTACGCACGTAAATGAATACCTTGACGCAGCTGATCCATTGCATCGATATGGTCCATCCACTTCGAATCCACCGCACGAAGAACGATGACTTTTTCAAATTCACGCATTTGTTCTTCGCCAAATGTTTCTTCTTTTGCATCGTATTTTTCTTTAATACGATCCATGATGAAGCTTGTGATTTCATCTGCTTCTTTACCGAAGATATCTTTGACCGTAATGGCACCTTCGTCTAAATAGTTCGTGTTGATTAATTCAACAAGACCATCTAGTTTCCATTCTTCAGGCAGCTCTTCTTTTGGTGTATAAGATCCCACAGCACGCTCAATTGAAGATTGGATCATATTGATGACAATTGATTTTAAGTTGTCAGAATCGATGACTTCAAAACGCTGTTTGTAGATTACTTCACGCTGTTGACGAAGCACATCGTCGTATTGCAGAAGCTGCTTACGGGAATCAAAGTTGTTCCCCTCTACACGTTTTTGAGATGATTCAACGGCTTTAGACACCATTTTACTTTGGATTGGTGTAGAGTCATCCATGCCAAAGCGGTCAAGCATCGCCATCGTCCGCTCTGCACCAAATCGGCGCATCAATTCATCTTCCATGGAGAGATAGAATTGGGTAATCCCTGGGTCTCCTTGACGTCCAGAACGTCCGCGAAGCTGGTTATCAATACGACGGGATTCATGACGCTCTGTCCCGATAACAGCCAGACCACCAAGTTCTTTTACACCTTCGCCAAGCTTGATGTCTGTACCACGTCCTGCCATGTTTGTTGCAATGGTCACAGCACCTTTTTGACCAGCCTCTTCAATAATTTGTGCTTCACGCTCATGGTTTTTTGCGTTTAACACTTGATGAGGAATGCCTTTATTTTTAAGCAGCTTAGAAATAAGCTCAGATGTCTCAACTGCTACTGTTCCGACAAGAACTGGCTGCCCTGTCATATAGCGCTGCGCAACATCCTCAGCCACTGCTTTAAATTTACCATCCATTGTGCGGTAAATTAAATCAGGTCTGTCATCACGAACCACTGGTTGGTTGGTCGGGATTGACACAACCTGCATGTTGTAAATGTTACGGAATTCTTCTTCTTCTGTTTTTGCTGTACCAGTCATACCAGATAATTTTTCATACATACGGAAGTAGTTCTGGAACGTAATTGTTGCTAGTGTCATGCTTTCGTTCTGCACTTCAAGACCTTCTTTTGCCTCGATGGCTTGATGCAGACCTTCACTATAACGGCGTCCTTTCATTAAACGTCCTGTGAAGGAGTCAACGATGACTACTTGGCCTTCTTCTACCACATAATCCACGTCTTTTTGCATCGCAACATGTGCCTTCAGCGCCTGAGCGATGTGATGGTTCAGCGCGACATGTTTGACATCAAACAGGTTTTCAATGCCGAATGCTTTTTCCGCCTTCGTCATTCCGCTTTCAGTCAGCTGCACACTTTTTGTTTTAATATCATACGTGAAATCATCTTCGATTTTTAATGTGCGGACAAATGCATTGGCTTGAACATAAAGCTTTGTTGATTTCGCAGCTTGTCCTGAAATAATAAGAGGTGTTCTCGCTTCATCAATTAAAATGGAGTCAACCTCATCGATCACGGCATAATGAAGCGGTCTCTGAACCATTTGCTCTTTGTAAAGCACCATGTTATCTCGTAAATAGTCAAAGCCGAGTTCATTGTTTGTTGAATACGTGATATCAGCGGCGTACGCTTCTCTTTTTTCATCTTTGTCTAAGCTGTTTAAGTTTAAGCCGACTGTTAAACCAAGAAACTCAAAAATTTTGCCCATTTCCTGCGCATCACGGCTTGCCAAATATTCGTTGACTGTCACGATGTGGACGCCTTTTCCAGAAAGAGCATTTAAATAAACAGGCATTGTTGATGTCAATGTTTTACCTTCACCTGTTTTCATTTCAGCGATGTTACCTTCGTGAAGCGCGATGCCCCCCATGAGCTGCACCTTAAACGGGAACATTCCTGTTACGCGGCGGGATGCCTCGCGAACCGTTGCAAATGCTTCAACCAGCAGGTCATCCACGGATTGTCCTTTTTCAAGTTTTTCTTTAAATTCAATCGTTTTATTTCGTAAAGCCTCGTCAGATAATTTTTCAAAATCTTGAGCGAGAGCTTCGATTTCATTTGCCTTTTTTTCATATCGGCTGATCGTACGTTTCGTAGGATCAAACACTTTGTTTAAGATTCCAAGCATATAATAACGCTCCTCTATTTCATGCAATTTTTCGGCATGTCCAAAAGTTTGACAGGTCCATATTTACCTGCATTTATCATACCATACCTTCTTTCATTTCCAAAGAATTTGCCATAATTTCGCACAAAAAACCCGCCCCTAATGAAGGGAACGGGTTTACTTTATTTAGGTTGTTTTTAAATCAGCATCAACTGATATTTAAGCGTTTGGCTCAATGAGTCCATATTTACCGTCATTTCGGCGATAAACCACATTGGTCAAATTTGTCTCAGCATTTGTGAAAACGAAGAAACTATGACCTAACATGTTCATTTGGAGAATGGCCTCTTCACTATCCATCGGCTTTAAGTTGAAACGTTTTTGTCTGACGATTTCTGTTTCATCAATCTCTTCGTCATCTTGAACTGCTACTTCAGCCGTACCATTTCCTCCAGCAAATAAGTGTTTTTTGGCACCTTGCTCGCGGAATTTACGGTTTACTTTTGTTTTGTGCTTTCTAATTTGACGTTCTAATTTACTGGCTGCTAGGTCTACTGCATTGTACATATCCTCATTATGCACCTCAGCTCGAAGTGCTAGATCAGTCATTGGAATGGTAACCTCAACTTTAGATTCTTGATCGTTGTAAAACTTCAAGTTCACGTTGACTGAAGCATCTACATCTGTCTCAAAATAACGCTCCAGCTTTCCAATTTTTTTCTCGACATGATCTCTTAGTGCAGGTGTTACGTCGATGTTTTCTCCTCTGACATTGTAATTCATGTAAAGAACGCCTCCTTTAAAATTAAGGATATGTAAACCTATTTCTACTTTTCCCTCCTTTTCTCCTGCTCAAACGTAAAAAAAATGTGAATATTTATTGAAATTTGTCGAATTTTGCGGTGCTTCAACTGTTGCTTGATAGGTGATGAATATATATTCGGCTGATTCTTGAAAAAGACCAGCGCACATTAAATGGTAAAAGATGAAATCGATGTTTTCAGCGATTGAGATAAGGATTTTAAATCCTCCGCAGCGGCTTTCATCTCTTCATTGGCCGCTAATGATTCTTCAACAGCAGCAGACATGTACTCTGTTTCTTCTGAGTTTCGTTTCGCACCTTCTTCAATGACACCAACTGTTTGAGAAATTTCCTCTGTACTAGCAGAAATTTGTTCTGCAGTGGCTGACAGCTCTTCTGCTTTCATTGAAATATCACGAATAGATTCCAAGATTTCATGGAAGCTCTGTTCAGATAATTGTGATACTTTTACACCCTCTGCTACATCTCGCTCGACCTTCGTCATCGATTGTGATGACTTTTCTGTATCTTTGTTCACGTTTTCGAGTAATTGACTAATTTGATCTGTCAGCTGACTAGATTCTTCTGCCAGTTTCCTCACTTCATCTGCTACAACTGCAAAGCCTCTTCCATGCTCTCCCGCTCTTGCTGCTTCTATAGCTGCGTTTAAAGCAAGCAAATTCGTCTGGTCAGCAATGGCATGGATATGACCTAACAGATCTTGAATGCCTGTAAACTGCGCTTGCACATGGGTCATTGTAGAATGGTGTTCATTCACAGACTCTTTAATAGAACTCATTTGTTTCACAAACTGTTGAATAAGGGCGGCACCCTCTTCAGCCTTTTCAGTCACTGAAATTGAGTGACCCGAAACATCGGATGTGTGTACAGCTGCATTTTGCATGCCAGTCGACACTTCCTGAATGGCGGATGCTACTTTTCCGACCGCATCTGATTGTTCACGTGAAGCTTCACTGACCTGTTCAATCGAGCTAGATGTCTGCTCACTAGCCGATATCGTTTGACTGATGGTTTCCTCAAATTGAGCAGCAGAATCAGCAAGCTGTCTTGATCCGCTTTGCACCTGCAAAATAAGCTGACGCAAATGAGCCGTCATTTGATTAAAGGCTGTGCCGAGTTGACCAATCTCATTTTTAGAGGTCACTTCAATCTCTTCAAGGGTAAGATCACCATCTGCCATCCTTTTTGCGGCATTTGTGACAGAAACAATTGGTTTTGTCATGCGATGAACAAATCTGATCCCAATCACCAAAAGGCCAACAATAATCGCTGCACTGACCAAAATGAGTGTAAGCAATAATTGATTACTATCTTGATTGAGCTGATTGATTTTTTGATCACGTTGTTTTAGCTGATTTTGAGCGAACTCTTTTGTAAAGGTATGTATTTCTTGTTCGATAGGTTGTAATTCTTGACTGAGGCGGGTGTTGAATTCTTTTTGATTTTGCATATTTAATGAATTAAATAATCGATTTGTTGAGGTGTAGTAGAGATAATTTTTTTCTGAGATTTGATCTAATAGATTTTTTGCTTGTTTGACCGTACTCATTTTCGAAGCTTCTGCTGTTTTCTTATTAATATCTTCATATGTTTGCTCAATTTTCTGCAAATTTTCAGCATCTTGCACGACGACATATGTTTTAATCTGTGCTTCCTGCTTTTGAAGAAGCGCTTCTAATTCCAGCGAGGTCTGATAAAGCTTCACTTCCTTGCTTAATAGCGCTTTATAGGATTGATCTGTTTTGTAATAGAGAAAGCTTGAGAATCCTAACATACTGACAAACAATACACATATGACAATAAGCCCAAATAAAAATTGATTTTTTAGTCTCATAAATTCCTCCGAATGGTCTGAATTGGACAAAAATTAATGAATGACATACGGCCTCATACAGGCATGTATTTCATCCATCCACTTTCTATATTCAGGTATAAAGTATGTTTTCAGGAATGATTGGAAGTGATTTGAAGGGAATGTATAGAAAGCTAGTATATCAAAACTTAAAAATATTTGATCAAACGAACGAATCGTTTTGGCAAAGTGTTCATTTTCAATAATTGAAAGCAGAAGAGGATGTGTTGTGTCTAAATGAAAGAAGGCATGGATCAGATCATTAAAGATCCGATCCCCTTCTGTTTTGTCAAAATCCTTCTCAATTTCATCTAAATAGTTTAGACTCTCTTCTATCGTGTATAGAAGTTCATAATATGTGGTTAATAAAATATAGTCATTTGAACGATACGCCACAGGTCTCACCTATTTATTTCCGTTTATCGTAGTATACGCCGTCACTCGTTATGGGCTGGTATGGATTTTGATAATTCAGCTGTTTTGTTTTCTTTTTTTGAATGGCTTGAATATCTGCTTTTATCCCATTTTGGATAACCGTTAATTGTTGCGCCATCTGTTGATCTGTTTGAATGATTTCTCGGATTTTCTCTTTTTCTTGATCCGTCAATTCATGCTGTATATCTCTCATTAATTCGTCTCTCTCAATTAAAAAGGCATCAAAGTCTTCAACAAGTGTCTCACTTTGCGGATTTTCCGCTATTTCGGCTGCCATTTTTAATGTTTGATCATGCAGCTGGTCCACAATACTCATAGAGAACCCCCGATAGAGTGGTGACGGCCTTTACGATCGGTTTGAATGACTTCCTTCCACGCATCACGGAAATCAGTTACGTACTCTTCTACTTCATTCAATATCTCTTCGTCATTTTGAAGATTGGCTTCTATCAGTCTGCGATAAATGTAATCATACATACTTGCCATACTCTTTGATACGTCATAGGAACGATTTAAGGTGACATTTAATTCTTGAATGATGTTTTGAGCCTTTTTTAGGTTCAAGTTTCTCGTTTCTGCATCCTCTTTTTGAATGGCATGCTTCGCTATTCTGATGAACTTTAAGCAGCCTTCATAAAGCATAAGCGTCAACTCGGCAGGTGTTGCGGTCTCAATAGAATTTTTCTGATAGGCGGCATAAGGGTTCTGTATTGCCATATGTTATAAACCTCCAATTATTGTCCAAGCAGTTGAGAAAGGTAGCCAGATTGGTTGTTTAGCTTTTGAATTGCACTATCCATGGCGTTAAACTTCGTATAGTAACGGGCTTCAACCATCTTCAAACGGTCTTGGAACGTACTCATTCGTTTGGTCAAAGAGTCAAGGTCCTTACCAAGTCCGTATTCCTTTAATTCCATAGTTGTGCTGCCAGCCTTTTTTTGAATGCTCTTCGAAAAGTCTGATAAGGAATTTTTGACACGATAGATAATTCCTTGTTCTTGATATTGCTGCTGCGCTTTGTCTTTATCCTTTGAATCCACATTTAAACTACCCGATATAAACATTTGTCTGACCTTCTCCGGGTCTTCTTCAATGGCTTTCTTTAATTTCTCTACTCCATTACTATCCTTACTAAATTCAAGCTTCCCGCCATCTTTATAGCTGGATGATGTCGAAATACCGATTTGTGTGAGTTGAATTTTATTCCCATCACTTGTCGTAATATTAGCATACAAATCACTTCTTATTTTAGAGGCACCAGATCGTAAAATGGAATCACTTCTCAGCAAGCCAGACTTCGCAGTCGTTTCCCATAGCTCTATTTCTTTTTCAGACATCGCTTTTTTCTCTTCAGCCGTTAATGGATGATAGTCTCTGTTTTTCTTTTCATTGACTTTACCATTAATCTGCTCAACGAGCTCATTGTATTTATCAACAAATTGCTTAATTTTATCATAGATTGCATCCACATCTGTTGAAACGTTTAAGCTGACGGGCTGATCCGTGGTTGCTTTAAGCTCGTACGTAATATCAGCCTGTGTGAATGTATTGTTGTTATTTTCCATTTTCAGACCATTAATCTCGTATTGCGCCTTCTGTCCTTGAGTAGTCGCAACTAATTTGTTATCTCCATCTACTTGGAAGCCTAATTGCGTTAAAAACGAAGCCGAATTGCCATCAGCTGCTTTAATACTGACGCCTTCACCCGTTGTCCGAGAAGTAAGAGCGATGGTATCCACGTAGTTAGTGCCATCAGAGATTTGGCCTTTGTAAGCCGTCACACCTAATTGAGCGTTGTTTAGCTTTTTCACGATGTCATCGATTGTATCGGAATCAGAGGTATTGATCGTCACCATTTTCGGTTTTGTTGAATCTGGTGTCGTCACTTCAAACGTAAACGTGCCATTTGCTGGTGTAAATCCAGATGTACCAGAGGATTTGAAGACAGAAGCTGTCGCTAGTTGAGTGACATGAATAGAGCCAGAGGTCGCATTTGTTGATCCAGTTGCTGTGACAGCAGATTCATTAGAGCTTGTCACCTTTTTGGCGCCATATGTACTTGGACGCGTTAAGTTTAAACTGTTGATCAAATCATCTAATTCTTTAATTTTCGAGTTAACCTCGCGATAGCTGTCTCTTTGCCATTCAAGTGTTTGTTTCTGACGCGTCATTGTATCAAGTGGTGCTTGCTCCGTTTTCATCAGCTTTGATACGATTTCATCAATATCGAACACATTTGAAAATCCAGTAATACGATTGACCATTATTTATGTTCTCCCTTCATTTACATTCTTTTATCTACAAATAGACCGACAATTTCTGTCATTGCTGCATAGAAATCAAGCCATTCCTTAGACGGAATTTCTCTTATGACTTCTTCTGTTTGGTTATCTACGACTTTGACATAATATTCATTGAGTTTTTCATGTAATTCGAATTGAAGATGAAATTGAGTAGGCTCAATGAGCTGGTTTGCCCCTTGAAGCGTTTTTTCAATTTCTTCTTTTGAAACAACCTTGCCATTTGCTTGTGAGTCAGAGTACACATTGTCATTTTGGTTATTAGAAACACGGGTTTGAAATGCATCGATAATTGGCTCTAGCGATGTCAACTTACCAACAGACATAGTTATTCAGCTCCTGTGCTTTAATCTATCTTTTATATCGGCTTTGAATTTGCAAATTAAATATAGATGGACCGATTTGTTAAAGTTTCCTATAGATCATGCACCTCCGTATCGAAACGCTTTTACACGGAGAAGGATAACTGAATGCGATAAAAAAATCCTCACTTTTTTTGTGAGGATAATTGAGAGAGGAGATCTAAGGATAAACTCGCAGCACGATTGTTCTCTTCTTGAATAGACAGGTACACTTCTTTCCTGTGAATATCGATGTGCTTAGGAGCCTCAATCCCGACTTTCACTTGATCGCCTTCGATTGAAATAATCTTGACTTCAATATCATCGCCTATTTGAATCGACTGGTTTAATTTACGAGACAGCACTAACATGAGGATGCCACCTCTAACAAATGTTTTGTATGATAGGCTGAATCATGCAAAATCACCTGCTTGGCTTTCATGTTTTTCCGGTTCACAATAATAGGCGCTCTTAAATTGGCTGTCGTTTTTTCAATAGATGATTCCATTGTTAAAATAACCATTACTTCCACATCATTGGCATCTTCTACTTCCAGAATGTCTACAACCGTTTCGTCTAAATCAAATTCGTATTGATTGAAGAATAAAAACGGGCTGCTGACGATAAAACCTAATGCCGAGTTATTTAATGATTGAAGAACTAAAAATGGAGACTCTTCTGATAAAGGCAAAATGACAAACTGTTTTTGATCCAGAAATCCTGGTATCCCGTTAGAGAAGTGAATGATTTGCTCCTCTTTGATTGTCACTTCACCATGGTATTTTGTTTGAATGATCATAATTCACGACCTTTTTCGTTTTTCTTAACTATACCTTATCACCATTTTGGCCCGTTTCGTCAACTTCTATCTTTAATTCTGGATATTGTAACATATCAATATTGACCTTACCTGGCTGGTAGTTAACGATTGGTTTATGAGGTGTGGCCTCTATGATAGCTTTTTGCGGCTCCACATCAATTTGAAGCTCAGAAGGCTGATAGTGAATTTTCACACTAAAGAATGAAGGTATCACACCAATGGTGAATTGTTTTGCTGGGGGACTGCCATTGATTTTGGCAAACTCAGCAATCGCATTCCCACCATTCTCGATCTTGATGAGTTCACTTCCTTCTTCCGCTCTGCGACCCATTCCTTCTCCAACAGCACGCTTCCCCTCAGCTGCCCATTCCTCAGAACGTCTAAAAATCGACTTAATGTCCATATCGGCAAATGCCTCGGTTTGATCAATGGTTAATTTCGACGGTGTCCTTTTGATATTCATGACAGCTCGTGGCTGCTGAATCTCAAGGTCCGCTCGTGGCTGCTCTACTTCTTGCCGAGAAGGAGTTGTCGACATTTGAAGTTTTGCATAGGTTTGCTGCATTAACAATCTAGGGATTTGCATATGTTCACCTCCATGATGCAAAAAAGCACCCATCGGATGCTTTTTATTATCTTAAGAAATCTACAAGAGATGGCTGAATGACTTTAGCTGTTGTCGCTAAAGCAGCTCTATTCACTGTCTCTTGTTGAAGAAGATCAAGAATTGCCTTTTCACTTTCAACATCTTCATTATCTGATTTAGCATTTTTCAGTACTTGGTATTGTGAAGTCAAACGACTTCCTACTAAGTCAACACGATTCGAACGCGCTCCTAGGTCGGATCGCTCAGCACTCATCACTTCTTTGAACTGATCGATACTTCCTAGTGCATCATCAGAATTCGCAAACGTTCCATTTTTCAATGAGTTTTCTAAATCAGTCAACATTTCAATGACATTTTGACCGTTAGCCTGTCCGCCAAACGCTGAGATTGGATTTGAGTTTACATTTAAAGTGATACCATCAGAAATATTCGCTTGAACAGCATTCGCATCTGTATAATTTTCGAAGTTAAATGTATACGTTCCGTCTGCATTCTCAACAACTGGTTTAACATTTGTATTTGTCCCATTAAATACGAACTTACCTAGCATTTGAGTGTTCATTGCATCAATGATTTGATTCTTCATCTGACCAATTTCCACTCCGATAGCTGCTAAATCTTCGGGCTGCTTTGTTCCATTTGCCGCATCAAGCACTTTATCTCGTATATTTGACATAATATCAATGATTTCAGTGACACTTGTTTCAGATGTATCAATCCAGTTTTGTGCTTCATTTAAGTTATTTTTATATTGTTCATTTCGAAACAAGGCAGTACTATATTGAAGACTTTTTACGGCTGCAACAGGATCATCAGACGTTTTTGTAAAACGTTTGCCTGTTTGTGCCTGCTCATTAATTTTAGAAAGTTTTTCATAACTTTTACTAATATTTCGAAGTGAGTTTTGAGAAATCATACCTTGTGTGACTCGCATCCGTTATCCCTACCTTCCTACGACACCCATGCCGTTTATGACCTTATCCAATACTTCATCTTGTAATGTCATAATTCTTGCAGCCGCATTATATGCATGCTGGAATTGGATCATATTCGTCATTTCTTCATCAATGGAGACAGCGCTAGTCGACATTCTACGTTCATTGGCTGAATTGACAAGAGCAGCTGAACTGCTTTCAAGCGTCATGTTCTTTTTCCCTTGTACCCCCATCTCAGCAATAACATTTTGGTAATAATCCTGGATTGTCGTTGTATTGCCGCCGATTGGTAACTTTAAGTCTTGTATATTAGCTAATTTCGTAGCATTCGATCCGTCACCTTGTGTTTGATTGAGAGATGCAGCAATATTATCTGTTGATGCTAAAATGACATCGCTCACTTTAATACGAGCTGCCAAACCTTTATTCAACTCATTGTTATTTTCGATATCAAAAAAGTCTTGTCCACTTGCACCATTTAACGTGTACCCCTGCTTATGTACATCGTTAAATGTATCCATGAATACTTTTGCTACTTCATCCAGCTCTGCAAGCATATCTGGATACATGCCTTTTTCAGCACCGTTTGACATGTAGCCATAAGCCTCAACAAGTGCTTTTACTTTACCATTCACTTGTAATTGATCCGCTGCAATGGTTGTTGTTCCGAATTGAAGTGAGTTAACAAGTCCCGTTGTATTATCATAAGAGATTTGCAGTTCAGACTTTTCGTTCGTAATACCATTCAAAATGTTTCCAGCAGATTGTCCATTTGCACCGATAATGTCGATGTTGACAGTTCCTTCAGCAATTTTGAGTGCATTACCGCCAGGTGGATTGTAGCTGACCTTAATATCAACAAGTGAGGATAATTGATCGACCAAAGTATCACGTGTATCATAAAGATCATTTGGAAGATATCCATTTGGCTCAACTGCTGCAATCTGTTTGTTCACTTCATCTATTTGAGATAAAAGAGTGTTTACATCTTTGGCTGTTGAATCGAGTTCCGTTTTTAAATTCTTTTGTATCGTTGTTAAAGAGGAATTGAGCAGACGGAATTGGTCTACTAAAGCCTGTGCACTTGTTTTAACAACTGTACGTGCAGAAGCTGTATCAGCATTTTTTGATTCCGATAAGACCTGTAATGATTTCCATAGATTATCAAAAGCTCTGTTCAAGCCTTCATCCGTCAAATCATTCATAACCCCTTCCATCTGTGAAAGGGCATCTGACTTCGTTGAGTAGTAAGATAAGTTATTATTATGATCTCTGTATTGTAGATCTAAAAAGCTGTCTCGAATTCTTTCAACCGTTCCAACTTGTACGCCAGTCCCCATTTGGCCATACGTCTTGCCGTCATAAACCGAAATGACTGGATAAGGATTTTCTGCTTTAAAGGTCACTCTTTGTCTTGAGTAGCCCTCCGTATTTGCATTGGAGACGTTGTTTGATGTGACATAAAGCCCTGCACGCTGGGCTGTGATTCCTCTTTTTGCCGTTTCTAGTCCCATGAATGTAGAACCCATTGGTATCCTCCTTGTTTACGCCTTTGAATCAAACAAAGCCCTTTGCTGTTTAGGCTTTGAACTCTCAAGACCATTTTGTCCGTAATTCATATTTTCTTTATTAGGGTTAACGAGATCGAATGTCAGTGAAATAAATTGAAGTGACTGCTGAATAAGCTGCTTGTTCAGTTCATTTACATCTTTTAGTTCCACCATGATGTCATTTAGTTTCTCATATAATGAAATGAGCTCTTCTTGATCTGTACCTTCAGCCTTTTCGATACATGCAGTGATGGTTGGTGATTGATCACTTTGTAAAAATTGAACGGTCGCTTCAATTCGTTTTTCTTCTAATTGAGAAATGGCCTGAATATACTTTTGCTCTAAATTCAGGACCTCTGAAAGTGCATCAATCTCATTGCTTTTCAGCATTTCTGTTTTATCCTTAGACAACTTTAAAAGCTGTTCATGCAATCCATAGAGACGATGCAGTTCTTCAATAATTATTTTAACTGACATTCACGCTGCTCCCTTTTGTTATTGTTGTTTATAGAAATTCAGCATTTTATCTGCAATGCCTTTTGTATCTACTTGATATGTTCCGGCTTCAATGCTTTTTTTAATTTGGTCAATTTTATCTTGGCGTTCTCTCATAATATTCGGCACCTTTTGCATTTCGATTGCCTTTTTAGAAATTTCGACTTTATCAGTTGATTTAGCTTGATTCGATTGCAACGTTTGTTTCTCATATGTTTTCTTGTAAGGATTTACTGGTTGTGTTCCATATCGATTAATTTTCACGGGATTCCTCTCGCTTTCCGTTACAGTCTGTCTTGATTCTATCCATTTTATCGACCAAACTGCAACTTAGTTTAGGGAATCAGTCGTTTTTAGGATTAATGGCATAATAGGTGTCTTTTTTCCTAGATTCAATCTCCCTTTTACGCTCCTCTTCTTGGTTCATTTGGCTGATTTGCGAATGAATATCCTGTTCACATTGGCTGCATAGCTTGTTTTTCCTGATCGCTTTGCCACATCTTTCACAAGGATAATTAATATTTGGAAATTGACTAATTTGCAGTCTTTTCAAACGAATAAATTTCAAGATTAATTCTTCATCAACTTCTGTTGCTTCTACTATTTCAGCGATGGTTGATTGTCTATTACTTTGTTTTCTCAAGAATTTATATACGATATCAAAAGAACGTTCTTCTTCTTCAAAGCATTTGTTACAAACCGTTTGGATGGTGGTTTTTAAAAATAGCTGATTACATTGTGGACAGTTTGCCAATTGATTCATAACCAAAACCCCTTACGTTATTTTCTTTTCTTATTATCGGTTAATTATCATGATTTTTAACTACGTATCAACGTAAAAGAAGAAACACTTTTAGCACCTGCGTCTTTCAAAATTCTTGCCGCATCATAGATGGTTGCTCCCGTTGTATAGATATCATCAACTAATATAATATCCCTTTGAACAATCGCATCTGTTTGCTTTATTTGAAACAATCCTTTTTGATCTAGGCGTTCATTTTTCTTTTTTTTAGACTGCTTACTTTGATGTATTTTCACGAGTGGCTGCAATATTGGCTTATCTAGCAAAGAAGCGATTATCACGGACTGATTAAATCCTCTTTCTTTTAGTCTTTCATGACTTAAAGGAATCGGTATCAGCAATGGGTCTTTTATGCAGAAGGAATGTTTAAATGCTGCTTGTACATCTTTTTTAAACAGCTCAGCTAAAGCCGTATCACCCCGAAATTTAAAGCGGGCAAGGACATCTTTCATCAACTCGTTGTAAGTATAAACTGACCTATTTTTCACAAGGATTTTAATAGAATCAGAGCGTTCATTCCATCTGTTACAGTCCTGGCACAATTGGTCATTTGACTGCTCCCTTCCGCATGTTGGACAAATAGGACGCTCAATCTTTACTAAGTGATTCTTACATGCTACACAAAGGCGATCATCATTTAATAGTAGGAATGATTTCCATGTAAAAGCAGGCACAAAATGTCCCTCGCAAATTTGGCAAATCAATTGGTTTCCTTGTTCAGCAGCAGACGATTTTCACATCTTGGAAATGCAGAGACCTTGGAAGCTGCTTCTGTCAGAATGACCAGCATCGCAGTATTCTTCTGTTTATCCACCATCTCAGATTTACTGTAAGATATTTTATCGATATCTGTTATATATTGTGGTTTCACTTGATTCAGTGAAATCGCTAATACATCTTCCATACACTTTTCACAATGACAAATCATGTTTAATTGGTTGAGATATTGATTGAGAATTTCCTTGAGTAGTATTTCTTTTGCATTGAGTAGCATATTTGTCTCTCCTGCCATTTGTGTATTGTGAATATAATGTACCATGATTTAGTTGAACCCACACTGTTTTTCAGAAAACTCTTTTGCAGCCGTATCATTCATTTTTGCGATATGCTTCTTTGCTTGTTTCATACTTCTCGTTAAACCAAAATGAAAAAGGAAAACATCTCCTGTACAATAATCCGGGTGTCTGCCTACCCGCCCAGAAATCTGAACAAGTGCACTCTCTGTAAAAATAGTAGATTCCGAACCTAGTACCCCCACTTGAACATTCGGAATCGTTACGCCTCTTTCTAGAATAGTGGTTGTAACTAGTACATCGTATACGTAATCTCTAAAGTGCTGAACCTTTTGTTTTCTATCCGGATCATCGGCAGATACCCCCTCCACGTTCAAGGATTGTTCTCGAAGAATCTTCGTTACCTTCTTCATGGTAGCAATTGAAGGAACAAAAAGTAATATTCTTCTCTTATTTGCAATATGTCTCTGCATCCAATTCATCACTTTAGGGGGCAGCTGGTTCTTTTTTAATTTCTTTTTCCAATGACCGATCCAATGAAAGGTCGGTACGGGTAATGGTTGCTCGTGAAAACGCAAAGGAATTTTTATCGCTTCCAGTTTTCCACGAGAAACCTCTCTCGTCATTTTTTTAGAGGGTGTCGCACTTAAATAAATCCTGACCCCTCTGTTCTTTCTCATCGCCTTTAGAACAGCAAATTGGAGACGCTCATCCATTGAATAAGGGAAGGCATCGACTTCATCTACAATGAGCACATCAAAAGCATTTTTGTATCTCATCAGCTGGTGGGTTGTGGTGATCACAAGCGGTGTTATTTGAAACCTTTGAGAACTACCTCCGTAAAGTACGGTAATTGTCACCCCTTGAAATGCTTTTCTAAGCCGTGGTTCGAGTTCAAGCACTACATCTGTTCTAGGTGTCGCAATACAGACATTCATTCCTTGATTTAACGCATATTCGATTCCGTGAAAAAGTACTTCCGTTTTCCCTGCTCCGCAAACCGCCCAAACAAGTAGATCAAATTTGTTTTTAATAGCTTCAATCATTCTTTCTGACGCTCTTTTTTGTCCTTTAGACAGCTCTCCCTGCCATGTTAATTCGGCTCGACATGTTTCTACCATTTGTGGACCTGTCCATTCATAAAGAAACCCACATTCTGCTACTTTTCCCATCATGATGCATGATCTACAGTACACACAATCCTTTTGACACACTTCACATGGAGAATGAGCGAAATACCGCTTGTGTGATACACCGCACCGGCAGCATGTAAAACCATTTACTTTCCTCTCAATGGCTGGAGACCGATTGACTAAGCCCTTCTCCTCCAGCCAATCTAAATTGGACTGTGGGCACTTTGTTTCAACGGTGAGCAGATGGCGTGAATGCAGCTGCCGCATTAGTTCCATTGCTTTGTCCATATTCAACATTACCAAACACCTTTCAATTGATGTTTGGCTATTATGCGCAAAGACATGACATTTCGTCCAACAGGTAAAATAGAAAAACAAAACCCCTTTTCCATAAGAAAAGAGGTTTTTTAGGAATTATCTAATCACCCAGCCAAGGGCTAAAGAGCCTTCACCTAGATGGGTGCCGATTACGGCACCAAAGTAGCTTTTATAAAATTCAACATGAGGATATTTTTCTGATAAGTGCGCAATTAATTCTTCTGCTTCTTCTTCTCTATTACCATGTATCAGTGTTGCTCTCATCGGAACACCACGTGATGCATCTTCATCAAATAATTCAAAAATACGTGAAATGGCTTTTTTACGTGTGCGGATCTTCTCAAAAGGAACAATTAGCTTGTTGTCAAAATGCAAAATAGGCTTTACCTTTAAGAGGCTTCCAATAAAAGCCTGAGCACCATTTAATCTGCCGCCTCTTTGCAAATGAGTTAAATCGTCTACCATAAAATACGCCCGCTGACTTTCTTTCAGGTAATTTAGATGTGCTAACACTTCTTCTAAAGAAGCACCTTCTTGGATTTTTTCAGCAGCTTCTAACACATAAAAACCTTGTGCCATACAGCTTGTTTCTGTATCAAACGGGTAAATATCAATCCCGTCAACTAGATCATTCGCTGAGACCGCACTATTATACGTTCCACTAATTCCACTTGAAAGGTGGATACTAATCACGGCGTCGTATGTTTCACTTAGTTTTTCATATAAGGCTATTAATTCACCGAAAGCAGGCTGAGAGGTTGTTGGAAGATCTTTGTGTTTTTTGATTTCTTCATAATATGTCTTCCAGTCCATTTCTATTTCTTCACGGTATGATTCACTGCCAAAGATGACGTTAAGGGGGATCATATGAATATTATGTTTATCACGCAGCTCTTGTGGTAGATAAGCAGTACTGTCTGTTACAACGGCTATTTTCATTCTTAAATACCTTCCTTATTCGTTAAGTTACTCTTTTTTATTTTAAAAGAATGATCATTTTTTCATTAGATTTATAATAGTAATCAAAAAAGCCTGCCTAATCAATAGGCAAGCCCGCTATATCCGAAAAAGACTCCTTACCCTGTCTATCATTTCCCTCCACCTAAAATGTGAGAGAATAAAAACAGGCGAAAAAGGAGTACTTGTCCGGAACATTATCTCATTTCTACCCAGCCGTTTTTAATAGCTACAACAACAGCTTGTGTACGATCGTTTACATTCATTTTTTGCAAAATGTTACTCACGTGGTTTTTAACTGTTTTCTCACTAATAAAGAGCGATTCACCGATTCCTCTGTTGCTCTTTCCGTCAGCTAACATTTGAAGAACTTCACATTCACGTCTAGTTAAGATATGAAGTGGTCTGCGAATTTCAGGATATACCTCATGCTGTGGATGTGCTGAAACGCCGCTAGTTGCCAAGCGTCGGAATTCATTTACTAAATTATGAGTGACTTTCGGATGTAAATAAGAGCCTCCGTCAGCTACAACTTTCACTGCTTCGATGAGTGTGTCTGCATCCATTTCTTTTAGCAGGTAGCCTCTCGCCCCTGTTTTCAATGCATGTGTTACATAGTTTTCATCGTCATGAATAGATAGAATAATGACTTTTGATTCGGGATAAAGCTCAACAAGCTGCTTTGTAGCCTCAACACCATTTACATTCGGCATATTAATGTCCATAATGACAACATCCGGATGATAGTGTTCTACGATACGTGCAGCTTCGTCACCGTCGTCTCCTTCTGCAACTACTTCAAAAGTAGGTTCAAAATCTAAAATCCGTTTGACACCTTCACGGAATAATTGGTGGTCATCAATAATTACAATATTTACTTTAGTCACAAGCTACGCCTCCCCATGTTTATTGTTCTACACCTGAACTTTATGGTCAATATGTCTTTTGACTCTATTTTACAATTTTATTTTGCAATGTTAGTGGCACGCGAATCATGATGAATGTCCCTAGACCTATTTTTGAGTCTATGGTCATTTTACCTTCCAGTAAGTCTACGCGTTCTTTCATGCCAAGTAAACCGAAGGATTTGTTTTTGTTTGTTTTCACATCTTTCATATCAAAGCCTTTTCCATCGTCTTTAATAATTAAGGTCACAAAGTCTTTCGTTACTTCTACTTTGACAGAGATTTCTTCAGCTTCAGAATGTTTTAATGAATTTGTGACAGCTTCTTGGGCTAGTCTAAACAGTGCTACTTCAAATTGAGAAGCAATTCTTTCGCTTTCTGTATCACCTAGGCATTGGAACGTAATTTTGGTTTTCCCATCATATTCTTCAATTGTGTTTAAGTATTTTCTCAGTGTCGGAATCAGACCCAAATCATCTAAAGCCATCGGTCTTAAATCATAAATGATTCTTCTCACTTCGTACAGTGCATTTCGCACATTCTGTCTGAGACTTCTAATTTCTTTAAAACCTTCTTCTGTACCGCGGTCTCTAAAAATCCGTTCAATTAATTCGGAACGCATCATCACGTTTGCCAGCATTTGAGCAGGGCCGTCATGAATTTCCCGAGACACTCTTTTGCGTTCTTCTTCTTGGGCTTCAATAATTCTCAGCCCAAAATCTTGTTTTGCCTGAGCATCTTCAAGTAAAACGCCAACCTGGCGTAAATCCTGGTTGAGATAGTTGAGAACAACTGTAATCTGACTCACAAGCGTTTCAGAACGTTCAATGACGTCTTGTAAGCTTAATAATCTTCTTTCCAGATCGTCTCTTCTTTCTCTCAGCTGCTTCTCGCGCTGCTGAATCATGGTGAGTTCCACTTGCAAGTTATGTGCTTTTTCGTAGGCCTCACGTATTTCTTCTTCGCTGAATTTGTTGAAGTTTCTGCTGACCTCAGATAAGCGGTTTCTAGCATGTCTTGTATGGACTTCCAGCTTATCCCCAAAATCAATTACTTCGTTTACTTGCTGTTTGATTTGCTTCAGCTCTTCTACTAGGCTTTCATATTGTTGACGGGACTGTTCGCCTATTCTAAATACTTCGTCCTTGCTGCCATCAACTGTACTTAGCATTTTCATGATGATTGAATCCAATAATTTCGGATCCATTTTGGGTGTTGTCATGGCTTTTCCCTCCCGTAACAGTGATGTCATCTTTTTTTATTATAAATGTCATTGATCTGCATTTTATGTCGAATTATAATGAAAGAATGCGTATAATCATGAAGTTTTTTATGACGACCCTTTTTCCGCTCCTATCATCATAACAAAATACGCTGTAAAATTCTAAAACCAATGCAAATTTTCACTAGTCTTACAATTTGCTTGTCAGGAGGGTATGTCTTTTGCTGAATCGCTATCTTACAGTAAAAAGTCGTGGCGAGCATGAGATCGTCATTGAAAAATCACGTTTTATTTGTCATATACAGCGTGCTGTCTCAGAAGAAGAAGCACAAGCATTTATACAATCCATTAAAAAACAACATTGGAATGCCACACATAATTGTTCAGCCTATCTCATTGGTGAACATGACCTGATTCAAAAAGCGAATGATGATGGTGAACCAAGCGGTACAGCAGGTGTGCCAATGCTTGAAGTGCTAAAAAAACGGAAGCTGAAAGATACAGTCGTTGTGGTCACTCGTTATTTCGGCGGTATCAAGCTAGGTGCCGGTGGGTTGATTCGTGCCTACGGAAAATCTGTATCAGAAGCTATTAACCATGTTGGAATGGTAGAGCGCTGTTTAATGCGTACAATGCACACAACAATAGATTATACATGGCTTGGAAAGGTAGAGAATGAGCTTAGAGCCTCATCTTTTCAGCTAAAAGAAATCCACTATGCAGAAGATGTTATTTTTGAGACATATGTCGAAGAAACACAAACAGAGCAGTTCATTGAGTGGATGACTGAGCTGACAAATGGAAAGAGTGTTACAAAAGAAGGCGAACTGATTTATTTAGAAAAGGACATTGGTCCGATAAAGGAGACAGATGAATGGCACAACGAGTAAAAGTGCGTGTACGAAAGAAAAAGAGTAAGAAGAAGAGAATTATCAAACGTATTCTGGTCTTATTTTTGCTTCTTATCATCTGCATGGGCGGATTTGCAGTATATAAAATCGTCAATACTCTTCAAGCTGCTGACAAAACATATGATGAACTAAACCGTGGAGAGAAATCGAATCTTCGTGATGCTGTCATTGATATTAAGAAAAAACCTTTCTCTGTATTATTTGTCGGAATTGAGGATTATGCCACAAAGGGTGATCATGGCCGTTCAGATTCACTCATTGTCGCAACGATTAACCCTCAAGACAAAACGATGAAAATGGTTAGTATTCCTCGTGACACACGCGTACAGCTTGCAAGTGATACAACAGGAAGTAAAGAAAAGATCAATGCAGCATTTGCTAAAGGTGGTAAAGATGAAACGATTGAAACTGTCGAACAATTCTTGCATATTCCGATTGATAAGTATGCAACCGTTGATTTTGACGGATTCAAGGATGTCATTGATGAAGTCGGCGGAATTGATATCGATGTTCCATTTGACTTCAATGAAAAAAGTGATGTTAAAAAATCGAAAAAGATTTACTTCAAAAAAGGAAATATGCATTTAAACGGGGAAGAAGCACTTGCATACGCACGGATGAGAAAACAAGATCCACGCGGTGATTTCGGACGTAACGATCGTCAGAAACAAATTTTACGTGCAATGATTGATCAAATGGCGAAGCCAAATAACATTGCGAACGTCGATAACATTGCTAAAGAAGTCAGTGATCACATTACGACCAATTTCCGTATCACAGAAGGTCTTGCGCTTCAGCAAATCTACAGCGGATTTAAAGGAGACGACACAGAAACTCTTTCTATTAAGGGATCAGACCTTTATTTAGGGCCAAATCGCACGTATTACTTTGAGCCAGACCCGACCAATTTAGCTAACGTACAAAATGAATTACGGACGCATTTAAAGCTTCCTACTGAATCTTCAACTGAAACAGATTCACAAACCAGTCCGTCCTCTGGTGAAACAGGGTCAACTGATACAACTAACTCATCGACCAGCACACCTGGACAATAATAAAAACAGCCCAGTTCCTAGGAACGGGCTGTTTTTTATTGTCTTTTGACCATTCGTTTATAAAATTTCGTAAATGGTTTAAACTCTTCATTCACCAAGCCTGTGACTTCTGCAATCACTTGCATGAACATGACCAGTAAAAAGATAATAATCAGTGATAACCAAATGGTGGCACTTGTCAGCAAAATTGCACTTAAGCTAAAGACTAAGCCAATCATATAAATCACGATGACAGCCATGCGATGAGACAAGCCAAAGGCCATCAGTCTATGATGAATATGGGACTTGTCAGGTGCTGAGATCGGCTGTTTGTTTAATATTCGTCTAATGATGGCAAAGGTGGTATCGAAAATTGGGACACCTAAGATGATCACTGGGACAACAACACTAAACAAAGTGACACTTTTGTACAGCCCTAATAGTGACAACACCGAAATCATATAGCCTAAAAAAAGCGAACCGGTGTCACCCATAAAAATCTTCGCTGGATGAAAGTTGTAAAAGAGAAAGCCGATGGTACTGCCAATGACAACAAGTGATAATGAAAGAATCAAAATTTTATCAGCTGAAAATGCCATCACGGCAATGGTTGATAAACCGATGACAGAAATACCGGCAGCCAGTCCATCAAGGCCGTCAATTAAATTAATGGCATTTGTGATTCCGACAATCCATAACACGGTTAGGGGATATGCCATCCAGCCTAACTCAATTCGATCTGTTAAGAAAGGAACAGAGAAAAAGTCCATTTTTAAGCCCGTGCTTACAATCAGGCAAGCAACAAGAACTTGGACGAGAAATTTAAATCTTGCACTTAAATTATATTTATCATCAAATATACCTAGAATGACGATAAGTACGGCACCAACTGAAATTGCTGTAATTTTATTATGTAGAAACAGCCCGCCTGCTAATGCTCCAGCCGCTACCCCAATAAAAATTGCCAAACCGCCCATTCGAGGCATTACTTTATCATGAACTTTTCGTTTATTCGGCTGGTCCACTGCACCAATCTTAATTGCAAACTTTTTGACGATTGGTGTCACAATTAAAACTGTAGCCAGAGAGACAAAAAACGCTAATAAGGCGCGTTCGTAATCCATAGGTCAGTCTCCTTCTAAATTGAAATCTGTATTTTGTATATTGGCCGCTCTTTCCATTATACAATTGAATAGAGGATGATCACAAGCTCCCCCTGTGAAGAAGAAACAAATAAAAACGCACAATCCCTGATGAATTATGCGTTTTCTTTAATATTCGTTAGTTCCACCATATTTGTGAACAGCGCGTGCCAATCTTTTTTCTTCGCTCGGCTTTGTCTTAGATGTCTATAGGTCATGTCGTCTTTTTTGCTGATCACTTTTTGGCAGGCTTCTACGAAGAGCGCAGGATCCTCGCCTTCTAAATATTCATACACATCATTCTCTTTTAGCCTTTCCGTTGACGGAAGATTTAAACCAACAACCGGTATTCCTGCGGCTAAAAATTCATATAGCTTGAGCGGAAACACGGCTTGATTGTAAGGAGATTGTTTGTATGGCATCATGCCTACATCAATCAGCTTCATATACGCAGGCACTTCTTCTGGTGCAACAGCACCTGTCCAAATCACATTCGGCAGTTTAAGTGCATGCTGAAAAGATGGATCACCATTTGTTCCATCCGGACCGACAAATAAAAATGTCCAATCAGGCTGCATACGGGCAGCTTCTGCTATCATGTCAAAATCCAGCTTCGGCTTGATGCCTCCAATAAAACCAAGAACAGTTCCTTCTCTACCTTGCAGCACATCCTCCTTACATGGAAGATTGCTTTTTGCAAACACATCGTACTCAACGCCATTTTCCACTGTAAACACATCTTTTGGTTCGCCCATAAGACGCTTTTTGATTTGATCGTGTAAGTATTGAGAAGAGCATGTAATGCTGTGTGCGTATTTGATGATTCGATTTTCTGCTTTCACAATGACACGCTGCCTCATATAAGAAAGCAAATTATTTTTGCCGCTTATCGGCTCTCCCCACAGGTCACTGCAGTCATAAACAATATGTTTCCATTCAAATAAAGAAGATAAGAGCGGAAAGCCCGGAAACGTATACCATAAGCAAACAGCGATTCCCTTCTTTTCTTCCTGCCGCAAATGCTCAAGAAGAGGGGTCAATTTATGAATATAGAACATGTCTTGATATCGGCCAAAGCGGAAAAATTTGCTCTTGAGCACATCAGGAATGGTCAATTGCTTCATTCGATCGGTTATGGGCTGAAAGGGAGCTGTATGACGGGATGCAGATGGGCATACCCAGATGACCTCTTTCGTTTCTGGATCAGATGCTAGAAATTCCGCCAGTCGATGCCGTCTGTACCTCAAGCCGTCCTGTCCCCATTCTCCCGTCGCTACGATAACATGTATGATCGAGTCTGCTTTCACCTTTATCACCTTTTTTCCCTTCTGTTTATAAGCGCTTCTTCACAGCATTTGTCGCATAGTGCATAAAACACCAAGATGCTTTGACAAAATGAAGCTGCTCAATTTCTCTGTAGACGAACCACGTTTTTTTCGCTGCTTTCCACTTGTTACTAGAGATCGAGTTTCCAACGATGCGGTATTCACTGAGCGGTTCACTCATTCCATAGGCTGTAAATCCTCTTTTTAATATGGACAGCCACGTAGCTAAATCCTGTCTTGTGCGGATGTTCGGCATTTCTACATGTCCTATCTTCTCTACATCAAGCATCACCGTTAAACAGCCGATAATGGTATTTTTCAAAGCTTCATCATAAGTTAATCTTGCTGGTGCAGTGACAGTTTTTTCCAAAGGTTCTCCATTTTCTGCAATGATGTCATACGCCGTGAATGTAAAGGCATAATCGTTTGTCAGCATAAAGTCTACCTGCTGTTCAAGCTTCGTCTCTTTCCACTTATCATCGCTATCTAAAAAAGCAATAAAGCGGCCTTTTGCCTGTTTGATGGCTGCGTTTCTAGCGATGGCGGCTCCCCCATTTTGCTCTAAATAAATGACGTTGATTCTGTCGTCTGCTTCACTTAAGTCCCCAAGCAGCTTCCTTGTTCCATCTGTTGAACAATCATCTGCGATGATCAGTTCCCAATTAGAATAGGTTTGGGCAAGGACGGAATGAACTGTATCCGTTAAATAACGTTCCGCATTATAGGCCGGTGTAATGATTGATACTAACGGTTGATTGTTCACCTAAGACTCATCTCCAGTTCATCATTAAGATTCTTTGAACACTTCGGGTAAGACCACAAACATGAGCGAGATACTAAAGCCAATGACAAGTCCAAGCAGTGCCCGCTTTTTCGCTGACATGCCTTTATTGCCTTCATCAAGAACTTGAGCAGGATCAACAATCTTCGCCTGCTTCATTCCAAGCTTTGTAGACTCCAATTCATATAAAAATCGCTCTTTATCTACTTTGGAATCGTTGCTGACAGATTCGTCTTCTAGAGCAGATAATCTACTTTCAATCACCTGCTGCCTTTTTGTAAATAATGCTTTGTCTTGCTTCAGAAATGTATCCGACACCTGCTTCACGACAGCTAAAGCATGATCCTTATCAGCATCTGTGAAGGACAGCTGTAATTGTGTATCTGATTGATTGGTGAGGATGAGGCGGCTTTTCACATCCTGCCTTTCTTCTTCTTTCACATCACTGAGTGCTTCATTTAAAAATGCATCGCTTTTTAATAGAGATGTCACTTCTGCGATATTGTTATACACTCCGTCATCATATTTACCAAGTGTAAGCGTAACGGCAGCTGTGTAACTAGACTGCTGCACTGTTCCTTTGGCAAAAAAGAATCCAAAAGCGCCTAATACGACAGGCAGCAGCACAAGCCATACAATATACTTTTTGATTCGCTTCCCTATTCTAGATATGAAACCAGACATGTTCATTCTCCCAACATTGACGTATTTGCTTTTTCATTAGTGTAGCCATACCAGCGCCGCATCACACACGGTTTACCAAGCGCTGTTTGTTTTTCAACATATTCACCGCTGTGATCACGAGTCCTAAAAAGACCCAGTGGAAATATAAATTCGAGACAGAACTAGGACTGATACTTGAAACGAGAAAGCTCAGCATGGCAGCAAACAAACCTTCAATGATCATTTTTGCTGATCTTGTGTCAGCCCATTGGTATTGTTTATACAGCGTGAACATGAGATAAGCGTAGACGGAGATATAGCCCAGCATGACCGCAAATCCAAAGTTCGTCATCACTTCCAGCAGCCAATTGTGCACTTCAACGACTTGATCTGTATCAAAGATCGAAAAGTGGGCTAAGTAGTAAGATACATTCCCCGCTCCGACACCAAACCCGTATGAATCCGTAAAGAAATGCCATGCATTTTTGATCAAATTCGCTCTCGCAATGTTGGATGGGAGTGGTTCACTAAAAGAATGCGCGACCTGAGAAGCGAGAAACAAGTCATAAAAGACTGAATAAATCTTGGCTGAAAAAACAGCGATACAGATGACACCAAGTCCGCCGGCTGTGATGAGTGACCACTTTTTGAGAAAGCGCGGCATGAGAAGCCACACATAGATGGCCGCTCCTGCAAAGATGCCAAGTAGGCTGGCGCGGGATTCTGTTAACAAAATGAGATACAGTGCTGCGATGGCGCCAAATAATCCAAATGCTTTGATATAACCATTTTTCATTTGCCGCATACACGCTAAATACAAGAAAAAGCTAATCGATAAAAACGTCGCAAAGTCATTTTGGTTAAAAAAGACAGCTGTAGGATAGTGCTGTTTATACGCCGGCCCAAGATACAATGAAGTATTTGGTAAATGGGTCAAAGTAAAGTGATTATAAAACCCTATCCCCATGACAAATACAGTCATGATGAGCCAAATGCTATAAAAGGTGACCACTTGATCGATTCGCTGAATGTACATGACCACAAGAAAGACAAAACCCATCCCCATAGCAAGCAGGGACATATATTTAAGACCATCTGTCACCGAATGAGCCCACAGCAGTGAGATGAGCCCGTAAAGAAACCATGCAGCGAAAAAACCAAGAATGCCTTTTACACGAATCTGCTGCCACTGCGATATGTACGTCCCCTTATCTCTCATCCGCCAGATGAATAAAGCAAAGGCGGCAATGAGCATGATACGGTAGAGAAAAAGACTAAAGAATCCGGCACTAATTGAAAAGAAAGCGTTGTTGAGAAAGGTCAATGCAATTAAAAGATATATGGCTGACATGAACACTTGCTCACCGTTCATGTATAGCTTCATTAACAAGAGAAAAGCCGTCAGGACTAAAAGCAGGACCGGAATGGCGACGATCTTTTTTAACCCGGCGGGCTGCGCAGACGCCAATTGTACAAGTCCTAGCCCTGCTGCAAATAATATACAACCGATCATGATTTGCCATGCTGTTTGTTTCACACTCATACCCATTTTCCTCCTAAGCAACCCATCCGATTTGAGGGATTAAGCCTTGACTTCCTGTTTATAGTAGGAAATGGTACGAGCCAAACCTTCCTGTAAACTCACAACAGGCTCCCATGCTAAGACTTGTTTCGTTTCCTCATTTGCCAATGTACTATGCACGATATCTCCTGCACGCTGCGGCTTGTAAATCGGTTCAAGCTGTGATCTCGTTACCCGTTTCATCGTTTGAAACAGTTCATTCACAGTGATGGAATCACCACACGAAATATTTAAACAAACGTTTGATTGGGCTGTTAAAGCCGCAACATTTGCTGCCGCTAGATCACCCACATAGATAAAGTCTCTTGTTTGTTCCCCATCTCCAAAGATAAAAGGGGCCTCATCCTTTGCAAACTTATCAGAGAAAATAGAGACAACACCGCCTTCTCCAAGTGCATCTTGGCGCGGACCATATACATTGCTGTACCTGAGAATACAATAGTCCACATCATAGAGTGATTTTGCCATTTCTAAATACCGCTCTACTGTCAGTTTTGCTAAGCCATATGGTGAACCAGGTTTCAGCCGGTGAGCGGTGTCTACTGGCAGATACACCGGGTCTCCATAGACAGCTGCTGATGAGGCAAAGATGACTTTTTCCACTCCTGCTTCAGCCGCAGCTTTCATGACGTGCAGAGATCCTTTGATATTGACCTCTTCGTCATATACGAAATCCTGAACGGAAACGGCTACACTTACTTGTGCTGCAAGATGAATGATATAATCCGGTGCGATTTGTTTGATCAAATCAATCGTCGCTGGCTGTGTGACATCTGCCTCCATACATTGCACGGAAAGATGAGCAATATTTTCTCGTGATCCAGTTGAAAAGTTATCAAGGACGATGGGCTCATAGCCTTTTTCTAGTAAAGCCTCTACCGTATGTGATCCAATAAATCCGCTTCCCCCAGTAACCAATACTTTCTTCATCCAAGCTCCCCCTGTTATTGTGCCTTCGATACCAATTCTGCTTCCCATACACTTGGGCGGCCGATCGACTGGTAAATAAATCCTCTCTCTTTCATTTCTGCTGGATCAAACAAATTCCTTCCATCAATTACAATCGGCGAGCGAAGCAGCTGCTTGAGCTGGTCTTTATCCATCTTCTGTACGTCTTCCCATTCTGTTAGGATGAGACAAGCATCTGTATCTTTTACTGTTTCGTACAGGTCGTTGCTGAAAACCGCCTGCGGGCCAAGCTCACGTTCAGCTTCTACATAAGCAATCGGATCATAGGCTTTCACAAAAGCCCCCAGCTCTCTCAGCATTGGGATAATATCTAGTGCAGGCGCTGAACGCATATCATTCGTATTCGGTTTAAAGGCGAGGCCTAAGACAGAAATGGTTTTTCCTTTAATATCACCGAACACACTCATCAATTTGCTGACCAGGTGGGCTCTTTGGTTGTTGTTCGTTTCAATGACAGATTCGATCAGCTTGAACCGGTACCCAGATGTTTCGGCAATTTTGAGAAGAGCCATCGTGTCTTTCGGGAAACAAGAACCTCCAAATCCAATGCCTGCTTTTAAAAATTTATGCCCGATTCGGCTGTCTAACCCAACTCCTTCACTGACTTTTTCAACGTCAGCGCCTACCCTTTCGCAAATATTTGCAATGTCATTAATAAATGAGATTTTTGTGGCAAGCATGGCATTTGCAGCATACTTAATCATTTCTGCACTTTCTAAGTTGGTCTCTACAACCTCTGTTTGAAACGGATCATGCAGCCTTTTGATGATGGTGGAAGCATGAGTGCTTGTTGAACCAATGACCGCCCGCTCCATATTCATCGTGTCTTGAATTGCAGAGCCTTCTCGGAGAAACTCTGGATTGGATACGACGTCAAAGGGATATTTGCTGCGCGATGCCTTTTCCACAATGGCTTGAACGAGACGGCCTGTTCCAACGGGCACTGTGCTTTTATTGACGATGATTTTATAGCCATTCAGGTGTTCACCGATCGTTTGAGCGACGGCTTTCACATACGTTAAATCTGCTTCCCCTTGTGGTGTCATCGGTGTCCCTACAGCAATATAGATAATCTCTGATTCCCTAATAGCGGCAGGAATATTCGTTGTAAAAAACAGTCTTCCTTCTTCTGTATTCTTTTCAATCAATTCCTTTAAACCTGGTTCATAAATGGGAACGACACCACTTTTTAAGCTGTTGATTTTTGATTCATCGATGTCACAGCAGATGACACGATTTCCGATATCAGCAAAACAAGTACCCGATACTAACCCGACATACCCTGTTCCAATCACAGCAATTTTCTTCAACATTTTTCATCCTCTCAGTAAAAGCATATTGTCCGTTCCAAGCTGTTTATCTATCTATCATTCTTTGCACATTTCATCTTGTTTAAACGATGGATGTTGATTGATTGAGCACCTTCTCATATTGCTGAATGAGGTGCTTCGCATTATGTTCTGATGAATATTCTGTATGAACCATTTCATGAAGATCGCTTTTCACTTGCTCATTCCATCTGTTTTCATAAAGGCAGGCGTGAATCGCCTCTTTCAACTGACTCGCCGAACGTGGTTCAACGAGCAGGTGTTGATAGGTTGAAAATAAGGATGGGAGACCGCCAACCCGTGTTGCAATGACAGGTACTTTTAAAGCGAGCGCTTCTAGTACGACGGTTGGCATTCCTTCACTGTAGGACGGGAGTGCAAACAGATCAGCTGCCATTAAGTAGTCTCTCACCTGCTCATTCGGCACCTGCCCTGGGAGTATAATAGATGCTCCCGCCCGTTCCGTGAGCTCCTTTGCAAGGGGGCCTTTTCCGACAAAGACTGCTTTCACACCCTCCATGCTGCTGACAGCATCAGCTAATTCAAGCAAGCCCTTCTCTTTCACTAAACGCCCGACGAAAACAACGAGCTTATCTTGAAGCGGTAAACCTAAGTGCTTTCTGATGCCTTTTTGATCTTCATCCGTTCTGGAAAATGATTGGAGCGGAATACCAAGCGGAAGACATTTAGCTTCTACCTTCGTCATCTCATTTGTCTTTTTAGCCAGCTCCTCACTCACTGTCAGAACTACAGACGCCTGCTTCACCGCCGTTTCAAAGGCTGCCTGTGCCCCTTTGCTATAGCTCGGATATACGTTCACATCACTGCCGTGTAAGGTCAGAAGATAAGGGATTTGCGTTTCTTTCTGAATGACAGCCGCCGCTCCGCCAGACGGCATGGCAAAGTGCGCATGGATGAAATCTGGTGACAGCTGATGATGCTGCATTGCCCGGAGAACGGAAGCCGCTATTCGTTTACTCGGCTGTGCCCATTTCAGCTGTCCAGGGAGCGCTCGATAAGGCGGTCTGTAAACTGTCACTCCGTTCCGCACTTCCTGTTCAGGCAGCTCTTTTTTCTGCCGATAGGATGACTTGAGCATCCGTAAGACCGGCGGATTCACTGGATTAGGACAAATGACAGTCACTTCTATTCCTTGTTTGAGCAGCTCCTGCACTTGCGTTTCATGAAATACGCCCTCACTCGGATGTTTTTCACTAGGATATACACTTGTCAGCCATAGTACCTTCATGACGAACGACCTCTTCTCAATAATTTGCCTGCAGCCTGAGGATACATTTTGATGAGCAGCAAGCCATACAATGCAGCACTGACACAAACAGTCAGTAGTAATTGAAGTGAAATATCTGCTGATGTCAGCTTCATCCCTTGATGTAAAACTACCGCACAGACCGCCATGAGCAGCGTCATGACAGCAGGCCTTCCAAGTGATTTTAAATACACCTTCATATCAAGCTGAATGACATATGCCATAAGCCATCTGCCGACAATAAAGTTGAGCAGACTGACACCTGAGTAGATCCAAGCTACTGTGAGCAGACTGCCTGTAGTGACACCTGCATATAATGCGCAGCCATACACGATAAGCATCCCCGTATCCCAATAAAAGGCTAAGTCCGCTCTCCCTTTTGCAAGAAGGATTGAACCGTTTGGATTCATCAGCACACGCAGAAGGCCAACAATGCACAATATATTTAAAACCGGGACCGCTACTAGCCATTTCTCTCCAAACACGACTTCTATAAAGCTATCTGATACGGCAGCAAGGCCGATTAATAATGGAAAACTAACCAATGCGAGCATATTCGTCATACTTAGGAAGCCCTCTCGCAGCATGGAGTGATCCCGCTGACTTTTTGCGAAAACCGGGAAAGCCACTCTCGTCACAATCGGATTTATCTTCAGCACGGGTATTGTTACAATTTGATACGCCAAGCTGTAAATACCTAACGCTTCCGCTCCAAGAAACCGGCCGATTAAAATCATGTCGATGTTTGATCCTGCTCGGTTGACCAGTCTGGATGCGAGCTGGAATGCACCGAATGAGAAAAATTCCTTCACCTCTCCTAATGCAAAAACAGGTGCTGGACGCCACTTCTTCCAATAAGCCGCTGCATACATGAGACCTTTTCCTGATTGCAGCAGCACTTGAGAAATGACATAGGCGACAATCGGATTCATGAAGAAGGCGAAAACGAGTAAAACGAGCAGCGATATGATGGTCGCAATGGCTTCAATGGTGCTTAATGTTTTAAAGGCTAAGTCTTTTTGCATCATATACTGGTACTGCTGGCCAATCGGTGCGATCAGAAACATGATCGATAATAGCTTGAGCAGACCCTCTAGCTCTGGCCGGTTATAAAAAGCGGCTATCATTGGGCTTAGCAGGATGAGCAGACAAAACAAGATAATCCCTGTGAGCAGGTTGATCCAATATAATGTAGATAATTGACGTTCTGTCGTTTGTTCCTTTTGAATGATTGCTGCCCCAATTCCTAGATCTAGTAAAATCTGCGTAAATATTGTGACAGTTGTGATCATGCCAACGAGTCCAAACTCCTTGAGTGACATCACGTTCCCTAAAAAGGCGAACTGTGCAATTTGGATGATGGTGATGATCAATGCGGACAAGCTTGTCCATTTTGCCCCGCCTAGCATGCTTTTTTTCATACTTGCCATTTCTCTTCCCTACTTTACTTATCTGGCTCCGTCACCAGTCATGATGACTTTTAACGTTTTTACCATAATCTTCGTGTCGAGAGAAAATGTCAAGTTTTGAATATACTGTAAGTCATGTGTTAATTTTTCACTTGGACTCATTTCATATCCGCCATTTACTTGAGCAAGACCTGTCAGCCCCGGCTTTACCGCCAACCTTTTTGTGAAGCCTGGAATCGTCCGATTAAATTCTGCGGTAAACATCGGTCTTTCTGGACGAGGACCTACGATACTCATTTCTCCTTTTAACACGTTGATAAATTGCGGAAGTTCATCAATTCTTGTTTTACGGATGAATGCCCCCACTTTGGTGATACGCGGGTCATTTTTTTGCGCCCATTTCGCTCCTCCGCTTTCTGCGTCAATTCTCATCGATCTGAGCTTCCATAATTTAAAGTAAACACCGTCTTTCCCGACCCTTTCCTGCATATAAAAGGCTGGCCCTGGTGTTTCCAGCTTAATCAAAAGAGCAAACAGCAAAATGATTGGCGTACTCAACATCAATCCGATGAACGAGAACATTAAATCTATGAAACGTTTTGCAAATAAATAACGAACCATATGTTCTGTTAAGGCAAAAGAGTGATTTCGTCTCACTTCATATTCTCTGTAAAGATTCATCGCTTTCTCTGCACTCACTGACCTGCACCTCACCATTCAAAGTAGTTGTTGTGTAAAGAGATGTTCTATGAAAGTCAGTTTAGCAGAGCAACATTAAGCAAATGTAAATGCGCTGTTAAGTCTTGTAAAACTGTGTTAAGAATGTGCACTTATATCAAGTTATGCCCTTTTGAACGTAAAAAAGACCCGCAATTCTGCGGGTCTCCGGGTCTTTTCTTTATTTTGCTTTTACAGATTCGATCGTTTTTAATCGAAGTGTTCCGTTTGCATCTTTTGTATAGGTTACTTTTACTTTTGATTCTTCTTTTAAGCTGTTCACTTGTTTAGAAAATGTATTTCCGAATTGAATAGCTACTTCTTTTCCATCAATGTTGACAGCAATTGTATGTCCATCAGCCAAACCGACATATGTGCCTTCTTTGGTGACTTCATTTTTCTTATTAGTCGTTGATTCTTTCTTTGTTTTAGAGTCACCTTTAGAGTCAGCTTTTGATTGGTCTTTAGCAGGTTCTTCTTTTGTAATTTCTTTGCTTGAGCTGTCTTTTGCCTCTTCATCAGATTGACTTGCTGGCTCTTCTGTTTGAGCAGCTGTTTCTTTACTTTGATCATCTGATTTTTCATTTTTTGATGATTGATCTTCTGATTTTTTGTCCGCAGCCTTATCTTTGTTTTGATCGGCTGCTTCGGTTGTTTCTTTTTTGCTGTCATCCTTTTTGTTATCGCTTGATTGATTTGTTGTGCCGCACGCTGTGAGCAATACACCTAGAAGCAATACTAGAAACGGCATTGTGATTAATTTTTTCAAAATCGTCACCTCTTCATGATTTGTCGGTTTGCTGTCGTTTGAAGATTTATGTGTAAACCATTCACCTTCTATGTTTCAATTATAACAAACATAACCAAAAATGAAATGTATTTTTAACTTGACACTTCTTTTATCGGTTCATTTTGCGTCAAAGTAATTGGACACACCAGTTGTAATTCCAGAAGCCAGCCGATCCTTTGCAGTGGTAGATTTTAAAATACTCGCATCGATTGGACTTGTTACAAAGCCGGTTTCTAGCAAAATACTCGGCATTCTAGAATATTTGATGACGTAGAACCCTGCTGTTTTCACTCCGCGATCTTTTGTTCCAAGGGCACTGACCATTCGAGGCTGAACCTGTTGTGCCAGCTTGACACTATGAGCAGCCGCATATGTCGTATCATAATACGTCTCTGTTCCATTTGCACCGCTGTTATCATTTGCGTTGGCGTGGATACTGATGAAAATATCAGCATTGGCCTGCGCTCCTTTACTGACACGTGTCTGCAAGGAGTCAAATGTATCAGAAGTTCTCGACATGACAATAAGGGCACCTGCTTGGTGAAGCCTTGACCGCAGCTTTAATGCTACTTCTAAATTGATGTTCTTTTCAAGCAGCCCATTCCCTATCGCTCCCGCATCCTGCGCACCATGACCTGGATCAATAAAAATTGTTTCGCCTAACACCGCATTTTTCAACTGCGTGATGACATTCGTTTGAACGGTTGATGTTCCGCCTACCACAGAAAAAGCTGACATCTGTTTGGCTCCGATGACTTTTCTGATAGCATCCGGCACCGTTTGAGCGTCTGTAGGAAGAAGGGTTTGGCCCTGTTTCGCTGCTATACTTGCCGCAGCGGCTGCATCTGCATAGGCATACCCATAACTCATAAATGTTTGGCTTGTCTTCATTGGATACGTTTTAGCAATTTGGGCAGCCACCTCATACCGATTGGCTCCGCTTATTCTGACTGGTGATGGAAGCTTTTGAAAAGCCGTTTTATTGACACTTGCTTCTCCGCCGATCACAATGGTCCGCTTGACTGCTTTGTTTTTTAATAGATTGGCTGTTTCCTCTCGCAGTCCTTTCGCATCTGTTAATAAAATGGGATAGCCTTGTTTGGCAGCGTATGGAGCAATCGCGACAGCATCAGCATAAGCAGAACCATTCACGACGACTGCCGCACTAGCACTCTTCATGTGCTTCGCCACATTTGCTGCCAATTCATAGCGGTTCTTTCCTTGAATACGGGATACGGATAGATTCATCGCTTTTAACTGCTTCACGACTTTTTCAGAAATACTCGCAGTCCCGCCAAGTATCGTTACCCGCTTCGTTTTCAGCTGCTGCAACCCTGTCTTTACAGCACCTGAAAGACTGTCAGCATTCGTTAACAGGACTGGGGCCCCTTGCTGGTATGCATAAGGCACAGCACTCAGGGCATCTGCATAAGCATCACCGCCCACAAGAACAACGGCAGGCGCTTCCTGCCAGCCCCTTTTCGCGGCATTTACCGCCACCTCATACCGATTGCTTCCTTCTATCCTCGATACAGTGTGCTGGGCAAAAACGGATGGTGTATATAAACATAGTGAAATAGCAATCAGTAACATACATTTGTTATCAACACGCATGAAGTCAACCTCCTTGGTTTGAACCCTTCACCAAAGATGCTTCATGGACTTTTGAAAAAAGGCTGCCGAGTACGTTCTCGAGCAGCCTAAGAGGAGTATCTGAGGCACCCCTCAGGTTTGTGTTTTCTTATCTAAAATAACCTGACACACCGCTTGAAATGCCTGACGCTAATCGATCTTTATACGTAGCAGATTTCAAGATGTTTGAATCTACTGGACTGGAAACAAAACCAGTTTCCAAAAGAACGCTCGGCATCTTAGAATATTTAATGACGTAGAAGCCAGCTGTTTTCACACCACGGTCTCTTGTGCCTAGTGCACTGACCATTTTAGGCTGGATGTTTTGCGCCAGCTTCAGGCTGTTTGCAGCCGCATAGGTTTTGTCATAATACGTTTCTGTTCCATTTGCACTGCTGTTATCGTTTGAGTTTGCATGGACACTGATAAAGATATCTGCATTTGCTGACGCACCTTTGCTCACTCGTGTTTGAAGACTATCAAATGTGTCTGATGTTCTTGACATGGTCACAAGTGCACCAGCGTTGTTTAATTTCGTATTTAAACGCTTTGCTACATCTAAATTCAAATTCTTTTCATATAATCCGTATCCTACAGCTCCTGAATCATGCGCACCATGACCTGGATCAATGAATACTTTTTTCCCAACAGCCGGGTTTTTCAGCTGGTTCACAACAGTTGGTGTCACTGTATTGGTACTGCCTACGACAGTAAATTTGGTGATTTTCTTACTGCTCACTGTTGCTCTTGTTACTTTTGGCAGTGTCTTTTCATTCGTTAGAAGCAATGCTTTGTTTTGCTTCGCTGCAATGCCTGCAGCAGAAGATGAAGTGGCATAACCAAATCCTCTTCCTACATAGGTATTATTGACACTCATATTGTACTTTTTCACAATATTGGCCGCGACATCATAACGAGTCGAGCCTTTGATCCGTGTTGGTGATTTCAATTGGTTATAAGCTGCTTTTGTGACGTAATTCTCTCCGCCGACTACAATGGTTTGTTTCACATTGCTTGCTTTTGCAACAGAAGCGATTTCAGAACGAAGTCCCTTTTTATCTGTATATAGAATTGGGAATCCTTTTTGAGCTGCTACAGGTGCAATCGCAATCCCATGTGCATAGAAAGAACCCTCAACGACAACGACGCCTGCTGGCTTTTTCATTTTTTTCGCGATATTGGCAGATAGCTCATATCGGTTTTTTCCTGAAATACGCTGTGTGGAGATGCCCATTTTCTTCACTTGGTTGACCACGTTGTTTGACACACTTGATGTGCTGCCTAAAACGATCACCGTCTTTGTTTTTAATGAAGTTAAGGCTTTCTTTGTATCACCAGAAAGGCTTTTACTGTTAGTGTAAAGAACTGGTCCATTTTTTTGGTGTGCAAGTGGAATTCCTGCTGTTGCATCTGCATACGCAGTTTTCCCTACTAAAACGACTGTACTTGCAGTTCCCCATCCTTTTTTCGCTACGTTTGCCGCTACAGCATATCTGCTCCCGCCATCAATTCGTGAGACTGAATTGTCTGCCAAAGCTGTTGGAACGATAACGAAAATAGCGATGAGGCTGAGGATGGCTGTTTTCATCAATGAGCGCATCTTCTATGTCCTCCTTTTACCCTTTAATAGTTTGTTAGTTTTGTTCCTGGATAGTAGAACGAGAGTATGGAAGAATATGAGTTTCCAGATTCGGCTCTCGCTTTGGCTCCGTATTGGCTCATACCAATGCCGTGGCCATACCCTTTTCCTGAAATCGTGAAATCATTTGTATTGTTTTTGACTGACGCAAACGTGCTTTTCACCTTTGTTGCGCCCATAACTGATCGAAACTCGGTCATCTTCATACTTGCCGTTGTGCTTTTGTTTACCGAATATGTGCCTGTTTTGTTTTTCAGATGGTATGTCAGTTTGATCGATACCGTCTTCGCACGCTGGCCTTTTGTTTTCCCTGAGAACGTCAGGCTTGAGATCGATGCGATTTTCATATCAGATGCAGCAGTTTCTTTGTTTTTGAGCAGCCATGATTTCAGGCCGGCAAGGTCAGCTGCATTTGTCTCTTTTGCTTTAGACCATTGAGAAGCTGCTGTGCTAGCAGTCCATGTCGTGCCTAGTTGTTTTTTAGAGAGTTTCAGTGTCCATGGATTGACTGGATCTTTTGGATCCTTTTTGGCCACTAAGTATGGCAGTGCATTTCCCCATACTTCTTCACTTGCCTCTGTATAACCGCCATTGCTAGAGTAATAGGTTGCTGAAATGAGCTGATTGTTGTATTTCAGAACCTTTCCTTTTGTGGCATCGACCGCTTTTGTCGAATTTGTATACCAGTTATATCCTCCATATACTTGGAAGGCTGTTGTATCAGGGACGACTTTTCCAATACTTTTCACCGAATACGTTCTAGCAGCAACCGCCTGTGCTTTTAACGCTTCAACATTCCAGCTTGCAGGCATTTCATTTGGCACTACACCTTTTAAATAGTCTTCAAATGGAATATTTTCGAGAGTCGGCCTGATATACCCTGATTCAATTGCAAAGTTTACGCTGCCTAAATACGGCTTTCCTGCAATTTGAAGGACATTTTTTGTTGAATATTTCTCAGGAACAACTCTTACTGTGTTATACGTCTTTATGCCTTTTAATGAAATTTTTCCGTTAGAAATATTCAATTGGTAGTTTTGATTTTTTTTCAGATAGACTTGTTTGGCTAATGAGTTTTTCAAGCTATCTTTAATTGCACTTGTGCTGCCAGCAAGATGATAAGCATATGTACCTTTTTCCTTCAGCAGTGCTTTTAAAGACGCTGTGACAGAATCGGGCTTTACATACACAACCGTACTGTTAGATTTTGCAGCCAATTGAGACAGCGGCATCGCATAAATATAGCTAGAGGCTTTTGCCAAATAAACTTTATCTGCATTAATATTTAATTTCTTTATAATATTCACAGATAATTCATAGCGATTGGCACCGCTGATTCTTGTCACCTGTGAGGTTTTTTTGATTTGATTTTCAACTTTTTGTCCAGTACTTTTCGTACTGCCGATGATGATCACTTTACTTGGCATTCTATAAGACGGAATGGAATCTTTTTTTGTTAACAGGATAGGGTATCCCTTTCTCGATGCGTAGGATGCAATGGCAATCCCATTCATAAATGAGTTCCCGCCGACAACGACAGCTTGCTTATAGTTACCCATTTCTTTAGCGATTTTTTGGGAGATTTCAAACTTATCTTTTCCACTAATACGTCTGACTTTGCCATACTTTTTAATAGACTTCTCAGCAGCTGTTGAAATGCTTTTCGTATTTCCGACAATCAGAATATTATCCGGCTTCATTTTCTTGAGCTGGTTTTCTGTTGTTTTCGTCAGTTTTTCAATATTCGTATACAAAATAGGTGCGCCCAGTTTGTATGCTAACGGTGATACAGAAATTGCATGATCAAATGCATCACGACTGACAATGACAACAGTTGATGGGTTTTTCCAGCCAGCAGATGCGATGCTGTTGGCTACTTCGTATCTATTTTTGCCGTCATATCTTTTTGTCACAGCAACATTTGATCCTGATAGCTTGTATTCCCCAGTTGTTGAGATATCCATGCTTGTTTTGTTTCCGATATAATTAGACAATTTCACTGAAATTGCCGAGCTTGCCATGGCAGACTGAAAGGGTGCAACTAGTAGAGTCAGTATCATGAGAACGATTAGTGTAACGCCTGTTTTCTTCAATTTTGTTCATCCCGCCCATCTTTTTTACTTCTGTTTTTCAATCTTCTGGATTTCCTTTTGACCACTGTCATTAATAAAGTAAGAGATTTCTACTGTGTCTCCTGGTTTAAATTCATTTAACACATCTTTAAAATTATCCGTAAATTCATAGCTTAGGGTCGTATTCACTTTTTTCACTTCGACTGTATGTGCATCAGCCATTCCAATAAATTCAGCTTTCTCTTCCAGTACCTGAGGAGTTGAACTGCTTGTCTTGTTTTCTCCTGAGGACTGCTCAGCCGTTCCACATGCTGTGAGCACGATACCTAGTAGCAGTATTAAGAACGGTAAAACGACGATTTTCTTCATTTTTTTCACCTCATGTCTTTGTATCGTCTTATAAGTTATTATTTTAAGGTAAATTTAAGGTTTTTTGAAACCTTTTTTTTGTTACAACGTCTATATCTAGGTTCAGAGTAAAAAAATAACTTGTTTATCAAGATTCGTAAACCTATAATCATGGAAGAATCATAGAAAAGGTGAGGGACATTATGAGAGCTGAAAGAAAAAGAAAGAAGAAAAAGGTTCTTTGGATTGTTTTATCGATTATTGGCTTATTCGTATTAGCAACTGGCGGATACGCATATCATCTTTGGAACACAGCAGCATCGACCGTCGCAGGCATTCAGGAGAATTTAAAGAAGTCAGATAAGCGTGACAAAGATGTCGATTTAAGTAAGAAAGACCCGATTTCTATTTTAGTCATGGGTGTCGATGAACGAAAAAATGACCGAGGCCGTGCAGATACATTAATATACATGACAGTAAATCCAAAAACGAAAACGACCGAGATGGTGAGCATCCCGCGTGATACGTATACGAAGATTGTCGGAAAAGGCACAATGGATAAAATCAACCACTCCTATGCATTCGGCGGTACACAAATGGCAGCAGATACTGTAGAGGAACTGCTTGATGTACCTGTTGATTACTTTGTCAAAGTGAACATGGAAAGCTTCAAAGATATTGTTGATACACTTGGCGGTATTACAGTAAATAGCACGTTTGCATTTAGTTATGACGGCCATTCATTTGGTACAGGAGAAATTAACCTGAATGGGGATCAAGCCCTTGCCTATACGAGAATGAGAAAGCAAGATCCAAAAGGTGACTTCGGACGTCAGCAAAGACAGCGTCAGGTCATTGAAGGCATCATTGCAAAAGGTGCCAACATTTCATCTATTACGAAATTCGGCGATATGTTCAAAGTCGTGGAAAATAATATGAAGACAAACATGTCATTTGACGATATGTGGACGATGATGAATGATTATCGTGATGCAAGACAGCATGTGGAGCAGCACGAGTTGAAAGGATCAGGCACACGTATCAATAACATTTATTACTACCAGCTTGATGACAGCAGTCTTGCGAATGTGAAGAAGGAATTGAAGGAAAGTTTGGAGCAGTAAAAAAGAAGACTACAGAAATGTAGTCTTCTTTTTTTATGATTGAAATGGAATTGGTTTTTCTTCACTTAATCCAAAACGATGAAGAAGCTCTTCGACAATTCGTTTTGACGCTTGTCCATCACCATATGGATTAGACGCCTTCGACATGTTGTCGTACTCTTTCTGATCGACTAACAGCTGTTTTGCCATGTTGTAAATGGTCTCTTCATCTGTACCCGCGAGCTTCAGCGTGCCAGCTTTCACACCTTCAGGGCGTTCTGTTGTATCTCGCAGAACTAATACTGGCTTCCCAAGAGAAGGCGCCTCCTCTTGGACACCGCCAGAATCCGTTAATATAAAGTGTGAGGCAGCAGCGAAGTTATGGAAATCAACGACTTCAAGCGGCTCAATTAAGTGCACACGATCAAGATCACTGAATTCTGTTTGAGCCGCATCACGAACAGCAGGGTTTAAATGTACAGGATATACAACCTGAACATCTTCAAACTCTTCTACAATACGTCTAATCGCTCTAAACATGTTTTTCATCGGTTGGCCGAGATTCTCCCTGCGATGAGCCGTTAACAAAATCATTTTATCTGTGCCTATTTTCTCTAAAATAGGGTGTTGATACTGCTCTGTAACCGTTGTTTGTAACGCATCAATCGCAGTATTCCCCGTCACACAAATCGTCTCTTCTTTTTTATTTTCAATTAAAAGATTCTGCTTTGCCTCATTTGTAGGAGCAAAATGAATATCAGCAATAGTGCCTGTCATTTGTCGGTTCAATTCTTCAGGGAACGGCGAGTATTTATTGTGTGTTCTTAAACCCGCTTCAACGTGACCAACCGAAATTTGGTGGTAGAATGCGGCCAAGCTTCCTGCAAAGGTTGTTGTTGTGTCTCCATGAACAAGGACAATATCAGGTTTTTCCTCTTGGAATAGTTGATCTAGTTTCAAGAGTGCATTTGATGTGATTTCGGATAATGTCTGGCGCTGTTTCATGATGTTTAAATCATGATCAGGCGTAATAGAAAAAGCCTCAAGGACTTGATCAAGCATTTCTCTATGCTGAGCTGTTACAGTAACAATCGAATTTATCTGTGGATGTTTATTCAGTTCAAGGACAAGTGGTGCCATTTTGATTGCTTCAGGTCTAGTACCGAAAATAGTCATTACATTTAGTTTTTTCACTTGTTTATGCCTCTTTCCTAGTATAGTACTTTCAATTATACACAATTGGGAGGGTAAAATTAATGATATAAAAAAAGAAATTTACATTGAATTAACGTTAAATTTCTCTTTCCTTTACATTTTACATATAAAATATGAATTATCTAAAAGTCATTTTAGTGAAATCATTTGTCTTTCCTATGATTTGTAAGTTACACTTTAAACAGACGACCAAGAACAAACATCGAAATATGAAATCGGTTATCTATGTAAGGAAGGTGCAAAGTTCATTGAAAAAAGTACGTAAAGCCATTATACCAGCTGCAGGTCTTGGGACACGTTTCCTCCCTGCAACAAAAGCGATGCCTAAAGAAATGCTCCCAATCGTTGATAAACCAACCATTCAATATATTATTGAAGAAGCTGTTGAATCAGGAATCGAAGACATTATTATCGTCACTGGAAAAGGAAAAAGAGCCATTGAGGATCATTTTGATTTTGCACCAGAGCTAGAGCGTAATCTTGAGGAAAAGGGAAAGAGCGAGCTTTTAGAAAAAGTGAGAAAGTCCTCTAACATTGCTGACATTCATTACATACGTCAAAAAGAGCCGAAAGGACTTGGACACGCCGTTTGGTGCGCACGCAACTTTATCGGTGATGAGCCTTTTGCTGTTTTATTAGGTGATGACATTGTTCAAGCCGAAACGCCTGGGCTTCGCCAGCTGATGGACGAATACGAAAAAACCCTTTCATCTGTCATCGGTGTTCAGCAAGTAGCGGACAGCGATACACATCGCTATGGGATTATCGACCCTCTTACACAAGAAGGACGCCGCTATCAAGTCAAAAACTTTGTTGAAAAGCCGCCGCAAGGAACAGCACCATCGAACCTAGCCATCTTAGGGCGCTACATTTTCACGCCAGAGATCTTTATGTACCTCGATCAGCAAGAAATTGGTGCAGGCGGAGAAATTCAGCTAACAGATGCCATTCAAAAGCTGAATGACATTCAGCGCGTATTTGCCTATGATTTCGAAGGGAAACGATACGATGTCGGCGAGAAGCAAGGCTTCATCGAAACGACGCTTGAGTTTGCTCTTCAGGATGAAGAATTGAAAAAGAAACTCATTCCATTTATGAAACAGCTTCTCGAAAAAGAAGAAGTGAATTAAAAAAAGCTGCCGGCATCGGCAGCTTTTTTATTTAATGACTGAAATAGTCAGTGTATGCTGTTCATTATCAATGACAAACAGGTTGTTTTCACCCTTCACTGCGAACTTTGTTCGTTTCTCATTCATCCAGACATCTTGTTCTGTCAGCCCAAGTGTGGAAGGAGAAATTGGCATAATGTCGCGAAACATAATCGTGTTTGCCTGACCATTTTGAATGACATAGTCGGTTTTCTCTGTGGTCAATCGCTCAATCATATCTCCTTGATCATTTTTCACTGAACTCAGCGTTTGCATTCTCTGTTTCAGCACAGATTTTTCTTTTCCAAGGAAAGAAAGTAAATACTCATACGAACCTGCCGATGCAGGCGATACATAGGAATTAAACTGTCCTGGTCCAATGGATAATGACTTTAAAATCTCTGCATTTTGAAGCGCAGCAGGTTTAACAAAATACGTTTCTGACGCAGTTTTAATTTGAACGGTTTGTTTATTTTCAGCCACAGCCTGTACTTCTTGTCCAAATGTCAAAGTGACATCGGCCTTTTTTTTCATGGCTTGGTCTTTGTAAACCTTGAGGGGATCAGCCGTGACAATCGCCTGTTGATCCACCTTTTTCATATCAGGCGCTCCTTTGGTCTGCGTGTTCTTCGACTGAGGCGCTTCTGTCTTATCTGATGGGATTGCACCAAATGTCGCCAATGTACGAAGCGGGCGATCTGAAAACATCGATAAGGCTAGCAATATCGTTAAGACCGCTAAAACTGTCACTTGAAATGCGGGGCCAAACAATGAACGCCGTTTTCCATTCTCTTGATAACGAGACACCTTTTCTGTCTTCTGTACGCCTTTGCGGCCTTCTTTATGTTTCAATTGATATTCTTTTTTCTCTTTCTTGGAAAGCTTGTTAAACCACTCAACAAACTCCTTATATTCCTTCACGACCTTTTTCGTATCATCAAACATACGAAGCTCACCATAATGCATCCAAGCCACCCGATCACAGATTTTTTGGATTTGGCTAATAGAGTGACTGACAAAAAAGATCGTCTTTCCTTGTTCTTTGAATTCTGTAATGCGGTCCACACATTTTTGATAGAAGGTTTGGTCTCCAACAGACAGTGCTTCATCAATAATCAGGATATCTGGATCGATATGCGCTGAAATGGCAAAGCCAAGACGTGATTTCATTCCACTTGAATAGCTCTTAACTGGCTGGTCAATAAAGTCGCCAATATCCGCAAACTCTACGATTTTTTCATAAAGCTCATCTATCTCTTTATTCGTCAGTCCCATCATTAAGCACTTTAAACGAATGTTGTCTTTTCCGCTTAACTGGTTGTTCAGCCCTGCTGCAATGGCAATTAACGAAGGCTGGCCGTCCATATCAATTTCACCACTTGTCGGTGGAATGATTTTCGCTAGAAGGTTCGACATTGTCGATTTCCCCGATCCGTTAATTCCTACAAAACCAATTGTCTCGCCTTCATATACATCAAAGGACACATCACGAACAGCAAAAAAACCTTTTTCATTTTTATTAGGAAAAAACAGCCCTTTAATCTTATCTGACTGCTTTTTATATAGGACGTATTGCTTGGATACGTTTCGAAACGAAACCTTTAGTTTCATCGTATAATCTCCTTACTTTTTAAAGAAAATCGACAAATTTATCCCTAAATTTCATATGAAGCAATGAACCGACTGTTAAAAGAAGAAGCGTGATCAGCCAAAAATAAAGTGTGTATTTGACATCATGGAAGAACCATTCTCCCTTTAACAAACTATTTCTAAAACCATCAATAATGTAGAAAAGAGGATTCAATTTTAATATGTCCCCAATCCACGCTTTGTCTCCAGTGAGCTTCTCTGAGATATTCCAAAAAATCGGCAGCAAAAAGAAAAGTAATCGTGTCACAGATTGTAAAAGAAATTGATAGTCTCTCACGAGTACGCTAATCGTGGAATTAAACAAACTAAACGAAAACATAAAAGCGATCATACAAATAAGATAGTATATATATTGCAACCAATGTGCGTCAGGATAGATGCCATAGGAAATCAGCACAATCAGATAGACACCCATCATAACAAAGTAGCTGAACAAGTTGGACATAATCACCACAGACGGAAGCGCACTAATCGGAAAATTCATTTTCGATACCATATTAATGCGTTTAAACACACTGTTTGATCCATCAAGAATGGTCGGACTAATGAAAAACCACGGGATTAATCCGGCAAGCATCCAGATGATAAATGGAATCTCCACGCCGCCAATGACAATTGGCTGTCCTCCGCGAATGCCCATACCAAAAACAAACCAGTAAGCCAGCATTTGAATCAATGGATTTAAAAACTGCCATAAAACACCTAAATAATTCATCTGATATTTTGATTTTGTTTCATAAACAGCAAGTCGCATAATCAGCGGGAATGAGCTGATTTGCTCCTTTAGTATCGTCAACATTGCGTTCATTCTAATCTTCCTTAGATATAAGTTTTTGGGATTACTTTTTTAAAAAGCACCGCTCATAATTGTAACAGATAACGATACACATTTCATCTTATAACAAAAGTCATGCACGTCAAACTAGAAGACAAAAAACCCCTGAATCCTTTCAATCATAGATTCAGGGGGCATGAGACATTAGATAATTTGATGCTCTTTTAAGAAATCTGTAATTCTTTTCGTATTTTGATTATCGTTAAAGCTGTTAATTTTCAAGTATTTTTCTTTATATTCATCTTCCACGACATACTCATTCTCAATCGCATGTTTGACAATACGAATAAGCTCTTGAGTATTATATGCAATCGGTCCTGGTGCATTTTCTTCGTTTACAGGAGGAATCGCTTTATACTGTCTAATCAAGTAATCTTTTTCTTCCCAATAAAAAATAGGGTATGCTCCTCTATATTGTGCATCATAAATAGCAGAAGAGTAATCAGTGATAAACACCTTTGATACTTTTAGCGCTTCTGATGGATTATCAGAAATAATATGTTTATACTGAGGCAGGTTTTGATAAACGTACTGAGAAAATTTGTTATGCGGTACAATTAACAAACGATCAAGAAGACCTGCTTCTTCAAAGCTTTTAATGATTTTAATCAGAACTCTATAGTAAGATGTTTCTTCGATTCTATTTGTATATATTAGCCCCTCTTCCCAATAGCGGTAAGTTGGCATAAAGGCGATCTTATCTGCACCGTCTACTAATTTGGCATGATCAAAGGTTGCGAGGCCTGTCAAAATCAAATCCTCACGGTCATATTTCATTTTGTAAAATTCACCAGCCTCTAGTTCAGAACTGATGACTGATTTATAAATATTATATTGGTTCTTGTCTTTATGGAATCCAAAGGCCATTGGATTATCAACTGGTTTCGCAAACATTATTCCATGCTGCAAAAAGACAAGTGGTACGCTCATAATTCTCTCTCTAAGATGATCAATATATAATCTATCGTTCAGAACATGGTTAGATAACTCACTTGAAATAAAATAGCTGGCATTGAAGATACTTAAATAATGTCTCAGACTATATTTCGGAATGATTCCCTTTCCATACTTAGCTTTAAGTGCCGGATAAGCACTTGATTTCTTATTAAGAATAAAGTAATTTCTTGAGTCTGTTTGACAATTCTCTTGTACATAGTCATACACTCTAATAGCGGATTCATCTGCTTTATCACTCTTTTTCTCAAAAAACAAATTCACACGATAATTCTTGTCTTTATAGAATGATGATAAGATACTCGCTATTTTTATTTTTACTTTACTAAATAAAGAATATTCCTGTGAATAAGGAATAATGGTTGATGTCACATTTCCAAATAGATTTGTTCTTAGTACTTGAAGCTTGTCCCCATTCTTTTTCGTGATATATGTTTTCACCTTTTTATCTCTTTTTTTCAGCCTTAAACTATGGATAATTCGGTTATCATTGCCAACGAATAGGTTATTATGGATTCTGCTGTCTAAGTCAAGATCATTTAACGAAATTTTAAAGAAACCATACCTTTTTAAGAATTTGATTTTTCTAAATGGTCTTATAAATTTCGCCACTTGGTGATCAGAATTTCTAATGTACAGATATTCATACTTTTGGTCTGAATTATACGCGTAATGTGTCAGTCTTCCATAAACATAAAAGCTATTAAACAAACTAAAAATACGTAGTCTTGATGTATGTTTTGTAACAAGATAAGGGTTTCCTCTTACTAAGTAAACACCATTCGTTCTTACATATATGTAATACCTTTGTTTATTAATCACCAAAATATTGAGGATATTATCTTCTTTGAATTGCTCTAATGTATCTTTACCAAAAACTTTGAGCGGCTGATATCTAGGAACAAGTCTAAAGTTGACGATTTTCTTTTGCTCAGTCACCTTATTTAAAATTTTGATTTGATTACGATTATTCACAGTCACTTCAATATCTTTATGTTCCTGCATCACATCAAACAAAATTTTCCTTACATTTAGTTCTTTATTTTGGCAATCATACGTAACAACAAAGTTGAAGGGACTATATTGGATAAAGGAGATGTCTACAAATCTTTTTTCTGCCCCGTGAATTTTCAAATCCATTTTATAATTCCGATTGATCTCATCAACGTTCAGCAGCCCTGAGAATAATAACAGTTCCTCTTCGCCTCTAAATAAGCCATAGCGGTCTAACCCTAATTGTTTGACATATATATCTTCAAATTGATTGTTAATGTCAATAGGATGTATTTGATTTGATTGAAGGATGTCAGAGCTTTCTTTGACAATATACAAGTTCTGATCCTTAGAATAGAGATAGATCATTTCATTAGAATGATCTATTGAAGATTCAAAAATCATCTGATCCTTAACATTAATTTCACAAATCTTCTTTGATTCGTTTACAATTAGCTCTTTAAATTCAAAAGTACATAACTTCTCTATGTCATCAATATATAACACTAACTTTTGTTCATCTAAATTAAGAATTTCAATAAAATTATGATAAAGTTTGTACATTGAAGCACCTCTATATTATTTTCAGCATTTTTACAGTACCGGATAATCTTATCTAAATTTAGCATGTTTACTGTTAAATTTCTATGTTTTTTTATTTTTACCATTACATTTAAATATGTGTACAATGGAATAAAAAAAACAAAAAAGTACCGTTCTACTAAGCGAAGAACGGTACTTTTTAAACTATTTTTCAGAAAACACTACTTCAACGACCCGCTTCGAAGATTCTCCAGTCTCTAAGTAACAGAATTTCTCATAAAACGGTGCAAATGAAGCTGGTAGTGTAAAGTCTGGCTGTTCTGTTTCTCTCACCCAGTCAATGACACTTGCTGTCTCTTTCACAAGTGGTCCAGGTGCTTCTTGTTCAAAGTCGAAGTAGAAGCCTCTGAGCTTGTCACGATATGTTTCAATGTCTGGCACATAGAACAGCATCGGACGTTTGAGGTTTGCATAATCAAAGAACACCGACGAGTAATCTGTGATGAGCAGATCTGAAATCATATAAAGGTCTCTAATGTCTTCGTAATGAGAGAAGTCATAGGCAAAGCCTTCATACGGCCCTAAATCAAAGTTTTCAGCAACTAGATAGTGCATACGCAGAATGATGATATATTCATCTCCGATTGCAGCTCTGAGTTCATGCAGATCAAGGTCTAAATCAAATTTGTACTGCCCTTTTTTATAAAATTGGTCGTCTCTCCATGTCGGTGCGTATAAGATCAATTTTTTATCGAGCGGCAGGTTCATTTTTTGTTTCAGTGCTCTCATCGTTTCTTCATTGTTTTGATTGTGAAGGAAGTCATTTCTCGGATATCCTGACTCAATCATGGTCTTTTGGAATTGGAACGCACGTGTAAAGATTTCAGTCGAGTAGGCATTTGGAGAAATGAGATAATCCCAATTCGATGCTTCTTTTGTGAAATTCTTTTTGTATTTCTTCGTGTTTGTTCCAGGCATATGCACCTCGTCCATGTCCATTGCCAGCCGTTTTAACGGCGTACCGTGCCAAGTCTGCAAGTATGTTGTGTGATCTGGCTTTGGAACCCATAGCGGCAAACGGCTGTTTACGACCCAATACTCGGCTCTTGCCATCGCAAAGATCCATTTTAATGACAGACGATTGATATAGTAGATGCCTTTTTCCTTAAACGGTGCTTCATGACCCTTTTTAACGCTCCAGATCAGCGTATATTCAGGGTGATGTTCTTTCATATACTCATAAATCCCACGCGGGTTACAACTGAATTGTTTTCCGTTAAAACTTTCAAAAACAACCGTTTTCTTTTTCACAGACAGCTTACTCGCCAGTTTAAAGGTCGTTTTAAACGTTCTTGTCACAAGACGGTTACGGACTTTTTTGATTTTACTGATCTTCTTTTTGAATTTCTTCCACTTGCTTTTGACGTAATACTTGGCACGTGTTTTCATTGTGTAATCATTAATACGGATGCCAAGCGTTTGTCTTTTTTTCTTTCGGTACACTTCATATCGAATCGGTACATCGTTTCGTTTATGAATTTGAACAAGTCCTTTGAGTTTGTTCGAGCGGTCACCAAGCACTAAAGAAGTGGTTGTTAATGTTTCCTCTACACCGTTTACATCGCAGATAAATTCAAGATAGAAGCGATATACAAAGCGTTTGTTTAATGAATAGGTCAATTCCTCTAAAGGGACTTCTGCTAAAAATTGATAAAGCTGTGGTACATGTTGATCATCACGGTATTCGATCACTTCATCTTTTATATGGGTGATATTGACCGGAAAACGATGCTCGATTGGTTCTTCACCATTTTTCTTCAATAGAAGCTTTGCTTCTTTGATCTCATACGGATGTTCTGCACTTAGAACGCCTGCATAACCAGACAAAGCTAACATACATCCTTTGTTGAGCTCGATATGATTGAATTTCACAACCTTTAGCTCACGCTTGATTTTCAAAGAAGCATTCCCTTTGTCTGTACGGTATGGAATGATACACAGCATGGCGTCTTTATTTTCTAAAAAGGTCAGCTCAGGCTTTTCTATTTCCATTTTTAAACGGCGTTTATAGTTTGACGTTTTCTCTTCAGATTCAATATCTGTATTGATATCCGCTTCTTTTACTTCTTCTTCCTCTTCTTCGGAATCAGAATCATAAGCTGAGTCCTCAAGCTCGTCCTCATCCTCTTCTTTGTTTGTGCTCAAATAGTCCGTGACATACAAGTTATATGTCTGGCCTTGCTCTAACGCAAGCGGCAGCGATGCTTCATTCAATACCAATTTGAATAGATTCTCTTCTTGATGAACAAGCGGAAGGAAAAGTTCTTGTTTCGAAACTCTCTCCCTCATAAACAAATAAAATTCTCTATCTGTTAATGGCATGTCATCGTTGATGCGAATCAGCATTTCTAGTTTCTCATGATGATTTTTTAACCCTTCAACGACACTCTTCTTATGAATTCCCTCTTCAATCATTAATCGTTAATCTCCTCTGTTCAGAAATCTTACCGTTATGTTATATCACTATTTCACTTTCCAAGAATAGTTGCCTTGTTTCGTTTGATATGACCATCCATCGATGGACGATGGTTTATTCGTAAGCAGCTCACCTTCTATTTCTAGACGCTGCAAAACCTCTTGAAGTTCTTCTGTTTTAAAACGAATGTAAAAATCCACAAATTTCGTTTGGTTGATTTCAATGTTTTTCTTTGTTTGAAAATGGCCGATTGGGAAGCTGACTTGATGGTTCTCATCGATTGTTTGAGAGATGATTTCAGCTCCATTCACTCGATCATATCCTGCGAAATCAATTTGCACATGATCCGCATGAATCATTTCATCTTTTAACTCGAGCTGAAGGTGAAGAACATGATGCTCAGAGCTTAGATCACGCAAGACCCATTTCATGCTGTCAACGATCCCTCTCAGTTCATCTTTATGCTCACGATTTTCGAGCATATGATGAATCGCCGTATTCCAAACAGTCTCTTCGTCAGAAGGAACAAGATAAAAATAGGCTTGTTCTCCCAATAGTTTTTCGACATCTTCTTTATGTTTAGTATCCCCAAAAAAGACAGCATCCACTTGCTGTTTTCTTATTTGTTTAAATAATTCTCCATATTGAGAATTGACTTGATGCAGATCTTCCTCATAATGTGCGTGATGCACAAATGCAGCGTAATAGGTTGTTTCAGGCTGATCGATTTTAAACAGGTGGCGGTCTTGATCCCGGTCTTCTGTAATCATCAGTTTCAAACGGTCATTTTGTGATTGAATGCTGGATAGCCATAATTGTTTAATATCCGTCTTCTTTGTAAATGTTTGAATTCCTGTTTTTTTATACCAATTAATATGCCGGACTGGATTCTTTTTTGCATCACCAGGATAGATGAGCTCCATATAAATACTGCCATCTTCATTGATTAATTCCTCTAAGTATAGTGCACCTGTATGGGGAACAAAGCTTTGTACTCTGCATAAAACGCCCTGCCAATTGTATTCTTCCCTCTTCACCAGTTGCTGCTCTTCATTATATTGATCAATATAACAAATGGGGGAGGCAGGCAATTCATATCTCGTCACTTGAATCGTGGATTCATCTGCTGGAATCACTGCTTCATTGATCGAATGCGATGATTCACCAACAATAAATTCCGAGTAACGTCTTTTACTACCACTTTCCGGTAGAATATAGTGTTCATATACATTCAATATGTCAACCTCAGGAGAAAAGAACTCTCCCATGTGATGAATACGTTCCTTCACATTTGCATCGTAATTTAAAGTTAAAATTGCAGTACGTTTATGTTGATCAGCCAAAGGCTTAATCCTTTTCTGTAAAGACTTCGTTAAGCTCTCATCCTGTTTTGGCACATCACCCATAATAAAGTAATAGTCCATATCAGGAACGTCCATTGATGCCATTGTTTCATGTTGTTCAGATTGATCCAATGTGTCTTCAACTTTTTTCTTCATCCAATTTTGAAACAAAGGAAGCTCTCCTTAAAAATAATGATGACTTGCTCATTGTATTTTACATGAAAAAGTACTTCTCACCAAAAGATAAGAAGTACTTTTTTTCGATCTATTAAAGTCCCGCAATTTCTTCCTTAATTTGTGTTGTCGAGATGCCTTCTGTTCTCTTCAAGTATACGACTTCGCAATGTTCTTTTAAGAAATCGAATTTACCTTCCCAGTCATCTCCCATGACAAACACATCGATATCATGCTCTTGCACGTCACGGACTTTTTGATCCCAGCTGTTTTCTGGAATGACTTCGTCTACATAACGAATGGTTTCAAGAATCAGCTTTCTATGCTCGTAGCTGTGATAAGCTTTTTTTGATTTTTGTAAATTAAACTCGTCTGTAGAGATGGCCACCACTAAGTAATCTCCGAGCTGCTTTGCACGTTCTAGCAGCTTAATGTGCCCCCAGTGTAATAAATCAAATGTACCGTAAGTAATAACTTTCTTCATTGCAAACATAAACTCCTTTCTTCAATCCTTATTCGACTCCATTCGTGCAGTAATTTATCCGTAATTCTGTGATATTCGATTCGCTCTTCGGAACCTCATTATATCACAGCGCCCACCAAACGTTAAGCGGATGTAAAGACAAACTATTTCCAATTTATTGGGCGCAGGAGGAAAAGTCCGAAGAATCAATGTTTCACAAAGGATTGTCCAGATGAAATGATGAAAATGTCATGAAATTTAAAGGTTTGTAAAGTTATTGTTAATATTTCATGGAGCATCTGTGATAAAATGATGAGTAGGCGAAGAATGAATTTACAATGAACGTTCATAGATAACAAGTTAAAAAGGAGGTCTAAACAATGCAAACAGAAGTGGTCTCTAATCTTTCTTATGTAAACGGCGACTTAGATGAATTTATCAGCTATATGAACCAGCATCATATTTCTCAGAGAAGAGGCGCCATGATTGCGACTGTCAATCCAGAGATAGGCTATGCCGTCATGAAGGATCATGCGTACCATCAAGTCGTCTCATCTGCGGATTATGTACTGCCGGATGGCGTAGGCGTCGTATTGATGTCCCGCATGACCCAAAGTCCGCTTAAGTCTAGAATTGCCGGCTTTGATGTCTTCATGTCTATGCTTGACCTAGCAAACAAGCAGTCTAAAAGAATCTTTTTATATGGTGCGAAAAAAGAAGTGCTTGAGGCTGTGAAACAGCGAATTGATACGGAATATCCAAATGTGGTCCTTGCCGGAAGCTGTGACGGCTATCAAGCCGATAAACGTTTCGTAGCGAAGCAAATCGCGCGCTCGAAACCTGATATGGTGTTTGTTGCATTAGGTTATCCAAACCAAGAGAACTTTATTTACGAATACCGCCATTTATTCCCGCAGGCTGTTTGCATCGGTTTAGGCGGAAGCTTTGATGTATTTAGCGGAACGGTGAAGCGTGCACCACGCTGGATGATTAAGACAAATACAGAATGGCTGTACAGATTGATTGTGAATCCATGGAGATGGAAACGAATGCTCAATATTCCTAAGTACGCTTTTGCCGTCTTGAAGGAAAGCAAAGGAAAAAAACGTTATTATCCTGAGCAGGTAAAGGATCAGACGAAGCAGCTGTGAGAGACTGATAAATGATGAATATACGCTCAATGATGATTTCATGTTACGCAGCTTTTATTTCTTTCATTGGATGGCTGATGAGCGGCGTGAAGCCTCGTGAAAACCAGGTGACGCTGCTTGTTTCATTCCAAGAGAATGCGGCTGCTCTCATTCATACTTATCAACAACAGGCGAACATGACAATGAAGCTTACTGTCCTCTATACGAAGCATGCTTCTGCGATAGAAAAGGACGAGCCTCATCTGTCATTTCGCTATTTTCATGAAAAAAATCCTCTCCATCTCATTCAATGTCTGTATACGATGTTTAAAAGCAAGGTTGTCGTGACAGATAATTACTTTCTCATGACGAGTGTGCTCAGAAAACGGCCTTCTACCACCTGTATTCAAGTATGGCATGCCAATGGGGCTTTGAAAAAATTCGGGCTCGAAGATGCTTCAAATTCTGAACGAAGTCCCCGTGACATCGAACGCTTCAAACGTGTCTATGCGTCTTTCGATTACATTGTGACAGGCTCAGATCACATGCGTGAGATTTTCAAGACCTCGTTTGGGGTCAAAGATGATTGCTTTTTACCAACTGGTGTACCACTGACGGATGTGTACTACGAACAGCACCAGCCTTCCTTGAAGCTAAATGATATCCCAAAAGGGAAAAAGATCCTGCTCTATACACCAACTTATCGAGACTTTGCAATGGACGGTCTTGTCCTGCCTTTTTCAAAAGAGCAATTGCAAACTGAGCTGAATGGCGATTACATTCTGCTCGTCAAGCTTCATCCTGCGGTCAAACATTTAGCGAAAGCAGAAACAGACGGTGAATGGATATTTGATGTGTCCGATCAGCCGCTCTATCCATTGCTTTGTGCTTGTGATGTCCTGGTGACAGATTATTCGTCCATTGTGTTTGAATATGCACTGCTCGAAAAGCCTGTGTTGTTCTTCACTTATGACTTAGACACTTATCGAGAGAAACGCGGCTTAGTCGATCGGTATGAAGATATCATTCCTGGTAAGGCTTGCGTCACTCAAGACATACTCTTGCAGGAGCTTTTGCACCTAAACGGATCAACCAATAAAGAACGAATCAAAACCTTTGCTGAGGAATGGAACCAATATTCAAAGGGACAATCCAGTCAGCAGCTCCTCTCATTTATTGAACAGCAGCTGCTCTTACACAAAAAACGTCCGGCTTCTCATTAGGAAGCACGGACGTTTTTTTATTTGTTATACACCGGGATATCATAATACAGCGTATAGTCATCAAGCAGGTTATACAAACTATACATGCGAGTGACTTGCTTAGAAGCCCAGCCAATATCTGTTGCATATTGATGAGTCGCTGCAGCCGACCAGCGCATTTTATAAATTGTATCTTGCTTGTATGTGGCATTATTGATATAGCTGTTGCCAATGAATTTTGCTCCGCCAATAATGGCAGCCTCTGGCGTGAACCATTGTTGTTCATACGCATACTTTGCACCAAGATAATTCGGATTGCTGTCATATGCGCCAATGCCATACATGTTATAAACTTTCTTTCCATTATACATTGTACCATTCGCTAAAATGGAACTTCCGTTACCCGTTTCAAGCAGCGCATGAGAAATAAGATAAATTTCGTTGATATGATACGTTTTTGCTGCTGTAATAAAGGCTTGTCCTTTACCCGCAAGAATCCCTTTTCCTTCTAAAATTTTTGAATTGACCTCTGCTGGATTGAGATTCGCAGCTTCAGAGAGTTTCAGAAATTGAAAATAAGATTGCGTGCCTTCGGCAATATTAGCTGGATCTACATATTTTTGCACCTCTGCTGCACTTGCATTTCTCCAGCCGAGGTTGATCCTGATCCAGTTCCCTTCTTTCCCAAGCTGTTTCACTTTTGCTCCTTTATTGAGCTGTGCCACAATGTTGCTTGCAGAGCTAGAATCAGGTGTTGAACGGACATTTAAGCCATCCGTATTCACTGTCGATGTGGCTTGGTCTACATATGCTGCATAAACATAGGCCGCACCATCTGTCTGTGGTGATACCTTCATTTGTTTGTTGACCATCTCATTGATAGTAAGGTTGTAGTTCGTTTGCATGACCATTGGGCCATTTTTAATTTTTACGGCTGTGGCAGTCCAGCCATATTGGCTTTTCACAAATGCAATGGCTTCATTTACAGTTGGTAATCCTGTAAATTGCTGCGTAATGTTAATTTTGTAAGTTGGTTTCGTTGTTGTTGTATACACAGCGGTTTCATTCCGTTTTTTGAAAAATGCCAAGCCTTGGTCACGCAGTGCAGCGGTTGAGATGACACCTGTTTTGATCTGATATTGAGCATAATCGGCTGCGCCTGTTTTTTGAGCAGCGGCCTTCATTTTTTGTTTCGTCAAATAGCTGAGTGCTTGATTCAGTTTTGTCTGATTCACTGTCGGCTCTGTCATGATACGGTATTGCTTGACCGCTTCTGTCAGCGTTTTTGTACTGCTGGGAACGCCATTTTTCTTGATAATCTCTTGAGCCTGCTTCACTTTAGTTTGTTCATATACAGGTGTTGTCTTAAGACTATATGTTTTGCTGACAGCTTGTCCCTTACTTGTCTTGATGCTGCTTGTCAGCTTCTGCGTTTTTAAGTAGGCGGCACCTTTATTCACTTTCGCTTGGTCCACTGCTTGATTGACGACGAGTCGATATGTGCTGTCTGATACCTTGCCTGTTTTTTTCGTTGTCGCAGATACTTTTTTCTTTTGGAAGAAAGCCGCTGCTTTTTTCGCTTGGTCATCTCCTAAAAGGTTTCCCGTCACGACTTGATATGGCTGTGTGGAAGAAATCTTTTTGGAGGTGTAGCGCCATTTCTTTTTCTTGAAAAAGGCTACCGTTTTGCCGTAAGCTGTATCGTTCAATTGATTGAGCTTCACGATATAATTTTTTGTTTTTCCCACTCGCTGGACAGCACCTGCAGCACCGGTTTGTTTCTTAATCTGAGCTGCAGCTGAAGCTGCTTGTTTGTTGTCTTTAAAATAGCCTGATTCCAAGCTGTAGACATTTTTTAAGGCACCAGTCTTTTGAATCTTCCCGCTGATCTTTGCTTCTTTTTGCAGCTGAGTAAGGAGCGTCTGTGCTTTCGACTCGTTCGCTTGTGCAGCGGATGTGACGATGTAATACGGCTTACCCGCTGTCACCGTTTGAAGCACTGCTGTTAAGCCAGATGCCTTTTGAAAGCCTTGTAGAATGGTATTCGCCTTACTTTGTCCAACAATACCGCTTGAAATCAGCTGATACACAGTGCCAGCTTTCGTTTCGGTTTGGTATGTACTGGTGACACCTGCCTGCTTTTGCAGCTCAGTTTGAATATTTTTCACTTTCGTTTCAGAATCAATGGTTCCTGATATGACCTGATAAGAAGGTTTGCTTTGATTGATGACTTCATAGGAGCTATTGAGCCCTGATGTTTTTGTTAGCTCAAGTGAGAGCTTTTTCGCCTGACTTTCATCATTGACTGGGTCAGATACGACCTTTTGTAAAGGAAGGCGGTCACCTACTGGAGACACCGTACCACTCATGCCCACTTCTTTTTTTAATGCAGCTGCACTTGCATTCGCTGCTGCTTGCGACTCATATCCTGAAGCAGTGAGCTGATAGGTCGACGTAGTTCCTGAGGTTTGATAAGTGGCTGTCCACTTTTTGTCTTTCTTTAGTGTTTCCACTGCTTTTTTCACTTCTGCTTCTGTTGTAAATACCTTTGAGGTGTTCATCGTATAAATGGATTGATCGACATAGGAGGCTGCTTGCGCTTCTTTACCCGTGTGTAATGTCATACCAAAGGCAGCTGCGAGTAACATAATCTTGATGGTTTTTTTCACGTTCCCTGTCCCTCTCTTAACTTTGCATAATAGTCTACTAATCTCTTTATCGACAAAAACAAGTACTCTTTCAAGTCATTTATGCAATAGAAAAATAGAGGACCCCCTCGAAGTCCTCTTTTCCTTATATGTGCGACACAATCAGTTCACAAGATCCTTCAATTGAGAAGCTTCCTGTTTCAGCCGGCAGAATAAAATGAGCGCCCTTTGGCAGTGGATATGTGTGTCCGTCATGCTCTAAAGACCCTTCTCCATGAATCACACTGCATAGCAAAAACGGATAATCCTGCGTAAGCTCTACTTTTTGATCAATTTCCCATTTATACACAGAGAAATATTCTGCTTCGACAAATGTACGAATGGTCACTCCCCGGCGTGTTTCAACTGATTCATCTGCATACCCGTCTACATGAGGAACTGTTGTGACATCAATCGCTTGCGCAAAATGAAGTTCACGTTCGTTGCCATCCTGGTCTTTTCGTTCATAATCATATACGCGATAGGTTGTATCTGAGCTTTGCTGCGTTTCAAGGACAAGCGTTCCTTCGCAAAGCGCATGAATGGTACCGCTTGGCACATAATAAAAATCACCAGGCTTAATCTTCACCCGCCGCAAAAGACCTTCCCAATCTCCACTATTCATCATGGTGACTAGCTCAGTTCTTGTTCTTGCATTGTGCCCATAGATCATTTCTGCTCCTTCTTTGCAGTCAATGATATACCAGCACTCTGTTTTTCCAAGCTCGCCATTTTCATGTCTTTCCGCATAATCATCATCTGGATGAACTTGAACAGACAAGTCTTGGTTTGCATCTAATATTTTAGTTAACAGCGGGAAGCGGTCGCCTTCTATCCCCCCGAACAATTCTCTATGATTGTCCCAAAGTTCGATCAGCGTTTTCCCTTTATATGGACCGTCTTGCACGACACTTGGTCCGTTTGGATGAGCAGAAATTGCCCAGCATTCTCCCGTTTGATCAGAAGGAATATCATAGCCAAATTGATCCCTTAAGGCTGTGCCTCCCCATATTCTCTCCTTCAATTCAGGCAGTAAAAAAATTGGTGACTGCTTCATTCAAGATGACTCCTCCCTTTGCTACCCTTTGATAATCCTTACCTAGCTTGATGAAAACTAGTAAGTCTCAACTTTTATTATGACGCTATCTAAAGAGAAGTCAATCCTTTCAGTACACCGAATGAAAACGATAACACAAAAAATATTTCACCCTTTGACAGAGCCTGCGAGAAGCCCTTTGACAAAGTATTTTCCAAGAAGAATATAGACGAGTAGTGTCGGCAGCGCAGCCAATATCGCTCCTGCCATTTGGACGTTCCATTGCACAATTTGACTGCCTGATAGATTTTGCAAGGCAACCATCACCGGCTGATGCTCCGCAGTGGTCATTGTGACCGCAAATAAGAATTCATTCCACACATTTGTGAACTGCCAAATGGCCACCACAACAAATCCTGTGATCGAAAGCGGAAGAATCATATGTCTGAAAATCCCGATAAACCCTGCACCATCCATTTTCGCCGATTCAATCATTTCATCTGGGATGCTCACATAGAAATTTCGGAACATGAGTGTTGTGATCGGAAGTCCGTATACGACATGGACAAGCACAAGCCCTGGAATTGAATTATACAATCCGACTTCACGCAAAAATTGAATGAGTGGGATCAGGATACTTTGATATGGAATAAACATCCCAAACAGCATCAGCGTAAAGACGACTTCTGATCCTTTGAAACGCCATTTTGATAGGACATAGCCATTCATTGCACCTAATACAGCTGACAGTAAAGTAGCAGGAATGACAAGATAAAGAGAATTCATTAAATTGGGCGCCAGCTTTTCAAACGCGATTTGATAGCTTGAAAAATCGATAGTAGATGGCAGTGACCACATTCGCTCAAGGGTGACTTCACCTAATGGCTTCAAGCTTGTGACGAGCATGACATAAACAGGCATCAGAAAAAAGAGACTGCACAAAATCAATAAAGCATAAAGAACTGGACGGACAAACCATCTGGCTGTCATGATGAAGCCCCCTTCCGGCTCGACAGGAGATATGGCACGATAAAGACCGCAACAGAGATCAGCATGACAACCGCAATGGCGGCACCGCCTGCATAATGGTTTCCTCTAAAGGTCATTTCAAACATATACACGCCCGGAACATCTGTGACAAAGTTCGCACCCGGCCCTGTCATCGAGTAAATCAAATCGAAGATCTTTAAAGAAATGTGAGCCATGATGATAACAACACTTGCAGTAATCGGTTTTAAAAGAGGAAAAATGATTTTCCAGTAAATCTGCCACTCCGTTGCGCCATCCATTCTAGCAGCCTCTCTTACTTCCTCTGGAATTCCTCGCAGACCCGCCAAATACATCGCCAGAGAGAAGCCTGTCATTTGCCAAACAGCTGCAATCACAACAGCAATCATGGCCGCAGGTACACCAAACTCAATTTTCCCCCAGACAAATCCGGCCAATATGTTCGTATCCGTATACCACTTAGGCTGGATACCAAGCGTTTTCAAAAATAAATTCACCCCAGTTGACGGGTTTAAAATCCATTGCCATACGACTCCTGTGACAACGAAGGAAAGGGCCATCGGAAAGAAGAATAAATTCCGAAAAAGAGATTCCCCCTTGATCTTCTGATCTAGTAAAATCGCAAGTGCGAGACCAGAGACAATGACCGCTCCAATAAAAAATAAAGTGAAAAAGACCGTGTTTCGAAGATCTGATTGAAAGCGGAAATCTTGAAACAGCATGACATAATTGCGAAGACCTGCGAAAGAGAAATCAGGAACAAGCGTGGTCCAGTTTGATAATGACACATATCCTGTCCAGCCAATAAAACCGTAAACAAAGATGAATAATAAAACCGCTGACGGGGCTAAAAAGAGCAGCGCCAGCAGCTGGTCTCCATTCCATTTTTTCCGCATACGTTTAACTTTGGGCACAGGTGTTTTTGTCATCGGCGATGTGTCCATGCGCATGAAGCTACACTCCTTTTTAAAAAAAGAGGCGGTGCCTAGCCGCCGCCTCCTTCGTCTTTATTTCATTGCATCTTTTAATGATGAAACAAACTGACTGCTGTCTTTTTGTGTCACGAAGATATTGACGGCTTGATTTGCTTTTGTCACAAACCCTTCTTCAGCAGCTGAGCCATGAGCAAGAGACGGCGCCAGTTTTGACTCTTTAAATGCCTTCATCGCCGATTTTCCGTATTCATCATATTTTGATACATCTGCATCCACACGTGCTGGAATCGATCCTTTTAGCGGATTAAACGCATCCTGTCCTTCCACAGATCCTAAAACGGATAAGAATTTCTTCACGTTTTCTGGCTGTTTCACACCCTTTGGCAGTCCAAATGTATCGGTGATCACCATAAAGCTTCCTTCCGTTCCAGGAGTCGCCGTGTATCCAAAGTCTTGATTCACCTTCAAATCAAGATCATTCACAAAGTACCCCTTCGCCCAGTCGCCCATGACATTCATTGCCGCTTCTCCTTTTGCCACAAGCTGTGAGGCATCCTGCCAGTTACGTGAACTGTGATCGTCATTGACGTATTCGAGCATACGTCCAAAGATGTCTGCCGCTTCCTTCACTTTCGAGTCATCCATTTTCATGTCGCCAGCCCAAAGTTTTTGATAACCATCTGCCCCTAATACACCCAGCAAAACACCTTCAAACAAATGAGTCGCTGCCCAAGGCTCCTTATCTCCAAGTGCAAGTGGTGTGATTCCTTTTTTCTTTAATGCATCTGCTGTTTTGAAAAATTCATCAAATGTCGTTGGCGGCTCTAAGCCTGCATCATCAAATACCTTCTTGTTATACCAAAGCACATTGCCCCTGTGAATGTTCACTGGCACGGAATAAATTTTCCCATCTTTGCTGACAAGGTCAATCAGTGATTCTGGAAATTTGTCTTTCCAGCCTTCTTTTTCATATAAATCATCCAGAGGCTCCATTTTGCCTGCCGCGACCCAGCTCTCATTCAGCTCCGCCCCGCCATGCACTTGAAACGTAGCAGGCGGATCATTTCCCTGCATACGGCTAGTCAGGACAGCCTTTGCATTCGTACCAGCACCACCTGCGACGGCTGCATTTTCAATTGGAATGTCTTTATTCTTCTCTTCAAACAATTGGATGAGTGCCTTCAGCCCGTCTTCCTCACCTGCTCCTGTCCACCAAGAGAAAATTTCGATTTTTTCCGCTCCGCCTTCTTTTTTTGCCTCTGAGTTCGTCGATGAGCTGCAGGCAGTGACGATAAGCATACAGAGTGCCAGCAGCGTAAAGCCTAATTTGAACTTCATAATTGATCCCCCATCCCTATTTTGTAAGCGTTATCAAAATAAGTATAATGGCAGATCCTTGCTTTTTTTCAGGCAAACTTCTTCACTTTTTTATGAAATTCTTCATTTTTTTACGGCCTGTTTTCGATATTCCTTCGGTGAACAGCCGACCATCTTCTTAAACACACGGCTGACGTAATTAGGATCTGTATATCCTGCCTGAAAGGTAATTTCTTTTAAGCTAAGCGTGCTGTCTTTGAGGAGCTTTTTGATTTTATCCAGCCGGCAGGCTGTCACATACTCTTTAAATGTCAGACCCGTCTCGTCTTTAAATCGTTTTGTGAAATAGGTGGGACTTAAATCAACATAAGCGGCCGTTTGCTCAAGCGTGATCTGTTCACAATAATATGTTTTGATGTAACGTTTTGCCCGCTCGATGTCATTGATGGTCTGGGTTCTCGCTTCATACACATCAAATAGGTGTTCACAGCACTGGCGGCATTCAGCTGCGGTGCTGATTGTCAATATCGATAGGTCTGTACGGAGGCGTGATTTGAAGAGAATCAGCAGTTCTTTTACCTGCGAAATCGTCGCCCCCTCTAATTGAAAGGCATCAAATAAAGCCAGCGCATCCTCTCTTCTCCCTTCCTCGAGCGCCTGCATCATGCTGTCTGCAAGCTCCGGCAGATGAATCAATGGACCGGGCTTCACCTCTGTTTGGTAAAAGCCATAACGAACAACGCCGCCACTCTTTTTTCGCTGATAATAGGAAAGCTTCGCCTCTGCTGCACTTTTCTGAAGATGAAGCGGGTTTGAGACTGGGTGCCCTATGCCAACGACAGGTGAAGGCTGACCGTTTGTCATGGCAGCTCGAATGGCTTGCAGCACCTCTGCCTTTAGCTGACCTGGTCCCTGCTGACTATAAATGAGGCATGTAAACAGTTCTCCCCCCCTCTGAATCGGCACCGTATGAAATCGTGCTGATTTCTGTAAATCGATCAATAGCTGGTCTCCTTCTGTCCGCTGAACAGCAATGATAAGACCTGCTTCATATTCGGAGAATAGTTGTTGAAACTCCATGGATGTATAGGATTGACCGTTCATGACATGCGCTTCAAGCCACTTTGACTGCTGATCGGCCGCTGCCGCCTGCCGCAGAGACGCCTCCTGCTGAATCTCTGCTGCTACAAATCGAATGGCTGCGATGGTTTCATCTTTGTCAGCTGGTTTGACGAGGTATTGTTTCACCCCCTCCTGCATCGCTTGCTTGGCATAATCGAATGTATCGTAGGCTGTCAGCATAATGAATTTTGTATGAGGACTGATTGCTTTGATCTGTTTGATCGCTGTCAGTCCATCCATGCCAGGCATCTGAATATCCATGAGCACAAGATGAATGGACTCAGATCGCACGAATTCAACCGCCTTCTTTCCATTTTCCGCTTCTCCTGCTATATGACACTCTGGAACCCATTCGGTTAAGAACTTCCGCATCGCTAGCCGTTCTATTTTTTCATCATCGACAATCAGCACGTTCAGCATGCCGGTCCCTCCTTCATCGGAATAGCCAATTGTATGGTGGTGCCTTCGTTTGGCTTTGAATCAATTTGAAGGGCATCTTGCACCCCGTAAAACAAGCGCAGTCTTGACATTACATTCCGAAGACCGATTCCTGTCGAGTGGCCTTTACTCAGTATGTTCGGATCTTCCTCTTCTTTTTCTGACAGCAATCTTCTTTTCTCCTGTTCATTGATGCCCATCCCATTGTCCCGAATCCGAATCATCACATAGCCGCCTTCTTCATAGATCGAGAGCTCGACAAGTCCCTTTTCCTCCTTTGGCTCGACGCCATGAATAAAGGCATTTTCAACAAGCGGCTGTAAGGTAAGACTTGGGATATGCACAGATAAACATGATTCATCGATGGACGTTTTGCACGTAATACGATCGGCAAATCTCGTTTCTTGTATATGAAAATATTCTTTCACCACTTTCACTTCTTGTTCCAATGTAACGGATGTACTAAGAGCAGACAGCGAATACCGCATCAGCGTGGAAACGGATTGAATCAGCCTCGATGTGGCTTCTGCTGATTCTAAGTAAGCCATACGTGAAACGATGTTTAATGTGTTAAATAAAAAATGCGGGTTCATTTGGTTTTGCAGCGTTTTTAGCTTCATATCTTTGATTTTTTGATCCAATGCTGCCTTTTGTTTGATCTCTTCAATCATCATTTTCATCTCTTGCCGCATTCGCTGAAAGGCTTCATTTAAAACAGAGATTTCATCCTTTGAGGTGACATGCAAATTCGCTCCATCAAAATTTCCTTCTGATACTTCTTTTACGCTTCGGGACAGATGAACGATGGGTCTTGAGATCCCGCCAGCAATCATATACGCCATCCATAAGGCGACCCCGATTGATAACGTAAACAGGCATAAGGTAAAGAGCGCATAGGTTTGATGCCTTTTTTGAAGAGTTTGATAGAGTATCTGATACTCAGATAATTCATCATCAAGCAGGGTCATCGTCTGCTCTTGTATATAGGAGGAGACGGTTCTCACTTCCTTCACACTTGCAGCATATTCTTCGATTTTCCCTTCTTTTACATGTGTCATGGTCGCATCACTTTCATTGATGAGCGTCCGCATCATATATTGATATTTTTCAATAGAAGGAATCGCCGCATGAAGCCCGGCATCCTTTCGCAGCGCTTGATCGTATGATTTCATTTTCTGCTTTGACGTAAGATATTCTTTGGCAAACTTCCGATCCTTTTCAATGGAATAGGCATTGACCTTTTCATACATCGTTTTCGCCTCTGTCGAGATATCATTGAGCAGGAGAAAAGAACGAAAGCTCCGGCTATATTCTGATGTGATTTTTGAACTGCTCCAGTAGACAAAAAAAGCGGCTACGTTGCCAAGAAGCACAAGGATTAAAAATGCCAATAACAGCTTACTTCGAATCCTTCTCATGGCTGCATCCCCTGCTTTCTGTCTGTTTGCTGAAGAGGCAGATCCCCGCGCCGGATCACACTCGTTCCCGTGTACTGAAGCGGTTCTTCTTTTTCACCTTTCTGCAAACGAACAAGCGATTCAACCGCTTGATAGCCCATTTCATAAGGATGCTGCACGACCACAGCATCAATTGTCCCATCATCAAGCGCCTGAATCGTATCAGGCAATGTGTCAAATGCAAGCACATAAAAATCAGTGGATGATCGATACTGTGCGATTGCTTGAATGATGCCTGCACCATCTAACGCACTTGTACCATAAAATGCGGTGAGCTTCGCATGATCGTTTAATAGTTTATAAGCCGCACCTGAGGCGCCTGACTTCGTAATGGCTGATTCTTCTATTCCAGCAATATGAATGCGTTTTTCAGCAGCAACGGCATCTCGAAAACCCTTGACACGCAGCTTTTGATGAATGGCATCCAGCCTGCCTGTGACAATTCCTACATACTGTTCCCCTTTTGTATCTGCGATGAGTGCCTGCCCTGCGATAAAGCCTGAATAGTAATTGTCCGTTCCTACATACACTTGACGTTTGCTCCCTTCTGCATCCGTATCGACGGTAACGACATCAATTCCTTTTTCCCTTGCCTTCTGAAAAAGCGGTTTGTATTTTTTCGCATCAAGTCCCTGCGTCATAATGCCGTCAACATGTCCAGCGATCGCCATATCAATGGTTTTCAGATGATCGTCCACATCCGCTTGCTTTGGGCCCAAATATTCTAGATACACGTGATGAACGTCTGCCGCATCCGCAGCTCCCTTTTGTACAAGCTGCCAATATTCATTATCAAGTTCCTCCGGTACAAGGACAAAATGATATTGATACGTTGACTCCGATCTATCGGAAGCGCTTTCAATTTTAAATAAATCTTGACCTAATAACGTTAAGAAGATGACAGATACCACACAAAATGTGAGAAATGCGCTCATTCCAATCCACTTAGATAATTTCACCGAGTCCTCCTCCTTTCCACTATTTCCGCATAAAAAAAAGAGCTGCTTATAAGCATACTCTCTCGACCTCTATAATTCCTTTGTCATAAATAAACTGTTTGGATCTTCTTGATATGTACCAAAAGGCGGACAATACTGAAACCCAGCGCTCTCATATAGTTTTCTTGCTGGTTCAAAGAAAGCCATTGCCCCTGTCTCTAAGCTGACACGTGTGTAGCCGCGCCGTTTTGCCTCTTGGAGAAGATGATTCAGCATATATCTCGCTACACCTTTTCGCATATGGAGGGCTGCGGTTCTCATCGATTTGATTTCCCCATGTTCACTTGACAGTTGCCTTAACGCTCCGCAGCCAAGAAGCTCCTCTCCATCTCGCACACTCCACACGGTGACATCTTGCTTTTTTAAATCAGTTAATGGAAGGGCATGAATGCTTTCTGGCGGCGAATGCTCCTTCATCTCTTCTATATGTGCGGTAATCAGCTGGTCAATTCGTCCATCCGTGAGTTCATCTTGTAGAATGTACATTCAATCACTCCTTCATGATCATTGTACGTGAAGAGTTAAATGTTTACCTGCTGTTATGTCAGATAAACGAACAAACAACCGGCATCAACGAGCCAGTTGTTTGTTCGTTTGACAAGTATTTATGAAGAAAGAACGGCTTGTAATTCCTCTGCTGTACTGCTTTCAAGCTGACTTCCGACACCGACAGCCACCGCGCCTGCTTTGAGCCACTTTGGAATATCAGCTGGATGAATGCCGCCCGTAGGAATAAATTCAATCTCTGGAAATGGGCCTTGCAGGTTTTTCATATAGGATAAACCGAAGGAGCCGCTTGGAAAAAGCTTGAGCAAGCAGTAGCCATCCGCTTTTGCCTGCATGATTTCACTCGGGGTGAGAACCCCTGGTACATAGAGTGTGTCGTAAAATGAAAGATGTTCTCCAACCATAGAAAGGTATCCTGGACTAACGATAAACTGCGAACCTGCCTCAATGGCTGATTGCGCCTGCTCCAGCGTTGTAATTGTTCCCGCTCCTACTATGAGGTCCTGCTGCTCTTGGAAGGATGCGATGATGCGTTCAGCATTTGGCGTGGTATATGTCACTTCAATGGCACGGACCCCTTTTTTCTTTAAACGCTCAATCATTTCAATGCCTTCTGCTTCACTACCCGCTCTTACCACTGCAATTAATTTACAAGACGCTAGCTGCTTTTTAACTCTCAAACTTGCTGACTTTTCCATATCTCTCATCCCCTTTCATATACTCCCGCCTTTGAAATCGCTTGGCTTCTTTCATAAAAGCCTGAAGCTCCTCCCGGGTAGGCAGTCCGTCCTTATCGCCAGGTGACATCACTGCAAGTGCCCCGACCGCATTGCCTCTTGTCACGGATTTTTCATGTGATAAGCCGTCAAGCAAGCCGCTGATGACCCCCACTGCAAATCCATCACCAGCTCCAACTGTGTCTACGACATCCTGCACATAAAACCCATTCACAATTCCCTGACCGGCTGCACTTTTATAAAAGGCACCTTCTGCCCCTAGCTTAATGACCACTAGCTTGACACCTTTTTGCAAATAAACATCTGCAATCTCTTCTGGCTCGTGATAACCTGTGAGCCTTTGCCCTTCTGCAAGCCCTGGAAAAAACCAATCCGATTGTGAGGCGATATGATTCACCGTCTGAATCATATCTTTCTCCTCTTTCCATAGCTGAAGCCTTAGGTTTGGATCAAATGAAATGGTTTTGCCCGCTTCCTTCATTTCTTGAAGGGCATGAAAAGAAAACGCTCTCATTTCACTGGATAGGGCAGGCGGAATACCAGTCATATGAAGATGGCCTGCCTGTTTAAAATAGGCGGCGGGAAAGTCGCTTGGACTCATTGTGCTCGCAGCAGAGCCTTTCCGATAATACGTGACGTCAGGGTCTCCTTCCTTCACTTTTGATTTAAGTAAGATTCCTGTTTGAGACCCATCATTTGAACGGAGCACTGCACTTGTATCGACCCCTTCTTTTTGAAGCTCTTCTAAAATGAATGTGCCAAGTGAATCTGCTCCGACTTTGCTCATCCATCCCACATGAAAGCCCAGCCTCGCCAAGCCGACAGCCACGTTACTCTCTGCACCAGCAAGCGCCTTTTGAAATGTATGCACTTGATGAAGCTCTCCAACTTCTTTTGCATAAAACATCGCCATTGATTCCCCAAATGTGACCGCATCCAACGCTTTCACTCATTTCTCCCCTTTCTTGGTACCGGTTTCAAATCAGTTGAAAAAGAGAGAGCATGCACGTATGTATACTCTTCTCTGCCTATCATTTATAAAGATTTCCTTACTATGATTTCTCCATCAAGCTGAATCGTTTGGGGCGCACTTTCATCCCCTTCTAGCCGCGACTTGATTTTTTGCATGGCTGCTTTCCCCATTTCATGAGATGGCTGGGCAACCGTTGTGATTCCAGGTCCAATCAGCTTATACCATTCTGTATCATCAAACCCTGCAATGCCTATCTCTTTAGGTATCTTCACCCCAAGCTCTACAAGTTCACTAATCAGCTTCAGCATGAGTAATCCATTACCGGCTAAAATCGCTTTTTTCTGTTCGTTTGATTGTAAAAAACGGACAATCTCTTCACGCATTTGTTCCTTTTGCTTTAAATCAATTTCTGCAATGATCGGCTTCTTATGTTTACTCAAAGCTGTCTGTTCATATGCTTCCTTTCGTTCTTCACGAGGGCTGATTCCATCGACAGGCTCAGTAAAGAAAGCGATGTGATCATAGCCTTTCTCATACATTTTTTGAAGCAGCCGGATGGTGATATCACGGTTGTTCGTGGTCACTGTGTCTACTTTCAGTTCAGGCAGCTTCCGGTCCACAAGAACAATCGGTACACCGTTTTTCTTAAAATCCTCCAGAATGTCATTGTTCTGTCCTGTCGTATTGATGATGAGCCCTTCAATATAATGTGCATTCAGCTTTAGGAGCATTTCCCGTTCTTTTTCTGGACGATTATCTGTGTTGCACACCATGATGCTGTATCCATTTTCATCACAAATCTCTTCGACCCCGCGAAGTGTTGCCACAGAGAATGGATTCGTAATGTCGGCTACAATAAACCCAATGACCTTGCTTTTTCTGACCTTCAATCCTTGAGCAAGCTGACTCGGACGATAATGGAGTTCTTCAATGGCTTTCTTGATTTTTTTTACCTTTTCTGAAGAAATTTCATTTGTTCTGCCATTGATATATCTGGATACAGTTGATTTTGAGACCCCTGCATATGCTGCAACTTCATTTATGGTGACTTTCGTTTGCTTTTTCTCTTTCATTCAAAAAAACTCCCACAATTGATCTTCTCATTTGGTTCGAAACCGATTTCAAATAAACTTAAAAAGAGCATATCATAATTGAACGCATTTCAGAAGGTTTTTTTGCATGATGATAGAAAGAATTTGTCTAATCAGAGTAAAAGAAAGCGATTTCAAAATAACAGTTGACGGCGCTCTCTTTTTCCTCTAAAATTTTCCTTGAAACCGATACCAAATAAAATATCAATATTTGTTTCAGATGGAAAGGGAGGCTTATCCAAATGGAAAATCGTTATGCTGTACATCCTGAGCAGGTCAAACGTTTTACAACAGAGGAACTTCGTCGTCATTTTCATATTCCTACGCTGTTTGTCAGTGGTGAATTAAAGCTCTATTACTCGCATGAGGACCGCGTGGTGATTGGCGGAGCGATGCCGGCAGCTGAGCCGATCACACTAGATGCCGGAGACTTTTTACGGACGGAGTATTTTCTTGAAAGACGAGAAATCGGGATTGTGAATGTCGGCGGCCAAGGAACGGTCACTGTTGATGGTGAGGCCTTTGTGCTGGAGCATAAAGATTTCTTATATATTGGCCTTGGTCACGAAGATGTACAGTTTACTAGTTCATCAGGCGAGCAGGCCAAGTTCTATTTAGTATCAGCCACGGCTCACAGGGCGTACCCTACGCAAAAAGCAGCCATCGCTGAATTAACACCAAACCACTTAGGGGAAGCAGCTGCTTCCAACGTACGAAACCTGTATCAAGTCATCCATGCAGACGGCATCCAAAGCTGTCAGCTCATGATGGGCATCACTCAGCTTGAAACCAATAACACATGGAATACGATGCCTGCTCATATTCATGATCGCCGGATGGAAGTGTACTTATATCTTGATATCGAAGAGGATGCACGGGTCTTTCATTTTATGGGGGAGCCATCTGAAACGAGACATCTTGTGGTGGCAAATGAGGAAGCAGTCATTTCACCTGCCTGGTCCATTCATTCAGGCTCAGGAACAGCGAATTATTCATTTATTTGGGCAATGGCGGGCGAAAACTATACGTTCAAAGATATGGACTTTGTCCCAATGGATCAGCTGAGGTAACGAGGATGATGACAACTTCATATGCAGCGTCCCTCTTTTCCCTTGAAGGAAAAACAGCCCTTGTGACAGGCCCCGGAACCGGTATTGGGCAAGGCATTGCCGTGGCGCTTGCCAAATCAGGTGCAGATATCATCGGTACGTACCATCACACACCGCTTGAAGAAACAAAGGCGCTAGTCGAACAGGCAGGCCGATCATTTCATGCGGTTCAGGTTGATTTTTCTAATCCTCAGTCTGCAAAGCAGGCTGTCGATGCCATATTAAAGAAGCATACGATTGATATTTTAATCAATAATGCTGGAACCATTAAAAGAGAGCAGGCGGCTCACTATTCAGAGGAAGATTGGCATACGGTCATGGATGTGAATATCAACAGTCTCTTTTTCCTCACGCAAAAGGTTGGACAGCAGATGCTGAAAAATGGGCAAGGGAAAATCGTTAATATCGCCTCCCTTCTATCGTTTCAAGGCGGCGTCTTTGTCCCTGCTTATACAGCAAGTAAGCATGCTGTCGCTGGGCTGACGAAAGCTTTTGCCAACGAATGGGCAAGCCAGCATATTCAAGTGAATGCGATTGCGCCTGGGTATATTGCGACTAATAACACACAAGCCATTCGTGACGATGAAAATCGAAATGAAGAGATTCTGAAACGAATTCCCGCCGGGCGCTGGGGAAAGCCTGAGGATCTAGCCGGTGCTGCTGTTTTCCTTAGCTCACCAGCTTCTGATTATATGAACGGCCACATTTTAGCTGTTGATGGCGGATGGCTTGCAAGATAAACAAACGAGAGAATTCCTATCCGGGATTCTCTTTTTTCTATTTGTATAATTCTCCACCTTCCGAGTCACTCTATAAAAAACATGTGATGAGGGTGAGGTATTATGAAAAGTCGTATTGAACAAGATATAGCGTCCGTCATTAAGCGTGTCAAAAGCTTTGCCGGAAGAAGTGATGATATCGTGTTCCACTCTTTTTCATTTGGTCCTTCCACTATTTCTGCATGTCTCGTGTACGTTGAAGGACTCACAGAATTTGAGATGCTTTCTAAGCAAATCATTTCACCAATGCAAAAGGAACTCGACATCACTGAGGTTGGTTCTACTACACTTGCCTCCCTTTCAAAAACGTTCTTTGGCATTCAAAATGATGTGCTGGATGATATGAACCTTGCCATCGAGCAGTTATATAGCGGCAAGGCTATTTTATTTGTAGATGGAGCGGATCAAGCACTTGCACTCCATACAAATCTTTTTCAATTTAGAGAAGTAGAAGAGCCGCAATCTGAAGTTCTTGTGAGAGGACCACGAATCGGATTTATTGAGAATCTTGAAAAAAACACGGCTTTACTCCGTGAACGGGCAAACGACCCAAATCTTGTGATTCAAAAGGTGAGTATCGGTACTCGCAATAAAAAATCCGCTGCTCTTGTGTATGTTCGCGATATTGCTGATCCTAAACTAGTAGAAGATGTTCTATCACGCATGACCGAAATCAAAATGGATGACATCCCTGAAACCGGCTATATTGAACAGTTGATTGAGGACAGTCACATCTCCATTTTTCCACAAATTCAAAACACAGAACGTCCTGACCGGGTGATTGCATCTGTGCTTGAAGGAAAAGTCTCCATTTTGCTCGATGGGACTCCTTTTGCCCTTATTTTACCTATGACACTTACAGCTTTGATGCAATCTCCGGAAGATTATTATCAGAGGTGGACAAGCGCGACTCTTTTGCGTTTACTTCGTTATATTGCCGTGCTCCTCACGATTTTTTTACCCGGGCTTTACATTGCACTTGTCTCTTATCATCCCGGTTTATTACCGACAAGAATGGCACTCACCATCGCAGGCAGCAGGCAGAATGTTCCCTTTCCTCCTGTTGTCGAAGCCATTCTCATGTCTTTTACGATAGAGCTGCTGCGTGAAGCTGGACTACGGCTTCCAAGAGCCATCGGACAGACAATTGGGCTCATTGGCGGCGTAATTATTGGTCAGGCAGCTGTCCAAGCCAATATTGTCAGTGCCTTAATGGTGATTATTGTGTCACTGACTGCATTGGCTGACTTCACGGCACCGTCATATGACTTTAGTTTCCCACTGCGTATTTTGCGGTTTATGGCGATATTTAGTTCAGCATTGTTTGGATTATACGGCTTAATCATGTGTTATTTATTTGTGCTTTGTCACTTGATGCAATTAAAGACATTTGGTTTTGACTATTTCACACCAGTGTTGTCTTCACCGTTTTCAGATCTAAAGGATACGTACGTTCGTTTACCAATCGGGCTATTTAAATCCAGACCAAAAACAGCAAAAATAAAAAATCTCAAAAGACAAGGAGATTAAACGATGTACAGACCTGAAAGGCTATCATTGTTACAAGTCACCATCCTCTGCAGCTCTACAATGATAGGCGCTGGAATTTTAACCATTCCACGCAGTTCTGCCAATTCAGGATACCCTGATGGCTGGATCATTGTATTAATACAGGGCGTCATCTTTGCTTTCGTTGCTTTTTTGTTGGGGTGGATTGCCGAAAAAAATGCACCAGACACCATTTTTGAGTCAAATACAAAAGGAGCAGGGGCATTCTTCGGGACGATCTTTAATTTAATGCTGGTCGCCTATTTACTAGGCATTGTCGGCTTTGAGGCACGTGTTCTCGGCGAAGTGGTCCAGTTTTTCCTCCTGCAATCGACTCCCATGGCAGTGATTGTAATGATTTTTCTACTTGTGGCGATCTATCATTTGAAAAGCGGTATCTTTCCAGTTGTCAAAATGGTGACCTATATTTATCCGATCACCATGGTCATTTACATAGCGCTCATGCTGTTTTGTTTGAAAATATTTGATTTTGATTATTTGCGTCCTGTGATGGCGCATGGTTTTAAAGATTTTAGTAAGCTGTTCTCTCAAACCTTTATTCAATTTACAGGCTTTGAAGTGATTTTGTTTGTCGTGCCACTCATTTATAAAGACAAATGGTCGAAGGCAAAATGGGCAGCTGCCATCGGCGTTGGCATTACGTCTCTCGTGTACTCCCTCACACTCTTTATAGTGATTGGCTCCATGACCGTGGGTGAAACGAAATCTCTCACTTGGCCAACCGTGTCCCTCATTCAAGCGCTTGAAATTGAAGGGGTGTTTATCGAACGATTTGATATTTTCTTACTGACGATCTGGACGTGTCAGCAGTTCATTTGTATGCTGGGCTTTTTCCAGTTTGCAATTAAAGGCTGTTTCACCGTTTTTAAAACAACCAATTTAACGAGACTGTTATGGCTGCTATTTTTGATTACATCAGCCCTCTCACTTTTCCCTAAAAATATTAATGAAGTCTTTTACTATTCTACTTTACTCGGCTACGCATTGTTCGCGGTTTTAGCCATTCCTTTTATTACTGCTATCCTGCTGATGATACGCAAAAAATGGGGAGGTCGTTCTGCATGAAAAGAAGGCGTATACTGTTATTCTTTTTTTCCTGCTGTCTTATCCTTTTATCAGCAGGCTGCTGGGACTTAAAGGATATTGAAAAACTATCGTTTGTACGCGGTGTTGGCATAGATGAGGAAGAAGAGAATGGAGTGAAGCTGACCTACCAAAACCTTGTACCGAAAACGGGTGGAACACAAGAAGCCGATTCTCCCGGCTATGTGAATGTCGTCTCGAAGGGAAAAAATGTACTGGAGGCTGTCAGCAATGTCGCCTTGAAGGATCCGCCAATCTATAGTGATCACCTGAAAATCTTTTTGTTCGGCAAAAACCAGGCTGAGCATCACGATATTCAAGGAACACTCAATCATTTTATTCGAGATGATGAGGTTCGGCGCAGCAGCTATCTCCTCGTGTCACGAGGAGATGCGTCAAAAGTCATCAATCAAAAATTGAAATCACAGCAAAAGGTTCCGGTTGAACATATCTTCGAAACATCCAAAAACCGAAGCTTTAACGGAAAAATCGCACTGCCAACACGTATTGGCCGGGCGTCTGATTACTTTCAGATGGGCGTTAGCTTCCTTGTGCAAAGTGTAGATGTGATCGACAGTGAAATTATTTATGATGGGGCAGGAATTATTCATGGGAAAACACGGAAGCTAATCGGTTTTATCCCGGCAAAAGATGTCCAATCTTTAAACTGGGTAATGGGCCGTATCACTGGCGGCGTTGTACCTGCCACCTACAAAGGTTATCCGATAACGTATGAAATAAAAAAAGCTAAAACGAAGGTCGAACCCTATCTGAAAGATGGAAAGGTTTCCTTTAAAATTAACGTACAAACAAATGGAAAATTATCAGAGGATCAATATCCTCCAGAAAACTCATACGATGAGCAGTACATCAAACGATTTGAGCGGCTCTTTGCTCATAAAATTAAAGAACGCATTCAAAAAGCAGTAAATCATGTGCAAAAAGAAGTGGGCGTTGATCCTATTTTTTTAAACCAGCAGTTTCGTATGAAATATCCTGATTATTGGGATAAGCATGGTACCGAGTGGGATAGGCTATTCCAAGAAGCAGACATCGATTACAATATCAAAGTGAACATCTTGAACTTTGGCGCAGAAGGCGCAACAAAAAGCTTCAAATGGTAATACCAAAAGGCGGTTATCCCGAAGGGGAACCGCCTTTTTTACGTACAACGATTAGAAGCTGGTATAGCGTCACTTGATCAGACAACGCGTTTGTTTGAAATCCAAGTGACGCGCCTATTCTTGCCACCTCGTCAAAAAACAATTGGACGTTTTGATCAATCTGTACATTGATCCGCTGCTCGATCACGCGTTCAAACAATTGGTCTGGGAAAAGTGCACGCATTGTGTTTGGTGTGAAGAACCGTATATGGGTTCGGTCTAAAATTCCTACATCTTGATACGTAAAATCCCCTGTCATCAAAGGAAGAAGTACCTCTGCATGCATCATGTTAGGCAAACAGCAAATGATAACACCGCCTGGCTTTAAAGATGCGTGGGCTTGCTCAATGATGTGCCAAGGATCTGACACATGCTCTAAAACATCTGAAAAAATGACCGCATCAAAAGAGGCCTCTTTCTCTGACCATGGGTATTCATCTGCATTTGCCTCGATGACTTCTTCATAATACGCCTTTGCGACCGCTGCTTTTAACGTATCCGCCTCTACCCCGTACATGTATACAGACTGACGATTCATTAGCTCAAGCCCGGTAGCCCCTGCGCCGCACCCAACATCCAGCACGCGAGCAGCGTCCTCAGGGAGTAATTCCGCAAAATACGGATGAGGGGTGATCAAATTTAGATCTATGCCCCACTTATCTAAAAACCGAAGTCTATTCTCAGTAAACAGTGTAGAGATGTTCGTTTCTTGATTGGCATTGAAGGTAGCATGACCATGATGATGCACAAAGGAATCATGCACAATTTGCAGCTGATATCCTTTTAGTAATGACCGCAAACATAGATCGTCATCCTCAAATGATCCATATACGAACCGCTCATCAAATAATCCCACATCCTCGATCAGCTTTCTTTTCACGAGCAAGCAAAACCCTACAAGCCGGTGCACATAAGTTCTCTGACCTTTTCTCTTAGACGTATACTCTTTAGCAAAGTCTGGGAGCTCCTTCACATCTGTATACGATGGCTGGACCATCTGAGGGCCGCTCACATAATTAGAGACGGGCCCCACCATCCCAATCCGCTCTGATGCAAATAACGCCTCTTTTAATGGAGGCAGCCAATTTTCCGTCACGATCGTGTCATTATTTAAAAAGAGAATGCTGTCTCCTGAAGCTTTTTTTGCCCCTTGATTACATCCCTTTGCAAAACCTTCATTCTCTTCATTATCAATGAATATCACATCATTCAGCTCTCTTACATATTCCTTCGTGCCGTCAGTTGACGCATTATCGACAATGATGAGTTCATATTGGTCGCTATCCGTATGCTGTTTCATGCTATCGATACATTTTTTCGTCAAATGCAGTTCATTGTACGTCAGCATGACAATGCTTGTTTTCCCTTTCATCTCATTTCCACCTTTCTCCCGCCTGTTCCATATGTATGTGATAGGCAGCACGTTCAGAAGATGAGGGAATGTCCTTTCTTGATTAAACGTTTGTTTAACATAGGAAAACCAGCTGCACACGGCAGCTGGCCATTGTTCATACCGTTTTTCCTTCGCCACTTGCGACGGCACGATTTCTCTTTTTTAAATCTTCTTCAATTTCTTCAAGACTTTTCCCTTTCGTTTCGGTCACCAAGTATTTCACAAATAAGAAGGCGCCTACGCCAATGACCGCATAGATGAGGAAAAGATTACTGATACCAATCGCGCTTAATAAAGCTGGGAATGTCAGCGAGATGATTAAATTTCCTGTATGAAGAAGGAAGGTCGAGACACCTGTACCGATTCCCCTGACATGTACTGGGAACAGCTCTGGGAGCATCACCCAAACGACTGGCCCCCAGCTGACAGCAAAGATGACGATAAAGAGACCTAAACAAATAACGGTTGTCCATCCTGCAGCTGTTGAACCTTCAAAAAATCGGTTGACCACTGACAGGACAATTAAACTAAGGACCATTCCTGCATTCCCAAATAGGAGCAGCGCTTTACGCCCTACACGGTCAATGATTTTAATGGCAACAAACGTCATAATGACATTCACTGCACCAATTCCAACAGTTCCTAAAATCGCTGCTGAATTCCCAAAGCCAACACTTGTGAATGTTTTTGGTGCATAGTAAATGATCGTATTTGTACCGATAAACTGCTGCAGAAAGGCTAGGCCGACACCGGCAATCAATGCTGGGCGTACCCACGGCTCAAATAATTCCTTAAAACCGCCTTTCTCTTCACTTTCCGCCTTTTGAATATCTGAAATTTCTTCTTCCACTTCTTGCTGGCTTTTTCTGAGTTTCGATAATATCTCCTTCGCACGGTCAGCCTGTCCGTGGACAAACAGCCAGCGGGGACTTTCCGGCATAAACAAAATCCCGAATAATAATAGAACAGAAGGAACAACCGCAATTCCAAGCATCAAGCGCCATGCCTCTGCATCCGCTAAAGCGTAGTTCACAATATAGGCAAGAAGAATACCAAATGTGATCATGAGCTGGTTTAAAGAGGACAGTGCCCCTCGTGATTCCTTTGGCGCAAGTTCAGATAAATATAATGGAACAATCGTTGTCGAGCACCCGACAGCGAGCCCTAGCACAATTCGGAATAAGACCATCACTTCTGTATTCGGTGCAAGAGCTGTACCAAATCCGCCGATAATAAACAAAATAGCTGCGGCGATGATGGCTTTTTTCCGCCCAAATTGGTCTGTCAGCTTTCCAGAAAGAGAGGAACCGAGCATCGCCCCGATTAAAATCGAGCTGACGACAAGCCCCTCTGTAAACGCATTTAAACCTAAATCCTCTTTCATAAATAAGATGGCGCCAGAGATGACACCTGTATCATAGCCATATAAAGCACCGCCAAGGGCGCCGAAGAAATAAAGCCATCCATTCCGATTTTTCATATACATAACCCCACTTTTGTCTCTGTACTCTTATGAAAAGTCATTTTCCTCACTTCCTGTCATTTCAAACATTTCGATGTTTTATGACAAATATATTTCATTTGTGTATCTTTGAAACTTTTTAAGAGAAGAAAACGTCAATTAAGCGTTAGTGAAAAAAATGTCGCACTATATCCCGTTTTAAGGTATATTTGTTTTAGTTTGTAAGCAGAAAGAAGGACATCTTTACTATAAAATCATAGCGAGGGTTTAAAATATATGGATCAATCACGAAGTAAACGCAAAGGAAAAAAGCGTTTAAAACCATGGGTGAAAGTCACTCTTTTTATTATTAGTATTCTTTTACTGACAACTGCTTCAGTCACAGGCTATGCCTACTATAAAATAACAAATGCCGCCAAAAAGGCTCAAGTATCTCTTGATCGCGGCGCACAATCTGTGAAACGGATTGAAGCATTCGATCCAGGAAAAGACAGCTTTTCTGTCTTGCTGCTTGGAATTGACAGCAGACCGGGCGAAACAGTGAAACAAGCACGAAGTGACGCAATGGTTTTGGCAACCATTAACCGCACTAATAAAACCGTTAAATTATTAAGCATTCCTAGGGACTCATACGTTAATATTCCAGGCCACGGTTTTGATAAAATTACTCACGCACACGCATTTGGCGGTGCAGATTTAACAGTGAGCACAGTTGAAGATTTACTAGATATTCCGGTCGATTTTGTCATCCAAAGTAATTTCGTAGCGTTTAAAGAAATCGTCAACGAATTAAACGGTGTTCCTATTAACATCAAGGATGAGTATCTTGTGAAACAGATTAAAAAGGATACAAAAGGCAAGGTTGTGCTTCAAACTGGAACTCATACACTAGATGGTGATCAAGCGCTCGCATATGTGAGAACGAGAAAAGCAGATAGTGACTTAATGCGTGGGCAGCGACAAATGGAAGTGTTAAAAGCCATTTTTGATAAATCAAAATCATTAACGTCTATTCCGTCATACGACAATATCATTGATACACTCGGTGATAATGTGTCAACCACCCTTTCTATGAAGGAGTTAGTCGGTCTTTTCCCGCTTCTGACTTCATTGAAATCGGTTGATACCATTCAGCTTAAAGGATCCGATTACCAGCCAAACGGCGTTTATTATTTCCAATTGGATCAAAACCAGCTGAACGAAGTAAAAACAGAATTGAAGAAGCAGCTTGAATTATCATAAATAAAAGCGTCCCTATGGGGCGCTTTTTCTTATTTCCTTGATCATTCACTCATTTTTGTTTAGCCTTGATAGAGAGGAATCAACCTTCCTTTTTTATGAGAATGAAGAAACTCGTACATACTTTGAAGAGGCTATTGCATGAATGAAGGAGGATTTGACAGCGATGAAAAAAATGATTGCGATTGATTTAGACGGTACACTCTTAAATACAAAAAGTGAAATATCCGCTCAAAACCGAGAGGCATTGATTCGTGCGAAGGAAGCTGGATATATTGTGACGATCTGTACAGGGCGGGCAACTTTTGATGTAAAGGAGCTGCTTGGCGATTTGGACATCCCCATTATTGCGGCAAACGGCGGGACTGTCCATACAGAAGGATACGAGCTCTTCAGCCGAATCACACTGGATCAAGAAGCAGGCAAGCGGGCTGCAAAGGCATTAGTGGAACGAAACATTTACTTTGAAGTCTATACAGATGATGCTCTCCTCTCTCCTTTTGATGGAAAAGAGAAGCTGAAAGCAGAATTTGATCTGATCAAAAGCGCAAACCCAAATGAGGATCGCGCTGATCTATGGGAAGGAGCCATGACGCAATTTAAACAATTTGGCATCAAACCAGTAGAGGATATCCGTGAGATTTTTGAGTCGAACGAACCGACCTATAAATTACTCTGCTTCTCTTTTGATATGAACAAACTGAACGAAGCACGAAATCTTCTGGCAGACATGCCCGAGCTTTCATTGACCTCGTCTGGAAAACATATTATTGAGGTGCTGCCAAAAGAGTCTGGAAAAGGACATGCCCTGAAAAAGCTCGCAGCCCATTATGGTGTAGACCGCTCACATATTTATGCAATTGGTGACAGCCCAAACGACCTTTCTATGTTTGAAGAAGCAGGCCACCGCATTGCAATGGGGAATGCTGTTGATGTCATTAAAGAAAAGAGCACCTTCATCACAAAAGGAAATCATGAAGACGGTGTCGCTTATTTTATTGATCTTCTTTTACAAAATCAATTCCATGAAAAAAAGACGCTTGTCTGATCAGCGCCTAGAGAGAAGTCCAGAAGTCCGATACAAGTATTGATCGGGCTTTTTCTTTATTTTTTGATTCTAACAGCCGTTTCATATTTGTCCTTCCAGTACGTACTTGTTTTCATATTGGTTAAGACAACACCGTTTGAGACAGTCACATGAATGACTTGATTGGATCCTGCATATATCGCCGGCATCAATGATGTTCCGCTGAAGAAGACAAGATCTCCCGGCTGAAGCTCAGAACGTTTCACAGGTGTACCTGCTTTAACTTGACCTGATGCGTAGCGGGGCAGCTCAATGCCAAGCACTTTTTGATACACGTACTGCGTGAACCCTGCTGTATCAAATCCTTCCTTTGGGTTCGTACCGCCTTTGACATAAAGGACTTCACCAATATACGTAGCGGCTTTTGATACGATAGGGTCCTCTTTCGCAAGCTCCAGATCTGTTAACCGTTTCGCACCTGTCCATTTTTCGCGCCAATACGATTCAGACAAATAAGAAATTGTCACGCTTTCAGAACGGCTCGCATGAATAAAGCGGTCGCCTCCAATATACATACCTACATGAGAAATTCCGGGCTTATATGTGTTGCTAAAAAAGACAAAATCCCCAGGGCGGATATCGTCTAATGCCACTTTTTCTCCAACGATCCACTGCTGTTCAGCACTTCGAGGTAAATAAATCCCAAGCGATTTTTCAAATAAATACTGTAAAAATCCTGAGCAGTCGAATCCAGTCTTTGGATCTGCTCCTCCAAATTCATAAGGAATTCCTAAATAGGTCAGCGCATCTTTCACAAGAGGGTCATCAGAAATTTCTTGCGTGCCGGGCAGGCGTTTGACCGCATAAAATCGGTCTGTCCAATATTTGCTTTTGCTGACATCCGTTTTCACCACACCTTGACTAAGCGTGATGTGGATGACCTGATTGTTCCCAGCGTACAACGCCACATGTGTTGGGATATCCTTTGTTTCTTCAAGGCTTCGGAAATACACAAGGTCACCGGGCTGCGCTTTATCCCATGATACCTTTTTTCCAATCTGATATTGGTCGATTACCTTCCGCGGCAAATCAAATGTTTCGGATGTCTTGTACACATATTGAATAAACCCAGATGCATCAAAGCCCGTTTTTGGATCGGTTCCTCCTTTATGATAAGGTGTTCCAATCAGCTTTTCCGCTTGCTCCAAAAGAGATGGTGTTTGAGCAGATACCGCTGATTGAGACATGAACATCAGCCCTACAAGCGCACACCCTCCTATCAATATTCCTTTCCATTTCATGATCTTTTCCCTCCAATCTTCTATAGTTTCGGCATGACACCTTTCATTTTACACCCTTTTTCGACAAAAAAAGAGCACGCGATGTGCGTGCCCTTTATCCTTTTTAGGTTATTTACCTGCTTCCGCTTTTGACTGCTTTTGCTGTTCAATTTTCTGCATTTCAACCGAAATCTTTTGTTTTTCGTGATCTGTCAGACTGTCACTAAATTTAAAAGCAGACATAAAGACAAAGACTAAAATTAACGCAACAAACGGCCAGCTTGCTTTTAGGAATTTCATTTCTTCTCTTTCCCTCCGTTTTCTTTTAAGTTTTTAACTTTATCAGCGTGATCTACTTCAAAGAAAATGTGTCCGTCTTTTTCTTTCCAATCCGCATTCGTTCCATTGGTCAGCATACGGATAATGGCTTTTGATTCTAGAGATCCTGCTTTTACCGGAGCAGGTGTTGCTTCTTTGATGTACATTGGGACAACTTCAAATGTCGCTTTTCCATCTTCATTCAGATGATACTGAACAAGTGCAGAATCACGTGTTCTTGACCAGCCTTGGTCAAAAATAAAGTTGCCTAGGCTATAGAAAATCGCTGTTCCGTTATAGACTTCCATTGGTTCAAGGACGTGCGGATGAGCACCGATAATGATATCAGCTCCGGCCTTAGACATCGCTCTTGCCAATTCTCTTTGTCTGTCGTTTACTTCATTGTTGTACTCCTGTCCCCAGTGAGCATGAACAACGACGAGATCTGCCTTTTCAGCAGCCTGCGAAATCATCGGAATAAAGATAGATGGATCGGCTGGCAGAATACCCGCCTGGCGATTCGTTGCTTTGAAATCTTTCCCATACACATCTGTAAAACCAAGTGTAGCAATTTTGACACCATTTACTTCTTTGTACGAAATGTTCTGCTTTGCATCTTGGAGGTTACGGCCTGCACCTGTATAATCCATGCCATTTTGTTCAAAGGCATTGATCGTGTTGTTCAGCCCTTTTTCACCATAGTCTGCCGCATGGTTATTCGCAAAGTTTAAGACAGAGAAATTTAAATCCTTCAACGCTTGGACAGAATCTTCATCTGTTTTTAAATGAATATTCTTTTGGGCTGCCTGTTCCTTATCTGATGCGACAGGATGCTCAAAGTTACCTGTCACATAATCTGACACATCAAAATATGGCTTGGCATAACGAAAGAGATGCTCTTTTCCATAGCGGTCTGTTACTTTCTCTACGTTTCTTCCAAACATAATGTCACCGACAAACGAAGCGGTCAGGATGTTTTCTGGATTCTTTTGTACAGTTGGCACTTGTGCTTTCCCGATAAACGTAAATAGAAATGTACAAGCAATGACGATCGGTAAAGCAATTAGTACGTGTTTATTCGTCTTTTTCTTTTGATTCTTTGTGATTTTCAGCAGCTTTTCCTGAAAGCTCAATTTTTTATTCATCATTGGACACACCTTATCTTAAAATAGATAGTAAACATACATGATGGCAAATGTTGCACCACTTAGAAGTAACGTGCTTCCAAGGGTAATTGTAAGACCTTGCTTTTGAATCGTATTTGCAATCAATCCAGGGACGATGATTCCGATTCCGCGGAATTCTGCTATTTCAAATGGGACCACTGGATAGAAGAAATCAAATATCAGCTTTAAGGCAATCCCTGTAATCAGCATCGCTGCAAACTTTCTGCGTCCGTATAAAATCATGAATTTTGATAAGCCAAAGCGAACGATCACATACGTAAGCAAGCTGACAGATAAGACGACTAAAATGAAGACTGGCTGGTTAAAGACGAGCGCCAGATAACCCGGGACAACAAGTCCAGCTGGTACGATTCCTGTTTTTTCTGCAAAGATTAAACTAAGTAGAACACCTAAAATTAACGAGATATAAAGATCTGATCCGAACATTTTCTATATTTCCTCCTAGCTGACAAGCTGCTTAATTTTGTATTCTTGAATTTTTTCGATTAACGGTTCAGCGGCACCATGGATATTGCCGACTCCATAAACCACTCGATTATGAAGCTTTTTCTCAAGCATATTCATAATTTCTTCTGTAGATTGATATTCAAGGTTGTGTAAGTGGTCAGCCGGAATTTTCCCTTCCTCATATGCCTTCACAATTGGATCAGTTGTTTCACCAATTAAGACAAGATCACTTGCTTCAATATATGGAAGTACATCTTCCGCAAACTGGATCGTTCTATCTACCCGATCCGCACGGCAGTTCATAATAATAATCGGTTCATCTGTTGGATATCCAATTTCTTTCACACGCTTCCAAATGTTCAATGTAGATGCTGCGTCATTTGCCGCAAATCCATTTACAAAGTGTCCAGGTGTTTTCGCGTCCATTAATGGGAGAATTCTCATCGCTCCTGGATCAGGCGGCGCATTTAACATTCCTCTGAATGCCGTATCTTCATCAATCCCTAATGCTTGGGCAACACCAAGTGCCAGTGAAGCATTATCTGGGAAAACCATGTACTCAAATTTCCGCAAAAACTCATCGGAAATCTTGGAATTATCCGCAACAATGACTTCTGTGTTGCGTTTTTTCGCAATCTCTTTAAAGAAATCTGTATATTCACTATCCGTAATAACCAAGTGTCCATTGTAAGGAATTGTCGCTGTAAAGGCTTCTGCTATTTCATCAAGTGTCGGCCCCATAACGTCCATATGGTCTTCAAGAACGTTTACGATCACGCCAATATTTGCTTGAAGTAGCTCTTCCTGAAAGATAATTTGGTAATCTGGATTTACCGCCATACATTCACTGACGATGGCATTTGCTCCTCTTTCAACTGTTTCTCTCATAACTTCTTTCTGCTCTCCGATATTCGGTCCTTGCGGTTTCCTTTTAATCGGTTTCTCCTCTGGCGTATCCCAATAAATCATTCTTGCATCCGTTCCCGTTGTTTTACCGACAGTTTTATAACCTGCCTCCATTAAGATACCGGTTGTCAATCTTGTGACGGTAGACTTTCCGCGAATACCATTAATATTGACGCGCACCGGCAGGGCATCGATATTTTTCTGATGACGCTTCTTTTCAATAAAGCCAATCCCTAACATGATGACACAGGCTATAACGATTAACCACATCGCTATCTACATCTCCTTTTTTTATGAGTGTGATATGTAAATTCAATCAACAGTATATCTGTTCAGCATAAAATCACAATCGGTATTATGTAACATAATCTTTCACTTCCTCGTATGCCAAATTCCTCTAATCAAAAGGCTTTTTTGCCTACCCATCCTTTAAATGAAAAGGCCAAAAGGCGGACAAAAATCAATCTGAATTTCTGCTGAATTAATGAGAAAGCGTTACCATCAATGATCCGAAAATCTTTTGTCCTTTTCTCCCTAAATTTTTTGACAATTATTAAGATGTATTTTGAATCAATGTTTTAAAGCCCGCTCTTCTCTATAACATCAGTCATATCAGCGCTTTAAATGAATAGTGCGTGTTTTGGAATGTTTTATATTTTTGAACGAACAGGTTAGAAAGTCATCCTCATTGGTCAGATTGCTATGTGTTGACCTATGACAAAGGTCACCTCTAAAAAAATCAAGTCATATGCTTATTTTTAGGTCACAAAAAATTGGGATAAGATGTAAATATTTGATCATTTCGGTGTACCTTCTCTTTACGATATTCGCACCTTATGACCTAAACAATGAAACATTATTCATTTGTTTTTATCAAGATTCATCATTTCTTAACATTTTTAATGTGAATTTAGTTGAAAGTTGTCAGCTTATGTCATGCTTTCCCCAAAGGAGACGAATAAAATCCGCTTCTCCGCTTACACTATGGGTAAAAAATCTGTGAGAGGAGGCTAAAGATGCCAAACACCAATGAGCAGACACGCCTGCATTTTTTATCAGGCAGCTTCGAGGAAAAAATCCGTATCCTAAAAAAAACATTTCAGCAAAGCGGCGATTTTGAATACCGAGAGTTAATGGTGAATGAAACAAAATCTGTGCTGTTCTTTATTAAAACAAGAATTGATGAAGGCAAATTAAATGATTTCATTATCGGTAACTTATTAGGCTCTCCTGGAAAGCAGAATTATATAAAGTCTCTTAGCACACTTGAAACAGGCGACTTGACGCTGATCACAGACAGTATTATTGCGGGAAGTATTGCCTTTCTTGATGAAAACTCCTCGCAAATCAAGCTGTTTGCTGTCGGACAGCCGCCGCTGCGCTCTATTACTGAACCGTCTTCTGAAAGTATTATCGCAGGTGCACATGACGGGTTTGTTGAAAGTCTTGATACCAATATCTACTTACTGCGTTCGCATTTAAATGATCGGAAACTCGCCATTCAATATCATAAGGTCGGTACAAAATCGGAAACAAAGCTTGCAACGGTTTATATATCTGATATTGCCAATCAAGAAAAGGTCGAAGAAGTCAACAGACGGATTTCTTCTATTAAAGTAGACACACTGATAAGTCCTGGCTCTATCGTTGAGGCAATTGAGGAAGATTCATATTCTATTTTCCCGCAGCTGATTGATACAGAACGTCCGGACAAGGTAAGATCTGCGATTCTTGAAGGCAGAATAGTCGTACTCATGGATGGCAGTCCAATGGCCATCATTCTGCCTATCACGTTCTTTAGTTTTTTTCAGTCGCCGGATGATTATAACAGCCGCTGGATTCCTGCTACGTTTATTCGTATTCTTCGTTATCTTGCCTGCATCATCGCAGTCATATTGCCATCTTTTTATATTGCGGTTATTGCGTTTCATTATGAGGTTGTCCCAGATGAACTAGCTATTACGATGAAGAACTCTATTATTGGCATCCCTTTTCCTCCATTGATTGAGGCTATGCTGATGGAGATCACAATTGAACTTATACGTGAGGCTGGGGTGCGTCTGCCTAAACCCATCGGGCAGACCATTGGCATCGTAGGAGGTTTGGTTATTGGGGATGCGGTTGTACAAGCAGGACTTATTTCGAATGTCCAAGTGATAGTAGTCGCTGTGACGGCTGTCGCTTCATTTGTACTTCCGTCGTTTGAAATGACGTCCACCATCAGGATGCTTCGTTTCCCGCTCATGTTTATGGCATCGATGTTTGGATTTATTGGCATTTCATTTGGGCTCGCCATTATTCTCATGAATTTATGCCGCCTAGAATCACTAGGGGTGCCATATTTATCACCTGTTGCTCCATTTAACTGGCAGGACTTAAAAGATACTGTGGTTCGACTCCCAATGTGGATGTACAAAAACCGCCCTGTTTATTTAAATCCGCAAAAGAACAAACAAATTGAACAACTGAGAGGGTGGAAAAAGAAAAATGAAGAATAAAATATCTCCACCTCAAGCTGTTTTTTTTATCATCCAATCTCAAATTGGTGTTGGTATTTTAGCGCTCCCCCATTTGCTAATGAAAGACATGGGACACGATGGCTGGATGGCAATAATTGTCGCGTGTTTTTTTATCCAAATCATCAATACCATTTTTCTTTATATCATCTACAAGTATCCAGAAACGTCATTTTTCCAAGCGCTGATTGAGGTCTTTGGAAAATGGATTGGACGCACCTTGGTCGTGCTCTATACGGTATACTTTGCCTCGGTCTGCATCGTAGTCCTATCTATATTCACAAGGATTCTTGGCATATGGGTGCTCCCGCTCACACCAAACTGGGTGATTAACCTATTACTGATGATATGCATTGTCTATATCTCAAAGGAGCAAATTACAGCCATTGTCAGGTTTAATTTTATCTTAACTCCCTTTTTGCTCATGCTCTCTCTATTGATGTTCTATTCATTGAAAGGAACCAATATTGATTACCTTCTGCCCTTTTTCCAAACAGATATTTCTCAATTTCAGCTTGGATTGAAGGACGTGGTGCTGTCAATGAATGGATTTGAGATGATTTTAATCATCTCTCCACTGATGAAGGGCACCATTAAGGAACGATATAAAGTGATGACCATTTCAAATATATGCACGACGCTTTACTACCTATTTATTACATTAATTTGTTTTATGTTTTTCAGCCCAGCTGAGCTTGATGTTATCCCGAATCCTGTTTTGTATCTATTAAAAACCATTACATTCGGTGTCATTGAGCGCACGGATTTAATTTTTCTAAGCTTTTGGGTCTTTGTCATTTTAGCCACACTGAGTAATTATCTGTACTTTTGTGCAAATGGTGTGTCCAGTATGCTGAAGAAAAAAAATCACAAAAAATATGTCTACTATTTTGCCATTTTGATTTATGCTGCAAGCTGTTTTCTTTCAACTGATAACTTTAGAATTCAGCGCTTCAATGACTTTACTACCGCTGCACAATATTCATTTATATACACACTTCCGATCATGATGGCCGTTATCATCTTTATCAAACACCGCAAAAAGAAGGTGAAATCACATGCATCATAGGTACATGTTGACACTGCTTATGTGTGTTTCCCTCATTTTCATGCCTGGCTGCTGGGATCAAAACCTATTAAAAGACATCTCTCTCGTATTAACTTCAGCTGTTGATCAAGGAGAGGATGACAATGCGAGATATTCGATTACCTATCGAAAGGTGCAGCAGTCTCAAAGTATGCAGCAAGGGAATTCAGGCAGCTATTTAACCACTGTTCTCACAACCGATGCGCCTACTTTAAGAAAAGCAAGAAGCAACTTTAGCCGGAGTGTAGACCAAAAAATTGATATGTCTAAAATGAGGGTGCTGCTGATCGGAGATGAATTTGCCCAAAACCGGCTGCTCCCTTACTTAGATATGTTTTATCGCGATCCCAAAAGCCCTTTGCTCGCAAACTTGGCAGTGGTGCAAGGCGGGAGTTGTGTGGACTTAATCAATTCTCTGCTCAAGGAAAAACTCATTGTGAGCGACTATTTAAACAACCTGATCACTTCTGCATCACGCTCCTCACAAGTTGCACCTAAGAACATTCAAAATATCCGGTCCAAAATGCTGCAAACCGGCGAGGATTTCACACTGCCATTACTCTACTACGATAAATCAAAAAAGTTAACGAGTGTAAGGGGGGTCGCCTTATTTGATAATGAGAAAATGAAAGGAGAACTTTATGCGCAAGATGCCATTCTGCTCACCATCATGGATGGAAAAATGGGCAGTTATGCAAACTTCACAAAAAAAGTAAGAAGTGATATGAAATCAAAAGAGAACAATTACATCAGCATTCAAGTTACCGATACAAAAAGAGACATTAAAATCGTCAATCCTGATCATCGAAACGTAACCTTCTCTCTTGAGTTTGAATTCAATACCTCTGTTATTGAATATCCGAAAGATAATTTAGATACAGACAAGAAAATTGAAATGCTAAATAAAAGGCTGTCAGCTATTTTGACTAAAGATGCCGAAAGAGTCATTGCGGCCCTGCAAGAAGCAAATTCTGACGTCCTAAGCCTTGGCAGAAAATATAGGGTAAAACACTATGATGAATATATGAAAATGAACTGGGTCACCGATTATCCGAAGGTGAAAATCATTCCAAAAGTGAAAGTGAACATTACACAAACAGGTATTATTAGTTAAGAAAAGGAAGAAGCCTTCTTTCTTTTCTTTTTTTATTTTTTTTAGATTGTCATTTCGATGCTTTCGTGATAATCTATGTGTGTAAACGGTTACACATTCATGAAGGGAGGCTCTCCATTGGCTACAATTAAAGATGTCGCAAAAGCTGCACAAGTGTCTGTTGCCACTGTTTCACGCGTGCTCAATGATACTGGATATGTTCATTCAGATACGAAAACCCGCGTGACGCAAGCGATGCAGGAGTTGAACTACTTTCCCAATGAAGTGGCTAGATCCCTTTTCAAAAGAGAATCACGCTTAATCGGCTTAATCTTGCCTGATATCACAAACCCCTTCTTTCCTCAGCTTGCTAGAGGCGTTGAGGATGAGATTCATGCGCACGGTTTTCGGTTATTATTCGGAAACAGTGATGAAGATCGAGAGAAAGAAATGGCATACTTGCAAACCTTTAAACAAAATCAAGTGGTCGGTGTCATCGCGGTCACAAATGAACCTGAGTCAGATATATACAATGATGATGATCTGCCTGTTGTGTTTTTAGATCGAACAGTTCCACATGCACCTTCTGTTTTTGCAGATGCTGCAGCTGGCGGGAAAATGGCGGCAATGGAATTAATCAGACGCGGTAGCCGGCAGATCACACTGTTAAAAGGACCTGCCCATCTGCAAACAGCGCGGCAGCGATTCAAAGGCGCACTCGATGTTCTCACGGAAACAGGTGTCGACTTTCATGTGATGTCTAATGCTTCCTTTTCCTTTCAAGAAGCTCGAAAAAGTGCCAAGGCCCTTTTCCAGCTGTACCCAGAAACAGATGGGATCATTGCCAGCAATGATATCGTCGCAACAGCGGTCATCCATGAAGCGCTTCGAATCGGAAAAGCGATTCCAGGAGACGTTCAAATCATTGGATTTGATGATATTCCGCAAAGTGAGCTGCTCTTCCCTTCCTTATCGACCATAAGGCAGCCCGCCTATGAGATGGGAAAAGAAGCGGCACAGCTGTTAATCAAAGCGATTCAGAAACAACCGATAGATCAACCAGTTATTCAAATGCCCGTCTCTTTTATTGAACGAGAGACCACAAGAAAGGTGGATTCACAATGAGTCATATTGTTGTAGTAGGAAGCTGTTCAATGGATTTAGTCGTCACTTCAGATAAACGGCCAAATGCCGGTGAAACGGTTTTAGGCGAATCGTTTAAAACGGTCCCAGGCGGGAAAGGTGCCAATCAGGCAGTCGCAAGCGCCAGACTCGGTGCCGATGTATATATGGTCGGCCGAGTTGGTGATGACGCTTATGGCCATGATATTCTCAGCAATTTACAAGCACAAGGTGTCCGTACCTCATATATGAAACCGGTTACCGAAATGGAGAGCGGCACAGCTCATATCATTTTAGCAGAAGGTGATAACAGCATTGTAGTGGTCAAAGGGGCAAATGACGAGGTTACTCCTGACTATGTAAGTACTGCTCTTTCTACAATTGATGATATTGGGATGGTTCTCATCCAGCAGGAAATACCTGAAGAAACGGTCGAAGCGGTCTGCGCCATTTGCAGTGAAAAAGAAATCCCTGTCATTTTAAACCCTGCACCAGCCCGTAAAGTATCGAAGCAGGTTTTAGATCAGGCTGCTTACATTACACCGAATGAACATGAAGCTGTTCTGATGTTTGATGGTCTGCCAATTGAAGATGTCTTGCGTCAATACCCCAACAAATTACTAGTCACAGAAGGAAAAAATGGGGTTCGATACTTTGATGGAACGAAAGACGTGTTGGTTCCAGGCGTTCCTGTCGAAGCAGTCGATACAACAGGAGCTGGCGATACTTTTAACGGAGCCTTGGCTGTCGCTCTAACAGAAGGCAAATCCCTCTATGACGCACTTGCCTTTGCCAACCTTGCAGCATCAATGTCCGTCACAAAGTTTGGCGCACAAGGCGGCATGCCAACAAGAGAAGAATTGGAGAAAAAGAAATGAAAAAAAACGGCATCCTAAACAGCCATATCGCCAAGGTGCTTGCTGACCTTGGCCACACAGATACAATCGTCATCGCAGACTGTGGTCTCCCTATCCCAGAAGGTCCAGTCAAAATCGACCTGGCGTTATCAATCGGCACACCATCCTTTCAAGAGGTCACCTCCCTCCTTCTTCAGGAAATGGCCGTTGAAAACATCACTGTAGCTAGTGAAATCAAAGAAGCCAATGAACGAGATCATTTATTTCTTAAGAAAGCGCTCTCAAAACCGTTACATGAAGTAGACCACGAGACGTTCAAAGACATGACCAAACAGGCAAAAGCAGTCATTCGAACGGGTGAAGCCACCCCATACGCAAACTGCATTCTTCATGCCGGTGTCATCTTTTAAAAGGAGGAGCCAGATATGAACATAGAGATGCATAACATCCATAAGGCTTTTGGAAAAAACACCGTTCTCTCCGGGGTCTCCTTTGACCTCGTCACAGGTGAAGTCCACGCACTCATGGGTGAAAATGGTGCGGGAAAATCAACTTTAATGAATCTGCTTACAGGTCTTTATTCTTTAGATAAAGGAACGATACAAATCGACGGAAAAGAAACCGCTTTCAAAAATCCGAAGGAAGCGGAGCAGCACGGCATCGCCTTCATTCATCAGGAGCTCAACATATGGCCGGATATGACCGTCTTGGAGAATCTATTCATCGGGAAAGAAATCTATACGAAACTCGGACTGCTAGATACTAAGAAAATGAAGACCCTCGCCCAAACGCAGCTGGACCGTTTGTCTGTGAATCTCTCACTTGAACAAGAGGCAGGCAGCTGTTCTGTTGGACAAAAACAGATGATTGAGATTGCAAAAGCATTAATGACCGATGCAAAGGTCATCATCATGGATGAGCCGACAGCAGCTCTTACGGAACGGGAAATCGAGAAGCTCTTCCAGGTCATTGAATCTCTCAAAAAAGAAGGCGTTTCCATTGTCTATATTTCTCACCGTATGGAGGAAATCTTCGCCATCTGTGACCGGATTACGATCATGCGTGATGGGAAAACGGTCGATACGAAGGCCATACCTGAAACGAATTTCCATGAAGTCGTCAAAAAAATGGTCGGCCGTGAATTGACAGATCGATATCCTGAGCGAACGCCTTCTACAGGAGACATTGTCCTTGAGGTGAAACAAGCAACGAGAAAAGGACAATTTCAAGATATCAGCTTCTCAGTTAAAGCTGGAGAAATCGTTGGTGTTGCAGGCTTAATGGGTGCTGGCCGAACCGAAATGATGCGGTCGCTGTTTGGTCTTGATCCTCTTGATCAAGGAGAAATATGGGTTCATGGAAAAAAGGCTGTTATTAAAAAACCAAGTGATGCCGTCAAGCTCGGCATCGGCTTTATCACAGAGGATCGCAAGGATGAAGGATTGATGCTTGATGCATCCATCCGAGAAAACATCGGTCTGCCAAACTTAAAAAGCTTCTCTCCAAAGGGATTGATTGATAAGAAAACAGAACAGGATTTTGTCGACCTTCTCATCAAACGACTGACGATTAAAACGGCTTCCTCTGACATCTCTGCCCGAAGCCTGTCTGGTGGAAATCAGCAAAAAGTCGTCATCGCCAAATGGATCGGCATACAGCCGAAGGTCTTGATTTTAGATGAACCGACACGAGGTGTCGACGTCGGAGCGAAACGAGAAATCTATCAGTTAATGAATGAGCTGACTGATCGAGGTGTTGCCATTTTAATGGTCTCCTCTGAACTCCCAGAGATACTCGGGATGAGCGACCGGGTGCTCGTCATTCATGAAGGAACCATCAGCGGAGAATTAGACAAAGCAGAAGCAACGCAGGAACGAATTATGACACTAGCTACAGGAGGGAAGTAACATGAAACCACTTACTTCAAATGGACGATTTGATCACATCATGCAAAAGCTTGGGCCATTCTTAGGACTCATCATCCTTGTCGCCATTGTTTCTATTTTAAACCCGGCCTTTTTAGAGCCATTAAACATCTTAAACTTACTGAGACAAATCTCCATTAATGCCCTCATTGCCTTTGGCATGACGTTTGTTATTTTAACTGGAGGTATTGATTTATCAGTCGGTGCTATTCTTGCACTGTCCAGTGCCCTGACTGCCGGCTTTATCGTTTCTGGCATGGATCCGATTTTAGCCATTATCGTCGGCTGTATCATCGGTGCCGTTCTTGGGATGATCAACGGTCTTTTAATTACAAAAGGAAAAATGGCTCCTTTTATCGCAACGCTTGCCACGATGACGATTTTCAGAGGTTTGACACTCGTTTATACAGACGGAAACCCGATTACTGGGCTTGGCTCTAACTATGCCTTTCAGTTATTCGGCCGCGGATATTTCTTAGGCATTCCTGTTCCAGCGATTACGATGCTTCTCACATTTATCGTACTTTGGGTACTGCTTCATAAAACACCTTTCGGCAGAAGAACATATGCCATCGGCGGGAATGAAAAAGCGGCTCTCATCTCAGGAATCAAAGTACCACGCGTGAAAATTATGATCTATTCATTAGCAGGCTTCATGTCTGCCTTAGCAGGTGCGATCTTAACATCTCGCCTAAATTCAGCGCAGCCAACAGCTGGTACGTCCTATGAGCTTGATGCCATTGCTGCCGTCGTACTTGGCGGAACAAGCCTGTCCGGTGGAAGAGGACGAATTGTCGGCACACTCATCGGGGTGCTCATTATCGGTGTCCTGAACAATGGTATGAACTTACTTGGCGTTTCATCATTCTATCAATCTGTTGTGAAAGGGATTGTCATCTTGATTGCAGTCCTATTAGACAGAAAGAAATCTGCTTAAGGAGGCAGCCGCTATGAAAAAATATCTTATTCTCATCCTGACTCTCTCATTGTTCATGCTTTCTGCCTGCTCACTTGAACCGCCGGAGTGGGCCAAGTCATCAAAGGATGGCAAGAAAAAAGACATCAAAATTGGGCTGTCGATCTCGACGTTAAATAACCCATTCTTCGTTTCTCTGAAAAACGGTGTGACAAAAGAAGCGAAAAAGCTAGGCATTGAAGTCGTGATTGCAGATGCACAAAATGATTCAGCTAAACAAACAAGTGATGTAGAAGACCTTATTCAGCAAGGCGTCGACGCATTGCTCATCAACCCAGCGGATTCATCTGCCATATCAACCGCTGTCGAATCAGCAAACGCTTCTGATATACCTGTCATCACATTAGACCGCTCAGCCGAAAGTGGAAAGGTAGAAGCACTTGTCGCCTCAGATAACGTCAAAGGCGGAGAAATGGCAGCTAAATTTATCATTGACAAGGTTGGCAAAGGAGCAAAAGTCGCTGAATTAGAAGGCGTACCAGGCGCTTCCGCTACACGTGAGCGTGGAAAAGGATTCCATCAAATAGCGGATAAAGATCTAAAAGTGACAGCAAAACAAGCTGCTGACTTCGACCGGACAAAAGGACTGAATGTCATGGAAAACCTCCTTCAAGGAAACCCTGACATCAAAGCCGTTTTTGCCCACAATGATGAAATGGCACTTGGCGCACTAGAAGCGATTCAAAGCTCTGGGAAAGACATTCTTGTCGTTGGCTTTGACGGCAACGAAGATGCACTCAGCTCAATTAAAGCAGGAAAGCTCTCTGCAACGGTTGCGCAGCAGCCAGAGCTGATCGGTCAACTGGCAGTCGGTGCTGCAAACGATGTATTAAAAGGGAAAAAGGTACAAAAGAACATCGCAGCTCCACTCAAACTAGAACAGAAGAAATAAACAGAAAACCCCCGATTTCCCTCGGGGGTTTTCCTATTACTGTGGTCTTTTCAGCACAAATGACGTGCCTAAATGGGCATAATCATTACCTGCTAGGCGAGCGACTGGTTTCAGTTCATTAGTAGAAACATAGCCTTTTTCTGCATCATAAACACCCTCATCTAAATGTGCACATACAACCCGGCCAATGATATGATCAACTGTGATCTCCCCTTCATCATTTTGAAAGGTCAGATGTTTTTCCAGCTGACATTCAAAACGAATGCGCGCTTCCTTGATTCCCGGCACTGAAATGACATGACTCTCTACTTGATGAAGTCCGGTGCGATCCAACTCACTCTCTTCCCGAGGCAATGTAGCAGCTGTTTCATTAATATCTTCTATCATGTCTTCATCACTCACATGGACGACAAACTCTTCCCTGTCAATGATATGCTGCGCAGTATCTTTCATCTGACCATCACGTCGTCCGATAGAAACCGCAATGAGCGGCGGGTGTCCGCTGATGACATTAAAGAAACTAAATGGTGCGGCATTGACAACATCTTCTTTAGACAGACTCGTAATAAACGCTATCGGTCTTGGAACGATAGAACCAGATAATAATTTATATGCCTCTTTTCGTGACAGCTGATCCATTTGCAATGTAATCAATTCAGGTACGCCTCCTTTTAATGTAACGACATCATACCATAACCCGTTCCCTATACCTCTTATTCCAGCTCGGTGCGATGCAGGATATGGTGAACAAGATGAAATAAAGCAGGATTATGATTTTCCCGTCTATAGGAAATCGTCCATTCCGCCAGAAGCTGTTCATCCTCAATGGCCCGATAGACAACATCCAGATTAAATAAACGCCGGGCTGATTTTGGAATCACTGCAATACCGATCCCTGCTGTGACGAGGCCAATGATCATTTGATATTCCGCCGCTTCCTGCACGATATTTGGAGAAAACCCGTACTTTTCACATAGCAGGACAAAGTGCTGATAAAGAGACGGCCATGATTCCTGTGATAAAGAAATAATCGGTTCATGACGAATATCTTCAATCGCGACCGTCTCTTTATTAGCCAATCGATGATTTTTTGGAATCGCAAAAATACATTCACTTTGCTTCATCAAACGACTCACTAATTCTTCATGCGGCGGTGTAGGATGTAAAAAACCGATATCAATCTCACCATTTAAAAGTGCCTCTAGCTGCTGCGGAACAGAAAGCTGCTGCAGCTCAATACTGACAGAGGGATACAGCTCCCTGAATTCACGTACAACAGGCGGCAGAATATCGTACGTCGCCGTTCCAACAAAACCTATGATGATTTTCCCCAGCTCTCCTCTTGCTGTATGACGGGCATGATCAACGGCTTTATCAAGCTGTTGTAGCACTCCCCGAACCTCATGTAAAAAGACCTTTCCAGCTGCTGTTAGCTCCACCACCCGCTTCGACCGGTGAAATAAAGGAAAACCTAATTCTTCCTCAAACTGCTTAATTTGCTGACTAAGTGGAGGCTGTGTCATATTCAAGCGCGCGGCTGCCCTGCCAAAATGCAGCTCCTCCGCTACTGTGACAAAATACTGCAAATGTCTCAGTTCCATCCTTTCACTCCTCACACACTTATTCGTGAAACATATCAAAACCACGTTAAACATATATTGGAAAATTTATTTTATGAAATGTATAGTAAATCATATCATGAAAATATATTTTCATAAAAAATTTTACTTGCCGAAAGGAGTGCGGGGTAAATGAAATCTCAAGCACAACCCCTAACAAGACGAGGAGCAGAGTTGATTGTTGATACGCTGATTGCTCAAGGTGTGACCCATGTTTTTGCGATTCCAGGTGCAAAAATTGACGCTGTATTTGATGTATTAAAAGACAGAGGTCCAGAGCTTGTCCTATGCAGACACGAACAAAATGCAGCCTTTATGGCAGCTGCTGTTGGACGTTTAACCGGCAAACCAGGTGTTTGTCTTGTCACATCAGGTCCTGGTGCATCTAATTTAGCAACAGGTCTATTAACAGCCAATACAGAAGGTGATCCTGTTGTCGCAATCGCCGGAAACGTCATTCGTGCAGATCGTCTGAAACGAACACATCAATCACTCGACAATGCGGCATTATTCAAACCAGTCACAAAATATAGCGTTGAAGTACAAGACGTTCATAATATACCAGAAGCATTAACGAATGCTTTTCGCGCGGCACAAAAAGGGCAGGCTGGAGCAGCATTTATCAGCTTTCCACAAGATGTCGTGACAGAACACACCACACAAACACCAGTGTCTGCTCACCCTTCTCCAGAATTAGGTCCTGCACCAGATGCTCTCATCAGTTCGGCTATCGCCAAAATTCAAAATGCACACTTACCTATTGCGATTGTGGGAATGAAAGCTAGTCGTCCAGCTGCTGCAAATGCCACAAGAGCATTATTAAAAACACTTGGTATCCCATTTGTTGAAACGTACCAAGGAGCCGGCGTTCTCTCAAGAGAGCTCGAGTCTCAATATGTAGGCAGAATCGGCTTATTCCGTAATCAGCCGGGTGACCTTCTCATTGAACATGCAGATGTCCTTTTGACCATTGGCTTTGATCCAATCGAATATGATCCAAAGCTTTGGAATCTTCAGCCGCAGCAGCGTCAGATCATCCATGTTGATGACATGCAGGCAGATATTGACCATTTTTATGAGCCAACGCTTGAACTTGTAGGCAATATTTCTGAAACCGTCAAACATCTAGCGCATGACAGTGTTCCCCTTTCTCTAAGTAAAGAGAACATAGAATTAGTCACTGAATTACAGGACCTATTAAGCGACATCGAAAAGACACCAGAAAGAGAAAGTCATCGATCTCACCCTCTGGATGTCATTCATACATTGAGACGTCTGATTCCTGATGACACGAAGGTCACGTGTGATATCGGATCTCACGCGATTTGGATGTCCCGTCACTTCCGCGTCTATGAACCGAACTCATTCCTAGTGAGTAACGGCATGCAAACATTAGGCGTCGCATTACCATGGGCAATTGCGGCTTCTATCATGAATCCAGATGAAAAGATTATCTCGGTCTCAGGTGATGGCGGTTTTCTCTTCTCCGCAATGGAGTTAGAAACAGCTGTCCGCAAGAAAACAAACCTCGTTCACCTTGTTTGGAACGACAGCACATACGACATGGTCGCGTTCCAGCAGGAAATGAAATATGACCGTACATCCTGCGTTGAATTCGGGCAGATCGATTTAGTGAAATATGCGGAAAGCTTTGGAGCGACTGGACTAAGGGTCAACTCACCTGAGGAGCTTTCAACCGTCCTTCAAAAGGGTATAAACATAGAAGGACCCGTGATTATTGATATTCCGATTGACTATCAAGACAACCCTGACCTCGCCAGTCAAAAATGGCCAGAAGTCTTTCGCAAAAAACATGCAATGAACGTCAGATAAGACTTCGATACATTACATTAAAGGAGTGAGCGGTTATGGGTATGATGCACCCAATGAATCAACAGAATGACACAAGACAGCATGACAAACAACAAGAGGTCTATCAAGTATCGACAATGACCTCCCTGCTGGAAGCCGTATATGATGGAGATTTCTCCCTCGCACATATTCCTGAACACGGTGATTTTGGCATCGGTACATTCAATCAATTAGATGGAGAGCTGATCGGCTTTGACGGCGCATTCTACCGGCTGCGCTCGGATGGAACAGCGACACCGGTCACCAATCAAGATTATTCACCTTTCTGCTCTCTAGCATTCTTTGAAACAGATATCGTTCATCGAATTGATGCACCTATGACGTCCAAAGAACTTGAAGAAGAAATCGACCGCATTTTACCAAGTAAAAATATCTTTTATGCGGTCCGCATTGATGGATCATTCAAAAAGGTTCAAACACGTACGGTTGAAAAACAGGAAAAACCTTACGTTCCGATGGTAGAAGCAGTCAAGTCTCAGCCTATTTTCGACTTTGAGGATATTCAAGGTACGATCGCAGGCTTCCGTACACCGCAGTACGCACACGGCATTGCGGTGAGTGGATATCATCTTCATTTTATTGATGAAGATCGAAGTGTTGGTGGACACGTATTTGATTACACCGTTGATCAAGTCACCATCCGCATTTCTCAAAAACGCCATATGAATTTACATCTGCCAAATACGCAGGAATTCTTCCAAGCAGACATTGATCGAGCTGACCTTGCACAGCAAATTGCCAGTGCAGAAAGCAGCCCGGATCAATAAATGAAAACACCCCGATGAGATCGGGGTGTTTTTTTATGCATAAAGATAATTTCTTACATGCAATGTTTTCGTTTCGATAGCAAATGATAAATCATTCATTCTATTCGTAATAAATATGATAGAATATCAACAGAAGAAAGGTGGTTATACGGTGTCAAAAGACTATAGCATTCCAAACCTAACATTAGACGAAAGAGATAAACAAATTTTATCTCTATTACACGAGGACGGGCGCATGTCTTATACAGATCTCGGCAAACAGGTCGGTCTGTCACGTGTTGCCGTACAAGCCCGCATTCAGCAGCTCGTTGAAGCAGGGGTCATTGAACGATTCACTGCTGTAATTAACCCCGCGAAGGTCGGCATTCATGTCTCTGTCTTCTTTAATGTAGAGGTAGAGCCGAAATTTTTAGAAGCGGTTGCCCTTCAGCTTGAAAAGGAAACGGCTGTCACAAGCCTTTATCACATGACAGGACCAAGCAAGCTGCATATGCATGGCATTTTTCAACATGAACAGGAAATGGAGACTTTTCTGACAAAAAAGCTATACCCGCTAGAAGGCGTTGTCAGTGTGGACTGCCAAATGCTCATTAAACGATACAAAAGCCGCATGGGCATGAAATTGTAGACAGGAGTTGAACCACTTGCAATCATATATCGAACTCATTATCGCTATGGTGCGAACCGGTATTCTCGGTTTTGGCGGAGGCCCTTCCGTGATACCGCTTATTCGCCATGAAGCGGTGGTGAAATACCAATGGATCAACGATGACGAATTCGGAGAAACACTCGCCATCGCCAATGCCTTACCAGGCCCGATCGCAACAAAAATGTCAGCATACCTCGGCTATCGATTAAAGGGCGTATCTGGCGCAATTGTCGCCACAGCTGCTCATATTTTACCAACATGTCTCGCCATGGTAGCCCTTGTCACACTTGTCAGCGTCTTAAGCTCCTCACAAATCATTCAAAATATGATTGGTGCTGTGACCCCTGTCATTGCCGTGCTTCTCGGGATCATGGCATATGAGTTTGGACAAAAAGCGCTGAAAGGCTTCGGCATGATCTTCGGGATCGCTCTATTCCTTCTTGCCTTTATTGGGCTACAAGTGCTGTCCATTCATCCAGGAATTATTGTCATGATCTTTTTACTTTATGGCGCCTTTCATTTTAAACTGAAAAATCGCTGGAATCGGCCAAATAAAGAGAAAGGAGTGTCTTCATGATACTGATTCTCTTTTTATTCTGGGCATTCTTTTTATCCAATCTATTAGGTTATGGCGGTGGTCCTGCATCCATCCCGCTCAATTATGAAGAAATCGTCAATCATTTTCATTGGATGACGAACGAAGGATTCTCCAATATGCTGGCTTTAGCCAATGCACTGCCGGGGCCAATCGCTACGAAGATTGCAGCATATGTCGGCTATGACGTCATGGGCTGGCCAGGCTTTATCGTGGCACTGCTTGCAACTGTCCTGCCGTCCGCTGTTGGGCTGATTTTATTGCTCAAGCTCATTGACCGCTTTCGTCAATCTCCCGTCGTAAAAGGCATGACCTTATCCGTTCAGCCTGTCATTGCGATGATGATGCTTTTATTAACATGGGAAATCGGCGGAGATGCTGTGAAAGCCATCGGCTGGACGCAATCGCTCGCCATTGCTGCGATCTCCTTTTTCCTGATGACCAAATTCAAGCTGCACCCTGCTTTTCTGATTGTTGCTGCATTTTTATATGGCGGATTCATTCTGCCGCATTCATAAAAACCGATAACATTCACTGTTATCGGTTTTCTTTTACATATAAATTGGAGAAACTGATCTGCGCCCAATCGAATGATACTCGACCCCCGCTTGTTCTGCCGCTTCAAGTGTATGACAGTTTCGTCCATCGAAAATAAGCGGCCGCTTCATCCATTTCTTATAGGAAGCGAGTGGAAACGACTGAATATCCGCCCACTCCGTTAATAGACAGACCGCATCGGCATCCTTGATCGCTTCCTCAATCGTTTGAGCAAATAAGACTTGATCCGGCAGCTTGCGAGCTGCATGCCGGGCAGCAACAGGATCATATGCCACAAGCTCCGCACCTAATTGATGGAGCTCATGAGCGATCGGAATAGATGGCGCCTCCCTCATATCATCTGTATTCGGTTTAAAGGAAAGACCAAGAAGCGCAATTCGCTTCCCTTCAAGAGCTGCCCCCAGCCGCTCCTCAATATTTCGGATAAAACCTGCACGCTGCTCATTATTTACTTTGATGACAGCCTTTAACAGCTCAAAATCATGGGACACATGCCCTGCAATTTGGACAAGTGCATTTGTATCCTTTGGAAAACAAGAACCTCCGTAGCCAATGCCCGCTCTGAGAAAGGAAGAACCAATCCGCTGATCAAGGCCCATTCCCTGCGCCACCCATTCAACATCAGCCCCTGTTTTTTCACAAATGGAGGCAATCTCATTCATAAAGCTGATTTTTGTCGCAAGAAATGCATTTGATGCGTACTTGATCATTTCAGCACTTTTACGGTCTGTTTTCACCAATGGAAGGTGGAAATCAGCATACATGTCCTCCAGCTGATCTAATACGGCTTTTGTTTCAGCTCCAATCACTAGCCGATCCGCCCTCAATGTATCTGAAATGGCAGAGCCTTCCCGTAAAAATTCTGGGTTAGATGCAATCGCTAGTGGCTCCTTCCGTCCTAATTCTTGATGGATCAACTGATCGATTTGATCCCCCGTTCCGACAGGCACTGTACTTTTCACCACAAGAATCGCACCTGACTTTGCTTTTATGCCCATCTCTTTCGCAGCCTGAAACACATACTGTAAATCAGCTTGGCCATCTGCCTGCTGCGGGGTGCCGACCGCAATCATTAACACATCTGCCCTCGGGTAGGCTTCCGCTCCATTTATGTGAAAATGAATTCGTCCCTGCTCAAGATTGCGTTTCAATAGCTCTTTTAACCCTGGCTCATACATTGGGGGATTTCCTTGTTTCAGCTGCATGACCTTTCGGCGGTCAATATCAATACACGCCACATCATGACCTGCCTCCGCTAAACACACACCTGTCACAAGCCCCACATACCCACAGCCTGCAATCGCAATATTCATGACACCATCAGCTCCCCATACTCCTTATGCTTGTAATGACATCGTATGCCGGGAGCATTCATTCCATTCTTAAAAGCATACAAAAACCCCCTGCCATCACTAGCAGGGGGTCACTTTTATGAAACAAGACCATTTCGAATATGAGCAATCAGATTTTCAAGCATTTCTTTTGTTGTGACATCATTTGAATTTTCACCAATATCATGAGCGTACATCAAAATCTTTAAAAATTCTTCTTGATTTAAACCCTTATTATCCATGTCTGTATCCTTTCGGTTCCACTAATTTCATTATTATATGCTGTAAGGTTGGTTTATGCAATACTCTATTACATCATTCGACAGCTTTTGAAATTTATGACCATTTTCATGAAAAACTTTTTTATAAATCCCCATTGAGCTATAATAAAAGAATTGGAATCTTTTACTTGGTTAGGAGCGGATCAAATGCTTCAGCACAACATCAACGAAGAAGAAATCAAACAAACAGCCGAACAGATCAAAGAACTTCTTCCTGCAACAGATGAAAACAAACAACTCATCAAAAAAGCATTGATTACTTATAGACAGGACAGCGTATATCGGCTCAAGCAAGAGTCTGATACCGAATGGTCAGCTTATGTACATGATGTCGTGGCAGCAAGAGTCCACCTTCATGTGCTGTTTCCTGTGAGAAGCAGCTGCTCATGTCCAGCAGATGGACTTTGTAAACACATTCTCGCTGTCTTCTTTTCGCTATACGCTCAAGTAGAGAGTGTGACCGGATTTACAGAAAATTGGTCAGAAAAGGATGAATTACAGCGCAGCAAAGAACTGATTCGCCAGCACTTCCAAGTGAAGCGCCCAGACGAACAATCACTCCAAAGCTGGCTGACTTTTTTTCAAGAGGAATTTAACCTCTGGCTGAAACGGACACCGAAGCACCAGCAAACACCGCAGCATTTATATTACGGCTATTTATCGATCCTAAAAAAACACGCACCTGCTTCACCTGAATTCAAGAGCTTGTATGCGATTCATACGTCGATCGATGTATGGCTGAGGCTTCATGAACTCGTCGACCTCGGCCGGCTTGATGCCGAAAAAGACTTTTATTCCATGAATCCCTATGTAGAACAGCTCATGAACACCATTTTCGATTCAGTGGATCATTTGAAGACATACGCCCTTTCCTTTTCCCTCGATCCGTTTCTTGAAAACACACCAACTGCCGTTCGCACACTTCTTCAAATCAATGGACCTTTCCAGCATGAACGAGTAGCGGTCTTTATGGAGATTTGGGGCACCATATTAAATAGAGGGAAATGGGTCAAAAAAGAAACAGAATTACTAAAGAACGCCCAGAAGAAAGAACAAACGGTTGAACGTACCATCGGGCTGATGCACATGGATTATTTACTGAAAGAAGACGACAGCCTCTTTCAGCAATTACAGCTGCTCAATGCGGATATGCTGCCAAATGTGCTCAATTGGCTGAAGGATCTCACAAACCGAAAGGACTGGAAGCGTCTCAAGCTCTGGTATCATGAAATCACCTATATATTAGAGGAATATTGCCAGCTCGACCTTTCCTACAGAGAACTGCGGGGAGCCGTCAGTGATTTCTTCTTTTATTTAGATGCATACTTTAAGCAGACGAAGGATCATCATTTATATGAACGTTATCTCCAAATCTGTATGCCCTATGCGTTTACAGAATACAGTCAGCTCTTGTATGCACAGCAGCGTTATGCGGAATGGATTGAGATTCACAGCCTTGTTGGTTTCTCCATTAGTGAACTGGAGAAGGATTTGATCAAACAGATTGCAAAAGAGGAGCCGGAAGCCCTCATTCCATCGTACCACCGTGAAATCTCACTGCTTCTCGATCAAAAGAATCGAAGTGCTTATCGTGAGTCTGTAAAAATGCTGAAAAAACTGCGTACGCTTTATCATAAAACGAAAAAAACCGCGATCTGGGAAAGGTATGTAAAGCAGCTGCAAGATTCAACAAAACGGCTGCGTGCGTTCCAAGAGGAAATGAAGAAAGGAAAATTGATTGATGACACGCCATAAACAAATTGTCATTCATGCAGAACAAACTGAAGATTTCTCTTTCACCATTTCAGCGCAAGCAGAGGACGGACACCCTGTTCCGCTTAATGAAATGAAGAGGCAGCTTTTCCAATGGCACGAATCTTCTTTCTACGGAACATTTTTAGAAGATGTGAGCTTTATTGGCACTCCTGCCTTTCTGTTAAGCCCTTGGATGACCGTTGAATTGCTAGGAAAAAATTCATTTAATACGTTTAGTCATGTGACATTAACGGATGAAACGGAACCACTGATGAAGACAGCCTCCACCATTTACGAATTCATCGAGGACGAAGATTACGTTCCCGATTACGAGGCGTGGACAAAAGGCGAACTTCGATTTAAAGACAAAGAAGGCCTATTAGATGGCTATACGGCTGATTGGTTCTCCTTTGCTGTACAGGATTACATTCAGTATGATGATGCCTTGCAGCACAAATGGAACCGTATGACTGCACAATCGCCTGCGCTCTCATCCTTCCAAGGACATTTTTTAGATGAGCAGGATTTCCTGGAGACGATTGGCTGGATTGATGACGAGACGCCGTTCACTGTCGGCTTGCGCTTAAACGAGCCTGATTTTGACGGTGATGATTGGAAAATCGAATTGTTTTTACGTGATAAGAAAAACAGCGACCTTCACTTTTTTGAAGGCATTCGTTCATTGAAAAGGTCTTGGCACCCGTATCAAGATAAAATTTCAAGAGAGCTGGAACGATTCAGTCAAATCGTCCCTTGGCTTTCTTTCACATCTGGCACCACACTTATGTCAGAAGAAGAAGCATGGCTCTTCCTATCTGAAGCAAGTGAAACACTTGTCAATATGGGCATTGAGATTCTGCTCCCATCATGGTGGCAAATTGTTAAAGATAGCACGATGATGTTAAAAGCAAGGATTTCTTCTACACCGCGAGGCGAATCGCATGTCGGAATGGACGCATTAATGGACTTTAATTGGCGCTTTGCTACAAACGGCATTGAACTGACAGAAGATGAGTTCAACGAGCTTGTCCAAAGCAAACGGCGCCTTGTCAACATTCGAGGACAATGGATCAAAATAGACCCGACCTTCATTCAGCAAATGAAAAAGTGGATGGAGCGTGCCGAAAATGAAGGGCTTCACATGTCTGATATTTTGTCACGCGAACTGGCAGATCAAGAAGCTTCCTCTGAATCGATTCCAGAACTACTAGACAGTTCAGCATTTGCCCATATTCAATTTGAACTTTCATCGCAATTAAGAGGGCTTGTCCACCAATTAAATGATACGCACGAGCTGCCTTCCTACGAAATGAGTGAGTCCTTCAAAGGCACACTGCGTCCGTATCAGCAGCATGGCGTGAATTGGCTTTTATTTTTAAGATCTCATGGATTTGGGGCTTGTTTAGCAGATGATATGGGCCTTGGAAAAACGATTCAAATGATCGCATATTTCACGTATTTGAAGGAGCAGGAGCAAAATGCCGCTCCGTCTCTCATCATTGCGCCGACCTCTGTTTTAGGAAACTGGCAACGAGAGCTCGAAACATTCGCTCCACATTTGAATGTTGCCCTGCATTACGGCCCAGCACGTCCACAGGGAGAGAACTTCACAAAAGCATACGAATCAACAGATATTGTCCTGACTTCTTACGGACTCTCACATTCTGATCGTGATGAATTAACGGCAGCAAAGTGGAATACCATTTGCTTAGACGAAGCCCAAAACATCAAGAACGCCCATACGAAACAATCGAGAGCGATTAGACAGCTCAAGGGACAGCATCACATTGCCCTCAGCGGGACTCCAATGGAAAACCGTTTGACAGAGCTTTGGTCCATATTCGACTTCGTCAACAAAGGATATCTCGGCAGCCTGACCAGCTTCCATAAAAAGTTCGTCCTTCCGATTGAAAAAGACCGTGAAGAAAAAAGAATTGAACAGCTGCAGCAGCTGATCAAACCATTTTTATTAAGACGAACAAAACAAGATGAAGAGGTTGCCCTAAACCTGCCTGAGAAACTCGAAGAAAAAGAATTCATTCCGCTCTCCGCTGAGCAGGCGTCTTTATATGAACAGCTCGTGAAGGATACATTTGAACACATGGCATCATTAACAGGGATGCAGCGAAAAGCCATTATTTTAAGTATGCTTGGCAGACTCAAACAGATTTGTGATCACCCTGCGCTCTATTTAAAAGAGAGCGGAACAGATGTGAAACTGCTGAAACGTTCGTTAAAAATGGATAAACTCGCAGAGCTGTTAAAAGCGATACATGAGCAAGGAGAAAGCTGTCTCATTTTTACGCAGTATATTGAAATGGGCAACATGATCAAGCAGCTGGCAGAAAAGATGTTTGGAGAACCAGTCCAATTTTTAAATGGCAGCCTCTCAAAACAAGAGCGGGACAAAATGGTGGACCGCTTCCAGAAGAAAGAATTCAACATCTTAATTCTCTCTTTAAAGGCAGGAGGAACAGGACTCAACCTAACCGCCGCAAACCATGTCATTCACTACGATAGATGGTGGAATCCTGCTGTGGAAAACCAAGCGACAGACCGAGCTTATCGGATTGGACAAAAACGATTTGTTCACGTCCATAAGATGATCACAACGGGCACAATCGAGGAAAAAATCGATCAAATGCTCGAAACAAAACAAACATTAAATGATCAAATTATCCAAAGCGAAAGCTGGATTACAGAGCTATCGACAAACGAACTAGAAGACTTATTTACCTTAAGTGCCGCCGCTCAATCATCTTAAACACAGCAAAAAGAGGACTTTTCTCAAGCTTAATGAAAAGTCCTCTTTTTTCATTTCATATAAACGTATGCTAAATGTTTAATTTTTTCAATGCAGATTTCACATTCATATACGTATTTAATTCACGGAAGTCCTCTCTCATTTCTCCCATTTTCATTGCAAGATTCGGTTTAATTCCTGTCACAATCAGCTCAGTACCCGTCATTAAAATCAAATCGTTCAGCTTAAAGATCGCATCTGCCACAAATGAATCCACTTCTAATAATCCGGACAGATCAACAATAAAATAATCATCCTTGGATTGAGAGATATAGGTGGAGACCGTTGAAATGATCTTATCAAATCTTGGCGCTGTTAACGTACCAATAATCGGTAACACAGAGATACCATCTTTCACCGGAACGATAGGGACAGAAATATTCAGCACTTCATCAATTGATTGCTCAAGAAGCTCCTGCTGTTCCTTCTCTTTCGTGACATCCTTTTGCAGACCAACGAAATAAAGACGTTTCCCTTCATTTTCATCAATCCAAAGAGGAGCGACACTTAACTCGTTCCAAAACATTTGTCCAGATTTTTTATAATTTTTCAGCTGAACCGTGACAGCCTCTTTGTTCTCAATGGCTGTTCTAATTTGCTTGAGAGCGATTTGCTCAGTTTCATCTCCTTGAAGGAAACGACAATTCTTCCCCAATACTTCGGGTTCTTGATAGCCTGTCATATCTAAAAAGCCCTTATTCACATATATTAAAGGATTATCAGGTAAAGACGGGTCCGTCACCGTCAGGCCAACCTGAGTATAGTCCAAGGCTTCCTTGATTAAATGCAGATTTTCGGACTTATAAGATTCCAGCGCCATTCGTTTAGTCTCCTTAATTTCCTTACAAGTGGGTTTTATTCATAATTAAATTATATGATGTTCCACATCATGTGTAAATAGAAGTGGTTCTGAATTCCTCTTTTGTAGAATGCGCTTCTTCCTATGTGATTTATACCACGACATCTGATTCATCTATTTCAAAAGGTGCCGGATCATATGCGCGACTCCGTGTTCATCATTTGATAACGTCACGTGATCAGCGATTTCTTTTATATCCTGTCTCGCATTCCCCATTGCAACCCCAACACCAGCAGCTCGAAGCATTGATTCATCATTTAAACTGTCTCCTACAGCCGCTGCCCTACTTAAAGGAATACCTAGTCTTTCTGCCAGCCTTGTTAATGCCTGCCCTTTAGAAGCGTCCTTTGAACCAATTTCAAAGTTATGATCAGCCGAACTGACCAATGTTAAATCTGAATCATCACCAAACTCATCCCATCCGGCTTTCAATCTGTCTTGAAAGAAAGAAAAACCTAAGATGTTGTAAAATGAAAGCTTTCGATCCTCACGAAACAATTCTTTATATGTATCAATATAAGAAAAACCCGACTGGCTGTATTGAACTTCTGCCGCTTGCTTTAAGACATTCTGATCCGTTTCTGGATTTGCACTTTTTAAGCGGTCCATTTCAATCGCAAGAAGCTCTCTGCCGCGATTAGGTGTGAAAATAGCTTCGTTTGTAAAGACTTCATAATAATAATCACGTTCTTCAAGCCATGATAATATGTGTTTAGCCTTTTCTTCTTGTAAAGCAGCTGTATGGTACACTTGTCCCGTTGGATCATGAATCACAGCTCCATTGGCACTAATCACCCATGTATTCATACCAAGCTGATCAAAAATAGACCTCACATCAAAATACGCTCTCCCTGTTGACACGACAACCTCAATTCCATTCGCAGCTGCTTCCTTTAATGCCTGCTCGTTTTCCTGACTCACTTTGTGTTCACTGTTTAATAAAGTTCCATCTAAATCCGTTGCGATTAATTGAATGTTTGTCATCGTTCTCTCCTTTTTGTCTTTATTTTCAACCGACATACCGTTAACAAAATCCATCATCATTATGAAATGAGTATCCACTATTTGCAAGAGCTGATCGGTTAAACAGTGAATAAAAGGGTATCCGGCCACGCAAATATGACCGGATACACACAAAGGGGATTCACAAGGGGACACATGACCTATACAAAGAAGCATTGGTTCTATATTACGCAGTGTTCATATGCACAAGGCAGCATCTATCAGCTTTAGCTAGAGGGGGGCTGTCAGATGATAGACGTTACCTTTTGATTCGGGACTTGCCTCCTTTCCTTTCAGCTACCCCTAGTCTACGGAGAAAGGCCGTATGTGACAAAACAGGAAAATAGCAAAATAGGCCTTTAAATTCTCTATATCCTCATTAATTTCTGTTTTTTACCGCTTGCGTATAAAACATCATCTTGTTTTGTTTGATGAAATACTTATTTTTCATAAATTGATAAAAAATATCTGAATGAATCCAATTACTAGAAGGCATGTGAATATAATCAGATCCGTCCCACGCAAACCAATAAAAACAAAGCCGGCCATCATGAACCGACAGCTGAAACTCAAAGCAGTCCATTTGATCCTCGGTGACGTATTGAAACGTGAGTGACTCCCCTTCTTCCATATACACATCACAAAATGAAAGAATGTCTCCCCACGAATAAACACGTATATCACTCTTTGCCTTGTCGTCGCCAATATGAATGTTTCTCAATTGATAGGACTCCATAAAACATCTCCTTTCACTCATGTGCAGCTAGTTCTAAGCAGGCAGCGGTTTCATTTATACAGATGTTGTATGCTATAATAATACTTACGAATAATGAACGCTTGTGAGGTGATAAATATGAAAACCTTTAGGCTGATTGATTTAAAAATTGAACTTGATCCACAGCAAGATAAAATGTCCAGTATTCCCCTTCGTGACGGTTTAATCATTAATAAAGAAGACGGTGAAAATCACTGGATGATTGAAGCACTCATTCCAAAGAAACATAGACAGGTGTTTGAGGTACTCTTTCAGCAGCACACAGAAGTGAAGATTCTTGTAACGATCACTAAAGAAAACAACCGCCCTGTTCATCTATCTGTCCAAGTCAAAAACATCGTTGCCTTAGAAGAAAACATTTCTGTGTTACTCGATGGTAAAATGATTACAAATCGTTACAGAACAGAAACTGAAGAAGTATTAAAAGACCTCGTCAAAGAGGGGCTGTCAGGAGAAAAACTACTGGATGCTTTTAAACAAAACACATAAAAAAGAGCGGGATCAGCCGCTCTTTTTCTATTGCACATCTTTAGACTGGCTTTGATTTTTCAATAGATCTCTAATTTCAGTTAGCAGAACTTCCGTTTGATCCGGCGTTTCCACAACCTCTTCTTCCTCAACCTTTTTCCGTTTTAACTTATTCAAATAACGAATAAAGATAAAAATGGAAAACGAGATAATTAAGAAATCAACCACTGTTTGAATAAAGTTCCCATATAAAATTTGAGCAGCTCCGATTTTAATGGATAAACCGCTAAAATCATGCCCTCCAATAATAATACCGACAAGCGGCATGATTAAATCATTCACAAGAGAAGTGACAATTTTGCCAAATGCTCCCCCAATGATGACACCTACAGCCAAGTCAATGACATTGCCCTTGACGGCAAACTCTCTAAATTCTTTCAGCATCCTTTATCACCTTCATCTTTTTTTGTCTAATATGACGTTTTTTTGTCAAAATTGCAAGTCCTTATCCGTTCTAACTGAACGTTTCTAAATAAAAAAGCGATTCATGCTTAATGAACCGCCAGGAAAATCATGATACTTTAGGACCGATAGAAAATGTCAGTTCTGCTTCACATGCAACTTCGCCATCTACTGTCGCTACTGCCTTTCCTTTTGCAACCGGCCCGCGGAGGCGCGTCACTTCAACCTCTAAACGAAGCTGGTCACCAGGCTTGACCTGTCTTTTGAAGCGGCATCCGTCAATCCCTGCAAACAAACCAATCTTTCCTTTGTTTTCTTCCTTGCCTAACATAATCACACCAAAAACCTGTGCGAGTGCTTCTACTATAAGCACACCAGGCATGACTGGGTAACCAGGGAAATGGCCGTTAAAAAATTCTTCATTCACTGTGACATTTTTAATTCCAACCGCTCTTTTTTCTCCCTCAACCTCTAAAATACGGTCGACCAATAAGAATGGATAACGGTGTGGAATAATGTCTTGAATTTGCTGAGCATCAAGCATATCTTGATCTCTCCTTCTTTTCTATATCGCTGATCTTCATTTGATTCCTATAGAAGTATATTATGAATGCTGGCATTTTTCAATATTCGCCTTATGCATATGGTAAAAAATAGAATCTACTATTACCAATTGTCATCAAATATAATCCACACTACACTCATTGTTTTTTCACAAATATGGTAATATATATTACAACATTGATTGAATAAGAGGGTAAAAATGAATTTTATGAGCGATAAATCCATAAAAAAACTTCTCCATTCCTGGTATACAATGCTAAAGCATCGACATTTTTCGAAGGCTGAAGAAATCAAAAAAACACTGCTAAAATATAAACGCAAATTATCAAAAAAACAGGAGCTCTATTTCCATTATCAGCTGATGCTTTTCCGTCATCAGCTCTGGATGAATCAGACAGAGGACTTAGAAAAACTCAAACATGAACTGCTGCCCCACAAAGATGATATGAACGAAGAACTGCAATATTATTTTTATTTCTTTCTCGGATTATATGAATCTTTAAAAAGTGATCAAAATGATGCGATTCATTATCTCGAAAAGGCAGAGGAACGACTGCCATTACTTAACGATGAGCTGGAGGAAGCAGAGTTTCATTTCCGTACAAGCGGTGTTTATTATAACAACCGTTACTCGTTGTTATCGATTCGTCATATTCAAAAAGCCATGGATATTTTTGCAAAGCACGGAGATATCCATAGCATCTATCGGTGTAAAATTGTGCTCGCTCTTAACTATAGCGACCAAAAAAAATATAAGGAAGCGGAAGATATTTTCATTGAAATTATTGATTATGTGAAAAAGATTGATGATCAAGAGCTGCTCGGTATCGTTTACTATGATGCTGGCTTTATTCAGTCAAGACAAAACCGTCATAAGGAAGCGCTAGAATACTTCAAAAAAGCACTTCGTCTTCCAGCATACCGAAAGTCAGCACACTCCTATGTATCGTGCCTATACGAAACTGTGCGTTCCTGTTTTAAAGAAAATTTAACCGATGAAGGGATGAAATATATTCAAAAAGGACTGAAAGAAGCCGTTGCTTCCCAGTTTGATATATTAAGAATGAAGTTTCAAATCTTATCTCTTCTCTACAGCCAAACGCCAAAGGCAGATGAGCAGATCGCCACGCTCGTCACATGTCTTGAACGAAAAGAAGCCTGGATTGATCTTGAGGATCTGCTTGCTGATGTCTCAGATTTTTATAAAAAAAAGGGCGACTTTGAGCGAGCCGCCTTTTTTATCATGAGAGGCTGATACCAGCCTGCTGATTATCGAATTGTATTAATTAATCCCAGCATTTGATCGCCCATCGTAATCGTTCTTGAATTCATCTGATAGGAACGCTGTGTTGTCATGAGGTCTGTTAATTCTTTCGACATGTCCACATTTGACGTTTCCAGTGCGCCTTGCTGAAGCTGAATCGCCTCTCGGTTTGCTCCATTTAGTGCTGTTAATGCACCTTGATAGGTTCCGTCGACTGAGAACAAATTATCTCCTTCAGAGGCAAGTGCTGACGAATTATTGACTTGTACAACGCCTAGATTCACTTGCTGATTCGGTTGATTATCTCTTGAAATCGCCGTAAGCCGTCCATTTTTATCGATTGAAATATCACGGAAATTCGCATTTAAGACGATTGCATTTCCGTTTTCATCAAGAATCGGATAGCCTTCGCTCGTGACAAGCTGCACTTGGTTACGGTTATTGCCCGGCTGTAAGTAAAGTGAACCGTCTCTTGTATAACGGATATTACCGCCGGCGTTGACCTGCAAATACTGCGACGGCGCTCCGAAGGCAACATCAAGATCACGTCCTGTTTCTTTAATAGAGCCTTGCAGCGAGTTAATGGACGCATTGACCATTGTACCCGTTCCAAGCCTTAACCCATCAGGTGTCAGACGACTGTTTGCCACCTGCTCATTTTTTTCATCTACCTGATTAAACTGCTGTCTGATCAGCTCTGAGAAACGGGTATTTTTCGCGCGGTATCCTGTTGTTTCACTGTTCGCGATGTTGTTACTGATAATGTCAAGCTGCTTTTGCACTTCATTCATCGATACAGCTGCGTTTATCATCGTTCTAAGCATAAGAATCCTCCTTTCTTTTTCATTTCTTAATTAGTACACTCTGCCAATTTCATTCACTGCTTTTTCTAAGCTTTTATCATACGCCTGAACCACTTTTTGATTTGTTTCAAATGCTCGGTAGGCCGTTGTCATATCTGTATATGATTTCGTCACATCCACGTTCGACAGCTCCGATACGCCTTGGCTTAACGTATAGGACATTTGACCGTTATTGACTGCACTTGGCAGGGGCTGGTTATCAGCTGTACGGTATAAATCATTTCCTTCACGCGCTAGGTTTCTTGTATCCATCGCAACACGTACATCGATTTGACCAAGATTTTGGCCATTTTCAGACACAGTACCATCTGCATTCACTTTGAAGTTCTCACTCTGAACCGTAATCGGCTGACCCGTCACGGAAAGAAGAGCGCGGCCATTAATGGTCAGCTGATTTTGTGCGTTCAATGTAATGGAGCTGCTTTTCGTATAACGAACGCCTTCTGGTGTGTTGACCGCATAAAATAGCGCTGATTTCTGATTGGTCTCCGGATTGATCGGCACATTATTTTCAACTAGTGCTACATCTGTTGTTTGATCTGTTGTTTTTAAAGTTCCCTGTGTAAATTGAGGGATTAATTCCTGCATATATGTCCCAGTATTGATTCCACCAATCGGCGATTGCAGTGGAACACTAAAGCCTTTGCCTGAGGATGTTTGGAAACGTCCTGATTCCATTCGGCTCAGCAGCATTTCTGGAAATGCACGCATTGCCCCTTCATCCGCTTTATAGCCTGGGGTATTCGCATTTGCGATATTATTTGAAAGCATTTCTGTCCGCCGCTCTTGAGCGATCATGGCAGATGTTGCGGTGTATAGTCCTTTTAACACGTGCTCACCTCATTCAAATTCTTTCACATGACCTAAACACAATCTTCTATGAAATATATCGGCTGATTAGCAGGGTTCTTTAATAAAAATCCCCCATTCTTTCTAAAAAGAATGAGGGAAATCATTAGCTGAGTTTACGCTTTGGCAGCTTGTCCATATTATCAAGCATCACGCCCGTACCAACTGCTACACAGTCCATTGGATTTTCAGCAACGAAAACTGGTACTTTCAGCTCTTCTGCAAGCAATTGATCAAGCCCGTTTAGAAGAGCTCCGCCACCTGTAATGATGACGCCGCGATCGATAATATCAGCTGATAATTCAGGCGGTGTTCTCTCAAGAACTTGTTTCGCAGCCTGAACAATCGCAGATACAGATTCACGCAATGCTTCTTCTACTTCTTTGCTTGTGACGGTAATCGTTCTTGGTAATCCTGTCACCATGTCTCGTCCACGAATCGAAATCTCTTCGTGACGTGCGTCTGGGAATACCGTTGCAACTTGGATCTTAATATCCTCAGCCGTGCGCTCACCAATCAACAGCTTGTACTCTTTTTTAATGTAGTTTAGAATTTCCAGATCAAATTTGTCTCCAGCCATTTTAATAGAAGAGGCGGTTACAATGTCACCCATAGAGATGACAGCGATATCTGTCGTTCCGCCTCCAATATCTACGACCATGTTTCCACTTGGCTGAAAAATATCCATACCAGCACCAATCGCTGCTACTTTTGGCTCTTCTTCAAGAAATACATGCTTACCACCGCTTTTTTCAGCAGCTTCTTTGATCGCCTTCTGCTCAACAGATGTAATATTTGTCGGGCAGCAGATGAGCATACGCGGCTTAGAGAACAGCCCTTTCACATTTAATTTGTTAATAAAATGCTTGAGCATCGCTTCAGTTACTTCAAAATCAGCGATTACGCCGTCTTTTAATGGACGAATCGCAACAATATTCCCAGGCGTACGTCCAACCATACGTCTAGCCTCTTCTCCAACAGCCAAAACTTTCCCGCTGTTTTTGTCAAGAGCTACCACAGATGGTTCATTTAACACAATTCCTTTTCCTTTGACATGAATCAGTACATTTGCAGTACCAAGATCAATTCCAATATCCCTAGCAAACATCTATATATATCCTCCTTGAAAATCTGTTTCCATAGCAAATACCACATTCTGCCCTAATTATATATTCTATCATAATTTGCAGAAAAAAAGATATTTCTTTACAAAAGTCTTTACAAAATTTGTGGTTAGAAACTACCGATATGAGGAAGATATATATATCATGTTTATGAACAAAGAACTAAGCTTACTGTTTCACAGGTTCGCCTTCTAGAATTTCTTCTTTTTTATACTTTAACTTGGTGGCTTCTCCTCCTCGCAAGTGGCGGATTGATTTATGATAATCCAGTATCTCCTTCACTTCATTAGCCAGATCTGGATTAATTTCTGGCAGTCTTTCTGTTAGATCCTTGTGTACAGTACTTTTAGAGACTCCAAATTCTTTCGCAATAACACGAACGGTTTTCTTTGTCTCCACGATATACTTTCCTATCTTGATTGTTCGCTCTTTGATGTAATCGTGCACACCACTCGACCTCCCTAAAATGGATGTGAGAAGTGTGAAATGAGATCCGTATGAAGATTATCCATTTTCAGCGGCGCTTGTTCGTCGTAATTTCTCATCCATTAGGTAGTAAATGCCAAACACGATCCCTCACCTCAAACACTCTCTTTGTCAGGTTTGTAACAGTGTATTAGCATTGAATAGGGAATATGCTAAAAATGAAGATGGGACAAGGGATTTATCAGAAAAGGCAAAACAAAAAATCATTTCGGGGCGCGAAAATTTCCACTTTACAAGAAAGGGTTCAGCACGTAAAATAGAAAAGGTGAATTTATTTACCTAGCTAAATATTTAAAAAAGGTGAGCATATGGATACGTTAAATAGAGAGTGTTTACATCAAATACATCAAGGCGCACGGCTGCTGTCTAAAAAGGCGAACGAAGCGCTTGCTGCTTATGACTTGTACATGTCACAGTGGACTGTGCTTTTTTGTTTGGATACATTCGGCCCAAAAACCCAAAAAGACATCTGGACATATTTAAACGTCGAAGCACCGACCATTACCAGAACCGTCACCCGCTTAGAAGCAAACGGCTGGGTAAAACGTGTACAAGGCAAAGACAAACGTGAGAATCTGATCGTGATGACAGATGATGCAAAAGCCCGATTTGAAGAAATCAAACGCACGATGGAACAATTTGAAGAAGAATGTCTTTCAGATTTTACCTACGAAGAAAAACAACTCCTCCATACACTTTTACACAAATTATCTACTGAATAGGAAGTGACATACACCATGAACGAACGCATATGGACAAAAGATTTTATCATGATTGTCCTGGTGAATTTATTTACGTTCACCTCTTTTTATGCCCTTTTGACATTACTGCCCATTTACACAATGGATAAACTAAATGGAACAGAATCACAGGGCGGTCTCCTTGTGACGGTCTTCTTATTATCTGCTATTGTGACAAGACCTTTTTCTGGCGCCATTATTGAGAAATTCGGCAAAAAACGGATGGCGATTTTCTCTTCTACGGCCTTTGCCTTACTCACTTATTTATACATTCCGATTGATCAATTCCAAACGCTTCTTGTGCTGCGTTTCGTACAAGGAATCTTTTTTAGTATTTTGACGACAGTCGCCAGTGCCATTGCGGCTGATATGATCCCGAAACATAAACGCGGGGAAGGACTCGGATACTTTGTGATGTCCATGAACCTCGCTGTTGTCATCGGTCCGTTTATCGCACTAAACCAAGTAGGAAAAATAGGATTTCATTCCTTATTTCTTCTCTTTTCCATTATCGTGACGATCGGAGCCGCTTTTACAATGCTAATTAGACAGCCAGAGCCTGAAAACGGCGGAAGCATCGTCTTCCGATTCACGTTTTCTCACCTGTTTGAAAAAGGCGCATTAAAAACAGCGGCCGTCGGTATTATTATTTCTTTCTGTTATTCGCCGATTATTTCATTTATTTCAGTATATGCCAATTCACTCCATTTGATGGGTGCAAGCAGTTATTTCTTCATTGTGTTTGCGGCTGCAATGCTTGGATCACGTCCATTTACAGGCAGACTTTTTGACCGAGTTGGAGCTCACGTTGTGATCTATCCTTCGATTGCCCTTTTTGCTATTGGTTTATGGATGCTGACAGCGACACATTCAGCCACAATGCTTCTTCTATCAGGCGCTGTGATTGGACTTGGCTATGGTTCGCTCGTGCCATGTTTACAAACACTTGCGATTCAGCACTCACCAGCTCACCGTACGGGGTATGCGACGGCTACTTTCTTTACTCTGTATGATACAGGTATTGCTGCTGGCTCATTTGTCTTTGGACTCCTTGTCAGTTTCACAGACTTTTCAAATGTGTACCTCATTGCAGGCATTGTTGTCTTGCTGAGTATGGGCGTTTTTTATTGGAGCGAACGAAAACCCCAGGAAGCAAATGCACAAAAGGTCTCCCTTTCAGAATAAAAGGATACTATTTTAAACTTCGCCGGAAACATGCTAAAATATAGGATATTTCATATAGAGCATACAGGCTTTTTTGAAAAATAGTTGGCATTAAGCGAAAGTATAGGTGATGTTTTGAATTACGAATTGTTTAAAGTCATACACGGGATGGCTCACCATTCTGAGTTTTTAGATCAGGCCATGATCTTTATTACGAAAAAGGCCATTCTTGTGTACGCCCTTGTCTTATTGATTTGCTGGTTTTTAGGGAATCACAAATTTAAGAAGCATGTCTTCTTTTCCGGTGTAACAGGCATTGCAGCACTTATCGTCAACTTTGCCATTACATTGTTTCATTATGAAGAGCGGCCGTTTGTGGCGCATAAAGTCGACACACTCATCCCGCATTCAGCAGACGCTTCCTTCCCAAGTGACCATACAACAGGTGCATTGGCTCTTTCACTAGCCATTCGATCCCGTAATAAAAAGCTCGGCAACATATTGCTCGTCTTTGGATTACTTACAGGATTCTCCCGCATCTGGGTCGGTCATCATTATCCATTTGATGTTTTAGGCAGCTTGGTCGTATCGATTGTGGTTGTCTTTATCATGAATAAATTATGGAAGTTCTTTGACTCTCCTATCGATCGTATCGTGACATTTTACGAGACAATTGTAGGGAAAATTTTCAGAAGGAAGACAAAGGATCAGGGCTCAGACCTGTCCAATTCTTAAGCGGCCTTGCGATAACGTGATGAAGATTCTTCTCTCACTTATCGCGCCGCTTTTTTTATTGGCTGTCTCCCTCTAACCATATTTGAAAAATAAAGACTGACGCCAATGCCAATAAGAGAAATGATGATCAACGTCCAGCCTAATTGCGCAAAATGAGCACCAGCAATTTCATCCCCAAACAGCATACCAAGCACAGCAGACGACAGAATAGAACCAAGGTAGCGGCATGTTTGAAAAAGTCCAGAGGACGTGCCAATCATTTGCTGAGGGCTTGCCTTGAGCATCGCAGCTTGAAGCGCGACATTCCCAATCCCATAACTGAGCCCAAGCAGCGCCAGAACCAATCCTTTTCCCCATAATGGCGCAGGAATAAAAAAGAAAGTCATGGCAGACGCTCCAGCTAGCATCAATACAGCACTCGCTAAAACTGGATGGCGTTCATCCCCGCGATCCACCCACTTTCCTGTCAGCGGCGATACAATAATGCTCACCCCTGACATACACAGCATAAAAAGACCCGTCATCTCCACACGCCAGCCTAACTCATCCTGAAAATAACTCGGCAAACCAAAAAAGAGACAATAGAAAAAGATATTTAAAATGATAAATTGCACATACACAAGTGACAGCCGCTGCTCTTCTCTGAACATCCGTATTTGAATAAACGGTTCATCCACCTGATACTCCCACCAGATAAAAGCGCCTGCACTCAGGAGACAAAGAATGCCTTGAACATATTGAATGCCATCACCCAGTGATAATAAAAATGAAAGCAGGAGAACAATGCAGACGGTAAAAAGAAGCATCCCTGGCAAATCGAGTGTTCGCACAGTTTCGCCTATGCGCAGCTTTCTTTTTTTCTGCTCCTTCGGAAACAACAATAAACCGAGAAAGAAACTGATCAAAATAAACGGCAGATTCACTAAAAAGATAGCCGGCCAGCCGCCAATGGTCATCAGAAATCCGCCAAGCGTCGGTCCAAGCGCCGTCATCGCTGAAGCAAAAATGGATAATACCGCTAACGCCGAAGCCTGTCTTTCTTGAATATGATCCCGAATGAGTCCGACCCCAGAAGGATAAATGGCACTGCTTCCAATCGCCTGTAACAAACGGATCACAATCAGCACCGCAAACGTTGGGGCAAACGGCGCGCAAATGGCTGAGACTGCGACAAGAACGAGACCGAATAAAAATAAGGTTCTCCGGCTCATCACATGATCCCCAATCCGGCCGCTCACTGGCTGTGTTACTGCACTGGCTAAATAAAAAGAAGAAATAAGCCAAGATACGGTCGTAAACGACAAACCGAATTCATGCTGAATTTGATGCAAGGCCAAAGAAATCATTGATGAATTCAGCGGATTCAACATCGTTCCAAAGGCAATAGCGGTTAAAAAAACTTTTCGATTGTCTCTCCACTTGTTCATACACTGACCTCCTTTTTGCAACCCTTTCGTTATTATGAGATTCATTTCCCTTTTTTACCCTAATCAATTCAAGTTCTCTCTTAGAAAAGCAAGACATACATTCTAAAAAGGACGATTGTTGGAATAACACATATAAAATTGAGAATATGAGGAACAAATGGTAAGATGCTACACATATTGAAAAGCCTACTTTCTCCTTATATGGAGAACGGCTGAAAAGGAGGAGAAGCTTATTATTAAAAAAAGACGGTTTTGGGTCCCAGCCCTTTTCTCGGTTGCAGTATTACTTCTGTCTTCGTGTGGTTCAAATGAAACAAATGGGAACGGAGATAAACGTAATTCTACAGCGAAAGGGTCGCCAATTTTGGAGGATGGAAAATTTATTTTTGCAGCATCAGGTGAATTTCATCCGTTTAGTTACATGGATGGAAATCAGATGTCCGGCTTTGATATCGACGTAGGCAATGCGATTAGTGACAAACTAGGTCTCGAACCTATACAGAAAAAATATAAATTCGCAGGCATCGTCGAAGGCGTGAAAGCAGGTAAATTTGATGCGGCAGTTGCAAGTCATACCATCAATGAGGAACGAAAAAAACACGTCCTTTTTTCTAAGCCCTATTACTACTCTGGTCCGCAAATTTTCACAAGACCCGGATCAGACATTCAGCATGCTGATGACTTAAAAGACAAAGAAATTGCTGTATCCAAAGGATCGTCCTACGCTGATATTGCTAAGGAACATAGCGGGCAAGAACCAAAATATTATGATAGTGATGTCGTCGCCTTAGAAGCACTGGCCAACGGAAAACACGATGCAGTCGTAACAGATTTCGCCACAGGTGCAGAAGCGATGAAGAAAAAATTGAACATCACAGCGCAGGAAAGACTCGGACAAAGTGAGCAGGCAATTGCTGTATCAAAAGAAAATGAACAGCTCATAAAAGAGATCAACGATGCGATTGACGCACTAAAAAAAGACGGAACATTAAAACAAATTAGCGAAAAGTACTTTGATGAAGACATCACGGTCAAACAAGATTAAAACCACGATTGTGCGCCCTTTTTATAGGCGCACTTTCTTCAAATGGAGATGATTGTTTTGCCTACCCTATCACACTTTTTTCAGACACTGATTGATTCTAGAGGTATTTTCTTAGAAGGAATGCTGATCACCTTACAGCTGACGGTGATCAGCATCTTCATCGGTATGTTCATCGGGCTTTTCTTTGCTTTATTGAAAATATCCCGCATAGCCGTTTTCGGTTATATCGCCAATGCCTATATCTTTCTTGTACGCGGAACACCACTGATTGTTCAAATTTTCATCCTATACTTCGGCCTCACAGAATTGAATATACCCGACTTCTGGGCTGCTTCCATTGCGCTCGCCTTTCATAATGGCGCCTATATAGCCGAAATATTTAGAGGTGCCATCCAATCCATCGATCAGGGGCAAAAAGAGGCAGGACGATCTCTTGGGATGGGTCGTTTTTTAACAATGAGACGCATCATTCTCCCTCAAGCGATGCGGCGCGCCCTCCCCCCTCTTGGCAACCAGTTCATTATCGGCTTAAAAGATTCATCACTCGCCGCCTTTATCAGTGTCAATGAACTATTTAACGTCGCCACCACGCAAGGCTCCAACAGCTTTGATAATATGACGTATTTACTTGTTGTCGCCGTCTATTACTTAGTTCTTGTCCTGCTGTTAACATTCGCTGTCCAAACCTTTGAGAAGAAACTATCAGCCAGTGACCAATAGGAGGAGAAGCATGACAGAATCAAAGGAAATCATTCGTGTTGAAAAACTCAATAAATATTTTGGAGAGCTTCATGTTTTAAAAGATATCGATCTCACTGTTTATGAAAATGATGTGGTCGTCTTAATTGGCGCAAGCGGTTCTGGAAAAAGCACCCTGCTCCGCTGTATGAACTTTTTAGAAATAAAAAATGATGGAGATATTATCATTGATGGCAGCCCTGTTCATCCAAAGCGCGATCAATTAAACGAAATGAGACAAAAAATAGGGATGGTGTTTCAGCATTTTAATCTTTTCCCGCACAAAACTGTGCTTGAAAATATCATCGAAGCGCCTGTTATGGTGAAAAAAACAAAGAAAGCGCAAGCCATCGCTGAAGCCAGCGCCTTGCTAGAAAAAGTCGGACTTGCGGATAAAGCCAACGTATATCCTTCTAAACTATCAGGCGGCCAAAAACAGCGTGTAGCCATAGCCAGATCTCTCGCCATGAAGCCTGATGTCATGTTATTTGACGAACCTACGTCTGCCCTTGATCCAGAGCTTGTAGGCGAAGTGCTGCAAACGATGAAAAGCCTCGCAAAAGAAGGCATGACCATGGTCATTGTCACACATGAAATGGGCTTTGCGAAAGAAGTTGCCGATCGTGTCGTCTACATGCACGAAGGCCGCATCGTCGAAGAAGGCGTCCCTTCGGAATTGTTTGATTCTCCTAGGGAGGAACGTACAAAACTGTTTCTCAGCTCCATTTTATAGGTCAAACGCCCTTCATTTTTAGTGCTTAACTTACGTTTTTGCTCATTTTTTACGAACTTTTCATCCATTTATATTGAACTTAACCAAAAAACCATGTCAGATAAACTTACATGTATATGTTATATATGACTTTTCTCTCTATAATGAAGAATTAAGAAAACAATAATTCTGAATGATTCGGGGGAATGCAGCATGCAAATGGGTGATACAGTATTTATGTTCTTCTGCGCACTACTCGTGTGGTTAATGACACCGGGTTTAGCTTTATTCTACGGAGGACTCGTGAGAAGTAAAAACGTGTTAAGCACAACCATGCACAGCTTAACGTCACTAGCGATCGTTTCAATCGTATGGATCGTATTCGGTTATTCCTTAGCTTTTGCACCAGGCAATGCATGGATCGGAGGATTAGACTGGGTGGGCCTGAAAGGCGTAGGCTTTGAGCCTGGTTCCTATAGTGAGACCATTCCACATTCATTGTTCATGATGTTCCAAATGACCTTTGCCGTCTTAACAACAGCCATCATCTCAGGGGCCTTTGCTGAACGGATTCGCTACTCAGCAGTCGTTGTATTTACACTCCTTTGGGTCACATTTGTATATGCTCCAGTCGCACACTGGGTATGGGGCGGCGGTTGGATTGGCGAAATGGGTGCTCTTGACTTCGCAGGCGGAAACGTGGTTCACATCTCATCCGGTGTTGCGGGTCTTGTCGTGGCAATTGTGCTCGGGAAGCGTAAAGAAGCGGCAAGCTCTTCTCCGCATAACTTGATCTACACCCTTCTTGGCGGAGCAGTCATCTGGTTTGGCTGGTTTGGTTTTAACGTGGGTAGTGCTCTTACATTAGACAGCGTGGCCATGTTTGCCTTTATTAACACCAATACAGCTGCTGCTGCAGGAATCATCGGCTGGCTGTTAGTAGAGTGGATGATCAACAAAAAACCAACCATGCTCGGCGCGATCTCTGGAGCCATCGCAGGTCTTGTCGCCATTACACCTGCCGCAGGCTTTGTTACACCGTTTGCTTCTATTATAATAGGAATCATTGGCGGGATCGTCTGTTTCTGGGGAGTCTTTTCACTCAAAGCCAAATTTGGCTATGATGACGCACTAGATGCATTCGGCCTTCACGGAATTGGCGGTACTTGGGGAGGAATTGCAACAGGACTTTTCGCCACAACTTCTGTCAATGACGGCGGAGCCAATGGTTTATTTTACGGAGATCCCAGCTTACTTTGGAAGCAAGTGGTCGCGATTGTCGCCACGTACGCTTTTGTTGCCGTTGTGACATACGTGATCATCAAAGTGGTCAATGTCTTCTTCAAAATTCGTGCAACCGAAGAAGAAGAATCAGTGGGTCTTGATTTAACCATGCACGGTGAAAAAGCTTATCAAGATTAAAGAAAAAGGGGTGTCTCTATGAGCAAAATGTATAAAGTGGAGATTGTCACACGTCCAGCTAATTTTGAAACATTAAAGGTGGAGCTTGGAAAGATTGGTGTCACCTCGATTACCTTTTCAAATGTACACGGCTGCGGCTTACAAAAGGGACATACAGAGCTATACCGCGGCGTCAAAAAGGAAAGCAACGTGTACGAACGATTAAAGATCGAAATCGTCCTAAGCAAAGTACCTGTCGAACAGGTCGTAGAAACAGCTCAAAAGGTACTTCGTACAGGCGAACCAGGGGATGGGAAAATTTTTATATATGAGGTAGCGAATACAATCAACATCCGGACAGGTGAAGAAGGACCTGCCGCCCTATAGTGTATCCTCCGCCGAGTGGCGGGGGATCTTTTTAAGCAGAAAAAACCTCTGCATATTCATATACGCAGAGGACCTTGTAAGTCATTAAGATTGTTTTGTTTCTTCTGACTGACTGCTGTCTTTAGAGGAATCAGAAGACTTTTCTTGATCAGAGGATTTCCCCTTCTCATCAGACTTTTCTTCAGATTTTTCTCCAGCTGGCTCTTTGGCTTTATCTTCAGCAGCAGGTTCTTTCGTTTTTTCCTCAGTCTTTGGCTGAGCAGGTTCTTTTGCTTGTTCCGTCACTTCTTGCGCTGCTTTTTCAATTGTAGAAACAGGCTTGTCAATGAAGCTAAGTGGATTAAGCGCTAAACCTTCCATACGAATTTCAAAATGCACATGGTTGCCGCTTTCAGCACCATATAGATTTTTACCAGAAGCACCGATGACATCATTCTGCTTGACTTCATCGCCTTCTTTGACACTCACTTGTGACAACGATTGATAAACAGTCGATAATCCATCTTCATGTTCAATTTCAACAACGTGACCAAGAACTGGATCTTTTTTCGCTTGAACCACTGTTCCACTAAGAGCAGCTGTGACATCAAACACTTTGCCATCTTTATCTGCAAGATCAATACCTTTGCTCAAGGTATAGGTGTTATTATAGTTTACAAGTGCTGCTTCTTTCTCTTTTTGGTCAGCATCTGCTTCATAGAACTTTTTCACGACAGAAACATTATCAGAATTCTGGACCGGCATTGCGACATTTTCAATTGGCTTTCCAACTTCAACGGCATCATCGCGCTGTTCTTGCCCTGTTTGATTTCCATCAGATAGTTGGTCTTTCACATCTTTTGATACAGCTTGATACCAAAGAACGGCTGTTAACACGACCGCTGCGCTGACCAAGTAAATAGCAGGGAATACCCAGCGCTTACGGAAAAATTGCTGAACTTTTGTGATTTTGGAAGTACGTTTCTTTTCTTCCTCTCTCATTTTTCATCACCTCAGCAACATTCTGAACACTTTTCAAAAAATATATACACACGAAATCATTTTTCTTTTTATTTTGCGCAATCGCATCAATAATATGTATGATAAATGAAAAAAAGATGGGAGACTTAATTGTGAAAACTTTCAACCGTATAGCAACAGAAGATGACCTCAAAGCGATCGTTGATATCTACAATTCAACCATTGCTTCAAGAGAAGTGACCGCTGATACAGAACCAGTTTCTGTCGAGGACCGCCGGCAATGGTTTTTGAATCATTCCGAGAAAAGACCTCTCTATGTGAAAACAGATGAGGATGGAAATATATACGGCTGGCTGAGCTTTGAAACGTTTTACGGAAGGCCTGCATACAACGGGACCGTTGAAATGAGTATCTATTTAAACCAAGACTATCGAGGAAAAGGCTTAGGATCACTTTTCTTGCAAGAAGCCATTGATTTAGCACCCTCATTAGGCATTCGAACGTTACTTGCCTTTATTTTCGGGCACAACGAAGCCAGCATTCGACTATTTAAAAAGCACGGCTTTGAGACATGGGGCCACCTGCCACGCATCGCAGAAATGGACGGCAGCAGATACGATTTAGATATCCTAGGAAAAGAATTATAAAACAAGCGTCTCCCTGAAAAAGAGACGCTTTTTTATAGCGCAAGTCACAGCTGTAAAAAGTGAAGTGAAGAGAGAAACAATTTAATCAATCAACATTCACTCTTCCTAAAGCACTACTTACTCAAGTATGATAAAGAGTGAATACATAAAGGAGTGAACACCATTGCAACAAACTGAGAAAATCATTCAATCTCTTCATTCAATCGTAAAGTGGGGAAAGGTTGGTAGTATCTTTCTCTATATTTCAGGCGGTCTGGCTATTCTTATTGGTTTTTGGCTTGTTCTTCCTGCAGCCCTTGGCGTCTTCCTCATTATGATGGGAATTCATGTACAAAAATCTGTAAAAGCAGCTGAACACTTGATTCAGGCTCCAGATACTTCTTACGAAGAATTATTAGAACAGTACGCTAAGATGATGAAAATGCAAACACTGTTTGCCATTTCAAGTATTGCCGCAGTTATTCTTTCATTCATTGCTATCGTTTTGATACTTATACTAGGCGGGTTAGCCTTCCTCCAAGAAATTCCTTATGATGTCCAGCAGTATGAAGGTGATTACGAACAAGAACTCGGTGACTTTTATTAATGGAGAGGGGTATCAATAGTCATTCGATACCCCTTTTGTTTTTATCATTTGACTTGGATCATTCTCCTATGCTTGACATTCAGTCTTGATCATTTTAAAATACAAATCGTAACTATTACGAATTAAAGGAGGATCCTATTACTTATGCGCGTGAATATTACGTTGGCCTGTACTGAAACAGGTGACAGAAACTACATCACAACAAAAAATAAAAGAACGAATCCTGACCGATTGGAGTTAAAAAAATATTCTCCTCGATTAAAGAAATATACCCTTCATAGAGAAACAAAATAAATTTTTTAGATTACAAATCGTAATGATTACTTTTTAAGTGAGGCGGAAAACAAAATGATCGTTTTCAAAAGGACAAAAACAAATGAATAAGCGTATACCTGTTACAGTATTAAGCGGCTTTTTAGGAGCAGGAAAAACAACGATATTAAATCATGTTCTTCAAAATCGCAAAGGATTAAAAGTGGCTGTGATCGTCAATGACATGAGTGAAATTAATATTGATGCAGAACTAGTCAAACAAGGCGGCGAGCTTTCTCGATCAGATGAGAAACTCGTTGAATTATCTAACGGCTGTATTTGCTGCACTTTGAGAGAAGACTTGTTAATCGAAGTAGAACGCCTTTGTAAAGCGGGTAATATTGATTATATTGTCATTGAATCAACCGGAATTAGTGAACCAATTCCCGTCGCTCAAACATTTTCTTATATTGATGAAGAAATGGGTATAGATTTGACCCGCTTTTGCCGTCTAGATACGATGGTCACAGTAGTAGATGCAAATCGTTTCTGGACTGATTTCCAGTCAGGAGAGAGTTTATTAGATCGTAAAGAAGCGGTTTCCGATGACGACGAGCGAGAAATTTCCGATTTACTCATTGATCAAATTGAGTTTTGTGACGTTCTTATTATCAATAAATGTGATCTAGTATCTCCCTCTGAATTAGATCGACTTGAGCATGTGCTGAACAAACTACAACCAGAAGCATCTATCATCAAAACCTCAAAAGGTATAGTACAGCCAGATGACATTTTGAATACTGGTTTATTCGACTTTGAAAAATCAAGTGCTTCTGCTGGGTGGATCAAAGAAATCAACGCAGGACATGGTCAGCATACACCGGAAACAGAGGAATACCAAATTTCATCTTTTGTTTACGAAAGAAGACTCCCTTTTCATACCGGCAGACTGAATGCTTGGTTAGATCAAATGCCTGAGCAGATCGTTCGTGCGAAAGGTTTTACTTGGCTTGCCACACATCATGATTTAACCATTTTAATTTCACAAGCTGGGAAATCTGTTGCGATTGAACCAATTGCATACTGGATTGCTGCTTTGCCTGAACAAGAAAAAGCACGGATATTAAATCAGGAACCAGAGCTTCTAGATGAGTGGGACGCAGAGTTTGGTGATCGCCATACAAAACTTGTGTTTATCGGTGTAGATTTGCCTAAAGCAGAAATCATTCGTACTCTTGATCAATGCTTGCTCACACCTGAGGAATTTGATCAAGATTGGACTACATTTGAGGACCCCTTTCAATGGAAAATACAAAATTAGGCCAGGAGGGTTTTAATTGGCAAAGAAATCTAAGATTGCTAAAGAAAAAAAACGACAGCAGCTTGTATTGAAATATGCAGAATTAAGGAAAGAGTTAAAAGAAAAAGGTGACTATGAAGCTTTACGAAAATTACCTAGAGACTCTTCCCCTACCCGTTTAAAAAACCGCTGTGAATTAACGGGCCGTCCTAGAGGTTATTTACGAAAATTCAAAATGTCTAGGATTGCTTTTCGTGAGCTTGCCTATAAGGGTCATATCCCTGGAGTGAAAAAATCGAGCTGGTAAAGAATGCTTTGATCTTATCACAGCACTCGTAAAAGTAAAGTCGCACACAATGAGAGAAAATCTATTTTCCAATCTTATCTCAATCTTTTTGAGGTACAAAATAGCAATTTAAAAACCAGCAGAGATTCTGCTGGTTTTTTATAGTGACTGAGTTCATAAGATAAAAAGACCTGTTTTCAAAAAAGGATTTTCAACCACGATTATGACATTTTCTCTTCTTTTCAAAAATACATGATCATGATACTTTATTGTCATTACCCACCGATGTATGACATCTCAACCTTTTTCTGATCTTTTTTCTGCTCTCTCTCGGCTGAATATTGGTCATGTCTATTCGACCATAATTCCATTAACCTGTTCGTTAATTCTTCATTATCTTTTGTCGTACGAATCATCTGTTTCAGATCAAAACCCGATGATGCAAACAGACATGTAAATAATTCCCCCCGTGCAGACAGCCTTGCTCTGTTACATGTTCCACAAAAAGCATCTGAAACGGAAGAAATAATGCCTATCTCTCCTGAACCATCTTTGTAAAAAAATCGTTTGGCTACTTCACCTGTATATTGAGGAGGTTCTGGTTTGATAGGATATGTTGAATCAATTAATTCAATTATTTCTTTCTTTGTCATGACATGTTCTAGATTCCATTTATTCGTATTACCGACATCCATAAATTCAATAAATCTGAGAACGTGTCCTTCTTTTTTGAAGTAAGCTGCCATTGGTAAGACATCCTGATCATTCACACCTTTTTGAACCACCATATTAATCTTGATAGCAAGTCCAGCCTTTTTTGCAGCCTCAATACCATCAAACACTTTTTGGATAGAAATATGCCTTCCGTTCATTTGCTTAAAACGGTCGGGATTTAATGAATCTAAACTAATGGTGACTCTATTAAGACCAGCTCTCTTCAACTGATCAGCATATAAAGGTAAAAGCGTTCCATTGGTTGTCATCGCAATGTCTTCAATCCCTGGAATGTTTGCGAGCTTTTCTATTAAGACAGGCAGATCCTTCCGCATTAAAGGTTCTCCGCCCGTGATGCGTATTTTTACCACACCTAGGTTCTTTACAAAAAGGGTAGCAAGTCGGTCAATTTCTTCGAAACTAAGCAGTTCTTCTTTTTTCAAGAAAGGATAATCCGGTCCAAAAATTTCAGCAGGCATACAGTACGTACATCTAAAGTTACAACGATCAGTTACTGATATTCTTAAATCGCGCAATGGTCGATGTCTTTTATCTAAAATACTGACCATACTTTGCCTCCTATTCTGTAATACGCTGAGGATGCGTGTAAATGTTAAAGGATTTCCCTCTGACGAATCCAACTGTCGTAATATTTAATTCTTCTGCCATTTTAAGCGCCAGCTCAGTAGGTGCTGATTTTGAAATGACGATAGACACTCCTAGTTTTGCTGCCTTCAATAGAACTTCTGACGATATCCGGCCGCTGAAAACAAGGATTTTATCTCTAAGTGGAATTCGCTGAAGTAAACAATATCCATAAATTTTATCTAAAGCATTATGTCTTCCTATATCAGTTCTAGTGATGAATAGCTTCTCTGTGTCACACAGTCCAGCATTATGCACTCCACCAGTATGTTGAAATAATTGGCTTTCTTCTTGCAAACACTTCATGAGATGCATACAGGTTTCAGCAGAAATACTGATTCGATCAATGGCCGTTTTTGCCGTCTTCACATCTTGAAGGAAATAAAAGTGTCTTCCTTTCCCGCAGCATGAACCAATCACTCGTTTTGTAAAATCTGATGAATCAAATCCACTTGAGTGAACTAAATCAACATAGGCAAAACCCATACTTTCATCTATTGTAAACCTTTTAATCTCATTTTCAAATCGAATGACCCCTTCTGAAGCCAAAAAGCCGATAACCAATTCTTTCAGGTGCTCTGGTGAACAAACAAGCGTCACAAATTCTTCTCCATTCACCATCACAGTTAAAGGATATTCTTCTACAATTTCATCAGTTTTGCAGGTAAACTGGCCTTCACGGTATTGGTGTATGACTCGTTTCTTTTTAACAGAAGAATTCATTGTATGATCTTCCTTTCAATGCAAATTTAGTTATATGATCCAATCAAATTGTGATATTATTTTAAAAAGTCATAAAAATGTAACATATTTCTATCTTATCAAACTTCTTGATTGCTTTATATGGGGGGAACAAAATGAACAAATCGAAAAATCGCTGGCTCATCGCAGCAAGTGCTGTAGGAATTCATTTATCTATTGGGTCTGTTTATGCTTGGAGTGTTTTTACGAATCCTTTACATGAAGCCTTTCAGTGGTCATTAACAGAAATAAGTCTCACCTTCAGTATTGCTATTTTATTTTTAGGTTTATCTGCTGCTTTTATGGGACATTTCGTTGAAAGGTATGGTCCAAGGGCATCGGGGCTCTTCTCAGCTATTTTCTTCGGCATCGGAATGACTGGGTCAGGATTCGCTGTCCACATGTCCTCACTGCCTCTCCTCTATTTATTTTATGGTGTACTCGCTGGAATTGGTTTAGGGGTAGGCTATATTGCACCTGTATCAACTCTAGTCAAATGGTTTCCGGATCGAAGAGGTCTTGCAACCGGCTTAGCCATTATGGGGTTTGGGTTTGCTTCTCTTATTTGCAGCCCAATTATTCAATATCTCATTGAAAAAATGAATATCGCAAATACTTTTTATATTCTTGGAATCTCCTATTTTATCATCATGGTGATCTCATCTCTTTATTTATCACCACCAACACCTGATGACGTCAAACAATTTGATGTATTTAAAACAAAGAAAAGAAAAATCCCTCAAGATTTATCACAGCTTACAGCAAATGAAGCGATCAAAACAAGACGTTTTTATTATTTGTGGCTTATGCTTTTTATTAATATCACATGCGGAATCGCTATTATTTCAGTAGCGTCACCTCTTGCCCAAGAAAGTGTTGGGTTCACTGCAGGTGCTGCAGCTACTCTTGTGGGCATTTTAGGTGCTTTTAATGGTTTAGGACGCATTGGCTGGGCATCGTTTTCAGATTATATAGGAAGACCGAATACGTATACGATTTTTTTCAGTATCCAGCTCATTGCTTTTCCATTACTCCCCTATTTAAAAGAACCGCTCATCTTTTCAATCGTTATGGCAATCATTTATACGTGCTATGGAGGAGGATTTGCTTCAATTCCAGCCTATATTGGGGATTTGTTTGGTACAAAGCAGCTTGGTGCCATACACGGTTATATTTTGACTGCTTGGGCCGCTGCGGGATTAGCAGGACCACTATTTTCATCCTTTATCCGAGATATAACAGGTAATTATACACAAAGCCTTATGGTGTTCTCTGGCTTATTTTTCATTGCTTTTATCATATCACTTCTCATTCGAAAGGATATTCAGCAGCTAAGAGAAAAAAACCTAACTGCTGCTTCCTCTGTCTCAGCCCGATCTTAATTTGAATTTGACAGAATCACAATCTAAAGGTAATTTTTAGATATGAAAACGCTTTACAAAGTAATAGGAGGGTGATGATCTCATGGGGAAAACAAAACATAAGGGGCCTGTTAAACTCAATAAAAAACCCTCACCAAAGCTATGGACCTCTTTTGTACCAATGGGGCTTGGCAAAGTGAAACCGAAACACATTCGAGATACGATGAAAGTGGCATGGGAGAACAAAGATAACCTTCCCTACGCGTACCGTATTTTAACGCAGGGTGTTTGTGACGGCTGTGCCCTTGGCGTCTCAGGACTGTATGATCAAACGCTCGCAGGACCTCATATATGCACCACAAGACTAAATGTGCTTCGTCTTAACACAATGCCAGCTATTGATCCAAAATGGTTTGAAGATATTCAGCAGCTAAAGCAAATGGACAGCACCTCTCTTCGCAAGCTTGGTCGGATTCCTTATCCATTGATTCGAAAAAAAGGTGACAATGCCTTTACACGTATTTCTTGGGATGATGCACTAGATCAAATCGCAGCTAAAATCCAATCAATTGATAAACGGCAGCTTGCTTTCTATTTAACCGCCAGAGGAATTACAAATGAAGTTTATTATACGGCTGCAAAGGCTGCTCGATTTATAGGGACGAATCATATTGATAATGCTTCTCGCATTTGCCATTCACCAAGTAAAACCGCTCTTAAACGGTCCCTTGGCATCGGTGCTTCCAGCTGTAATTACAGTGATTGGATTGGAACGGATGTATTAATTTTTTGGGGATCTGTTGCAGCAAACAATCAGCCTGTTTCCACTAAATATATGTACGCTGCTAAAAAGAAAGGGACAAAAATTATCGTCATCAATCCGTATAAAGAGCCTGCCATGGAAAAGTATTGGGTTCCTTCTATTCCAGAGAGTGCTTTATTCGGTACAAAAATTGCAGATGATTTTTACCAAGTCAATATAGGCGGAGATATTGCGTTTATGAACGGCGTCATCAAGCATTGGTTTGACATGGAGCAGCATGCTCCCCATTCGGCTCTTGATCACGAATTTATTCAAAAACATACAACAGGCATACAGGATTTAAAGCAGCATGTCGCACAATTGAAGTGGGAAGACCTAGAAGCATCATCAGGTTTATCAAAAGAAAGAATGAAGGAATTTGCGACACTGCTTGCCAATGCTAATTCAGGCGTTTTTATTTGGAGTATGGGCCTTACTCAGCACCGCTTTGCAACTGATAATATATCACAGGTTGCCAACCTTGCCATGCTGCGCGGATTTATCGGCAGAAAACATTGTGGTGTCATGCCAATTCGGGGGCATAGCGGCGTCCAAGGTTCTGGTGAAATGGGTGCTGATCCATTCGTTTTGCCGGGTAGTGATTTTGATGACGAGAATATTGAAAGAATCGAACGTATATGGGGGTTTGACATTCCTAAATGGCATGGTGACACCATTGGGCAATCCTTTGAGAAGATGGCTCTCCCAAAAGACCATCCACAAAAACTCAAAATGCTGTTTACGAGTGGCGGAAACTTTTTAGAAACGATGCCAAATCCGGAAGCGATCGAAAAAGCATTATCTGAACTTGAACTCCGTGTTCACCAAGATATCATTTTGAATACCTCTACGCTGGTAGACGCTGAAGAGGCGGTGATTGTGCTGCCTGCTATGACAAGGTATGAACAACCTGGCGGCGGCACATCAACCAGTACGGAACGCATGGTATATTTCAGTCCAGAAATTGAAGGACCTCGTATTGAGGAAGCCAGAGCGGAATGGGACATTTATGTTGATCTTGCGAAAAGAGTCCGGCCAGAAGATGCCGAGCTGATACATTTTGAAACAGCTGAAGACATTCGTCGTGAGATTGCGGTCGCCAACCGAAATTATGATGGCATCCAGCATTTACGTCACAAGGGAGACGTTTTTCAATGGGGAGGCGCATGGCTTTGTGAAGATGGCGTGTGTCCAACACCAGACGGCAAGGGACATCTTCTTCCTGCCCAGCTGCCTCAATATCGAAAAACCGAAGGACATTTCAATATCACGACAAGAAGAGGAAAGCAATTCAACTCCATGATCTACAGTGAAAAGGATGCCTTTAATGGTGGAAAACGTCATTCTATCCTAATGAATGAAGAAGATGCAAAAGAGCTTTACGTCCAAGAAGGTGATCCAGTTGTTCTCTTTAATCAATATGGATCCTATCAAGGAGTGGCTCAATTCGGAGAGTTGAGACGCGGCAATATCGCAGTTTATTGGCCGGAAGGGAACGTTTTAATTCCTAAAGGTGTGTATGAGAGCTACTCACAGATTCCCGAGTATAATACGGCTGCCATATTAGAAAAAGCCGAAACCTTCCATGCAAGAAAGGATCAGCATTATGTGGAGAAACGAATTGATGAATTAGAAACGACTTTGAATTAATCGTCAACTTAAAAACAGCTGGGGTTGTTTTCCCCAGCTGCCATTCACTCTCTACCGACCAAAAGTGCTCGCTTCCTGTTGAAGAATATGGTTCAATTCTTCGGCATTTGCAGCCGGTTGATATTGTCCTCCACCCGCTTTTGCAACAGATTTAAGACTTTTTGCTTCCTTTTCATTCACATCGAAGCCAATGATATTGACGATTGTATCTATTCCGTCTTCATGTAATTCCTTTGCTGCTTGTGAAGGGCTTCCACCACAAGTTTCTTCACCATCACTGACAACATAGACAATATTTTTCCCTTCAGCCTGGTGATCTTCAAAATCTTGTTTCGTATCCGTTAATGCTTTTGCAAGTGGTGTCCAGCCAGTTGGCTTATACACATTTAGTGCTTGCTGAAATGTTGATGGCTCATATGAACCAAATCCGTAAACGGCTTCAGAACTTGAACAAGAAATGGCTTTCCCTGCATTTTTATTGGTTCCTTCATGACCAAACACACGAAGCAGAACTTGTGTATCTTCTGATAAAATGCTCGCAAAGCTTTGAATAGACCGTTTGGCGATTTCAATTTTCTTTTCACCTTCAACTGACTGTGCCATGCTGCCGCTTAAATCGAGTAATATCACCACATGAGCAGGCGGCTCCTGTTTTGTTACAGCATGAGCTGGTGAAGAAAGAAGCAGGACAAGGCTAGCCAAAATGGTTAATACGATATTTTTTTTCATCAATAAAGACCTCCCTTTTTTACTTTTGTACAGAAAAAGAGAAACGAAAGCATGAATCAATCGTTTCCCTTTTGTTCAGCAAGTTATTCGTGTAGTTTTAATGATTCTGCTGAAAAGATAGATCCCATTTCTTTACCTGTACTTGCTTGGTAGTAATGGCCTTTACCAGCTTTGGCTACTTGCTTCAATTGACCTTCATAGCCATCGTTAAAGTCTAACCCGATCACATTTACAACAGTTGATCCTTTTGAGTTATGCAATTCTTTTGCTACTTTTACTGGATCTCCGCCACAAGTTTCCTCACCATCAGTGATTAAGTACACAATATGCTTTGTTCCCTCAGTAAGCTGCTCATCCGCTTGCTTTGCATTTTCAAGTGCACGTGCAATCGGTGTCCAGCCAGTTGGCCCAAGTCCGTTTAAAGAGTTCTCAAAGCTGTCTTTTTCATAAGGCTGTACGCCGTAAACGCCTCTAATGACTTCACATGATTGAGCTTTACCTGAATTTTTGTTATTTCCTTCAGAACCAAACAAGCTCATACGAATTTTAGCGTCTTTTGGAAGTGACTGAGCAAATTTAAATACCTCTTGTTTGGCGAGATCAAATTTGCGCTCTCCCTCTACTTTTCTTGCCATACTTCCGCTTGCATCAAGTAAGATTGTCACTCTTACATCTTTGTTATGTTTTTTAACTGTAGATGCTTCTGCAAATACTGGTGAAGAGATTGACATAGATAATGTCAATACAGCTAAGGTTACGAGTGAGAATACTTTTTTCAACATAATTTTCCTTCCTCCTTATGTATTTAATTGAAACACCTTAATCGTAAATTATTCTGTCTTGGAATGGTATAGGACTCGGTCCCTTTTTCTCTTTCATCAAAATCACTAAAATTCTGTCAGATGTCTAGATATTTTCACCTAACACACCCATTATCCTCTCGTTTTCTCTGTCTTTCGAGGGACTTTGTATCGGCCATCGGTTCTTATCGGGACGTAAATGTTTAAGTTTTCCTTCGGTGCGTCTTAAGTCGCAATTTGTCACATTCTGTTCAAACCTCTTTGAACACAAAAAAAATGCCTCATTTCTGAGGCACCGTTGATTTATTTTTTAGCCATATACGTGTTGAGAAAACGATCGGCTGATTCGATTTGAATTCCTTTATAATAATGTTTCACGATGGCATCTACTTTCTTGCCTGACTGCGCCATATAATGTGCACCATATTGACTCATGCCTACACCATGACCATATCCTTTTGTTGTAATCACAATCTGCTGGCCTTGGCGTTCCCATGTGAAGTCCGCTGAATGAAGGCCTAGTGATTCTCGAATGTCTCGGCCTGACAGTGTTTTACCGTTGATCACGGCTTTCGCTACTTGGTTTCCTGGTGTCCGTTCTACAATCTGTCCGACCTGAGCCTGCTGAGTGAGTGTCACACCTAATTTTCGCTGAAATTCACTGACCGAGATGGTTTTCTTATTTTGAAATTTTGGCGATTTTTCGTCCCATTTACTTGAGACACTTTTCAAATAAGGGATTTCGTTTTTCCAATAGGCTTCGGCATTTTCCGTTTTTCCGTTACTTGTTGAAAAGAATGAAGCATCAATTGGTTTCTCGTCATAAGTCAGCACTTTTCCTTGTGTGCTGGCGACAGCTTCCGTGACCTTTTTTAATTTCCAATTGTACGCTTTCCCCCAAATTTTCTTGAGTTCCTGTTTGTTTTTGTAAACTTGGAACATTTGGGTATCATCTACAAGAGAGCCCTTAGGTGATTTGACAGTCTTATCACTGATCATTTGTCTGACGATATACGTTCTTGCTGCGAGCGCCTGTGCCTTGAGTGCTTCCATTTCAAAATCAGCTGGCATTTCAGATGCTACGACACCGATCACATACTCTTCTAAGGGGATGTTTTCTACCTGCTGATGAGCTGAGCGATAGACGGGGATAGCGACGGGTGATTGCTTCAATTTGACTGAACCCTTCACTTCTTTTTTAACTGATGGTTCTGCTGCTACGTGCTGGCTGGCCGCCGGTTTCCCTTGGAACGTCGGCAACACAAGTAATGTTGGAATCATTAAAATGATGATGCATATTCCTGCGATTGTCCATATCATTGGTTTCATATTTGGCTGCCCCCATTTGTCATTGAATCTCTTTTATCTTATGGGCAGGGACAAGCTAATATGACAGCTTCTTTCATTTAGTGGACAAGTCTTTTATGAAAGCTATGGGCCTGTTCTTAGAATGGATTTTACTGTTCGTCTGTATGAATAAAATTTAAGATGGTTGGATACACTAAAGATAAGCTTCGTGAAATGAGGCATTCTATGATTCTAAAAAAAAATCAGCATGCCCCAATGGACACACTGATTTCTTTCATGATTAAGCGTTCAGATCTGATACAACTTGTTCTTGTGTCACATCTGCCGATTCATCGTTTACTCTTTCAATATCTGCACCGATTGCTGCAAGCTTTTGGTGGAAGTTCACATAACCACGGTCAATATGCTTCAACTCAGTGACACGTGTATGACCTTCTGCCACTAATCCAGCAAGTACAAGTGCTGCTCCTGCTCTTAAATCAGTCGCTGCCACTTCAGCACCTTGAAGTTGAACCGGCCCATTGATAATGACAGAGCGACCCTCAATTTTAATATCGCCATTCATGCGGCGGAATTCTTCAGCATGCATAAAGCGGTTTTCAAACACCGTTTCTGTGATCATGCTTGTTCCGTTCGCACGAAGCAATAGCGCCATCATCTGAGATTGCATATCCGTTGGGAACCCAGGATGCGGCATTGTTTTTAGATCGATTGGCTTGAGCTCAGATGGTCCAATGACTCTTAAACCTTCTTCTTCTTCAATGATCTGAATACCCATTTCTTCCATTTTTGCAACAAGTGATGTCATGTGCTCTGGCACTGCGCCTTTTACAAGAACATTTCCTTCTGTAATGGCTGCTGCCACCATGAAAGTACCTGCTTCAATTCTGTCAGGGATGATGTTGTGTTTTGCACCGTGAAGTGTTTCCACACCTTCGATTTTGATTGTACCAGTACCCGCACCGCGAACCTTACCACCCATGGCATTGATGTAGTTTGCTAAATCAACAATTTCAGGTTCTTTTGCTACGTTTTCTAAAATCGTCGTTCCTTCAGCTAATGCTGCTGCCATGATGATGTTTTCAGTTGCCCCTACACTTGGGAAATCCAAATAGATTTTTGCACCTTTTAAACGGCCTTTTACTTCAGCCTCGATGAAACCATTACCTACTTGAATTTTAGCTCCCATTGCTTCAAAGCCTTTTAAATGCTGATCAATTGGTCTTGAACCAATCGCACAGCCTCCAGGTAATGCAACTCTTGCATGACCTGTTCTTGCTAAAAGTGGTCCCATGACAAGCACGGATGCTCGCATTTTACGGACATACTCAAACGGAGCCTCAGTTTCTAGTGCATGTGATGCATCAACTGATACTTCGTTATTTTCAAAATGTACTTCTGCTCCTAAATGACGTAACACTTCATTGATTGTATATACATCGGAGAGCGTAGGTACATCACAAATTACGCTTTTTTCTGTACTTGCTAACAAAGATGCAGCGATAACTGGTAAAACGGCATTTTTTGCGCCTTCTACTTTAACTGTGCCGTTTAACTTTTGACCGCCGCGGACGATGATTTTTTCCAAGGTCTTCCCCTCCGCGTCCCAAATTCTCTATATTAATATTCAGTCGTTACGATTGGTGTGCCAACCGTAATCGTATGATTTTCGTTCATTTCCGAACTTCTGATGGCAATTTGAACATTCATTTTATCATTTGAAGTCATAATGAACTGTTCCCACTTATCTGTGTAAGCGGAAAGCGACACAAAATTAGACTCAACGAGATACTCAACTGGTTTTGCTTGAAATTCATTTGCTAACATTTCAGCTTTTTTTTGCAAAACAACATCCATCATACCATTTACATGACCATCGAGACAAGTAAAAATTACAATTTTCTCTTGTAATATGCTTTTTGCATGACGTACGAACTGATCATATGTATGCTCCCAGGTATTCAGTGGGCGAGCACCTTTTTGCTCATATAATAAATACGACTTTTGATTTGATTTTGTGTCGGTCTTCACGAGTAAAATTTTCGATTCTGTATCATTTTTTTCATCTTTGTAAATTCCTGTGACTTTGGTGACATGTTGTTCTTTTTTTTCGGTCCACTCATACTGTCGTAGTTCGTCTTTCAAACGTTTCACTTTTTTTGAAAATTGTTCGGATGAAATATCTACATTTGTTTTGGCATGAAGGGTCCACCCATCGACTTCGATTTGCTGGTTTTTTAGACCTTCTGCTATTTGAGCGAGCGGGGAAGATTCTTCCGCACGAACACCTTGAATCATCAGAACAAAAAAAAGAATAAACGCAAATAATGGCCAACCTTTCAAATACTTTCTCACTTGTCATTCCCCCTTGCTACAAGTGTTGCCGCAAGGAGGGCAATGCATACGTGGAAAAGTCAACAAAAGGCGAGCCTTTTGACCCTTCTTTTTACGTTCCCGCAGAAGGCCGTGACCAAACCTTTTATGTTAGAACATATAAGGAATTTGTCTCGAGAAATTTAAGTAATCAAGAAAGAAATTGCTGACCGCAGATGCGATAGCAATGGTAATGAGCATCATCAGCAGCCTTGCTTGAACGATTTTCCCTTTTTTAATGAGTGGATCAATATTTACAGCAAGCAGTGCCCACCATGTAACCGCGATAAAAAATAGGTGGATCACAATGCCCACGATTGCTTGTTGTCCTACGTCTTCCATACAGTTGAATCCTCCTTTTATTTATTTCTGTAAAGGAAAACTCCCTTTCATTATATCCTCGAAAATCGGAAAGATGAATCATTTGGAAAAAAGAGCTACATTTAGTGTGAATCCCCTCTTATCCTGATGCCAAGGAGATGATATACTGCGTGTGGAAGGAGCTGAACACAATGAAAGATTCTTTTCCTGACTTTGTTGATTTGTACGGAGAATTGGTTCCCTCATTTGATCATGAATGGGAGGCCATTGCTTTCTACTTTGATTATAGACAGACACAGCTAGAAGAATTAGCACAATTGTGTCATTTTCATAACATTTCTTTGGATCACTCTGAGGAAAGCCTGTATCAGTTAGAATCACTATACTTCGATGCATTGACCAAGCAGCTGTTCGCTGAGTGGAAAATGCCAATAGATGCATTAGAAGCGATGATGAGTGTGTATTTAGGTGAGGTTGTCATCCGTCATCATTCAGATGCTGACTGGGTGGTGCGGCCTTATATGGACTCTCCGCACAAATATACGCTTGGTTTACGCAGAAACAATAAAACATGGCATTGCAGTACGCAATTTTGCGAGAACTTATATCTAGAAAAGCAAGCATCTCATCCTTATGTGTCGATGTATCAATCTCTCATGTCATCCTAAAAAAAACCTTCTTATCATTGTGATAAGAAGGTTTTTCTGTTTTATTTCCCTGCTACATTTAAACGGTTTAACGCCCGTTTTAATGCGAGTTCCGCCCGGCGTACATCACTTTCATTCGGGTGGTTCAAATGCTCTTCAGCACGCTGTTTCGCTGATTTAGCACGATCGACATCAACTTTATCTGATGTTTCAGCGGCCTGAGCAAGAATCGTTACTTGTTCAGGGCGGACTTCAACAAATCCGCCACTTACTGCAACCAATTCAGTTGATCCACTATGTTTTAAGCGAACTGCACCGATTTTTAGCGGAGCAACCATTGGAACGTGGCCAGCTAAAATACCAAGCTCACCGCTTTCTGCTCTTACACTGACCATTTCCACATCCGCTTGATACACTGGGCCGTCGGGAGTAACGATATTGACTTGAACGGTCTTCATGCTTTTACCCTCCTAAGGACCAGATTAGGCCTCTACACCCATCTCTTTGGCTTTTTCAACCACTTCTTCAATGCGTCCAACTAAGCGGAATGCATCTTCTGGAAGGTGATCGTATTTACCAGATAAGATTTCCTTGAAGCCTTTAACAGTTTCTTTCAATGGCACATAAGAACCCTTTTGGCCAGTGAACTGCTCTGCTACGTGGAAGTTTTGAGATAGGAAGAATTGAACACGACGCGCTCTGTGTACCACAAGCTTATCGTCCTCAGATAATTCATCCATACCTAAAATGGCAATAATATCCTGCAGCTCTTTATAACGCTGCAATGTTTGCTGCACTTCACGCGCAATCGCATAATGCTCTTCACCAACAATCTCAGGTGCAAGTGCACGAGATGTTGAAGCAAGAGGATCAACTGCTGGGTAAATACCCATTTCAGTCAGCTTACGCTCAAGGTTTGTCGTTGCATCAAGGTGAGCGAACGTAGTTGCTGGAGCTGGATCCGTGTAGTCATCCGCAGGTACATAGATCGCTTGAATCGATGTAACCGATCCTACGTTTGTAGACGTGATACGCTCTTGCAGCTGACCCATTTCTGTTGCAAGTGTCGGCTGATAACCTACCGCTGAAGGCATACGTCCAAGAAGGGCTGATACTTCAGAACCTGCTTGTGTAAAGCGATAGATATTATCGATGAAGAACAATACGTCTTGACCTTGTTCATCACGGAAATGCTCTGCCATTGTCAAGCCAGTTAGGGCAACACGCATACGTGCACCTGGCGGCTCGTTCATTTGACCGAAGACCATGGCTGTTTTTTCGATAACGCCAGAATCTTTCATTTCGTAGTAAAGGTCGTTTCCTTCACGTGTACGCTCTCCAACACCAGCGAATACAGAAATACCGCCGTGTTCTTGTGCGATGTTGTTGATCAATTCTTGAATCAGAACGGTTTTACCTACACCAGCTCCACCGAATAGACCGATCTTTCCACCTTTGATGTAAGGAGCAAGCAGGTCAACAACTTTGATACCTGTTTCAAGAATTTCAACTTCTGTAGAAAGTTGATCAAAAGAAGGCGCTTGTCTGTGGATTGGATCTCTTTGAGCTTCCACACCAAGTGGCTCATCTAAGTCAATGTTATCTCCCAGTACGTTGAATACACGTCCAAGTGTTACGTTACCAACTGGTACTGAAATTGGTTTTCCAAGGTCTACAGCTTCCATACCGCGCTTCACACCGTCTGTTGATGCCATTGCGATGGTTCTCACTGTATCGTCACCTAAATGTAGTGCTACTTCTAAAGTTAAGTCGATATCAACTTCACTTTCGCTTTCCGCTTTATGCGAAACTTTGATCGCATTATAAATCTCAGGCAAGTGACCGTCTTCAAAACGAACGTCTACGACTGGTCCCATGATCTGACTGATGCGTCCTGTTTTCATTGCATTCCCTCCTGACAATTATTTCTATTCTAAGGCAGCTGCTCCGCCGACAATTTCTGTAATCTCTTGTGTAATCGCTGCTTGACGAGCACGGTTGTAAGAGAGTGTCAGGCTGTCGATCAATTCTTTTGCGTTGTCTGTTGCACTCTTCATTGCTGTCATTCTTGCAGCATGTTCACTTGCTTTGCTGTCAAGAAGCGCACCGAAAATCAAACTCTCTGCATATTGAGGAAGGAGAACTTCAAGAATCTCTTCTTCAGAAGGCTCAAACTCATAAGATGCGGAACGTTTATTTGGTGTCGCTGCGGCCGAAAGGTCCGTTAGCGGCAATAATTTCTTCTCTGTTACTTCTTGTGAAATCGCACTGACAAAGTGGTTGTAGAACATGTAAAGTTCATCAAACGCTTCATCAGAGAACATTTGAACTGTACTGCTTGCTAATTCTTTAATATCAGCAAACGCTACTTCGTCTCCAAGCCCTGTTACTTCAGAAATAACTGGAATACCACGCTTTTTGAAGAAGTCGCGTCCGATTTTACCAATGACAATCACCGCATATTCATCAGCGGATTGATGACGAGATTGAATGGTTTGGTAAGCTGCACGCAAAATCGAGCTGTTAAAAGGTCCTGCAAGCCCTCGATCAGATGTAATAACGAGATACCCTGTTTTTTTGACAGGTCTTGAAAGAAGCATTGGGTGCTTAGCACTTGTTCCAGTTGCGATTGCAGCAACCACTTCCTGGATTTTCTCCATGTAAGGAACAAAAGACTTCGCATTGTTTTCAGCACGATTCAGTTTCGCAGCTGATACCATTTGCATCGCTTTTGTGATCTGACTCGATTTTTTCGTTGACGTGATCCTTGACTTTATATCGCGTAATGAGGCCAAAGATTTCACCACCTTTTTTCAGGAATCCGTGTTCATTTACGTGAAAAGAGAGAAAAAGAGAATCTTTTTCTCTCGGAAAGATTACTAATTAGTTGCTTGGTGCAAACGTACGTTTAAAGCCTTCGATTGCTGTCTTCCACTCTTCATCAGCAGGCATATTTCCTGTTTGAGAGATTGTGTCAAACAAGCCTTTATGGTTTTCTTCAATGTACAAGAATAACTCAGCTTCAAAACGTTTAACATCAGCAATGGCTACATCGTCTAAGTATCCTCTTGTTAGTGCGTAAAGAATCGCTACCTGTTTTTCAACTTTAAGCGGTTTGTTCAAGTCTTGTTTTAAGACTTCCACTGTTCTTGCACCACGGTTTAATTTCGCTTGAGTGGCTTGGTCTAGATCAGATCCAAACTGAGCGAATGCTTCAAGCTCACGATAAGAAGCAAGATCCAGACGAAGTGTACCTGCTACCTTTTTCATCGCTTTGATTTGTGCAGAACCACCTACACGGGATACAGACAATCCTGCGTTTACCGCTGGACGTACGCCTGAGAAGAAGAGGTCAGATTGTAAGAAAATCTGTCCATCTGTGATGGAAATAACGTTTGTTGGGATATATGCAGAGATATCGCCAGCCTGCGTTTCTACGAAAGGCAATGCTGTGATAGAACCGCCACCCTTTTCGTCACTAAGCTTCGCTGCACGTTCTAATAAACGAGAGTGAAGATAGAAAACATCACCAGGGAATGCCTCACGACCTGGAGGACGACGAAGCAATAATGAAAGCTCACGGTAAGCTGCCGCTTGTTTAGAAAGGTCATCATAGACAACAAGTACGTGCTTGCCGTTATACATGAATTCCTCACCCATCGTTACACCTGCATAAGGAGCAAGGTAAAGAAGTGGAGCTGGCTGTGATGCAGAAGCTGTGACAACGATTGTGTAGTCAAGCGCACCATGCTTACGAAGTGTTTCAACAACACCACGAACCGTAGATTCTTTTTGTCCGATAGCTACATAAATACAGATCATGTCTTGATCTTTTTGGTTTAGAATCGTATCGATTGCAACAGATGTTTTACCTGTTTGACGGTCACCAATGATCAATTCACGCTGTCCGCGGCCGATTGGAATCAAGGCATCAATTGCTTTAATTCCTGTTTGAAGCGGCTCATGTACAGATTTACGATCCATAACGCCAGGTGCTTCACTTTCGATTGGACGTGTTTTGCTTGTTAAGATCGGACCTAGTCCATCAACAGGCTGACCAAGCGGGTTCACAATACGTCCGATTAACTCTTCACCTACTGGAACCTCCATGATACGACCTGTACGTTTTACGTCGTCACCTTCGCGGATATCTTTGTAAGGTCCTAAAATAACGATACCTACGTTAGACTCCTCAAGGTTTTGAGCCATACCCATTACACCGTTAGAGAACTCAACCAGCTCTCCTGCCATAATGTTGTCAAGGCCATGTACACGCGCGATACCGTCCCCTACTTGAATGACTGTACCGACATCTTTTACTTCAATTTCTGATTGATAGTTTTGGATTTGCTGCTTTATCAGCGCGCTAATCTCTTCAGCTTTGATACTCACTAAGGTTTCACCCCTTCTAACGATTTTCGCCTGCAAGCTGACGTTCAATGCGGGAAAGCTTTCCGCTGACACTGCCGTCATAAATGCGGTTTCCGATACGGATTTTCACTCCGCCTATTAGATCCTTGTCAATCACATTTTCAACACGCAGTGATGTGACTCCGGCTTTTTTGGCAAATACTTCAGATAAAGATTGAATTTCAGCACCGCTCAGCGGTTTCACTGAATACACGACCGCATCGTCTATTTGTTTCGTGCGGTTTGCAAGTTTCACAAACTCAGACGTCATTTCAGAGAAAATATTCGTGCGTCCGCGGTCAATCAGTAAATACATTGTGTGCAATACATAAGTAGAAACACCTTTGAAAGCTTCGGCAATCAAATGTTTCTTTTTGTCTGCCGTAATCTTTGGATGAACAAGAAAGTCATTGAGCTCTTGATCAGCCTTTAGAACTTTTTTGATCTCATTCAGCTCTTTTTCAGTTTCGTCTACTGCCGAAGAAGCAAGAACGATGTCAAAAAGAGCAGAAGCGTAACGCTTAGAGACAATAGTTACGCTCATCGGCTTTCGCCTGCCTCTTTAAGGTACTCTTGAATCAATTTCTCTTGTGCCTGCTCATCAAGTTCTTTTTCAATCACTTTAGATGCAATCAACACAGATAGTGATGCAACCTGCTCACGCAGTGCAGCCACAGCTTGTTCTTTTTCTTTCACGATTTCAGTTCTAGCAGACTCTTTCAAGCGCTCTGATTCTTGACGTGCTGCTTGAATGATCTCTTCTTTTTGTTTCTCACCAATCTTTTTCGCATTTTCGATGAGTGTATGTGATTCTTCGCGTGCTTCTTTCAATAAGACACGTTGTTCTTCAAGAAGCTTTTCAGCTTGAACGTGCTTTTGTTCAGCACTTGAAATTTCATTTCCTATATAATCTTCACGCTGCTTCATAATACCTAATAAAGGTTTAAGCGCAAATTTCTTTAAAAGTGCAAGCAAAATGAGCATAGCGATAAGCTGGAATAACATATCACCGGCGTTGAAACTTAAGCCCCCTGCTCCTAAAACCACTGGTAACTGAGACATTTAGTACGGCAACTCCCTTCTTTAAATAATATGTTAAGAAACAAAACATAAAGGAATGGCGAAGTTTCGAACTAATCTGATCTTCGCCATTAAAATTCATATTAGAACGCTTCTCACATATTAACCAAAGAATGCCAAGAATGCGATAACGACAGCGATAATTGGAAGTGCCTCAACTAAAGCGACCCCGATGAACATAAGTGTTCTTAGTTCTCTACCAGCTTCTGGCTGACGAGCGATTCCTTCAACTGTTTTAGATACGATTAGACCGTTACCAATACCTGCTCCTAGTGCTCCTAAACCGATTGCAATTGCTGCTGCTATTAAATTCATTAAAAAGCTCCTCCTTTAAAATAACGTCCTTTTTGGACTCTCAATTTTTTAGTGTTCGTCGCTGACTTTATGGGAAATGTACACCATTGTCAGCATGGTGAAGATAAATGCCTGGATTGTTCCGACAAACAAACTGAATGCCTGCCATACAATCATCGGCACGATGGCACCTAATGTACCAACGATACCAAGCGCAATATTTTGCGTGTAGAAATTGGTCGCAAGTCCTGCAAGTAACCCAAGAAGAATCTCTCCAGCGAAAATATTTCCGTAAAGACGCAAACCAAGTGTTAGCGTGTTTGCAAATTCTTCAATGATTTTCAGCGGCACTAAATATGGGATTGGCTTGAAGAAGTCTTTCGTATATTCCTTGACTCCTTTTGCCTTGACACCGTAGAAGTGTGTAAGTCCCATGACCATAATTGCTAGTGTCATTGTGATTGCAGGATCAGCAGTTGGTGATTTCCACCACAAGTTGTGATCGACCGTAATCGAGAACGGCAGTCCAAGCATGTTTGAAACAAATATGTACATGAGTAATGTAACGCCAAGCGCTAGAAATGGGGCTCCTGTTTTCATGTCCATCGAACTACCTATGATATTTCGAACAAAATCAACGATCCATTCCATGAAGTTCTGCGCCTTAGTCGGACGAATAGACAGAACACGAGTAGTCAGCACCGCTATGAGAAGAACGATGATACTAGCAATCGTAATCATGAGAACATTGGATAAGTTGAACGTTAACCCTAAAAATTCTGTAGTTTTTGAACTGTGACCCAAAGAGTATTCACCTCTCTTCCATAGTAGAACGTTTAAGTTGAATGAAGGAATCTATCATAATGACAGGATATATTGTCATTAATCCTATAACAACACCTGCCAGATGAACTTCATTAGGGTAACGCCAAGCAATCGCTACTGCGAGAATCGCGTTGGCCCACCTGGCTGTACTTCCCATTGAACGAATGGATTTTCCTTTTTTAACCGCTCGATCAAAAGCGTGCATTCTCCGTATAAGTAGGAATAAATTAAAGAAAGCAAAAATTGTGCCGATAATGAAACCAAGAAACAATGGTTTAAAACCAGGCATGGCATAGCCAAACACAAAAATTGCCAATAGATAGAACATGTATTTACTCTGTCTGCGGAAAATCGCGTTTGGATCGTTCATTCATCTGACTCCCGATGAAAAGTATTGTAAAAAAGGTGATAAATGGTGATGAAAACTGCGTAGAAGACGCTGATGATAAGCCGTCCTATTCGAAAAAAATCAATCACCCATCGGTCTAATTGCACAATCAGACTTGAAATCTTTAGATCTATGGGATGCTGCTTCATTCGTTGATACAAACCCTGATTATTAAAGGGTTCACAATGAGGATTAGTAGAGTGCTATAGGCTATGAAAACCTTACCATAATACCCTCGTTTAGCATACAATAGCGTCTATGATGTGTCAATCGGTTGAAAGTTAAAAAACTTTTCTATAGTGATAGAGCACACAAAATGTTCACAATTTCATCAAACTTTAGGAGAGATGTGACATTCATTGAAAAAAACAGCCAATGTTCAGTATACATTGATTTTTCTAAGAACGGTATCAATCCTTTGTCATATATTTCAAAAAGCCCACATGCACGTTTGCATGTGGGCTTTTATTAAGACTTTCTTATTTCGTTCCGTACATACGGTCACCAGCATCCCCAAGACCTGGGATGATGTAACCTTTTTCGTTTAGTTTCTCATCTAATGCTGCAATGTAGATATCAACATCTGGATGATGCTTTTGCATTTCTTCTACACCTTCAGGGGCAGCAATCAGACACATAAAGCGAATGTTTTTCGCACCGCGTTTTTTCAAGCTGTTTAACGCTTCGACTGCTGAACCGCCAGTTGCAAGCATTGGGTCTACTACGATAAATTCACGTTCTTCCACATCTGATGGAAGCTTCACATAATATTCAACAGGCTTTAATGTTTTCGGATCGCGGTATAAACCGACATGTCCCACTTTAGCAGCTGGAATGAGTTTCAAAATCCCGTCTACCATTCCAAGACCTGCTCTTAAAATTGGCACAACCCCGAGTTTCTTCCCTGAGATCACGTTTGATTTCGCTACTTGTACAGGTGTTTCTACATCTACCTCTTCAAGCGGTAAGTCTCTTGTGATTTCAAATGCCATTAATGTTGCGACTTCATCCACTAGCTCTCTAAATTCTTTAGTTCCTGTATGAACGTCACGAATATATGTAAGTTTGTGCTGAATAAGCGGGTGATCAAATACATAAACCTTTGCCATTGCTTGCTACAACTCCTTTTCTGTCATCTTCCGGTGAACTTTGCACACTTCCTACAATTCTACATAAAAAGACATCATCTTTCAATATGATTCGCAAATCCTACAAAAAAAACCCACATGCCAAAAATAGGCAAATGGGTCTGTTTTTTAATAATCTAATTCGTTATATAGAGGGAAACGGGCCGTAAGATCAGATACACGCTTTTTCGCCTCTTCTAATTTCGCTTCATCTTCATGATGTTTTAGCGCAAGTGCAATAATGGAACCGACTTCTTTCATCGCTTCTTGATCAAAACCGCGGCTTGTTACTGCTGCTGTACCTACACGTACACCACTTGTGACAAATGGTTTCTCTGGATCATAAGGAATTGCATTTTTGTTCACTGTAATACCGATTTCATCAAGAACGTTTTCTGCAATTTTTCCTGTGATGCCAAGAGAACGCAAGTCGATGAGAACAAGATGGTTATCTGTTCCGCCAGATACAAGCTGAATATCTTCAGATAAAAGTGTTTCAGCTAGTTGTTTTGCATTATTAATGACGTTTTGTGCATATGTTTTGAAATCTCCGTTCAATACTTCACCGAAAGAAACAGCTTTTGCAGAGATGACATGCATCAGTGGGCCACCTTGAATACCAGGGAAGATCGATTTGTCGATCTTTTTACCAAACTCTTCACGGCATAGGATCATTCCGCCGCGAGGTCCGCGTAATGTTTTGTGAGTTGTTGTTGTCACAAAATCTGCGTAAGGAACTGGATTTGGATGAAGACCTGCTGCAACAAGACCAGCAATGTGAGCCATGTCGACCATAAAGTAAGCACCGACTTCATCAGCAATCTCACGGAACTTTTTGAAATCAATTTGGCGTGGGTATGCACTTGCACCCGCAACGATGAGTTTCGGCTTATGTTCACGTGCTTTTTCAAGTACATCTTGATAGTCGATATGCTGAGTTTCTTTATCTACACCATATTCTACAAAGTTGTACTGTACACCACTAAAGTTTACAGGGCTTCCATGTGTTAAATGCCCGCCATGTGATAAGTTCATGCCAAGTACTGTATCGCCATGCTCAAGAATTGTAAAGTATACGGCCATGTTCGCTTGAGCACCTGAGTGAGGCTGTACGTTCACATACTCAGCGCCAAAAATTTCTTTTGCGCGGTCACGTGCGATATCTTCCACAACGTCTACATGTTCACAGCCGCCATAGTAGCGTTTACCAGGATAGCCCTCAGCGTATTTGTTTGTTAATACAGAGCCCTGTGCTTCCATGACTGCTTCGCTTACGAAGTTTTCTGATGCAATTAATTCGATTTTGTCCTGCTGGCGTTTCCGCTCTAGTTGAATTGCTTTGAATACTTGTGCGTCTTGCTCAGGTAAATGTTTCATCAGCGAAATCCTCTCCAATCTATTTCCATTCGATGTTTTCACCATCTCATTGTACACGGTTTTTGAGTAAAATGTAAAAGTTTTTTTTGGAAAATCGACTTCTTTTTTATGAAAACCCGAATATTCAAGTGGTAAAGCGTCTTCATCATTCAACATTATATTAGAAATATATCGAAGCTATGATCTTGTATAAACGGCTCGTTCTCCGCCAATCAGCTTCGGACGCGTTTTCGCAAAAGTCACATGTGCATGTCCTAATCGATGACGACTGAGGCGGACAGGTACAGCGACTCTCTTTAAGTGCATCCCAATTAACGTATCGCCGATATCAATTCCAGCATGTGCCTCAATGCATTCGACTAATACAGGATGTTCCATTTGCTGATATGCATGAGCCGCCATCGAACCACCCGCTTTACGGACAGGTACTGCAGCTACGATCTCCAGGTTAAAACGGAAAGCCACTTCTTCTTCAACAACAAGGGCACGATTTAGATGTTCACAGCATTGAAAGGCGAGTTCAATCCCGGTCTCTCGTCTTAACTGATCCAATTCTTGATAGATAGAGGCAGCAATTTGCTCACTTCCTGCAGTACCAATATGCTCACCAGCCACTTCTGACGTACTGCAGCCAATGACTAAGATTTGCCCGGCACGCAATTCAACTGTTTGATGAAACTCTTTTAACATTTCAAGCCAATCTTGACCAATGTTCATGTTAAGCGCTCCTTATAGGTGCTTTTCTTCGTAATCAGCAATTTTGCCAATCCGCACAGCATGGCGTCCTGCTGTAAACTCTGTCGTCAGCCAAATGTGCGCAATCTCACGTGCTAATCCTGGTCCAATCACTCGCTCTCCCATTGCAAGAACGTTCGTATCATTATGTTCTCTCGTTGCTTTCGCACTAAATGTATCATGAGCCAATGCACAGCGAATTCCTTTTACTTTATTTGCTGAGATGCTCATGCCGATGCCTGTCCCACAAATTAAAATGCCGCGGTCGACTTCTCCGTTTGCCACCATATTGGCTACAGGGAAAGCATAATCTGGGTAGTCTACAGAACCTGATCCGCATTCACAACCCATATCAATGTATTCAATCTTCAATTCATCCATCAGTTGTTTGATTTCTTCACGAATATTCGTTCCGCCGTGATCGGATGCAATGGCTACTTTCATCGGGCAATTCCTCCTAAGGGTGAGTTGATCTGTTATGTCTTACATTCATTCTTTATTCACAGTTATATTTTAACCTCTACCTAGTGATTTGCAAACAATAGCAGAAAAACCGTTGAGGCAACGGTTTTACAGGTTATCTATTATGATGATCTTTTTTCAGCTTCTCAGCGAGCTGATACAGTAAGGCTTCTAGTTCATCTCGAGTTTCCTGATAAACAGAAAGACTTCCTCCAAACGGATCGGATACATCGCCTTCTGTTCCTGTCGCAAATTCCTTTAAAGTGAAGACCTTGCCTTTTGCATGCGCATATTGCTCTGCAATCAACTGTTTATGCTGCATCGTCATCGTGAAGACGTAATGAGCTTCGCGCAGAAGATCCTCTGTCAATTTTGATGATGAGTGATTCAGTGGAATGCTTTTCTCAAATAATGCTTCGATCGCTTGAGGAGAAGCCTTCCCTTCATCGGAGGCAAAAATGCCCGCTGATTTTACAGTGACCTCTAAACCTTTTTCATCTGCAATGGAAGCAAAAAGGGCTTGAGCCATTGGACTTCTGCATGTATTTCCCGTACAAACAAATAAGATTTTCATCTTTCGCCCTCCTTTTCTTCTATTATATAGCATTTCATTCTACATGTTATGTAAGGAGACTGGCTAGAGCGGAAATAATAATTTGATACCAAAGGCTAGTAAAATGATTCCGCCAAGCGCACCGCTATATGAACCAACCCATGACCGAACCTGTTTACCGAGTAATAATCCGAGCCATGTGAGGAGCATACTAAAAAAACCAAACAATAATATAGTCATCCACACCTGGGAACCGTAAATTCCGAGGCTTAAACCAACGGAGAAGCTGTCTAGGCTTACACTTGTCGCAAAAAGAACGAGACCAGCCCCAACTGGTGCGATAAAGGGCTTATCCTCTTTGCGGATAGAAGCAACAATCATTTGCAGTCCCAGCACCAAAAGCAGCGTCCCGCCAATATAGGTGGCAAGAAGACCAAGCCATCCAGATAAGAGCTGACCTGTCAGCATGCCAAAAAGCGGCATAAACATATGAAATATCCCAATAACAAGTCCAATATAAATGATCTGGCGGAACCTCAGCTGAATCATTCCCATACCAAGTCCAACCGAAAAAGCATCCATCCCAAGTGCAAAAGCCATGATGCTGAGTGTCAGCAATTCGCCAGCTAGTTCGTTCATGTAAATCCCCCTTGGACACACATTCTTCTTTAACCTATGTTTGTCCAAGAAAGGTTAGAACTATTGGAACGAAGGGAGTGTACGCCCTCCTGCGGCTTTTTGCAGACGGTTCATAATGGCAGAACCGACTCCCTGCTCTGAAAAGGCTTCTGAAATGATCAAGTCTACATCTGTTTCATCAAATTGTCTCAGTACACGATAAAGGTTTGCAGCAACCGTTTCAGGTTTTTCTCTCCATCCACAGCTGTACACAACATCTGCCGCAAACAGCGATTTCTTTTCTTCTGTTGTCAGCACTCCGACTTTTAAACCTTCAGCTCTGTATTTCTGAATGTGACACTGCATGTCTTCATCACTTCCATGAAAGATATACATCTTGGCTTCAGGTGCATAATGTGTGTATTTCATTCCCGGCGATACAGGCGCTTCGTCCTTTTTTGTCAGCCCTGGGTCCACACTCACCGTCCCCACGACCTCTTCTAATGCTTCTTTTGTAATTCCGCCTGGTCTTAAAATCACTGGGGTCTCACCGATACAGGATACAACCGTTGACTCAACGCCAATACCTGTTGAACCGCCATCCACAATCCCAGCGATTCTTCCTTCGAGATCACTGGCTACATGGTCAGCTTGAGTTGGTGAAGGCTTTCCCGAACAATTGGCACTTGGTGCAGCAATTGGCAGACCCGCTGCTCGGATCAGCTCAAGCGCAATGGGATGGTCAGGCATTCTCACACCTACTGTGGATAAACCTGCTGTAACCTGCTTTGATAAAGTGCCCGGTTTACACGGAAGAACAATGGTTAAGGCGCCCGGCCAAAAGGCATCCATCAGCGCCTTCGCTTTTTCGCTTTCTATTTGTGCAAATTCGTGAAGCTGCTGAACCTCCGCAATGTGAACAATCAACGGATTATCACTCGGACGCCCTTTCGCTTCATAAATTTTCATCACGGCTTCTGTCTCTTTCGCATTTGCCCCGAGTCCGTAAACGGTCTCTGTCGGGAAAGCAACCACTTCATTTTGCTTCAGCAGATCGGCCGCCTGTTTAATTTGTGGATAGTATGTGGATAAATCCTTTTCTAAATCCACAGACCACCTTTTTGTATTTAACATCATACAAACTCCTTTTAAAAAAGATAAAACTGTTGATATATCTCAATTATCCTTTTGAAAGTATAAAAGATGATGATCAATAAAACAAGCGTTGTCCACAATTTGTGGATAACGCTTGTTTTATAGTGGATAAGTATGTGTATAAGTCCATCATTTTGTGATTAACTGCCTTTTTTTTGCAGGACCACAGCCTGTTCTTTCCCCAATGTCTCTTTCGCATGTGCAGAGCTCCATATGCTTTCTGGAATTTCCTTTAAAGGCGTAAAGCCCATTAATGCCAAAAAATCATGGGAAGAGGAATGGTTTGCGACAACATAAAAAGTATCCACACCCATTTTTTCACCGAGCGTTTGAACACTTTGGAACAAAGAGACAATGTGTCCCTGACCGAGCTTATCTGATATGACAAGAGACCGCAGCAATCCCTCTTGTTCATTGAGCTGTTCAAGACCTAAGCAGCCTGCCAGCTGACCATCCGCATCTTCCATCACTACAAATGCCGTTCGCTCTGCAAGCGTTACTCCGCCTTTTGCTTGTCCCTTTTCAAGAAAAGCATTGATCGCCGGGACATCTTCTTCTGTAGCTATTCTTAATTGATAATACATGCTTTCACCTCTTTTTGATCTCTTACTTCAACTCTATGAGGCAAAAACCGATTTATACCTTTTTTAAGAGAAAAGACTAGAGACCCATTCGAACAGAAAGAACTTCACTTCACCTGTCTCTTCTTCCTCTTCTTTCACCACTTCATTAACAGACTCTTTCGTTTGCTGCGCTGTCACTTGTTTATCATCATCCCCTTCTGGTGAGGCGATGGCTTCTCCGTTTGAAAAATCGATAAAGCAGAGCGGTGGAAATAACACACACCACCAGTTGGCACCGTCTCCTTCTCCAAGCGTAATTAAAATGGCTTCATATTTCCCAGCAGGGTAGACGAAATTTCCATAGAGTTTTGTTGGAAATGAAGCTTTTTGGAAACTGACCGATACAGATTGATCAATATGCTGTTCCTTCAATTTCGCTTTGGCGATACGATTGATTTCTGGCAGCTTTGATCGAATGACACGTCTTGCTTCTTCAATGGATGTGAGGTCTTTGACCCACTCCGTCATATTCGCATTGACCTCGTCACGAATACTTCTTTTCACATCCTGATCAGCTGAACGATCACTATTTGCTAAAATGCGTAATCGAATCGCTTCATCTGGTATAACAACAGGCTGATTTGCAGAAGCAGCCGCCGTCTCCTCTCTGCCAAGGTTTGCAAAAGCACCGCATAATAATAGAAACATATAAAGATAAATCATCGTTTTACTTTTCAACATTGTGTGTTCCCCCCACTTTTTCTCTTCGCTACAAACATTGTGTCCAGGAAACTCATTTCATAAACAGTCAATATGAATTTTTTAATAGATTATGAGTCAAAACAAAAAAGCCGTTCTCATTAAGAACGACTTTTGAGTGAGGATTGGTAGTCAGAAGGGTATAGTCTCCCATCCCAATCTCGGCTGATTTTTAAACCAGATTCTGTTTTGATGACAGTCATGGCTCCTTTTTTCTCGATTTCTTTTTTGACTTTTCCTTTTTGATCGATAAATTGGATCACCATTTCATAGTTAAATTCAATTCTGTCATCGCTTTCATCTGAAGGCGAAAACATAATTTTTTTCAGCTTAATTTGACAATCTTGATCCTTCGCCGCTTCTAATATGCTCGGGAACATGCTGTCTTGTGTATATTCTTGATATTCATGTTCGGTTAAATAAACCTTCAGCTTCTCTTTCATGTCAGATAGGTCATCCGTTCGATTCACTGTGTATTGTGCTTTTTTATAGCTTTCTCCAAATGCTGCTGCCTCTTTTTTAAAGCTCGGTTTACCACAAGCACTCACAATCAATAGTACACTGACGATGACCAACACCATCGCATACCTTTTGTTCACACCATTCGCTCCTTCAAAACAAATTTATGTAAAAAATCATGATCAGAATGTTCATTCTTCTATATATACGTTTCTCTTTTACCATAAGTTTCATCTTTACATAATAAAATAGTCCGGCTTTCTTCAGCCGGACTTTCCGTTTTGAATGTATGCGCAAACAGCTCGATCTTTTCCGTTAATATCTTTGACGATGCAGACATCCGCTTTAGGAAATGCCTGCTCAAGTAGCGCTGTGACATCTTGACCTTGCGTATGTCCAATTTCAAAGACAACAACTGCTTGATCACTCAGCACGCTGGGAAGATCATGAACGAGACGCTGATAAAACCACAAGCCATCGCGTCCGTCCGTCAGCGCATTCACCGGCTCATGCTTCGTCACAACCTGAGACAGACTGTCCATTTCTTCCGCCGCAATATAAGGTGGATTGGAAATAAATACATCTACTTTAATGCCTTGAGCTATAACCGGTTCAAGCAAATCCCCATGTAAAAAATGAACGTCTGCACCGAGCGCTTGTTGATTGCGTTTTGCTACCGCAAGCGCTTCTTGTGAGATATCAGTCGCTGTGACAGATAGTGATTTTTTTTCAAGAGCCAGCGTAATCGCAATGGCTCCGCTTCCTGTGCCAACGTCAACTGCTTTTAGTGGCTGATCAGGCGGGAAAACGTCACCTACCAAATTGAGCGCCGCCAGAACAACTTCTTCCGTTTCAGGACGAGGAATAAGAACATGCTTGTTCACCTCGAAAGGACGTCCGTAAAAGAATTCAATACCCGTTAAATGCTGAACAGGAACACCCGCCTTATGCTGCGTCACAAATTTGCTGAACAGTTGATCTTGCTCCTCAGGCAGCGCATCATGAAATCGTGCAAGAAGCTCACTTCTGCTCCAGCCGAGCACATGTATCAACAGGAGTTCTGCTGCATTTTGGTCTCTGCCAGCTTCCGTTAACAAAGAAGAAGCCCATTTAAGGGCTTCGAAGATTGTTCGCTCTTTATTTTGCATCTTGAAGCTTTCTTGCTTGGTCTTCCATAATTAGTGCATCAATGACCTCGTCAAGTTTTCCTTCTAAAATTTGATCAAGCTTTTGAATCGTCAATCCGATGCGGTGGTCTGTTACACGGTTTTGCGGGAAGTTGTACGTACGGATACGCTCTGAACGATCCCCTGTTCCAACCGCAGATTTACGTGTTTGATCATATTCAGCCTGTGCTTCTCGCTGGAATTTATCATAAATTCTCGCACGAAGTACTTTCATGGCTTTTTCTTTGTTTTTAATTTGTGATTTCTCATCCTGACAGGACACAACAACACCTGTTGGAAGGTGAGTTAATCGAACAGCAGACATGGTCGTATTGACACTTTGTCCGCCAGGTCCGCTTGATGCAAATGTATCCACACGGATATCTTTTTCATGGATATCAATTTCAACTTCCTCAGCCTCAGGTAATACAGCGACTGTCGCAGTAGATGTATGGATCCGTCCGCCTGATTCTGTTTCTGGAACACGCTGCACGCGGTGTGCACCATTTTCAAACTTTAGTTTGGAGTATGCGCCTTTCCCGCTGATCATAAAGATGATTTCTTTATAACCGCCTGTGCCAGTGACACTCGCTTCCATCACTTCCGTTTTCCAGCCTTGCATTTCAGCATAACGGCTGTACATACGGTAAAGGTTTCCTGCAAAAAGAGCAGCTTCTTCTCCACCCGCTGCACCACGAACCTCCACAATAACGTTCTTATCGTCATTTGGATCTTTCGGGATCAGCAAGATTTTCAGCTCGTCTTCTAAACGTTCCGTTTCTTCTGTGAGCTCTGAAATTTCTTCTTTGACCATGTCGCGCATCTCGGCATCCAGCTTCTCTTCGAGCATTGCTTTTGCATCATTCAGCTGATCGTATGCCGCACGATATTGTCTATATACCTCAACAGTTTCTTGAATATCGGATTGTTCTTTCGAATATTCACGAAGCTTCTTAGGGTCGTTCACCACTTCAGGGTCACTTAAATATTCATTTAGCTTTTCATAGCGTTCTTCAATTGATTTTAAACGGTCTAACATGGTCTTCACCTCTGTTTTGTGCGTAACAGTCTAATTATAGTATAGCGGGGTATGACAGTCAAAAAAATTTCCAAAACAATTGACTTCCTGCAATTTTTCGCTAGAAAACACGATCTTTGGCGATTGGTTACTTGTTTTGTCTAACGCGAAGGAACAGGAACTCTTAAAAGAGAATGGTACTTGTAATTGAAAAAAGGGAGGGCATTTGGTTTGAATACAAATGAGGTTGCAAAAGAAATTGGTGTTTCTTCAAAAACGATTCAGCGTTGGGTCAAACAGCTAAACATCCCTGTCGCCCGGAATGAACTTGGACATTATGAATTTCATGAAGATATCGTACAGCTGCTCAAAGAGGTCAAACACCAAATGAGTGAAGGTGTGATCCTCCAAGACATTCAACTGCCAATCCATAAGGAAACCGTTCGTCAATCAGCACCTGCTGCCGAAATTGATGTCTCCATACAGCGGATTGAAGCATTAGAAAAGCAAGTAAAAGAGCTTATTCAACAGCAATTACACGTCACTGATGTAGAAGACCGCCTGCAAGAGCTTGAACGGAAATTGGCTAAAAAAGCAGATGAAGGTGTATCGTATCAGCTGCTTCAGCACCGCAGAGAAATTGAAGACTTATCCACAAAATTTGACCGCCTCGCCGCAGCCTTGAAACAACCGTCACAAGTAGAAGAAAAAAAGGAAACCGCACACCCCGACATCAAAAAAAAGCGTGTACTCTTCCCTCTGTTTCATTCATTTCGCTAAGAAAGGCTGCCTCGTTTGGCAGCCTTTCTACTATATTATACGGTAAGTGCAATAATGATCGGTAATGTGATGAGTGACATGATGGCACTGATCACAAATGCGGATGCAGTTTCCGCCTCTTGTTTTTCAAATCGTGTTGCGATCATTGCTGCAACAGCTGAACCTGGGAAGGCAACAAGCAATACAGCTTTTGTAATTTCATCAGCCGAAAGACCCATAAGAACGGCAATAAAATACATAAGTAATGGTTGTACAGCTACTTTTAGCAATGCAATACTGAAGGCTGGCAAGCTTAATTTAATTTTGCGGATACCAACAGTGACACCGACTGCGAATAATGCCACACCTGATGTGACGCTGCCAATTTCCTCTAACATTTCATGTCCGATTGCAGGAAGTTTAAATCCTAAAAGAACAAGAATGATACTGGCTAACGGTGCAAGTGCAAGCGGCTCTGATAAACCGTGTAAAATTGCTTTTGTCGTCATTTTTAGGAAGCTTTCGCCTTCTTTGGCTTTTCCTTTTGTTTTTTCACCGACAGTTGACACAATAATAGCAATTGGATCAAGCAATGCATTTACAACTATTCCGGTAATCGCAATCGGAATTGCAACCTCTTGAGCTCCAAATAAACTGCCCAAGACCGGAATCCCCATAAATGCAAAGGTCGGTTGTGCTGAGTTTAACGAGAAAACAGAAGAATCTGTTAAATCATATTTAAAAGCAAATTTCGTAACTAAAAGGATAATGATATAAAAACCAACGATTCCGAAAATCAATGCAACGAAAAATGGAATTTGACTATAGAATTTATCTTTTGGTGTTGACAGAATACTGGCGATAAAGTGCGCTGGTAAAGCATACTTTGTAACAAGTGTACTTACACCTTTTGCAGATTTAGCGTCATAGCTGCCGAAGTTCCCTGCGAACCAACCCAGCGCGATAACGAAAAAAATCGGTGCTAGGAGGATCAAAATATTTAAAAAGTCCATCTTACTCTTCCTCCTTAAATCCTTTACATGTTTCTTATTTATTGCGGCATTGCTTAGATTACCCGAAGCAATGCCGCGTTACACATTTTATTATGCTCTTACAATTTTTTTATATTCAGGAATCCACATTGCGTCTTTCACAGCTTGTTCGATGTTGTCAGGCGTTCTTCTAGCGACTCCATCTTTGATTGCTGCTTTCGCTACTTCAACAGCTACATGAATTGACACTTCTTGCAATTTATCAATACTTGGAAGAAGACCAGCACCTGGTTTCTCATGATCAACCATTTCAGCAATTGCATTCGCAGAAGCAACGAACATGCCTTTTGTGATGATTTTTGATTCTGTTACGATTGAACCAAGACCAAGTCCAGGGAAAACGAACGCATTGTTTGATTGGCCGATTTCATGTTCAATTCCGTTATACTCAACGTTTTCAAACGGGCTTCCTGTTGCAACAAGCGCACGGCCGTCAGTCCATTTGAATAGATCCTCTGGCACAGCTTCAGCAAGCGGTGTTGGGTTAGACATTGGCATGATCACTGGACGCTCTGTATGAGCTGCCATTTCTTTAATGATTTCTTCAGTGAATGCGCCGCCTTGACCTGATGTACCGATAAGGATGGTCGGCTTCACCCTGCGAACAGTTTCAGCAAATGAGATTTGTCCTTTTTCATCGCGTGCCCAGCCTTCGACTTCATCAGAAGTACGCAGGTACGGTTTTTGGAAATCAAGCACTTCATCTTCAAATTGATCTGTTAGCAATCCTCTGTAGTCTAATGTCCAGAATGCATTGTTTGCTTCTTCTTCTGTTAGACCTTCAAGAACCATTGTGTCACGCATTTGATCTGCAATTCCGATACCAGCTGATCCAGCTCCGAAGATGACAACACGGTGATCTTTCAATTGAGTACCAGTTTTCTTGACAGCTGCAAGAACACCCGCTAAAGTAATGGCACCAGTACCTTGAATATCATCGTTGAACGTTAAGATGTTATCGTTGTATTTTTTCATGATGTTACGCGCATTTTTGTTTCCAAGGTCTTCCCAGTGAAGCAATGCTTTCGGGAAGAATTTAAGTGCTGCTTTCACATAAGCATCAATGAATTCTTCGTATTTTTCACCTTGTACACGTTTGTGATGGTTCCCAATGTATAATGGATCATTCAATAATTTTTCATTGTTTGTTCCAACATCTAATACAACTGGAATCACACGGCTAGGATCAATACCTGCTGCAGCCGTGTAAACAGCTAATTTACCGATTGCGATGTTGATACCACCAACACCCCAGTCACCAATTCCAAGAATACTCTCAGAGTCAGTTGCAACGATGAGGTCAATATCTCCAGCAGTTGCGTGCAAGTTTTCAAATGCTTTCTCGATTCCGTCAATGTCGTCAATTGAAAGATAGACACCATGAGGTCTTCTGTATTCATGGCTGTATTCTTGAATCGCTTCACCAACAGTTGGTGTGTACACAACTGGAAGCATTTCACGAAGCTTTTCTGTTAGAAGCTTGTAGAACAATACTTCGTTACGGTTTTGCAAATCACTTAAGTATACGTTTTGACGAAGACGATCCGGCTGAGCTAGAAACTGCTTGTACGCTCTTTCCGCTTGCTGTTCTAAAGTTAGAACCGTTGGAGGAAGTAAACCTTCTAGTCCAAGCTCTTGTCTTTCTTCTTCAGAGAAAGCAACGCCTTTGTTCAACGTTGGAATCGATAATACATCTTTACCTGTCAAAGTGGTTTCGAGGTACCCTTCTTTTGTTTTCTTCACGTTGTTCATCAAAAACTACCCTCTTTCTAAAATATAAATAAAGTGAACTATTAATCCAAAGAACGATTAAGGAGAAAAATCCTTAATCAAAAAAATTATGACAAGAAATCGAACTTTTCGTTTAAATGCTTTACACTACAGTTAGTCATTTTATGCCTGCTTATGACAAAACGCAAGCGTTGAAAATTAGATAATTTAATCGTAGTGTTATTTAATTTATTTAAGTACAAATGATGGGTGTTCAGCCAAAATCTCGAAAAACGAAACACAGCGGCATTTGCTATTTTTTTATTTGTCAAGTGTTGTACCAACATCAAGTCTTGGTACTTCATGGTGATGTCTGCATCGTGCTTCGTATGATTCCTGCGCACCTACTAAAATAATAGGATCATCATAGGATGCGGGTTTACCGTCGATCAAGCGTTGTGTTCTACTCGCTGGGGAGCCGCATACCGAACAAACTGCTTGAAGTTTTGTTACAAGCTCTGCACATGCCATTAAATGCGGAACAACACCAAATGGCTCTCCTCTGAAGTCTTGATCCAGGCCTGCAACAATGACTCGATAGCCTTGGTCAGCCAATTGAGTGACAATGTCAATGATTGTCTCATCAAAAAATTGCACCTCATCAATGCCAATGACATCGGTTCTTTCTGATATGTGCGTTATTATGTCTTTTGGTGAGGCTACTGCAATCCCATCTAATGATGAACCGTTATGTGACACAACTGAGCTTGTACTATATCGGTTATCAATCGATGGTTTGAATATTTTTACTTCTTGTTTGGCAAAGGTGGCCCTTTTGGCTCTCCGAATCAATTCTTCCGACTTTCCAGAAAACATACTGCCGCAGATGACTTCAAGCCAACCGCTTTGTTTCATCACATACATAAGGTCTTCTCCCCCGTTTTAAAGTTCCATCAATCCACGTAAAAAAACAGGCAAGAACGGATTCCTGCCTGTTTATTGTATCTATTATTACTTAAGACCGTATTTTTTGTTAAAGCGGTCAACACGTCCATCAGCAGAAGCGAATTTTTGACGGCCTGTATAGAAAGGATGGCACTCAGAGCAAATCTCGATGCGTACCTCTTCTTTTACTGATCCAGTTTCAAACTCATTTCCACAAGCGCATTTGACTGTAGCTTTTTTGTAGTTAGGATGAATTCCTGTTTTCATCTACTGTCATCTCCTTCCGCCCTGAATCCAATTCGGAAACAGAGTTAATATCTCAGAAATAAATTCTGAAACGCACATGATAAAATTATAACAGTGTGAGTCTATGATTGCAAATGTATTTTTCCAGAGAAACTATCTTCTTGATGCAGACATATTGGCTTGTTTCCATTCTTGCGTTAAAATATCGAAAAATTCTTGGTTTGTCTTTGTTTTTCTCATTTTGCGCATGAACTTCTCAGCGAAGTCAGGTGTATCTGACATCGATTTTCTCATCGCCCATAAACGATCAAGATGCTCTTTTGGCACAAGCAGTTCTTCTTTTCTCGTACCAGAACGGCGAATGTCGATCGCAGGGAAAATTCTTCTTTCGGCCAAAGAACGGTCCAAATGAAGCTCCATGTTCCCAGTTCCTTTAAACTCTTCATAAATTACGTCATCCATACGTGATCCTGTATCAACAAGTGCAGTGGCTAAAATCGTCAAGCTTCCGCCTTCTTCAATGTTACGTGCAGCACCAAAGAAGCGTTTTGGACGATGGAAAGCCGCAGGATCAATACCGCCTGAAAGCGTTCGGCCGCTTGGCGGAATCACAAGGTTGTATGCACGAGCAAGCCTTGTGATGCTGTCCATTAAGATGATGACATCTTTCTTATGTTCAACAAGACGCATCGCACGCTCTAAGACAAGCTCTGCTACTTTAATGTGGTTTTCCGGTACTTCGTCAAAGGTTGAACTAACAACATCCCCTGCAACAGAACGTTCGATATCTGTTACTTCTTCTGGGCGTTCGTCAATCAAAAGGACAATCAGCTCTGCCTCTGGGTGATTTTCAGAAATGCTGTTGGCAATTTCTTTAAGCAAAATGGTTTTCCCAGCCTTAGGCGGTGCAACGATTAAACCACGCTGTCCAAATCCAACTGGCGCCATCATGTCCATAATTCTAGTAGACAGGTGATTAGGCTGTGTTTCAAGAATCATTTGACGGTCAGGAAATAGCGGTGTGAGTGCAGGAAAGTGAACACGTTCCTTTGCTGATTCTGGGTCGTCCCCATTTACCGCTTCTACATGAAGGAGGCCATAGTAGCGTTCATTCTCTTTTGGAGGTCGTACCTTTCCAGACACTTTATCTCCATTTCGTAAATCAAAGCGTCTGATTTGTGAAGCTGAAATATAAATGTCTTCAGAACTTGGTGAGTAGTTAATCGGTCTTAAGAAACCAAATCCCTCAGACTGAATAATTTCAAGAACCCCTTCCATAAATAAGAGATCCTCTTGCTCAGCGTTCGCCTTTAAGATGGCAAAAATTAATTCTTTTTTTGTTAGTTTGCTGTAATAAGAGATTTTGTATCGTTTTGCTAACTCATACAGCTCTTTTAATTTCATATTTTCCAAAGATGAAATCGATACATCTTTCAATATGGACACCACACTTTTCTAGTCAATGTATTTCTTTACAAATGCATGACCATTGTATTTGATTAGCTTTTAATTCCGTTGTTGTTGGAATGACCTCGCTCTGATGGTAACGCTCCCACTCGTTTTATCGTGAAAGATAGGAACAATGTGAAATAGAGCTTTGTCAACATAGAGAAGGATAATGAGTATATCGTCATGATGCGGCAGTATTTAAACTTGTTGAAGCTTAAAAGAAGTAAATTCGCAGAAAATTTCGCAGCACTCTTTAGTTTTACCTCATTTGCAGAGAATATTCAACTTTTAAAAGAAAATGATATACATTTGACACCTATATGAAAAGCGGGTAATGAATACCCGCTTTCAGATTACGGACGAATGACAAGATTCGGTTTTTTCTTTAAGCTGTGTCTGCCGTCTACGAAACGAACCGTACCTGATTTCGCACGCATGACAACACTATGTGTTGTTCCAACAGAGCCTTTGAATTGAACACCTTTAAGTAATTCTCCGTCCGTTACACCTGTCGCTGCAAAAATGGCGTCATCTCCTTTTACGAGATCTTCCATTCTGAGGACTTTCCCAACATCCAGCCCCATTTTCTCACAGCGTCTTAGTTCTTCTTCACTTTGAGGAAGAAGCTTACCATGAATTTCACCACCAAGTGCCTTTAACGCAACAGCAGAAAGGACACCCTCAGGCGCTCCGCCTGAACCAAATAGAATATCAACACCTGTGTGATCAAATGCTGTATTAATGGCTCCTGCAACGTCACCATCGTCGATCAGTTTAATTCTTGCTCCTGCTTCTCTCAGTTCAGCAATAATTTTCTCATGTCGATCTCTGTTTAAAATCGTTGCAACCACATCTTCAATATCTTTGTTTTTTGCTTTTGCAACAGCGCGAAGATTATCAATGACAGGCGCTTCAATGTCGATGCAGCCTACCGCTTCTGGACCTACTGCGATCTTATCCATGTACATATCAGGTGCATTCAGCAGGTTGCCATGATCTGCAACTGCAATGACAGCTAAGGCATTCCAGCCGCCGCTTGCCACAATGTTTGTTCCTTCTAATGGATCAACAGCGACATCCACGCGAGGTCCATATCCGTTCCCAAGCTTTTCCCCAATATAAAGCATTGGTGCTTCGTCCATTTCTCCTTCGCCAATGACCACTGTCCCCTTCATCGGAATGGTGTCAAATACATCACGCATTGCACTTGTTGCAGCATCATCCGCTTCGTCTTTTAATCCTCTTCCCATCCAACGGGCAGATTTTAATGCAGCTGCTTCTGTCACCCGTACTAGTTCCATCGATAAACTTCTTTCCATTTTTGTCCAAATCTCCTCTCACAGTCAAAGCCTTATGAATTTTGAAGTTCTTCTATTTCTTGGTCATTCAGCTTTTCACGCCAGATGGTTGCACCCAAGCCTTCAAGCTTCTTCTCAAGCAAACTATATCCTCTGTCTATATGTTCAAGCCCTGTGATTTCGGTCACACCGTCTGCCATTAACCCTGCGACAACAAGACAAGCGCCTGCACGCAGATCACTTGCTTTAACCTTTGCTCCTTGGAGCTGTGTTTGTCCGGTAATAATAGCAGATCTTCCTTCGACCTTCATGTTTGCACCCATTCGACGCAATTCGTCAATGTGCTTAAAGCGTGCTGAGTAGATCGTATCTGTGACCACACTCGTGCCTTTTGCTTTTGTTAACAGCGCCGTCATCGGCTGCTGAAGGTCAGTCGGAAAGCCCGGATACACAAGGGTTTTGATATCGACAGGCTTGAGTCCTTCGTTTCTGCCAACGATCAGCATCTGATCGTTGCTCGTTTCAATGGTGAACCCCATTTCTCTAAGTTTCGCCGTAATTGATTCTAAATGAGTTGGGATCACATTATCAAGTACAACTTCATCACCCATCGCTGCACCAGCTATTAAAAATGTTCCTGCTTCGATGCGGTCAGGGATGATTGAATGCTTACAGCCATGAAGAGATTCTACACCTTCGATTCGAATGACATCGGTACCCGCACCTTTGATTTTGGCTCCCATGCTTGCAAGCAGTGTCGCTACATCAATAATTTCGGGTTCCTTTGCAGCATTTTCAATCACGGTTTTTCCTTCAGCCAGTACGGCTGCCAGCATGATGTTGATCGTCGCACCTACACTGACAACATCAAGATAAATCCGGGCTCCGACTAATTTTTCAGCGCGCAAATAAATCGCACCCTGCTCGTTTGTCACCTCGGCTCCAAGTGCTTCAAAGCCTTTGATATGCTGATCGATCGGCCTAGGTCCTAAGTGGCATCCTCCTGGCAGTCCGATGACAGCCTGCTTAAATCTGCCCAGCATGGCGCCCATTAAATAATAGGATGCACGCAGTTTCTTCACTTTTCCATTAGGAAGCGGCATACTGATCATGGAAACAGGATTCACAACCATTTCACCTTTTTCAAAAGTGACCTTTCCGCCAATTTCTTCTAACAGATCCCGTAATGTGTCGATATCTGATATATGCGGAAGGCCTTCAATGGTTACTGGAGAATCAGCAAGAATTGTGGCAGGAATCAGTGCCACAGCACTATTTTTCGCACCACTAATATGTACGGTCCCGCGCAAGGGATCACCGCCGGCAATGTTTAACTTTTCCATATTTGTCTCCCTTCTTAAAGAAGATCACTGTTGGAGTTATACTGTTTGTGGATGTCGCGCTTTAAAAGGTCTTGTCCAAAATTTAGCCAATATCAAGAGAAAGAATACAGGTTAAACGAAATTTGTCGGAAGAAAAATAATCGAAGCTTTGCGAGGCTGTGATGTTCTCTTCTTTGCACAAAACATTTCTTAGCGTTTATAAGGAAAACTGCGGCAAACGAGAGACGATCCCGCCTGCCACAATCATTTATTTATTCCAGTCTGCTAAAAATTGCTCAATGCCTGCATCCGTTAATGGGTGTTTCGTCAGCTGCTTGATGACTTTCAGCGGCATTGTGCCGATATGAGCACCTCTAAGCGCAGCTTCTGTCACATGCTGCGGATGACGAATAGATGCAGCAATGATTTGTGTATCTAATCCATGAACATCAAAAATAGTTTTCACTTCGCTGATGAGATCAAGACCATTTTGGCCAATGTCATCTAAGCGGCCAAGGAATGGAGAAACATACGTCGCACCAGCTCTAGCTGCAAGAAGTGCCTGGTTTGCACTAAAAATCAATGTGACGTTTGTTTTAATTCCAAGGTCTGTTAATGCTTTGACAGCTTTAAGGCCATCTGTAGTCATTGGAATTTTGACCGTGATATTCGGTGCGATGGCAGCTAGCTCTTTTCCTTCTTCAATCATTTCCTCTGCTTTTAAGGAAATCACTTCTGCACTGACAGAACCTGATACCACGTCAGTGATTTCGCGAAGGCGGTCGTGGAATGAGACGTCCTTTTCTTTCGCTACTAAACTAGGGTTTGTTGTGACGCCTGCTAAAATGCCAAGCTCGTGCGCCTCTTTGATGTCTTCAATATTCGCTGTATCTACGAAAAATAACATAACTGTGCCACTCTCCTATCAATAAATTGTCTGAAATGTAAATTTGATTGCGCTTTCTCAAGATATGGAGAAAACCGCCTGTGACTCAGGCGGCTTTCGGTTCTCATCAAATTATGCTTGGTTAGAAGAACCAAATTCGCGCATTTTGCCGATAACAGTCGCTTTAATTGCGTCACGAGCTGGTCCAAGATATTTACGTGGATCATACTCTTCTGTTTTTGCAGCAAGTGTTTCGCGTACTGCTTTCGCAGAAGCAATTTGGTTTTCAGTGTTTACATTGATTTTTGCTGTACCAAGTGAAATTGCACGCTTGATGTCAGCAGTTGGGATACCTGTTCCACCGTGAAGAACAAGTGGAAGACCAGTTGTTTTACCGATTTCTTCCATTTCAGCGAAACCAAGGTTTGGTTCACCTTTGTATGGACCATGTACTGAACCTAATGCAGGTGCAAGGCAGTCAATACCAGTGCGTTCTACAAGCTCTTGGCACTCTTTTGGATCAGCATAAATAACGCCCTCAGCGATGACGTCATCTTCTTGCCCACCAACAGTTCCAAGTTCAGCTTCTACAGACACACCATGGAAATGTGCAAGTTCAACGACTTTCGCAGTTGTTTCCACATTCTCATCGAATGGATGGTGAGAAGCATCGATCATGACAGAAGTAAATCCTGCATGAATCGCTTTTGCACAAGATTCAAAGCTTGAACCGTGATCTAAATGAATCGCAACAGGAACTGTTACATTATATTCTTCGATTAACGCTTTAACCATTGCGACAACTGTTTTGAAGCCGCCCATGTAGCGTCCTGCTCCTTCAGATACTCCTAAGATAACAGGAGATTTCTCTTCTTCAGCAGCTTGTAAAATCGCTTGCGTGAATTCTAAGTTATTTAAGTTAAACTGTCCAACAGCGTAACCTTTTTCCTTTGCGTCTTTCAACATTTCTGTCATTGAAACTAAAGGCATGATGAAAAATCCTCCCTATGTAGCTAATTTGCTTGCTAAAAAAAGCTCTCCACCCTAGCATGACCAGAATTTCTCGCCATATGTAAACTTTCAAAGTCAGATCGCTTTCTTCTTCTTTTCTAGAATACCAATTATTCGACAAATCGGCAACAGAATGACTCGATTCAATCATTTCCATCTAGCCATTTGTTTCAAGCGGCAGGTATTCTTTAACAGCATCTCGGATTTCATCAATATCAAAAGGCTTAGCGAAGTGCGTCAATGCACCGAGTTCTTTGGATTCTTGGATCATATCTAATTCTCCATAGGCTGTCATAATGATGACTCGAATGTCTTCATCAATTAATTTCATTCGTTTTAAAATTTCGATACCATCCATTCCGGGAATTTTCATATCAAGCAGGACAAGGTTCGGTCTATGGTTTTTCACAATATCTAATGCCTGAAGTCCATTGGCAGCTTGAAAGGTTTGATAGCCTTCTTTATGAAACACTTCATTCAATAATATTCTAATACCGTACTGATCATCGACAATTAAAATTTTCTCATTCATCTGTTACACCCCATTGCTTTCATTTTTCGCCATAAAAAGAGCTGTTGTTAAATAATTCTGTTTGATTTTCACATTTCCTTTAATTATAATAGTTTACTTTACGACATTTTCTGAGCATTTTTCCTAATATTCTCTTTATATTCTATTATAAAATGATCTGACCGAAGGAGGAAATGAGTCTTGTTAAAAATTTTTACGACCCAGTTATCAGGTATTTTTTCACGTATTGGAGAAAAGCAGGCTGAAGCGATTGAGGACGGTGCACGCCTTCTTGCACAGGCTGTTGTCAGTGGACATGCCGTTTATTTTCACGGAAAGAATGAACTGGCTGCTGTCGCCCTAGAGGCATCTGAAAGCAAGGAGCCATTTCCCGGTGCGAAGGTACTGCCGCTCGATCAAAAGGAGCGCAGCTTACTTCATCCAAGTGACAGGGTGCTGCTATTTTATTCAGACCCAGAAGATCCAGAAATTCAATCTCTTGTCAAAGAACTGCACGAACAAGGTACGCCCGTTGTTGGTGTAGGACCGGCCCAAAAGGAGCCGTCCACGATTGAAGAGCATTGTGATGTCCACATTGATTTCCAGCTCAAGAAACCGCTTGTGCCCGCTGAAGATGGGACAAGGTTTGGTTATCCTGCTTTAATGACCTGCTTATACGTCTACCACGCTCTATCGTTTACTGTGAAGGAAATCGTCGAGGAATATGAATAAAAAAACTGCCGAGAAGTGATATTCTCGGCAGTTTTTTGTTTTATTTTGATTCAGATGCTTGAAGTGAAGCACCAACGAAATCTCTAAATAACGGCTGTGGTCTTGTCGGTCTTGAAACAAATTCTGGGTGGAACTGAGAAGCAAGGAACCAAGGGTGATCCTTCAGCTCAATAATTTCAACAAGACGTCCGTCTGGACTTGTACCTGAGAAGACAAAGCCTGCTGCTTCCATTTGCTGTCTGTATTCGTTATTAAACTCGTAGCGATGACGGTGGCGTTCGTAGACCACTTCGTCATTGTATGCAGCAAATGCTTTTGAGTCTTCATTTAATTTACAAGGGTATAGACCGAGACGAAGTGTTCCGCCTAGATCATCTACATCCTTCTGTTCTGGAAGAAGGTCAATGATTGGGAATGCTGTTTCAGGATCAATTTCCGCTGAATGAGCTCCTTCAAGGCCTAATACGTTTCTTGCGTATTCGATAGATGCCACTTGCATTCCTAAGCAGATTCCGAAGAATGGCACTTTGTTTTCACGGGCAAATTGTGTAGCAATGATTTTCCCTTCTACTCCGCGGTCTCCGAAGCCTCCAGGAACAATAATGCCGTCAACATCTTGTACGAAATCAGCGATATTCTCTGCTGTCACTTCTTCTGCATTAATCCATTTAATTTGAACATCTGCATCAAACGCATAGCCAGCATGACGAAGTGATTCAACGACTGAAATATAAGCATCTTGCAGCTCAACATACTTCCCTACAAGACCAATTGTGACTTGTTTCGAAAGGTTTTGCACTTTATCAACAAGCGCTGTCCACTCCGTCATGTCCGCATCTTGGCAGTCAAGTTTCATATGTTCACATACTAGCTTGTCCAGCCCTTGTTTTTGTAAATCAAGCGGAATGGAGTATAGCGTGTCTGCATCCTGACATTCGATAACAGCTTTTGTATCAATATCACAAAATAGCGCAATTTTGTCCTTCATATCTTGCGTCATTGGCATTTCCGTTCTGACCACGATGACGTTTGGCTGAATACCAAGACTGCGAAGTTCTTTTACACTATGCTGTGTTGGTTTTGTTTTCAATTCACCCGCTGCACGGATGTAAGGAACAAGGGTACAATGAATGTACATCACGTTTTCACGGCCGATGTCACTCTTCATTTGACGAATGGCTTCAAGGAATGGAAGGGATTCGATATCTCCTACTGTTCCGCCGATTTCTGTAATGACCACATCTGCACCCGTTTCTTTTCCGGCACGGTACACGCGGTCTTTGATTTCATTTGTAATGTGGGGAATGACCTGTACTGTTCCACCTAAGTAATCACCGCGGCGCTCTTTCTTCAGAACAGTAGAATAGATTTTACCAGTTGTGACGTTGCTGTACTTGTTTAAGTTAATATCAATGAAACGCTCGTAGTGACCTAAGTCAAGGTCTGTTTCCGCACCATCATCTGTGACAAAAACCTCACCGTGCTGGTATGGACTCATTGTCCCTGGGTCTACGTTGATGTATGGATCGAATTTTTGAATGGTAACATCCATCCCTCTATTTTTCAGAAGGCGGCCTAACGATGCAGCCGTGATTCCTTTTCCAAGTGAGGAAACAACTCCTCCTGTTACAAAAATATACTTTGTCATTTCGTATGCTCCTCTCTTTTTTACCCTTGCATGTCTACACATGCACAGCTTCATCCTTTTTAGAGTGTATCCCTAAATCTCTTGAAAAATAAGAAAGCTCCCTTTCAAATAAATGAAAGGGAGCGTAAATGAACGTATCTTTACGTACTCTTTTTTAGAGAGCCCAAAATACATACTACATAGTTCGCTCAGGAAAGTCAAGACGGTTTTGTCCTGTTTTGAGGACCGGTTTGAGAGGGTTATTTCTCTTCCTCATCATCGTCTAAATCGTCTTCATCAATCTCCGTTAAGCCGTCATCATCTTCATCATCATCTTCGTCGAAGTCTTCAAGATCTTCTTCAATTTCTTCATCATCGTCTAGGTCGAGATCATCGTCGTCTTCAACAAGATCAAGGTCTTCTTCAAGCTCGTCGATTTCTTCTTCCTCTTCGATCTCATCGAAGTCGTCTTCAACGACAGCTGCTTTTGATTTTTTCTTTTTCGCTTTTGTTTTCACAGCTGGCTGAACTTCTTCTTCGATTTGATCAACTGGATACCAGCTGCGAAGTCCCCATCTCTGATCACCTAACGAAATAAAGCGGCCATCTATATTTAAGTCTGTATAAAATTGAGCAAGTCGATCATCAAGATCGGATTTTTGTATTCCTTGCAAACGGACAATTTCATCTATTAACTCGGAAAACGTAATTGGTGTTTTGCTGTCTCTGAAAATTTCATAAGCAAGTTCAACTAAAGACATTTGTTTGAGCTGTTCCTGTGAGTATTCTTTCAAACTCAAGGTCAGACACTCCCTTTCTATTACATGTATGTATCCATTTATCAGTGAAATAATAAGTATTTATACCTTATTCTTACGACAAACCATACCTCTCATTATAAACAAATTAGGGGAGTTTATGCCACCTTTATTGATGTTAATTTTTGATTTTTCTCACGGGGAGCACCTAGAGTGTGTACGGCATGCTTTTTGTCGTTCAGTTTTTTCTCGTCTGTTTTAAAATGGGATGTTCTGAATGAGTGAGACAACGATAGGAATCGTGAATAACATTCCAGCAGACATGAGTACGATTAGTTTTCTGCGGCTGTTTTCTTTTTCTTCCTGCTTTTTTGGAGATTTCGAAAGCTCCGCGGACACCATGATCCAGATCACCATCGTGACGATTGCCAAAATGCCCATAATTGTTGAGTTCATAACCTCCATATTGATATTTTCCCTAATTTTAACATAACACGATGATGATATGGATGAACATTGACAATGCGCTTACATTTGAAAACTGATGACGAACGAAAACAGACCACCTCACGTTCAGGCGGTCTTTGCTTGTTTTCTACATATCTAGCAGTTTCCTTGAGATGACCAGACGCTGGATTTCCTGTGTTCCTTCATAAATTTGAGTGATTTTCGCATCACGCATGTATCGTTCGACTGGATAATCCTTTGTGTAGCCGTACCCGCCGAAGATTTGAACCGCTTCTGTCGTCACCTTCATCGCTGTATCACCGGCAAAGAGCTTGGACATGGCTGATTCCTTTCCATACGGGAGGCCTTTCGTTTCAAGCCATGCCGCCTGATAAGTAAGCAGCCTTGATGCTTCAATCGCTGTTGCCATATCAGCCAGCTTAAAGGCGATCCCTTGCTGCTGAATGATTGGTTTGCCAAATTGTTTACGCTCCTTGGCATAATCAATCGCCGCATCAAGAGCGCCTTGAGCAATCCCAACCGCCTGTGCAGCAATGCCGTTTCTGCCGCCATCGAGTGTCATCATGGCTATTTTGAACCCTTCTCCTTCTTGACCGAGCCGGTTCCTTTCATGAATTCGGCAATCTTCAAATCGAATTTCAGTTGTTGGCGAAGAACGTATGCCCAGTTTACTTTCCTTTTTGCCAACGGAAAAACCAGGTGTCTCTTTTTCTACAATAAAAGCAGTTGTATTTCGAGACGAAGCTTCTTGGTCTGTTACGGCAAACACAATATAATAATCTGCAATGCCTCCATTTGTAATAAAAATTTTCGCCCCGTTCAGGACATATTCACTGCCTGCCTTGACGGCCGTTGTCTTCATCCCGCCGGCATCTGAGCCTGAACCGCTCTCAGTAAGCGCGTATGCTCCTATCTTCTGTCCTTCTGCAAGTGGCTTTAAGTAGTTCTCTTTTTGTTCCTTTGTTCCAAATGTATAGATTGGCCATGAAGCAAGAGATGTATGAGCGGACAGGGTGACGCCTGTAGAGGCGCACACTCTTGAAAGCTCCTCAACTGCTATGACGTAGGCTAAATAGTCACTGCCAATTCCGCCCACGTCTTCCGGCCAAGGGATACCCGTCAAACCAAGCTCCGCCATTTTGCGAAAAATAGATGGATCATATGTCTCTGTTTCGTCTCGCTTTGCTGCTGTTGGCTCCACTTCATTTTTCGCAAAGTCTCTCACCATTTTTTGAATCATTTCATGTTCATCACTTAATTGGAACTGCATCGTGAGCCACCTCGTTTCATATTAGCTGTTTACAGATGACCAGCCTTTGAATTTCACTTGTTCCTTCATAGATTTCACAAATTTTCGCATCACGAAAGTAACGTTCTGCTTGATAGCGATTCGTATAACCATCCATGCCTAGCAAATGGATCGCTTCTGTACTGATCTCTACCGCCGTTTTTGACGCAAATAGCTTTGCCATTGATGCTTCCTTTGTGACCGATCGATTTGCCTCTTTGAAAGAAGCCGCTTGATAGACGAGCAGTTTGGCCGCCTCAAGCTTCGCCGCCAAATCGCCCAGCCGAATGGTCGTTTCAAGACCTGCTGGATGCTTCTTTAAATAGACCACTGCCTCGGTTAAAGCGGCTTCTGCAATGCCAAGGCTTTGAGCCGCAATTCCGATTCTCCCTGCATTTAGGCTGGACATGGCAATTTGAAAGCCCTCTCCTTCTGCACCGAGCAGCCGATCTTTTGGAATCCGCACGCCATCAAAATGAAGCGTGACTGTTTTTGAACCGTGCAGTCCCATCTTTTTCTCATCTTTTCCAATCGTAAATCCCGGCGTATCTTTCTCGACAATGAACGCCGATATATTTTTTCTCGCAGAAGCCGGATCGGTCACCGCAAAAACAAGATACAGTTCTGCTTCTCCGCCGCTTGTGATAAAGATTTTCGTCCCATTTAATACATAATCGTCGCCCACACGCTCTGCTCTTAACTGAATACTGGAGGCATCTGATCCAGCCTTTGGTTCAGTCAAACAAAAGGCGCCCAGCTTCTTCCCGGATGCAAGCGGCGGCACATAAGTTTCTTTTTGTTCCTTCGTTCCAAAAGTCAAAATAGGCATCGTCACAACAGATGTATGAACGGACACAATGACACCAATGGTCGCACTCACTTTCGATAATTCATGGATTGCGATGATATACGTTGTAAAATCTGCGCCTAAGCCTTGATACGAAGCTGGTATTGGAATTCCTAGATAGCCTTGCCGTCCCATTTCACTTAAAAGGGTTTTTGGAAACCGGCCTTGTTCCATGGCTTCTACTTCAGGGAATATACGCTGGCGTGCAAATTCTGCTGTCTGTTCTCTCCAGAGACGCTGTTTATCCGTAAGCAAAACATCCATCTTGACTCCCCCTATGAGTGGTCGTGGTATGTGTAAAAACCTCTCTTTGTCTTTTTGCCCAGCCAGCCTGCATTCACGTATTTTTTCAAAAGAGGACAAGGTCGATATTTGCTGTCTCCAAGTCCCTCGTGAAGGGTATTCATAATAAATAAACATGTATCCAGTCCGATGAAATCAGCTAGACGAAGCGGCCCCATTGGATGATTCATCCCAAGTGTCATCACGTCATCAATGCTTTCTGCATCTGCTACGCCTTCATACAGGGTGTAAATGGCTTCATTGATCATTGGCATCAATATGCGATTTGATACAAACCCCGGGAAGTCTTCCACTTCAATTGGGGTTTTGTTTAATGTCTTCGCTGTTTCATAAACAACTTGATATGTGTCATCACTCGTTTGCAGTGCTCGAATGACTTCAACCAGTTTCATGACAGGAACCGGATTCATAAAATGCATGCCAATCACTTTCTCCGGTCTGCTCGTCACAGCTGCTAATTCTGTGATCGACAAGGAAGACGTGTTTGTCGCAAATATGGCCTCAGCCTCTGCAAATTGATCAAGTGTTTCAAAGATTTGTTTTTTCACACTCATTTGTTCTGATGCGGCTTCTATGACTAAATGAGCCTGTTGCATGTCTTTTAAATCTGTGGAAACGGCAAGCCGCTGCGTAATATCTCGGACTGCCTGATGTGCCAGCTTTCCTTTTTCTGCCCGCTTCGTCAGTTGTTTGGTCATGGAGGAAATCGCTCGATGAATCTGCTTTTCTGATACATCATGGAGCAGGACTGTATAGCCTGACTGAGCAAACACTTGGGCAATGCCTGATCCCATTTGACCAGCCCCAACGACCATAACGGTCTCTTCTATACTCATCAATAAACGCCTCCCTTTTCATCTACCTTTATCATGATGGCATCTCCTTGACCGCCTCCGCTGCAAATCGCCGCAATGCCAATGCCTCCGCCTCTTTGTCTTAATGCATGAATCAATGTCAATATCACGCGTGTTCCGCTTGCCCCAATCGGATGACCGAGTGCGACAGCCCCCCCGTTGATATTCATTTTCCGCCGGTCGATCCCGGTTATTTTTTCACATGCCAAAGCCACAGCTGAAAAGGCCTCATTGATTTCAAACAAATCAATATCCTCTAGGCGCTTTCCTGTTTTCTTTAAAAGCTTCTCGATAGCAAAGGCTGGTGTTTTCGGAAAATCCTTCGCCTCTACAGCAACCTGAGCATGGCCGAGAACAACTGCCATTGGCTTTACGTCATGCCGTGCAGCATACGTGTCTTTCATTAAAAGGAGCGCACTTGCACCATCATTGACACCTGGTGCATTTCCAGCGGTGATGGTCCCCTTCTGATCAAATACAGGCATGAGCTTAGACAGCCGTTCATATGACGTATCACGCCGCGGAGACTCATCTTCTGTGATCAGCCGTTCTCCCGTTTTTATTTTGACGGTGACGGGGGTGATTTCATGTTGAAAAAAGCCGTTTTTTTGCGCTTCGATGGCCCGTTCATGACTTCTGAGCGCCCACAGATCCTGCTCTTCGCGCGTAATGCCGAGCTCCTTTGCAGCCGTACTTCCATACTCACCCATATGAACGCCTGTAAACGAACAGGTTAACCCATCTAAAATCATCGCATCTTGTACTGCACCATCTCCCATTTTGTAGCCCCATCGCGCTTTTTTTAGCAGATAAGGAGCGTGAGACATCGATTCCATACCGCCCGCTGCGATGACCTCAGCATCTCCGGCTCGAATGATTTGATCTGCCGTGCTCACACTGCGCATTCCGGATGCACAGACTTTATTGATGGTTTGTGTTGGAACAGACCAAGGAAGATCAGCATATCTTGCTGCTTGCCTTGAAGGAATCTGCCCTTGCCCTCCTTGTAAAACACATCCCATGATGACCTCATCTATTTCATGAGAACCCGAAACTCTTTCCAGTGCAGCCTTGATCGCTATACCGCCTAGTTCTGCGGCAGTCAAACCACTGAGAGCACCGCCTAGTTTTCCAAATGGTGTTCTTGCTCCAGATACAATGACCGTCGTACTCATATATGCCCCTCCCCGTTTGTTACCGCTTACATATCATTTAGGCAGCTGATGAAACAGCGCCATGGATAAGCCGATGAACATCCTATTCATCGGCCTGTCATGTTTACGACACTTGCTTTCCAGACTCACCAAACACTGATTTTTCAAGAAGTTCGGCGACATCAAATGTGCCTACCTGCTCCTCTACTTCCTTCGCCTTCGTCCCATCTCCCAGCATCGTTAAGCAATAAGGACACCCTGAGCTGATGATGGACGGCTGGACCTGTAACGCCTGCTCCGTTCGTGCAGTGTTAATCCGGGTACCCGTCTCTTCTTCCATCCACATTAAGCCCCCGCCTGCTCCGCAGCACATACCAGTTTCACGATTGCGCTCCATTTCTTTCAGCGTCACACCAGGAATGGCTTTTAAAATGTCTCTTGGCGGGTCGTACACTTCGTTATATCTGCCTAGGTAGCAAGAGTCGTGGAAGGTAATCACTTCGTTTACTTCATGTTCAGGTGTTATTTTCCCTTCTTTCACTAACTCTGCCAGTAATTCTGTATGATGATACACTTCTGCCTCAAGTCCGAAGTCTGGATATTCATTTTTAAATAAGTTATAGGCGTGTGGATCAATCGTGACGATCTTTGTAACGCCGTTTTTCTGGAATTCTTCAATGTTTTTTGCAGCAAGCTCTTGGAATAAAAATTCGTTTCCGAGTCTTCTTGGTGTATCACCTGAGTTCTTCTCTTTATTGCCTAGGATCGCAAAGGAGACCCCCGCTTCATTGAGTAGCTTCGCAAAGGCAAGCGCAATCTTTTGGCTTCGATTGTCATATGCCCCCATTGACCCAACCCAGAATAAATAATCAAAGGTTTGCTCTGCTTTTTTCAGCTCTTTCACTGTCGGCACATGCACATCTTCTCTCAGTTCACGCCAATTTTCTCTTTCTTTCCGGTTCAGCCCCCACGGGTTCCCTTGGCGCTCAATGCTTGTCATGGCACGCTGTGCATCCGCGTCCATTTTCCCTTCGGTCAGCACAAGATATCTGCGCATATCAATAATCTTATCAACGTGTTCATTCATGACAGGGCATTGGTCTTCACAGTTTCGGCACGTCGTACATGCCCAGATTTCTTCTTCTGTAATGACCTCTCCAATAAGAGAAGGATGATATATCGAGCTGGCAGCCGACTCTTCCGCACCTGCTCCTCTCGCCTGCAGTGCCAGCTGGTTTCCTGTTGTCTGCTTGAAGGCTAGCTGCGGGACCCAAGGTGTCTTTGATGTAATAGCGGCCCCTTTATTGGTTAAATGATCTCTTAACCTTAATATCAAATCCATCGGAGACAGCATCTTCCCTGTCCCTGTTGCCGGGCACATATTCGTGCAGCGCCCACATTCCACACAAGCGTAAAGATCGATGAGCTGAGACTGACGGAAGTCTTCAATTTTCCCCACACCGAAGGTCTCTTGTGTCTCATCTTCAAAATCGATTTTTTGCAGCTTGCCTGGCGGGTCTAATCTGCTGACAAATACGTTCACAGGCCCTGCAATCAGATGGGCGTGCTTTGACTGCGGAACATATACTAAGAATGTCAGCAAAATAAGAAGATGCACCCACCATGCGGCATAAAAAACAATGGCAGCCGCCAGAGGTGAAATTCCGCCCAGCAAGAAAGCAATACTAGAAGCGATTGGCTCAGTTGGTGATAGAGAGTGTCCATGCCAGATGATGTTCATGCCGTTCCCAAGTAACACTGTCAGCATTAAGCCGCCAATAAATAAAAGCACTAGACCCGATTTGAAGCCTCGTTTTAAACGAACAAGCTTCTCCACGTATCTTCTATGGAACGCCCATACAACGGCCACTAAAATGAGAAGTGTGACAATCTCTTGGAAAAACGTAAAGACGCCGTACACCGGACCTAAAGGAAGCCCGCTGTCTGGAATAAGCCCCTTCAGAATAAAATCAAGGGCTCCGAACTGTACAAGGATAAATCCGTAGAAAAACAGCACATGAATGATGCCGCTCTTCTTGTCCTTTAACAGCTTCTTTTGCCCAAATACATTGACCCAAACACGCTCTAAGCGTTTCTTCATGTCTTGTTGAAACTCTTCTTTTTTACCAAGACGAATATACGCCGCTCGTGTTCGAATGAGATAAACAAACAAATACACTGCGTAAGCGGTCACCGCCGCAAATGCGATCAAGTTGATAATTAAAAGGCTATTCATCTTGCTCCCCCTTTCATTCCCAAAACCCACTTTGTTCCGTTTCCATGTTGTACCTCTATCATAAATAATGAATGAGTATTCAGTCAATATTTTTTACGCGTTTGGGTACACTATTGAAATATGCAAAAAAGGAGGAAGTTTCATGATCGCATTGATCATCCTACTCGTACTCATTGCCATCGTTTTGCTCGTCATGTTAGACCTTTATATGGGGAAGAAATATTTTTCTACGCATGCATTTGAACGGTCTTTTGACCAAACAAGCGGCGATGCCACCTTTTATCATGATGGCGAACCATTTTTCGATCAGCTGCTTACGGATATACAGCAGGCCTCTTCTTCTATTCATATGATGTTCTTTATTGTAAAGAACGACAAGATTGGTCAAAGGGTGTTCCAAGCATTGAAAGCCAAAGCGGAGCAGGGCGTTTCCGTCTTTTTGCTGACCGACCGATTAGGCTCCTATCCGTTTGATCAAAAGTCGATTGACGTGCTAGAAAGAAGCGGCATTCAATTTTACTTTTTAAATAAGCCTCGTTTTCCTTTTTTGATTTACCGTCTAAACATGAGAAATCACCGTAAAATTACGGTGATTGATGGGAAAATTGGCTATATTGGCGGATTTAATATAGGCGATGAATATGTTGGGAAGAAAGGCCGGTTTGGCATTTGGAAGGATTATCATTTGCGGATGACCGGACAGGTTGTCGCAGATCTCCAGCATGTGTTTCTGAATGATTTGTACCGTTCGTCTGGCATTCATCAGCTGCAATATGAGGTTTTCCCTGCATTGGAACCGGGAACATTACAATGCACAACACGCGCGACTGCTGGCTTTTCTTTAGAAGCTTTATTTCTCCAAGATATTCAGCAGGCGAGGAAACAGATCATCATCTGTACGCCTTATTTTATTCCATCAGCCCCTCTTCTGAAGGCGCTGCTTGATGCACGAAAGCGGGGCGTCACAGTTGAAATCATCATTCCAATGAAAGCGGATCATCCACTTGTCAAAGAGGCTGGCTTTCATTATTTGAAGGACCTCATTGCCTCTGGATGTCTTGTTTATCGTTTTTATAAAGGGTTTTATCATTCGAAAGCCATTTTGATTGATCACAGCCGCTGTATGATCAGTACCGCGAATTTTGATAAACGCAGCTTGTTTTTAAACGAAGAAGTAGATGTAGCCATTGATGATCCCGCTTTTACTGCACACGTAGAAGAAAAGATTCGGGAGCATATGGAGGTTTCTGAGATCTTGACAGAAGAAACATTGTCAAAGCGCCCGCTTTTCACTCGGCCGCTTGAGTGGGTTGCCGCCATGTTCTCGTATTTTTTATAAAGGAGATGACCTATGCGTTATCGATTTGGTTATGTATCAAATGCCGTCACCTTGTGGGAGGCTTCTCCTGCCAAGTCACTGACCTTTGCTAGATACAGCAAGCTCGCTAAGGAAGAAAGAAAAGAGGCTTTATTGCGAACAACGAAGGCCAATCTCGTGAATACATTAAGAACGCTTTATTTCGCCATTGCTCATGATATCCCGCTTTACCGTTTTTCAAGCTCGATCGTCCCGCTCGCGACCCATCCAGAGGTGCTCTGGGACTTTGTGACACCTTTTCACAAAGAATTTCTTGAGATCGGCAAGCTGGTGAAACGGCACGGCTTACGGGTCAGCTTTCACCCCAATCAATTCACCTTGTTTACTAGCCCCAAACCTTCAATTACAGAAAATGCCGTCATCGATATGACGTATCATTATCAGATGCTTGAGGCGATGAAGCTCGATAAGGAAGCCTACATGAACATTCATGTAGGCGGGGCGTACGGCGATAAAGAATCGGCTCTTCAACGCTTTGATGAAAATATCAAACAGCTTCCAGCTCATATCAAAGCGAGAATGACACTTGAGAACGATGACAAAACATATACGTCGCTCGAAACGCTTGGTGTATGTGAAAAGCATGACATTCCGTTTGTTTTTGATTACCATCATCACGTGGCAAATAAAGATGACGATGCCGCACTCGATGACATCCTGTCAAGAATGTTCGACACGTGGACAAACACTGGCATTCCGCCCAAAATCCATTTGTCTTCACCAAAATCAGAAAAAGCTATACGCAGTCATGCAGATGGAGTAGATATGAATTTTGTCTTACCGCTTTTTCAAGCATTAAAACCGTATGGCCGGGATGTAGATTTCATGATTGAAGCAAAATTAAAGGATCAGGCTCTGCTCCGTCTAGTCGAAGAGCTGTCTGCGATAAGGGGCAATCGGCGGACGGGCGGAGGAACCATTGAGTGGAAATCATAAAGAAAGGTTTACCTTTGTGCAAATGGGGGTAACAAAGCTATTGTGAGAAAGTAATTAACAGGAGGATATGAAGATGTCTCAAATCTATTCAATCCGAATCGCTGCGAAAGCGTTGAATTTACATAAGCTTATTTCTCTTTATGAAAAGTGCCAGCAGGCTCAGCATCGTATATATGTGTATTCTAAAAAAACAATGTGCAGCATTAAGAACATCGTAGAGCTTGAAACCTTCAGGCTCACTCATTTAGAGTCTGACTACTTAATTGTCGTAGAGGGGAAAAAAGCGCAAGATCTCCTTCAGCCGTTTGAAAAAGAGACGGTTTCATAAAGAAGAGCAGCCTCGGGCTGCTCTTTCAGATTGGTTGACAAAGGGCTAAAATGATGTTGATTTTAGCCCTTTGTCTTCTTTTCAACGTGATAGAAAACCTTTGCAGCCTAGGAAGGACGAGTACCGGCGCGGAGCGAATTTGACATTCGTGAGTACCGGCACGCAGACCTGACACCGAATGCGCGGGTTTGTCTACATGCTGGGAGAGCAGCCTCGGGCTGCTCTTTTGCTATATCCACTCTTTTGTTAACCAAACTTGTTTGGAGGATGCATCCATTTTCACTTGTGCCCCGATTGGCATCGTAAGCATCGGGTGCGTATGGGCACAGTCAAAGTCAGCGATGAGCGGTCTTTTTGTCTCCCCGAGCACCTCAAGTAAAATCTCGTAAGGTTCTTTGCCCGTCCCTTCGTCATCAAACAGCTCATGTTTTCCTAAGAGAATCCCAGATACCCGTTCAAACACTCCATTTACTTTCAATAAAGAGAAGTTCTTTTCTACAACTGACGCGGTTTTCATACAATCTTCAATGAGAAGGATGTCTCCGTTTTTCAAGGCTGGCATGAACTCACTTCCCCATATGCCGTACATCGCATTCAAGTTCCCGCCGATCAATCTGCCTTCTGCCTGTCCCTCTATGACGCACAGCCAATCGTTCGGACGCTGCTTTTTATCACCCGTCTTTTCTTCCCAATTGATTCGTTCATCTGTCCAAAAAGGCGGTTTTTCAATCTGATAAGGAATGGTTTGATGGGACATCAGGATGTCCTCAAATGACTGATATGTATAAGTGACAAACGGTTCAAACTCGCCAAAAGAAGGAACAAGCGCCGGCCCGTAGAAAACAGGCAGTCCCGTTTTTTCGTACGCCGCTAAAAGAATCGCTGTCGCATCTGAATAACCGATCATGATTTTCGGATGTTGTTTCAGCAGGTCAAAATCAAGAAAAGGCAGCAAACTATTTGAATTCGTCCCGCCAATCATTGACATGATGCACGACAAGTCCCTTTTAGCCATCAGCTCATTCAGCTCATCTGCTCGTTCTTGAATTGTACCTGAACGGTAGTGATCCTTTTTCCCTGTTAATGATCCTGGTACCACAATGAATCCTTTCTGCTCAAGCCACTTCTTCGCCCGCTCATACCTAAGAGGCGAGGTCGCTGATGCAGGACTAGAAGGTGAAAAAATACCGATCTTATCGCCCTTTTGTAATCGCCGAAGCCCCTTCATTCAAATCAGATCCTTCCTACAAACGTTTTTTCTATCCTAACAAAAAAAGCCCTTTATCAAAAGGGCTCAGATTGTTTTTCATTCAGCGTGATAGAAAACCTTTGCAGCCCTAGAAAGGACGAGTACCGGAGCGGAGCGAATTGACATTCGTGAGCACCGGCACGCAGAACTGCGGGCGAATGCGAGGGTTTGTCTACGCGCTGATCAATGACCAAACTGCGCTTCATGCAGTCTGCTGTATACGCCGCCCATTTGAATGAGATCTTGGTGGCGGCCTTGTTCTTGGATGCCTTCCTCTGTCACGACGATGATACGGTCGGCGTGTTTAATTGTTGCCAGGCGGTGGGCAATGACGAGTGTTGTTCTGCCGACAGCCAGTTCGCTCAGTGCATCCTGTATAGCTTTTTCTGTTTCTGTATCAAGTGCTGATGTGGCTTCATCTAAAATAAGAATCGAAGGATTTTTTAGGAACATCCGCGCAATTGACAAGCGCTGCTTTTGACCGCCTGACAATTTGACGCCGCGCTCGCCTATCACCGTATTTAATCCTTCTGGGAAACGCTGAACGAGTTCCTCTAAATGCGCACGACGTACAGCCTCCCAAATCTCTGCATCGCTGGCTTCTAGGTTGCCGTACGCGATGTTTTCTCGAATGGTGCCTGAGAATAAAAAGACATCCTGCTGCACAATGCCGATTTGCTGTCTTAAAGAAGACAGGGTCATCGATTTTGTACTCACACCATCAATCGTAATCTCCCCTTTATCCACATCATAAAAACGTGGCAGCAAACTGCAAATCGTCGATTTCCCGGCTCCTGAGGGACCGACAAACGCAACGGTTTCTCCTTGTTTGATCTTCAAATCGATATCCTTTAACACATGGCTGTGCTCATCGTAGCCAAATGTCACGTTTCGATATTCAATTTCACCTTTTAGTCCGAATACATCACGAGCTCCCTCTGTATCCTTCACATCTGGCTCTGTTTCAAGTAAATCGACATAGCTTTTAAAGCCCGCAATTCCTTTCGGATACATTTCAATCACGGTATTGATCTTATCAATCGGTCGGAATAAGACATTTGTAATGAGAACAAACGCGATAAATCCACCTGCCGTTAATTGCCCTTGAAGAACAAACCATGTCCCTGCCAGAAGGACAAACAGTGTCACAAGACGGGTGAGAATGTAACTGATTGAGCCGTTGACCGACATGATTTTATATGAAAGAAGCTTCGCTTTCCGAAAGCGGTTGTTGTTTTCAGCAAAACGCTTTTTCTCGAAATGTTCGTTGGCAAAGGCTTGCACAAGACGAATGCCGCCAATATTGTTTTCAACCCTTGCATGAAAGTCTCCAATGTCATTGTTCAGCTGTGTAATCGCCTGCGTCATCTTCTTATTAAAATGAAGGGCAAGCCAGATGATGACTGGCATGATCAAGAAGGTTAAAATAGCAAGCTGCCAGTTAATCATCAGCATGACAGCAAAGGCGCCAAGAATCGTCATAATTGCAATAAACAAATCCTCAGGTCCGTGATGAGCCACCTCCCCAATGTACATGAGGTCATTTGTCATCCGAGACATAAGCTTACCCGTTTTGTTGTTATCAAAGAACTTAAATGAGAGACGCTGAAAATGATCAAACAGCTTCTTTCTCATATCTGTTTCAATATTGATACCTAACATGTGCCCCCAGTACGACACAATAAATTGCATAACCGAGCTGAGGGCATAAATGATAAACAGAGCAAGCGCGGTCCATGCAATGACCGTCCAATTCCCTGTTGGTAATAATGTATCAATGAAGTAGTTCACAATAAGCGGGAAACCAAGTTCCATCAATCCAACTGCGACAGCGCAAAAGAAATCTAAAAAGAACAGACCGCGATAGGGCCTGTAATAGGCGAAAAAGCGTTTTAGCATATGTAAAAGAACCTCATTTCCTCTATAATTGATAATCATTTTCAATTATAGAGGAATCCTCTTCAAAATACTAGATCAGGAAATGATTTCTTTGACTGGAAATCCTCATAATACGCCAGAAAACAACCGGGCAAATGATTCCTTCAACCGCTCTTTTATGCCTCTTTTATAAAAATGTACAGGACCCATTTGCTCACATTCCTTCATATCTTCCTCATAGTGGGCCATCAATTGCTCAATTGGCTTTTTCGCAGCTGTAAAGACATTGACCTCAAAATTGAGCTGAAAGCTTCTCATATCGACATTCGCGGTGCCGACGGAGGCTAGTTCTCCATCAGCAATCATCACCTTTTGATGCATAAACCCTTTTTGATAGTGATACACCTTGATGCCCTCTTTTAGAAGCTCAGAAAAATAGGATCTTGTGGCATATTGCGTGAGAAATCCGTCATTGATCTCCGGTACCATCACCCGTACATCCACCCCTCGTGTGGCAGCGATTTTGAGCGCAGTGCGAATCGATTCGTTTGGTACAAAGTAAGGTGTGGCAATCCAGACAAATTGTTTCGCATTAGAAATGAGGGCATCATATAAATCACTCATACTTTCTTTCATATCAGGTCCAGTTGGTACAACCTGAATGACATCCTCGCCTGTCACAGAATGCGGCGTATGATACTTCGGATCATCAATTAATACTTCATCTGATACATACTCCCAGTCCAGCATAAAAACGGAGTGAAGGGTCTGAACAGCCTCACCCTTTAACATGGCATGCGTATCACGCCAAAAGCCGATCTTTTCATCCCGTCCTACGTATTCCTTGCCGACATTTAACCCCCCGACAAACCCTGTCTCTCCATCAATAATGACGATTTTCCGGTGATTTCGGAAATTGAATTTTTGATTAAAGAATCCATATTTTAAAGGTAGAAAAGGAGCGACCTTGACCCCTGCCTGCTTCAAGCGTTTAATATCTTTTCGGGAGAAGCGGATGCTGCCTGCCGCATCATATATGAAACGGACCTCCACCCCTTCTTTCACTTTTTCAATCAAAATCTCCATCATCCGGTGGCCGAGGAAATCGGATTTGAACATGTAATATTCAATATGAATGAACGATTTTGCCTTTTTTAACTCTTCAAAAATTCTGGGGAACGTCTCCTCCCCATTCTTTAAAATCTCCATATCACTATTTGTGTTCACATGCATACCTGTTGCTTTTTCTGTGTAATGAAAAAAAGCACGCTGATTATCGGTTAAACTTGACTCATTCGGCTTACTCTCAAGCTCAGAGATTCTGCGTAATTTCTCGCGGTTATACATTCTCTTTGATTTGAATAAATGACCCTTTACATAGAGCTGCCCTGAGAACAGATAGAACATATAGCCAATGATAGGGAAAAAAATGAGCACATATATCCATAACAACGTGTGCTGTGATGTACGGTTCTCCAGCATGAGTGAGATGATACTAAATAAAATAATGGCGATATAAATCGCTGCGTACAGCTGAACGCTCCACGCCGGCACAGTCCACCAATACACCACATATGCCCCGAATATCATAAAATATAAAAATAAAAATTCCAGTCTTCTCTTTTTCACATTCTCCGCCCTCATTCTGTCTTTTTCTCTTCCATACCCTTTGCACAGCTTGTATGAAACGCACGACCCAATCCTTTCTCCTAGCCTTTACAGACTTTCGCTATTTGATCCGATATAATAAAGAAATATGTGATGGAAAGGAAGATCTGTTTATGCATACCCCCTCACCTCTTAAAAAAGGGAGTCATATACGTGTCATTGCCCCAAGCCGAAGTGCCAGCATTTTATCAAAAGAAGGAATTGCTCAAGCGAAAAAACGTTTAGAGTCTTTAGGTTTCACTGTCTATTTGAATTTTGAGTAAAGTTCCAACACCACCTTTATATTATCTGAATGAAAAGAATATTATTTTTATTTAAATGTGTATTATTCGTCTACTTTTTAAAATCAGAAAAAAAAACTCCTAAAAGTATAATATTTAATCGTTTACTTTATTATCTAATCTTCAAGTTGTATCTCTTGTACCAATTAAAAGGCGGACCTTTGCTTCTTTACGAGTATCAAATTGCCCAATTTCTTTACACTTAAAATTCAAGATGCCTCTCACCTCAGCCGATATGATATGCCAAACGCTTTGACTTCTGTTTTTTGTCCTTATCCATTATTCCATCGAGAGAATCGAAATTGTATATCAAAAACTAAAAAGCATAAAAAATAAGCTTTGTCGTCCGAAAGCTTATTTTTAAAGTTTAGTTAAAATAAATAAAAATTGACTTCTACCTTAGGAACAAGTTCAAACCGCTTAACAAAAATATTACTAATTTGATAAGTTTTCAATATCATCAATTAAACCATAGGGAAGTTTTTTATTTCCTTTCCCATCAAATCTTATTATAATATCATTTGTATCTACAAAATCAGGATAACCATTATTAATAACAATCAACTGTAAATCATCAATAACTTCAACTTCAGTCCCTTCACTTTTTTCTTTATTATCGTCATGTGTTACCGAGATGAAATAATTAATGATTGCATTAAAAATTTCCTCATCTTTAAACTGATCATCATCATCGTCGTCGTTTGCTCCAAGATTTTTACGTGGTGAATCAATAATTAATAAGCCTGGGTGATTTTTATTATTTGTATCAAGTAGAGCAATTGAAAGAAAATAAGCCATAGTGGTCATTGTTATTGCGCCACCGCTTCCCAATTCATCATATTTAATTCCTCGAACGTAAGGCAAGTAATTAGATTCCTTAATATAGGAGTCGCTTAATTTTGGGAAAGTAAACTCTTTTAAAATGCCAGCAAATAATGCAGATAACTTTTCTATAACATCAGCTTTTGTAATTGTATCTTTCTGTAGGTTGGTAATTTTTTCATTTAATTTATCATAATTTTTCTCCTCCTCTACAATTTTCTCATTAATTTTAGAAAATTGGATATTTATCGAAAAATTATGTTCTAATCGCTCCATATTATTATTAATATTTCCAATATCGTAATTTAGCTGTTCAATTTGTTCTATAAATGGACTAATATAGGTATTTCTTAGACGATCAAGTTCATGCTGTTTAAGCTGCAACTGCTTTTTATATTCCTCTTTACTTTCTTGTTTATTAATTAATGAACCTTCTTGCGATTCAATAAAACTAGTTAAGCTATTGAATTTTCTTCTAATTCTACTGATTTCACTCTTAAAAATCTTAGTTTCTTCTTGCGATAATTCCTTTAGCTCACTACCACATAAATCACAACCTTCTTTTTCCTCAATTTCGTTAAGACAAGAAGGGCAAATTTCAAATTTATAATTATTTAAAACTAAGGAACCTTCTAATATAAATTCTATTTTTTGAATCTCACTTGAATATTGATTTCTAAGTAATATCAATTTTTCTAAATATCTTCTCTTGTCTTGGATATCCTTATCTACCTTAATGATTTGCTCTTTTAATCTTGCAATATTATTCTCTATATCCATAGTTAGGGCATCATCATATTTTCCAGAGGATTTTATTTCAATAAGTTTATTTTTTTTCTCACTAAGTAGTCCTTTAAGCCGCTTTCTTTCTTCTTGATAGTCTTTACCATCTAATATTTTCATCTCTTTTAAAAATTCCAACACGCCTTCTCTTTTTTTTACTAGATTATTTATATATTGCCTTTTTTCTTTAAGTTTTTGCTTAAGATCTCCTAATAATTTATCGTAAATATTAAAAATAATTTCAAATGTTGGTTTTCTTTTAATACTTGAACTCCAGTCCTTTTCCTGCAATAAATTTTCAGAGTCTATAGTTGACTGTTTAACATAACAATATTTAAATAAATCTCGGAAACTAAAAGTTTGATTTGCAACTGTGATATTAGAAAGGCCCATTTTATCTAATAAGAAGGCGGAAAGAGAATTTTCATTTACTGGAGATTCGATGGTTAATAACTCAAAATCTTTACTGAAATCTCCAATCTCTTGTTTCCATTTATACAATTTAATTGGTCTATTAAAATCAAATAACGGTCTAACTATTTTATATTTACTTTCTCCAATAAAAAAATCCAGTTCTACTTCCTTACAACTTTTCCTCATTTCAATATACATATTATGTTTTTGACTTCCAAATGCATAGTTAATCATTTCAGCAATTGAGGATTTCCCAGTTGACATCGGACCCGAAATGATGTTCAATCCATTTTTAAACTTGACCTCATAATTTTTTCTTATCCCAATAAGCGTTAATTTTTCCAAAAATATTTTTTTATTCATCGATTATCATCCCTATTTTTTAAAGATAATTCTATAATTTTATTTTCTATTTTAGAATCACTAAGTTTTGATATTTCTTTCTTAACAAATTCTGCAATACTACTTAATTCAAGAAAATACTCACTTTCTAGACTTTTCAATACTTCAGTACCTCTTTTATTGATTCGATAACAAAAATCACTTCCATTTATTATTTTATCAATTAGTCTTTTGCTTACTAAATATCTCAAAAATAAAGTATATTCATCTCTATTAGGTTGTAAATGGAAATAGGAATAGTATTCATTATAATCTCGTTGTCTTGTCATTTTAATCTCGTTTGGTAGCATAGTTTGAGGAAATTTCATATAAAAATCATAAAGCATAATCTTATTCAAATTCATTTTAAAAGATTTCTTTGATTCGAACTTGGATATTAAGATGAGTATCCTTGTTGTATTTAAAATCAAATCACTATTAACTAAATCCAACTCTTTAATCATCTTTTTCCCCTTTTTTTGATAGGTATTCTTTCAACCTAATTTTATAATTTTTTGTCCATCCAACCTTACATTCATCTGACAATTGGTGCAAAACCCCTTTTTTTGCTATCAATGATAAATCCGGATTACTTTTAAGGGTACTATCATTTAATTCTTCTACTCTTTCATAAACCTTGGTTAATAGTTCGTTACCATCCTTTTCATCTTTATATACTCTATGCTGAGTTTTCCAGACACTTTTTAAATTGTTCCTCAACATTAATAAGCTCTTGATCTCAGTTGAAATACCTCTACCTTCTATAGAGCTTTTTGCTATTTCAGCATTAAAAAATTCCTGCTGACAATCTTCATGATCATAAATCTTTGCTGACTCAAGCTTTACAATGAATATAGATTCAGAGAAATCCGTATTTTCATCTAGATCGTATATTTCATCCATACTAAGATCTATTATGGGTTCATCAATTGGAATTTCTGCTTCTAATAAAATATCTTTAATTCTTTCTACACTGATAGAACCTAACGATATTACTTTATCGTTAGCTACTGATTCAGTTAATACAACACCCACTAAATTCCCATTTACAAAGAGTGGTGCTCCTGAAAGTCCACTGAAATCTTCTAGATTCGCCTCATAGTTTAAATCGATATCCCACTCGTATATATTAGTCATATCACTGGTCACTTTTCTTAATACTGTATTCTTTACCCTATGTCCCATTTCCCATTTAACTACTGGGTATCCAAAAGTTTCATATATGGAATCCTTCTGCACTTGAGAATTACAGAACTTTAAATACACATTACTTTGAACAGGTTCTTCCAACTCCAAAATACTAATTGGTGCATGTGAAGTTTTGGAAAGCTTAATAGGAGATGCTTTTCTTTTTATGGGTTCCTTATTAATATTTAAGAACTCCAAGCAGATTTCTCCCTCTTCTAAATAATACTCATCAAGAGCATGTGTAGCTGTAATCGCTTTAGTTGGGGAAATAAGGAAAGCAGTGGCTTTATCCGTGATCTCTCCGCCACAAATTAATCTACCTATTGCTGTTTCATATTCAGATTCAACTTTATTAATCATTTGCTTAACCCCTCTATAAATCAATTACCTTTATTTGCTTGCCATCAGATAATTCCACAGAAAACCTATATTCCTTTCTTAACTCTTCATCTGATAGGAGATCATTCTTAATAGGATAGTTAAATATTAGATGCCTATGCGTCTCTTCCTTTTTTCTAGAAATTATCCTAGCAATAGTCTCAGAGTTGGGATGGTTATTCTTTTTGCCATTTGTAGAAAATAAGTAAATAGGAGAATCGATTAAACTAAGTAGTTCAACACTGGTGTTTCTGTGACTGCCGTGATGAGATACTTTAACAAAGTCAAAAAGCGGATCATAATTAAATTTATAAACTAACTCTTGGATTTCTTTATGTATTTTTCTAGGATGAGAATCCGCTAAGAATAAAAGTTTTTTTTCTTTATATTCAATAATAAAAGAAATTGAAGAACCATTAACCGACGAACCATCGTGGTTCATTTTTTTACTCAAAAGATAATCTAAACTTAATTTTTTATCCTTATGAGATACATTTTTATTTTCATTATTTTGTTGGGAATCTCTTTGGGATAGTAAATAAAATTCGTACGCATCATCAAATAATTTATCGTCTGTTAACTTAAAGTCGTACTTTTTTTTCCTCAACTCTTTAACCCAATACTTCTCTAACTTCCTCAGACTCTCTGAGTTAGGCGATAACATACGTATGTTGATGTCTGGTGTCAGCGAGATCAATCCCACGTTATTACAATTTATTGCTCGGCCACCATATAAACTATTCCAATTATATTCCCCATTGTATAGCAATGCAGCTAACGTAGATCCATCTTTCGCACTTACATCTTTATTTGGGTTATTTTTCTTTTTCTTTGAAACAATACCTCCTTGACTAATTATCCCCGCAAGAATCCTTTTTTCATCAGGAATAAGTTCCTCGCCTTTTTGTTTTATTGAATCAAGATGTCTGTAACTATTGTGCCAGACCTCAGTAATTGGGATAATTAAAGGATTCTTAGCTGTTCCATTTTCCTTAAAAAGCTCTATTATTCCTTCAATATGATCCGAATCCACATGTGTAACAACAACTAGGTCTAATTCCTCGCCATGTTCCGCCATTCTTAATAATCTAGGCTTTAAATAACCATGATATGTTTCCGCAAAACCACCATCTATTAAAATATTTGTTTTTATTTCGTTTCCTATGCTTATTAAAAAGCAGTCCCCTTCCAAAGCAGGATAGACTTCAATTCGAATGTCATACAAAAAATGCCACCTCCATTTCCAATAAATTTTACCATAAAATTAATTGAATTATAATAATCTATAAAAGGGATTTTAGAGCAATATCTTATAAATGCTTTGATTAATCGTAGAGTTAACAGACTAAAATAAGTTTTCAAAATTTTTACTTAAAAGACATGATATTTTTACTATGTGAACATTCAACAGAATATTTAAAGCTAATTAAGATGCTTTATAAGAATTCATCTTTTGATTTGAAAATGATTCTAAATTCCCTTCGTTAAGTAGATGTAAAAAGAAAAGAGAGGAGGCAAAAACATGTTTTCTGATGTACTTAGCCAATTATTCGATTCTATTTCTAACATAATTAATACGCTTGGATAATTTTCAAAACCCGCTATCTCTTAAGGATAGCGGGTTTTTTATACGAAAAAGCCCCACTCATTCAATAGAGTGGGGCTTTCTTTCATTTCATTACATCTTCTCCGGAGCCGATACACCAATTAGTTTTAATGCATTCGCAAGTGTGATTTGTGTTGCTTTCATCAGCGATAGACGTGCTGTTGTTTTTGTTTCGTTTTCTACGTCAATGACCTTCTCCGCATTGTAGAAGCTGTGAAGGGCTGATGCAAGGTCATAAATATAGTTCGTCACGCGGTGCGGAATACGCTTTTCAGCTGCTTCTGCTACAACTTCTGGGAAGCTGCCAATGATTTTCAGAAGATCGTATTCTTTTTCCGATTGAATGTGAGAGAAATCGACTTTTTCAAGGTTCGGTTCATAGCCTTTTTCTTCACCTTGACGCAGCATGCTGCAAATTCTCGCATGCGCATATTGTGCATAGTACACAGGGTTTTCGTTAGACGTAGAAATCGCTAAGTCTAGGTCAAAGTCCATATGTGTCGCCGCACTCCTCATCGCAAAGAAATAACGAGTCGCATCTAAGCCGACTTCTTCAATCAGATCACGCATTGTGACGGCTTTTCCTGTACGCTTACTCATCTTCATCTTTTCGCCGTTTTTGTAAAGATGCACAAGCTGAATGATTTCTACTTCAAGCTTGTCAGCTGGATATCCAAGTGCTTGGATCGCCGCTTTCATCCGAGGAATATAGCCGTGATGGTCCGCTCCCCAAATGTTAATGAGCTGGTCAAAGCCTCTGTCCAATTTGTCTTTATGATATGCGATATCTGGAAGCAGGTAAGTGAAGCTGCCGTCTTTTTTAATCAGCACACGGTCCTTGTCATCACCAAAATCAGTTGAACGCAGCCATGTTGCGCCGTCTTCTTCAAAGACATAGCCTTTTTCACGAAGTGTTTCGAGCGCTGGTTCGATTTTTCCGTTTTCATATAAAGAAGTTTCTGAATACCATACATCAAATGGCACACGGAAATTCTCAAGGTCTACACGTAATTTTTCTAATTCGTATTTCAAGCCGTATTCACGGAAGAACTTCATCCGCTCTTCTTCCGGCTCATGCACGAAACGGTCACCAAATTCATCCGCAAGCTTTTGTCCGATGCCTTTGATGTCTTCTCCTCTGTAGCCGTCTTCAGGCATTTCTTTTTCAAGACCGAGTGCCTCAAAATAACGTACTTCTACAGATAAAGCGAGGTTATTGATTTGATTTCCTGCATCGTTGATATAGTATTCACGGCTCACATCGAACCCTGCTTTATCAAGGATGTTGCAAAGGGAATCTCCTACAGCTGCACCGCGGGCATGTCCAAGGTGAAGGTCACCTGTTGGGTTGGCTGAGACGAATTCGACTTGCACCTTTTGACCGCCGCCTGTATTCGTTTCGCCATAAGCTTCTTTTGCCTCAAGAACAGCTGGAATGAGCTTTGTTAAATACTGATTGTTCATATAAAAGTTAATGAATCCTGGACCTGCGATATCCAGTTTTTCAATGGAAGCTTTCCCTTTATCAAACGCATTGACGATGTCCTCTGCGATTTGACGAGGTGCTTTTTTCGCAATGCGGGCAAGCTGCATCGCCATGTTGGTAGAGTAATCTCCGTGAGTTTTGTCTTTCGGCACTTCTAAAAAGACATCTGGCACCTGGCTTTCATCGGCAAGTCCTGCTTTGACGACTGCCGCTATGATTTCTTCTTTTAACGCATCTTTGACCTGTTCTGCGATATTCATGAACGTAAATCCTCCTTATACGAAATCGATAATGTATGTAAATGCTTTTGATCTTCTCCTGTCAGCATATCGTACGTAATGTGCAGCAACCCCTTGTCCACATCGAGATCAATACCATGTGTGTGCACATCTAGCTGAAGTGTACCGAATGGCATCGTGTAATGTGTGACGGTCGTTTCTCCAATAAGAAAGCGCTGCTTCATTTGAATAGCCCCTGATCTCATCACAAAAATTTCTTTTTCACTCATTTTCACAACGGTTTTTACTTGACCCATTTCATGTTCTTCATGGTAAGTGAGATACGTTTTGTCATTCTTCTCTTGGTACGTTCCAGTCGTGCGGAATTCGATCGTTTCAGCCGGCTCCGTCTCTGGTTTCATCACTGACTTTACATGAATTGAAATTTGGTTTTGTGTCATTTTGCACTTCCTTTGCTAAGACCCGTTTAACTAAAATAGTATACCATAATCATGATCGCCTATCATACCATCATTTCTCTTCTTCATGGCGATTAAACTTCGTTTTTCATCTTCAGCCATCCCTTTAGAAAAAAAGAAAAATACAACTGACCACTACGACAAGTCCAGCCTTTACACCTAAGTCTTTTCTTTTCATTAAGTAAAAAAGAGCCTGTATGCCTGAACTTGCCAAAAATGCCTGAAAAAAATCAAATGGTGCAATTTGATCCTTTTTAAAAACCACCTGCATGAATAACGCAATGGCCGTCAGATAGAAAAAGCCTCGATCGTGAAACAGCCCCAGCATCTCTTCCTTTGCTTCCTTCTTTGAAGCAAAAACAGGCGGATCAGCTGCGAGCTCTCGTTTCAATGTGAGAAAGCCTGCCCCTAACACACATAAAGCGAGGAACACCATCAATATTGACGAAAACATGAGCTCCCTCCTTTATTTTTTGACCAATGTAAAAAAAGAGCTTGTCCACATGAGATGACAAGCTCCTCTATCAACTGATTATTTCACAAATCCAAGCAGCATTTCGCGTAAAAGTTTACTCGCTGTATTCGCTGTTTGGTCAGAGTGATCATATACAGGTGCTACCTCGACAAGGTCTGCCCCAACGACTTTGACGTCAGATCCTGCAATCGCATGAATGGATGCAAGCAGCTCTTTTGATGTAATACCGCCAGCATCTACCGTTCCTGTACCAGGTGCATGTGCTGGGTCAAGTACATCAATATCGATCGTCACATATACTGGACGCCCTTTTAGCTTTGGCAATACTTGCTTCAATGGCTCGAGTACTTCAAATTTAGAAATGTGCATACCCGCTTCTTTTGCCCATTCAAATTCTTCTTTCATCCCAGAACGGATGCCGAAAGAGAATACATTTTCAGGTCCAATCAGTCCTGCAACTTTACGAATCGGTGTTGAATGTGAGAGCGGCTCACCCTCATATTCCTCACGAAGATCTGTATGTGCGTCCATATGGATGATGGCCAAATCAGGGTATTTCTTATACATCGCACGGAAAACCGGCCAAGACACAAGATGCTCGCCGCCCATTCCTAATGGAAACTTCCCTTTTTCTAAAATGCTGTCGACATACTCTTCAATTAAATCTAAGCTCTTTTGTGCATTCCCAAAAGGAAGTGGGATGTCACCCGCATCAAAGAATGGCACCTCATGCAGCTCACGATCTAAATAAGGGCTGTATTCCTCTAGACCGATCGATACTTCACGAATGCGGTTCGGACCGAAACGTGAACCTGGGCGGTAGCTGACTGTCCAGTCCATCGGCATGCCGTATAAAATGACCTTTGCATCTTCCCATGTCGGATGACTTCCAATAAACACTTTTCCTGAATAAGCCTCGTCGAATCTCATGCAAGATTCCTCCTTTTACGCTTCAAAAAATGCGCAAACCGTCATTTGCGCATGTCCATTTCGCTTGATTTATTTGATTAAGTCGCTCACAAATTTCGGCAGAACGAATGCCGCTTTGTGCAATTCTTTTGTGTAATATTTCGTCTCAATATCAAAGAAACGGCTGTCTTCTACAGCAAGTGGATCATATTTTTTAGAACCGATGGTGAATGTCCAAAGACCGCTTGGATACGTTGGAATATTCGCTGTGTAAAGCTTTGTAATTGGGAAAATTTCTTTTACATCACGCTGTACATTTGTAATCAGCTCAGGTGTGAACCAAGGGTTGTCCGTTTGTGCAACGAAAATACCGTCTTCTTTGAGTGCTTTTGCGATTCCTGCGTAAAATCCTTTAGAGAACAGGTTCACAGCTGGTCCAACTGGCTCAGTCGAGTCAACCATGATCACATCATACTCGTTGTCAGCTTCAGCAATGTGCATAAAACCGTCTCCTACTTTCACATCTACACGAGGATCGTCTAGTTTCCCAGCAATAGAAGGAAGGAATTTCTTCGAGTATTCGATGACCTTTCCATCAATATCAACAAGTGTCGCTTTTTTCACACTAGGGTGTTTGAGGATCTCACGAATGACACCGCCGTCTCCTCCGCCTACAACAAGAACATTTTCCGGGTTTGGATGAGTGAAAAGAGGAACATGTGCCACCATTTCGTGGTATACAAACTCATCTTTCTCAGACGTCATCACCATGCCGTCTAAAAACAGCATATTGCCAAACTCTTCTGTTTCCACCATTTCTAAATGCTGAAAGTCTGTTTGTTCTGTGTGAAGGGTTTTGTTCACCTTCAATGTAATACCAAAATTCTTCGTTTGCTTCTCTGTATACCAAAGTTCGCTCATTGTTCATCTTCCTCTCATCCAATAATAAACAAACATCTATTGTTAGCGCCTTTTATCGGCTTTGACTATATCGATTGTCCAAGAAAAAAGTATAGTGGATTCATATCAAATTGTAAAGAACCGCATGAGTTCTCTTCATTTTTTAAAGCGCTCCTGCAATCGCTTGTTTAAAACGGTTTTCTTTGTTCCATACTGATAAAAAACCGTCAAAATGGGGGCTTTGCATGGACACAATCATGAGTAATAAAAAAATCCGCATGACCGTGAAAACGATTCGAGCCTGTTTTTTTATCGGCTTGCTCGCTTTTCTATTTGCAGGTACCGTCTTTTTGACGTTTCTATTAATAGCTAAATGGCAAGGTGCCCCTTCTGTTCAAGTTCCCCAATCCACGACCATTTATGCAGCTGATGGCTCAAAGCTTGGAGAATCCAGCTTTGGAGAAAAGAGATATTGGGTGCCATTAAAGGAGATGTCTCCTCATATCAGACAGGCAGTTGTCGCTGTTGAAGATAAAACCTTTTATGAGCATCATGGCTTTGATGTGAAACGGATGGCAGGTGCTGCGGTGGCCGATATTCGTGCCATGGCTAAGGTGCAAGGTGCCAGCACGATCACCCAGCAATATGCACGAAATCTGTATTTAGATCATGATAAAACGTGGAAGCGGAAGTGGAATGAAGCCTTTTACACGATTCGTTTAGAACAAAACTATACAAAAGATGAGATTTTAGAAGGATACTTGAACACCATTTATTATGGTCACGGAGCGTACGGTGTGGAAGCAGCGTCACGTCTGTATTTCGGGAAAAAAGCAAAGAACTTAACCCTCGCTGAATCTGCCCTTCTTGCCGGTATCCCAAAAGGGCCTTCTCTCTATTCCCCTTATGTGAATGAGGAGAAAGCCGGCGCAAGAAAGAATATGATTTTGAGACAAATGCACGAGGATGGCATGATTACGAAAAAAGCAGCCGATGACGCTGCGAAAGAAAAGCTGTCCTATCGCCCTTTGCAAAAGAAGCAGCTGCAAGCAAAGCAAGCCCCGTATTTTTATGACGATGTGATTCGAGAGTTGAAACAAAGCTTGGGATTAACAGAGGAACAGATTGAAACCTATGGGCTTCATATCCAAACGACTCTCAATCCAGAATTACAGAAAATCGCAGAAAAGACGTTAAAAAATACGATGAATTCCAAATCAGAAATCCAAATCGGCTTTGCCGCCATCCATCCCCAAACAGGGCATGTACTTGCCCTCATAGGCGGGAGAGATTATGAGAAAAGTCCATTCAATCGGGTGACACAAGCAAAAAGACAGCCCGGTTCAACCATGAAACCCCTTCTCTATTACATTGCCTTGCAAAACGGGTTTACACCCGCAACCGTCATGCGCAGTGAGGAAACGGTGTTTGAACTGGATGATCAAGGCAGCAATGCCGCTTATTCACCAAGCAATTATCACGGCTATTACGCCAATGACGGCATTACAATGCTTCAAGCTTTAGCATTGTCTGATAATATTTACGCTGTAAAGACCCATCTATTTTTAGGAATGGAGCAGCTTGTACGTGCTGGCAAGACATTTGGAATCAAGGAAAAACTAGATCAAGTACCCTCTCTTGCCCTGGGCACGTATCCTGTGAAACCAATTGAAATGACCAATGCATACGCCATGCTGGTCAATGGCGGAAAACGCGTCAAACCAACCTTTATTACGAAAGTAACCGACGCAAAAGGCAATGTGCTTTTTGAAGAGAAACAAAAACGAGAACAAATCCTTGATGAAAAAGCAGCATTTGTCACCACCGACATGATGTCAGGCATGTTCAATGATCAATTAAACGGTTATACAAGTGTCACTGGCCGCACCATTATAAAGGATCTTACAAGAACATACGGAGGAAAATCAGGGACTACAGGCGCCGACAGCTGGATGATCGGCTTCTCTCCCCAGCTCGTCACAGGTGTATGGACAGGCTATGATAAAGGCCGCACCATTGACTCAGTCGAAGAAACGGCCTATGCGAAAAAAATATGGGCTTCCTTTATGGAATCAGCTCTCTCGAAGCAGCCAGCCTCCTCCTTCATGCCGCCAGACGGTGTCAAAGGAGTATATATTAATCCAAAAACCGGCGACCTCGCAGGTCCAGGATGTGAATCAAAGGTATTCACCTATTTTATAGAAGGAACGGAGCCGACAGGGGTCTGCTATGGTGCTGAGAACAAAGCCTCTGAGCAGGAACCAGTTCAAGATCAAAAGCCAAAGAAATGGTGGGAAAAGTGGCTGAAACGTTAAAAAAGGCATGAAAAACCCCGAGATCTGCATCTCGGGATTCTCCATGTCCTAGCTTTAACACCAGTTTACTCAAAAACCGGAGAGAATTGGTAGCCATCCGCCAATCTTCACAAAAATTTCACAATTATTCAGGGACAGCCAATCCTTCTTTTAATTCATCTGTTGATGCGTCCCATAGCGCTTGATTATGACCTTTTAAGAAATCAGCCAGCACCTTTTTGGAAACGTCATCCATATGACTAACGACAATTTTTCGCTTCATCGATTTATCCATTAAATTCACATGCTCTGGAAGTGACTTATACCCGCGGCGGATCGAACGGTCAACGGTCATTTCACAAGCCGTCACACCTGCATAATAAGGCCCTTCTTCTCTGCGGTCAATCGTCACCCATACAAGCCAATACGGTTTTCCGTTCGGCACCTCTTCTTTTGTTTTCAAAAATTTAATTCCTTTTTCGACGGCACTTCTTGCATGCATGGCACCAATATCAATGACAGCTTCCTTTTCCTCTACATCAATGATGACTGGCGAGATATTATCAAGGCTGAGTGCACCTGCCCCAAAGCCTCCATGTCCGTCGGTTGCATCTGTTTTTTTAATGATGTTAAAACCAATTGGTTTCTTCTTTTTACCTTCCATTTATTAAACCTCCTAAAGCAGCGGCTTCAAAATAAGATTAAACAATTGTATGATTTGATTCCGCATTTCGATCAATGGACCAAACACAAACTGTCCCAGCGGTGTGATCACGAATATGAGAAAAATAATGATCCCATATTGTTCAAATTGCGTCATTTTCGCCCGGATACGGGGGCTGACGACGTCCTCAATAATTCGATACCCATCCAGCGGCGGAAGTGGTAATAAGTTAAATAGGAACAAGATGACGTTTAAGTTAATAAAGATTAAAAAGAAATTATCGACTCCCGGCTCAAAGCGCATGATCCACTCCCCGCCAAATTTCTGAAGAAGCACATACACAAAAAAGCCCAAAAACGCCAGCACCAAGTTACTTAATGGCCCAGCAATGGAGACACAAATCCCTGCTAAGCGCGGTTTTTTAAAATGGTAACGATTCACCGGTACAGGTCTCGCCCAGCCAAACCCGGCCACAAAGATCAAAATCGTCCCGAATACATCGAGATGCTTCAGTGGATTTAACGTCAGTCTCCCTTGATTCTTAGCCGTCGGGTCTCCGAATCGGTACGCAACATATGCATGCGCCAGCTCGTGCATCGTAAACGCAACAACAAGCGTAATGGCAACATATGGAATAAGCTCTAATGGATAAACAAGAAATTGGTTCAAAGGCATGAATCCCTCTTTCTTTCTATACAATGATTTACTTCATTCAGTATACTATAAGAAGTCCCTTAAACTAAAGGGAAGCGTAGCATTAAAGGAAAAAGGAGGTTTTCGCCATGCCGATTGTCACCGTTCAAATGCTTGAAGGAAGAACAGACGAGCAGAAAAGAGCTCTTGTGGAGAAAGTCACTGATGCCGTTGTAGAAACAACAGGCGCAGGTGCAGAAAAAGTCTCTGTTATTATTGAAGAAATGAAAAAAGAACACTATGCCGTAGCAGGAAAACGCATCAGCGACCTGTAAGCATAAAAAAAGGGCAAACACTCAATGTGTTTGTCCTTTTGTCTGCATTCTTATCTGTACCAAGCTTTATTACGGTTCACTTGATTTTTATGAGCCGCATCGAAGAAATCGACTGTGTAAGAATAATCATAATTCATTAGGCAGACAATGCCGCTTCCTTGAGGGTCGTGCGGTAAGCCAAAGTTATGACCGTATTCATGCGTAGCCGCTTTTGCAGTGTTCGCTGTTCCTTGATCAAGGTTAACGGCGAATGCACTTCCGCTTGGTGCACTATTGTAAACATAAGCGATTCCGCCAGCATCAAAGTTTGGATTTGCTGTAAATCCAGTGACAAAATCGTATCCTCTGCCATCAAAGCTGCGCGCAAGGTTGGAAAGGATTTGTGATGAATTTGATCCCGAAGACGTCCAAGATCCTACGGCTTGTACGACAAAGTCTACATCATGATCACGGTTAAACGTGACATCTGCTTGCTCGATGATGCTGACAATCCGTGTTTGCCAGTCACTATATTTCGCACGATACTGCGCATCAGCAACCGCATAGACAGTGACCTTCTGACTGCCTGTACTTGCTTTTGTTGAAATAGAATCTCCTGTATTGGCCTTAAAGGTTCTCGAGCCTACCTGCTTACCAGACTCATCTAATACCTTTGTTGTCACATCTCGTTCAATTGGAGGTGCTGTCGTCAAATCTTTAAAATCTTTTGCTTTTGGCAACCCCTCACTAATATGGGTTTCGAACGGCGCATGACCATGATCATGCCCATGACCTGCACTCGCTACTGGTGCTGAAGCTGAACTTACCCCCGGTAACAAACTACCTACCAATAAAAATGACAAAAAGACTGAACGCTTTTTCATTCCTATCCCTCCTTTGTTTTTCACAAGGTTATATATTCACTGAAAATTCACCATTTTCCTTCTATTCAGTCAAAAACAGGGAATTAGATGCACAGGAAGAAAGTCGAATCACGTCATTTTCACTAATTTTTCGGATATTTTGACACACATTTCATCTGAAAATAGCGCTTTTGGTCTGGGTCTTACAAAACAAAAAAAGCCCTAAAAGTCGGGCTTTTGTTCAACTAGTTCAATTCCTTCAACTGGTCAATATAAGCAAGGGCCGCCTCAAATTCTTCGTCCGTATAGCGCTGCTTGCTTTTAATGGTGAAGACTTTTTCCTTTACCTCATCTTCTGGCAGGTTATCAAAATATAAAATCGTTGAGACAAGCTCTAGGAAACGGGACGATTGCTCGTTCATCTGCTGCGTCAGCGCTTTGAGGTCAGGCATGTCCACTTCACACTGATCGAGAAACTCTTTCCCATTGTCCGTCAACGAATAGCGATATTGATAGTATCCGCCCTTTTTTTCCTTCATTTCGTCCAAGAATCCAAGGTTGCACAGCTCTTCAATTCTGAGCGTCAACTCCTCTGAATAGGGGCCATAAAAATGAAAATCGTATTTCTCGTAAAAAGGCAAATCTAGCTTTTTTGCTATGTAAATCATCTTTTGCAGCTTCTTCCGACCAACGATTTCCCCTGATTCAGAGAATACCTTCATCAACTTTGCATGCTCTTTCAACAAATTCCCGACATCTCCTTTTTCAGTACTTCCTTATCCCAAACCAAGCAGCTTCATGATCGCCTTTTTTTCTTCAGCTTTTTCCGACATATCTACAATTAAGTCCATCGGGAAATAAAGTTTATGATCGGTTCTTCGTTTACCGGAAATGGCGTCAACAATATCTGACTGTCTCGACAGTTCTTTAATATGACCGCTTTGCGTCAAAAGGTGGATTGGCAGCCTCTCTTCTTCCTCCCCTGGTCTGTAGAAGTCATAGGGCAAGTCAGAGGAAGAATCGACCACTAAATAATAGTCAGGATCAATTCCGGCCTCCTTGAACAAGGCGGTCAGCTTGAAATATTTCGTCATTTCTTCATTTGGATTAAACTCTGTATATTGGAACAATCGGCGGTTCATAAAACGGCGGCACAAATCAGCCAGCACGTGATCTTCTTCATCTTCCCACGCCTGAAAATAAAATAAGACAATGGATTCATCCAGCTTAATATAGTCCTCTGTGGTGACATTCCCCTCAAAGATTGAATAAAAGTGAACGGGGGCATGTGTGAAAATATAACCCGTTTCATGCAGCTCTTTTGCACGGTGAAGAATTTTCGTTAAAATGACTTCCGCACTGCGTGTCACTGGGTGGAAATAGACTTGCCAGTACATTTGATAGCGGCTCATAATATAATCTTCAACCGCATGCATCCCGCTCTGCTTCATCACAATCTGATCTTCTCTAGGGCGCATCACACGTAAAATACGTTCCATATCAAAGTGGCCGTAGCTGACGCCTGTATAGTAGGCATCACGCTGCAAATAGTCCATTCGGTCGGCATCAATTTGACTTGAGATCAAACTGACCACCTGTTTGTTTTGATACGTTTTGGCAATGACTTCAGCCACATGCTTCGGAAAATCATCACTCACCCGGCGGAGCACTTCATTGACTTCCGTCTGCCCTAAAATAATATCTCTTGTAAACGATTCATGGTCTAAGTGGAAGACCTTTTCAAAGGAATGAGAAAATGGACCATGTCCGAGGTCATGAAGCAAGGCTGCACTAAGTACAAGCTCGCGCTCCCCTTCATCCCATTCAGGCCGCCCTTTAAACACATCATCCACAATTCGTCTCACAATCTCGTATACACCGAGTGAATGATTGAATCGGCTGTGTTCTGCACCATGAAACGTCAAATAAGTAGTTCCTAGCTGTTTAATTCGTCTCAGGCGCTGAAACTCTCTTGTTCCTATTAAATCCCATATTAATGCATCCCTTACGTGAACATAACGGTGTACAGGATCTTTAAATACCTTTTCCTCAGATAATTTCCCTTTTGGATACGCCATCGTTTCGTCCCTCTTTTTTTAAGACGTGTTTCTATTATATCGGGTAACTTTTCCCGAAAACATCCTTGAATTTGCTGGTGAATGTGTTCTCAAAGATTGCACGGACGTAAAAAGCCCGACCTGACAGGGACGGACCTCTTTTTAGGTCGACTGAACACATTCAGTGACATTTATTTGACTTTTTTTTGAACCTTTTCAAGTAATTCATCTTCTGTTGGTGCGGATAATGGGCGATTGTTCACAAACGCAAAAGCCTTTTTTCGTCCTGGACCACAATAGGATTGACAGCCGATCTCAATTTTTGCATCAGGGTCAACCGATTTGAGTCGAGGCAATAACGTCTTTAGGTTCGTCGCATCACAATCGTCACATACGCGAAACTCATTAGCCATGGTCTTACGCTTCCTTTCAATGATGATACTTCATTCTATATGAAACAGTTGGACAGCCAATCGTGAATAATATACCACCCAACATTGTACATCGAAGCGGCTGGACTTGCAAGACGCTTTGCCGCCCCAATCCCGAGCTTACATAAAAGCTAGTATTTTCCACTATCCTTTTAGCAAACTTGTATAAACCTTCTTGAACTTGGCTAATCTAATACCATCAAATCATATGGGGGTTTAAACACATGTCAAAACAAAGACAAGATGCTTGGTCAGAGGAAAATGATCTCCTCCTGGCAGAAACCGTCTTACGTCACGTCAGAGAGGGCAGCACGCAACTAAATGCGTTTGAAGAAGTAGGAGACAAGCTGAACCGCACCTCAGCGGCATGCGGATTTAGATGGAACGCTGTCGTCAGACATCAATATGAAAAAGCGTTGGCACTTGCCAAAAAACAGCGAAAACAACGGATGCGCGCACTTGGCAATGGCCAGCCAGCGAAAAAACGATTACTTTATCAGCCGCAAGTAGAAGAAACGGTGACTCAAGAGGAATTCTCACAGGAACTGGAGCCAGCAAAGGAAGAAACATTTGCACCAGCAGCTGAAACGGCCGAACAGCTTCAGTTTGTGGATCAAAGCTACAATGAAGAGTTAGCTAGTTTATCACATTTATTGTCACAGGCTGCTCCTGCCCCAAATACGGCAGAGAAAAAGCCGGAAGCAAATCCATTTAGGCAGCATCAAGAATTAACCATGGACGATATCATTGATTTCTTACGCCGTTATGAAGGTGATGGTCAGCAATCCACTGCCTTACGTATGGAAAACAGCCGCTTAAAACGAGAAAACAATGAACTTTCTCATAAAGTCTCGCAGCTAGAAGCTGAAGTGAAGAAGCTTGAAAAGGATCAGCTCACAATTCAAGAAGATTATGAAACACTCGTGAAAATCATGAACCGTGCAAGAAAACTAGTTTTGTTTGAAGAGGACGATAGTGCCGCACCAACCTTTAAAATGGACCGGAACGGCAACCTCGAAAAAATGGCAGAATAACAAAAAGTGCTCCCCGCCTCGGGAAGCACTTTTTTAAATGCCCAAAAATAGCATCACACTAAAAAGGACATTGATCAAAAACACGAACATAAAAATATATCTGACCTGCCTTACCTGAAAATCACCAAACATAAAAATATAAAGACCTGCGATGCCAAGTGTTAGGACAGGCTGAAGAAATGGCACTAAAAGCGAAATGCCGTAGCCGGCTCCCATGATGACAGGAAGCCATAGTAAATAGAGGTAACCGCCGTTTTTGGATTTCAAGAAACCACTCCCTCTCTTTCTTCTATCTGCTTGATTTCAGGCTGAACAAACTTGAGTCCGGCCATTGTGCGGCCGCGTTTTTGTGATGTCCAGACTGCAATCGCCGGCTGATCTGTGAGAGATTCTGTGTCAATGGTGATCAGCACTTTCTCATGTAATTCAATTGAAGCTTCAGACTCGATTTTGCACCCAGATACACTAATATCATGTATGTTCACCGGCACCTTCTCTTCTAACCGGCCCTCATAGGACAGCGTGCCTGCCACGCTTTGCAACGGTCTTCTCACCCATTTGCGCCTTATAGCCCTTGGTACTTTCTCCGTTTCTCTTATAAAGCGGAGAAATGTCCGAACAGCATAGGATTTTTTCTCACGATCCGTTATCGATACATGCTCTCGTGTGAATAAGAAACGGATCAATGATAGGTACTCTGATTTTTCTGTATCAGTAAAAGCAACACCAACCATCAGCTTGTCTCCCTCTGGATGGCTCCAAACCACATCACACGCCACACTTTGTTCCTCTGAAAAGAACAATTGCATTTGTCCTTGATTTAAAGAAGAAGCTTGATCCAATGGAATGGATAGACGCGCACCTGAATCACTCATGTCTAGTAGAAAACAAGCAATCGACTCATCTTGATGATTAGAACAGAGTTGCCCCTCTTTTTCTATGACAAACCGCTCTGATTTTCGATAACGCGGACGATCAAACGCCACAATCAGTGCCATGAATAGACCTGCACCGTTATAAAGCACCCAAAAAATATTAATCAACGTGAGATCAGCATTCATCGTCCCATTTACCTTCATATCGTATCCTATTTTCACAAGGACAAGCAATGAGAGCAGCAAGAAGATCAAATGAGGAATCATCGTTTTCAAATGAAAATGTCTCTTGTCCGTTTGAATTCCCTTCGGCGTGACAAGGAATTCAACCCTCTTCTTCAAAAACAGCTCACTTAAAGCTACACCAGCCAGATGGAATGCCATAGAGCTTTCGTAAATATGACTCCAAAACATACTTCTTTTTTGATTCGACACCAGTTTAAACGCTAAATACGAACTAAAGAACGCCGGCAGCCAAAACATAAAAATGGACTTGAAATCGGCCCAGAAACTTTGAATACCAAATAATAAAAACAATATTGGTGTAAGAATGTAAATCATTTTAAACAAACCGTTAAACCAATACACAATGCCATCTAAATAAAGAACTCGCTGCATAAGCGTTAAGCCGCGAACCTTCAATGGATTAAACTTACGGGCGCACTGAATGTTCCCTCTCGACCACCGGTCTCTCTGCTTTAACAGATCAAGCCAGCTTTCAGGTGCGAGGCCGACGGCTAATACTTCTCCGACAGACACTGATTTGAACTTCCCTTGGAGAAGCATTCCGGTCGCCATGTCTTCTGTAATCACTCCAGTAGCAAATCCGCCAATTTCCTCTAAGGCCGTTCTTCTAAATACAGTATTACTCCCGACATACATCACCGCATTGAACCGATCCTTACCAGCTTGGAGAGTTTGCATAAAGAAGTCCTGTTCATTTGGAATTCGATCCTTCGAGAACATATTATATTGGAAAGGATCTTCGTTATAAAACGCCTGTGGAACTTGAACAAACGCAGTCGCTCCATCATGAAAGTAAGGCACTGTCTTTTCTAAAAAGGCAGGAAGGGGGACCATATCAGCATCAAGTGTGAGAATCAGCTCCCCATTCGTTTGAGACATCGCATGGTTTAAATTACCCGCCTTAGCAAACTTGTTATCTGTTCTTGTCAGATAATGAACGCCAAACTCAGATGCAAGCTGCTCCACAGACTCCCTCTTGCCATCATCACATAAATAAATATGGACGCTGTCTTTTGGATAAGAGAGATTCAAACAGCCTGCAACCGTGCGTTTCAGCACTTCAATCGGTTCATTATATGTAGCTATGAAAATATCAACTGTTGGCAGCCTGTCCAAATCACTGATCATGACTTGTTTTCGATTGGAAGGCTTCCAAACAAGTGTATAAAACACAAGCAGCTGTAAAAATCCAATACATTCACAGGCTACGAGCAAGATGCCCATTATCATATTAAATGTACCTTCATGCGGCAGTGTAAAGAAGAGACGCCAGCAAATATAGGCAGCATTTGTTAACACACAGAGCACAATGATCATTTTTTTAACAGTAGAGGCCAGCGGCTGAATACGATACATCACATACAACACAGACAAAACACAAAGCATAAACAGCGGGTAATACGTGGTGAATAATGACAACAAATTTACCTTCTTTCTTACGCCATAAATGACTATCACATATAAAATTCCATAACAAAGGAGGGGATTTTTTCATCACATTGCCCCTCCAAATCTATTCAAGCAGCCAAATCAACTATTATTTCCATATCCTATCTAACTGATTTGAATAAAAATCAATCGCTTTTCGATAACTTAAAATAGCAGGATCTTTTGTCGTTTCAGTTAAACAGTTCAGTAATATTTCCATCGCTTTGCTATGTTCCTTTAAATTATACAAAGTCATGGCATAGAACGTTTGAATGGCTTTGTTGTCCGGATAAGTTTCCATCCCTTTTAGGAATATCTGTTTTGACTTTTCATATTCTCCTAAAGTTCTGTATGTACTTCCTAACTCTAGTAAAGCGTCTTCTAGTTCTTCTGAAGACAATCCTAACTCAATGGCCCTTTCATAAAAAAAGACAGCTTGCCTTTCCTCTCCTAACAGGTCATAACTCCAGGCACATTGATAATGAATAGAGGCATCGTCTGGATACTCCTCTACAAGATGAGACAGCATTTCATTTGATTCTTGAAGATGTCCACTTTTTCGAAGTTCAATGGCTTTTTCAAGCTTTGTTTCCATCACTTCACCTCTACTCTTTTCAAGATGAAAAGGCTGATATTTATGAAAACACCTTTTCATTCCGTTCAATCATCCGCGTCATGTTTTTCTCAAATTCCAGCTGTTCTTCTGCGTTCAGGCCCGAGGCTGTCAGCTGATTACTAAGCTTTTGAAGCTCCTCTAGTAATAAACGCATGAGAAGCTTACAATCAATTGGTTCACCGATTAATTCTGATAAGGATGCCATCGTATCCGGCTGTATATCAGGAAATACTGCCTTCACTTCTTGCCGTTTATCCTTTAAGGCGGCGTCATAAAAACGGCGGATCAAATCGGCACGTTCACGCCCGCTTCCATCTGCACACAAATAAATTTGCACAGCGACCCCACCGCGTAATCTACGCTGAGAAATGCCTGCAAATTTCTTTCCATTGATACTTAAATCGTAGCTGCCTGGACAATAAGAGCCGACTATTTCATAGGCTTCAATGTCCACCTCGTACATCGACAGCATCCGGCGGATCAATTCCACCATCGCATCATATCCGCGGTCAATATCAATGCCCTTCTTTTGTTCCGCAAAGATTAAAGACACATTCAGTACACCTTCATCCAGCACCACAGCAAGACCGCCTGAGTTGCGCACAATCACACGATATCCCTCTTCCTCAAACAGCTTTAAGCCATCTTGGAGAAATGGAAGTCTTGTATCCTGAATCCCAAGCACAATCGTATTGTGATGCACCCAAGAACGGGCTGTCGCTGGTGAAAGGCCCTTCCCCACCGACGCGCAAAGCGTATCATCCATCGCAAAGGATTGCTTCGGGTCCACATAAAGACCGAGACTCGACTGATCGATGATACGCCATTTTGGCTGTGTCAGTAACTCAATAGGTTCATTTTTCATCTCCTGCATATCCTCTCGTTCATAAACTGTGTTTATTATAACATGTGATGAATGGAGGGAGAATGCAAAAAGCTCTATGACATTTGGCGTCACAGAGCGTTTCAGTTGGATGATTTGGTTTTCTTGTTCTTGCTTTTCGAGATGAAATAAACAGCTGCAATTAAAACGACAGGAACCCCAACCACGAGGCATGCAGCGATCAATGTATTCCACGGCAAATCGATCATCTCCTTAATAGACTAAACTTCTATGAAACAGCCCTCATTTACCCAGCTCAACAAGTCTTCAGCGACCAATTCCGCATGCTGAGGGTCCATCACACCAGCATCCACGATCCATACCTTTTTCTCCTCTTCAGCCAGCCGCATGAGAAGTACTCGCCCGCCACCATCGTCGCCAATTGCTACATAGCCGCTTGCATATTGCTGAACCTCCCATGTTGCATTGCGTTCCACCATGTCCTCCGTCCCGTATAGAAGCACCTCACCGCCAATGGAAAATCCATTTGTCTGTTTCAGCAATTCCTTATAAGCACGGGGCAGCACCATGTTTAGCTGGGATTCTGCCTCTTTGATATGTATGTCACTTACTGGTTTGTTCACGTGCAGATGTGGGATTTCAGGTAAATTGAGCATTTTAAGAGCCTCCTCTATGTTAAGCAGCTGATTTTTTTATGACCCTTTTATACAAACGAAGAAGCATTTTTAAAAGAAAATAGAAAATGACCACGTCAAGTATAAAACCCCACAATAGAAATTCAAAAGCATGATGTCCGTGCAGAACTAGCCAATCAATAGGGAAACCGCGATAATCAGCTTCTGAGTAAGAAACTCCTCTCAGCAAAGCTGTTCCTATAACAATCAGAACACTGATACTTAATAGCCAGTTGGATGTTTTTTTGTTTTGTTTATGTTCCATAGGCATTCCTTTCTCTGTTTTGCTGCCCGATACAAGACTTGATTCCAGTACTACAGACAACCGTCCTATCTATGACAGCATTTCTTTAAGCAAACTCTCTGCTTTATGTAATTCATCTAGAAAGGGGTTTAGATAATCATTATAACTATCCAAATAAGCTCTCACCCCGCCAATGATCAAAATCTTTTGGAGATCTTCATTGTTCTGAATGATCCTTTCAGCAATTTTATATCTTTTGTATATTAATTGGAGAACACCTTGATTGATTTCTTGTGGATATTCTTTTTCTAGGATGTTGATGACTGTTTGGATTTGTTTTATTAGTTCTTCTTTTTTGTTCATTTAATGCTCCTTAAGACTTCAATCTCCTACTAATAAATATCTAATCGTTGACAATTAAAACTTATAAAATCGCCTTCATTTATATCTCCTGGTATATTGTAATCCAATTCTAATAAAAATCCGCCCACTCTCACTTTTTCATCACGCTTATCAATTAATTGTCCTAAGAAACTATAACTAAAATTATCATCTAATTTTTCAATTCTAACCTCTGCCACTTCTGCTTTCACTAAGTCTGACACATCTAAACAAAAAATAGGTTCTAATAGTTCACTTTCTTCAAGGTAATTTAATGGTTGAGCAAAACACATTAATTCCAGTTCGCCATCTGTTACAATCACATCAGCTTCTGAAGCTTCTTGTGAAATCCAGTTTATTTTTTTTATTTTCAATACGATCATCCTTTTTTTACTTCTTTGTCTTTACACCTAAACTTGGTACTTTTCAGAAAGTTCTTCAGCACAGAGTAGTTAAAATGCTTGTAGTAAGTCAAATAGTGATGGCCGGATTGATAGCAAAGAAAAAAGTAAAACCAGATATAGCAATCAAACTTAGAATGACCTTCACAGAAACATTTTAAAAATGCACAAGCTTACATTCAAAGATTATTTAACATTGCATCAAATAAAGTAGAAAAAGAAAGAATATCTTTTTTATTAACAATAATAAACATTTAAAAACCCTCAAAGAGACTCAAATTAATTCTTTTTGAGGGTTCATCTATTCTATTTCAATCCTACTTTTACTTCACCATCATGAAAAATTTCAATCGCATATCCAGAAGATGGTGAAAAAATCCACGTATCAAAACTGACAGCTGTAACATCATCTATAGCTTCAAATACTTTATCTAAAGTAGATTGGATAATTGGTAACGCCCCTTCATCCCAAATTACATAAACAATATCACTGTACTCATTCAGTTTTTGATTCAAAAAGGATCGTATTTCATCGAATGTATCCACTTGCTCATAAGAAGATATCTTCTTCCATTCAATTTGCCCCCAATCAGTAAAGGGAAAAGAATTTTCAAAATCATTTAATATTTGCTCTCTATTATCTTCATATAAAATATGTACATCCTCACCTATTGCCTCAATACACTCATCTAATAAACTCATCTAAAATCTCCTTATCTATTCAAATGTTTTAATAAAGATTTAAAAGTGCTTTCATTACCCTCAAATGGAATAGCAATCTTTCGAGCATTCGCCCCTTTACCATTACGAAAATCTTCAATATTTATATGTGGTCCCTTTTTAGGGTCATAATCTAATCTCCATCTTACTTTTCCGTCAGCGGACTGTCTACCAACGACTTTACCATATCCAGCACTCGACTTAAGCGTACCTGTATATGGTTGTGAATTGGGTCCTAGGTCTCCAACTATGTCTACTGTCTTATTTCTAGCTTGCTCATATGTTTTAACTTTATCTAATAATTGTTCTCCTCTTCCAATACCCTTTACTTTCTTCTCAACTTTCTTAGCTGCTTTCTCCCCTTTAATAATCTTAAAAACATATTTCCCCACTTTAACAATGTTGGTGCTTGGAACCATGTACACCCCTGATACCAAACGATCCATATCCGCGACTTTATCACCTGTTATCGGATCTCTTCCTGTAATAACCCGAATCGCGTCGTTTATTCCTGTAAATTCAACCGCTGTATTTAAGATATTTTGGGGTTGATCGCCTGTTTTTACATCAGAAATCGGTTTAACGCTCTCAATCGTTACTTTGTTTTTTTCTGATATTCGTAACCGATACAGCATTCCGTCTCGCATGACATCAACCGTTTTGGCATGTTCGAAGTTGATCTTTTTGTACTCATTTATGTTGTATACTTTTCCATTTAAGGTCAAGGTGGTTTGATTGATTTTACTAGACGGCGTTTCCCGAACAACCGTCTCCACATTCGCCTGTTGTTTCTCTTTCAGTTTCTTCAGCATGATCATCAATGGATTGTCTTTTGGGGTGTCTATTTTATCTTTCAATCCACTGATGATGCTGCTTACTTTTTCTTCTTTTCCATCTTTGAAAATAGATCCCTTTTGATAGCTCGTGATGTCGATTTTTGGGCTGGTGAACATGGTACTTAAGATATCTATGTATTGCTTCATTGTTTGAAGAGAGCTTTTGGTTTCATGTAAAGCACTTGTCTGCTCCCTGTCAAATGCATGAAGCAAACCAATGGTTCTTGATGTCTCGAGCCATGCCTTTTGATAGTTCTGCTGAAACACTGATTTGTCTACATTTGGCAAATGAACAATATGACCAACTCTGCCTATGGCATGGTTTACCTCTGATACAATTTCAGAAATCGTTCGTTCAGCTTTTTTTAAGCCTTGATCAAGATCATGTTCGATAAATGCTTGTGATATATAGCCGTGCTCATTTGATTCTATCGCGTGAAGAGCCTGCTTTGTGTTTTTCAATGCAGCGCTATATTCCTCAATGACAACCTGAAAGAATTGCAGGAAGGGAATATGGCAATCTGTATAAAAGGCGCGGATGGCTTGTCCCGCCTCTCCCTTTAGTGCACCATCGAGTGAGATGATGTGATTGATTTGTTTTTCTAGGGAGCTGATTTGCTGTGACTGCTGCTTTAACGCATTCAGCGTTTGATCTATTCCGTTTATTAGCGCAAAGGCGTCAAGGGTTTTCATTGCGTTCTCCTTTATTTTCTTTTACTGCTGGAAGCAAGCGCCTTGTCCGTTTCAATCATGGTGTTCACCGCTTGTTCTGTTTGTACAAGCTGTTTCTGAAGAATGCCTATATAGGATGTACTTAATTCGTTCAGCTGCTGATTGATCTTTTCTAATGTGTCTGCCGTCAGGAGCTGATTTCTTCCTTTGATGGTGGTTGGAAGGGCTGCATTCATTTGAGCGCCTGATTGTTTTGCATGCTGTAATACTTGTTTGACCTGACTGGCATCTATTTTAATTTCTCTCGTCATGTGACTACCCTCTTTTTTCTTCCAGTTGTTTCTGCTTTTCTTTCTCTATTTTTCTTTCAACCGAATGAATTTCATGTTCTAACGAATGGATATCCGATGTTAAATCACTGATTTTCTCATTGATTCGATTTAATAGATTGGTTAGCTGTACATCTTTTATTTCCTGACTGGCGGAAGCCATTTCGTCTCGAATGTCATCAAACGTGTCTGCCAAATGGCCAAACCATGTATGTGATGTCAGGTCTGGATGTGTGATTTTTTTGCTGGCATCTGACAGGGCCCATTTTGCCTCTTTGATTTCTTTTCGGCACATATTGAGTTCGATGATTTGTTCTTTTTTGATAGATATATCTGCCTTTAATGAATACAAGGCTGCTTTATATCCGATGATTGCTCCAGATATGGTCAAACACCTCTATTCCTTAAATAGTCCTCCGTTATGTTACCATTTACTAGCACAAGAGGCATATGATTGAAAGTGGATTTACCAAAAAATGAGTCGTATGTATCGGGTTTTAATACCTATTTCCCGCGCACAAAAAGCTGGATCCATTTACTGAATCCAGCTTTTTATTGCTTATTTGAGCGATTCACCTGCTGATGCAGATGGATGATCGCTAAATGCGGTGTCTTTCTTTTCAGGAATATAATTGAGAGAGAAACCAACAAGACTGAAAAAGGCACTTAACACCAATGTTGGGTTTTTGAATAGGTTCGTACTTGCAATGATCATATCTCCCTTTTGCAAAAGAATCCCTAGTATTTGACCGAATACCAACAGGGCTCCTGACGTTAAGAACAGGACAAGCAGCACTTTAAATAAAAATTCCATCAATGCTCTCATGTGTTTCTCCTTTCTATACTGGAAGTATTCCCATTCCGATGAGCCAACCAATTCCTACGATTGGCAGCATATAGTAGAGAATCAGCGGTATAAACGTTTTCTCCGGTCTGGCTCCTGCAAGACCAGAAGCAATGAAAATCGATCCTGATGCCGGCGGGGAAGCGCCTTCTGTTGATGAAAAAGCAAGAATGGCGACAACAGCCACAACTGGGTCCACTCCGACTGAGACTAAAGCTGAAAATGAGACAAGTCCAACAGCTGTTAATGTGGCTGTAGAAGATAATGGTCCAGCTACCAGCGTGACAAGAATACCCACAATGAGCACCATGAGCCATTTCGGAATGGTAAGTACTGATGTGATTTGCGTCAAATCTTCTGCCAATCCTAATTCAGCAAGCACCTGACTAGCAGCAACAGCAAACAGCATCAAGGCACCGATCGTTGTAAACTTAGGAATAGCCGACTTGAAAAACTGAGACCAATCTAGTGCAGACGCCTTTTTTCTCCCAATTGTTAAACTAATCAACATCATGAGAATCGGAATCCACGTAATTAAAGAAATTTGATCCATTGCCTCTGGTCCAATGTTTGGATTACTTTTCAAGTAGTTTGCCAGCGGACCTATCGTGACAATGATAGGAATTAAGGCACCGAAAAAAATAAAGATCGACTTCCACCCTTGTTTTACAGCTTCCCTAAAAGGAAGAATATCATCTGGCGGCATGGCCTGAATTTTATTCTTTTTCACCAGAATATACACAAGAATAAATCGGTATACAACTTGATACAGTCCTCCTATTAACAGGGCAATATATAAATCTCCCTCAGATACAAGGGCTGCAATTGGTGCAAACCCCAGCATGATAAACATGGAAGAGTTCGGAGGCAGTGCCGCCCCAAGTCCGCCATTCCCTGCTAAAATGGTCGCTGTATGCGTTCGGCTCCAGCCTGATTTAATCATCCAAGAAGCGGTGATAGAGCCAGTGGCCGCTGTGTTTGCAGAATTTGAACCTGAAAGTGCACCTAAGACTGCTGAACCTAACGTACTCATATAAGCCGCTCCACCGGGAAGTTTTCCTACAACCGAATTTAAGATTCGCAAGAGTGCATGAATTAATTCCAGCTTTTCAATTAAATAAGCCATGAATACAAATGCGACAGCTGCATAGAGCACCTCATATGTGGATGCAAATTTTAATCCATCCCAGAACAGTCTTAATGCATCCAATCCGCCAAATAATGTGGTTGCAATAAAGCCTAATAGCATGGCTTCTCCCATATTCCGCTTCACGACGACATTCCATATAATGATGACAGCTATGAATACAATCAACGCAATAAAACCCATATCGTTTTTTCGCCTCCCCTTCGTTAAATAAAACGCTTACAATTTATTGCCCCTGCTGCATCACGTCAATGACTTCTTCCCAGCTGGCCGGCTTTTTCCCATTAAACCGTTCAACGAATTGAAAGTCTGCTAATCTCTCTAGCTTCTGTTGTGCTGCCCGAGACATACTGGCATCAACCTCTGCTTCATCCAGCATTTCAATAGAGCCAAGAAGCTCGATCGCTCGTCTTTTCGCATGAAGTGCACTCCCTGTCACAAGACGGTTCATGGTCTCTTCAAAACTTTTGCTATCCATTGTATCGCTAAGTGAAGAAATCACTTGTTGTTCCACGTTGTACTTTTTTGAAATTTCCAAAAATTCAACCATGAGACCAACGATCCCCTTCATATAAACGCTTCTGATCAGCTTCAAGGCCGAAGCATCTCCTGGCTGGTCACTGATTTTTTTAATATTCATGCCATAAGCATTCATTACTTTCATGAATTGGTCAGTTCCACTGCCGCTTGCCGTGATCGGAACCTTGTGTTTGTTAACTGGAAGAGGCCCTAGCATGGCAGCATCTACGAATAGAGCTTTTTGCTTTTCAATTTCGTTTGCCACTTGTTTTTTGATGTCTGGTGTTGATGCCGATACATCTACATATAATTGATTCTCTTTCAAACTTCCCGATACGGATTGGGCCACTTCTAAGGTTTTATTCGCTGGCACAGCAGCAATGACAATATTAGATTTCTCAATGACTTCACTAATACTGCTGGTTAATTGAACTCCTGTCTGCGATGCTTTTTCTTTCAACGCGCCAGCCAATTTCTCGTTTTGTAATAGTACATCATACGCATAAAATTGATCTAATCCTTCTGTTTTCAATCCTGTTGATAACTCATATGCAGCTTCTCCATATCCAATAAAGCCTATCTTCATCACAGATTCCCCTATCCCTGATATTTTTTCATTCTGCCTTCCAGCCATGCCGGTGCTAAGAGACTGATGTCTTGCTTTCCTTCGTTCATATACTGTTGAATCGTTTGTAATCTTTGATTTTCATACGCTTGTTTCTCTTCCGCTAGTGTCAGCAGGTGTTCCGCCTTTTCCTTTGGTACGATGACGACTCCATCATCGTCAGCAATGACTAAGTCACCTGGTGCTACTTTGACACCGCCGCAAGAGATGATTTGATTTAATTCCCCAGGACCATCTTTAAAAGGTCCATTTGGCATAAACCCCTTACTGTATATCGGAAAAGCCAGTTCCTCTAAAGCGAGTTTGTCGCGAACAAGCCCGTCAATCACGATTCCTTCTATTCCTACAGCCTTTGCTACACCTGCCATCAATTCCCCTAAATATGCATGGCCCTTATGGTCTTTTCCATCAACAATCAGTACATCTCCTTCTTTCGCAGAGTAGATCGCTTGATGAAGAAATAAATTATCCCCTGGCCGTAAGCTGACGGTAAAAGCTGTACCTACTATATCCATGCCTCTTGCAACTGGTTTGATTTGATGATCCATCGCACCGGTGCTTCCCATCACATCTGCCAGCAAGGTCGAGTTCAGTTTTTTTGCCCGATCTATTAGATCATTTGACACGAATTGAACAGTACTCATTGTTTCCATCATCCCCTTTGAGTTATATTCGTTACACTAAATTTTATTAAAGTAATATATATTACTTTTGTGACACGATCATACCATCTCGATTTTATTTAGTAAAGCGCTTTCAAAAAAATCAAATGAAAAAAATGAGTCACCACACGACTAATGTGTTGTGTGATAACTCATTTTCGTTAACATATGATTGATTTGATCTAAACGAGGTTTTGTCCTTTCAGGATCATTAATGGCTAAGGCACTTAAAATGTAATCTACGATAAAGATAGCAGATACGACAGAGTTATGAGAGCCCGCACTTGCTGAGGAACACGGTAATACATATTGTGCATACTTAGTTAGTGGAGAGCTGTAGCTGTCTGTAATTAAAAGCACTTCCACCCCATATGACTTCGCTGCCTCCAGCAAGTCCTTTATACGCTTTGCATAGCGAGGATAGCTGACCGCTATAATGAAATCATCAGATTGAAAATGAACGAGTTCATCGACCCAGTCGCTTTTGTCCGCATCAATATATTGACAGTTCCCCAAGAGCCGATTGATTCCAAATGACAGATACTCACCAACAGGTCTTCCACTTCGGACACTTGTACACAGAACCTGGCGGGAGCTGGCTATTTTTTCAACAATATGCTGAAAGGTTTCTTCTGTGATATTGTCTAAAGCGTACTGGATATTTTGAAATTGCAGCTCTACATGATTATGCAGGAGCTTACTTTTATTTGAATGTTTGAGGTTCGCTTCAAGTCTCGTTTGAGGGGCAGCTTTATGCTTCATATTTGATTGAAGCTCTTTTTGAAGCTCGGAGAAACCGGAATACCCTACAGCAGCAGAGAATCTCATGATGGTCGCTGTACTCGTCCCTACTTTTGACGCCAATTTATCTACTGTTAAAAACGCGACCTCCATTGGATTTTGCACGATATAATCTGCAATTCTCCTTTGTGCCTCTGTTAATCCCGCGACCTTATGCTGAAGCTTATGTATTAAATCATCCATTATAGCACCTGCCCATTCTATCGGCTTTATCTACGATCAGATTTTTTCTTTTCCCCCTATATTGTACACATTTGTCATCAAAAAAACAGCCAGCACGAATCTATCGTACTGGCTGCCTTTGTTGAGATCATTATAGTGCTTGAGCTGCTGTGATAAGCGCAAGGTTGTAAACGTCTTCGGCATTACAGCCTCTTGATAGATCGTTTACTGGCTGGTTTAAACCTTGAAGGATAGGACCTACAGCTTCAAAGTTACCTAAGCGCTGTGCAATTTTGTAGCCAATGTTTCCAGCTTCGAGGCTAGGGAAAACAAATACGCTGGCGTCGCCTTTGATGACGGAATCTGGCGCTTTTTTCGCTGCTACTGAAGGAACGAAAGCTGCATCGAATTGGAATTCTCCATCAAGTACAAGCTCAGGTGCCTTTTCTTTTGCAATGCGAACTGCTTCAGATACTTTTTCTGTTTCGTCTGATTTTGCTGAGCCTTTTGTAGAGAAGCTAAGCATTGCCACACGTGGTTCGATATCAAACATTTTTGCTGTGTTTGCACTTTCGATCGCAATTTCAGCTAGATCTTGGCTGTCTGGTGCAATGTTGATTGCGCAATCAGCAAACACATATTGCTCTTCGCCGCGAGCCATGATGAAGACGCCAGATGTTTTCTTTACGCCTTCTTTTGTTTTAATGATTTGAAGTGCTGGACGCACTGTGTCAGCAGTTGAGTGTGCCGCACCGCTCACAAGTCCGTCTGCAAGACCTTTATATACAAGCATTGTTCCGAAGTAGTTTTCATCCAGTAATGCTTTTCTTGCTTGCTCTTCTGTTGCTTTGCCTTTACGTCTTTCTACGAAAGCTTGTACAAGCTCTTCAAAACCTTCATATGTATGAGGATCATACACGTCAACACCATCAAGTGTAAGACCTAATTCTTTTGCTTTAGCTTCAACTTCTTGTTTTTTTCCTACCACAATTGGCTGCAATACTTTGCCATCTGCTAGTTTTTGAACGGCTGTTAGAATGCGTTCGTCCATTCCCTCAGGAAAAACGATCTTTACTCCTTTACCTGCAACCTTTTCCTGAACTGTTGAAAAAATATCTGCCACTTCAATACCCTCCTTGATTTTACAAAAAAAGCGTTCTCTTTTAAGCATACTCTTCTTCTACCTAAATTCAAACTACCAACTTATATTATAGCGCTTACAAATTAAATTCTTATTTTTCAAACTAATTTAATCAATTTTGAGAAAAGCTGTTTTTCTCGTTCAAGTTTTGATCACATCTCCATTTGGACAAACTATGTTATAGTTGGAACAGATGGAAAACTGTTAATAGGAGTGAAAGAAATGAGCGAACAACATACAACAAATGAAGCAGCTCAAACACTAGATGGCTGGTATGCGCTGCATGATTTTAGAACAATCGACTGGACAGCTTGGAAGCTGCTGACAAGTGATGAGCGCCAAGCCATCATTCATGAATTCACAGGTCTATTGGAAAAATGGAAGACAGCTGAGCAAGATAAAGCTGGAAGCCAAACAATCTATAGTATTGTCGGCCAAAAAGCAGATATTATGCTCATGATTTTACGTCCGACAATGGAAGAACTAGGTGAAATTGAACTCGAATTCAACAAGACACGACTAGCAGAGTTTACGATTCCAGCTTATTCGTATGTTTCAGTTGTTGAGCTCAGCAACTACTTAGCAGGAGGCGGCGATGGCGGTGATCCTTACGAGAACCCGCATGTACGTGCTCGCTTATATCCAGAGCTTCCTTCTTCTCAATACGTGTGCTTCTACCCAATGGATAAAAGACGTTCTGGCAATGACAACTGGTACATGCTTTCCATGGATGAGCGTAAATCTCTTATGAGAAGCCACGGTTTAATTGGCCGAAGCTATGCTGGAAAAGTAAAACAGATTATTACAGGTTCTGTTGGTTTTGATGATTATGAGTGGGGCGTTACCCTTTTCTCTGATGATGTGCTTCAATTTAAAAAATTGGTTTATGAAATGCGCTTTGATGAAGTCAGTGCACGCTACGGCGAATTTGGTTCCTTCTTTGTTGGAAACCGATTGGCAAACGAGCAGCTGGCGTCTTATTTCCATGTATGATAAACTCTTAAGGCTTCGGATCTCTCCGAAGCTTTTTTATGTATTTGTTTAGAAAGGTGATCACATCATGAAAAACTTCCCCATCGCTATTTTTGCGTTAACGCTCGGTGCGTTTTCGATTGGCATGACTGAATTTGTCATCATGGGACTTTTACCAAATGTCGCAAACGACCTTCATGTATCAATTTCTGCTTCAGGACAGCTGATTACTGGATATGCACTTGGTGTCGCAGTTGGCGGACCTATTTTAACGTTATCGACTGGAAAAATGTCGAGGAAACGTCTCCTCATTCTGTTAATGATTCTTTTCGTTGCAGGAAATGCTGCTGCCGCTGTCTCGACCTCTTATGGTCTATTAATGGCCGCGCGTATTTTAACGTCATTTGCTCATGGAACCTTCTTTGGCGTCGGAGCCATTATGGCTGCACGGCTTGTGCCTAGAGAGAAAAGCGCAAGCGCGATCAGCTTCATGTTTACAGGACTGACAGTTGCCAATGTACTCGGTGTGCCGTTCGGTACCTTTATCGGAAATCAATTCGGCTGGCGTATGTCTTTTCTAGTCATTGCCGTCATTGGTCTCATTTCCTTAATTGGTATCATCAGCTTAGTCCCAAATCAGTCGAAAGAAGAAGTACTCGATATTCGAAATGAAGTATCCGTTTTGAAAAAACCACAAGTACTCGTTTCCTTTGCAATGACCATCTTTGGTTTTGCTGGTGTATTTACAGCCTTTACGTATATCAGCCCAATCTTGCTGCTAGTCACTGGCTTTCAGGAAAATGGGGTGACGCTCATCCTTGTCCTATTTGGACTTGGGGTCACTATCGGGAATTTAGTTGGCGGAAAGCTTGCTGATTGGAGGCTGATGCCAAGTATTATGGTGACACTGATCCTGCTCATTGCTGTCCTGTTATTGTTTACAGTTACTTCCGAATTCAAAGTGCCTGCCGTGCTGACCATTTTTGTTTGGGGAATCATTTCATTTATTCTTGTTCCTACCTTGCAATACCGCACGATGAACATGGCACATGAAGCACCGACACTCGCATCGACGCTCAGCCATTCTGCCTTTAATATTGGGAATGCCGGCGGTGCAGCGCTTGGCGGTCTTGCTATCGAAATCACACATTTACAGCTTGTTCCGTTATTTGCTGCAGCTGTGACATTTATTGGTCTTATCATTACAATTATGAGCTATCAGTCAGATAGACGAACAAAAAGGACCTAAGTCAGGTCCTTTTTTATTTCACCACGGTCATTTTTGGCTCTTCTATTTGTTTCAAGCGTTCCTGAATTGGATGGGAAAAAGAGTGCTCTGACAAGACAATATGTGAGACAGTTTTTGTAAATCCAGATACTTCTTGAATAAAGGCTTCAATTTCTTCAAGAGAAGAAACTGACAGCTTAATGAAAAAGCAAGACTGCCCTGCCACTCGATAAGCAAAAAAGGCGCGTGGATGCTCATTCATAAAAGTCACAAAACGCTGATACTCCCCATTTAACACCGTAACTTCCAGCAGGCAGTCAATCAGAAGCCCTAATTTTTTATAATTGACCTGAACAGAATACCCTTCGATAATCCCTGCATCCTCTAATTTACGCACTCTTTCTGCTACCGCAGGTGCTGATAAATTCACTCGTTTGGACAATTCCCTCATGGATAAGCGGGCATCTTCTTTCAATTCATTTAAAATATGCACATCTACATCGGTGATTTTCATTCGTACCTCTCCTATCCAAAAATCGTTCCATTTGAAAAGTATTTTATGATAATACTTATGATGCGAAATGTAAAATAAAACTAAATAATGGTAGAATTTATTTTAACGGAATTGAATGAAAAAGCAAGTATGGAGGGATCACTTGATGAAAGAATCTTTAGACAGCCAGGCTTCTAAAACATTTCCCATCACACTTGCCATTGCACTCACACTTGGCGTTTTTGCGGCGGGATCGGAAGAGCTGGTGATTTCACCACTGCTGCCTGATTTATCAAACTCCTTTCAGCACTCTCTTGATGTTCTTGCTCTTTCCATCAGCATTTATGGGTTAGCTGTGCTGGTTGGAGCTCCGCTGCTCGTTCCTTTAGGGGACCGGTATTCAAGAGAGCTGTGTTTGATGATTGGGCTGTCTTTCTTTTTGATTGGAACAGTGATGTGTGCTGCTGCCCCAAATTTGGCCGTGTTTTTTGCAGGCCGTGCTATTTCTGGGCTGGCGACTGGTGTATTTGTGCCAACAGCCTATGCTCTCGTGGGCGACCGGGTTCCATATGAATATCGCGGCAAAGTGATGGGACTCATTGTATCGAGCTGGTCTCTTTCTCTTGTCCTTGGTGTGCCCATTGGCGCCTTTATTGGTCAAAGTTTGAACTGGCGCTGGACATTTTGGATTTTCGCCATGATGAGTCTCGTTGTCCTGCTGCTCGTCATCCTTGAATCTCGTAAACAAGTCGCAGCAGCTGATCCGAAGGCATCTCAAGCTAGGGAGAAATCAGGCTCTATATGGGGGGCTTTAAAAATCGACCGAGTCCCTGCCTATTTGACCGTGACATTTTGTAACATGCTTGGATTTTATGGCATGTACTCATTTTTAGGGGCTTACCTGCAAAGTCTGTTTTCCGGGGGTCAATCAACAGCTGGACTTCTGATCATGGCTTATGGCGTTGGTTTTTCCATGAGTATATTTACCGGGAAATTAGCTGATTGGTTTGGCAAAACACGCTCACTTTTCTTTGTGCTGGGCGGCATTACGCTCGTTCTTGCCTTACTTCCTTATGCACCGTTCTCATGGACATTGCTCATTTTCGCTTTATTTATTTGGGGTGCCATGCAAAGTTTATCCGTCACGCTTTTGAGCACCGTCCTGAGCGACTGCTCTCAAACCCACCGAGGCAAAGTGATGGCTTTTTACAGCCTTGCTTCCAATCTTGCCGTTATGCTTGGCTCCGCTCTGATGGGACCTGTTTATGTCCATTTCGGCTATCATACGGTAGGGCTTGTATGTGCACTCATTACGCTTGTTGGTTTTCTCATCAGCTTCGTCAGCTATAAACGCGAAAAAACTTTACAGCAGAAACATAAAAATACATTTGAAACGTGAGCTCATTTCACTGCACATCTTGATATGTGCAGTTTTTTAGATCAATTTTTAATATCATCATAAAATACATTTTTTATAAATTTTGTTGACAATTGCCAATTTTATTTTTTATAATCTAGTAAAAATTTGAAAAAGATTGGATGGTAAACATGATCTTAAAGAATGATGTTTTTCATTTCAAAGAAGAGCCCATCGTTTCACCTAAGATGTTTACAGTCAATACATTAGGCCCTAAGGGGACAAGCAGTGAATATGCAGCAAAACATTTCATCTCTCATTCCACCACTACACTCGGCACTCATACGAAACTATCCCTTTATGACACATTCGAAACTTGCATTGAACATACTCTCTCTAACGCACTCCAATACACTCTCGTTCCACACGCATACGAAGGAATTAAACACTTCTACATGAGACCTGACCTACAGCTTTTACAAATTTTCAGATGTGACACGCCCATGTATGGTTTGGCTGTCAGACCAGATTTCCCCTTTCAAGAACAAATGCTTCACCATTTAAAAATTGTTTCTCATCCTGCACCTGTGAATTTGATTCAATATTTTATTCATCAAAATGCTGAATTTGAGCTTGTCAATTCTACAAGTACAGCCGCACAAAAGGTAAGAGACGGCGAATTTGATTTCGCTTTAACCAATGAGGTGGCTAGAGCTACATACGGCCTCACCTTCATTCGAACATTTAAAAGCATTCCTATGAGCTGGTCTATATTCGGAAAAGGAGAGATGTAACATGACAACTGAACAAAAGGTGCAAGAATTATATTTTCCTCAAGCGAAAAAACGAGAATGGGATAATGGTGTCATCCAATATTCTACTGTCAGAGGCGATACGGAAGTGTTAATTTCATACGTCCCTCCTCACACGATCATCGAACCTCACGAGCATCCAGAAGCACAAATCGGCATCGTATTAAAAGGCGAGCTTCAAATGACGGTCGGCCAATCGACCCAATTGCTGACCCCATTAGAATCAGCCTATATTGCACCACCATTCGTTCCTCACGGCGCATCAAATCTGACAGATGAAGAAGTGATCGCCATTGATATTAAGAGATTAAAAGATGGCGAAGAATATACGGCTCCTCCTACTTATTTCTTAGACATTTTCAAAACGCGTGATTTACTTCCTGGCATGGAAGTGACTTTTTTTGTAGAGGACTGGATGGAGCTTATGATTGCCAACATTCCGGGAAATGGCGGGGAAATGCCTTTTCATAAGCACCGTAATGAACAAATCGGGATTTGTATTAGCGGTGGGTACGATATGACGATTGAAGGCTTTACAGAAAAGATGGAATTTGGCACGACCTACTTCTGTGATCCAAAAGAAGATCACGGCGCCATTAATCCAAAGCCAGAAGCATCAAAGTCTATTAATCTCTTCTTCCCTCCACGCTATAACCGCTTAAAGCCAAAAGCGTCTAAGGTGAAGAAATGAACATTGCCGGAAAAGTGGTCCTGATTACAGGAGGTGCGTCTGGGATTGGGCTTGCCGCCGTCAAGCTTTTCCTTGAGCACGGAGCAAAAGTAGCAGTTGCTGATATCAATGAAGATAGCGGTAAACAACTCGTTGAATCATTGCCTCATGAACATGCTGCGTTTTTCAAAACAGATATTACAAATGAGTCTGACTGTCAAAAAACCGTTCAATCCGTGCTGAGCCAATTCGGGACAATTGATGTTTTGATTAACAACGCAGGCATCGAAATTGTCTCACCTATTCACGAGATGACACTGGAGGATTGGAACCACATTCTACAGGTCAACCTGACTGGTGTATTTCTTATGAGTAAGTATACATTGCCCCATATGCTTGAAAAGAAAAGCGGAAGTATTATTAATACTGGATCTGTCGGAGGTCTCGTTGGCTGGCCTGACATTCCTGCATACAACGCAACAAAGGGCGGTGTCATCCAGCTCACCAAATCGATGGCGATCGACTATGCCGCTCATCAAATCAGGGTGAATTGTATCGCCCCAGGCATCATTGATACGCCATTAAATGAAAAATCCTTTTTAGACAATCATTCAGAAAGTCTTGAGGTTGTCAAAAAGGAAAAAGCAAAGGTGAATCCCTTGCTTCGTCTCGGAAAACCCGAAGAAATTGCGGGCGTGATGCTGTTTCTCGCCTCTGATCTATCCAGCTATATGACTGGAAGTGTTGTCACAGCAGATGGCGGATACACCGCTAGATAAAAAGGAGTGCTTTCATTGAGTAAAAAAACCGTACTTGTCATTGCTGACTTAGGAGGATGCCCTCCCCATATGTTTTATGAAAGCGTGGCAGCATCTTATCATATCGTTTCTTATATCCCGAGACCCTTTGCCATTACAAAGGGTCACGCTGAACTAATCGAAAAATACTCCATTGCCGTCATCAAAGATCGTGATTATTTTGAGACACACCCTTCTTTTGAACACCCTGATTCTATTTACTGGGCACATGATGATTATTTGAAATCAGAGGAAGAAGTGGTAGATGACCTAGTCCGTGTGGCTTCCTTTTTCAAAGCTGATGCCATTACCACCAATAATGAATTATTCATTGCACCAATGGCAAAAGCAGCTGAGCGGCTGGGGCTGCGCGGCGCTGGGGTAAAAGCAGCTGAAATGGCACGTGATAAAAGCCAAATGAGGGCTGCATTTAACGCTGCTGGTGTCAAAGCGGTGAAAACTCAGCCTGTCACGACTTTAGCTGATTTCCAGCAAGCTATTGAACATATCGGGACACCACTTATTTTAAAGCCTACATATTTAGCAAGCTCCATTGGTGTGACCCTTTTTCATGACAAAACCGGCAGTGATGATCTCTTTTTAAACGTACAATCCTACTTGCAAACAATTCCCGTCCCAAACGCTGTGACATATGAAGCACCATTTGTCGCTGAAACGTACTTAGAGGGCGCTTACGAGGATTGGTATCAGGAGGATGGCTATTCCGATTATGTCAGTGTAGAAGGGTTCGTCGTGGAGGGGGAATATATCCCTTTTGTCATTCATGACAAGACCCCTCAAATCGGTTTTACAGAAACGGCTCATATTACTCCTTCGATCCTAGACAATGAAGCCCAGCAAATCATCATTGAGGCAGCAAAGAAGGCAAATGAAGGGCTGGGCCTTGAAAACTGTGCGACTCATACAGAGATCAAACTCATGAAAAATCGAGAAACGGGACTGATCGAATCAGCAGCTAGATTTGCTGGCTGGAATATGATTCCGAATATCAAAAAAGTGTTTGGGGTGGATATGGCCAAGCTGCTGATCGATGTATTAGTCGATGGAAAAAAAGCGGCGCTGCCAAAAGAGCTGCTTTCTGGACATACGCATTATATTGCAGACTGCCATTTATACCCTCAGCATTTCAAAGAAAGCGGACACATACCGGCAGAGGCCACACATATCACCATTGATCATATCCATATTCCGCAGGATGCTTTAGTTGGAGATACTGTGATCGTCAATAAATCCGTCCCGTCCAAAGGCACCTTTGTCGATCTATCTTTATTTGAAGCCTTTAACGGCATCGTGTCGCTTGAGTTAAAAGGGTCATCCTCACAGGATGTTGCTGCATCCATCCGCAACTTACAGAAGCAAGCTGCTATTCATTTAATGGATGAATTAGTCAAGGGATAGAAAGAGAGGGTAACGTGGTGGAGATCTTACCATCTAACATGATTAAACGGCTGCCAGAACAGAAATTTGGAACCGTATTTGAGAAAATTGCGCAAAAAGCACAAAACGGAGCGAACATCATAAACCTGGGTCAGGGAAATCCCGATCTTCCTACTCCTGCACATATCGTAAGCGCCCTTCAAGAGGCAGCAGCCACTTTGCAATTTCAGCAATATGCACCTTTTAGAGGCTTCGACTTTTTCAAGCAAGCCATTGCAGATTTCTACAAAAAGGAGTTCGGCACTGAGATAGATCCACAGAAAGAAGTTGCTCTTTTCAATGGAGGGAAAACAGGCCTTTATGTCATGAGTCAGTGTCTGCTTGACCCTGGGGACGTTGCCCTCATCCCCGATCCAGGATACCCAGAATATCATTCTGGGATCTTGATGGCAGACGCTAAGCCCTACTGCATCAAACTTGAATCGAAAAATGGCTATTTTCCAAATCTCTCTTCAATTGATCCGGAGGTGATTAAAAAGGCAAAGGTTCTTTTCTTAAATTATCCGAATAACCCAACAGGTGCTGTGGCAAATGATGCATTTTTTGAAGAGGCTGCTGATTTTGCATCAGCTCACGGACTGCATGTCATTCATGATTTTGCCTATGGTTCATTTCATTATGAGCAAAAACCAGTAAGCTTTCTGAACGCTCCTCTTGGGAAAAGCGTAGGAGTGGAATTATATTCTCTATCCAAAACATTTAATATGGCAGGATGGAGAGTCGCTTTTGCTGTAGGTAATGAGGACATCATCCAAGCCATTAACGCCTTCCAAGATCATGTGTTTGTCAGTATGTATGGCGGATTTCAACAAGCCGCAACCGTCGCCTTGCAAAGTGATGACTGTCACATACAATCATTAAAAGAGGTCTACCTTGAACGAATTCACTTCTTCATCCGTCAGGCCGAAAAGCAGCTAGGATGGTCCATCGAACGTCCAGCTGGCGCCTTTTATTTATGGGCTCCCATCCCTGATGATTTTGAACATTCTCATGCATTTGCAGACTATTTACTCGAACATTCTGATGTTGTTGTCACGCCTGGGGGTGTGTTTGGAGCACATGGAAGCCGTCATGTCCGCATCTCAATGGTTGCTCCAATTGAACAGCTTGCCCTGTTTATCGACCGGCTTCGCATCCTTCCGATTCGCTTTAATCAAAAAACCCGCATATAGCGGGTTTTTTGATGTCATATACTTTTCATCGAACCACCATCGACGGATATTTGTTGTCCTGTAAGATAGGAGGCTTCCTCTGATGCGATAAAAGCGGCCAATGAAGCCATTTCACTAGCTGACCCCACTCTTTTCATTGGAATTCCTGACGCTACAGCCTGTACAGCTTCTTCCCTCGATAATGCCTGTTTACGCATCATGTTTCCGATAAATTGTTCATACCGATCTGTAGCTATAAATCCCGGATTTAAACAATTCACTGTGATCCCTGAAGGTGCAAGCTGTGTGGCAGCATTTTTACTAGCATTAATAATCGCTGCATTCATCATACTGTTCGTAAACATTTGGTCACCGGGCTCCTTCCATAGGTTCCCGACAATTTGAATGATCCGGCCATATTCATGTCGTTTCATCATCGCTGCCGCACGCTTCATCATATCAATGTACGCAATGGCTTTTTGAGAAAATGCTGCCATCATCTGCTCGCTGTCACATGAATCAAAAGTATCTGGCTTCCCCCCTGGAATGTTATTAATCAACACATCCAGTCTGCCAAACTCTTTTTCTATTTTCGTAAAAGCCTCAGCCCTCACTCCTTCATCTGACATGTCCCCACAGAAAAGAGCCACCGGCTCCTTTGTTTCTGCCATACGCCCAATGTGCTGCTGCGCTTCTTCTAGTGAGGATTGATTTCTAGAATTGATGATGATCTTTACATTGTCTTGAGCGGCAAGCTTTATGGCGATGGCCTTTCCAATCCCTGTACTTGCTCCTGTTACAAACGCAATTCTTTTAGACAAACTCATCCACATCCCTTTTCTTATCAGCTTAGTACATATACATAAAATGACACATATAGAATGTATTTCAACAAAAAAAGACCTTTCTCCTGCGAAAGGCCCCCGTTCTCTATTTAAATGTCGTTTCCCAATTAAACCCGATCGTTTCGTCATTCCAGGCGATTCTCTTTTCATCTGGGTTTTTCGGGTCATACGATTCTGTTGTGAAATACACAATTTGCAGCGGCGTCTCACCTAGTACACGGTAGCCATGCGCGACACCCTTTGGGATGAGAAGCAGCATCGGATTGTCTTCCCCCATATAATACACATCGGTTTGCCCCTTTGTGGGAGAGTCCTCACGCAAATCGTATAACACGACCTGTGCATGACCTGCCGGGAAGAACCAAACGTCGTCTTGTTTTTCATGATAATGAAAAGCTTTGATCACGCCTGGAAAGCTTTTCGACCATGACGCCTGACCAAAGCGTTTCAGCATCGGCTCATCATCTCGAATGAGCTCTGCAAAAAAGCCGCGGTCATCACAATGTTTCATGAGTTTTTTTGTTTGAACACCATCAATCATACTGTTGCCATCTCCCTTCTTTCTGCAAATATTCGTGAAGTGCATCCTTCCAATGCCTCGGCTGCCAGCCTGTGGCTTCAATCGCTTGAAGATCTAAGACAGAATAGGCTGGGCGTGGCGTTTGGAAGCCGTACTCTTCCGTGGAAATCGGCTCAATTGTAGCGGACAGGCCGCTTTTCATCACAATTTCTGACGCAAAATCAAACCAGGAACAGCTTTCTCGATTACTGACATGGTACACGCCTGCCTTCTGATCAAACAAATGAATCAAGGCCTCGGCTGCATCCTTTGTATAAGTAGGAGACCCTATTTGATCGTTCACAATGCGCAAATGATCCTTCGTTTCAGCGAGCCGAAGAATGGTATTCACAAAGTTATGCCCCTCATGTCCGTAGAGCCACGAGGTACGAATGATTTTCACTTCGTCTGACACAAGCTGAATCAATTCCTCACCAAGCTTTTTACTCTTTCCATAAATGGTTTGAGGATCTGCTTGTGCATCGACTTGGTAAGGGGTGTCCGCCTGCCCGTCAAACACATAATCTGTACTGACATGTAACACATCAGCGCCTGCGCGCTTTGCTTCCAGGGCTGTATAGTAGGCGCCAATGCCATTCACAAGATACGCCTTTTCGGTTTCTGTTTCACATTGATCAACAGATGTATAGGCTGCTGCACTGACAACAATATCAGGCTGATAGTGTCTCATCGCATGTCTAACTGCCTGCTGGTCTGTGATATTGAGCATGTTCCTCGTTAAGGCAATGACGGTCATGTCTTTTTCTTTGAGCTGTCTGCTCAATTCTTTCCCTAATTGGCCGCCTGCACCGGTGATTAAAACTTTCATCCGTCACCCTTCTTCGCTCTGATCGTATTTGGTTCGATACCAATTGATCGTTTTTTCGATACCTTCTTCAAATGACGTCTCCTGCGTCCAGCCGAGCTCGCCTTTTAGCTTACTGGCATCAATGGCATACCGTCTGTCATGTCCTTTTCGGTCTTGAATAAACGCAATTTGATCATGACTGATTCCGAGCTGCGATAGAATCGTTTTGGTTAAATCGAGATTTGTTTTCTCATTGCCGCCGCCAATATTGTATACCTGCCCGGCTGTGCCGTTTTCGAGCACCTTCTTCACAGCTCTCGCATGGTCCTCTACATACAGCCAATCGCGAATTTGCCGGCCGTCTCCATAAATCGGGATTTTCTCTCCATTGACTGCTTTTCTAATAATGGTCGGTATTAATTTTTCCTCATGCTGATACGGTCCGTAATTGTTGCTGCATCGTGTAATCATCGCGGGTAATTGGTGAGTGTGGATATAGGATTTCACAAGCAGGTCTGAACTCGCCTTGCTTGCTGAATAAGGATTATTCGGTGAAAGTGGTGTTTGTTCTGTGAAAGCAGGATCATCTGGCTCCAAATCTCCATATACTTCATCTGTTGAAATATGAATGAGCTTTTTCGCCTTTCCTTTTAAGACTGCTTCAAGCATACGATACGTTCCGAGGACATTTGTTTGAATAAAAGGCTCTGCCGATTCAATGCTGCGATCAACATGCGATTCTGCCGCAAAATGAATGATTGCATCATAGACTTCGTCAAATGCTTGATCCAGCTCATGCTGAAGGGTAATATCCCCCTGAATAAACCGAAAATGAGACAACTTTAATAATTCATCCATCTCGTCTGGATGACTGGCATATGTTAATTTATCAAAAACGGTGAGCCTGATATTTGTATCCTGAAGCAGCAGCTTCACAAAATTCAGTCCGATAAAACCCGCTCCACCTGTAATTAAATAAGACTTCGTCATTCGGATCCCTCTTTTTTCTTCATCGTTTCAAACATTTTCGCAGATGCTTCGTGGAGAGATTCATGTGTTCCTGCATCAATCCACCACCCTTTTAACATATCATAGGTCAGCTGGCTATTTGAGATATAGAGATTGTTCACGTCTGTAATCTCTAATTCGCCTCGATCTGACGGCAAGATTCTCTCAATATATTGAAAGACTTCTTGATCATAAAAATAGATGCCCGTGACGCAGTAAGATGAGCGCGGATACTCCGGCTTTTCTTCTATTGATAAAATCCGTTGGCGCGTGGCATCAATTTCTGCAATGCCAAACCGGTTTGGATCTGCCACTTCTTTCAACAAAACCTTGGCTCCTCTATCTTGCCGCTGAAAGGCTTCAACAAAAGGGTTTAGCGAATCCTCAAATACATTATCACCAAGCATCAGCACAAACTTCTCCCCTTTAACAAAGGGCTTTGCATAGGATAAGCCGTCTGATATCCCAGACGCTTCAGGCTGTACCTGATATACGATGTTCATCCCCAGTTCCTGATCGCTTTCAAGCAGCTTTTGAAACAGCGGGATTTGTTCTTCTTGTGATATGACCATCACATCTAAAATCCCTGCTTCCTTCAATTTGAACAATGACCAATAAATCATTGGATATGGACCAACCGGCAATAAATGTTTATTGAAAATCTTCGTTAAAGGCGCCAGTCGTGATCCCTTTCCTCCTGCTAAAATAACTCCCTTCACATCTACACATCCTTATGTTCTTTTTGGTGATGATTCATGAGGTGTATAAGAATGTTTTTCACTCGTTCAGTTCCTTTTCCATCGATGAGTGTCCGTCCATTGAGATGGATGCTCCTGCGGAGAAAATAGCTGCCGGACAGCCTTTCCACAGCACATCGTATATCTTTTTCATCCACAAGTTCACCTAATCCAAGATGACGGCAGGCTCCCTTTTGTGCAAAACGAGCGGCTGTCACTGCTTGGTGATCGACTTGTGAAAGGACAATACTGGGCACTCCGATACAAACTGCCTCGTATAACGTCATCCCGCCAGCCACTATTGCCAGATCAGCTTCCGAAAGGCGTGCAAGTAATTGATCTGTATGACGAATGAATTGAATATGCTCAGCCTCTATTTGTTCTTCAATGCGGGAGGCTTTTCCTGTAACCGCTAAAATGTGTAAGTGGTCTGCTTCGAGGAGTGCTGATACAGCCTTTGATAACAATCCGCGCGGGTCACTGCCCCCAAGGCTGATGACCACCTTTTTGCATTCTTTTCGAACCTCATATTTGTCTTTTAATCGACTTATCTCTTGATCTAACAATAAATAAGGTGTTCCATAAAAATATTCTGTCCCATCTACTTGCATGTGCTTTTCGTCAAGACCGCCATAAATGCCGTTCACGACAGCATCGGCAAGCTGACAGGCTTCTGCTCTTATTTCTTCAAATAAAACCAGCCTTGCAGAGCCGGAGGACGCTTTGATCAATCGGAGAAATTGGAGGTCACAATCAAGTACATCAATCAGCAGAAGATCTGGGTTCAGCTCTTTTATGTCCTGCTTCATCTGAAGGAATGCCTTCGACTCCTGCACCAAATGAACGTGCCAATCTGGACCTGAGAGCATCTCTAAACAGATCTGTTCATTTGTATAGAAAGATATGTCGTTTCCTTCTTGAAGCAGTTGATTTGCCAGCCGTTTCATTCTGAAGACATGCCCCATCCCTCTTAAAAACCCACCGTACACAACAATCATGATTTTCTTGTTCATTCAGCATCCTTCTGTTTCACAAATTGATTCAACCGAACAATATCAGGGTCTTGTTCGCAAATGGTGATGAGTTCAGCCGTAGGCACAGCAATGGAACCGCCAGCTTTCTCTAGTAAACGGGTCGCAAACACATAATCTTCTTCTGTATCAATCGTGAATCGATAAGCAGGATATGCAAGTTCTTTGGGCGGTGTGAATAATTGCAGGTGAAATTGCTCAGGATGCTTTCTGATATAGAGCGTGACATGCTCACGCTCTGGCTGCGTAAGGGGAAAATTGTCGATTTCACTTAAAATCTGTGCGTCGATCATTTCCCCGGAAATACCCAGTGGCGTTCCAGCCGTATACGTGTAATCAGCCTTCTCTTGTCTATGTTTTTCAAGCATTTTCGACAAAAGGACTGGATCTATAAATGGGTTATCTCCTGTTAAACGCACAATGGTTTGCGGTTCAAAATGACGGACAATCTGCGCAAATCGCTGCAGTACATCCGTCTCACTGCCACGAAATACTTTATAGCCCTTGGAGAGACAATAATGAGCCAGCAGATCATCTTCTGCCTCAACTGTTGTGGCGATCATGAGATTCTGCGTTTTGTGATTGTAATGATCTGATTGCTTTACTCGTTCAACAATCAGGTCGATCAGCGCCATACCGCCGATCGGTTTCATTACCTTTTTTGGCAGCCTTGTTGAGCCCATTCTCGCCTGTATGACAAAAAGGACATCATTGATCATTTGGCGTCTCCTTCATGAGTACATCTTTCCACGAAACCCCTGTATGGGCTGGGATATCTCTGACAGCCTTTGCGCCAAGTAAAACCGCCATATACCTTGGATGCAGACCTTGGCTTTTTTGTCCTGGACGTAACACGGCTAGATTTTCTGCGGTCAATGTCTCGCCTTTCGCAATGCCTTTTGTCGTAAAAATGCCTCGATACGCAAATTCACGAATCTTGCCTTCAATGGCTGTTGTCGTTTTATAAGAACTGCCAAGTAGCTCCTCTGGCACTGAATGAGTGTCAGCTTCTGTTTGATTCCGCTGCTTTTCTGCCGCTCGAATATGCTGAACCATTTCCTTCAATTCTTCAGGATCAAGCGCAAAGGAATGATCAGCCCCAGGTAACGTTTTATCGACTGTAAAATGCTTTTCAATGATTGCTGCCCCAAGCTTCACAGCAGCTACAGGCGCTTCAGTTGGATGCTCACTATGATCAGAAAAGCCAATGACTGCGTCGGGAAATGCCGCAGCTAAAGTTTGAAGCACGCGCAGATTCGTGTAAGCTCTAGGTGCTGGATACTTTGCTACGCAATGCATGATAGCAACCTGTTGATTTTGAGCGCTTGTAATCGCCTCATATGCTTCATGGACATCTGAAATGGTTGCCCCAGCTGTTGAGAAAATGATGGGCTTTTGAAAAGATGCCGTGTGACGCATAAGAGGCAGATGATTGATTTCATAGGATGCCAGCTTGAAAGCCGGCGGATCGGTTTGATTCAATAGATTCGCAGATTCTTCGTCACACACTGTGCTTAAAAATATCAGCCCTTTTTCCGCGCAACGTGACAATAACACCGGGAGCCATTCTGGCGGCAGCTCCATTTGTTCCACTAAAGAAAAAATAGACACCTCTTCCCCCTTGGCTGTTTCGTACAAACCCGGTTCCTTTTGATACATCCGATCAGCTTGAAACATTTGAAACTTCACCGCATCGGCACCTGCTTCTTTAGCCACATCAATTAAAGCAAGCGCCTGATCCAGCTTTCCATCATGGTTAATGCCTGCCTCTGCAATGATAAAGACAGGCGCACCATCCCCTACTTTGCGATCTCCGATATAGAAATGCGCCATCTTACCTCTCTCCTTTTTTCGGCCACACATGGTAATACAAGAAGGCATTTTTTGTTCTAAAGCCTAGCTTTTCGTACAGCTGAATTGCGGTTGTGTTATGCATCTGAGTTCCGGCAGACATAAACCGATGCCCTCTCTCATAAGAGGCTTTTATTATCGCCATCACGAGCTTTTTTCCGATCCCTTTTCCTTGTGCATCCGGTCTAATGGACAATAAATCAAGCACTAGTTCATCGCCCTTTGTTACCCCTTGAATCAAACCAATGACTTCATCGTTTACCTTTGCCGCGAGATTGATATCTGCACGTCCGAGTAAATTGTTTCTCATCCATTCCTGAAAGAAATGCTGGACGACATTCTGATCTAAAAAAGGATCAAGTGCGTACCGGCTTTTCACAAATGCCTGATGAGCAAGTGACACAGCCTCATCGTATTCCTTTTCATCTGGCAGACTGATAACCACATCTTCACCTGTTGATGGCATTTCCATTTGAACAGGCGGCGCCTCAAGACGAGTGAGACCTCCCACATAGTACACATGTGACAGTCTTTGAACGATGCGGTTTTTTACAAGATCAGACGCTTCAAGACGTAAAAAGAAAAAATCGCATTTTTCAGTTCTCATCCAATTGATGAAACGCTCCATCAATTCTTGAAAAGCAGACGCTGACTCCGCTTCTACAAACTTCACATGAAAAATATGCTGATCAAAAATGCCACTTTCCCATTTAGACCATTCATATAACAGGACTGCTTTGAGCTGGGCGCCATTAACAAGAGCAAACTGCTTGAAGCCGTTCATTTGTTCCGCTTGTTGACCGTATTTCTCCAGCCAAGTAGCAAGCACCTGATCATCTACAGAATGAACGACCTTCATGATGATGCCCTCTGTTCTTTTAAAATAGACAACACCGCTGTGATAACATCCTGCACATCTTCATCTGTCATACTTGGATAGAGCGGCAGTGAGAGCGTCTGCTTGTAGTATGCGAGTGACTCAGGGAAATCCTCTGGTGAATAGTGATATGTTTCCTGATAGTATGGATGCAAGTGAACAGGGATAAAGTGAACACTCGTGCCGATTTTATATTCCTTTTGCAGCTGATCAATCAGTTCATCCCGCGTGATGAATGCTTCTTTTGGATTCACTTGCAGTACATACAAATGCCATGCATGTCTTCCTTCTTGATGCACAGGCGGCAGGATCAGACCCGCTTCTTTTTGGAAAGCCTGATTGTATGCTTTTGCAATCTGTTCTCTCCGTGCCTGCATGTCATCCAGACGGTTTAGCTGAACAAGTCCTAACGATGCCTGCACGTCAAACATGTTCATTTTATAGCCTGGTTCCTCGACCTCGTAATACCACGTTCCTTTTTCTCCATAACGATTCCACGCTCCCTTGCTCATCCCATGGAGCGCTAGTCTTCTAATCCGAGCAGCAAGCGCATCATCATTTGTTGTCAGCATGCCGCCTTCACCAGTCGCTAGGTTTTTCGTTGCATAAAAGCTAAAAGCAGTCGCATCACCAATGGATCCAACGGGCTGACCGTGGTACGTTGTGTAAAGAGCGTGGGCAGCATCTTCAAGTACAAATAGATCATACTTTTTGGCAATCGCTAAAATTCGGTCCATATCGCACGATTGACCGGCAAAGTGAACAGGAACAATCGCTTTTGTATGTGGTGTAATGGCCGCTTCTATTTTCTCTGCATCTATGTTGAGGGTCGCTGGATCAATATCGACAAATACAGGCGCTGCCCCCGTATGGATAATCGTATTAGCTGTAGCGCAGAATGTCAGAGGGGTTGTAATCACCTCATCCCCAGCCCCAATCCCTCTTGCCTTTAAGGCTAAAAATAAAGCAGCCGTACATGAATTGACAGCGATCGCATGTTTTGCACCTGTCAGCTGCTGAAATTCTTCTTCAAACTGTCTTACTTTTGGTCCAGTTGACAGCCAGCCGGACTTTAATGTTCCAATGACTTCATCAATTTCCTCCTGCTCAATGAAAGGCAGAGCATAAGGAAGAAATTGTGCTCTCTTTTTTCCCATATCGCTTGCACACCCCTATCTTCATCTCTGAAAATCCACACCAGTTTTTGTTTTGAGCAGAGAAAGCAGAACATCGATAGATCGCGCATGCGGATAATGTTGTTTAATGAACTGTGCTCCTTGCTGCTTTGCCAGTTTCATCTCTTGTTCATCCGACAAAATACGAATGGCTTTCTCAGCTAGTTCAACAGGGTTTTCCATATGATAGCTGCCAAGCGACTCGTAATATGGGTATCTTCTGCCTTCTGTCATTTTCCCGATCAGCACACTCTTTTCAAAAAGCATCGCTTCAAGACCAACTGTGGATGTGAGCGTAATCACGATATCCACATATGGCAGCAGGTCATACAGATCAATTTCTTTTTTAATCAATTTCACATGATTTCCCGCTCGTTCAATAGACACATAGTCATTTAATCGATTTCGAGCAATTTCCCAAGGATGCGGCTTCATGATCAGCTGAATGTCTTTCCGTTTGGCGATCGTTTTAAGAACATCGCCATAAAAGGCTTCAGAAAATGGCTGCGTTGCCACAAGCACGGTCTTTTTAGCCGGACTGAAATTCAATTTACGAAAAATGAGATCCTGTTGAAGCGGCGTTCGCTCCTTCACCAAATCAAACCTCGGATGACCTGTGATTTCCACCTGTTCCGGCTGACAGCCTTTGTCTACATACCAATCCTTTTCATACTTTCCAAACACCCCATGGCAAGTCGTAAAAATCGGTAAAAAGGCTTCGTCTCCCATAAGCGCGCCGTGTTGAAGACAGATACTCGTTAGCTGGCGTTTCACTGTTTGCAAAGCGAGTACGCGGCTGTAGACATCCTCTGTCGTTCCAACAATAACAGCTGCAATCGGCTGCATTTGAAATAGCATTTCTATCTGGTCAATGACATCAATAAATTGCACAATGTCCTTCCGCAGTTTTTCTCTAAAAAAGACATTGCCAAAGACAGGGTGGTGAGCGTAAGGTTTAAGGAGAGCATTTGCTTTTTCAATATATTCAGCGTGGGCTTCTTTATTAACCTCTCCGGCTAATTCCGGCTTACTGATCACGGGTAAACCGAAATAATCCGCCTTCTTCCAGCGAGCGAGCACCACCGTTTGGTTTGGATGGAACCGCGTGTAATTTTGTTCCGTAAAACGCAGGTGTTCAAAGTGAAGCAATACCTTTCCATTCGCCGGACGATAAGCAATACGCTTGATCTGCTGTTTATGCTGATCAAAAAATGGCTGAATCTCTTCCGGTAATGGACAAGCGGTTGTCAGTTCTTGACCGAATGCCTCTTCTTCCATGCGTTCCCTCACTTCAGGACTGATATATTGATAAAAATTACTGATCAACCCAAGAGGAATTTGCTTGTAGGACAAATCCTTCATCAGATTCACATACTCAAAGTACACCTGCCAATAATGATGAATATAGTGCGACACTTCAGGTCACCTCCCATGTCTTTGTTTTAATATACTGCGAAGCTCCCAGCAGGTGGACTGCTCGGGAAGTGCTTGAATAAAGGCACTTTTCTCTTCTTCTGCCAGCTGATAATGAATGGACTGTTCTGTAATGTAATTTGTATCTAATATTTCATCAAAGGGATAGAACGGATAAAAATGATTTAAGCGGAAAAAGAAACGGGCATCCCCTATTCGATAAAAATGCGGACTCTCGTCCCAGTAAGACCCAAATTCCTCATGAATTTTTGATAAAATGGATGTACGATGCACGACCGAGCAATGATCTATGGCGCAGGGGGCATTCCATTGCACTGTTTGCGCCGGCCGAATCGTTTCCTTCACTGGCTCTTTTTTGCTATTTAAATAGATCACTTTAGAACTAGAATAGACAATATCTTTACCTGGATGGGCATCTAGATAATGAGTGAGCTTCTCTAAACGGTCCGGGGCGTAGACATTGTCATCTGTGGCATAGGAAATATACTCCCCTTTTGCCAGTTCTAATGCTTGATTAATCAGCACGGCGTAGCGAGTTTTCGCTGTTCTCTCTTCCAGCGTTTTGACACCGCTTTGGATAAAATGAACGCGCGGATCTTTGCGAAACGGTTCAATAGCAGCAAGGGTTTTTTCGTTTGATCCATCATCCATGATAAAAAGTTCAAAGTCTGACAGCGTCTGCTGCAGGACCGCTTCAATCGATCTGCCGACGTAAGCCGCCTTGTTGTAGCTCGTCATAATGACAGTTACTTTTGTCAAAGTTTTCACCTCGGTCTCTTTCAAACTATGTTTATCATATGTGTCTCCTCTTAAAGAGACTGTAGAGTGACCTATTTTTGATAAAATTGTATTTTTTTATTGATCTATCTTTGAAAAATGCGAACTTTTTGGTAATATAAGTAATCATTTGTGTGTATTAAAGGAGTAAAGAACATTGGAAGCTATGAAGAATGATCACTCCCAAGAAGAGGAAGTAAAAGGATTTTTTCGATTTTTTAAAATTTTCGTCGCGACAAAAACGATTATTCGCTCATATCAACATTCCAATATTCCCATTTGGCTGATGATGCTCCTTGCAAGTATCGCCGGTACGGGCTGGATCTACGAAGGGTATTTTAGCGAGTATATGGGCAATCATATTCCATTCCCTTTTATTCTGTTACAAGGAGCGGGATATGGTATTTTGGCAGGCAATATGATTCTATTTTTCGGTATCCTCATCATCAAGTGGTTAGGACGTCTCTTTTTCGGCTGTCAAACGGCGTATCGAGATATACTCAACGCCTGCACACTGACGGTCTTTTTCCCTTCTGCTTTATTTTCACTTACTTGGATTTTCACTGTTGGGATGCTAGGTCCGTATACGTTTGTTAAAATCTCACCATATTTAGATCAGCATTATGAAGTATGGTATTATCTCGATCTTTTACCTCTTACGGAAGCATATGCTAAGACGTGGATATTGGGAATGGCTGTTTTAGGCATTGTCGCTGTGATGAAGCTCAGATTATGGCAAGCCTTCATCATTGTGATTACACCGCTCGCCGCGTTTTTTCTCATCATGACACTTTTATTTGATATTCAGCACGCTATAAACTGGATCATGTAAACAGGACGAGTACCGATAGAATACGAGGGATTGTCTTCACGCTGAGGAATTGCATAGCAGTTCCTTTTTTTCGTTCAATGTACATATTCTCCCCTCCTGTCTCATAGTGTGAAAGAGAGAAAGAATGCTATGGAAACAACAGGTGCTTTAGCGCCTTCTGTTTAGAACACCATGAGGAAAGAGGAGGAACGTTATGAAATTGAAAAATCAATTTGGGCAAGGTTCGGGTTTCGAAGGTCAAGATTTTCGCCAGCAACAATTTGGAGCAAATCCGTATCCTGCGCAGCAGATGGGTTATTCAGTCCCTCCCCAAACGCAGGGTCAAATGCAGCAGGGGTTTTCACCAATGCCGTCTACCGGTACTTCACAAGGAGGCCAAGGAACGCAGGGCGGTGGTCAGCCCTATCAAATTCCTTCTGGACCGGTTTATCAGCAGAATGTCACCGGGCAGCTGCCTATTGAGCAGTCCTATATTGAAAATATTTTACGATTGAACCGCGGCAAGGTAGCTACGATTTATATGACGTTTGAGGCGAGTAAGGAATGGAATTCGAAGATTTTTAGAGGCGTCATAGAAGCTGCAGGGCGTGACCACATTATCATTAGTGATAATAAGACAGGAACACGATACTTACTATTAACAATCTATCTTGATTACATTACGTTTGATGGAGAAATTCAATATGATTATCCTTATTCGATGTCAACATATTCTCCGAGATAACGTCAAGCATGGCAAAAGCAAGGCTCAGGTGCCCTTGCTTTTTTCTTTTGTCTAGGTTTTTGTCACACCTCTAGGGCGCTGCTCATAAAATGCCTAGTAGTTTTTATCAAAAGCCTAGAGGTGACATCAATGACTGTTGAGCTGGATTATACATCACCAAATGTCAAATTTTCATACGATCTGAATCAAAGCCCCCTTGTGAAATTCGATCAGCATAACCTGATTAATGTGTTAGGAAAAAAACAATTAAACTCGTTGGATCAAGTGTCCCTGCTGGATATATATTTGAGTAAAAGCAAAGTCGTAGAGCCTCATTATCATCAAAATGCCGCAGAGCTTGTTTATTGTATAGCCGGTTCTGCTGCCGTATCGATGCTGAATCCATTTACAAAAAAACTGCACACCTACACCATCACACCTGGACAGGTGGCAAACGTGCCTCAAGGCTGGTGGCACTATGAAGTCGCTCTCCAAGACAGAACTCATTTGTTAGCTATTTTTAACGCATCTACACCTGAAGTGATCCTAGGCTCAGACCTTCTCACCCTCACCCCTTCTCACATCATGGCCCATACTTATTGCATGAACGAAACACAGTGGAAGCAGGCGATAAAGCCTGTGAAACCAAGTGTGTTTATCGGACCATTTTGCCACCGGGAGGAAGAGTCTCAAACGCATCCTGTCCCTCCATCTCACTACGTCCCATATTATCAAGCACCGCCCAACTATACCCCTTACTGGAGTTAAGAAAAAAACCGATGCCCCTATGAGAGCATCGGTTTATTGGCTTATAAATTTTTTGCTGCTGCAATGACAAGCATGATCCAAGAGGCGATAAATGCTACTCCCCCAATAGGAGTAATGGCACCTAGAATCTTCACCTGCGTCAATGCCAGCACATAAAGGCTTCCTGAGAAGAAAAGGATGCCTGCAAGCATCACCCAGCCAGCGGTTGGAACTAGGGAAACACCTGATAGCTTATCTGCAAGAAAGGCGACAATAAATAGTCCTATCGCATGGAACATCTGATATTGAACACCTTTATTCCATATTTCTATATATTTTTCAGGGATTTTCCCTTCTAGACCGTGCGCACCGAAGGCTCCAAGTCCAACAGCAAGCATGGCGTTAATGGCACCTAAAATGAAAAATAGTTTCATTCGTCATTCTCCTTATCTCGTCAATTATATTTATCATAGCGCGGGTGAAGGGCGACATTCAACTTTCCCTTTACGTTGACACGAGATTGTCGGATTTCTTTTTCTTTCGTAACAAGACTTGGTCGACCACGATCGCAATGAGTGTGCCTAGAACAAGACCGTTGCTTAATAATGAAATGAGCACAGGATGCATCCCTTTCAAGGCCCCCTGAGGCACAAACATCGCCCCTACGCCTGCTAAAACAGCAATACCAAGAACAAAGCGAATGCGCGGAATTTCTTCTTTCTCATACTGATCAAACTCCGACATCGCAATCCCAATCATAGAAGAGAAGACCACAAAGTTTACAGCAAGCCCCACAGGTGATGGCAATGCAGAGAAAAAGCTCATGAGCAGGGGAAACAAACTAATGAGAACAACAAGCAGACTTCCTATGAAAAAAGGCTTTCTCGAAGGAATTTTGGTTGTCTGGATAAATCCGGCTGCCCCCGAAATAGGTACAGGCGCAATCGCCCCGATCAGCCCGCTTAATAAATGACCAAATGCAGCGACAAAACCAGCAGGACGTGCTCTTTTCCGCTCACGCAGATCACCAAATGCCTTCACTGAGCTTTCCACAATTCGAATACTTGCCAGCATGTTCACAATGAGTAAAATCGTTATAAAAAAGGACGTGACAAGCAATCCACTGTCAAAGACCGGCATACCGAATGGAAACAGCTTCGGAAACTCGATGATTTGTTCTGGAATTCGAACCGGCTTCGCCAATCCGAGTAGAGCGAATAACAGCCATCCGCCTGCAAGTGCGAATAACACAGAAAACTGTCTTAAATAATGCCATTTTGAGCGGCTGATCATGAAGGTGAGGATAATAATCAAGATCGATAAGCAAAAGACAAGCCCGTCTACTTGATTTCCCCGATAACCGATGCCCATCAGCCCTTTCATAATTGGCTGACTTAGCTGCACAACAAGCAGCAGCAGGTAAATGCCTGTGACGACTGGCGTAAATAAAGACGCGAGCCAATTGATGATTTTAAATAGACTAAAAATAAAAAAGAAAACAGCACTAAAAATTAAAGCCCCTTGTAATGCTTGCAGGGTTTCAGGATACGTCGCAAAGATTGTACCTGTCATGCCGGCATAAAGGGTATACACACCCCACCAAAGCCCTGCTGGACTTTCATTAATCGGCAGCATATGGCCGCATAAACACTGCACCATTGCCACAAGACCAAGTGAAAAGAAAGTACTTTGAATTAGCTCCGCCGATTGCACTTGATTCAATTCAAATGCTTGTGCAATCGCAATTGGTACGGCAATAGAAGCTGCGATAAAAAATGCCATCCACTGAATGGCGCCCAAAAATAGTTTCAAACCGATCACCTTCCCTTTGTCGTGACAAGACCATTAAAAATCAAAAATAGAGTCGCCGTTCCCGTCCTTCTCTTTTTGACCCTCATCATTTTGCTGAAATTTCTTCGCGCCACTTGTGCCCATGAGTTTCTCCAGCATGGCTTGATCTGCAGACACAGATGGTGCTGATGGTGTATGTATCGATGAAGGTGGTGAAATGACCGGCGACTGCGGCATTTGCACCTGTGATGGTGCGTCGAGAATAACATCACATAGTGAAGAAATGGCCGCCACTTGACGTTTCACCTCTTCATCATTTCCACTTTGTTTTGCTTTTTGAACCGCTTCCTCCATTTTTTGAAGCAGGCTTGATATATGAATATTCAAGGGTAGACCCTCCAATCTAAAAAAATCTCTTTTCAACATTATTTTACCAAATGAACAAACCAAATGGGTTCATTTTTTCAAAGCAGTGCGCTCACGACTCTCTTATTTGACCCGTCATCTTCATTCACACATAATAAAAGAAACAACATCGTCTATGAAAGGATTGAATAATGGACAAGCTCACTGCTCTATTTCAGAAACAAAAAGTCTTTCAGAAGCCAGCGGTTCAAGAACGCATCCGCATTCTTCAAGACTTAAAAGCAGCAATCAAACAGCATGAAAAGGATATTTTACAGGCCTTAGCCCATGATTTACATAAATCCGAACAGGAAGCCTATACAACAGAGGTCGGGATGGTGTATGAAGAAATCAATCATACCCTCAAGCACCTTCACAAATGGGCGAAGCCAACTCGCGTGAAAACACCGCTGACTCATATCGGATCAAAAAGCATGATCATCAAGGAACCCTATGGAAGTGTGCTCATCATTGCTCCTTGGAACTATCCTTTCCAATTGGCCCTTTCTCCATTAGTCGGTGCGATTTCTGCGGGAAATGCCGTGATTTTAAAGCCGTCTGAGCTGACGCCGGCAGTCTCACAAGTGATCAGCACTATCATCAAACGTGTATTTCAAGAAGACCATGCGGCTGTCGTAGAGGGCGGTGTTGAAGTCAGTACAGAACTGCTGAAACTGCCCTTTGATTATATCTTCTTTACTGGAAGTGTGGCAGTTGGCAAAGTCGTCATGGAAGCCGCCGCAAAACATTTGACCCCTGTCACACTTGAGCTTGGCGGAAAAAGTCCCAGCATCGTCATGCCTGATGCCGACATCAAATTAGCAGCGAAGCGGATCACCTTTGGAAAATTCACCAATGCAGGGCAAACCTGCATTGCACCAGACTATTTGCTCGTTCATGAATCCATCAAAGAGGAACTTTTGCGAGAAATGACGGCCTGTATCCGTGACTTTTATGGTGAACATCCCGAAACGCATCCGCACTTTGGAAAAAATGTCAGCCAGCGTCATTTTGACAGGCTTACACAATTTCTCTCAAATGGAACGATCGTCACAGGTGGACAGCGCAATGAACAGGAGCTCAAAATCGCTCCGACCATTTTAGACCACATCACATGGGAAGATCCCGTCATGCAGGAGGAAATTTTCGGACCGATTCTGCCTGTCATGACCTTTGAATCTCTGCATGAGACAGTTCATATGATCAAAGCAAGGCCAAAGCCGCTTGCGCTTTACTTATTTACAACAAATAAAGAAACAGAAACCTATATTCTAGACAACCTCTCATTTGGCGGAGGATGTATCAATGACACGCTTATGCATGTCGCTACACCTTACCTGCCATTCGGAGGCGTCGGCGAAAGCGGCATGGGGCGATATCACGGGAAGGACAGCTTCTTTACTTTTACGCATGAAAAAAGTGTCCTGCGGCAAACCAATCGCTTCGATTTTTCCTTCCGTTATCCAAATGCGAAAAACGGACTCGACTTGGTTCGTAAATTTTTAAAATAAACAGGACGAAGGGTCTCTCCCCTCGTCCTATTTTCATTCAATATCCTTGATACACCAATGGATTTCTTCAATCCCCATTTGCTTTAAATACGCGTTTACCTTTGAAAACGGCCGGCTGCCAAAAAAGCCGTTTCTTGCAGAAAAAGGACTTGGATGAGGTGACTCAATGATAAAATGCTTGTTTTGATCAATGCGTTCTTTCTTGTTTTGAGCATGTCTTCCCCATAACACAAAAACGACGGGCTGTTCACGCTGATTCAGCACATCAATCACGCGGTCTGTCACACGTTCCCAGCCCTTGCCTTTATGAGAATTCGCCTCGCCCTTTCTCACAGTCAGCACAGTGTTTAAAAGCAGCACACCCTGCTCTGCCCAGCTGACAAGTGAGCCGTGGTTTGGAACAGGACAGCCAAGATCATCCTTTAGCTCCTGAAAAATATTTCTCAAAGATGGCGGATGTTTGACGCCCGGCTGAACAGAAAAGCTTAATCCATGTGCCTGCCCTGGGCCATGATAAGGGTCTTGTCCTAAAATCACCACTTTGACCTTTTCATATGACGTCAAATGAAGAGCACGATACACGTCATCTGGTTTTGGAAAAACGGTCTGCGTGCGATATTCTTCCTTCATCCATTCACGTAATTCCTGATAATACGGCTGTTCAAATTCACTTTTCATCACAGCCCACCAGCTATCATTTAAAAATGGCTTCATTGTGGTTTTCCTCCTTCTACTTGCTGCGCTAGTCTGGAGATCATCGGTTTTCCATCCCACACAATCTCACTCTCTGATTCTCTTTTTTTCATCGCTGGTTCTTCTAATAATATCGCAAAGTTCGCTGTCGGCAGGTCGCCCAGTTCATGCTTTTCACTTAAATCATCTAAGTAGTTTTTCCTTGTTTCACCAAGATCACTAGACTGATTTCCACCGCCGTCAAAAAACGCATAGATCACGCTCGCAGCTGGCACTCGTTTCACTCGGGCATGCTGTGATACACGCAAAAAGAAGTCCCAGTCCCAATAATGATGCATCGCTGGATCAAAATAGCCAATCTCATCGTGTATACAGCGTTTGTACATACTGCCCGAAGGAACATATGTAGAAAAGACACGCATATCCTCAATATCTGCTGAATAAGCAAACAAACGTCTCGACAGCGGAAAACGGGTCGCGCCTTTTTCTTCAAACGATACAATTTCTGCATCAGAAAAGACAAAATCGGCATCCTCCAGCGCCTTGCTCATGCGTTCGATATGACAGGGTGTGAAGTAATCATCGTCGTCACTCAGCATGATGACGTCGCCTGTCAGCTCCCGCACCCCCACATTTCTGGCATTTACATGCTGGACATTCTCATCTAAATGAATCAAGCGGATCGGAAGCTCAGGGTAAAGTTCCCGAATGATGTCGACTCGCTCTCCTGCATCATTGACGACAACAATTTCAAAAGGCTGTACGGTTTGTCTTGTAATGGATTCAAGCAGCTCACACAGTGCGCTGAGCCGGTTATGTGTCACAATTAATAAGGAAATCTTCATATGCAGCTTACTCCTTTAATAGATTCGTCTTTTTCCATTAAAACATAAATTGACTTTCTTCTCATGATATAAAAGGCGGTTTGATTTGATGGGAAAATGGGAATTTTTGATGAAAAGGAGTGATGATGATGGAATATATCACGGTGGAGAATAGTAAAGAAGCAAAACAGACCATTGACCACATTCATTCATCGGGATCATCAAAGGACGCTGTTTTTGTTTTTGCCTACGACCCAGAACGCTCTGATACCGTAACAGAGCATACAGACGCCAAAAGCATGACAGCGGTCGATCAAGGAATTTTGGATCAAGTCGCCAATGTCATTCGCACCCGGGATGATGAACTGATGGCCAAAATGATGTCAACTGGGGCCGATCAAGAGTTAGCCTTAACCCTTTTAGACGAGCTGAAAAAAGGGAAATTGGTGATTTGTAAAAGGTAAGAAAGAGAGGCGTTCCCCAAGAGAGGAACGCTTTTTTATGCCGTTTCATTGTGATAAATGGAAAAGCTGATTATAATAAGGGATAGAACAATAACTGTTACACATCACATTGGAGGTTCAGCAACTATGTCTATGAATAAAGCACTCACCATCGCAGGTTCGGATTCAAGCGGCGGTGCAGGTATCCAAGCAGATTTAAAAACGTTTCAAGAAAAAAACGTCTACGGGATGACAGCTTTAACCGTTGTCGTTGCAATGGACCCACATAATCATTGGGATCATCAGGTGTTTCCAATTGATACGGCGACAATTCGCGCGCAGCTCTCTACTATTGTAGAAGGCATTGGTGTAGATGCACTGAAAACGGGTATGCTTCCTACCGTCGACGTGATCGAGCTTGCAGCTGACACCATCAAAACATATGACCTTAAAAATGTCGTCATTGATCCTGTCATGGTTTGTAAGGGTGCAAACGAAGTCCTTTACCCAGAGCACGCGGAAGCACTGCGTGAAAAGCTCACGCCACTCGCAACCGTTATCACACCTAATCTTTTCGAAGCAGGTCAATTAAGCGGAATCGGCGAGATCAAAACGATCGAACAAATGGAAGAAGCAGCAAAACGCATTCACGAACTTGGTGCAAAGTATGTGGTTATCACTGGAGGCGGTAAGCTCAGCGAAGACAAAGCCATCGATTTACTTTATGATGGACAAACCTTCGAACGCCTTGAAACAGATAAAATCGACACAGAATACACACACGGCGCAGGCTGCACATTCTCAGCAGCAGTCACAGCTGAACTAGCGAATGGATCAGACGTGAAAGAAGCCATTTATGCAGCAAAAGAATTCATCACGGCTGCCATTAAAGGCTCTTTCCAGCTAAACGAATACATTGGACCGACAAAACATTCTGCTCATCGTTTTGACAAATAAAACAGAAAAAACCGATTCGCCTTGTTAGGAGGTGAATCGGTTTTTGTTTATCGAAAGCTTCGTCTCTGTGCAAACAGCCAATCTGTTAAGCCTGGCGTCTCATAAGCAGGCGTCCATGATGCATGGTCATATCCATACCTACTTGCATACTCCGTATAAAGCGGCTGGCCGCCAGCTTTTTGAATAGCTTGAATTGTATTTCTCGCATAGCTGATAGGGATAATGGAATCATCTTCTGCATGAAATGCCCATATTGGCTTGTTTGCTAAAATTCCTGCCTTGCTTGGATCTGCTCCCCCCGCAATAGGAATCATTGCTGCAAACAAACGAGGATATGTGATGTTCAACTGGTACGTGCCAAATCCACCTTGTGATAAACCCGTCGCATAAATTCTTTTCTGATCAATCTGATAAGAAGTTAACACATGCTGAAGGACATCATAAGCTTTGTGTAAATCTGGTGAAAATTGAAACACGTTCGTCAGATCGATTTCATTTTGCGAATTTCTTGTTAATGCAAAGCCTCCATCGACAGCATTTCGCGCCTGAGGTGCAAGTACGTACGAAGGATGTTTCTTTTGGACTTCAGGGGAAGCCCATAAAGCTGCACCATCATTCGCAAGTAACTGCTTTTGATTGTCTGTTCCCCTCTCCCCGCCTCCATGTAAGAATAGGACGAGAGGATAGGCTTTACCCCTTTTATGGTTTTTTGGAATATACAGCCGATAAGGCATTCCTTGGTATTCGAAAGATAAAAAAGATGATGCAATGTCTTCTCGTGTGACAAAGCGATAATTGTACGTAGACGTGGAAAGGCGGCGGTTTTTCTTGTAAACGCTTACTTTTAAAGTCGTATCAGTTTCGATATGAATGGGCTTTTTGTATAACTGACTTTGAGTTGTCGGCTGGCTGCCATCTGTTGTGTAATAAAGAGAAGCTTTTTGAACGTGAGAATGCAGAGCTAACTCTTGTGAACGATAATATTGACCAGATGGGACTGAAGCAATTGATGCAGCATACGACGTATGATTTCGGGCAGAAGAAACGGAAGGAAAAAGAAAACTCATAGAAAATAGGACAATCGTAAAGGTGATCAAGCATTTCTTGGTTGTATGGTTCATATCGTTCCTCCTGTATATGCTCAGATGAATTTTTATTTATTTTGTATCATGACAAAAGAAATGTCAACGCTTTCATTTAAATTTCTGAATGATCAGTCAGAATATAAAAAAGCGTACCCGCACGCAGGTACACTCTTTTATCCATACATGAATGCCTATTTTTGCTGATCGGACTCTTTCGCCATTTTTCGAATAAAGGCTTCAATGGATTCAACAAATAAAGCATATTCTTTCATTTGTTTATACGTATCTGACAGCTTCTCTTTTACTTCTTCCTGCTCCAAAGAAGGTTCACCGAGAATAGATTGAACTTGAATGAGCAATTCTTTATATTCTTCACGTTTATCTTCAACATGATCTGCCATTGTCTCCAAGCGTTTTCTAGTCGTCGGCTGCTGTTTTGAATTCAAGTAAACAACCCCTTTTTTGTCCTACCGCATTTGGATAAACGTCAGCCTCAGCTGTATATATTTTAAAATGATACCATATTTCCACCTGTTATCATATGCGTAAAACGTCATCAAACCGCTTTAGGCCAACCTTGTATATACACGTTATAGGCTTTAAGATACAGGCTGATCTCACTAGAAAAAAGCAGATCATTGATCTGCTCAGATTGTAGAGAAGTTATTTTTCAAGCCGGATTTCCCCTATTTCCTTCTGACTCTTTAAGATAGTTCTTTTTTGCTCAAATTTCATAGCTAATACTAAAATAAAAGCGATTATTAAAATCATACTTAAGAAAATCAAACCGGCCTGCATTTTTCCTGTAGCATCTTTTAGCCATCCAACTGCATAAGGGCCAACAAAACCTCCTAGACTTCCAATTGAATTAATGACTGCAATTCCAACAGCTACTGTGGCTGGACTCAATATCATAGTGGGTAATGACCAAAAAGGACCTTTAAAACAATACATGGCTGCCAATGAAATGGTGATGAAAATCATTGCAATAAATGGATTGGCCACCATTCCTACACTGAGTAACGTTAAACCAGCTACGAGTAACGGTAAAGCTGTGTGTATACGTCTTTCACCAGTGCGATCTGAGCGTCTTGACCAGTAATTCATGACGATTGAAGCAATAATGTAAGGGGTTGTAGCAATGAAGCCGATCTGGGTGTTTGATAAATAGCTAGATAATCCTTTAATAATTTGGGGCATCCAATAACCAACGCCCAGTGTACCTGCAGTATATACAAAGTAAATTAAGGCGAGGTACCACAGTTTAGGATCAGTCAAGGCCGTCTTATGACTAGAGGCTTGTCGGCCTTTCTTTTCTCTTAGCTCCTCGTCCTTTCTTAATTCTGACATCAACCAATTTTTTTCTTCAGCTGTTAACCACTTTGCTTGTTCTGGCCGATCTGTTAAATAGAAATATGTAACAAACCCTAAAATAACAGCAGGGGCGCCTTCGATAATAAACATCCAACGCCATCCAGGTACATTCATCCAATGAATATGATCAATAATTAAGGTAGAAACGGGAGCTCCAATAATATAAGAAACTGCGATTGCTGTCATAAACATCGCAATTGTACTTGCTCTTTCTTTAGCTCGGAACCAATAAGTAAGGTATAGAATAATGCCAGGAAATAGACCTGCTTCTGCTATTCCAAGAAGGAATCGAATAACATAAAGCTGGGTAGCATTCTGAGCAAACCCAGTTGCCATAGAAATAATTCCCCAAGTAAAGAGAATCCTAGTAATCCAAACTCTTGCCCCAAATTTTTGCATTAAAATATTACTTGGTACTTCAAAGAGAAAATAACCAATAAAAAAAATACCTGTCACAAGACCAAACATTTTACTTGTTAGTCCTAATGCTTCGTTCATTTCCAATGCAGCATATCCCACATTTGCCCTGTCTAGATAAGAAATTATATAGAGTAAAAATAGTAACGGGATAATTCTTCGGGTCACCTTTCGAATCGTCTTCTTTTCGAAATTCAATTGAGAATTTTCCATTCAAATTCCTCCTTTTAAAATAATAAAAAGAAATTTTGATAACGCTTACATTCATTTGAAAATAAAGAGATACTCTCACGGTTCTGTAAGATGTGTAAGAGTATCTCATTTACTCTTCTGTTGTTTCCTCAAGACAGCGAACAAAATGAAAACTTTCTTTCATCGTGTCAAAAACGTTTATTTTTAACTGAAATTGCTCTCAATGTCTGGTTTACCGTTAAATATTACATGTTTCGGTTGATAATTAATGTTACCTAACACCGTTTCTCCATCTACATCGGGAAAAGCAGTCTCAGTAGAAGTAGAATCTAGAACCACAAGGTGATTTGGAGTAAAAGTAACATCGTCAATTCCTAACAATTTAGGAGCTGTTACCAGAACTGCTCTAAAAGCTTCATCAAGAGACAGTCCACCTACAATCATTTTAGAAATGATGTAGCTCATGTTATAAACAGGGTATTTTCTCCATGACGCGCTTGTTAAATCTGTACTGATCGTATCTGGTTTAATTCCCTCAGCTAAGCATTTATGAAAAACATTCCAATTAAAGTGTTTTCTACCGTGACCGATATCTAATACTATTCCTCTTTCTACTGCAGCTAGAAATTCTTTTTTTACCTTCCCGGCAGTATTTAACACGTTTCCATCCCTTCCTTGAAATGGATGAGTGAGAATGTCCCCTTTATTAAAATATTGTGTTACCTCTTCAATATCTAGTTGAGTTCCAGTTAAATGAACCATCATTCGTAAATTGGTTCGATCGGCTGCTTCTCTTGCTAAGCGTAATAAAGACCGGTCAGTCGTTTTGTCCACCTGACCTAACCGAATCTTAATTCCTAATAAACAATCATAAGCTAAAGATGCAACTTCAACAATTCGATCCAACGAAATACTTTCTGGCTTGGTTGGGTTAGGATTGGGGTGATTGGTTAGCCCTTCTGGTAAAGCTGATAACCAAGAACGAACTGTTAACGGGCTGTTTTCCCAATAACGATTTGCTTCCTCCCATCCGTCATAGCCAAAAGTACCTGCGTCCCCAACTGTAGTTACTCCTGAGGAAAGATATTGTTTATCTGTTACACCAATCTCTGCTCCAGGTGCCCATACATGACAATGAAAATCTACTAGTCCCGGTACAATTACGCTAGATTCAGATAAATGAATATCCCTATCATCCTCATGAGTAACTGTAATGCTTGTAGACTTATTTGGAATGAACCCCTTTTCTGACCAAATAGAACCGCCTTTAAAATTCCATACTCCCATGCAAATACACCCCTTAACTTCATATTGATTTAATAGATTAATTTTTTTAATTGTTTGCATTAGCAACTTCTTTACATGCATTGATAACATCCAACCACTGGTGCTAAATCACTGACCAACATACACTCCTCTTCATTTTGGATAGTGGAAACAATCAACTAAGTAGAATTTTTAATCTGTTTACTGCCAGCCATACACCAATAAGATAGCGCTTTCAATAATGAAATGAATGACGCAACCCCTATCTACGACAACTTTCATTTTAGAGACAGAGCACCCCTCATCATAAAAAAATTTATATGATTTATCCTATGTAATAAAAATTACTTTATTTTATATAAAAGTAATATTCATTACCAATAATTTAAATGTATGTTATCACTCATAATTAATAAAGTAAACCTTTTTTATAAAGAACAGCATGATAAAGTAAAACGAACAGTGAAGCAAATGGGAAAAATCGTTTTAACTGATAGTTATCAAGAAAATATAATGGAATTAATGGCGAGGGGATGCAGATGTCATGGTTGCCATTGGTCCAAAAGCAAAAAAACCAATGAAAATAAAAATTCCACTTATGAGCAGTGGAATAAGATGCAAGACTTTCTTTGGCTGAAGCAGCTAATAATGTCAAAACATCGATTAATCTTGAGGAAGGCGGGGTTAGTTTTCAAAACTGATCGATCAGAAGCAGAACTATTTAAACGGGCTGATATGATTGAAGTTAAAAATTTGGACAAGGTACTTTAGCCGGAACGGGCGGGGTATTTAACAAAAAAAACGAGGATGCGGTATTGGGGTACCCAATATCCCGCACCTCGATTATCTGATAGAGAAATGTAATTCTACATCGGCACCTTCTCTATCAATCGTGCAGACGGTGCTGAAGCGCCCTTTTTTATATGCCTTGCTGTTTCTGTTACTTTCAATTTCACGTCATACTGATCATCACTTGTAGGATAAGGATCAACGATTTGCTTCTCTTTGTAAATGCCATGTCTTCAGTTTCAGCTTTGTTTCATTTCTGCCACTGATGGAGATCGATTTATTTCCCGGGGAAGGAAAGTAACGTGCAGTAAAAACTTCTCGGCCTCCGTTTACAAAAATCTCAATTGACGATGAGTCGATAAAGATATGAAGGTCGTGTAATTCCTCTATAAGTGCTTCACGAACTTCCTTTGATCGATCTTCAAATCGATCCCGCTCTAATGTCAGCTTCCCTTCCTCTTTATCATAGATGATGCGTGCAGCTGCACGGATACAGCATTCAAACCCTTTTTGTGTGTCAATTTGATCAATGAATACCTCTGCGCTCGTAATATCCTCTACAGGGATGGAATGAACAGAACGTTTAATATGAAAAACATGCTCTTGTTCATTGGTCCGCATGGATTGAAGTTCACTTACTGGTTTTTGAATCAGATGTCCGTCCTCATCTAAACGGAGTTCTCTAGGGATCGTGAGGCAGTGTATCCATTGATAAGAAATCGTCGGATGATGCTCTTCTCCTTGATCAGGCACCCCCATCCACCCGATTAAAAGTCGTCTGCCTGATTCGTCTAGAAAGGTTTGCTGCGCATAGAAGTCAAAGCCACGGTCCAGTTCCTCAAACGCTCCGTGTGTATATTGATACGAGTGATCATCCAATGTGCCAACAAAATAGCCTGATTGATGTGTATTGTGATATTTTAAGCCATCTGGCTCTAGTCCTTGCGGTGACACGATCAATACATCCCGGCCGTCTAATTCAAACAGATCTGGACATTCCCACATATAGCCGAAATTGTCTAAACCATTCTTTCCGCTGCCTGCAATCGTGCCTTGAAACGTCCAATTATCTAACGTATCAGAGGTAAATAAGACAAGGTGTCCTTTCAGGTCTAAGCTTTGTGCACCAAGAACCATGTACCACCGGCCATTTCGCTTCCATACCTTCGGATCTCGAAAATGGGCTGTGAACCCTTCAGGGAGCGTTGCCACGACACCTTTTTTCTCAAAGTGAATACCATCTTCCGAAACAGCTAAACATTGATACGTCTCACGGTTCCCTTGTTCATCCCGAACGTTTCCAGTGTACATCACATGCATCTGCCCATCGTCTATAAATGCACTGCCAGAATAACAGCCGTTTTGATCAAACCAATCACTTGGGGCAAGAGCGGCTTCTTCGTGCTGCCAATTGACTAGATCTGTCGATGTATAATGCCCCCAGAATTTTGCACCATGCCCCGTTTTGAATGGCTGCCACTGATAAAAGACGTGGTAAATTCCTTTCCACTGAATCAGCCCATTCGGATCATTTAAAAGACCGACTGGCGGCATCAAATGAAAATGCTGCCGGTACACATCCTTTTTGACCAAATGCTCATAGTTTCGAATACGGTCTGCTATCTTTTGACGAAGTGCTGCGTCAGTTGTTGTCATGACTGTGACCACTCCTTGATTATTTTTCGACTTCTTTTACTTTAAAAATGATAGTGAGAATAAATGAGACAGCAACAGCGATTAACATACCAATCACATAATTGACCACATTCTGAAGACCGAATGGTGCTGCAATCGCAATCATCGGTATGCCTGTTAAACCATAGGCATTGGCGGCTACCTTCGTGAAAACGACAAATGCCCCGCCCAATGCGCCTCCGATCATCGCCGCAATAAATGGTTGACGATAGCGGAGGTTTACACCAAATATGACAGGCTCAGTAATTCCTAAAAAAGCAGAGAAGGCAGCAGGAAGGGCAATTTCTTTTGTTTTTGCACGCTTGGCTAAGAAAAAGACAGCCAATCCTGCTCCGCCTTGCGCGACATTGGACATTGCCCAGATCGGCAGCAAATAGTTACGCCCAATATCATTCAGCAATCCTGCCTCAATCGCATGGAAGCTATGATGAACCCCTGTGAGCACAATTAAAGAGTAAGCACCGCCGAAAATGAGTCCTGCTAAGAATCCTGCATGGTCATAAATAAATGTCAGTGCACTCGAAATTCCTGTACCAAGCATTCTTCCAAGCGGTCCAACTGCAATAAACGTCACAAATCCAGTGACAATCACGGTCACAAATGGGGTCACAAGTAAATCAATACTGTTCGGAACCACTTTTCTTAAATTCTTCTCAACAAGGCACATGATATATACGGTCAATAACACTGGAATGACCGTCCCTTGGTAACCAAGAAGAGCAATATCAACATTGAATAAATGCATATACTCTGGTTTTGCTTCCGTCAATCCCCACGGATTAAGCAGATTCGGGTGAATCATAATTCCCCCAATGACAGCCCCTAAATACGGATTTCCGCCAAACTCTTTCGCTGCACTGACCCCAATTAAAATCGGTAAAATGATAAAGGCTGCACTTGAGAACATATCAAGCATTTGGAAGATCGCTGAGCTTGGATCAGCCCATTTGAAGGCTTTCATCATGCCTAAGAGACCCATTAACAAACCGCTTGCCACAATTGCTGGAATGATCGGTACAAAAATATTTGATAACGTCTTTGCAAAACGCGCAAGTGGATTCATTTTTTGTTTCACTGCTTCATCATGGCTGACAGGCTTTTGATTCTCGTCGCCTGTCTCAAGACCAGTCTCACGAGCAAATGGTTCATACACTTTGTTGACAGATCCCGTTCCAAAAATGACTTGAAATTGCCCTGAACTTGAGAAAGCCCCTTTCACACCTTCAAGTTCTTCAATGGCCTCTTTGTCAATCAAATCCTCATTTTTCATCACCAATCTGAGTCTTGTTGCACAATGCGTTGCACTGATGACATTTTCCTTGCCGCCTAACAGTTTAGTTAATTCTTTGGCTGTTTTTTGATAATCCATGATGTCTCCTCCTTTTTTAAAGCAAAAAAGACCTAAAATTCACCAACGAGTAAAGGACATACACGTCCCCTCGTTACGCAAATTTTAGGTCTTGCCTGCCTGACAGTCACAATCCCGCGATATCAATTTTTGATGACGCTTTCATCATAGTATAAGACTGTGACATGCGTCAACCTCTTTTTTCAAATCCAATGACCCATATACACTAATAAGAGTAGTGTGCATAAAAAAAAGCCTGCATGCAGGCACGATCATTTTAAACCAATTCGGCTTCCTGCAGACGCTGGACATGCAGCGTGATGTAGCCGATCTCCGATTCAGGGAGATGAAGTCCATATTCATCTTTTAACAAATCAGCGAGTCCAAGTGCACACCGGTACGCCGTATCATACTTTGTTTGGATAAAAATCAGCATGTCTTCGTCCATGATTTGAAATGCCTCATTCGATTCCAACCTGCCTAATGCATACCTCAAATGTGTCACAAGCCGCTGATAGGAAATACTATCCTCATCAATTGAATGCTGAAAATAGCTTTCAATATGCTCGATCATTTCTTTAATCATCGTTGTATATTTCACGGTCTTTTTCATGGACTCCGTATTCATTTTGGCCGTATGAATATGAAGTGCCACATATCCTGCCTCATCGTCCGGCAGTTCAACCCCAAGCCGCTCCTTTACATAACGAATGGCATACTTTCCAATCTCATATTCCTGCTTATATAAGACTTTGATCTCACCAAGCAATTTATTATATAACACAATGCCTTTTTGAAGGCGTTCAATGGCGAAGGACAAATGATCAGTCAGTGATATGTGAATGTGATCACTGAGCGGCATCATGAGTTTCCCCTCTGCATAACTGATGATATGCTCTGCCACCTCAATATGCGCTTCTGGCAATGTGGCAAGAATTTGTTTGAATTTCTCATTTTCTTCACGCACAACAAAGATTTTCTCTATTTTTTGAAGAGGAACGACGTCATTTTTCCCCTTCTGAAAAGCAATTCCGGGTCCCATCACAATTTTCTCCTGATCGCCCTCCTTCACAACCACTGCGTTGTTATTCAATATTTTATATATCTTCAAGGGGTATCCTCTCCCAGCAGATAACATTTCTTAAGTGGGATTTTACCCTGTTTCACTTTTTCTGTAAAGGTAAGAGCGGACCAGCACGCGCCTCTCGCATCGTCTTCTCTTCAAGCATCATCAGACTTTGAGTAAACCGCTTCTCTGCCCTGCGTTTCTTCTTATGTTCTTCTGCCAGCTTCTCCAGCTCTCTCTCTTTCACTACTTGAAAGAATCCGGCATCCGCCGCGGCCGCCTGAAACCCTTGATTCTTCATCATCACACCAGGGTTCACAAGCACATTCATCATGAAACCAAACCATACGCTCAACCAGCTTTTTAATTTCTTCACTGAACATCCCTCCGCTTTTCTTAGAATCTAGCAGCTCTAGCAAAACAACTGCTCCTATCATATCCCGAGAAAAAAGAGAGGTTTGTCACAATCTGGGTGAAAAAACCAACTAGTTTTCAGAAGTTTTGTTGAAAAGTGCAGAAGATCATCATGTGCCTGGATGTTTCATTGAAAATTTTATACACACGCTATCCCAAAGATAAGCACACCTTATCAACAGGGTTTATCCACATATCAACACCCTCTCACTAGATTTTGTGTATGTAAATTTTTTATTTTCCATATATGTATCTGAATAATCGAGTTATCAACAGACATTTGTGAATAAGTGCGACTTTATAAACAAAATAGTTCTTTATAACTATGTAAAATAAGACCATTTTAGTAAAGGAATTGTTTTCAACGTATTGAATACTTAATAACGGGCAGTGAATCTTTCCTATTTATCCACAAAAAGAAAGGCTATCTCCCTAAAAACACAGCTAGAAAGGGGAAAATTAATGAAAAAGGTCATATCTCGTTCTTCTGTTCTATTGTTCTCCACTATTTTTATTTTATCCACATTCTTTACCGGTCAACAGGCTGCTGCTGCTCCCTCTAACAAAAAGATGGAACTAGAAAAAGCAGAAATCTTCGGTGAAATCAATGTCAACTCGAGAAAACAAACCACTGTCATTGTTGAATTAAAGGAAAAATCCTTAGTTGAAGCCAAGCAAGAAGGCGAAGCACAAACAAAAGCCTCCCTCAAAAAATCTCGAACAAAAGTAAAGAACGCAGCACTCAAAGAGGTAGATAAAGCGAGTGTTCGTCAAGAATATGAAAAAGTCTTCTCTGGTTTCTCTATGAAACTTCCTGCAAACGAAATCCCGAAGCTGCTCGCAGTTGATGGAGTAAAAGCCGTTTATCCGGATGTTACATATAAAACCGATGAAGTGAAAAAGGAAAGCATCCAGCTTCCAAACGAAGATGTCTCCCCGCTTATGGATAAGAGCGCTCCATTTATCGGTGCACCAAAAGCATGGGATGCCGGCTATTCTGGAAAAGGGGTCAAAGTCGCAGTCATTGATACTGGAGTAGACTATACCCACCCTGATTTAAAAGGAAACTTCGGTTTATACAAAGGCTATGATTTTGTTGATAATGATTATTCTCCGCAAGAGACACCTAAAGGAGATCCTAGAGGCGAATCCACAGATCACGGCACACACGTTGCAGGAACGATTGCGGCAAATGGACAAATTAAAGGGGTCGCAAAGGATGCCACGCTTCTTGCATACCGTGTACTTGGACCAGGTGGATCTGGAACAACTGAGAACGTTCTTGCAGGCATCGACCGGGCTGTTACTGACGGAGCAGATGTCATGAACCTCTCTCTTGGAAACAGTGTCAATAACCCTGATTATGCAACGAGCATTGCACTTGATTGGGCCATGTCTGAAGGCGTTGTAGCTGTTACTTCGAATGGAAACAGCGGTCCTAATAACTGGACTGTCGGTTCTCCCGGCACGTCAAGAGAGGCCATTTCTGTCGGGGCAACTCAGCTTCCGTACAGCCTTTACAATGTGAAATTCCCGAATTATTCTACAGCAAAAGTCATGGGCTACTACCAAGAGAGTGATTTAAAAGCGCTTGACCAAAAACAAGTCACACTCGTCCAAGCAGGAATCGGTGACGAAAAGGCATTTGAAGACATCGATGTTAAAGGAAAGGTGGCCGTGATTGAACGTGGTGCCATTGCTTTTGTGGATAAAGTTGACAATGCAAAAGCCGCTGGTGCAATCGGCGTTGTGATGTATAACAATACCGATGGAGAGATTCCAGTCGACGTACCAGGTCTCGCACTTCCTACAATTAAGCTGTCAAAAGCTGAAGGAACAGCGCTTATCAAAGCCATTGAGGCTGGAAACGATACAACGGCTTTCTCCATTCAATTTGTCAAAGAACTTAGTGAGCAAGTCGCTGACTTCTCATCCCGCGGACCGGTTGTGGATACGTGGATGATTAAGCCTGATTTATCAGCACCCGGTGTCAGCATTGTGAGTACGATCCCAACGCATGATCCTTCTCAGCCTTACGGATATGGTTCTAAGCAAGGAACAAGTATGGCATCTCCGCATGTGGCAGGAGTTGCAGCGATCATCAAACAAGCAAAACCATCGTACTCAACTGAACAAATCAAAGCATTGCTGATGAATACAGCAGAAAAACTGTTTGACGCAAATGGCAGCCCATTCCCTCATAACACACAAGGAACAGGCAGCGTTCGAATCATGGAATCACTTCAAGCGTCTTCTATCGTTTCTGATGCGAGCTATTCATACGGCACTTTCTTAAAGGAAAAAGGCGTTCAAATCAAAACGAAGAAATTTAAGGTAGAAAACCTTTCAAAAGCACCGAAAACGTATACCATTGATTACAAATTCAATGGCAGCGGCATTAGTACAAACGGAACGAAAAAAATCACCGTCAAAGGGAATTCCACTGGATCCTTTACTTCCGCAGTCCAGGTGAATTACGGAAAAACCAAAAAAGGGACGTACCAAGGCAGCATCACCATTCGCGAAAATGGCAGAAAGGTCACGGAAATCCCTACTTTATTGATTGTGAAAGAGCCTGATTATCCGCGCGTCACTTCTGTTTCCGTAGAGCCGGACAATCGTGCTGGAAGCTATGTCATTAGCAGCTACCTGCCTGGCGGTGCTGAGAACCTTGCATTCCTTGTCTACTCAACCAATGGAGAGTATTTAGGTGAAGCTGGTGTTTATCAACATGTTGATAAAGGAGAGCACCGCGTAAAATGGAATGGCACAATCAATCAAGGCCAGAAGCTTGAAGCTGGTGAGTATACAATGCTTGCGTATGCAAGTTTGAAAGGAAAATCAGATACCGTACAAACGAAGGAACCTTTCGAAATTTACCCTGAATAAATGTGAATCACAAGAAAAGCCTTGTATGAGTGGATAAGCTCATCAAGGCTTTTCGATCATATATGGAGGAAAGAGAAATTCATGTTGATATGGCTATGGATCGTTTCTTTTTTTACTGCTTTTTTTCTGACGATCACATTGGTTTATTTTCTAACCTTTTTACATACGAAGCAGCCTCGTCCTTTTCATCAAGCATGCGAGCTGACTGTTTATGCTTCCTGTATCTATCCGCTCAGCCTGCTGGTGTCAGCCGCTTTCTTCCTCACTATGATGCTCCTTTTCCCCTTTTACTGGCTCCGCAGGCGATAAATATACATACGTTATGCATCAAAGGCTTCTTTTAATAAACGATACGATGTGAGCCGGTCTTGCATGTGATGTGTGATGGTCACAGCGATCAATTCATCTGTCCGATAAGCCTTCGCGAGTGTGGTCAGCTGCTTTTTCACAGATGCTGGTGTTCCAACGACCATCCTTTGACGATTGGCAGCCACTCGTTTTTGTTCATAAGGACTGTAGGAATACGACTGTGCCTCTTCATATGAAGGAAAGCCTTCAAGATTCAGCCCCTGTTCATTGGCAAGTAAAGATAAATCTAAGCTGACAGCCAGTTTTTCTGCCTGCTCCTCTGTTTCGGCACATAAAACAAAGACTGCCAGACTGACACGCGGCTGATCACCGAATACTGAAGGTTCAAATCGATTGATATATTGCTCCACAGAGTCTTCTCCGCCTTCACCATTAATAAAAAGCGCAAACGTGTAGCCTGCACCTGCTTTCGCCGCAAGCCTTGCACTCCCTCCAGAAGAACCAAGCATCCATACTTCTGGCGCGGTCTCTACCTTCGGAGAAGCAGTCAAATGAGGCAGCGGGTAAAATTCATCCGCTAGATCATGTAAATAGACCTTCAATTCCTCTACCTGCTCAGGATACTGGTCGCCTAGACGCTTTCGCTCCCCATGATGAAGGGCAATGGAGGAAATAGGCATACCACCAGGGGCACGTCCAATCCCAAGATCGATTCTGCCAGGAGCCAGCGCTTCGAGAACCCTGAAGTTCTCTGCTACTTTATAGGCACTGTAGTGCGGGAGCATAACGCCGCCAGAACCAATGCGTATGTGCGATGTAACGGCTGATAAATGGCCGAGAAGCACCTCTGGACTCGATCCTGCAAGCCGGTTTGAAAAATGATGCTCTGATACCCAAAAACGGTGATAACCCCACTTCTCCGCCTGCTTCGCCAGTTCAACCGTCTGCTTCAGTGCTTCAGCAGGCGTAGCGCCTCCTATCAAAGGAGATTGATCCAGTATACTTAATTTCATTATGCTGCACCTCTTACAGAAATCCCCCTCTCTTAATGGAAAGGGGGATGTCTTATTTATTTTCGATTAAAGCCCTTCTCTTTCACAAATTCTCCAAGGAAGGCACGCTTTGGCTGGCTAAAGCCCCGCAGCATCTGCTCAGACCAAGTATCTTTTCTCTCACCGTTTGTTCGTGCTTCATAATATGCGGAAATACGATCGTCGTATTCTTTTAAATAACGATCCACATGCGCTTCATCTTGCTGATATGAATTTTCATGATATATGAGTTCAACTGGCAGCCGTTCCTTTTGTGACGACTGATTAGCTGGATGGCCAACAGCCAGACCGAATAACGGCAGCACATAAGATGGCGTTTCAAGCACTTCAGAGACTTCTCTCAGCTGATTACGCAGTCCGCCAATATAGCAGATCCCAAGTCCCATTGATTCTGCAGCAACACTGACATTTTGTGCAGCCAATGCCGCATCGATGACGCTAATGAGAAAGGCTTCCGTATTCTCAAGCGCCTCCTGATGATTCTTCCCTGCTTTTTTTGCAATATAATCATGGCGTTTCAAGTCTGCACAGAAGACAAAGAAATGCCCGTTCTTCTCAACGTATGGCTGATTCCCAGCCAGTTCAGCAAGTTTGGCCTTCTTCTCCTGATCTGTCACCCCAATAATACTATACGCCTGTACATAGCTTGATGTCGAAGCAGCCTGTGCACTTTTGATCAGTGTCAGCACCTCTTCTTCTGTCAAACGCTCGTCTGTAAACGAACGGATGGATCGATGATTTAATATGGTTTCTATCGTTTTGTTCAATTCGAAGACCTCCTTCACTTCTTCTATCATAAGGCAAAGACATAGGGCTTTTCAAAAATTAAAACTCGCATAAAAAAAAGACAGCCTATACTTAGACTGCCCTTACCCGTTTTATTTAAATAAATAACTTTGATATTTCGTTAATTGAACGCTTGCGTTATAGGCGATCCCGAATCCAATGAGAACGGACAAGACAGAGCTTCCTCCAAAGCTGATAAATAAGAGTGGAATCCCTGTTACAGGCATCACGCCTATGTTCATCCCAATATTCTGGAACGTATGGATTACAATCAATGCTGTATATCCTACGCAGAAGAATGACGCAAATCGGCTATAAGGATGGATACGGTCAATCAGTACAACAAGCCGGTAAATCAAGAAGAAGAACATGATCACAACAAACGCACAGCCGATAAAGCCAAAGGCTTCACCTATAATAGAGAAAATCATATCCGTTTGTGCTTCAGGGACATAGACCTTTAAGTTTTTAATGCCATTCCCAAAAATCTGCCCTGCACCAATGGCCATAATCGCCTGCTCTACTTGATATTTATCAGATCCAGATGCATCCTGCGTCTGTGCTTGGTTGGCTGCCGAAGAACTATCAGGCAGCCAAGCGGTAATCCGGTTAATCTGGTACTGCTGAATGCCGATTGTTTTCGCAAAATCAGGGAAGAGAATGATGACGGCTAACACAGCGGCAACCAATAGTACAACCACAGAACCGATGAGAGAAATCAGTTTCCAATTGACCCCTGATAAAAACACCATCACGACAACAATAAACATACAAACAGCCGCAGTCCCTGCATCCTGCAAGAAGATCAGTCCAACTGGTACAGCTGCCACGCCGGCAATTTTTAATAGAAGGAAAATATCATCCTCTAATGTCCGTTTTCCTCTAGGTGAAGACTTTCCAATGACAGATGCGAGCATCATAATCAAACCAATTTTCATGAACTCTGAAGGCTGAAATGTCCCTATTCCAGGTAACACAAACCAGCTTTTTGCCCCATTTTTGATTGGAGCAAAATCATGACCTCCGATTTGTGCAGGAGCGATTTTTAGAAGAATTAACAGCATAATGCCGCCTATAAATATATATAAGCTCAGTTTCTCTAATTGCTCTAAGTCAAAATAATTAATAGCAACAATACATATAACTCCGACCATATAGTATATGATCTGTCTGGTCCATGCATTAGATCCGTACTGCCCAAATTGACCCGCAGCATAAATCGCAATGACACTGATGGCAAAGAAGGCTAAAAATATAAAAATCAAATCTCCTTGATAGTAAGGAGATGTATTCTGCTTGTTCATGAACTAACCACCCTTATTACAAAACATAAAAGCCCTTATTTATATTAGATTGAAATTTTCACAAAATCAACTCACCTTAAATATGACGGAAGATACATCCGAAAGGTTCCATTCAATTTTCAAAAAATGAAATACTTTTCATCCTAACAATAGGAAAAAATCCCTCTATACACTTTTCATTCAATCGATCTCAAGTCCTTTAAAAAGTTTATTTTACAGATTTTAAGGGGAAAATTCAATGACCTATGTGGCAATATAACAAGTAAACATCAAACGAGCATAAGCTGCACTGAGGAAAGAGGAATAAAACCATTTTGTATGGAATAAGGCCCATTTTCCAATTATTACGTTTACTTCAAAGTCAATTGTGGTATAATACTTGTAACAAAATGTTCACAATATATCCTAAAAACAGACACAATTGCATCCTGACCTCTCATTTGATTTGAATATCAACTTACAAAGGAGTTGGATACGATGGATATGTTCTTTGCGTACCTATGTATTGCAACGGCTACACCCCTGTTTTTATGGCTGGAAAACAGAAAAATTGCATTAGCATCTATTCCACCCATTATGATTATGTGGATTTTCTTCGGTCTTTACATGACAAGCAGTTTATCTCCAGCAGGACATACCTTCATGATCGCATTCTTTGCCATTAACGTGATTTTGGCTCACATTGCAGCGTTCCTCATCTACGGACTTCCATTCATTCGCAAAAGATTCAGCAGCAGATAGATATCGCCCAACTATTGGAAGCGTTATCACCATCATGATAAAAACCACTCACCTTCAAGAGATGAGTGGTTTTTTTATTATTTCTCTGAATGCTCAGACTGCTTTGGCGCAGACGGTGAATACCCGTCTTTACTGTTCTCTCCGTGGCTGTAGTGAGCCGCAAAGATCCAAACAGATCCGATGACGAAGATAATCGCACAGAACAGACCAAACAAAGTATTTCCGACTTGAACAGTTCCGTTTTCGCTCTCTGTCATGTGCATAAACATGAACAGCTGCAAGAATGCTTGAATGAACGCAAAACCAAAGATAATCCATAGTTTTGCGGAACTGCCAATTTCAGCTCCAATCGCAATCCAGAATGCTAAGACTGTCAGCACAATGGATAGGATAAAGCCAACTACGTGTTTCCAAGGGAAGTGTTCGTGCTCTGCTGAGGAATGTGTTTTTCCAGCCATATCACAAAAGCCCCCCTAATCCGATCAAGTAAACAGCTGTGAAGATGAAAATCCATACAACATCAAGGAAATGCCAGTATAGACTTGAGATGAAAATCTTCGCTGCTGTTTGTGGAGTTAATCCACGCTTTTTAATTTGGAACAAGATCCCGGTAATCCAGAAGATACCGATCGATACGTGTAGTCCGTGAGTTCCTAAAAGTACAAAGAATGCAGACCAATACGCACTTGTATGGATGCTCGCACCTTCATGTACATAATGGAAGAACTCGAAAAGCTCAAATCCAACGAAGCCTGCACCTAGAAGCAGTGTGAGAATCGTCCAAATGACAACCCCTTTTGTACTTCCACGGCGCATTTCATGAACGGCAATCCCGCATGTAAATGAACTAACCAATAGCAGGAATGTCATGATCAATACAAGCTTCATATCAAACAGCTCAGCTGGTAAAACGCCGCCAGCTGTTCTGCCATGTAGAACAAAGTAGGTCGCAAAAAGTGTTGAGAATAACACGATTTCCGCGCCAAGGAATATCCAGAAACCAAGGATGTTTAAACGTCCGGTTTCAGACTGATATTCAAGCGGTGCATTTGCATAGCTGCTATCATTATGTCCCATTACTTCTGCGCCTCCTTATTCTTTTTCTCTGTTTCAATCACTTCTTCAACAGGAATATAGTAGCCATTGTCATATTCGAATGAACGTAAAATCATCGTTGCGAATACACCAATTAAACCAATAACGCCAATCCAGTACCATTCAAATACAAGACCGAATGCACCAAGTCCAAAGAATGCAGACATGATCAGCGGTCTGCCTGAATTATGCGGCATGTGAATTTTCTTGAATTCTTTTTCAGGATGAACGTCCACATTGTTTTGCTTCCAATGATGGAATGCATCTGGTGTTGTCACTTCTGGAAGTGCTGCAAAGTTATAATGCGGCGGAATTGCAGAAGATGTCGCCCAGTCAAGTGTACGTCCTTCTCCCCAGCTGTCTCCAGACACTTCACGTTTTGAGTGTCTCCAGCTGTAGTAAATGTTGTAGCAAAGGATGATGAATCCGATACCCATCATAAATGCACCAATCGTTGAAATAAAGTTTAGTGCAGTCCAGCCATCTTCTGGTCCATACGTATAAATACGTCTTGGCATTCCTTGCAGTCCTAAGAAGTACTGCGGGAAGAAACAGATGTTAAATCCGATCATGAATACCCAGAAGAACCATTTGCCGATTCTTTCGTTTAACTTGTAACCAAACATTTTTGGATACCAGAAAACAAGACCAGCAAAACAAGCAAATACAGTACCTGCGATTAATACATAGTGGAAGTGGGATACAAGGAAGTACGTGTTATGGTACTGGTAATCCGCAGCTGCCATCGCAAGCATAACCCCAGTTACACCACCGATTACGAAGTTCGGGATGAAACCAAGTGCCCAAAGCATTGGTGATGTAAAGCTGATACGGCCTCGATACATCGTAAAGAGCCAGTTAAAGATTTTCACACCTGTTGGTACAGAAATCGCCATTGTTGTAATCGAAAAGAATGAGTTAACCGCTGCACTGTTCCCCATTGTAAAGAAGTGGTGAACCCACACAAGGAAACTAAGAACAGAGATTGCCACAATCGATACAACCATCGCTTTGTAACCAAACAACTGCTTTCTTGAGAACGTCGCAAAGATTTCTGAGAAAATACCGAAAGCCGGCAGGATAACAATATATACCTCAGGATGTCCCCAAATCCAGAAAAGGTTCGCCCAAAGCATCGGCATACCGCCTGCTTCGAGTGTAAAGAATGCAGAACCGAATAAACGATCAAATGTCATAAGTGCTAAAGCAACTGTTAGTACAGGGAATGCAAACACGATGATGACAGACGTAATCAATGTTGTCCATGTAAACATTGGCATACGCATAAGTGTCATACCTTTTGTACGCATTTTTAAGATGGTCACCATGAAGTTAATACCTGTCATAAGTGTACCAATACCTGCAATTTGGAGCCCGAGCAAGTAGTAGTTCTGTCCAGGTCCTGGTGAGAAATCATTTCCGGCGAGCGGCATGTAACTCGTCCAGCCTGCACTTGGTGATCCTCCAATAACGAAGGAAATGTTGAACAGCATTGCTCCGACCATAAATGTCCAGAAGCTAAGGTTGTTCAAATAAGGGAATGCAACGTCACGTGCACCAATTTGAAGAGGAACAACGACGTTGATTAAACCAATTAAAAATGGCATCGCCATGAATAGAATCATGATCGTACCATGCGTTGTAAAGATTTCATTATAGTGGTTTGAATCTAAAAACGTATTATTAGGAAGCGCCAGCTGCGCGCGCATCATCAGTCCGTCTACCCCACCGCGGAAGAACATAATCACAGCAGCAAGGATATACATGATTCCAAGCTTTTTATGATCAACTGATGTCAGCCATTCTTTCCAGAGCCATTTCCACTTTTTAAAGTAGGTTAAAACAAACACGATGGCAATGGAAGTAAGAGCGATAGAAATTTGCGCACCAAGAATTAATGGGTCTCCAGTTACAAAAAACTCATCCCATTTTAAATGCATAACGGCCTCCTCCTTTCCTTAGTCAGTTTATTCTGTTTCTAATTTTCTTTTATAGTTCTTCACATTCTCGAAAGGATCTGTCTTGGAATGCGGAGAAACTGCTTGATAACCTAAACGTTTGCGTGCTTGGAGTGCATATTCAGAATCCTCTCCGTGCTTCGCAAAGGATAAATGTGTTGATGAGAATGTCTGCACATCTGCAGCATCAGGAAGCATCAAGTAGTCATACGTTTTCTTCGTTAACTTTGGTGCTTCTTTCTTCGTTTTGTTTACCCATTTATCATAGTCAGACTGCGTCATCGCATTGACTTTGAATTTTTGCTGAGCAAAGCCCTCGCCTGTGAAGTTGGCGTTTCTTCCTTGGTATGTGCCTACTTCATCAGCTTGAAGATATTGTTCCATTTCCATTCCAGCCATCGCATACTTCTCCCCGCCTAGCTGAGGAATCCATAGTGATGCCATTGTATCAGCGGAAGTGATTTTGAATAAAACCGGCTGATCTTTTGGAATGTTTAAGTAGTTCACTGTCTCAATATTTTCCTCTGGATAACTGAAGATCCATTTCCAATCGACAGCTGTCGCATAAACGACAAGTGGATCTTTATGGCTTGTTGCTTGAGGTGCCTCTTCCAAAGAGTAAATTGTTTTTACAGTTGGAATCGAAAGAGCAGCAACGATTAATATTGGGATCACTGTCCAGACAACTTCTAGAAGCGTATTCCCGTGTATTTCTGGGTTATAAGAGGCGTTTCCAACGTCCTTACGCTCACGGTATTTAACCAAAATGATGGTAAACAGTACAAATACCGCACCAACGATAAAGAGCATGAATCCAATAGATAAAAGGATTAAGTCTTTTTGTTGTGCTGCGACTGGTCCTTTAGGATCTAAAACAGCGATATTGCTGCAACCTCCTAATACAAAAACACTCACGAGCATCGCTAATAAAAGCATAGGTTTAATGGCTCTGAACAAGAAGATCACCATCCTTCCTTAAATAATGTATAAATTGCTGAATAATTGTGAAAAGCCATCTGCCTTCGAAAACTTTTCTTCCCTTTGTAATGCTATCAAAATCTGTTAGAGTTAGCTTCCCTTTTTTCAAAAGTTCATTTATTTTTCAACAGATTTCTCTCAAAATGTCATAAATTCGACATAAATTTATATTATTGCACACACAATAAATTTCTAGGATTTTGAAAAGTTGAGAGTTGAAGGCAAAGGACAAACAATCAAGAACTTTGTCAAATTTAGGTTTACCACAATAAAAAAGTTTGGTCAAATTTCAATTTAACTTAATGAAATTTTATCTAGGTAAACAATTTCAAAATAGGTATCCCCACATTCAACAAAAACCTTACTTATTTTAACGCAAGTTGACAAGAAAAGAAAGTATCGATCCTCTGACTATGCGGTGTAAGAATTGGCAATCATGATGAATATGTGGAATCCCGCTAAATGACTTCCAGCAAAAAACCGGCTCAGCGCCGGCATTCTGCAGTTATTCTTCTCTCACTAAAATATCAGGGCGTCTACAGATGTCCCCTTCATGCTCAACGTCAATGTATGTCCACTTGCCTGTATAGGTTAAAAAGCGGTTCCCCTCTTTCTCTACGACCATCGTATCCTCTGACTTCAATCCAGGCAATGAAGGGTTCCAAGTAAACACTTGTTGCAGCTGAATTTCTTCCTTCGATGAGGGAACTGCAATGATTTCTCTAGATACAAAGCCCGTTTTTCCCCCTTGATGAAGCTTTTTCCAGCTATCAGGGAAGCCCTCTTTTTCATACTGGGCAATACCTGCTTTCAATACATCTTCCAATGTCTTACCAGGACGCGTGGCGGCATTCATGACCGTGTCAATTCGTGCAAGCCGCTCTTTGTTCTCTTCAAGCTCCTTTGGAAGCTGACCGAAGTAAACAGACCTTGTGACATTCGCCACGAGTCCATGCCGTTCAGCGCAAAGAACAACAAGCGCATGCTTTTGAAGTTTTTTGTCTGTCGGAATTGGATGACGGTATTGATGAATTCGGTCATCTGTTGCCACAAGCAGTACTTCTATCGTCATTCCCTGCGCGATCGCTTTTTGAGCCGCAAGCGAAGCGATTTCGTGCTCCGTCTGTCCTGGAACGATTTCTTTACAGACACTCTCTACAATGACTGCTGTTTCATGACAAAGCGTTTCATATTGGCGGAGCTGTGATGCAGAAAGAATGGATCGGACTTGCGACAAATCCGGCTCGATCCATTCGAATCCATCCATTTGAATGTCTGACCCGATCCGTTTGTCTTTTGTGAGTGTTTGAATGTGTGCCGTATCATCCTCAAACCAGTCCATCGTTACCACTTGAAATGGGTGATCGATATACGCCATCTCTTCTTCAATGATCCGCTTTTCTTCCATTTGATTCACAATGAGGACGATGTCGTCTTTTAACACGAGCAGCTTGCACACGCCCTCTGGTGTATTTAACACGATGTGATTTCTTCTTCCTCCTGTCAGCCAGGAGAAGTTATTACGCTTTTGAATCAAGACACCGTCGAGCTGTTTTTCTTCCATTAATGTTCTTACTTGTTCAATCATCTAATCACCTGCCTATATGAGTGTATGAATGAAACGTTTAAAAGCTGTTTTCCCTTGCTCGGTTCTTTTAAACACACCCGCCTGTGAGAGAATACGAGAAAAAATCATACCGACTTCTTTTTGTAAAATGGCTTCTGTATTGTCCTCTGTAAAGGTGTTCTCTTCAAGCAGACGCTTTGCCCATGTTTCGTGTTTCGTGATAGCAGGGCGGGCTTTGATTTCTTCAAGGGGGTTTTTGGATAAGAGCGCTTCTTTTAATTGGCTTAATTCCTCTGCTAATCTACCAGGAAGAACTGCAAGACCCATCACTTCAATTAATCCGATATTCTCTTTTTTAATATGATGGACTTCTTCGTGCGGGTGGAAAATTCCATCCGGGTGCCGCTTGTTTGTACGATTATTGCGCAGCACTAGATCTAATTCATAGTCATCGCCATGGCGGCGTGCAATGGGTGTAATGGTATTATGCGGCGTCTCTCCAGTATGAGCCAGCAGCTCCACTTCTTGATCTGAATACATTTTCCACTTGGTTAAGATAAAGTCTGCGGCGTCTGCAAGCGTCTGCCGGTCACTGCTTCGAAGCCGGATGACAGACATCGGCCATTTCACAATGCCAGCCCTCACATTCGGAAAGGCATTCAGAGAAAAGACCTCTTCCACCTCCGCTTTCGCCATCGGAAATTCATGCGCACCGCCCTGAAAATGGTCATGACTTAATATACTGCCCCCGACAATCGGAAGGTCGGCGTTCGATCCGATGAAATAGTGCGGGTATATATATATGAAAGAAAGCAATCGTTCAAAGGTCTTTTTGGAGATGCTCATCGGCTCATGTTCGCCTTTGAACACAATGCAGTGCTCGTTGTAATACACATAAGGTGAAAATTGTAGAAACCAAGATTCATCTGTGAGTGTCACAGGAATAATCCGGTGATTCTGTCTCGCTGGATGGTTGATCCGCCCCCCAAACCCAACGTTTTCTTTACAAAGGAGACAAAGAGGATATTGCTTTTGACTAAGCTTTTTGGCTTCAGCGATTGCTTTTGGGTCCTTTTCCGGCTTTGATAGATTAATTGTGATCTCCAGCACGCCATCATCTGTTGGTGTAAACCACTGCACATTTTTGGCGATTCTGCCTGTATGAATATAGTGTGCGTGCTGCTGCATTTCATAGAACCAGCTTGTAGCCGCCTCTGGCCCTTCATGCTGGCGTTTCTCTTCAAACTTTGCGTAGATGACACTTGGAGGCGCCACCAAGCATCCCATGATTTTCGCATCCAGTAAATCGCGATACGTATCCGTCCCCTCAGGGATAAGGCCAGTCTCAGCTGCCCAATCCAGCATCGGCATTAAGATGTCTTCAAGCTCCGCCTCCCCTGAGACTGTTCTTGGCTCAGCTTCATCCAGCCCAAGCACCTCAAGCAGCCGATTTCTCGTATAATCGATATCTAGTCGTGTGATCAGCTCTTGATTGATCCCGTATTGAATCAGCTGTTCCAGTTTTTCAAAAATATCAACCGCCATTCTCTCTGTCCCCTCTCTTGCCTGCCTGTTATGCGTTATTTACTCTGGTAGCCGTCTGGATGCTTCTGAAACCAATCCCACGCACTTTGAATGATGGTGTGAAGGTCAGCATATTGAGGTGTCCACCCTAATTCTTGTAGCGCTTTTTCAGAAGAAGCAATCAGCTTTGCTGGATCTCCCGCGCGTCTGTCAGCCACCTGTGCTGGGATCGCATGCCCCGTGACGTTTCTAACAGCATCTACTACCTGCTTCACGGAGAAACCAGTGCCATTCCCTAAGTTATATGTTGCACTTCCTTTTCCAGCGCGCAGACGATCAACAGCTAAGATGTGCGCGTCTACTAAATCCATGACATGAATGTAATCCCTAATACACGTGCCATCCTCTGTCTCATAATCATCACCGTAAATCATAATCTGATCTCGTTTTCCTAAAGCCACTTGCAGAATAATCGGAATGAGATGTGTCTCAGGCTGATGATCCTCTCCGACAAGTCCCTCTGTATGAGCGCCAGCTACATTAAAGTAGCGAAGCACAACGTATTTCATTCCATATGCCTGCTCAGACCACTTCAGCATTTTTTCAATGGCCAGTTTCGTTTCTCCATAAGGATTGGTTGGATTCGTCTCATCCGTTTCAACGATCGGCACTCGCTTTGGTTCACCATACGCAGCTGCGGTTGAAGAGAAAACGATGTGTTTCACATCAAATTCATTCATCACCTGAAGTAAAGCTGTCGCTCCTCCAACGTTGTTGTCATAGTACTTTAGCGGGTCTGTTACACTCTCGCCGACAAGTGAATCTGCGGCAAAGTGCATCACCGCTTCTATTTGATGTGTTTTGAAAACCAGTCTTAAAAAATCTTGATCTCGTAAATCTCCCTCTTCTAAAACAGCTCCCTCCAAAACAGCTTCTTTGTGGCCTGTCTGCAAATTATCCACTACCACCACTTGTTCACCTTTCGCTAAAAGAGCCGCTACTGCATGGCTGCCAATGTACCCTGCTCCCCCGCATACTAAAATCGTCATTATACTTCCTCCTTCGTAAGTTCTCTTGCGCCGCCTCCAATTCCAGCTGTGTAAAAAGAGGCTTGAATGCCTGTCTTCTCTTGATAAATCGCACCCGTTTCTTTTATAAATGATGCCAGCTGCTTTTCTTTCACAATACTGATCGTGCAGCCGCCAAAACCCGCGCCCGTCATACGAGAGCCAATCGTTCCAGGATGGAGCCAAGCGGCTTCTGCAAGTGTATCTAGTTCAAATCCAGTCACTTCATAATCATTCTTTAAAGAAAGATGAGAAGACTTCATAAGCGCACCTATTTCTCCCATTTTATCATCTTTCAGAAATTTGACTGCTTTTATGGTCCGCTCGTTTTCTGTCACTACGTGTCTTGCACGTTTGCGGCATGTTTCATCCTGAATCAAATGGGCATGTTCGGCAAATTCATCTGCCGTGAGCTCACATAAGTGGGCAAGATCGATCTCTTTTCGTAAATCGTTTAAAGCTGATTGACACTCTGACCGGCGTTCATTGTATTTGGAGTCTGCCAGTGTCCGCTTTTTGTTTGTATTGGCAATGACAAGCGCCAGTCCCTCTTGCCGAAACGGACTGTATTGAAAATCAAGGGTATCGCAATTGAGCAAAATGGCGTGATCTTCTTTTCCAAGAGCAATTGAAAACTGATCCATGATGCCGCAATTGACGCCAATAAATTCATTTTCTGCACGCTGCGAAAGGAGGGCAAGACGGGCATTTGAAACGCCGAATGAATGCCATTCATTGATGAAGACGGCGGTGACAAGCTCAATCGAGGCAGAGGAAGACAGGCCTGCGCCATTGGGAATATTGCCGCCGTATACAATGTCAAAGCCTTCTTCTATCTTCATCCCTGCTTCGATAAACTGATGGAACACACCCTTCGGATAATTCGCCCAGCCATCCGATTCTAAGTAAGCGATTTCAAAAAGGTCGAATTCTTTCACACCATCGCCATCAAAGTTCAAGGAATACATTCTCACGCGGCCATCTGTCCGCTTTGCACATGCTGCATATGTACCGAGAGTGAGCGCACAAGGGAATACATGACCTCCATTGTAATCTGTATGTTCACCAATCAAGTTCACTCTTCCCGGGGCAAAAAAATAGCGAAGTTCTTCTTCTCTATCCCCAAATTGCTGGTGAAATGCCGTGCGTAACATATCGATCATATCCATTCCCCTTTTCTCTTCTGATACTCTTATTTTAGTTGCCTGAACTGCGTCAGTTCAATGGTAAAAAAATCGTTAAAAAATACCCTTTTTTTGCTGTGAATGGTACGATGTGATATGAGGTGTACCATGATTCAAAATAGAAAAAGGTTGTTTTTTGCTGTGAAGGAGGTTTTCCAATTTGAAGAAGGAAGCATTTGCATTTCGTTTTCACCATTCTGATGTTACATTGCCGGCACAAATATGGTCTGTTGGCTGGGAGGTTCAATCATCTTCGTTATACAGCTGGAATGGCGTGGAGCGGAAGGATCAGGGCAAGTGCATCTTTCAGCTCACACTGTCTGGACATGGCATGATTGAAATCGGACAGAAGCGGTTCAAAGTCTTGCCGGGGCAGGCCTTTCTTGTGAAAAGCCCTAGTGCCTATCAATATTATTTTCCAGAGGACAGTGAGCATTGGGAATTTCTCTATTTGACGCTTTATGGGGAAGCCTGCGATCTTTGCTTTGACCAATTTATAGATCAAGGAAAGCAGGTCATGCGTTTTCATCCTCATTCCAAACCGATCCGCCTGCTGAAGAAAATTTATGATGAAGCCAGTGAAAGACGGATTACCAATCCATTTGAGGGGTCTAGCCTTGCTTATCAATTTGTCATGGAACTGTATTCATATTTGCCAAAGCTTGAGGGACAAATGGAGAAATGGCCTGAGCCCATCGTCCAAGCGGCCTTGTTTGCCAGCCATCATTTTCACGAGGAAATTGGCCCAGACGATATGGCAGCTGCGGCACGTTTATCCAAAAGTCATTTTACGAGAGAATTCAAAAAGGCCACTGGCTTCACACCTATTCACTACTTAACCAATATCCGGTTAGAAAAGGCGGAAACATTACTAAAAACAACGAAATACTCGATTGAAGAAATCGCCATACAGTGCGGCTACCGAAATGCGAATTACTTGAATAAAGTCTTTCGAAAGAAAATCGGCATGTCTCCAAAGCAACTGCGGGAAACAAGCGATGCATAATAAAAAGCAGCCGCTGCATCATAGGCTGCTTCTTTTACGCTTTTGACAGGTCAACATGAATTCTCCCTTGTCTTAAAACAATGGTCATTTGCGTATCAGGGGTCATTAAATTTTCTAAAATGTCCGTTGCCGTTTGAAGCGCAATGTCCATTCGGTTGATCTTTTCCTTTTCTTGTTCCGAAAACGCTTCTGGATGTGCGGTCATTTCTTTGACTAGCCTCAGCACTTGTTCATGCTGCTTTTCTGTTTGTTGATATATGGCATCATATAAGTCGTCTGGCCTGCTGCTCATTTTACATCACCTATCTTTTTTTATGTGTTAAATCGCATCTTCTTTTGTTTTCTTGAAGACGAACCACTTACTGGCGACATAATTGACCACCACAATCACAAAGTTGACGAGAATTTTTGCGACGGTTTCATTGAGCGCCATTTGGCTCACAAATAAAATCATCAGCCCCAGATCTACACCTAGAGACATGAGACGGACACTAAAAAATGAAGAAAGCTCACGCATGAGGCTTTTTGTGTCACGAGCCTTTTGCTTGAAGACATACTTCTTATTGGTGATATAAGCAAAGAGAACAGCAAATACCCATGAAACAACCGTAGCTGTTTTGTAATCCATGGAAAACATCTCAACGAATAAATAGAAGCTGACGATATTGACAATGGTTGTACACACACCCATCACAAGATACATGACAACTTCTTGATACTTTTGAAAAAGGCTATACATGTCTTTCTTCATTCCTTCTTGGTGGTTTCTGTTTCTTTTAGAATACCATCTTGAGAAGAACTTCCCAAACGAACAATATGTATGTCCTGTAAAGATGAAATTTGTTCTACTCGATGGCAAATGTCAACGCAATTGGTTTATATGAGTCAAATGTTTTAGGTCTTTATCATTATTTTAATTTATAATCTTTCAACTGACTTTACAATTGTTTATTATTAGAAGTAAGATTTCAATATTTATGGGTTTTTTAGTCATTTTTTTAGGGACGTGGTAGGTGATAGATTTTACAAAATAGGTTAAATGTCATCATTTTTCGACAAAAATTTATTTTGCGCTGTTTTCAACCACACGTACAGTTACTAGACGGTTTGTTCAAGTCATTGGTTGCAGTGAATATGTCTTATTGAACTGGAGGATATTATGGATACGCAAGTGAAAAGAAGAGTTGACGAAGAGTGGGTTTATTTGATTCAGGAAGCGAAAAAAATTGGACTAGGCATCGAAGAAATACAAGCTTTTTTAACATCCAACGGTGATCAGAAGATGATAAACAAACCGTAAATCAACGCCGTTATCCTTTGTCTTTCAGACTGCTTTGGCTATAAGTTCTGACCTGTCAATTGACCTTTTGAAAATCCTTTCATGACGATACGCTACAATAATTGAACACCTCTCCATACCAATCCCTTCACTCAATGGGGTTCTGTCTTTCTATATTAGGAGGACAGTCCATTTCCTGTTCTTTATATGATCCCTTTTTAACCGCCATTCATGAAAATTGTCCTTCTCACGTTATAAAACCAAGCTGCTCACCCATATATTAAGCATGAAAACAACGAGAAAGCAGAAAGGTGGGTAGAGCGTGAGTTCAGATTCCCTTTCGTATTATCACCAAAAAAAGGATCAGTATTATCATGGGGTAAACCCGGTCATCGTCAGCCGTATTCGCGCGGAATGGACGTCTTTATTGGATATCGGATGCGGCACAGGCAAGCTTGGAAAAGTCCTGAAACAAAAGGGCCGGACCATTTATGGCATTGAGTCATTTGAAGATGCAGCAAAAGAGGCGGTACAAGAGCTGGATCATGTTCTCTGCGGAAACATTGAACAGATGGCTCTCCCTTATCAACATGAACAATTTGACTGCATTATTTTCGGAGACGTCCTCGAGCATTTATTGGACCCTTGGGCCGTTTTAAAAAAGGTGAAGCCCTTCCTTAAAAAAGAGGGTGCCATCCTGTCATCTATTCCAAATATCGGCCACATTTCAACGGTTTTAGAATTACTAGCCGGCAGATTTACTTATACAGATGCAGGGTTAATGGATCAAACACATTTACGTTTCTTCACCCTTCACGAAATACATGCACTCTTTCATTCAGCGGGTTTTCGCATTCGTGAATTCGAGGCCATACTCGTACAGCATCCTTCCTATGCAAGCGTGTTGAATGATCTACATGAATTACTCATGAAACACGGCATTCGTTCTGATTTTCACGATTCTGCTACAGCCTATCAATATGTGGTCGAGGCGGTTCCATTTCATGAGTAATCCGACGATTCTGTTTGTTTTATGTGTGAATGATGAATCGATGTTTCAAGCTTGCTTCCGGCAGCTCGCTTCACTTCCAGCTCCTCATGGATACCATGTGGAGGTCTTACCAATCAGACATGCATCAAGTATGACCTCTGCATACAATGAAGCCATCACTCATCCAGCTCAGTTTAAAATTTATCTTCATCAGGATACCTTGATTGTCAAACAGCATATGCTGCTTGAACTCATCCCGCTTTTTTTACAAAATCCATCACTTGGCATGGTTGGCGTGATTGGAGCAGAAAACGTGCCTGACAATGGAATTTGGTGGGAGAGTTCTGATTGCAGGGGAAAAGTCATTGAATATCGTCACGACACCTATCAGCTGCTTTCGTTTGAAAGAGACCGTCAGCAGCCCGAAGCGCAAGATTATATCAAAGCTGCGGCCATTGATGGTCTATTCATGGCAACACAATACGATGTGAGGTGGCGTGAGGACCTCTTTGACGGCTTTCATTTTTATGATGTCTCGCAGTCCTTTGAATTCACTCAGAAGGGCTATGAAGTTGGGATTGCAAAACAAGAAGAGCCTTGGTGTATTCATAAATGCGGAGATCATTTTGACGCAGAAACATATGAAAAAGCGAGACAAACATTTCTTGCAAATTATCGATAGAAAGCACCCTTTTCGGGTGCCTTTTTTATGATATACTGTCATAAACAGCCAGATCGTCTCATATGCATTGGAGTACCTTGTCCCTAATTCGTACAAAGGAGGAAACAATGGCAGACAAAAAAGTTCATTATAAGAAGGTTGCCGCTTCAGAGGATTTTCGAAAACTTCTTGAGGAAAAACGCAGATTTATCGTACCGATGACGATTTTCTTTTTTCTCTTTTACTTTTCACTTCCAGTTGCTACATCCTACTTCACCTTTTTGAACACGCCGGCAATTGGCGCGATCTCATGGGCTTGGTTATTCGCCCTCACACAATTTGTCATGACCTGGGTTTTATGTGGACTTTATGCGAAAAAAGCAGCTAAGTTCGACAATTATGTAAGCGCTTTAAAAACTGAATCAAGAGGTGATGACGAATGAGCATGACCGCTTTTAGTTTGTTCGTAGCGATCGTAGGGCTCACATTGGTCATCACATATTTTGCTGCGAAAAAAACAAGCAATGCGAGTGATTTTTACACAGCAGGCGGAGGTCTGACTGGGTTTCAAAACGGCCTTGCCATTGCTGGAGACTATATGTCTGCTGCATCATTTTTAGGGATTGCTGGAATGATCGCGTTAAACGGATTTGACGGCTTTTTCTATAGCATTGGTTTTCTAGTAGCGTATCTTGTCGTTCTTTACGTTGTGGCTGAACCGCTTCGAAATCTGGGGAAATATACGATGGCCGATATGATCGCTGCACGATTTAAGCGCCCTGCCATCCGAGGGGTTGCCGCCTTTAATACCATTACAGTTTCCACTTTTTATATGATTGCACAGCTCGTTGGAGCAGGTGCATTAATCAAGCTGCTTCTTGGCATTGATTACTGGATCGCGGTGCTAATCGTAGGTGTCCTGATGACCATTTATGTCGTGTTTGGCGGCATGATTGCGACCAGCTGGGTACAGATCACAAAAGCTGTGCTTCTCATGCTTGGGACGCTCATTATTTCTCTGCTTGTGTTTGCAAAGTTTGATTTTAGTCTGCTGAAGATGTTTGAACAGATGAAAACTGCAACCCCGCTCGGCGAATCGTTTCTTCACCCGGGAAATAAATATGATGTGCCTTTAGAAACCCTGTCTCTTAACCTCGCCTTAGTGCTTGGAACAGCAGGTTTGCCGCACATTTTGATCCGTTTTTATACAGTAAAGGATGCGATTTCTGCGCGAAAATCGGTTCTTTCTGCTACTTGGATCATCGGGATTTTTTATTTAATGACGGTTTTCCTTGGCTTTGGCGCTGCTGCCTTTGTTGGAACAGAAGCGATCACGGCAGCAGATGCAGCAGGGAATATGGCCGCTCCACTGCTCGCCCAAGCTCTTGGAGGAGATTTGTTATTTGCCTTTGTTTCCGCTATTGCCTTTGCGACTATTTTGGCGGTGGTAACTGGTCTCGTCCTATCCGCCGCGTCTGCCTTTGCGCATGATTTTTATAGTCAGATTATCCGCAAAGGAAAAGCGAGTGAACGGGAGCAGGTGAAGGCGGCGCGCTTTGCTTCAATCGGCGTGGCGATCCTCTCTATCATTCTTGCATTATTTGCCCAGTCCTTAAACGTCGCTTTTCTTGTGTCTCTTGCCTTCGCAGTGGCGGCAAGTGCGAACTTACCTTTGATTATCTTCACTGTTTTTTGGAAACGATTTAACTCTACGGGTGCCATCGCAGGAAGCTTAACAGGCCTTCTGAGCGCACTGATCATTGTCTCGCTCAGCCCAAGCGTCTGGGACCCGTCAGGAGCAGCCATCTTCACAGGAGAGCCGCTCATCCCGCTGTCGAACCCTGGGATTATCTCGATTCCACTCGGATTCCTTGCCGCCTACTTAGGCACGATATTCTCTTCTGAAAAAGCAGATGAAGACACCTTTACAGAAATTCAAGTAAAGGCACATACAGGCATGCATATGGATACTGATTCATAAGGAAAAGCCGGCTGCTTAGCCGGCTTTTTAATAGCGCTGGAATAACTCTGGGTTTTTCGGAACGTTTTCTAAATAAACGATCTTCCCTTGGTCGTCCAGCTCTGCGATATCAATTCCTTCTGCTGTATAGACACGGCCATCCGAAAGCTTTCCGCAAACGGCCCAGTTTGTTTCATACTTTCCGTCTTCTCTTTTCATCCACCCATCCCACATATGCTTAATGTCATCATGTACGTGGAAAAATGTGTTCAAAAACTGTGTGAACGCTTGGATTCCAGGCTTTTGGGCGCCATTTAAGACAATCATGACATCGTCAGAAAACAATGCCAGCAATTCATCCAGCTGCTCCTTCCCTTTTCCTGCTTCATCATACCGGCGAAAATACGTATCGAGCACTTCCATGTTCATTCTCCTTTATTTACCTGTCATTTCGAAAATAATCAAACTAATGTGATTGTACACAATTGTTTCTCTCCTGTCTATTTTTCCAGACATAAGAAAAGACATGAATTGATCCAATCCATGTCTCCAATCAGGTTAAAGGGATGCTTTTTCTGCTACAACAAGTGATTTCAGCTCTTCTGCTGCTTTTTTTGGATCGGCGCTCTGGCTAATAGCGCTAATGATGCTTATACCGTCTGCCCCAGCTTGTATCACTGGTGCAGCGTTATCGTATGTGATCCCTCCGATACCCACAATCGGAATCTGAAGGCCATGACGCCGGACTTCAGTGATCAAAGACACCCCCTGGACACTGCGTGTATCCTTTTTCGTTTCCGTTGGATAGACTGGGCCCATCCCGACATAATCTGCTCCGTCCTTCATGGCTTGTTTTACTTCGTCTAGGTTATGCGTCGACACGCCTAATATTTTATTCCCGATCCTTTCTCTGACGTCTTTTGCATTTGTGTCTTCCTGTCCAACATGAACACCATCTGCATCAAGATCAATCGCTAGCTGTACATCATCATTCACAATAAAAGGAACATTTGCTTCTTGGCAAAGCGCTTGAATTTGACGAGCCAATTGTTTCTTCTCTTCACCCTGCAAGGCTTTTTCACCCTTTTCACGAAATTGAAACATGGTGATTCCGCCTTGAATGGCCTCTTTCACAACATCAAGCGGCAATCTGCTTGTATTCGCTGTGCCCATAATAAAATAAACCGATAATTGCTGTTTGATTTGCTGTTGATCAGCCTTTGTCATGTGAAACTCCCCCTATTTTCCCTAACTTCAGCACTTCATCTCCGGTTGTGTGTGATAGTGCGTTTAACAATTCAATTTGAAAAGTTCCCGGTCCTTTATCCTTTGCGCTCAGAGCTGCCCTTTCAGCGGCGACACCATAAAACAGCAATGCAGCGGCCGACGCATGAAGCGGCTGTTCACCTGCTGCACAAAATGCCCCAATGACAGACGTCAGCAAACAGCCGGTTCCCGTCACCTTGGTGAGCCATTCATGTCCATTATGAATGGACAGCACCTCATCTCCATCTGACACCACATCGATTTTTCCTGTGATTACCACTATTGTCTGAAGTGCAATGGACGCTTGTTTGGCTAATGCCGATACATCTCCATTCGCCGCTTTCGCATCAACGCCTTTTGACTCCCAGCCATTCACTCCAAGTAAATGAGCCACTTCAGCAGCATTTCCTCTGACAACGGTCATTTTCACTTTCTTTAACAGCTGTTTAGCGGCATTCGCTCGAAACGTTGTCGCACCGACGCCGACAGGATCTAACAAAACAGGTACACCTTTTTCATTGGCGGCTTGTCCAGCGAGTATCATAGCTTCCACCGTCTCTCTAGTCAGTGTGCCAATATTAAGCACAAGTGCATCCGCTAATTGCGCCATTTCAGCCACTTCTTCTTTGGCGTTTGCCATGACTGGCGAAGCACCTAAAGCAAGCAGTCCATTCGCTGTAAAATTCGTCACGACTTGATTGGTGATATTATGAACGAGTGGATTTTTTTCTCGAACCTTCTCCAATAAATGAGACGCGCAGCTTGTTTTCATCCGTATCGTCCTCCCTTTTACTCTGCATCCCACACATAGGACTTCGTATGCTTTAACCATTCTCTTGCCGCAAACGACAAATAGCGGTCTTTACGCCAAATGACACCTAAATGCCACGGGATCGACGGGTTTAGGGAAATGACCTTTACCTTTTCAGGATCAAGATCACGGCAGATTCGTTCTGGCAGGAGTCCAATCCCTAAGTTTTCAGCTACCATTTCACTAATGAAATCCCACTGAGACGTTTCATAAATGACATTTGGCCGGAATCCCGCATTCATACATTCATTCAAAATCCGGCTGTGCAGAACAAAATCTTCTCTAAAGAAAATAAAAGACTCTTCCCTTAAATCAGCTAAATGTACCTCCTCACGACCAGCCATCGGATGGGATGGATGCGTCACGAGCTTCATGTTCTCTTTAATAATGGTGTACGTATGAAAAATTTTATCATTTGCAGGCAGAACAATGACACCAATATCAAGCGACCCATCCTCGACCCCTTCCTCTACTTTAATGGAGCCGTGCTCAACCAATTGAAATGTGACATCTGGATATTGCTGGCGGAATTCCCCCATGACATTCGGGAAGAAACTTGACCCAATCATCGGCGGCAGTCCGATTCGAATATGCCCTTTTTTCACATTCATTAAATCATTTAATTCATTCGTTAAATTCTGAAATGACTGCGTGATTTCACTCGCCTGTGTATACATGGTTTGGCCAGCATCTGTCATTTCAACCTGCCGGCCATTACGGTAAAATAACTGCACCCCCAGCTCATCCTCCAGGTTTTTGACCATCTTGGAAATGGTCGGCTGCGATACGTAAAGGGACTGCGATGCTTTCGTGAAGCTCTTGAACCTTGCCACTTCTAAGAAATATGTTAAATGTCTGATGTCCACCTGATTCATCCTCCCTATAGACAAAAGGAATAATTACTATTCGATATATGTATTTTACCTATAACTGAACGTGCTGTACACTTTAAAGTAAGCTCATCACTTGGAACGTTGTCATGTTTTTGTGAAACACTGAACAATTTATATAGAAAAAGGAGTGAACAGAAAGTGAAATTGCTCAAAACGCCGCTGATTGCTGCCCTTCAGATTATGGCCTTGTTTATTTTTGCGAAATTCATGAATGTGCTGGCGGCCTTTTTGCATTTAAGAATTCCGGGCACGATCTTAGGCATTCTTGTCATTTTCTTATTACTTCATTTTAAGATCATTCAATTAAAATGGATAGAACTTGGCGCCGTATGGCTGCTCGGAGAACTGCTGCTTTTCTTTATTCCATCAGCAGTTGGTGTCATTGATTATGGAAAACTGCTTTCTCAATCTGGCACAAGTATTGTTCTTGTCGTCTTAATTAGTACGTTTGTGGTCATGCTCTCAACTGGTATCATGACGCAAATGATTGCGAAACGAAAGGAGCGGAAAAAACTATGTTAGTTGGCGGACTATTTCTGATTTTAACAGTTCTTTTATATCTCGGATCAAAAGCGGTGTACAAACGGCATCCGAAGGTCTATGTCTCCCCATTACTTGTGACTCCGCTTGTCCTTGTCGTCTTGCTGTTAATCGTCAACATTCCTTACGATGCTTATAATCAAGGCGGGAAATGGCTCACGAATATGCTGCAGCCTGCGACTGTTGCTTTTGCCATTCCTTTATATAAGTATTTTCATATCCTGAAGAAGCATGCAGTGGAAATTCTTTTGAATGTGGCTTGCGGCTCTGTCATTGCGATCTTATCAACGGCATTTATCGCCAAGTTGTTTCATCTGGACACAGGCCTTATTGAGAGCCTTGTCCCAAGATCGGTTACAACACCTGTAGCAATGAGTGTGTCAGAAATGATCGGCGGCATGCCGTCCGTTACGGCTGTGTTTGTCATTTTAACCGCACTGTTTGGGTCGATTATCGGTCCAATGGTGATCCGTTATTTCCGCATTAATAATGACATTGCCATGGGCGTCCTGCTTGGAACAGGTGCACACGGTGCAGGAACATCGAAGGCCTTTGAAATGAGCTCCGTCTCAGGGACGATCTCAAGTGTATCGATGATTATTTCAGCCATTATTACATTATGTGCAGCACCTATCCTTATGTCGTTTGCCTTATAGAAAAAAGCCATTCCTTATCGGAAATGGCTTTTTCTTATGCTTGTATGAAGACAACCTTTAAATAGTTTCCTTCGGGATAATTCTTCGTTGTACGGAAATCCTCAGGAAGTGTATATTCTTCAAGTATCCGATAGGTTTGCCCTGATTCTTTAAAAGCCTGTGCAATAAACCCTTTAAATTTCTTCATGCCAAATGCACTGCTATTCGTTGATGCCACAATGACGCCGTTCTCAGCTGTAATTTGGATGGCTTCTTTTAATAGCTTCTTATAATCCTTCGCCGCACTGAATGTGTGCTTTTTCGTTCGTGCAAAGGAAGGCGGGTCTAAGATGACGAGATCATAGGTCCAGCCTTTTTTCGCTGCAAACGGAAAATATTTAAAGACATCCATGACTTTGATATCCTGCCCGTCCACATCAATACCATTGACTTCAAACTGCTCAGATGTTTTTTTCAAGCTGCGGTTTGCAACATCCACACTTGTCGTACGGCTCGCCCCGCCAAGCGCAGCTGCCACTGAGAAAGCACCTGTGTAAGAAAACGTATTGAGCACAGTCTTTCCTTTTGCATAACGCTCTCGGATCGCTTTTCTCACATGACGCTGATCAAGGAAAATACCCGTCATCGCGCCATCATTTAAGTAAACCGCCACGTTCATGCCGTTTTCTTTCACGATGAGAGGAAATTCACCTTTCTCTCCCTTCACAAAATCATCATCTTCTATATACTGTCCAGACGTATCAAATCGTTTCTTTTCATAAATGCCTTTATAGTCTGGATACACGTGCTCAAGTGCAGCCAATACATCTTCCTTTAATGTATAGACTCCTTCGCTATACCATTGGATGAGGTAGAATCCGTCATAATGATCAATTGTGACGCCGCCAATTCCATCACCCTCTCCGTTGAAGACGCGGAAAGCAGTCGTCTGTGCATCACGAAATAAATGCGTTCTGCTTTTCGCCGCCTGCTCAATCCTAGAGACAAAGAAAGCTTGATCTATTTTTTCGTTCGCATCAAAGGTTAGTACCCAGCCGATTCCTTTATTTTGTACACCATAATACCCTTTTCCTAAAAAAGCGCCCCGCTCATCTACCCATTCAATGAGCTCGCCTTCCCGTACACCGTTCACATGCGATACTGCATCTTTGGAAATGAGCGGATATCCTTTTTTCACTTGTTCCGCAAATGTTTGTTTTAATGAGATTTTTTTCATTTGTGTCATCCTTATCCTAAATTGACTCTCTCTATCCTACCATATGAATGTATACGTTACTTCTATTATGATAAGATGAGGAGAAAAATATCAACATGACATAGAGGAGGCACTTCGTTTGACGACATTACGCTTAGATCATACAGGTATTATGGTTTCGAATATCGATCAGTCGATTGATTTTTATGAAAAAGTGGTGGGCATGAAATTAAAGGACCGTATCACTCATACAAATGGAGTGATTGAGCTTGCATTTCTCGGTTTTAAAGATGAAACCGAAACCGAAATTGAGCTCATCCAAGGCTACAGCAGTGACCTGCCATCTGAAGGGAAGGTCCATCATCTTGCCTTCACAACAGACAACATTCATGCTGAATTCAATCGTATTCAAAAGCTGCAAATTGAATTAATTGATGAAGAAATCACGACATTACCAAATGGATATTGCTACTTCTTTTTCAGAGGGCCAGACCAAGAGTGGATCGAATTCTTCCAGCGCTAATATTTCCTAGGAAATGGGGCCGCTAAATCTATCTTCCACTTATTCATAAAGAAAAGAGTAAGAGCATATACATGCCCTTACTCTTTTTTATAACACCTTACTAAGAAATGATTTTGTACGCTCATGCTGCGGGTTTCCAAAGAGAGCTTCTGGTTTGTCTTCCTCGACAATATATCCGCCATCCATAAAGATGACACGGTCTCCCACCTCTCTTGCAAAGCCCATTTCATGTGTGACCACAATCATTGTCATGCCTTCGACAGCTAATTGTTTCATTACAGCTAATACATCCCCTACGACCTCAGGATCAAGAGCTGATGTCGGCTCATCGAATAATAGTACTTTCGGATCCATTGCCAACGCTCTCGCAATGGCGACACGTTGTTTTTGTCCACCAGATAATTGGTTAGGGTAGCTTTTGGCTTTGTCTTTTAAGCCGACTTTTTCAAGCAAGTCTAACGCTTTTTCGACTGCTGCCTTCTTCTCGATGCCTTTTACCTTGATCGGTGCAATCGTGATATTTTCTAAAACGGTTTTATGAGGGAATAAATTAAAATGCTGAAACACCATACCTACTTCTTGTCGTACTTTATTGATATTCACCTTTGGATCTGTAATCGTGTGTCCGTGGACAACGACTTCTCCAGCCGTGATATCTTCTAATTTATTGAGGCATCTTAGAAACGTGCTTTTCCCTGATCCAGAAGGACCAATGACACACACTACTTCCTTTTCCTCGATGACTGCATTAATATCCTTTAACACTTCGTGATCGCCAAAAGATTTCTTTAAGTTTTTCACCGTAATCATACTCATTTGATATCAAATCTCCTTTCTGCGTAGCTAGCCAGTAGAGAAAGTAAATAAATGATCACGAAATAAATGACACCGACAATGAGCCAGACATTCAAAGGATCAAATGTAGCCGATGCTTGAACTTGGCCTCGCTGCATAATATCGGCAATCCCGATAATAGATAAGAGAGATGTATCCTTCAAGCTGATGATGGCCTGGTTTGTAATCGCTGGGAGCATGCGGCGGAATGCCTGCGGAAGGACGATAAAGCGCATGTTTTGCCCCCCTGTAAAGCCTAAAGAGCGCGCAGCTTCTGTTTGTCCTTTATCAATAGACTGAATCCCTGCACGAATAATTTCTGAGAAATAAGCCCCTGCATTAATCGCTACTGTAATAATTCCTGCAGGCACTCGATCAAGTGAAATGAATTCAAGTGTATTCAAACCAAAATAAATGAAGAATAGCTGTACGATAAATGGTGTACCTCGAATGGCATTCACAAAAACGAGTGCGATGAAATTTAAGATTTTAAATGGTGACAGACGGAATAATGCCACAATTAACCCGATGATAAACCCTAAAATGATGGCAACAACAAAGATATATAAAGTGGTTTGCAAACCATCCATTAAATACGGAAATGCATTAATAATAGTATCCATGTTTCTCCCTCCCTAATTCACATACGGCTGACACATAAAGAAAGCGCGCTCGGAGCGCGCCTCGCTTGTGTTATGACTTCAAATATTTATCAATAATTTTGTCATATTCACCGTTTTTCTTTAGGTTCTCAAGGCCTTTATTGATCTTCTTCAATAGGTCTTGGTTTTTCCCCTTCATGACAGAGATACCATACTGGTCTCCATTCAAGCGGTCTCCAACTGTTTTCAATTTTAAATCTTGTTGTGCGATCGCATACGTAATGACAGGATAATCCTCAATTAAGGCATCTGCGTTTCCGTTTGATACTTCCTGGAACATAGATGGGCTGTCATTAAATTGAACGACTTCATACCCATATTTATCAGCGTTATCAGATGCGAATTTTGCACCAGTCGTCCCGTTTTTAACAGCTAGCTTTTTCCCCTTTAAATCATTAATAGATTTGATGCTGCTGTCCTTTTTCACAACAACTGTCAGTCCAGCGTCGAAGTAAGGATCTGAAAAATCTACTTTCTTCTTACGCTCATCTGTAATACTCATTCCGCCCATTCCAACATCAAGCTGTCCTGCCTGCATCGCTGGAATGATGCCTGAGAAGTCCATCGCTTCAAGCTTCACTTTGAAACCTTGGTCTTTCGCGATTGCATTAATTAAATCAACGTCTATCCCTTCATATTTACCGCCCTTTTCAAATTCAAATGGCGGATAAGTTGTATCTATCCCAATTTTATATGTGCCTTTGCCTTCTCCCGAACCACTGTCCGATTTTGATCCACAGGCTGCCATGACAAGCACAACAATTAGTCCCATGATCAATAACATCGATTTCTTCATAAAACACGACCCCCATTGTCAGTTTTGTCTAAATATTCGCAATAACAATAATACTATACCACGCTAAAGCTATAGTGTGTGATATTTTTTATCAATACCAAAGATCCATACAATTCTAGATCAATAGTCTCTTTAAATTTTACTTTTTTGCGAATAACTCATTTTATTCTAAAAGAAGAGTCATTCACAATTATGATGTAAGATAATCTCACAAAAAACGAGGCAGTGCCTTGATAAATGATGTTTCTCCCTTGCATACGAAGGCAAACTCAAATACTCGCTTCCTCTCTTTATTGATATTGTAATATATTTTTTTCAAAACCCTCTTTTTACCTAAAAATATGTAAGCGTATACAAAAAGAGCGCTGGCTCCCTATTTCTTTCACTAATGGTTGAATTTACATCAAAAAACATGTTTTACAAACTGCACGAGAGAGCTTAAAATATAAGAAGATACTGGAATATGGGAAGTGGATTCAGAAGAACGGTGACTGATAGATGAAGAAAGGAGGATATGAATTGGCAGAAGCAGGTGTTTTGTCGTCCGTTGATGTAGCGAATATGCTCAATGATTGGTATGTCATGATGAAAAAAAGAGAGATACAAGGTGCTATCCAGTTAAAAGAAGACATTCTTCAAGCGTTTGATCGAATGGAAGAAAATCAAGACGTCTTACTTTACTATCAACTGCTAGAGTACCGTTTTAAAGATCTAATAGAAGATACAGCTTCGTTAGATCATAGTCTTTTTGTTGATGAAAATGCCATCCGTACGGATGATATGCTCAGCTATTATTTCTATTTCTTTAAAGGGATGTATGAAATGCGCAGAGGCAATCAGGATACGGCATTTCACCATTTAAAATTGGCCGAGGATAAATTAGATCTCGTGCACGATGACATTGAAAAAGCTGAATTTCATTATAAAACAGGGTGTCTTTACTATAATATTAGGTCCACGCTTCTCTCCATCCACCACTTAAAGATGGCTTCATCTATTTACGACGCAGATCCATGTTATGTGAAAAAATCAATCAGCTGTCAAATGATGCTTGCTTTGAATTATGCGGATCAGTCGAAATATGATGAGGCAGAATCGCTGTTCGAAGAAGTCATTCATTCACTAGAACAGATGGATGATCCAGATTTACTTGGACATGCCTATTGCAATGCAGCCTTTATTAAAAGTCTAAGAAATGAATACAGTGAAGCTGTGCCACTCCTAGAAAAGGCTTTAATGATAGAATCATTCGAAACTTCTTCTCCAGGCGGCTATTTACTTGCCATGTACGCCTACACAAAAGCACTATTTAAGCTGAAAAAGCCAGGTTTGTTCCACTATTATGTACAGCTTTCACTTCAAAAAGCAGAAAATTTAAAACAACGAAACATTTCACTTAAATTATCCATTTTAGAAACACTTATGATTCAGCCAGACAACATGATTGAGCAAATCAAGGCTTATTGCGATCAATTAGAATCAATGAATTTCCTTGTTGACCTTGAAGCTATTTGTCAGGATGCAGCAGCTTACTTAACGGATCTTGGGCTTCATGAAGAATCTTCTTATTTTAGAAACAAGGCGTTGTCCTTGAAAACTTGTTAAGAAAATGGAGTGATGTATGATGAAGAAATGGCTCATCACAAGTGCGATTTTAACCCTCTTGATAACAGGTGTTTCTGTTGGTACTTCCATTCAAAAAGACAGTCAATCAGCACAATCTCAAGATATTATTCAAAAGAGAGACCGTGGAACCAACCCTTAATATGAAAAAAGCAGCTGTGATCAAAACAGCTGCTTTTTGATGTGCTAATCAATTTCTCGTTTAATATTCTGCATTTTTTCATCTAAGTAATGGGCAATATCTGCGGCTTCCTTCAGTTCATCAGTCAGCTGATGAGGAACATCGTTTTGCAGTTTATAATAGATTTTATGCTCTAGACTCGCCCAAAAATCCATCGCAATGGTCCGCACCTGAATCTCAACCTTCACATGCTCCACACGATTTGTTAAGTAGACTGGTATCTCAACAATTAAATGAAGGCTTCTGTAGCCATTTGGTTTCGGATATTGAATATAATCCTTCACTTCAAGGATCTTTAAATCCTCTCTTTGCCTCAATACATCCATAATGTTATAGATATCTTGAATAAAAGAACAGATGATGCGGACACCTGCGATATCATGGATATGCTCCTTCGCACATTGTGTCGTGATGTCGCATCCTTTTCTTGCTAGTTTATTCACTATGCTTTCAAAGGATTTAATTCGTGATTTTGTATGCTCTATTGGGTTGTGTCCATGGATTAAATTATACTCCTGGCTGATAATTGAAAACTTTGTATCCATTTCATCTAACGCAAATTTATATACTAATAGTTCATTTTTCCAGTCTTCCATGACATTTTTCAAATCTTCTACATGAGTTGCTGACATATTCATTTTCTTTTTGTCATCTCCTTTTGGAAACGGCAGCTGCACCGCTTTCCGTTTACTAGACGGAGAGAGAACTCGAATGGTTTTAAAAAATACGCAGTTAGCCTCGTTGTTTGTAATATGTCAGCGCCAGTGCAAGGGCCAGCACAGAGCCTTTCACAATATCCATTGCATAATAAGGGACAGACATCATCACAAGCCCATTTTGTAAAATACCGATGAGTACAGCCCCGATAAAAGTGCCAAATGCGTTTGGCTTACCTGCTCCCATGACGGAAAAACCGATAAAAGCAGCCGCTACTCCATCCATTAAATATGGTGCACCCGCATTAATTTCTGCTGTCATGACCCTTGAAGCCAGTACGATACCGCCGATCGCTGCAAATAAAGCAGAAAGCAGATAGGCCGCAATTTTGTATTTGTTCACATGTATGCCAGACAATCGAGCCGCTTCCTTATTCCCACCGATGATGTACATGAATCGGCCGTGCTTTGTGTAGGACATGAAAACATGCGCAAATAGTACAATGGCAGCCATAATCAGAATGATATATGGCACCTGTCCAATTTTACTGAAAAAGGCAGGAATCGTCCCCGTTGAGAACGTGCCATCGGGAAGCACCATATTTTCAGAAATAGTCGCCCCTTTCGTATACGTTTGAGCCAGCCCTTGAATGATAAACATCATGGCTAATGTCATGAGCATATCTGGAATTTTCATTTTGACGATCATCCATGCATTTAGCAAACCAACAATGATAGATGCCGCTAGTGCAGAGAAGATTGCAATTAGTGGGTTTTGCGAGAACCATACGAACATAGAAATGACAATCGCATTTGATAGCGTAGCGACTGATCCAACTGATAAATCAAAGCCGTTTACTGCCAATGAGATAGTTAAGCCCACCGCAATGATGGTCACTATCGAAATAGATCGTAGAATATTGATGATATTTCCTGATTGCAAAAACGCTGGATTCGATGCCGCAAATACCACAATCAACACGACAATGGTTAAGATTGTGCCATATCGATAAAAGAAATCAAACAGATGAAAGGATGGCCGCTGTTTTTTGATTTGCTGCACAGGGGCCGGAATTTGTTGTTCGCTCATGATTGTCCTCCTGTTGAATGATATAAAAGCTCCTCTTCAGTCGTCGGTGCGGTCATTTCCCGGGCAATGCTGCCATCATATAGCACGTATACTCGGTCAGCGATACCTGCAATCTCTGACAGCTCACTCGACGCATAAATGACAGATTTTCCGCGTGCGGCAAGCTCTGCAATCAAAGTGAAAATATCTTTTTTCGCTCCAACGTCTACACCTTTGGTTGGTTCGTCAAAGAGATACACATCTGCCTCAGCCAGCAGCCATTTTCCGATAGCAACCTTCTGCTGATTTCCACCAGATAGATGCTTCACCTTTGCTTCAAGAGACAGCGTTTTGACACCAAGCCGTTTGACGATGTCGCCTGCTTCCCGCTTTTCCTTCGAACGATGTAAGAAGCTGAATATCCGTGAAAATGAGTGAAGACTTGCAGCCGTTAAGTTCCACCCCACGCTCTCTTCGGTCAGAATCCCTTCTTTTCTCCGCTCTTCCGGCACAAGAGCCATTCCAGCTCTCACCGCTTGATGAGGCGATGTGATGCGAATGGTTTGACCATGAAGCTGCACGGTCCCCGTCTTTTTTTCTGAGGCACCGAAAAGGGCTTTGCACAATTCTGTTTTACCAGCACCGACAAGCCCTGCGATCCCGAGAATTTCTCCTTTTTTGACATAAAAGTGAATGTTGTTTAATTTATGTTGATCGTTTAGCTCTTTCACTTCAAGCACAATTGGTGCATCTTTCAGTGGCCTGCGAGACGGGAACTGCTCCTCTAATGGTGCACCTAGCATTTCTTCAATGACCTGCTGCGGATTTATGTCTTTGACAAGGTGAGCTGCGACATCCGTTCCATTTCGCATCACAGTCAGTTCATCACAGATGGTGAAAATTTCAGGCATGCGGTGAGAAATAAACACGATCCCCGTCCCATTCTGTTTCAACCGATCAATCATTGAGAATAATTTGCTTGTTTCTGCATGACTAAGCGGAGCCGTTGGTTCATCTAAGATTAAAATGCTGCATTTAATGGAAACAGCCTTGGCAATGAGCACCATCTGTTTTTCAGCAAGGGTCAGATCGCTGACAAGTCGTTTTGTGGAAATGTCGATGTCCATTTCTTTTAATAGCTGAGCCGCCTTGCGATGCAGCTCTTTCCAGCTGACAAATGTTTTTTTCTCAATCTCATGCATCATCATATTCTCACCAACACTTAAGTAGGAAACAAGCGCCGTATCCACTTCTTGGTGGACCGTCTGCACACCATATGAGGATGCATCCTTTGGGGTTTGAATGAATGCCGCCTGGCCATTGATGTAGATGGTCCCGTCGAAGTGGGAATGAGCGCCAGAAAGAACCTTCATTAACGTTGACTTCCCAGCACCATTTGCTCCAATCAGTGCATGGACCGTCCCTTTTTTTAATGTGAAATTCACTTGATCTAACGCTTTGACCCCTGGGAATTCAATTGAAATATTTTTCATACGAACAAGCGGCGCTGTCATAGGTGTCCTCCTTCTCTTGATATCATCTGAAAAACGAAACACCCTCTATGAAAAGAGAGTGCACGTCGCTTATTTTGTATAATGCTTCTTCAAAGTCTTCATCCAATCTTCCTCAAAAGCAGTCGATGAACCGAATCCCTTCACTTCGTCTGCAAGATTGACCATGTTAATGGCTTTTCCTGCTTGCTGAAGTTGCTTTTGCGAGATGAGAGAGGCCTCAAGGTCATAGGAAGATGGTGTTTTCTCACCAGCTATTTTCTTCGCAAGAATCCTCACGTCGACTGCACCGATGAGCTTCGGATCAACCGCTGCTGTATACTTCCACGGACTGTCCTTCGCCGTCATTTCTTGAAGATCCGCATTTGACACATCAATCCCATAAATCTTTACTTCTGTTCTTCCTGCTTCCTTTAACGCTCTTGCTGCCCCAATGGCAAAGGCATCCCATGTGGCAAAAATAGCGTCCAGCTTGCCCTTTGGATACTTATTCAGCATGGCTGCTACTGCATTTTGCGTTTGAACAGACGTATCAGAGGAGGCAATACCAAAGCGGTCAAGCTCCTTGATCCCTGAATGTTGTTTAAGCGTTTCTTGATAGACCTTATTTCGTCTCACCATTGGCGGGAATCCATCTACCCACAGGTATGCAATATTTGCTTTTCCTTTAAAATCAGACACGAGCGCGTCTAATGATTTTTTCGCTAATTGTTCGTCATCTTGAGACGTCACTGTGACCCCTTTGATGTCCTTCAGCTTAGGATTCGAATCAAATGCTACAACTGGAATGCCTTTCGCTGTGATCTTTTTCACATCAGCGACTGTTGCCTCGTCGTCCCCGTGAGAGATGATAAAGCCATCATAATTTTCTTCAAGCGCCTGAGAGATGGCATCATGGAACTTCGCTGTATCTCCATTTGCTGTGTAGACATCTACCTTAAAGCCAAGTGCCTCACCTTCTGCCTTGGTCCCCGCTAAAAATTGAGCTGTATGATCGTCTCCTCCAATTTTGCGGATGACTTTAATTTTTGCCCCCTGTCCCTTTGCAAATCGCTTCGGTACATTGTCAAAGGAAACCTTTTCGTTCGTATTTGCCTTTGAGCCTGCACTTGATCCGGTGCCGCAGCCTGTTAATAGGACGGTCAATGCCGTTAATAAAACAAGAAATGATGTAAAATGCTTACGCTTCATTGCTGTTCCTCCTCAAGTTGTTTTTATTTTTCACATCGGAAAACTAGGTATAAAAGTGGAAATACGCCTGTAAAACAGGCATTTGATTCGAAAAAGAGACGAAAAAAAGCCTCTCTTGGAAAGAGAGGCTTGATCACCGTTGCATGAAACATGTATCGGGAAGTCTTCCTCTCTTATCTGTCAAAGCTGTAACAGCTTTGCAGGAATTAGCACCAATTTCTAAAATAGAAACGGTTGCCGGGCGTCATAGGGCCAGTCCCTCTGCCTCTCTTGATAAGAGATCCGTTATGAAATTTGTTTTCGTTGAAATGTCTTCTTTACTTTAATGTGATGTCACATCAATGTCAATGACTTTTTTGAAAACTTCTAAAATATCATCAGCTCCCGATGATTTTCTTCGCAGGTGATGATTTCTTCAGACGGAAATCATATTTTTTCTCATTCACAAATTGTGGATTGAGATGTGCTGATCCTTTATCTTGACCGCTTTTAGAGAGATACGTTTTGTAGCCTTCTATCCATTTCCCGCGCCAAATCCACTGTGATGCTTTCGCACCTTTTCGGTCATCATAAACGTTCTTCTGGAAGGTATTCTTTTGGTTCACTTGATAAAGATTCACGACCAAGTAATGCGAGGCACTAGCTGACATGATATTATTCGTGATTCGATTGTTCACTGCTTGATACTGCATTAGCAATTGACCGCCTTCTAAGCCGGCTGTGTCATTTTTGTACAAAATATTATGTGAAATCGTCGTATTGGTTGTACCGCCCCGCTTCTTATCATAGCCGCCAATAGAAATGCCTGTATAACGGTTTAAATATACTTGATTGTGTTCGATGCGGATGTGGTCTGCCATTTTTCCTTTATGTTCGCTTGTGACTTCAATCCCCAGATCATTGTGATGTGAGATGTTATGATCGATCACAATGTCTTTTCCGCCATCAACATAAATTCCGCCAGCGGAGATATCGCTGCCATAGGCTGGGTTTCCTGCACTCGTAATTTCATATACTTTGTTTCTAGAGACGACCCCATTTCTCACTTGATCATACTTTTTGGAGGGTGCTACGTTCTCAAAACCAATTAAATCAATGCCAATATTATCAGTGTGCCGGACCGTGTTATGTGTCACACGGAACTTTTTGACGTTTCCATTTAGCACAAGCGCTTCACTGAAGCCGAGCTTTAATTTTTCAACGGTATTTCCTTTGATTTCAATGTCTTCAATCGCTGCAGGAGCTTTTGTCCCATAGACAGCAATTCCATGTGCATTTCCATTTTTATGTTTCGTCTGAATGTCATACACTCGGTTATTAAGCAGTTTGACGCCTTTACCGCTTCCTTTGATGAAAATACCAACTGGTGTCAAATCTTCTTGATTCGTCTTAAGATGTCCTACAGTCAGGCCTTTGAGGGTGATGTAACTTTTTTGATCGATCGTGACAAGTCCTCCATCGGCTTGATTTCCTTTAAGGGAAGCCCCGCTAATTACAGGTTTTTCTTTTCCGTAAGCTTGAAAGACAACGGGCGCTTTCTTTGTTCCTGAATGGCGGACAATCAATTTTTCTTTGTATGTACCGCCTCTCATGTAAATGGTTGCCCCAGCCTTCGCCATACTTGCCGCTTTTTTCAGCGTGCGGAAAGGTTTTTGCTTTGTGCCCGGGTTTTTGTCGTTTCCGTTTACCGCTACGTAATAGGCTGTGCTTTGCTTAGCGCCAGCCTCATCTGTCATCGCCTGACAGCCAAAGCTGATCACGGTCATGAATAAAATGAGTAAAATACCTGGTATCGCTCGTTTCATCTTGTTATTGCTCCTTTCTCTTCTCTTCTTCCTTTATCGGTTAAAAAAAAGAGGATTAAAATATGACGATGTCCCTTGCAATGTACTAGTCAAAAGGTGTATGGTTGAAAGAATATCTTACAGGAAAACCATTCGTTTTTAAATTGTCAGATTAATCAGTTAATAATGCATTTGGATTTTATTTCTTTTTTAAAAAGGGGTGACAGAAGTCAAACTGACAGCAGAGAGAAAGAAAGCGCTTTAACAGATTTTTCTTGTCTGAATTCCAGAAAACCTATTGCTAATATTTTGTGAAGGTATAGAATAGAATCATAATTATTTCATATTATTAGAATTTTCAAATAATCAAACAGCAAGGAGATTTACAATGCCAAAACAACCCATCCGCGTTGAACTTAGTTCAACAAAAAAACCAAAACCTCAATCTGATCAACTTGAATTCGGAAAAATCTTCACAGATCACATGTTTGTGATGGATTATTCAGTTGATAAAGGCTGGTACGATCCAAGAATTATCCCTTATCAGGCCATTCCAATGGACCCAGCTTCGATGGTCTACCATTATGGTCAATCTGTTTTTGAAGGCTTGAAGGCTTATGTTTCTGAGGATCAAAAAATTCTCTTATTCCGTCCGGAAAAAAACATGGAGCGCTTAAACAGATCCAATGACCGCCTGTGTATTCCGCAAATTGATACAGAAACAGTATTAGAGGGCTTAAATGAACTCATTCGTATTGATAAGGATTGGGTACCTGATGCAGAGGGCACTTCCTTGTATATTCGTCCATTCATTATTTCCACTGAGCCATATTTAGGCGTTGCACCGTCTAGCACGTATAAGCTGCTCATTATCTTATCTCCAGTGGGATCATACTATAAAGAAGGCATTCATCCGGTCAAAATTGCAGTTGAAAATGAGTTTGTCCGTGCCGTTAAGGGTGGAACAGGAAATGCCAAAACAGCTGGAAACTACGCCTCAAGCCTTAAGGCACAGCAGGTTGCTGAAACGAAAGGATTTTCACAGGTTCTTTGGCTTGATGGGGTCGAGAAAAAGTACATTGAAGAAGTCGGCAGCATGAATATCTTCTTTAAAATCAACGGAGAAATCGTGACGCCTGAATTGAACGGCAGTATTTTAGAAGGCATCACACGTAACTCTGTACTTGAGCTGTTAAAGCATTGGGGAATTCCAGTAACAGAGCGCAAAATTTCAATTGATGAGTTAATTGAAGCACATCAATCTGGCGAGCTTGAAGAAATTTTCGGGACTGGAACGGCAGCTGTCATCTCTCCTGTAGGAGAATTAATTTATCATGATCAGCCATATGTGATCCAAAATGGTCAAACAGGCGAAGTATCGAAGAAATTGTACGAAGCCATTACTGGCATCCAAAAAGGGACACAGCCAGACATCTTCGGCTGGACAGTTGAAGTTGACTCAGTCGTCAAGCAAGCATAAGCATATAAAAGAACCTTTCATTCATGAAGGGTTCTTTTTTGTTTATCCACCTCTCCTTCATCCCTTATAATGGTAAATACACATGAATAAGGAGAGTGATGGTATGTTTTTTACTTATCTACTAGCGTTCTTTGGAATCTGCATCGGATCGATGATCGTCGCCACTGGTTTCGACGATTCACCGTTCCTCACTCGGTTTCTATTTAAGGCGCTTGGGATTTCTATCCTTGCTCTTTCCATTACTTTTGTGAAGGTCAGACGAAAGAAGTTTCAGAAAAAAAGGCGGAATAGACTTAGTTGACCCGTCCGCTTCCCATCAAATCGTGCACCAAAACAAGACCGACACCCCAACAATCGCCCCTGTGTATATCCACTGTTTCTTTTTGATGCTTCGCTTTTTTTCGATCAGTAAAAAGATCTCTGGCAAAAAGATGATCATGATTTCCAGGATAAAGACAAGATAATAAACAAGCGGCATTGGCTGGAAATCAAATTTTCTTTCATCTCCTCCAATCGTTGCAAAATACATCAACAGATTGGTCACCGGAATGGTAAAACAAACGAGCAGGCGGAGAACATAGATCCACACGTATTCCTTATGCCGAATGAGGCCAACAAATGAAGCAATAAGACCATACAAAAACAAGATCACTGTACCATAACTCATGACAGGCTGTACGACAAACCCGTAAAACATTAAACCAATTGCAACCATATTCCAACAGTCCTTTCTTTGAAGCCATACATGCTGTTTTTTCTAATCATACACTTCTTTCTCCATTTTCCATATGGGGCAATCATAAAAAATGACCCCATGAAGGGGCCATTATGTGTTAAGCTTTGACTGATTTGAAGAATTGCGGTAAATGCTCACGATGCGCTTCGAGCATTTCGTCTAAAATTTGCTTTGCAATGTCGTCAGATGGGACGAGCGGGTTGATGGTCATCGCCACAAGAGCTGTCTCGTAATCTCCTGTCACAGCCGCTTCTGCTGCCACACGCTCGAATGATTTGATTTGTTGAACGAGTCCTCTTACAGCTACAGGCAGATCACCTATCGCGATTGGTTTTGGTCCGTCCTTCGTAATGATACAGTTTACTTCAACCGCTGATTCAGCCGGAATGCTGGCAATCGCCCCTCTGTTCACTGTATTGACTGGTTGAATGTCGTGCTTATCATTATAGATGGAGCTGATTAAGTTACAGGCCGCATCGCTGTAATAGGCCCCGCCTCTTTTTTCGAGCTGTGGTGGTTTAATCGACAAATCAGGATCTTTATAGAGCTCAAATAATTCCTGCTCGACCTGCTGTACAACCTCTGCTCTTGTTCCTTTCTCTTGAGCCGCCTTTTGCTCTTCTTCCAGCATATCTTTCGTTTTATAGTAATAGCGGTGATACGGACATGGGATGACCCCTAATCCTTTCACAAAAGAAGGCTCCCAGTTTTTCGCTTCAATGTTTTTCATGGACCACTGGCTGTTTGGATTTCCTAATTCATCAAGCACTTGATCCATAATACTGACCCCGTCTAAATATACGTCTAATCCATAGACCATGTGATTGAGACCGGCAAACTGTACCTCGATGCGTTCAACGTCTACATCAAGCGCTTTGGCAATCCCCATTTTGATCCCAATCGGCACATTGCATAGACCGACCACTTTTTTTAGATTCGTGTAGCGTAAAACAGCTTCTGTGACCATGCCGGCTGGATTTGTAAAGTTCACAAGCCATGCGTCTGGGCAAAGCTCTTCCATATCCTTCACAATGTCTAGAATGACTGGGATGGTCCGAAGGCCTTTAAATAAACCGCCTGGTCCGTTCGTTTCCTGACCGATGACGCCGTATTTAAGCGGTATTCTCTCATCCTTTGCCCGTGCTTCCAGCAGTCCTACACGAAATTGTGTCGTCACAAAATCTGCGTCCTTCAAGGCTTCCCGGCGGTCAAGAGTCAGATGTACCTCAATCGGCAGACCCGCTTTTTCAACCATACGTTTCGCCAGAGCGCCCACGATGTTTAACTTTTCCTGACCCGCTTTAATATCCACAAGCCATAATTCCTTTACAGGTAATTCATGATATCGTTTAATAAACCCTTCGACGAGCTCAGGCGTATAGCTCGATCCACCGCCTATTGTGACAATTTTGATTCCTTCTTTCATGAATTGACACCTCCGAGTTGCTTCATTTTTTCATGGAGTTCGATGATTTCTGCTGCGAGCTCCTTGACGGTCATTGCGTTCATGAGATGATCCTGCGCATGAATCATTAAGAGGCTAATATCCGTCTTTTCGCCCCTGATTTCTCCTTGGATCAGCTCTGTCTGTGCGTGATGCGCCTCATTTAACGCGTCTTGTGCGTCCTGCAATTTTTGCTTCGCCTCATCAAAGTTTCCTTGTTTTGCACATGTAATGGCCTCCATCGCGGAGCTTCTGCCATTTCCGCCGTGCAGGATGAGTTGAAACACAATTTGTTCCATTTCCATCGGCCGCATCCCCCTTGTTCCCTCTATTACATGCTGACGACATTTTCATCAGTTGATGCTTTTGTTTCTAGCTCACTTTCTTCTTTCAATTTCTGCTTATCCCACATTCTAAAGAATGGGTAGTATAGAGCAAATGACAGCGCAAGGTTAATCAGCTGCATGACAGCACCAGAGATTTTGCCTCCTGTGGCGAGATAGCCTGAAATGATTGGCGGCATGGTCCATGGGACAGCGATCCCGGCTGGTTTTGCCACAAGCCCTGTGCTCATTCCGATATATGTGGTGATGATCATCATGATTGGCGTAAGGATAAACGGAATGAGGAGCATTGGGTTCATGACAATCGGCATTCCAAAAATGATCGGTTCGTTGATGTTAAAGATGGCTGGCCCAATGGCAAGGCGGCCAAGCTGTTTCATTTGTTTACTTCTGGCGCGTAAGATCATGGTCAGCACCAAAGCAAGCGTTGCTCCGCTTCCGCCGACGTTGATGAAGATTTCAAAGAACTGCGCTGTGAAAATATTCGGCAGTACTTCTCCTGCTTGGAATGCAAGACGGTTCTCATCCATTGCACCGAGCCAAATTGGCCCCATGACGCCGCCGACAATGGTTGCTCCGTGAATACCACATGCCCAAAGGAGCATTTGCACACCCATCGCAACGATACTGCCGCCTAAGCTGCCACCAAGAATCGATAGCGGTGTGCCAATTAAGACCGTGATGATATTATGAATACTCTCAAAAGGTGTCATCTCAATCACAAGTCTAGCGACCCAGATCAGGGTGATGACCACAAAACCTGGAATAAGTGCAATAAACGATTTACTGACTGCTGGCGGTACACCATCAGGCATTTTGATCACAATGTTCCGCTGTACAATGATGCGGTAAATTTCGGTTGAAAGCATGGCAATAATCATGGCAACGAATAAACCTTTACTGCCCATCAGTGTGACAGGAATTCCCCCGCCTACTAGGATAGCTTCTGTTGAGCCTTCAGGTGTGAAAGGTACTTGATATGGTGTAGCCAAAAGGAAAGCCGCAACAGCGATCGCACCAGATGATAGCGCATCAACGGCATACTTTTCAGCAAGCCTGTAAGCAATCCCGAAGGTCGCAACAAGTGCCATAATGTCAAAGGTTGCATTCACAGGATAGGATAGTTTCGTGGCCCATTCTGCTCCGAAGATACTTGCCATAAAATCGCTGTATCCTGGGATCGGAAGGTTGGCTAAAATGAGAAACAGTGAACCGACAATAATGAGAGGCATGGTTAAAACAATTCCGTCACGCAATGCTTGTAAATGTCTTTGAGCGGCAATCTTCCCTGCAAACGGCATGACCTTCTCTTCTAGAAATCGGTTGAATCCATTCATCCCCTCCGCCCCCTTTATCCGTTCACTAACTGTTCAGCAGATTTTAAAACCTCAGCGCCATTACATACGCCATAATGCACAGTATTAATCACGTCTACTGGGATTCCTTTTTCTTCTCCGAGCTTTTTCATTTGCGGTAATAAATATCGAACCTGAGGTCCTAATAAAAGCACATCGGCTTGATCAATATGATTTTTCGCAGAATCTCCTGATACTGCCCAAATACGATATTCTTTTCCTTGTTCTTGTGCGCTTTTCTCCATTTTTGTGACAAGTAAGCTTGTAGACATACCTGCTGCGCAAACCAATAAGATGTTCATGTGTAAACGCCCCCTTTTCAAAGTGTGAAGCTATTCTTTACACATTCATCATATTATGAAACCGCTTTCATAAACACCCATACTTTTTCCTTTAGGAAGCGGAAAAAGTTAGTATCACACAGTTAGTTCTTGTACGATGGAGCCTTTTTATACATGATATCAAGCATGTCTTCAAATGTATCACAGGCGATCAGATGCTGAATGAATTTCACATTATGCACAAGCTCCCCCAGCAGGCGGTACATGCCTTTTAAATCTTTGGCATTCTCTTTTTCGACACAAAGCAGGCAGACAAATTGAACCTTTTTCTCTCCCCAAATGATTGGTTTTTCTAATGTACATATCGCCCAAAACGTCTCATCTGTCAGCGGCGTCATCGGGTGCGGGATCGCTGTATAATGTCCGAAAGAGGTAGGGGCAGCCTCTTCTCTTTCCATGACAGATGGTGTGAGTTCAGCTGGCGCTAAGCCCATATCGATGACTTTTTGCGTTAAAAAGGTGATGACCTCTTCCTTTGTTTGAAAGGCGCGTTTTGTAAAAACCAATTCCTTTTTCATATATTGAGAGGCCAATGTCACCCTTGTTTCACTCGTCAGGGCTTCTTCAATTTTTAAAAAATCACCGCCTCCCAAAATGGTGTTCACTTGAATGACTGGAACCGGTAAATCCATATGAATTGGGATCGTTGTAATAATCAAATCCAAGGCATGCAAAGAGACATGCGGAAGCGAATATAGCTCTGCTGTTCCTAAAATGGTCAGCTTTGATCCAAATTGTGACCGCAAACGATCCTGCAGCAGCCTTGCACTCCCTGCACCAGACGCACAGACAATGAGACACCGCTTCGGCGGGATCTCCATTTTCCTCCGCTCTAAAGCCGCACCAAAATGAAGCGCCATATATCCAATTTCGTTCTCATGAATACTCAGCCCTTCCTCTTCTTCAAGGACCCTGCTGGCGATAATCCCCGCTTCAAAAGCAAGGGGATACCCCGCTTTTATTTCATCAAGCATCGGATTTCTTAAGTTCATTCCATATTTACATCGGTTGATGGCAGGCTTTAAGTGCAGACTCAATCCAATCATTAGTTCCGTATCACCGGCTAAATCAAGCTGCAGTTTTTGATCAATAGCCTTCAGCATGAGCTGTACAAGCCGGCTCGTGTCATCATCTACTATTTGTTTTTGACCGCTCGAGGAAAAGGACTGTACCATTTTGGCTGTTCCTAGTAAATGAATGGTGATATAGACGATTTCCTCTTGTGGAAATGAGACATCCAGCAGCCCTTCAAGACGCTCCACCATTTTTTTAGCGACCTTATATTCCTTTGCCCGGGGAATTTCGCTGATTTCCTCTGGAAGAACAGATACATAGTTTCCGTGTCTAATTCGTTTGCAGGCAATGGCGACATGAACGATTAAATTATTCATGCAAATGTCTGATAGATTCATACCTTCCTCATTGATATAATTGATCATTGTTTTCTGAATCAATTCGAGTTCATGCTTTGGCAAAATGGTAACAGCTGTGTTCAGCATCGTTTGATAAGAACGACGTTCATTGAATAAATATTCTGACATACAATAACGGATTTTCATCTCTGATCCCTTGATTCGGCAGCCTTTGCCTGGCTTCGCTTCCAGCTTCAGATCAAAGGGCTCCAGCTTACGTTTGACTGATTTCACATCGTTGCTCATCGTTGATTTACTAATAAACAGCTGCTCTTGTAAATCCTCCAGCTTTACATAGGATTCTGCCAAAAGAAGCCTTTTTAAAATAAACCGAACACGCTCCTCTGGCAGCACAGCAAGCGGCTCTTCCTGCTCGACCTCCTCCTTCATAAAACGGCGAAAGGCATTCTCATCGTTGATCAACAGCTCATAGCCGGCTCCTCTAACAGCTGTTACAGCTGCTTGATAAGGGGCAAGACGGTCGTTCAGTTCTTTGATGTCTGTACGAATGGTGCGGCTTGTCACTTGTAAACTGACAGAAAGCGCAGCACTTGTGAGCGGGGTCTCAGCTGCCATGAGCTGACTTAAGATGTGCGCCAGTCTTTTACTCAGCATCAGATCGGCCTCCTTATGTAGGGGTGGAGAATCTGCCTTGTCTGGACAGGTTGTATACGCTTGCAGTTCTCTTCATTACTCATATTCTACTGAAAAGAAATAAAAATTGCCAACTCATTTATATGACAAATGCCCCTATTTATACAACAAACCATATCTAATGTCCTATGAATCTTTTTGAAAGATACTTGCGAAAACCACGAAAAAAAGGCGTACACCATCGTGTACCCGCCTTCTTTATGAAGAGATCAGTTGGGTAAAGACAACCAATCTTTTTTCATGCGTACCTGCTGCATGATCAAATGTCCCTGTACAAATGATTAATATGAATCTGATACGAAATATCGAGATAAATGGAGGAAAACAGAGACCGTCTTATTCTTATTGGGAGCCGAATTTTTGATTATTTCCCAAACACGAAATGGCTCCTGAAGGCGGAAATAAAAAAAGACTTCCCCGACGGGTCATTATGTGAACTTACGAAAAGTAAGTGCGGAATTTTTTCATTCTACACTGGTATTGACCGGAGTCCATTTTTTGGACTTCCGTAAAAAACACGAATGATGTTATCCAGGAAGATCTGATTTTTGATAGTAAAAAGCGAACATTTTTCCGCCTTTCAATGGTTGATAGGCATAGCCGGATCGATGCGGAGTATCAGCGCAGCACGTGGCTGGAAAACTTCTGTGATGGGAAAATTGGCAAAATAAAAAGTGTTCAATGTGGCGGCATTAAATACTCTGATGTTGTTACTATTAAGCTACACCGTTATTCACCACCGAGCTTTGTCACTAACTCTTCGGCTTGTTGATCTAATCCACGAGCGATTTCTCCTACAATGATGAATTCCTCGCTTGTCTGCTTACAAGGTCTTGATTTACAAAGATACCTTTCCTATCAAAGTAGAGCATAAAAAAGCAGGCTCCAGTAAGAGCCTGCTTTTTTATTTATTGTTGCTTAATAGTAATTTTTAAGGTATTTTTACAGTATATGCTAAATCAACAAACATAATATTTACGCCTACATCAACTTTCTTATATTTGTTTTTAACTGCCCATGCAACAGCACCAGAAGTTCCAGCAGTAATAGCCGCAGCGGCTCCAGCACCCCATGGTCCAGCAGCAGCAATTCGACTTGTGTACCAACCGATATATCCGGCTGCAAATCCACCTGCTACTATGGCATTCATGCTTCTAACTTTCGGTCCTAATTTGAGGTGTAAACCTACAAAACCTAATGTCTGCATGTCACCTTTTTTCTCATTCTCTTCAAAGCTAAATTCTTCTGATTTCATTGAAGTCATTAGTAGACTGTCGTGTTCTGAAATTCCCATTTCCATAAGGGTTTCTTTATCAGCTGTAAAATGAATATTTCCATCCTTATCTAATTCGAAGTAATTAGATAGTTTCTCTGCTAATTCCAATTGTTTTTTATCTACACTGACTGGAGGGGTCTCATTATTACCTTGACTGGCATGACTAATCATTGGAGAAGAGAAACCAAATGTAATAGTAAGCACACATAACAATACTAGAAATTTTTTAAACATACGTACTACTCCTATTTGTTTTTTGGGGTAACGCATACATGATATTTCCTTCTATTGGGGTGGAATACTTAGAGGTTAAGGAGAGTAATAAAATGTATTTATTCTTATTCACTTTGATTTATTGTGTAATCACACAGATGTTGAGTTTTTCCTTTGAGATGTCTTTTGGTGTGTACTTGATAGGTTTAGCTTTAATCAAAGGACTTTCCAGTGGGGAAATTAAAGACATCTTTAATTTCAAAAAGACAAGGGACGTGTTCAAAGAAAACAGATTTATAGATTCTTTGATGGAACTGTTTTCTTTGGTAATAGTGTTTATTAATGCATACATAATTGATTATGAACCATTCTCTCCCTTTGAGTTTGTTTATACTTTTTTCTTGCTTGTAATTTTGTACAGGTTCCTATTTTGGGGGATCATAAGAGAGTCAAAAAAATGGTTGCATAATGAGTCATAAGAGACATGGACTTATAAAAATCACTCACTTTCTTTGATATATTCCATGCTACCATTTATTTCTTTATAATTGGTAATAATATGGAAAATTTATTTTTCAGTTGCGGTATCTGCAATTAAGGTTCTTTTAATTGGGAGGAGAAATTTCGAATAGAGAAAAATTAGATTGTCAATTATCGCTAATGAACAGGCTAGAGAGCCTGTTTTTTTGTTTCTTAATATTATGTTTTTGTTGAAAAAATTCCATTTTGCTTGCGGTGTCCGCAAGCATTTTTTTATTTTTCAGTGCTTCATTTTGACGGATTTTTTTGTGATAAAATCCGATCACTGTGGAGGTGAATCATGGGCTGAAATTTATTTAAAAGATCATTCCAACATACGAGCAGTTCTTTATCAGCAAGCCCTGATCCATTTTAAATTGGGCAACGATAAATTGGCCAAAGAATATTTGCAGAGTGGCATAGATTATCTAAAATCATTCTTTCTTTGCTTAAGCAAAGAGTTTGATAAAGGACTGTTTAGTTTTTAGATCAGTTAAAGGCGGGATCATCCGAGGGGTCTGCTCGCAGGGTCATAAGCCGGTCAGCGCCCGGCAACTCTGCTGCTCGAAAATCTGTTGCTTTATTTGACACCTCTTGTGACGAAGACGTCTTCTTCGCCCCCCATGCATATGTCCTTCATGTGCACTTGCTATATGAGCCGCTGGGAATAATAACGCTGCGTTCAGTGGAATGGTTAACATTGCTTTCTTCATGTTCATCTTTTATTTCCTCCTCTTTCCGTTTGTTATGTACTTAACGAAGAGAGGGAGAAAATAGATCATTCGATTCTATTATTTTTTTCTTACAACACAGGCTCTGTATGTTTGCATAAAAAAAAGCCGGATTATCCGGCTGATACGTTACGACGTTTAGATGCTTTTCGCTCTTTATATATTTTTCTCACCAATGGATAAATTACAGGTGCCCATTTGACAATTTGTTTCAGCCATTTTTTCATTTCTCCCGCGCCTCCTTATTGTCATCCTTAAAAGACGATTCCCCATCTTGTCATGAAATAAACAGGTGCGGGAGAGCAGGAGTTAAATCACGCCTTGTGCGATCATGGCATCTGCCACTTTACGAAATCCTGCAATATTTGCTCCAACCATGATGTTCCCTGAGTGTCCATATTCGTCTGCTGTCTCTGTACACTGACGATAAATAGACTGCATCATTTGTTTCAGCTGAGCATCTACTTCTTCAAATGTCCAAGATATTCTTGCACTGTTTTGTGCCATTTCCAGTGCTGATACACCTACTCCGCCAGCATTGGCCGCTTTTGCTGGCGCAAATAAAATACGATTCTCTTCAAATACTTTGACCGCCTTAAGAGTGGATGGCATATTGGCTCCCTCTCCTACAGCGATGACACCATTTTCTACAAGCTGCTGTGCATGCGCCTCTGATATTTCATTTTGTGTGGCACATGGCAGCGCAATATCACAAGGAACGGACCAAATTTGTTCGCAATCTTCAATTAATTCAGCATGCGGGTGAATGTCTATGTATGCCCCAATCCGCTGATTCTCGACTTCCTTGAGCTGCTTGATGGTCTCAAGTGAAATTCCTTGAGGATCATAAATCGCTCCGCTTGAATCACTGCAAGCCACAACCTTACCGCCTAATTCGATTACCTTTTCCATTGCATAGATAGACACATTTCCTGAGCCCGACACAACAACTGAACGCCCTTCAAATTGGAGCCCATGTGCTTTCAGCATTTCCTCCATGAAGTACACCAGTCCGTAGCCTGTTGCCTCTTTTCTCGCTAAGCTGCCTCCGAATCCAGGGCTTTTCCCCGTGAGTACACCCGCTTCATAAGCACCACGCATTTTCTTGTACTGTCCGAACATATAGCCAATTTCGCGTGCTCCTACACCAATATCACCTGCTGGTACATCTTGATCAGGTCCAATATATCGGCCGAGTTCACTCATAAAGCTTTGAACGAAACGCATGATTTCTCCATCGGTCTTCCCTTTAGGATCAAAATCCGATCCGCCTTTCCCTCCGCCAATCGGCATACCAGTCAGTGCGTTTTTAAAGATTTGTTCAAACCCTAAAAATTTGATAATGCTTGCATTGACGGTTGGATGAAAACGAATGCCTCCTTTATAAGGACCGATGGCACTATTGAATTGAACCCTAAACCCACGATTGACTTGTACTTTGCCCTCATCGTCTACCCATGGCACTCGAAATACCACAAGCCGCTCAGGCTCAATGAGCCGTTCTAAAATGCCTTGTTTTTCATACTCTGGATGCTTTGCAAAAACTGGGACGAGTGATTCCAGAATTTCTTTTACGGCTTGCTGGAATTCCTCTTCTCCGGGATTTCGTTTTTCCACCTCTTCTAACACACGGTGGATGTAGCTTTGTGCTGTTTGTGCTGCTCGATCTAAGGTCAACATGTCGCATCTGCCTCCTTGTAGATATCTTCACACATTTAATTGTTAGATTTTCTAACGCATATTGAGACTAATTTAACACCAATTGTAAAATCTGATCAATATTGATAACAGATGAAAATGATGCCGAATTGAGATAGATCAAGCAGTCGCAGCGATTGTCATTAAAAATAAGCGCTCAAGGAATGACTAATGTGCTAGAAACGAACAAGCGAATGTTTCTCGTCCCGTTTTCTTTGACAAATACATGAATCATGATGAATTTCTAGCTCGTTTTCCAACGAAAAAAGGGTCAAAAGTTTGATCGGATGCACTCAATCTTTTCGGGGCTTCCCGCCTCTTTTTCGATCAGGTAACACGACACAAAGCCAATATAAAATAGAAGACGATGGAAAGTTAATGAGACCGACAATGCCCCAGAACCACTTGTAACGCCCTCTTTTCTTTGCATCCATAAATAAAAGAAAGCCCTGTGCAAACAATAACGGCAAGACGCACAATAAGATGATCATTTCCATCTGACTCATAAGGAAGACCCTCCTTTGATATGTTGATATTCCTTGTAGCCAACAACAAAGCAGATGGGGACGCTCACTATTTGGAGAACAATGAAGATGATAGGCAGATGGGTAATGGCAGCTGCAAAGAGTGCCAGAATGGTCAAACTGATCAGAATGTATGCCAGCACTTCTTGTTTTAAACGCCTTTTCTCTTGTTCCTTCGCCTGTTTCAGCATCATCATGACAGCCTGCTCACTTGGCTTTTCCACTTCAATTTGTTCGTCTAGCTGCTTAAGCTCTTCTTTTAAACGTTCGGTCATACGATCTTCCTTCATAAATCCCACTCCTTTCGAATTTTCTTTAATCCATGATGAACCCTCGATTTCACAGTACCTTCTCTCATTCCGAGCATTGAAGCCATTTCTGGGTAGGTAAAGCCATAATAATAGTGCAGAATAATTGGTGCTCGCTCCTGAGCATTTAATTCATTTAAAGCATCCCACATGTCATGCCATGTGTTCCCCTTTTGCTGAACGTCCCATTTGAAACGGCGTATGGCCTCCTGATTCGCTTTTCCTTCTCTCAATTGTTCACGTTTTCTTTTCTTCTGGTGATCTAAAAATTGCCTAGATGCAATCGAAATGAGCCAGGTTGAAAATAAGGCATCTCCTCTAAATGAAGAAAGTTTCATATACGCTTTCAGCATCGTTTCTTGCATGATTTCCTCTGCCAGCTCTTGTTGAAGGGTGAGCTTCAACATATATCGGTAAAGAAAGGAATAATGATGCCGATAAAGGGCTGTAAACGCGGCATCATCTCCCTGTTTTGCCCGCTGAATCAATAATGTCTCTTCTGTCTGCTCCAAACACGCCCCTCCTTCCTTTTCTTCTCTTACTCATGAGACGACACGGATGACAATATCGTTTAAAATGGACCTTATTTTTTAGCATATCTTCTATGATTCTCGTTTTATATCCAATTTTTTCTTATGTAATGATTATGGCATTCCTTCTTTTCTAACAAAATGATGCGTTCGTAATCATCTTGATTTTCTACGAAACGGAGAGCCTCCTCTCCATAATCAAGATGTCATCCTCATACCTATCGACAATGGTCCTTATCTCATGAAGATGAAAATGAAATAATCATTGGCTTAGCTTCCTAGAAAATCATGGAATACGCTGCGCCTATCCTTAGCCGATGATACCTTTTTGCATGCTATGCTCATCCTACATTCCGAAAGAAGCGATGCTTGTGAAGGAAGGAGGATTGGTTGAATCACAGCTTATTTTGGAAACGTTTTCATTAAAATAAAATAGAATGGAGATGTTGACTTTGAAGAGAAAAATTCCAATGTTAGCCGGTGTATTAGCTGTCGGTCTCGTCACTTCATTATTTGCACCAAACGGGGAGGCAAAGGCAGCAGCCAAATTCCCAGAAAGCCCTTCTATTATGGCCAACTTTAATCAACAAGGCTTCTCCACATTAAATGGCGGCACAACAGGCGGTGAAGGCGGTAAAACCGTCACAGTCAAAACTGGAAATGAACTATTGGCTGCCCTCAAAAATAAAGGAACAAACGAAAAATTAAAAATTGTTGTAGACGGGACGATTACCCCTTCTAACACATCAGCCAATAAAATCGATGTGAAAGATACGAATAATGTCTCGATCGTCGGTAAAGGGACGAACGGCGAATTGAATGGGATTGGCATTAAAGTATGGCGCGCCAATAACATCATCATCCGCAACTTGAAAATCCACCACAGCAAAATCGGTGACAAAGATGCCATCGGGATTGAAGGCGGTTCTAAGAACATATGGGTCGATCATAATGAACTGTACAACACATTGAATTCCGGGAAGGATGACTACGATGGTTTATTTGATGTAAAAAATGACTCTGACTACATTACCTTCTCGTGGAACTATGTACATGACAGCTGGAAAACAATGCTCATGGGCAGCTCCGATAACGATAATTACAATCGAAAAATTACGTTCCATAACAACCGCTTTGAAAACCTGAACTCTCGTGTACCGTCTATGCGCTTTGGGGAAGGACATGTCTATAACAACTATTACAAAGACATCCTCACAACAGCGATTAACTCGCGTATGGGCGCGAAGATGAGAATTGAACACAACGTATTTGAAAACACCAAAAATGCCATTGGAAGCTGGGACAGCCGTCAAGTTGGTACATGGCATGTCATCAACAACTCGTATATTAACAGCACAGGCAGTCTGCCAACGTCTTCAACAGGTACGTATAACCCTCCTTATAACTACTCTTTGCTTAACGTGAACAATGTGAAATCAGAAGTGATATCAAATGCAGGTGTTGGGAAAGTAAACCCTTAAACCACAAAACGTTCGGGCAGAGATTTCCTGTCCGAACGTTCTTGTCATTTCATTCATTTATATTGTAGAAAATGGACGATCCATTTCATACAACTTTTGATAACGCGTGTTTTCTTTTAGTAAATCCTGATGCTGCCCCTGCATCTCAATGCGCCCATCTTCAATAAACATGATGCGGTCACATGCCTCACAGCCAGTCAGGTGATGGGTAATCCAAATAACTGTTTTCCCTTTTAACACACGGAAGATGGTTTCAAGTAATTCACGCTCTGTCCGCGGATCAAGCCCGACCGTCGGTTCATCTAATACAACTACCGGCGTGTCCTGAAGCAATATCCGAGCTAACGCCATACGCTGTCTTTCTCCACCTGAAAATCGAACCCCTGTCTCCTGAACACCAGTATGATAACCTTCTGGCAAAGACTCAATGTAATCATGAAGCTGCACTTGTCTTGCTGCTTCTTTCACCTGCTCTTCTGTCGCCTCTGGAGATCCTAAACGAATATTGTTTAAAACAGACGTATCGAATAAATAAGGCTGTTGATTGAGCACAGACACATAGGCAGACACCTTCTCTTGAAGGCTTTGAACCGATTTCCCTTGAATGCTGACCGCTCCTTGATTTGGAACGACTGCCCCTTCTAACAATTTTAAAATGGTCGATTTGCCTGCACCGCTTTTTCCTAAAAGCGCGAGTGATTCCCCTTGCTTCAGAGAAAAGGACAGGTCTTGAAGGACATATTGATGCGTGTCATACCGAAAGGACACTTGATTAAAACAGACAGCTTCATCGTGAGAAATGGTTGACTGATCCACTGCCTTGCTCTCAGCTTCTCCTTCATATGACTGCTTTTCATAATGATGTAATCTGCTGACGGCATGCTGATAGACGGGAATATCACCTGCTGCATCTGACAGCGGAAGAAAGGCTTCTGTTAACGGAAACAGCACAAGCACAAAGGCTGCAATCAGTGTGTGTGACATGGATCCTGACTGAACGACCGAGCCGCTCCAATACACAACAAGCACGACAGCTCCTCCAATCAAGAGCTGTGCCAAAAATTGACGCACGCGGATAAATCGGTGTTTCGCTGCTTCAAGTGCTAACAGCTGTGCTTCTTTCTGCTCATATCCATCCACAAAATCTTTCTGCCTGCCGCTGAACAGCCAGTCACTAACGCCCATAACTGCATCTGTTAAATGGCTGTACAGTTCATTTCTGCCTTTTTTCATTTGAATTTGTCTTGCCCGGTTCACAAGCACTGTGACGTATGGGAAAACGAATACGAGAAGTGCCATATAAAGCAGCATCAGTCCAGCAAAAGGCCATGAAAAAAGGCCAAGTGCTCCAATGGATGCGGCATATAAAAGCAGTGCACCGATGGAAGGAAAGATGGTTTTTAAATAGGCGTCCTGCAGTCTCTCCACATCATCTGACAAGAGACCAAGCATTTCACCTGTCCCCAGCTTTGTCTGTTTGGCACTTCGTTCAGCCATGTCATAGAGGCGTACACGCATTTTTTCAATCATTGTCAAAATGAGCTGATGGCTTGCCAGCCTTTCTGCGTAGCGGGCAGCAGAGCGCGAAATACCAAAGGTACGTACAGCCACGATTGGGACGTAGACCATGAGTATATTCTCAGGTCTTGTCGCAGCTTTTGAAATGAGAAATCCAGACGTGTACATCAGCATAGAAGCAGAGAATACCGCAATGGCTCCTAAAAATAAAACCAAGGCAAACAGCTTTTGATTCTCCTTGATATAAGGTATAAACCAGCCTTTACTGACCATGTGCGACCGCCCCCATTTGCTCCTGTACCAATTGATAATAAACGCCTTTTCTTTGCATTAATGATTCATGTGTCCCCATTTCTGCGACGGTTCCTTGATCCATGACAATGATTTCATCCATGTCCGGCATCCAATGGAGTCTGTGTGTCGCTAAGAACAAAAGTTTATGTTCAAACAGTGGAAGCATTGTTTTCTTCAGTTCATACTCTGTTTCAATATCGAGATGCGCCGTTGGTTCATCTAACAGCATAATGGACCGCTGGCCCAGCACAGTTCGAGCAAGCGCAATTCTTTGCGCCTGTCCGCCGCTTAGCTCTCTTCCCTGTTCTCCAATGACCTCATCCAGTCCATTTGGCAGCTGCGTAACCAGCTGAGATAAGCCAGCCTCATGCACAGCTCTTTCCACTTCTTCGTCTGTAGCATTCGGTTCATAAAAACGAATGTTTTCTCTTAATGTCATGTGAAATAAATAGGGATGCTGCGGCATATAGACAACTTCCTTTTGCCATTCGTTCATCTGTAAATGAACAAGCGGCTGGCCGTTTAGCGTAATTTGACCTGAAGACGGTTCAACAAAGCCGCCGAGAACATCGGTTAACGTCGATTTCCCTGAACCACTGGCACCAATGATGCCGATTTTTTTCTTCCCTTTGACAGTGAGATCTACATCCTGAATGGAATAAGGGGCATGTTCGTCATGCTGGACACAAACATCCTGCAGGGTGAGCACGGATTGTTCATCCCACTTATTCAGCTGCACAGATTGTGTCTCCTGGGCGCGGAAGCCTTTTTCTTCTAAAATGACCTGCATGGCTTCATTCGCTTCTTTTCCATTTAACGTTGCATGATAATCATTTCCCACTTCACGTACCGGCAGGAAATACTCCGGCGCCAGCATAAGCGCCGTCAAAGCCGGCAATAACAGAAGCTCTCCTTCAATTAAACGTAAGCCAAGAAAAACAGCGACGGTTGCAATTGATAGCATGGAAAAGAAATCGAGGGCAAACGATGACAGAAAGGCGACCTTCAGTGTACTCATGGTCGCTTTTCGATATCGCTTTGACACCTCCGCAATATTACGGGAGTGTTTTTTGCTGATACCTAAGTAACGAAGCGTCTCAAGGCCCCGGAGAGAGTCAGTAAAATGATTGGATAATTTCTCATACGATCTCCATTGTTTGGCCGCTTTACGCTGAGCAACAAGGCCTAGCAAAATCATAAAAATAATTAAAATTGGCAGCGTCACAATTAAAATGACGGCTGATGTTTCATCTAATGTCCACACGTAGATAAGGACCATCGCCGGAATCACTGCCATGTTCACCATTTTCGGCAAAAACAGCTGTAAATACTGACGGTATTGAGCAATTCCTTCCATTGCTAATGTGACAAGCTTTCCTGTCCCTTTTTTCTTTGCAAAGGCAGGCCCTAATCGAAAGAGTTGGTCTAGCAGCTGCTTTCTGACGTCTGCTCCAATTCGGGAAGAGTAGGTAAACATGACCTTCTCCCGAATCAAGGTGAGACCGTGCCGCACAACAAAGGCAGCAAGAAACAGCAGGACATAAGGCGTTGCCTGCGAGAGGCTTTTCCCGTCAAACAGCGTTGTAATGGCATGTGCCAGCCACTGTGCTTGGAAAATAATACTTGCTCCTTGGATGAGTGACACAATACCTAAGAGGGCAAGAAGCCCTCTCATTCCTTTTAATTGAAGCAAACGTTTATCCATTAGTAGGTCATTGGCTCCTTACCGCTTACACGTTTACGGAAGACATAATAGCTCCAAATTTGATACCCAAGCACAAAGGGCAGCAAAGAAACGGCAACAATCGTCATGACCGTCAGTGAATAAGATCCAGATGCAGCGTTTTGAATTGTGAGATCAAACGAATGGCTGATTGAACTAATCATGACGCGCGGGAACAATGCAGTGAACAGCATGGACACCGTCACCATGATGCCTGCTCCTGTAAATAAGAATGTCCAGCCATCACGTTCTTTTCTCATCAAAACAAGGGCAGCTATATAACAAACCACAATCAGCACAGTTAACGGAATGGTGATGATCGGGCGTACGGTATAAATGTCTGTTTCAATGATGGACACACCGACAAAAATAACAAGAACAGGGAGGGCAATGAGCAGGACACGCTGGCCCAGTGTTCTTGCACGATCTCTTAAGTCACCCTCTGTACGAAGTGTGACAAAAATCAAGCCATGCAGCAGGCAAAGAACCGTCACAGCTAACCCGCCGATCACAGAATAAAGATTCACAAAGTCCGTAAATCCAGCGTACATGTTCATGTCTTGATCAATTGGCATCCCGCGTAAAATACTCGTGAATAACACACCGAGCAAAAACGGCGGAAGCAGACTGCCAAAGAAGATCACCCAGTCCCACGCCTTAATCCAAGAGGCTTTCTCAACCTTCCCTCGGAATTCAAAGGCGACTCCGCGCCCAATGAGCGCTAAGAGAAGAACCGCAAACGGAATATAGTATCCGCTGAACATCGTGGCATACCAGTGAGGAAATGCAGCGAAAATAGCACCGCCAGCTGTAATCAGCCAGACCTCATTCGCATCCCAGAAAGGACCAATCGTATTGATTAAAATGCGGCGCTCGTGCGCGTCCTTTCCAAGCAGCTGCATGGACATCCCGACACCAAAATCAAATCCTTCTAAGAAGAAAAATCCAACAAACAATACTGCGACAAGAATAAACCAAATCTCGTTAAGATATGCCATGATATGCGCCTCCATCAAATGGATCTGTAGACAGGTCCGTTTCATCCTTTTGATCTGTATCCTCTTCAGAATGTGCACCTTTTTTAATTTCTCGAATGAATAAGTAGGCGAGCACAATAGCAAGAATCAGATACATCGCCGTAAAGCTAATGACTGAGAATAACAGCATGCCATACGATACGTTCGGTGAAATCGATTGAGCCGTCGTCATCATACCAAAGACGGTCCACGGCTGACGCCCGATCTCAGTCATGATCCAGCCGGCTGAGTTCGCAATAAACGGGAACGCAATCATCCATACCATGAAGCGTAAATACCATTTGTTTGTTTCAAGTTTCTTTCTAAAGCTTAAGTACAAGCCAATCATACTAGCAAAAATCATCAGCATGCCGGCACCGACCATGATCCTAAAGCTCCAGAATGTTGTTTTCACTGGTGGAATGTAGTCTCCAGGGCCAAACTTGGCTTCATATTCTTTTTGAAGTGTCAGCATGCCCGGAACATCTCCACTGAACTTCTGATAAGCCAAATAACTTAAGGCAAACGGAATATTGATCTCCGCAGAGTTTTCTTTTTTATTTGTGTCAATGTTGGCAAATAATGTCCAAGCCGCTGGATCTCCACTATCCTTCCAAAGGGCTTCACTTGCTGCCATCTTCATTGGCTGTGATTTCATTAAGTGCTTCGCTTGATCATGTCCAGAAAACGCTACACCTAAGCCAGAAATTAAAGCGAGGACCATCGCAATCTGGAATGATTTTTTGAAAAAGGCGATTTCTTGTTTTTTGATCATTTTATAGGCACTAACTCCTGCAATAAAGAAAGCTCCTGTTGCCAGCGCACCAAACAGAACGTGCGGGAACTCAACCCAAAGCTGCGGGTTCGTCACAAGAGCGCCAAAATCATTCATTTCTGCACGGCCATTTTTAATGGCAAATCCAACTGGCTCCTGCATAAATGAGTTAGCGAGTAAAATCCAAAACGCCGAAAAGATCGTACCAAGGGAAACAAGCCAAATGCACAATAAATGAATCTTCTTCGGCAGACGATCCCAGCCGAATATCCAAAGTCCAATAAATGTAGATTCAAGGAAAAAGGCCAAAAGTGCTTCAATGGCAAGCGGTGCACCAAAGACATCACCGACAAACCTTGAATAATCTGACCAGTTCATCCCAAACTGGAATTCCTGCAGAATCCCTGTTACCACACCTACTGCAAAGTTAAGTAAGAACAGGTGACCCCAAAACTTCGCCATCTTTTTATAGATGTCTTTTTTCTTGACGACATAAAGGGTCTGCATCAATGCGACGATAAACACCAAACCTATTGACATAGGAACAAAAATAAAATGAAATAATGTCGTTGAAGCAAATTGAAATCTTGCTAAAAACAGCTCACTCACAGCCTTACATCCTCCCTTACTTTTACATGCCGAACGATTCATGCTCACCATTTCACAAAATGTTCACTATTTGTTCAATGTTTCACAAATAAAAGTCCATTTGAAATGGTTCACTCGGTGAAATTTTACTCTTGATTTTCATTCGGTTAGTTATTTATACCTGTACTTTACACCCATACGCTTCAAAAATAAAGTAAATTTTACCTAAAAATTGGTTGGTATTGTGTCAGTTATTTGAATACTTTGTCAACAATATGTGACGGAAAATAAAAAAATGCAAAAAAAGAGCGCTGCATGTGGGCCGCAGCGCTGTGTTTCTATTTTAAGCTTTTTTCTGTAAAGCAGGTCTTGTCACTTGGACTTCATAGTACGTAATTTTGTTTTTTAATAGGCCTTCAGGTTTCGCTTTTCCGTGAGCGTGTGCATCTCCAAATGCCTGAGATTTTGTCCAGTTCACAAAGTCTTCTTTTCGATTCCAGCGTGTATGAATAGTCACTTCATCGTAATCGGTTGTCTGCTGTGTGACCCAGACTTCCATGCCTAAAAATCCTTCCATGAATTCTACTTGTCCCTGCTTGTTAAAACGCTTGACGAGGTGGTCTGCACTGCCTTTTTCTACTCTAACCTGGTTGTTTACAATGATCATGTTTGATTCATCTCCCTTTTGTTGTTGGATCGAAGCGATTGGGATAATGAGCGGATGCTCTCCATCTAGGTGAACCTCTGCCTGAATCCCAAAGACCTCTTTGAAAAAGTTTTCTGTTAATACTTCCTTTGGTGTCCCTATTTGGTAAACCTGACCACGCTTCATTGCAATCAGGCGGTCACAATATTTTGCTGCCTGCTGCAGGTCATGAAGAACCATTAAAATGGTGATCCCATGCGTTTCATTCAGCTGTTTGAGCAGCTCCAGTAAATCAAGCTGATGCGCAATATCTAAGTAAGTGGTAGGCTCATCCAGAATAATCGTCTCTGTCTTCTGAGCCAGTGCCATGGCAATATACGCTTTCTGCCTCTCTCCGCCTGACAATGTATGCAGCATCCTGTTTTCATTCACGCGGCTATTTGTCACATCAAGCGCCCACTCTATCGCTTCCTGATCTGTCTTCGAGCTCTTTTTCCAGATCGAACGATGCGGACTTCGTCCAAGTGCGACCAGCTCACGTACTGTCATCGATGGGATGGCCGTTCTCGTCTGCATCAGAACGGCGATTTCTTGTGCAATCTCCTGTGCTGTCATTTCTTTTTGGGGGATATCATGAATATAAATCATGCCGCTTTCAATCGACGTAAGGCGTGCGGCCGCTTTAATAAACGTCGACTTCCCTGACCCATTCGGTCCAATAATTCCTGTTACACTTCCTTTAGGCACAGCTGCTGAAATAGACGACAATCGAAAGCCTCCTTGACTGAGGCTCACGTCATCCATCGCAATCACATCCAACTTAACCCCTCCCTTTCTTTTTTAATAAATAGAGGAAGAAAGGTGCACCAATACAAGCAAGCAGAATACCAACAGGCAGTTCAACCGGTGTAAACCATACCCGTGCTGCTGTATCAGCAAAGACCACAAGTACGCCGCCGCCAAGCATTGAGATCGGCAGCAGGTAACGGTAGTCATCTCCAATTAAAAGGCGGATAAAATGAGGGACGACAAGACCGACAAATCCAATTAAACCGCTCACGCTTACAGCTGCACCCGCCAAAAGCGCCGCAAGTGCAATTAAGAAAAATCGGGTTCGCTCGACTCTAAGGCCGAGCAGCTGTGCTGACTCATCACCAAGCAAAAGAAGATTTGCTGGCTTGATCGCAAAAAAACAAAGACACAATCCAGCAATCGCATAAGGTGACACAAAGCTCAGGTGATGCCAGCTCCGTCCATTTAATCCTCCTGATAAAAAAGGCAGAACAGCCTGCACACGCTCACTATAAAGCACCATAAATCCATTCATGACTGCACCAAGCAGGGCATTAACTGCCACACCCGCCAGAATCAATTTCAGTGGTGAAACCCCTTGATCGAACGACAATATATACACAACAAGTGCAGCTAATAAAGCGCCAAGGAAGGCAGCCGCTGGAAGCAGATATGTGAATTGAGGAAACACAATTATGCTGAGTACAGCAGCTAACCCACCGCCAGCAGTCACACCGATGATCCCGGGGTCAGCGAGTGGATTTCGGACGACTCCTTGTAAAATGGCCCCTGATGCTGCAAGACAGGCTCCGACGATGAAACCTATGAGAACGCGAGGCAGACGTAAATCCATGACGATTTTTTCATGGACTGGCTGGCCTGATCCCGTCAAAGCAGCGATCAAATCTGGCAGCGATAATTGAACAGAACCTAATGCAAGCCCTAGACATATGCCCACACCTAGCGAGAAAAGCAGTCCCGGTATCAGCCATCTTCGTCTCGACTGTCTTTTTTGAAAATCTAACTCTGCATTCACCTTCATGATGACAATCGCTTCAATCTCTTCTCTAGTTCATCAATCGCCTTTATAACGTCTGCGCCTGGGTTCGTCCCGAATAAATCACTAGGCAGAATCTCCACGCGGCCATTCTTGACAGCTGATACGTCGTGCCATGCTGCATTCTGTTTCATTTCACTCATAAAGCCCGCTTTCACATCGTCAGGATTGCTGTGTGTCATGAGCAGAATGAGATCGGGATCGGCTTCGATCACCTTTTCTGCATTAATTTGGGCGTATTGAGGAAATTTTTCGAGTGCCGGTTCATTCTCAGCAATGTTTGCGCCCCCGGCGATGTGCAACAAATCTCCGCTTAAGGATTGAGGAAGTGCCGCCATATATGTGCCAGGTGCACCGTACACAACGAGTGTTTTCACTTTTTTCTTAGGCTGCTTGACCTGCTTTTTTCGCTCATCAATTTGATCATTGAGTGCTTTAGCCTTTTGCTGCTTTCCGAGCAACTCCCCAAATAATGAGATTTGGCGCTGGATGTCCTTCACTGAATTGGCACTTGTCAAAAGAAGCTGTGAATCAATTCCTTCTATTGTAGAGATGTCCTTGCTGTTTAATTGTTCATTTCCAAGCACTACATCAGGCTTTAAGCTTGTAATCAGCTCTACATCAAATTGATGCGTTGTGCCAATCGTTTGTACGGACTTTGCCTTTTGTAAGCTGTCTGGTAACTCAGCAGTTGGCCGGCCGACCGCCTTACCGCCTAAAGCATACAGAATACTCATGTCCCCGGTCGACAAGGCGACAATACGCTGAGGGGATTCATCAAACGACAGCGTTCTTCCGGTAAAATCCTTTATTTTCAGCGCTCCTTGCCCGCTTCCTTTCTCTACCGGTGCTGCCTGACTGCATCCGCCGAGGAGAAGCATCAAGACGAGTCCCGCCAAGATCACATGTGAAAATTTCAACCGTCTGTCTCTCCTTTTCTAGTAAACTTTCTTTAGCTTTGCCTGTACCACGAGACGCCCGCTTTTAGGTGCAAGCACATGATCACAGGTCGATAAGGTGAGGATGAGGTCATCTGTGGACACGTCTGTCTTCGTTTGATAGATTGATTTCTTCCGCACAGCTTGCAAGTAGTGCGCATATTCGCCAAGATCTTGAAAATCGGTTTGAATATAGTCGAAGTCAACCGTCGTTTCATACACAGCAAAAATCTCCGCTTCATAGCTTTGATACAGCGTATCGTACTGAAATGTCCGGTGCTCTTGGAAGAAATCTTTTTTTAGATAGTTTGTTAGTCCAGCAAACATGGATCCATCCCTCATCCGATGGCCGTACACCACTGTATTGGGGCTTTCATGCAGGACGTCATTACGATAATCCATAAAGATACTGCCTGCCCGGGTGTCGTTTTTTAAATAATTACGAGTTAAGTAGAACGCATTATCGTGAGATTGAACGATCGGATACTGAATCATCGTATCCTCCATATTGATCCAGCCGACAATGTCCTCATTCACCTTCCGCAGCTCATCAAATGACGAACGGATCTTTCCCGTCTCCCGTTTTTCATTCATTTCTTCATGTCCATACATCGTCTGGGCCTTTGCAAGCACCTGGCGATTTTGATAATAACCGAAAAGTTCGAAGCCGATAGCTGTCCCGCTATAAATCAATACGCCTAAACAAACGATCGTCAGCATCCGCTGCCAAAGCCGTTTTCCTCGTTTCACACTGTCTCACCTGCTTTTTGCCCAGCTTATATACCAACAGGCACGATGTACATCCCTGTTTCTGCATCCTGTCTAATCGTGACGGACACATCATAAATGTGACGCACGTTTTCCTCTGTTAACACATCGTTTGGCTGTCCCTCACTGATAACCTGTCCATCCTTCATCGCTATGATGATATCGCTGTAGCGGACAGCCTGATTCATGTCGTGCAGCACCATGACAATCGTTAATCCATGCTCGGCATTCAGTTCACGGATCAGCTCAAGAATGTCAAATTGATAGTAAATATCCAAATAAGTTGTCGGTTCATCTAAGAAAAGGATCGGTGTTTTTTGCGCAAGTGCCATCGCAATCCATACACGCTGCCGCTCTCCACCTGACAGTGAGGCGAGCGGCACCTTTCGTTTGTCCGTTAGCTTTGTACTGGACAGCGCCCACTCTATCGCTCTCTCATCCTCTTCCTTGTCTCCTCCGCGCATCGTCTGGTACGGCGTTCTGCCGAATGCCACGACCCGTTCGATCGTTAAATCAAGCGGCGCTTCATTTTGCTGATGGACGACAGCGAGCTTTTTTGCCAGCTCCTTTGGCTTGAATGTATTCAGCGTTTGCCCGTCTAAGTGAATTTGCCCTTTATTTGGACAATGATTATTCGCCATTAAGGAAAGCAGCGTCGATTTTCCCGAGCCATTTGGACCGATAATGGTTGTGATTTTCCCCTTTTCAATCTTTGTTGTGACTGATTGAACGATGTCCTTCTGCTGGTCATATGAGAATGACACCTCACGAATGTCCATGGAGACGGTCCCCCCTTCTTAATAAAAAGATTAGAAACGGCCCGCCAATCACGGCCATGATCGTAGAAGCAGGAATCTCATTTGGCGCCACAAGCGTCCTGCCAAGCGTATCAGCCGTCAAAATAAGCAAAGCCCCGCTTAACGCAGAAAATGGAATCAGTACCCGATGATCCGAGCCGACAAGCCTTCTTGAAATGTGCGGAATGAGCAAGCCGACAAAGGCGATCACGCCCGCTACTGCAGCTGTCACCGCCGCAAGTAAAACGGCTGTGATGGAAATCAAAAGGCGCATTCTGGTCACACGCAATCCTAAATTTTTCGCTGTCTTGTCCTGAAGAGCCAGGAGGTTGCACCACCTGCTGAAGAAGAGTGCAACGACAAGGCCGGCGACACCATAGACACCGATTAAACGGACATCTCCCCACGTTTTCATCGTGAGATTCGACTGTCCCGACTGATTAATCGTGATATTGAAATAGCTGCAAATGGTCACAAATGCTTCAGCCATTCCAGTAAACATGGCATTGATGGCGATCCCAACCAAGATCATGCGGATCGGGCTTAAACCACCCTTCCAAGACAGAACATACACGAGGAAACATGCAATAGCTCCGCCTAATACCGAAAATAAAGGAGAGTAGAAATAAAATTGAGGAAGCGCTGTAATCGCCATTAATGAAAAGAAGCTGGCTCCTGATGAAATGCCAATGACGCCGGCATCAGCTAACGGATTCCTCATGACCGACTGCAGCAGTACACCGGAGACAGATAAGGCGGCCCCTGTAAACATCGCGATAAGCATGCGGGGAATTCTCAAATCTTTAATGATTTCTACCTGTGCATGTTGACCGGTGATGAGCCCTTCTAATAATTCAATTGGGGTGACATGAATGCTCCCAGTAATGGCTGAATAAATAAACACGCAGACCAGTAAGAGACTGACTATCAGAAATAAAATCCCTGTTTTTTTCATCTTGAACGTCCTTTTATCATTAAGATTCGCCGCTTATGACGGATACAACATACGAGTCAATTCATCTAATGCTTCTGCTGCCTTTAAATTGCCTGTTGTCCCGAATAAGCTTTCTTCGAGGTCATACACCCGGTCTTGTTTGACCGCATTGAAATGTTTCCAGATGTCATTTGTTTTGAATTCTTCATCAAACATTTGGACGACTTCGTCTGGCATCCCATGTGCGGCCCGGAGAATGATATCTGGATTGGCTTTTTGTAAATATTCCGTATTGGATGCCAAATACTCCATTTTCTCGCCTTCCACAATGTTCTTTCCTCCTGCGATACGCACAAGATCACCAATATATGAATTCTCTGTCGCCACCAAATAACTGCCTGGCACACCAAGCAAAATCAGAACGGACGGCTTGCGTTTTCCTTTCGTCCTCTCTTGAATGTCTTTCTTTTTTTGCTCAAACTCAGACACAATGCGTTCAGCCTGCTTCTTTCTGTCATACTGATCTCCAAGCTTCGTGATGGCCTTCTCCATGTTGGACATGCTCTCAAGATTTAAGTATGTAGCAGGGACACCTGCTTGCTGAAAGGGTGTCTCTAAATCATATTGAAGGGTTGTGACAGACAGGACATCTGTCGGTTGAAGTGATTGGATGATTTCCATGTCCGGGCTCATTGGGTTGCCGACTTCCGGCAGTCCTTTGTAACGAGCTGGCAAGGATTTTTGACTTGTTGGCACCCCGACAAGATCCACCTCTAAAGCATCCATGATCTCCGCAGCAGCTACAGTCGTTGCCACAATGCGCTCACTTGATTCAGCACTTTTTTTGCCTTTTGCTGAGCTTTCAGCTGACTGTGAGCAGCCCGATAAGATCATGCACACACTGAAGGTGAAGGCAGCGATCAAGGTACATAATATTCGATACTTCAAAAACAGAAGCCCCCTTTCGAAAAAAGAGAGTGGATGCGCCGAGGTAAAAGGCGCATCTCACTTAAAATAAAACGAACTATCTTGTCCGTGTTTGATATTTTCTAACGAGTACGAATAACGAAGCGCCGAATAAAAGAATATACACCCAAAGAAGAGAGGTATCTCCCGTTTTCGGATTCAGCTGTCCAGACTCAGATTTGGTTTGATCATCTGATGGCGTAAATGTCATCTGCTCCGCACCCGTTTCCTCAGGTGCTGCATTCTCAAGTTGATTTGTTTGAGAATCGTGATCATTTGGATTTTTGACAAAGCCGATGCTCTCATCGTCTCCAATGACTGTTGAAATTCCGCTTCCCTCACCAGGAGCGATTCCTTTTGTATTATAGACAAGTTTGACATCGTACTGCTCATGGTAGTTTGCAGCTGGAATATCAATCTTTACGCGTGCAGCCTGAGCTCCACTTAAACTTTTTGCTTCATATTGAATGACACGTGTATCTGCTTTTTGATCTGTTTTCGCGACAAGTGTCTCTTCAAACTTTCCGCCTGTTCCTACTTGGAATGACGTGATGGCTGAGCTGTTCTTCACTGTATATGAAACGAAATGGCGGCCATTTTTTACAACCAGTGTCGCAGGACTCACAACGTAATCGTTCATGCGAGAAAGCTCATCCTTATCTGCTTTCTTCATTGAGAAAGGAAGCTTGTATACACCATCTTTTAGCTGAGCCGTCTCTTGATTTGCTCCGCCGTTATTTGTTTCTGTTGTTGGTGTGTTTGGTTTTGGTGTTTCTGGTGCAGCTGGTTTTTCTTCCTCTACCACCTGCCCGTCCTTCACTGGAGCGATACTCTTTGAATCAAATTGAAAACGAATATCGTAGGTTTGGTCATAGTTAGCGGCTGCTACTACAATGTGTACTTTTCCTTTGACCTCGTTTTTCAAATCATCTACATCAAATGAAACCACTCTTGTATTCTTTGCTTCATCCTTGCTGACTGTTTTGGCTTCTTGATAAGAACCGTTTTTCTCTGTTTTTAAAGAAGCGACAGACTTATGGTCCTTCACCGTAAAGGAAATGGTTTGCTTTCCATTTTTGACAGTTAAGGATGCAGGGTGTGAGAAGTAATCACTCATTCGAGATGCCTCATCCGTATCCCCTTTTAGCACACTGTAATTAATACGATATACGCCATCTTTTAATTGATTTTGCGCAGAATCATCTGGTTTTGTGCCATTGTTATTGCCTGGTGTTGTCGATTGATCGTCTGGTTTTGTACCGTTTTGGTCATCTGGTTTTGTTTCGTTACCATCTGGCTTTGTACTGTTTTGGTCATCTGGCTTTGTTTCGTTATCGTCTGGCTTTGTACCGTTTTGGTCATCTGGTTTTGTTTCGTTATCATCTGGCTTTGTTTCATTATCGTCTGGTTTTGCAGGCGTAACGAGTGTTAGGCTGCTTTGATCAAATGCAAGCTGTACGTCATATGCTTCGTCATAAATAAAGCCGCCTAAATCCCAGTAAATTTTCACCCAGCCGTTTAATTTCGCTGATAAGTCGTCGACATTAAATTTGATCACACGTGTATTGGCTGTTTCGTCCTCACTGACCGTTTCAGTGGTAACGAGAGCACCATTTTGTTCGACCTTGAAATCTGTTATTTCTTTGCTTTGCTTCAGTGTGACATAGGCTGTTTTCTTGCCATTTTCCACAATCAGCTTAGCTGGCTTTTCTGTATAGGTATCCATCATGGACGCTTCTGTGCTGCCATTTTTTAAAATGGTGAATCCGACTGTGTATTCACCATCAACGAATGATGCCGCTTGAGCTGTTCCTTGAGGAATCTGAAACGCAGTCAACAAACTGAATAAAACGAGCAGAATGGCTGCCTTTAGATGAAAAAGACGTTTCAAATGGTGACACTTCCTTCCGTTAATGCTTGATGATCCACTTTCTTGCTAAAAACCCGCCTGAACATAAGACAAGCACAAGGAGCCACCCTGTTTGGCTTGTATCACCAGTTTGAGGATTTTCTTCTTGTTTCGTTGTGGATGAATCAGCTTTGTTCGTTGATTCTTTTGATGGATGCTGACTTTCTGCTGCACCCGCTGATTGATTTGCACTGTTAGACGAAAGTGACTTGATGCTGCTTTCATCAAATTTCAGCTGAATGGTGTAATCATGATCATAATCAGCAGATTTCACAGTGACATGAATTTTTGACGTGATTGGTTTAGACAAGCTTTGAGCCTGGAACTGAACGAGCCTTGTATTGGCTTTTTTATTTGTTGAGAGAACGGTTGTATCGACATAGCCGCCATTTCCTGGTACTTTAAATTCCGTTACCCAGCTGCTATTTTTAATCGTCATTTGCACTGTCAGGTTCCCATTTTTCACTATCACTTTTGCTGGTTTCAGCCAGTAATCATTTGCCATTGAGACCGCATTTCCTTCAGCTTTCAGCACTGTATAATTGACGGAGTATGTACCATCCTTTAATGCGGCAGCCTGTGCGTTTGAAAAAGGCAGCATAAGTGCCAGTAAAAAAACCGCCATGAAGACTGACAGCCTCATTCTTATTTTCATCAAGCGAATTTCCTCCCTTTCTATTGAACAGATGCCGCATCAAACTTGAGACGAATGTCGTAATTGCCTGTATATCCGATAGCCGGTACAGTCACACTCACTTTTGCTGGTACGACCTCAGTCAGGCTGTTCACATTGAATTCTACTGTCCTCTTATTCGCAGCTGTATTTGTACTAATCACCTTCGCATCTTTGTAAACACCTTGATCGAGCGTCTTAAAGCTTGTGATCCAAGAGCTATTCGTTAACGTGACTTGTGCTTTGATTTTTCCATCCTTGACGACAAGCTTGGCTGGTTTTTCGAAATACGTATTCGCTGTTGAAGTCGAATCGCTATCAGCCTTCCAAACCACATATTGCGCTGAATATTGACCATCTGCTAAGCCAGCTGCTGAGGCTGAGCTAACAGGAGCTAGAGCAAATAATAAAACAAAACTAAGGAATAATAATACGGGTGATGTTGAACGAATGACTTTCATGTGAGCCCTCCTAAATGATATTGATAATTATTCTCAATAGACAATAAAAAAAATAACCTTCATAAGTGCTGGAACACACTTATAGATGATTATGATAATCATTATCAATTGAGTTGAAAAAATAAATCTTTGCTTCCTAAAGTCAAAGATGTCTGCTTCTAAATGATGGATTGATAAGAGTTTTAGGCAATCTGTCCCATTCATAATACCATGGCATAACCTCCATTCCATTACAGGGAAAAGAACCCTCTTCTCCTTGATATTATATAATGGGTGAAATAATTGTCAATATCATTTTTCATACTATTGTCTTAGTTTTCTGGAAAATCACACAAAAAAATTTCGATCAGACACACTGATCGAAATGGATTAAGAAGGAACATGTTCCTCCATTTTGCTGTTTTTACGCTCTAAAGACCAAGCATACATTTCACGAATAATCGGTTCAATTTTCTTCCCTTGCACCGTTAATTCGTATTCAATCCGCACTGGAATGTCGGGATATACTTTTTTCTCAACAAGTCCCTCAGCTTCTAAATCCTTCAGCCTTTCTGATAGTAATCTTCCGCTGATGTTCATTTCATTTTCAAGCTGACAAAAACGCTTAGGCCCTGTCAGAAGCTGATTGATGATGAGAATGACCCACTTCTTGCCTAGAATCTCCATGGCATCTGTAATTGGGCAGCCATCTACTTGAGCCATATCTTACTCCCTCCTGATTTTTTCTCTTTTTTTCATTATAACATAATTAATTACTTGAAATAAGTCACTAACTATTATATAGTTTAGTTACTAAAAGTAACAAGGTATTCATTTTTTATAGATTTTCAAAAACATTTGAACATGCCGATGCATATATCATGAAGGAGATGACCGAGCTTGAAGACAATTGAGCAGCTAAGGTTGGGTGTGACAGAATTACATGTGTCCAGCTTTGATCGTTCTTTACCTTTTTATACAGACATTTTAGGATTTACTATATTAGAAAAGACCGATTCCACGGTGACACTTGGCAGCAATGCAAAGGAACCGATTCTTTTGTTAAAAGAAGATGCACAGCTCAAAGAAAAGCCTGATCATGAGCCAGGACTTTATCATTTTGCTGTTTTATTACCTACCAGAAAAAACCTGGGCACATGGCTGGCACATGTGATCAAAAAAGGCTATCCTTTAATTGGAGCAAGCGATCACTTTTTCAGTGAAGCCATTTATTTAAGTGATCCTGACGGCATTGGCGTAGAAATTTATGCTGACCGTCCTCAGGACATTTGGGTAGGTGAGCATGGAGAACTGAAAGGTGGCGGAAATGCACCGCTTGATGGAGATGGACTCCTGCAGGAAGCCGCTGATACCACATGGGAAGGACTCCCTGCGGGCACAGTGATGGGACACTTGCATTTCCATCTCAACCCAGAAGAAGCAGATTCCTTTTATGTCCATACGCTCGGTTTTCATATCCGAATGGCTCCACCAGCAAGCCTATTTATCGCCGCTGGTGTGTACCACCACCACCTTGCCTTTAATGCATGGGGACGAGGACGAAAAGGCGCCATTGATCCACGTTTCTCAGGAATTAGAAGCTATACACTGGTTTTCCCAGAAGAAGCAGACAGACAATCCGTCATCGAACGCCTGACAAAAGCAGGCACTCAAGTCAACACGACAGGAAAAAGCAGCGAATTTGTTGATCCATTTGGCGTTCTCGTTCGTTTACAGATTGAAGAAACAGACTAAAAAGAAGGTGCAGAATATGGACAAACACACAGAGCTTAAAACAGCCATATTAAAAGATAAAATCAAACGAGTACAGCAAGAAGACGGGTATATATATATCACTGGACCCATTAAACTGCCAGTGAATTTAGACGGCAGAACCGTCATGTTTAACTGGTATTCATGGTTAAAAGATGATGGAAAAGAGCCATTGTCGGATGAAGCTTTAATTGAAAGCCTCTCGTCCCGCCAGCTTGCTGATCATCAGCAGTCAAGCGTTCTTGTATATGGGGATTTTGAGCACGCTGACGAAGCTCTTATCCGCATGCATTCCATTTGCCACACTGGCGATATTTTCGGAAGCAAGCGCTGCGACTGCGGATTCCAATTGAAGCAGTCTATGCGAATGATTGAGGACAATGGAGCGGGAGCCCTGTTTTACTTAGCCAATCATGAAGGCCGCGGCATTGGTCTTTTCAGTAAAGCCATGGCTTATATTCTTCAAGAAAACGGCTACGATACAGTAGAAGCGAACGAAGCACTTGGTTTTGAAGATGACACACGTCAATACGAAGAAGCCATTGCCGTTCTTCAAACACTTCGTACAAAGCCGGTCAGACTCATTACCAATAACCCGAAAAAGACAGATGCGATCAGCCATGCAGGTTTATCACTTTCTGGACGCATTCCGCTTTGGGGAGATGTCTCTGAATTTAACGAAAAATACTTGCAGACTAAAATCAACCGCTCAGGTCACATGAAGGCGGAGCAAGAGGTGCGTACGATTGCCACATCATGAGCGATATATGAAGCTAGCCCTTGATAATGCACGGGCAATGAAAGGTCAGACATCTCCGAATCCGCTCGTCGGGGCTGTGATTGTGCGAGAGAATGAAATTGTAGGAGTCGGCGCTCATATGAAAGCCGGTGAACCGCATGCTGAAATTCATGCACTTAACATGGCCGGGGACAAGGCAAAAGGAGCCACGATTTATGTGACCCTTGAGCCTTGCTCCCATCATGGACGTACAGGCCCTTGTGCGAAAGCACTTGTAAAAGCCGGCGTCGAAACCGTTGTCGTGGCGGCACTTGATCCAAACCCGCTTGTCGCTGGCCGCGGGATTGCCATATTACAAGACGCAGGCATACAAGTCATCACGGGCGTACTTGAACAGGAATCCATTCTGATGAATGAAGTATTTAATCACTTTATTACGAAAAAAACACCTTTTGTGACGCTCAAAGCAGGCATTACCTTAGATGGAAAAATCGCCTCTGCCACGTCTGACAGCAAGTGGATTACATCTGAGACATCCCGTTATGATGCTCACCATATCCGCAGTATCAATGATGCCATTTTGGTCGGTGCTCAAACCGTCATTCACGATGACCCTTCATTAACTGCGCGGATTCCAAATGGAAACAATCCGATTCGAATTGTCTTAGACTCAAAGCTGTCAACACCACTGACAGCAAAGATCGTCACCGATCAGATGGCACCTACATGGATTTTTACAACAAAGCAAGCCGATGAGGAAAAACGAGCGGCCTTAGAAGCAGCTGGCGTCCGTGTCTTCATGACTGACAGCGACACGCGGGTGCCCCTGCAGGAAGTGCTTCAAGTGCTGGGAGAAAAAAATATCTCCTCTCTCATGATTGAAGGCGGCGGCCAGATTAACGCCTCGTTCTTAGAACAGCAGCTTGTAGATAAATTGGTCATCTATATGGCGCCTAAGCTCATTGGCGGACGACTTTCCCCTTCCTTTTTCGGAGGCGAAGGCATACGCCTCATGAGTGATGCCATTGAACTGGATCAACTCACCGTGGAACCACTTGGAAAAGATATCAAAATGACGGGCTATCCCGTTTATCAATAACAAGAAGGCTGTCGAGAAAATCTCGACAGCCTTCTTGTTGTCTTCTAGTCTCTTCTCTCTAAAAACTCAATTCGATTCCCAAAAGGATCTTCTACATAAAACCGATTGGCTCCCTCCAATGGCTCATCTTCTTTTATACTAATCTGATGCTTCAATAATACCTCTTTTAATTCCGATAGGCTCTTTACAAGAAAAGCTGGATGAGCTTTCTTTGCAGCTTGAAAATGTTCCTGAATGCCAATGTGAAGCTGATGATGACCGCATTGGAACCAGACACCTCCGCGTTTAGCTAGATTACTAGGCTTAGGTATTTCTTTCATCCCTAAAATTTCGCCAAAAAACAAACGAGCTTTCTCTTCACTGCCTTTTGGAGCAGCTAGTTGAACATGGTCGATTCCAAAAAAGTTTGACATATTCCCCTCTCCCTTTCTTTTCTCAATTGGTTTTTCTATGTAGGGTTTCTTAAGTTTTTGCGATGCTGAGCAATATTTGATTGTTACTTCATTGGCGGGCTTGATACTTTGAGTCTTTCATTGAGGTGTTTCTTACGATGTAGGGTTTGAATGACAATTTTAAAAAACAGAACTCCCCTGGTCATGAAAGTTCTGTCCATCTAAGTCTCTCTTATAATAACAGTTGAAACCAAGACATATCATGTCAAGGTGTATGGGCGGTGATTCATTTTGGCGAAACTTGTCGTAAAATGTTTCATGTGAAACATTGATCGTTACTTCCCTTCGACCAGCCTGCCAAAGCTTTCTGGTGAAAGTCCCGGTGAAATGCGGACGCGGTGCAAGGACATCATGCCTTGTTCCTTCTTCGCATGTCCTGGTTCAGTGGTGACAGCCATTTGATATCCAGCTTCCTTCGCCAGCTTCAACGTCTCTTCATTATAGCGCCCGACAGGATAGCTGACCATTCTCGTACGCTGAGAAAATCGCTGATCGAAGAATGCCTTTGATCCTTTTAATTCCTCTTCCTGCTGCTGCTTTGATAATCGGTTGAGCTCTAAATGATGAATCGTATGACTCTCAATCGATATCCCATGTGCCATCATCTCATCCATTTGCTCATCCGTTAAGTGATTTGGACGGCCAATGGATTGCTCAATCATGAAAATCGTTGCTTTCATTCCATACTGCTTTAAAATTGGAAATGCCTTTGTATAGTTATCCGTATATCCATCATCAAATGTAATGAGGACACTCTTCTTACTTGGCATCGAATTTGTTGTGAAAACGCGGTACGCCTCTTCTGGCGACAGCGTGACATAGTCATTGTCCTTCAGCCATTTCATATGAGATGCAAATTCGCTCTTAGGCACACGTAACGAGTTGCCGCTTGAGATACTATGATACATCAAAATCGGAAGCTCGACCGGCTCCTTTTGCTTCATCCAGGTTTTTGTCTCTATCACTGCCGTTTCTTTTTTCTGCTGTATCTCTTTTGTTTGTAATAAACCCTTTTCCTCTTTGACGACTTGCTGGCTTCCTTCCGCCTGCTCCTTTATTCCCATACAGCCCGAAATGAGCAGCAGTATAAGACCAATCGTCATCAGCATACATGTTTTTTTCATTCACCAATCCTGCTTTCTCTTTATTTACCGAATGATTATAACAGAAATTGGTTATTCATTGACAACTATTTTGACAGGGTATTCATTTTTTTACACATTTCGATCATTTCGATGGCGAGCAGATGGATGGTCTCTGTTGTGAGCATTTGATCTTCTGCATGTATCAGCAGTAAAGAAAACGGAAGCTGTTCACCTGCCGCCTCTTTTTGAATCAGCGACAGATGCAGGTTGTGGATGCTTCGAAACGCTTCCTCCCCTTTTTCGATCAACTGCTGCGCTTTTTCAAAATCATCAGCTCTTGCTAGACGAATCGCTTCTACATAATGACTTCTTGCCTCGCCTGCATGGGCAATGATTTGAAAGGCTGCTCCCTGCATTTCCTCTAATACCGTCATCTGCTTCTCCTCCAATTACTTAAGATTCATTTGCTAGTTTCAGTGCATGCTCTAGAATTTTTTCTCCGTTTGCTGTTCCGTATAATCTCACATTGACGACATCGACAGGGATTCGATAAGGTGCCGCTGTTTTTTCTGCTGCTTTTTTCATAAAACTAACTTGCGGTCCAAGTAAAATCGCCAGTACATCCTCTCCATGCTCTTCTAGTTCATCCGCAATGGCTCCTTCAGGTATAGCATAAATATAGTAATCCAGCCCTTTAGCTTCTGCGGCAGCCTTCATTTTGGACACCACAATGGACGTTGACATTCCTGCTGCACAAGCGAGAATGATTCGTTTCATATCCCATCACTCCTATTGATAAATGACTTCTGTTTCAACCTGCAGTTCCCTTGTTTTGATTAATGTCTGGTACCAATACGCAGATGCTTTCAGCTGACGATTTCGTTCATTCTCCAGCTGGATTTCGACTAATCCGTAGCGGTTTTTAAAGGCATTCATCGGTGAGACATTGTCTGTAAATGCCCAAAGCATATAGCCTGTGCAATTTGATCCTTCTGCTTTCGCTTGAAGTGCCCGCTTCAAATGCTGGCTGATAAATGAAATGCGATACTGATCATCAATGATACCGTCTTCTGTTTTAAACCGTTCTTCCTTTTCGACACCCATGCCATTTTCTGCCACAAACCACTCAATATTTCCGTATTCTTCTTTTATTCTCATCCCCATATCATAGACAATCTTCGGGTAGATTTCCCAGCCTCTGAAAGGATTCATTTTTCTCCCTGGAAGCTCAAACATATCGTAATAATAGGATGGATGAAAAGGTGTTCCTTCGTTCCAAGCCTTACTCGGTGCCTTGACACGATGCGGATAGTACAAGTTAAGCCCAACGACATCCACCGTATGATTCTTGATGATCTGAAGCTCTTCCTCTGTGGAATCGAAAAGAATATCATGCTTTTTCAACACATCGATCAGTTCCTCTGGATACTCCCCTTTGATGGAAGGATCTAAGAACACTCGATTAAAAAACAAGTCATACATACGTGCCGCTTCTTGGTCATGCGGGGCAGACGATCTTGCATACGTCACTTCTGGATTGAGAATCACGCCGATTTTGGCTCCTGCCGATTCCTTCAACCCCATCTCCTGAAACAGCTTCACCACTTTTGCTGTTGCCAGAGCTTTATGATAGTTCCACTGCATCCATTTCTTCGTATTTTGCTCAAACGGATATCGGATCGCATCTAGATAAACACGTGTCTGAACAACAATCGGTTCATTAAAACTAAACCAATGCTTGACCCGGTCTCCGTAGCGCTCAAACACCTTTTCTGCATAAAGTACAAACAGCTCGACAACATGCTTTGATGACCATCCGCCGTACTTCTCAAACAAAACGGCAGGAAGTTCATAGTGCTCTAAGCAAAACATTGGTTCTACACCTGCTGCGATTAATTCATTGATCAGATCATCAATGTAACGAGCATATGCCTCATCCACTATCCCATTCTCGTAATCTATGAGAAACCTCGACCAGTTGATCGATGTCCTGTAATGTGTCAGCCCAATCTCTTTCATTAAGGCTACATCTTCAGGGTAGCGCTCGTAAAAGTTTGTCGCACCAGCAGGACCATAGCCTTCGTGCCACACGTGATATCCTTCCTTATACCATAAGTCGATATACGAGTCCTGGTGCGCCCGCTTTCCCTTCCATCCCTCGGTCTGCCAAGCAGAAGCCGCAGCACCTAGGATAAAATCACTTGGAATCTCAATTCTGTTCATGTCGCCGCCTCCCTTTTTTCGTCTGAATGTTTATTCTGAATCTGGTGCTGCTTCTGGCTTGCGGTTAGACAAGAGAACAAACGGTAAATAGATGAAAACAGCAACCACAATACAGATAAGCTGTGTAATGACAGCGCCCATACTGCCAGCGGTGGACAGCCATGCATTTACAAGCGGCGGTGTCGTCCATGGTACCATCACGACCGCTTTTCCAGCGAATCCTGTAGCCGTCGCAATATAACCAATCGTACCTGTCACAAGCGGTGTGACGATAAATGGAATCGCCATCACAGGGTTTAGCATCACAGGTAATCCAAAAATAACGGGTTCATTGATGTTGAACAGTCCGGGTCCTGATGAGAGCTTGGCAATACTTCGCATCTCTTCCCTTCTCCCAGCAATAAAAATCGCAACCAAAAGACCAATGGTCACACCTGAACCACCGATGCTCATATACACATCCCAAAACGGCATCGTGATGATATTCGGTATCTCTTTTCCCTCTTGAAATGCTGTCATATTCACTGCAATCGATCCTAATAAGAGCGGCTCCCGGATCGGCTTAATCATCTGGTTGCCATGGATGCCGATCACCCAGAAAAATTGCGCCACAAACATCAACGTTAAAATCCCAGGCAGCCCCTGTACAACACTTTCTAACGGACGCTGCACCACGTTATACACTGCTTCATGCAAATAAATGCCTGTCACACGATGAAATGCAAAGCCGAATGAACTAATGATTGTAATTGTAATGATCGATGGGAAAAGTGACGAAAATGATGTTGCCACATTCGACGGAACCGAATCCGGCATCTTGATTTGCAGCCATTTCACCTCGGTCAGCTTACAAAAAATCTCCACAGATACGATCGCAATGATCATCCCTAAAAATAAGCTTTTTGGATCAGAAAATTGTCTTGCCAACACGTCAACAACCTCACGCATCGATCCATCGACTTCAAGAAGAAGTGTCGTTGGAATAACAGATATAAATGAAATCAATGCCATCAATCCTGGGAACAGAGACTTGTGACCGTTGATTTTCCCAAGCTCAATCCCAATGAGGAAAACAGCCCCAATGGTTAAAAAGTTCAGCGTGGCATAATTGATTGCCTTCATAATAGGCTGAAGCTCTGCTAAAAACCTGAATATCTCAAAATGAGCAAGCCCTGTCTCCGGGCTCATGATCATATTCGCCACCAGTACAGCAAAAGCTCCTGTAATGATGATCGGCATCAGTGTGACAAATGCCTGTTTAATCGCCATAATATATTTCTGGTTGGTGATGCGATAAGCCACATGCCCCATGACATCTGCCGCTTTCTCCTTGAAGCTCATGATCCGTCTCCCCCTTTGCAAAAACTCGTGATCATCCTCCTTTTTGATGATATTTTAAAAGCGCTTTCATTAACATCTAATCTTTTTCCTCACAGATGCGGAAATGGGTGCCGCGTTTTTTCATTTGGATGCTCCAATACTTGAAGCGCAGCTGTCAGTTCTTCAAATGAAGCAGCTTTGATGAGTTGTTCCACCACTTCCTTCCGTTCTGTCAGCCGCACAAGAAATTGATAAAGCGACTGTAATTCTTTTTGATACGTCTTCTGGATGCTTAACAAGCATACAACTTGTACTCGATCTTCTCCCCACAGCACCGGTTTTTTCAACGTACAGATCGCACAAAACGTGTCATCTGTTGCCGGTTTAATTGGATGAGGAATCGCAACCAAATGACCGAAAGATGTGGGTGATACTTGCTCTCTTTCAAGCAATAATTGTTCAAACTCGTCTGGGATTCGATGTTGCTCCTTTAGCACGTTCACGAAAAATTGAAGAACCTCTTCTCTTGATTGAAGATCTTGCTGAAAAAATGTCAGCGCCGGACTCACATACCGCAAAACTCCTGTATCCTGTGAATTCTGCACAAAGCGTTTCAGCCGCACAATATCATCGTCACTTAGAATCGTATGTACATCAATGACTGGCACCGGCAATGTATTTTGAAGCGGAATGGTACTAATAATAAAATCAATGCTTCTTAAATCATACAAAGGAAGTTCCCCGACACTTGCAGTTCCAGCGATCTCCAGCCTTCCGTTAAAAGCTGCCGTGAGTTTATAAAGAAGAAGCTGGCTGCTGGCGACACCCGTCGCACACACAATAAGACATGTCTTTCTTACATGCTGTGATTTTGTCCGCTCGATTGCAGCCCCAATATGAAGCGCCAAATATCCGATTTCATCCTCAGGAATTTCAACACCCTCTTTTTCCTTCAGCCATCTGCCCATATAAACACCCGCCTCAAACGCAATGGGATAATGCCTTTTAATGTCTGGTAAATAAGGATTTCGGATGTTCATATCGTATCTAAAGCGATGAATAGCAGAACGCAAATGAAGACTTAAACCAACGATCAGCTCCTTATCAAACTGAATATCAAGTGACATGTGCTCTTCTACATAAGCAAGCAATTGGTGAGTGAAACGAAAATGGTCTTCGTCCAGCAGATGAAATAGCGTATGGCCAGCCTCTCCATATGCCATCATCTTTGCTCCCATTAAGTGAATCGCAATGTACGCCATTTCAGATAACGGAAAATCAATCGCTAATACGCGGCGAATATCTTCTGCCATTTGTTGAGCTACCTGAAAAACTGGCTGCACTTGAATTTCTCTCAATTCCGCTTCTGGCATCTTGACCAGCTTTTTTTCTTCAATTCGTTTGCATGCGATGGCAATGTGGGTCACTAAATTACTTAAACCGATTTCTGATAGATGAAGTCCGGTAGCTTTTGTACGTGAACGCACGATGTCCTGAATCAATTGATACGTTTCTTCAGGTAACAATGCAGCATTCGCATGCTCCTGCTGAAACACATGCTCTGCCATACAATATCTTAATTTCATTTCATCGCCTGTCAGACGAAGGCCATATTTAGGCCGATGCGATATAGAAAGTCCATGCAATGAAAACAAGTGCCTGACAGCTTTCAAATCATTTTTCACTGTAGATTCACTCACAAATAATTCCTCTGCCAATCCCTCTAATTTGATATAGTCTTCTGACAGAAGCAGCCTTTTTAATAGATAAGCCAAACGGTCCTCAGGCTGATTGGGAATAGAAGGTTCCTTTTTCTCATTCCTTTCTCTCAGTGAGGTTTTCAAAAATGTACGAAATGCTCCATAATCTTCAACGCTCAATGTATACCCTGCCCCGCGTTTAATATGCAGTGCGGCACCATGTTCTTCTAAGATCACTTTAAGCGCTTTCATATCCGTGCGGATGGTTCGTGATGTGACTCCGATCACACGGGCAATTTCTTCACTTGTCAGTTCCTGCTCCGCTTGCATCAATCGTTTCAGAAGCTCCTCCTGACGTAGAGATAGCATGGGCTCTCCTCCCTTGGCATTTACTTTTGCCTATCATCATAAACGAAAATAGAACTCTTTGCCCAGTATTTCTTTCAAATCGGGAACCTAGATATGGCTCATTCGTATGAATATGAAACTAGAGGAGGGATGCATTATGGGTACTTTTATGTTTGTTGTCATATTCGTTTTTTTAGGAGCCATCATTGCCAACCAGTTCACATCAAAGGATAAACGTGCATCTGCTAAGCGTTCTGCACATCATAGCTCAACGACAAGCACTTATACTGATTCGTATACCCATCACGCTTCTGATGCCTCCTGTGGGAGTGATTCAGGCGACAGCGGTGGTGGTGGATGTGACTAAACAAAAAAACAGCCGCCCTTTTATAAGACGGCTGTTTCGTTTATGGTTTTAAAGAGCTTTCCAGCCCCGTTCAATCAAATGTTTAACATCCTTTGCAAAATCCTCGCCCTTTTCCATCACGTCCTGAGCTCTTCCTGCAAAATTACTGGCAACAGCCAGCTCCATTTTTTTCAATTCAAAGTGTAAGATTTTTTGATCAATCTCTGTTATATATTTTTCATATTCATTGTTGACGACGTCGTGCATCACGCTGTAAGCTTCTTTCCGGTGGCGATGAAAGTCGGTTCCTCTCTCGCCTTTCCATGACGAATCTAGTGCAGGCTTCTTAATTTCTTTGATATCTGACTGGGCAAGATCTTGTTCTGTTCGAATATTACTTTTGGCTGTCTTTAACCGAGAGATCATTTCGTCAAATTCTGCACGTTTGTTCTCAATTCCCATATGCAGATGGTGCAGCATCTCGGATAAACTCATGTCCTCCACCTCTATCTGACCTCATACGAAAGCACGGCGTGAGCGCCTTTGGAAACCATCGACTCACTTGATTTTTCCAATCCTGACATTTCTATCGTTCTGCTTTCATTAAGTATAGTATAAGGCGAAAAGCCTCAGGCTTAAATAGGGAAAAGGTGTCCTTTTAGCGACGCGTTTGGAAGAAAAACGGAATAATACAAGGTCTTACACCCTGAATTTTATATGAGACTTTAATACCACAATCACATTATGTCAATGGTACCCATAAATAAAAGCGATTGTGCTGATTATTTTGCAGCAATCGCTTCGTCTTGTTCTTTTAATGTTTTCACGTTAGAACGTGTATCCTGAACATTTTTAATTAAGGCTTCTTTAAAGCTTGAGACCATTTCGCTCACTTCTGCTTCACGTGCCGTCCACTTGGTTACAAATTCAAGGCTGTTTTCACCCGCTTTATCTGCTGCTTTTTTCATCGCTAAAGCTTCGACGGCTTGGGAGACTTCATCTAGTTTATCCATAACTGTTTGGTAGTTTAACTTAATTTGTCCCATTGTGATATCCTCCAGATTTGTTCAGCATGAAACTCGTTTACAAGCTGCTCCATGCTTTTGAGATCAAGCGTTTTGCGTCCTCTACTGCGTCTTCTCCTTTTTCAGCAAGACGTGCGGCGTCTCCAGCTAAGGAACTGGCAAAGGATAACGCAGCTTGTTCTGCTTCTAATGTACTGATTTTGAATTCGATACGGCTCACGTAGCGTGGGTATTGATCGTTCACGATCGTTTGCAGCGCATCATGTGCTTCATTTCGGTCTGTTTTGAAATCCTGGCTTCGCTCACCTTTCCAAGAGGTCCCAAGCTTTGGCTGCTTGATTTGCTTTAAATCTGTTTCTGCCGCATCTTGTTCACGTTCAACCTTGCTTTTCGCCTTTTTGAGTCGAGCGATTTTCTCTTCAATTTCTGCTTTTTTATTTGAAATGCCACCGTTAAGGGCAGACAGCATATCCGATAAGCTCATATGGGTTCCTCCTCCTGTCAAAAAATAAAAACGCTGCTTAGAGTCTCTCTAAACGAGCGTAAGGTGATTAGCACTTTTTCCAATATTGTTATTATAAGGTTCAAAGACTCATGTTTGAATAGGGATTTGTGCCCTTTTTATGGGATAAATATGCTTTCATTCTGCTTCACACTACCCCTTTCGACCTCATTTGCAGGAGGTCTAAACTCCTGTTCGTTTGCTATATGTCACATATAGTCTCACGGTCCTAGGACAAACAAAGCCGCCCCGTTCAGGAGCGGCTTTTGTAACCGGCTTATGAAGCCGATTCTTCTGATTCTTGTGGTGGATTCTTAACGTACCAAATGAATTTACCCGTATATCCGTAAATGATTGCAAGACCAATGGCAACAAAACTCAACCACATAAATGGTAAATAAGAGAAAGTCGATACACCAAGAATTCCTGCCATGTAAATACCGTTATCTGACCAAGGGACCATACCAGAAGTCATTGTTCCACCAACTTCAGCGTTTCTAGATAGAACCCGTCTGTCTATTTTTAATTTATCATAGCTTTTTTCCATAATTTTCGGTGTAAGGATTAATGAAACATACATCGCACAGCCAAAAATGTTTGCGAAGAACGCAACAACCAGTGTAGATAGGGTGACATTTCCTGCATTATATAATTTCTTCTCGAAAGTAGCGACAATCACTTTTAAGACGCCGAGATATTCAAGTACTCCACCAAAACCAAGTCCGAGAATAATGACTACTAGAGATCCAAGCATATTTACAATACCGCCACGATTTAACAGCGTATTTAAGAAATCTACATCTGAATTAATAGAGAAGCCATTGTATGCTGAACCAATCGCATCTGCTGGATTCATTCCTTGGAAAGCCATCGCCCATATCGACCCTAAAAGAGCACCAGTAGCAATAACAGGCAATGAAGGTTTCTTAAATACGAGCAGTAATACAACCACTACTGCTGGGATGATCATCCAAATGTTGATTGTGAATGTATCATGAAGGGCATCTTTCAAAAATTCTACTTTACCTTGATCAATGTTGCGTCCGCCATACATAAAGCCTGTAACCGTAAACATAATCGCTGTAATCACAAAGGCTGGTATGGATAAAACCATCATTGCTCGAACATGCGCCAGCACGTCCACTTTTGAAAGAGAAGAAGCGAGCACTGTACTATCTGATAATGGGGATAATTTATCTCCGAAATAAGCACCAGATAGGACGGCCCCAGCAACGATCGGAAGTGGAATACCTAGACCTTCACCAATTGCGATCATCGCAATCCCAGCCGTTCCAACCGTACCCCAAGAAGTTCCTGTTGCAACGGACATGATTGCACAGATGACAAGTGTAGCTAGTAAGAAAATATTAGGATGAATAAATTCCAGTCCATAATAAATTAATGTGGGTACCACTCCGCCGGCAATCCATGTTCCAACAAGTGCACCTACAGCAATTAAAATCAAAACAGCTTCTAAACCATTCGATATCCCTTTTGTAATGGCGTTTTGAAGATCTTTGTATGAATGCCCCAATCGAATACCTAAAGCAATAACCATAAACCATGAGATAAACAATGCTAACTGAATATCTAATTTGAAGTAAAGAGTAAATGATAAAACAATTGCTAAAAACAAGCCAAGTACAGCTACGACTTCTAAAATAGATGGTAGACGTGGTGATTTCATTGTGTTTCCTCCCTTTGTGCGTGCGTTAAGCGTTTTCAAAATATTGTGAAAAAAGTGTGTCAATTCGAAAGAAGTGAATTGCCTGTTTTTCTCTTTTTCACAGGCAATTCCACATATTAATAAAATAAAATTTTTGATATTATTATCGCTCTAGGAGCTCTGCACCCGCAATGCCAGGCTTTGTCATCTCAAATGGATTTAAGATAATATCAAGTTCTTCTTCCGTTAAAACATCGTACTGCAAGCAAAGATCTCTGATCGATTGTCCTGTTAAAATGGCTTCTCTTGCAATTCTAGCGGCTGCTTCATAGCCTAAGTGAGGGTTCACGGCAGTGATCACGCCTGCACTTTTTTCTACATATTCTTTCAAACGTATTTCATTTGCTTCAATGTCCGCTAAGCAATGATCTGTGAATGAGCGGAATCCGTTATTCATTATACTAATAGATTGAAGCAAGTTAAAGACCAGAACAGGCTCCATCACATTTAACTCAAGCTGACCTGCTTCAGAAGCAAGACAGATCGTGTGGTCGTTCCCAATGACTTGGAATGCGATTTGATTAATGAGCTCTGCCATGACTGGATTGACTTTCCCAGGCATGATGGATGATCCAGGCTGGCGGGCTGGCAATGCGATTTCAGCAAGACCTGCGCGCGGACCAGATGCCATTAAGCGAAGGTCATTGGCAATCTTAGACATGTTCATCATGCATACTTTTAAAGCGGCGGATACTTCTGTGTAAGCATCTGTATTTTGCGTTGCATCCACAAGATGCTCTGCACCTACAAGAGGAAGACCAGATATATCAGCGAGCTTCTTCACCACGATTTCAATATAACGAGGATCTGCGTTTAAGCCTGTCCCAACAGCTGTTGCACCCATATTGACTTCATATAAATGCTGTTTTGATTGGTTGATCCGCTTAATATCACGGCTCAGCACACGGCTGTAAGCTTCAAATTCCTGTCCCAAACGGATTGGAACAGCATCCTGAAGGTGCGTACGTCCCATTTTGATCACATGATCGAATTCTTTCGCTTTCTTTTGAAAGACGTCCTGCATGACTTGCATCGTTTCAAGCAGAATGTCTAACTGCTTGAGCACAGCAATGTGGATCGCCGTTGGGAATGAGTCATTCGTTGATTGCGACATGTTCACATGTGTGTTTGGGCTTAAATGGATGTATTCTCCCTTTTGATGTCCCATAATTTCTAGTGCTCTGTTTCCAATCACTTCATTGGCATTCATATTCATGGACGTTCCTGCGCCGCCTTGAATTGGATCGACAATAAAGTACTCGTGAAGCTTGCCTTCAATGACTTCGTCAGACGCTTGAACGATGGCATTTCCAATTCCCTCATATAAACGTCCAACTTCCATATTAGCTTGAGCTGCTGCTTTTTTCACGATGGCAAAGGCTCTGATTAGTTCCTCGTGCATCCGATATCCTGTAATCGGGAAATTCTCTTTTGCACGGAGGGTTTGAACCCCATAATACACGTCTGCTGGAATTTCTTTTTCACCAAGAAAATCCTTCTCATAGCGATAAGTTGCTTGAACCATCTCTTATGACCTGCTTTCTATAGAATAGTTAAATCACTAAATCTTCTGCGATTGGCGTTTCCATAATCTTTTTGACTTCTCTTGGATCTGTTGTTTTGCCTAGTGCCCACATCAGTTTCGGCACGATAGCTTCTGTATTCATATTTCTTGAACGTGCCACCAAATCTTGATTGATCTTGCGTCCTACCTCATACACACTCATGTCTTCTCCTTCTTCCAGACACTGAGTGGTGATGACAACAGAAATGCCTTCTTCCAGCAATTCGTTGATCTTTTCTAAAAGGTTTCTTCCTTCGAAAGGAATTCCGCCGCTGCCGTAGCTTTCAATGACAACGCCTTTGTACAAGCTTTTGACTGCATCTAAAAACTCAGGCTTCAGGCCTGGGTGCAATTTTAACAGACACACATCTGTGTTCAAGGATGCATCTAATTTAAGCGGTTTCATTGGTGTTCTTTTTACTTTGCTATTGTATTCAATTTGATGGTTTTCAATTGATGCAATATATGGGTAGTTAATGCTTTCAAATGCATCGTAGCTTTTCGTTCTTAGTTTGATCGCACGTGTTCCTTGGATGACCCTGCCATCAAACACGACATACACGCCGCCAACACCGTCACATGCAAAGCGAATTGCATCTGTGATGTTTTTCTTCGCATCTGTTTTCTTAAAAGTAATCGGAATTTGTGAACCTGTAATCACGATCGGCTTATCAGGATTTTGCAGCATATAAGACAGCGCTGCTGATGTATAGGCCATTGTATCGGTTCCGTGAGTAACGACAAACCCGTCATACTGATCATAATTCTCATAAATGGCTGTTGCGATATCAACCCAGTATTCAGGCTGCATATTTGTACTATCTATACTCATTAGGGACTTTGTGTCCATTGTATATTCTGCATTAATTTCGTTTAAATAGCTCAAAAGATCCTCAGCTTTAACACCTGGAGCTAAACCATTTTCACTCTCTACAGATGCAATCGTCCCACCAGTCGTTAAAAGCAATAATTTCTTCAACAGGTCCACCTCTTTCGTAAAATTACTTCGTTTGTCACACATATTATAAGCTAGCTTGTGCTATTCTATAATATACGCTTTACGCGTACCTTCATTGCCATTATAGTCACATAACGCGAATTAATCAAGAAATTGTTACGCATAACGCGTACATTCTATGTCAAAATATGATATACTGTTGTTGTAAATAAAGGAGCGTTCATGTATGATACTCGATCGTTTAACCACCCTTAGAAAAAAGAAAAAATGGTCTCTCCAGCATACGGCAGATCGCCTAGGTATCGCCAAAAGCACCTATGCCGGTTACGAATCTGGGTACCGACGACCTTCGCTTGAAGCAGTGAAGCTGATGGCTGATTTGTATGATACGTCCATTGATTTTTTACTTGGTAGAACGGACGAGCCAGAGATACAACGCAAAATCTCTGATATCAAAATTGAACTGACGGAAGCAAAAGAAGGAACCATTTATGTAGACGGCGTTCCCCTAAATGATGAAGAAATCAAACAGCTTGTTGCCTTTATTCGGGCGAAAAACACTCTAAAAGTATAAACACAGAAAAGAGAGGCACCTTATATACAGGTGCCTCTCTTTCCTTTTCAATCTCAATATGGAGAAGACAGCTGGCTTAATTCCTCTAGCCGCCGCTTCGCTTCTTCTTTATTAAACGAACTATAATAGCGATAATTCTCCTCATCTAAGATGCGGTAATGCTGACTAAGCACATTTTGTTGAAGTCGAAACGTGCCTTTTTTGACAGCCGTCCTCCACCAAACCTTTCCGCCAATCGTACGCTCAATTGATAAATGTAATTCATCATGTGCCACAACTTCCAAAATCTCAAGCGGGTCATCCCCTAGTGTCCCTTTCAGAATATCACTATCTCTGAATAATGCACATACGGCCGCGGATTGCGTCCAATTGAGACGCAGCCTGTTTTTTTCAACCTGCTGTAAATGCCGTTTTGATAGACCAAGTACCTCTGCCATGCGATCCTGTGTATAATCCTTTTCTTTTCGAATCCGTGCCATTTGTTCTGTGACGAGGTCGATTACCATCTCTTTATCCATCTCTCATCACCTCTTTCGAGTGTTCAGTCTTTACTGACATCATACACGATTTCATCGAAAAAGTGGCGCCTCATCCTATAGAATTCTGACAAAAACAGCTTAGTCGGTCTTTTCTTCTCCTTGGCCATGCTGCTGTCTCCAATTTTCTTGGGCTGTCTGATGTAAATATGGATAGATCTCCTGTTTGACGGTCTGCTCAAATACTTCTTCATCTAAAATGCTGTACGCCGGAATTTTGATCAATTTTCCATCTACTTTCCGAATGAGCACATCCATGAAAAGAAATCCTCTTATACTGTAACGATGCCTGCGCATGCCAATTGATTGAATATCTTGAAAAGAGATCGTTCGCTCCCGGTGCAGCACAGCGCCATTCTCTCCGCGCTGAATGCGAAAAATCACATTTCCCCTCTTCGTAAAAGCAGGCAAAATCATCAAAAAGGAGATCCAGCCATAGACAATACCTAATAGTCCGCCTAAAAATAAAAACAATGTATAGTTCGATTCAAATGTAAGAGCTTCTGAAAATAACCAAATACCGATGATACCGAAGCCGCCCGTTGCTAAGAATGCCCATACTCTTAAAAAAGGTCTGCTCCTTACTTCTATTACTTCACTTGGATTCAAGCGTCATTCTCCTTTTCTCCATTAGAATATAGAACGTAACCCGTCTTGATGAGCCGTCTCAATGCGAAATTGATTTTCTTTTATTCCTGATACAAGCCACGATTGGTTCTCACCTGGAATTACAAATATCATCGACTCCACATCAGGCGTATTATTTTTGTCATAGACGACCTTCATGAGAGAGTCCATCTTTCCTTTTCTCGTCTGTACATCAGAAACAAATGCCTTCACGAGCTCTTGATTCTCCGCTTTATTCAGGAAAGATGGCCACTTATTTTTCGCTTCGCTTGCCTGTTCTAACAGCATTTCAAATTCCTCTGCCTGGAGGCTGATGACAGGTTCAGGGTGATCATTCATCTGTATGTTGAAAAAGGCTGTCACTTGCTCTTCTGCCTGCTGATCGCCGCTCAGTTTACGAATCTGATGCACTTGTTGATCATAAAGCGTATGATGCGCATATACACCCGCCTGTGTTGTGTGAAAAGAGGTGCTGACTTCTTCATCTGTGTCTCCAAATTTAGATGCCTTGATCGTGTGAGAGGCATCATTCATCGCCTGGATGAAATGACGGTATTCCGCTTTATAACGGTATTGTCTGTTTCGAAATTCCAGTACACCTTTTGCAAGCAAAGAGCGGCACGCAATTTCAAATAAAAACCCAAGGCGTTCGTCCTCTACTTCAGGATAATAGGCCTCCTTTAAGGACATGCCTTGTTCAAAATAGCCTTCACTGTAAAAACTAAAGATGAGTTCCTCAATACTTAGACTTAGCTGATCCAACTTGATCTCTCCTTATCCAAAAGAAAATGCACCCTTAAAGAAATCGCCTGCACCCTTTATGAGCGAATCTGCGGTTTCTTTTGTTTTTTCTATCCCTTTATGTATCACCTGATTTGCCTGATCAATGGTATCATTCACTGCTTTCACACCTTGACCCGCCAGTTCAAATGCTTTTTTCCCTTTATCCACGACTGCATGAATCGGGTCCTTTAATTTCACTGCCATCTGTTCAGCAAAACCGGATGTCAGCTTGGCGACTTTTTCTCCAATAAATCCACCTACTGCTGAACCAATGGCTCCCCCAACAACGGTTCCAATCGGACCTGCAAAGCTGCCAAGAGCACCTCCGACAACGGCACCTGCGACAGAACCGCCAGCGATAAAGACCGTATTGTTCACTGCATTTCCAACAGCCTTTGCATTTTCACGCTTAAGAACTTCTGGCTGATCACCGAATTCTGCATAGTTCTCGGCAATTTTCAATCCACAGCCAACCGTTTCTGTTGCACCAGTGACAACTGTTGCAATGATGGCATTTCCTTTCGCAAATCTTGCACCATTTTTCAGAACAGACTTAATCGCAGCCGTGTCCTTCCAATTAATACTTCCTTTTGTAAAATCACGGACACTGTTTGTGAACGCAACTGTATCGTCAGGATAAAATTTTGTGAATTTCTTATGGACCAAGTCAGCCATCGGCCAGTTCGATCGTTTTAATAATTCTTTTTTACTCAGCCAAATCCTTGCTAACCGGTCAAATCTCGTTCCTTCTACCCGGCTGGTCAGATCAAGCAGCAGCTTTGAATGCTGCGCTGCATATCGGCCATTCTCTTTAATGAAAGTCGTCATCCCAAGCCCGTAATATTTCGCCTGCATCATCACGATACCAGCTAAGCTCGTGAGTGTACCATATTGATCATAGATACTGTACAATTTCCGCAATATATCATCTGCTTCGACCATTTTATCGGTTGCATGACGAATGGCAATATCATCACTGCTCAATTTGCTGATTAATGCCTGTCCTGCTCCCCATGCATCCCCGACACCAGAAAAACAGCTTCTATACCGAGGATCGCAACCTAAAATCAGCCCGTCCAGTTCACTATGTAAATCGCGGTGCTTCGTTTCAATGGCTGACAGCTCACCTACAAAATCATTCGCCAGCCCAGTCAGCTGATCTGGATCAACCACAATGTCACGTGCCATCACATCATCTCCCTTCTCGGTTTCTTTCTCTCCGTTCTTCTCGTCTCTTTCGCTCAAGCTCTTCCATTCTGGCAATTTCAGCTTTACGCTCCTCAATTTTGACTGCTGCATCCCGCAGTTCCTGACTTGTTTCAAGCAAATCTTTTTCAAATTGATCGTAGCGTGCCGTTGTTTCTTCAAAGCTTTGATCAAATTTATCCCTTGCTTCTCCCTGCCAGCCTGATCCTACTGCCTTCAGCCGATTTTCCAGCAGCTGCTTGGACTGCCGAATCTCATCAGCCGCTTCCTGAAACTTTTGAGCGAGTGCCAGCGTTTGACTAGAATCCAACTTTCGCACCCCTTTCTCCCAATTTAACGTACAAATGGATGATTTTATATGTCCTCATTATAAATAAAAAGACACCCGAAAAAATCACCCTAAAGAACCATTCAGCACATTACCTAATGAAAGTAGGCCTTTTTCCTCTCTAATTGCCAGAGAAAGCCTTTCTTGTTATGAAGCGCATTCAAGACGTGATAAAATGGACGTATTCTACAAAAGGAGTGACGTATAGATGAAAGAGGAAATGATTCAGCGTTTCACAAGTTATGTGAAGGTAGATACGCAGTCAGATGCAGAAAAGGAAAGCTGCCCATCTACTGAAGGACAATTGAACCTGGCGAGACAGCTTGTTGAAGAGATGAAATCCATCGGGATTCAAGAAGTGACTATGGATGAAAACGGCTATGTCATGGGAACAATCCCGTCTAACACAGACAAAGACGTGCCGACCATTGGCTTCCTGGCTCATATCGACACAGCCACTGACTTCACCGGAAAAAATGTAAAACCGCAGCTTCATGAGAACTATCAAGGCGGCGACATTACCTTAAATGAAGATCTACATATTGTTTTATCTCCACAACAGTTTCCAAATTTACAAAAGTACCAAGGACATACGCTGATTACAACAGATGGCACAACCCTGCTTGGTGCAGATAACAAAGCTGGTATCGCAGAAATTATGACAGCTATGCATTACCTCATCGAACACCCAGAAATCAAGCATGGGAAAATCCGCGTCGCTTTTACGCCGGATGAAGAGATTGGCAGAGGGCCGCACAAGTTTGATGTTGATGCCTTTGGCGCTTCCTATGCGTACACAATTGACGGCGGACCGCTTGGCGAGCTGCAATATGAAAGCTTCAACGCAGCAGGCGCGAAAGTATCCATTAAAGGAAACAACGTCCACCCAGGAACAGCAAAGGACAAAATGGTCAGCGCTGCGAAAATTGGGATGCTCTTTCACAATAAACTTCCTTCTGAAGAATCTCCGGAATATACAGAAGGCTACGAAGGCTTTTTCCACCTGACGAAATTTGTAGGGGAAGTAGAAGAGGCGGAGCTGCAATATATTATCCGTGATTTTGATAAAGAGAAATTCAACAAGCGCAAGGCACTGTTTGAAAAAATAGCAAATGACTTAAAAGCCACCTACGGAGAAAACAGCATCACCCTCAGCATTCAGGATCAATATTATAATATGAGAGAAAAAATTGAACCGGTGAAACATATTGTGGACATTGCTCATGAAGCCATGGAAAATCGCTCAGTAACACCGGTCATTGAACCAATCCGCGGCGGCACAGATGGCTCCCAGCTTTCATATAAAGGTCTACCAACGCCAAACATCTTTACTGGCGGGGAAAATTTCCACGGTAAATATGAATTTATTTCCGTTGAAAACATGGTGAAAGCAACCGAAGTTATCGTTGAAATTGCCCGTTTATTTGAAGAAAAAGCATAGACATGTTTACAACCGTTCCTGTTCGGGAACGGTTTTTTAATAAAAGTTTACAATTTTCTGAAACTTTTATGACACTTATTCGTACTAATAGAGACAACCCCAGAAAAAATTCTTCTTGACGAGTGAAATAACTGGAAATATAATAGTTAAAAACAACCAGTATTTTAGACCTAAAATAGCAGATTGAATGAACCTTAAGAACTAAACCAAGTCTGCTGCTTATTTTCAGTTATAAACATCACTCACCCTGTCTACACTTAAAGAATAGGATGAATTGGAGGAATGTCATATGATGATTTTATTGATTATCGCTTCACTTTGCTGCTACTTACTATTCTCTTTCAAAAAAGATAACCGCACCCAAAAAAGAAAAAGCGCAGAGCTTTCGGAGTTTGAAATCTTTCGTATGCGCCGCCACTACAACGGAAAACGCCGTCACCCACTAAACGATGCACCTAAACAAGTATAGATCCAAATAAAAGAGCCTCATGAGGAGGCTCTTTTGTTGAATAAACAGCAAAAAACGACCACTGAATCTGGTCGTTTTTCTTTTTATTTATATACCTTCGCAGGCACTTGAATCATAGGAATTCCAACATAATAAGGTGAAATTTCATATGGCTGGAAGACAACAGCAATTCCCTTTTTCGTGAAGTAATACTGCGTATTGTAGTTGATTTCAATGTCGCTTTTTTTCAGGTTCGCGTAGAATTTGCTTTTATGTTTCTTTGTGTAGTTATAAATATAATCTCTTACTTTCGTACGCTTTTTCTTTGTTTTCACAACGTCTGTCAAGAACAGCTGCTTTGTTTTTTTCTTTGTTAACACATAGTTCATGCTGGAAACCATCGTGTCTCCGTGCGCTCCACCGTTATACATGTAATCATAGTTTAAGATACTCAGTTTCTTACCATTGTTAAATTTCGTTTTATACGTTCTCTCATACGTGACCTTCCCGTAGCCTTCTTTTTTCGCTTCGTCCTTTAAGTACAAGTAAGTAGAATAAGAAAAGGCGATATCTTCTTTTAAATCACGATTGATGGTTTTCATATGCGTCTTGCTTAGATTTTTCACCTGTGCATATTTGAACGTTTTTTTCTTCTTATAATAGTGTGTACTTACTTTTGCTTTTTTTGCTTGTTTGGCATCCGCAGATCCAACTGGCGCAAACAAGGAAACAATCAGTGAGAAAATGAGCAGGCTGATCGTTAGGCCTTTTTTCATCGTCATAGTAAAAACCCCCATTTTTGTCTATTACCAGATGAGTATACCATGACAAAAGAACCAAAAGAAGTATTTTTTCCATATTATTCTTCATTTTTCCACATCGGGTTTGTTTACCGTTTTCATAAGTTCCTGTATGCTTAATGTAGAATGCTAGATGAAGTGTGGTGTTTATCATAGAAGAGAATATTTTTAGTCACATTCGGACAACGTTTCATAGTTTGTCCCCAACCCAGAAAAAGATTGCCAATTACATTTTACAAAACCCTCAGAAAGTTGTGCTTCATTCTATAAGTGCACTCGCTGCTGAATGCAGCACAAGTGAAACGACGATCTTTCGGTTTCTAAGAAAAATTGGCTATGAATCGTATCAAGTGTTTCGTGTCCATGTCGCACAGGATATCGCGACCAATACACCTCAATCCATATACGGTGAGATCGAGGCAACCGATAGTGTAGCTGACATTAAACATAAGGTCATAGAGTTAACAACAAACTCTATACAAGATATGAAGCATATTTTAGAAGATCATGCCGTCACACAATTCATTGAACACATGAAACAGGCACATAAAACCGTCTTTTTTGGAGCAGGCGCGTCCAGCTTTATTGCTGGGGATGCTTATCATAAGTTCCTGCAGCTTGGTTTTGAAGTGAGCCTATGCAGTGATCCGCATATGATGAATATGATTGCAACACACGCCACGGAACACGATTTTATCGTCGCAATCTCCCATTCAGGAGAGAGCAGAGAAATTCTTGACGCCGTACAGTTTGCAAAAGAAAAAGGGGCAAAGGTTGCTTCTATCACCAGCTATCCGAAATCTGAGCTCGCAAAGCGGTCTGACTTTCATCTGCTTAGTTCTTCAAGAGAGACAACCTATCGTTCGGACTCCATGATCTCCCGTATCAACCAGCTTGTGATCATTGATGTACTATACGTCACCGCTGTTTTAGAGCTAGGATCAAATGCCATTGAAAACGTGAAACGATCTCGATTAGCCGTAGCTAAAAATAAAACATAAACACAAAAGACCGGAGCTGATTCCGGTCTTTTTTTGTGACTTTTTTCATATTTTCCGTTGACACGTTCCTATCACGTCATGTACATTAAATAAACAATAGTTTATTTCCTACTATTAAATTTAAAAGATAGTATATATACTAACATAATGAAAAGAAAGCGCTTTTTGTAAGGGTTTTCTATATAGGAGGCGGACAACGTGACAAAGAAGATTGGATTCATTGGACTAGGTATTATGGGAAAACCTATGGCACTCAATCTATTAAAAGCTGGTCATGCTTTGACAGTTTTTGACCTAAATGAGGAAGCGATTCGATCGTTACAAGAAGCCGGAGCAAAAGGTGCTGTTTCAGCAGCTGAGGCAGCTTCTGAAAGCGATATCATCATCACAATGCTTCCTAAAGGAGAGCATGTAGAGGCAGTCGTTTCAGGTGATCAAGGGATTTTAACGACAGCTGCACCTGGCACTGTCATCGTAGATATGAGCTCAATTTCTCCTGTCACCTCCAGGGCTTTAGCTGCTCTTGCCAAACAGCATCAGGTGGAATTTATCGATGCACCTGTCAGCGGCGGAGAACCGAAGGCAATTGACGGAACACTCGCCATCATGGCTGGCGGCGAAGAATCCATCTTTGAGCAAGTGAAGGATGTCCTGCTTTCAATGGGCACTGAAGTCGTATTAGTTGGGGCAAATGGCAGCGGGACAACAGCGAAGCTTGCCAATCAAATCATCGTCAACTTAAATATTGCGGCCATGTCCGAGGCGCTCGTTCTAGCTGCTAAATCAGGCATTGCCATTGATAAGATGTATGAAGCGATCCGCGGCGGACTGGCAGGAAGTGCCGTGCTCGATGCAAAAGTTCCTCTCATCTTAGAACGAAATTTTGAACCTGGCGGACGCATCGACATCAACTTGAAGGATTTAACCAATGTCATGGAAACTGCTCACGATATCGGTGTTCCTCTTCCGCTTTCTAGTCAGCTGCTCGAAATCTTCCACGCCCTCAAAGCGGACGGAAAATCCGGGCTTGATCATGGCGGCATCGTTCAATATTACGAAAAAATGGCTCATGTCGAAGTAAAGAAAGGATGAGATGGTCATGAAACAAAGCACTGACATACTGAATGCCATTCCGAAAGCAGATTCAAAGGCCATTCAATCAGCATACGAACAAGCACTGAGCAGCTTTCAGCATAAAGTTATTGTATTAGACGATGATCCAACAGGGATTCAAACCGTACATGGCGTCTCTGTTTTCACCGATTGGTCAGAAGAAAGCATTGAGGCTGGTTTTCTTGAAGATAGCCGCATGTTCTTTATTTTGACCAATTCTCGCAGTATGACAGAGAAAGAAACTGCCGCTGTGCACGAAACAATCGCTGCAACCATTGTAAAGGTGGCTGAACGTCTTAATCAGGACTTCGTCATTGTCAGCCGAGGGGATTCTACTCTTCGCGGACACTTTCCGCTTGAAACCGAAGTACTCAAAATAACCATTGAACAGCAAAGCTCCCGCCATTTCGATGGTGAAATCCTTCTTCCTTTTTTCCAAGAAGGTGGACGCTTTACGATCGACAATATTCATTACGTACAGGAAGGACATGAATTAATTCCTGCTGGTGACACAGAATTTGCAAGAGACCGTACATTCGGCTTTCAATCATCTCATCTTGGAGAATGGATTGAAGAAAAGTCAGAAGGAATGTTCACAAAAGAGAACACGACCTACATTTCATTAGCTGATCTGCGTGCTTTACGCATTGATCAAATCAAACATCAGCTCAGGGGTGTGAAGGATTTCAAAAAGGTGGTTGTAAACGCGGTGGATTATGACGATGTCAAAGTCTTTGTCACCGCTCTCATTGAAGCCATTCAAGCAGGACAGCAGCTGATGTTTAGAAGTGCGGCGGCGCTCACAAAAGTACTTGGCGGTATAGGAGATCAAGCCTTATTAACAAAAGATGCCTTGATACAAGAAGAAAGCCCGCATGGTGGTCTCATTATGATCGGTTCTCATGTGAAAAAAACAACAGAACAATTAAAAGCGCTGCAACAAAATAAAAAGATGGCTTTTATTGAATTTAATACCCACCTCGTGTTAGAGCCTGATGCCTTTCGCGAAGAAATTAACCGCGTTATTCAGCAAACTGAAACACTGTTGGCAGGTGGTCAATCTGTGGCTGTTTATACAAGAAGAGAACGGCTTGATCTTGGGGATGATCGCCAAGAGGAAGAACTAAAACTCTCTGTACAGATTAGTGATGCTGTGACAAGTATTGTCCAGCGTCTCACCATTCGTCCTAAGTATCTTATTGCCAAAGGTGGAATTACCTCCAGCGATATTGGGACAAGAGGACTTAGCGTGAAATGCGCAACCGTGGCAGGTCAAATCAAACCAGGTATCCCTGTTTGGCAAACAGGAGAAGAAAGTAAATTCCCTTTCATGTCTTATGTGATTTTCCCGGGAAATGTTGGGTCAAAGGATACGTTAAAAGAAGCTGTAGACATACTTGAAGGATAAGGCATAGGGGGTGTTTGCGCCCCCTTATGCACCACAAAGGAGGAAAGATCATGTCGTTAGTGTTTATTGGACTTGGCGTTTTGTTATTGCTTTTACTCATGGTTGTCTTTAAGTTAAACGCTTTCATTTCTTTGATTATTGTTTCTTTAATTGTTGCTGTGTTAGAAGGGATGACACCACTAGAAGCGATTGCTTCTGTCGAAAAAGGACTTGGCAGTACGCTCGGACACCTGGCACTCGTTCTCGGTTTTGGAGCGATGCTTGGGAAATTGATGGCTGATTCTGGCGGTGCTCAGCGTATCGCGATGACACTCATTGACCGATTTGGCATCGGAAAAATCCAATGGGCGACGATGCTGACTGGGTTTGTGATTGGAATTGCTCTATTTTATGAAACCGGATTCATTATCTTAATTCCATTAGTCTTTACAATCGCTCAAGCTGCAAGACTTCCTGTGCTGTATGTGGGTATGCCGCTCGTCGCTGCACTCATCACCACACATGGCTTCCTCCCTCCTCACCCAGGACCGACTGCCATTGCGAATGTCTTTCAGGCAAACATGGGACAAACCTTATTGGTTGGGATTATTTTAGCGATTCCTGCTGTTTTAGTAGGCGGACTTCTGTTTACGAAACTATTTAAAAAAGATCAGTTGCACGCACATATCCCAAAGAACTTATTTAATCCAAAGGAATTCACAGAAGAAGAAATGCCTAGCTTCGGCATTAGCATTTTCACTGCTGTTTTGCCTGTATTACTTATGACATTCAGAGCATTTCTAGAAATTTTCTTCCCATCCTCCCCATTGCTGCCAACTGCTGAGTTTTTAGGCGAACCGGCGATTGCACTATTAATCTCAGTGCTGCTAGCCATCTACACGTTTGGGCTTGGAAGAGGAAAGAGCATGCAGGACGTGATGAAGTCCATCACGGATTCTATCGGCTCTATTGCTATGATTCTATTAATTATTGCAGGTGGAGGCGCCTTTAAACAAGTGCTCATTGATAGCGGTGTCGATCAATACATTGCAGGGATCATGCAAGGAAGCACACTTTCTCCCCTGCTTCTGACTTGGCTCATTGCTGCTGTCCTTCGTGTTTCTTTAGGATCAGCCACTGTCGCCGGTCTCACGGCGGCTGGCATTTCTGCACCACTAATTGGCCTGACGGGTGTCAGCCCTGAATTAATGGTCATCGCAACAGGTGCGGGAAGTATTACATTCTCTCATGTGAATGATGCGGGTTTCTGGATTTATAAAGAATACTTTAACCTATCAATGGCTCAAACCTTTAAAACGTGGACATTGATGGTCACCGTGCTTTCACTTGTCGGACTTGCTGGTGTTCTTGTTGCTGATTTGTTCATGTAGGAAATTAAATTGTAAAAACCATTGACTTTTCCCTGAAAACGTTGAATAATTGTGTTTATTAAGAAAATTGAATCAAAAGGTAACCTTATTAAGAGTGGTGGAGGGACTGGCCCTGTGAAACCCGGCAACCGCTGTTCCTAGGAACAGAATGGTGCTAATTCCTTAAGCAAGCAGATGCTTGTTTGAAGATAAGGCAGAGTTCTCACAGTATATGATGCTCTTCCTTATCTAAGGAAGAGCTTTTTTATTTGATTTTTTAACCTGAAGAAAGAAGGGATTCAGCATGACACAAGTACAAACCATTGGAAAGAAAACAACGAAACCGCCATTCCGCGCAGATCAAGTAGGAAGTTTACTTCGTTCAGAGCGCATCAAGGAAGCACGTAAGCAAAAAGCAGACGGTACGCTGACAGCAGAGCAGCTCCGACAAATTGAAAACGAAGAAATTACACGTATAGTAGAGAAGCAAAAAGAAATTGGGTTAGAGGTTGTCACAGATGGTGAATTCAGACGTGCATGGTGGCATTTTGACTTTCTTGAAGGACTCGATGGAGTTGAAGGATTTGAAGCAGATCAAGGCATTCAATTCCATAACACAACGACAAAAGCTAGAGGGATCAAGGTAACAGGCAAGATCGATTTTACAGATCATCCAATGCTGGAGGATTATCGTTTCCTTCACAGCATCGCTGGTGATCATACGGCTAAAATGACGATTCCAAGTCCGAATATGCTCTTTTTCCGTGGAAAGCTTGAAGAAGGAGTGTATGACAGCTTAGAGGAATTCCACCATGATGTGGCACAAGCGTATAAGAAAGCCATCCGTGCTTTTTATGATGCAGGCTGCCGCTACTTGCAGCTGGATGATACGGCATGGGCAGTGTTCTTTTCCGAAAAAGGCCACGAACAAATCAAAGCCTTTGGCCGAGAAGAAGATGAACTTCGTGAATCGTTTGCAAAGACAATCAATGAAGCTGTTGCCGACCGCCCAGAGGATTTGGTGATCACGATGCACATTTGCCGAGGTAACTTTAAATCGACATGGGCAGCTGAAGGTGGTTACGAAGCAGCGGCAGAAACAATTTTTGCCGGCTTAGATCTTGATGGTCTCTTTTTAGAGTTTGACGACGATCGTTCTGGCGGATTTGAGCCCCTTCGATATGTGAAGAACCCAAACCTTCAAATCGTACTAGGCCTTGTCACTTCAAAATACGGAGAGCTTGAGCCAGTTGAACAGATTAAAAAACGCATTGAGGAAGCGGCTCAATATGTAGACATTAACCAAATCTGTATGAGCCCACAATGCGGATTCGCCTCAACAGAGGAAGGCAACCTGTTAACAGAAGAGCAACAATGGGAAAAGCTGCGTCATGTGATTGAGATTGCTGATCAAGTGTGGAAATAGGCGGAAACTTACAGAAAAACCTGACCTTCATAATAAAGAACCGCTTTTTTAAGCGGTTCTTTATTTTTTGTCATCTCAATCAACTTGATATTAAGTTTAATCGTATTACTTCTATAGTTGAGTTTAAGAAGATATTGAACATACGTTATCTTCTTAAAAACCATTTTTATACTCATAAGTTGTCTAACAAGTTAAGTGGATTGATACATTCAAGTCATCTTCCTAGCCAGAATATCTCCTACTGAAAATCCACCCTAATTATTAGAAATTACAATACTGCTTTTTCCATCGTTCCCTCAAGCAAACCTAAAAGTATGACTATAGTTTATGGGGTCTCGAAGCTTTGGTTTAAATATATCGGTGAAATCAAATGCTAAGGCAACTCTTTTTCATACCAACTCATTGCCCCCTACAGGTGGTACTAAAAATTCGTTAAGATCCCTGCCTCCTCAATGATATTCACTTTATTAGATAGAGAGTATCGATATAAAAACTTGTCAAAAATTTATTGATCTAAATTAAAAAAATAAGAAAAATGTGATATTATGACTTCCGTTAGGGTATTAACTTGAAATTTAATACATAAATAGAAAAATGATTACAAGAATAAAGTTTATAAAACTACTCTTCTTGTTGAGTTTAGTAATGTAGTTATTGCTAATGGACATGTATTATAAACTTGTTTTTTCATACCTTAACACTTTATGAAAGGAGTGTACATTCATGGCTAACTTATGATGAATGTTATTTATATAATGATTTCGCCAAAGAAAATAAACTATCCGTCGATAGGTAATAAAATTATAAACCATACCCCCATTACACCAGCACAGGTATTCAAATTATTCATTCCATCCTTTAGAATTCTCCGTTGAAGAGTTTATGGAAGTTATGATGAAATCGGAGATATTCCAACAAGTATGGATACAAACGAGCCAAAGCCACAATCTTGGTAACTTGTTAGAAATTACTGAAGAATATGATACAGATGTTCAAACTTGTATCGAAGACCTGGAAGCATTGAGTAAACAATTAATTGAAAAGGAAGTTGTATATGTAAAATGAATAAACTTAACAACGATATTTTAGAAAACATCTATAAAAACATTTCAACTAAGAGAAGCAAAACAATCGTTAATTACATTGCAATGCTAATGGCACTAGCGAGAGATAATGAACTAAACGAGGATGATTTAATTAATTGGATTCACAGCAAATTAAGTGAAATAGGATATTTTCAAGAAAAAAACCGTTTATTTACTCAAAACAAATTAGATGAATTTGTCTTAGAGTTTATTGAAGGAAGAGCACTATTATATGATGATATCAGCATAACTGAAACAAAACAAAACGAATATGTCATCAGTAGCAAACTGTGGTACAAAAAGAATCCACCTGAGAGTTTTTTTTATTTTGGTATTGACCCTGAAGATTTTTCGAACTATGCACAAAAACTTGCTCAAATAAACGCCGAAAAACTAGGCATCTCAATCCATTTTTTTGAGGATCAAGCTCATGAAAAAGAAATAGCCCATATCCAGCTGTCAAAAAAATGTTCTCTTTCAGAAGAATTGATAATAACTCAGCCAAGTTCAAAAGACTTTTCGTGGTTAACATGGTTTTTTAATGAACATTGGGGTGGAACGACTATGGTGTCTAAAGGGACAACTTATAATGTTTTAAATGAAAACATTTTGTTGGCTAAACGTGGAGATTATATAGTAGGAATATTAGTTTACAAAATATTCAAAGAAGAGGCAGAAATCCTGACTTTGGAGGCTCTAGAAAAGTACCATGGTGTTGGAAGTAGATTACTTTATGAGTTAGAACAAAATCTAAAAACACAAAATATACACTCTATTAATTTAATCACTAGTAATGATAACTTAAATGCAATTAGGTTTTATCAAAGAAAGGGATATTCTTTCAAAAACATCTATATTGGTGCAATTGATAAAGCAAGAATGGTTAAACCTACAATTCCCTCTATAGGAAATTACGGAATACATGTCAAAGATGAATTAGAATTTGAAAAAAGGTTGATACAATGACTATAAAAAGCTGACTGACTAGTTCCATGAGTACTACCAAGTTATTAATAGTCTATCCTGGGCTAGTTAAATTTTATAATATTGATCATGAATTCATACAGTGGAGAAAGATTCAGATGTATAATTACTGAATTGAAGACAGAATTGCTGCTGATAACCATTTGAGAATAGGATTCTTTTCTTAGACCACAATTGGGAAAGGGTTAAGTCTACTAGAATTTAATTTTAAATACCCTAATCATTGAAGATATAAAAGAAATACTTGAAGAATAGGTATTACCGAATTAAAACCAATGTTTGAAGCTCAAAACTCCGATCATATGATTTATTTGAACCACGCAACAATTTAAAGTGTGGTTTATTTTTTGTTCAATTTTGTCTTATTCATAAAAAAGGCATTATCACCATCATGCCCCTAGAGGAGACCCAAAGAATGATAATGCCTGATTCAAATTGTTTTTGTATTATTTTCACCGTTTCAAGACACCATATGTCCTTAAAGAAACGAAACAATAGTTTCTCTGTTTAGTAATCCAAATGTTCCCCATTTGTCGCAATCACTTGTTTATACCAATCGAAGCTTTTCTTTTTCTTTCGATCTAATGTACCGTTTCCTTCATTATCACGGTCAACATAAATGAAGCCGTAGCGTTTTTTCATTTCAGCCGTTGATGCGCTGACAAGGTCAATTGGGCCCCAGCTTGTATAACCGATCAGGTCAACTCCGTCTGCGATCGCTTCTCTCGCCTCTAGCAAATGGCTTCTGAGGTAATCAATTCGGTAATCGTCTTGAATGGATCCGTCTTCTTCTACTTGATCGACAGCACCCAATCCATTTTCTACGATAAACAATGGCTTTTGGTAGCGGTCATACAGCTGATTCAGTGTTGTACGAAGTCCTTTCGGATCAATTTGCCAGCCCCAATCACTTGCTTCTAGATAAGGGTTTTTCACACCTTCAAATAAGTTACCGCCAGTCACTTGTTCAAGGATCTTTGGATCTGTACTTGTCACAAAGCTCATATAATAGCTGAAGCCAATATAGTCCACTGTATGGTTTCTTAAGATGTCTTCATCGCCATCTTGGAACTCGATGTTGATGTCATTTTCAAGGAAATAACGTTTCATGTAACCTGGGTAATAACCTCTTGCCTGTACATCTGAGAAGAACAATGTTTTACGGTCTTGCTCAATTGCAGCAAACATATCTTCTGGTCTTGAGCTGTACGGATAAGTTGTCATCGCTGCAATCATACAGCCGATTTTCGCATCAGGAATGATTTCGTGTCCTGCTTTGACAGCCAAAGCACTTGCAACAAATTGGTGATGCGCTGCTTGATATTGAATGCTTTTCTCGTCATCACCCTCTTCAAATACAAGTCCGCCGCCAGTGAAAGGCGCATGTAATACAACGTTGATTTCATTGAATGTCATCCAATATTTCACTTTGTCTTTAAAGCGAGTGAACAATGTTTTCGCGTATGTTTCATAAAGATCGACAAGCTTACGGTTTCTCCATCCGCCGTAGTTTTTCACAAGTGCGAGCGGCATTTCATAGTGAGAGATGGTGACAACTGGCTCAATTCCGTGCTTATGCAGTTCATCAAATACTTTTTCATAAAAAGCAAGGCCTGCTTCATTCGGTTCCGCATCGTCGCCATTTGGGAAGATACGCGGCCAAGAAATGGATAGTCTGAAGCACTTGAATCCCATTTCTGCAAAGAGTGCAATATCTTCTTTATAGCGATGGTAGAAATCGATTGCATCATGATATAAGTTAAGGTCTTTCATTGATTCATCGAATGGGTGCATAATACCATTTGGTGATACATCAGCTGTCGATAAGCCTTTTCCATCTTGATTATATGCGCCTTCAACTTGGTTGGCTGCAACAGCGCCGCCCCATAAGAAACCTTTAGGAAATGTTTTTTCTAACTTGTTCATGTTGAATACCCTCCTCTTTTTCTTCTACACTGACTGTAAGCAGTGTCTCTTTCACTGTAATCGTTCCATCTGTTTTCGCATCAACTTGTGCAAAATCGTTTGTGTTGGTGACAATAACAGGTGTGGTGACATCATAGCCTTCTTGCTGAATGCCCTCGATATCAAAATCAATGAGTACATCTCCTGCTTGAATCAGATCACCTGACTGCACATGACTTGTGAAATACTTTCCGCCAAGTTTTACCGTGTCAATCCCGACATGAATGAGAAGTTCTGTACCTTGTTCACTCTTCAAGCCAATGGCGTGTTTTGTGTGGAAAATGGTTTCAACCTTGCCGTTGAACGGTGCTACAACACGCCCAGCTGTTGGTACAATGGCTGCACCTTTACCCATAATTTCATTAGAAAATGTTGCATCATTTACTTGATTGAGTGGCTTTAGTTGACCTTCAAGCGGGCTTTGTACCACTTCATTTTGAAGTGCTGCTGTGTCTTTCTTTTCTTCTGGTTTGTCTGCTTTTGTATCATCTTTCACTGGTACATCTTTGAATCCTAGAACAAGTGTCATGATCGTTGCTACAACAAATCCGATGACTAAACCGATGATTGAGTAGACAAATGTTGGTCCAATGAATGTTGGGAGACCTGGAAGGCCTGCTGATCCAGATATCACATATGATTTTACTTTAAAGATTGACATGAACACGCCGCCTGCTGCTGCACCAATAAGGGCTGCAAGGAACGGTTTTTTCAATCGCATGTTCACACCATACATAGCAGGTTCAGTAATACCCATTAAGGCTGTGATACTTGTAGACATCGCCAATGATTTGAATGTTTTGTTTTTTGATCTTAAGAAGACACCGAATGCTGCGCCTGCTTGTGCCATATTCGCTACAAACATCATTGGTAGAATGTAGTCAAAACCGTTTAACGTAATGTTGTTGATCATGATTGGAAGCAGTGCATAGTGCATGCCCGTAATGATCAATGGTGACATGAATCCGCCGATCAAGAGTCCGGCCAAAAGACCTGCATGTTTAAACAATAAATCAATTCCACCTGAAAGGCCACTTCCGATAATTCCGCCAAGCGGTCCAACCGCGATGAGCATAACTGGTACAACGACTAGAAGTGTGACTGTTGGAACAAGGATGATCTTTAATGATTTCGGACTATATTTTTCTGCGAATCTTTCAACATATGAACCAAGCCAGATGGTGAGTAGAATTGGAATCACCGATGAAGAGTACACAACTGCAACCACTGGCAAGCCTAGAAATTCTGTATTTCCCGCGCCCAGTAAAGCGGTTAACTGCGGGTGCAGTGCTGCTGCTGCAATGGCAGCCGCGATATACTGATTTGTGCCAATTTTTTTGGCTACGCTTACAGCAAGCAAAATCGGTAAGAAGTAAAAGGCTCCATCTCCAATGGCTGTTAAAATCGCATACGTACTGCTTTTATCTGATATCCACTGGAATGTGAGCATCAGTGCCAAAATCCCTTTGATCATACCGGCCCCAGCGATGGCTGGAAGAATCGGTGTGAAGACACCAGAGATAAAATCGAAAAGCTTTGATATCACATTTTGTTTTGACGCTTCTTCTGTACCGCCTGACTTTACATCAGATGATAGACCTGAATCAGCGACCATCGCTTGATAGACATTTGAGACATCATTGCCGATAATGACATGATATTGGCCTCCGCTTTGATTCACGCCCATGACGCCGTCTGTTGATTGCAGCTTCTCTTTATCTGCCTTGCTTTCATCGTATAAGTTGAAGCGAAGTCTTGTCATACAATGCGTGACGTGTTTAACATTCTTTTCACCGCCGACAAGTTCTAGCACTTCTTTTGCTGTTTGTTTGTGGTTCATTGTGTTACCCTCCAATCGTTGATTTCATCTTGATATAGAAAAAACCTAAACATCCATTAATGTCCGAGAAATAGCGATTCAGACATTAATCGATATTTAGGTTTTGCCTGCTTAACCAGTAACAATCCTTCATAGCGATTGATCGTTATTTAATTTTTATAAGTCTTTAGATATAAAAAAACCTAAATCACGCCTTATCAAAGATAGGGACAATGATTTAGGTTTTGCCTGCTTGACCAGTAACAATCCTAAAAGATTGTGGGTTATTTAGTTTATAGTTATAAATTATCATGTTAATTTTGTGATGTCAACGCTTTCTTTTTGAATTTATTTTCTTTTTATTACTCTGTCTATATGCAAAGTTAAATATAGCATTTCATCTTCTATGAGACTTCGGTTGTATTCTTTTTGAACATACTCGTTAATTTTTTCTGCGCATTGAAAAGCAGCAGTGTTTTTCTCTTTTACCACTTCATACAGAAACTCATTTTGATTTTCCATTTGTGTTTCGTTAAACAGACGCTGTCCGAAAAACTTTAAATGCGTCACAAAACGGAAATAATTTAATGATTCCTCGTCCAAATCAATTTGAAAGTGATACTTAACGATGTTTAAAATGTCTTGAATGAGTTTGGTGATTTGAATCACGTTTGGCATTTCTTCATTGAGCTCTGCATTGACAATATGCATGGCAATAAAGCCTGCTTCATCCTCAGGAAGATGGATGCTCAGCTTGTCCTCAATGATCCGAATAGCTTCTAAACCGCATCTGAACTCATCTTTATACAGCCGTTTGATTTCCCAGAGCAAGGCATTTTTGATGTCCATTCCTTTTTGATGACGTTCAATGGCAAAGGTGATATGATCCGTCAGCGTCACATAGATGCTGTCATTTAAATTTTTGTTAAGGGTTGTTCTCGCATGCTCAATAATCGCCTCACACACTTGCATATACTCGATTGGAATATCATAAAGCAGGGTTTTGAATTTTTCTGATATATCTTTATTTTGAATAGAAAATACTTTTTCGATTCGTTCTTCGTCAATCGGGTCTCCGCTTTTCTTTTGAAACGCGATCCCTCTGCCCATAATGACCAGCTCATGCTGCTCGTCATCATACGCACTGACAACATTATTATTGATTACTTTAGAAATGATCAATTGATACCCCCCAGTACATTCCGCTTTTTCGAGCATTTTATCGTTGATTCATATGTCATGTTATTATTATTTTCAAAAAAGAGGACTTTAAGATGATTTTACATTTTTTTTTGATACGGTCAACTAGAAAGAATGACATATTACCTCTCAAAAATGACGAAATAGGGGCAAAAAAGTCTAAAAACATACACAAAAACACTCTAAAAAGAGTGTTTAAAGTGTGTTTTTTACAAAATCAGGAGCAATCCCAATTATAGACGACATTCTCGAAATTTTTTCGTTTAAGGTCTTCTGGTTTGATAAAAAAGTTGGCAATACCGCAATCTCCCCACATCAAATCTACTTCATCATCTGAGTCAATTTGTAATAACAGAACGGTATGTTCTTGATCTACATAGGTACGCGGATCTTCTTGTGTAAACCCCGGATACCCGCCCAATTTGTGACCAAAGCCACTCGCTGTTTCATAAAATTCATCCAGCAGGGCATCTGCTTCATCGCCATTAACACCATCTGTATCTTCGAATAGATCCCAGCTGTTCTTTCCTGTGACTTTTTCAAAGCGGAAATCTCCTACACTGATCGTTTCGCTTGCTAATTCACCTGTAATTGCGCCTTCCTTCGTTACAGGAAAATAAAAATCGTCTGGAATTTTCACAAAAGAAAAATCAGTCATTAACTCTTCTTCTGCCAAGAAAGGTTCCTCAATAAATTTGATGCGAAAATCTTTTTGCTCTGTTTTATGGTCAATATTCATCCCATAAAGATCATCGTGCACAGAAATAAAAACTTGCAAAAGTCCTGTTTCTGGATAATCCTTCAGCTTCGGTAGCTGGCCGAAATTAATTTGTGCCAAAAGTTTCATAGGATGTCCTTCGCCGTCAACTGGATATTCGTCGTTTTTTGGGAAGTAAGGATCACCAGCTATTTTGCTGTCGTATGGTCCTGTTTTTCCTTGTTTCATCTGCAATTGAATCATTGGTTTTTCCGTTTCATCTAACAACGGACGGTAGGGTGCAAGTATTTCTTTCAGCTTCGCTGATTGTGTCACGATGATCTTCCTCCTTATGAATAGGTCTAATGACAAAACTAGTCTCTCTTTTTCTATAATACAGAAGTGTATCCTGCCTGTCAGCGATAAAACGGTCATAATCCTAACAAGTTTCTCACCTTGAAATGATAAAAAAACCTCCGATTCAGCTGGAGGTTTTGTCGTTCTTTTATTTCACTTGATAGTTTACTAAGTCGTTTGCTAATGCTTTCATCGTTTCGTTTGTTTCGTGAAGACCTTCAATAATTTTCGTAAAAGTGCCTACTAGCTCTGCTTGATGCTCAGAGGAAGCGACAATTTGCGCAATTTCTTCTTCCATTCCTTTGATCGATCCCTGCACATCTTTTAGGGCTGTTTCAATATCAGTCGTCGCCTGTTTCGCATGAGTTGACAGCTTTCTCACTTCTGTTGCGACCACTCCAAAGCCTGCTCCTGCTTCCCCTACTCTTGCAGCTTCTATTGATGCATTGAGTCCAAGTAAGTTCGTTTGATCAGAGATACCTTTGATGAGATTGGACACTTGATTGATTTTAGAGGAATTTTCGACAGTGGTTTTCGTATTTTGTAGAATTTGTTCACTTGTCGCTTGTAGTTCCTCTGAATGTGCGGCAACCTGTTGTACCATTGCGACTAGTTTTTCGGAAGCTTCGTTGCTCTCCGTCATGATGTGATCTAATCGTTGTTGATTTGTTTGGTCATATGCCACACAGAAGGCAGCAACCACTTGACCTGATTCATCTTTAATTGGAACGGCTACGATATCCATTGGAATCCCGTATACTTCTTTCGGAATTTGGATAAACGATGGTTCTCTTCCATTTTTCAGCATGGCAAAGTTTTGGAATCCAGCATCTACTGTATCACCAGCTTTAAATCCTAAATCAATATTCCCATGCTGCTGATAATAAAGAACCTTCTCTTTCCCTAAGACAGAAAAGGTTAGCTGCTCTCTCATAGCAAGTCCAATGATTGGTAAAGCGTCTATTATGTTATCAATTCTCTGTGACATTCGCTTACGTTCATCCTCTCTTTTTCTCAGTACACCTTCTTTATCGGTTCGTTATATGATCTATTACAGCCTGTAATGTGTACTAATATCAATCAAATGACCTAAGACATATAAAAAGCCCACATTCTATCAAGAGAATGTGGGTGTTTTTTAAACAAAGTAAATGCACATGAAGACACTGATAACAATGAGAAAAAGATACATATAGTCAATCCATAAGGTGCTGATGATATGATAATACGTTCGCTCTCTCGTCCCTGTGAAGCCCCTGGCTTCCATTGCAATCGCTAAGCGTTCTGATTTTCGTACGCCCTGCGTAAAAAGGGGCAATGCATAACGCATAAAGGCTTTCCAGCTGTTTTTTTGCTTGTAGCCTCTGATTTTGTGTGCAGCTTTCATTTGTTTTAATTCACTTTGAAATAACGGAATAAACCGGAAACCGGCAAGCATGCCATACGCCCATTTTGGGGACATTCGGCACTGATGAATCAGACTCATCATAAATGCCGTCAAATCTGTTGTGGACGTAAAAAGGAGACCAAATGTCACAAATCCCAGCATTCTAAAAGCGATGGTAAGCCCATTTCTTAAACTCTCCTCTGTGATATGAAACCACGCCCACTTCCAAACGGTATGATCCCCCTTGCCGAAGGCCGCCATCATCCAAAAGACGAGAATAAAAAAGAGCAGATAAGGGACAAGCCTTGTAACGAGATACTTCATATTCCATCCACCTAAAACAACTCCAATGCCGAGAGCAAACAGCCAAATGATAAAGGTAGTTTTAGGGTCAGAAATCGCCATGAGACAGCCCATCGCAAGCAGATGAGCGAGTAATTTCATGACTGGATTCACAGTAGAAAGAAAGGATTGATTACTTTGCAATCGTCAGCACGTCCTTTCTTTCTGCCACATAGCGATAATGTAAAGGAGCTCTCAGCTGATAAGCATCGACAAGTTCTTGATTTGAAAATAAATCATAAGGGGTGCCATCATACACATGCTTCCCTTGATGAAACAGAAGCACTTGATCGGCACACTCATCGACAAGCTCCATATCATGTGTGACCATCACAATGGTCGTGCCTTGGCGCTGACGCTGTTTTAAACGCCTCATCAATTCCTTCGCCGTTTTTTCATCCTGCCCGAAAGTCGGCTCATCTAACAGTAATACATCTTGATCAAAAAGGAGCATTGTGGCAACACTTAACCTTCTTTTTTGCCCTAAACTTAAGGTGAAGGGATGTGCTTTTGCATGCTTCTCTAAACCGAACTCTTTCAGCAACTGAACCGTTTTTTCTTGTACGACTGATTCTGGCCAGTTTCGCTGTCTGCCGCCAAAGGCAATTTCATCGAATACTGTGTCTTGTATAAATTGAAGCTCCGGATTTTGAAACACAAAGCCTGCTTTTTCATATAGTTCTCGGTCTGACCACTTTTTTAGGAGTGTATCTTTTAAGAAAATGTGGCCTTTTTTCGTTGGCTCTAAACCAACCAAATGTTTGAGAAGTGTGCTTTTTCCACTTCCATTTTCCCCAATGATCGACACCCAATCCCCTGATTTGATATCAAGCTGGAGATCACTCATAATCCTTTTTTTCCCGTAGCTTAATTGAAGATTTTCTGTACGAATCATTGTCTTTCGTTCGATTGATGGCACCTTTTCATGCTGCTCTTTTCGTGCTTTAAAGGTTTGCATAAAGGTTTGACTCAGTGGATGAAATGGATCTTGAATGATCGTGGACCATTTCTCGGGAAATAATTTGGGCCGCCAAATTCCAGCCTCTTTCATTTCTTCCTCATATGCCGTGAGCACATCTTTTGGAGCTCCATCTGCTAAAATGCTGCCTTGATCATCTAATAAAATCACCCGGTCCATCCATTCGATAACACCGTCAAGCACATGCTCTACAAAAATCATGGTCTGCTGCTGATCGGCTGCAAGCTGCTGCAGCAGTTGAAATATGTCCATTCTACCTGCCGGATCAAGCTGTGCGGTTGGTTCATCAAAGAATAGAACATCCGGCTGTAATGCGAGTAAACAAGCAAGTGCCAATCGCTGCTTCATGCCGCCAGATAAAGTGTGAATCTCTGTATGCGAATCGACATCCAGTTGGACTTTTTGCATGAGCTGCTGAATGATGTCATCCATCTCTTCACGAGGGACGGAACGGTTCTCTAAGCTAAAGGCAATTTCTTCATTGACACGGTGCATACAAAACTGAGAGTCTGGATCTTGAAACATGACGCCTGTATGTCTTTGCAGCACCACTTCACCCTGCATGTCTGCTTCCACATGCTCTGGAATGATTCCAGCCAGAACCGAAATGAGCGTAGATTTCCCGCTTCCGCTCGGTCCTAAAATAAGCACCTTTTCCCCTTTTTGAATCGTAAGGGAGATTTGATGCAAAACGGGCTTAGGCTGTTCATAAAAACGGACAGAGAGTTCATTGCACGCGAGAAATGAATTCATGCTGTTCACCTTTGTTTCGTTTTTCTTTCATGATGGCATATTGATTCAATACACCTGTTTTGGATAGTGCGTCTACCACCACTTTCGCAAGGCAGCCGCCAAGTATCATTCCACTGATCATTTGAGTCACAAGGGTCATAAGTAAAACTTGAGGCGTGTAATAACCAAAGCCATTTGCCACGAGACTGTACGCCATCGCTCCGATAGCGGCAAAAGCACCAGAGAGCATCAGTGTCCACATGCGATATCGTTTATAACCAAAAAGAGCGAAGGCGATTTCTGCTCCAAGTCCTTGGCATACACCAATTAACAGAGCTGAAAGTCCGAAGTGGCTGCCTGTCAATAATTCCACAGCAGCGGCGGCTGTTTCTGCAATCAGAGCAGCCCCCGGCTTTTGAATGATATATGCAACGATTGGACTTGCAATGACCCATATTCCAAACATGATGTTGCCTCCTGCTGGGCCAACAAGTGCTGTAATCGGTAAGTATAGCGTGGACCATCCTAAATAGATCACACCGCACGCAACGGATAAAATCACCGCAAGGACGACTTCTTTCATCTTCCATGTCATGATGAATGCACCTCCAGTTGAACTGGCCACTCTTCAACAGTGAAGGCCATTTCCCAAAACTTGTACTCGAGCTGGCAGCTTAAGATAAAGTGCTGTTTCATTTTTTCCTTTTCCTTCTCACTTGCTGCTTCCGCCAACTGATCGAGCCGCTTGCAAAGCTCACCTGTAACAGAATCAGTTAATCCCCCATAAAACGTGATCCACTCATAAAACGGATGTGACGGGTCTGGCTGCACATCTGTGAGCATTCGTTTCCCTATCTCCCAATATGTCCAAGGACATGGAAGCAGGACAGCGATGATTTCACCAAGCGTGCCTTCTTGCGCAACTTGCAGCATGTGATGAATATAGTGGTGAGCACTCGGAGCCAAAGAAGCACCTTGGAGCTCATCATATGCTACCCCTGCCACTCGGCAAAGGTTTTGATGAGGGTGCGTCTCACTATCTAGTACAAACGCAATCTGCTGATGGAAAAACGCAATATCCTCCCTGTCTGTACATCTGCTGAGCGCTGCTGCATAAATTTTAATGAATGCTTGTAAGTATTCTGCATCTTGTTTGACGTAATGAATGATTTGTTCCTTTTCCAGCTTTCCTGCTGCCAGGCCTCTGACGAACGGATGCTGATAAATGGCTTCAAATAACGGTTCTGCTTCTTTCCTTAATTGCGTAGAAAATGTCATAAAAAAAGCCTCCTCTTCTTCAGTTGAATAAATGAAAAAGCCACCCCAAATGGAGCGGCCTTCTTATCGATTCAATCATGAATAAGACAAGGTCCAGCTCCACTTCCCTCCGCTAGTACGAACTAGATCAGGTTCAAAGGGTCCAAGATTTTCTCTTGTCTCAGTCATACATGACTCCCCTAGTGGACTTTTGTCATTTAATTATCTTTACTCTACACATGTGGCGATTTGATGTCAACCGCCTTTCTTAATTCAACGTTCTGATTGTTGGCAGCTTCTCGATCCCTGCAGCATAGTAGAAATTCAGCACACTGAAGAAATCAATCGGCTTTCCTGTTTTTAAATCTACAGCTAAAATATGATCACCGTAATTTGTCATATCATCAATATCTAAGCGTCTTGGTGTTGTCTTCCCGAGTGTATCAACAAAGCTACTATGGTAGTACTGCCCGCTAGCAAACGATGATTCATGATACATAAATAAAGTCTCCACATCTAAGTAGACGAGAATGGCCTCAGAGGAACTTGCATATGGAGCGGAGTACGACACTGGTGCTGAAATACTTTTCACTTTTACACTGTCAACAGAATGAGTTCTCTGTTCATATTTTCCATCATATGAGAAGTAAAACACACGCTCCCATTTATAATCGGCGGTCTTTGTTTGCTTATTGTACACTTTTGTACCATTTGCGAAAACATCACCGTTTGCATACTCAGCTACAAAATATTGCAAGGTGGACGAAAGGGATACAGCCCCAGTGAAATTGGGCGGGTTTTTTGCATTCACTTGTATCGTGTAGGAGTCTCCAAATTCTCCGCCGCTTGTAATACCGAATGCATAATCACCTGCTGGTAAATTGGTCAATCCAAGCAGGCTGCCTGCCGGTTGAATTAAATCTGTCGGGTAGGCTTGTCCTGTTTCATAATCAACAACAAATAATTGAACAAAATAATCAGGGTTTGAAGAGGTAATCCGGCTGATGAGTGCCTGAGGTGAAGATGTGCTTAAAAACCATAAATCAACTGGGTCGTCCTCTGTTAAGACAGCCGATTGATTAATAGCTAGTCCATCAATGGAGCGAACGGCAGACGTGCGCATTTTGCCTTCTTTAGCAGCTTTTCGTTTGATACTGATTCCTTTCTTCTTATTCACTTTAAATGATTTTTTCACTTGCTTCTGTTGAATAGCGGTTCCTTCATCCTGCTTCAAAAACGACTCTTGCACTTGCTGAATCGCTTTTTCCGTCAGTGGTGATATTTTCCCTTCTGATTTCGGTGCTTCTTCTGCTTTTAATGCTGGTGAAAACAAACCTGTTGCGACGAGTAAAACAGACAGTAAAGCTGCGGTGATTTTGACATAAAATGCTCTCACAGGAACATCCCCTTTTTCCTCATTTGGGCTTTTTACCCTGTTATTATTTTACCATTATTCTAATAATTGTTTTGGTCTTTTTTGGGACACTTTTATAACAAAAAAACCAGCCGCATGAGTTACGACTGGTTTTGATCGTTTTATGCAATGGTTTTGACAAACAAGCGTGCTGTTTCTGCACTTGATCCCGGGTTTTGTCCAGTGATGATTTGTCCGTCAACAACAGCAAATGGCGCAAAGGCATCTCCTTTTTCAAACGCTGCCCCCTGCTCACGAAGTTTTGTTTCCAATAAAAATGGAACTTTTGATGTCAGCTGAACGGCTTCCTCTTCTTCGTTTGTGAAACCTGTGATTTTTTTGCCTTCGATAAATGATTTGCCATTTTGGTCCTTCACATCAACGAATGCTGAAACACCATGACAAACGGCTCCGATCGCACCATTTTTATCTGAAACTGCTAAGATCGCATCCGCTACCAGTTGATTAGACGCAAAGTCGATCATAGGGCCGTGTCCTCCAGCAAAGAAAATGCCGTCATAATCAGATGGATTCACATCTGTAAGCGCCTTTGTGTCTTGAAGTAATTCATATACATCTTGATATTGCGCTGGGACACCTTCAGGAATTGAATTTTTGTCAATTGGTACAGTGCCACCTTGAATAGAGACAATTTGTACTTCTAGTTCATTTTCTTTAAAAATATGAAATGGCTCTGCTAACTCTTCTAGCCATAAGCCTGTTGGATGTCCATTCATTTCCGGGCTGCTTGTTGATACTAATAACACTTTCTTACTCATCTTGATCATCCTTTCGATTTATCCTGTGGCTATTTTATATTTTGCACAATTAAATATCAAGCAATATGAATTTAGACCAGCTCATTATGTTATACCCGATTTTCTAAAAATTATGGTATGACTCCAAATCTAATCAATATGTCACATTCTATTGGTAGGGAATTTCATGTAAAATTGTCATTGAGTGATATAATATGAGGAAAGATTGACAGTTCTCTCGTCACATGAGGGGATTTTTAAAGGAGTGGAAAAGAGATGAAAACCTATTCGATTGTGATGATCATCATCACGCTCTGTATTATATTGGCCGTCTTTTTGATGAACCTAACGGGGGTCATGTACGGAAAAATCATTTTGGCCGTTGCCGTAGCCCTTTGTCTAACATCCATTATTCGTTTGATGGGTCTTCGAAAAAGATAAAAGCCGCCCTCACTAGGGGCGGCTTTATTTAAGATTAGATCGCCAGCATCAGTGCAATGAGTGCAAGCAGTGCTGGTACTCCTTGTTTGATGATAATTGATTTATTGGATGTTACACCGCCAAATACTGCTGCGATGAGCACACAAAGAATGAAAAACAGCTGAATCATATATCCAACGGTATTCGATCCAAGAATGAGCCCCCAAATGAGTCCTGCAGCTAAAAACCCGTTATAAAGCCCCTGATTGGCAAACATCACTTTGACATTTGGATCTTTTTGCAAGTGTTCTGGCAGCTTAAAAGACCGCTTCGCCATCTTTGATTCCATAAAAAACATTTCTAATAACATGATGACAATGTGTTCTAAAGCGACAATTCCTACTAAAATCATTGCTAAAATATTCAATTTAGTTAATTCCTTTCTGGTAGACGTTCACGAATCTCTATTTTGTCCGTGTATAAATCAAAGTCTTGTATCAATTCTAGCGCTTCTGTAAAGCGACTTTGTGGAATGTCTTTCATTTTTCTCACGCCGAATTCCTTTTTAATAAAAGCCATGATGGTATTGATATGAAGCTTACCGTGGCCAGCATACTCCAAATGGCTGCAAAAAGTCTGCATCGTCCCTCGAATCACCTTTAATTGCTTGGCAGTGACACAACTCATTGGTAACGCTCATCCTTTCCTTTGTTTTAACAGCTAAAAAGAATCATGGTTGAAAGAAAAACCTTCCAGTGTCTATTATATAATGGTTTCATTCGGATATCAAAATAAAAAAGAACAGACATTCGATTTAAAAAACAATCGTGCCCTCACAATCCTTTTCTCACATATCAAAAAGCCGGATTCAATGGTAGAATCCGGCTTTCTATTTAGTTACTTTTCGAAATTAACACCTTTCCAACAGAACGATCCTTACTTTGTCCAACGACTTTAAAGGATAACCCATATGTCGGTACATCGCGTCCTGCATCTGGGTTGTTTGGATTCACATAGTTCTTTTTATCACTAAATGTACGAGCCGGGCGAATGTAGCGATCTTGCAAAGTTAAGCCCGTTGTTGCTGTATAATCTATATTCAGCTTCGTACTTGGATTCAAAGAGAATGCTGCATCATGTACTTGGAACCCTGTTGCGGCAATGGAACCGTCACTCCATTTTAATACTTGCTGATCTGCATCTACTACGCCAAGGAAGCCGTTCCCCGGATGTTTTCCTACCCAGTTATCACTGTATGATTGATCGACATACCAAACGACCAACCCGTTATTATAGCTCATCAGACTTGCCCCGCGTTTAATATGCTTTAAGCCTTTATCGACATCAGCATAAGAGCGCCACTCTAGTAAATAGTATTGTGCTGCATATTGTTTTCCATTAGATTTTGAGAATCCATTAAAGGTAAAAGTAGACGTGTCCTCGGCATCATCTGACCATACTTTCGTTCCATCTGCCGTGATGTTCAGGTCATCTACGAATAAGCCTGGAAGTGAATAGCCTGCATCAGTTGTGTAACGGAATTGCAGGTCGATTTTCTTCCCTGCATAAGCAGACAGGTCAAAGGCTGCATCTACCCAGCCGTCTGATTTTCCGTCGATGCCATTGCCTTCGTTTGCACCTGCTTCATTTCGATCATTCGTGATGTTACCCGCGATGGTCTTCCATTGATCAGTCCCTGTTTCACGCACTTCGACATACGCATAATCATAATCTTCTTCAATATCGTACCATGCTTTAAACGTCAGCTCTGCTTTGCTTCCTTTTGACAAATCAATACCTGTTGTCGTCATGGTTGCATTCAAATTGTCACCCGTTCCGCTGAAATACGAATATTTCCCTTGAGCAGGTGTCGTAACGACAATCTCTTTATCTGGTAAATCGACTCGAACGGCATCATGGTTCGTTCCTTTTGTTGCTGCTTCATCAATTAATACTGTTTTGCTTTTCTTTAATGTTTTACCATCGATGGTTTGTCCAGAAAGCCAGTTGCCTCCATGCAGATTTTGAAGCATTTCTTTCGCATATGGGCTAAAGCCTGTTGGTTCCGTACCAGGAACTTTACCTGCCCAGCTTCCGCTTGACATGATCGACCAGTAAGAAACGGGCTCTCCTCTGCCTGTGTACTGTGTATCGTACTCGTCAGGAAGACCAAGATCATGTCCGAATTCATGTGTGAACACACCTGCTGCGCCATCCTCAGGCTCGATGGTGTAATCCAATGCGCCTAATTTCCCGCCTTGACCAACTTCCGATTCAGTATCCGGAATTTCAAATACATCACCAAGTGACCAGCGGTGTGACCAAATCGCATCAGCGCCAAGTTGTCCGCCGCCTGCTTCTTCACCTACGCCGGCGTGAACGACCATCAGATGGTCAATGATGCCGTCTGGCTCGTTATAAACACCGTCGCCATCAATATCATAGCGGTCCCATTGATCATACTCGCTGAGATCAATATTCGGATCTTTTGCTGCTGCTTCGAGTGCTTCTTTCACCAATTCGCGCGGTCTGCCGTCACTGCCTGAATCGTCAGGTACGTTCCCGCCGTAATAAGCTGCTTCATGCTTCGCTGTATACCATCCTGCAACTGTTCCACTAACTGTGTAACTGCCGCCGGACTGCTTTTCATAATATTGCTTCATGGATACTTTCCGTTTCCCATCCGGACCGATGTAGCCATTTTTTCCGAAAAGCATATCTTGATAGTGCTGTTGATCGTACTTGTCATAGTACATATCAGTCTCTTCTTTTTTAATACTATTATGCTTATAATCTTTAAAATCTACTAATAAAACCAATACTTTATCATTGCGGACGTCACCTTTATACTTTTCCTTTTTGACCGGTTTTACTTGATTGCTTTCTTTTCCTTTATGCTTCTTTAATTTTTTCTTTTTGGCAAGTTTGTTATGTACCTCTTGTTTGTATTCTTTCAGGAATTCAGGCTCTTCTGTTAAGGTGCTGGCACTTTGTTTCATTGCTGATTCTTCTTTTTTCTTTAGATAGTTCTTTAATGCTTTTTGGGTTTCTGCCTCATTGGCATTCTTTTTGATCTTTCCTTGTTTTTTCAAGGCTTTGACAAGACGGTCTTCATTCACGACACTTGAGTCAAATGGAATACCTGAATAATGACCGCCATCAGAGGATGTTGATTTTTCTGTGGTGTGGGCAGATAGAGGGGTGCTGAAAGCTGTCAATGTGCCTAAACTTAGGACAGCGGTTAGTGCAATTTTCGTCCATTTCCCTTTTTTCATATTGGTTCCTCCCTATTTTGGTAATAAATAATATCTAATTCTAGCATATTCCAATATAGTTAAGTCGAAAAACATTTTATTTTCAGAAATTTTGTGGAAAATGCACAATACGTGAATGAAATGGGTGGAACCATATGTCGAAAATAAAAGAACCCTAGGCGTTAACCGCCTAGGGTGTTTGTTGTTTTTCTATGAAAGCTGCTGGCCTTGAAAGGCAACCACGTCAAGTGGAGCGGCTAAGAATTCTTTTGCTTTCGCTACGAAAGCCTGGAAATGAGCACTTGCATTATGGCTCTGAACCGCAGCGTCATCTTTCCACACTTCTACCATTAAAAAGGTATTTTCCTTTTCTGTATCCTTGAACAGCTTGTAGGAAACATTGCCTTCTTCAGCCTGTGAAGCTTTCATTAACTCGTTGATTTCTTCTAAAAATACGTTTTCTTTTTCTGGATGAATGGTCATCCCTGCATGAATAATAATCATGTGATCGTCTCCTTTTGAAAAGATATTATTTCCACTCAGCAATACGATCTACCGGTAAGCGGTAAGATGCATAGCCTTCGTCAGCTGCTTTCCCAATTGATAGCAGCATGACTGGTACATAACGTTCTTTATCCCATCCAAATGTTTCAGCGATGACTTCTTTATCATATCCGCCAATTGGATTTGTATCATAACCGTGTGCACGTGCAGCAAGCATAAGCTGCATAGACACAATCCCACCGTCAATTAAGATGGTTTCGCGGTTCACTTGCTCTGGAAGAACCTCAAAGTGTGCAGTTAATGCAGCAATTTGTCTTTCTTTCACTTCTTGCGGCATGTAGCCATGCTCTACTGCTTTTGAATAAATTTCTTCTAAGTATTCATTGCTTTTCATATCTGCAAATACCGCAATGACAGCTGCTGATGTTGACACTTGAGTTTGGTTGAATTTTGCAAGTGGTGCAAGCTTTTCTTTTCCTTCTGGGCTGTCAATCACCATGAAGCGCCAAGGCTGTGCATTTACTGATGATGGTGCAGTTGTTGCTTCTTCTAAAATCTCTGTCATTTCTTCTTTGCTGATTTTCACAGATGGATCATAGTTACGAATAGAGCGGCGCCCTTTCATAATTTCCATAAAATCGTTTGTTTTTAATGTGGTAGCCATGTGTAACACTCCTTTAGGTTGTTTGAATCTTTTCAATGTTTTGTTGTATACGGATGAGCACATCAGTGAGAAGCCTTCGTTCTTCTTCACTTACGTTTTCAAGCATTTCTGAGATAAATCGTTCTTTTTCTATTTTAGAAGCTTCGATTCTCGTTCTGCCTTCTTCTGTTAAGCGGACAAGTGTGACTCGATTATCTTCTGGTTTTCTTCTGCGTGTGACCATTCCTTTTGTTTCTAGCTGTTTTAAATGACGCGTCACAGCTGCACTATCAATATTTACTTTTTTCTGCAAATCTGATTGGCTGATTTCATCGGCTTGAAATAACAGCGATAGCAACTCAAGTCTTGATTGGCTGATGCCCGTGCATGCTTCGAACTTCACGCCCATCATACGGTTCACGCACTGCAAACGATATAATACCTCTGCCTCTTCAGAGCAAAATGCAGTCAATGCCATCCCCTCTTTTCTATTCAGAAATCAATTACTTGATATATCAATCATTGACTCGTCAATTAATATACACCCATTGTTTGATGATTGCAAGAGGTTTGTTTCATAAAGTGAATTTTTTTATTTCAATAGAAAAAGACGAACCTAAAATGATCATAAAAAAAGACAAAAGCGACGAATCACTTTTGTCCTTTTTCTTTATTCAGTAATGACTGTGTGAATCAATGTTGGTGCATCGGCATGATCAGCAATGCGGATGTTGTCATAAATTTTCTCCATGACATTTGCAACATCTTCACGATTCGCATGCAGAGTCACAAGTGAATCTCCTTTTTCAACACGATCGCCCACTTTTTTGTTCAGCATGATGCCGACAGATAGGTCGATATCGTCCTCTTTTGTAGCGCGTCCTGCTCCTAGGATCATCGCTGCAACACCGATTTCGTCCGCAACGATTTCAGCTACGACACCTGATTCTTTTGCAGGTACTTCGATTTTGTAAGGTGCTTGCGGGAGTTTTTCAGGCTGATCCACAATTGAGCTGTCTCCACCTTGGTTTTCTAAGAATTCCTTGAATTTCTCAAGTGCTTTGCCGTTTTTCATCACTTCAATCAGCTTTTCTCTTGCTTCATCAAGTGTGTCTGCTTTTTTCGCAAGAACGACCATTTGACTTCCTAATGTGAGCACAAGCTCGTTTAAGTCTTCAGGACCTTCGCCTCGGAGTGTGTCAATCGCTTCTTTCACTTCAAGGGAATTTCCAATCGCTAATCCTAGCGGCTGAGACATATCAGAGATAACCGCCATCGTTTGTCTGCCTACGTTGTTTCCGATGCGTACCATGGCTTTTGCAAGCTTTTCTGAGTCTTCTGGTGTTTTCATGAAAGCACCTGCGCCTGTTTTCACATCAAGTACAATCGCATCTGCACCCGCAGCAATTTTCTTACTCATAATGGAGCTTGCAATAAGCGGAATTGAGTTAACAGTTCCTGTTACATCACGAAGAGCATACAGCTTTTTATCAGCTGGTGTCAGGTTGCCTGATTGCCCAATGACCGCTACTTTATGACGATTCACGAGCTCGATGAATTCGTCTTTTGTAATTTCTACGTGGAAGCCTTTGACCGCTTCAAGCTTGTCCACTGTACCGCCTGTATGCCCAAGGCCGCGCCCAGACATTTTCGCAACAGGTACATCTAGTGCTGCAACAAGAGGAGCGAGTACAAGCGTAGTTGTATCACCTACACCGCCTGTTGAGTGCTTATCTACTTTAATACCCTCAATGGCAGACAGGTCAATTGTATCTCCTGAGTTCGCCATAGCAAGTGTTAAGTCTGCACGTTCTTGATCCGTCATATCTTGGAAGAAAATTGCCATAGCCAAGGCACTTGCTTGGTAGTCAGGAATTGTTCCGTCTGTATAACCTTTGACAAAGAAAGAAATTTCCTCTGAAGTTAATTCTTTTCCGTCACGTTTTTTCGCAATGATATCTACCATTCTCATTGTTTTCACCATTCCTTTTTTAAAATTAGTAAATCAAACCGACAACGCCTGCTGTTAAGAAGCTGACAAGAGTTGCACCGAATAACAGCTTTAATCCAAAGCGTGCGACAACGTTCCCTTGCTTTTCGTTTAAGCCTTTGACTGCTCCAGCAATGATACCGATAGAAGAGAAGTTCGCAAATGATACAAGGAATACAGAAATAATCGCTTCTGTACGAGCACTGAATTGGAAAGCATCACCGGATAGAATTTGCATTGCCACAAATTCGTTAGATACCATTTTGGTCGCCATAATGCTTCCTGCTTGTACCGCTTCGCTCCAAGGAACACCAACAATGAACGCAAATGGAGCAAAGACGTATCCAAGTACATCTTGGAAAGAAACACCGATGGCAGCTGTAAAGATACCGTTAATCATCGCAATTAATGCAACGAATCCAATCAACATTGCAGCAACAACAATCGCTACTTTGAAACCATCCATAATGTATTCGCCAAGCATTTCGAAGAAGGATTGTCTTTCTTCCTCGACGACTTCAAGCATGTCTTCATCCTTAGACACTTCATATGGATTGATGATTGATGCGATAATAAATCCACCAAATAGGTTCAGCACAAGTGCTGTAACCACGTACTCTGGTTTAATCATTTGCATGTACGCACCAACAATCGACATCGATACCGTCGACATTGCAGATGCACATAATGTATAAAGACGCTGCTGAGGTAATAATCCAAGCTGTTTCTTAATAGAAATAAAGACTTCTGATTGACCTAAAATCGCAGACGCTACTGCATTATAAGATTCTAGTTTCCCCATACCGTTCACTTTACTAAGCAAATATCCGATTCCGCGTACGATAAGCGGAAGAATACGCCAATGCTGCAGAATACCGATTAACGCCGAGATAAAGACGATCGGCAGTAAAACATTGATGAAGAAAGTGGACGCATTATCATTCATTAACCCGCCAAATACAAAGTTGATTCCTTCGCCGGCATAGCCTAGAAGCATTTGGAATCCTTTTGCAAAGCCTCCGACTAGGAAGTTTCCAACACCTGTATTGAGCAGAATATAACCTAAAATAAATTGCAGTACAATCATGACAATTACTGGACGGAATTTCACTCGTTTTTTTCCATTACTAGCCAGCCATGCAATGGCGAGAATCACTAGCAAACCGATGATACCAATCACGTATTTCATGTTTTTCCTCCTTGAATGAATTCGTTTACATTAATGCGCTTGTATGGAACAAACCCTATTTCGCAAACAAAACGCGGAAGAAATTCCCAGAAGCGAGTTCCTTCCGCATATGACTTTTTCATCATTTATGAGTCATGAATGTTATCCTACCATAGGATCGTATGAATTAATAGTCTTTCGAAGGAGCTGATTGGTCCCCTTTGATAATGGAAACGCCTGCACTTGCGCCAATACGAGTAGCACCTGCAGCTGTCATTGCCTCAACGTCTTCTTTTGTTCTCACGCCGCCTGATGCTTTCACACCGATGTCAGGCCCTACTGTTTTACGCATTAATGCGATGTCCTCAGCCGTTGCACCGCCTGTACTAAATCCAGTCGATGTTTTTACAAAATCAGCGCCCGCTTTTACTGAAAGCTCACAAGCTTTGACTTTTTCTTCATCAGTAAGTAAACATGTTTCAATAATGACTTTTACTAATGCTTTGCCTTTTGCTGCGTCTACAACTGCACGAATATCTTGTTCAACCACATCATATTCGCCGTCTTTTAATGCCGCAACATTGATGACCATGTCCACTTCTGTTGCACCGTTTTCAATCGCATCCTTTGTTTCGAATGCTTTCACCGCTGTTGTATTGGCGCCTAATGGGAAACCGATGACTGTACATACATCAACACCTGTTCCTGCTAGTTCTTTCGACGCAAGAGATACCCAAGTTGGGTTCACGCAAACAGATGCAAATTGATGGGTCTTTGCTTCTTCAAGTAACTGCATAATTGCAGCTCTAGATGTATCTGGTTTTAGTGCTGTATGATCAATGAGCTTTGCTATCGTCATGCTTCACACTTCCTTTTAATTATGATACTTTCATCATATATGACAGATGAACAATTGTAAACACGGTTATGAAATTTTGTTCATCTATTTTGTGACATTCAAAAGAGCCCTCGCTGTGTGCTGATCGATGATCAATACATTCGCATATTTTCCTCTTAGTGCACCGTGTATAGAAGCCACCTTTCGATGACCGCCAGCGACAAGAATGGATCGTTCTTTTGTCCTTAAATCATCTAGTTCCACACCAATGGTGCGATTGTTAATGGCTTCACTGCAAATGCGTCCATGTTGATCATAAAAACGCGAGCAAATGTCTCCGACACTGGATTCCTTAAGAAGCGCTTTTTCCTCTTCACGGAAATAACCTAGTCTAAACAAAAGCGCCTCATCTCTTACCGTTCCAACAGTAAACACAGCGATATTTGCCTGCTTGCCCATTTCAATAATTCGCTGAATATGTCTGTCCTGCTCAACCATCTCCTTGACGGCAGCACTATCAAATACAACAGGAAGCGGCAAATAGCGCGGTGCTGTTTGAAAGGCCTCAGCAAACAACTGGATGGTTTCCGCAGAATATGTATTCACATGAGAATGGCTGATTCCGCCCTTGAGCTGAACAACCTCTACACCTTTTACCTGTTTAGGTTGCATCTTTTGTGCAATTTGATACATAGTCGTTCCCCAGCTCACGCCAACGATATCACCGTCTTTCACCGTCTCTTGCAAGTAATCTGCACCAAATCGGCTCAAATAATCGGTGATGGTTGGATAGTCGTCCTTTGGCGAAAATACCACATGTGCTTCGAGAAGGTCATATTTTTCCTTGAGCAATGAAGAAAGCTCGTTTAAATCCTCAAACGGATCCATCACCGTAATCTGGACGTATCCCTTCTCTTTCGCATATTGAAGCAGCCGAGATACGGTCGGTCTCGACAGGTCGAGCTGCTTGGCAATTTCCTGCTGGCTGTAATCAGACAAATAGTAAAGCCTTGCCGCTTCAATACTCAGCTGTTGTTTCTCTCGATCCATTCATACGCCCCCTTTTTTCTTCTATCATAACAAATTGTTCACCTCATCATGCACAAATGTTCATTTAAAGAAAATTGTATAAGCGGCATGAAAGGTCTCATTCTTTTCTAATGTTTGAATGCCAAACTTCTCTTTATACTGTCCATTCGTCCCTTCCCTATCGGCGATGCCATACCACGGCTCAATACAAACAAAAGGAGCCATCGTTCCTTTTTCTTGATCATAAGGCGACCAAATGCCAACGAAAGGAAAGCCAGTGAGATCGACCTCAACTCCGTGACCTGCCCCTGAAGTCAATGACACTCGATTGATATGGCTAAAGATCATCGCATCATGCTGAAAAAGCTCTGGGCGAAGCTGGATCGGCTCAAGCTGAATGCCTTTTTCTTTCTCCCTGATAAGTGAATTCCGCAGTTCATATTGCACAGGGAGATGTTCAGTGGAAGGTGTCAATGTGAGTGAATAATCTGATGTTTGCTCGCCTTCAACAAGCGGAATACGAAATGCTGGGTGTCCTCCAATGGAGAAATACATCGTATCCTCTCCGTCATGATCAATTTCCCAGGAAATCTTCAGTCCATTTTCCAATAGTTCATAACGAATTCGCGCTGTAAATTCATACGGGTATTGCTTCACGTGCCGGCCTCTTGATTCATATTGAAAGGTCACCGTATGCTTCGTTTCTTCATATAAATCAAAATTGACATCACGTAAAAACCCATGCTGTGTGAGCTCAAAGGTTTGATCGTCAATCTTGTATTGATCATTCATTAATCGCCCAACAATCGGAAACAAGACAGGCGACACCCTGCCCCAATAAGCTGGATCACCAGACCACATATAGTGACGCCCGCTTTCCTTGTCAAGCACCTCCCTGACTTCCGCTCCTTTTTCATGAATCTGAACCAATAACTGATCATTTTCAATCGTTTTCATTCAATACATCCCCTTTCCTTCTTCTTTTATTATGACAGGGATTTTGGTTTTGAGTATCAAATTCGACATCTCTTACTCACCAATTAAAAAAATTTTAAAAAAGACAGAAATTCGCCAACAAAATGTAATGCTGATTCGTCTAATCTTATATAAAATAAAAGAATCGTTGCTCTTTTGAATGAACAACAAAAAGAAGCGTTTGACATTGATGGGGGATTCATTTTCATGAACAGCAAGGAAAATCGTTTTCGTTATATTTTAGGATTAGATGGACTAAGAGCCGTTGCTGTATTGGCAGTCATTGCTTATCACTTACATATCGGACCCGCAAGCGGCGGGTTTCTTGGCGTTGATTTATTTTTTGTCATTTCTGGTTACTTGATTACAACGATCTTGTTACATAAGCAGGATTTAGGCTATCAAGAGCTTTTGCCATTTTGGATGGGACGGATCAGGAGGCTTCTTCCAGCCGCTTACATCATGATTTTTATAACCGTCAGCTGGTGCGCGATTGCTGGATCAAACGCATTATTGTCCATTCGTGGCGATGCCATATCGTCCTTTTTTTATGTCAGTAATTGGTGGTACATTTTTCACCAGCTTTCATATTTTGATAGCTTCAATGCCCTATCTCCACTGAAAAATTTGTGGTCTCTGGCGATAGAAGAGCAATTTTATATCATTTGGCCGGTACTGTTGATTGCAGGGCTGAAATGGGTAAAAAACAGATCCCATCTGCCTATGATCACCTTTGGACTTGCACTTGTCTCTGCCTTATGGATGGCGATACTTTATTCACCAGATACCGATCCAAGCAGGGTTTATTATGGAACAGATACTCGTGCATTTGCGCTCCTGATTGGATGCAGCCTGGCATTTGTGTGGCCTATGCAAAGACTGTCCAGCAAAAAATTACTTCCTGTTGGCAGACGTATTTTACATATTGCCGGGTTCGGTTCGTTTGCGATTTTCCTTCTTTGTGTTTATGCAGTGGACGATTTCGATGCCTTTCTCTATCAGGGCGGCATGCTTTTATTCTGTCTGAATGCGGCCATCTTAATTGCGTGCGTCTGCCACCCTGCAAGTCTTATAGGGAAATGGCTGTCCTTTCAGCCGCTCGTCTGGCTAGGTAAGCGGTCTTATGGTATTTACCTGTGGCATTATCCCATTATCGTACTGACCACACCGGTCATTGAAATTGGACAGCCTTCCATAGCGCGTGTCACAATGCAGCTCATCGCCATTTTACTAGTTGCTGAAGCTTCCTATCGCTTCATCGAACAACCGATCCGCCAGCATGGCTTTAGACAATATTTTTCCTCTTGGTCTATTTGGAAAAAAGGAATCAAACAATGGTCTACATCTAATAAGGTGTTTCTTGGAATCACCGCAGCTCTTTTGATCTTATTTATCATTGGCATGTCTAACTCGTCCACTTCCTCCCCATATGTGAAGGAAGTGACGCAAATTAAGACAGCACCGAAAAAAACAGCCGAACCATCGGAATCAAAAGCGAAGAAAAAGAAAGAAAAGCACGAGAAAAAAGCAGCTGATCAAAAACAATTTCACCAAGTTCTTGCCATTGGTGATTCTGTCATGCTAGACATTGCGCCGAATCTTGAAAAAGCATATAAACAAATCACCATCGATGGGAAAGTTGGCAGACAGATGAACGAAGCCATCAGCATCGCCCCTCAATACAAATCATTTAATCAATCTGATGCCGCTGTTATCATTGAACTTGGCACAAATGGTTATTTTACTGAGGACACGCTGAAAGCATTCATTCAAAACTTTTCAAAGGCACATATTTTCCTAGTGAATACGAGGGTTCCAAGGTCATGGGAAAATGATGTGAATGCGGTCATTCAGCGAGTGGCTGATCAAGATCAAAATGTCACCTTAGTCGATTGGCATTCAGCCGCTACTGGACAGCCATCCTATTTTCAGTCTGATGGTGTCCACCTTTCAAAAAAAGGTTCCGACACATTGACACAGCTCATCACTGCAAGCATCAAGAAAAAAGGGGATGTGTCGACGTCATCATAAAAAGACTAGCAGAATGCTAGTCTTTTTTTCAGCGTGATAGAAAACCTTTGCAGTCTAGAAAGGGCGAGTATCGGCACGCAGACCTGACACCGAATGCGAGGGTTTGTCTGCACGCTGCTTTTATGCCGTCAAAAGGCTGGCCCTTATCGCTAATGTCTGCTCTTCCTTTGTTTTTTGATCCACCAAAGCAAAAAGCCCGTTCTCATATGCTAGTGAAAATAATTGTTCAATATGAAAAACTCCTGACTGAAACCGCCTGTTCAATAAATGCAGGGCCGCAGCACAGGCGACTTGAGCTGTTGCTTGAGACTCGTCGTGTCCTTTTATACCAAGCGCTGTATGATGAACCTTTTTCCCATCCGTCCCTGCCGCTTCCACTTTGACTGCATATTGATCTGTTCCCGCTTGAGAAGATTGAATCATTGAAATGGCTCTGTCCTTCATCTTCGGCAGTGTAAGGAACGACGTCAGTCCAAGGCTCCTTGTGAAGGCCAATGCACCCGTCGCAAGACGTGAATCAAAACAAAGCCTTGTCGTCACAGATGGCACATGAAGTGTGGAAGGCAATGTCTGTTGATCAGAGAAGGGGAATCGATAGGCATACCGCTTTCCAAGCTGTTCACCAAAGTTGACCTGTCTGCCTCCAGTAAAGCTTTTCATTCTTTTCCGCTGATCATGCTCAGTGAGTTCATATTCAGTATGGACATGATCAATCGTCCATTCAATCGCGGCTTTTCCATGCTGATCCCCCAACCCAAGCATAATCCCAATATCTATTTGATCCACTGATGAAAGCATAGATGCCGTTTTTGCAGCTAATAAATTTGTAAGACCGGGCGCGAGGCCTACACTGAGCAAAGCCGTAGCACTGATTTGCTGCTGATCCAGCTGTGCCATTTGCTCCATATACGCCCCCTTTGCAGAAATATCGATATAATCAATGCCTGCCCGCAGAACGGTTTCAGCAAATGACGTGTCATCTTGGTCGAGACACATGATCACCAGCTTTGTTTCATCCATCCAGTCCGAATGTAATGGCTGACTAACATCTAGTTTGTAAGGACGGACTCTTCTTTTTGTCTGCTGTGAAAATTGTTCGGCCTTCTCATAGCTCCTGCCCGCCGCAACAATTTGCCCTGGATACACTTCACTTAACTGAAGACATATTTGCTGTCCGACATGTCCATAGCCGCCAATTACCATCACCTGTGATCTCATCTCTCATCCGCCTCTCTACGACCTCGCTTGCAAACAAGCCCTTTGATCATTCCTGCCTGAAAATAAGGTCTGATGTCTCGAAACCCCGCCTCAATTAAATGTCCTCTCATCTCCTCCTCAGGCACAGGATATGTTGCACGTCCCAGCCTGTCATTAAAGGACGAAAACACTTCTTTTCCTAGACCTTGCCGCTTCATGAAAAGAGACAGCATCTGAAGCTCCTGCTGAAATGCGCTGGAATTCATCTCTCCTTGTATAAATGCGAGTACAAACGGGGCCCCTGGTTGAAGCCTTCGGGCAATCTCCTGTAAAAATGGCAGCCGATTTTCTACAAAATGAATCACGAGCAGGCTCACTGCGGCATCGTAAACAGCTTCAGCAGACACCTTGTTTAATGCGGTCTCATACCAGGTGACACGCGCCTCCATATGGAGCTGTGAAACCCGCTGTTTCGCCATATTCAGCATAGATGCAGACGGATCGACTCCTGTGATGAGCCAGTCTTCTTTTCTCTGAAGCATGTTGATGATCTCTTCGCCCCCACCCGCTCCGACAGTTAGAATACGAGAGGCCGCTCCCTTTATTTCAGCTTCTAATACATCTACTGATAACTCATGCAAAAGGTGATAGCCGGGTACTTTATGTGAAATCGTTGCTGCGTATGATTCAGCAACAGGGTCGTGCCAATGCTGGTTTCCTTTCATATGATTCTCCTCCAGTTCCTTTCCGCTTTCCATCGTTTCCTGTACACTAACGATATGACATCTTTATTGTAAAAAGAGGCACCAGAAAAAACGATCCCTAAAAGTGGGGGTTTTTGAGGAGGAGATCATGTGGTCAATCCAGCCACTCATTTTCAGCAGATAAGGCAGCACATTCGGGACGAGCTTGCTGCTGTCATTGATTTTGATGCCGTCTGTATCACAACCATCGATCCAGCCACTCTCCTCTCGACAGGTTCCTACACTGATGAATCGATTGAAGAAATTCATGACCAGCTCTTTCAAAATGAATTTTTAAAAAGGGACGTGCATCAGCATGAGTTTCTAGCCAAAGGCCCTATTCATGCTGCGAGTCTCATCCAAAGCGGGGCATATTTGAACAGCGAGCGCTATCAGCATATTTTGTTACCTAACGGTTGGTCTGATGAATTGCGGGCAGCCCTTGTGATTCAAGGAGAATGCTGGGGTATCGCCAGCCTTTATCGTCAAAAGGGCAAGGAACCTTTTCAGAAGCGAGATATACAAGCAGTCATCGATCTAACACCGGCACTTGCAGCCAAGCTGAGAGATGAGCTTTTCAAAAAAAGAGACACTGAAGATGATGATACGGCGGAGCAGCAAGGATTTCTCATGCTTTCAACTCATTACAAGCTTCTTTATGGAAATGAGACAGGGCTCCATTGGCTTCGTACATTTCAAGCCTTTGAACAAATCCATGACCAATCCGTCATGCCCCGCCCGTTCAGAGCATTAGGCGCTAAACTTTTATACGGCGGGACCGATCAAACAGCAGCAAGCATCACAAGAATGCCTACGGGGGTCTTTCTTTCCCTTCAAGCCTTTCGATTGGCGCAGGCTGACAGGCAGGAGGAGGCTGTCATGATTCACATCAAACGAGCCCAAACAAATGATATTCTTCCTTATGCAGCGAAAACGTACAGGCTGACAGAAAGAGAGATGAACGTCCTCGACTGCTTATTAAAGGGCCAGTCGACAAAGGAAATTGCGAGTACGTTATATATTTCACCCCATACCGTTCATGATCATGTGAAAGCGATGCTGCAAAAGACGAATTTAAGCAGCAGACGTATGCTTGTTTACTTTTTCTCCAATATATAAAAAAGCGGCTACCGCACTGGCAGACCGCTCTTTTCTTATTTTCCTAAAACCAGCTCATGCAGGACATGTGCTACTCCGGCTTCATTATTAGATTTTGTTACAACATCAGCTACGGCTTTGACATCATCAATGGCATTTCCCATAGCGACGCCGCAGCCTGCAAACTCTAGCATTGAGACGTCGTTCCCGTTATCCCCAATAGCCATGACTTCTTCACGAGGAATTCCCAGCTCCTTCGCTAGAAGCTTCACGGCATTTCCCTTACTCACATCAGGATGCAGGATTTCAAGGAAGAAATCTGTACTTTTTACCATCATATATTTTTCCTTCACTTCAGATGGAATGGCTTCTATCGTTTTTTCCAAACGTTCTGGCTGATCAATATACATCATTTTTGGAAGTCTCATCGATGAATCTGCCTCTTCAACAGGCATATATTTCAGCGGCAGTTTTGTTAAGTAGGATTCAAGCACTGTGTATTCACTAATATCGCGATTCGGTGTGTATAAATTGGCTGAATCGAAATAATGCATCGGCGTGTCCAGCTGACGGCTCAATTCATATAACGAAGTTAAGTCATCATAGGATAATGTCAGCTCTGACACCACTTCATTTGTATGGCTGTTTTGAACAAGCGCTCCATTATAGGCGATCACATAATCTCCCTCTTGATCAAGCTGAAGATCAGCTAAATAGCGATTTACCCCGCCAATTGGCCGGCCTGTACATAAAACAATTTTAATCCCTTCTGCCTTAGCCTGTTGAATGGCTTCAAACACTTCATCCGGCACCATATGTTGATCATTTAATAACGTACCATCCATATCAATTGCGACTAATTTATACATTCACTGGTCCCCTTTTCTCAGCAAAAACGTGCTGTCACTATTTTGAGCCATCATTACGATGATGACAGGTTATTTCATTACTATTTACCTATTTTAGCCTATCGTTTTTTCTTCACGCTGTCTACTTGTTCTTATCTGTAACAAATATCACAAGAGTCTACTCTATTATAACGCATTCTATTCATCGTGCTGATCACCCATTTGAAACAAGTAAAACAGAACAATTGTCCACCACTATAGAATGTTTTGAAACGAGCAAATCTAATTGTATGATGAATAGCAAAGAAAGGAGGTGCAGGGAATGATTACGTTTACGAGAGGTAAATTGTCAAAAATGTCTGGAGTACATATTGAAACCATTCGTTTTTACGAAAATGAAGGGGTGCTCCCAGAGCCCAAAAGAGCGCATAACGGCTATCGTCTATATGATAAAAAATATGTACTCATGCTGTCATTTATCACCGAAGCGAGAAAGCTAGATTTCTCCCTTAAAGAAATTCGTGAAATTATCAAATCACTTTTCGAAAAAAAGTCAAAAACAGAAGCTGAACAGCTGCTCGAGCAAAAAGTCGAAGATATCCAGCACTCTATTCAAGAGTTAAAAAAAAGGAAGGCAGCTATTCAATTGTTAACAAAGCAAACATTAGCAAATATCAGCTGATTGTAAGGGCTGCCAAAGGTGTGCCGGTGTTGATCACTGGCACACCTTCGCTCAGGTATCTCAGTACACGTTCAATGAAAACATCGGTTATACTAGAGTCAGCTTAACGAGTGGAAGGGGTTTTGAGAATGAACATCGCAACCATCGGAACAGGTATCATTGTGGAAGGCTTCCTGCAAGCGATTGAACAGCTCGACGGTGCTTCTTGTCACGCTGTCTATTCAAGAAAGGAAGCAACGGCAAAGAAGCTCGCAGACAAATTTGGGGTGCAGACAACTTATACGGATCTAACTGCTATGCTAGAAGATCCTCACGTAGAAGCCGTTTACATCGCATCACCGAATCGTTTACATAGCGAGCATGCAACGAAAGCATTGAAACACGGAAAACATGTGATATGCGAAAAGCCTTTCACCTCTAATGTGAAAGAGCTGGAAGCCTTAATCGCTCTCGCAAAGGAAAAGCAGCTTCTCCTATTTGAAGCCATTACGACCATTCATATGCCAAACTATCATTTGATCAAAAAGCACCTTCATCAATTAGGTAAAATCAAATTGGTTCAATGCAACTATAGTCAATATTCAAGCAAATATAATCAGCTGCTAGCCGGCGAAACGCCAAATGTCTTTAACCCTGAGTTCTCTGGAGGAGCCCTGATGGATATTAACATCTATAATGTCCATTTCATCATGAACCTCTTTGGATCACCAGAGCAAGTCCAATATCAGGCAAACCGCCATCCAAACGGTATTGACACATCTGGTGTTTTGACGTTCACTTACAGTGATTTTATTGCGACAAGTGTCGGCAGTAAGGATACAAGCAGCATGAACTTTGCATTGATTCAAGGAGAAAAAGGCTTCATTCATGTGAAAAATGGGGCGAATGGGTGCGAGGAAGTGCTGCTGCATGTTGATGACAGGGTCATCTCACTCAATGCACAAACGAATCCAAATCGTCTGTTTTATGAAGCAGAAGCCTTCCAGCAGATCATTGAAACAAAAAATCATGAACAGTGCTATGCATGGCTTGATGAAAGTCTCTCCGTGATGAAAGTTCTTGATGCCGCAAGAAAAGATGCAGGTATTGTTTTCCCAGCAGATCAAATTTAATGAAAAAAACCGCCTTCTATGAGAGGGCGGTTTTTGACGATTAAATACTCTTTGAATACGCCACAAGACGCTGAGACATGTGATTCACTTCATCGACTGCAGCATTCACTTGCTCTGTTAAAGCAGCCTGAGTTTGCGTAAGAGCTGTCATATTCGAGATATTTTCAAGAATCTCATCAATTTGTGTTTTCATATCCGTTAAACTAGATTCAATATTTTCCGTTGCATTGGCACTATGCAGCGCCAGCTTTCGTACTTCATCTGCAACGACAGAGAATCCGCGGCCTTGTTCACCAGCTCTAGCTGCTTCAATCGCAGCATTTAGACCAAGCAGGTTCGTTTGGTTTGCCACTTCTTTGATTAAGTCAGAAATATTTTTTGTCTCATCTGCACTATTTTTTGCTAAGTGTGCGGCAGACGTTGACTGCTCTTGAGCGACAGCAAGCTCCTGTGCTTGATTGGTCACAGAGCTAATGCCCGAAACCATCTCACTAATAGAACTTGAAAGCTGTTCTACTTGTGAAGCCATTTCATCTGCTGTTTTCTCTTTGTTTTTTTCTAACGTGATGTCACGAATGGTTCCTGCCACACGAAGAGGCACACCTTTTTCATCACGGATGGTTTCACCACCTGCATGATACCAGCGGTACTCACCATTTTTGCGTTGCAATCTGTAATCAATATCAAACGGTGTGCGTCCAGAGTGGTCATTTAAATGATCTGCAAAGGCTTGTAAAGCCATTTCTTGATCCTCAGGATGCAGACGGTCGCTCCAGCTGCTCAGAACATTCGGGAAATCTTTTTCGTCTGTAAAGCCAAGAGTTGTTCTGAACTGCGGAGACCACCAGAATTCGTTATTTGGATTGACTGGATCGCCGGCCTCTACCACCATGTCCCAAGGAGCTTCGACAAGCGCACGGTTGATTAAGTCATATCTTGTGACAAATGCTTGCAGCTCTTCTTCTTTCAATTTCTGATCATGAATATCAAAAAGTGCTCCCGCCACACGAAGAGGGACACCATTCCGATCGCGAACAGTCGTTCCAGTTGCTTTGAACCAGCGATAATCTCCGTTTTTTAACTTTAAGCGATATTCAATATCATACGGCGTACGCCCTGAATGATCCAATAAATGCGAAGCAAATGCATCTAATGTATATTCTTGTTCATCCGGATGAATTCGAGATGCCCAACTGTCTAATAGGTTTGGAAAATCGTGCTCATTTTGAAAGCCGAGCATTTTTCGGAATTCATCCGTCCATGTGAATTCATTTTTTGGATTGACCGGGTCTCCAGCGATGACGATCATATCCCATAAGCCAACTTGAATGGCTTTTGTCACTAATTCCACCCGCATTTGAATATTTTCATGTGCTTCCTGCATCTTTTGCAAAGCTTCATTCATTTGCGCCACTGCTTCTATCGTTTGGCTAGAAGAAAATGCAGCAGTATCTAATCTTGCTGAAAGGTCTCCCTTTTCAATTCGTTCTATTAATTGGCTGCTTTCACTCAGAAGGACTTCAGCCGATGAATCATTTGCTTTTCTCTTAAACATCTTTCATAACTCCTTTCAACTTTAACATTCTTGAAATATTTTACAGTTATAAACAATTCTTTATTAGGACTTTAGTAATACAAATGATATATCGACAAAAACTGAAAATTGTTTATGTCATAAATAAGGCAAATGTTCATTTATTTGAAGTTTCGTTTTTAGATATGGATAAAATAAGTTAATTATGGATATAAATATATGTTTTGATAGAATCAACCTCTATTTTTGTCTGAAAAATCTCTTTTTTTATATTGACACTGACGTCTTGAAAAAAGAAAATGGAACATAAGCATTTTTAAAAAAGGAGAACGTCATGAGCGCGAATCAGGAGCAACAAGAATTAAAAAAGCTTTTATCACCGCGTCACATTCGCATGATTGCGATGGGCGGGGTCATTGGTACAGGAATCTTTAAAGGAAGTGCCGATACAATTGGTTTAGCAGGCCCTGGGGTCATTTTTTCCTATGTATTTGCCGGATTGCTGCTCCTCATTGTAATGGCAGCATTAGCCGAAATGGCCATTGTGTATCCGGGAAATAATCTTCGCGACCTTATACAAATTGCGCTTGGTCAACGTTTTTCATTTGTTGTCGGCTGGGTTTACTGTTTTATGTGGCTCACTGTATGTGTCATTGAGATTATTGCAGCTGGCAGTCTGCTTCAATACTGGCTGCCGAACGTGCCGTTATGGTCACTCTGTTTACTTTGCTCACTCTTAGTCATCGGAATTAACTTAAATAATGTAAAATACTTTGGTGAAATTGAGTTTTGGTTCGCTGGAATGAAGATTTTCGTTATTATTGTCTTTATTATTCTCGGTGCAGCATTATTATTTGGGATCATTCCAAACGAACAAAGCACACCAGCGCTTACCAACTATCAAAACTTCGTCCCGAATGGATGGGGTGCGATCTTTGCATCACTTTTAGTGGTTATTTTCTCTTACGGAGGCTCTGAATTGATTGGGCTGACCATTACTGAAACAAAGGATGCGGAGAAGGTTCTGCCTGGAGTAGTCAAAAGTATGATGTGGCGGATTATCTTATTTTACACATTGCCGATTTTGATCATCTGCGGCCTTATTCCTTGGAATCAAATTGACCCAAATAACAGTCCTTTTGTCCAAGTCTTTTCTGCTGCTGGTATGCAAGGCGCCTCTCACTTCATTAATTTCGTCTTGATTACAGCCGTTCTATCTGCGGCGAATTCCGGAATTTATGGAACGACGAGAATGATTCATTCTCTTTCTAAATCAGAGGGCGGTCCGAAAAAACTGGCACGGGTCAACAAAAGAGGCGTACCCATTTTAAGTTTATGGGTTACCGTTCTATTTCTTCTTATCGGAACATTTTTTGCTTACTTATATCCGGACCAAATTTTCAGCTACATGCTGGCTATTCCTGGTTTTGCTGTTTCACTTATTTGGATCAGCATTTGTATGGCACATCTGAAACTGCGTCCAAAATATCCACAGGAGCCGTATTTCAAGGTGTGGCTGTTTCCGTATCTAACTTTATTTGCAGGTCTTGTACTCAGTTTGAGCTTTGTTTTGTTCCTATTCAGACAAGAAAACCTGCCTAGCTCCATTATCAGCATTGGTTTCTTAGTCGCTGCCATCATCGCTTCATTCTTAATGAAAAAGAAGGCTTAAACGCCAAAACCCGCCGGAATGGCGGGTTTTTTTATGAGCTGCTATCTTCAGTTACCTCAAAATCAACCGATGCTTTTGGGATGCCATTGATGATAATCGTTAAAGTATGGGTTCCCTCATAGTGCTTTCTCGTCGTCATATTTTGAAAGGACTGTGACCTGACGAATTCTCTATGTAACGCTGAACTTGTTTCAAACTCTGTGATTTTAAATACCTTTTGATTGCGGGTACCCCGAGCTTTGACATAGTCTATGGCATACTCTACACGCAGCTTTAGTGGCTTAGCAGCCTGAAGTGTAAATTGAAAGGTCATTTTCTCTCCAATACGAATAGGGTTTTGCACTACCTTCAAATCTGTTACTTGAACAGATGGATCATCCCCATAGCCAAACAAAGCCATGATATCTGGATCGCCTTTTTTTAGTAAGGTACGAGATGCATGTTTGATGATCCAGTTCGTATGTTCATTCGTTCCATACCAGCTTTTAGCCGTCTTCTTCATCAGATCAGGCCGAATCGCTGAAATGTCATTTAAGTGGTTCGCTACACTTTTTTGCACATAGCGCGCTGGGTCTGACTTCAAGTTTTCTAAAATAGGCAGCGTAACCGAAGGATCCTTTTTAAGTGCAGGAACAGTTAATCCCCATGGCAAACGTGGTCTGCATCCTTCACTAGCCAGCCGCCGAATATGCTCATTTTGATTCTGTGACCATACAAGCATTTGCGCCAGCATTTTGTCTTGATCCTGAATCAGAAAAGGCCGAACGGCAAATTCAGAAGTGGAAAAAGGCGTAAAGAATTCGAGCGCCTTGATCGAGATATCCCAATGTGCTAGGCCATATGTTTCGACGTAGTCTGGAAATACAAGCGCACTAAGTCCTGAAAAATGAGGGGCTGTCTGACGCAGCACCTCAATTGCCTGCTCATAATCCTTAGGCAGACAGGCATGCATCGATTCAGTGACTCTTCTCATTCTGCCTTTTAACTCAAGCTGCTGCCAATCCTTTTGAAACACAAGCCGCTGGAATTCTACAGCATCAAACCCAGTCGACGCTTGTGCAAGTTTCTCCGCTAATTCTTCAATAAATAATTCATGATAAACGTGTTTTAATGGTTCGATCGTGTCCGCCTCCCGCTTCTCAATATCTTTATTTTACCCCAATCTGACAAAGGTGGTATTGCCAAAAGCAAAAACAGCCCAATTCCGAAGAATCAGGCTGTTGCGTTTCACTAAATAAACATATTAATGATCATAATAAATGCAATCGCACAAACGGAAATGATCGTCTCCATAGCCGTCCATGTCAAAAACGTTTCTTTAATGGTCATCCCAAAATACTCTTTGATCAGCCAAAAACCAGAGTCATTGACGTGAGACAAAATCAATGAACCCGCCCCTGTAGCTAACACTAGAAGCTCTCTGCTCACATCCGGCATAGATGCAGCAATCGGTGCGACAATACCAGCTGCAGTCATCATGGAGACCGTAGCAGATCCTGTTGCCACACGAATAACCGCAGCAATCAGCCAGCTAAGCAAAATCGGCGAGATCGGCGAGTGTTTTGCTAAATCTGCAATATAATCACCAACACCCGAATCGATGAGCACATTATTGAAAGCCCCGCCTGCTCCAATGACAAGCAGAATAGAAGCAATCGGTCCTAAGCACTCATTACTAAAGGAAAGCACCCGGTCACGGCTCATCCCTTGCACAAAGCCAAGGCTGAAGAAAGAATACACCGTTGCAATCAGCAGTGCTGTAATTGGATCTCCAATGTACTTAAATACCTGATACCAAATATTGTCCTCTGGTAAAATAATATCCGCCAGTGTGGCAAGAAGCATTAGAATCACTGGCACCAAAATCGTAAACATCGTATTTGCAAAGCCGGGAAGTTTTCGATCTTCATTGCGTTCAGTAAATTGCTTTCTCAGCAGCTCTGGAACTGGTTTATGAATCCGCTTTCCAATCCACTTTCCATACAGCGGCCCAGCAATAATAGCTGTTGGCAAACCGACAATAATGGAAAAGAAAATGGTTTTCCCCACGTTGGCATGATAGATGCCGACAGCTGCCATAGCAGCTGGATGAGGCGGCACAAGACCGTGAACGACAGACAAGCCAGCAATGAGCGAAATCCCAATTGTCACGAGCGAGATGCCCGTTTCAATCGCAATCGTAAACAATAAAGGAATAAGAAGGACAAATCCGACCTGGAAAAAGACAGGTATTCCCACAATAAAAGCAACAAACATCATCGCCCAATGCACATTTTTCGTCCCAAACCGGCCGATTAATGTGTGAGCAATCCGCTCAGCTCCACCTGATTCAGCCATCATTTTCCCAAGCATGGTTCCAAGCGCTAGAACGATGGCCAGCAATGATAACGTATTGCCTAACCCCGTTTTGATGGATTGAATGATTTCCTGCAGGTCCATCCCTGTGGCAAAGCCGACTAACATAGAGGTAATGATTAAACTCACAAACGGATTCAACTTAGCAACTGTTATGAGGATGAGTAAAAGGACAATTGCGGCAATCACGATGAATAAAAGCATGCTCTCCCACCTTTTCCCTGATGTTTAATGATTTTGTTTTAATTGAAGCGCACTAATGACATCAAATTCATCCTTGAGTTTGTCATAGAGACGCTCATATAAGTAAAACAGTTCTATGTATGTTTCATTGTTCTCCATATTTGGTTCATGACTGGCAGAGATTCGAATCCAATCTTGAACCTCTTCTATCTCTTCCATATAACCTAAACTATGAAGTGCGAGCACGGCCGCCCCTAGTGCTGATGCTTCGTAGCTTTCCGGGACAAGTACTTCCCTGCCCATCGTATCCGCTAAAATTTGCCGCCACAGCGGAGATCGCGCAAATCCGCCCGACGCCCTGACATCCTTTGCTGAACCGGTTAAATCCCTTAAGGCAACACCGATTGAGAACACACTCATAATGACGCCTTCTAACACAGCTCTTATAAAATGCTCCCGCTTATGCTGAAGACCGATCCCAAAGAAAGTGCCTCTCGCATTTGGATTCCAATAAGGTGCACGCTCACCTGTTAAAAATGGCAGAAACAGCAGTCCCTCTGAGCCGGCTGGAACTTTTTTCGCAATATCAATCATCAGGTCGTAAGGGTCCACTCCAAGACGCTTTGCTACCTCTACCTCCGAGGATCCAAATTCATCCTTCAGCCATCTCAGCATGATCCCGCCATTATTCGTCGGTCCTCCAACCACCCAATGCTTATCAGTTAACGCATAGCAGAACGTTCTTGACTGTTCATCTGTTATTGGTTTGTCCACGACCGTACGGACTGCACCGCTTGTCCCAATCGTGACAGCCACCTCACCTTTTCCAATCGCTCCCACACCTAAGTTCGCTAGAACCCCATCATTCGCACCAACAACAAATGGTGTATCTTCCGCAATGCCCATTCGCAGGGCGATCTCTGGCTGAAGCCCTCTCAGCTGATACGTCGTGGGAACAAGTTCAGACAATTGATCAGCCTCAATTCCAGCAATACGCAGCGCCTGCTCATCCCATTGAAGCGTTTCCAAACGGAACAGTCCCGTTGCTGAAGCGATTGAATAATCGACGACATACTGACCGAAGAAATGATAAAGAATATATTCTTTGATGGAAATGAATTTCGCTGCCTTCTTGAAGACATCAGGTGCCATTTCCTTGATCCACCGTATTTTTGAAAGCGGTGACATTGGATGGATCGGTGTACCGGTTCTTTTATACACTTGGAAGCCGTCCATGTCTGAAGTGATTCGCTTCGCTTGTTCTGCACTTCTGTTATCTGCCCAAATGATACTGTTCGTTAACGCCTTGCCATGCTTATCCATCACAATCAAGGAATGCATCGCTGTACTAATCCCGACGCCTATGAGATGTTTTGCATCAAATGCTGCTTTCGTCAACGCACCTCTTACACTTGCAATGACGGCTTCTAATATATGTTCAGGGTCCTGTTCAACCCATGCTGGCTGGGGCTGAATGAGATCATAAGGAACTGAATGCTTTGCTATCACTTTCCCCTGTGGTCCAAACAGAACCGCCTTTGTACTTGTTGTTCCAATATCCAAACCAATTACCGCCTGGTTTCCCTTCATCTGTATCACGCCCAATCATTGATTTGAAATCATATTTTATTGTTTTGATATACCTGTTAAATCCCATTATAGGAATAATTTTTTCGACATTCAACGACTAAAAAGAAAATTATTTTCACTTAAAAGCTCAAAATCGTTACCACAACGGCATTTTTCACTAATAGAAAAATTTATTTTTGAAACCATTACACCCTTTTTTGTGAAATGGTTTCTCTCATTTGTTTTAAATTTGTTAAAGTTTCCTGCTGTCTTAAGTGAGCAAGTGCAAAGTATAGTACGTCAATGACAGTGAGCTGAGCAAGTCTTGCAGACATCGCTTCTGTTCGAAAAGCTGTTTCTTGCGTCGATGTATACAACGTGACATCAGCAAGCTGGCTCAATGGAGAGCGCTGATAACTTGTAATACCGATGGTTTTCGCTCCTTTTTCCTTTGCTGTTTTCATTGCATCGAGTAAATCTTTATTACGGCCAGAATGAGATATACCAATCACTGTACTGTGCTGGTCGAGAAGACCGGCAGACATCGCTTGAAAATGGGAATCGGTGTGAACAATACAGTTGATGCCTGTCCTCATAAATTTATGAAAAGCGTCTGTTGCAATAAGTCCGGACCCGCCACTCCCATAAAACTCTAAACGCTTTGCTTCATGAATGATTTGAATGGCTTTTTCTACATCCTCTGGATTCAGTAATTGAAAGCTATCCTTTAATGCAGATATATTCGCCTGAAAAACCTTTTGCATAAAAACGGCCGTATCATCATCAAGACTCATTTCTTCATCTACATAATCAGGCTTTGTTTGATCTATTTCCTGGGCAATTGCAATCTTCAAATCTTGAAAACCCTCAAATCCAAGCCTTTTACAAAGACGAAAAATCGTTGCCTCTGAACTCGCTGTCTTTTTGGCAAGCTCGACAATAGACAAATGAATAATGTCGCCAGGTTCACTCGTAATATGTTCTGCAATTCCTTTCAGCTTTGGCGGCAATCCTCTGCTTGCTGCTCGTATTTTTTCAATACTACTTAAACTGACAGAAGCCAATTGACTTCACTCCTTCCTTATTCATGTGAGCGCATACATTTCCTCATGTTCCCATCTTATAAAAAAGAAGCCTGTTTGCACAGACTTCTTTTTTTTATGAATTCATCGTTTTGATCAATAAATCGAAAAAAGCTTCAGCATCTACATCTGTACACACTTGGACATTGCGCTCTTTCTCCCATTGGTGCTGAAAATCACAGATCATTTGACCGTCACAAAACTCACTCTTCGTCTCCACTTCTACATGAAAAGCCTGTGTGCTTACAAGCTCCTTGTTAATGGCGAGACTTACAGCAAGCGGATCATGCATGGCACACGCCCACACACCATTGCGCTCAAAATAGCGCTGTCGGTAAATGCTTGTACTCTCTCTGATATAAGCTGCCAACGTTTCATTTTGAATGGCATCGATTCTCTCATCCGTTAACAAGACCTGTCTCGTGACATCTAACCCCACTTGAGTCAATGAAGGGAATCCAGCATCCAGCACCAATTTCGCTGCTTCTGGGTCTGCATATGTATTGAATTCCGCAACTGGTGTGACGTTCCCCTGCCCCTTCACGACACCACCCATAAAAATGACCTCTTTCACATGATGAATCAGCTCAGGGCATTTTTTTACCGCAAGGGCTAAATTCGTTAAAGGCCCTGTCAACACAAGCGTGACCTGCTTCGAATACTGCAGCACTTGTTCAATGATAAAATCAGGCGCAAAACCAGCATCTGCTGTTTTCTTTGGCCAGACATCCTTTAAAGCACCGCCAATTCCATCCTCTCCGTGTACCCGATGTTCATAATGAGGCGCTCTTAAAAGAGGGGTTGCTGAACCTTTGATGACAGGAATGTTATCTGCCTCAACCAGCTCAAGCACTTTACACGTATTCAATGTAGCCGCATCGACAGACACATTCCCGCAAACCGTCGTAATCCCCAAAATATCAAACTGCTTACTTTTCACTGCCAGCAAAATCCCAATCGCATCATCGATTCCAGTATCTACATCTAAGATCAATTTCTTTGTATTTGCCATGGGTGAAATCTCTCCCTTTTAATAGTGTTGTTAGGTGAATGATAGCATATGCCTGTTTCAACTATTTGGGGTTAATCGGAAATTACTTGTTTATTATTACTCTTTTTCTCCAATGTCTTTAAGATATTGTTCGCGTTCTTTTTTGGGGAGGCTTTTTAGGAAATTCTCTTTTAATTCCGGTTCATCTTTATATTTTTCCCAATCCCTGAATCGAATTGATAACTCGTATGAATAACTCATTGAACTAATTTCTTTAGTTCTATACTTTAAAGATGCAGAAAAATTGAACTTCTCAGGTTCATCGTTAACGTATCCTTTAACAATAATATAGCCCATAGGACTAATGGTAACTCCCTTTTTAAAAGTTATATCTTTTATAAATTGATGGATGTCCATTTCATGAAGATCTTTTTCTATTTTCGGTTTCATTTTTTCGGCTAATTCTTCTGCCTTTTGTTGATCACTTTTCTCTTTTTCTTGCACAGTATTCTTTCCTCCTGAATCGCTAGTTTTATTTTGCTTATCATGTTGGATTAAAAGCACTGCCAACGATATGATTATTATTACAATTAGAGCAAATAAAACCTTTAATGTATTTTTCATTAGCAACTATATCCACCTTTTAAAAATTTAAAATATATTTTTAAACTTTATACTCTTTCAATCCCAGATCATAATAGATATTTTATAAACTATATAATATAATTATTATGATAAATATTACAGGAGTGACAGTTTTGTCTAAAAAGATATCAATAATTATGCTTAGCGACGAAGACTACAATAAAATTTCGGACGAATCCTATAAAATAGAAAATTATAGTGATTCAAACATGATAAAAATAAGTAATGGTAACAACATGTACGTCATTGATTATAAAGAGACGGAAAAAGGGCTCAATGCCTTAACTCTTGTTTCTGAAGAGGATTTCACTCGATCTAATGGAGGAAAAGACCTCACCAAAATCAAAAACGCCGTCATCGCATACCGTGGTTCTGAACCGATTGGTGCAGGCCAATATAAAGATACCATTAAAAAACATGGAAAAAAAGAGTCAGATGATCTTCTTTCTACCATTTTGACGAAGCTGCCTCCTTTTAGTCGATCGAAGGGTTCACAGGAAGTGACGACTAAGTTGACAACAGGCACAACCGCCTATACAAATGAAATTGTTCAGGATTGGATGGTTTCGGATACAAAGTATCTGATTAAAAATATTCCATTTGAGCATGGTGCAGAGAATCAAATGGTTCAAGCGGATCGATATGCGAAAGAAATACATAAGAAAATGCCGAATGCCAAAATGTATGTGACAGGTCATTCACTCGGCGGGTCAAATGCTTCCTATGTTCTTGTCAAAAACGACTTTATTCAAGGCGGGGTCACATTTGAGAATCCAAATATTTATCCAAATCTATCAGATGGTCTACAAGCTAAAGCATTAAAAGGCGATTACCGCAGCAGATTAACCGAATATATCAATCTCAATGACGGGCTTTCTCTTTTAAATCGCCATACGACAGAAATCGGCCGAGTGAAAGTGATGTATGATGCCGCTCTCCCCGAAGGTGTCGATTACTCCGAGGACTCCTCAAAAGCCGTCCAATTCATGAAAGACCTCCTCAATCGGGCAATGAGTGTGAATCCTTCACTGGATGCGAATTTATTCCTTGAAGCAATCGCTGGCAGCCATGGCTTAGATCGTTATACCTTTTCGCCAGGCGGCTCCGTTCAAACCATTGATGATATGTTGAGAATTAACCCTTCACTTACCACGGCCATGTTACATCAGTTGAGCCAATCAAATGTTGATCCTCATAGTGTGGTGGCGATTTTAATTAAATCCCACGTTCTCATGAACACAGGGCGTAAATTCTCGACATATGCCGATCACCATATGCAGCAAATCATTCGCAAAATCGAGAAACTCGATGACAAAGTCGATCAATCTGTGGAACGGGTACGCTCAAGGTATAAACAAATTGTTGGCTTTGGTTCATATGATCAGCTGACGGCTTCAGATGTGGATACTGTGATTCGCCACTTAAAAACAGAGGGTCTTGAGAATGAGTTCTATTCGGTCAAAAAGTATGATACAGCGATTGATAACGCTATGAATTTAAAAAGATGGCTGGACTCAATATCAGATGATATGAGCGAGCTAGGAAAACAATACCACGATGCAGATACAGCCCTGGCGAAGAACATGGGTATTTCTTAAGGAGAACGACAAATGGAATTTTCAAAGAAACAACCAACAGATGCAGATCGTTTTTTGCAAAGAATGACAGATACGCATACATCAAGCTCCATCTTCTCAAAAGCAAACTTTGACACGGAAGACATGACACCAGCAGAGCTGGCAGCTTTGAAAGCAAAGATCAAAGAAGAACAGAAAACAGCACTTATCAGAGCTATCCGGCATCAGCTTCAAAATGAATTTGCAGAAGATCGCCAAGAAGCGGAAAAAATTTTAGATCTAATTGACGACCTTCTGGTCAAAGTGTATAAACAGCAACAGCGCATCCATACGCACATGTCAGGTGAAGCCATAGACGCCTTAATAGAAAAAATTGAACAAAGACTCAAATTTTACGAACTGAAAGAAGATGTTCAATCTGCCATCAACTCGATTGGCATTTAGATGAACCTTCCATCCGATGAATCTTTTCCCCCTCACACTCGTATATACTAAAAGAGTGATTGATTTGAAAGGAGATCTGTTTGTGGGATATATTTTGTTATTTTCGGTTGTGATCGGTCTTGTCTTGACCCTTTTGCTCACACCACTCAGGTTGATCGTTAGAAAGAAAGGGACAGAACAGCAGGTGCCGCTCATGTGGATTGCTGGCCTTGCTTTGCTGTTCATGATCGGTATTTTTGTTTTCTATTACATTACCAATTTAGACCGTAACCCTTCATCTCTATGGCTGATTGGACTTGTTGTGACAGCAGCAGGCGCCTTTTTGTCAGTGGGATTGGAGCGTAAAATCAAAGGCGTGCTGTTTCTTATTCTATTGCTGCTCGGTGTTTACATGGCGACAGCTTTTCTATTCAATGCGAATGAGAAATTCGATGTCTCCAAAATGGAGCAAAAAGTAGAAATCAAAGCATTTGATGAAAAAGAAACACCTGCGAGTGTGCCGCCTCAATTTGCCCGGAACAAAATGAAGAAATCGTTCGGACAGGTGCCAAACACAAGCTACTATGAGCTTGGCAGCTTGCAAATTCAGAAGGTCAACGGTGAGTATGTATACATCGCTCCAGTGGAGTTCTCGGACTTCTTTAAATGGATTCGTGCAGGCAGCACGCCGGGTTACTTTACATTAAGTGCGACCGACTCCTCTGCTAATCCAAAGTTCGTGAAGACGGAGATGGTCTATACGCCTTCCTCCTATTTCAACAAAGAAATTGAGCGGCATATCCGTCTCCAGTACCCAGATTTGATTTTCTATGGCGGCACACAGCTGGAAATCAATGATGACGGCAAGCCTTATTACATTCAAACGTATGGCGATTTCATCTCTGCCCGAAACGGCTTTAAAGCTTCCGGTGTCGTCGTTGTTGATGCCAAAACAGGTGCGACGAAGAAATATGCTCTAGATCAAGTACCTGCCTTTATCGACGGTGCTGTTTCACCAGAGGCGGTCAGTCTGCAAAACAGCTATTTCGGAAACTATATTCACGGGTTCTGGAACAGTATGTTTGGAAAGTCAGATGTCAAGCTGCCTTCCGATGAAGGAACGGAAGCCAATGTGAGCCCGGTATTTGATTCAAAAGGAGATATGTATTACTTCACAGATTTCACAAGTCCAAAAGAGGGCGTTGATTCCATGCTCGGATATGCCCTGACAAATGCCCGAACAGGAAAAGCGACTTATTATACCGGAAATCTTGAAGAATCCTACATGGATTCTCAGGGCGCTCTGCAAATTATTGAGAAACGATTCATCGAGAAGAAATGGAAAGGCCGCATGCCAATTCTCTATAATTTCTATGGGGAAGCCAGCTGGCTCACACCTGTTCTCGATTCAAATGGATTCCTGCAAAACTACTTTATCGTTTCTGCAGCCAATCCAGAAATCGCCGCGTACGCTTCTACACCAAACGAAGCACTAAGAGCCTATAAGACAGCTCTTCAAAAAGGCGGCGGTACTGTTAACAGTTCCTCTAAGCAAGAAAAGAAAGAAGTGGCAGGGAAGGTCAAACGAGTCTACAAAGAAAAGACCGGTGATTATACAACCGTCACCTTCCTGCTAGACGATGGGAAAAGCTACACTATGTCATCTGAAAAAGAACCTCTCGTCATTTATTTAAAAGAGGGCGATCAGATCACCATGAAATATACAGATACAGGTGAGATTTTCCTTCCAGTCGATGAAATCAAAATTAAAGGGTTATAAAAAAAGACGTTTCTCCTACTGAGGAGAAGCGTCCTTTTTCTCTTTCCTTAACAATTCAACGAGCAATTCCTTATTTTTATTTCCCCCGGTCATCGGTGACTCGACATAGGAGAACTTTCGTTTGAAATCCATGCCTCTGACAGAAATAACAGCCAATTCACCGCCAATGCTGCCTCGCTGGAGGACATATTTAGATAAAACAGAAAGACCCATTCCATGGATCACAGCTTCTTTAATCGCTTGATTGCTGCTAAAGGTTACAAAGGTTCGCGCTTTCAGTCCATTTGATTTCAGGACATGCTGTAAATATTCTCCTGTCCCTGATCCCTCTTCTCTCGTGATCCATGTTTCGTTTTGTAATTGATCAATGGTGACATCTTTTCTCTTGGCAAAAGGATGATCTAATGGCGCCACAATATAAAGCTCGTCCTCTAGAAAAGTTTCTACAGAAAGCTCTTTGTCATTGGTCTGTCCTTCGATCAAACCAATGTCAACATGGAATAAACGGACATGTCTAGCGATCGCCTCTGTATTATCAATGACCACCTCAATATCAACATGCGGATAGAGCTGATGAAACTCCGCCAATATTTGGGGCAGCACATACTCACCAATGGTGAAGCTCGCCCCGATGGTCAGCTTTCCTCTTGCCAGGTGGTGATGCTCATAAATGTCCTGCTTCGCCTGTTCATACAGACGAATGATTTGTTTTGATCGATGGTACAGCATATCCCCAGTTGGTGTAACGGTTAATTGCTTTGGTGAACGATTCAGCAGAACGGTCTGGAATTCCTGCTCCAAGTTCTTAATATGAAGACTGACACTTGGCTGAGAAATTCGCAGCTTTTGGGCTGCTTTTGTAAAGTTTTTCTCCTCCACCACTGTCACAAATGTCTTCAGTGCATCGTAATACATCGGTCCCTCTCCTATCAGAAATCTTAATCCAACACCTTACCTATATATATCTTACTAATTCCTTTCCAGCACGTAAAGAACCGCCTAAACGAAAACAATTTAATAAAAATATTTACTAATTTTTTTAAAGACTCTATACTAAGAGGAGATATTTTCTATAGGAGGTGCTGATTTGGCAGCTAAAATAAAGGACATTGCAGAAAAAGCAGGCTTATCCATTGCAACGGTATCTCGCGTACTGAACCAAGATCCCAACCTATCTGTCACCGATCAAACACGCGAAAAAGTATATGCCGCCGCAGAAGCTTTGTCCTACCAAAAGAAGACATTCAAACATTCATTAAAAAAAATCGCCTTTCTCTATTGGATGACTGAAAAGGAAGAGCTTGAAGATATTTATTTTAAATCCATTCGACTCGGCATTGAGGAACTCACCAATACTCGGAGCTTAAATGTGACCGCTTACAATCCGTCTGATGGGCTACATTCCATTGATTCTGCTACAGAAGGAATCATCGCCATCGGCCGCTTTAAAACGTCAGAACTTGACCAATTATATGCGATCACTCCGCACATTGTCTTTATTGATACGACGCCAGATGAAGACCGTTTTGATTCTGTAAAGCCGAACCTGAAACGAATTGTTGAAAAGATCATCGATTCTTTTATCGAAAAAGAGCACACATCTATTGGATTCATTGGCGGCACAGACCTTGATCTGAATACGAATGTGCACATTCCAGATATTCGTGAAACGACTTTCCGTGAATACATGCTGGCCCGCCATATGCTTGATGAGCGATTGGTCTATATCGGCCACCATTTCTCAGTAGATGAAGGATATTCGCTGATGATGAAGGCGATCGACGAGCTTGGTGATGATCTGCCCACCGCTTTTTGTGTCGCTAGTGACCCTCTTGCCATCGGCTGCTTACAAGCATTAAATGAGCGAGGATTTTCTCTGCCGAACCGCGTCAGCGTCTTTAGTATCAACGATATTCATGTGTCTCAATATGTATCGCCGCCGCTCACCACGTATCACATCCATACGTCATTACTTTGTGAGACGGCGATCGATTTACTTTTAGAAAGACTTGTGGACGGCAGAACATTGCCTAAGACTGTTCTGATTGCCTCAGAGCCTGTCTTTCGGAAAAGCACCATATAATCAACTGGAAGTCCCTCCTAATGTGGAGGGCTTCTTTTCTCTCTATACGAGTAAAAAATTTTACTTAATAAATTTAATAAAATATGTTTACTTTTTTTACTTAAGTTGATATTCTCACATTAAGAAAGCGTTTTCTTATCATCTGTGAAAAAAGAACGAGAGGGGATTACCAATGAAAAAGGGAAAATGGGCGACATTATCAGCAGTTGTTGGTACTGCTGTGCTTCTGCTTTCAGCATGCGGGCCAGGAGATGACAATTCAAGCGGGACACAGCCAGCATCTACAGGTACAAAGACCTTGCTAGTATGGGAGGATGTCAAAAAGTCTGATGGGATTCAAGACGCTGTAAAAGAATTTGAAAAACAAAACGATGTGAAAATCAAAGTGGTCGAAAAAGCGTATGCCGACCAAATCGAAGCTCTCCGCCTTGATGGAGCAGCCGGGACAGGCCCAGACGTCATCACGATGCCTCACGATCAAATTGGATCAGCCGTCACTGAGGGGCTGCTACAGGAAATCAAGCCTGATCAAAAAGTGATCAATTCCTTTACAGACGAATCCATTCAATCACAAACGATAGACGGCAAGCTGTATGGCCTTCCTAAATCCGTTGAAACGACAGTGCTTTTCTATAACAAAGACCTTGTCAAAAAGGCACCAACTACACTTGATGGCTGGTATGACCTTTCGAAAAAGCTGACAAAAGACGGGAAATACGGTTTTGTAGCGAAATGGGATGAAATTTACTATGCACAAAGTGTGTTAGGCGGATCAGGAGGCTATATTTTCAAACAGAAAAGCGATGGCTCCTATGATGTGAACGATATTGGCCTGAACAACGATGGCGCTGTTGAAGGCGGAAAATACATTCAAACATTCTTTAGCGAAGGACTTTTCCCGAAAGGCATCATTGGTGAACAAGGAATCAATGTCCTCAACTCCTTATTCACAGAGAAAAAGGCCGCAGCTGTCATTTCTGGTCCATGGTCATTTGGTCCATATAAAGAAGCTGGTATTGACTATGGCGTAACAGAGCTGCCAACACTCCCGAACGGAAAGCATATGAGCTCATTCTTAGGTGTAAAGAGCTACAACGTCTCCTCTTATTCTAAAAATAAAGACCTAGCTGAGAAATTTGTTGAGTTTATCACGAATGAAAAAAATTCGAAGAAGCGATTCGAAGTAACAGAGGAAATTCCACCAGTGAAAAAGCTGATGAAGGATCCAATCATCACAGGAAACGCCAATGCGGATGCTGTTTCAAAACAAACGAAATATGCCACGCTGACACCGAATACCCCTGAAATGGCAGAGGTGTGGAAGCCGATTGACAGCGCGTTAGGTCTCATTGCAACAGGCCGGACAGATGTGAAAAAGGCATTTGATGATGCGGTCAATCAAATCGACTCTCAAATTAAAGCAAATCACTCTAAGTAATCATCAAACACGGGTAGCCTTTAAGTCTATCAAGCTGCCCGTATTTGATCTAATTTCATATGAAGTAGGTGTTAGACGTGACGGGTAACCTTGAACTAGACCGCACACACATAGTGGAATCAAAGACACACCGGAGACGGGCGCTAATGTTCTCCTTAATACCCGGGATGGGGCAGATGTACAACAAACAGTACGGCAAAGGGGCACTTTTTTTCCTGTTCGGCGTCTCTTTTTTCATCGTATTTTATGATTTATTCAATATTGGCTTTTGGGGGCTGTTCACACTTGGTACGATGCTGCCTCGTGACAACTCTGTTTTTCTTTTAGCAAAAGGGATTATTGCGCTGTTAACAGCTTGTTTTGGTATCGGCTTTTACGTACTCATGATGCGTGATGCTTTTATGAACGGAAAGAAACGTGATCAAGGGATTCCGCTTCATTCCATCCGAGCTCAATATCATCAGCTGATCGACCAAGGCTTTCCTTACTTAATGAGCACTCCTGCTTTCTTTTTACTTCTATTCTCTGTTGTCTTTCCTATTATGTTCAGCTTTGCGCTTGCCTTTACGAACTACGATTTATACCACTCGCCTCCTGCCAATCTGATCGATTGGGTAGGGATCAAGAACTTCCAAAATATCTTTTCAATTGATATTTGGAGAGACACTTTCATTGATGTACTTGGCTGGACCGTCGTATGGACGCTGGCTGCTTCGACCCTTCAATGTGCTGTCGGCATCTTTCTAGCGGTTCTGCTCAATCAGAAGGATTTAAAAGGAAAACGTTTTTTTAGAACCATTTTGATTCTCCCTTGGGCTGTTCCGGGTTTTGTGACCATTTTGGTGTTTGCCGGACTGTTCAACGATACATTTGGAGCCATTAACAACACACTTTTTGCATCGATTGGAATTGATCCAAAACCATGGCTGACAGATCCATTTTGGAGCAAAATTGCCCTCATTGCGATGCAGACTTGGCTTGGATTTCCTTTTGTTTTCATTATGACAACCGGTGTTTTGCAAGCAATTCCAGAGGATCTATACGAAGCTGCGACCATTGATGGGGCAAACTTCTTTCAGAAATTCCGGTCCATCACGTTACCGCTTGTCCTTTATTCCATTGCGCCTATATTAATCACGCAATATACGTTTAACTTTAACAACTTTAATATCATCTACTTATTTAATGGCGGAGGACCGCCTGTCGCTGGCTCAACTGCAGGGGGAACGGACATCTTGGTTTCTTGGATTTACAAACTCACGATGCAGTCTTCTCAATATGCACTCGCTGCCGCTGTCACGATCTTACTTTCAATCTTTGTCATCGCCATTGCACTCTGGCAGTTTAAGAGAACGAATTCATTCAAAGAGGAGGACATGATGTGATATGGGATCAAAACAAAACAAGCTCATTCGCCTGAGCATCACTTATTTTATCCTTTTCATTGCCTCCATTTGTATTCTATATCCACTGCTTTGGACGATCGGTGCTTCCTTTAACCCTGGGAACAGCCTCATGAGTACAAGCATGTTTCCGAAGAATCCAACGTTCAGCCACTTCACCGAGCTGTTCTTCGGTCAGGGGGCACTTTATGCAAAATGGTATTGGAACTCAATGAAGATCAGTATTGCCACAATGGTTTTAACGCTCGTTCTTGTCAGTTTTACAGGCTATGCCTTTTCCAGATTCCGCTTCAAAGGACGGAAAAATGGGCTGATGCTCTTTTTGCTGCTGCAAATGATTCCTCAATTTTCAGCACTGATAGCGATTTTTGTTCTTGCTCAAATGCTTGGACTCATTAACAGCCACCTTGCCCTGATTTTGATTTATGCAGGTGGACAAATTCCGATGAATACGTATTTAATGAAAGGCTATCTTGATGCGATTCCAAAGGATCTCGATGAATCAGCCAGAATGGACGGCGCAGGGCATTTCCGGATTTTCATCCAAATTATTATGCCTCTCGCTAAGCCCATCTTAGCTGTTGTCGCAATCAACTCATTTACAGGTCCGCTGGGTGATTTCATCATTTCCAGTGTCATTGTCCGCTCACCCGAAATGTATACGCTCCCAATCGGTCTGTACAATCTTGTGTCAGACAAAATGGGTGCAAGCTACACGACCTTTGCAGCCGGGGCTTTACTCATTGCGATTCCAGTCGCTTTATTGTTCCTTGTTTTACAAAAACAATTTGTGTCCGGTCTCACACAAGGCGGGACAAAAGGATAAGGGGAGATTTGATGAAGAAATGGTTGCTTGTCACTGTTGTCGTTTTCTTTCTGATGGGATTAGGTATTCTGCCTGAAGCAAGGGCCGATACGATTTCTGTGAAACCGATCAATGGACTGCAAGGTGATTTCATCAAGGGAGCCGATATCTCGATGCTTGCAGAAGTGGAGAAAAGCGGCGGCAAATACTACAACCAGAACGGACAGCAGGTTGATCCGCTCAAGCTATTAAAGGATAAAGGCGTCAACTATGTGCGTATCAGACTGTGGAACCATCCATATGACAATCAAGGCCGTGCCTATAACGGCGGCACAAATGATCTCAATACAGCCATCGCTTTATCGAAACGTGCAAAAGCACAAAACATGAAAGTGCTGCTTGATTTTCACTACAGTGATTTCTGGACTGACCCCGGTAAACAATTCAAACCGAAAGCGTGGGCATCCCTCTCACAAAGCGATTTAGAAAAAGCGGTCGGCACTTACACAGGTGATGTGCTCAAAGCGATGAGAGCGCAAAATGCCTTGCCGAATATGGTTCAGGTCGGGAATGAGTTGAACTCAGGTATGCTGTGGCCAAACGGAAAAAGCTGGGGTGAAGGCGGTGGTGAATTTGACCGGCTCGCTGCTCTGCTAAAAGCTGGCACAAATGCCGTCCGCTCTGTCGATTCAAACATCAAAATCATGCTTCACCTTGCACATGGCGGAGACAATGGTGCATCCCGCTGGTGGTTTGATGAAATCACAAAACGAGGCGTCTCCTTCGATACGATCGGTTTATCTTATTACCCGTATTGGGACGGCGGCTTTAGCGGTCTTACGTCCAATATGAATGATATTAGTGCCCGCTATAACAAAGACGTGATCGTGGTGGAAACCGCTTACGGCTTTACAACAGCGAACGGTGACAACCTAGATAACTCATTTAATCAAGACTCTGTCAATACAGCCGGCTATCCCGCCTCACCTCAGGGCCAGGCATCTTTTATACGAGATCTATCCGAAAAGATTTCACAAGTAAACAACAACCGCGGAAAAGGGTTCTTTTATTGGGAGCCGCTTTGGATTCCAGCGAAAGGTGCTCCGTGGTCTAGTCAATACGGGCTGGCTTATATCCAAACAACCGGTACTGTCGGAAATGCGTGGGAAAATCAAGCGATGTTTGATTTCAACGGAAAAGCACTGCCTTCTCTTGATGTATTTAAACAAATGACACCGTAACTAAAAGGATAGGACGTGACAAAATGGGAAAGCGTTACCCACTCGTTCACCCAAATGTGAAAGGCTTTTTGCATGGTGGCGATTACAATCCAGATCAATGGCTCCATATGCCAGAGATCATTGAAGAAGATTTTCGATTAATGAAGCTTGCACACTGTCAAACATTCTCCATCAACATTTTCGCATGGAGTAAGCTAGAGCCAGCAGAAGGTCAGTATGACTTTGCATGGCTGGATGACATCATGGACCGCTTGGCAGCGCAGGGGGCACACGCCATTCTCGCAACGCCAAGCGGAGCAAGACCTGCTTGGCTGTCACAAACATATCCAGAAGTATTGCGCGTCGAAGCGAATCGTCAGCGTAACTTACATGGACTGCGCCACAATCATTGCTTCACCTCTCCGGTTTATCGAGAAAAAACGAATACACTCAACCGGCTGCTGGCGGAACGCTACAAGGATCATCCAGCACTGATCATGTGGCACATTTCGAATGAGTACGGCGGCGAATGTCATTGCGATCTTTGCCAGGAAGCATTTCGAGACTATTTGAAAGGCAAATACAATCATGACCTTGAGGCTTTGAATCAAGCTTGGTGGACTGGATTTTGGAGCCACACGTATAGTGATTGGTCACAAATCGAGTCACCCGCACCACACGGGGAGCACATGATTCACGGCATGAACCTGGATTGGAAGCGCTTTGTCACAGCACAAACGATCAATTTTTATCAAAATGAAATTAAGCCGCTGCGGGAATTGACGCCTCATATCCCAGTAACCACGAACTTTATGGGCGACTATCCGCATATGCGTCCATTTCTTGGGCTGGATTATCATCAATTTGCAAAAGAGGTCGATGTGATCTCATGGGATAGCTATCCTGCTTGGCACAGCGGCAGAGAAACAACGGCCGAATTAGCATCGAACGTTGCCTTTGTACATGATTTGTATCGTTCCTTAAAGGACGGACAGCCGTTTCTCGTCATGGAGAGTACGCCGAGCCTTGTAAACTGGCATGAAGTGAACAAGGTCAAACATAAAGGCATGGCACACCTTTCTGCCATGCAGGCAATTGCCCACGGATCAGACTCCGTGCTTTATTTCCAGTGGCGGCAAGGCCGAGGCGCCTCTGAGAAATTCCACGGTGCCGTTGTCGATCATTCTGGTCATGAACATACGCGCGTGTTTCAAGAGGTAGCTGATCTAGGGAAACAACTGGAGCAGCTGCACCCAATTGCGGGCACATCCGTTCAGCCAGAGGTCGCCATCATTTATGATTGGGAAAATCACTGGGCCATTGATGATGCGCAAGGCTTAAATAATACAAACAAACGCTATGTAGAGGCTTGTCAAACTCACTATCGAAGCTTTTGGAAAAAAGGGATCTCTGTTGACATAGTCGGGATGGAAAAGGATTTCTCATCCTATCGTGTGCTCATTGGGCCAATGCTCTACATGATCAAACCAGGCGTTGCAGAAAAAATTGAAGCCTTTGTCAAAGCGGGCGGCATTTTTATCGCGACTTACTGGAGCGGCATAGTCGACGAAAATGATCTCTGTTTCCTCGGCGGTTTTCCTGGCCCTCTCCGCCATGTACTTGGCATTTGGGCAGAGGAAATCAACACATTGATGCCTGATGAACATGTGTTAATGACCACAGGGAATGGACGCACCTATCATGTCGGACAATATTGCGAATCTATACATCCTGAAACGGCCTCTGTGTTAGGGCATTTTGAGAATGGCTGCTACGAAGGACAGCCAGCCCTGACTGTCCGTTCATTAGAAAAAGGGAAAGCATACTATATGGCCTCAGAAAATGAGCAGTCTTTTTATGATGAGTTTTACGAAGACCTTATCGCAGGTATTGGCATACAGCCCGTCCTATCCACTGCCATTCCAGAAGGAATCAGTGTACAAAAACGAACAGACGGTACGCAGGACTATGTGTTTTTGATGAATTTTACAGAAGAGCAGCAGAACATGTCACTAGATTCAGAGGCAAGCTATGAGAATATGCTGACTGGACAGCAAGTACCTGAGCAGCTTCAACTTGATCCTTACGAGTACGTCGTCTTAAAAAATAGTTGAAAGAAGCGTCCATTTATTGGACGCTTTTTGATTTAAATAAGCATAAATACCCATATTAATTATGATGAATTTAATCATTATTTTTTATCTAAATTTTTTTACAATATTTGATGCCGCATCATGACTGGTCCCTCCATCCTTTTTTACCATTGTATAGGTATGAAAGCGGTTGCCTAATACTCATATTTTTGATACCCTTTTTTTCAATGCAGATATGGGACTGCATTGTGATAAAAAGAGCAAGAAAATGTAAACGGTTTATTGTAGGGGGAGGGACTTATGTTAACGTTTGTTGGATTGTTGATTATTTTAACGATTGTTGTATTGCTGATTTGGGGGAAAGCAAGTCCAATTGTCGCCATGGTCATGGTGCCTTTAATCGGGGCATTCATCGCAGGATTTGGGATTAATGACATTCAATCATTCTTTGAAGAAGGGATTATCAAAGTACTGCCAGTGGCGACCATGTTCATCTTCGCCATTTTATTTTTTGGCATTTTACAAGATACAGGGTTCTTTGAACCTGTAATAAAAACGCTGATTAAACTGACAAAGGGAAATGTGGTCACAGTGGCAATGGGGACAGCTCTAATAGGAGTCATCGCTCATTTAGACGGAGCAGGAGCGACTACATTTTTATTAACTGTACCTGCACTGCTTCCACTTTATAAAAAATTACATATGAGTCCGTACTTATTGCTGTTATTGATCGGGACAAGTGCTGGCTTAACGAATATGGTGCCGTGGGCAGGCCCCACAGGGCGGGCAGCAAGTGTGTTGAATATGGACCCATCTGAACTATGGGTGCCGCTCATTCCCATTCAGCTCATTGGGGTCGTTCTCGTATTAGGAATGGCATTTATTTTAGGAAAAAGGGAAGAAAAACGCATTCGGGTGAAAATCGCCGCAAATGAAATCGCTGCTGTTCAATTAGAAGGCGCAGATTGGGACCGGGCTATTCAATCCATTAGCGAGACAGGTGATGCCGCTTTAAAACGTTATCACTTGATTTGGGTGAATTTCATTCTGTTTATAGCCGTAGTTGTCCTTCTTGTGCTCAACGTGATTCCGGCTAGTTATATGTTTATGATTGGTCTTTCTCTTGCACTATTAATTAACTATCCGAAAGTGGATGTACAAATGGAGAGAATCAAGGCGCATGCACCTAGTGCACTCATGATGGCCGCTGTTATTTTCTCCGCAGGTTCATTTCTAGGAATTCTCGAAGGAACGGGAATGCTAAAAGCTATTGCTGTGGACAGCATTCAGATTCTACCTGCTTTCCTGCTTCCATTTTTACATATCATTGTCGGGCTGTTTGGGGTACCACTGGATATGCTGACAAGTACAGACGCTTATTATTATGCACTTCTGCCAATTGTCGAATCAATCACATCTGAGGTCGGCGTGACGGGCACTTCTGCAGCGTATGCCATGATGATCGGAAACATCATAGGAACCTTTGTCAGTCCTCTCGCTCCAGCCGTTTGGCTTGCGATCGGTCTTGCAGGAGTCGATATGGGGAAACATATTCGCTACTCTTTCTTCTGGATGTGGGGATTCAGTATTGTTTTATTGATCGCTGCCAAACTAATAGGCATTATTTAAATAAAAAAGACATGCGCACAGCGACGCATGTCTTTTTTCATTATGAAGGATATTCACTTGTGTGAATGTCTGCATTCGGCTTTCTAATAAGAGACATTAATCCAATGATAAACAATAGAACCATTGGAGCGAATGCAAGGCCAACTGTTCCAATTAAAAGAGTCACAGCAGAAACCAAGAAAAGAATACCTGAAAGCACGGCACGACGGTCGGTTTTCAAGAAAATCACACCTACAATCGACAGCACAGCCGCAATGGCGGAAACGACCATGAACTGAGTACCAAATGCATGAACCGAAGCCTGAAGCGTTTCAATCGGCAATGTTTCCCCTTCCTCTTTTAACACTTCATTGATTTCATCATAAAATGATGGACCCACAGAAAGGATTAATGCCCCAAACCCGACACCAATGGCATTGAGGACAATACTAATAATCCCCATAATTTTTTCACCTTTACGTTTAATCATGTGTAAACCTCCTAAAAAGTTAAATTAACCTGTTTTCACTTCTCGCTTTTGGAAGACGATTAAGGCAATAGCTAAGAAAATAGCCCAATAGATGACTAGGACGGTTAGTGAGAATCCTAGAGACATACCTTCGATAAGAGTAACCTGTTCCATAAAGTATTGGGATGGATCGTTTGCAAATAACAGATATTTTGACCAATCAAAGAAGAGCATTAAAATACCTGTGACTGATCCACCCACAATATACGCTAACACACTAATGGCAATGGAGATAGCTTCACTTCTAAACACTGTAGAAATGGCGAACGAAAGGGTTCCCAAAACGACAAACATCGCACAATGAGCAAGATAATAATAGACCATATTTGCAAACTGCGAACGTTCAATCACTTCACCATTTTGATACACCAAATTCACATAATCAGTGTTAAGTCCAAAGAAAATAGCTCCCAATATGAATGACAAGATAAATAGCACCACAACAAGTAAAAGAGCATACAGCTGCACCGTAATATATTTAGATATTAGGATCTTTAGCCTTGATGGTGGACGAATCAATAATAATTTAATTGTACCATGCTTGTATTCAGCCGACACAATGGTGGAAGCAATAATGATCACAAACACACCGACTAGTTGAAGTAAATTGGCGTTTGTTTTCACATAATCCCATACACTGTGGCTAAACTGATCAGCCGGCGGCAAGTTATGCTTGATTCGATAATCATTAATAGCGATCTCTTTTTCAAGCTCTCTTTTAAAGAAACCATTCTCTGTCTCTTTGAGCTCCTTCTTGTTTTCCTTATTCATCATTTCTAGCTGGGTTTTCCAATCACCTGAAGCTTGATCTTTGTCATTTGTTTTCACTACAAAGATCAGCGTGGCAACCATACCTAACACAAGAAGCCCAACCATAATCCAAGTTCCAACACGATAACTGATCTTCATCCACTCGTTTTGAATGAGGCGAATCATACGTCTGCCTCCTTTTTACCTGTTAAGCTTAAGAACTTATCTTCTAAGGTTTGTTTTTCAATTTTGATCTCGTACAAATGAATAGACGCGCTGCTCAAATGACGGATTAATTCTGGCATTTTTTGTTCTGGCATAGAGAAAAATAAGTACTGCTCCTCTTCTCTTACAGTGACGCCTTCCTCAAATGCACCAATGAGCTTCTGTGCTTCTTCAAGCTCCCCGGCTGCTACCTTCATTCGATAATTAACCAAATCATCCTGCTTCGTCTCAGCACGCTGATCCTCAATCGCAATTAGCTTTCCGGTTTGGATAATTGCAAAGCGATCACACATCAATTCCATCTCTGACATGAGGTGACTTGAAACAATCACAGCCAGCCCTTCTTCCTTCGCAAGCCTTCTCAAGTAATCTCGTATCATTCGAATCCCCTCAGGATCAAGTCCATTGGTCGGCTCATCTAAGATTAGCAGTTTCGGTCTATGTATGAGTGCCTGCGCAATGCCCAATCGCTGTTTCATTCCTAATGAAAATGTACGCACACGCTTATGTTTCACATGCTGTAAGCTGACTAGTTCTAACAGCTCATCAATTCGCGCTTCATCCACTTTCCCATTCATTCTGGCAAAGTGAACAAGATTTTGTCTTGCCGTTAAATGATTATACATTTCTGGGTTTTCAATAATGGCACCGACATCTTGGATGGCATGCTGATAGGAGGTTTGAATACTATGACCATTAATCAGAATGTCACCAGATGTAATGGGAGAAAGACCGACCATCATACGAATGGTTGTGGTTTTCCCTGCACCATTTGGTCCTAAGAAGCCAAAGACTTCGCCCGCTTGGACAGAAAAGCTCAAGTCTTGAACAATCTTTTTCCCGCGAATATGTCTAGATACATTATGCAGTTCTAAAACGTTCGTCACGTTACCTCTCCTTCTTTGTCTAAGTATCATCTATCATTCTATTTCCTGATAAACACCATGATCCGTCAAAAATAGAAGAACACTTCCATATGGTACAGCAATGCCCAAAAGTTGTGAAGGGGATTAGCCAAAATTTAGCGAATCATCCGCCTTTTTTAAGGTAGGGTTAAGGTAATGGTTTAAAAAACTCTAATTCTATATTACTTAAAGACTGTGGGATTCAAAATGTGATCCCGTCTTACTCTCGTAACATAAATATATAATAGAGGCATGCAATAAGATGTAAAGATAAGTCCCCCTGTTTTTTTTCAATACTCACTGTTGCAGGAGGTATTATTTTATCGTATGTAATTTCAGCTATCGTCTGCTCAGAGCTTTCTAATCTTACACGATTATTGGCAAAACCCTTCTTTAGATAATATGTAGTATCATTTATTACTAATTTCATCATTGGATTTATTTTGATTTTAGTTCTATCTTCTAATATTAACTTTCCTTTATCTTTACATTCTATCACCCAGTTTGAACGTAACATTGATTGGAGAGATTTATTTTCAATAGCCTTTACAATCATATTAGAATTCGAATCCATTACCTCAACATTCACATAAAACTCATCAAATATGTGATCAATCAACTTTTCAACTTTGTTTGTATAAAATCTTTTTATAAATCCAATGGTGACATCTTCTTTATTACTAATTGGTATACATTTGGTCGTTTTTTTGATTACAGGCTTCTTAAAATATCCAAACTCCATTTTTATCTCCCATTTATTTTTTGGACTCAATTAATTTATGAAATGATAAGCTTAAATTATTCTAATAATGTATACGGATATTCCTTTGAATAGTTCCTCATCATTTTAAAAACTGTATAAAAATATAAAACACCTAATTTATTAAGGGATATGTTTCCTTTAACAATTTAGGTGTTTTTTGTACAACTACAACATTCTTATACTTATTTCTTGCTCAGATTTAGCCTTCATCGGCAAGTTCTAATAGTATAACTTTTTTTATTTATATCTTTTTCACAAACTCTGATTTTAATTTCATTGCGCCGAAGCTAGGAATTTTACAATCAATATTATGATCGCCTTCAACTAAACGAATGCCTTTGACCTTCGTTCCTATTTTCAAAACGGATGAAGAACCTTTTACTTTTAGGTCTTTAATGACAGAGACCGTGTCCCCATCACTTAACAAATTCCCATTCGCATCTTTGACCACAAGCTGTTCCTCTGCCGCTTGTTCTTGTTCAAGTGACCATTCATGCGCACATTCAGGACAAACCAGCAGACTGCCGTCCTCGTAAGTATAAGGTGAGCTGCACGAAGGACAATTCGGTAGATTAGACATTTTTGTTTCCTCCAACTTTCTACATCATTTATAACAATTTTACCACATTTCGATAGAAAGGAATGTGATAGAAAAGGAAACATTTTTCATCGTTTACTTTTTTATTCCAATTTCTAACACAGCCGCGATATTCCGGGCTGTTCTTTCTACATGAAGAGCCGCATCTCGTATCGCCTCAGACAGAGAGGTAATACCTGGAACGATACTAAACAGTGCATCAATTCCATGTTCGTGTACGACTCCACTGTCTTTTGCAAGAGAGCCTGCGATGCCAATCACAGGCAGATTATACTGCTTTGCTGCTTTGGCTACGCCGATTGGGGTTTTTCCATAAATGGTCTGCCGGTCAATTCGGCCTTCTCCCGTAATGACAAGGTCTGCCTCCTTGATGACGTCATCAAAATGAACAGCCTTCAGCACGATATCGATTCCTCTTTGCAAATCGGCTTGTAAAAAGCCTAATAAACTCGCACCAAGTCCTCCTGCCGCTCCTGCCCCTGCTGCATCTCCAAAGGAGACATTGAACTGCTTTTCAGCTACTTGTGCAAAATGAGCCAGATTCTTGTCTAACACTTGAACCATTTCTTCATCTGCTCCCTTTTGAGGACCGAAAACAGCAGACGCTCCTCTCTCACCCGTTAAAGGATTATCCACATCACAAGCCGCCTCCAGACGGACGGATTGCAGTCTTGGATCGAGTCCAGATAAATCAATTGAAGCTAATTGATGAAGTGCCCCGCCGCCTGACGTCAGGGAATGTCCTGTTTTATCAAGGAAATCTGCACCTAATCCTTGCATCATTCCAACGCCGCCATCATTTGTTGCACTTCCGCCAAGCCCAATGATCACGTGCTTCGCTCCTTTATCCAGAGCTGCAAGTATTAATTCACCAGTTCCTCTTGATGTCGTCCATAATGGATTACGTTTTTCTCGGGGTACAAGATGTAAACCAGAGGCTGCAGCCATCTCTATGACAGCAGTCTGACCGTCTCCTAACATGCCAAAAAAGGCATTCACTGGCTCACCAAGCGGGCCCGTGACCACTTGATGAACAATGTGTCCGCCAGTCGCATCAACCAACGATTGAACGGTCCCCTCTCCTCCATCTGCCATCGGCAGTTTGATATACTCTGCGTTTGGCAAAATAGAACGAAATCCTCGTTCAATGGCACATGCTGTCTCATAAGCAGATAAACTTTCTTTAAATGAATCTGGTGCGATCACAATTTTCATCCTAAAGCCCCTCTTTTCTTATCATGTCCTCAGCCAAACAGCTGGAAAACGCCAAAAATAATGGTCGATACAACGGTTAACGTCAAACCGATTAACGATTCAAAAGGCATGAGCTTCAAACGCTCTTTAATATCCATTTGAACACTTCCTGCTGTTGCATGGAAAAAGCTCCCGTGCGGCATATGGTCAAGCACTGTTGCGCCAGCATGAATCATGGCTGCCCCTGAAAGAGCAGATACACCAAGCCCAATCAGTGTTCCGCTAAACACACCACTCGCTACCGCCGTTCCTGCTGTTGTCGAAGCGGTCGCGGCTGACATAAATATCCCTGAAGTAGGCGCAAGTAAATATGGAGGTAAACCCGATGCATCCAGTGCCTGAATAAACACATCTTTTAAGGAAGAATTCGATACGATTCCTGCTAATGTACCTGTCCCTAATAACATGATCGCTACACCTGACATTTTATGAAGCCCCGACATCGCATAGTCATTGAGAAATTTCCCTTTTTTCATGAAAAGAGCACCTACAATCCCTCCAATCGGTAAAGCGATCATTGGGTCTATATTGATTTGAAAAAGCGGTCTTAAAGCCAACAATAAAATGGTAACCAGCGGACCAGCCAGTGCTTGAAAAAAAGCAGGTATTTGAACTTTACTTTGCCCAGTTTCCTCTTCAAGAACGGGCGTCCCTTTGTTTGCAAGCTTTTTAGCTAATACATATGTAACAGCCAACCCGAACACAGCCGGAATGACACCAGCAGCCATCATTGAAGTCAGAGGTACACCAAAAGCGTCTGAAGCGGCAATAGCATTCGGATTCGGTGACATGATATTTCCTGCCTTCCCCCCTCCAATCATAGCAAGGAGAATTCCCGTTTTTGAGAGCTTTGCGCGTTTGGCAATGGCTAGTGCGATGGGCGCTACTGTGATAACCGCAACATCTACAAAAACGCCCACTGTTGTTAAAATCATCGTTGCAAGAGCGAGTGCTAATAGTGCCCTCGCCTCACCAAGCCTTCTCACGATGGCCTCAGCGATAGATAACGCTGCACCTGATTCAATGAGGACACCAGCCAGTACACCTGCGGCCATAATTCTAAGGACAGCCGGAATCATGTCCTTAGCACCTTCCATCATCATGTTGACGGTCTGGACAATGTCTACACCGCCAACCAATCCGCCTATGAATGCACCTGCCAGCATGCCATAAGCAGGTGATACTTTTTTTAGAATGAGAACAATCGCGATCACAAGCGCCGCCATGGCTCCCAGAGTACTTACCGTCACATCTCCACCCATTCTCAATCCCCCTAAAAATATCTTTCTCCAATTGTAAGCGTTTACCCTAAGGGATTGTGTTGTGAATCTGGATGAACTTTTTTAACTGACCACTCTAACGAATTGTGCATTTGCACAATCAAGATAGTTGAGTCATTAGCTGCGCCATATAAAGCTCGATTAACTGTTTTACATGACGAGGGTCTTTTCCGGTCAATCCTTGAATTTTGTCTAAACGATAACGCAATGTATTCCGATGAATAAATAAACGATCAACAATTCTTTGCAAATCACCGCCCTCTTCAATGTAAACCCTTAATGTATGGGCGAGCTCTGCTTCTTGTGTCAGCGGCTTGTAAAAGTCAGTCCATAGACTTTTCTTTTCAGCAATACCCGCCATCATGAATACGCTTTCCAGCTGATAAGACTCAAAGAAATACATACTTTCTTCCGGATCAAGAGCTTTCCCTAATCTCAGGGCTTCTCTCGCATGCTGAAAAGAAATTGGCAGCTGGCTGATGTCGTCAGCGACAGTCCCTATCCCCACTAGCACTTGGCCTCCTATTGCTCTTTGCATTGTTTTTTGCAGATGACCTGCAGCCTGCTTTACTCGATGTTCAGGTATGGGCTGACTTAAAAGAATCAATTCATGACAAAAGGTCATGCCAAGTAAATCATCCGCATTCTTATCATATTGAATCGCATGCATCAATTTATGAACAGCATCCTCTGAGGATGGAACTGGCTGAAAAACAATAGCCATTCGGCGCTTGTCTAAATCCATCCCCAGCCAAGCAGCTCGATTTTTTAGCTGATGATCCCCAACGTCAGAATATGAAACCAACTGATTGACAATTTCACTTTCTAGTCGATGACGCCATTGAACCCGCTCAAGCAGAAAAGATTGCTCTAACACCAGTTCAGCTGCCATCTTCACCAGCTCGGCATGATGCCGAATGTCCTCTGGTTCACCAGTAATCCCAATCACACCAACTACTTGTTCATGGAAGCAGATAGGCAAGTTAATCCCAGGTTTCACCCCTTCTAAGCGCAAAGAGGTCTCCTGATCAATTTCCACACTGTTCCCGCTTGTCAGCACAAGCCGTGCACCATCATGTTTCTGGCCAATCCTGTTTCGTTCACCAGAACCAATAATCACACCATCTGCATTCATCACATTGATGTTTTTATGTAAAATATGCATTGTACGTTCAACCATTTCTTGAGCCAATTCACTGGTCAAAAATTGCATTTGCCATCTCCCCTGAAGGTTTTTTTCATTCAATGTATCATAGTGTCTTTGAACAATAAATGCAAAGTGTTTAAAAAACAGCCATTGACAAAGACACCCTGAAAAGTGTTTAATCAAATCAAGAATCGACCGACAGTCTAGTTAAGAGAAAGGATGGCTTTATGAGAACCGTTAAACATCCTGAGGAACGTAAAAATGACATATTAAACGCAGCCGAAGCGCTTTTTTCAACCAAAGGCTATCAGAAAACAACGATTATTGACATATTAAAAGCCGTTGGCATTGCAAAAGGCACCTTTTATTACTACTTTGCATCCAAAGAAGAAGTAATGGATGCCATTATTGACAGGATCATCAAAGAAGATATCATCGTAGCAAAGCGTATTGCAGCTGAGCCAGACCTTCCAGTCGTTGACAAACTATTTCGTATCATCATGGCGCAATCACCTCAGCAAGGAAGCCATAAACAGGGCATGATCGATCAGTTCCATCAGCCTTCTAATGCAGAAATGCATCAAAAAAGCTTAATCAAAGCCATTAAAGAACTTTCACCAGTGTTGGCAGGTGTCATTCAGCAAGGTGTAGAGGAAGGGACATTCAAAACGAAGTATCCGCAAGAGACGGTTGAATTTCTTCTTGCTTCTGCACAGGTCATATTTGATGAAGGCCTTTTTCAATGGACAGCCGAAGAAAGTATACAACGCGCTTTAGCTTTTATTGATATACTCGAATCCTCATTGCATGCAGAAAAGGGGAGCTTTTCATTCCTGCTGAAGCGATTATCTGGAGAGCTGGATGAAAATAATCAGTGATTGGTCACTTCAATACCAATCCTGCATACATTATAGACTGACGGTCGGTCTAAAAGGAGAGTGATATTCATGTCTTTGTTATCCAAAAGAGGGTCATCCCACTTTATCTACCTCGTTCTCGGGCAGATTATTTCCGTTTTCGGATCTTCTCTCATTCGGTTTGTTCTATCTTTACACGTATTGGATATGACGCATCGAGTTGATTTATATGCCTTACTTTTCGCTTTATCCAATATCCCGCTCCTTTTCTCCCCGTTAGCTGGTGCAATCGCTGACCGGTTTAACAGAAGGAACTTAATGATTTTATTTGATGTCCTCACCGGCATGATGATTCTTGCCTTTTATTTTTGGTTATTTTCGGGAAATGATTCACTCTATATGATCGGAGCTGTCATGATACTGCTTGGCGTGATGAGTACGTTCTATGCTCCCGCTGTCATGTCCAGCATTCCACAGCTAGTGAAACAAGAGCAATTAGAACAAGCAAACGGCATTGTCAATGGCGTTCAGGCACTTTCAGGTGTTCTCGCACCTATTATCGGAGGAGTTTTATACGGAATGATTGGAAGCCAATCCATCATCGGTGCAAGTGCCATCGTATTTTTTCTATCAGCTTGCATGCTTTTAAGGTTAAACATTTCCTTCTCCCCTAGTCCGCTGACAGAGTCTATGGGCAAAGTGCTCATAAAAGATATGAAACAAGGATTTTCTTATATTGGCAGCCAGCCATTTTTAAAAAGAGCCATGCTGCTTGCTGCAATGTTAAATTTCATCCTTACACCATTTTTTATTGTTGGGGGTCCAATCATTTTAAGGGTCACAATGAAGAGCAGTGACATCATGTATGGAATAGGCATGGGCTTGATTGAGTTCGCTGTCATCGCAGGGGCTCTGCTAGTTGGACTTGTAGCGAAGCATTGGCGCATTCCTACTTTATATCGCTGGCTTCTTGTCATCGCAGTCATCTTGCTGCCTGTGGCGTTCTCAACATCCAAAATAGCTCTTCAATTTGGTACTTATCCAGCTTATTTTCTCTTTTTAGCAGGATGTCTTCCAATTGCTATGCTGCTAACTATGATCTCAATCGTTGTGATTTCACATGTTCAAAAGAAAACACCAAATCATCAATTAGGAAAAGTGATGGCCAATCTGACAATGGTTTCTCAATGTGCTGCTCCGCTTGGCCAAATGATGTATGGATTTTTGTTCAATACGTTTTCAGCCACCATGTATGTGACGGTGCTCATCGTCAGTACTTTCATGTTTGCACTAGCCTGCTTAACAAAAAATATGCTTCAGCATGAAGGAGAAGCAGCCTCATGAGATTAGCGTTTATAAAGAAAGACTTAACCCGACACCGTCTCATTTCAATCGGCTTAACCATTTGCATCATGATGACTTCATTTCTCGCAGCAAGTGCAGCTCAAATGATCGTACAGCTGAATGGTTCCATTTCTAACCTGCTCCATTCTGCCAAAGCGCCAGACTTTGTCCAAATGCATGAAGGCGACCTAAATGAAAAAGACATTGAAGCATTTTCGAGCAAGCAATCCATAGTAAAAGCCCATCAAATCGTCCCAATGATACCAATTGAACATGCAAACATCAGGTTCGGACATGAGCCTGCCAAAGCAGGTGTGATGGATCATTTATTTGTGAAGCAAAATCGCAACTTTGATTTTCTTCTAAATGAACAAAACGAAAAGCTCACTGTCAATAAAGGTGAAGTGGCTGTCCCAATTTATTTTCAACAAAAGTATCGGCTTAACATAGGTGAAACATTACTGATTGAGAAAGGAGCTAATCAATTCATCTTTCGCATCAAAGCGTTCTTGCGAGATGCACAAATGAACCCCAGTCTTGTCAGTTCAAAAAGATTTCTTCTTCATAACGAGGATTGGGATGCAATAAATCAAGTGTTTCAACAAAAAGAGTACTTAATCGAATTTTTACTACATGATGCCTCGCAGACAGATGCTTTTCAAGCAATCTATCAATCATCACAGCTGCCACAACAAGGTCCATCTGTCACACTACCTTTACTGCGTATGCTGAATGCATTGACAGATGGAATGGTCATTGCCATTCTCCTGCTTGTTTGCCTGCTGCTCATCAGTATAGCCCTTCTCTCACTCCATCTTGCTATGACGGCTTCAATAGAAGAGGATGAACGTGAAATTGGCATACTGAAGGTGCTTGGGATCCCTTTAACAAGAATCAAGCAATTATACGTTGGTAAGTATGCCGCGCTTGCTTGTGCAGGGTGTATAGCGGGATATGTGTTAACGCTTATATTTGGTGATATGTTTACAACCAATATTCACCGTTACATGGGGAATCAGCCTTCTTTTGCTCATTGGTTAATCCCGCTTTTTGTTTCTATTGCGACGGCAATAATCGTCATCTCTTGCAGCTATGCTGTCCTAAGAAAGTTTGGTCAAATATCAGCTGCTCAAGCACTTCAAGGCGTTATCAATTCACCGAGTCAAAAGAAAAGAATACCTATGCATCTTAAGAAAAACAGGTTCATACCGATCAATATTTGGCTTGGTTTAAAAGACCTGATATCACGAAAGAAGTTGTACACAACGATTTCTTGTATTATTGCACTCTGTACATTTTTAATGCTCATGCCTATTCAGCTATGGCATACCTTACAATCACCGGATTTCATCACATACCTTGGCTCTGGTAAAAGTGACCTTCGAATGGATATACGCCAAGGAAATCATCTAGCGAAAAATACAAACGAACTAGAATCAATGATTCGTCAAGATCAGAGCATACAAACAGCAGCCATCTATAAAACTACTTCTCTTCAGGTGAAATCAAAGGAGAACACATTAGAAACGCTCTACTTAGAAACAGGTGAGCTCTCAGCATTTCCTCTCACCTATTTAAAAGGGCGGCAGCCTTTAAAGAATGAAGAAATTGCCTTATCCGTATTAAATGCAGATTCACTTCAGAAAAAGATAGGAGAAAGAATCACTCTCGTGAATAATGGGCATGAAATCCAAAGAACGGTAACAGGTATTTATCAGGACGTAACCAATGGGGGCAAAACAGCAAAAGCAATATCACAGCCATTTCCTCAAACAGCTCTTTGGCAAACCATTCAAATCCAACTAAAGCTAGGAGTAAATATTGCAGAGAAAAAGACAATATTTGAAAAAAAGGTATCTCCTGCAAAAGTGACAGATATGAAAGAATACGTTCATCAAACGATCGGCAGCACAGCAGCTATTGTAAAAGTCATTGCATTTTTTGCTGCATTAGCTGCCTTTGGAACCGCCAGCTTAATGCTATTCATGTTTCTGCACATGTTAAAGGCAAAAGATTCGAGCCGAAACCACATGCTAAGAACAATTGGATTTTCTATAACAGATATAACAGCACAATATATAACGAGTTTTCTCGTTGTTCTCTCTTTTGGCGCCCTTATTGGAACAATTGCAGTCAATACCATTGGTCCTGCTTTGATGAGTGTCGGTGGAGCATCATTAGGGGCGTCGAGCCTTCAGTGGCTGTCACCACAATGGGTGTCAGTTGTGTACCCCGTTACACTAGTTATTGTCAATTTAGCTTTGACCACCTGGTTATTGAAGACGTTTTTTTCCAGTCCAACGACAAGGCAAACACTTTTATAAGGAGATGTTTCACATGGAACACTTGATTGAAACGAAGCGATTGTCATTGCATATCGATTCATTAAAAGGACAGAAACAAACGATTCTTAAGAATATTCATTTATCGATAAAGCGTGGAGAATTCGTGACCATTATGGGACCTTCTGGATGCGGGAAAACATCCTTACTTTATCAGCTTAGCGGCATAGAAACAGCTTCAACAGGAGAGATCAAATATAAAGGCCGATCACTATCAGAAATGACAGACAAACAGTTAACTGCTCTGCGCTTAACAGAGATGGGGTTTGTCTTTCAGCACAGCCATTTATTAAAAAATCTTAATCTATTTGACAACATCATTGCTGCAGCTTATTTAGCAAAGAAAAAGCCAAGACAAAAATTGAATGAACGAGCTCAATATTTAATGGAAAAACTTGATATTGACCATTTGGCAAATAGATATTTGACAGAAGTATCAGGAGGACAACTTCAAAGAGCCGCTATCTGCCGAGCGCTCATGAATGAACCAGACATACTTTTTGCTGATGAACCAACAGGTGCTCTTAATTCCAGTACAACGAAGGAAGTGATGAATATTTTTTCAAGAGTACACGCTGAAGGAGCAACACTGCTGCTTGTCACACATGACCCCAAGGTGGCTCTTCGTTCTGAAAAAATCATGTTTATGAATGACGGAGAAATTGCAGACAGTTTACAATTAGGAAGATATGACCTTTCAACTGCCGAGAACCGAGAAATGAGATTAAATCAATGGCTGCAAGATTTAGGTTTTTAATCTGAGTTCAAACAGGCAGAAAACTGCCTGTTCTACTTTTTTTGGCACTCAAAGGAGTAATCCATAGACAAACTATTTGTTTCTAAGATGATTTTGCCGCCAGCTTGTTGACATGATTCTGTCAACAGCTCAATTTCTTTGCCATAAAAGTATCTCTTTGACATATAAAGAGTCACTAAAGCAAGTAACAGAGTCGCGATAATGACTGTGATTTGTCTATTTAAACTTTGAAATCTTTTTTTCATTTCAACATCCTTTCTAAAGGGCTGAGTTTGTGTTTAATACTTACATTTGGCTGCATCTATCAGTTTCTTATCTCATGATCTAGCAACATCATACATGATTTTCTTTCCTAGATCGACCTTCCATTTTCCCTCTGAAATAGCTAAAACTTCTTTATTCCAAATATACGAGTGATATTTTCGTTCATTATCACAAAATCCATTGTATATATCCCTTTTTTAGATTTCCAAAAAGAGATTTTATTCATTTGTGCTAACAAGCAATCACCCTTACAATATCGTACATCACATGACCTTAGGTCCTTTTTATTACCTCTTGTCAATCTCTTCACAGAAACGATTATATTTTACCAAAAATTGTGATATCGTTTTTTATGAAACAGGTGAAAGGATCTTAAAGAGGTGAAATTTCCATGGCTATCATTTCTGCTGAACAGGTGGGGAATCGTTTAAATGATTGGAGAATTGCAATTCGCAAGCATGATGTACACAGTGCAAAAGCAATGTATACAGAATTAAAAGAATTACTTCAAAAAATGGAAGAAAATCAGGAAGTCTTGACCTATTACTCATTGCTAGAAGGCAAGTATAAACTCATGTTATATGAACGGAGAGGTACAAAACTGAAGGAACAACCAGAGCCAGATTGCCCCTCTAAAACAAACGACTTAATTGAATACTATTTTTACCTGTACAAAGCCCTTTACGCTTCATATAAAAGAGACTATGCATCAGCCATTGGACTGTTTAAAATTGCCGAGAAAAAACTACAACACATTCCTGATGAAATAGAAGTAGCAGAATTTCATACGAAAATCGCTAACTTATATATGCTACTTCGTCAAAGCCTGATTTCTCTACACTATATTCAGAATGCTATTGATATTTTCAAAAGTCATGAAGGATATGAGAGAAGACTAGCTGCAGCCTTTGTGATCGCCGCTGCTAATTATATGGACATTGGTGACTTTATAAGAGCAGAAGACTACTACAAAAAAGCATTACACATCGCAGACAGTCTCAATGATCATTTTCTAACATCACAGCTTTATCATAATATCAGCATTTTGTACGCCGAAGCTGGCGAATCAAAAAAATGTATTGATGCCCTAGAAAAGGCTCTTAGTGATGAAGACTATCTCTCTTCGTGTTACTTTCATCACTCCATGTACATGTTAATGAAAGAGCTGCTTTCTATCGATGAAAGGACACAAGCTCTCTATTACTTCGAATTGGTGAACCAAAAACATGAATCAGAGAAATGCCCCATCTATACAGCAAAAATGAATTTGCTTTACCATCTATATTTCACTGAAGATATGGCTCAAAAAACTCAAGCCTGTTTCGATGAAATCAGCATTCTTAAAAAATTAAAAGATGCTGAAGGAGTCTGTGAATTAAGTGCATTAGCTGCAAAACACTTTGAAGAGCTGGGAGCCATTCATCAAGCCTATCTCTTTTTAAAGGAAGCTGATCGCATGAAACATCCTATCATTGACTGGGGGAATTCTAATGAAAAAAATGAGTTTATTGATTATCACTTTGACCATCGTTGTTTTAGGACAAACAGGGGCTTTCAATTCATTAAATGATGGCAATCCTGGTACAACAGAACGACCTATCGGAACTTAATATAAACATTGGTCATACAAAGAACCACTCGCCTCATCAAGGCAAGTGGTTCCACATTTATTTTAGTTGCTGATAAGATATGAGGCGGTGTATATGTACCGCAAGATAAGTAAGCTCATCATTAGGAATGACGATACTATGCACCTGTTTAATATAGTCTTTGATTTTAAAAGCAACATCCATCGCTTGAGGATATAAGTGTGCAATTTGTTCAAATAACTCATTTTCTTGATCTGATAATAATTTATCAGCATAAAATCTTTCTACGAAGAATTTCACATGTGTAATGAACCGGCTGTAATGAATATTCTCTTGATCCATTTCCATATTCAACGTATAGCGCACAAGATTGACAATACTTCCGATCATCTTGGCGTATTTCATACCATCTTTCGACTCGGACTCTTCACCTAATGCATTAATTAAGTGAAAGGCGATATTGGCAGCTTCTTCTTTTGGTAATTGTATGCCCAATGTGTCATTGACTAACTCAAGTGCGTAATTTCCTACTTCAAATTCTTCTGTATAGTAATTTTTGATTTCCCAATACACGCGATTCGTAATATTAATATTCTTTTTATGACGTTCCACTGCAAAATTCAAATGATCCATTAAGGTAAAATAAACACCTGAATTTAAATTTGAGTTTAAACGTTTTTCTGCATATTTGACGATGTGCTGAGTTAAATCGATTAATTCCTGCGGCATTGAATCTAACAGTTGAAGAAATTCTTTTGCTCTCATGTTATCGACTGACATAAAGACTTGGTCCGCTTTTTTCTCTTCTATCATTTGACCTGGTTTCTGTCCATAGCCAATTCCTCGGCCGAACAAAACCATCTCCTGTTGGTTCTGATCTTCAGCCAGGACCACACTCGAGTTTAAAACTTTTTTGATTTTAAACATCGTCATCACCTGTTTTCATGATTGTGGTGTTCAATCAAGCGATTCTCCGTTCGTCTCAATGACTTTTTGGTACCAATAAAATGAGTCTTTTCGAGATCGTTTTAATGTCCCGTTCCCGTCATCATCTTGATCTACGTGAATGAAGCCATAACGTTTTGACATTTGTGATGTACCTGCACTAATAATATCAATCGAGCCCCAGCTCGTATATCCAAAGAGATCGACGCCTTCTTCAATGGCTTCTCTCATTTGACGGAAATGCTCTTTAAAATAGTTAATTCGATAGTCGTCATGGATTGAGCCATCATTTTCAACTACATCCTTTGCACCCATGCCGTTCTCGACTATGATAAGAGGTTTTTGATAGCGATCATACAATTCGATCAAAGAAATTTTTAGACCAACCGGATCAATTTGCCAGCCCCAGTCAGTTGAAGGAAGATAAGGGTTTTTGACTCCACGAATGGTATTCCCTTCTGTCTCTTCTAATCCTTCTTGGGCTGATTCCGTTAAAGACATATAGTAGCTAAATGAGATAAAATCTACTGTATTTTCTTTTAAAATGGTTAGATCATCTGCTTCCATTTGAATATGAATATCTTTTCTCTCAAGCATGCGCTTGATCATTGGTGGATACTCGCCAAATACTTGAACATCTGCATAGAAATAGTTTTCTAAGTTTTGTTTCAAAGCTTGTTCCACATCATTCGGGTGGCACGTATGCGGATACGTTGTCAATTTTGTCAGCATACATCCTACCTGGCTGCCTGGGATGATACGATGGCAATCTGCTGTTACAAGAGCAGATGCGACAAATTGATGATGAAGTGCTTGGTACACCGTCTCTTCTACTTTTCCTTCTGGGCAGCGATCAGGAATAATTCCCGCTGTAATGAAAGAGTGGCGGTGAATACTATCAATTTCATTAAAGGTGAGCCAATATTTCACATCATCTTTATAACGTTCGAAACAAACATTGGCGAACTTCACAAAGAGGTCGATTACTTTTCTTTCAACCCAGCCATTATATTTCACACTAAGGGCTAAAGGCATTTCATAATGAGAGAGAGTCACGATCGGTTCTATGTTGTGTTTTTTCATTTCTGCAAAGACACGTTCGTAAAATTGCAGCCCTTTTTCATTCGGTTCCGCTTCTTCTCCAGTAGGGAAGATACGACTCCACGCAATAGAAATCCGAAGTGTTTGAAATCCCATTTCAGCAAAGAGAGCCAAATCCTCTTTATAGTGATGATAGAAATCAACACCTCTGCGCTTTGGGTATTTTTTATCGTCTGGATCTTTCATCGCACGATCTATATTTTCAGTGGTAACAGCAAGATGACCTTCATAATCTTCTACACTCAAGTTGGAACGGTACATTGCAATATCTGCAACAGACGGTCCCTTTCCATCTATATTCCAGGCGCCTTCTGCCTGGTTAGCAGCAATGGCGCCGCCCCATAAAAATCCTTTTGGAAAACCTTTGATTTTTTTCATATGATTAGCCTCCTAATTGTGTAACAACCATCAATGTATCTTGACGATTGACCTCTTGTAATGGCTGTACCTTAATATCATATTGATCTGTATTTGTGACTACAGCAAGAGTTACTGGATCATACCCTGCTTCCATGATTTTTTCTAGGTCAAATTCAATCAATAAATCACCCGCTTGAACACGATCTCCAGCCTGCACCTTTGGATGGAAATACTGTCCTTCCAACTGAACGGTGTCAATGCCGATGTGGAATAATACTTCAACTCCATGGTCCGTCTTCATACCAAGTGCATGGTTTGTTTCGAACAGTAAGGTTACCTCTCCATCTACTGGTGCATAAAGTGCTCCCTTTGAAGGTACAATGGCAATTCCTTCTCCCATGACCTTTGAAGAGAAAATATCATCTTTCACTTCAGATAGAGAGATCATTTGACCAATCACAGGGCTTTTGAATGTTTCTCCTGCTCCAATTTTTTCAGCAAACCCAGCTTGGTCCTTTGTCTTTTCTTCTACAGTTCGATCTTTACCTAATACAAAAGCAGCGATAAAGGCGACAATAAACGAAATGACCGCTCCAATGATAGCAAACATCAAATTTCGCGGGAGCTCATCTGATATAAACATCGACATGCTTGCTAACCCAGGGCCAACAAGCACAAAGGCTTGTATACCAACTAAACCAATGAAAATCCCGCCAACAAACGAACCCATCATAACACTTCCAAGGACTCGCTTATTTTGCAGTGTCACACCATACAGCGCCGGCTCTGTGATGCCAAAAAAGGCTGATATTCCTGCCGAAATGGCTGTTGATCTGAGTACCTTGTCTTTTGTTCGAAGTGCCACAGCAAAACACGCTCCACTTTCCGCGATATTATGCGCAAGTGATGCCGGTAAATAAAGTGCTTCTTTCCCAAGGGTTCCCATCGTTGTGACTGCATAAGGGACCATTGCTTTGTGCATGCCTGAAGCAACCATGAATGGGAGGACCGCTGCTAAAATTGCGACAGCTACCCAGCCTACCGTATTAAACATCGCAAGAATAATAGATGAAAAGCCTTGCCCCGCTGTAAAACCAATCGGTCCTAACAGAAGTAGCGTAACTGGTACAGTAATGACCAATGACATCATCGGAACGAAGAAAATCCGAATTGGTTTTGGTGAAAACCGTGTAAAGAATTTTTCCATTTTCGCGTAAAGCAATACAGAAAGGATTGCCGGAAACACTTGATATGCATAAGCTATATTTTTTACATCGAATGAAAGTAATTGCGCACCTTCTGTAAGCATCGCCGTCATGTTCGGCAGAAGGAGCGCACCGACTGCTGATAGAGCGACCAGTGGATTTACTTTTAGTTTATTCGCCGTCGTTACAGCAACTAGTAAAGGCAGAAAGTAAAGTGGTGCATCACCTACCATGTTCAGTATTTGATAGGTTTGTCCCTTTGCATCCATCCAGCCTAATAAAGAGAAAAGGAGAAGAAATGATTTTAAAATTCCTCCGCCTGCGATAGCTGGTACAAGCGGCTGGAAGACACCGACAATGAAATCTAACAGAACTGTGCCTGCTTTTCTTTTTTCTTTTGGCTGGTTGGATGGCACGTCTTGGCTTGATGAGGTGCTGCCTATTAAACTAGTTACCTTTTGATACACTTCAATGACATCATTCCCAATGACTACTTGGCATTGTCCTGACATTCTGACAGCTATAACACCTGGTGTTTTTTCTAGTGCTGGTACATCTGCTTTTTTCTGATCGATTAGTGTGAAGCGAAGCCTTGTTGAACAGTGTTCAAGGTGCGCAATGTTTTCTTTGCCGCCTACATGCTGTAAAACGTCTTTGGCAACTTGTGTGTAATTCATTTTTTCTTCTCCCCCTTTTCTCATACACGAGACCTATATTTTGGCAATAAAAAAAGGATCTAAAACGACAAATAAAAGAAATTCATCGTTTTTAGATCCTGCCTGCATGACCAGTCACATGTCTAATTTATTCATATTGGATTTGTTTTTAGTATATATTGATTATATGAAAGCGTCAACATTTATTTTTCTAAAAATTATTAAGGTCTATATACCCAAATTACTCTTCTTTCATTGTTGAAATAACCTTCCTGTTTTTTTATACAATAAATATCCTTTTATCACTCACCAAAAACTACTTCCATCTAAAAACCAGATAAGTTTAAAATGACCCATCTGGTTTATCATCATCTATTTTTTCTTTTCTTCAGCCTGCTTTTTGAATGCTTCCGTTTGTTCTTGATATTCCTCTTTCGTGACAGCTTTAAATTCTATTGTACCGCCTGCCATTTTAAAAGGAAATTTAATTGATGTTGCATCTCGATCAGTTTCCCCTAAAATAAACCCCTTTTCAATTGCAGGATAAGTACTCAAATCAAACATTATCCCATCTGAAACACCACCGGCTGTATGTTTCGTTTCTTTATATGGTTCACCACCATCTCCTGGGACCGTTCTCATCAAAAAAGAACCTGCCCATTCAGACTGCATATACATCCGTTTTACTTTTAGAAATAGCTGGTATGAACCATCCTCCGCTGTATATAGATAACCATAAGCGCCTGTTACTTTCTTAATAAAGTTTCTTACATAATCATGGAATCTATTCTCAGAGTCCTCCATCAATTCATCATATCGGTCATGAATGTCCTTTTGAACAGCACGTAGTTTTGTTTGATCAACTGCTTTATAGATGATGCTTTGCTTTTCACCTTGTTTTTTCACAGAAAGATCTTTTTCATCAAGGTGAACTTTATATGTGATCGTCTCTTTCTCTTGCTTCACTTGAAATTCGTAACCGTTTTCAACAGTTTTACCAGTTAATTTATATTTGTTGATAAATAGGTTAGGATCAAAATGTCTTTTTGGGTTTTCCTCCAAAATGGTTTCATTCAGATAACCAGTGACTTTCCCTTTTCTCTCCGTTAACTTGAACCAGTTCACTTGATCCTTTGTCTTATATACAAAGGCGTAATAGTTGTTCAATACACTATTTTTTGCATTTGCTTGGTATGCTATCCAGCTGACAGCAACGATGACTAGTACCGCTAAAATTGCTACGATCCAGATTTTTGATCTATTCATACATACCTCCTCTGATCATTGATCTGACGGATTTTTATTTTTTCTATCAATATATTGTGATGCATCTCCTAGCGATCTCTTCACCTCCTTCATTGGATTTTTTCTAAAACCTCTTGTATCACCAATGGATATCGCATATTATATATCTAAATGATATATCTTTTAGATAGGTGTGCTGACATGAAAAAATACAATGATACGACGTATGCGATTTTAGGTATTTTAACGACTGATTGTAAGTCAGGGTACGAAGTGAAGCAATTAATTGATAGAAGCCTGCATCATTTTTGGAAAATCAGTTATGGACAAATTTATCCAGCTTTAAAGTTAATAGTCGAGGAAGGCCTTGCGGAAGTTTCACCTGCTGCTACTTCTGGCCGCTCAGACAAGCGGGAATATCATTTGACTGAAAAAGGACTGGATACGTTAAGAGAGTGGCTGGCGCAGCCGCTCGATCAGTTACCAACAGAGCGTAATGAGGTGTTATTAAAGTTATTCTTCGGTCAATATCTTTCGTTTGAGAAGAAACTAGCGCTTTTACAGGATTATGAGCGGCAGCTCCGTATTCGTTATGAAACTTATGTGTCAATTGAACAAAACATTCAAGAGCTTTATCCAGATGAAGCGGATGCGAAGTATTGGCTGTTTACTTTAGATTATGGGAAAAGAGTGGCTCAAGCAGGCATTGATTGGTGCGTGGACACATTCCATTCGATGAAGAAGGAAGGGTAAATGAATGAAAAAAGTCATACGTGCTGGCAGATTTACAACGGACAATTCTGATTCGATTGTTGTATTCATTATCGGAATGAGGATCAACAAACGCTGGGCCATTCATCAATGGCTGCCTGTGTTCATGGCAATGCCTGGCATGATCAAGGAGCTGTATACCCATCAAGATGAGCTTGGGTTTCTTGGAACAGAGAATTACTTCGGATTACGCACGACAGCGATGATTCAATATTGGAAATCAACCGATGACCTCCTTGCCTATGCCAAGATGAAAGAAGCATTTGGCTGCTTGGAAAGAATTTAACCAAAGAGCACGAAATAATGACGCGGTCGGAATTTATCATGAAACGTACCAAATTCAAGCCGGCTCGTATGAATCCATCTACGTGAACATGCCTTCCTACGGACTGGGCCAAGCAAAATCCCCTATTTCAATCAGTAAAGGACAACAAACAGCGAAGGAACGCCTGAATACAACAAATTCCTAGAGAGCGATTCTCTAGGAATTTCTTTTTGCAACGGTCACAAAATGCTTTAATATGCGGGCTGTTAATCCCCATATGGTGTAGTTTTTGTAATCATAAAACCATTCCTCAATCGAACGGCTTCCCCAGCTGTATTTTTCACCATTCATGATTTTTTCATAAGGGAAGTCCTCGCCTGGTGTTGGCTGAACGGATACATGATGCAAGTACGGCTCATATTGGCTGAGCCATGATAGAGGCACGGTAAAAGTCTCCTCTACTTCTTCTTGATTAAAGGAGTGTTTCACTTTTTGCTCATCAATGATACCAACATATGGGTATACCACGAAGGATGGAGAAGCGATATAAGGACTAAGCTGTCCAAGGATCTCGACCGATTCTGGCGGAATGCCCAGCTCTTCATGTGTTTCTCGCAGTGCAGCTTCCTGTGCAGTTTCGCTGCCGTCAAGCTTGCCCCCAGGAAAGCTAATATCCCCCGGCTGTTTTCTCATGGTGAGCGATCGTACCTCAAATAATATATGCCATTCTCCATTTACTTGCACCAAAGGGATAAGGACTGCTGCTTTGAACGCTGTCTCTTCTCCAATGAACAACGGCTGTGATTGATGTAAGTCATTTTTTAATTGATCAATGAACACGGACATCACCTGTTTTCTGTTTCTCTTTCCTTTAGCGTATCATGGTTCTCCTTTTGAATAAAGATGATCCTTCTGACAATTATTTTTATCATTTTGACAACTTTACTTGTCAAAATGAATATAATGCTTTACAATCAAGGAAAGATTTCAAGCAAAATTGAGGTGACAGAATGAAAAATCGGTTAAAAGAGCTTCGTGCGCGTGATGGTTTAAACCAAACTGAGCTGGCAAAGCGTGCAAAGGTCTCTCGTCAGACCATCAGCTTAATGGAACGAGATGAGTTAATGCCGTCTCTCTTGCTCGCGGTTAAGCTTTCACGAATTTTTCAGGAACCCATTGAACGTATTTTTCTATTCGAGGAGGATGAACTCTCATGAAAACTGTATACAAAATGCTCTTAGGTGCTCTCCTTGGCTTTCTCGGCGCTTACTGTCTGCTGGCAGCTGAATTTGAGATGACACTTCTTGATGTTGCATTTGAAGCGACTCTTGTCATCAGTGGATTGACGATTTTATTGATTATTTATTGTTTTTCAGGGATTTCACGTATGAAAAAAAGAGTATCTCTTTCGGTCTCTGGTGATGAGGAGGATGAACTGGAGGTAAAACAATATCGGACCTTTACTGATTTGACTTTAGCCAATACGGTAAGTACCATTTTTTCCATTGTTGCCATCGGTATCGCGATCGTCACCGAGCAGCCACTCTGGCTGATTCTCGTCAATGCTGCTTTATTTATCGTCACCGTTATCAGTTCATATATATCGATATCTGTTCTAAAGCTTGTCTACCCTAATCGGAACCTGCCAAGTCTATCTGACAAAGACTACAGTAAAAAGCTGCTCGCCATTTCGGACGAAGGCGAAAAGCATGTGATGCTTGGCGGACTGTTTCATACGTATCAAATGATGAATATCCTATTGACCAGCGCCATGTTTATTTTGATTGTGTATTCCCTTGGAGCCAATCACTCTCAGCTGTTCTCAATCATGGTCATTGGGGTTGTTTTGATCATTTTGAATGCAAATTATGTGCTAAAGATTAGAAATCGTTAAATGAACAAAAGCACAGCCTCATGCAAAGGCTGTGCTTTTTCCGTTCATTATGACGCGCGGCGTTTCTTTCGTGCATAGATCAATAGTAAGAAACCAAACCAGACCGGCGTTAATAAGAGCGCGGGGCGTGTTGCATCTGCAAACAGCATGATCACTAGAATCGCAGCGAAGAGAACCAAAACACATATATTCACAAAAGGGGTGAACGGTGCTTTAAAGGTCGATGCTGCATGCAGTTCAGGCTTTGTTTTTTTATATTTCAAATGACAAATTAAAATAATACTCCATACCCAAATGAAACAAATGGCACTGATCGTTGTCACAATACCAAAGGCTTGCTCGGGAATCAGCTTGCTTAAAAGTGCACCGACCGATACCACAATCGTCGAAACGAATAGCGCATTACTTGGGACAGCATGCTTGTTCAACCGTCCAAAGGAAGCTGGACCCTGCTTTTGATGACTGAGATTATACAGAATGCGGCTCGTCGAGAACATGCCGCTATTACAAGCTGATGCCGCAGATGTCAGGACGACAAAGTTGATGAGCCCTGCTGCTACTGGTATCCCAATGAGTCCAAAGGTTTTCACAAAAGGACTTTCTGATGCACTGAGCTCAGTCCATGGGTTAATACATAGTAAGACAAAGATCGCACCCACATAGAAAAATAGAATTCTTAATGGAATCTTATTAATTGCAGAAGGGATGTTTTTTTGCGGATTGGCTGTTTCTGCTGCGGACACACCGACCAGTTCAACTCCCACATACGCAAAAATCACCATCTGGAATGACAGCAAGAAGCCTGTGACACCATTCGGGAATAACCCGCCATGAGACCATAAATTCGTTATCGTCACCGGTCCGGCATCTGTTTGAAAACCAATGATTAAAAGAACAATTCCAACCCCGATCAATAATAGAATCGTAATCACTTTAATGAGTGCAAACCAAAATTCCATTTCTCCGAAAAGCTTTACCGTTAATAGATTCAATCCTAGTAAAATCAACAAACAAATGATGGCAGGAATCCACTGCGGGATGTCAAACCAATACTGCACGTACACACCGACCGCGATAACATCCGCCATCGCTGTCATAATCCAGCAAAACCAATATGTCCACCCTGTCACAAAGGAAGCCCACGGGCCGAGATAGTCCTCCGCAATATCGGTTAATGATTGATAGCCTGCCTTCGATAAAAGCAATTCCCCGAGTGCCCTCATGACAAAAAAGATGGCCATCCCGACAATTAAATAAGCAAAAATGATTGAAGGACCTGCCAATTGAATCGCTTTTCCAGATCCTAAAAACAACCCTGTTCCAATGGTTCCGCCAATGGCAATCAATTGCACATGACGGTTTGATAAATCTCGTTTTAATTCTTGTTGTGCCAATGCTAACACCCTCCTACGACACGATCTTATACTGAAATAATGAACCCTTTAAAAAAGTCCATAAAAAAAGAGATTGGATGCGCTCCAATCTCACGGTCATAAAAGAATAGCAAAATAGAGAAAAGTCATACACGGCATCATCCATGCACCACAAATACAATATTTCGTACTCTTCTGTCCTTTTGCCTGAGATTGTGAACCCTTCGGCGCCGCACACACATGCGGTCTCTCCAGAAGCTGCTCCTGCTATAGTGTGACCCACAGCATTCATAGCCTTCGTTATTTAATTAAAATGTTGCTATTTCTGAATAATTTTATATTTTACGCCTCATTCAGAAAGCTGTCAATGGTAATCTTTTATGATTTACGGCGGTACGCATATGTCTTCACTTCATCAATCCCACCTGATTCATGTATAATAAATCAAAAGATGTTCGGCTCGTTTGATGGAGAAATCCCTCTTGATCATGAACAAAGTTAAGCAATCCATGGAAGTTGGTGAAGATAAATGAAAAAAATGAACAAACAGCGTGTTACATTACAGGAAGTCGCCAAGCATGCCGGTGTCTCGACTTCAACGGCATCACTCGTTGTTCGAAATAATCCTAGAATCTCTGAAGCCACTCGAAACAAAGTACTGCAATCCATGGAGGACTTAGGATACGTATACGACCGCGTTGCTGCTAACATGCGGTCAAAAAGCTCAAATATCGTTGGTGTGATTGTGACGGATATTTCTAACACCTTTATTTCGGAGTTTTTAATTGGCGTACAGACCACACTTGAATCGCTGGGCTATACTGTTTTACTTGGTACAACCTTTGACAGTGTCGATAAACAGGAGCGGCTCATTTCCACCATGGTAGAGCACCGAGTGGGCGGGATTATTTTAAACCCAGCTTCGAAAAGCTCTGCTCGAACGGTCAAACAATTAAATCAAATTCGCACCCCAAAAGTATTGGCAAATCGTGAATTATCAGACGTGCAATGTGACTATGTCGGTGTTGATTATGAACAAGGTACTTGGATGGCGGTTCATCATCTTCTTCAAAAGGGGCATCGCCGCATCGCTTTTTTAGGCGGCATTAAGACCTCTTCGACTTGGATTGAGCGGATGAAAGGTTTCAAAAGAGCTCATGACGAAGAAAATGTGACGATTGATGAGTCGCTTATTATTGATATAGTACCTACTCGCGAAGGCGGGAAAGAAGCACTCGCCCAAGTGATGGATCAGCCCGAGCCCCCTACTGCTATTTTTTGTTTCAGTGACTTAGTCGCTTTTGGAGTCATTCAAGCACTGTCAGCACGGGGCATCCAGCCTGGTGAAGATATTGATGTCGTTGGATTCGATAATGTTCCTGAAGCGGAAATGTACCATCCGCCGCTCACCACTGTATCCTCCTTCCCCCGATCCATCGGGGTAAAAGCAGCGAACCTTTTATATCATAAAATGAACGAACAGGATGAAGAGCTGCAGCGATTGATTTTAAAGCCTCAACTTCATATTAGAGAAACCTCTCCATCATGATGAAAAAGAGAATTGTGTGCAGCAATTCTCTTTTTTTATTGATCAAGTCAACTATTTCTTTGTTTCATTTTTCTTTTTTTAAATCACAAAGTCATAAACTTGACACATTTAAAATGCAGGAGTATATTTATCTCGTTGCTTCTTTTAGTATATCGTTATACCTATTTCATCATATTATTATTTCTATCAAAAAACAGTTAAAAGTGATTTTTTATGATTCTGATCAAATCATGAAGTTTCACTTCCTAACCAAGGCTGTTATTATTTTTTACATTTTAGTAGAACGATATACTTGATTGAAGAACAGATGAATATTCATTATTTTTTCATCAATCACATAAGGGGTGTTGTGATGGGCTTCATATTATTCATTTTGAAGGAAACAATAACAAAGGGTATACAAAGAATTTGACCTTAAAGGGGTTTCAAATATAGGAGTGGGAACATGAAAAATCCTTATATAAAATCGTCACTTGGCATGTATTTAAATTACTTCATGCTTGGCATGATCAACATTATTGTAGCTTCCAACATGGACAGCTTATCTGAACGCTACCATGTAGATATTCCGAAAATCAGCTTGCTTGTATCTGCGATCGGAATTGGTAAACTCATTGCGCTCTTTTTCTCAGGCCGGTTAGCCGACAGCTGGGGACGTAAGCCTGTCATTATTACAGGAAATTTTCTTTACTTATTATTCTTAATCGGTATTCCAACGACAACAAGTTATACACTGGCATTTATCTTTGCGATTTCAGCAGGTATTGCCAACTCACTGCTTGATTCAGGAACCTATCCTGCTTTGTCAGAGTCATTTCCTAAAAAAGCAAGTTCGGCTTCTGTTTTAGTAAAAGCATCTGTATCCATTGGGGCGACTGTTCTTCCATTTATCTTGGCATTCCTAGTGGCACATGACATCTTCTGGGGCTGGGCGTTCTTTGGACTAGGGCTTCTTTATTTACTCGTAGGGATTTACTTAATCTTTATGCCATTCCCGAACCATAAGCAAGTTTCTTCACAAGACGCTCTTCCAGTACAGGATCAGCTGAAGAAAGAACCAAAAATGCTTGGCGAAGGCTTAGCTGTTGTACTGATGGGATTCACATCGACTGCATTGTTTGTCGTATGGCAGACATGGCTTCCGCAGCTCGGGTTGAAATTAATCGGACTTGGCACAGAACAAGCCACACAGCTTCTATCTTATTTTAGTATTGGTGCACTGGTATCTGTTCTATTGCTTTCGATCGTCTTAGATAAATTCATTTCACCGATTATGGTCGCGATCATTTATCCAATTGGGGCGTTCCTTGCAATGCTTTCACTTTTCCAAATCGAAACGTACAGCATTGTCATTGTCAGCACCTTCTTCTTAGGACTATTTACAGCGGGAATCTTCCAGCTGGCGATGAGTATTATGATGAAATTGTTCCCGACAAACAAAGCAACGGCTTCATCCTACGTCAACATTGCGGCAAGCTCAGCGTTTATTCTCGTGCCGCTCATTACAAGTGGATTGGTCAGCTCGTACGATATTAAAATGACGTTATTTTTCGATATGATCATTGCGGTTATTAGCGTATTACTAGCGGTCTTTGTTCTTGGACGCATGAAAAAATTATTTAGATAATTAAAGGAGATGTCAATCATGACAAACATACATGAACGAAATATTGATGGAAAAACAAAATTAGTCGGTCTTCTTGCTACACCGATCGGACACAGCCTTTCACCACGTATGCATAACCTTGGCTATACACTAACAGGTATCAACTATGCTTACCTTGCATTTGAAGTAGGGAATGATGAACTAGAAGCAGCCGTAAACGGTATGAAAGCAATTGGTGCAGCTGGATTTAACGTCTCTATGCCGAACAAAATGAAAGTACTGGATTACTTAGACGAACTAGATGATTCTGCAAGATATACACGTGCAAGTAACACTGTAGTAAACAAAGATGGTAAGCTCATCGGCTACAACACAGATGGTCTTGGATATGTGAGAAACTTGATTGAACACGGCGTTGAATTAGCCGGCAAGAAAGTCACACTTGTTGGTTCTGGCGGCGCTGCAACTCCGATTGCGATTCAGCTTGCACAGTCCGGCATTCGTGAAATTAGCATTTTCGCTCGTAATGATCAATACTTTGTACAAGCAGAAGAAAATGTAAATTACATCAACAACGAAATGAAATCCTTCGGTGTCAAAGCAAACATTTTCCCACTTGAAGACAAAGACGCATTCCGCCGTGAAGTAGCAGAAAGTGCGATCCTGGCAAATGGGACAAGCCTTGGCATGAAACCACTAGATCAACTCAGCATTATCGATGATACACTTGATGTACTTCGTGAAGATTTGATCGTGACAGATGTTGTATACAATCCGCAAAAAACAAAGCTTCTTGCGCAAGCACAGGAAGCTGGCGCCAAAACCATTAACGGTCTTGGAATGATGCTATGGCAAGGTGCACTTGCTTACAAACTCTTTACTGGTGAAGATATGCCAGTTGATCAAGTAAAACAAATTCTGTTTGAAAATGACCGTTTCTAAAACAAAAAAGACAAAGGGCTAAAATGATGATCATTTTAGCCCTTTTTTTATGTTTAGCGTGATAGGAACGAAACGAATTTAACATTCGTGAGTACCGGCGCAGAGACCTGTCTACACGCTGAGACGACTTCCTGCGGAGGTCGTCTTTTTTTAATCATGTACCATGATTTGACGGTATCGATACAGGATATACAGTGCGCCGATAATGGCCGCAACAGCCACAACTGCATCGAACATAAAGATTTGTAAAATGGACGCGTGACTCTGAATTAAACCTGTTACGACCGGGATAACGATAGCCGACACGCCGCCCGCTGTGGAGATAATCCCAGTCATCGTTCCTTTGTTTTTCCAGAAGAATTCAGCCATCACAGTTAACGTCAGCTGAAAAACTCCTGCTGTTGAAAATCCCAATACAAAAGCATTGACGGTTCCTATAACTGGTGATTTCACGACCAAGAGCACACAAATGGAAACAAGTGTAATGATTGGATAGATCAGCAGTACAGTGACCGGACGGACAAAGCGGCGCAGCAGAAACGCAAGCATCACGACAGACAGCAGCCCGCCCATGCTATAGTAACTGAGCAATTTCACAGCACTGCCAGATGTCATCCCCAAGATGGCCTCACCGTACGTAGGAAGCCAAATTTGCGGCAGCGCATACAGTCCATTTGACGTAAAGCTGATCACAATGAGCGCGATCCCTTCTCTCCAAAATGTAGGCTCTGTCGAGAAGCGCGGAAGTCCGTCATGCTCCGTTACCTGGACTTGCTCCACCTTGCGATGATTCGGAAATGGCAAGGTCCACAGCATCAAGACATTCACAAGATAGATCAGAGCAGGAACAAAAAATGCCATTCCATAAAACAAATCATGCTCTGCTAAAAAGAAAATCGCCAGTGGCAAAATGGTTGCCCCAATGGAGATAAAGGCCTTCACCATCACATTCGCAGATCCCGAGTTTTGCGGAAACGCCTCCATTAACGCAGGATACGTTCCTGCATCCATTGCCGAATTCGCGACCCCTGCCAAAATCGCAAACGCAAACGCGATTTGATAATTCGGAGACAATGGGATTCCGATGAGGAACACCGCCATCAGCACACCAGAAACCAAAATGACCGGCTTCCGCCCAAAACGATCTGACAGTACGCCTGATAACCCATACGTGAGTACCCTGCCAATGCCAAGCGCCGAAATCATATAACTAATTCCCGCACTATTGGTATCTAATTGTTTGATTAAAAATGGCATATTTGAAGCCAAAATAATATTGACCATACCTAATAAAAAATAATTAATATACAGACTAGAAGCCGTTCTCACATACGGATTCCTCATCCTGACACACCCCTTAACACCATCGCAATGAAGTGACAAATAATGGTTACGCTTACAAGATCTCATATGTGAGGAAGAACAGCTTTGCAGCCTTCACGTTCATACATCTCATCATGTCATGCAGCTCACAGCTTACACGCCCTTCATGTATCAAGCATTTCTTCAATTTTTCACTGCTCTTATTTTATACGAATGCGAAAGGTAAAGATAGTGAATTGCTTAAATTTGAAGGGAATTCATTGATCAAGCGTATGACACCATCGATAGAAAAAAGGAGTGGTTAACTGCCACTCCTTAAATGATGTCTCAATTCTGTTCATCGCAGCCCCCAAATACTTAGCTCATAAAAATATTCCGTTCTCTCGATGCATAATCCAAAACGGAAATATTCTGCCAAAAATAAAATCCCCATACCCACTTAAAAATTTTGTTTGCTCAAGAAGGCGATTTAAATGAATTAAGATTTCATTCACATTCACTTTAAGTTTCATGCTCTCGATAGTGTTCTCCATGTATTTGGATTTTATGTTCTCTCGATTGAAGGAAAGCAAATACCTTCTGACAAACACTACTCAGCGATTTTATAAAATCCATATACCACTATTCGAATTCTATAGAAATTAAACAACCAGTCCCTCGAAAGAGTTTCGACAACTGGCTGTTTCATACGGTGTTTTGATCCCAGTCTCTCAAAAATGGGGGATCAAGTCCCGATGTGGGGATTGTTTAAAATATTACGGGATCATTTTGAAGATACTATGAATGGCTTTGTATTCGCTCCCGTATTTTCCGGGTATGATCTTGATTTAAAATCATTGCCAATTCGGCCTCATTTAGAACAGATCCCCATCTAAAGATAATTTCACTATTCAAACCATACTTCAAAAAAAGCGCTTGATAATCTATTTCATGACTATTCTTATCCAATCCTGAGTAAAACAAATCTTTTATAGATTCCTCTGAGAGCATAGAATCCCTTCTACTGGCAATCATGAAACTAGATTGATACTGATCCATTATTCGCAATGCTTTATCTAAATCATGTTGAGGAACCTTGGCTATACTGACATAAAACTGATTTTCATGTTCATCTAAAAGTAATTCTGGCCCCTTTTCAAAACCTGAAGTATTTATGTCTGAATCAATAGATTTCCATACTTTTCGGAATCTCTCTATTCGCGAATGCACATCACTTACTTTCTTACTCAGAAAGATATAAAAATGGTAATTAGTCAATTGATCGCTAAAAATTTCGATTAGTTCATTTTGACAATAACTTTGAAAAGTTTTAATTCCACCATTATCTAAAAAGTAATATCCATTAATACTATATATACTTAATTGTTTAAGTTCATTTATTTTTTGATCTAACCACTTATAGTAGTTTGTCACTTCTTGTTCGAATTCAAGTTCTATTTTCATTAGGCACCTTTTAATCAGTAATTAAAATTGCTCGAATTGAACAACTGCTTTTTCTTTTTGTAAAAACTCCTCAAAAAGAGAGACTAATCTATTTATATTCTCTTCTTTTGAATACAGTAACGGATTATAGCCATCTGAAGAAGGCATATAATGAATAAACGGTTCCATATCCTCAGGATAGTCAAAATCTGCGTATACTTCAGAAAGCTCACCCAACAACTCTTCAGGTGAATTCTTATTTTTTTCTTTTAAGTGAGACGTTATACCATATCTCCATTTCCTTTTTTCAACGTCCCATTGACTAGATTCTTCTTCTACCAAATCATTATATAATTCTACCAAAACCATTTGAAGTTTTCTATAATCCTCATCTGGGTCGCCATCTCCCCAAGCTAATTCTAGGATTAAAGAATTTTCACATTCAGTATGATTAGATAAATATTCCACAGCATACTTGCTTATTTCTTTGTATGAAATCAAATCTAGCCTAATTCCTACATATATAGTTTTCCAATTAACTTTTATTTTGTGATGTTTTAAATGCTCTAATGAAAAATTCATAATTTAATACACCTTTTGTGATTTGACAAACTCTATTGTCTCCTCCAAGCTTTACCCAATTAACATTACACATTATGATTTTATTAATTGATTTTAAAGGTTTTCATCTCTCCCCCTCAACTTCCTGTGTTTCTGGTAAATGTCAAAGGTTTCATATACTTTATCTTATATACTCATCTACTTCTTCTATTGATGAAATATCTTGTATAAAAAATACTTATTTCTTCTGGTAGTATTATTGCTAAATCATCAATTGGATCTTCCTTAAATTCAATGAATACCTCATATAAGTAATCACCTTCGTATTAAAGGTTTACTCAGTTAGGTTTAATTTTCACAAATTTAAAGTAGTCTTTACCTTGTCCAAAAGTAAATAAACTTGTGCCTTCTGTTCTGGAGTTTCAGCAACATACTCCATACAAATTTCTTCCAAGCAACTATAGAAATCTAGATTATCCATCACAATTTCATGATAAGATGCTGTGTCCATAAATATCATTACTCCATTATTAAATTCAACATTCTCTGAATGCTCTGGAAGTTCATATCCCATCATATGATCTTGCCAAGGTTCTCTGTGAGACAAACACTCTAACACCTCAACTAAATCATTCTTCAAAAAAGAAAAAAAGTCTTGAACAATCGGCTGCATTTTTTTTAACATCAAGATCCTCCTAATTACTATATTTCTTCCATTCTAATACTGGGTACAAGCTTTCAATTTCCCCTGTTTTTGGATTTTTCCACCCCTCAAATTTTATACCATTTGATGTACCTTGTATTACATGTTGACCGCCTCTAGTTACATACTCAGTACCATTTTCCATTGCCTCTTGGCCATATTTATAAATTTGTTCATCAGTAAATACATTATCATCATAAACAGTCTTCTTATGAGTAGATGCTTTAAATTCTTTTGTATATATACCACGTTCTTGTTTTGCTATTTTATAGTACACATCATTTATTCCATGTACCGAAGGATGGCTTTCTTTTCTCTCCAATTTATAGGGAATTTCCTTTTCATTTAAATAATTAAAAAATTCCTTTTCATTATGACCACCACTTACACCTGTTTTACTAACACCTTCTGGCCGTATTAGATGATTTTTGCTATTGTCAGAATACTTATGTTTAAATCCACCTTTACCAGCACTATCCTTCACCCCCATCTTCCCATGAAACCCTTTCGCCCCAAACGGCAAAAGCATACCAAGCGCCGCGTTCATACTCGCTTCCTGCTGTTCTTTCGAGATCTTGTTTCCAAACATGTCTCGGCCTGTGATCGCTTCGCTGAAGCCGTTGGTGGCGGTGAGGCCATATAAACCTTTTTGAGATGTTTTCAGGGCGTCAAAGGATTTTTGGGATGTCTTGTAGATATCGACTGCCCTGACTGCGGCTGATGTGGCTTGGGTCGTTTTATAGACAGCCTTTCCTCCTTTGAAAATGCGGCCTGCCCAGCCGACGATAGGAATGTAACCGGCTGCTGCCATGCCGCCTGCCGCGACTCGTTGTCCTGCGGTGAGTTCCTCGCCTGTGATTGGATCAACGCCCGTTGCGGCACGTTTTGCATCGTTCACGCCAGTCAGTTCATTCACGATGTTTCCACCATAATCGAGGGCTTTTTCATACCAAGGGCGGTTGGCGAGCGCTTCTTGTTCCTTCGCAATCTTGCGGGCTTCTTCTTGTTCTTTTTTTATTTTCAGATATTCAGAAGTTTGCTTCTCAATATCGCTCTTTGCCTTGTAGATTTCGCTATTTTGATACGCTTTCTTATCAAAATTCATAGGCGAAATCGCTTTTCCGTCATTTGTCGCATTCATCATTTCAGCGTACAATGCCATTGTAGCTTGCTGCTCTGTCTCTGACAAAGCATATTCATCTGTTAAATTTTGATCAAGTTCTCTTAGTTCTTTGACCGTCTTTTTTCGTTCATCTTCCGCATCTTCTATTTTTTCATCAAAGGTTTGGCTATCAAATACCTCTAGGGAAATGAGGTCATCAATGTCTTGAAAAATCGTTTTGAGTGCCTTTTTTTGATCCTTTACAATGCTTTTGGCGTTTTTGATGCCCATATGTACTGCGTTGTCTAAAAAGTGTTCTTCTATAAAGGTATCGCCACCAAAACTCGTATCATCCAGTGTCCCAGAAACACCTTCATGAAAGGCTTTTTGCTTATCGATTAAGCTGATAAACATGTCTACATTTCCGGCGAGCTCTTTATAAAAGCTTTTAATGTTATCGGCTCCTTTCCCAGTGAAATCATCACCGAGGTTGGCCACACCTTGTAATGCCTTTTTTAAATCTACCATTTGTTCGCGGAGTTCCTGATAGTGTTTTGCCCTTGTGTCCATGGCACTGGTTAGTGCTTTTGCATCAAGTATCTTGCCCAGAAGAAGTCACTCCCTCCATTATTGATCATAAAGTCTATTTTACCGTGACCATTAAAACGGAAAAATAGGCTAAATGACATAAAAAATGGAATAGACTCTCTATTCAACGATCAAATAAAATAAGCTAGACAATGCACTTTGTTTTGTCCAGCCATACATTCATTTTATTTATAATCATTGATCGGTCCTTTATCCATCAAAACATCAATTTCATTAGATGACTTCATTTTTAATTTAGGTCTGCGCTCGGAATTTGGTTTGCTGTAAAGCTCTAGCGGACGGATGATCACACCATCATTTGTATTTTGAAGCATACCCGGCACACAAGAATAAATCCGATCATTATCATTCGCATGTTTGGAATGAATCGTCACAGAAGTTCCTTGATGATTGTCGATGCTCATAGATACTCTATATCTATAAAAAGAACCTGTCCCGTTTGATTGAGCAGAATAAACAACTGGAACGACAGCAAGGATATCGTCATTTAACCGTAATTTAATGACTTCTGTTTTCATAGATTCACAGTCTCTTCCGACATCTCCCATATGCTCTACAGCTCCGTTTCCGAAACTTTTAAGAGCAGGAACACCTTTTGCACCAAACATGGCCACATCTATTTGTTTTCCTGACTTCGTATAGACCAATGCATAAATATCATAATCGGTTCCAGACTCCCAGGATACTGTAGCTGTTATCTCAGGCGTTTTTTCAATGATGATCGGTTTATGACCTTTGTCTAGACTAATTTTACCTTGAACTTTCTCTAAGCTGATAGGTGCAGCCACTTTCTCTTTAGCGGCTGTCTTTATTGGAGCAGGCTCATCAATTTGTTTTTCAGAAGCCATTTGAGGAGGTGAAGAAACATCTTGTTCATCAGGTTCAACCTCCACCCCATAAAGCTTGCATAGCCCTTCCAATCCAGAATTGAAGCCACGCCAGATGGATCGTGCTTTCGTTTCACTATTTCTGATATATAGCTCTACTACGACAATCCCTTTTTCATTTGTAAAGTTTACTGGTGTTAGGTATAGCACCTCATCACCTGTTCGAATTTCTGCTTGCAGATTCTTCACTTGAGAAAAGCCAATTCCTTGATCCTCTGTTAGTGTAATCGCCACCTTTGTGATTCCTGCAGGCACTTTGCTCATATCAAAATTCAATTGATGCCTTTTCAACTGACCTGATATCTCTGCTGGTAAAAGTGTCGCGACACCCGTGGCACTCTCCGGCTGATTGTAAAAAATAATGCCATTATCTCCTTGAACTAGATCTGAATCTGTTAAGAGAAACGCTGTTAAAGAAATATCAATTGCATATGATACTTCATAACTGATGGATACTTGTCCCTTTGGAGAGTTTAGTACGGTATTGGCACCCATTTGCAGAGTTTGATTCATTTCAACACTCCTATTCTTCATCTACCATTTATCGCTTTTATAGATCAATTATACCAAATTATATAATAGAACCTATGAATATCTTTATCTCATTTCAATCTCTGCAATGATATGAGACAATGCCAATTAAAAACAAACTACTCTCGAAAGGAGAATTATTATGTATAAAAAAATCATTCCTGCTGTTATGGTGATATTCGGCTTTTGGATTCTTCTTCAAATATCCTTGAACATTAAGATATTCCACAATCCAATGAACTATTTTGTCGCTATTACTCTCTTTTTTCTTTGTATTCAGGCATTAATAAAACTTAAACAATGAAAAACCCGAACAAGCATATACCACGCTCGTCCGGGCTTCTATTTTCCTTTATTACACTTCTTCACCATTCGTTGCGATGACGTTTTGATACCAAGTAAACGAATCTTTTTTAAGGCGCTTCATTGAGCCGTTTCCTTCGTTGTCGCGGTCAACGTAGATCATGCCGTAGCGTTTTTTCATTTCGCCTGTTGTGAATGACACGATATCAATGATGCCCCAAGGTGTGTAGCCAATAAGGTCCACACCGTCGTATTCAATCGCTTTTTTCAGTGCTTCGATATGAGAAGCGAGATATTGAATTCTTTCTGGATCGTGAATAGTACCGTCTTCTTCCACTTGATCTATTGCACCAAATCCATTCTCTACGATGAATAACGGGATTTGATATCGATCGTAAAAACGATTCAATGTATATCTTAAGCCTGTCGGGTCAATGGACCAGCCCCAGTCACTTGATTTGATATAAGGGTTATCTACACCATGCGGCAGGGCTCCGTTGACAATGTCTCCGTTGTGATCAGACACCGTATCACTTTTAACCGTTGTCGACATGTAGTAGCTAAAGCCTAGATAATCCACTTTCCCTTTTCTTAAGCTTTCTTCATCGCCTTCTTCAAATGGAATATGATAGCCTTCGCGTTCAAATTCTTTTAATGCATAGCTCGGATAGTAGCCGCGTACCTGTACATCTGGGAAGAAATAGCGCTGTCTCATATATTCCTCTGCGAGCATGACATCCTCTGGATTTGAGGAATATGGATAGATTGGCACGTGAGACACCATCGCTCCAATTTGGAAATCAGGATTGATCTCTTTTCCTTTGGCTACTGCCCATGCACTTGCAAGTAATTCATGGTGTCCTGCTTGATACATGACTTCTTTGGCATTTTCGCCTTCTTTGACTGATACCCCTGAATTTGTCCAAAGGAATAGTGGGTTGTTGACATCCATTTTGTTATTGATTTCATTAAATGTCATCCAGTATGTGACCTTGTCTTTGTATCGATTGAAACACACTTCTGCGAATTTCGCGAAATACTCAGCGACTTTTCGGCTGCGGAACCCGCCGTACTCTCTTGCTAAATGGAGCGGCATCTCAAAGTGAGACAGCGTAATCACAGGCTCGATGCCATGCTTGAGCAGTTCATCAAAAACATCATCATAGAACTGTAAACCTGCTTCATTCGGTTCCGCTTCATCTCCCTTAGGGAAAATCCGGCTCCAGCCGATCGATGTACGTAAGCATTTCAAACCCATTTCGGCAAACATCGCGATATCTTCCTTATAACGATGGTAGAAATCGATCGCTTCATGGTTCGGATAAAATTTATCTTCTTCTATCGTCTCAGTTATTTGTCTCGGTACTCCGTGAGCACCTGCTGTCATCACATCTACAACACTTGGGCCTTTTCCTGCTTCATTCCATCCACCTTCAAATTGATGTGCAGCTAATGCTCCGCCCCATAGAAAATCTTTTGGTAATGTCATTATTCATTCCTCCTATTTCACAATTGTGATCATGACGTCTGTTGGCTGACATGTCGATTGTTCTTCTACAATCACATCTTCATACGCTTGTGTATTGGTGATGATGACGGGTGTGATTGTTTTTAATCCCTTGCTTTCAATGGCTTCTTGATCAAATGTCATTAACAAGTCACCCTTCTTCACCTTGCTGCCTTCTTTGATATGAAGAGTAAATGCTGAGCCATCTAGGGAAACCGTATCAATTCCTACATGAACTAGTAACTCCACTCCGAATTCTGAACGCAGTCCAATTGCATGCTTTGTTGGCGCAAGCATGACGACACTGCCGTCAAACGGTGCATACAGTTTGTTGTCTGTCGGTTCAATCGCAAACCCTTTACCCATCGCCCCCGAGCTAAATACGGCATCAGGCACTTCAGATAACGGGATCACTTTCCCTGCAAGCGGTGCAGGGATTGTTTCTTCATTATTCATCGAAGCATTCATTTTTTCTCCAACTTGATCTTTATCAGACGTTGCACCGGCTGTCTGTTCCACTGTATCTTCCCCATAACCAAACATTTGAATGAGCACAACTGGTAAGATCAGCGCAATTGCGACACCAATCAATATGCCGATGATCGATGTTGGATAATCTGAACTAATTCCGTTTACAATCGTCAGTGGACCAGGCAACCCCGCATACGCAAAGTAATAAGGCGTAAAGAAGCTGGCAGCAATGGCCCCGATCGCTCCAGATATACATCCGAAAATAAATGGTTTCTTGAAACGGAGGGTGACCCCATAAATCGCAGGCTCAGTAATTCCAAAGAGACCTGTAATTCCCGCTGAAACCCCGACTTTTCGTGTTTCGCGGTTTCTTGCTTTTAAAATAACCCCTAACACTGCGCCGACCTGAGCGATAACAGCGATGGTTTGATATGCCTGGAAGGAGTCACGTCCATATTGTTCAAAGTTGGCGAGCACTATTGGCGTGATGCCCCAGTGAACACCGAAAATGACAAGCACTTGCCAGAAACCTCCGATAATGGCACCTGCTAAAGCTGGGACATGTTCTGCTAAGAAATTGTATCCGTTTGCAATCCCATTTGCACCGGCTGTCGAAAGTGGACCAATTAATAGAATGGTTAACGGAACCATGACGACCATACAAATAAATGGGACAAATAACGGTTTGACCACCTCGTGAATACGTTTGTTTAAAAATCTCTCTACATATGAAAGGATCCATACCAAGAATAGCGGCGGCAAAACAGATGACGTATAAACCGTTTCAGATAACGCTATGCCTAAAAAAGTAACGCCTTCCCCTGATGCTACGCGTCCAGCAATCTCCGTCCAAGATGGACTGACAAGCGCTGCTGTACACGCTACGGCGATATACATATTCGTTTTAAAATGCTTGGCTGCTGTGATGGCGATAAAGATAGGCAAGAACGTAAACGGCGCCCATGAAATAAAGCTAAAGACTTCATACGTTCCGGTTTTCGAGAAGCTTGGAAATAATAAATTAATAAGGATAAGTGCACCTTGTAAAATACCAGCGGCGGCCAAAATATACACAAATGGTGCAAACACAGCAGACATGGTCGCGATGACACGATTCAGTACCGTTCCCTTGTTTTCATTTACCTGATCATCATCAGACGGCTGCAGCTGAACAAGGCTGGAAAAATGCTCGTATACCTCACCAACATGCTGACCGATGACGACCTGAAATTGACCGCCGTTTTCCACCACGGTAATGACGCCAGGCATTGCATTAACTGCTTCCTTTGCCTTTGGATTCGAACGTTTCAGAACCAAACGCAGCCGCGTGGCGCATCTTGCAGCACTCACCACATTTTCTTCTCCGCCAACTGCCTCTAAGATGTCTTCTGCAAGCTTTTGATAATCCCTCACTTTTGACATATAAACCCCCCCTTTATCACTGCTAGTATATGTACATTATAATTATACCGGTACAATTTATCAATACATATATAATTTCAAATAGCATATCAAAGGAAATTTGGTATGTGCTATAATACAAGAACAATAAATCGTGAAAACAAAGAGGAATGGCCATGTTAAAGTATCAACAAATTGCGAGCGATATTGAAAAATATATTGTCACCCATGAGCTGCAGCAAGGGGATAAGCTCCCTGTACTCGAAACACTCATGAGCCAATTTGCTGTGAGCAAAAGTACCATTATCAAATCGTTAGAATTACTCGAAAAAAAAGGAATTATCTATCAAGTGAGGGGCAGCGGCATCTTTGTTCGAAGACACCGGCGCAAGGGCTACATCAGCCTTTTATCCAACCAAGGGTTTAAAAAAGATTTAGAGGAATTTCAACTGACATCAGAGGTTTTAATGCTAGACACCATCAAACCTACCGAAGAAACTGCACTTAATTTGAACATTGAACAAGAAGAGGATGTTTTTTATCTAAAACGAATTCGTTACATCAACGGACAAACCTTATGTTTAGAAGAATCCTATTACCGAAAAACGATCATTCCTTATCTCAACACAGAAATTGCTGCCGATTCCGTTTTTAAATTCGTCAGTGAAGGTTTAGGGCTCAAAGTCGGTTTTTCCGATATGTACTTACAAGTAGGCAAATTGAATGAAACCGAAGCGACACACCTCGGCCTCAAACAAGACGATCCCGCCCTCCGCGTCGAGACGGTCTTTCATCTCACAAACGGCCAGCCCTTCGACTTCTCGAAAATCACCTATAACTACATGCAGTCCCAATTTTTTATTCAAGCGAATAATTATTATGGGTGATGGATGGAAAAAGCCCCTCATAAGCTGAGGGGCTTTTTGCAAATAACCTATCACTTGTAATAGTTATAATCATTGAACGTTGCGATCATATCTTCTTGTGTGCCGTTCTTCCCGCGATTGGTATTAAAATATAACGTTCCGTCATCGAAATCAACAGCTTCTATTTCAAAAAGAGTAAATGCACTGCTCGTAATTCGGAATGAAAGGTCTTTTCTAGTAAACAACTCTTTTGAAAAATCTTTTGCAGGTGTGTCCTTTTGCTCTTTCAGCATTTGATTGATATTTAACGGGTATGTGAGAATGACACTCACATTAGAAGCTCCGCCATTAGAGTCTGGCTTAGATAATGGTACATATAATGTTCCTTGGTAGAAAGAAATACCTTGAAGAATGTACTTAGAAACATCCACCACTGATTGATTTACAATCGCTTTCGTATAATTTAATGTAAACGTTGCCTCATATTCAAATTGTCCTTTTTGGTCATTAAAATTCCCAATAAAAAAGCGATTTCCAGACCTTACAATAAACTTGTCCGCTCCAACAGAATATGTGATACCGCTAATTGATAAATTCGCCCCTTGGTATGGAAGGACATAAGATTTAGCCACTTTGTACGTATTTTTCTTCGTGTTCACACTTAACTTCACTATCTTTTTTACATACTTTACACCATCAGACATAGGCGCTACATATAAGCTAACTTGATCATCACCTTTTTGAGCTTTCACAGCTAAGTCATTGGCATGTCCTAAGTCATTGCTAGTACTGTTGGTGTCAGAGTTTTTAAGGAGCTTCACAGTTCTATTACTTGACGAGCCATTCATTTTAATCGCGTACAATTGCGTCATGTGGTTGGACGTATTTATTTTTGCAGCATAAATCATATTATTATTACGATCTACAGCCATCCCTTGCATAGAAGTGTAGAACCCAGAACCTGACATTGCAGAATACGTTGTATACGTGTTGAAATATCCGGATTGTGCCTGAACAGTCGCGGACCACATACTGCTGCAAAGGATGACAGCCATTAGGATAAAACACTTTACTCTTTTCAATATAAACACTCTCCTATCATTGGAATTTATGTCGTTTGGCTATTAAAAATAAAATCGTCACCATAGAAATGAATGACGATTTTTTTAAAATTGTAAGATTGAACTCTACTTTTCAGCTTTAAACGCCTTTACCGTTTTACTGCTTTCCGACATGCCTTTCCCAGTGACGGTAAAGTAGAGTTTTCCTCCCTTAGCGCCTAGTTGTTTGAAAGTGACTTTTACAACTTTGCCTTTAGTAGCTGTTGACTTCCCAATAAGCTTTCCTGAAGAATGATAGATTTTGACAACATCTTGATTTGTGAGTTTACTAACCGTGACCACATCTTTTTTCTTTTTGTTGTTCACGATGTTGATTTGATTACTTTTTAACGAAGCAGACGGCTCACCTTTAAAAGAAATGGCTTGCTTTCCGCTTTCCAGCATTTTATCGCTGCTGCGCGTGACATACACTTTACCGCTCTTAGTTCCTACTTGTTTGACGTACAATTTGATGGATGAACTGTTAGCTGGTTTTGATATGGCTAGTAATTTCCCGCTTGTTGAGTAGACTTTAATCACATCTTTTTTCTTCAATTTACTCACTGTAATGATGTCATTTTTATTTTTAAGATTATTGATTTTGACTTGGCTGGCTTTTAAAACGTCTGACTTTTCACCCTGATAACGAATCGGTACTCGATTTCCCTCTTTTAAACCAGGCTCTTTCATACTGATATAAAGCGTTCCACTTGTTTGGCCCAATTGTTTGATGGAAATTGCCATGTTCGAACTTGAAGCAGTCTGCTGGGCAATCGCTTTACCGCCAGAGGCTTGTTTAAATATTTTGATGACTGATTGCTTTTTGATTCCTTTTATCGTCACCGTATCATTTTTCCCTTTGTTGTTCGTCACCTTCACTTGGGATGCTGCAAGTGGAGATGTGACGACTTTTTTGACGGTTACGGCAGGCAGAGCGACCTTTCTATTTCCGCTTAGCAACGTGATCGTTACTTTAGACCCTTGTTGTAATTTTCCCGTTTTCAATTTAAAATCTTTGCCCGGCGTAATGTTGAATGGTCCAAATTTCTTTTTCGTTGTGCTAGCGCTGAGTTTCGACATTGTTTTTATTGTGTTATTCGCTGAATCAGATTGCACCTCTACAATAGCTTGATTACCAAATGTACTCATGCCATTAATGGTATCACTTGAATCATCGATTTCTTCCACAAAAACTTTCTGTACATCTTCCTGAGATTGATCTGTTTCACTCGGAGTATCAGCCATGTACGACTTGACTGTAATTAAGTCACCACCGATTAACTTTGAAACAGGAACATCATAGACGCCATTAGAGTCTGTCTGACCTTCCCCAATGACTCTTCCCTCTCCATCTAAAATGTTGATTATGCTTTCAGGAGTTGCGGTTCCACTCACTGAAGTTGAAAGCTGGGTAAATGGATCAATAGTTGGAGCAGTTGATCTCAGTTGGAAAGTGGTCTCATGCAAAGCATTATCATAAGAGGGTTCCAATACTTGAAATTTACTTTGATTTAATGATTTTATTGAGTTTTTGTCCAAACTCAATTCAAAGTTGCCATCACCATCTGCAGTCATCGATTGAATGATGTCACTTGATTTTTGATTTTTAAAGACGATCTTTGCATAAGGAATTCCTGTTTGGCCTTTCACTGATTTAGACCATTTTGTCGTAGGAATAAGTGAGATTTTCTTAGGATTCACAATTTTTTTGTAAACGTCGATATTGCTGCCAGTCGTCATTTTCACTGTTAGGAATGTACCTGCATTTAGGGGAGGCAGCTTTAAATGAATGGCATCATTGAATGTGCCTGAGGTAATCACTTTGCCATCTTTCATGACCTCTACTTTTGTGTTCTTCACAGTTTTCCCAGTTAACTCCTGAGAAGTATCATATATCGGATCTAATGAGCTAAAAGATTCCTTGAAAACATACACTTTGTTTGAAGAAAGCATTGTTCCATTTTGGTCATATGTATCTAACTCAAACGTTTGGCCTGAACTAAAGTTCCAAGAAAACAACTTAAAGTTTCCGTCACTATCTGCTTTTGCGTAGTGCATATATTTAGATTTCCAGTTACTCGGAACACCCCAATCTGCGAATGCAACGATTGCGTTTGGCGCTGTTTTACCTGTCAGATAATTATCACCATATTGATAACGATCAACCGTTGTTTTCGTTCCACCCTCTGTGGCACTCACACTTTCTTGTATATGAAAACTCAACATCATCACACATAGAACAGAAGCTACTAATTTCAGGACCATTTTCATAAATATATCCTCACTTTTCCTATTAATGTTTTTATATACAAATATTATACATTTCATCTAGTATAGATACAAGAGTTAATAACATGACTAAAGACTTATCAAAATACCAATTTAATAGGTACAGTGAACCCTCCTTCTCTTACATGAACACTTCCGATTTAAACCATCAAAAAGATTCATTTTACGAATGCATCAAACAAACTTATGATTAACGTAACAAGAGTGTATAGGAGGGTTCGTCAGATGAGAGACATTAGAGTGTATCATGTCGATGCGTTTACAACTGAGAAATTTGGAGGAAATGCCGCTGGAGTGGTGTTGGATGGTGAATTTTTAACAGAAGATGACATGCAGAGCATCGCCAAGGAGTTGAATTTACCGGAATCCGTCTTCTTGCTGCCTGCCCATGATCAGGAAGCCGATTATCGTGTCAAATACTTCACCCCGACGGAAGAGGTCAATTTCTGCGGGCATGCGACTGTTGGATTGACTTGGCTTCTGGCGACGGAGCTAAGACTGGCTAAAGAGAGATCAGGGGTTGTGTTAGAAACAAAGATCGGCAATGTTCCTGTTGTATGGAATGAAGAAAACGGCAAAGTCGTTGATGTGGAAATGACGCAGGTGACACCGAAGACGCGGGATTTTGTCATCGATTTAGAAGAGCTTAGTGACATGCTTGGTGTGAGCAGTGACCGCCTTGATCCTTCCTATCCTATCAAATTAGCAAACACCGGTAACTGGCATCTTCTTGTTCCGATGAAGGACCAACAGGACATTGATCAAGCGGCACCAAACTTAGCGGCTTTAGCTAAAATGAATAAAGAGCATGGCATCTCGACAACCCACCTTTATACGTTTCACCCCTCAAAAGAATGCGATCTTTATACGAGGGATTTTGCACCTGGGATTGGTATACCCGAAGATCCTGTGACGGGGGCAGCAAATGGGGCGTTGGCTGGATATCTTTATTTGGAGGGTATCATTTCTCAGCAAGAAATCACTCACCTGAACATTGCCCAAGGGGATGCCATCGGCAGACCTGGCTTGCTTCGTATCACAGTCATTCCAAATGAATCAAAGCCGGTGATCAAAGTGGCAGGCGCAGCTGTCATCACGATCCGCGGCGTGTTGACTTTATAAAACATCAGCTTGAATGGGGACTTCCTGTTCAAGCTGATTCTATTTAAAATGATTTTTGACCGTTTCGATCCACCTCTTGGCCGATGGGGAAGCTGTTTTGAATGATTTGAGCGCCAAGTTGACCTCACGAAAGACGCTCGTCTCCAGTGGAATGACTTTCGTATGAGGTATGTGCGGCGGCAACACTAATTTGGGAATGATCGTGACCCCAAGCCCTTCTTGCACCATAGAAATGAGCGTATTGTTGTCTTCAATTTCAAACAGAACATGAGGCTTCACGCCGCCTCTTTCTTTTAACAGCTTCTTAACGAGTATGTCACAGCCCGCTTTCGGCATGATAAAGGCTTCATCATGTAGCGAGTCCACTTCAATCACTTTCTTCGTATGAAAGCGATGATTCTCTTGTATGAGCACCACCAACTCATCCTGAAAAAGTGGAACGGTCTCAAATTCCCTCGATGACTGCGTTAAAAAACCAACATCAACCGTCCCTGAAGCAATCCATTCCTCAATCTCCTCATAACCGCCTTCATATAACTCCAGCTTGATATGCGGATAGCTTTGCGTAAAACGATGAATAAGGCGTGGAAGGACATTTGAAGAAAAACTGGGGAATGTCCCAATCTTGATGCTCCCTACTTCCATCCCTTGAATCAGCGCCGCCTCCTGCTCAAGCAATGCCGCATGATACATGATTTGCCGAATATGCGGCATCACCCGCTCACCTGCGTCTGTTAACGAAAGCCCATTTCGATTCCTCCGAAGCAGCACAATCCCGAGTTCCGACTCAAGCTTCGCAATATTATGACTCACCCCAGACTGCGTCAGCCCAAGCTTCTCCCCTGCTTTTGTAAAACTGCCGCATTCGACGACTGTTAGAAATACTTTGTATTGGAATGTGATCAGTGTGCTCACCTCGTATGTTCATATGATAAATCGAAAGATATACTGCTAGTTATAAAGTTCATTTGGGTTTAGTAACTTCCCCCCATCACCAGTAAAACAAAGACACCTATCTCTCTATGGAAAATAACTCAACATGTCTAATTTGTCGAGAATCAATATCCACCTATAAGCACTGAGATATTTTGCTAAATTTATGATACGATAATAGGCAAAAAGACTACAGGGGCTAGCTAAATGAGTGAACTTTTTATTGAAAAACGCGATTTTAATACAAATCATATTCTTTCTTTACGAACAACCTTATTTCATAATCAACCTATTGTCTACATTCTTTATGATGAAAAGAAGAAACCATCTGCTTATATTGGTCAGTCAGTCCAAGCTAGCAGACGATTGAAGGATCATTTGAAAGACCCAAAAAAGAACAAATTAACTAAAACAATTCTGATCGGACATGAACGATTTCATCAATCTGCCTCTTACAATATTGAGACAAATCTCATAAACTACTTTATTGCAGAAAATCGTTTCCAATTAAAAAATGTTAGTCAGACACGATCGAGGGAAATGCATCATTATTATCAAAAAGATTTTTACAATGAAACTGTTTTTAAAGAGATATGGGAGCAACTGCAAAAAGATAAGATCGTTAGTAATTCAATTGAAACCTTAAAAAATAGAGATATTTATAAACTTTCTCCCTATAAAGAATTATCACCTCAACAAGTAGAAATTAAATATGAAATCTTATCTTTTTGCAAAGAGCATATCAAACAGTCAGGTCACCATGTGATTTCGATAGAAGGTGATGCAGGAACTGGGAAGAGTGTTTTACTGAGTTCTCTTTTTAATACGATTCAAGATTTATCAAATGATATGGACTCTGTCTTAAACAATAAGAACAATTATTTACTTGTAAATCATGCGGAAATGCTTAAAACATATCAAAACATCGCAAAGAGTCTGCCAAATCTGAAAAAGAAACAAATTATGAGACCAACCTCGTTTATCAATAAGATGACAAAGTCAGGTGAAATGGCTGACATCGTGTTAATTGATGAAACCCATCTTTTATTAACAAAAGATGATAAGTACAATAACTTCCATTACCAAAACCAACTAGAAGAAATTATCAAACGAAGTAAAATAACCATTGTCATTTTTGATCCAAAGCAAGTACTCAAAATTAAAAGCTACTGGAATGAAAAATTACTCGAGGAAATTACAAATAGATATCATGCCAAAACTGTAAAACTCACAGAACAAATGCGTATGCATGCTGATACTGATACGTTGAAATGGATTGACCAATTTGTGTCAAAACAATTATTACCTCTGCCTATAAAACAGGATTCTTTCGAACTTAAAATTTTTGAGGAGCCTGACAAATTTAAAACGGCCATTCAGCAGAAAGATGAAGAGGTAGGCCTATCCCGCATTGTATCTACCTTTGACTTTTTACATAAAAAAGATGGAGCTGCCTATATCGTAGATGAAGCTGGTATCAATATGCCATGGAATTTTACAAATGATAAATGGACATGGGCTGAACATGCAGATTCAGTTAGAGAAGTGGGCTCAATCTATACAGTTCAAGGATTTGATTTAAATTATGTCGGCGTCATACTTGGCCCTTCTATCAGCTATGATGAAGAAAAGGATGAACTTCTCATAGACACATCAAATTATAAAGACACAGGTGCATTCACATCAAGAAGTGACATGTCTCCAGAGGAAATCAAACAGGCAAAAGAAAAGATTATACTAAACTCGATTAACGTTTTGATGAAGCGAGGCATTCACGGGCTTTATATTTATGCAACAGATGAAAAATTGAGAAGAAAATTACAAGAGATAAAAGAGGGAGGAAAATATGACTGAGATCAAAGATTTAATACATTCAATTAACCAATTTAGAGATGATCGAAACTGGAGACAATATCATAACCCAAAAGACTTGGCCATCTCAATCTCGATAGAAGCAGCTGAACTGCTTGAAGACTTCCAATGGAAAAGTAATGAAGAAGCTCTTGAGGCGAACGAAGAAAACATCCGAGAGGAAATAGCCGATATCTTAATATATTCACTAATGTTTTGCTCAGATCTTCATCTAAATGTGAAAGAAATAATTGAAGAAAAATTAATAAAGAATGGAGAGAAATATCCCATTGATAAGTAATGAAACATGATTCGTCTTTTTAATGAAGAAGAGTAATGTCCTATCACTCTTCTTCATTTCATTATACTTTAAGAATATATTTAACTAATTCGTCGTTGCCGACGACGAAGACCTAGACGCTGCTTCATCAGCTTTCACACAATCAATCGCAACAACGAGCGCAATCATCACAGGCTCCATTTCTTCTTTCAAAATATCAACCTTATAGCTGTCACCCCAAGTAAACCATTCCTTCTTCACCTGACCAATCACTTCGCCGTTCTGGAGCACCTGGAAATTCATATCCCACCAGTTACCTTGTACTTCAATCCCAGCAGCATCAATTGAATATTTTGCTTTAAAGAACGTAAACTCTTTTTTAATCGTCAATACCTCTTGACCACCAACTTCTACTAAAAACTTCGGTAAAAAGGTAAACATTTTCTTCGTAATCACAGCGATTTCATCTCGTTCTGTATTCAAAATGGTAAACGTCTTCGGCATCTTCATAAAGCTGCCCTCAACCACATACACATCGTTCTCCTGCTGATCCTTTACCGTAAACCTGCCGCTCAGGCTAAATACTTTCTGCTTCATGTAAAGCTGTTTCATATGTACCTCCGATTCAGTTCAAAAATTTATCCGTTCTAACATTACCTCTGATTATACCAAAAAATAGAATGTACAAAAAACCACCTGATAGCAGGTGGTTTTTGATTACTGATCCATTTTCAGAGATTCTTTTTCATATGTTTGAAAAGCATTTTCCATTCCCATGATGACTTCTTTAATTTTGACATAACCACTTGTGTAAGGAATAGAATCTCTAATCTCTTCCCACATAAAATGATAGAATTTCAGGTCATCCGTTTCACACATCACAAAATCTGTGTAATCTTTACCTGGAAGAGCTTCAGCATCAAAAAAGCGCACCGTCACATGTTCCTCATATTTCTGCATCAACTCTTGCAGCGAAGCCGCATGGGTTCTTCGCTCCTCTCGTGGTAAAGCAAGCCAAGATGGATAGAACTCTAATAAAACAACCATCATATATTTCATCATCATACCCCCGATTTTTCTATGATGTGATGATTGTACGTAAGATCTAGAGAATGTGCATTATCATAGGTTAATGTTCAGCAGGATGGAGCAGCCTGCTCAGCGAAACCGGAGAAATACCGATATATGAGGCAATATGATATTGAGCGATACGTTGATGTAACCCGGGATATTTCAATAAAAACGCCTGATATCGCTCAATTGCGGGCAAATATAGCAGTTCCCTCTCACGCTCTTCCTTTCTCGTATACAGCCTTTCTACACTAACCCGAACAAACCGCTCCCACATATGACTTCTATCCATCAACATTTGAAGCAGATCATACGGAATTTCAATCACGATCGAATCCTCCATCGCTTCAATCGAATAAGGAGAAGGCTGCCCGTTGATCATACTTGCATAAGAAGTAGCAAAATCATCTTCCAACGTAAAAGCCACATTGTACTCCCTTCCATCCGGTAACAAATAGAAGAGACGGAAGAGCCCCGTTATGCAAAAATAAGCATGCTGCACCCGATCGCCAGCTTTGATCATGCATGTACCTGCTTTTAATTGTTTAATCGTTGTTCCATCTTTGAAGGCTTGCCAATGATTTTGTTCGATTGGATACTTGGATATTTTGGTTTTGAAAGTGTCGTAAGGGTCAGTTATTTTGTCCATCTGTTTTTTACCTCCTAATGGAAAACTCAAGCCTACTTGGGGATTGTTTTTATGATCAATGCCAAAAATAAGTCTGTCACAATACATGATGCAAAAAAAGTCCCGTTTGAGGGAAATCACTCAAATGAGACTTTTTTTAGTGAGTATTTAATAACCATTTACAAAGTAATCAATGGTTTCTAATTCATCTTCTTTCAGTTCTCTGTTCACGTAATGTTGATATTCTTTCGTGATTTTTTGCTTATCTCCACCACATTGATCAGTGAATTTCGCTATCATCCGAAGTTTGTCTGTTTCCTGACGAAACTCCTTTTTTGTCCACGGTCTTTGGTGTGAAGGAATATAAGTATCAGCATCAAAAGCTTCTAACTCATCTAAAAGACGCAATATTTCTTTCACCGTATAATGAACTTTTTCGGCATACATTTTCGGATAAATACAATCACCAAGAAAAAGAATTTTCTCTTCTTTCACATACACGATCACTGAATCTGCCGCATGATCGCCTCCAACCTGCTGCACAATGCAAGTAACCCCGCCAAGATCAATCTCTATCCAACGGTCAAACGTGACATCCGGTAAAACCACCTGAATATCTCGATGACCCTGATATTCTTCCTTAATGGCCTTCGCGCAGAACTCAATCTCCGTTCCTTCCCTCACCCGCTCATCAATCGCCTCATCTGACCACGAAAACGGAACAAGCTTCTCCATTTCCTTTTTTGTCTTTGCAGAAGCAATTGAAACCGTATCAGGCAGCGCAGGCAGACCAAAAATATGATCCCAATGCCAATGCGTGAGGACAACCATATCAGGCGTGGCGCTCTTGTGTTCTAAGGTTTTTTGGATGAAATAGTTCGCATGATCTTCCGAGTTACCAGCATCGATCATTAATGTTTTGTTAGTGCCTGCGACCATACCTAGGATGGGGCGGTCGGTAAGTGATACTGGTGTGATGTACCAAAAACTCTGACCTATTTTTTTAATTGAGTGCAAAGGTGCTTCCTACTTTCTGTCATTATTTTTTAAATTGAATCACGTTTTTTCCCATCGTTCTACTGTTTAAGTATATCGAATTTCATTACTCGAAGTAGCACGCGAAGCCAATATTGTGACAATGATCGCGATTGCAACGCCTAAAGCACCTGCCCAAGTAACAGAAGATAGAGAAACCCTCTCTACAAAGATACCTCCAATAGCTGCACCTGCAGCCATCGCCAATTGCATCATTGACTGATTGAGACCTAATAGTATACCTGATGACTCTGGCTCCATTGTAGCTAAGTGATATTGTTGAGTCGGGCCAGAAGACCATGCAGCAAATGACCATAATATTAAAATGAGCAATACTCCAACATAAGAATGCGTAACTAGTGAGAGCAATATGAGCATGATGACATGTAATGTCATTCCACTAATTAGAGTAAAATTCACACCCCATCGATCGGTACTAAATCCACCAAACTTTGACCCAACTAGACTAGCAACCCCGAATACGAGGAGAACTCCACTCAGCAATTTGCTGCTTACACCTGATATATTTAAAAGGTAAGGGGATAGGTAGGTATAGGCAATTGAATAACCACCGAGCCAGAAAAAGGTGATGGCTAATCCCAACACTACTTTTGGTTTTTTAAAAAGAGCGAGTTGTTGAATTAAAGGTACAGGTTTATCCCCTTGGATTTTTGGAATCGTAAGAGAAATGATCACCATAGCTAATAATCCGAGTAAGGCTATTCCTCCAAATACAGCCTTCCAACCAAAGAAATCACTAGTCATTCTGCCCAGTGGGACTCCAATGATCAATGACGCTGTAAATCCCATTACTACTGTAGCAATAGCGGTACCTTGCTTACCTTTTGGTGCAATTTTTTCAGCAATTGTTAATGCAGTAACTACGACCATCCCCGCTCCAAGAGCCATAATAATTCTTGACACAATAAATAATTGATACCCAGGGAGGACGAATGCAAGAATATTACCTAGAATAAAAACGCTAAGTGAAAATAACATTAACTTGCGTTTATTCATTCCCGATGTTAAAGCCATTAATACTGGGGTGAAGATGGCATACACAAGAGAAAAAATCGTAATTAACTGGCCAGCAGCAGCTATCGTAATCCCTAATGATTCAGAAATATTATCCAAAATACCAGAGATGATATACTCTGATGTACCAACTAAAAAACTGACAATAGCTAAAATGTAAATCTTTACAGTGTTTGACAATGTAGATCACTCCTTATATAGTAATACATTTACATATCTAGAATTGTTAATATGTATGGACAAAAAAACATATTACGATAAGTCGATTTGTATTTAATAAATGAAACTGAATTCTGATGTATGAATTCAGTTCATTTATTAAATATTTTTTTCTAGAATCTCAGCAATTTGTTTTATGGCATTTTCATCTCTTTTATAATACGTGTATTTACCTATACGCTCTGTCGTAATTAATCCAGCTCGTAATAAAATTGAAAGGTATTGAGATGCTGTTGATTGCGTCATTTTCAATTTATCTGTTATTTGACTAACACATACCCCTGTAGTATTCATATCAATCCCTTCATGGGGTGTAAAATGACGATCAGGTTCCTTTAACCATTGTAAAATTTGCAATCTGGATTCATTGGATAAGGCTTTGAAAACTTCTATTGGCTCCATACAAATCATTATATCGATTAATAACGATATGTCAACATGTGTTGTTGGAGATTCCTTAAAATTTTCTAATTTCCTTCTTCCTCTGGTACGGTTCGCCGTGATGTCTTTACATGCATTGAGCCTGTTATTACGCTGTCTCACTTTGAGATGCCGCTTCATTTGGTAAGAGAGTATGGCGGGTTCCGTAGCCGAAAAGTTGCTGAGTATTTCGTGAAATTCATACTTCAGCAAATAAAGCTGGTTCTTGGCTCTATAATAAGATTAGTTATTATTTCAGTAAGAAAGATGCTGATACTGCAGCTAAAAAAATCCCAAAGAGTTTAAAAAACATCAGAGGGTAAAGTTGATTTAAAAAAGTTTAAAGACAAACATGGAAAAACGCCAGCCAAAAAACAAGCGGTACGTTCAAAAATGGTAAATGGGTAATAACAAAAGATGTAGCGAACCATATATAGAAAATCGGCACTTCTACACGAAAAGCATCACTAGATAAGTATGGTAATGTTATCAGTGAATAAAAGGAGGAACTATGAAGAAAATCACTTTTTATGATTGGACAGCTCGCTATCCTGAACATTTAACAGTCCGTCAAAGACGAGTTTAGTTACCTTACCATAATTATTTAATAACCATTTACAAAGTAATCAATGGTTTCCAATTCATCTTTCAGTTCTCTGTTCACGTAATGTTGATATTCTTTCATGATTTTCTGCTTATCTCCATCACATAAATTAGTGAATTTCGCAATCATCCGAAGTTTGTCTCTTTCCTGACGAAACTCCTCTTTTGTCCACGGTCTTTGGTGTGAAGGAATATACGTATCAGCATCAAAAGCATCTAACTCATCTCAAAAATGCAACGTTTCCTTCACCGTATAATGGACTTTTTCGGCATACATTTCGGATAAATGCAATCACCAAGAAACAGGATTTTCTCTTCTTTCACATACACGATCACTGAATCAGCAGCATGATCGCCACCAACATGCTGCACGACACAAGTTACCCCCCCAAGATCGGTCAAACGTCACATCCGGTAAAACCACCTGAATATCTCGATGATCCTGATATTCCTCCTTGATGGCCTTCGCACAGAACTCAATCTCCCTTCCTTCCCTCACCCGCTCATCAATCGCCTCATCTGACTACGAAAACGGAACAAGGTTCTCCATTTCCTTTCTTGTTTTTGCAGAAGCAATCGAAAGCGTATTAGGCATCGCCGGCAGACCAAAAATATGATCCCAATGCCAATGCGTGAGGACAACCATATCAGGCTTGGCGTTCTCGTGCTTTAAAGTTCTTTGGATGAAATAGTTCGCATGATCTTCTGAGTTACCCGCATCGATCATTAATGTTTTGTTAGTGCCTGCGACCATGCCTAGGATGGGACGATCGGTAAGTGATACTGGTGTGATGTACCAAAACCTTATGATTTATCTTGTTTTTTATCCAAAGCTATTTCAAAAGAGTTAATTTAAATTAATTTACTTTAAAATTAAATAGGTTATATAAAGCTTACAGGTTATAGTATTTATCAGACCTTTACCCGCAAGTTTTTCGCTTCAGAAAATGCACATTCTTTTAACGAATTTTCAACAACACGATTAGACAAAAGTATTTCTCTAATATTCTCCTCAACCTCTTCACCTAAAGATTGCAAAATTCCCTCTGCAATAGCCCTAGCAAGCAATGGGGGAACCGCATTTCCAATTTGTTGATACTGTGAGTCCTTTGATCCACAGAATTTATATGAATCCTGGAATGATTGTAGCCTAGCCGCTTCTCTAATACTGATAGCTCTGTCTATAACAGGATGAACCCACATCGATTTTCTGGCATTAAGTACAGTATCTGAAGGCTCATTATATGCAAGTCTTCTGTAAATCGTATTTTGTGTTCTGCTATGATCTGTGTAGGTTGTCTTCAATGAATCATCCAAATTATGGAAATTCTGACCTTCTTTAAGGGCCTTAAACCTTTTTAGAGCTACTTCACCAGTTTCAGTTCTAACATGGTTGTAAATCTTATCTATATTATTAAGATAATTATTAAGAGGACTATTAAGTAGCGGTTGATGGGACGACTTATCTAGTTCATCATCTTTAACATTTACACCTGGTGAAATGTTTTCTAAATCACCTATAGCATCATAGATTTTATTATACTCTTTCTTTTTATGAAATAATGGCTCAGGCGTTTTAACTGTTTTCGTTTTTAAACAAGTACCTTTGATTCCCATTAAAACTAATCGGCTTCTTTCTTGCGCTACTCCATAATGAGCAGCATTAAAAATATACTTATTTTCATTTAATACATAACCCAAGCTGGTAAACTTTCTTTTAATATAATTAAACACATTAAATGATTTAATGATAATCTCAATATCGTCATGATTTTCTTCTATATCGAATAACAAAACTTTATTTTCGATTACTTCTGATATCTTGCGTATTATCTTCTGAGCCTCAATGATGTTTTCAAGAGTATCTGTATATGAAGCGAAATCTTCAGTTGTTTTGTCTAAAAGATTCTTCAGCTTTTCTCCCAGGTCAGTCCAATCTAATTGGTATAGGCTATTCCAGTATTCACAATGCTGACTAAGCCATTGCTTGTTTATTACCTTCATAAAAAATTTATAGTTTGCCTCTTTTTCTATAAAACGCAATAAATCAATGGGCGATTTCTTTTTAGCATGTTTTAAAAGTGTATTTAATTTAGAAAAGAGTTCATTACTTATCATAAAAGGTGTTAAATCTGTCCTCTGTTCGTACGCATTCATAAGAAAATTTCTCAAGTTAACAGAATAAGATGTCCTTCTGCCAATCTTAATATGTTCTTCCACAGGCTCGATTTCCAGCTTAACAAGTTCGACTTCGTCACCCTCACTCAAAAAAAACTTATGCTTTTCTGACTCCATACTTTTCACGTTTTCCATCACAAAAGCTAAAGGACGAATTTCTTCAATCGCCCGCAAATACTCCTTAACAAGATTATTATTCGAAGAAATTAAGGTATTCTGCTGCCGATTCGCATTGGAAAATCCTTGACATGGCGGTCCTCCGATCACAACATCAATATCACAGAATTCACCAATCTTTTTTCCATTTTCGTCTGCATATTGAAGTTTTGTAATATCCTCATGTAAAATGACATCATTATGGTGGTTTATTTTGAAGGTTTTACGTGCGTTCTCATTAATTTCGACAGCGACTTTCACTTCGAACCTGCCTGTCTGTTCAAAGCCGTTGCTGAGACCGCCTGCCCCTGCAAAAAGATCCATTACTTTAAATTTTTTCATTATAAAACCTCACTTCATTAAGAAGTAGTCTTTCATACTATATTTTCGATAAGAACATAAGTTCCTGAATTTGTTTTTTAATTAACTTTTCAATTATATCATAATTATATTTATATCAAGTGGTTTAATGTTGGGTACTCGAGTAAGATTCCTGAATATACACTAGACAATTTTTTCTCACAAAGAATAACAAAACCACAGCGCTCCTATCCATGTCAGAAAATGCTCTCTAAAATTCTCTGGCAATGTCTTCAGATATCAGGAAGTGAATCAAAAAGACTGCTATGTAATGAAGTTAATATGCATTTGGGAGCATGAACTCATGCAGGACTTCAACACTCCGTTAATCATATTGCATCGTATATAAAACACTATATGCCCTTAAATTAAAAACACCCTGAATCTCTGTCAAAGGATTAGGGTGATAAGATTAAATTAAGTTTTTTAATTCCTGTGCGCAGGTTTCTTTGTACTGAATCCAGCATGCTTCTTGCTTCGCCCATTGTGTAACGTTTCGCTCTCCCGCAGATTCCCTAAGGTAGGACAATGTCTTTTCTGCGATTATTCGAATAATATCATCCCATTTTTCGGAAAGGGATTGCTTTTCCCATACTTCAACTAAATCTATCTGTTCACTATATATTTGATGAAGCATTGCAGTTGTATAATAAAGGACGTTTGCTTTGTAACCTCTTAGCTTCATTTCATCAACAATTTTCTTTACCCTAAGATTAATTATAGCTCGGGCAATTAGTTTTTGATAGACAGATAATGTTATCTTATCTAGGGTATTTCCGCTCCAGAAGCTCTTATTCAACTCCATGAATTTTTTAAAAGCTTCTTCCCCTCCTTTACTAGAAACGTGAGGATAGCCTTCCCATGACATGAAATATTTAGCCAAATCAACTTTTGTGAGGACTTTATTTTTCGGATATTGCTTCTTAAAGTCGGTCTGTTCTTTGCCTCTATTGCGTCTATTTATATCAACCATATACTGCCCTCTGGCACGTTCAAAGTACCATTTGCTTTCGGATCTTCTGCCCTCTATTCCAGGAATCCAGATATTTCTTGAAAATTTTTCGAGGTCAGACATGAAACGTGTATTGGCTAATAAATCTGATTTATTAATCTTGTTTTGTGTATTAGCATACTGTGATATGCGTGAAATCATCTCATCTTCGATCTGGTGCTGATCCCTTTCAACAAATTCATTCACCTGTAGGATTGTAAGTTTTGCCTGAACATAGACATCCTTCAGGCTGATACCATCCTTGTAGGCTTTATGAATAGAAGCTGTCGTTTGACCTCCGTTGACAATCTGCCAGCCACTTAATCCCTTAATCTTAAATTGGTTTACCCCGTCTTTTACTGGTTCAAAGTCACCAGTACGAGCAACTGTTGATATACCATTGTTATATGCAACAAACATTTTACGCTGAAAAGGATCCTTTAATGTATCGCGAATGCCTTTGTTGGTTCCGCCCCTCGCTTGAAGGAATGAACGTACATTTCGCTCAACAAGCTTTTGCCCCCATTCATCATAAGATTTAGCTAGTAACTCAGCTGAAATATAACCTATATAACATTCAAAATCCTTCACACCACTTGAAGGGCCAGGGACAAACATCATTTCAAATGTTTCACCGTAATCCTGTTCAAAATTAATGTAGTCTGTTTCAATAGCTTGCTCAGAAGTGATCAGTTGCTGAACTCGATCGATATCCCATACTTGAACATTAACCGTCTCAATTCCAGGGATGGTTATTTCTACAGGCTTATTGGAAGTATAATACATGTTTGTGATAACAAAAATATTAATCTCATTTAAACTATTCAATACTTCATCAATGATTTTAGCAAGATCATGAGCTTCCAAAGAATGATCAATCGTCTGAAGGAGATTCTTTGAATTTGTAATAAAGCGTTTTGCCCTATTGGCTATTTCAGTAACAGCAGTCATGTTGATGGAAAGCAAATCTTCTTCATTCTGCTCAAAGTTATAATCAACAACGTAAACATCTAATACTTGATTCTCATCATCATAAGAATAGGCATTTACGGCAATGTTTTTTCCAGAATCCTTAAAAGGAGGTAACAGAATTTCAGGTTCATCTGGTCTATCCATAAAAGAAATCATTTTTTCCAGGAAAGGAACCTGGTAACTACCAGATTTTATTGCTTTTTCCTCTAACTCTTCTGTAAAATCGAGCAGGAATTCTTTTCTTTGTCTTGTTTCTATCATCTTTTATCCTTCCACTCTAAACAATTGATATATGGTTTCCAGCTGCTTCTCATGTGCTGAACAATGAGTCAAATCAATATTATAGCTTACATGTGAAATTCCTTTTGGCAGATGCTCCTTTATTAAGCGGGGAAATTTTTCACCAGCCTCATACACCTCTGTCTTTTCCATAAAATACAGTACATCTTCATATTCTTCTTCTCTAAACCCCAGATCAGTCAATAAATCGCTAAAAATTAGTGCAATTCTTTCAGATCTTTCTGCAAGCTTGACACGAACCTGTCCTGCCAGCTCTTGAAGAGAAAGTCCATGTGTTCGGCTTTGCTCTAGAAAACATACATAGAGATAAATTGAAGATACGGCTTCATTCAGCTTTAGCTGGTTTTCATTTGATATTTTAATCGTTTTTGATAATTTTTCAATAATTGTTTTGATCTCAATTCCGCATCTAGTCCCCTTAAAATCAATGCGACCTTTCGTTGGTCCTTCCCAATGCTCGATTATAAGAGGCGGCTGGCCAGGATGCTTTTCCAGCCATTCATTAATAAACCATAATTCCCCAAACAACCCACGCTGTTGCTCTTCTGAAAGCCGCTTAAATCCTCCGCGCTGAAAGAAAGTCCTCCATCGATCAAGTACTTTATAAACTGTTGAAAAGAGGGAGCCTTCTTCTTCAGCTACTGCCAGATGATCAGCGAGATTCTGCAGAACAAGCTCAAAGATTTCTGGACTTTGTTCATCCTCTTGTCGGATAACAAGAAAATAATGTTCCTTTAAGAGGGATAGTTTTTCAAAGTATTCCACCTTAACGGACATTCCCCTCCATTTAGGCAATGCTTTTTCCTGGTCTTCGTCCCATCCTCCTGGCCCCAAATCAATGTACAGCTGCCTATGATGATTAGCAGGATCAATTCCTGCAAACATAATTGGATTCTCATAAGTCAAGACATTCAATTTGTAAACTTCACTATCATCCTTGCCCCTAAGTTCTTGTATCAATTCCTCAAATTCTAATTTTAGGTTCAACACAATACTCTCCTTAAAAATTATATCGTTTTATTTGTCTGGTAGATGCCTTTCTCTTCGATTTCCGTCGCAGGGAAAGAAAACGCAATTCCAATTGGCACTAGTTTCGAGGAGAATTTCACATCTAAACTCTTAAAGATAGGAACTTCTGGATGCAAAGGATATATTAACATTAGGCCATTTTCCTTTGAACGCACTCCTCGTTTATCTTTACGCTCTTTAAGTTCTTTAATTTTATCGAAGTCCAAATCCATATCCTCATGGTTTGGAGACACAATAGCCCCAATGTCTCTAATTTGATACTTGCTATCAGGCTCTTTGATTTTATTCCCAAGTGCAGAAGCAGATTTCAAACTGATTTTCCCTAATTCAACCGGGTATTCCGATAGACCATTAGCAGATTTAAGCTGACCTTCTACAATTGAAACTGTCCAATTTAATAACTCGCCCTCTTTGTTCACTCTATCAATATAGTCAGCAATTAGTGCAGAATTTACAATATTACTGTCAGCCGTTCGATATTCTGACAGAAATCCCTTTATGTGTTCTGCATTCACACCAGATGCCGAGTAGAAGTTGGTCTTTTTGTATGTTGTCTTTGTTAAAGGAAGTATATTAACGAGTTTAACAGCCGCATCCATGTTTCCTTTCATTACATCTTCACTTGGATCAAATAGTCTTGTCTGTTGTAGGGTACCAGCATAAATGACATTTGAAGAAACTGCATTTCTCATTTTCAAAGGACTTGTAAGCTTCATTGTTGGATGGCTGAGCATTTTTATTGCATATTCAGAAGGTGTCTTCTTTATTGCAGCCAGACGGTCAAATTCCTGTCGAAGTTGAATCATCGCAATAGACAGATGTTCAAAATTTGAAGCAATCTCATTAGAAGTATAAATGCGGCAGATATCCATATAACCCCTTCTATAGCCAAACCAGCGCCCCATCTGCATGAGAGTATCGTACATAAGCGTATTACGGAAATAATAGGTGATACTTAAGCCTTCTAGTGTTAATCCTCTGGATAATTTGTCTCCACCAACAGCAATGACATTTAACCCTTCTTCTTTATATTGATGGTAGTCTAATGCATCCCGGCTGTTACCATTTATCTCAAAAACTTGGATACTTTCACAGCAATTAATCAATTCTTTATATACTTCATTCCAGCTGAATTCTGGATGATTTTCATTAGGCCAATCTTTACTTGTTGGGAGAATATCATTTTCATAAAGGTCTTGTAGCTCTGCAATCACAGTGCTTTCTGGATTATACTGTAGTTGCTTTGATATAGCATCAAATGCCCGCGCCACTGCGTCTTTTACACTTGACTGGACATCTTTAAAGCGAGAAGTATGTATAAGCATTGAATTATGCTTATTTCTTTGTCCTCTCAGATTGCGGATAGCAATCACAAGGAGGAATTCAAGTATTGCTTCACGCATTTGAGGAGGAACTTCTTCGAATTTATTTGCGTCAGATTTCTTTTTAATTTTTGTAAATACATCAAGGTCTTCTTGACGCAAATGGCGGATCAGACTTGGGCGAGTATCTTCAGCGTCCTCTTCCACATTAAAATATTCCTCAGGTCCGCAATATTCCTTCGGCTTTGGTAGGCCGACAAGGAAATCTTTTGGATACAGGTCATCGCCTTCTTCATTTGTACTTCCTTCATTGCTGATTAGAAGATTTGCAAAAGGTGTTGCAGTATATCCGACAAAAGCCTTCCGACTAAAAATTTCAAGAATTTGCCTAATTAAACGATTGATCGTTTTCGGATCTTCATTTTTATCAGGGTTGGAAGTGTCAACGGATGCCTGATCAGCTTCGTCATCAACAATTAAGACGGGAATATCCAAATTATATATATCCCGATGATAAATTAACTGGTCTCGAAGTGACTCTAGTACAGTTTTATTTTTCTTAACAACCATTAATGTTGGTGAATTTAGGTTACTAGTACCCCTTTGGCTTGATTTGATATCATGGTCTTCTGTTGTCCAAGAAGAAATGATATGATCAGCCGTATTTGCGCTTATTTGGGCAACCCCTATTGGATTTCCATCTTTGTCTGTTCGGTTTCCGATCACCTCTTCATTCAGACGGATCTGTGTCTGAGTTCTTAAATCATTATGAATACCTGACAGCACAATTATAAGCATATAGCCGACATCAAAAGCTTTATTGATTAAGCCAGTGAAATTAGCTGTTTTACCTGACTGAACGTAACCTAATACAAGCCCACGTTTATCGAATGGATCCATCGAGCTTGGATTTCCTATAGATGCCATTATCTGATTTGTTGTTTCATCTATTGCAGTAACTGCCTCAAAAGGCCAGTTTTTCGAACTGGAGAGATATCTACGGTACCTGGACCAGAAAAATCCGCTAGCTACCATCTTAGGCTCAAACCAGCTTTTTTCTTTGGATTCTCTCATTACATAATCCTTTGGAACTTCCAAACCAATTTTGTACTTTATGTACATTTCAAGTGACCATCTTTGAAATGTTGGATCGTCAATATGGCTCTCCGCTGACGCTAATCCTCTTGCTGATTCCAAGGCTTTTTCAGCTGCCTCTTCCTGATTTTTATAAACTGTTTTTAGGTAATAATATGTATTTGAAAAGTTCTGTTCAAAAAAATCTTTCAAATCAATTGCTGACATTCAAATTCGCCTCCAATAAAATTACTTTTAAAGTTGCACGGTTTAATCCATCAAATGCAGGCTGCGTTAACAAAATATTCAAAAGCTGTTCTTCGTTTTCAGCAACATTCAACTGCATCATAGAAGAAGCAAATTGGAATACCAATTCTTTCTTGCTGTCTGAAACCTTTTGCACTTCTTCTTCTGAAACCTTAGGAGCATCAATAATATTGCTTGGCGAGCCAAGCTGTACAAATTTCAAGTATAAGTTTAAGAGTTTTACATGTTCATCATCCAAATTTTTAAGCAACTCAGAAAGAATCGGATGATTCCGATTTAAAATAAATTGAGGACCATCATCTTTTCCTGACTGCTCCCATGTATTTAGACTTCCCTTAACAGAAGGATTTCTAGGACCAGACTGTGTCCGGAAATAAAACATATCCCTTGAAACTTTTCGTGCAATGGATGAAATGGATTCAAGTCTTCTTTTAGCGTCTTCAGGCAAATTAATGCCCGATTTTTTTATATCAACCTGCCAGTCTGAATCAGCTGAATTCGGAAGATCGATGCGAACCCTGGCCAGCTGTGAAGCTGCATCCTTTGGAAACAGCCCCATCCAATCACCAAAATATAGAAGGCGATTTTCTCTATAGATATATAACCCCTGGTGATCACGCCAGCCTTTGTAACCGCCAGCCTTCCTATATTCAGATTCTGTTAGATTGGATGCATGAGGCAAAATAAAATACTGTACTTTAATTCTATTATCATTAATTTTAAGAATCTGCATTTCTCCTTCCAGTGTATTTGAATGACTCCTCATAAAGGGATCCCACGGATCTATCACTTTACCGTTAATAAAGAGGCTTACTTCTTTTTCTTCCAGTATAGAGTGAAAGACAAATTCCAGGTGTCTATTAATACGGGAAACTTTATTGTAGAAGCTTGTTTCCTTTAATCTGCGCTTTCGTCCGACTCCCATAAAACGGTCAAGTTTATCAATACAGACGACTGTGCCGTTTTCTTCCTTTATTTCACCCATTTTCAATTTGATTTCTTCAGGAATTCTGGTAAAAAGCTGCCATTCATTACATTCCGATACATGATCAAGATCCCAGCATCTCTCATAATATACTCCATCTTTTTTTGTCAAAACACTCAACCGCTTTCCAAGTGAAAAAGAAGCCGTTTTTAACCCCATTCCAAAACGACCGAGTTCGTTTGCTCTTCTATGCTCTCTTGGGTCTTTAGAACCAATACTCATGGCAATTTGAAGCATATCTTCAGTCATACCGAAACCATTATCTTTTATGGTAATCATTCCATCTGTATCGTTATAAGTAAAATTAATTTTAATAGTTGATGCCTTAGCATCGAGACTGTTATCTACAAGATCAGCAATAGCTGTGCTAGCGTTATATCCAATAGAACGAAGCGCCTGAATCACAGGCGTTGCTGATGGTCTTGTTAGAACTGTATTCATCTATAAAACCTCGTTTCAAAGCAATATTCATCTTAATTATAGCAAATAATTAGTAGAATAAAGTGTAGATAATAGTTTGTACTTAAGTTTACAGATAGATAAAACAAAGGTTTCTTATTAGGTTTTATTAAATGGTAAAATACCTCATCTACTTATGATACGGCTCCCCCCGCACAATCCGAAACGCCCGATAAATCTGCTCCACCAACACCAATCTCATCAACTGATGCGGAAACGTCATCCTCGAAAACGACAGTTTCTCATTTGCACGCTGCATGACAGCATCACTTAATCCAAGGGATCCGCCTATAACAAAACATACTTTGCTTTTTCCGTATGTTGCCAGCTTATCTATTGTATCGGCTAATTCTTCGGAAGTTTTCATTTTTCCTTCGATGGCGAGGGCGATGACGTGGGCGTCGGGGTTGATTTTGCTTAGGATGCGTTCGCCTTCTTTGTCTTTGATGATTTTCATGTCTTGATCGCTGAGATTCTCGGGTGCTTTTTCGTCCGCGAGCTCAATGATATCGATTTTTGCGTAAGCCTGTAATCGTTTTGTATATTCGGCTATGCCTTGCTTTAAATATTTCTCTTTTAATTTTCCTACTGTGATAATTGATATATTCACAGGTCATCCCCACCTTAAGAACAAGTTATTCATATAAGTTATCAACAATTGTGGATAAAATTTGTGTATTTTGTGTCCGATCATTCGTTCCCCACTATATATATTGCAGGTTCATCGCACAATTCACAGGTTGTGGATAAACTGTGTGTATGTTCGATTTTTCTGAATTCCGGCGGCGTTTCATGATCATCTATGTACATGTCTAATACGGTTTCTATGTGTTCTGCACACGCATAAAATGTTTTGTTCATAAGTTTCTGATTCCTCCAATAAGTTCTCTGGTTATTCACAAGTGTTTCGCTCATTGTCCAATATAACCGATTTATTCACATGTTAATAGTCTTTTACCATTTCTCACACCTTTTATCCACAAACTAAAAGAAGCCTCCACTTCTGTGAAGGCTTCTTTCTATAAAAATGGATTATAAAATCTCGTTCCTCTAACAAATGTAATCACTAGCGACACGATCAGCACCACACCAACAAACAATAACGCCACATAATCTGCTTTTTGAAAGTCTTTTGCTGTAAACCATGTTCGCTTTTTATGCTTTCCAAACCCTCGCAGCTCCATCGCATTGCTGATCGTTTCAATCCGCTCTAGGCTAGAAAATATCAATGGCATGACAATAGACAGCGCATTTTTAATCCGTTTCCCCAGCTTTTCATTCTTCGATAAATCAATGCCTCTTGCTTGCTGAGAAATCGCGATCGTGCGAAAATCCCGCTGAATATCTGGAATATAACGAAGAGCAATCGCTACCGCATACGAAATCCGATAGCTGACCCCAATTCGGCTGAGAGATGAGGCGAATTCACTTGGATTTGTTGTCACAATAAATAAAAGCGCTGCTGGCATCACGGTCACATATTTTAGCGTAATATTCAACTGATAGAAAAGCTGTTCAAGTGTGACATTGTACCAGCCGGCAATATGAAATAGCTCGTGCTTCGCTCCGTAGATGGCGACACCTTGCTGGGGCGCAAAGATGTAAATGGCGATGTTATTGATCAGTAGGAAAATCGCCAGGACAATCACCACGAAGGAAATATCACGAAATCGTACGTTCGATAGCTGAAAGAACACGATACTAGCAACTAGCATAAACACTAAAACGCCTGTATCATACGTGAGCATCGCTGCGGATGACCAGAGGATAAAGCAAATGAGTTTGGTTGCACCTGTCAGCCGGTGAATCGGCGACGGGCGATCGATATAGGACAGCATGTCTACAGCCATGTCATTCGTTCCTTTCTGTCAACCTCAATGAAGCGATCCACGAGTTCATTTGGATTTGGCCAGTCTGCTTTCAGCGCCAGTTCATACAGCGACGTTTCCTTTAAACTCGCCTTTTGAACAAGCAGCTGATCTGTCAGCACTTTGGCTGGTGTATCATCTGCGATTTTTTCTCCATCTGAAATGACAATGGTTCTTGTTGTGTATTCAAGCATCAAGTGCATATCATGGGTGATCATGAAAATCGTGACACCCTGCTGGTTTAATTGCTCTAAAAACGTCATCATCTCTGTGTAATGTTTAAAGTCCTGTCCTGCGGTTGGTTCGTCTAGGATGAGTATTTCTGGCTCTAAAACAAGAATAGACGCGATGGTGACGCGTTTTTTCTGTCCAAAGCTGAGGGCTGAGACCGGCCAGTTCCGAAATGGATACAGTCCGCACACTTTCAAGACCCGCTCCACCCGTTCCTTGATCTCGTCTTCCTTTACGCCTCTTAAAACGAGCCCGAGTGCCACCTCATCAAAGATCATTTGTTTTGAAATCATTTGATTGGGGTTTTGCATAACAACACCGATTCGTTCGGAGCGCTGTTTGATCGTATCTCCTGTGATGTCATCACCATTTAAAAGAATTGACCCTTTCGTTGGCTTTTCAAATGCACAAAGCACCTTAGACAATGTTGTCTTGCCTGCTCCATTGGCTCCTGCGATGCTGATCATTTCTCCTTTTTTGACGGTAAAAGAGATGTTGCTCAGCGTGTTTGGTCTTGTTGGATAGTCAAAGCACAGCTCGCGCACTTCTAGTAAATCCTGTGCTGCAATCTGCTCTACTGATGGCTCAGATGCTTCCATCCATTGCTCGATTTTCTCTTTTGCCTCGTCGTCTAAGGTGAGACGCTGTAAATCAGCGATTTGATCTCCTGGCGCAACCGGAATGCCTGCATATTTCATCGCCTTTACATATAAAGGCTCACGTAAATACGCCGCTTCTAATACGTTTGAGGCGAGCAATTCATCTGGTGTCATATCCGCTACAATCGTTCCTTCATTGACAACGATGATGCGGTCCACATGACGGAAGAGAACGTCCTCTAATCGGTGCTCAACCATCACAATGGTTTTTTTCGTTTGTTTTTGCAGCCGGTCAATGAGGTCGATGACTTCTTTACCTGTTGCGGGGTCTAGGCTTGCAAGTGGTTCATCAAACAGCAAAATGTCGACATCATTGACAAGTACACCCGCAATGGCGACACGTTGTTTTTGCCCGCCTGACAGCTCATGCACGGACGATGCCAGCTTGCCATCTACCTCTGTTAATCTGGCAGCTTCCTCCACACGTGTGTTCATTTCTTCGCGTGTGACTTGATCATTTTCAAGCGTGAACGCGATGTCTTCTCCAACGGTCAGCCCGATGAATTGTCCATCAGGGTCCTGAAGCACCGTTCCGACAAGCTGTGAGAGGGAGAAAATGTTCTCTTTCTCTGCATTTTTCCCGCCGATGTGAAGACTTCCTTCCATAGAACCTTTATAAGACGCAGGAACTAGCCCATTGATACAATGGGCTAGTGTGCTTTTTCCCGATCCAGACGGACCTGCGATGAGAACTTTTTCTCCTTCATAGATCGTCAGGTTGATATCCTTTAATGTTGGTTCTGCCTGACTGCGATACTTGAATCCGAAATGTTCGAATTGAATCATCGGTTTCTTCATTTATGTGTTCCACCTTGCTTCATGATGTTTCTTTCGATAGGCTGCCGCTTTTGCTTCTCGTTTTCGCATAAGCTGCAATGATGATGGTTCCTAGTACACCAACTGTGATGATGTTTGAAATTCCTGCCACAATGCCTTGAACAAACACTTTGTTCGCAGGTTCTGCATAGATCACAATGTCAAGAACAGGAGCAATGATAAACCAGCCTAATGCCTGTGCACCTGCTTGTACGGCGTTAAAGAGCGTGATTTTCTTCCAGCCGAAGTCTCCCTCTTCTACTTTTAAACGGTTAGAAATAAAGCCGATCAATAAACCAACCACACCCGATACAATAATCCAGCTCCACCAAGGGCCAAATGTGGTCGCATCTTTAATGAGATGGCCAATAAAACCAATCAGTGCACCTGCAACAGGACCAAATAGCACGGCCATTAATGCAAGGAATGCGTATGAGGTTTCAATTTGCGTATTCGGAATTCCAGTTGGAATGGAGACGAATCGTCCTAGAATCACAAAGACGGCTGCGCCAATTCCAATAGCAACGACAGTTTTCGTTGAAAGTTGTTTTCCTGCCATGATGTATCCTCCTCTTATTCGTATATAATGCGCGGAGCTTTGCGAATCGAAAGGCGCCAGCCTGTGCCTGTACCGATGTTATAAGCCTTTGCAAATGACCCTTGATTGATCGCCACGCCTAAATGGTCGAGTGAATTGACATATACGAGTGGTTCGCCTACCTTTAAGTCGGCAAAAGATCGTCCATAGGTCATGATATTTTTATACACATTTTTCGGCCCGTTGGCAATGGTAACTTCTATTGCATCGCCGTAATTAATTGAAAGCTGCTCAAATAACGTGTGATGAATGTTTGTCCATAGGTTTCCGAATCTCACATCTAAAATATCAATCGTCCCTGTGATCACATCTTCTTCCGCATAAGCCTGTACGACTGGAAGATGGATAATATCATCAATATTCGCCTTTGGCCCAACCTCTTCAAAAGAAATCACACCTGATGCAATTCTCGCCCCTGTATAAGCGTAAATATCTCTCCCATGGAATGTATGTGATTTTCCCGACTTTGGCAGCCGGTTAATGGTTTCATCTAAATAACGGGCTTCCACAATGCCAATATCCTGGGCAACGTGCGTGAGTGTCCCGTTATCTGGGGTAATGATATAGTGTGAGCTTGTTGTTTTGACGACAAGACTTTTTCTCTCTGATCCAACGCCCGGGTCAACGACGGAAACAAATACCGTCTCTTCCGGCCAGTATGTGACGGTTTGAAGCAGGCGATAAGAGGCCTCCCAAATGTCATACTGCGGAATATTGTGTGTTAAATCAAAAATGCGGATGCTGCTGCTGACCGTATTTGCCACTCCGTACATTGCACTGACAGCTCCATCATCAATGCCGAAATCTGATTGTAAAACCAATGCATGTTCACTCATGTCAATCTCCCTTTCATTTGAAAAAATGGATGTGGTGTTTCACGTGGAACATTTGAACAATTGTATGAAAAAAAGTGGACAATAAAAAATACCCCATCCTTATCTTTGAATCATAAGGACGAGGTATTTGTCTCGTGGTACCACCTTTATTTACTGTTTGCTCGCGCTAAACAGCCTCTACAAGTACAAAGCTCCAATCTGGCTCATATACTGTGGTTTTGATAACGAGTACCAACTCTCGTCGTCACCTACTAATATCATAGATATGTTCAGCACGAGGCTCAGAGACCATTTTTCGAATCATTATTTTTGCTTCTTTTCAGCTGCCGAAGCTCTCTGTGAAAAAATTGATGATTGTACTTTCTCTCGTCATTGCCTGTATAACTATCTTGAATTAAAGCTATCATACATGATGTTTTTTGATAAATCAAGATATTTTTCTGAACATTTTTAAAAATGTGTCAACTGGTGCTGGAAGAGTCTTCTTTTTATGAAATTTAAACAAATGTTAAAGAGCGAGATATGGTGTCTTTCTTTTCTAGGGGTATAATAAAGGTGAAGGGAGGTACAGCGTGTGTGGACCATCTGTATGAATGAGTTTAAGCAGCTCTTCAAAAGCACAAAATCTATTTTAACAATTGTTATTATTTTCATTTTATCTACTTTTGTTTCAAGTCTTCCGTTTATCGCTGTTCATCAGGAAAAATGGGAACTGGCAAAGGATCCTTATTCTATTGGGAATGAACTGGTGATTTCTTTATTTGGTTTCTTCCTTATTTTTTTGTTGTCTCATGATATTTTAAGCCGCGAAATTCATTTGAAAACCATTCGTTTTCTCGTCAGTAAAACAACCCGTTTGAACATTATCATCGGGAAATATCTAGGACTGATGCTGTTTTGGCTTAGCTGTATTATGACGACATATGTGCTGAATATGGTGATTTCACACCGTTTTCTGTTCTCAGATGCCTTAAAAATCTTAACCTTTATCAGTGTCGGTATCTCATGTACTTTATTTTTGTCCATGCTCTTTCCAACACCGCAGAAATCAATGTTTGTCGGTATGTTATTTTCCTTTCTTTTCCCAATCGTCAGTATGATTTCTGTTCTTTCTTCAGAACGAATGATTCATTGGTTCCAATATATGACGCCTTATTATTATGCGCGTTGGAGTGAACCGCTGACCTACGTCCTAATGAACACGGCATTGACCGTTATCTTACTCATTGGAACTGCACTGCTGTTTCAAAGGAGGGATGTGTAGATGCTTCATACAAAAGGGCTCACAAAAAAATATCGTACAAAAGTCGCGATAGATCATATTAATCTTGATGTCAATCAGGGCGATATCTTCGGCCTCATTGGACCAAAGGGATCTGGTAAGACGACGTTTTTCAATATCATTACCGGCATCTCCCGCCCTACCTCTGGTACGTTTACAGTGATGAATATGCCTTCGCTAAAAAAAGTGAGACAGCATATCGGTGTTCTGCCAGAATATACGGATTTATATGAAGGTCTTACGGCTCTTGAGCATATTGCCTATTTATCAAAAATCACCGGAACACGCCAGAAAACGAGTGATTATGAAGAACTGCTCGAATTTGTTGGTTTACATCACCATCATCAGGAGAAGGTCGGTGCCTTTACACCTGGTATGAAGAAACGGCTCGGAATGGCGCAGGCCATCGCCCATCAGCCGGAATTTATTTTACTCGACGAGCCTTTTGCCGATATTGATGCAGATTCGATCTTGCACATCCAGCAGGTCATTGAAGCATTAAAAGATGAAGGAAAAACCGTCTTTTTAACAGCTGACCGCCCAAGGTTCACCAATAGTATTTGTACCAAAACTGCGTTCATTTCTGAAGGAAAATTAGTGTCCCCACATACTCATCCTCAAGAAAAAACCATCACATCCTCAAACATACGTGCAACCTTCAAGCATGCATGGATTGATGATGAGGTGAAACCTGTTCTCACGCAGTACCTACAAACTGTCGGAACAGATCTTGTGATCAGTGATGACGAGACCTCATTGTTAATTCGTTCAGAAGCTCAAGTTCCAGCGATCATTCGCGCTTTCGTGAAGTGTAAAGTCGATTTATACAGAGTCACGGCTCAGGATGCCATGATGTCCTCATAAAAAAGTACCGTACGCTTTCTGCACGGTACTTCTTCTTTTTTATAAAGGTTTACTCATATAGATACCGGTTTCTGCAAATCCCGTTTTCTCGTACAGCGAACGGGCGATTTGATTGTGAGCAAAGACATGGAGCGAGAGTTTTTGCACACCTAATGACTTTGCCTGCTCTTCTAATGCAGCAATGGCCTGCTTTGCAAAGCCTTTTCCTCGATAAGCTTCAAACAAAATAAAGTTATAAATAAATCCTTCGTGCTGCGGGTGATTCGGGTCATAACAAAGCCAAACCCAGCCAATCGCTTCATCTCCGTTTAAGAAATTCCACAGCTCATGATGCTCTGTCTGAAGTCCTTCTGGAAGAAGCCTGTCAAATTGTTCTTCTGCGTTCGCAAGTGACTCTTCCTTTTCCCATGTTCCTGCGAGTACCTTTTCTTCCGCGTACCGCTGAATGGCTTTCTCCATCAATACATCGTAATCAGTTTGTGACATCCGTTGTAGTGTAATCAATCGTACCGCCCCCTCTCCATTATCATATGATGAGCATGCAAAAAAAACCAGTCCCTTACTGGAACTGGTTAGCCGCCATATCGGTCGGTTTGAGAAAGTTTGATCTCTGCTGATTTTTTCTTCCCGCTTCGGTAAAATTGCACCTTTACCTTGTCGCCGACCTTCCTTTGATATAAGTACTTACGAAGATCCACGATATTCTGTACACTCTTGCCATCAAAGGAGGTCACGACATCCAGCTCTTTTAGGCCCGCTTTTCCTGCTGGAGATAACGGCTCAACACTCATGACAACGACCCCGGATGTAACCTTAGATGGCAGTTTCAACGTTTCCTGCCAGTGGTAGCTCGCAATATCCGCTAATGATTTCATGCCGACGCCAAGATACGGACGCTTTACCTCTCCGTAGCGCTCTAAATCCTCTATGACAGGGATGACCAGATTCGCTGGAATAGACAGCCCGATTCCTTCTACCTCTGATTCAGCAATCTTCATTGAGTTGATGCCGATCACCTTTCCGTCCATATTGATCAAGGCACCACCGCTGTTTCCAGGATTGATGGCGGCATCTGTTTGCAGTACCTCTGCATTCCAATCCGTCTGTCCGTCTCCATTTGAGTCAACAGGGATCGCACGCTCTGTGCCTGATATGACTCCTTGTGTGACAGAGCCTGCGAATTCAAGCCCTAATGGATTTCCAATGGCGATGACTGGCTCACCCGGTTTCACATGATCTGAGTTACCGAAGGCTGCCGTTTTCTTGATTTTATTACTTTTGACAGTGAGAACTGCTAAATCCATGAGCTGATCGCTGCCGACAAGATTGGCACTAATTCTTGTCCCGTCATGGAGGCTCACTTCAAGCTGGTTGGCGCCTTTGATGACGTGATGGTTTGTGACAATATAAAACGTGTCACCCTTTTTTTTATAAATCACACCTGACCCGCTGCCTGCTTCTCCGCCTTCCTCCCAAAAGCTCGACTTTTGGATATTAATGACGCCGACCACCGTATCTGACATATTAGACACCACTTTCGTGACAGCATCATTGACGTTTACATTCACCGTCTTTAAAGGACCCTGTGATGCTTGCCCATCACCGTTCTGCTGCCATCCAAAGGGACTGCCGCTCTGTCCAGATACATAGGGGAAAAAGAATCCCATTAAAAAAGCTCCTACCAATACACCGATCAAACCAGAAAGAAAATATCCTTTTCTGCTTCGTCTCGGCTTCCACTCTACATCGCGATAATCCACTATGTTTCCTTCCTTTCAGTGAATAGATGATGTATATAGTGTTGGTAAGAAGCTCTTATCTTAATCATACGATTATAAAAATCATACGGCGCAAAGCGGGGTTGCTTTTTTCGGATCCGTATCAAATAAATCAAAGCCGTCCCCCACAACAAAGCCCTTCATTTCAAGCGTCTGCTGGACCGCCATACGGGCTAAATCCTTCATGTTGTTGTCTTGACTCAAGTGAGCCAAATAAATACGTGAGGTGGCATCTCCAATGACATCTGTCATTGCAAGAGCAGCATCTTCATTTGATACATGTCCGACATCGCTTAGAATTCTGCGCTTAATGCTCCATGGGTATCGGCCCATTTGCAGCATCCCGACATCATGATTGCTCTCAAACACAAACGTATTGGCTGACTTAATAATGCCTTTCATGCGGTCACTCACATAGCCTGTATCCGTCATGAGGGCAAGTTTGCGCCCTCCATAATGGAACACGTAAAACATAGGCTCTGCCGCATCGTGTGAGACGCCAAATGACTCGACATCAAGGCCGCCAAAGGATTGAACGGTCTCCATATCAAAATGGAATTTCTGCTCTGTATCAATTTTTCCGATATGAGATTCCATCGCCTTCCATGTTTTCGCATTTGCATAGACAGGAAGCTTGTACTTTCTTGCCATGACACCAAGCCCTTTAATATGATCGGAGTGCTCGTGTGTCACAAAAATGCCGTCCAAGTCCTCAGGCTTGCGGTCGATTTGGCCAAGCAGCTCGACCATCTGTTTGCCGCTTAAACCAGCATCCACCAAAAAGGCATGCTCGTCTGTTTCTAAATAAAAAGCGTTCCCCGTACTTCCGCTCGCTAGTACACTGAACTGCAAGCTCATGTTCTCTCACTCCATTGAAGATTTGTCATCTTTCTCTATATGATCAAGTGTTGAGCCATCGATGGCATTGATCAAATATTCTTCCTCTGTCTTTTTCTTTGAACCTGCTGATACGCCTTCAAGCTCCACCCGCCATACAGGAACCATGACTTGCGTGCTTGCCCCTGGGTATTGCGTATAGTAGCCAAGCTCTACCTTTTTCACGGTCGTGTTTTGACTCAGCATATTTTGCGTATATAAGTCCTTCACGGTTTCAAGTGCTGGGACAAGGGTTTCTTTTCTCACTTCATTAATCGATGTCACCATCGATTGCTGATATGAGACGACTTCGTTTTGATCGTTGAGATTTAAGGTAATTTGCCCGATGGTTTCGGTGTCATCAAGGCCTTCTTGGAAGATGTATTTCCCTTTATACGTTTGGAAAAAGACGATTTTCCCTGTCTCTTCATCTATATTCCACAGCTTATAATTCTTCCCATCCAGCAAACGCTGGTTCACAAGGTTCGTCGCCGCTGTTTTAATATCCTTTTTCGGCAAGGCAACTGGCTTGTTGAAGGTCATTTCAAGCAGCGTGACAGGATCATCTTTGTCTGTCTTCGGGAATTTGCTTTTCGCCTTTTGATCAGCTAATCCGTCGACATCCTTTTTCGTATATTGCTTCTTTTCAGCTGTAATGCGGTATCCAATCTTCGCTTCATCTGATAGATTGCCATATTTGATCCCGTCTGCCTTCATTTCTTCCAGCGTATCCGTTTTTTCGATAATCGCAAAATGATCGGTTGACCGTTTTTCAAAGTATTGAAAACCTAGAAAGATATCGAGAACGAGAAAGGCTAGGATAAAGATCGTTTTGGTCTTATTCCACTCCATGATTCTCGCTCCCCTCTGTCAAAAGATCATTCGATAGAATCACGGTTTTGCCGTTATATTTCATGCACCATACAGGCTCCAGCCAGACAAACATCGCTTGATCTTGATCTGATGCAGTTGAAGCAGCTTGATATGCAGGGAAAATCTGTTCAATTTTCTCCAGGTCATCATATTTCGTCTGCTTGATGATCAAGTCCTTCAGCTCTGTCCCGTTCATCAGCTTGACCTGTTCACTTTGACTCGCTTTATTGCCAAGAATATAGTTTGGACGCTTGTAATTCAAAATGTCATCATTCGCCCATTGAACTTCAAGGGAGGTCATCCCAAATGGATGCTTTGTACTGTTCACAATCGGCAGACCGTCCATAAACATATTAAAGGACAGCTGTTGGTTGCTGTTGATACCAAAATATTGATAGTCATCAGTAAAGCTTCCCGTATCATTGAAATATTTCACGCTTCGCTTAATCAAATCCCCCGTTTGGAAAACAGTGCTGGAATTGATATTGCGGTGCTGATATTGAATGCGGTGGTCTTTTTGATTGGCTTCAAGGCGGCTTGTGCCATCTGTGTACACTGTCCGGTTTAAATTAGATTCCTCACCGACAAGGCTCGGGTCCGTAAACAAAGCGTCTTTGAACTTGTTTGTCTTAATCGTTTCGATAAAGAACATCTTCGCTTCAAGCTGCTTTTGCTTTCTCGGAAGAAGGAAATCTCGTTTAGAATTCGTCGAGAATGTATAAAGATCATAGCGCGGCATCTCGTTTTGAGCCGCTGCGATACTGTTCATTAGATTACGGTAATTGGCGGACTCAATTGTCAGCTCAAGCACCGTCTCCTTGCTGTATGAGACCAAATATACTTTTTTATTCGCCTTATCCTGCTGAGCGAACGGCACGATCATCCGATCAAACGAGTTGTATTCAATGGACTTGTTCGGCCATTTAAAGAGCGCTTGGAAAATATCAATCGGAATCGGATCATTGAATACAAGATCCAATGTCTTACCTTGTCCTTCGCGTCCATAGAAGAAATTCTTAAATTTCTGCTCGGAATATTGATCTGACACATCATTAATCTCTTTGACATCCCAAAGGCTCACATCATTCCAAAAGTTTTGAAAAAGTTCCTTTTGATCCACTTTAAAATGCTCTCCATTTGAATGGATGAACATCTCGCGCGGCTTCACGACATCAATGAGACTTCTAGGCTCGTCGCTTGAAATCTTCTTCGTTTCCACGACCTTTGTGCCGGTATCTGCCTGATCCTGCATGACGGGCTGGAACATCCAGATATTCCACGTAAATACAAGACTGATCGCAATTAGGATTGTCAATATTATGGTTTTAAAGGTCTCACGCTTCATCCCAATCATCCTCTTGTTCTTCATTGTACGGAAGGGTAAAGGTCACCGTTGTCCCTTTTCCTTCAATGCTGTCAGCCCAAATATCTCCGCCATGAGCTTGAACCATTTCTTTTGCAATCGCAAGACCGAGGCCGGTTCCGCCAAGCTTTCTTGTTCTTGCTTTATCTACCCGATAAAAACGTTCAAAGATTTTATCCATATCCTTCTTCGGAATACCGATTCCTTCATCTTTGACGCTAAATAACACAAGGCCTTTCTCTTCATCCAGATCAACGGTAAACGTGATATGTCCACCCTCTGGTGAGTATTTCATGGCATTGGAAATGATATTATCGAGCACCTGTGTAATTTTATCTTGATCGATTTCTACATATACTTCACGCTGCGGCAGGTTGCGGATAAAATCGACATGCTGCTCCTTCGTCATTTCAAAACGATCAATGACGAGCGAGATAAACCTGATAAAGTTCGTCCACTCACGGTTGAATTGATAATCCTTGCTGTCGAACTTAGACAGCTGCAGCAGGTCATTGACAAGCCGGATCATGCGCTCCGTTTCATTTTGCGTGACACTGAGAAATCTTGGCGCAAGCTCTTTATCACCAATCGCACCTTCAGCCAGTGCCTCAAGATAGCTTCGCATCGTCGTCAGCGGTGTGCGCAGCTCATGCGATACGTTCGCTACGAATTCACGGCGTTCAGCATCAATTTTCTCCTGCTCTGTGACGTCATAAATGACCGCAATTAAGCCATCAATTTTCCCATGCTCTTTCTGAATGACGGAGAAATTAACACGCAATACAGACAGCTGATCTTCGCGCTCAATTTCGATCAGCATGGAATCTTGATTTTCGACTAAATCTTCAAATGTATGAGTTTCTTCTAAGCCAAGCAAAGACGTGATCGGCATCTCTAGTGCTGTTTCACGTGAAACATTTAACAGCTCTAATGCAGGGCTGTTTAATAGAATAATTGCACCGTTTTGATTCGTTGCGATGACACCGTCCGTCATATAGGCAATAACAGAAGAAAGCTTTTTCCGCTCCCCCTCCGTCATCAGCTGAGCTTCCTCCAGCTCTCTCGTCAGATGGTTAAAGGTTGTCGCAAGCTGGCCAATCTCGTCATGCCCATACTTCCGGACCTTTCTGGAGAAGTTCCCTTTGGCAAGCTCGATCGCCTGCTTTCTCATATCTGAAATAGGATGAGTGATCGTTCTAAAGATGAAGATACCAAGTAGAGCAGTCGTCCCAAGTGCAATCAGTGTCCCAGTCGCTAAAATGGTGTTAATGGTTCGCATTTGGTTAAACACACTTTCCATTGAAGACACAACATAAATCACACCAACGGTCTCTTGGTTCTCATTTTTTACGGCTGTCGCAGAAATACGCACCCTTTTATTTGACTCAGGGTCATAGAATTTTTTCTCATAGTCTTTGCCAACTGCGAAAATACGGCTAATGATTTGATCAGTAATTTTCTTACCGGCAATCTCTTGACTGCCGTTATTGACAGAGGCAATGACCTCTCTGCTTTCGTCAATATAGCTGACTTCAGAGATTTCATTAGACTCATCCTTGTTGTTAAAATCGTTTAATATCTTTTGAGCATCCTCTTTTAATTCTGCCTTGCTCTTCGATGAATCTTGTTCTAGGTAATACGATAACGAGTAGATTCGCTGATTCAAGGAATTATCATATGAATTAATTAAGGACTGCTCTAGCTGCTTCACAAAGTACACGCCAATGATCTGCATGGCAACGATGATCAGCAGCACGTAAATCAAGGTCAATTTAAAGTGAATCGAGCGAAAAAAACCTACTTTACTCATAAGAATCTTAGTCCTGTTCTGGGTTTCTTAAATAGTAGCCGACGCCTCGTCTTGTCACGATCCAGCTCGGGTGACTAGGGTTGTCTTCAATCTTCTCACGAAGACGGCGGACTGTGACGTCTACTGTACGGACATCTCCGAAGTAATCGTAGCCCCATACCGTTTGCAGCAAGTGCTCACGTGTCATGACTTGTCCGATATGTTTCGCTAAGTAATGAAGCAGTTCGAACTCACGGTGCGTTAATTCTATCGTTTCCTCGCGCTTAGACACCACATACGCATCTGGATAAATAACAAGTGATCCAACCTCAATATCATTTGATTCAGATTCTTCCTCCGTCTGCGGAGCAGCGGTTTGTCTTCTCAAATTCGCTTTCACACGGGCAAGCAGCTCACGTGTGCTGAAAGGCTTCGTCACATAATCATCTGCGCCAAGCTCCAGGCCGATGACTTTATCAATTTCAGAGTCTTTTGCTGTCAGCATGATAATCGGCATGTCATATTTCTTTCTCACTTCACGGCATACTTCAACACCATCTTTATTCGGCAGCATAATGTCGAGCAGAATAATGTCCGGCTTGATTTCTTCTACCATTTCAAGGGCTTCATTTCCATCATATGCACAATGAACCTCATAGCCCTCTTTCCTTAAATTAAATTCCAATATATCAGCAATCGGTTTTTCATCATCTACGACAAGAATCTTTTTTTCCATTGTGATTTCCTCCTGCATTTTTAGCATCTATGTCATTCCATTTTGCATGTATCATTACGCCTTTTCCGTTTATGAAAAAAAGGCTCACTGTCTATTATAACGTTTTACGAGGCAAAGATAAAAATAATAACGGCTTTCTTTTCTAGTAAACGCTGGATAGGAAGGCGCCTCCCGAAAAAATTGATGACTTTTTCCTTTTTTATTGAAACTTTTCCAATCACCAGCCGTCTATATAGATGTAACGTCTTCTTCTTATGGAGCCGGGCCCTACCTAGGTCCGGCTTCTCCCTTTTTATGCCTTCTTTTCATAATAAAAACGCACCTGCGATTGCAGATGCGTTTGGAAGTGGCTCGGGACGGAATCGAACCGCCGACACACGGATTTTCAGTCCGTTGCTCTACCAACTGAGCTACCGAGCCATCATCAAAAAGATGAATATGTATAAATGGCGGTCCGGACGGGACTCGAACCCGCGACCTCCTGCGTGACAGGCAGGCATTCTAACCAACTGAACTACCGGACCTCAGTAACTTGCCCGAAAAAGCAATCGTGGTGCTCCTTCAAGCAAGTGAGGAAAAAATTAGCTTAACGCTAAAGTAAATCAATGACCCGTACGGGATTCGAACCCGTGTTACCGCCGTGAAAGGGCGGTGTCTTAACCGCTTGACCAACGGGCCAATACATGGTGAGCCATGAAGGACTCGAACCTTCGACCCTCTGATTAAAAGTCAGATGCTCTACCAACTGAGCTAATGGCTCTCGGTTTGTGAAAAGTGAATCTGAAGAAGCTGTATTGCGCCAAACCAATCGCTTTAAAAAAGCTGGAACATCGCATCCTAACAAGTTTCAGAGACCTTTGCAACAACGAGATTTATAATATCATAGAGTAATTACATATGGCAATACGTTTTTCGACATTTTTTTAAAAAAAGTGTCGGATTTAAATATCTCCTATCAAAGCTCCCACTTCTGCAACCGCCTTCATTAGATACGCCTTTTCGGATGTCTTCTGCCTACTCAAACACATAGACACGTTTCAGGTCGCTCAAAAATGGCTATACATGAAACAAGTGACATTGTCATTGAAAAAGGAGGAAGCAGTATGAGTTCATTCAAATTAGGAGATAAAATGCCCAACTTTTCACTTCCAACAATACAGGGCGATCACATTGATTTCGACAAACATTTAGAGGAGCATCAAAGTTGGCACCTGATCGTTTTCTTTAGAGGATCTTGGTGTCCGGTATGTGTAGAAGAATTAAAAGAGCTCGAACAGCAGCAGTCATATTTTCAGGACAAGGATATTCACTTGATGGCGATTTCCACGGATAACCCTGATGACTTGAAGGCATTTGCGGATAAAGAGGGACTGTCCTTCCCGATCATGTATGACCATGACCTCACGTCATTAAAAGCATATGAAGTCCACTATCACGGGGAAGATGCCCCATATGAAGACCACGGGGTGCACGGTGAACCCGCCTATTTCTTATTAAATGAAAAAGGTCAAGTGCTCTATCAGCAAAGACAAACAAGTCCGTTTGGCAGACCGCATGCCAACGAACTACGCAAAATCATTCAGTACATCCGCAAAAATTTAAAAGGCCAATATAAAAGCCTGAAGTAAGGAAAAAGCCCTCGTGATGAGGGCTTTTTTTATGAACGCTTTTTATTATATAGCCAATCTGCGGTGAAAAAAACAAAGAGACCCGCCACGAGAATGACAAAGGTGACGGGTGGTTTATTCCCCTGGAAATACATGTACAGCGCATGCCCTCCTAATGCCAGAAGATAAAAGACAAAATGCCTGCACAGCTGCTTTATGTGCATTCGTTTGTTCTCTTTTCGTCATTTTTTTAAAAAACATTGTGCTCTCCCCTTTATGATGCTTGTTTCATCGTCACCCTGCGAAGTGCCCGTGAACGGATATATTCCATTGGCCCGATTCCCCAGACGTTTAAGCAGCATGCTGAAATCGCGATTTGCAGAAGTGAAATCAACAGCCATGCCAATACAATAAGGGGCGCATTGATTTGACCGCCAAGACCCAATCCCCAGCTATAAAAGAGAATGGAGCAGATGACATTTTGCAGGATGTAGCAGCTAAGCGCCATTTTCCCTACATATTCAAACCAAGTCCACATGAACCATGACTCCGTGCGTGCTAGGAGCTTCGCAATGACAGCTATATAGAAAATAGAGAGGAATGGTGAAAAGGCGTAGCGCACCACAAATTCCACTAGATCGTTCGGTACGAAAACTAGTGCATTCAGCGGCAGACCAATCCACAGTCCGATTCGGAACAATATTTTCCGGAGAGATTGTCCGCGTTCATTTGCATAAAATACACCAGCTCTCATCATCCGCACCCCTAATAAAAACAGAAATGTGTTCATTGGAATGATAAAAATCGCTTCTACTCGGTACATGAAGAAGTATTGTAACCGTTCTTGAACCTGCGAGATCCATGTCTCTGGCAGCTGCTCTTCCAGCGCCGGTTCACCGCTTTGATCATCGGTCGCTGACTCCATTTCAGAGAGGGAGTACAGCATCAGACATGACATCATGAGCAGATGAATCACACCTGAGAACACCATGCCCTTTTTGATGCGCCTGCTTCCTCCCCGTACAATGTAAGCCACAAGCAGTCCCGTAACGGCATAGCTCATGAGCACATCATATTCCATCACAAGTGTAAAATGGACAAAGCCTTCGAAAAATAAAAATAAAAGAATCCATAAATAAGTACCCGGCCAAGGCGTGTCCTTCCTTTTTGCCTGCTGGTATTTCAGCTCCAATCCAACACCAAACATGATCGTGAGCAGCGAGAGCATTTTTCCATAAACAAACATGGAGACAAGACTTTCTAGAAAACTGCCATTTTCATATTCATCCGCAATCTGATCTGTCGCAAAGGTATCCCCTGCATACGCAAAAAACCAGACGTTCGTTCCCAAGGTGCCTAGTATGGCAATACCTCGTAAAATATCTAATAATCGTATTCTTTCTTTCACTAGAACGCTCCTTCCTCCTATACAGTTATCATATTTTGGTAATGACCGGAAGTCCGTTCTACTGAAATTAAGGAATATTTAAACAAAAAAACACCAGTAAAATGCGAGATTTTACTGGTGCTTCATCAATCTATTCTTATGGACGGTACACGCTGCGGACAACGTTCGTTTGTGAACGATCTGGTCCGACTGAGAAAATGGAAAGTGGAATACCTGTTAATTGTGAAATGCGCTCTAAATAATGGCGGGCATTTGCAGGCAGTTCACTTAAGTTCTTTACGCCTGTAATATCCTCTGTCCATCCTGGCATTTCTTCGTAGACAGGCTCACATTTCGCTAATTCATTTAGGCTTGCTGGGAATTCCTCAGTGATTTCTCCATTCAATTTATAAGCGACACAGATTTTCAATTTTTCAATCCCTGTCAGTACATCAATTGAGTTAAGAGATAAATCTGTAATTCCGCTCACACGGCGTGCATGACGGACAACAACGCTGTCAAACCAGCCGACACGGCGCGGGCGTCCAGTTGTCGTACCGTATTCACGGCCAACCTCACGAATTTGATCGCCAATTTCATCATGGAGTTCTGTTGGGAATGGGCCATCTCCAACACGTGTTGTGTACGCTTTTGACACGCCGACTACATGTTGGATTTTTGTTGGTCCTACACCAGAACCAATCGTCACGCCTCCAGCTACCGGGTTAGATGATGTCACAAATGGGTATGTCCCTTGATCGATATCAAGCATGACCCCTTGTGCTCCTTCAAATAACACGCGGCGGCCTTCATCTAGTGCATCATTCAAAACAACAGATGTGTCTACGACATATTTTTTCACTTGCTGGCCATATTCATAATACTCGTCTAAAATATCTTCAATCTTGAAGCCTTCTGTGTCGTACATTTTCTCTAAAAGACGATTTTTCTCTTCTAGATTGCGTGCAAGCTTTTCTTCAAATACTTCACGATCTAATAGATCTGCGACACGGATACCGACGCGGGCAGCTTTATCCATATAAGCTGGTCCGATTCCTTTTTTCGTCGTACCGATCTTGTTAGCCCCTTTCCGCTCTTCTTCTACCTCGTCCAATTTTAAATGGTAAGGCAGAATAACATGGGCTCTATTGCTGATTCTGAGGTTATCTGTACTCACATTCCGTTCGTGAAGATACGCAAGCTCAGTGACCAACGCTTTAGGATCAACTACCATTCCATTACCGATGACACAAGTTTTCTCTTTATAAAAAATACCGGATGGAATGAGGTGTAGCTTGTATGTCACTCCATCAAATTTGATCGTGTGACCTGCATTGTTTCCCCCTTGATAACGGGCAATCACCTCTGCATTTTCTGAAAGGAAATCGGTAATTTTCCCTTTCCCTTCGTCACCCCACTGCGTACCTACTACGACTACTGAAGACATATCGTGCACCTCCGTTAACCTTTCAAAACGTTATCTCTTTCAAACACATTTATTTTATCAATGCACAACGAAAAAGTCAACGCGAAATCCGAACATTAATATCTCGAAATTGAATTTTGTTCGTTTTAAATATGAGAAAAAGCGCTTTAATCGTCTCTTCAGTGCTTAAAAAGGGAGATTTTGAGTAAAAACAACGATTTTGATTTGTCCCTATTTTGATTGATTTTGAATCAGCTGAATCATTGAACTTGCCATAAAATCAGGTGAGTACGGTCTTCCTGTCCTCAGCCACCATTCAGCCGTGCCAGCATAAGCGGACATGACGAATTGCTTCTGCATGTCGAGAGGAACAAGATGCCGAGCAGCCTTTTTACCTGCGACCTCCTCTGCCCCTAAAGAAAAGCTATCTTCAAAAAAAGCACAAACCGTTTGACGAATATTGAGCTCTCGGCCTCTTTTCAAGAGAATTTGATACTCCTCTTCATGTTCCTGCAAATGCTGATAAAATCGAAAAATATACACATATGCTGCATGCTCTTCTTGCCAATCTTCTTCCGATACAGGAGCAAAAATAGCATCTTTCATCACATCAAACATCTCAGCCATCACCTGCTGGGCAAGATCAAATTTATCCTCATAATGCTGATAAAAAGTCGTCCGGTGGATGCCTGCCCTCTTCGTCAAATCCTGTACAGAAATTTTGCCCCACTCTTTTTCTCTTAATAACTGAAATAACGCTTTTCTTAAATGCTGTTTTGATTCCGTTGCGCGCTTATCCCCTCTGTAGCAGTCCGCCACAAGCCGCTCTCCCCTTCCTCTTTTCTTCAACAGATTTCGTTTTTCTGTTGGTTGAATCCTCCAGGCTGATGAATTAACTTTAATCTAACACAATGAAAAAAAGGAATCATCTGACAACCCATAAGGAGTGATAATCGTGGAAACAACAACACCAAATGCCGTGCAAAAAGCGTTATTAAGAGGGAAACATAAGCAGGATCCGTATCACCCGTTCGATTGGTATGCCAACATGCGTCAGACATCACCTGTTCATTTTGATGAAGCCAGCCAAACATGGAGTGTATTCACCTACGAGGAAGCAAAGCGTGTGACAATCGATAAAGATACCTTTTCGAGTCAGCCGCCTAAAGACCGGCGGAAGCACTCCTTGATGAAAACAATGGTGATGATGGACCCGCCCAATCACACTCGCATCCGCTCCATTGTCAGCAAAGCCTTTACACCTCGAGTCATAAAATCGTGGGAGCCGCGTATTCAAGAATTGATGGAAGAACTCATGGCAGAATTAGAAGGAAAACAAGAGATTGACCTTGTTCAAAACATTTCGTATCCACTCCCAGTCATCGTGATCGCAGAGCTTTTAGGTGTGCCGTCAGAGCATAAACAATCCTTTAAAGAATGGTCAGATATTCTCGTCAGTATGCCTAAAAGTGAAGATACGGAGGATGTCGCTGAATGGCAGAAAATTCGGGACCAAGGAGAAGCTGACATGATGGCGTTTTTTGCAGACACTATTGAAAGAAAACGTCACAACCTCGGTGATGATTTGATTTCCCTCCTCATCCAAGCAGAGGAGAATGGAGACAAGCTGTCAGCGGATGAATTAATTCCATTCTGTAATCTTCTTCTTTTAGCTGGCAATGAAACAACCACTAATTTGATCTCCAATATGGTCTTTAGCTTGTTAGAACAGCCAGGTACGTATAAAGCACTCGCTCAATCTCCTGAACTTATTCCTCGAGCGGTAGAGGAAGCAGTCCGTTTTCGTGCACCAGCTCCTACGATCGTCCGCTATGTCACAGAAGACACAGTGCTCGGAGGAAAAATGTTGAAAAAGGGGGACAATGTCATCGTGTTTCTTGCGTCTGCCAACCGGGATGAGCGTCATTTTTCAAACGCACATGAATTTGATATACACCGCCATCCTAACCCTCATATTGGTTTCGGGCACGGCATCCATTTCTGTCTAGGCGCACCGCTTGCTCGTCTTGAAGCATGCACTGCTATGAAGGTCTTAATGGAACGATATGAGGCGCTGGAGCTTCTCTCTTACGTTCCAATGACAAGCAGCAGTATGTATGGATTGAAAGAGCTGAAACTGCGTGTGACATCTCGTTCATAAAAGAAAAGACTCCCAGACGTGGGAGTCTTTTTTTAAACGGGGGTGATTCCATCTGTGTTCATGAGGACAACTCGGTACCCATCTGGATCTTCAATGGTTGCTCCTCCTCGTTCCCAATATGGATTTGTTGAGGTGACTTGCCGTCCGCCAAATGAGAGCAATCTCTTTTTCATTTGCTGAAATTCCTCTGCATCTGGAATATAAAAAACAAGCAGCTGTTCTGGATGCGGGACGGGCAGGCTGTCTTCTTCTTCATGTTTGGTGATTTCTAAATGAACATGCTGGTGAGGCAGCCCGAGCATCACACCATCGTACCCTTCATGCTGATCAAATGAGCCTATTCGTTTGAGCCCTAAGCCTTCTTCATAAAAGGAAACAACCTCTTTCATGTTGACGGTTGGGCGTGCGATACGTAATTGAGCGGCTTCAAACTGTTGAAATTTCATCAGTCTTCACTCCTTTTCTCCTTTTAGTATACGCTCTCTCTTTTTCTCTCTCCTCCTCATTTTGATTGTTTTTTCAATCATTCTTTCGATGTAGATCAATCAAAAAAGCCCAGCTTCTTGAGCTGGGCTTTAAGCACCGGGCGGAACTCCCGCATCATCAAATCTTCTTTCCAGATTGACGAATTTGTTATATTCTTTGACGAACGCCAGTGATACTGTACCAACTGGACCGTTACGCTGTTTGGCAATAATGATTTCGATAATGTTCTTATTCTCTGATTCTTTGTCATAGTAATCATCACGATAAAGGAATGCCACGATATCGGCATCCTGCTCGATACTTCCTGATTCACGAATATCAGACATCATCGGACGTTTGTCCTGACGCTGCTCTACCCCACGGGAAAGCTGAGACAAGGCAATAACCGGAACTTCAAGCTCCCTTGCCAGCGATTTTAATGCCCTAGAGATTTCAGAAACCTCCTGCTGACGGTTATCGCTTGATCGCCCGCTTCCTTGAATGAGCTGCAAGTAGTCAATCAGGATCATGCCAAGACCATTTTCTTGCTTCAATCGGCGGCATTTCGAACGAATTTCACTTACTCTGATTCCAGGTGTATCGTCAATGAAAATTCCGCTGTTTGACAGCGAGCCCATCGCCATTGTCAGCTTGCCCCAGTCTTCTTCTGTCAGATTACCGGTTCTTAGGTTTTGTGCATTGATATTCCCCTCTGCACAAAGCATACGCATAACGAGCTGCTCCGCACCCATCTCTAAACTAAAGATAGCAACACTTTCGTCCGTTTTGGTCGCGACATTTTGGGCAATGTTCAATGCGAAGGCGGTTTTCCCTACTGATGGACGAGCCGCTACAATGATTAAATCATTTCGCTGGAATCCAGCTGTCATCCGGTCAAGCTCAGAGAAACCTGTTGGAATCCCTGTGATATCGCCTTTACGGTTATGAAGCTGTTCAATATTATCGTATGTTTGAACAAGAACGTCCTTAATGTTTTGAAAGGCTCCTGAGTTTTTACGCTGCGCCACTTCCATAATGGTCTTTTCAGCATCGCTCAACAGGTCCTCTACTTCATCCTCACGCGTGTATCCATCTTGTGCAATGGTTGTCGCGGTACGGATCAGACGTCTTAAAATGGATTTTTCTTCTACAATTTTTGCATAGTATTCAATGTTTGCGGCAGTTGGGACAGAATTCGCAATGTCGGTTAAATACGAAATCCCGCCTACCTCTTCTAGTAAATCTGTATTGGCAAGCTCAGATGTCACCGTGACAAGATCGACCGGTTCTCCTCTATCGCCAAGTATAAGCATCGCATTGTAAATCTTTTGATGCGACATTCTATAGAAATCCTCTGGAATTAATACCTCAGAAGCGAGCGTTAGCGCAGATGGTTCTAAAAAAACAGCACCTAATACGGCCTGCTCGGCTTCTATATTTTGCGGCGGCAGCCGGTCATCGAGAAGTTCCGTCATGCCAAGCACCGTCCTTTCATAAAAAAATACGCTACTCATCATTTTAACATTTTCATCAATAAAAAAGTGAAAAACATCGACTATAGTCAAAATTACCATGTTGATATTTTGTACAAACCAGCGCATTTCATATAGAAAAGACTCTGTAACATCAATTGTTATAGAGTCATTTATTAACGGTATCTGGTTTTGTACCTGTTGTCGTCCACGTTTTGTTAATCTATTGTTCTCTTAATCCCATAATTCTCTTTTTGTCCAATGTCTTGTAAAGAGCCATTTTGATAACCAATAGATAGCACCAAATCGGGAATAGAATCAAACCCATTTTTGGCTAGATCAAATAGCTGTGCTCCGTAATGTGAAGCGGCAATGCGCGCATTTTCTGCTGTGTATGGATTTTTCAGGAGTTCTTCTTTGTATAGATCAAAAATATTCGTTCCGTTTTCCGTTACAAATTGACCGTTTACAATGCTTAAATCCTTTAAATTGTAGCCTGTCACCGTTTTGATTTGATTAACAAGATGGAACTTTGCCAGAGAATCCGGTGTGAATTGAGTAGAATCATCATTTCTGCTTTTCATAATATGGAAAAATAGTTCTCTTGTATTGTTGGTTGTATTTAATAAGTCTTCTATTTGTTTCATCAGCGATTCGTCTGTTGATCCACTCACCACTAATTTGAAATTATTTGGATCAATGGTAAAAGTTAAATTTGTGTTTTTAGGAATGGTTATACCGTTTTTAGAGAATAAATCTTGTAATTGTTCGTTGACCTTTTGACGATTGAATATTTTTTTCTCTACGCTTTCTTGGGTTGGATCGTACCGTTTTTCATTACGGAAGATGGCATCATTAAAGTCATATTGTCCACCTTTATTATTCCTTGCCCAACTCATTTCCATAATGTAAGCAGCTTCTCTTTCCGGTTTTGTTAGATCACTTCTGAAATAAGAAGAGTAAGGGTTTCTATACTTATTATATATATGGTCTTGAGGATCATTGAAACGTTTATTTTGTTCATTTATTTTTTCGTATTTTTCATCTAATATTTTCATCCGTCTATCAGATTCGGTCATCACCTCATTTGTACTTTTAATAGCTGGATGGCTATTGAAGTCCGGAAGGTTCTGCTTATTTAGAACAGCTGTCGTGTTCGATGTATTTATCTTCACTTTGATACTCCGTAATTCACCTTTTGTCCAATGTCATATAAGGAGCCGTTTTGATAACCAATAGATAACACCAAGTCTGGAATGGAATCAAACCCGTTTTTCGCTAGGTCAAATAGCTGTGCACCGTAATGTGAAGCGGCGATGCGTGCATTTTCTGCTGTGTATGGATTTTTAAGAAGTTCTTCTTTGTATAGATCAAAAATATTCGTTCCGTTATCCGTTACAAATTGACCATTTACAATGCTTAAATCCTTTAAATTATAGCCTGTCACCGTTTTGATTTGATTGACAAGATGGAACTTTGCTAGAGAATCCGGTGTGAATTGAGTAGAATCATCATTTCTGCTTTTCATGATATGGAAAAATAATTCTCTTGTATTGTTGGTTGTATTTAATAAGTCTTCTATTTGTTTCATCAGCGATTCGTCTGTTGATCCACTCACCACTAATTTGAAATTATTTGGATCAATGGTAAAAGTTAAATTCGTGTTTTTAGGAATGGTTATCCCGTTTTTAGAGAATAAATCTTGTAATTGTTCGTTGACCTTTTGGCGATTGAGTATTTTCTTTTCTACACTTTCTTGGGTAGGGTCATACCGTTTTTCATTACGAAAGGCGGCATCATTAAAGTCATATTGACCTCCTTTTCCAGAATTAGCCCAGCCAATCTCCATCGTATATGCAGCTTCTCTTTCTACTTTAGTTAGATCACTCCTAAAATAAGGCGAGCGTGGATTTCGATACTTATCGTGTATATGACCATGAGGATTTTTGAAACGTTTATTTTGTTCATTTATTTTTTCGTATTTTTCATCTAATATTTTCATCCGTCTATCAGATTCGGTCATCACCTCATTTGTACTTTTAATAGCTGATTGACCTTTATAATCGATTCTGTTCTGATTGTTTGAAACACCTGCCGTGTATGACGTATTAATATTCATTTTGATTCTCCTTTTTAAAAAATAGTGATTATTAAATATATCGGCAATTCAGTTAAAATTTGTTAGTTTTGATCCGATATAGTAATTATTACAAGGAGGGTTAAAATATGACAAATACTATCTTCAAACGTTTTTTATTACCTGCATTGGCATTCGTGCTTGTTACTAGTTTTTTTGCACCTCATTCAGCGGAAGCGGCTATTACGGGGAATAACAGTCCTAACACAGCCAGCTCAATGGGATATTGGAAAAATAGTCGTTCAGATACAACAATCTTACCTGAAGGTGAAAATGAAGCGTATTATCAGTTCACGATCAATAAGGGTGAAAGGGTCTATGTGCGAAGTTCGTATAATAAGCAATATACGGGGATGAAAATCGAGGTGTATAATTCGAAGAGTTCTAAGCCAGGGTCAAGAGTGATTAATCCTGATTCAGTAACACCCTTTATATTTGCAAATACTGGTGACGTTACTTCAACTTCAGAAACTTATTTTGTGAAAGTGACCCGTGGCTCATATACAGGGAATATGTATTTTACTGTCTCCATTCAAGATCGTATCAAATCTGGGAATGGGACATTCAATTTTACCGGGACTGCTACCAACCTGGGGAATTCATCTTTGAATCTAGCAGGTGTTGATTCTTCTGTCATTACAATGGATTTAACAACCAATTCTTCTATTCCTAACAATGCTGTCGTTAAATCGATTTCAACGACTAGTACCCAATCGCCTAACCAAGGAAATGTCACACACAAACTGATGGCTAGTGAAAGTAATATTTGGTACACATCACTTGTTTCATCTGCAACAAGTGGGTCCTATCGTATTTCACTGGAAGATGAATTAAAAGTGGCTCAAAAATGGAGCTTTAAGTACAACGCAAAGGCTACTGCGAGATCTACTATGAGCAATGTCAAAGCCGATATTCGTTACGAATATGATGTCACAGATGGTTTCTAATTGAATGGTGTTTACAGACATGTAAACCGATTGATCAAAAAGTAAGGGGACATCCCTTACTTTTTTCATTTCCGCATTTTTAATGCTATATGATATTTGGCCAACTTTAAAACAGCACTGTGCTTCCATAAGAAATACGCTGCTCATAAAAAGTGAAAATGTTAATGGTCGTTTTGCTTGAGGGCGTGTTGAAAGAGGAGGATGGTGATCATATCGGTGGCTCGCTGGTATAAATCCCATTGTTCATAGGCCGCAAATGTCATCCGTATTTCATGTAATGATTGCTTCATTTCATGATATTCTTCCACTGTAAACGTATTTTTCAGTTTGAGCTGATGTTCAAGCAGTTTTAGCCTTAGCTTTCCTAATGGAGTTTTCATTCTGCCTACATTCCCTTCGATCTTGTCTTCCTTAGAAAATTGTATATGAATTTACGCATGAGATTGAATAAGTTGTGAGATATGCTCTCCAGCTTTTCGAAAAATTCTCCTCTTTTTTCCTAAAAATACAAGGAGGTCTATAGACTTATTTTTCCTCAAAATGATTTCAAGAAGAAAAACCTATATATATTCCTGAATCAAACAGAAGAAAATGGTAAATATCCCGTGACGGTCAAGGTCTTTTGGTATTTCTCCTCTTTTTAAATGACTCAGTCCGGCATTCCCTATTTCCATTCATTTGGTAGTTATTTAGTCCTTTATTTTCCGAAAATTTAGATCAAATTATCAATTACACCACTTAATGAACATTTGACTTCATAATTGATAACCATTATCATTTGATTTGCTTGCGTGATAATTGAGAATCATTTTCATTTGAAGGGACCATTCTTCAATCTCTACACTCATCCTATATCCGCAAGCCTGCTTTTATCAGCATATGAGAGTCAATTTGAGGAAGGGGATATTTTACACATGTCCAAACGCCCTGAAGGAATAGGTACTGAGGATTCTCTTTTCAGTGAAAGCCGTCCTTTTTTTATACCTGGGACGGAGCAGCTGGATATCACAGCACACCCTTACAGACTTTTTATATTTAAACCGAATACAACTCCTCCAGCGGCTGGTTTTCCAGTCATGTACGTGCTTGATGGAAATTCACTTTTTGGCTCAATGGTCGAAGCACTTCGTTTACAGTCAAGAAGGCCTGAAAAAACAGGTGTCGTACCTGCCATCATTGTTGGAATTGGCTATCAGACAGAAGCTCCCTATCATCCGCTCAGGCATTATGATCTCACTCTTACCGGCCCTGACGCTTCCATTGGTGGCAAAAGAAAGGACTTCTCCAACCATACATATGGCGGGGCCTCTGCGTTCTTTTCTTTTTTAGAAAAGATTGTAAAGCCTTATATCGAGCAGCGCTTTCCGATCAACCAGAGTCGTCAAACACTGTTTGGACACTCTCTTGGCGGTCTTTTTGTATTACACACACTATTTGAGCACCCTGATGCTTATCAGACATATATTGCGGGCAGTCCTTCTATCCACTGGAACAAAGAATTATTTCTAGAAAAGGAACACCAATTCACCAGCCATATACGTCAGATGTCTATGAATGTCAGGCTGCTTGTAGGTGTAGGTGAGTTAGAAAAACATCATCCATGTCAAATGAATGATCATGCACATGGACTAGCAAATCGTATGCTGCCTTTATCCGCATATGGCTTGCATACGTCCTATCACGAATTCCCTGATGAAGGACATACGTCCGTTTTACCGGTGCTGATGAATTACGCTTTTCGTTTTGCACTCTATCATGATGATCCTTTCACAACCACAGACATGAAGGAAAGGCAGTGAACACATGAAACACAATGGTCTATCTCAAAAAATTGCCTTGATCACAGGCGCAGGTCAAGGTATTGGACAAGCAGTCGCAAAAAGACTAGCCGAAGAAGGGGCGATTATTGCAGCAGTTGACGCAAATGAAGAGCAGCTGCAAAGCACCGTCCAGCAAATGAAGGATGAAGGCATACGTGCCTTTGCCTATCCAGGTGACATCACCGATCAAGCTTCTGTTCAGCATATTGTCGATCAAATTGAAAAGCAGCTTGGCTCTATTTATTTACTGGTCAATGTAGCAGGCATTCTTCGAATCAGTTCTATTGACAAGCTTAGTGCAGATGACTGGCAACAAACTTTCGCAGTCAACACACATGGTGTCTTTTACGTATCTCAAGCTGTCTCCAAATACATGATGAAAAGATCAGAAGGGGTCATTGTGACTGTCAGCTCTAACGCTGGTGCCATTCCTAGAATGAATATGGCTGCCTATGCCGCTTCAAAAGCAGCAGCTACTTCCTTTACAAAAACACTTGGTTTAGAGCTGGCTGCCTATGGCATTAGATGCAACGTCGTCTCTCCCGGCTCTACCGCAACACCCATGCAATGGGCTTTATGGTCTGATGAACAAGGAGAAAATCAGGTAATTAAAGGCTCATTAGAGACGTATAAAACCGGTATTCCTTTACAAAAAATCGCTGATCCTCAAAACATTGCTGATGCAGTCATTTTCTTTGCATCTGAGCAATCCAGTCATATTACGATGCAGAACCTCACGATTGATGGCGGCGCAACACTCGGAATCTAGCATTTCATTTAAAAGGAGGCCTTTTCATGAAACATTCATTATTGTCGTCAGAAGAAAAAATACAGTTGCTTCAAGACTATCAGCCAGGCGCTTTTTTTCTTGCTTCACCTAAACGCACGATACTTGCCGAAGGGATTTTCCAGCATATTGAAACCAATCAGCTAAATGAACTATCCACAAGGGTAGCGCATGTATTTGACGATGCCAAACAAGCTGGTATCCAAACACCGATTGTGGCAGGTGCTGTCCCGTTTGATCCGGCGCAGCCCGTTCGTTTAAATGTACCAGTCCATGTACAGTTTAGTGATCCACTCGAATTTCAACAAGGTGATGAGGAGTCAGAAGCGGCATTGCCATCCTATGAGGTGACACCTGTCCCCGCTCCAGAGGTCTACATGAATGGTGTGAACGAAGGATTAGCTAAAATTGAGAACGGAGAGCTTAGCAAAATCGTACTCTCTCGATCTCTCCATCTCAAAGCAAATCGAGATATTCATACGAAAACAATACTCGAACGACTGGCTCGTCATAATACAACTGGCTATACGTTTGCTGCAAATGTAGCTGACCCGGCATCTTCCCAAAAGCGCACACTTCTTGGGGCAAGCCCTGAACTGCTTCTTTCAAAAACTGGTTCATCTGTGATTTCCAATCCACTCGCTGGTTCTCGGCCGCGCAGTTCAGATCCAGTAGAAGACCAGCGCCGCCGAGATGAACTCCTCACCTCAGCGAAGGATTTACACGAGCACGCAGTGGTTGTTGAAGCTGTCACTAAAGCGCTTACTCCATACTGTCATACACTAGATGTGCCTGCATCACCATCCGTCATTCAAACAGAAACGATGTGGCATTTATCTACTGTGGTCAAAGGTGACTTAATAGATTCCAGTGTGTCCTCAATTGATTTGGCACTTAGCCTTCATCCAACACCCGCAGTATGCGGCACACCTACAGCAGATGCACGTGAAGCCATTCAAGCGATTGAACCCTTCGATCGAGGATTTTTCACAGGAATGATCGGTTGGGCAGATACAAATGGTGATGGGGATTGGATTGTCACCATTCGTTGTGCAGAAGCTGAGGGTCACTCTCTCCGTCTCTTTGCTGGTGCAGGAGTGGTCAAAGGATCAAAAGCAGAAGAAGAGCTAGCTGAAACATCTGCAAAATTCAACACGATGCTTCACGCGATGGGCATCCATCAGTGATAAAAATAAATAGGAGATGACAAAAACATGTTTGTTCAACCACCTACATGGCCAGAAGAATTTGCAAAACGCTACCGTGAAAACGGCTGTTGGCGTGGGGAAACCTTTGGCGGTATGCTTCGTGAACGCGCCGCATCGTTAGGAAATAAAACAGCCATTACATACGCTGATACGCACATGAGCTACCAAGAACTTGATCAGCGCGTCAGCAGTCTTGCTGCCGGTTTTCATCAGCTTGGAATTCAGAAAGGAAGTCGAGTTGTCGTGCAGCTTCCTAACATTCCTGCTTTTTTTGAAGTCATTTTCGCTTTATTTCGAATCGGTGCTTTACCCGTCTTCTCTCTGCCATCTCATAGAAGCAGCGAAATCACTTATTTTATTGAGTTTGCCGAAGCAGATGCATATGTCATACCAGATATTGATGGCGGTTTTGATTATCGATCACTCGCACGTCAAGTGAAAGAAAAGCTTCCCTCATTACCTCATGTCATTGTTGCAGGGGAAGCTGAGGAATTCCTTGGCTTAGATGAACTTCGCAAGGACCCAGCACTTGATCCTCAAATTCATGTAGAGGCAAGCGATATTGCATTTCTTCAGTTATCTGGAGGCAGCACAGGCCTTTCAAAGCTCATTCCTCGTACACATGATGACTATATTTATAGTCTTTGGAAAAGCAATGAGGTGTGCGAGCTCACACAAGAAAGTGTGTATCTAGCCACACTTCCAGTCGCGCACAACTACCCATTAAGCTCGCCTGGAGTCCTTGGAACGTTATACGCAGGCGGAAGAGTCGTTCTTGCACCTGGATCAAGCCCTGATGTCGTCTTTCCACTCATTGAAAAAGAACGGGCGACCATTACCGCTGTCGTTCCACCAATCGCATTGATTTGGCTAGAGGCCGCTCCTCATCGATCAGATGACTTATCGAGTCTTGAAGTCTTACAAGTCGGTGGTGCTAAATTCAGTGCTGAGGCAGCAAAACGAGTGATGCCTGCCCTTGGATGTAAGTTACAGCAAGTTTTTGGCATGGCAGAAGGTCTGGTCAACTATACCAGATTAGATGATCCTGAACATATCATAATTCATACACAAGGACGCCCGATGTCTGAATATGATGAGGTACTAGTGGTAGATGATGAGGACAAGCCAGTCCCGCATGAAGTGGCTGGACATCTTTTAACAAGAGGGCCTTATACGATTCGCGGCTACTATAAAGCCGATGAACAAAACAAAAAAGCATTTACACCCGATGGTTTTTACAGAACAGGTGACATCGTGCGATTAACCAAAGAAGGAAATGTTGTTGTAGAAGGCAGAGACAAGGATCAAATCAATCGTGGCGGCGAAAAGGTCGCCGCAGAAGAAGTTGAAAACCATTTACTTGCGCATCCTGACATTCATGATGCCGCCATGGTGTCTATGCCAGATCCATTTCTTGGCGAACGCTCATGTGCCTTTGTTATTGCGAAAGGAAACAACAAACCAGCACCGCACATCTTAAAATCATTTCTAAGAGAACGCGGGCTCGCAGCCTATAAAATTCCTGACCGCATTGAATGGATCGATGCGTTCCCACAAACAGGTGTAGGCAAAGTCAGTAAAAAAGCATTAAGAGAATTAGCTGCAACCCATACTGCTAACGTATAAAAATAAGGAGTGAAAATCATGGCAATCCCTACTATTCCTGCATATCCAATGCCAAGCACACAAGATTTACCCGAAAATAAAGTGAACTGGATACCTGATCCGAAACGTGCTGTTCTGCTGATACATGACATGCAGCAATATTTTTTAAATGCATTTCAACAAGATACATCACCGATCACAGAGTTAGTTCAGCATATTGAACAATTACGTGACACATGCAATGAACTTGGAATTCCAGTCGTCTATACAGCTCAGCCTGGTGACCAAGACCCGAAGGATCGTGCCCTATTAACAGATTTTTGGGGACCTGGACTTGGTGATGATGAAGCATTGACAAAAATCATTGATCAGCTTGCTCCATCTGAAGCAGATACAATGCTGACAAAATGGCGTTATAGCGCATTCAAAAAATCTAATTTTTTGGATATCCTTCAAGAAGGCGGGCGTGATCAACTAATCATTACTGGCGTATATGCACATATTGGCTGTATGCTGACAGCCGCAGAAGCATTCATGCTCGATATTGAAACTTTTTTTGTCGCCGATGCCGTCGCTGACTTTTCACTGAAACATCACAAAATGGCGATGACCTATGCAGCTGAACGCTGTGCAGTCACCACAACGACAAACCAAATCATCAGTCGTTTAACAGGACAAGAAGCAAACAGTGATGATTTATCCTTTGAGGCCATCGTTCACCAAGTAGCTGAGTATCTCCAAATCGAGCCAAATGAAATACCACTTGATGAGAATCTCGTCTACCTTGGGCTTGATTCTATTAGAATGATGAGCCTAGCGGAAAAGTGGAGGCAGCAAGGAGCGGCAGTTAATTTCGTTGAGCTTGCCGCAAATCCAACGCTCGCTCATTGGCGGACTCTTCTTTTCCCAGAAAAACAGCCATCTATCCCAAATATCGATTACTTGTAAAGGAGGTATAGACCCTTGTCGATCCAGTCAGTCGATTCATTCCCACTAACCGGTGCCCAATCAGGCATTTGGTACGCGCAGCAGCTTGATCCAGCTAATCCTATTTTCAATACAGCAGAGTATATAGATATTAAAGGTCCTATTGATCCCATACATTTTGAAGCCGCCATTAGAAAGACTGTCTTAGAAGCAGATTCCTTGTATATGCGCTTCATTGAAGATAATGACGGTCCAAAGCAATGGATGACATCTAAGAAAGAAATTCCATTCCAATTGATTCATTTACAAAATGAAAAACAGCCGCTTGATGCGGCTAAAGCATGGATGAAGGCAGATCTTTCAACACCAGTCTCTTTAGAGAAAGATGTATTATTCCGTGAAGTACTTTTTCAGCTTGCTGACGACCGATTTATCTGGTATCAGCGCATTCATCACATTGCCATTGATGGATTCGCCTTTTCGCTCATTGCACGTCGTGTTGCTGAGGTCTATTCAGCCTTATCGCAAGGGACACCTGTGCCTCCTCAAACATTTGGAGCCTTACATGACGTAGTTCAAGAGGAGTCCACTTATCGACAATCCAATCGATATGAAGCTGATCGAACGTTTTGGAAAAATCGCTTTGCTGATCAACCTGAAATTGTCAGCCTTGCTGAGCTTGCCCCAAGAACGTCGGATCATTTTATTCGAAAAACGGCTGGCTTCGATGCCGAAAAGGTAAGCAAAATGAAAAAAAATGCTCAAGCCTTCGGTGGTACGTGGCATGAAATGATCCTTGCAGCATCCGCATTATATATGCATCGTATGACTGGTGCACATGATATTGTTTTAGGGCTTCCTGTGATGATGCGCCTTGGATCGTGCGCCTTACAAACACCCGGAATGGTCATGAACCTGGTACCATTTCGTTTAACATGCAAACCAGAAATGACACTCTCAGCACTTGTTCGCCAAGTATCTGAGGAACTAAAAGCCATTCGCCCTCATCAAAGATATCGTCATGAGGACATGCGGAGAGACTTTAAACTTATCGGAAGAAATCAGCGATTATTTGGCCCACAGATCAATATCATGCCATTTGATTATGATCTCATGTTCGATCAGAGCATTGGTCAAGCACATAACCTTTCAGCAGGACCCGTGGATGATATATCGATTAACATATACGACCGCGCGGATGGGAACGGATTTCAAATCGACTTTGATGCAAACCCTGCCGTTTACAAAGAGCAAGCAGTTGACGCTCATCAGCAGCGTTTTCTGCAATTGCTGGAGGAAATAACCGGACTAGAGCAAGATCAGACAATCAGTCAATTCAACCTTCTTTTGTCTAAAGAAAAAGAGAACATTCTCAAGCACTGGAATGATACAAAACGAGAATTACCAAAGGAATCTTTACGGGAACTATTTGAAAAACAAGTGAGCAAGACACCACAAGCAAAAGCATTACAGTTTGAAGGAATTACTTTGACCTATGAAGAGTTGAATCAGCGGGCTAATCAATTAGCTCATTATTTGAAAAAACACGGCATTGGACCAGAACAATTTGTCGCAATTGCTCTGCCTCGATCCATCGATATGGTCGTAAGTCTATTAGCCGTCGGCAAAACGGGAGCCGCATATCTGCCACTAGATCCTGATTATCCTAACGATCGTGTCGCCTATATGCTAGATGATGCCAAACCGGCGTGCTTGCTCACAATTAAAGAGACAGCAGACGGTTTGGACCATCCGCACATCGTTCAACTGGATGATGCAACTGTCCATCAGGAGATAGCAGGCAGTCCAAATCTCAATCCGACTTGGAGCGATGGCTCTCCACATCACCCCGCCTACATCCTGTACACATCAGGATCGACAGGCAAACCAAAGGGTGTTGTTGTAACAAAACGAAATGTGATCAACTTTATATTGTCCATGCAAGATTCATTTTTATTAGATCAAGAAGACCAGCTTTTAGCGGTAACGACTATTGCCTTTGATATTTCCGGGCTGGAAATGTTCCTCCCGCTTTTACATGGGGCTGCTATTTTATTGGCAAAAAAAGAAACCATACAAGAACCAGCAAAGCTTTCAGACATGATTCGTTCTCATCATGTCACCATCATGCAGGCAACGCCAACGTTGTGGCATGCATTGGCAGATGAGTACCCTGACGTGATAACAGGTATGCGTGTTCTTGTTGGAGGAGAAGCACTCCCTGCTTCCCTTTTGCACACATTGCAATCTCTTCAATGCGACATTACTAATTTGTACGGGCCTACAGAAACGACGATCTGGTCTACGATGGAAAATGTCACAGCACACCGGGAGAATAGCGGGCCGGCAATCGGTAAACCCATTTGGAATACGAGCATTTACATTTTAGATGAAGGACTAAACCCAGTCCCAGCAGGATCAATTGGTGAACTTTATATTGCAGGTGAAGGAGTATCCAGAGGATATCTTGGACGATATGATTTAACGGCTGAACGTTTTGTCGCTGATCCATTCAGCACAAAAGGCACGAGAATGTATCGTACCGGTGATTTAGCCAGATGGCGTGAAGATGGTTCGATTGATTATATCAGCCGTGCCGATCATCAAATTAAAATACGCGGCTTCCGTATTGAACTAGGTGAAATCGAAACCGTAATGATGCAGCATCAAGCCATAAAGCATACATCTGTTATCGTTCGTGAGGATCAACCTGGGCAGCAGCTTCTTTGTGCGTATGTTGTGCTGACAGATGGCTCTTCTCTGCACCCTTCAGAGCTCAGGCAGTTTGCGGCTTCATTACTTCCTGACTACATGGTGCCCTCTGCTGTTGTCGTGTTGCCAGAACTTCCACTTACACCAAACGGCAAAATCGACCGCAAAGCATTACCAGCACCAAATATGTCTTTAGTCAGTTCTGAGCGTACACCTAGAACACCACAAGAAGACATGTTATGTAGTTTATTTGCAGAAACCCTTGGCCTATCTCAAATTGGCATAGATGATAGTTTCTTTGACTTAGGAGGACATTCCTTACTCGCCGCTCGCCTGCTTAGACGTATACGCGATACACTTGGTGCGGACCTAAACATGAGCACCATTTTTGAATCTCCTCGGGTTGCTGAGCTTGCGCAGCACATTGACAAAGCGAAGGACATTCGGCCGCCGCTTCAGGTTGAAGACAAACCAGATGAAATTCCATTATCCTTTGCCCAAAAACGGCTCTGGTTCCTTCATTGCCTTGAAGGGCCAAGTCCAACTTACAATATTCCACTTGTCATTCAGCTGACAGGTACACTAGATCAAACAGCTCTCATTGGTGCTTTGGCAGATATCACTGAAAAACACGAAACCCTTAGAACCATTTTTCCAAATAAGAACGGCATGCCAAGACAGGTCATTTTACATCCGAAAAGTGTTCAGCCTGAACTCCATGTCACAGCTTCAAGCGATCAAAAAATTGAGAATCAGTTAAACGAAGCCATTCGGTATAGCTTTCAGATTGAAGAAGAACCTGCACTTCGAGCTGAATTATTCACGCTTGATGCAAACCGATCCGTACTGCTTCTATTGCTGCATCACATCGCTGGTGACGGCTGGTCACTTGCACCATTGACACGAGACTTAGCTGCTGCTTACGAAGCCCGTATACAAGGAAAATCCATCTCCTTGCCAGCAGAACCTGTTCAATATGCTGACTATGCTATTTGGCAGCAGAAGCTGTTGGGCAGTGAAGAAGAGACGGATAGTCTATTTGCCAAGCAGCTCAGCTATTGGAAAGGTGCCTTACAAGACCTGCCCGAAGAACTTGAGCTTCCCTATGACTTCCCGCGTCCACAGGAAGGAAGCTTCAACGGTGCGACGATAGACTTTACGATTGAACCCGCTTTACATCAGAACCTCCTTGAGCTTGCAAAGCAGCATCAGGTGAGTTTGTTCATGGTGCTTCAAGCATCACTTGCAGCATTACTGACACGCCTTGGGGCCGGTTCAGATATCCCAATCGGCAGTCCGATTGCTGGACGGAATGACGATGCACTTGACGACATTGTCGGCTTGTTTGTGAACACACTAGTTTTACGTACAAATACAGCTGGTAATCCAACCTTTAGTGAGCTATTGAAGCGAGTGCGAGACGTTGACTTAGCAGCGTATGAGCATCAGGATCTGCCATTTGAACGGCTAGTCGAAATCCTAAACCCAACCCGGTCCAGATCAAGAAATCCATTGTTCCAGGTCATGCTAGCCTTCCAAAATACACCGAAGGCGGAAATGAAACTGACACAGCTTGATTCAGACCTCTACGTGAAACCAGTAGGGTCAGCTAAATTTGATCTGACCATCGAATTAACAGAACAAAGAACGGAAACTGGGTCAGCAGCAGGTTTAACAGGATTGTTTGAATTCAGTACAGATGTATTTAAACAAAGCACCATTCGAGCAATTGCTGACAGAATGAAGCGCTTTTTAACTGAAGTGACTGAGCGCCCACATGTGCCGATTGGTCAAGTGAACATTTTATCAGATAAAGAGCAGCAAACATTTCTCCCTGATAAAAAGACATTCGCTCAGTTAGATCAAGCACATAGTCTCCCGGCCTTATTTGAAAAAACGTCGCAGCAATACCCTGATCGAGTGGCTGTAACGTATGGCAATAGGCAGCTGACCTATGGTGAGTTAAACAACAAAGCCAATCGTCTTGCTCATTTATTAATACTAAGAGGCGTTGGACCAGAACAGTTCGTTGCACTTGCCCTGCCTAGATCAATCGATATGCTCGTAAGCTTATTAGCCGTTCATAAAGCAGGCGCAGCCTATGTTCCGCTTGATCCAGATTACCCAGCAGACAGACTGGCATACATGATACAAGATGCCAAACCCGTTTGCAGCATCACAACAAAAGCAGATGCAGTGCATCTTCCAGCTGATTGCGATTTGATTTTGTTAGACGAAAAAGAAACGAGCGATCAATTGCTGACAATGCCAACTCACAATCCGGCTGATATAGACAGAATTGAGCCGCTATCTTCTCTGCATCCGGCCTATATTATTTATACATCCGGTTCTACAGGCAAACCAAAAGGAGTGGTCATCCCACACCAAAATGTCATCCGTCTTCTGACATCTACTGAACATTGGTTCCAATTTGATGAAGAAGATGTTTGGACAATGTTCCATTCATATGCCTTTGACTTTTCAGTATGGGAAATATGGGGACCACTTTTATATGGCGGCCGGCTTGTCATTGTACCTCATACCATCTCTCGCTCTCCAGAAGAGATGCTGCAGCTTCTAGTCGAGGAAGGTGTGACTGTGCTTAATCAAACACCTTCTGCCTTCTATCAGCTCATGCAGATAGACAAGGAACAACAAACACTAGGCCAAGCATTATCACTCCGCTATGTCATCTTTGGCGGTGAAGCATTAGAGCTTAGCAGATTAGAAGATTGGTACAGCCGTCACTCAGACTGTAAGCCAAAGCTCATTAACATGTACGGCATTACAGAAACCACCGTACACGTTACGTACAATGAACTCAATCGAGATATGATCACAAAGAACTCCAGCAGTTTAATAGGCGAACCGATTCCTGATTTACATGTGTACGTACTAGATGAATACTTGCAGCCTGTTCCCCCTGGGACGACAGGTGAAATGTATGTAGCTGGATCTGGCCTTGCAAGAGGTTATCTAGGCAGACCTGACCTGACATCAGATCGATTCCCTGCCGATCCTTATGGCGCACCTGGCACAAGGATGTATCGCACAGGCGACCTTGCGCGCTGGACAGAAGAAGGGGCTCTTGATTACATTGGGAGAGCTGATCATCAAATTAAAATACGCGGCTTCCGCATTGAACTTGGAGAAATCGAAGCCGTTCTGGCACGCCACGATGCAGTTGCACAAGTTGCCGTCATGATGCGAGAGGATCAGCCTGGCGACAAACGCCTAGTCGCCTATATCGTCCCAACTGAAGAAAACCGTTTCGATACAGAGACCCTTCGTCATTTTGCAGCAGCCAGTCTTCCTGATTACATGGTGCCCGCGGCATATGTACAGATTGACGCCATGCCGCTTACAGCAAACGGGAAGCTTGATCAAAAATCACTGCCAGCCCCTCAATTGCATTTACAGCAAACGGATGGCCGCGGCCCAAGAAACCCGAAAGAGGAAATCCTATGTCATCTCTTTGAAGAGGTGCTTGATTTGCCTAAAATCAGCATAGACGATCGCTTTTTTGACATTGGCGGGCATTCACTGATTGCAGTTCGTTTAATCAGCCGCATTCGTGATGCACTTGGTGTCAAACTAAGCATTGGAACATTGTTTGAAGCACCAAATGTGGCAAGTTTGGCAGAGAAACTAGAAGCAGGAAGCGATGAAAACGCACTAGACATCTTGCTCCCGCTGCGAACAAATGGAGAAAGATATCCTCTTTTCTGTGTTCACCCAGCAGGTGGTCTGAGCTGGTGCTATGCAGGTCTCTTGAATACATTAGAGAAAGACATCCCTATTTATGGATTACAGGCACGAGGAATCGCAAGAAAAGATGACTACCCGCACACACTAGATGATATGGCTGCGGATTACATCAAGCACATCCAAACGATTCAGCCAAAAGGCCCTTATCATCTTCTTGGCTGGTCATTAGGTGGAAACGTTGTACAGGCAATGGCTACACAGCTCCAGCAGCAAGGTGAAGAAATCGCACTCGTTGCGATGCTGGATGCCTATCCAAACCATTTCTTACCGATTAAAGCAGCACCTGATGAAGAAGAAGCACTAATTGCTCTTCTTGCGCTCGGCGGTTATGATCCAGATACCTTAACAGGTGAACCGCTCACGATGAAAAGTGCCGTCGACATTTTGAAAAAAGATGGCAGTGCACTAGCAAGCTTAAGTGAAGATGCCATTAGAAATCTAAAAGAAACCTATGTGAATTCAGTTCGATTGCTCGGAGAATATCAGCCAAAAACTTATCAGGGGGACATATTATTCTTTAGATCTACCATAATCCCAGATTGGTTTACACCAATTGATCCCGAAGCATGGGCACCTTATATCAATGGAACAATTGAACAGCACGACATTCATTGCCGGCACAAAGACATGTGCCAGCCTAAACCCCTAGCAGAAATTGGTGTCATCTTAGACAACGCACTGCATCGGGTCAAACAAAAGCACTAAGAATAAAGGAGAGATGACAAATGACAAATCCCTTTGATCGTGAAGACGGTGTATTTCTTGTGCTGGTCAATGAACAAGGACAGCATTCACTTTGGCCATCATTTGCACCAGTGCCAGATGGATGGGAAAAGGTCTTTGGTGAAGACACTAGAAATGCCTGCATCGATTATATCCAGACACACTGGCAGGACTTGCGGCCATTAAGTTTAACAAAAGAACCAGCGCTAGCTCATGGAAAAACGGAATAAATCATCGCACCCTGATCTCCATCAGGGTGCTTTTTTGACAGAATAAACATCACCATCTTTCAGCTCTTTCTGCTACAATTTAATTGAGAATACTTATCAATCAATAAGAGATCAGGTGGTTTTATGGGAAACAACAATCAATTACGTACATTGGCAAATGCCGAACAATTCATCTATCGATTAACATATACTGAAAAAATAAATAATGCAGAGCTTCCACATACAGAGCAGCAGCTATCAGATACATTCTGCCTCCTCTTCAGCATAAGCGGCAGCGGTTTACTCACATTGAACGATCAAAAATGGCGATTGAAACATCTGACACTCTATACGATCATGCCTGGGGAAACATTTATGTTGAAAACAGAGACTTATCAAAAACACGAGCTCTATCTGTTTCGCTTTCAGCTCTACACGCTGCAAGATCAAAACATAGGAGAAGTATCAACGGAACATGCCCGTTCTTTACTGAATAAATGGCAATTTATCGATATTAGTTCGATTGAACACATTCATTCTTTACTGTCCGATATGACAGAGGAATGGCAAAGACCTGAACCCATTAGCTTTTTTAGAAGCCAAACTCTTTTTCAGCAGCTCATTATGCAGCTTTTCACACTGCATAAAGAAGATATTTGTGACACGGCACATGCCCTTTTCAAAACAAAACAATATATCGATCAACATTCCGAAGAACCTCTCAGCCTGACAAGTCTATCTCATATGGCTGGCATCAGCTCTAATCATTACAGTGAGCTATTTAAAAAGCATTTTGATGTGAGTGTCACTGATTATATCACCAAGAAAAGGATGGCTAGAGCCAAACAATTAATGGCAAAAGGCAACGCAAAGCTCAAAGACATTGCACTTGAAATCGGCTATCAAGATCCGTATTACTTCAGCCGCATCTTTAAGAAAAAAACGGGCATGACCCCTTCTACTTATATGAAAAGCCGGCAGCGGAAAATTGCAGCCTATGGCCATTCCATACTCGGCCAGCTCACACCCATTCATATCATCCCATATGCTGCTCCCCTTCACCCAAAATGGACAGCACATGATTTTGAGCATTATGCAGAAGAAATTCCGATTCACCTGAGTGCACATCGGATCAACGAGCACGCTAATGCCAATTTACAGCTATTAAAGGAAACAAAACCTGAGCTGATCATTGCCAATGATCATGTGACAGAGGATGAAAAACAAGTGTTAAAAACCATCTGTCCTGTTCACTTTGTTCCATTCACACAATTGGATTGGCGCACTCAATTTAGACAAACAGCTACGTTCCTAAACGAAGCGAACGAAGCAGAAGAATGGTTGATTCATTACGAGGAACTCGTCATTCAAGCGAAAAAGGCATGCCTTTTTGATCATCCACCAAAAACCGTCCTGCCTCTTCGTATCTTTCAAGATCAGCTCTATTTGTCTGTGAATCGCACCATGTCAGAAGTAATTTTTCAAGACATTGGCATTCTGCCAGCTTTTCAGAATGATGGTCAGCTAATAGAAAAGAAAATCAGCATTCGCTCTATACAACAGCTAGATCCAGACGCCATCTTCCTCTTCCTGCATAAGGAGCCAAAAACCATTGCTTTTTATCAAAAGTTAAAGCAGCAGGAGTCTTGGCAAAATCTCAAGGCTGTGACGCAGCAAGCCGTCTATCCGCTCACTTCTGACCCTTGGCGTGAATACACAGCAGCCAGTCATCAACGAGTCATTCAGGACCTTTTATCTTTTTTTCCGTAAAAAGTCCATCCTTTGACAGAGATTTGTCTATGGATAAAAGGACGAAAGCCTAATACAATCTTTAATTGAGAACAATTATCAGTTAAAGGAGAAAACAAATGAAAAAATGGTTCGCATTGCTTATCCTTTGTATCATGACGGTCACCGCAGCAGGCTGTGGTGCTGCAGAAAATAAACCTGCTTCAAACACAGCCAAAAGCAAGTCAGCTGAAGCAGCAGAAACGAATATCAACTACTTAGATCAAACGTACAAACTCAAAACACCAGTGAAACGAATTGTCATTGCTGGAAGCCTTGAATCAATGGAAGATGCAAAATTACTTGGTATCGAGCCTATTGGTGCTTCTACTGTAGGCGGCACATTCCCTGAATTATTTAAAGACATCACAGCGAAAACGGAAGGCATCGGTGAAAAAACAGAACCGAACCTAGAAAAAATCTTAAAACTAAAGCCAGATGTGATACTTGGATCAACAAAGTTCCCACCTACAACAATTAAAAAACTAGATAAAGTCCAAACGACGATCCCAGTATCCCATGTCTCTTCCGACTGGGAAAGCAACCTTTTATTACTCGGTGAATTGACTGGAAAAAGTGAAGAAGCCAAAAACATCATCTCTGATTATCAGAAAGATCTCAAACAAGCGAAAGAAACCCTGAAAGACAAAAGCAGCAACAAAACAGCTGTCATTTTGCGCATTAGACAGGGCGATCTGTACGTATATCCAGAAGACGTATACTTCAACTCTACCTTATATGGGGATTTAGGATTTAAAGTACCAAGTGATATCAAAAAAGCCAAAGCACAGGCATTGATTTCATTGGAGCGCCTAGGCGAACTCAATCCTGACTATATTTTTGTTCAGTTCTCTAAAGAAGAAAACTCATCGAATCCAAATGCATTGAAAGACTTAGAGAAAAATAAAATTTGGACAAGCCTAAAAGCTGTGAAAAATGGGCACATCAATGAAAATGTCGTTGATCCTATGCTTCAAGGAGGAACAGCACTAAGCAAGACAACCTTCCTTGACAAGGCTGTCAAATGGTTAGATCAAAACAACTAAAAAGATGCGTGATCAGATGGTTGACAAAGGGCTAAAATGTTTAGCCCTTTGTCTTCTTTTCAACGTAGTTGAAAACCGTTAGGAGAGGATACACATGAACGGAACGTTTCTATATGACGAGCTTAACGGGCGTCAGCTTGATATTTACCTTCCGCAAGACACCTCTATTGATGTCCCAGCTGTCTTTGTACAAGATGGCTCTTCTTTGTTTAGAACACACCTGCTAGAGATCGAAAGAATGATCGAAACCAAAACCATCTCGCCAATTATCATCGTCGGCATACACCCCTTCAATCGACTTGACGAATATACACCATGGAAGGCGTCATCACTGCGATCTGGGTTTCCTGACTTTAAAGGCGAGGCACAGACGTATGTGTCATTTTTAGCGAATGACTTGCTCCCATATATCAAAAGAGAATATCCAGTTCAAGAGACCTGTCATGAACATAGCCACGTAGGTGCTTCATTAGGCGGGCTGTTTGCTATTTATACTTTATTCATGCACCCTGATCTTTTTAAAAACATCGCATCGATCTCCGGGTCATTTTGGTATCAAGATTTTCTACCGTTTGCTAAACAACAAAGCATTCAGTGTGTGGATCACTTTATTTATTTGTCTGTAGGCAGTGAAGAAGGGAAAGGAAAAACATCTGCTCAACAGCACATGCCGTTATTCACCAAACAACTACATAACCTTTTATTACAGAAAGGGATGCAAGAAAGGCAGCTGCAATATCACATCGAACAAGGGGAGGGCCATCATCTGAAACAATTTCAAAAAAATTTCTTATCGGCCCTAAAGTGGTTTTATCAAAGAGAACGCTAATTTTTTATCAGCATGGCCCAAAGCCGATATGATATATTGGAACGTATAGATTGAAAGAGGAGGGATTTGCGCATGAGACCTTTACAAATCTCAGCCGATACCGCACAAAAGCTTGCTGCATCACTCAATGTACCGTTAGAACAAATTATGCATATGCCGCAGCATATCTTATTAGCTAAATTAGCGGAGCTTGAACAGAAGAAAGATCGTTCTTCTTAAAGAAATAAAGGAGTTTACATTCATGGAACAACAACTAGAAAAATCAACATTACAACCTCGCAGTACAGGACAAACCATCCTGCTGATTGCTGGGATTTTGCTCATTGCATTTAATCTTCGGCCTGCCATTACATCCGTTGGCCCTGTGATCGGCGCGATTCGCTCCGATTTACAGCTTTCAAATGGACTGGCGGGTTTTCTTACGACATTACCACTGCTTTCATTCGCATTACTTTCTCCAATTGCCCCTAAAATCGGAAAACGACTTGGCAATGAACGAACCCTCTGGCTTGGACTTGCTGTCCTTCTCTTTGGGATTGTGATTCGCTCGTTTGGCACCATCACCTTCTTAATGATTGGCACGGCGCTGGTCGGAGTTGGAATTGCGATTTGTAATGTGCTCTTACCGGGGCTTGTGAAGCATAAATTTCCTGCACATGCAGGTTTGATGACAAGTGTATATACGACTTCAATGTCCGTTTTCGCTGCACTTGCATCAGGTGTCAGTGTTCCGCTCAGTCATACGATGCCTGGCGGCTGGAATACATCATTCCTTGTATGGGCTGGACTTGCCCTTCTCGCCATGATGGTTTGGGCGCCGCAGCTTCTTCATCAGAATACAGCGGCCGTCAAAAGTATTTCTCTTACAGAGCAGCCAATATGGCGTTCACGTGTTGCATGGCAGGTGACCTTTTTTATGGGTTTGCAGTCATTCCTTTTCTATAGCAGCATCGCTTGGTTTCCTGATATCTTAACATCACATGGAATGAACCTGTCGACAGCTGGCTGGATGCTGTCCATTATGCAGTTTGTTGGGCTGCCATCCACCTTCTTAACGCCCGTTTTTGCAGAAAAATTAAAAACACAAAGACCGCTTGTCGCCGGCCTTGTCCTTGTGTATTTACTTGGCATGATTGGACTTCTTCTCGGAGGATCAACGCCTATTCTTGTCATCTCTGTTCTATTGATCGGCATTGGACAAGGGGCCAGTATCAGTCTTGCCCTCACATTCATTGGATTACGTACAACCAATATGGAACAAGCAGCTGCCCTTTCTGGAATGGCGCAGTCTCTCGGTTATTTATTAGCTGCTGTTGGGCCGTTCATGATTGGAATCCTTTTTGATTCCACACAGACATGGACACCCGCGATTATCATCTTTATTGTCATCCTATTTTTCATGTTTTTATCCGGTATGCGTGCCGGACGCAATGTCTATATTTCAGATCCTTCATAAAAAAGAACCCGCCTCCTCGTGAGACGGGTTCTTTTCTGCTTATGCCTGCTCTGTCACATGTACCTTTAACGTTGCTTGTACCTCTGGATGAAGCTTTACCGGTACATTTGTATAACCTAACGCACGGATGGCGTCATTCAGCTCGATTTTGCGCTTATCGAGTTTAATTTGATGATCTTTTTGCAATTTATCAGCGATTTGTTTGCTTGTAATTGAGCCAAACAAACGGCCGCCTTCACCTGATTTTGCAGTGAGTTCCACTGTTAACGCCTCAAGTGTTTCTTTTAATTGTTTTGCTTGTTCAAGCTCTTGGATGGCATTCTTTTTCTCTTTGTTTTTCTGCCCTTCCAATGCGCTTAGGTTCGTTGGAGTTGCTTCAACAGCTAACCCTTGTTTGATGAGAAAGTTGTGAGCGTATCCGTCAGCTACATTTTTGACTTCGCCTTTTTTCCCTTTGCCTTTTACGTCTTTTAGAAAGATGACTTTCATCTTTGAACCCCTCCTTCGAAATATTCGTCTATGGCAGCCTTTAACTTCCCTACCGCTTCTTCAATGGTTATACCATAAATCTGGGTAGCAGCGTTAGTCAAATGACCGCCGCCGTCTAATGCTTCCATAATAATTTGAACGTTGATATCCCCTAATGATCTGGCACTAATACATACTGTGTCGTCATCTCGTCTAGCGACAGCAAATGACGCTTCTACCTCACTCATTGACAACAGGGAATCAGCCGTCTGGGCAATCGTAATTTGATCATAATACTCCGACCTGTCAGATGGCAACGAAGCAATGGCCACCTGATTTTGATACAGCTCTGTATGCTGAATGAGTTTTGCTCGTTTGATGTAATGATCGACTGTTTCTTTTAAGAACTTTTGCACAAGGACAGGATCTGCTCCCTTTGCACGAAGATAGGATGCTGCATCGAACGTTCTTGACCCCGTTCTCAGAGAGAAACTCTTCGTATCAACAATGATCCCAGCCAGAAGCGCAGTCGCCTCAATCATGTTAATCCGTAATTTCTTCGGCTGATACTCTAAGAGCTCTGTTACAAGCTCTGCTGTAGATGAAGCATACGGCTCCATATAAACAAGTAAAGGATCACGGATAAATTCCTCGCCACGTCTATGATGGTCAATGACCACGACATTTTCAATCTTATTCAGCAGTCGTTCCTCCATGACGAGAGACGGTTTATGTGTATCCACGACCACAAGCAATGTATCATCCTTTGCAAGCTCCATTGCTTCCTCTGGTGTGATAAAACGTGACCAAAGCTCTTCATAATTCTTAATTTCACTAATTAAGCGTTGAACACTGTCGCCAATCTGGTTGGCATCAATGACAATATAACCTTCTTTTCCATTGGCCTGGGCAACCTTTAAAATCCCAATGGATGCACCGATTGAGTCCATGTCTGGGAACTTATGCCCCATGATCATGACATTACCGCTTTCAGATACAATTTCTTTTAAAGCATGAGAAATGACCCGTGCGCGTACGCGTGTCCGTTTCTCCATTGGATTTGTTTTTCCACCGTAGAATTTCACTTTTCCATTCGGCTGTTTAATGGCGACCTGATCCCCGCCTCGTCCGAGGGCAAGGTCAAGACTCGACTGCGCAAGTGCTCCAAGCTCTTTCAAAGAAGGAACGGAGGCACCGATCCCGATACTCAGAGTGAGCGTCGCACTATGTGCCCCTGTTTTCTCACGGACCTCGTCTAAAATGGAAAACTTCGACGCTTCAAGCTCAGCTAAAATGCTCTCATTTAGAACCGCCATAAATCGTTCAGACGAAATTCTCTTCAGAAAAATACCGTATTCTTGTGCCCAATTGTTGAGCAGAGACGTCACTTCACTATTAATAGCGCTGCGCACTTGATCATCAAGTCCCTGCGTGACATCGTCGTAGTTGTCTAAAAAGATATAAGATAACACCGTTCGTTCATTTTCGTACTGTCGTTCAATCTGTACCTGCTCCGTGACATCAAAGAAATATAAAAGGCGCTCTGACCGTTTAATAATGACTTTGAATTTCCGGTCATTCAGCGTCACATTTTCGGTCTCGACCTCTTGTTTAATAAGAGGCACAATGGACTCGAATGTATCGTACAAGGATCTGCCGACAAGTGTGCTTTCATGAAAGCATGAAGCGAGAAACGGATTGGTCCATTCGATATAATACTGGTCATTAAACAGCATAATACCAATAGGCATCTCCATTAATGCTTCTTCTCCAACCTTTTTGACTCGATAGGATAATGTTGAAATATATGAATCAATCTCTTTCTGCACTTGCGTATCTGCCCACTTTAAGAAGTAGAGCACACCTGCAAGGACGAAAAGACCAACTGCTCCTATGATCCAATTAAAATAAAGGTTGAGGAGGACTGTGATCACCGCAAGAACAATTAACGCGAAGATCGGATACTTGATGACAGGTTTTCTATAGAAGCTTGGCACTGATATCAACTCCTCAACATTCAGAGTGAATTATTTGTTTTTTACTTTTTCTCTTAAATCAAAGCCTATGTCAGCAATCCCTATAATTCGCACAATCACACCGATCGGCGGAAAGAAAACCGTTAACACGACAGCGAAAATGGGTACCGCTTTTGAGATGTTTTTTTCGTGGCAATAATAGAAGAGAAAAGAAAATCCCTGAATAAGCACCAGTATAAATAAAATTTGAAACGCACTCGTTTGAACGAGCCATAAAAAGCTGCCTTTTTCCGTCTGAATCAGCATCAAAAGCAATGTGAGTAAATAATACCATACCATGCTTTTTGGCAGCCGCATATCCTTAAATTTCTTCAAGGACGGCATGTCTTTGACAAACCGTTTGATCAGAGGCTGCACGAACCAGTGATTCACGAAAGCCATCAGGGTGACCAAAATCAATAACGCTACAGGTAAAGCACTTAATGCCGTATCCTGCATATCTTTAAACTGTTTGAGCTGTTTGGCTATGTCCTTTTCAGAAGCCCCGGATTGCTTTAAAACACTCTCTACCATCGGCATCATTTGCTCAATTGACTCTTTCGCGATACTCATGATATCGATCTGAAAAAGCTGAACACTGACAACAAAGGAGATGAGAAAACTGAACAAATAGATCAGCGCACCTGTAATGATGGCATTCCCGGGCTGCCTTCTGCTGTAGAAAACACCCATGCCTAAACCGACAGCAATCAGAATAGGTGCACTCATGAGTCCAGTTATAGACCCAATTAAAAAGCTGATCACTATGCCAATAGCGCCAGCAGCAATTCCCTTTTTCAAGCCGTGTCTGATTGTATAGAGAATGATTGGAATCGGAGCAGCTAGAAAGAAAATAATGGATAATAGCGGCACATACAAATAAAACAGCGTCATGACCGCGAAAATACTGATCATGATTGCGCCCTCTACTAACGCTTTTGTTTGTTTCACACCTTCACCTCTATCCAATCCTTTTGTCTATATCTTGCTCAATGTGTACTTCTATGTATACGTATGATGTCAGCTCCATCATGTCTTGCCCCAACCTTTATTTTACCATAGCGGTAAATCTCAAGTAAAATGCAGGCTGTCCTGGGAGCGTTTCACGTGGAACACCGATATGGAATGGCATATGCAAGTTTTCAAACAGCATGTTACAATTTTTTAGATTATTCTTAGCTATAAACCCTGAATTCAAGGTCAAAAGCTGTTAGAATAGAAACATCATCAATAAATGTAAGAAGGAGAATTCACATGGGAAAAACACTCGTATTCGGACACAAAAATCCTGACACAGACACGATTTGCTCTGCTATTGCTTACGCTGATCTGAAAAACAAAATCGGCGTTCAGGCAGAAGCCGTCAGACTTGGAGAAATTAATGGAGAAACACAATACGCATTAGATTTCTTTAAACAAGAAGCACCTCGTTTCATTGAAACGGCTGCAAACGAAACAAAGCAAGTCATTCTTGTCGATCATAACGAATTCCAGCAAAGTGTAAGCGATATTGATCAAGTACAAGTAACTGAGGTCATTGACCACCACCGTATTGCCAACTTTGAAACAAGTGAACCTCTTTACTATCGTGCAGAGCCTGTAGGCTGTACAGCAACGATCTTAAACAAAATGTATAAAGAAAACCAAGTGACGATTGAAAAAGAAATCGCTGGTTTGCTTTTATCTGCGATCATTTCTGATTCCTTACTATTCAAATCCCCAACATGCACACAGCAAGATATTGATGCTGCACATGAGCTTGCAAAAATCGCAGGGGTAGATCCAGAAGTTTACGGCCTAGACATGCTGAAAGCAGGCGCTGATCTAAGCCAAAAAACGGTTCAAGAATTAATTACACTTGATGCAAAAGAATTCGCACTAGGCAAAAGTAAAGTGGAAATTGCACAAGTCAATACAGTAGATATCGCTGAAGTGACAGCAAGACAGGCTGACATTGAAGCAAAAATTAATGAAGTCATTGCAGCAAAAGGTCTTGATCTATTTGTTTTAGTCATCACAGACATTTTAGAAAATGACTCCCTTGCTCTTGCACTAGGTGCAGAAGCAGCAAAAGTAGAAAAAGCATTTAACGTCACGCTTGAAAACAACACAGCTTTACTAAAAGGTGTTGTATCAAGAAAGAAACAAGTCGTACCTGCACTGACAGACGCACTTTCTTAATAAAACACGACAAGACTGCTGAATCATTCAGCAGTCTTTTTTGTCTATATTCTTTTTAATGAATATACATATCACTAACGAGAACATCCTTTAGCACACTTGTTGGGATCGTAAATTCAACAACACCCATGTAACCAGGAGCCACATCATATTCATTAAAGGAAATCACAAGCTTTCCTTTTGAATTGATATAGAAGTTTTGATCCGGCTTAATTTTCTTAAATGGATCTGTTTCTTCCTTGCCAATCCAGTATATTTTGTCTGAATCCTCTTTCATCTGTTTCTTCATTTGTTCTTTAATATTTTCACTAATCACATCAATATAACGATCATCTTTAAACAGGCTTGGTAATGTAATGAGTACATGGTTTTTCTTATCAACCGTATCATACGTCATTTCCTCTGCCGCAGAAGCCTGAGTCGTCACCTTGTATCGGCCTAGTGAAAGGATTTGATCATTGTTCGTTCTCACTTCATAACCGCTCTCAACACTTAAATGACCATTTTTATAACCCTTTGTTTCCTTTTCAAAATCTTGATACAGCTTTTTGTTTTCAGCTAAATATTTTTGATTCAGGCTGTCTTGTAATGTTCCGTCCCCAAGTCCTGAAACGTGTGGTGTTTTGAGATCAATATTCGTTCCTTGATCGCTCTTTTTAAATTCTGTAAACGTTACGACTTTCACCAGCTCGCCAATGACAGGCACCTCTGAAATCGCTCTTGCTGCCTGTGGACTGACATTAACCGTTGTAACAAAAAGAGCTGCCGCCGCAACAAGCCCTATGGTCCATTGCTGAAAATGAGGTTTTTTATTTTTTCTTTTTAACGTTCGTTCAACCATCGCATCATATTCCGGTGGAATAGGAATTTCTAAATATTCATCTTTTAAATGTTCCAAATACTTATCCATTTATATTTCCTCCTGTGATAATTCTACTTTTAAAAGCCGCAGCGCCTTATATAATCTTGTTTTAATGGTGTTTTCATTTTCATCGAGAATCTGGGCGATGTCCTCTAGTTTTAAATCTTCAAAGAATCTCAAAATAATGACGACTCGATACATCTCAGGCAAATCCTCTATAGCCCGTTTGACGTCTTGATCCTCGTATACATCTGATTCACCCTGAGATAAGAATTCAAGCGTATCATCATCTGTCACCTGCACCCGCTTCTTCTTTCGTAAAAAGTCTAGGGCAGCGTTCACCACGATTTTATAAAACCAGCTATGCATCTTGCTCGCATCCTCTAATCGGTGAACAGATTTGAGTGCTTTATGAATGGCCTCCTGAACAACATCCATAGCATCTTCTGGGTTTTTGACATAACTATAGGACAACCGATAAAAACTGTGTTTATGTTCCATGACGTAATCCGCAAATTGATCGTCTATTTTTCGTTTCTTCATTTTACAAAGAGCTCCTTTATCTTAAATGCGCATCTGTTATTTCTTACATTGGATAGACGCGCACCTTTTGAAAATAGTTTGCGCTCGATTATTTTTTAACATGTCTCGCATTTACGTTCCTATACAAAAAGAGCGAACCTAATGGGTTCACTCCTTCCAAGCGGATAGTGTTTGATGGACAAACTGTTTTAGTGGAGAAAGCGGATGAATGATAGAAACGCCTGTCTCCCGCTCCACCTGCTTTGCCGCATGAACCATCGAAAGCTGCATCACGCAAATGTCTCTCCCTTTTTGCTTCATACATCTTCTCAGCTGCTCCTTGATTTGTTCATCATAAGCTTGCATATCACCGTTTAGGCAGAGATGAAAGACATCCTCCATCACAACCATTTCTACTTCAACCTGTTTGCCCCTCTCTGTGGCATATGATTCAAGCCGCTGCATCGTCCCTTCCACTGTATCTGGGTTGGAAAACACCAGTTGAAGAGGCCTTTGTTTCTCACAAATCAGCTCAAATAACGGTTCATCGATCGGAACAATCGGTTGTTTAAAAAGGTGCTGCTGATCACCCAAAGCGGCAATGTATTGTGTACACGTGAGCAGAATGAGATCGGCTTCACTTTCTTGTTTTAATCTGTTGATAGCATACATTTGCTGCTTGTGTTGAACAAATGCAGGATCTTGTGTCGCGCGTTCTATAAATGATGAATCGACCGTGTGATGCAAATCAACATCTGTATCACCAAAAGCATCTTCTATATATGACTGATTGGATGGATGGGCGTGAAGGCAGTGTAATCGAATCATCAGGCTCGCTCCTCGTGAAAGTTTTCAATCATTATATCAATCCTTGTATGAAATAGGGAGCAACATGACCATATTGTTAGAGAGATATTGAAGGAGGGATTCGAATTGAAAGAAGATCAACAGCCTAAACCATCTTCAGAGTCAGAAGAAACCTTAACAAATCGGCAAGGTCATCCCGTAACAGACAATCAAAATATGAGAACTGTTGGGAATAGAGGACCCACTACGCTTGAAAACTACGATTTCCTAGAGAAAATCAGTCATTTTGATCGTGAACGCATCCCTGAACGTGTTGTTCATGCACGCGGTGCTGGAGCTCACGGGTATTTTGAAGCCTACGGCACATTCGGGGATGAACCCATCTCCACCTATACGAGAGCAAAATTGTTTCAGGAAAAAGGGAAAAAGACGCCTGTTTTTGTTCGTTTTTCTTCTGTGATTCACGGCGGTCATTCGCCAGAAACATTACGCGATCCGAGAGGGTTTGCGATTAAATTTTATACAGAGGAAGGCAACTGGGATCTCGTAGGGAACAACCTGAAAATTTTCTTTATTCGAGATGCTTTAAAGTTTCCTGATTTGGTTCATGCCTTTAAGCCTGATCCTGTCACCAATCGTCAGGACGGCGAGCGTATTTTTGATTTTGTCTCACAATCACCTGAGGCGACGCATATGGTGACATTTCTCTTTTCACCATGGGGCATCCCAGCTACATACCGGCACATGCAAGGCTCAGGTGTCCATGCGTACAAATGGGTCAACCATGAAGGAAAAGCGGTGCTGGTTAAATATCATTTTGAACCGAAACAAGGCATTCGCAACCTGACCCAAGAACAGGCGCAAGCGATCCAGGGAGAAAATTTTAACCATGCCACACAGGATTTATATGAAGCGATTGAGCAAGGAGATTATCCTGAATGGGAGGTATATGCACAGATCATGGAAGATGATGCCCACCCTCACCTCGACTTTGACCCGCTAGACCCGACAAAGCTTTGGTACAAGGATGACTATCCATGGAAACCAATCGGACGGATGGTATTAAACAAAAATCCAGAAAACTATTTCGCAGAAGTCGAGCAGGTTGCCTTTGGGACTGGTGTACTCGTAGACGGTTTAGATTTCTCAGATGATAAATTGCTTCAAGGCCGTACCTTCTCCTACTCTGACACGCAGCGATATCGTGTAGGGCCAAACTATTTACAGCTGCCGATCAATGCACCGAAAAAGCATGTCGCCACCAATCAGAGAGACGGTCAAATGGAATACCATGTCGATCAAGGCAAAGGCCAAAATCCCCATGTGAATTATGAGCCATCGATCCTCGGAGGATTAAAAGAAGCCAAACAGGATGGAAAGGATCATACGCCTTTTGTAGAAGGTGAAGTCAAACGAGAAGCCATTGACCGCCCAAACAATTTTGGACAAGCGGGAGAAACGTATCGCCGTTTTAATGATTGGGAGCGTGAGGAACTGATTAAGAACTTAGTCAATACTCTTGCGACATGTCAAAAGGACATTCAAGACCAAATGATTGAAAACTTTACAAAAGCAGACCCTGATTACGGAAAGCGTGTCGCTGACGGCTTAAAAGCCTTTAAACAAGAGCAGCCAAGCGGACCTATCGGCTCTACAGGTGCTGCTCAAGCCGTGGACGAAGCCATCAACAACAGCACACCATCAGATCCTTATTAATGAAAAAAAGAATGCATATTAAACTCATTAAGACCAATTGTTAATCACACAAATTCATCTAATTTAACTGTTTGAAGCATTGTTAATGTTGTACAACGTTCCTCAAGACGTCTGACTTAGTATAAATAAATGCACAGTTTCATTTGAAACTGTGCATTTTAGTTACATACTTATAAAAGCAAACTGGATGAGTTGATAGGAAAGCCAAATCATTAAACATCCAATACCAAAATCTAATATCCTCCAAGCTAATGGCTTTTTAAATATAGGGATGAGCCATCTAGAACCATATCCGATTCCAAAAAACCATATAAATGAAGCGATTAAAGCCCCAAATAAAAATTGAATTTTTTCATCCCATGTTAGTGTGCCAGCAACACCGCCTACGATAACGATCGTGTCTAAGTATACATGAGGATTAAGAAGTGTAATAGCCAATGTTAATAAGATAGTTTTGTGAATAGGAAATATTTCAGTATCTTGGTTAATATCCATGGCATTAGACATAAGCAAAGCACTTCGAAATGATTTTAATCCATAGATCCCTAGGAATAGTCCACCCGCAAGTGCTAGAGTGACGGTAGCAATAGTACTGCTACTAATTATAGATCCCACTCCTAAAACGCCGATAAATATTAAAAATAAATCACAAAGAAAACAAGTTAACGAAACCCAAAAAATATTGTTTTTCAGCAACCCTTGTTTAAGAACAAAGGCGTTTTGAGCACCAATAGCTATTATAAGACTACCAGAGATTAATGCTCCTCTTAATAATTCATTCATACATTCAACCCGCTCTTCTTCACTAATTAAATTGATACCCTGCAATCTTAAGTGTATATAATGCCTTATCTAAATCTTCTTCCTTAACAAAAATGTAATCAGTATCAAAAGTCGAAACAGCTAAAATACTAATTTCGGATTCTGATAAGGGGGTAATAATAGAATGCAAAACTCCGGTTTGGGAAAAGTCGAGTGTTGCATCAATTTTTAGTACTCTCCATCCATGTGAAACTTCTAAGAAATATTCATCTTCTATTTGATTTTGTTTGTAAATATAAGTTGTTACATGTGCTTCTTTCATAATACAAAAAACTTGATTAAGGTTAACAAACAAAGATTCATTTGAAACTTTAGATACAGCATATGTATCTTCAAGTAACTTTAAATTAGGATTGGAATTTTTATTCACAGTATCACTCCATAATCAAAACATCGAAGCCAATAGTTGATCTATATCCTGAATGTTTTGGATCCACTAAAGAAATGGGGGTAACCTCATGCCATAAATCGGTTCCTTTATCTGGCTGAAAAATACCTTGACCAGATTGTAATGTAATATTAAGTAAAGGTGTTGTTGCATCTGCACCATAAATAATACTTTCTCCACCACTAATATTATTTCTTTCTACTACCAATGCAGATACTATATAATCCATTCCGTCTTGATGAATTCCTTCTGGAGAGTTAGAACTTACTTGATCTGGAATACAGAGAACTAAGGTATGATGAATTGCTATACTTAGTTTTTTCACTGCCGTATTATGTTTTTTAACCTTATTACCTACTTGAATAATAATCTTCTTCAAATCTTCATCAAACAAAAACTCAGGTAATTCCTTGAATTTCCGAGGAATTAAACGGTAATCTAAATCATTAGTAGAAATAGTTGCTTCTGATTGTTGAAATGAACTACAAGGAACTCTTTTAATAACCCAACTTTCTCCATCCCAATTTAATTCACACTCAGAAATAAGACGCTTTCTCGAAGGTTGAAGAGATGAGAAACTGAGAATGACCTCGTTCGGTATACTTGGAAAAATATTATGTAAATCATTATCTGCAATCTCATTTTTATAAATCTTTATCCAAATTTCATTTCCTATTTTCTTTAACTCATCTTGTGATAAATGTGCTTGTAAAATCTCAATTTTATTTTTCTGAACTAAATAATTATCATTCTCATAATCCTTATAAGCTTTTCTTAACTTATTTTTCATTTTTTCTACGTCAATATCAAAATCAATAACATTCACAATACTAATTGGCGTGTCTAATTCCTTTATTAACATAACTATCTCCCCTAAATTATTTTTATTAGTAGTAATTTATAGTATAATAATACACAAAAATGAATTTTTAATCAATAAATAATTGAAATTTATATATATTATTACATTTAAGGTAAAATTATCACGCATAAATATATTTTACAAATATTAGAATAGACACACTTCTTTAAATGGATATATTTTTTTATATTTCACTTTTAAGGATAATTAGAATTTTTTAATGAAATGCTATACTGATAAAAACAAGTTTTTTATAATTAGTCTCTACTTATTACATGTTGCTGCTCAAGCCGTGGACGAAGCCATCAACAACAGCACACCATCAGATCCTTATTAATGAAAAAAAGAATGCAGCGGCGAGGCTGCATTCTTTTTGTATACATCTATTAAGCGTTTTGACCTTTTTTGATCCATTCTGCCACATTGACTGTACGTTTTGCCTGATGTTTCACAGCTGCTTCTGCATCCTCTTGGATTTTTCCATTTTGGTCAACAGTGACACTTACGCCATAAGGGTTGCCCCCTGCACCGTATAAGGAATCATCTGTGTATCCAGGAGCGGCAATAATGGCTCCCCAGTGGAACATCGTCGTATATAGGCTGAGAACCGTCTGCTCCTGTCCGCCATTTGCGTTTTGAGCTGAAGTCATCGCGCTGACTGCTTTGTTTGCCAATTTACCTTGGAACCACAAGCCGCCTGTTGTATCTAAGAACTGCTTCATTTGAGCTGGCAGGTTACCGAAACGTGTCGGCATGCTAAAGATGATGGCATCTGCCCACTCTAAATCACTTAATTGAACCTCTGGCACATCCTTTGTTTCGTCTAAATGTGCTTTCCATGCTGGATTTGAAGCGACAACTGCTTCTGGTGCCAATTCAGCAACCTTTAATACTTTGACCTCTGCGCCAGCTTCTTTTGCTCCAGCTTCAGCCCATTTCGCCATCTGATAGTTTGTACCTGTTGAACTATAATAAATAATCGCTAATTTTACGTTTTCCATTTGTTCCAGCTCCTTTTGTTTGTTTTGCCCAAAAAGCTTCTGTAAAAATCCCACCTGTATTCCCCACCTTATTTAAAATTGACGACGATACCATAAAGCCGCAGCATCGACTTCTTCTCTCGTTAGCTGATGTCCGCGATTTTCCCAATGAAGTGTAACCGATGCGCCTGCACCCTGCAGCAATTGCTCCAGCTCCTGTGATTCCTCTGGACGGCACATTGGGTCATTTTCACCAGCTGCTATAAAGACTTGCTTCCCCGCTAATGAAGGCAACGAAACCCCGCGTCTTGGAACCATTGGATGATGCAGGATAGCTCCTTTTAAAGCATCCCCATAATGGAATAACAAGCTTCCAGCAATGTTTGCCCCATTGGAATATCCGATAGCCACCACATTGTGACGATCAAACCCATATTCATCAGCTGCTTCGCCGATAAATGTATATAGTTCCTCTGTACGCTCAATCAAATCCTGCTCATCAAATACACCCTCTGCCAAACGTCTGAAAAAACGCGGCATGCCGTTTTCTAATACATTCCCTCTCACACTAAGAACAGATGCATCAGGATCTACTATCTGTGCAAGCGGCAATAAATCTTCTTCCGTCCCGCCAGTTCCATGCAGTAATAACAGCACAGGTTTTTGTTCATTCTTTCCTTTTCGAAAAAGATGCTTCATCATGAATCTCCTTTCCCTTTAACTTCTCTCACTTCAATTGGCAGTACAATTTGTTCAATCTGACTGCGCTGCGTCTCATATTGCGGTGGCAGTTTCAATGCTTCACCCATTGTTTCCACTGATTCATCGTGTGCAAACCCTGGAGGATCAGTAGCAATCTCAAATAATATGCCGCCAAGCTCTCTAAAATAAATAGCATTAAAATAATTTCGATCTTGCACAGGTGTCACTTGATACCCGCTTTGTGCAATATGGCTTTGCCAATCTAATTGGTCCTGATCATCTGTTGCTCTCCATGCAATATGGTGCACAACTCCAACACCCATACGTCCTCGTGGAACAGGTGTGATGTTCACATCAATGACATTGCCTATTTCACCAAACGAACGGAATCTCACATAGTCTCCTTCTTCTCCGACTCGTTCAAGTCCCATCGTTTGCTCTAGCAGCTGCATCGTTTGCTCCGGCTGTGATGTTAATAAAACAGCTCCGCCAAATCCTTTAATGGCTACATCTGGTGTGACACCATTAAATGTCCACTCGTTTTGCTTTCCTTCCGCACGTTCTACTAGCTCAATCAATAAGCCATGTGGATCTTCAAATGAGAGAAAAGCTTCGCCAAAGCGTTCAACCGTTTCATAAGAAACATTAAACTGCTCAAGACGATCCTTCCAGAAAGAGAAAGCGCCTGTCGGTACAACATATGTCGTCACGCCCACTTGCCCTGCACCAATTTGACCTTTTTGTGCCCCCGGCCAAGGGAAAAACGTAATAATGGTCCCTGGAGAGCCGCCTTCATTTCCAAAATATAAATGGTATGTGCCCGGATCATCAAAATTTACGGTCTTCTTCACGAGACGAAGTCCTAAAACACCTGCATAAAAATCAACGTTCTCCTGAGGATGACCGACAATAGCTGTAATATGGTGAATTCCTTCTGTTTTTTTCACTTCTAATGACCTCCTAATCATGAAGTAATAAGCCTCTATTCATTATGTCTTTACTGACGTCTTTATATTATCTCGAATTCGAGATATTAGATCAAAAAAATATATTTATCTCGAATTAAGGATATTATGTTTTTAAGTAAATGTCAATGATTTTTGTTTTTCTTTTAAAAAAGCAGAGCTGTTTTGCATGAAACAGCCCTGCTTTCCCTTGATTATTTCAACAATTTTTTCTTTTTTAAATAGGCCTTCGCTACCTGAAATGCATCCTTCCCCTTCACATTGACTTCATAATTCATTTCTCTCATCTCATCGTCTGTGATTTGACCCGCAAGCTTATTGAGAGAGGTCTCAATCTCAGGGAATTCAGTTAATGTCTCCTGCCTGAGCAGCGGTGCTCCTTGATATGGCGGGAAAACATGCTGATCATCATGAAGCACCTTTAATTTGTATTGTCTCAATTCACTGTCTGTCGAATACGCATCGACTAAATTGATATCTCCTTTTTGAATCGCACGATACCGTAGCTTCGGCTCCATCGTCACAACATCGTCAAAGGAAAATTGATAGGCTTTTTGAATGCCTCGATACCCATCCTGACGATCAGAAAACTCTAAGGTGAATCCAGCTTTTATGCGGTTTTTGATCTTACCTAGATCTGAAATGTTGGACACTTCATATTGATCAGCCAGTGACTGCGGCACGGCTAAAGCATATGTATTGTTGTATGCCATGGGCTCAAGAAGGCGAAGCTGAAAGGACGATTCCAATCCACGCCGCGCTTGCTCATACACTTTTCTTTTATCTGTGCTTTTTGCTGTTTCTTTGAGGAATTCAGAAATTGCTGTACCAGTAAACTCAGGATAAATATCGATATCACCAGAGCGTAAGGCCTGGAAAACAAAGGATGTCTTACCAAGACCGGGCTTCAGGTTCACTTGAATATCTGTATCCTGTTCAATTAAAAGCTTATACATCGAGATCAAAATCTCAGGCTCTGATCCTAACTTCCCGCCAATGGTGATTTCCTTCTTTCCTTGCTGAAACAGCACGGGGGCAGCGACAACTGCTCCTGCAATCAGAGTAAAAACAGTCACAGAGATCACAGTCTTTTTAAAGGAAATTTTCTCAAAGGTACGCAGCACCACATCAAATAATAGAGCGAGTAAGGCAGCTGGTATCGCGCCAATGACAATGAGAGACATATCATTTCGATCAATTCCCAGCAAAATTAAGCTTCCTAATCCCCCCGCCCCGATCAGTGCTGCCAGGGTGGCAGTCCCCACAATGAGTACCATCCCGGTTCGGATACCTGCCATGATGACTGGCATGGCAAGAGGAAGCTCCACCTTTAATAACCGTTTGCGATGATTCATCCCCATAGCAAGCGCCGCTTCTCTCAGAGAAGGATCAACCTCCTGAATGCCTGTATATGTATTTCTTAAAATAGGGAGTAGGGCATAGACCACAAGCGCAATAATCGCAGGTACTTGCCCAATCCCCACAAGAGGAATCAACAAGCCAAGAAGTGCGAGCGACGGAATCGTTTGTAAGACGGCCGTCACCCCGATGACCCACTCCGCTAGCTTTGGAACCCTCGTTAAATAGATACCTAATGGAATAGCAATCAAAATCGCTAAAAATAAAGCAATAAAAGAAATTTGAATATGCTCAAGTAAGGCGTGTCCCAATTGTTCTTTGCGTTCCCATAACACACGGGTCCAATCATTCATGTGACTCGCCCCTCTCTTTAGGAGAATCAGCTAAATACTGAATCACTGCTTGACGATTCACTAGTCCAATCCGCTCTCCATTCTTTTCAACAGCCAATTCCTCGTGCTTTGCCAATTGAGACAAGACTTCATCCAGTGAGGCATGTGCTGAGACCGCCTCATAGGGTAAAAGAGCTTCGTGGGCTATCGGTTGTGCCAAGATTTCCAGCTCAAAAGCTTGATGTCCCACATGGCGGGCAGCCCCTGAAACAAACTCCTGTACAAAGGCATTGGCTGGATGTTGAACCAATTCCTCAGGACGTCCGATCTGCACTACTTTTCCTTCATTCATCACACAAATCCGATCACCCAGCTTCATAGCTTCCTGCATATCATGCGTCACAAAAACAATGGTTTTTTGTATACGGCGCTGCAAATCAAGTAGATCATCCTGCAATTTCTCCCTCGTTAGTGGATCTAACGCACTAAAAGGTTCATCCATCAGGACAATCTCAGGATCAGCTGCAAGTGCACGTGCCACACCGACACGCTGCTGCTGTCCACCAGAGAGCTCTGCTGGCTTTCGATGCCGATACATAGCAGGATCAAGCCCGACCATCAACATGAGTTCATCGACACGCTGATTGGTCTCATTCCGGCTCCATTGTTTAAGCTCTGGCACCACAGCAATATTTTCTTCTATGGTCATATGAGGAAAAAGCGCAATTTGCTGCAAAACATAACCGATATCCCAGCGCAGCTCATACATATCATAATCACTTATTTTTTGACCCTTTATGTAAATCTCACCTTCTGTAGAAGAAATGAGACGATTGATCATTTTCAATGTCGTCGTTTTCCCGCTGCCACTAGGTCCAATCAATACAAAAAACTCACCTTTCTGAATCTCCAAATCAACGGATTGAACGGCATAGCGCTCATCGGAAAATTGCATCGATACCTTTTTAAATTCAATCATCTTCCCACGCCCTGACTGCAATTATTTTCTAGACTATCAATATGACAGATCAACCTCATATTTGTATAGAATAAACTGTCACTTTTACATACTTCCCTTCGGTTGACTGTCAAAAACAACTCTAGCAAAAATAGATGAGATTCACAGTGAGGAAAATAAAAAAAGCGAAGAGCTCGGGGCTCTCCGCTTTTTAAGTCAACGACTTACTCACCAGTAACGTATGGAAGTAATGCCATTTGACGTGATCTTTTGATCGCTAAAGTCAATTTACGTTGATACTTAGCGCTAGTTCCTGTTACACGACGAGGTAAAATTTTACCACGCTCAGAAACAAACTTTCTAAGAAGATCAACATCTTTGTAATCGATGTGCGTGATACCGTTAGAAGTAAAGAAACATACTTTACGACGTTTCGCACGACCGCCTCTGCGTCCACCTGCCATTTGTTTTCACACCTTTCCTTTAGTCATTTTTTCAGATCAATTAGAATGGCAAATCATCATCGGAGATGTCAATCGGTTTACCATCGTTCGCAAATGGGTCATCATTAAAGCTATTTCCCTGATTACGATTTTGGTTGTTTTGATTGCCATATGGATTTTGACTTGGTTCATTTCCAAATGGATTCTGATCGTTTTGGCTACCGCCATAATACTGGCCTCCGCTATTGCCACCGCCGCTGTATCCACCTGAACCAGCACCGCCGCTCTTAGGCTCAAGAAATTGAACACTTTCAGCTTGAACCTCTGTCACGAAGACACGCTGTCCTTGCTGATTTTCATAGTTTCTTGTCTGCAAACGACCGTCTACACCGGCAAGACTTCCTTTTTTCAAGAAATTAGCCACGTTCTCGGCTTGTCTTCTCCAAGTAACACAGTTAATGAAATCGGCTTCACGCTCTCCAGATTGATTCGTAAACGTACGATTCACAGCTAGAGTAAACGTGGCTACAGCCGCACCATTAGGCGTGTAGCGAAGCTCAGGGTCTTTTGTTAGTCTTCCGACCAATACAACACGGTTTAGCATATTGAAAGACCACCTTTAAATATATATTTCAATGATTTATACTTCTTCTTTAACAACAATGTGGCGAATGATATCGTCACTGATCTTAGCTAAGCGGTCAAATTCTTGAACTGCTGCAGCGTCAGATTGAACGTTTACGATTTGGTAGAAACCGTCACGGAAATCGTTGATTTCGTATGCAAGACGACGTTTACCCCAATCCTTTGTTCCAGTGATCTCCGCACCGTTAGAAGTTAACACGTTATTGAAACGCTCGATAACTGCTTTTTTAGCCTCATCGTCAACTGTTGGGCGGATGATGTACATAACTTCGTACTTTCTCATCTGATTGCACCTCCTTTTGGTCTAAGCGGCCCTAAACGGGCAAGGAGCAATAAATTATATTACTCACAATTGTATATTATAACAAATTACTTGGCCTATGACAAGAACCTATACATTAAAACGGAAATGAATGACGTCTCCATCTTTCACTACATATTCTTTACCTTCTAGACGAACTTTTCCTGCTTCTTTAGCAGCAGACATGCTTCCGCCAGCTAGTAAATCCTCATACGCAACCGTTTCAGCACGAATAAATCCACGCTCGAAGTCTGTGTGAATGATTCCAGCACATTCTGGCGCTTTCATTCCTTTTTTAAATGTCCAAGCACGTACCTCTTGCTCACCTGCTGTGAAATACGTAGCTAATCCTAGAAGAGAGTAAGATGCTCTAATTAGCTGATCAAGCCCTGACTCATTAATACCAAGCTCTTCAAGGAACATTTGCTTCTCTTCTCCTTCAAGCTCTGCAATTTCAGACTCGATCTTCGCACAAACGACGATAACTTCAGCGTTTTCACCAGAAGCAAACTCACGGATTTGCTGTACATATTCGTTGCCCTCATGATCCGCTACTTCATCCTCACTCACATTTGCTACATAAAGAACTGGTTTAGATGTGAGTAAATGAAGCTGTTTCACAAGCTTTTGCTGCTCATCAGTAAATTCTACAGATCTTGCCGATTTCCCAGCTTCAAATGCGTTCATTAGCTTCGACAAAATCTCAAATTCAGCTACTGCTTCCTTGTCCTTTTGTTTTGCAAGCTTACTCACACGAGCTAAACGCTTTTCAACTGTTTCTAAATCAGCCAAAATCAATTCGAGATTAATCGTTTCAATATCTGCCACAGGATCAACCTTACCAGCTACGTGTGTAATGTTATCATCTGCAAAAGCTCTAACCACGTGACAAATCGCATCTACTTGTCGAATATGAGAAAGGAATTTATTCCCTAAACCTTCACCTTTAGATGCACCTTTGACAATACCCGCAATATCAGTGAATTCGAAAGCAGTGGGAACTGTCTTTTTCGGCTGCACCAATTCTGTTAGCTTTTGTAAACGCTCGTCAGGAACTTCTACAATTCCGACGTTTGGATCAATAGTACAAAACGGATAGTTAGCAGACTCCGCTCCAGCCTGTGTAATTGCATTAAATAGCGTTGACTTCCCGACGTTAGGTAAGCCAACAATACCAGCTGTTAAAGCCATTCTTTCATCTCCTCTATATCAAACGTGCTCGTTATACTGCGTAATATGAACCTAGAGCAATTATAAGTAGGTTTACATGAAAAGACAAGCTAACCATCATGCATTTTCAATAGAAGAAACATCGTCAAAAAGAATAAATCAATGCTTCAAAACGAGAAGATGCACCTGGCTTTGCTATAGAAAAGACAAATTTAATAAAAAAAGCATGAGGCCTACTTAAGCAGTTGGCTCCTCATGCTTGACGAGAATTTTCTTCATTTTTCGTTCAAAATCTCTTCTTGGGATCATCACGCTGTGTCCGCAGCCTTCACATTTAATACGGATATCCATGCCCAAACGAATGACCTTCCACCGATTGGCACCACATGGATGGGGCTTTTTCATTTCTACAACATCATGTAACCCAAACGCTTTGTCTGCCATCAGCCTTCACCTCTCCTTGCTCACTTCATTGAATCTATTGTACAAAAAAACGGCGATGAAGGGCAATGCACAAAACAAAGAGTCTCTTTCAATCGTTCATCCTATTCTTTTTTAGAGAAAAAACCCTCCTTTTAGATCATTTTATTTGTGACCAATAGTTACTTAAACTCCGTTTTTTTTCAATATTGTCACAAACACTGTAGGTCAAAAGGTTTTTATTGGTAGAACGCGGTGGTTTTTCCATATTTTTTGATTTATGATATCTGCATAAATGTTATGTGAGGGAGCAGGTACGATGGTCAATCGAAAGGATAGATTAACTGATAAAGAATATAAAATCATATCCGATCATGCTGGAAATATCGACAATTACCAGCAGCACCATACGATAGAAATAGGTCAGCAAACACTCACTGTCCACGATTTTCTAAAGATCGACCAAAAATTATATGGTTTAACGATGCAGCCGGAACAATCAGATGAATTCATCGTCGCTTTTCACTGTCCGCTGCCACATCAAATGAGGGTGACATCTAAGCAAGATGTACACAATGCGGCACAGTCATTGCTCAAAACAGACTATGCCTATCCAATTGAAAGAAAGTCCCTTGACGGCAATCAAGACCATGTCTTTTTTAAAGGGAAGGAATACATAGAGAAAGTCTGTCAGAAGCATCCGAATGCAGGTATCCATCTCACTGGACAAGCACTTGCCGGTGCTGTTTGTGCTTATGTTGCAACAGAACAGCCAGCTGTCAAAAAAGCCGTTACCTTTGACAGCCCAAATATATGGAGTATCCTGTCGCCTTCGATTCAGCAAAAGGCGCAGCAAGGTCAATATAAACGCATGTTGACTGAATATATTCAGCCTAGTCATTACGTCGGTTTACTCAATCGTCATGATCAAGGAGTTGGGCAAGTCAAGTACACCGTACCGCCACGGCAGCAAGACTCAGTCCAAGAATCCGTTAAATACAAAAAAAGGGAAATTGACACCTTTTTAAAATCAGCTTTTGCATCTATGAATATAGAATGGAACGAATCCTTTGATACAAATGCTTTTTTAGCTCTCGTTTCAGGTGAATTCAAAGCAAATGGATATTCATTCCATCCGAATGGATCTGCCCGTATTTTAGATGAACAGCTTGATCATAATACAAGTTTTACAGCCATGCTGCTGCAAGAAATTCATTCTGGACGTGCATATGCACAAAGCGGACTTGAAATTATCATAAAATCCCATTTACTAAAAAATTCATCCTATGATCTGCAAAGCATTATTGAACATGAAGTGCACACTGTATTTGAAAAAATCGATGGAATGGATGAAAGTGTAAAAGACGCCGTCCATCATGTAAAACAAGAGCTTAAAGGACTCGTAGGCTTTGGCCACTATGATTTATTAAGTCATAGTGATGTGGAAGCACTGGTAGACGAAGTGAGGATGGAACAGTCGCATTCCTCCTTTTATTCACACGAAAAACAGCTGAATGCCTTGTACACCCTGAGGGATTACGAACAAGAGCTTTCTGCTCTTTCAAGACATATGTACACAATGGGTGATGACTACGCCAAGGCAGATAGACGCCTTGCAATGCAAATGGGTATTCATTAAGAAAGGAGTCATCGCATGATCAATCAAAATAAGCCTCCTAGTGACGCCCAGCGTTTCTTACAAAATGTGAGTGCCCGCCGCTCCATGTCTGTATTCGAAAATCAATCGGCACCACACACACAAACACAGTCTCCAGAAGAAATTGCCGCCATTCAGGCCATGCGCAGAGAAGGACAGCGAAAGGATCTAAAACGGCTGCTCAAAATGCGGCTGCACGACGAATTAGCAAATACTCGCGTGCACTTGGAGTATCAATTGGCTAAAACAGAAGACATAATAAACCAGACGACCATTGTCAAACAACACATTTCCCAGCATTTAAAGGGACAGGCCATTTCAGAATTAGAGGATCGCCTCCAGCGTCTCAAGCAAATGCCTGTCTATGATGATATCAAAGAAGCGATTGATTCAATTCAGATCAAATAAGCACAGCTCTAAAAAAGAGAGGTGCTTATTTTGTTTTATCAATATAATTTTTGGGACAAGAAAATATCTTTTTACTTAAAATCGGATACAGCATTAAACAGACGAGCAAATAAAGATTCAACAAACTATAAATTGGATACAAGAAAGCAATCAAATCAGCAAATCCAAGAGATGTTAAAGGTGCCATCAAAAGAAGCATCACCAATACAACCAGCCAGCGGGGCATTCGTACAAAAGAAAGCATCCGGCTTGATAATCCAAATAAACCTGCTGCCGTCGTCGTATAAATTGCTAGACAAAGGACAACGGTCATAAACACAAACAAAGAAGTCGGCGCCCCTTCTAATACTGTAAACAAAGGAATTCCTTCTGATGAAAGGCTTCCAGAAATATCAACCAGTATTTCGTTATACACATACGAGATGACACCAAAAATAAGACCGCTTAATATACTCGCCACCTTGGCTTCCCCAAGCCCCTTCATTTCTTTCCCAACCGAAGACAGCACTGCCACGACAGATAATATATTCAAAGAAGCAAAGACAATGCTGGCAGGCCAATTGTACTGCTGCCCAAAATCAATCCGCCACATATGATCATGATTCATATAATAAAAAACAAACGCATAGATGAGCCCCGCCACCAAAATTGGTATAATGAAAGCATTCACAGATAAAAGCCCTTTCACATCCCAGAAAAAAATCATAAATGAAAACAAACAAAACGCGCCGATGCCAATCCAAAAAGGCACATGATACATCTCAAGAGTCACCCCGCCGCCGGCAATCATGACCGTCGTTGTCGTGAATAAATATAGGACAATTAACACGTCATACACCTTAGCCAGCCATGGACCGACAAGCCGTTCCAGCACTGGCACAAAGTGATCGGCACGCACCTCATAACTGATTTTTAACACCACATAGGTAGACAGCATAAACATCAATGTAAACAGTAGAATGGCTAGTCCGCTATCAATGCCAAAAAACTGCCAAATTTCCTGGCCGGAAGCATATCCTGCTCCTATTAAGCTTCCTAAAATTAAAAGCGTCCACCTTGAACCAGCCTTCCACACAATCATCACCTCATAGGTATAGAATTAAGCTTGTTTCCGTATACTGTTACTAACTACTATGACAAGGAAGTGAGACCTATGAATAGCAAGAACGGTCTTTTTTTTAGAAATAGGGTAAAAGAATACGTGTCCCATACGGATACAAACGCCATTCAACAGCTTAAAAGTATTTTATTCTCGCATCTTCAGAAAGCAGGAAAAAGACCCGTTGCCATCGTCTGTATTGGAACAGACCGCTCAACTGGCGACTCTCTAGGTCCACTTGTTGGTACAAAGCTTTCAGGTCTGGATTTGAAAAAGCTTCATGTATATGGAACACTCTCTGACCCAGTGCATGCGGTCAATTTAAAAGAAAAACTCGCTGAAATTGAACAAGCTCATAAACACCCGTTTATTGTAGCGGTTGATGCCTGTTTAGGAAGAGTGAAAAGTGTCGGTTCCTTCCAAATTGGAGATGGTCCGTTAAAGCCTGGAGCTGGTGTCCAAAAGGAGCTGCCAGAGGTAGGAGATATTCATATTAATGGGATCGTCAATGTGAGTGGTTTCATGGAATACTTTGTCCTCCAAAACACACGTCTTCATCTTGTCATGTCTATGGCCAATACACTTTCTGAAAGTCTATCTCACATTGACCAAATGGATTGGACGAGAGAAAAAAGCCGGTCTCTCTTCACCCCTATTCAAAATATCACTGGGAGAATATAAAAAAGACCATCTCATATCAAGATGGTCACTCTGATGATTCCCTCGTAGAAAGCAATTCAAGAATTCTTTCTAAATCTTCATTCGAGAGGAATTCAATCTCAATTTTCCCTTTTTTCTTCTGTTTCTTGATCGTCACTGAAGTACCAAAGTAGTTTTGTAAGAAAGACTCTCTTTCTTTCAACACTCGATCCTTTGGTGCTTCTTTTTTCTTTGTTTCACGTGGAACATTTTCGTTTAACTGCTGAACAAGTTTCTCAACCTGTCGTACGTTTAACCCCTCATCCACGATTTTCTTTACCAAAGGCGCCAGCTTCTTTTTGTTCTTTAAGCTGAGCAATGTGCGGCCATGTCCCATTGATAACGTTCCATTTGCAATCAGCTTTTGGATGTCATCCGGTAAAGTCAACAGACGGAGATGGTTCGCAATATGCGGTCTGCTTTTCCCTAATCGCTTCGCTAATTCCTCTTGCGTCACACTTAGATGATCCAGCAAGGAAGCATATGCTTCCGCTTCCTCTAGTGGAGAGAGATCCTCACGCTGCAGGTTTTCTAAGAGGGCAATTTCTCTCATCAGTGTTTCTGAAAACTCTCGAACGATTGCAGGAATTGTTGTCAGACCAGCTTGTTGTGCTGCGCGGAAACGGCGTTCTCCTGCTACTATGTCATATCCTTTAATCGATTTACGAACAATGATCGGCTGTAAAACCCCGTGCTGCTGAATCGATTCTTTCAGATCAGACAATGCATCATCATCAAACGTTTTCCTTGGTTGATACGGATTCGGACGCAAATCCTTTAATTTGATTTCTTCAACCGTTTCTTCATTTGAGTCTACATTGTTAAATAGTGCATTAATACCCTTTCCAAGACCTTTAGCCATTCGCATCCACTTCCTTTGCTAAGTCTAAATAGACATCTGCACCTCTTGAACGTGGATCATACAAGATAATCGGCTTTCCATGACTAGGCGCTTCACTCAGCCTCACATTTCTCGGAATGACGGTTTGATAGACTTTATCTCTAAAGTACTTCTTCACTTCTTCGATTACCTGAATCCCAAGGTTTGTTCGGGCATCAAGCATTGTCAGCAAGACACCTTCAATGGCAAGATCGGTATTTAAATGTTTCTGCACGAGACGAACTGTGTTTAACAATTGGCTCAATCCTTCAAGCGCATAATATTCGCACTGAACTGGTATTAAAACGGAATCGGATGCAGTTAACGCATTAATCGTCAGCAGTCCAAGTGATGGCGGGCAGTCAATAATCATATAATCATAATTCTGCTTAACAGATTCAAGTGCTCTCTTCAGCCTCACTTCCCGTGAGATTGTAGGCACAAGCTCTATTTCAGCCCCTGCAAGCTGTATTGTCGCAGGAATGACATCAAGATTTTCGACCTCTGTCGTCTTAATCACATCAAGAACATCTGCATCATCAACTAAAATATCGTACACACACTTTTCTACGTCGGCCTTCTCAATCCCAATACCACTCGTGGCATTGCCCTGCGGATCAATATCAACCAGCAACACTCGTTTGCCTATGTATGCTAAACACGCACCCAAATTAACAGAAGTTGTCGTCTTCCCGACGCCGCCCTTCTGGTTGGTAATCGCTATGATTTTCCCCACGATGTCACCCACTTTCAACTTAACAAGTTTCTCATTCATTCATACTTTCTATTCTATCAAAAAAAGTATGAAACGTTTGCTTTTTTTGTTTCCCTATTATAAATTCGTCGGTGAATGTACCTTTTCGTACATAAAAGGACGAATGAAAACGCATCGGAAAAGTATATTGATATATCTTTTTGGATGCCTGAATTCAATTGTACGACATTTGCTCACAAGGCTAGGTTATTGTTTGTTCACAAGTCATAGTTCTTCGGATCAGCTTCAGCAATCATCAAGTGGATCGTTCCCTCTTGGTGCGAATGCTGTACAGTCACTTCTTTAGACATACCGCTTTGTTTCATCATGATTTTATCATTTCATTTGCAAAAGCAAACAGTAAATAACAAATGATAACAAAATGATAATAAAAAGGTTTACAAAAAAAGCTGACGAGTGGCGCTCATCAGCTTTTTTCTATTTAGGAATTCGAATCGTTAATTGGATATATTCCTCAAACTCTTCTTCCTCGGTATTTATTTTAAGTCCGCTGTCTTCTACCATGTGGAGAGACTGACGAATGGTATTCATCGCAATTCGTGTATCACGACTAAACGCCTTACGTTTTGGCTTCGGTTTGCGATCCGTTTTTTGTTCAAGCATCTTCACTACACGCTCTTCAGTCTGTTTCACATTCAACTGCTTTTCGATGATTTCCTGCAATAGCGCGATTTGTAATTCTGGAAGCTTTAGGGGCACAAGTGAACGTGCATGCCTTTCAGAGATTTTTTTCTCTAAAATGGCTTGTTGTACCTCTTCAGGCAACTTTAAAAGTCTTAATTTATTTGCAACAGTTGATTGTCCCTTGCCTAAACGCTGAGCAAGCGCCTCTTGTGTTAAATCATGAAGCTCTAAAAGACGTGCATAAGCATGAGCCTCTTCAATAGAAGACAGCTCTTCTCTTTGCAAATTTTCAATCAATGCCACAGATGCCGTTTCCGTATCAGTAAAATCTTTTATAATAGCGGGGATTTTCTCCCATTGAAGAGTCTGTACCGCCCTCCAACGTCTTTCGCCGGCGATCAGTTCATATTTTCCTTCTTCTTCTGTTGGTCTAACAACAATCGGTTGGATAATGCCATGGGTATGAATCGTCGTGGCCAGCTCTTGTATCTTTTCTTCTGAAAAAATGGTGCGTGGCTGAAAACGGTTTGGCATAATTGTGTCGACCGGGAGCTCCTGTATCTCTTCCTTTAATGTATCATGCTCAGCAATCTCTGCCTCTATTTCGGTTTCACGCTCAGGATGTTCTTTGTCTCCAAGCCCGAAGAAGCGTGAGAGTGAATGCTTCATGAACCTACACCACCTTTAAAAACTACCTTTTTATAATTCTATTTTCTCATGTTTTTTCCTTCTGTAAAATCATAAATATTGAAGAAAAACCGACCTTTTACATGATCAACCTTCTATTGGTGATTTATTAGGTGTTCCTGGTTTTCTAGGATATTTTTTTGGTGTTTGCTTTTTCTTTTCAATGACAATGATGTTCCGTTCGCTTTCTTCTAAAGGAAGAACAAAGGAATGCTTTTCAACAACCTCTCCTCCGAGAACTGTGACAGCTTTTTTCCCTGCTTGCATTTCTTCATCAGCGGCAGATGCTTTTAAAGCAACAAACAATCCTTCCTTTTTCACTAGAGGCAGACATAGTTCGCTCAAGACGGATAAACGTGCAACTGCTCTAGCAGTGACAAGATCATAGCTTTCACGCTTTTCCTTACGTTGTCCAAACGTTTCCGCACGATCATGATAAAAAGTAGTATCTTGTAAGTTTAATCCTTTTGCTAACTCATTGAGAAACGTAATTCGTTTCTGAAGAGAATCAACAATGGTCACATGTAGATGAGGGAAACAAATTTTAAGAGGAATGCTTGGAAAACCAGCACCAGCTCCAATATCGCAAATCGTCGTCACTTTGTGAAAATCAATAAAAAATGCTGCTGATATTGAATCATAAAAATGCTTTAAATACACTTCTTCCTTTTCAGTAATGGACGTTAAATTCATTTTCTCGTTCCATTCTACAAGCATGCGGAAGTAGGTTTCAAATTGTTCAAGCTGCACAGGAGAAAGAGTGATCCCTTTCTCCTCTAGTGCTGCTGTAAATTGTTCAATGTTCATGCCGACATCCTTTCTATTCTGCTATCTTCGCAATACGCCCCTGCTCTAAATATACTAAAAGGATAGAAATATCAGCAGGGTTAACGCCTGAAATACGAGAAGCCTGTGCAACAGAAAGCGGTCGGACTTCTTTCAGCTTTTGTTTCGCTTCAGTTGCAATCCCTTTGATGGCATCATAATCAATACGATCAGGAATCTTTTTGTTCTCCATCTTTTTCAGTTTTTCAACTTGCTGGAGTGACTTTTCAATATAACCTTCGTATTTAATTTGAATCTCTACCTGCTCACACACATCAGAAGGAAGCGGTGTTTCAGCAGGAGCTAATTTCACAACAGATTCATAATTCATTTCCGGGCGCTTCATTAAATCACTTGCACGAATGCCGTCCTTCAACTCACTTCCACCGAGTGAACGAATAAATTCTTGAGTCTCTGCTGTAGGTTTAATGATGGCAGAATATAAACGTTTTTTCTCTGCTTCAATGGCTTCTTTTTTCTGCTGGAATGCTTGGAATCTTTCTTCAGAAATTAATCCAATTTGATAGCCAAGTTCAGTTAATCTTAAATCAGCATTGTCATGACGTAGAAGTAGACGATACTCAGCACGTGATGTCAAGAGACGGTATGGTTCATTTGTTCCTTTTGTGACAAGGTCATCGATGAGGACACCGATATATGCATCAGATCGGCTTAAAATGACTTCTTCTTTACCTAATGCTTTTCTTCCTGCATTAATACCTGCCATAATCCCTTGACCTGCTGCTTCCTCATAACCAGACGTACCATTAATTTGGCCGGCTGTATATAATCCAGAAATTTTCTTCGTCTCAAGTGTAGGCCACAACTGAGTAGGCACAATCGCATCATACTCGATAGCATAACCCGCTCTCATCATTTGAACATTCTCGAGTCCTGGGATGGTTGAAAGCATGCGCTGCTGTACATCCTCCGGAAGACTTGTAGACAATCCTTGAACATAAACTTCCTGCGTATTACGACCTTCTGGCTCTAAGAAAATTTGATGTCTCGGTTTATCATTGAAACGAACCACTTTATCTTCAATGGACGGGCAGTATCTAGGGCCAGTTCCTTTAATCATACCTGAATACATTGGAGAACGGTGAAGATTCTCATCAATAATTTGATGAGTCTCTAAACTCGTGTATGTTAACCAGCATGGCAGCTGGTCAGTAATATATTCAACCGTTTCATAGGAGAATGCCCGCGGGACATCATCACCTGGTTGAATTTCTGTTTTACTATAGTCAATCGAGTGGCTATTCACTCGAGGAGGCGTTCCTGTTTTAAAGCGAACCAAATCGAATCCTAGTTCTGCTAAATGATCCGATAATTTAATGGAAGGCTGCTGGTTATTTGGACCACTTGAATACGATAAGTCTCCTAAAATGATGCGGCCTTTTAAGAAAGTCCCTGTCGTTAATACAACAGACTTTGCACGATAGTTCGCCCCTGTTTGAGTAACAACACCCTTACATTCATCATCTTCTACAATTAAATGATCTACCATACCTTGCAGCATTGTCAGGTTTGGTTCATTTTCCATTGTTTTTTTCATTTCATGCTGATATTGGAACTTATCTGCTTGCGCTCTTAACGCACGGACAGCAGGTCCTTTCCCCGTATTCAGCATGCGCATTTGAATATGCGTCTTATCTATATTTCGTGCCATTTCTCCGCCTAGAGCATCAATTTCTCTGACGACAATCCCTTTTGCGGGGCCGCCTACGGACGGATTACATGGCATAAAAGCAACCATATCGAGGTTGATAGTCAATACAAGTGTTTTGGCGCCCTGTCTTGCAGAAGCAAGAGCAGCCTCAACTCCAGCATGACCGGCACCCACGACGATTACGTCATAATTGCCAGCTTCATAACCCATTTCTTATGTTCCTCCCTTTACTTTCCTAAACAGAATTGAGAGAATAACTGATCAATCAAGCTTTCATGAACAGCATCCCCAATAATTTCACCCAGCTGTTCCCAGCAGCGTGTTAAATCTATTTGAACTATGTCGATCGGTACGTCCATTTCAATTCCTTCAAGAGCATCCTCAATGGATTGTTTTGCTGCCTGAAGAAGGGCAATATGCCTTGTGTTACTTACATACGTTAAATCTCCACTTTCAATTGATCCCGTGAAGAATAATGATTGAATCGCCATTTCGAGCTCATCAATCCCCTTTTCTTGTAATAATGATGTAGTAACCACCGGACGATCCTTCGCTAACTGCTTGACCTTTTCGATATCAAGCTTAGGCTCAAGATCTGTCTTATTCACGATCACGATGATATCCATGCCTGAGACGGCCTCAAATAGTTTGATATCCTCTTCTGACAATTCCTCGCTATAATTGAGCACAAGTAAAATCAGGTCAGCTTCTTTTAAGACCTGTCTAGATCGTTCAACCCCTATACGCTCAACAATGTCCTCCGTCTCACGTATACCCGCAGTATCGACTAAACGAAGCGGTACACCTCTAACATTTACATACTCCTCAATGACATCTCTCGTTGTGCCAGGAATATCCGTTACAATCGCTTTTGTTTCCTGTACAAGACTATTCAACAAGGAAGACTTCCCAACATTCGGTCTTCCAATAATGACAGTGGATAAGCCCTCGCGAAGTATTTTCCCCTGCTGAGAAGTCGTTAGCAGTGACTCAATTTCCTTTTTCACTGATGTTGCCTTTTCAACTAAAACTCGATGCGTCATTTCTTCAACATCGTCATACTCAGGATAGTCAATATTGACTTCAACATGAGCCAGAGTTTCCAATATCTCACCGCGAAGTCGTTTAATCAAACCGGAGAGTCGTCCCTCCATTTGAGTAATCGCTACATTCATCGCACGATCTGTCTTTGCACGAATCAAATCCATTACCGCTTCAGCCTGTGAAAGATCAATTCTTCCATTTAAGAAAGCTCGTTTTGTAAACTCACCTGGCTCCGCTAATCTTGCCCCTTCTCTTAAAGCAAGCTGCAGTACTTTATTGACCGTTACAATTCCGCCATGGCAGTTAATCTCAATAACGTCTTCTCTCGTAAATGTTTTTGGTGCTCTTAATACTGACACCATGACCTCTTCTATGACTTGCTCAGTGCTAGAGTCCACAATATGACCATAATGAATCGTATGTGAATCCACCGATACAAGTTTTTTCTCCTTGGGACCTTTATACATCCGATCAGCAATCTGTACCGCATCAGGCCCGCTTAAACGAATAATCGCAATTGCTCCTTCACCCATCGGTGTAGAAATTGCTGCAATTGTATCCATCACTCATTCACCTCTTTCTCTACACTTAATAAACAGTCTGTTATCTATTAAATGGACATTGTCCATCTCTATATCAAAAACGCTTAATCCAAAATTTAAAGATACCATAAATGAAAGCGAAGTGAAAGTATCCCATATCTAATTATCCACAGCTTTGCATCTTATCTATTTTAACACTTAACTTATCCACATGTGAATAACGACGTTTGAAACTTGTCTTCACATCTTACACCTAAATCCAATAAATTTAAACGCCCTGATCCCTATACTTACTTGTTAAATTGGCGTTTTGCACCCATATCACACACTCATTTTTTAGAAATAAAGGATAAATCCTCTATAAAAAGCAATTTTTCAATAAAAAAAGACTAAAATCCAGCTTTGCCGAATCTTAGTCTTTCTGCTATTTTTTATACAGCACCACAACATGACGTTTGCTGCCTGTATCTTCAGATGCCGTTGCAAGTTCTTTAGAGAATGCAGCAATCGCATCATGAACAATTTTTCGTTCATTCGAAGGCATTGGTTCTAAATGAACCTTTCTCTTCGTTTTTAAAACCCGATTTGCTGTTTTGACTGCATATTGTTCAAGTGCTTCTTGTCGTTTCTTCCTATAATCGCCAATATCAATTGTTATATGATGATACTGATCAGAATAACGATTAAACACTAGCTGTACCAACGTTTCTAAAGAGTACAGTGTTTGGCCTCTTTTTCCAATCATTAATGACGTTTTATCTCCATCAATGTGGTAAGAAATCTTTTTCGGTTCCTGTTTGGAAATAATCTTTGCTTTAGGATCAATAGACTTAACAATTTTATCTAAATACTGTGTAGCTAATTTAAATGCATTTATCTTTTCTACTAACTTGACCACAGCTTGTCTTTTACCAAATAATCCTAAAAACCCTTTATTTCCTTCATCTACTACTGTGATTTCTACTTCTTCTTGTAGTAGCTGAATTTGTTTAAGTCCGGAATCTACTGCTTCTTCGATTGTACGACCGACAGCAGTTATTTCCTTCATTTTTTATTCCCGCCAGCTTTTTCTTTTGTATCAACTTTTACTTGAGGTGTTTTAATCACCAATGTTTGAATGATCATGAAAATGTTACCTACAACCCAGTACAATGAAAGTGCTGCTGGGAAACTAATTGCAAACACAACGATCATAATCGGCATCACCCATAGCATGATAGCCATTTGAGGGTTGTCCGAAGGATTTCCAGCCATCATCAGCTTTTGCTGAATGAAAGTAGCTACACCCGCAATAATCGGTAATAGGAACAATGGATCTGGGCTGCCTAAGTCAAACCATAAGAATGTATGCTTTTTAATTTCTGCTGTTCTCATAATTGCATGATAGAAACCAATAAGGATTGGCATTTGAATTAAAATTGGGAAACAGCCTGCTAATGGATTGACGCCATTTTTTTGAAAAAGAGCCATTGTTTCCTGCTGAAGCTGCTGCTGTGTTTTTTGATCTTTAGAGCTATATTTTTCACGCAGCTTTTTCAATTCAGGCTGTAATGCTTGCATCGCTTTTGTACTTCTTAACTGTTTAATCATTAATGGTAAAATAAGCAAGCGAATTAATAGTGTCACAATAATAATCGCTACACCATAGTTTTCACCAGTTAAGTTTGCCATGTACGTGATTAATTGAGATAGCGGGTAAACAATATAAGAATTCCAGAATCCCTTACTATCTGATGTAATTGGTTCATTGATCTGTGTACATCCTGCCAATAAAACCAATACGCCAATCAAGCTAAATATTAGTAATAATCGCCTTTTCAACAAGATTCCTCCCATTACTTCAAACTTTATTTAAGTTGGAATTGATTAAGAAAGTGACTCACCTAATCAGTATGGTAACATTTTTTCTTTGCAAAGTGGTGGTTTCATTTTAATTCACTAGATGAAGGAAGCGCTTTTAAAAATTGATTCAACGAAAGTTTCTATTACGAAGACTTTTTCGGTTGTTGTTGATAAACAGCGGATTTTCTAAATAAATGTTGGAGAGACTTCTTTGTTTCTTCAAAGGTCAATTCACTCGCTGGTTTTCGTGCAATGACAATGTAGTCTTTTTCTTGCTTTAACTTATGGCCTTCCTCTAAAAACACCTGACGGATCAGACGTTTTATTCGGTTTCTAATCACTGCATTACCAATCTTCTTACTGACAGACAATCCTAGACGCAGTTCAACTTGATTTGGCTGATCCAGCTGGTAAATAACGAATTGGCGATTTGCCATTGATTGACCTTTTTTGAACACCTTTTGAAACTCTTCATTTTTTTTTAGCCTGTTTCGCTTCTTCATGTTTTCTTCCACTCCGATAAAAACTGACAGTTCATTTACGATTTTATGTAAAAAAGACCACTGACATTATTCAGTGGCCTAAGCTGATAATTTTTTTCTACCTTTGCTGCGGCGTCGCTTTAAAACTAGACGTCCGTTTTTAGTACTCATACGGCTGCGGAAGCCATGAACTTTACTACGCTTACGGTTATTTGGTTGAAACGTTCTTTTCATTTATGACACCTCCCTGAGGAATAGCTGTTTAAGACAGTCTAACTCATTATATTTGTGTAACCCATCGATTGTCAATATCAATGATAAAACTCTTATTATCAACCTTATAAGCATAACATAAGTTATCAAACGAAGAAACCTTCTTTTTTAGTTTCCAGCATTTTATTCTTTTTTTCCTCCTAAAAGACCTTCAAAACAAGAATGTGGATATTTTTCCGGCATATTTAGACTATCCACACCCATTATCGACATTTTTTTCACACAAATAACCGATGTGGATAATTATTTTTCAACAGGATGTAAAGTGTGTGGATAAGTTTGTGACACCCATTGCACCATCTTGTTTATTTTGATATTATATTTGTGTTTTAACTCTTAATTACTTATCTGGCCCATTTATATTATCCACAATTTGTGGATAACCTGTGGAAAGTTATTACACAGCCTGTTGAATTGTTTATCCACAGCTTGTGTAATTTGTCGAAAAGACGTTTTTCTACTATATTAATTGTTTTCAACAATGTATGTGCACGAATGGTGATGACCATTTGCTCTTTTTCGTGTTCTATAACAGTTTGATACTGGTCATTTTAAAAAGAAAAGGAGGGGGGAGAAGCCTT